>NZ_JAASAG010000020.1 GCF_012726265.1 Streptomyces sp. HNM0575 | reverse complement strand
ACGGCCTTGCGGTTCCGGTGTTGCGTAAGGGCCGGGGTGAGGAGACGGCGCTGCTGACGGCTCTGGCCCGGTTGCATGTGGCCGGTCACCGGGTGGAGTGGGCGCCTGTCTTCGAGGGCACGGGCGCGGTCCGTGTCGATCTGCCCACCTACCCCTTCCAGCACGAACGCTACTGGCCGACCGCCTCCGCGGCACGCGGCGATGCCGCCTCCCTCGGCCTCGTACCGTCGGAACACCCGCTGCTCGGCGCGGCGATGGCGGTCGCCGGGTCGGACGCCGTCGTCCTGACGGGGCGGCTCTCCGCGTCCACGCTTCCGTGGCTCGCCGACCACGTCGTGCACGGCGCGGTGACCCTGCCCGGCTCCGCATTCGCCGAACTCGCCGTCCGCGCCGCCGACCAGGTCGGCTGTGATCGCGTGGAGGACCTGACGGTCACCGCACCGCTGGCCTTCGGCGCACACGACGCCGTGACCGTCCAGGTGTGGGTGGACGCCCCAGACGAGGAGGGACGCCGCGCCCTCACCGTCCACTCCCGCCCGGCCGGAGACGACGACAGTCCCTGGACCCGCAACGCCACCTGCGTGCTGAGGTCCGCCGGCGTCCAGCCGGACACCAAGGCCCCCGCACCGTGGCCGTCCGAGGGAGCACGCCCCGTCCCCCTCGACGGCTGGTACGAGGAGCTGGAACAGGCGGGCGTCGCCTGCGGGCCGGTCTTCCAAGGGCTGCGCGAGGTGTGGCGGAGGGACGACGAGGTCTTCGCGGAGGCCGAACTCCCCGCACCCGTCTCCGACGCGCGCGCCTATGGACTCCACCCGGCGCTGCTCGACGCGGCGCTGCGGGCGTACGACGCCTCCGGGGGCGGCGACGGCACCGGAGTCGTTCCCGTCGCCTTCGACGGTCTGACGCTGCACGCCTCCGGCGCGTCCGTGCTGCGTGTCCTGCTGACCCGCATGGGTCCGGACACCGTGTCCGTGGCCGCCTTCGACCAGGACGGGGAGCCGGTGCTCACGGCCGACGCCGTGGAGACCGCCGTGCCCTCCGCCGACCAGGCCGCGTCCGCCGCGCCCGCCGCCCGGCGGGAGTCGCTGCTGCGGCTGGAGTGGACGCAGGCGCCGGAGAGGGACGTCCCGTCTGCGCCGTCCGGCACCCGCTGGGCCGTCGTCGGATCCGGCGACTCCGGCATCGCCGCGGCCCTCGCCGCCGCCGGGCAGAACGTGGGCGAGCCGGTGCAGTCGCTGGCCGAGACGGTCGGCGCGGACGGCACCGTGCCCGACGTCGTCGCCGTACCGGTTGCGGCGGAGAGCACCGGCGACGTGAGCGGCGCGGCTCACCGGGCGGCCGCACGGGCTCTGGAACTCGTGCAGGCGTGGCACGCGGACGGGCAATTCGCCCGTTCCAGGCTGCTGTTCGTCACCCGCGGCGCCGTCGACACCGACCCGGCCGCGGGCCGGATGCACCCGGCCGCCACGGACGCGAGCGCGGCAAAGGCAGGTGACGGCACTGCCGTCGCACCGCAGACCGCCCCCGTATGGGGCCTCGTGCGCTCCGCCCAGGCGGAGAGCCCGGGCACCATGCTCCTCGCCGACCTCGACGGCACCGAGGAGTCCGCCGCCGTGCTGCCGCGGCTGCCCGCACTGCTGGACGCGGGGGAGACCCAGGCCGCGGTGCGGCAAGGCACCGTGCACGTGGCACGCCTCGCCCGGCTGCCCCACGAGGAACCCGGCGCGGCCGGGCCCGGCGAGGCGCCCGACTGGGACCCCGACGGCACGGTGCTGATCACCGGCGGCACCGGCGGGCTCGGCGCCGAACTGGCCCGGCACCTCGTCGCCGAACGCGGAGTGCGGCACCTGCTGCTCGCCTCGCGCCGCGGCCCCGACGCACCCGAAGTGCTGGAACTGCGGGCCGAGTTGACGGCACACGGCGCCGACGTCACGGTCGCGGCCTGCGACACCGCCGACCGCGCCGCCGTGGACGCCCTCGTGGCGGACGTACCGTCCGCGCACCCGCTGACGGCGGTCGTGCACGCCGCGGGCGTACTCGACGACGGCGTCGTCGCCTCCCTGACTGCGGATCGCCTGGCCGCCGTGCTCCGTCCGAAGATCGACGGGGCGTGGAACCTCCACGAGGCCACCAACGGCCACCCGCTGTCGGCGTTCGTCGCCTACTCGTCCGTCGCCGGCGTCATGGGCGCCGCCGGGCAGGCCAACTACGCCGCTGCGAACGCGTTCCTGGACGCACTCGCCCAGTACCGCAGGGCCCGCGGACTGCCCGGACAGTCCCTCGCCTGGGGACCCTGGGAGCAGGAGGCGGGCGGCGTACGAGGCGGCGGCCTGACCGGTTCGTTGTCCGAGCAGGACATGCGCCGCATGGGCCGCTCCGGCATGCCGCCGCTGAGCGCCGAGGAAGGCCTTGCCCTCTTCGACGCCGCCACCGCACGCACCGACGCGCTGCTGGTGCCCGTACGGCTCGACACGCGGCGCACCCGAACCGGCGCTGCTGCCGGGCCCGTTCCGGCGGTGCTTCGTCAACTGGTCCCGCAGACACGGCGGACGGCCGGCGACGGACCCTCCGCCGAGGACCTCACGCAGAAGCTCAACTCCATGCGGGAGGCCGACCGGATGCCGTTCCTGACGGACCTGGTGCGCCACCACGCTGCCGGAGTGCTCGGCCACGCCTCGCCCGAAGCCGTCGAGGCGGGACGGGAGTTCCGTCAGATGGGCTTCGACTCGCTGACCGCGGTGGAGCTGCGCAACAGCCTGGGCGCCGCCACCGGCGCGCACCTGTCCGCCACCCTGGTCTTCGACCATCCGACGCCCTCCGCCGTCGCCGCGCACCTGGCCGACGAGCTCCTCGCCCAGAACGCCACCGGTCAGAGCGGCGGCGTCCTGGGCGAACTCGACCGGCTGGAGGCGGCGTTGGCCGCCGGCGCCCCCGAGGACCTGGCCGGCGCACAGGTGGCCGCCCGGCTGCGGACGCTCCTCGCCCGCTACGGCGGGACGGGCACCGACGACGGAGCGGAAGCCGCGGTGACCGAGCGCATCCAGTCCGCCAGCACGGACGAGGTGCTGGCGTTCATCGACAACGAACTCGGCCGCCGTACACACGCGGACCCCGACCGCTGATGAGGAAGGTCACTGGCGATGCCGGATGAGGAACAGCTCGTTGAGTACCTGAAATGGGTCACCGCGGATCTGCACAAGACCCGGCAGCGCCTGGAGGAAGTAGAGGCGGGACGCCATGAGCCGGTGGCGATCGTCGGCATGGCGTGCCGCTTCCCCGGCGGCGTGCGCTCCCCCGAGGGACTGTGGGAGCTGGTGTCCGCCGGAGGCGACGCCGTCTCCGACTTCCCCACCGACCGGGGCTGGGACCTGGGCACGCTCGCCGGCGACGGCAGTGGCCACAGCGCCACCCTCCAGGGCGGATTCCTCTACGACGCGGGCGAGTTCGACCCGGGCTTCTTCGGCATCTCCCCGCGCGAGGCCCTGGCGATGGACCCGCAGCAGCGGCTGCTGCTGGAAGCTTCCTGGGAGGCGATCGAACGGAGCGGCATCGACCCGGTGTCGCTGCGCGGCTCCCGCACCGGCGTGTTCGCGGGCACCAACGGCCAGGACTACGGGCATCTGCTGCTCGCCTCCCAGGAGGACGTGGAAGGACACGCCGGATCCGGCACCTCCGCCAGCGTCCTGTCGGGACGCGTCTCCTACAGCCTCGGACTCCAGGGGCCTGCCGTCACCGTCGACACCGCCTGCTCCTCGTCCCTGGTGGCCCTGCACCTCGCCGCGCAGGCGCTGCGCGGCGAGGAGTGCACCCTCGCCCTGGCGGGCGGCGTGACCGTCATGTCGACCGCTGCCAGCTTCGCCGGCTTCACCCGCCAGGGCGGGCTCTCGCCCGACGGGCGCTGCCGTGCCTTCTCCGACGACGCCGACGGCACCGGCTGGTCCGAGGGCGTCGGCGTGCTCGTCGTAGAACGCCTCTCGGACGCCCGCCGCAACGGGCACCCGGTGCTGGCCGTGCTGCGGGGCAGCGCCGTCAACCAGGACGGCGCCTCCAACGGCCTGACCGCGCCCAACGGCCCCTCCCAGCGGGAGGTCATCCGCGCCGCCCTGGCGAGCGCGGGCCTCGCCCCGGCCGACGTCGACGTGGTCGAGGCCCACGGCACGGGCACGACGCTGGGCGACCCCATCGAGGCGCAGGCCCTGCTGGCCACCTACGGCAAGGACCGCCGGACGCCGCTGTATCTGGGGGCCGTCAAGTCCAACCTCGGCCACACCCAGGCCGCCGCGGGAGCCGCCGGCGTCATCAAGACGGTGATGGCGCTACGGCATCAGACGATGCCGCCCACGCTGCACGTCAACTCCCCCTCGTCACACGTGGACTGGGACTCCGGCGCCGTCGAGCTGCTGACCCGGCCCGTCGCCTGGCCGCCCGCCGCCGAGCCCCGGCGGGCCGGCGTCTCCTCCTTCGGCGTCAGCGGCACCAACGCGCACCTGATCCTCGAACAGGCCCCGGAGGCCGACGACACGGAGCAGGAAGAGCCCGCCGTCCCGCACAACGGGCCCGTCCCGCTGACGGTCTCCGCGAAGACGGCGACGGCCCTCGACGCGCAGGCCGAACGGATCCGGGACGAGCTGCGGGAGGGCTCCGCCACCGCGTTCGACGTCGGATACTCGCTGGCCGCATCCCGTGCGCTCTTCGACCACCGTGCCGTGCTGCTGGCGGGGGAGGACGGCGTGCGTGAGGCGGCGCGCGGCGTGGCCTCCGACCGGCCGCTGGGGGTGCTCTTCTCGGGTCAGGGCGCCCAACGGCTCGGCATGGGACGGGAGTTGTACGGACGCTTCCCCGTGTTCGCGGAGGCGCTCGACGGGGTGCTGGAGCAGCTGGATCCCGCTGTGCGCGGGGTGATGTGGGGCGAGGACGCCGAGGCGCTGAACGATACGGGCGTGGCCCAGGCGGCGCTGTTCGCCTCCGGGGTGGCTCTCTTCCGCCTGGTGGAGTCGCTCGGTGCGGCGCCGCGGTTCGTGGGCGGCCATTCCATCGGTGAGGTCACGGCGGCCCACGTGGCGGGGGTGTTGTCGCTCTCGGATGCGTGTGCGCTGGTGTCGGCGCGTGCGCGGTTGATGGCGCAACTGCCGCGTGGCGGTGTGATGGTGGCGGTGCAGGCCTCCGAGACCGAGGTGGCGCCGCTGCTGGAGGACGGGGTGGCGCTGGCCGCGGTCAACGGGCCCACCTCCGTCGTCCTGTCCGGCGACGAGGAGCAGGTGCAAAAGCTCGCCGCCGAACTGGAGTCCCAGGGGCGCAGGACGTCGCGGCTGAACGTGTCGCACGCCTTCCACTCCCCGCTGATGGAGCCGATGCTCGGGGAGTTCCGGCAGGCCGTCTCCCGACTCGCTTTCCACGAGCCGGAGTTGGGGCTGGTCTCCAACCTCACCGGGGATCTCGCCGGCGAGGAGATCCGCACACCCGACTACTGGGTGCGGCACGTGCGGGAGACCGTCCGCTTCGCCGACGGCGTCACCGCACTGCGCCGGGCCGGGGCCGGCGCCCTGCTGGAGCTGGGCCCCGCCGGGACCCTGACGCCCATGGCGCAGGAGACCCTCGAAGGAGACCTGCAAGGCGAGCGCGAAGGTGAGCGCGAAGGTGAGCGCGAAGGGGATCGCGAAGGGGATCGCGAGGGGGATCGCGAGGGGGAGGACGCCTCCGCCCGTGAGAGCGGCGCGGACGCCGCCCGGCCCAAGGAGAGCGCAACGGCCGCGGGCAGCGGCCGGCCCGTCACCGTCGTCCCGCTGCTGCGCAAGGACCAGCCGGAGGAGACCGCCGCCGCAACGGCCCTGGCGCGCCTGCACGTTGCGGGCGTGCGCGTCGACTGGTCCGCCTGGTTCTCCGGCACCGGCGCCCGCCTGACGGACCTGCCCACGTACCCCTTCCAGCGCGAACGCTACTGGCCCACGCCAGCCGGCGGCGGCATACCCGCAGCGCCCCGCCCGCCCTGGGCCGAGGACCCCACGATGTACGGCGTCGAATGGGTGCAGGCACCTCCGGCCGCCCCCGCTGCGGCCTCCGCCCGTTGGGCAGTCATCGGCGCCGACGAGTTCGACCTCGCCCACCTGCTCTACAGCGCCGGCCAGAACGTCACCTCCTACGGGGAGACCCTCGCCGGTGCCATGGTCGACGGCGGCGCCGCACCCGACGTCTTCCTCGTGCCGCTGGTGGGGGAGCGGGACGGTGAAGTGCCCGCGTCCGCGCACGCGTTGGCCGCCCGCGCCCTCGCACTCGTCCAGGAGGCCCTGGAACAGCAGCGGTTCGCCGGATCGCGCGTCGTCTTCGTCACCAGGGGAGCCTTCGCCGCCGCGGGCGAGCAGGTCACCGACGTCGCCGCCGCGGCGGCCTGCGGCCTGGTGCGCTCGGCCCAGTCGGAGAACCCGGGACGCTTCCTGCTCGTCGACATGGACGACGCGGAGCTCTCCGGCGCTCTGCTTCCCGCACTGCTGTCCCGGGACGAGCCGCAGGTACTCGTACGGAACGGGACGGCACGCGTGGTGCGCCTGGCGGAACCGGCCGTCACCGGCGCCGGAGCCGGACCGCGCCCGTGGAACCCCGACGGCACTGTGCTGATCACCGGCGGCACCGGCGGGCTCGGCGCCGAACTCGCCAAGCACCTCGTGGCCGAACGCGGCGTGAAGCACCTGCTGCTGGCCTCCCGCCGCGGCCCGCAGGCCCCCGGCGCCGACGACCTGCGCGACGAACTGGCCGCCGCGGGCGCCCAGGTGACCCTCGCCGCGTGCGACGCCGCCGACCCGGGACAGGTGACCGCGCTGCTCGCCGGCGTACAGCCCGAACACCCGCTGACGGCCGTGGTCCACGCGGCGGGCGTCCTGGACGACGGGCTCGTGGCCTCCCTCACCCCGCAGCGCCTGGCCGACGTGCTGCGCCCCAAGGTCGACGCCGCCTGGAACCTGCACCACGCCACCCGCGGCACCGACCTCGCCGCGTTCGTCCTGTACTCCTCGGTCGCGGGCCTGCTCGGGGCCGCCGGACAGGGCAACTACGCCGCCGCCAACACCTTCCTGGACGCCCTCGCCGAGCACCGCCGCGGCCAGGGCCTCCCCGGGACGTCCCTGGCCTGGGGGCCGTGGGCCGAGGCCGGCGGCATGACGGGCGCCCTCAGCGGCGCCGCCATGGAGCGCATCGCCCGCTCCGGGATGCCGCCGCTGACCACCAGGCAGGGCATGGCCTGCTTCGACGCCGGGCTCGCCCGCGAGGAGGCCGTACTGGCGCCGCTGCACCTCAACACCGAGGCGCAGCGCCGCCAGGGCGTGCCGCCGCTGCTGCGCGGCCTGATCTCCGACGGCGGTGCCGGTGCGGCGCCCGCCGAGAAGTCGGCCGTGACCATGCTGGACCGGATCTCCGGCCTGGACGCCGCCGAACAGGAGGCAGCGCTGCGGGACTTGGTCGTCAACACCTCCGCCGTGCTGCTCGGCCACTCCGACCCGGACGCCATCGATCCCGAACGGGACTTCCTGGAGCTCGGGTTCGACTCGCTCATCGCCGTCGAACTGCGCAACCAGCTCTCCGAAGTCCTCGGCGTGCGGCCCCCCACGTCCGTCGTCTTCGACACCAAGACGCCCGCGCGGCTGGCCGGTTGGCTCCTGGACGAACTGCCCGAACGCGCCGGAGGCGGCTCCGGCACCGCCTCCGGCGGCCAGGCCGCGGCACCCGCGGCCCACGGCGACACCCTCCAGGGGCTGTTCACCGAAGCCGTCCGCTCCGGGAAGGTCCTGGAGGGGCTGCGCATGCTCAAGACGGTGGCGGCGCTGCGTCCCACCTTCGAGACCCCGGCGGAGCTGGAGGAGCTGCCCGCGCCCGTCACCCTCGCCGAGGGCAGCGCCACCCCCCGGCTGATCTGCATCAGCGCACCCGGGGCGACGGCCGGGGTGCACATGTACGCGCGCATGGCCGCCGAACTCCGCGGCAAGCGGCACGTGTCGGCGCTGCCGCTCGTCGGCTTCGCCGAGGGCGAGATGCTTCCCGCCACCACCCAGGCCGCCGCACGCGTCGTCGCCGAGAGCATCCTGCACGCCAGCGACGGCGAACCCTTCGTGCTCGTCGGCCACTCCTCAGGAGGCACCCTCGCCTACTTCGCGGCCGGCGTGCTGGAGGAGGCGTGGGACGTGCGGCCCGAAGCCGTCGTCATGCTCGACACCCTCAGCCTCCGCTACGACAGCCACGAGGGCATGGACTTCGACGCCGTCACCACCAACTACTTCAACACCATGGACTCGCCGGCGGTGAGCATGAACAGCGCCCGGCTGTCCGCGATGGCCCACTGGTTCATCAAGATGACCGACATCGGCCTCGAACCCAGCGCGCCCAAACTGCTCGTGCGCTGCGGCAAGGAGGTCGCCGGCACCGACTTCGAGACGGCCTCGTCGTCGTCCGCGCCTCCCCTCTCGGTGCCCGCCGACGACGTACGCGTCGTGCCGACCGACCACATGGCCATGGTCAAGGAGGACTCGGCCATGACCGCCGAGGTGATCGAGGACTGGCTCGGCACGCTCGCGGAGGCCGGGACGGTGACGGCGGGAGCCCCGAACCGTCAGTGAGACCACCCCGCACCCCGCCAGGAGGCCACACCGCATGACACGCGCCACCCAACCGCCCACGCTGGAAGTCGAACAGCCCGCCATCCTCACGCTCTCCCCGCTGCGCCTGCGCCTCCAGGCCACCGCGCCCGTCTGCCGGATACGCACCCCCGCCGGCGACGAGGGATGGATCGTCACCCGGCATGCCGAGGTCAAGGCCCTGCTCCAGGACAACCGTCTGGCCCGTACGCACGCCGACCCCGAGAACGCTCCCCGCTACATCCGCAACCCGATGCTGGACATGCTCATCACCGACGCGGATCCGGAGGTCGAGCGGGAGTCCCACGAGGCCAAGAGGGTCCTCTACACCAAGAGTTTCGCCGCGCGGAAGGTGCTGGACCACCGCAGCAGGGTCGACGCCATCGCCGACGAGCGCATCGACGCCATCCTCGACAAGGGCCGCCCCGCCGACCTGCACGGCGACTTCTCCATGCCGTACTCGCAGCAGGCCCTGTGCGACATGATCGGCGTACCGCCCGACGCCCGCGAAGAGCTGCTCGCCCGCATGGACGGCGCCGGCGAAGTCGACGGCGACAGCGGCGACGAGGCCCCCGCCGACGGTTCCGCCGAAGGTCCCGGCGACGGCGGCGGAGGCGACGAGATGGCCGCCCTCTTCGGATTCGCGGCACGCATCGGTGCCCGCAAACGCCGCGAACCCACCGACGACGTCATCTCCCGCTTCGTCGAGTCCGGGCTCAGCGACGAGGAAATCGGCCTGCACACCGTGACGTTGCTCTTCACCGGCCTCGCGGGAGTCGCCAGCCACATCGACTTCGGTGTGCTGCTGCTCGCCACCAATCCGGAGCAGCGCACGGCCGCGATGGACAGCTCCGAGGTCATGGCCCGCGCCGTAGACGAGGTGCTGCGCGCCACCGTGGGCAGCCCCGTGCTGCCCCGGTACGCCAGCGAGGACATCGAGATCGGCGGCGAGACGATCCGCACCGGCGACCTCGTCCTCCTCGACTTCTCCCTCGCCAACTTCGACCCCCGGGTCTTCGACCACGCCGAGCAGTTCGACGTCAGCCGTGCGCCGAATCCGCACTTCACCTTCGGCCACGGCATGCGGCACTGCACCGGGGCGCCGCTGGTGCGGATCCTGCTCCAGTCCGCGTACACGAAGCTCTTCGACCGGCTGCCCGGGCTGCGCCTGGCCGTCCCGGAGGAGGCGCTGCGGCCGCATCCCGGCGGCCGTCTCGCCGGCGGACTCGCCGAACTTCCCATGACCTGGTAGCCCGTCGGGGCCCGCCGGAGGGAGACCACCATGACCGCAGTGGACGACGTCCGCGGAGCCCGGACCCCGCACGGCCGCCCCGGCGAACGGCCGGACCCACGGCCTGACGCGCAGCCGGAGCCGCACCCCGACGCGGAGCCGGACCCGCTGCCACCGATGACGGCGCCGGACGGAGCCTCCGGCGACGGGGCACCCGGCCCGGAACCTCGCGAACAGCCGGACCCGTGCGAACAGCCGGACCCGGCGGCACACGGGGCGGGCGGCACGCGCCGGATGGCCGCCCGCCTGAGGAACCTGCGCCAAGAGGTACTGCGCGGGCCGGACGACCACGCCACCCGCGCCCAGCACGCCCGCGGCAAGCTGACCGTCCGCGAACGCCTCGACCTGCTGCTGGATCCCGGCTCCTTCCACGAGCTCCAGCCGCTGCGCCGCCACCGGGCCACCGGCTTCGGCATGGAGGACAGACGGCCCCGAACAGACGGCGTCGTCACCGGCCAGGGCACCGTCGAAGGCCGTCAAGTCTTCGTCTGTGCCCACGACTTCCGCTGCTTCGGCGGCTCACTCGGCCAGGCGCACGCCGAGAAGATCCACCGGGTGATGGACCTGGCCGAGGCGGCGGGATCGCCGCTCGTCACCCTCATCGACGCGGCCGGCGCCCGCATACAGGAAGGTGCGACGGCACTGGCCGGATACGGCGGGATCTTCCGCCGCCACGTGCGCTCCTCCGGGATGGTCCCGCAGATCAGCGTCGTCCTCGGCCCGTGCGCCGGGGGAGCGGCCTGGGCACCGGCCCTCACCGACTTCGTCTTCATGGTCCGCGACGTCTCCCGCATGTACGTCACCGGGCCGGAGGCGGTGCGCTCCCTCACCGGCGAGGAGGTCACGCACGACGAGCTCGGCGGCGCCGGCGTCCACGAACACCTCAGCGGCGTCGCCCAGTTCGTCCACGACGACGAGGAGAGCTGCCTCGCCGACGTACGCCACCTGCTGAGCCTGCTGCCGGCCAACAACCGCGAACTGCCGCCCCGCGAGGAGCCCGAGGACACCCCCGGCCGCGGCACGCCACGGCTGATGGACCTGGTGCCCGCCGACCCCGCCCACGCCTACGACATGCGTACCGTCATCGCCGAAGTCGTCGACGACGGCGACTGGTTCGAGGTGCACGCACGGTGGGCGTCCAACGTCGTCTGCGCCCTGGCGCGGCTCGACGGTGAGGTCGTCGGCGTCGTCGCCAACCAGCCGTCCCAGCTGGCCGGTTCACTCGACATCCACGCCTCAGAGAAGGCCGCGCGCTTCGTGCAGACCTGCGACGCCTTCAACATCGCGCTGGTCACCCTCGTCGACGTGCCGGGCTTCCTGCCCGGCCGCGACCAGGAGCACGGCGGCATCATCCGGCACGGCGCCAAGCTGCTGTACGCGTACTGCAACGCCACCGTTCCGCGGGTCTCGCTGATCCTCCGCAAGGCATACGGCGGCGCCTACATCGTCATGGACTCCCAGTCGATCGGCGCCGACGTCACCTTCGCCTGGCCGTCCAACGAGGTCGCCGTGATGGGCGCCCGCGGAGCCGTCGACGTCGTCTTCCGCCGCGACATCGAGGCCGCCGCCGACCCGGCCGCCGCCCGCGCCGAGTGCGTCAAGCGGTACGAGGAGGAACTGATGCACCCCTACTACGCGGCCGAACAGGGCCTGGTGGACGACGTCGTGGAGCCTGGAGAGACCCGCGCCGCACTGATCGGCGCGCTGGCGATGCTGCGCACCAAGCACGCGGACCTGCCCGACCGCAAGCACGGCAATCCACCGATGTGACCCCCCGCGGCGCCTCTCCGGGCCCCGCTCTCCGCTCTCCGACTGGCTCGGGCCCGCCGCGCCCGGACTGGCTCTCGCGCCCGCCCGTGCCCGCTGCGCTCCGGCCCGCCGGACGGTCCGCCGCACTCCCGTCCCCCGGGCGGCGCTCTACTCCCGTTCGGCGGACGCCGGTTGCGTCCCGTCCGTCTCCGTCCCCGGCTCCATCTCCGGGTCCGGGTCCGGGTCCGGGTCCGCCTCCGTTTCCAGAGCCTCCTCCGCCGCGGCATCCGGGTTCGCCGGGCCGCCGGCCCCGCTGTCGTCCGTCCTGCCCAGCACCCGTGAGAGGACGTCGGTGAGTACGCCCACCGCGTCCTCCGCCGCCTCCGCCGAACGCCAGGCCACGAACCGGTCGGGGCGGACCAGCACGGCGCCCTGCGGACCGATGCCGCGGTGAGCGACCCACGTCGAGCGAGGGTCCAGGAAGTCGCCGTCGAGATGGCCGATGCGCACCGCCTCCACCGCGACACCGAGCAGTTCGGCCGCCTTCACGGCCGCCGACACCCACTCCTCGCCCTCCTCGCCTGCGATCAGCAGGAACGTGCCGGGCCGCACGAGGTCCATCACCGGCAGCCGTGCCCCGGCCGCGCCCGCCAGCCAGGCGTGCGGCAGGGGCGCACCCGGGCGGGTGCCGGGCTGGTAGATGCGCACGGGGTCGGGGTTGGCGGGCTCCGGCGTACCGTCGCCGACGACGGCGGAGGTGATCTCGTAGGTGTAGCCGTAGTCCAGGCCGAGCGCGTCGAACTCCATGGACTGGCTGGCGATGGCGCGGCGCGCCTGCGCGCGGAACGCGGCGTCCGCCTCGTCGTCGCCCCAAAGGCGGTGCAGCGCCGCCCAGTTGGCGTCCGGGTCGCTGCCGGGGCCCATGCCCATGGCCTGCACGGCCAGAAGGTGGTTGATGGCGTTGTTCACGGCGTGCTGGACGTTGCGAGCGGCGATGCGCTTGCGCTCGTCCTCGTAGCTGTCCAGGAGCGCTTCACCGGCCTGCCCGCGCAGCACCGCGGCGATCTTCCAGGCGAGGTTGTGGGCGTCCTGCACCCCGGAGTTGAGGCCGAAGCCGCCCGTCGGCGGATGCCGGTGCGCGGCGTCGCCGAGCAGGAAGACCCGCCCCACGCGGTAGCGTTCGGCGACCACGCCCTCCAGACGCCACCGGGTGATCCGGTGGATGTTCAACTCGTGCTCGGTGAGCCCCAGTTGGGCGCGCAGCTCCCCGATTATCGCCTCGTCGTCCAGCCGGGCGGTGGCGTCGTCCGAGTCGTTGAGGTGGATGACCCACTCCTCGGAGTGGCGTCCCCAGCGCTCCGGCCCCATCGGCACCAGCGAGACGCCGACACCCGACTCCGGCAACCACAGCCAGCGCACGAGGACTTCGTCGTCGTGCACCAGCTCCGACAGGTCGGCGGAGAGGTGGATGGAGACCATGCGGGCGAGATCGTCGGCGCCCTCCATGCCGACGTCCAGGGACGGGCCGATGAGCCGTCCGCCGTCGCAGGCCAGGAGGTAGCGGCTGCGCACCCGGTAGGGCACCCCGGCGACGTGGTCCATGACCGTGGTGGTCACACCGTCCGCGTCCTGCTCGAACTCCGTCACCTCGTGGGAGAAGTGGACGCGCCCCGGGGCGAGTTCCTCGGCGCGCTGCCGCAACAGCGGCTCCAGCCGGATCTGCGGAAGGTTCGCGGGCCGGCACGCGCTGGCAGCCGGCCACGCCGGGTTCTCCCCGCCCGCGCCCCACGCCTCGACGAGGCCGCAGCGGCGCCCGTACTCCTCGCGGTCGCCGGACAGTCCCGCGTACCAGCCCGCGTGGGACATGTTCTCCGGGGGCGTGCCCTGCTCGTACACGCTCTCCGTCAGCGCCAGGTCACGGAAGATCTCCATGGTGCGCTGGCTGAGGACGTGGGCCTTCGGCAGCACCGAGGTGCTCTCCGCCGCACAGGCCAGCCACGTCTCCACACCCAGTCCGGACAGCAGCATCGACGCCGTCAGCCCCGAGCAGCCCCCTCCGGCGATCAGTACGGGAACGTCGAGCACGGCTTCAGCCGCCGCGGGGACATCGACCGAGTCGGACACGGAGCCTCCTCACTGGGGGTCGTGCCGCCGAGCGTAAGGCGCCCGGCACTAGGTGATCGCTCAGTAGTGGCGCGGGCGGCTCGCCGGGCCCCGGAGTGGGCAGGAATCCCCGGTGGGACGCCCCTCGCGGTAGGGGTTCCAACTAGGGGATTTCCGGCAGACATTCAGGTGTACTGGGCGTACGTGCGGCCGTCCTCCTGACGAAGGGGAGTTCATGAGCGAACAGACCGAGCGGTCCGACGGACGGTCCCCGGCGGGCGAGCGGCGCTCGGGCGAGGAGTCCCCCCTGGCCGGCATCCTCGGTCTACTGCTCGACGTGGGCGTCCCCATCACGTCCTACTACGTGCTCAGCAAGGGCTTCGGCCTGAGCGTCATGGCCTCCCTGGCCTGGAGCAGCGTGGTCCCCGCGCTCCGCACGTCCTGGAGCGTCTTCGTACGGCGCAGCACCAACCGCTTCGCGCTGGCCGTGCTGATCGTCACCCTTGTCGGCCTGGTCCTGAGCCTGTGGACGGGCGACGCCCGGCTGATGCTCGCCAAGGACAGCGGAGCCACCGGCGCCCTGAGCATCGTCGTGCTGTTCTCCGCGCTGCGCGGCACACCCCTGATGTCGGCCGCGCTGCGGCCCTGGCTCGTGCGCGGCGTCCCGGCACGCAGCTCCGCCTGGCAGCACCTGTCCTCCTCGTCCGGCCCCTTCCGCGCTGCGGAACGCCGCTACTCGCTGGTGTGGGGGCTGGCGCTGCTCACCGAGTGCGTGCTGCGCGTGATCGGCGCGTACACGATGCCCGTGGACTTCATGGTCTGGTTCAGCACGGTGATCCTCGCCGTGTGCGTCGTCGCCGCCGTCGCCGTCTCCGGCGTACTGGCCACGAAGCCGATGGAGAAGATGGTCGCCGCGGAGGCCGATGCCCTCGCGGCGGAAGGCAGCGGAAAGCGCGGGTAGCGGGCCGAGGACCCGCGCGAGTACCCGCGGGTCCGAGGTCTCCTCCGACGACTCCGGTTCTCTTCCATCTCTCCCGCTACGGGAGTTACGCCGTCGGCTTGTGCGCGACGACCGCCCCGTTGGCGCCCGCCGCCTCGAAACGCACGACATACGGTTCGGCGAATCCCGCGTCGGTGAGCCAGGACGCGTACTCGGTCTCGGAGTAGTTCTGGCCCCCGGGATGGGAGAGCAGCATGTTCATCCCCATCAGCGCGGCCGTGGACGGGCCGCTGCGCTCCGCGTTGATCAGCAGCTCGCAGATGAGCACCGCACCGCCGGGCTCCAGGGCCTTCCAGCACTTCGCGAGCAGCTCGCGGTTGGACGCCTCGTCGCCGCAGTGCAGTACCTGGCTGAGCAGGATCACGTCGTGCCCGCCCGGCAGTTCGGTGTCGGTGGTGAAGTCGCCGGGCACCGCCGTGACGGCGTGCTCCATGCCGCCCGCTTCGACCTTCTCCGTCACGATGTCGCACACGTGCGGCAGTTCGTAGACGGACGCCTCAAGTCCCGGTATCCGGCGGCACAGTTCGATGGGGAAGCCGCCGGAGCCGCCGCCCACGTCGAGCAGGCGCCGGTGCTGCGAGAAGTCGTACACCTCGCCCAGGGCGCGAGCCGTGTAACCGGCCAGCGCGTGCATCGCGTTCCAGAAGAAGTCCATCAGGAAGCGGTCCTCGGCGGAGCCGAAGACGCTCTTCTGCTTGTCGGAGTCCACGAACATCGGCCGGTTCGTGCGCAGCGACTGCACGACGTGCTGCCATCCCGGATACATCGCGTGGTTGTAGAACTGGAGATATCCGCCGAAGAAGTACGGACGCCCCTCGACGAGGTACTCCTCGGCCACCGGCGCGTTGCGGTACGTCTCGCCGTCCTTCTCCAGCAGCTCGATGGACGTGAGCGCCGTGAGGAGGATGTCCGCGGGCCGCGGCTCGATGCCGATCAGCTCGGCGAACTCCCCGGCGGTCACGGCCCGTCCGCCGGCGAGCCGCGTGAATACGTCCAACTCGACCGCGGCCGCGAAGGTCTTGAAACTCATGAAGCCGTTGGTCAGTTGCAGAAGAGGCAGCTGCGAAGGTCCGGTTCCGGCGTTCGTCATCGACTTCTCTCCCCGCATTGCCGCGACTGCCGCGACCGATCCGATGGACACCGCTTCGTTGCCCGACCGACGCTATTGCGCGGACCGTTAGTGGAATCCCTACATCGGCCCGCTGCCGGGGGCCGGCGCTATGGTTGCCCTCGTGAGCGACACCTGGGAGCCGGCCGCGGCCGGCGTGCTGCGGCTCCCCTCGGGACGCCTGGTGCGCGGACGCGGTCTGCGCCGGCCCCTTCCTCCCGGACCGCGGCCGGACTTCTCGCTCTTCCTGCTGGGCGGACGGCCGCCGCAGGTCCCCTGGGAGTCCCGGTGGCTGCGATGGCCGGACTTCCGGCTGCCCGCCGACCGCCGAGAGGCCCGCGAACTGCTGGAGGAGACGTGGTCGCGGACTGCGGGCGGACGCGTCGAGGTGGCGTGCGGCGGAGGCCGCGGACGCACCGGCACCGCGCTGGCCTGCCTGGCCGTCATCGACGGAGTCCCGGCCGCCGAAGCCGTCGCCTTCGTACGCCGTCACTACGACCCGCGCGCGGTCGAGACGCCGTGGCAGCGCCGCTACGTGTGCCGCTTCACCACATGAACACCCGTGCCGCCGCTCCCGGTCGCGACATCACGCCCCGGCGCTTCGCAGCAGCTCCGGATCCCGGCCCAGGACCGTGCGCCCGCCGTCGACGGGCAGCGTGACCCCCGTGACATAGGCCGCCTCGTCCGAGAGCAGATGTGCCACGACCGCCGACACCTCCTCGGGGAGTCCCGTCCTCCCGAGGGGATGCAGCGTACGCATCTCCTCCTCCGCCGCGGCAGCGACGTGCGGCTGCTGCGCGGCCAGAAGCGACGTGTAGCGCTCCGTGGCGATCGAGCCGGGCGCGACGGCGTTGACGCGGATGCCGCGCGGCCCGTACTCGACGGCGAGCGCGCGGGTCAGCCCCTCGACGGCCGCCTTCGCGGTCGCGTACGGAGTGCAGCCGGGAACGGGCCGGCGGGCCTGATGCGAGGTGATGTTGACGACCGAACCCGGCGTGCCCGCGCCGAGGAACCGCCGCACGGCGGTGGCGCATCCGGTGACCGCGGGAGCCAGGCCCGCCGAGATCAGTTCGAGGACCGTCCCGGCGGGGGACGTGCTGAGCGAGGCGTCGCGGAAGACCGCCGCGTTGTTGACCCAGCCGCGAAGAGGGCCGGCCTCCTCGGCGAGGTCCGCGGCACGCCCGGTCACGGCCTCATCGGCGGCGTCGCCCGTCACGGCCGCGGCGCGCGTGGCGCGCGGATGGCGCTCCAGCCACTCCAGGGAGTCCGGGTCAGTCTCGATCACGACGACGAACCGGCCCTCGGCGAGCAGCCGTTCGGCCACCGCGCGCCCGATGCCCCGGCCCCCTCCCGTCACCACACAGCTGCTGTACACGGGCGCGTCTCCGTCCTCCCCGTATCGGCTGGATCACCGGCAGCCTCACGCCTGGCGACTCCCGTGTCAACAGCATTCATCGAAGCACTTCGATACCTCGGTGCGGCGCTTCGGTACGGCCCTTTCCGGCGGCAGCCGCGAGCAAGGCCGCGGCCCGGTCGTCGAGGGCAGCGGTTCAGGTGGAGCCGCGAGGGACGAGTTCGAGCCGCAGCGTGACCTCCCGCACGGCGGCGGGCCCGCCGCCCATGCGCTGCACCAGCAGCTCCGCCGCCGCCCGGCCCGACTCCTCCAGCGGCTGCCGCACCGTCGTGAGGTCCAGCGCCCGTGCCAGCTCGCTGTCGTCGAACCCCGCCACCGCCACGTCGCCGGGCACCGAGAGCCCCAGCGAACCGGCCGCACGCAGCGCTCCCGCGGCGAGCGTGTCGTCCCCGGCGAACAGCGCTTCGGGAGGGTGCGGCCCGCTCAGCAGCTCCCTCGCCGCCTCGGCCGCCTGCTCCAGCCCGTAGGCCGTGTACCGCACGCGGGCCGGCGGCAGCCGACGGCCCGCGTCGTGCAGAGCGGCACGGAAGCCCGCCAGCCGGCGCTGCCCCGGCGACACATACGCGTCGGAGACCTGCGCCTCACCGAGGAACCCGAAGGCGGCGCATCCCCGCTCCAGCAGATGCTCCGCCACGAGGCGGCCGCCTTCGGCGTCGTCGGTGTGCACGGAGTCGAACCCGGGCCGGCTCACGTCGACCAGCACGGTCGGCAAACCCGAATCGCCGAGGCGGCGGGCGGCACCGTCCTCCAGGGGAAGGCTCATGACGATCAGCCCGTCGAGCCGCCCCGTCAGCGGCAGGCTCGCCAGCAGCGGAGAGGCCGACCGTGCCGCCGACGCATGGTCGTAGACGACGACCTCCAGCGGCCCGTCACCCACCGCCTTCAGCACGCCGCCGAGGCGCCGTGCCACCGACGGATAGGCCGTGTACGGCGCGAGCACCCCGATCCGGCCGACTCCCTTGCGGGCCTTGGCGACGGCCTCGGTCTTCGGCGTGTAGCCGAGGGCGTCCGCCGCGCTGAGAACGCGCTGCCGCGTACGGTCGCTGACGCGTGCGGGAGTGTTGAGCGCCAGCGACACCGTCGAGATGCTCACGCCCGCCTCGGAGGCGACGTCGTAGATGGTGACCCGGCCTGGCAACTGCCCTCAGCTCCGCTCGGCTCCGGCGCGTGACCTCGGCATCGTACCGGGGCGGTGAGCGCCCTCCGGCCCGCCCTCCGGTCGTACCCGCCGCCGCTGCACGGCCCCGCCCCACCCCTTGCCGCACGTCCCCGCTGTGCGCCTCGCTACGGCCCGTCGCTACTGCACGTCGAACTCGTTGCCTTCCGGATCGGCCATCGTGACGTGGTCGCTGCCGCGCGCCCGGACCTGGTGCAGCACCTTCGCTCCGAGCTCCGTGAGCCGCCGTACCTCCGCGTCGCGGCGATCGGGACCGGCGTGGAGGTCGATGTACAGGCGGTTCTTGGCCTGCTTGGGCTCGGGCACCGCCTGGAAGAGCAGCCGTCTGCCCAGGCCCGTGCCACTGAACTCGTCGACGGGGTCGTCGGGATGGCGCACCGCGGCCAGTTCACGGAATGCCTTGTGCCCGTCGACCACCGTGTAGTCACGCTCGTCGACGGCTCCCTCGCGGGCCAGCCGGTCGATCAGCGCGCTGTTGTCCTCGACCTCGTAACCGAGCGCCGACGCCCAGAAACGGGAGAGCTGAAGCGGGTCGGCGCAGTCGACGACCAGTTTCCATTCAAGAGCCATCCGATCCTCCAGATCCGGCGGGACGCTCCACGGACGGACGCGGAACCGCCCGTCCTGCGGGACCACTGCCGGCGGGTCACACGTCACACGCCACGCCTTCGCAACTTCCGCCTCCGATACGGCAGTTCAGCGCCGGGCGCGGCGCCGCCGTAGCCGTAGCCGTAGCCGTCGTACGTTCGCCCCCGCCCGCAGCCGCGACGCCGACGGTGAGCGCAGGTGCCGTCAGCGCAGACCGCGGCCCTCCGCATGCGCCTCGGCCGCATGCATGAACCACTCACGCGCTGCCGCCGCCACCTGCTCGAGCGCGCCGGGCTCCTCGAAGAGATGCGTCGCCCCCGGCACGACCTGGACCCGGTGCTCCGGGCGCAGCAGCTGCGCCGCCTCACGGTTCAGCTCCAGCACCTGCTGGTCCCTGCCGCCCACCAGCAGCAGTACGGGCACCTCCACCCGCCCCAGCGCATCGCCCGCGAGGTCGGGCCGTCCGCCGCGGGAGACCACCGAGACGACCGGCCCGTACCGCCCCGCCGCTGCGACCAGCGCCGCCGCAGCCCCCGTACTGGCGCCGAAGAGATGCGCCTGAAGAGCCTCGGTCACGGGATGCTTGCCGAGCCAGTCGACGGCCGTCACCGTGCGTTCGGCGAGCAGGGCGATGTCGAATCGGTGCTGGCCGGTCGCGGCGTCGGCCCGCTCCTCGTCCTCGCTGAGGAGGTCGATCAGCAGCGTGCCCCATCCGTGCCGCCGCAGCTCCTCGGCGACCGCGCGGTTGCGCGGGCTGTGCCGGGAACTTCCGCTTCCGTGTACGAACAGCACCACCCCACGCGGGGACGGGGGCACATCGAGGTCTCCGGGCAGCTCCACATTGCCGGGCACCGCCACCGAGACCGGCTCCGAGATCATCAGCGCTTCCCCTTCCGGCTCGCGGTCGCTCGTGGTCACCGTCTACCGGGGTAGCCACGGCAGCACCGGATCATGCACCCGCGGGCGGGCCTTCCGGCAGCTGTCCGGCCGCCGTTCGCGACCCGCTTCGTACCGTCGGGCACGGCGAGGACGGCGGGCACGGCTAGGACGGCGGGCATGGCTAGGACGGCGAGGGTACGAGAGGGCCGCGACCGGCGGCTCCCGCACGGACACGGGGAGTGTGCACCGGCGCCGCTCGCCGCACTGGCGGCAGCAGCGCCCGCCGCGCGAAACGGCCGCCCGTCCACGCCGTGCGGGCAGTGGACGAGCGGCCGTTCCGGGTCTCCACCGGCGGCGACGCCGACTGGGCGGGGGACGCCGGAGTTGCCTGAGGCCGTCCCTCAAGTCTGGGGCTTGCGGCCGTGGTTGGCCGCGTTCTTGCGACGCGCCTTCTTCTTCCGGCGACGCTTCGACGACATGTCGACTCCTCTCCAAAGTTCCTTCTACGGGCCCTGCGTCGGTCGGCGGCCGGCTCCGGAACCCACGACGACGTGTACGTACACCGCGCACCGCCCCGGAAAGCCGCGACCGTCCCCATGCTTGCAGCTGTTCTGCTCCGGGGTCTAAACGGCCGCGTGTTTCACGTGGCGGGCCTGATGTTGTGGTTGTGATGGAAGACGTTGCCGGGGTCGTAGTGGGCCTTGACTTCGGCCAGGCGCCGGTAGTTGTCCTGCCCGAAGCCGGCGACGACGCGGTCGGCGCCCTCCTGCCCGATGAAGTTGAGGTAGACGGAGCCGCTCGCCCACGGCTTCAGATCGCTGCGCAGCGCGCGGGCCCACTGCTTGCCGCGTGCGTCGTCGGCGGGATCGTCCCAGAGCCCGAAGGGATGCACCGTCCAGGGCGCGTGCCGCCAGGGCAGCGGATACAGGTCCGCGTCCCGCGCGACCGCTCCGCCCTCAGGGAACAGGACGTGCTGGGAGGGGGAGGGGACGATCATGTCGGCGGCCCGTGCGCAGAATTCGTCCACGGCCTCGTCGGGGAAGGCGTCCAGATGCTCCGCGGACCAGTAGTTGCGGTAGCCGGGAGGGTCGTCGAGCATGCTCTGCAACTGTGCGTATGGAAGCTGAGCGATCATCTCTCCCGCATGGCCGAGCCCGAGCATCGGCGCCATGACCTCGCGTGCCTGCGCCTCCGGCCCCGTGTACGTGATCAGCACCATGCAGACGAGCTTCCCCACCAGCTCTGTGGGGACGAACGGCTCATCCGGCGCCGTCAGGTAGATCAGCCCGCCGCCCACCTGGTCCGGCGCCGCGGCCATGAAGTCCCGGTAGGCACGGGTGACTTCGGGCCCCGCCTGCGGTGGCCAGAGCAGCAGTGCCGCGGTCAGGGCGGGCAGAGGATGCAGCCGCAGCGTCAGGGATGTCACCACGCCGAAATTGCCCCCGCCGCCGTGCAGCGCCCAGAACAGCTCGCCGTGCGTGTGCCCGGTGGCCCGTACGAGATCGCCGTCGGCCGTGACCATCTCCGCGGCCAGCAGGTTGTCGCAGGCCAGGCCGAAGGCGCGTTCCAGCCAGCCCGATCCGCCGCCGAGGACGAAGCCGCCGACCCCGGTCGACGAGACGCGTCCGCCGGTGGTGGCCAGGCCGTAGGGCTGTGTGGCGCCGTCGAGATCGGCCATCGTGGCGCCGCCGCCCACGCGTACCGTTCTCGCCTCCGGGTCGACGGCGGCGGTGTTCATGTGGCGGAGGTCGATGACGAGCCCGTCCGACGCGGAGTTCCCGGCGACGCTGTGCCCGCCGCCGCGCACGGCGATCTCCAGGTCCTCGCGGCGGCCGTAGGCGATGGCCTTGGCGACCTCCGCTTCGTTGCCTGGCAGGGCGATCATGGCGGGGGAGCGGTCGATCATGGCGTTGAAGACGTGCCGGGTCTCCTCGTATGAGGGGTCTCCGGGGGCCAGCAGCGTGCCGGTGAAGCCTGAGCGCAGCTGGTCGAGTGCGGCCTGGTGCAGCATCCGGGATGACATCCGGGTCTCCCTTCCCTCCGCCTTCCCTCTGCCTCTCTTCCGACGGTAACGCCGGGTGGCGGAGGTCCCCGGGCCCGTGCTGCCTGCTCGCGCGGTCGCCGGTCGCCGGTCGCGGGTCGCGGGTCGCCCGTCGCCCTGGCGGACGGAGATCGGGATCGGGAACAGGAACCGGGGTGCGATGGGCGATGCTGGTCCTCTCCCCGTGTGCGGTGGGGGCTGATCGATGCGGAGGGTGACGGGGTTGGCGGACGCGGGCGCGGAGGACGCGGAGGGGCGGTTAGGGCTGCTGCGGTTTGCGGTGTTCGGCCCCGTACGGGCCTGGCGGGGAGAGGAGCCGCTGGATGTGGGGCCCGCGCGGCAACGTGCGGTGCTGGCCGTGCTGTTGCTGCATGCGAACCGGCCGGTGGGGCGGGAGCGGTTGATCCAGGCGGTGTGGGGCGACCCCGCGCCCGCGTACGCGGTGAACCAGTTGCAGAAGTATGTGTCGGGACTGCGGCGGGTGCTGGAGCCGGGCCGGGCGGCGCGATCGCGGTCGGGCGTTCTGGTGTGGTCGGGCGACGGCTATGTGCTCCGGGTCGGACCGGACGGGCTCGATCTCACCGTCTTCGAGCGTCGCGTTGCCCGAGGTCGTGAGGCGCTGTTGCGGGGCGATGTCCGGGGCGCCGCAGGGGAGTTGGAGGGAGCGCTGGCCCTGTGGGCGGGCCCGGTGCTCGAAGGCGTCTCCAGCGTGGTCCTGGACGGGGAGCGCGAGCGGCTGGCGGAGTTGCGGACCGCCGTGCTCGAAGAACGGATCGACGCCGACCTGGAGTTGGGGCGCCACGGGCGGCTGGTGCCCGAACTGACGCGGCTGGTCGCCGAGTTCCCCTTGCGGGAGCGATGCGCCGCGCTGTTGATGGTGGCTCTGTTCCGGGCCGGCCGGCAGGGCGAGGCGCTGGCGGTCTACGACACGGCGCGCAAGGTGCTGGGCGAGGAGCTGGGCATCGACCCGGGGCCGGAGCTGCGACGGCGGCACCGGCAGATCCTCGCCGGCGACGCTGCCCTGGGCGGTGACGATGCCGGTGTCGCCGTGGCCGCTACACAGGACCGGGTACGGCAGGAGCAGGTGCCGGCTCCGCGCCGTGCGGAGACGGCGGAAGAGCTGGCGATCCGGCTCGATGACGCGCGCAGGTTGCAGATCAAGGCGGGGGATGAGGCGCGTGGCGCTTATGCACTGGTCTTCTGGCTGCTGGAACTGGTGAATTCGCTACAGGAGCGGGTGGCACGGCTCGAAGCGGAGAAGCGGTCACGTGCGGCCGCTCCCGGGCTGACCGAGGAACTGGCCGCGTCCCGGGGCCGGTTGGTGACGGCGAGGAAGCAGCTCGTCCGGGCGCGTCGTGAGCGTGAGAAGGCCGAGGAAGTCCGGCTGGCGACGCGGCGGTTGGTCGAGGAGCGTCTGCGTGATCGCGGGACGGACCGCCGGCCGGAGCCTGAGACGGCAGAGACGGACCGCGGGCAGTTCGCGGGGGCGGAGGAGCTCGGTCTGGCTCCGCTGTACGAAGTCGACCACCTCCTGGAGGTCTCCGAGGAGCGGCTGAGAGAGCAGGCCGCCCAGTTGGACGAGCTGAGCGGAAAGCTCGATCTCACGGTGCCGGCGGAGGAGGGCGATGCCGGCCAGCGACCGGAAGACGTTGTTCGCGGTGAACTCCTCGACGGCGCCGCCGGGACGGACGCCGCCGGCCGCGCCGGCCGCGCCGACACCGTGAACTCCCCTTCACAGGACGGTGGTTCACCCGGGAGAGAAGGCGAACATGGCGCACGGGGTTCCGACGCGGAGCCCCCGGCCGGCCGGAGGGATGCGAAGGCCGCGAGGACCGGCAGGGACGGATGGCTGTGGGTCGCGGGCTGTCTCGGAGCCGTGACGGCGTTCGTGCTCGTGCTGTCGTCGCTGGTCTCTTACGGAAGCCGCAGGGCAGGCCTCGAATATGACGTGGGGAGTCTCCCGGTCAAAGAGATCAAGGGCTCGCCGGGAGGGGGATCGTCGGCGCCGTCGTACGTATGGCGCGGCGTGCGCTCCCATGGCACGTTGACCTCCTCTGGGGA
Organism: Streptomyces sp. HNM0575; assembly: GCF_012726265.1. Classification (GTDB taxonomy): domain Bacteria; phylum Actinomycetota; class Actinomycetes; order Streptomycetales; family Streptomycetaceae; genus Streptomyces. The sequence continues at coordinate 36,929 of NZ_JAASAG010000020.1, read as the reverse complement.
CTTGTGGGCCACGTTCGCCCCTTTTCCCCGGTCGCCTGTGATGGTGATGGACCGGCGGTTCACCGCGAGGCTTGTGTTCTCCGCGCCTGAAGCGCCGGGCTCCGGATGTCCGGACGAGACCGCGGGCGTGGGATGGACGATCACCATCGACGGGGAGAGGGAGATCGCGTCGGGGGTTCTGGGCAGGAGGGACGGCGAGTCGGCGGCCATCAGCGCCGCTCTTCCCTCGGATCCCGGGACGATCACTCTTACGGCGACGGGTGCCCAGTGTGAGTACGGGCTTCGGCTGGAGAGGCCCGTGATCCGCTACCGGGGTCTGTGGGAACGGGGCTGAGCAGTAGGCGAGTTGGGCCTTCCTGGCCCCCCACGGCCCCCGATGGACCTTGATGGACTCCGCACCGGTCCGTACGCATGGCACCGGCCGGCATGGCCGTCGGTCCCCAACCGGTGCTGGTTCTTGAGGAGTTCTGGTGATTTCTGTTGACCGGGCTCTACAAGTCCCACACACTCCGGGTGTTCCGCCGATGGGCGCCGTGCGCCGCCGGCCGTGAGGCGAGAACTCCGAGTGGGGAGGCAGGAGATGGCGATCTCGCGACGAGGGGCGGTCCTGGGGGGTGCCGGACTCACAGCCGGCGGGATGCTCGCGACGTCAGGGACCGGGATCGCATCGGCTGCTGCGGCCGCCCCGGAGGCCCCGCAGATCACGCCGGCCTCCGGACGCACGGTGGACCTCCGTGACGGATGGCGTTTCGCGCTGGTCAACACCACCGGGGCGGACGCCGGGCAGCCGGGCGGCGACGACCCCGCATGGCATGACGTCGACCTGCCGCATGACTGGAGCATCGGCCTCGACCCCCGCAAGAGCGACCACACCACCGCGGGAACCGCCTATCTGCCGGGCGGACTCGGCTGGTACGCGAAGACCTTCACGCTCGCGCCCGCCATGGCCGGCAAGCGCCTGTCGGTCGAGTTCGACGGCGTCTACATGGACGCCCACGTCCACTTCAACGGCCGCCTCGTGGCCGCTCATCCGTACGGCTACACAGGCTTCGCGGTGGACCTGACGGAACTGGCCCACACTGACGGCACGACACCGAACACCCTCTCCGTGAAGGTGCGCAACCAGATGCCGAGCAGCCGCTGGTACTCGGGCAGTGGCATCTACCGTGACGTCCGCCTCGTCGTGACCGATCCGGTGCACCTCACCCGTCACGGCGTCACCGTGACCACCCCGAAGCTCGCCGAAGCCCACGCGGCGGGCCACGCCGACGTACGTGTGGACGCCACCGCGGTCAGCGAGTCCGGCCGTTCCGTACGCGCCGAGGTGTCGGTCGTCGTGAAGGACGGGGACGGCAGGGAGGTGGCGCGGGCCGCCGCGCCGGCCGATCTGGACGGCGAGCCGCGCTCCACCCGGGTGGAACTGCGGCTGGACGGCCCCCGGCTGTGGTCCACGGCCACGCCGCACCTCTACACCGCCGTCACCAGGATCACCGCCGCGGGCAAGACCGTCGACGAGACCACGACCCGCTTCGGCCTGCGCTGGTTCGCCTTCGACCCGGCACACGGATTCAGCCTGAACGATCGGCGGACGAAGCTGAAGGGCGTCAACCTGCACCACGACCTGGGTGCGCTCGGCTCCGCCTTCCACCGAGACGCCGCCGAACGGCAGTTGACGACGATGCGGACGATGGGCGTCAACGCGCTGCGCACCTCGCACAACCCGCCGGCACCGCAACTGGTCGACCTGTGCGACGAGTTGGGCATCGTGATGATGGTCGAGGCGTTCGACTGCTGGCGCACGCCGAAGAACCCTTACGACTACGGCCGTTTCTTCGACGAGCACAGCGACGCCGACGTGAAGGAGATGGTGCACGCCGCGAAGAACTCGCCCGCCGTGGTGATGTGGTCCATCGGCAACGAGATCCCGGACAGCACCAGCGAGGCCGGCGTGCCCATCGCCGAGCGGCTCGTCGCCGCCGTCCGGTCCGTCGACGCCTCCCGTCCGGTCGTGCTGGGCTCCGACAAGTACCGAACGGTCCCCGAGGACGGCTCACCGCAGGACCGGATCCTGCGGATGCTCGACGGCGTCGGCCTGAACTACAACACGGCGGCCTCGGTCGACGCCCTGCACGCGAAGTATCCCGGCACCTTCCTCTTCGAGTCCGAGTCGTCCTCCTGCACCTCCTCGCGTGGCGTGTACGACAACCCGGACCAGCTCAACACCGGCGAGAACCACACCCCGGGGAGCCGCGGCGCCTCGTCCTACGACAACAACCTCGAGAGCTGGACGATGAGCGGCGAGTACGGCCTCAAGAAGGACCGTGACCGGGAGTTCTTCGCCGGTCAGTTCCTGTGGTCGGGCATCGACTACCTGGGGGAGCCCACACCGTACGACGACGTCTTCCCCGTCAAGTCGTCCTTCTTCGGGGCGGTCGACACCGCGGGCTTCGCCAAGGACCAGTTCTTCCTCTTCCGCAGCCGGTGGAGCGAGGAGGCGATGGTCCACCTGGTGCCGATGGACTGGACGGGCCACCGTCCGAAGGAAGAGGTCACGGTGTGGGCTTACAGCAACGCCGACACCGTCGAACTCTTCCTCAACGGCCGCTCGTTGGGCGTCCGCGCCTTCGACCGCAAGACCACCGAGTACGGCCGCGCCTACCTGGAGACGACCGAGGCGACGCACGACGACAAGACGGTCACCTCCGGCCCGTACCCCGGCAGTTACACCAGCCCGAACGGAAGCGCGGGCAGGCTGCATCTGACCTGGAAGGTGCCTTTCGCGCCGGGCAAGCTCGTCGCGGTCGCCCGGCGTGAAGGCGCCGAGGTCGCCCGCGACGTGCTCCGCACGGCTGGCGAGCCCGCCGCGGTCCGGCTCACCCCGCACCGTGAGGAAGTCACCGCGGACGGGCGGTCCCTGGTCTTCGTCACCGCCGAAGTCACCGACGCGCGAGGCGTGTTGGTGCCCAGTGCGGACGACGCCTTGAGCTTCACGGTGACCGGCCCGAACGGCGCGCGACTCCTCGGCGCGGACAACGGGCAGCAGGAGAGCGCGGAGAACTACCAGTCCGCCGACCGGGACGCCTTCCACGGCAAGGCCCTCGCGATCGTGCAGGCCGGGCGGGGCTCCGGCCCCATCACCGTCACCGCCCGGTCGGCACGGCTGCGTCCCGACTCGGCGCGCATCCGGACCACCGGCGGCCATGGCCGGGCGCAGGAGGACCGTGCTGACGGCCCGGCTCCGGCCCGTGCTTCCGGTGCCCGTTCCGCCGCCGGCACCGCGTCCGGCGGACCGCACGCCGACGCGAGCTTCTCCGGGGCACCCGACACCCTGCCCGCGGCCATGCTCGACGACGACCCGGCCACCGGCTGGTCCAACCAGTACCGCATGGCAGCGACGGCCCTGTTGCCGGAGATCAGCGCCGCGCACGCCCGGGACTGGGTGTCGCTGGCGTGGCCGGACCGCCGCCGGATCAGGGCTGTCGAAGTGTCGTTCACCGCGGACGACGCGCACGCGCTGCCGAAGGCAGTGGCGGTGAGCTACTGGAACGGCGAGGAGTACGTGCCCGTGGACCACCCGCACATCACCTGGGGATCCGGTTCGGGCGAGCCCACCCGCATCGGCTTCGACCCGGTGCGGACCACCCGCATCAGGCTCGAGATGACCAGCTCCCACCCGCACGAGCCCGACGGGTTCCTCCGCATCGTGCGCCTGGCGGCTGCGGATCGGTGAGCTTCCGCTTCGGCCGAGGAGCGTGCGCCCACCTCTTCCGTCCGCACGGGCACAACGGCCCGGCCCGACCCCGCCAGACCCGGCCGGACCCGGGTCGGGCGGAGTCCGCGACGCACCGCCCGATGCCGGGTGAGTGCCATTCCGCTTCGCTATCTTCGGCGGTAGTGCCCAGGAGACGATCTGGACGCTGAGCGTTGCCGGAGCGAGGAGCACGACATGCCGATCCGCAGGCTGGTACTCGACGTGGACAAGACCGTCAACGAGCCCGAGTTGGTGGACCTCGCCCGCGCGATCGAGAGCACCAGCGGCGTGGAGGCGGTGAACATCTCCGTCACCGAGATCGACATCGAGACCGTCGGCACCGACGTCACCGTCGAAGGCCAGGACATCGACGTGGCTGCCGTGGTCGACGCCATCCAGCGAACCGGTGCCGTGCTGCACAGCGTGGACCAGGTGGTGGCCGGCGCGTACATGCTCGAGCACAGCAGCCGGTCGCGATGAACGATGCTCTGCGCCGGTGGGCGGTGCGAACCCGCCTCCCGCTGGTGCTGGGTCTGACCGACGGCTTGCTGACCGCGCTGACGCTCTCCGCCGACTCGTTGACGAGCAGCGGCGCCGGCGTCGATCTCTTCCTGTCGGTACGGGTGGGTTGCGTCGCACTGGTGACGAGCGCCTTCACGGTGTTCGTCGCCGACTATGCCGAACGGCGGGCCGAGTTGACCCGCGCCTCCGAGCAGCTGAACCTCACCCGTCGCGGACAGCTGGCCACCACTCGGCTCGGTCGGCTCGCACGCTACCGCGCCCTGACGGCATCCCTGGTCGCCTCCACCTCGGGCTTCCTCGCCGCGGCGCTCCCGCTCATGGTCGGCGCACTCATCCCGGGCCCCGCCTGGGGTGTGATCGTGGTGGTCGTCGCGGCCCTGATGGCGCTCGGTGCGGTGCTCGCACGCATCCTTGCGGGGAGTACCGGACGGTGGGTCCTCGCCATGGGTCTCGGCGGAGTCGCCATCACGTGGATCGGGATCCAGCTGCACATCGCGTGACGGCGCCGACCGGTGCCCCGACCACGTCACGCGATGCGCGCGATGTCGACGCGGCACCGCGGACTCCCTACGATGGCTTCCGATCAGCGGCGGAGGGACTCGCCGACAACTGCGGCCGTACGGCTGCCAATGGTCCCTACCTCGACAGGTAGGAGACGTATATGCATGTCCGGTCCCTCGCTGCGAACGGCGAACCGTCGCTTCCATCCGATCTGCCTGCCCGTCCCCAGCGGTGTCCTCGGCGGCGGCTTGCGCTGCGCGCCCGGGCCGTGTGACCGCTGCCATGGCCCTGTCCGACGACGAACGCAACGACCTGGCCCGGATCGAAGCGTTCCTGACCGCTGAAGAGCCGTTGCTCGCGTACCGCATGTCGCGGCTGAAGCGGTCGGTCGCTCTTCGCAATGCGGGCCCCGTGGTGATCGCCCTGCTCGGAGTGGCCCTGACGGTGCTGGGGGCGGGCGTTGGCAGTGACGTACTGGCCATGTCCGGGCTGACGATCACGGTGGGATGCGGGATACTCCGGGCGGTGCGCTGACAGCACCTTCGTGCCTCCATGCGGCGGCCCGGTCAACGCCCTCTCAACTCCGGGTGCCCTGCCGCACGTTGACGGTGTCGCGCCGTCCGCGCAGGCGCCAGGCCCGTTCGCGCAGGCGCCGGTCCCGTTCGCGCAGGCGCCCGTCCCGTCCGCCGCAGCGGTACGGGACCGTACCGGGACGCTCATCCCCACACGGCCTCGGCGACGCTTATGCCGACGAAGACGGCGCCGAGCCCTGCCACGACGCTCGCGACGACATTGGCCGCCGCATAGAAGCCGGCACCGTCCTCCACCAGCCGAAGCGTCTCGTAGGAGAACGTCGAGTACGTCGTCAGCGCCCCGCACAGGCCGGTGCCGAGGAAGAGCATGAGCTGTGACGGTGCCGCTCCCGCCACGGAGGCCCCGGTCAGGAGCCCCAGGACCAGGCAGCCGACGACGTTGACGGCGAACGTGCCCCACGGGAAGACCGTGTCGTGCCGGGTCTGCACCGCCCGGTCGGTCAGATAGCGCAGCGGCGCACCGATCGCCCCACCGACGAGCACCAGCAGCCAGTTCATTCGTCCGCTCCTCGTCCCACGTACCGGATGACCTCGCAGTCGTCGAGGATCACCAGGCCCTCGCTGACCAGTTCGTCCAGCTGCGGCAGGAAGTCGTGGATCCGCTCGTGCGAGTCGACGATCACGATCGCCACGGGCAGGTCCTCGCTCATCGACAGCAGTCGCTGGGTGTGGATCAGGGACGAGGCGCCGAACCCCTCGATGCCCCGGAAGACGCTCGCGCCCGCGAGCCCCGCCTTGTGCGCGCGGTGCACGATCTCGGTGTAGAGCGGCTTGTGATGCCACTGGTCCATCTCGCCGATGAAGATCGTCACGCGCAGTGCCGTACCTGTCAGCCTGGTCATCGCGTCCTCCACGCCAGTACGCGGCGAGTGATCCACACCGCACTCCACACTGCTACCAGCGCGGCCAGCAGCGTGCCCGTCATATACGCCAGCCCGGCCCGCGCCCGGCCGGCGTCCACCAGGCGCTCGACGTCCACCGCGTAGGTGGAGAAGGTGGTGTAGCCGCCGAGCACACCGGTGCCGAAGAACGGCCGCACCAGGCGGTGGGCCGCCCACACATCCGAGATCACCACCATGAACACGCCGATCACGGCGCAGCCGGTGACGTTGACCCACAGCGTCGTCCAGGGGACCCCGCCGGAGGCGACGGGCCATATCAGCGATGCCCCGTATCTGAGCCCGCTTCCCACGGCCCCTCCGAGGGCGACCGCGACCAGCACCGGCCACCGCCCGCGCAGCAGCTCACGCCGCTGCGCGGGCACGTGCAGATCGACATCGGGATCGGTGGGCTCAGCCACTGGAGACCCGGAACGAACTCCCATGCACACGTCCTCCTACTCGCCAGGCGCTCAGGGCGGAGCGCCACCCAGCCGAGTAGGGACCGTTGGCGGCGACCTCGCCGCGGTTGGGGTACGGCGGGCCCCACCGCCGTGCGGCTGCCGGGGGATCCGCAGAAGCAGCCACAGCGCGAGGATACCCGGTCGCGACACAGCTCCGGCGGGCGCATCCGGACTGCGGTCCTGCGCACGATCCCGCGCGCCGACGACCCCGGTCTGAGCAGGCCACCGGGCGTCGGCCCCGGAGCGGGGGCACGCCGTCCCGCCGTGAACGAACATCCGGAATTGGTACGTCCGTCTGCCCTCGGAAGCGGTTCACCCCCTATGGTCTACGTCACACTCGTCCGGGTCGTTCTGGAGGCGGGCAACTTATGGCAAAAGGCATATCGAAAACGGCAGTTGGCGAACTGTCAGCAGAGTTCGCGGGCACCCTCATCCTCATCCTGTTCGGATGCGGCGTGGTCGCTCAGGTGGTCGGCGGAAACGGCACGCTTGGTGATCACGACAGCATCGCGTGGGCCTGGGGCCTGGGCGTCACGCTCGGCGTGTACGTGGCGGCGCGGGTCAGCGGCGCTCACATCAACCCCGCGGTGACGGTGGCCATGGCGGCCTTCCGGGGATTCTCGTGGAGCAAGGTCGGTCCCTACGTACTCGCGCAGACCGCCGGTGCGTTCGTCGCCGCGCTGCTGGTGCGCTGGAACTACACCGAGGTGCTGGCGAAGGCCGACCCGGGTCACACCCTCAAGTCGCAGACCGTCTTCTCGACCCTCCCCGGGAACGGCGCTCTGCCGGTCAGTGAATGGGGAGCCCTGCGCGACCAGATCATCGGCACGGCGATCCTGCTCTTCGTCATCTTCGCCGTGACCGATCTGCTGAACACCGCACCCGGTGCCAACCTCGGGCCGCTCATCATCGGCTTGCTCGTCGTGGCGATCGGCATGGCGTGGGGTACCGACGCCGGCTACGCCATCAATCCCGCGCGGGACTTCGGGCCGCGGCTGGCCAGCTTCCTCACCGGCTATGACGGCGCCTGGCGAGATCAGTACGGCAACTTCTACTTCTGGGTTCCCATCATCGGGCCGCTCGTCGGCGGACTGCTCGGCGCTGCGGCCTACCGCCCGCTGATCGGCCGCTATCTGCCGACACACGAGGAGCAGGAACCAGGAAGGGTTCCGGCTCCGGAGCCCGAGAGCTGACAGTCCGCCGGGCCGGCGGACTCCCGATCGTCCGGCTTCGGCCCGGAGTCTCACCTCCGGGCCGAAGCCGGACGTCGGTCAGGACAGCTGATGCGACTGGGCCTTGTGACATGTGGTGCACAAGATGCGCCGGGCGGCGGTGGGTTGCAGGGCGGTCCCGGTGCCGGTGACCCGGTGGACGCTGTGAGGGGTGGCGTTGGCGTGCGCGGCGCAGAGCCCCGCACCGCAGTGAACACAGGTCGCCAGCACGGGAGTTGCCGTCCCCTCCAGGCTGTGACAGTCGTAGCAGTGCACGGTGCGCCTCCCGGGCTCGATCGCTGACATCGGGTCGCCAGGAACCGTCAGCCTCGTGAGGCGGTTCGGGCGCAGCACGCCCAGGCGGGATCCATCGCCTGCTGTGCAGTGAACTGCCGAGCGGACGGCCCGTCAAGAGCGGCCGGCGTCAGGGAGCGAGGCGGCGGACACCGGCGATTCCCCTGTGCAGAAAGGCCGTTGGTCACAAGTCCGCGGCGGGGCTCACCAGCAGGACGGGAAGATGTGTGCCTTCGGGGACGGCGCGCGCCACCGGGCCGAGGCCGGTGGTGCGCAGGTGGCCGTTCTCGCCGTGGCGGCCGACGACGATCAGGTCGCATCCGTGGTCTTCGGCTCCCGCGCACAGGTCGGCGGGGATGTCGGTGCTCTCGCTCCATTCGAGGCGGGCACGGGCGCCGTGCGGGGTCGCGGAGCGGACAGTGCTGTCGTACTGCTCGCTCAACCACCGGCGTTGAGCGTCGAGTTCCCGGGTCCCTTCGCCGCTGGTCTCGACGTGCCGGGGCGGAGCCAGCACGGCACGGGCGATGACGACGCCGTCCCCGTCCGCGAGGGTGAACGCCGTGGCCAGTGCCGTGTGGGCGGCCGGTGAGGCGTCCCAGCCGACCAGGATCCTGCGGAACGGGCCGGATGACATCGTGGCGTTCTCCTTACGTCACGCCAGGCCCGCCACGAGGGCGAGCACGGCGACCAGGGCGATGAGCATGTAGGCGAGATAGGCGTCAAGGCGCCCGGACTGGAGGCGCTTGGCCGCGGAGACGAGGGAGCGCAGTGGCCTTCTGAGCGGCCGGTAGAGGTAGGCCTCGACGACTTCGACGACGTCGGAGGAGTACCCCAGCACGCCGCTGGTGACGGTGGGGCCGGCGGTGGCGCCGGCGGTGGTGCCTTCGGCGGGCTCGGCCCCTCCGGTGGCACCGGCCGTGGAGGACGACGGGAGCGTGCGCGTACGGGTCCGGGTGAGCAGCACCGCGGCGAGGATGCGGCGCGTGGGGTTGGCGTAACCGAAGGGGGTGTACTGGTCGCCGCCCTGGACGCCGCCGCCGGCCGAGCGCCAGGCGGGGGTGCGCCGGACCCGCAGGGCGCCGCCGCGGGAGCCGCCGAGGAGCAGTACGGCTGCGACGGCGGCCAGCATCAGCGGCATGACGACCCACAGCCACGACGGCGAGAGGACGGAGAACTCGCCGAAGACGGGCTGCACGATCCAGGGGGACTTCAGTGCGCCCGAGCTGGTGGCGACCGGGACGAGATCCGCCAACCCGGCGGAGACGACCCGGACTTGAAGCGGTGTGAGGGCGGCGACGGCCAGGCCGCCCACCGCCAGCATCAGCATGCCGGCGCGGCCGCAGGCGCCGAGGTCGGTGCGGCGCGACTCGCGGCGTGGCCGCTCCTTGTCGAGCGGACCGAGCACGACCATGCCGACGATGCGGACGAAGGTCACGCCGGCGAAGCCCGCGGTGAGCGCGATCAGTGCCCCGGCGGCGGCCAGCGCCAGCGCATAGGGGAGGTGGGGCAGCCGGAACTGCTGGAGGAGGGATTCGAGGAGGAACCACTCGGAGACGAAGCCCGCGGTCGGCGGCAGTCCGGCGAGTGTGACGGCTCCGATGGCGACGCCGGTGCCTGCCCAGGGCAGCCGGCGGGCGCTTCCCCGCAGTTCCTCCAAGTCGCCTGTTCCGGCGGCGGATTCGAGGGACGCGGCGCCCGCGAACAGCAACGTCTTGGCGACGGCGTGGGCGGTGGCCTGGAGGGTGGCCGCGATCAGACCGACGGCGGTCAGACGGGGGCTGTGCTGGAGGGCGCCGATCAGAGCGACGGCGTAGCCGGTGCAGATCAGCCCGGCGTTCTCGATGCTGGAGTAGGCGATGACGCGTTCCAGCCGTCCCTGGGCCGCGGCGTGTGCGATGCCCAGCAGAGCGGTGAGCGCGGCGACCAGGAGGAGAGCGACGGCGAGCCACGCCGGTGGGCGGCCGAGGAGTCCGAGGGTGCGCCACAGGCCGTAGAAGCCCGCGTTGACGGCGACTCCGGCCATGATCGCGCGCAGCCCGGCCGGTGCGGAGGCGTACCCGCGAGGCATCCACACCTGGAGGGGGACGAGGCCGACCTTGACGGCGAAGGCGATGACCAGCAGCGTCCATACGGCGCCGTGCAGCACCCCCGGCTCCAGACGGGACAGGGAGGGAAGGGCGAAGCTTCCGGTGCCGGACGCCGCGAGCAGCAGCCCGAGGAGCAACGAGGCTCCGGAGACCTTGCCGAAGACCAGCGTGGAAAGCGCGTCACCGGCCGCCGTCCCGCGATGGCGGCCGGCGCCCGCGAGGAAGTAGAAGCCCAGGGTCAGCGCCTCCCAGGCCAGCAGGAACAGGAAGGCGTTGTCGGCGCTCTCCACGACCGCCACCGCAGCGAGAACCAACGCCGCGCAGGCGCCCGTGCCCCGCCCGCGCACCCGCCCCGGTGCCCAACCCGCTGCGGTCAGGCAGGCGGCGACCGCCACGGCGAAGGTGAGCAGCCAGAACAGGCCCGACAACCGGTCCACGGTGAGGTGGCTGGCGCCAAAGCCGAGCCAGTCGCCGAGACCGGGCTGCGGCGGGCGGCCGGCGTCGCGCAGCGCGAGGGCTCCGGTGACGGCGAGGCAGGCCGAACCGGCCGCGCAGGCCAGATACGGGACGGCCGCCGCCGGGCCGCGACGCGGCGCCGCACCCGGGAGGACGTCTGCTGCGGCGCCGACGGCCAGCATCAACAGGCCCACGCCGATAAGGGTGTTCATCCCGTCGCCTCCCCGTCGGGCAGCAGCCGCCCGGTGGCCATCAGCAGGGCGTGCAGCAGCGAGAAGGGGCTCGGCGGTGAGCCGGGCACCCAGATGTCCACGTCGACGAGGTTCCGCACGCCGCAGTGCGTGGCATAGGAGTCCGCGTGGAGGCCGCCGCTGCATGCGTCGGTGCCGACGGCGACCACGACGACCGGCTGAGCGGTCGACTCGTATGTACGGCGCAGCGGCGCGGCCATGCCGCGGGCGCCGGCGCCGGTGACGAGCAGGACGTCGGCGTGGCGTGGACTGGCGGTGAGGAACATCCCCAGCCGGTGGATGTCGTAGACGGGGTTGAGCAGCGCCGCGATCTCCCACTCCTCGCTGCCGTCGGACCCGGCGTCGACGTGGCGGATGTGCAGCGAGCGCCGGAAGCGGGCCGTGCGCGCGGCCAACTCCTGTCGTACGGCGGCGAGTTCCGCATCGTCTCCGTACGGCTGCGGGACCACGAGGGCTTCGCGGGAAGTGGCGGCGGTCTCGGTGCCGGGGGCCTCGGCGAAGACGTCGGGCCGGACCTTGGTGCAGCGCCCGCACAGGATGCAACGACCGCGGTCGAGCCGGGCATTGCCGTCGTCGTCGGTGGTGACGGCGCCGGTCGGGCACAGCCCCGCGGCCTCCTGCGGCGAGAGGGGCGGGGCGCCTGACCGTACGGTGATCGCCGCGGGGAAGTCGCTCGCGTACGGGTCGGGACGCTCGGGGTAGCGGGTGGTGACCACGCCGTCGCGCAGCCCGCGCCAGAACCAGGGCATTCAGACCGCCACCCCTGCGATCGACAGGCCGAAGCTCGCCTCGATGAACGGAAAGTCCGTCAGGATGTCCCCGGCGAACACCTCGTGGAAGAGCACGAGATTGTGGAACGACGCCGAGCGCGGTACGCACCGCGTCACGCGCCCCTCCTCCAGCCGCAGCAGGTACAGCACTTCGCCCTGCGGCGCCTCGGCCCAGCCCAGGGCCTGCCCGGTCACGCCGTTCGGCACCTCGCTGCGCAGACCGTCGATGCCGCCCGGCAGGCCGCGCAGCTCCTCGGTGATCTGGTGCAGCAGGTGGAAGGACTGGCTGATCTCGCTGCCCCTCACCTGGGTGCGCGCCTGGGCGTCGCCCACGGCGTGTTCGGGCAGCGGGCCCAGGCCGAGAGCGGTGTAGGCGTCGTAGGGGCGCTCGTAGCGGGCGTCGGGAGCGCAGCCGGAGGCCTTCCCGATCGGGCCCAGCGCACCGTGGGCCCGCGCGAGCACAGGCGCCAGCGGCCCGGTGGTCCGCAGCCGGTCAAGGAAGGACGGGGTGGCCATCGCGGCCCGCCAGTCCGAGGCGACCGCGGCCTCCAACAGGCCCAACTCCTCGTGCAGTTCGGCCGGACGGAGAGCGGGCAGGGCACGGACCCCTCCGGGCACGACCACGCCGCGGCCGAAGCGGCTGCCGCACAGCCGGCCGGTCAGACGCAGTACGCGCTCCTTGTGCAGTCCGAAACGTGCGGTGGCCACGGCGAGTCCCGCCGCGTCGGTGAGTTTCACCATGACGTCGAGATGGTTGGCCACGCGCTCCAGTTCGGCATGGAGGACGCGCACGAGCTGGGCAGGCCATGGGACGCTCGCTCCGGTGCAGCGCTCGACGGCGTGGCAGAAGGCCAGCGCATGCGCGACGGAGGCGATGCCCTCGACGCGTTCGGCCATCAACACCCCGTCGTCGGGGGCGAGTTGCTCGAAGCGCTTGGAGACGCCGCGATGCTTGTGGAAGACGCGGATCTGCACCCGCGGGATGTCCTCGCCGGGCGTCTCCACCAGGTATTCGACGGACTCCACGACCCCGGAGCGCACCGGCCCGTGGGGGATGGTGAACACCCCGTGCCCGGTGACCGCGCGGGGAATCGCCTGCTCGTCGGGCTCGACGGGCACCGGTGTGCGCGCGGATCCCGGCAGCGGAGCGCGGCCGGGGTCGGCCAGAGGCAGCAGCAGCGGGTCGGGACGAGGGTGGCCGAGCGGCCGTACACCGAAGAGATCGTGCAGCACCCGCTCGTACCAGAAGGCAGCCGGCAACTCGGGACTCAGCGCGGGATACGCACGCTCCCCGGGCCCCAGGACGCTCTCCAGCAGCACCGGGTCCTCAGCGTCCGGAGGGAAGAGCACCGCGGTCAGCCGGATGCTCTCCTCGCCCTCGGCCACGCCGAACAGACCGGCGAACCGGTCGCCCCCTTCTCCGGCGCACCGTCGCAGCACCTGCCGACGCCAGTGCGGCATCTCCAGCGACGTGGGCGCGGCAGCATCCGGCAGTGTCATCGCAGGCCTCCCAACTCGGCGGCTCCGCGGGCCAGTAGCTCGGCCAGGTCCGCGGGCGGATGCAGGCCCAGGAGAACCAGGGCCGCCAGCCCGGCCAGAACAGGCGTGACCATCCAGACGCTGGGCTCGCCCCGCTCCTGCCGCGCCGTCTCCCCGTCCCCGAGGGCCGCGGCCCCGCTCGGGGCAGCGGCGGTCGCCGGGGTCATGACGATGCGGGTGGCGGCGACGGCCAGGCCCAGAAAGGCCAGCGTGACCAGCACCACCAGCAGCGCCGCCGGCCCGTTGCGGCCGGACTGCAAGCCGCCGGCCACGATCTGGAACTCGCTGCGGAAGATCCCGAAGGGCGGCATCGCCGACAGCGCCAGGACGGCCAGCAGGAACAGCGGCCCCGACCACGGCAACACCTCGCGGCCGCCACGCAGTTGAGCGATCTCCTTCGTCCGGTACTTCCGTACGATCGCGCCCGCCCCCATGAAGGCGTTGCCCTTGGCAGCCGCGTGTGCGAGTACGTGCAGCAGCACCCCTGCCAGCGCGAGCGGGGCTCCGAAGCTGACGCCGATCGCGAGGATGCCCATGTGCTCGACGCTGGAGTAGGCCAGCAGCCGCTTGATGTCGTGCTGGCCCAGCAGATAGAGGGCGGCCAGCAACAGCGAGGCGACGCCGAAGACCAGCAGCACGGTCTGCGGGAAGTGCGGCCCCAGAGCGGCGGCGGTGATCTGGTAGTAGCGCAGCACGGCGTAGAAGCTGACGGCCAGCAGCGAGCCGGACAGCATCGCCGAGACCGGCGTCGGGGCCTCGGCGTGCGCGTCGGGCAGCCAGGTGTGCACCGGTACGAGGCCGACCTTCGTGCCGAAGCCCAGCACCGCCAGCACGAACGCCAACTGCACAGCCGTAGGCGGCAGTTGCCCGGCGGCCTTGAGAAGCGGGGCGAACGCCAGGTCGTAGGTCTGGCCGAGGACCTGGGCCCCCGCGTAGTACATGAAGATCGTGGCGAGCAGCGCCACTCCCAGCCCGGCCGAGGCGATCAGCACGTATTTCCAGGCGGCCTCGGTCGCGCCCTCGGTGTCCTCCACCGCGACCAGGAGCGCCGAGACCACGGTGGTGATCTCCACGGCGACCCACAGCAGCGCCAGCCCGTCCACGAGCGGGGCGCACAGCATCGACCAGGCGAAGAGGTTGAAGCCCGCGTAGAAGCGACGGGCGTAGCGGGGGAAGTCGCCGGCTGCCTCGTCGTGCCGCAGATATCCGATGCTGTGGGCGGCACACGCCGCGTAGACGAAGGCGGTGGCGAGGACGAACACCATCGACAGGGCGTCCACACGCAGGATCCCGGCGTGCAGGTCCCGCCGCCCCGCGTCGGGCACCAGCGCCAGGGCCAGCCCGAAGCAGACCACGGCGGAGGCCAGCGTGAGCCCCTGAGCGATACGGGCGGGAGCCGACAGGGCCGCGACGGCGGGGAGAAGCGGCAGCAGAGCCAGCAGCAGTAGCACCACGGTCATCGCCGGCTCACCCCCGCAGCGCCGTCAGGGACTCGGTGGACAGCGTGGCGGTGCGGTGGTGGTGAACACGCATCAGCACACCGAAGACGACCACCGCGACCAGCAGGTCGAAGAGGAAGGCCACTTCGATGATCAGCGGCATCCCGGCGGCCACCACCAGCGAGGCCAGCGACACCCCGTTCTCCAGCGAGAAGAACCCCACGGCCTGAGAGACCACGTCCCGGCGCACGATCATCAGGACGAACGCCACCAGCACGATCGCCACCGACAGACCGAGCGCCGCATGCGGAAGGAAGCGGCTGCGCACGTCCAGCGACCCGACCGCGAAGAACCCGAACCCGGCCAGGGCCAGAGCCACCAGCGTCGCGGTGGCCACCCCCAGCGCACCGGAACCGGCGATCTCCACCTGCGCGTCCCGCAACAGCCGGGTGACCACCCACGGCACCGCGACGACCTTGAACAACAGCGACACCACGGCCAGCGCATACAACTCGGGGATGTCCCGCCCGGCTGCCACGATCCCGGCCAGCGCCGAAACCAGCAGCGACTGCACCGCGTACAGGCGCACTTGGGAGCGCGACAGGGCCGCTCGCAGCATCGCGAACTCGGTCAGCAGGAGCAGCACGGCGACCGTATTGGTCGCGCCCTCGAAGGCACTCGGCGCGACACCGCCCTCGGCGAATACGACAGCCACGGAGCCGGCGGCCATCAGCCACCTCCCAGGTAGAGGGTGAAGACCGCCAGCACGGCCAGCAGGAACGCCGCCGCCACAAACTCCGTGATCTTGAACAGGCGCAGCTTGGCGAAGCTGTCGTCGATGACGGCGACCACGCAGCCGAGCACCACGGCCTTGCCCAGCAGCGCCAGGATCGCGAGCCCGACGGCGAGCGCCCCGGTGTCCGAGGCCAGGCCCCACGGAGCGACGAAGATGTTCATCAGCAGTACGTAGAGGATCAGTTGCTTCATCGCCGAGCCCCACTTCAGCAGCGCGAAGTAGGGACCCGAGTGCTCGAAGGCCCGCGCCTCCTCGACCATCCCGAACTCGTTCGTGCCGGTGTGCGTCTCGACGGGGATGCGCCCCGTCTCGTAGAGGATCACCAGGAAGAGCGCGGCACTGGCCAGCAAGTGTGCGGGCCGGATGATCTGGTCCGCGGAGGAGCGCACGGTCGCGGCCTGTGCGTAGGGCAGATCCGTCGCGGTCACGAGCGCGACGGTGAACACGACGAACAGCACCACGGGTTCGGTGATGGCGCCGAAGGTCTTCGCGCGGCTCGCACCCAGCTGTGCGTACGGGCCGCCGCTCTCGGCGGCGGCCACGGCGACGCAGAAGCTCGCCAGGGCCAGCACGAGGCCGCCGCCGATGATGTCGCCCATGTACCCCAGAGGCAGGCCGAAGCTGGTCAGCACCGGGATCAACAGCGGCACCGTCAGATAGCAGGTCATCGCCGCCACCGGCGCGGCCAGGAAGAACCAGCTCGCGCCTGCCGGGGCGAGGGACTCCTTCCGCATCAGCTTGGCCAGGTCGTAGTACGGCTGAAGCACCCTCGGCCCGCGGCGGCCCTGCAATCGCGCTTCGACCCGTGCGATCACCCCGGACAGCCCCGGAGCGGCGACGAGAACGGTCAGCGGCTGGAGAGCCTGCACGAGGGGCACCGGCAAGGCGGCGCTCACGACGGCGCCCGCCCCGCCGTGGCACGGGGCGGATGCGGATCTCGGGAATCGGCGGGCTCGCTGCCCTCGGGGGCTTCGCGTCGCGTCGTCATCGCCTTCTCCTCCACCGGGCAGGCACCACGACGTGGTGCAGTCAGTCGGTAGAGGCCATCAGCGGAAGCGTCCGCGGTTGAAGGCGAGCCCCATCGCCTGCGCCTATCGTGAGCGCCCGTGTGCCGTACGTCAACGGGGCGTGCGGCAGGGGTCGCCCGAAGAGCGAAGCGCCGTCCCGTGGTTGTGCGGCCGCCTCACGCCATGATCACGACGACTCCGGCGGCGGCCGCCGCTGTTCCCGTCAACCAGCCGGCCAGGGCCCGCAGACCCGCTTGGCCGTGGAGACCGTGCTGGAGCAGGCGGAGGGTCTCGTACCCGAAGACGCTGAACGCCGTTACCGCTCCCGCCAGCAGCATCGTGCCGCTGCTCAGCCCGAGTCTGATCGTCTCGCCCACCAGCAGCCCGAGCAGGAAGCACCCTGCGAAGTTGACCGCGAACGCGCTCCAGTGGGACGTGTTCTCACCCCGGATCCGGACGGACTTCTCGATCATGTAGCGCACGACTGCGCCGGCGAGCCCGCCGAGGCACACCAGTAGCAGAGGCATCAAGGAAATCCCTTCGAGAAAGCGGCAGGACGCACTGCCGCATCCGGCGATGCGGACCACAGGGTGAGAACAGGAGACGGCCGTGCGCCGGGACGCTGACAGCGAGTCGCAGCGGTCCCGCACGGTCCGTGAATCGGGGCATGGCTCTCCTACCTGTACGGGCCCGCCGCTGGGCGGGCATCAGGTAGGGACCGTTGGCGACAGCAGCCGTCGCGGTTTCGGCGAGCCCCTCCGCCGTCGTGCGCCACGCACGCTATCCCCTCGCGGCAGCCCAGGGAATACCGCGGGTGACCGCCGGGCACTTCCGGACTTCTCGCGCCGGCGCGAGAATGGACCTGTACGGCGATGAGGCTCGCCGCAACCGCGGACGGTTCCGCTGATGGCTTCTGGATTTTTGCGCACGCCCAGGGCGGGTGTGCCGGACCAGCGGAGGTTGTCATGGCGCGGCCCACATTTCCCGCGGCGGTGGAGACCCGCTGTTCCGTCGCCGTCTTCCGAGGTCAGTCCGTACTGCTCGTACGTGGCAGCGAACAGGGCTCCACCGTGTGGAAGCTTCCCGGCGGTCATGTCCGGGACGACGAGGACCTGGCCGCCTGCGCCTGGCGGGAACTGCGCGAGGAGACCGGCCTGGAACCGAACGCCCTGCACCACGGTTTCCTCGTGGACCTGCACGAGACGGCGACCGACCGCTTCCTGACGGAGATCGTCATGTACGCGGTCGGCCCCGTCCACGGACGCCCGCAGGCCCTCGAAAGGGGCCACGAGCCGCAGTTCGTGCCGCTCTCAGCGCTGCCGGCCCTCTCACTCGTGCCACCGATAGCCGGGCACCTGCGCGATCTGCACCGCTTGCACGAGCAGGCCTTCACCGGCGACCGCCCGTGACGGGCTGCCGAATCCCCGCCGAGGGGGCACACTGAAGGTGCACACCCAGCGTGCAGGTGATGGGGCTCACCGCAACCGCGGCTCACGCCGCTGACGGTCCCTGGTTGACGACACGACCAGGAGGAGCCATGTCCGAGTCCGCCCCATCAGACCCCTCCGCACCCGCTGCCGTCGTCCCGCCCCTCAGGCTGCGACGTACCGCGAAGATTCCGTCCTACCGGCGGTCCGCGCCGGTGGTCCGCGCCCTGGGAACAGGCGTCGCCGGCACCCCGAGCCCTCGGCCCGGCCTTCACCGGCCGGTCGGACCCGCGCGCCGAAGCGGGGCGGCGGCTTGCTCTCGGCACACACCGCACCCATCCGACCGGGAGGTCACCGTGGAGTTCGACGTGATCGTGGAGATCCCTCAGGGATCGCGCAACAAGTACGAGATGGATCACGAGTTGGGGAGGATCCGCCTCGACCGGATGCTGTTCACCGCGACCCGCTATCCGGCCGACTACGGGTACATCGAGGGCACTCTCGGCCGGGACGGCGACCCTCTGGACGCTCTGGTCCTGGGCGGGGACCCGACGTATCCCGGCTGTGCCATCACCGCCAGAGCGATCGGCATGTTCGTCATGACCGACGAGAAGGGCCCCGACGAGAAGGTGCTGTGCGTGCCGGCCGCCGACCCGCGCTACGCCGAGATGCGGGACATCGGCGACATACCGAGGTTCGACCTGCTGGAGATCAACCACTTCTTCGAGGTCTACAAGGACGTCGAGCCGGGCAAGTCCGTCGAGGGCTCCCACTGGGCGGACCTCGAGCACACCCACGCCGAGATCGACGCCTCCCGCAGGCGCGCCGCCGCGCAGTCCACGAGCTCTCCCACATGATCGGCAGCACGGCGCGGACCGCCGATACCGGAGCCGGTACGGGCACCGTGGTCTCCGTACGGCCCGGTCCGGACGCGACGAACACGCAACGCCGCTGCACCTGTTGGGCCGATGCGCCCGCCACGCATGCCCGCGCCACCGACCCGACCGTCCACTCCGAGACGTAAGGACCGAGGAATGCCGCTACGCATCGCCCGCCTGGACGCCACGGAAGTCCTCGACTCCCGTGCCCGCCCGACCCTTTCGGTCACCCTCGCCACCGCGAACGGTGCGCTGGTCCGCGCAGGCGTCCCCTCCGGAGCATCCACCGGCTCCCGCGAAGCCGTCGAACTGCGTGACGGGGATCAGCGGCGCTTCGGAGGCCAGGGAGTCCGCCAGGCCGTCGATCACGTCAACGAAGCGATCGCCCAGGCCTTGATCGGCCGCACCTTCGCCTCCGCCGCCGAAGTGGACGCGGCACTGATCGACCTGGACGGCACCGCAAACAAGTCCGCCCTCGGCGCCAACGCGATCGTCGGCGTCTCCCTCGCCGCCGCACGCGCGGACGCCGCGGAGAGCGGGCAGGAGCTGTGGCAGTACCTCGCCGCGCGCTCCCGGACCGTTCCGCGGCTGCCGGTGCCGCACTTCAACGTCGTCAACGGCGGGGCCCACGCTGTGAACGCCCTGGATTTCCAGGAGTTCATGCTCGCGCCCCTAGGGGCGCCGGGCATCGCGGAGGCGGTTCGTGCCGGCGCGGAAGTCTACGCACGGCTCAAGGCCCGCCTCGCGGAGGCCGGTCACGCCACCGCTCTGGGCGACGAGGGCGGATTCGCGCCGGCTCTCCAACAGCCCGAGGACGTACTGGAGTTGCTGGTGGACGCGATCACCGATGCTGGGTACCGGCCGGGGCGGGACGGCGTGGCCGTGGCCCTGGACCCGGCCGCGAGCGAATTCCACGACTCGGGTCGTTACCGTGTCGCCGGGCAGGAGCTGAGCAGCGGTCAACTCATCGACCGTTACGAGGAGATCATCGGCCGCTTCCCGGTGTGGAGCATTGAGGACGGTCTCGCCGAGGACGACTGGGACGGATGGGCCCGCCTGACCGAACGCCTCGGCGGACGCGTCCAGTTGATGGGCGATGACATCTTCGTCACCAACCCCGGCGTCATCACCGAAGCCATCGGCCGGAAGGTCGGCAACTCCGCGCTCATCAAGGTGAATCAGATCGGCACCGTCACCGAGACCCTGGAGGCCATGCGCATCTGCCGGGAGGCCGGTTACACACAGATGATCTCCCACCGCTCCGGCGAGAGTGAGGACTCCTTCATCGCCGACCTCGCCGTCGGCACCGGCTGCGGCCAGCTCAAATCAGGTGCTCCGGCCCGCGGCGAACGCGTCGCCAAGTACAACCGGCTCCTCGAAGTCGCCGCCGTCCACACCGACTTGCCCTACGGCCTCCCTCACTGACCGGCCGACACAACCCGCGCCCGGGCCCACGCCGCCTCGCACCCCGGGTCTCGCCGGTCTCGCGTTCCGGCACGGTCAGCTGGGGTGGTCGCTGGCCACAGCCGGGGCCGGTGCCGGTGGGGGAGAGGGTCGTGGCGTTGCAGGTGGTGGCTTCGGTGCTGTTCGTGGTGGCGAAGCCCCGCTGAAACGTCCCGGCCAGCGCGCTGTCTCACGGCCGACGGAGAACACGCTCCAAACAGATACAAGCCCCCATCCCTCTGGTCCATCCCACGGGCGTCATCCAGGCAGGGGGCCCTGCAACTCTCAGGTCGTGCGTCAGTGAGCCTTCTCGTACGCCTCACGAACAGTCGCGGGAACCCGCCCCCGGTCGTTGACCTCATACCCCTGCTCCTTGGCCCACTCCCGGATTTTCGCTGTCTCGTTACCGTCACCGGCTGAGGAAGCCTGCCTGGAGCCCCGGCCCACCTTCCGGCTGCGCTTGATGCGCCGACCGTTCTTCATGTAAGGCGCCAGAGCATTCATGAACTCATCGTGGTTCTTGTCGTTGAGGTCGATCTCAAAGTCCGTACCGGCAACGGAGAACTGCACATTCGTCACGTCTTCCGACTCCTCACCCGTAAGATCATCGATGAGGAGAGTAACGACTCGCTGCGCCATGACATTTCCTTCCCAGGTACACACCTGCCAGAAGGAAACATGATGATCGGCCCAACCCCATCACGTCAATTCCGCTAACCGAAACTCAGCTCCGCATGACGCCGCCGGGCACACACAAACGACTTCAGGAGCACCCCCTAAGGCGTCTTCCTCATTCCACACGGCTCAGGCCGACGGCTCTTCTATGCACAGCAGACACGATGCGGGGTGGCATGAAGAGGCCTTACCTGACGGTGGGGGAGCGCTGCGAAGGGACCGCCCGGCAACCGGATCTGCCTCGGCACGAAGCATGAAGCTCCACACTGACGCACCGACGAGAGAAGAGCAGCCCCCATACACCGCCACACACACATAACTGTTCTCAAATAGGTACCGGTCTCGCGGTGGCTCCCCACACAGGACGACACCGGTCAGAGGGAGCACTACATGAGCACTCGCCGTCTCGGTCCCCTTCTCGCCTCCTGTTCTCGCCTCCTGCCTCACGGTGCTCACCGCCTGCTCCACTGCCGGCAAGGCATCACACGGCCCACCACCTCAAAAACCGCCGGCGAACGCCCTGCCCACGTCCGCCGGCACCCATTCTTTGAGCGCGGCCGTGAAGCAGCTGCCAGCCAAGAAGGAATCCCGGAACGGCTACGAGCGGAAGAAGTTCAAGTTGTGGGTCGACGCCGACCACGACGGATGCGACACGAGGATTATCTCTATGCTGCTCGGCGTCATCGAGTGGTTCTCGCAGCGTAGGACCGGGTTGGTGGCCTGTGCTTGGTGAGAGGGACGTGAGTCACAGATATCAACCAACCTGGGACGAGACGTCACACTGTGGCCACAGCGAGAGCAGTGGAGCGGGGAAGACGCAGGGCTGGGTGCGCATTCAAATAACGCGCATGTAGCGTCTCGGCTCCCAGCATGGTCACGGTCCGAAAACCCACATCGTGCAGGAGAGTCTCGACTTCGGATGTGGTGTAGTCGGCGACGATGGGTTCCTGGTCCGCGGCGACTGCCGCCGAGGCGGAGGCGCTGACGGCCCGTCCAAGGTCGTCGAGCTCTGCGGTGGCAGCGACGAAGTCAACGATCAGCGTGGTCCCTTCCTGCCTGGATGCGATTGAGCGAAGAGTCAGTTCGTTGGCCGCACGCGAGAGATACATCGTCACCCCTAGCCAGTTCCACGTCGCGCGAACTGGCAGACCGATGTCATCGAGTGCCGTGGAGGCTAGATCTGCGGACAGGAAGCGCACGTTAGGCGCCTCGGCAATTCCAGCGTTGAGAAGGGCTGATCGCTTCCATGCCTGGGTGTCAGGATGATCGACTTCCCAGATGCAGAAATCGCTGGCACGCGGATGGCGCCAGGCGAAGGTGTCCAGCCCGGCGCCGAGCAGGACGTAATCACGTCTGCCATCGGACAGGCCCGCCACCGCTGTGTCCTCTGCAAGCCGGGCGCGCACGGCGTGGCCGAGACGCAGAGACTGGCGAACCTCCGGAAGCCACCCGGAAATTGTTGCCTCGAGACGCGCTCGCTCCATCTCCGGCACGAGTCGCCCTGCAATCGAGTCCTCCAGGACGCGGGGCGCCGGGTCTTGCTGAGCGTGCGATGCCCTGAGCAGGGCACTCCCCATGGCTGAGCGGCTCGCGAGTCCAGACTGCATAACGTCTCCTTTGCATCGGGGTAATTCGGTCAAGACGCGGCTGGGCACCTCGAAAGTGCGGGGCATAGCAGCACGTGCGCACACGTCGCTGAGTCAAACAGGATCGTGTCGATGCAGAAAGGCGCAGACTGAGTTCACCGAGCCCAGCCCGCCTCGTAAGAGCGATGCTGTGGGTGACTCGGAACGCCTCATCGACCAGGAGCGGCCAGGTTATCCAGCTCGCGTCCTACTGGATAGGCGGCCTTGTGCTGGGTCACCCCTGGCCAGGCTGCTCCTGGAGGTGATGGCACGGCCATTGTGGAGGGTGGCGGGTTCGCGGGCGCTAGCGGGAAGCCCTGCTCTGAAGCCCAGTTCTACTTCGAGGAGAGTGACAGTGCCTCGTCGCCAAGGCTCCTTCGCACGCCCGTAGGGCCTGTTCCAGGTTCCGTCGTGCGCCCGAAGGGCGGGCCCCGCGGCGTCCGGTGCGGTGAGGTGCTGTGCGGGGTGTGGTGGGCAGATGGGAAATCTGGACCAGGCCTTTGGTCGGTGGGCAGTCGCTGGGATCGGCGGCCGGTCAGACGGTGACGAATGTGCCGAGGGCTGCGGGCAGGGCGGCGGTGTCCTGGCCTGTGCCGGCCCAGGCGACGTGTCCGTCGGGGCGGATCAGGGTGGCGCGGACCTCGCGCCAGGCGGCGGGGGGCTCATGGAGTGTTCCGGCGTGGACGGCCAGGCCGGGGCGCGCGAGGCCGCCGAGCGCGTTGTCGGCGGTGAGGTCGAGCAGCAGGTACGCGTCGGGCCGCAGCAGGGCGAAGAGTCCGGTGTCGGTGCCGGTGAGGGTCAGGTCGGGTGCGCGGGTGCCGGCAAGGGGGTGGGCGGCTGGGTCGGCCGGATAGCGCACGGCGAGCGCGGTGAGCCGTTCGGCCAGGGCGCGGGCGAACCCGGGCTGCTGGGCGATCAACTCGCTGAGCAGGGAGCGCAGGGCTAGGCCCTCGGGCGTGAAGGCGGTCATCAGCGCGGTCTGGGCACGGCTGTGCTCCATCAACTGGGCACCTACCGGGTGGCGTTCGGCGTGGTAGGTGTCCAGCAGGCCGTCCGGTGCCCGGCC
The DNA here is from genome assembly GCF_012726265.1 of Streptomyces sp. HNM0575. Taxonomy (GTDB): domain Bacteria; phylum Actinomycetota; class Actinomycetes; order Streptomycetales; family Streptomycetaceae; genus Streptomyces. The sequence goes on along the minus strand of NZ_JAASAG010000020.1, from coordinate 13,256 downwards.
GTTCAGGGTCGCGGCCAGCTTCCAGCCGAGGTTGTGCGCGTCCTGGATGCCGATGTTCATCCCCACTCCTCCGGTGGGGAAGTGCTGGTGGGCCGCGTCGCCGGCCAGCAGGACGCGTCCGCGCCGGTACGTGGCGGCGAGCCGGGTGGCGTTGCCGAAGCGGGAGAGCCAGGACGGGTCGTGCATGCCGAAGTCGTCACCGGCGATGGTGGCGGTCCGGTGCCGTAGCTCCTTCAGTGTGAGGTCGCCGGGCCACCGGGTGGTGAGGCCGTCGGGGCTGAGGCCGACCAGGCGGAACCGTCCGCCGGGCAACGGCGCGACCATCAGTCCGCCGTGCGGACCCGAGACGCTGAAGCCGGGCCGCGGGGGACGGTCGAGGGTGACGTCGCCGAGCCAGCCGAGGATGGTGGAGGGCGTGCCGGGGAAGTCGATGCCGGCGGCGGTGCGCACGGTGCTGTGGGTGCCGTCGCAGCCGACGAGGTGGTCCGCCTGCGTCTCGTACTCTCCGTGCGGCCCGGTCACCCGCACTGTCACCGAGCCCGCATGTTCGGTGAACCCGGTGACGCGGTGTCCGCGTCGGATCGTGGCGCCCAGCCCGGTCGCACGCTCTTCCAGCAGTTCCTCGGTGCGGGCCTGGGGCAGCGCGAGGGTGTACGGGAAGGGGGTGTCCAGGTCCCGGAAGTCGAGCCGTTCGTCGAGCGAGGCGAAGTGGCCGGTGGGGATGCGCAGGCCCTCCGCGAGGAAGGGCGGGTGCGCGCCGCGTGCGGCCAAGACCTCGATGGTGCGCGGGTGAATGGTGAGCGCTTTGGAGCGTTCGTCGATCTCCGTGCGCTGCTCGACGACGGTGACACGTACCTCGCCCAGTCGCAGTTCGGCGGCGAGCCAGAGCCCGACCGGGCCGCCTCCGGCGATGACGACGTGACGCTGTTCCATGGAACCGAACCTCCTTGGTCGCTGACCAATGCTTCGGGTTGGCAGTAAACTAGGTCAATGACCAATAAGCAAACGGCTGAGCGGCTTGAGCCCGGCACCGTGGTCCGTGCCGGGCTGGAGCTGTTGGACGACAAGGGCCTGGATGCGCTCTCCATCCGGGCGGTCGCACACCGGCTCGGTGTGCGGATGAACACCGTGCTGTGGCACGTGAAGACCAAGGCCCGGATGCTGGAGCTGATGGCGGACGCGGTGGTCGGGGAGATCCCGCTCGACGCATTGCCGGACGCGCCGGACGAGCGCGTCCGTGAACTGGCCCGCCGCTACCGCCGTGCCCTGCTCGCCCATCGCGACGGCGCGGCGCTGGTCGTCGGCACCTACGTCGCCGAACCGCACACCCTGCGGTTGGCCGAGACGTTCGTCGCTGCGTTCCTCGACAGCGGCCGGTCCGAGCGCGAGGCGGCCTGGACCGTCTGGACGGTCCTCTACTTCACCCTCGGCCTCACCCAGGAGGAACAGGCGGCGCAGCGCCAGTCCCTGGGTGACCGGCTGGCGGAGTCGCTCTCTCCCACGGCCCACCCGGGCCTGCACCGCACTCTCGGCTACCTTGCGGGGGGCTCCTTCGACGAGCGCTTCGAGTTCGGCCTGGCCGCCATCCTGGGCCGGGGCTGAACCGGGGCTGAACCGGGGCGACGGCGGCTCAGCGCAGGATTCTCAGGACCACCTCGGCCACGTCGCGAAGGCTCGTACGGGAAGAGTGCCGAGGCCGCTGACCTTGACCGGGACTGCCGTGAACTTGGCACCCCGGACCGGCAGTTGGTCAAGCGACGTCAGGTGCTTGACGACCGGGATACCCGCGCCCAGGAGTGCGTGGTGGGCCGGCCGTGCGCGGGTGTGGGTACCGTCGATGTCGAGTGAGTCGATTCCCACCACGCAGGGCCCGGCATCCGCGAGGAGCTGCGCGGCCTCGGCCGACAGGTAGGGGTGGCGGCCGTTCCCGTAGGTGTCCGTCCCCCAGTGCCGCGACCAGCCCGTCCGGATGAGTACGGCTCGTCCTGCCAGCTTGTCGGCCTTGAGGAAATGGTCCGCGGGAATCTCCTGTTCGTCCGTCTCGACGACGGTGGCGGGTACGTTCGCCACTCGCCGCAGGTCGAGGCGGGTGAGGTCGTAGCCGTCGGGGAACGGATGGAAGGGCGTGTCCAGATACGTTCCCGTCTGGCCCACCAGGCGCAGCTGCCCCGTGTGGAACTGGTAGCCGTCGTCGTACAGTTCGCGGGACTGCTCGTGGGTGAGGTACGGGGTGAGCTCGGGCTGGGGGAGCCCGGGGTAGGCGGTCGAGCCTGGGGTGATCTCGTGGCTGAGATCAACGAACGCGGCGCCCGCTGTGCCCGAGGTGAACGCCCCGGTCACGCGCGGCGAGAGTGATGTGTTCGCCATCGGTGTTCCTCTCCTCATGTCGGATCCTCGGTGTGTGAGGTCTGGAAGCGGGTTCGGCCCGGGGGCGCCGCAGATGCCGTTGCGTCCGCGCCGTGTCCAGGCCGGCACCCCTCTGCCTCCAAGCCGCTGCCTGCGGCCGCCGGATGCCTCACCAGCGTCACCATCAGGGCCGCCGTCGCGCAGATTCCCCCGGCGGCCATCCACACCGGGGTGTAGGAGCCGAAGGCGTCGCGCGCCATGCCGCCGCCCACGGCCATGAGGCCGGCGCCCAGCTGGTGGGAGGCGGTGATCCAGCCGAAGACGATGGGACTGTTCTCCAGCCCGTACCGCTCCCGGCACAGTGCGATCGTCGGGGGCACGGTGGCGACATCGATCAGGCCGTAGACGACGACGAAGGCGAGCATCGGCAGCTCGACGTCGGGCGTCATCACCAGCGGCAGGAGGATCAGCGTCAAGCCGCGCAGTGAGTAGTAGCCGGCGAGAAGCCACCGGGGGTCGAGGCGGTCGGTGAGCCAGCCGGAGGCGATGGTGCCGACGAAGGAGAAGATCCCGATCGCGGCCAGCAGCGAGGACGCGACGGTCACCGGCATGCCGTGGTCGTGTGCGGCGGGGGTGAAATGGACGAACTGGATGCCGTTGGTCGTCGCACCGCAGATCACGAACGTGCCGGCGAGCAGCCAGAACGGCCGAGTCCTGGCGGCGGCGGCCAGCACCCGCACCGCGCGCCGGGCGGCACCCGGCACGGGGGCGGGTTTCGGGATGAACTCCGCCGCCCCGTACGGCTTCAGGCCCGCATCCGCGGGGTGGTCGCGAAGCATCAGGCAGACCAGCGGCACCATGACGAGCGCGGCCAGGGCCAGCGTCACGACACCCGGGCGCCACGCGAAGTGCTCGACGATCCAGGCGAGCCCCGGCAGGAAGATCAGCTGTCCGAGGTGGGCCGCTCCGCCGAGCAGCCCGGTGACCAGGCCGCGCCGCTGAAGGAACCACCGGTTGGCGACGGTGGCGGCGAACGTGGTCGCCATGGAGCCGCTGCCCAGGCCGATCAGCAGGCCCCAGTACAGGGCCATCTGCCAGGGCTGGGTCATGACCGTGGTCAGGGCCGCGCCCGCGCCGATCAAGCCCAGCGCGCCCACGACGACGCGGCGGATGCCGAAGCGGTCCATCAGCGCCGCGGAGAACGGCGCGGTCAGTCCGAAGAACAGCAGGTTGACGGAGGCGGCGAACCCGATCGTGCCGCGTGACCAGTGGAACTCCCCGTGCAGCGGCTCGGTCAGCACTCCCGGCATCGCGATCGAGGCGTTGGCGGCGGTGATCACCAGGAGGGCGACGGCGAGGACCCACCACGCCTGATGTACACGGGGGCTGCGCGTGGCGGTGTCCTCGTGGCTCCCGGGGGCGTCCGGCACAGCCTTCGGAGTCTTGACCATGCATGCATCGTGCGAGTTCCGTCCTCCCCGAACCAGTGGCCAGATGGCCAAGCTGTGCAAGACTTTGGCCATGGGTGTTTTCGGGAACTCCGGTCGGCACCGGGTCGCCGTACTCGTCCGCCAAGGGCAGCTGCCGATCGAGCTGGGCATCGTGCATCAGGCCTTCGGCGACGCCGAGTCTTCGGAGGGCAAGCGACTCTACGAGGTCGTGACCTGCACTTTCACCCCTGGCGAGGTGCGGACGAACACGGACTTCAGCATGATCGTCTGCCATGGCCCCGAAGCCCTCGCGGAGGCGGAGACCGTGATCGTCACGGCATCGGACGAGGACTACGACCGCCGGACGTCCGACCTGGACGGGCCGCTGGCCGAGGCCTTCGACCGCATCCCGGCGGGCGCCCGGATCGCCTCGATCTGTACGGGGGCATTCGTGCTGGCCGCCGCCGGCCTGCTCGACGGCCGCCGGGCGACCACGCACTGGAGGCGTGCGGGCCAGTTCCGGGAGCTCTTCCCGGACGTCGATCTGGACCCCGATGTCCTCTACACCGAGGACGAGGGCGTCTTCACCTCGGCCGGATGCGCCGCGGGGATGGACCTGTGCCTGCACATGATCCGTAACGATCACGGGGCGGCGGTCGCCAACGACATCGCACGGCGCTCGGTGGTCCCGCCCCACCGGGAGGGCGGGCAGGCCCAGTTCATTCAGCGCCCGGTGCCGGAGGCGGGCACGTCCTCCACCGGCGCGGCCCGCAGATGGGCGCTGGAGCATCTCGGCCGCCCTCTCACCCTGGGGGAGCTGGCCGATCAGGCATCGATGAGCGTGCGCACGTTCAACCGGCGCTTCCGCGAAGAGCTCGGGCTCACGCCGATGCAGTGGCTGACAAGGCAGCGCGTCGAGCGTGCCCGGCAGCTCCTGGAGGAGACAGAGCTTCCTGTCGACCGGATCGCCTCCGACGCGGGCTTTGGAACCGCAGCCTCACTGCGCCAGCATCTGCACGCCACTCTCGGCGTCTCTCCCCGTGCCTACCGCAACACCTTCCGCGGCGCCTCCGACTGGCTTACCGCCGAAGCCTGAGAAGACCACGCGGAACTCGCCGAGTTGGTGCTGCCTGCGCCCGGCTGCCCAAGGTGACGAGAGAACATCCTCAGGTGCACCCTGTCGCTCTGGCCGTGATCGGGGGAGCAGCCCTGCGCCTCCTCTCTGTGTGTGGGTCTTTGCCCGCCACCGCGCGGATCGGTCACGCGGCTTGCCGCAGTCGGTGCAACACCGTAGGCGGCATGCCAACTCAGATATCAGAGTTCGCATGTAGAAGGGATTGAGGCGGTGCTGCTGACGACGGGACAGGCCGCGGAGGAACTGGGCTGCGCGATCACCACCTTCCGGCGGTTCATCCACGCCGGTCTGCTCCCCGGGCTGTCGCAGCGCGGCGTACGGACCATGATCCCGCTGGACGTGGTCCAAGCGCTGTCCAAGCGCTGCGGGACCACGGCGAGGCACCGCTGCAGGAGCTGACCGCGCGTGAAGTGGCGGTGCTGCGCGTGGATGTGGCCACCCGGGTCGGGGAAACCGACCGCCAGTGGATCGGCTACTCCACCGACCTGACCCCCCAGGAGTTGCTCAAGGCGCTGCGAGGCTGGTGGCGTTGCGATCCCACCAGCGTCGCCGCCGGGGAAGTGCTGCCGGTGACGCTGTCCGGTTACGTGGTCGCCGTCCTGACCGGACTGGACCGCTGGGAGAAGAACGGCGGCCGCCACGCCTTCCCCGACGCGCTGTTGACCGGCTACGTCACCGATCTGGCCCGCCCCGCCATGGAGTTGACCGCACCCACCGCCGGCGGTCGCCGGCTGGCCCAGCTGCTCCTGGGCGCGCGATTGCCCTCCGAATCCGGCGGAGCCATCGCCTACCGCACCATCCCCACGACCACCGCAACCGACTGACACCGCCCCCGCAAGGACCCTTCGATGGACGCCAAGGCCTACACCGCCCAACTCGCCGAACTGCGCACCGTACGGGACGAAATCAAAAAGACACAGGCCCACCTGACGAAGCTGCAGAACCGCCGCGACAAACACATCACCGCCCTGGCCGCCTACGACAAGGCCAAAGCCGACCGGATCGCGCCCGCCGCCGGCCTCAGCGTCACCGACGTGGTCGCCCTCGCCCCTGCCCTGGCACCCGAGAACCTCACTCCCACCTCGCACCAACCCCCCGCTGCGCAACCGGAGATCACACAGGAAGAAGAGTCCCGCCACACGGCTGCGCCGTCCCTCGCCGGCACCCCGGCGCCGCCCCTCACGGTGACCGCACCGTCGAGGGCTGCGGACGAAGAAACCCCGGGAGGGCAGTCTCCGGCCGCTGCCCTTCCTCAGGCCGGACAGGAAGCAGGGGAGGCGGAGTTGCTCCCTGATGCGGCTGCTGGTCCGGCTTCACCGATTCCCGCGCAGCCGCCATCCGTAGAGGACAACTCGTCCGGCATGCTGGAGGAGGCCCAAGCCTCGCCTGCCGCCACCCCCAACTCCTCGCCCGAAGAGGCCGAAAGCCTCTCCAGGACCCTGCCCGGCATCCCTGACGGACCCGAGGGCGACGCGTGGATCACCCACACCCCGAACCTGGTCTCCACCCGCCCGAACTTCACCCAACAGGCCCGCACCATGGCCTTCTTGGACACCGACACCGGCATCCTCGTCCACCGCGACCACACCATCCGCCTGCAGCTGCCCACCGCCTCGGCCGCCGAAATCCTCCAGGCCGTCACCCACGTCACCCACGCCACCCACGTCACCCACGTCATTCCCGAGGGCATCGAGCGCCTCTACATCACCGCCGGCCACCCCTGCCCCCTCTCTCCCAGCTCACGAGGACAGCTACAAATCAAGGCTTCCCTCCCATCACGACGCCTGGCATGAAGGCAAGTCATCCCACAAGAGAAACCCCTAGTCCAACGCGCACATGCCGCACTTCTCGATAGGTTCTCTGTACCAGGCTTACATGTGCAAGTGTGAGGCAGAGTTGTGAGGAGGGCGTCGCATGGCCGCGCATCGTGAGGCCGGTCTGTATGGGACGGAGGCCGCTCGTAAGGCTCTCTTCCAGCTGCTCGATGCAGGCGCTCCGGTCGTCATCACGCGGGAGTCCGGTGACATGCTCGTGCGGGCCGTGCTGACTCCGTTGGATGCGCTCACTGAGGAGCAGCGTGCGGTGCTGGAGTCCTGGCCTTCCCACGGGCTCACCCAGGCTCGGCAGACACTGGGCAGCTTGGTGGCGCAGGCGGCCGGCGGTGCTCCGCAGCGGCTGCGTAAGCGCACCCGGGATGTTGCGGTGCTGCTCCCCGTCGACGTCGACGTGATCCCCATGGCCCCGGTCCCGACACCTGGTCCGTCGGTTGGTATCTCGTGCCCGTCGGCGCAGGTCCCGCGCCCGGCCCGCCGTCCACGGACGTTGACCGGGCCTGCGGCTGCTCTCGATTCGCTCGCGAGCACCGCCGCCCGGGCTCCGCTGTCGTACGGGCTGCCGGCGCTGGATGAGACCACGGGTGGTCTCCTGCCCGGCCGCCTCGCCCTCGTCGCCGCGGCCCCTGGTGTCGGCGGCTCCCTGCTGGCGGCGTCCGCGGCCCGTCACGCGGCTGTCATGCACGGCCGTACCGTCCTGTATGCCGCCTCCGGGCCGAGCGCCACGGATGTCTCGTGCCGCATCGCCGCCGCTCACGCGGGCGCCAACTACCAGCTACTGCGCGCCGGGTCGCTCGATGCGCCCCCCGAGGTGCACGCAGCCCTTGATGAAGCCCGCCAGGCACCGCTCTGGGTCGACGATGGCGAGGACCTGGACACCACCGCGATCGCAGGCACCATCGCGGACGTTGAGGGCCTGGCCCTGCTGGTGGTGGACCGCCTCCAGGCGGCCGCCGACCCGGCTGTGCCGCTGTCCGGCAATGCTCTGCCCGCGGTGACGCGCGACCTGGTGCGACTCGCCCGCGAACATCAGCTGCCGGTGCTGGCGGCCGTCGATACCGACGACCCCACCGTCCTCGGACGACTGTCCGCGGATGTCGTGCTGCGCTTGGAGCGCGACGGCGACACGGCTCAACTTGCCGTTGCCGAAAGCGACTTCGGCACTGCCACCAGCGGTCCCACGATCCGGCTGTGGCCCGACTTCCTGCGCGCCCGCTTCCTCGACGCCCCCCTCCCACAGGCCGCCCCCGCACAAGCCTCTGCGCCGGAGTCCCCGCCGGAGCCCAGCTCGTTGGCGACAGCGCCCGATCCTGCCACAGCGGCTCCCAAGTCCCCTCCTACTTCGGCGCGTTCGGGATCCGTCGACAGCGACGTGATCGAGCAGATCCACAGAACGGTCTTCAACGTTCTGCAGGATGCCCACGGGGACGCGATCGCCGCCACCAACGCTCTGATCAAGCGGGCCGTGCCCGACGTGATGGGCTGGTTCGACCACACCCGCAAGGGCAGCCGCTACGAACACAGCTCCTTCCCACCGGTCAATGATCTGCTGAAGAAGACGGGCCAGAAGTCCGGCGCGGATGCCGTCTGGGAAGGCCGGCTGAGCTGGAAGAACATGCCGCTGCGCACCGACGCCACCCCGCGTGAGGTCACGGCGCTCGACGCGAACGCCGCCTACCTGGCGGCCTTCAAGACGCACCTGCCAATCGGGCAGCTCACCCACGACGCCGGCGGCAGGCACGACCCCAAGAAGGCCGGCATCCACCTGGTCACCCCGCCCGCATGGAACCACGAGGATCTCCCCTCTCCGCTCGGGGACCGCCGCACCGCCGGCGACGTGTGGATCACCGAACCCACCCTGCGCCTCCTCCAGCGCTGCGCCCGGGACGGCCTGTGCGACGCTCCGCTCATCCATGAGTCCTGGACCTCCGGCGCGACGGAGAACGTGCTGGAGAAGCTGCGCCGCACGCTCGCCCAGGTGCGCCGGGAGGCGATCGAGGCCGGGGACGAGGTGACGACGGAGTACCTGAAGGCCGCGTACTCCAAGTTCATCTCGACCATGGGGGAGTCCACCTACAACCGGGAGATCCGCCGCCCGGACTGGATGCACATCCTGCGCTCGCAGGCGTTCGCGAATCTCTGGCTCAAGGCCCGCAAGGCGCACCAGGCCGGTCTCACGGTCGTTGAGGTGACCGGTACGGACGAGCTGCACGTGGTGGGCGACTGGCGCCAACTGTGGACCGAAGGACGCGACTTGACCGAAATGAAGCCCAAGCACACCTACACCCTCGGAGGCGGTGACCAGTGAGCGCCCGCGACGAATGGGGCTGGTACGCCAAGCACGGCGCCCGCGGCATCCCGGGCTCCCGCGCCCTCTCCGCGGAACTGGAACGCATCGTGCGGGAGACCGGCATCAAGTCCCCCATCACCACCCCGCGTGGCCTGGGCGCCCGACTGCACTACCTCGACACCGACGCCGGCCGCCAGGCCCTGCGTAACGCCGGCGTCCGACCCGGGACACTGCGCCGCTGGCAGCGGGGCAAGGCCAAGCCCAGCAAGGGCTCCCGGGAAAAGATCGAGCGCGCCTACCGCGAGATCCGCACCCACAACATGGTCCGCTCCGGCGCGCTGACCAAGCGCCTCCAGCACGAGGGGCGCGGCACCCGCGTGGAGATCTACCCCGTCAACCAGTCCCAAGTGCCCGCCCAGCATCAGCGCGATGTGCCGCAGCGCTCGATCCGGATCCGGGACTGGGCCACCATCACCCACGCGTGGGCCGCTGGCGACGACGTGCAGCTCGATCAGGCGTGGGGCGACATCATCGCGGACATCGCATCCGACTACGTGGCCTACGCCTACGTCTCCGGAATCGGTATCGGAGCCTGATGCCCCGCCCCCTCGCCCAGGGCCCCGCCGTTGACGAACGACACAGCCCCACGCGCGGGTGGCCTCAGCGGGTGAACCAGCCCGCCGTGTTGCCGGCGCCCCGAACAGGGCCACCCCGCCCCGGAATCAGGCCCGGAGCCGCTCCACGGTGCGCGCGTCGTCACTGAGATCGACACCTTGGTGGGCAGCTCGTACAGCACGTGCGCTTCCACTCATGTGATGTGCAGTCAACTGCCGTTGCCGAAACCGCTGTTCAGATCGTTGGGCAGACATGTACACGACGTGTTCTTTGTTCTCAGCGGATGGTCAGTAAGGAGAGCACACCTCCATGTCCGGGCAGGTACCCGGGGCCGGGCGCATCCACAGGGGGGTGAGATCGGCTGACTTCACAAGGGGTTCGGGTGCGCTCCGTTCACCTCTTTGAGAAGCCAGGAATCCGATCGACCGCAAGACCCCGCCTCCTGGACGAGGGGATCGGAAGCGTCCGCCGCTCTCGATGTAGCCCGCTTCCCGGCGCGAAGCGCCGGCGCATTCTCCATGGGGGAATTGATCGAAGGTCAACGACACGAGAGCACCCCGGAGGGTTGATGCACCATCACGACCCGGGCAGCGCCCCCGGAGGAGGACGCCGCAACCCCGTTGAGTGTGAGGGCGCCTGTGGGACGGGGCCGGGATGAAGCCCCCAGGTCCCGAGGGCCGATCCGGGCTGTGTCGGGGCGCTGCGCCGCGGCCTCGGCTCGCTGCCAAAAATTTCGCGACCGGAAAACTTGCGTGCCACGAAAAAAGTTGCCATGCTGCTCCCCATGACCACCCAGGACGGCGCCCACACGGGTCTGCGGGAACGCGGCAGGTCGCCCAGCTGCACAATCAGCCGCCGCCGGAGCCGCCTGTCCAAAGAGACCGGCGCGAGAGTGTCAAAATCAAAATCGACAAAACAACTAAACGGGGGGATTCGCATGATTCGTCGTGTCTCGCTGGCAGCCGCCGTGGCGGTCAGTGTCTCGCTTTTCACTGTTCCGGCTTACGCGGCTGGAGCCGAGGCGTCACCCACCCACGCGCCGCAGGAAGTGGTGCCGAACGCCATGGTCTTGACTGACGGTCACATGCCGGTGGCGCCGAGGGATCAGCACATTCCGGTGCGCCCTGCCGCCACCGCGACTGCCGTGAAGGGTGCACTCGCTCCTCCTGCTCACGCCGTCTCTTCGGCGTCGGCCTGCACAGCGACCATCAATAGCGCCGATTCCTTCAACGCGGCAGCCATCTCGGCTGATGGAACACCGCCGGACATGAAGAAGGCCGCCTCGTACAACGTCTACACCCAGGCGAAGATCAAGGACGCCCTCGTCGCGTGCGCCAACGGGGCCACCAAGACCTACCTGAACGGCGCGAGGGGCTACGCGGTTGACGCGGAGCGGGACAACAAGGCGGGGCAACTCGAGGCAGCCCGGTATGACCAGACCGAGGTGACGTACGAGCTTCGCAAGGCCCTCTCCTCCGCCTGACCCAGGCGTTGGCCTTCTGTCAGGGGCCCGAACCGGAAGCACTGGCGAGGTTTCGGCGAGACCTATGGACCGTCCACTCGACGGGGCGGTCCATAGGCTCCTCTACTGCTCGTCCGCGCCACGCTGGGAGCATTCGCCGAGCGCTTCCCAGCGCCGTGGGAGACCAGACTGCGACCGCCGAAGCCCCGTCGTCCCCCAACACCTGCTGCTCAACGGCAGACCGGCCCACGACACGCCCACGGCATCGAGCACGACGCGCCCGTGCGGCCGCTACTTGACTGGGTCGGGCGCCCACTCGCCTCGTGAGCCAGAGCGCCGATCGATACCACGTCCGGTGAACAGTCGCCTCACCTTCCAGGGCCCTGCTGTCAGGAAGAGGAGCCCGAAACCCACAAGCGCGATGTATAGGGCACCGTCCCCGAGTACCGCCGTGCCGTCACCCATGACGGCGCTGCTCGTGGTCGCGTGCACCGGAACGGTCTTTCCCTCATCCGCGCCCTCGGCTCGCTCGATCTGGCCGGTGCCACGCGCGCCATCGGCCAGTTTCCAGGTGCCTGAGCAGCGGTAGGAACTTTTGCTGTTCGAGGGCGGAATGCAGTCTTGCACCTGCGCCGTGGTCCTCTCCCCGGAGAGGTAGGTTCCGGCGACCTGGTCCACGTTGTAGAGCCCGCAGCCGGCGAGGAGCACCCCGAACATCAGATTGCCCGCGATCAGCGCCCACTTGGTCACCGCCGACCTGCGCTGCCGTGTCTGCTGCATTCCCCTCAATCCTGGTCTGTGTAAATACCCGCGCGCTTATCAGAAGGCAGACGATAACCGCCAGTTGTGTTCTCCCCCGCTCTCATCATCGCCGCCCGCCTGTGCTCGCCCCGCGATCTGCGCGCTGCGCCTGACAGTTCGTCCGTCGACGCCGTACCCCCGCACCCGTGTCACCAGGCGGTCAGTTTCAGCCGCATCAGTCCGAGCCGTGCCGGCTTCTCGTAGCTCGCCGTCCGGTGCGGAGCACCGGTCCTCCTTCCCGCCCGTCAAGAGAGATTGACAGTCTATCCGTACCCTCGTGATCAACCCAGAGGGTCGAGGCACCGTCAAGAACCGGGCGGAGCCCGATTCTTGACGACAGCACACAAAAGTGTTGCCAGCGGCCTTCTCCCGGAGGCGCGTGGAGATCTACCTCGTCGACCAGTCCCACGTGCCCGCTCCACGTCGGCGCGACGTCCCGCAGCGCTCCATCCGCATCCGGGAGTGGGCCACCATCACCCACGCCTGGGCCGCCGGCGACGACGCCCAACTCGACCAGGCGTGGGGCGACATCATCGCCGACGCCTCCAGTTACATCGCCTCCGGCTATGTCACGTACGGGCTACGTTTCCGGGATCGGCATCGAAGCCTGACAGGACCCACAAGGCGTGGGGGCCCTCCTGCCGGCAGCAGCAGGGCCCCCACGCGTGGGTGGCCTCAGCGGGTGAACCAGCCCGCCGCGGTAGCGATCCCGAACAGCGTCACCCCCACTCGGAACCAGTTCCGGAACCAGGCCCGAAACCGATCCACGGTGCGCACGTCGATGCTGAGATCGACACCCCGGGTGCGCAGCTCGTACCTGTGCCGCGGCTCAGGTGACTCAAGGTCAACTGCCATTGCAAAACTCCTGTTCAGAGTCGTTGGATCAATGCGGACGTGTTCTAACCGGGTCTTCGGTGAGGCGCGCAACCCCCAATTTCCGGCGGGGAGGCTCGGGGGGCGGCATGCCAAGGGGGGCGAGATCTCCTGCTCCCAAGAGAGTGGGTGTTTGGTGGGTTTCCTCCACCATCCCTTTGAGGGGCCAGATGTCCGGTTGACAGCAAGTGTGTCCCGATCCCCCAAAGGACCGAGAGCCGGATCGTGGCAGGAGTATTGGTGATCATGTTGTGGGGTCCGTTCCGGCCCCCTGTCTTTTTCGTAGCCCGCTTCCGGCGCGGAGCGCCGGTGTCCTTTCCCTCTTCTCCCAAGGGAGAGTTGACGACCCGTCCGGCACCACAAGATCAACCCGGAGGGTTGATGCACCGTCACGACCCGGGCAGCGCCCCCGGAGGAGGACGCCGCAACCCCGTTGAGTGTGAGGGCGCCTGTGGGACGGGGCCGGGATGAA
>NZ_JAASAG010000002.1 GCF_012726265.1 Streptomyces sp. HNM0575 | reverse complement strand
GTTTCGGTGGTCATAGCGTGAGGGAAACGCCCGGTTACTTTCCGAACCCGGAAGCTAAGCCTTACTGCGCCGATGGTACTGCATGCGGGAGCGTGTGGGAGAGTAGGACACCGCCGAACTATCAGTGAAACAAGCCCCGTTGGAACGGCCACGGCCACCCCAACGGGGCTTTTTCACACCCCCGTACAGTAACGGCATGGGCAGTTATGACGTGGTCGTGTTCGACAACGACGGTGTGCTGGTGGACAGTGAGCCGATCTCGAATCGGGTTCTGGCCGGCTATCTGAGCGAGTTGGGGCATCCGACCACGTATGAGGACTCGATCCGGGACTACATGGGTGCTGCGTTGCACCGGGTTCACGACCTCGTGCTGGAGCGGTCGGGGCGGCGGCTGCCGGACGATTTCGACGAGACGTTCCATGAGCGCGTGTTCGCCGCTTTTCAGCGGGAGTTGGCGGCGGTGGAGGGTGTGCGGGAGGTGCTGGCGAAGCTGGATGCGGATGGTGTGCCGTACTGCGTCGCATCGTCCGGAAGCCATGAGCGGATCAGGGTCGCGCTGCGGAAGACCGGACTGTACGAGCATTTCGGAGAGGGACGGATCTTCAGCGCGCAGGACGTCGGCCGCGGCAAGCCCGCCCCGGACCTCTTTCTGCTGGCGGCGGAGAAGATGGGCGTGCGGCCCGAGAGATGCGCCGTCGTCGAGGACAGTCCGCTCGGGGTGCGGGCGGCCGTTGCTGCCGGTATGGACGTCTACGCGTTCGCTGCGATGACGCCGAGGGAGAGCCTCGCCGGGGCCACGGCCTGCTTCTCACGCTTCGAAGAGCTGCCCGCACTGCTCTGCCGGGCGTAGAGGGCCGTAGAGGCGGCCGCTTCGTTCGCTCATCGGGGGGTGCCGGTACGGTGGCGGGATGAGTGGCGGCGCACGGTTGATGTGGGACGAGGCAGTCACCGGCTATGACTTCGGCCCCGGGCACCCGATGGATCCGGTCCGGCTGGCGCTGACGATGCGGCTGGTCGAAGCGCTGGGTCTGGACAAGCAGGACGGTCTGAAGGTGGCCGCCGCGAAGCCCGCGGGGGACTCGACGCTGCGGCTCGTACACAGACAGGACTACATCGAGGCGGTACGGCGGATCTCGGGTGACCCGGGATCGGCGACGGGGGAGTACGGGCTGGGTACGCCGGACGATCCGGCGTTCGCCGGCATGCACGAGGCGTCCGCGCTGATCGCCGGCCAGTCGGTGGCCGCGGCGGACGCCGTGTGGCGCGGCGAGGTCAAGCACGGTGTCAACTTCGCCGGGGGCCTGCACCACGCGATGCACGCGTCCGCGTCCGGTTTCTGTATCTACAACGACGCCGCCCTGGCCGTCGCCCGGCTCCTGGAGCAGGGGGCGGAGCGCGTGGCGTATGTGGATGTGGACGTACATCACGGCGACGGAGTGCAGGACGCGTTCTGGAACGACCCGCGTGTGCTGACGATTTCGCTGCACGAGCATCCGCGCATGCTGTTCCCCGGCACCGGCTGGCCCGAGGACAGCGGCGGCCCCGATGCGGAGGGGGGCGCCGTGAACGTGGCGCTGCCCGCCGGCACCGGCGACGAGGGATGGTTGCGGGCGCTGCACGCGGTCGTGCCCGAGCTCCTCGCGGAGTTCCAGCCGCAGGCGCTCGTCACGCAGCACGGTGCCGACACCCACTTCGAGGATCCGCTGGCGCATCTGGCCGTGAGCGTGGACGCGCAGCGCGCGGCGGCGGAGGCGCTGCACGGCTGGGCGCACGAGTACGCGGACGGGCGCTGGGTGGCGCTCGGAGGCGGCGGCTACGCGGTGTTCGACGTCGTTCCGCGGACGTGGACGCATCTGGTGGGGATCGCGGCGGGGGCGCCAGTGAAGCCCGAGTCCGAAGTCCCGGACTCGTGGCGGGAGTTGGTGTACGCGCGTACGGGCAGCCCGGTGGCGCCGCAGCGGATGACGGACGGACGTGAGCCGGTGTGCCGCATGTGGTCCGAGGGCTACGACCCGGCTGACGCGCTCGACCGGGCGGTGCACAACACCAGGAAGGCGGTCTTCCCCGCGCACGGATTGCTGCCGTAGCCCTCGGGGCACCGGGAGTCGTGCGCGATTCTGGCTGAAACCTGCGGGGCGGCCGGCGGTCCGGCTACTGTCCCCGGGAGACGGCGCGGACCGTTCCGGACCCTCGCCGGTGCCGCTGAGCGGCACGTTCCCCGGATGCCGTCGGCAGAGCCCCGGCGTGGCTCAGAGGCTTCTACGTCACATGGGCCTCAGATCTATCGTCGCCTGGACGCACTCGTCTCACACCAGCGGTGGGGAGACCTGTCGACATAACGACCCGGTTCGGTGTACGCACGCCAAGTCCCGTTCGGGCACGGGGAGTTGCACGGGAACACGGCCCCGGCGTACATCCCGCACCCCGTGCGCCTGTGGTGCACACGTATTCGCCCCTGCCGCTCCGGACCGTGTCCGTCACGGCGATGACGGGACGCACGTATCGGCGCGGCCCGGTCCGCGGGTCTCATCGGACATCGCCAACGGGTCTGCGCAGCAGGTCAGTTGGGTATCGATAACGATTGAGGCCATCGGGCACGAGGGGGCGGACGATCCGGTGGCGTACGCGGGCCGTGCCGGGGGCAGTGCCGCGCCGTGGCGGCCGGTGACGCTGCGCGGTTCCGTGGCTACGGTCCGCTGGGCGCGCTATGTACTCAATCGAGCGTGTCTGTCACAGTAGGAGACCGATCGCTACTCCTCTTCCCCACTTGCATCACCCGCCCCTAATCTGGGGAGGAGCGCGCATGCGAGCGGGAGTCGCCGGAAGGGGAAGCCGGTGACCGACATGTGCGGAAGGTTCAGGTGTGACATGGCAGCTGGCAAGGGACCTCTGAACGAGGTCAACTTTCTGACCGTGGCCGAAGTCGCCTCGGTGATGCGAGTGTCCAAGATGACCGTGTACCGGCTGGTGCACAGCGGTCATCTGCCGGCGATCCGGGTGGGCAGGTCCTTCCGGGTCCCAGAGCAGGCCGTCCATGAATACCTCCAGGAATCCTATGTGGGGGTGGAAACGGCCTGACGGCGCTGCGCGACGACCCTCGGATTACGAGCCGCGCCCGGCGACGGGTAGGCTGAACCTCATGTAGGTCGTGTGGGCTCGGACGCCCCGCGCCGAGTGAAGACAGTTCTCTCCGCATCGGCGGAGATGATTTGTGAGCGAGGGTTGTCGTGGGCTCAGTAATCAAGAAGCGGCGTAAGCGGATGGCCAAGAAGAAGCACCGCAAGCTCCTGAAGCGGACGCGTGTTCAGCGTCGCAACAAGAAGTGAGCGAGCGCCGCGTTCGTCGTTGACCGCCGTTCTGCTGCCCGCACCAGGTGTGCGGCGCGGCGGGGCGGCGGTTTCGTTACGTAGGCTGCGTTTCGGGGCCGCGTGTACGGACAGGCGTGAACCGGAATCCGCAGAAGCGGAGCCGTGCTGCCCGCCGGATCCGAATCCCGCTTTGCGGGACACAAGCCGCAAATGGGCGCCTGGGGAGGGAATTTGGGCAGGGTCGTGCTCGTCACCGGAGTGGCCCGGCCGCTCGCCGGCCGCTTCGTGCGGCGTGTCCAGCGTGAGCCGGACGTGGACCGGGTGATCGGCGTCGACGTCGTCGAACCCGTGCATCACCTGGGCACCGGCGCCGAGTTCGTGCTCGCCGACATCCGGCAGCCGGACATCACCGGCGTGCTCGCCCGGTACGGCGTGGACACCGTCGTCCACATGGATGTGAACGGGACGCCGCCGGCGGTGCCCGGGAGCGGCGGCCGCGGCTCCGTCAAGGAAGTCAACGTCATAGGCACGATGCAGCTGCTCGGCGCCTGCCAGAAGGCCCCGGCCGTGCGGCGGCTGGTGGTGAAGTCGACGACGGGCGTCTACGGCGGTACGCCCCGCGACCCGGCCGTCTTCGACGAGTCCACGCCCGCCAAGTCGCTGCCCGGGGGCGGCTTCGCGAAGGACGCGGTGGAGGTCGAGGGGTATGTACGGGGCTTCGCGCGGCGCCGTCCCGAAGTCTCCGTCACCGTGCTCAGGTTCGCCCATGTGCTCGGGCCGTCCATGGACTCGCCTCTCGCGTCGTACTTCGCGCTGCCCGTGCTGCCGACGGTGCTCGGCTACGACCCGCGGTTGCAGTTCGTGCACGAGGACGACGCGGTGGAGGTGCTGCGGCTGGCGGCGCGAGAGCCGCGGCCGGGGACGCTGAGCGCGGGCACGTTCAACATCGCGGGAGACGGCACCCTGTTGCTCTCGCAGTGCGCGAGGCGGCTCGGGCGGCCGACGGTGCCGATGCTGCTGCCCGCGGTCCGCTGGGGCAGGTCGCTGCTCCAGTCGACCGGGCTCGCGGACTTCTCACCGGAGCAGGTGCGGCTGCTGACGCACGGACGCGTGGTGCGCACGGCTCAGATGCGTGAAGTCCTCGGTTTCGAGCCGCGGTTCACGACGGCCGGGACGCTCGCGGCCTTCGCGCGCGGTCGCGGGCCGGGGCTGCTGCCGCCGGAGACTCTCGCTCGTACGGTGGACAAGCTGGCCGCGATGGTGGGGTCGCCGGATGAGGAAGGACCGCAGGACGAGGAGGTCGGCCGGCGTGGCTGATGCGAAGGTCATACCGTTCGGGTCTCCCGACGACGGGCACGAGCGGGGCGGTGCGTACGAGCGGAGCGGGCAGCAGGGCAACGAGCGACGCGGCGGACAGCAGCGGCAGCAGGGGCGCCCCGGAGGAGGGGAGCAGCGGCGGCTGCGTGCCGGACGGGCGGACGGATACCGGGCGGAGGGCGGCCGGGCAGAGGGTGACCGTACGAAGGGAGACCGTACGGGCACCGGACCCACGGGCACCGGACCCACGGGCACCGGACCCACGGGCACCGGACCCACGGACGCCGGGCGGGCGCAGGCAGGGCAGACGGATGGCGGCCGGCACGACGCCGGCGACGGTCCCGGCGCCGCCTGGGACGGCAGCGTCTGGGAGGACAGGGCCGCCAAGGCGCTGGCATTCCTCCGCAGGAGGGTCACCGGCGAGTACGAGGTCGACGACTTCGGCTACGACGCCGAACTGACCGACCAGGTGCTGATGTCGATGCTGCGCCCCCTGTACGAGAAGTACTTCCGCGTCGAGGCGCGCGGCGTCGAGAACATACCCGCCGACGGCTCCGCACTCGTCGTCTCCAACCACTCCGGCACCCTGCCGCTCGACGGTCTGATGATGCAGGTCGCCGTGCACGACAACCATCCGGCGGGCCGCCACCTCCGGCTGCTCGCGGCCGATCTCGTCTTCACACTCCCGGTCGTCAACGCGCTGGCGCGCAAGGCCGGGCACACGCTTGCCTGTTCGGAGGATGCGGCGGCGCTGCTGAGCAGGGGCGAGGTCGTCGGCGTGATGCCCGAGGGGTTCAAGGGGCTGGGCAAGCCGTTCTCGGAGCGCTACAAGCTCCAGCGCTTCGGACGCGGCGGCTTCGTGTCGACGGCGCTGCGCGCGGGGGCGCCGATCGTGCCGTGCTCGGTAGTCGGCGCCGAGGAGATCTATCCGATGGTGGGCAACGCGAAGACGCTCGCCAGACTGCTGGGCTTCCCGTACCTCCCGGTGACGCCGACGTTCCCCCTGCTGGGGCCGCTCGGTGCCGTACCGCTGCCGACGAAGTGGACCATCCAGTTCGGCGAGCCGATACCGACGGACGGCTATCCGCCCGGATCGGCCGACGACCCGATGCTGATGTTCAACCTCACCGACCAGATACGGGAGACCATCCAGCACACGCTCTACAAGCTGCTGGTGCGGCGGCGTTCGGTGTTCTTCTAGGGCCTGGTCCTGGGCCTCCAGAGCCCGTTGTGGAAACGGACCCTGTCGCGGTCGCGGTCGCAGTGGCAGCCGGAACGCGGCGCGGCGCCCCTTCCCCGTACGGCTACGGGAAGGGGCGCCGCGTGCTGCGCTGGCGCCGGGCGCCCGCTACTCGTCGTGCTCCGAGAGCTTCTTCAGCCCGGGAAGTACGTCCGGAACGATGGGCGGCAGCGTGACGTCCGACCCGCGCCCCGAGTCGCCGCTCCCGCCGGAGCCCGGCCGCGACTGGCCGCCGTGCCCGTGCGGATCCCGGGACGGGTCCAAGAGGCCGCTGCCGCCGATGAGTTCGCCGGTGCGCGGGTCCGTGCCGGAGGGCGACGGTGTGCCGCTCTCGCCCGCCGCCCGGTCGCCGGTGTCGGCGGAGCCGGACGGCGAGGCGGACCGGCGGGCCTCGTCCGCACGCTTGCGGGCGCCCGGACCGCCGCGTCCGCCGGAGCCCGAAGTGGCCTCGTCGTCGGCGGAGATGAGGCTCGCGATCGGTGCGACGTCGCTGTCCATCGAGTCGAACACGGAACTCACTTCGTCGCCCACGTCGGCGAACTCCGGGGGAAGGTGCTCCCGCAGCTTCGTCCAGCTCTCGCGCTGCCCTGAGCTGAACGAGGACAGCGAGCGCATCGGCGCGATGCTGCCGTCCCTCTCGTACGCGGCGTTGAGCAGCCGCCGGCCCTCCGCGGCGTCGTAGCTCATCCCGGCGAGGGCCCTGTGGACCCCGGCCGCCGACTCCTCGTCCAACTCGGCGCCGCCACGGGTGCGTTCCATCAGCCGGCGGGCCTCCCGCAGCCGCGTCGCCGCGTGGTCGAGATGGACCTGGCCGCGGTCGGCCTCGTCGTCCGCGTAGTCAAGGCGGAGGTCTTCCATGCCCCGCTTGACGCCGTACAGCGAGTCGCCGGGAAGCGCCTCGCTGCTGGCCGCGGCGACTCCTCCGAGGGCCGAGGCGGCGACGCCGACGCCCAGCCCTCCTGCCGCGATCCCCTTGCCGAGACGGGAGTTGGGGCGGAGCCTGCTCAACGGGCCGAGGGCGGGGGCCCGATGGGCTCCTTTCCGTGCGCCGCCACTGCGCACATCGCGCTGTGCGGGGATCTGGCGGGCGCGGGCCTCCGGCGAGGCGAACTCCGCCTCCATGGCGGCGATCAGCCGTGCCCGCTGGACGATCTTGACGTCGGGCGCCATCGCGGGTCTGGGCACGGCGCGGAGTCTCTCGGCCAGGCCGAGCAGCAGCGACGGCTCGGCCTCACCGTCCTCGTCGGACGAGCACTCCACCGGGGCTGCTACGGGCCCGGCCCCGGCCGCCACCGGATCGTCGCCGGCCGGGGCGCTCGGCGCGGGCAGCCGCAGGGCGGCGGGCAACGAGACGCCTGCGCGCTGGTCTTCCGTCGTACGGTCGGCCGCCGCGGCCTCGTCGAGCTCGTGCTCGCGCTCGTGCTCGTCCAGGGCTCGGGCGAAGGCGGCAGCCCGCTTGCTCGCGGCTACGGACCCGATCACGGGCGGCACCTCCTCTCGTCAGCACGGTCCACTCCCTGCCACGAACGGACGGCTGTCCGGCATTACGCCGATGTTCACTCGTAAGTGGGAGCGAAACCTTGCGCGTCACGGGTGCGGGGAGACAACACCCCCACAACGAGCGGCAAGCCACTCGGGTTACGGACTCACGATGATGTGACCGCATGCGTGCGCGGCGTCACTCTGTGCTGAAGTCACGGCCGTGGAAAAAGCGGTGAAAACGGTCCAACCGGGCGCCGGGACAGGCGAGTTGGGCTGCGGTGGGGTCGGACGCTCAGCGCGCGTCCTGAGGCAGCAGCCGTGCCAGGGTGCGCACCGCGCGGTACTGAAGAGTCTTGATCGCGCCCTCGTTCTTGCCCATGGCGCGTGCCGTCTCGGCCACGGAGAGGCCCTGGAGGAAGCGCAGGGTGACGCACTCCATCTGCTGCGGGTTGAGCCTGCGTACGGCGTCGAGCAGTGCGGCGTTGGAGAGGGACTCCAGCACCGACTCCTCGGGGCTGCGCTCGACTTCGTTGGCGTCGAGCATCTCGCCCGTGGTCACTTCCAGCCGGAAGCGGCTCGACTTGAAGTGGTCGGCGACCAGGTTGCGCGCGATCGTGACCAGCCACGCGCCGAAGTCGCGGCCCTGCCAGGTGAAGGTGCCGATGCGCCGGAGCGCCCGCAGGAACGTCTCGCTCGTGAGGTCCTCGGCCGTCGCCCGGCCGCCCACGCGGTAGTAGATGTACCGGTAGACCGTGTCGCTGTACTGGTCGTAGAGACGCCCGAAGGCCTCGGCCTCGCCGGCCTGCGCGCGCTCGACGAGGTCCATCATGCGGCGGCTGTCGGTGTCCGTCGCGGCGGGCCGTGCGCGCCGGGCGGTGGAGGCGCCCGAACTGCCGGACGCAGAGCTGCGGGTGCGCCGTCCGACACCGCCGGAGGCCGTGGCGCCGCCGCCGGCCGACGAGGACGGTGAAGCGGACGGAGCGGGGACGGGGGCGGATGAGGGGACAGGTGCGGCGGGGGCGGCCGCGGCGCCCACGGCGCTCGTGGCGGCGCGGTGGGCGAGTGCGTAGCGGGGGCCGGCGGGGACGGGCACGGCTGATGCGAGGGCGGGGGCGTACGCATGGGGGACAAGAGCGCGTAGCCGGCCGAGTGCCGCAACGACCGTGCTGCGCAGCGTAGCCAGGCCCGAGGCGTCAACCCCGACGTGTGGGTACACGGGACTCCCAGAGGCAGAGCTTCCATCACGTGCAGTACGGGACCGTTCGACCCGGAAGGGACGTGTGGGTACCGATTGCGTCTGAGGAGAATAACGCTTCGTATAGAGAGTGCTACGCGTAGTTGCTGAAATCGCCGGTTCGGTCTGATCTGTTACGCCTTGGTGCCTGGTATTGCACCGAGTGTGATCGGTCCAACGATCGCTTTCCGGTCGTAACTTGTCGTTCGAGTTACGACTTGTGCCCAGAGGTCCGAAGCGTCACAGGCGGGAGCACGATCGCCGCACGGCGGGGAAATCGCGGCGTCCGACCGCCCGGGAGGTACGCCGTCACGGCGTGTCGCCGCCTCCGTCCGGCGGTTTGCGGTCCGTCCCCCCTCATCGCCGGCGGCGCTGAAGGGCGACCGCGGCCGCGGCTCCGCCCGCCACGGCACCGACGCCGGCGGCTGCCGGAATGCCGACCTTCGCCGCCTTCCTGCCGGTCCGGTAGTCCCGCAGCCGCCAGCCCATTTCGCGCGCGTGGTCGCGAAGGCGGCTGTCAGGATTGATCGCATACGGATATCCGACGAGCGAGAGCATCGGAATGTCGTTCGCCGAGTCGCTGTACGCGGCGCAGCGCTCCAGCTCCAGTTCCTCGGCCGCGGCGAGCGCCCGTACGGCCTCGGCCTTGGCCGGACCGTGCAGCGGCTCGCCCACCAGCCGGCCCGTGTAGACGCCGTCGACGGATTCGGCGACCGTGCCGAGCGCACCGGTCAGTCCGAGGCGGCGGGCGATGATCGTCGCCGTCTCGACCGGCGCGGCGGTCACGAGCCAGACCTTCTGGCCCGCGTCGAGATGGGCCTGTGCGAGGGCGCGGGTGCCGGGCCAGATGCGGCCGGCCATGTACTCGTCGTAGATCTCCTCGCCGATCGTGGTCAGTTCGGCGACGCTGTGCCCCTCGACGATGGACAGGGCGCTGGAGCGCACGTCCGCCATGTGTCCGGCGTTCTCATTGCCGGCCATCCTGAACCACGCCTGCTGCCAGGCGAACCGGGCCAGTTCGCGCTTCTCGAAGAAGTCGCGCTTGTACAGGCCGCGGCCGAAGTGGAAGAGCGCGGCGCCCTGCATGACCGTGTTGTCGAGGTCGAAGAAGGCGGCCGCGCGGGTATCGCCCGCGACGGGGAACTCGAACTCCTCTTCCTCTTCTGCCTGCACGGCCGCGAACACGCCCTGCTGGAGCTCTTCGGCCTGCCGCAGCTCCAGTTCCTGCTTGCGGGCCGCGTCGGCGGACGCCTCGCCCGCGAGCACGCTGCGTGCGCTCACGGCGCGGCCGCGGCGGGCGATCCAGGACCACGCGTGCCGGGGAGCGTGCCGGGGAGAGGGGCGGGAACGCCGGGAGGACATGGCATCGAGGATAGCCACTTCGCACGGCATGCCTGTTACGCATGGATGTCCAACTGTGGGCCGTGCAGGACATATTCGGGACACGGCGGTTGCATACCGCTGGTATGGCGCCGGGTGGGCGGCGTCCCCCGTGCCGGTTGTGAAACGTCGCGGAGGTGACGTGTGGTGCCGGAGAAGCGTGACAATGGCGGGCATGAGGACTGTCACCCTGATCGGCAAGCCCGGATGCCATCTCTGCGACATCGCGCGCGATGTGATCGTGCGGGTGTGCGCCGAGACCGGAGCGTCCTGGGAGGAGAAGAGCATCGAGAACGACCAGGAGCTGTACCGGAAGTACTGGGAGCAGATCCCGGTCGTGCTGGTGGACGGTGCGCAGCACGACTTCTGGCGGGTGGACCCGCAGCGGCTGCGCAAGGCACTGGAGAGCTAGACCGGCCCGTGGCCGCCGGGTTCAGGTGTGTGCCCGTCGCGTACGGGCCGCGCATGAGCGGCGTACGGGTCGCGTACGAGCTGTATACGAGCCGTGTGCGGGCCGCGCACCGGATGCGTACGGAGCGCGTACCGGACGTGTACGGGTCGTATACGCGACGCGTACCGGTCGTCGTGCGAAAGGGCCGGTCGCCGTGCCCCGCACGGCAGTTGGGAGCCGGGCGGGGAAGCCGCCGGCGGCGGCCGTGATGTGAGGAGTGACGTGTGTCGCGTCTGTCGCATGTGGCACCGGTCACGTTGACCGGACAAATCGGACTCCATCTTTGTGCACGCGTTCACAAAGGCATAGCCTTGTCACGATGGAGCGTTCGGGACGCGCGGCTCGCGCGGGAGCGCTCACCGCTTCGCGCAACCGGCAGGAGCACCGTGGCAACTGGCCGAAACCACCGACCGGCGGCGACCCGGAGCCGAGGGATCCCCGAGGCCACCGTCGCCCGGCTACCGCTGTATCTGCGGGCCCTGACGGCGCTCTCCGAGCGCTCGGTGCCCACGGTCTCCTCGGAGGAGCTGGCCGCCGCGGCGGGGGTGAACTCGGCCAAGCTGCGCAAGGACTTCTCGTACCTCGGTTCCTACGGCACCCGCGGCGTGGGCTACGACGTCGAATACCTCGTCTACCAGATCTCACGTGAGCTGGGCCTGACCCAGGACTGGCCCGTCGTCATCGTCGGCATCGGCAACCTCGGTGCGGCGCTTGCCAATTACGGGGGCTTCGCCTCCCGCGGGTTCCGCGTGGCCGCGCTGATCGACGCCGATCCCTCGCTGACCGGGAAGCCCGTCGCCGGGATCGACGTGCAGCACACGGACGGGCTCGAGCAGATCATCGACGAGAGCGGCGTCTCCATCGGGGTCATCGCCACTCCCGCGGGCTCCGCGCAGCAGGTGTGCGACAGGCTCGTGGCCGCCGGCGTCACCTCCATCCTCAACTTCGCGCCGACCGTGCTGTCCGTCCCCGACGGCGTCGACGTACGGAAGGTCGACCTCTCCATCGAGCTCCAGATCCTCGCCTTCCACGAGCAGCGCAAGGCGGGCGAGGAGGCCCCCGAGGAGGAGACCGAGACCGCGCCTCCCGCGGCGCCGCCCGCCGCGTCGGTCAGCAAGCGCTCCGAGCCGGGATCTGACGGGGACCGCCCCGCCGTGATGCCCGCATGAGCCTGCTGGTCGTCGGACTGAGCCACCGCAGCGCGCCCGTGAGCGTGCTGGAGCGCGCCGTGCTCGCACCCCGCGTACGGGAGAAGCTGCTTCAGGACGCCGTGAGCGCCGAGCCCGCGGCGGAGGCCGCCGTGCTCTCCACCTGCAACCGCATCGAGCTGTACGCCGACGTCGACAAGTTCCACGCCGGCGTCGGCGAGCTGTCGACGCTGCTCGCGCAGCACAGCGGCGTCGGTCTGGACGAGCTCACGCCGCATCTGTACGTGCACTACGAGGACCGGGCCGTCCACCACCTGTTCTCGGTGGCCTGCGGCCTCGACTCGATGGTGGTCGGCGAGGGCCAGATCCTCGGCCAGATCAAGGACGCGCTCGCCGTCGCCCAGGACCAGCACACCGCCGGGCGGCTGCTGAACGACCTCTTCCAGCAGGCGCTGCGCACGGGCAAGCGCGCGCACAGCGAGACGGGCATCGACAAGGCGGGGCAGTCGCTCGTCACCTTCGGCCTGGAACAGCTCGCGCGTCCCGCGCCCGTCGAGAAGTGGGTGCGCGGCAAGCGGGCGCTGGTCGTCGGGGCGGGCTCGATGTCGTCCCTGGCCGCCACGACCCTCGCGCGGGCCGGTGTGGCCGAACTGGTGATCGCCAACAGGACCCTGGACCGCGCCGAGCGGCTGGCCTCCGGGCTGGCTCCAGGCCTTGCCGCGGGGGCGGCGCCCGCCGCCGCGCTGACCGCCGGGCACGGGCCGCGCGCGCATGCGCTGCCGATCGACGGGCTCGCCGCGGAGCTGCCGCGCGCGGACATCGTCGTCTCCTGTACGGGCGCCACCGGGCTCGTGCTCACGGTGGAGGCCGTACGGGAGGCGCTGGAGCAGCGGACGCAAGCGGCTGCCGGGACCGAGTCCGGGTCTGACGGGGCCGCCGGTGCCGGGTCCCGGTCAGACGGCTCCCCGGGCTCCGAAGACGGCGGCCCCGGCGCCTCCATGGCCCTGCTCGACCTGGCCATGCCCCGCGACATCGACGCCGCCGTCCACGGCACCGAGGGCGCCCGCCTCGTCGACATCGAGTCGCTCGCGGAGGTCGCCGCCGACGCGCCGCTCGCCGCCGACGTGGACGCCGTACGCACCCTCGTCAGGGAGGAGGTCGCCGCCTTCGGCGCCGCACAGCGGGCCGCGACGATCACCCCCACCGTGGTCGCGCTGCGCACGATGGCCGCGGACGTCGTGGCGTCCGAGATGGCCCGGCTCGAAGGCCGCCTCCAGGACCTCGACGACAAGCAGCGCGCGGAGATCACCCAGACCGTGCGGCGGGTCGTCGACAAGCTGCTGCACGCGCCGACGGTGCGTGCGAAGCAGCTGGCCGGTGAGCCGGGCGGCGCCGGTTACGCGGACGCCCTGCGCGAGCTCTTCGACCTCGATCCGCAGACGGTCGCCGCCGTCAGCAGCCCCGTCTCCGGCGTACCGGAGCCCACACCGTCCCCGGAGCGCCGCGGCGACGGCCCGCGGGGCGAGCAGAACGAGAAAGCAGGCGCCCCGGGTCACGGCACGGCCGGGCGCGACGAGGTGAGCACATGAGCAACAGCCCAGCGAACGCCCTGAAGTTGGGCACCCGGCGCAGCAAGCTCGCCATGGCCCAGTCGGGCCTCGTGGCCGAGCAGGTGCGCCGGGTCACCGGCCGTCCCGTCGAGCTGGTCGAGATCACGACGTACGGCGATACGAGCAGGGAGCACCTCGCGCAGATCGGCGGCACCGGCGTCTTCGTCACGGCGCTGCGCGACGCGCTGCTCGACGGCCGCATCGACTTCGCCGTCCACTCGCTGAAGGACCTGCCGACCGCGCAGCCCGGGGAGTTGACCCTGGCGGCCGTGCCGCGCCGCGCCGACCCGCGGGACGTGCTGATCGCCCGCGACGGCCTGCGCTTCGAGCAGCTCGCCGCGAGCGTGCGTGCGACCGGCAGGCCCGCCCGCGTCGGCACGGGATCGCCGCGCCGGATGTCCCAGCTCGCCGCCTGGGCCCGCGGCCTCGGTACGGAGGTCGAGACCGTGCCGATCCGCGGGAATATCGACACGCGCATCGGGTATGTGCGCTCAGGCGAACTCGACGCCGTGGTGCTCGCAGCAGCCGGGATGGAACGCACCGGACGCCTCGACGAGGTCACGGAACTGCTCAGTCCCGACGCCCTGCTGCCGGCCCCCGGCCAGGGGGCACTCGCCGTCGAGTGCGCATCGGCCGACGCACATCTGGCCACCCAGCTCGCCGAGCTCGACGACCCGCACACGCGGGCCGCCGTGACCGCCGAGCGAACCCTGCTCGCCGCCTTGGAAGCCGGTTGCAGCGCCCCCGTGGGCGCGCTCGCCGACCTGCTTGGCGACGGGCAGGCTGTCACCGAAATGCGCCTGCGCGGCGTCGTCGGAACCATCGACGGCGAGACGCTGGTGCAGCTGTCCACCACCGGTCCCGTACCGGCGTCCGCGGAGGGCACAGCGACCCCGGAGAAGATGGGGCGCGAGCTCGCCGACGAGATGCTCGCCAAGGGCGCGGCCGGTCTGATGGGGGAGCGAGCACTTTGAGCCCCACCACTGCCCACAACTCGACAACTCAGCACCTCTACGGCGCACACGGGCACGTCACCTTCCTCGGTGCCGGTCCCGGTGACCCGGGTCTGCTGACGCTGCGCGCCGTCGAGGCGCTGGCGCAGGCCGACGTGCTTGTCGCCGACCCGCAGGTGTACGACGTCGTCCGCAGCCATGCGCGGGCAGGGGTGGACACGCCGCTCCGAGTGGAGGACGGGGCCGGGCAGGACCCGAAAGCTGACGGCACGTCAGCGGGCGGGGCCGCGAACGGTGCAGCAGATCTTGCCATGGCGGCCGCACGGTCGGGCAAGCGGGTCGTGCGAGCGGTGACGGGCGACCCCGGCCTCGACGCCGACGCGGCGCGCGAGATGCTGGCGTGCGCCGGCGAAGGCATCCCGTTCGAGGTGGTGCCGGGCATCGCGACCGCCGTGGGCGTGCCCGCGTACGCCGGGATCCCGCTGCGCGACGGCGAGGGCACCGACGTCCGCTTCATCGACGCGCGTACGGCCGACGACAGATGCTGGACGGAGGTCGGCGCGAGCGACGCGACCGTCGTCGTCTCCACGACGCTGGACTCCGTCGCCTCCGTCACGGGCGAACTCGTCGCGGGCGGACGCAAGCCCGAGACGCCGCTCACGGTCACCGCGGCGGGCACCACCACCAGGCAGCGCTCCTGGAGCGCCACGCTGGGCACGATGGGCCAGGTGCTCAAGTCCGCGAAGGTGCTGCCGTCCTCCGACGGCGGGCAGCCGGTGATAGCCGTGGTCGGGGAGCGCGGTGCGGCGGCGGAACGCCAGCGCCTCGCCTGGTTCGAGTCCAAGCCGCTCTTCGGCTGGCAGGTGCTTGTGCCGCGGACGAAGGAGCAGGCGGAGTCGCTCTCCGACCAGCTGCGCAGTTACGGTGCGGTGCCCGCCGAGGTGCCCACCATCGCCGTCGAACCGCCGCGCACCCCGCAGCAGATGGAGCGCGCGGTCAAGGGACTGGTCACCGGGCGGTACGAGTGGATCGCCTTCACGTCGGTCAACGCGGTGAAGGCGGTGCGCGAGAAGTTCGAGGAGTACGGGCTGGACGCGCGTGCCTTCGCCGGGATCAAGGTCGCGGCGGTGGGCGAGCAGACCGCGAAGGCCCTCGTCGAGTTCGGTGTGAAGCCGGACCTGGTGCCCAGCGGCGAGCAGTCCGCCGCCGGGCTGCTGGACGACTGGCCGCCCTACGACCCGGTCTTCGACCCCATCGACCGCGTCTTCCTGCCGCGGGCCGACATCGCCACCGAGACCCTCGTGGCCGGGCTGATCGAGCTGGGCTGGGAGGTCGACGACGTCACCGCGTACCGCACGGTGCGCGCCTCGCCGCCGCCTGCCGAGACGCGGGAGGCGATCAAGGGCGGCGGCTTCGACGCGGTGCTGTTCACCTCGTCGTCCACGGTGCGGAATCTCGTGGGCATCGCGGGCAAGCCGCACAACGTCACGGTCATCGCCTGTATCGGCCCGGCCACCGCCAAGACGGCGGAGGAGCACGGGCTTCGCGTGGACGTCATGTCGCCCGAGCCGTCGGTGCACAAACTGGCCGAGGCGCTGGCGGACTTCGGTGCGGAGCGCCGGGCGGAGGCCCTGGAGGCCGGTGACGTGGTGAAGCGGCCGAGCGAGAAGCGTCCGGCCAGGAGGAGGGCACGGTCGTCGTGAGCGCAGCAGCAGGACTCCCGGGCGGTACGGGCGGCACCGCGGGCGGCTTCCCGTCCGTACGGCCGCGCCGGCTCCGTACCACGCCGGCGATGCGCCGCATGGTCGCCGAACACCGGCTGCACCCGGCCGAGTTGATCCTTCCCGTCTTCGTGCGGGACGGCATCGGGGAGCCGGTGCCCGTCTCGTCCATGCCGGGCGTCGTGCAGCACACGCGCGAGACGCTGAAGAAGGCGGCGCACGAGGCGGTACGCGCGGGCGTCGGCGGAATCATGATCTTCGGCGTGCCCAAGGAGGAGGACAAGGACGCCGTCGGCACGGCCGGCACGGACCCCGAGGGCATCCTCCAGGTCGCGCTGCGGGACGTACGGGCCGAGGTCGGCGACGACATCGTGATCATGTCCGACCTGTGCCTGGACGAGACGACGGACCACGGCCACTGCGGCGTGGTGGACGAACGCGGGCGGGTCGACAACGACGCGACGCTGGAGCGGTACGCCGAGATGGCCCGCGTACAGGCCGAGGCCGGCGCCCATGTGCTGGGCCCCAGCGGCATGATGGACGGCCAGATCGGCCATGTGCGGCGCGCGCTGGACGAGGCGGGGCACCAGGACGTGTCCCTCTTCGCCTACACCGCGAAGTTCGCCTCGGCCTTCTACGGGCCGTTCCGCGAGGCCGTCGGCTCCTCGCTCCAGGGCGACCGCAACACCTACCAGCAGAACCCGGCCAACTCCCGCGAGGCGCTGCGCGAGCTGTCCCTGGACGCCGCCG
Source organism: Streptomyces sp. HNM0575 (assembly GCF_012726265.1). Classification (GTDB taxonomy): domain Bacteria; phylum Actinomycetota; class Actinomycetes; order Streptomycetales; family Streptomycetaceae; genus Streptomyces. The sequence goes on along the minus strand of NZ_JAASAG010000002.1, from coordinate 917,804 downwards.
AGGGCGCCGACATGGTGATGGTCAAGCCGGGCCTGCCGTATCTGGACGTGCTGCGCGACTTCGCCGAGCACGCCCGAGTCCCCGTCGGCGTCTACCAGATCTCCGGCGAGTACGCGATGGTCGAGGCCGCCGGGCGGAACGGCTGGATCGACCGGGACCGGGCGATCATGGAGACCCTGACGAGCTTCAAACGCGCGGGCGCGGACCTGATCCTCACGTACTGGGCGACGGAGGTCGCGGCCAAGCTGTGACGCCGTGCTGATGTGACGTCGTAATGCCGTGACGCCGCGCCTGCGGTGCCCATGGCGGCCGGTCCGGGTCTCCGGGGCTCGGGTCTCCGGGTTCCGGCCGCCTGGTATGGCGGCCGGGCCGTCGTCAGGGCTTGCGGCCGATGCCCGCGTAGAAGAAGGCGTCCTCGTCGGTGATGCCGGAGTCGCCGTCCGGGCGCCAGCGGTGGGTCGTGGTCAGGCCCGGCTCGATCAGCTCGGTGCCCTCGAAGAAGCGCAGCACCTCGGACTTGGTGCGTATCTGGGCCGGGGTGCCGCTCTGGCGGTAGACCTCGACGGCCTTCTGCGCCGCGGGGTTGAAGTCGGGGGTGGCGTGCGAGAGGACCAGGAAGCTGCCGGGGGCGAGACGGTCGACCATGGACCGTACGATCTCCTGCGGCCTGTGCTCGTCAGGCAGGAAGTGCGTGACGGCGAGCATCGACAGCGCCAACGGCCTTTCCAGGTCGATGACTTCGCGGAGCTTCGGGTCGTCGAGGATCGAGTCCTGCCGCAGGTCGGCGTGTACGTACGCCGTGCGGCCCTGGGGGCTGCTGAGGGTCAGCGCGTCGGTGTACTCCAGCACCGTCGGGTCGTTGTCGGCGTAGACCACGCGTGATTCCGGGGCGGCCTGCTGGGCGACCTGGTGCAGGTTGGGCTCGGTGGGGATGCCGGTGCCGACGTCGACGAACTGCCGGATGCCGTACTCGCGGGCGAGGGTGCGGGTGGCGCGGTGCATGAAGTCCCGGTTGGCGCGCGCGCCGAGGACGATGAAGGGAAAGACCTTCTTGACCTTCTCGGCGGCCTCCTGGTCCACGGGGTACCAGTCCTTGCCGCCGAGGTAGTAGTCGTACATCCGGGCCGAGTGCGCCCTGCTGGTGTCGATCTGGGAGGGCCGTTCGCCGGGACCGGTCATCGCTGTGCTTCCTCTTCTGCCGTGCCGCTGAGGGTGCGGATGCAGGGGGCGGTCACACGTCCGGGCCCCGGTCCCTGGTCAGGGGGCGTGCCGGCCGTCAACTGCCCTTATGTGCAGCCGCGTTGAAGCTATCAGAGCGATGGTTGCGCATTGAAGATCCTGGGCGGTACGAGGACGGGTGGAATCCGCCGCGTGGACGGCGGAACGCACAGCGCAGGGCCCCGACGTCAGACCGGTGTCAGGTGGGTGTCAGGCCGGTGTCAGGTCGACGTCACGTCGAGGTCAGTCCCGCGTCCCGGGCCAGCAGCGCCGCCTGCACCCGGTTGTCCACGTCGAGCCCGGTGAGTATCCGGCTGACGTGCGCTTTGACCGTGCTCTCCCGCATCCCGAGGGCCTGCGCGATATGGGCGTTGGTCGCGCCCTCGGCGAGCAGCGCGAGCACGTCCCGCTCGCGTGGCGTGAGAACGCCGAGGCGGGACTGGGCGGCGCCCGCCCTCGGGCCCGTCGCGTGGTGGTAGCGGTCGATGAGGTGGCGGGCGGCGGCGGGGTGCAGCATCGCCGAGCCCGAGGCGACGAGGTGCACCGCGCGCCGGATCTCTTCCGGGCGGGTGTCCTTCAGCAGGAAGCCGTCGGCCCCGGCGGCGAGCGCGTCGTGCACGTACTCGTCGAAGTCGAAGGTGGTCAGGGTGACGACCCTCGGCGGGTGGGGCAGCGCACGCAGATGCATGGTGGCGGCGATGCCGTCCATGCGCGGCATCCGTACGTCGACGAGCGCGACGTCGATGCGGTGTGCGGTGGCGCATTCGACGGCCTGGCGTCCGTCGGCGGCCTGGGCGACGACCTCGATGCCGTCGTCGCCGTCGAGGAGATCGGCGAGTCCGAGGCGGACGAGGGCGTCGTCGTCGACGATCATGACGCGGATCACTGGGGGACACCGTTCTGTTCGGAGCGGGCCGTATGGGGAATGCGGGCGGCGACGCGCCAGGACCCGGTCCCGGCCGGACCGGCCTCCAGGTTTCCTCCCAGGGCCTCGACGCGTTCCGCCAGACCGACCAGTCCGAAGCCGGACGGAGGCGGTGGACCGGCCTGTGGGGTGGCTGTGTTGGTCACCTCGACGAGGGTAGTGGGCGGTCCGTAGCCGATGTCGACGGTCACGGATCCTTCCGGGGCGTGCTTGCGGGCGTTGGTGAGCGCTTCCTGTACGAGGCGCAGCACCGCGAGCCGGTGGGCGGAGGGCGCCTGCTCCGGGCTGCCGTGGCTGTGCCACTCGACCGACTGCCCTGCCGTACGGGCCTGTTCGATGACCTCGCCGACCTCCTGGAGCACGGGCGCCGCGACTCCCTCGGCTCCGCCCTGCGGCCCGGACTCCCGCAGGGCCCGCAGCACGTCGCGCAGGTCGGCCAGCCCGTCGGTGCACGCGGTGCGCAGCAGGTCGACGCGTTCGGCCATCGGCTCGGGGAGGGCGGCCTTCTTGGTGGTGAGGACGCCGCTGTGCAGGGCGATCAGGGTGAGCCGGTGTGCGAGTACGTCGTGCATCTCGGCGGCTATCGCGGATCGTTCGGACAGCCGGGCGGCCTGCTCCCGCAACTCCCGTTCGGTGAGGAGGTGTTCGACGTTCGCGGTGAGGGCGGCCACGAGCCGGCGGCGGTTTCCGGCCCACAGCCCCAGCACCAGGGCGAGGGTGAGGAAGAGCGCGGGCCCGTACTGCTGCGGGGTGAGCAGTGAGATCCGGGGCCGGAACACCGCGTTGCCCAGCAGGGACAGCACCGCGCAGGCGGTCGCGACGAGGGCACGGCCGCGTACGGCGAGGTCGTAGAGGGCCACCAGCAGCGGGGCCAGCATGGGCCAGCCCCAGACCCCGGCGGCGGCGGTCGTCATGACCGGGGAGGCCGCCGGGAGGCCGTGGCGCAGGAGCAGTGCGCCGCCGCACAGCAGTCCGGCGGCGGGAGCGGGGTTGAGGTAACTGCCCGCGACGGTCGCGCTGTTGCTCACGGCTGTGACGGTCACCGCCGCCACCAAGGCGAGGCGGCCCCGACGCGACCACGAGCCGATGTCCCCTGGACCCACGGGCAGGAGAGTAGGCCGTGGGCGCCGTGTGGCCCTCCTACGTTCGGACACCTCCGCCCCCGACTTTCGTAGGGGGTGGCAGTCGCACATGGGCGGGTCCGCCCGGCGGCCGCCGTCAATACCGTCCCGGTCATGGACAACCGGACGAACACCGCCGGCCGCCTGCCCGCGCAGCGGCCGGCCGCCAAGCAGCCCGCCCGGCACCCCGCGGGGAGCTGGCTGTTCCTGCGCGAGGCCGCGCGCAACATGCGTACGACGGGCGCCGTCGCCCCCAGCGGCAGGGCGCTCGCGGGGCTGCTCGCGGCACCGCTGGACGACTGGGCCGGGCGGCCGCTCGACGTGCTGGAAGCGGGCGCGGGCACCGGGTCGGTCACGCGCGTACTGCTCGGCAGGCTCTGTCCCGGCAGCCGGCTGGACCTGGTGGAGGCCAACCCGCGGTTCGCGGCACGGCTGCGGCGGTTCGAGGGCGCGCGTGTGGAGCGGGCGGACGGGGAGGACGGGGCGGAGGCGGCGGAGGTACGGGTCCACGAGGAGTTCGTGGAGAGGCTGGAGACCGGACGCCGCTACGACGTGATCGTCTCCGGGCTGCCGCTGACCAACTTCGCCCCGGAACAGGTCGAGTCGATCATGGAGTGCTATCTGGCGCTGCTGCGGCCCGGCGGCGTGCTCACCTGGTTCGCATACCGCGGCACCGGAACCGCGCGGTCCCTGCTGTCCTCTCGTGCCGAGTCGAGCCGGCACCGCGCCGTCGAGGAGACCCTCGCCCGCTACCGGAACCGGTACGAGACCGCCGCGCGCACCGCGTGGAGCAATCTGCCGCCCGCGACGGTGTGGCAGCTGCGCCTGCCGTCCGTACAGCCCGCCGCCGCCATGTCCGCCGCCACCCCCATGCCCGCCGTCGCACCGCAGCCGCCCCGGCGGGCGCTGCGGTGAACGAACTGGCCGAACTGCTCGGAAGAGTGCCGGACCCCGTCTCCTACGCCGTACTGGTCTCAGCCGTACTCGCCGAATCGGTGCTGCTGATCGGGGCGTTCGTGCCCACGCTCACGCTGCTGCTGACGGCCGGCGCGCTCGGCCGCAGCGGTGTGCTGGAACTTCCGCTCGTCGTCACGGCCGCGGCCTGCGCCGTCGTCGCCGGGGACGCGCTCGGCCACCGCACCGGGCGGCTGCTGGGCGCCCGTGCGCGCACCGGACGGATCGGCCGACGCGTGCCGGCTGCCGCGTGGCTGCGCGCCGGTGCCCTCATGGACGCGTACGGCGGCCAGGCCGTCTTCCTCGCTCGCTTCGTGCCCGTCGTGCGCACGCTGGCGCCGCATCTGGCGGGTGCGGCGCTGCTGCCCTACCGGCGGATCGCGCCGTACAGCGCGGTGGCCGCGCTGGTGTGGGCCGGGGCGGAGGCCGGCGCGGGCTACGCGGCGGCCTCCGCCCTGCCGCGGTTCGGCCCCCTGGGCGGACCGGCGATCGGCGTCGCCCTCGCGGCGGCGGCAGCGCTGGCCGTCACGGGTGTGAGGCTGCGCCGCCGCCGTGAGGGGCGTGGCGGGCGTGGCGGGCGTGACCGGCGTGACGGTACGGACGTGACGCCAACCGGACGCCCGGACGGGCCTGTTCGCATGCCGCCACGATGACGGCTCCCCCCGGCCGCAGCTCCGCCCGTGAGGCTCCGGGACCGTCAGAGGTCGTGAGGGGCCTTGAGAGGCAGGGGCCTTGAGAGGCCAAGAGGCCAAGAGAACGGGAGGCCAGGAGGCCGAGAGGACAAGAGGCCGTGCGGCCGAACCGCCCGCCGCGCACGGCCTCTCGCCTTTCCGCCGTCCCCGTCCGTTCAGAAGATGCCCTGGCCCGGGACGAGGATGCCCGCCGGGTCGTAGCGGCGGCGCGCGGCGGCCAGGGCAGGCCACGCCTCCCCGAAGTGGTCCCGCCAGTCGGGGCGGCGGAACGGTACGGATCCCACCGGGTACTGCTTGCCGCCCGCGTCGCGCACCGTCTCGTACGCCGCGCGGTTGGCCGCGAGCAGCCGGTCGACGGTGGCCTGGTCGTCGGGCGGACCCGTGCGCAGCACCGCGAGCAGGTACGGCACCGGGTCGTCCGGCATCCGCAGCAAGGGGGCGTGCAGCACCTCGCGCCGCAGCGGGTAGAGCAGCACGACTCCGCTCGTACCGACGTCCTCCGGCCTGAGCGCGTCGAGGATGCCGGAGGCCAGCCGAGTCACGGAGGCGGACGGCAGCAGCAGGTTGAGCCAGGGGTGCGGGTCGTCCCAGAGGCCCTGCTCCTTCTGGTCGGCGACTGAGGGCGCGAGCCGGTCCAGGAACGCGTAGTACTCCAGGGTGTCCGCGGTCATTCCGGCGCTGTCGAAGCGCAGTCCCGCCAGCAGCCTCTCGTCGTCGGGCTCCGGCCCGGCGGGAGGTCCGTAGGCGACGGCCTCCAGCACGTGGATCTGGAAGACCCCCTCGGCGCCGCCCGACTGGGAGGCACCCGCGGACTCGGTGGGAAGCACCAGGCCCTCGACGTAGTCGAAGCGGCGCTCGGCCGTCAGCCGCCGCTGGTCCTCCAGGAAGACCTCCAGGTCGGTGTACGGCAGCTGGAAGTGCCGCACCGTCTTCGGGGCGCGTACGAGGCGCAGCGTGGCACCCACGACGACCGCGCACTGGCCCAGGCCCGCCCGTACGGCGTCGAACAGGTCCGCGTGCCGCGTCGCCGAGCAGCGCACCGACTCGCCCGCGCCGGTGACGACTTGGAGCTCGGTGACCGTGTCGGCCTGTGAGCCGTGCCGGTGGGCCTGCCCGCCGAGGCCGCCGACGGACAGGGTGCCGCCGACGGAGAGTTCGAGATAGTCCGTGAAGACGGGCGGTGTGAGGCCGTGCCGCAGCGTGGACTTGGCGACGGTGCTCCACCGGGCGCCCGCGCCCACCGTGACCGTGCCGTTCTCGACCTTGCCCACGTGGTCGAGCGGCGACGTCTCGATCACCAGGCCGCCCTCGGTCTGCGCCTGCCCGAACGTCGCGTGGCCCTGGCCGCGGGGCGCCACCGGGATGCGGTGCCTGCGGCAGAAGCGGACCATCGCCACGACGTCGTCGACGGAGCCGGGCCGCAGGACCGCCGCAGGGCGGCGGTGGACGATGTGCCCGAAGTCCTCGGCCGCGGCGTCGCGCGAGGCGTCGTCGGTGAGCAACTCGCCGTCCAGCGGCGGCACATGCTCGAATCCGCCGCCCGGGGGCCGCCGCCGTACGGTGCGCTCGGTGGCCCAGGCGCGCGAGCCGGGGTCGAATCCGACCACGGCCGCGGCGCCGGCCAGGCCGTAAAGGGCGGTACGTCTGGAGGGTTCTGAGCGTTCCCGGGGCATGAGCGTCCTCCTGATGCGGCGTCAGCGGGTGTCTCCCGGTCGTGGATGCTACTTCCGCCCGCGGGGGCGCCGCGCGCTCTTGACCGCCGGACACGGCCCGCCCGTACTCGCGGCGTGCGGACGGAAAGCTCTGATTCTCCTCAGATCCGCAATGGGCCCGTGCGCCGCCGGGTAGCGGCTGTCAGGAGACCCGGAACGACCGGGGACCAAGGGGGAATGAATTCATGGTGGCCCTGATCATCGCGCTCGCCGTCTGCGTCGCGGTCGCCGTCGGCCTGACCGCCGTCGTCTTCACGCGGCAGAGGCGGGGGACCGGCGAGAGCGCCGAAGGCCGCGCGTACGCCGATGTGGACCCGTACGGCAGGCAGTGGAAGTGGAAGGCCCAGATGGGTGGCGGCGGAGGCCACCAGGGCAACAACCTTCCCTTCACCTAGAGCGCTCCGCCCCGGCAGGGCGTCCGGCCGGAGCGCTCCCGTGAGAGCGCTCCGCCGGAACGTGCTCAGAGCCGCTCGGGCGTGCGGATGCCCAGCAGCGCCATGCCCTGCCCGAGCGTGCGGGCCGTGAGGTCGCACAGGAAGAGGCGGTTCTGGACCAGCTCCGTGGTCTCCGCCTTCAGGACCGGGCAGTTCTCGTAGAACGGGCTGTAGAGCGTGGCCAGTTCGTAGAGGTACGCCGCCAGCTTGTGCGGCTCGTAGCTCTCCGCCACTGCCGCGAGGGTGTCGCCGAACTCGTCGAGGTGCAGCGCCAACGCCCGTTCCGCGGGCTCCAGTTGCAGCAGCGGGTGCACCTGCGCCCGCTCGCCGCCCGCCTTGCGGAAGATGGACTGGATGCGCGCGTACGCGTACTGGAGATAGACGCTGGTGTCGCCCTGAAGGGAGACCATCCGGTCCAGGTCGAAGACGTAGTCCCTCGTCATGGAGTTGGACAGGTCCGCGTACTTCACGGCGCCGATGCCGACCTGCGCGGCGCGCTCCTGGATCTCCTCCTCCGTGAGGTCCTGCGCCTTCTCCCGTACGACCACGGCGGCGCGCTGCGTCGCCTCCTCCAGCAGGTCCGCCAGCCGCACCGACTCGCCGGCGCGGGTCTTGAACGGCTTGCCGTCCTTGCCGAGCACGGTGCCGAACGCGAGCTGCCGCGCGGCCCCTTCGGGCAGCCAGCCCGCGCGCCGCGCCGTCTCGAAGACCATCCGGAAGTGCAGCGCCTGCCGCGCGTCCACCACGTACAGCACGGTGTCGGCGTGCAGCTCGCCGATGCGGTCGCGGATCGCGGCGAGGTCCGTGGCGGCATAGCCGAAGCCGCCGTTGGACTTCTGCACGATCAGCGGCGTCGGCGTGCCGTCGGGGCCCTTGACGTCTTCGAAGAAGACGCACAGGGCGCCCTCGGAGCGCACGGCCACACCCGAGGACTCCAGGTCCTTCACGACCGCCTGGAGGCCGTCGTTGTAGGCGCTCTCGCCGACGATGTCCTCGTCGCGGATCTCGACGTCGAGCGTCTCGTAGACGCCCTGGAAGTACGTCTTCGACTCGTCGACGATCTTGTGCCAGAGGGCCAGGGACTCCTCGTCGCCGGACTGGAGCGCGACGACCCGGTCGCGGGCGCGTGCCTTGAACTCCTCGTCGGACTCGAAGAGCGAATAGGCCGCCTTGTAGAGCCGGTTGAGGCGCGCCATGGCGGCCTCGCCCTCGTCCTTCGCGTCCACCGCGTCCGACTCGTGGTCCAACTCGTGCGGATGCTCGACCAGATACTGGATGAGCATGCCGAACTGCGTGCCCCAGTCGCCGATGTGGTGGCGCCGGATCACCTTCTCGCCGCGGTGCTCCAGGATCTTCATGATCGCGTCGCCGATGACCGTGGACCGCAGGTGGCCGACGTGCATCTCCTTCGCCACGTTCGGCTGCGAGTAGTCGATCACCGTGGTGCCGGGCCGGTCCGCGTACGGGACGCCGAGCCGCTCGTCGTCGGAGCGCGCCGCGAGGGTGCGCAGCAGGGCGGCGTCGGACGCGGTGATGTTGATGAAGCCGGGGCCGGAGACCTCGACGCTCTCGATCTCCTCGTTGGGCGGCAGGCTCTCCACGACCCGGCCCGCCAGGTCCCGGGGGTTCGCCTTGAGCCGCTTGGCGAGCGCCAGCACGCCGTTGGCCTGGAAGTCCGCACGGTCGCTCCGGCGCAGCATGGGGTCGATCCACCCTCCGGGAGTGTCCTCCGGCAGGGCGGCCGAGAGAGCCTCCGCGAGGCGCTGGTGGAGCGTGGTGGCGAGCGACGGGACCGAGGGCATGAAGCGAGCCGTTCCGTACGTGGGTGACTGAGCGGAATCCGAGTATTTCACGCGGTGCCACCGGCCGTCGCAGCAGTATTCGGTGTGAAGGGCGGCCGTACGCAGTGGGAGAATGGGCCCCGCAGGCTTGGCGGAGAAGACAGAGAAGGATGTGCCGGAAGTGGCTCAGACCACCCCCGAGACCGACTGGGTCTCCCGTATCGCGGACGACGTCATCGCCGAGGCGGAGCGTCGGTCGCCGGGGAAACCAGTCGTCTGCGCCTCCGGCCTCTCGCCCTCCGGGCCGATCCATCTCGGCAATCTGCGCGAGGTGATGACGCCGCACCTGGTCGCCGACGAGATCAAGCGCCGCGGCGTTCCGTGCGAGCACATCATCTCCTGGGACGACTACGACCGGTTCCGCAAGGTGCCCGCCGGAGTCGAGGGCGTCGACTCGTCGTGGGACGAGCACATCGGCAAGCCGCTGACGTCCGTGCCCGCGCCTCCCGGCAGTCCGTACGGCAGCTGGGGCGAGCACTTCAGGTCCGCGATGGAGGACTCGCTCGCGGAGCTGGGCGTCGAGTACCGCGGCATCAGCCAGACGGAGATGTACACCTCGGGCGCCTACCGCGAGCAGATCCTTTTCGCGATGCGCGAACGCGACCACATCGACGCCGTGCTGGAGCGGTACCGGACGCTGGACAAGGCGGCCGCGGCCCCCATGGGCAAGAAGCAGCAGCAGAAGAAGCAGAAGCAGGGCGAGCCGGACGCCGCCGAGATCGAGGCCGCCGAGGGCTCCGGCGCCGCCGCCGAGGACGACGGCTCGGGCTCGGGCGCCGGTGCGTACTACCCGTACAAGCCGTACTGCACCGCCTGCGGGCGCGACACCACGACGGTCACGGCCTACGACGACGGGACCACCGAGCTGACCTACACCTGCGGCAGCTGCGGGCACAGCGAGACGGTGCTGCTGAGCGAGCACAGCCACGGCAAGCTCGTATGGAAGGTCGACTGGCCGATGCGCTGGGCCTACGAGGGCGTGGTCTTCGAGCCGAGCGGTGTCGACCACCAGTCGCCGGGGTCGTCGTTCGTGGTCGGCGGCCAGCTGGTGAAGGAGATCTTCGGCGCCGAGCAGCCCATCGGCCCGATGTACGCGTTCGTCGGCATCAGCGGCATGGCGAAGATGTCGTCGTCGAAGGGCGGAGTGCCCACGCCCGCCGACGCGTTGGAGATCATGGAGGCGCCGCTGCTGCGCTGGCTCTACGCCCGCCGCCGCCCGAACCAGTCCTTCAAGGTCGCCTTCGACCAGGAGATCCAGCGTACGTACGACGAGTGGGACGCCCTGGAGCGCAAGCTCGCCTCAGGGGCCGCGCAGCCCGCCGACGCCGCCGCGCACGCCCGCGCCTCGTCCACGGCCTCCGGGCCGCTGCCCGCCACGCCGCGCCCGCTGCCGTACCGCACGCTGGCGTCCGTGGCCGACGTGACCGCGGGCAACGACGAGCAGACGCTGCGGATCCTCGGCGAGCTGGACCCGGAGCGCCCGGTGCGCTCCCTCGACGAGGTGCGGCCGAGGCTGGACCGCGCCCAGCGGTGGATCACCACGCAGGTACCGGCGGAGCAGCGCACGCGCGTGCGCGAGGAGCCGGACACGGCGCTGCTGGAGTCGCTGGACGACGGGCAGCGCGAGTCGCTGCGGCTGCTGCTGGAGGGGCTCGACGACCACTGGTCGCTGGAGGGGCTGACGCAGCTCGTCTACGGGGTGCCGAAGATCCGCGCGGGCATCGATCCGGACGCCAAGCCCACGCCCGAACTCAAGGTGGCGCAGCGGTCGTTCTTCGCGCTGGTCTACAGGCTGCTCGTGGGCAGCGACACCGGGCCGAGGCTGCCGACCCTGCTGCTGGCGGTGGGCGCGGACCGGGTGCGCAAGCTGCTCGGGGCGTGACGCACGCGGGCGCGGCCGAGCGCGTCGCAGTGATGTGGTCGCAGTGATGTACGTGCCGCTCGGCCGACTCAGTCGGCTCGGCCGGCTCAGCCCGCGAGGCCCATCTCGGTGTTGTAGCGCTCCCTGAACTCCCGCAGATAGGTGCGCAGATACGCCTCGCTGAGCAGCGAGCCGTCCACGTTGGTCACACCGTGCCGCTCGTGCAGGTCGCGCGAGAGCTGGCGTGCGTTGGGGAAGCTGGTGTGCGACGCGACGAACTGGCGGTACGCGGAGAAGTAGAACTCCTCGCGCGGCACGCCGTCCGGTATGCCCACGGGCTCGGCGTCGTCGGACGCGGAGGGCGCCGGCGCGGGCGGCTCGGGCTGCGCGGAGGCGAAGTCGAGGTCGTCCGCCGCGGCACCGGCGTACGCCGCACCCGCGGCCGGGGCGGGCTCCATGAACAACTGCTGCTGCTCCTCGGCCCGTTGGGGAGGCAGATAGGCGGGAGCGCCGTTGCTGCCGGGCGGGTTGGAGTTGCCGAGCGCGCGGCGCCGTCCCGGGCCCACGGGGACGGTGACCTGCGGGCCGGAGGACGCCGACCCTGCGGCGTACGTGTACTCGGGGGCGGCGGACTCGCCCTGCGCGACCGGGTCCTGGGCCGCCGTCCCGTAGCCGGGCACCTCCTGCACGGGGTCGGGCACCTGCGCCTGCGCCCGGGTGCGGGCGGCCCGCGGCCCGGCCTCGGCGGCGGGCTGCTGCGGGTATCCGGCGGCACCGGCGTCCTCATACGGCTGTGACTGCGGCTGTGCGGGCTGCTGTTGGGCCTGCTGCGGGGCTTGTTGCGGCTGTCCGGGCTGCGGCCGTTCCGCCGCTCCCGCCCCCGCGTACGCGCCCGCTGCGCCCTCCGGGCTCTCCAACTGCCTGTACCAGCCCTGCTGTTCGGCACGGCCGGACTCAACGGGCGCGGTCTCCTCCATGCCGCCCGTGCCGCCCGTGCCCGCCGTGAGCGCCGCGTGCTGCCGCCGCAACGCCCCCGCCTCCCCCTCGGCGGCGCCCGTTCCCGCACCCGCCTCCGTACCGGTGACCGCCCCCGTGCGCGCCCGCGTCAGCGTCGCCGGCGCCTCGATCCCGGCGGCCTCCAGCCCGGACGGACCGGTCTCGGCGAGCGGGACCCCGTAGCGCGCCAGCTTCAGCGGCATCAGCGACTCCACGGGGGCCTTGCGCCGCCAGCCGCGTCCGTAGTGAGCCTGGAGCCTGGCCTCGTAGACGAGCCGCTCCTGTTCCATGCGGATGACCTCGTCGTAACTGCGCAGCTCCCACAGCTTCATCCGGCGCCACAGCTTGAAGGTGGAGGGGAAGGCGAGCAGCCAGCGCGAGATGCGTACGCCCTCCATGTGCTTGTCCGCGGTGATGTCCGCGATCCGGCCGATCGCGTGCCGCGCGGCCTCGACCGAGACGACGAAGAGGACCGGGATCACCGCGTGCATCCCCACGCCGAGCGCGTCGGGCCAGGCGGCGGCGCCGTTGAAGGCGATGGTGGCCGCGGTCAGCAGCCAGGCCGTCTGGCGCAGCAGCGGGAACGGGATGCGGATCCACGTCAGCAGCAGGTCCAGCGCCAGCAGTACGACGATGCCCGCGTCGATGCCGATGGGGAAGAAGGGCGCGAAGGCGCCGAAGCCCTTGCGCGCGGCGAGATCGCGCACGGCGGCGAAGGACCCGGCGAAACCGATGGCGGCGATCGTCACGGCACCGATGACGACCACCGCGACCAATATGCGGTGTGTACGAGTCAGTTGTACGCCTTGCACTGGAGTTGTCCCCCACCCTCGGAAAGCGACGCGGCGCACCAGACTGGCACATGCGTCAAGCCTTCGCCGCACGGGTGTGCGACTCGCGGGCGCGTCATGTGCCCCACCTGCGCCGGGCGCGAGCGCGCCCGGCGCGGCGGTGCGTCACTCGGTGAACGTCACGCCGGTGAACGCCACTTCGGCGAAGTCACCTCAGCTGAAGTCACTTCAGCGACGCGACGGCTTCCTTGGCGGCCTGCTCGGCGTTCTTCTTCAACTCGTCCGCGCCGGGCGTCTTTCCGCTCTCGAAACCGGCGCCCGCGTAGTCCACGGTCACCACGACGTTCGCGGTGCGTGCCACGACACGGTGCTCACGGAAGTCCTCGGACTTCTTCCCGTCCTTCTTCTCGACCTCGTAGCCGAGGGACGTCGCGCTGTCGCCGATCCCGCTCACCGGGGAGGACTTGACGTCCTTGTTGGACTTCTCGGTCTTGAGCGCGTCCGCCTGCTGCGACATGAACGCGCCCGCCAGCTTGTCGCCGGAGCCGCGCGAGGCGTCGGACTCGAAGCGCTTGAGGGAGATGGTCAGCTGCCGGTAGTCGAACTTGTCCAGGCCGCTCCACAGGCAGCTGCCCGAGTCCGTGGTGTTGCCGGAGCCGATCCGCTTGCCGGAGGCGTTGTCCGTCTTCGGCGTCAGCTTCTCGACCGTGCCCTTGGAGAGCGACTTGCAGGCGTCCGGGAGCTCCTTGAACTTCACCGGAGCCGCGGTCTTCTGGCTTCCGGCGTCGTCCGACGAGGCCGCACCGCCGTCGTCGTCGCCGCCGGAGTCGGAGGAGCAGCCCGCCAACAGCAGTGCGGGGACTGCGACTGCCGCGCAGGCGAGCGTCCGTACCGGACGCCGGGAGCGTCGCCCTGAGGTTCGCTGAGCATTACGAGGCATGATTCCTTCGCTTCCAGTCGGTCTGCGTCAGTTGTCGTCGAAGCCCGCAGCCAGCTCCGCGGCCACGTTACGGGCCTTCTCCTGCAACTCGGCGCTGTCCGGGGTGCGCCGCTTGTCCGTGAGCCACTGGTCGTACCTGACGGTGGCGATCACGTTCGCGCTGCGGAAGACGAGCGTGATGTCACGGTGGACTCCCGAGTCGCCGGTGTCCAGTTGGTCGTCGATGTAAGCGTTGTCGCCGATGTCGCCGAGCATACGGGGCGAGAGATCCTCGTCCGGAGACTGGGACGCGTCGGGGCCCCCTCCGGATTCGTTCGCGGCCGCGGAACCGCTGTCGGATTTCTCACCCTCGTCGTTCCCGTCGCCGCCGCCGTCCCCGCCCGCGTCGGCGCCGCCGCTCTTGCTCTTGTCGCCGCCCTTGCCGTCGCCCGCGTCGCTGTTCTTGTCGCTGCTCTTGTCGTCGCTCTTGCCGCCGTCGCCGGTGTCCCCGCCCGTGCCTTGGTCGTCGCCGCCGTCGGCGTCCCCGCCGTCGTCGGGCGGGGGAGTGCTGTCGTCGTCCGTGGGGATCTCGGCCTGGCCAGCGCGCTCGTCGTAGAGCAGTTGGGCCTGCTTGTCGTCGCTGACGGCCGGGTCGTAGGAGACGACCCGCTCCAGGTCGACCGCGAGATGGCGGGTGGCGAGGGTGGTCGCGCTCTTCCAGCGGCAGCCGGCGCGGCGGTCGGTGTCGTACGTGACGATCGCCTGCCCCTTGAACGGGGAGGAGTCCGGGTCGGCGTCGTCGTTCTTGCCGGACGCGTCGCTGCTGCCGCCCGCGCCCTCGGCGGCCTCGGCCCCGGGCAGCAGCTTCTTGAGGGTGCCGAGCCCGACGGCTCCGCACGGCTCGGGCAGCGTGCTGTACTTGCCGGGCTGCGCCGGGGGCCCGGCGGACGAGGAGTTGCCGGGCTTGGTGTCGGAGCCGGAGCCCTGGCCGGACGAACCGGTGCAGGCGGTGAGCCCTCCGGAGAGCACGGCGACCAGCGCGAAACCGGTGACGCCGGTTGCGTACGTCCTTGCCCTCCGCTGCACTGTGCTGCCTCCTGCTCGGCGCTGCTGCCGTCCTGTGGGCGCCCCGTCGACGCCCGGTGGGGATCGTGCTTCCGCGGCGGCGGTGCCGCGGAAGACAATGTCTACCGCACGCGCGCCGGAGGCGTCCGTCCGGGCAGTGCATATGTTGCGCGAAGTCCGGGTTTTCCGTTTCGCGGATTCAGTGCGTCTTCTTCTGTTCTGTTCGCGGGGCGCCAAGTGAGATGTCTTACGCGGGGGTTCTGCACGGGCCCGCAGCCCGCAACCAGCCCCCCTGCCCCTTGCCCCCTGCACGGGGACGCCGGTGGCGGAGCGCGGCCGGCGCGTGCGCCTCAGCGTTCGCGGTGGACCTTGGTGTTGGAGGCCTGGGCGCGCGGACGCACCACCAGCAGGTCCACGTTGACGTGCGGCGGCCGGGTCACGGTCCACGCGATCGTGTCCGCCACGTCCTCCGCGGTGAGCGGTTCGGCGACGCCTTCGTAGACCTTCGCCGCGCGTGCGGCGTCGCCGCGGAAGCGGGTGAGCGCGAACTCGTCGGTCTTCACCATGCCGGGCGCGATCTCGATGACTCGTACGGGGTCCCCGCACAGCTCCAGGCGCAGTGTCTCGGCGAGCACATGGGAGCCGTGCTTGGCGGCGACATAGCCGCCCCCGCCCTCGTAGGTTCCGTGACCCGCCGTGGAGGAGACGACAACGACGGTGCCCTCGCCGGAGGGGGATCGGGTGAGCGCAGGCAGCAGCGCCTGTGTGAGGTGCAGTACGCCGATGACGTTGACCTCGTACATGCGGCGCCAGTCGGCGGGGTCCGCGGTGGCGACGGGGTCGGTGCCGAGGGCGCCTCCCGCGTTGTTGACGAGCACGTCGCAGCGGTCGAGCCCCGCCGCGAAGGCGTCGACGGCGGCGCGGTCGGTGACGTCGAGGGCGTGGGCCTCGGCCGAGTGCCCCTCGCCCGTCAACTCCGCGGCCAGAGCGTCGATCCGGTCCTTGCGGCGCGCGGTGAGCACGACCCGGTATCCGGCCTCGGCCAGCCGGCGGGCGGTGGCGGCGCCGATGCCGCTGCTGGCGCCGCTGATGACGGCGGTGCGGTTGCTCATGGCCAAGAGGCTACGCCGTGTGCCGGTGGGCCCGGCCGCCGCGGGGTGCACGTGGGATCCCCGGACCGGGGCGGTACGGGTCGCCGCGGGGACGGTCGCCGCGGTGCGGGGGAGGGCCCGGCCCGCGGTCAGTGGCCGCGCGGCGCGTACATGATGACGGCGACTCCGGCGAGGCAGATCAAAGCGCCCGTCACGTCCCAGCGGTCCGGGCGGAACCCGTCCATGGCCATGCCCCACAGCAGGGAACCCGCGACGAAGACGCCGCCGTACGCGGCGAGGATGCGGCCGAAGTGGGCGTCGGGCTGGAGCGTGGCGACGAAGCCGTAGACGCCGAGGGCGATCACGCCCGCGCCGATCCAGGCCCAGCCGCGGTGTTCGCGAACTCCCTGCCAGACGAGCCACGCTCCGCCGATCTCCATGAGCGCCGCGAGGACGAACAGGGCGACGGAGCGGGCGACGAGCATGGCGGCAGGTTACGCGAGGCCCGCGGTGTGCACGGAGGGCGCGGGTCGCGGGCGATCTCGTCTACGTGCGGTCCCGCGTGCCGCGGCCAGGGAGCCCCGCGGTCCCGCGCCCGTCGCTGCGGAGCCCCGCGGTCCCGCGCCCGCGGATACGGAACCCCGCGGTTTCGTGTCCGCGGATACGGAGCCCCGCGGTTTCGTGCCCGCGGATACGGAACCCCGCGGTCCCGTGCTCGCGGATACGGAACCCCGCGGTCCCGTGCTCGCCGTCAGGCCGCTTACGCTTCCACTTCCCGTACCGCCGGTGAGCCCGTCCACTCCGCCAGCGCCTGACGCAGCCCCTGCGGATCCTGCTTGTCGCTCGCCCACGCGATATAGGCGTCCGGCCGTACCAGCAGGGTCCGGCCGCCGGTCGACGCCGAACGCACGTGGACCGTACGGTCGTCGGCCTCCACGCCCGTGTCCGGCGGAGGCGCGTCCACAGGCGAGACGAGTACGAACGAGCCCGCGCGCAGCGCCTCGTAGAGACGGGACCCGGAGGCGAGCGGCAGGTCCGGCGCGCGCCTGCCGGCGAGCGGATGGGAGCCGCGCGGCGCCGGGTAGGAGATGGCGATGCCGGAGACCGTCCGCACGGCACGTCCGGCCAACGGGCGTACGCGGCTGAGGAGTCCGGCCCCGGTGGCGCGCAGCGTGCGGCCCGCGGCGGAACGCGCGAGGGCGAGCCGGATGATGGTGCCGCTGATGCGCAGCACGAGGCTGCCCACGGGGTGCCGTTCGCCGTCGTACGTCTCCAGGAGCGTGGCGGGGGAGTGGCCGCGCAGCACGGCCGAGAGCTTCCAGCTGAGGTTCGCCGCGTCCTGGAGGCCGGTGTTCATGCCCAGGCCGCCGGCGGGCGAGTGGACGTGTGCGGCGTCGCCCGCGAGGAAGACCCGGCCCACGCGGTAGCGCGGTGCCTGCCGTTCGTCGCTGTGGAAGCGGGAGATCCAGCGCGGGTCGTGCATCCCGTGGTCGGAGCCGAGTGCCGCCACCGCGAGCTCCCTGACCTCCTCCAGTCCGGCGGGCTCGGTGTCGGGCAGCTGCCGGTGGCGGCTCCAGCCCATCACCCGGTACCAGCCGTCTCCGAAGCCCGCGATGAGCGCGAAACCGTCCTGCGTCGCGTTGACGAGGAAGGGGTTGGACGGCGGGTCGGTCAGCCGGACGTCGGCCAGCACGATCGAACGGATCACGGACTTGCCGGGGAAGGGCAGCCCCAGCAGTTCGCGGACGGTGCTGTGCACGCCGTCGGTGCCGATGACGTAGGAGCCGCGAAGCGTGCGGGGCGCGTCGGCGGTCCCGGCCGTGGCGGTCGCCCCGGCCGTTTCGGCCGTCTCGGCCGACTCCGTGGTGCCGGACGCGTCGGCCGTACGGCCCGCTTCGGCCGTGACGGAGGCGTCGGCCGGGGAGGACGCCTCGGCCCCCGCCCCCGCATCGGCCCCGCCTTCCGTCTCGCTCCCGTACGCGGGAACCGTTCCGTCGTACGCCCCCTCCTCCGGCGGCGTGGCCGCGACGTCGACCTCGACGCCCGAGCCGTCCTGGCGGAGCTCCAGCACCTCCGTGCCGTGCACGAAGGTCACCCCCGCCTTGCGGGCGCGCCGCTCCAGCAGCCGCTCCACCTCGTACTGGCCGGTGACCAGTACGAACGGGAAGCGGCTCGGCAGCCGCGACGGTCGCAGCTCCGCACGTCCGAAGAGGCCGAGCGTCTCCATCCGGGCGCCCGTGCCGATCAGTTCGTCGGCCAGACCGCGGGCGTCCAGCTGCTCCAGCGTGCGGGCGTGCACGACGAGGGAGCGGGTGAGGTTGCTGATCCCCTCCGGGCGGCGCTCGACGAGCGTGACCCGGTGCCCGGCCTCGGCGAGGTCCCCGGCGGCCATGAGCCCCGTGGGCCCCGCGCCGACGACGATCACGTCCGCGGTCCGGTCGCCGCCGTGGGCGATGCGCTCCGGCTCGCCGCCGGGAGCCGTACCGGTGGCTCGGGTGCCGCTGGGTGCCATGAGTCCTCCCGATCGCCGAACAAGGCCGGACAAGCGGATGCCGATGTCAACAGACGTTGGTCAACACCCGTTGGCACCACGGTAGATGGGCCCTCTCGGCGATGTCAACGCATGTTGGCCCACGGGTGTTGGCTCAGGTGCCGGTCTACGGGGAATCGGCTCACAGGGCCCGGCTCACGGGACCCGGCTCACGCAGCCCGGCTCACGGGGTCCGCCCACGCGCCCCGGGCTGCGAACTCACGCTCGCCTGCCCGCGGATGAGAGCGGCGCCGGCGCCGCCCCGCGCTCAGTCGTCCAGGCGCGCGCAGAACAGGTCCACCAGGCGCGCCAGGAACGCGCGCCCCTCCTCGCCGGGCTCCATGGAGATCGTGCCGCCGCCCCAGTCCAACGTGCCGACCATGGCCTGGTATTCGGAGTGCAGATGGTGAAGGATCCCGCTGACCCGCGCCCGCGGCAGGTCCAGCAGCTTGCACACGGGCTGTACGTACGGCT
Source organism: Streptomyces sp. HNM0575 (assembly GCF_012726265.1). Taxonomy (GTDB): domain Bacteria; phylum Actinomycetota; class Actinomycetes; order Streptomycetales; family Streptomycetaceae; genus Streptomyces. The sequence goes on along the minus strand of NZ_JAASAG010000002.1, from coordinate 899,180 downwards.
GCCAGCGGTTCGTGACCGCACGCAGCAGCAGCTCGCCCACCTCGGCGCCGAGCCCGGTGACGTCGAGATACGCGCGGAGCGGCAACGCGAGTGCCTCCGCGAGGAGTTCGGCCTGACGCCCGGTCAGCCGCCACCGTCCGCTGCGCTCCATCTCCTCGTACTCGGCGGGGGAGACGCCCAGGCGCAGCGCCATGTCGAACGTCGAGACGCCACGGGCGAGCCGGTGCTGGTGCACACTGCTCAGCGAGCCCATGAGGTCGCCCACCGAGCACCACAGCACACCCGCCAGAGCCGCCAACTCCCGCTCGCCGGGGCTCTGGTCGCCCGACTCCCAGCTGAGCACCGTCAGCGGGGTGACCTGCACGCCGTACGCGCTGAGCATCGTGGACGCGACGTCCTCGGCCCGCATCCCGAGGGCCTGGCGCGTGCTGCGCGCCGCCTCGCGGTTGAACGCGGGCCTGCCGGGGTCGGATGACGTGTGCTGGGACAAGCGGTCCACTTCTTCAGTCGTCTCCCTGATGGCACGGCCACGGGCCCGAAGTACAAAGGATGTCAAAGCGCTACGGCAGCGTCCAGGCCAGGATGCCGGACTGTGCATAGATCAACACGGAGAGGATCAGCAGCAGTCCGAGGCTCCACTTGAGCGTCGCGCGCAGCAGTTCGGACTCCTGGCCGGCGCAGCCGACCGCGGTCGCGGCGATGGTGAGGTTCTGCGGGCTGATCATCTTGCCCACGACGCCGCCCGAGGTGTTCCCGGATACCAGCAGCGTCGGATCGAGGCCGGCTCCCTTGGCGGCGGTGTGCTGGAGGGTCGCGAAGAGCGCGTTGGCCGAGGTGTCGGAGCCCGTGACCGCGGTGCCGAACCAGCCGAGCACCGGGGAGAGCAGCGCGAGCGCGCTTCCGCTCCCGGCCACGAACGTGCCGATGGTGATGGTCTGGCCGGAGAGGTTCATCGCGTACGCGAGCGCGAGCACGGACGCGACGGTCAGCAGCGCCGTGCGCAGCTTGACGAGCGTGGCGCCCAACTCCCGCAGCGCGGACTGCGGTTCGATGCGGAGCACGAGCGCGGTGATGACGCCGGAGAGCAGCAGGAGGGTCCCGGGGGAGGACAGCCACGCCAGGTTGTAGACCGTGGAGTCCACTTCGCCGCCGGAGACGGTGCGCAGCTTTCCGTCCAGGCCCGGCCAGGGGACGGCGATGTCGGTGGCGCCGAGGAACTCCTTGACGGGCGTCCACAGTTGGGCGACGGAGAAGACCGAGATGACGATGATGTACGGGGCGAAGGCCGAGGCCAGGCGTCTGCCGTCCGCCGGCGGGCGCACGGGTGCGGCTCCGTGGCCGGTGCGCGGTGCGTGTGCCGCGGTGCCGTGCCGCGCGTGCCCGCGTCCTCGCCCGTGGTCGCCGTGCTGTTCGCGGTGGCCGTACGGTCCGCCCGTCGGTCCTCCGTGTCCTCCGTGCCCGCCGTTTGATCCGCGCGCCGTCGCCGTCCGCTGCCCGCCCGCGTCGTAGCGGCCCCGTCCGCCGGCCTCGCCGAGGAGTTCGGCCCTCGCCTCCTCGCTGCCCCGCGGCCGCCAGAACCTCATGAACACCACGGCCGCCACCATGCTGGCGAGCGAGGTGATGATGTCGGTCAGCTCCACGGATATGTAGTTGGAGCTGACGTACTGCACGAGCGCGAAGGTCGCGCCGCACACCAGCGCGACCGGCCATATCTGCCGCAGCCCGCGGAAGCCGTCCACCAGCACCGTCAGCAGCAGCGGCACCAAGAGCGCGAGCAGCGGCACCTGATGGCCGACGTACGCGCCGATGTCCGTGTACGGGATCTTGGTCAGCCCGCCCGCCGTGATGACGGGTATGCCCATGGCGCCGAAGGCGACGGGCGCGGTGTTGGCGACCAGCACGGTCACCGCCGCGCGGAACGGCGGGAAGCCCAGCGCGATCAGCATGATCCCGGTGATCGCCACGGGTGCGCCGAAGCCCGCGAGCGCCTCCAGCAGGGCGCCGAAGCAGAACGCCAGCACGACCGCCAGCACCCGCGGGTCGTCGCTGATGAGACCGAGTGAGCGGCGCAGATCCTCGAACGTGCCGCTGACGACGGTCAGTTGGTACAGCCAGATGGCCGTCACCAGGATCCAGCCGATGGGGAAGAGGCCGAACACGGCGCCTTCGCTCGCGGCGAGGGCCGCCAGCTTCAGCGGCATCCCGTACACGGCGACGGCGATGCCCACCGCGACGGCCAGAGCGGCGAGTCCGGCCCAGTGCGCGCGTACCCGGGCCGCTCCGAGCAGGAGGAACAGGGTCAGCAGCGGCACCGTGGCCACGAGCGCCGACAGCGCGAGGCCGCCGGAGAGCGGAGAGAGCGCGGGCTGGTACAAGGGCATCCCCGTACGGATTTGGTCAGACCATGCAAAGAAGCTGCCACACACTATGAAGAGCCCAACTCGCTGTCCAGGGACCGCACATGATGTGGTCCGACCAAAGCATGGGTGATTGGATTGCGCTCCCGGCGACAGGTGCCGTGCCGTTTCGGCGCCACCGGGCGAGTGGCACGACGCCGCGGATTCGGGAGGGGTTTCATGGCCGGGCCGGACGACTGGGAACCCGTGGCCCGTTCCCGTACGTACGAACTCGTGCTCACCAGGATCGAGCAGCTCATCCACAACGGAAGGCTCCGGGTGGGCGACCGGCTGCCGCCCGAGCGGGAGTTGAGCGAACTGCTCGGGGTGAGCAGGGCGGCCGTGCGCGAGGCGCTGCGCGTGCTGGAGGCGCAGGGGGCGCTGCGGCCCCGTGTCGGCACGGGACCGGATTCGGGGAACGTGATCGCAGCCATGCCCGACGCGGGGCTCACCCAGTTCCTCAGACTGCACATCGCGCTCGCGCACTTCCCGCTCGACGACGTCGTCGAGGCACGTGCCGTACTGGAGCGTTCCAGTGCCCGGCTCGCCGCCGAGCGCGCCGGTCCGGACGACCTCGCGCGGATTCGTGAGCAACTGGACCGCATGGACGCGGCCGGCCTTCCGCGCGAGGCGTTCAACGACTGCGACACGGACTTCCACGTCGCCATCGCGGAGGCGGCGGGCAACCGCCTCGTCGCCGACCTGACCGTGTCCGTGCGCAACGCGGTGCGGCAGACGCTGCTCACCGTCTTCAACCGCGTCGACGACTGGGAGACGGTCGCCGCCCGGCTGCGCTCCGAGCATCACGAGATCTACGACGCCGTGGCGGCCGGTGAGGCCGAGCGTGCCGGGCAGGCGGTGGAGGCGCACATCCGCTCCGTGCACCGGGAGATCGTCCTGCCGTCGCTGTCGCCCGTGCCCTGAGACGGCGGCCGCACGGGACCGCCGGTGCTCCCGCACTCCCCGGGCAGCGCCGGCTTCCGTACCCCGTGACCAGGGGTCTGGTCCGTCAACGCACGTTGGCCTACAGTCGTTGGCGTGGAAGACGAAGCGAAGTCACGCCCCCGTGCGGGAGCCTCCGCCGAAGCCGCGGCCCCGTCCGTCGCCGCAGCCGGCAAGGCCCATGCGGCCTCCGCGCAGGCGGCTCCCGTCCGGTCCACGCGCCGCTCGGACTCGACGCGTGCGGCGATCCTGCGCGCCGCACGCGAGCGCTTCGCCACGGACGGATACGAGCGGGCGACGATCCGCGCCATAGCGCGCGACGCCGGCATCGACCCCTCGATGGTCATGCGCTACTACGGCAACAAGGAGGGCCTCTTCGCCGCCGCCTCCGAAATCGACCTGCGGCTCCCGGAGTTGAGCGGCGTACCCGCCGACGAGATCGGCACCCGGCTCGTACGCCACTTCCTGCACCGCTGGGAGGGCGACGAGACCCTCAACGCACTGCTGCGCGTCGGCGTCACCAACCCGGCGGGCGCGGAGCGCGTGCACTCGGTCTTCCGCGACCAAGTGGCGCCCGTCGTCGCCACGGTGTGCCCGGACCCGGAGCAAGTGCCCCTGCGTGCGGCGCTGCTGGCCTCGCAGGTCCTCGGGATGGCCGTCAGCCGTTACGTGCTGAAGCTGCCGTTCTCGGTCGGACTGACGCACGAGGAGATCGTGAACTGGCTGGGACCCACGGTGCAGCGCTATCTCACGGCGGAGAGCCCGTAGCGGTCAGGGCCACACCAGGCAGTACGGCTGGTGGCCCGCCATGTGCAGACGGTCGGAGAAGTCCTGCCACTCGTGCAGGAGTTGATACACGTTGAACGCGTCCTGCGGGCCCGCGCGGTCGGGCACCGTGGACCAGATGAAGGCCGCCGCGCCCACCGACTCCTCGCCGATGCCGCGCAGCGGGTCCACGACGGTCATGGGCAGCTTGACGACGGCGTAATCCGGGTGCAGCACCACGAGTTCGAGCGGCGGGACCCGGTGAAGAGGTATGCCCTCGATGCCCGTGAGCACCATCGCGGCCATGGTCTCCGGCTTGATCTTGGTGAACATGCCGTGGCCGAGCTCGTCTCCGCCGAGCTCCTCGGGGCGCATGGAGACCGGGACCCGGGCAGCCGTCGCGCCGTCCGGTGCGCCGAAGTACTTGTAGGTCACCCCCACTCGGCCGCCACCCCTGCTGCTCCCTGTGTCTCTCTCCGCCGCGTCTCTACGGTGGCGTCCCCGCGCGCGCTCCGGACCGAGGTCCCCGGTACCCTCTCCCAGTCCACCACCGCGCTGCATGTCACCACCCGACCACTCGCGGCCGCCGCCGCGCAACCCGATCATCGTGACAGAGACCTCCCCGCCCTGCGGTCCGTGAAACGCCCCGCAGCGCCCGGGTAATCCCCGCGTTACCGGGCCGGTACCTCACCGGCCTCCTGCGTCTCGCTTACCCACCCGCGGCAAGACGACGCAGTGCTCTCACGATGCTCTGACACCATGGCCCTGTGACTTACTCGTACGAGGCCCCAGTATCGCAGTCGCTCTTCGACCGCGCCGCCGCCGTGACGCCGGGAGGCGTGAATTCTCCGGTCCGCGCCTTCCAAGCAGTGGGCGGTACGCCCCGGTTCATGGTGTCCGGTGCCGGTCCGTACCTCGTGGACGCCGACGGACGGGAGTACGTGGACCTCGTCTGCTCGTGGGGACCGATGATCCTCGGCCACTCCCACCCCGAGGTGATCGCCGCCGTGCAGGAGGCGGTGAGCCGGGGCACGTCCTTCGGCACGCCCGGCGAGGGCGAAGTCGCCCTGGCGGAGGAGATCGTGGACCGCATCGGACCGGTCGAGCGGGTGCGGCTCGTCTCCTCCGGCACGGAGGCGACGATGTCGGCGATCAGGCTCGCGCGGGGATTCACCGGGCGCTCCAAGGTCGTGAAGTTCGCGGGCTGTTACCACGGGCATGTGGACTCGCTGCTGGCGTCGGCGGGTTCGGGCGTCGCCACGTTCGGGCTGCCGGGCACGCCGGGAGTCACCGAGGCGCAGGCGGCGGAGACGATCGTGCTGCCGTACAACGACATCGACGCCGTACGGGCCGCGTTCGCCGCGCAGCCGGGCGCGATCGCGTGCGTCATCACCGAGGCGTCCCCCGGCAACATGGGCATCGTCCCGCCGGAGCCGGGCTTCAACGGGCAGTTGAAGGAGCTGTGCCGGGAGCACGGCGCGCTGTTCGTCTCGGACGAGGTGATGACGGGCTTCCGCGTCAGCAGGCAGGGCTGGTTCGGGATCGACCAAGTCGTCCCCGATCTGATGACGTTCGGCAAGGTGATGGGCGGTGGCTTCCCGGCCGCGGCCTTCGGCGGACGGGCTGACGTGATGGCCCAGCTCGCCCCGGAGGGGCCCGTCTACCAGGCCGGCACCCTCTCCGGGAATCCGGTCGCCACCGCCGCGGGCCTGGCTCAGCTGCGACTGCTGGACGACGCGGCGTACGCGGCGGTCGACTCGGCGTCCGAGCAGCTGCGCGGTGCCGTCACCGAGGCGTTGAGCAAGGCGGGCGTGGCGCATCAAGTGCAGGCCGCGGGCAACATGTTCTCCGTGTTCTTCACCGACGAGCCCGTCACCGACTACGAGGGGGCAAGGGCCCAGGAGGTGTTCCGCTTCACCGCGCTCTTCCACTCGATGCTGGAGCAGGGCGTGTATCTGCCGCCCTCCGCCTTCGAGTCGTGGTTCGTCTCGACAGCGCACGACGACGGTGCGCTGGAGCGCGTCGCCGATGCGCTGCCCGACGCGGCGCGGGCCGCCGCGGAGGCGACGGCATGAGCGACAGCCGTGAGGGCCGCGGGAGTTCGGAGGCCCGGGGAAGTTCGGAGGGCCAGGGAAGTTCGGAAGCCCGGGGGAGTTCGGAGGGCCGCGAGGGGGTCGTCACCGTCGTGCACGTGATGCGGCACGGCGAGGTCGAGAATCCCGGCGGCGTCCTCTACGGGCGGCTGCCCGGCTACCACCTCTCCGAGCTGGGGCGCCGGATGGCCGACCGGGTCGCCGAGCATCTCGCCGGCCGCGACATCGCCCACGTCGTGGCCTCGCCGCTGGAGCGGGCGCAGGAGACGGCGGCGCCCATCGCGAAGGCGCACGGCCTGGACGTCGCCAGCGACGACGGCCTGATCGAGGCCGACAACGTCTTCCAGGGCAAGACCGTCGGCGTCGGCGACGGCGCCCTGCGCAGGCCCGCGAACTGGCGCCACCTCTTCAACCCCTTCCGGCCCTCGTGGGGCGAGTCGTACGTGCATCAGGTGCGGCGGATGCGGACCGCGCTCGACGCGGCCAGGGACGCCGCCCGCGGGCGCGAGGCGGTCTGCGTCTCGCACCAGCTGCCGATCTGGACGCTGCGCAGCTTCGTCGAGCGGCGCCGGCTGTGGCACGACCCGCGCCGCCGCCAGTGCACGCTGGCCTCGCTCACGACCTTCACCTTCCACGGGGACGAGATCGTCTCCGTCGGCTATACGGAACCGGCCCGCGACCTCGTGCCCCCACATCTGCGGACGGGCGCCAGGCGCGGCACGGGCGGCGGCGGGCGCGGCGCCTGACGGGTGCGGTGCGTGACGGCGCCCGCCCCAAGTGCGGACGGCCCGTGCGCAACGGGCACAAGGGGGGCGTGAAAGATCGGCCACGGGCCCATGCGAAACTTTTCACATGAGTCAGACCCGCCCCTTCCGATACCGCTCCGCACTGCTGGCCGTGTTGCTCGCGGCGGCTGCGTCGGTGCTGGCCGGCTGCGGCGGCGGCGAGGACGACACCGGATCGTCGTCGGGGGACACGAAGTTCGTACGGGGCACCGGGAAGATCACCGAGGTGAAGCGCGGCGAGCGGCAGCAGGCTCCGGACATTTCGGGCAAAGGTGTCGACGGCAAGCGGCTGGAACTCTCCGACTACAAGGGCAAGATCGTCGTCCTGAACGTCTGGGGCTCCTGGTGCGCGCCCTGCCGCGCGGAGGCCCCGAACCTCGCCAAGGTCGCCAAGGACACCGAGGACAAGGACGTACGGTTCGTCGGCATCAACACCCGCGACCTCGACCGCGCCAACGCCAAGTCCTTCGAGCGCAACTACGGCATCGACTACCCGAGCTTCTACGACCCCAGCGGCAAGCTCATCCTCCGCTTCCCCAAGGGCAGTCTGTCCCCGCAGGCAATTCCGTCCACGCTCATCCTCGACCGCGACGGGAAGATCGCCGTACGGGCCCTGAAGGAGCTCGGCGAGAAGGAACTGCGTTCCGTGCTCGACCCGTTGACGACGGAGAAGTGACGACGCCATGAGCGTGCTCGCCACCGCCGCGGCCACCGCCCACGGCCCCGTACTCGCGGCCGGTACGGGCGGGGTGAACCACACGGTCCTCAGCGGAGCACTGCTGCTGGCGGTGCCCGTGGCCGTGCTCGGCGGTCTCGTCTCCTTCTTCTCCCCGTGCGTGCTGCCGCTGGTGCCCGGCTATCTCAGCTATGTCACCGGCGTCAGCGGCACGGATCTGGCGCAGGCCAGGCGTGGGCGGATGCTGCTCGGCGCGGGCCTGTTCGTGCTCGGCTTCACCGCGGTCTTCGTCTCAGGCGGCGCCCTCTTCGGCGGCTTCGGGGCGACGCTCCAGGAGCACCGCACGGTCATCTCCCGGGTGCTGGGCGCCCTGACGATCGTGCTGGGGCTGGCGTTCATGGGCGCCCTCGGCCCGCTGTCGCGTCTCACCTCCCGCGAACTGCGCATACAGCGGCGGCCGTCGGTGGGCCTGGCGGGGGCGCCGATGCTCGGGGTGCTGTTCGGCATCGGCTGGACGCCGTGCATCGGGCCGACGCTCGCGGCCGTGCAGACGCTGGCCTTCAGCGAGGCCAGCGCGGGACGCGGGGCGCTGCTGACCGTGGCGTACTGCCTGGGTCTGGGCGTCCCGTTCGTCGTGGCCGCGATCGCCTTCCGCCGCACGCTCGGTGCCTTCGGCTGGGTGAAGCGGCACTATGCGTGGGTGATGAGGACCGGCGGCGTGATGCTCGTCGTGGTCGGTCTTCTGCTCGTCACCGGGATATGGGACCGGATCGTGTACGACCTTCAAGTCTGGTCGTCGGACTACACAGTGGGAATCTGATGCGTACGACGGACACGGGGACCGGCGGCGGCGTCGACGGTGACGCCGCGGTCCCCGGCGGCGGTGACGGCGCCGCAAAGGGCGGCTCCGAGGAGGCGCGGCTCGCGCGCGAGGCCGAGTCCCAGCTCTCGTCGCTCTCCACCGCGCCGGGCGAGGAGAAGCTCAACGTCCCCTCCATCGGCGTCGTCGGCTGGGCCCGCTGGTTCTGGCGGCAGCTGACGTCGATGCGCGTCGCGCTGATCCTGCTCTTCCTGCTCTCCCTCGCGGCCATCCCCGGATCGGTCATCCCGCAGAGCAACGTCGACAGCGTCAAGGTCGAGGAGTTCCAGAAGAAGCACGACGTACTCGCGCCCGTCTACGAGAAGTTGCAGCTCTTCGACGTCTACACGTCCGTGTGGTTCTCGGCGATCTACATCCTGCTCTTCGTCTCCCTGGCCGGCTGCATCGTCCCGCGCACCTGGCAGTTCGTCGGGCAGCTGCGCAGCAGGCCGCCGCGCGCACCGCGCCGCCTGGAGCGGATGCCCGCGTACACGACCTGGCGTACGGAGGCGGGCCCGGAGGAGGTGCTCGGCGGCGCGCGGAAGCTGCTGGGCGGACGCCGGTTCCGGGTCGAGCGCGAGAGCGACGCCGTCGCGTCCGAGAAGGGCTATCTGCGCGAGGCCGGCAACCTGGTCTTCCACGTCGCGCTGATCGTGCTGCTGCTCGCCTTCGCCGCGGGGCAGTTGTGGAAGTCCGACGGCGGCAAGCTGATTATCGAGGGCGACGGCTTCTCCAACACCCTCACCCAGTACGACGACTTCAAGTCCGGCTCCCTCTTCGACCCGGACGACCTGGACTCCTTCGGCTTCACGCTCAAGGACTTCCGCGCCACCTACGAGGAGTCCGGCCCGCAGAAGGGCACGGCACGCGACTACCGCGCCGGCGTCTCGTACTGGCAGGGACCCGGCGGCAAGGAGAAGCAGGGGTCGATCAGGGTCAACCACCCGCTTGAGGTGGGCGATTCCAAGGTCTTCCTCAACGGCAACGGCTACGCGCCCGTCGTCTCCGTCAAGGACGGCAAGGGCCGCACGGCCTACCGCGGCCCCGTGGCCTTCCTCCCGCAGGACCCCAACCTCACCTCGTCCGGCGTCGTCAAGGTCACCGACTACAAGAACGCGCAGGGCCGCAAGGACCAGCTCGGCTTTCAGGGCTTCTTCGTGCCGACCTTCGGCGGCTCGGGTTCGGGCTCGATGTTCTCGCGGTCGCCGTCCCTGAAGTACCCGGTGCTCTTCCTCACCGCGTACCACGGCGACCTCGGTATGGAGTTCGGGGCCGGGCAGAGCGTCTACCAGCTCGACACCAAGCGGATGAAGCAGTTCAAGAAGTCCGACGGGAGCCCGCTTGCGAAGAAGATGCTGCCGGGCGAGACCATGAAGCTGCCGGACGGCGGCGCCGAGCTGAAGTTCGAGGGCGTACGGCAGTGGGCCCAGTTCCAGGTCGTGCACCAGGTGGGCGCGGGCTGGGCGCTCGGCGGCGCGCTCGCCGCGATCGGCGGGCTGGCCGGGTCGCTGTTCATCCAGCGGCGGCGGGTGTGGGTGCGTGCGGTCGCGGGTCCGGACGGACGTACGGTCGTGGAGATGGCCGGGCTCGGACGCAGCGAGTCGGCCAGACTCCCGGAGGAGCTGGGTGACTTGGCGTACGCCCTACAGGCGGAGGCGCCGCCGGTACGGGACCGGGACGCCGGTGACGCCACCGACAGCGCGCACAGCGCCAACGGCACGAACAGCGCGAACGGCAGCAACGGCACAGAGGACGACGGCCGGGACCAGGGCAAGGACCAGGGCAGGGACCAGGGCAGGGACCAGGGCAAGGACGAGGACAGCGCCGAAGCCTCGCCGCGAGGAGAACGCACGTGAACATCGCCGCCGGAACGAACGAGAATCTCGCCGAGATCAGCAACTACCTGGTCTATTCGGCGATGGCCGTCTACACCCTCGCCTTCCTCGCGCACGTCGCCGAATGGGCCTTCGGCAGCCGCAGCAAGGTGGCCCGTACGGCCGCCGCGCTGAGCCCGGGGAAGGCTCGGGACGAGCAGACCGCGACCGCGGGCACGTCGTCCGGCAAGGCGTCCCCCGCCAAGTCGTCCTCCGCCGGGGAGGGTTCGGGGGCCGCCTCGTCAGGCGGCACGTCCGTCCTGGAGCGCCCGCGCCCCGAGGTCGTCGTGCGCTCCTCCGCGGGCCGCCGCGGCGAGCTGCCGGACGGTCCCGGCGCCGCCGCGGGCGACGAACAGGGCGATCTGTACGGCCGGATCGCGGTCTCGCTCACGACGCTCGCCTTCCTGCTGCACGTCGCCGGGGTGCTCGCACGCTCCCTGTCGGTGCAGCGCGCCCCCTGGGGCAACATGTACGAGTTCTCGACGGCCTTCTCGATGGTCGCCGTCGGGGCGTACCTCGGCTTCCTCGTCGCGAAGAAGAACGTCCGCTGGATCGGCCTGCCGCTGGTGACGACGGTGCTGCTCGACCTGGGCCTGGCCGTCACGGTGCTCTACACCGACAGCGAGCAGCTGGTGCCCGCGCTGCACTCGTACTGGCTGTGGATCCACGTCTCGCTGGCGATCACCTGCGGCGCCCTGTTCTACCTCGGCTTCGTCTCGACGGCGCTCTACCTCTTCCGGGACCGCTACGAGACCAAGCTGCTGGCGGGCGGCACCCCTGGCGGCTTCGCCACCTCGGTGCTGGAGCGGCTGCCGTCGTCGACGTCGCTGGACAGGTTCGCGTACCGGATCAACGCGGCCGTCTTCCCCTTCTGGACCTTCACCATCGTCGCGGGCGCCATCTGGGCGGGCGACGCGTGGGGCCGCTACTGGGGCTGGGACCCCAAGGAGGTCTGGTCGTTCATCACGTGGGTCGCGTACGCCTGCTATCTGCACGCCCGCGCCACCGCCGGCTGGAAGGGACGCAAGGCCGCCTACCTGGCACTGCTCGCCTTCGCGTGCTTCCTGTTCAACTACTACGGCGTGAACATCTTCTTCAACGGCAAGCACTCGTACGCGGGGGTCGGCTGACGGCCCCGGCCCCGCTGACCGCCCCGGTCCGCTGACGGCCCCGGCTCCGGGGCGCTCAGCCCTTGGGCGCCGCTCAGCCCTTGGGCGGCGTCTCGTCCGGGCCGCCCCGGCCGTCGTCCCGGCGCCCCGACTCCTCGTCGTGACGGCGCACTTCGGCCTCCTGCGGCTCGGCCCCGGGGCGCGGCGCCGGCGGCTCGGCCACCGCGGTGCCGGCTCCGGTGTCGCCTCCGGCCGCTGCACCGTCGCCGCCCGCGTCGGAGCCCGTACCGTCCTGCTGCTGCCCTTCGCCCCTCACCTCGTCGTCGCCCGGGTCGCGCTGCTGCGCACCGTCCTTGAGCGACTTGAGGAACTCCGGGTTGTCGTCGGGCGCGATCCAGCGGCGCTCGTCGGGGCGCGTGGCACCGTACGGGGCGTTCCTGCGCGGACGCCCGACGATGAACCACGCGACGGGGCCCAGCAGCACCTGCCCGAAGAGCAGGATGACGATCACCCACACCACCTTGGGCAGCTTCCGGACCTCCTGCTCAGGTGTGTTGAGGCAGTCGATGAAGGCGTAGATCCACACCGCCAGGACGAGAAGGAACGGCAGATACCTGAGCATGCGGGACGCCCCCTAGGCGAGCTGACTCGGCACGGCGGGCCGGAAGTGCGGTTGGTGCGGTTCGTCTTGCTGTGCATGTGCGTGTGTATGCGTCTGTGCTTCGCGCGTGCGCTTGTCACGCGGTACGCACCGCGATCCGGCGCCGTACGTACGTAAGCCAGCGTAACGGTGCGCGGAGGGCCCCGGGGGCGGGCCGTCAAGTGCGTGAGCCCATGCCGGATACTGGGGCGCATGGCATACGACGACCTCCGCTCGCTGCTGCGGGCACTGGAGCGCGACCGGGACCTGAAGCGGATCAAGGCGGAGGTGGATCCGTATCTGGAGGTCGGGGAGATCGTCGACCGGGTGCAGAAGTCCGGCGGCCCGGCGCTGCTCTTCGAGAACGTGAAGGGCTCGTCCCTGCCGCTCGCGATGAACGTCTTCGGCACGGACCGCCGCCTGCTGAAGGCGCTGGGCCTGGAGTCGTACGACGAGATCAGCGAGAGGATCGGCGGCCTGCTCAAGCCCGAGCTCCCGCAGGGCTTCGTCGGGATGCGCGAGGCCTTCGGGAAGCTCGGCGCGATGGCGCACGTACCGCCGAAGAAGGTGAAGGACGCGCCCGTACACGAAGTGGTGGTGCGCGGCGACGACGTCGATCTGGAGACGCTGCCCGCGCTGTTCACCTGGCCCGAGGACGGCGGCTCCTTCTTCAACCTCGGTCTCACGCACACCAAGCACCCCGAGACGGGCGTGCGCAACCTCGGTCTCTACCGCCTCCAGCGGCACGACCGGCGCACCATCGGCATGCACTGGCAGATCCACAAGGACAGCCGGAACCACTACCAGGTCGCCGCGCGGCGCGGTGAGAAGCTGCCCGTCGCCATCGCCTTCGGCTGCCCGCCCGCTGTGACGTACGCCTCGACGGCGCCGCTGCCCGGCGACATCGACGAATATCTCTTCGCGGGCTTCACGCAGGGCAAGCGCGTCGAGATGACCGACTGCAAGACGGTGCCGCTTCAGGTGCCCGCCAATGCCGAAGTGGTGCTGGAGGGGTGGCTGGAGCCCGGGAAGACGCTGCCGGAGGGCCCGTTCGGCGACCACACCGGTTTCTATACGCCGCAGGAGGACTTCCCGGCGCTGACGATCGACTGCGTGACGATGCGGAAGCGTCCCGTCTTCCAGTCGATCGTGGTGGGCAGGCCGCCGACGGAGGACGGGCCGCTGGGGCGCGCCACCGAGCGGTTCTTCCTGCCCCTGCTGAAGATCATCGTCCCCGACATCGTGGACTACCACCTCCCGGAGGCCGGCGGCTTCCACAACTGCATGCTCGTCTCGATCGAGAAGAAGTACCCGAAGCACGCCCAGAAGGTCATGCACGCGATCTGGGGCGCGCACATGCTCTCGCTGGAGAAGCTGATCGTGGTCGTCGACGCCGAGTGCGACGTGCGGAACATGCACGAGGTGGCGTGGCGGGCGCTCGGCAACGTCGACTACTCGCGGGACCTGACGGTCGTCGAAGGCCCGGTGGACCATCTCGACCACGCCTCCTACCAGCAGTTCTGGGGAGGCAAGGCCGGCGTCGACGCCACGGCGAAGCTGCCCGAGGAGGGCTACACGCGCGACGGCGGCTGGCCGCACGCGATCGACTCCGACCCGGAGGTCGCACGACTGGTCACCGAGCGGTGGAAGGAGTACGGCCTGTGAGCGGGGACGCCGCGACGGGGGAGGGCGCCCAGGCGGACCTGTCCGGAAGGCCCGGGAGGATCGTGCAGCCCGGGAAGACCGGAGAGTCCGGGAGGATCGGAAAGCCCGGGAACCTGGAAGAAGCCGGGAAGTCCGGAAGGAAGTCCGGAAGCGCCGACGGGTCCGAGTCCGGGAAGCCCCAACGGCCCGGCGCGGTACGGGCGTTCCTGCGCGTGGTGATGATCGAGCACTCCGTCTTCGCGTTGCCGTTCGCCTACATCGCGGCGCTCACGGCGATGTTCCTCGCGGGCGGCGCCGTCCGGTGGCGCGAACTGCTGCTCGTCACCGTCGCGATGGTCGGGATGCGTACCTTCGCGATGGCCGCGAACCGGATCATCGACCGCGAGATCGACGCCCGCAATCCGCGCACCGCCGGCCGTGAGCTCGTCACCGGCGCGCTCTCCGTACGCTCCGCGTGGACGGGCGCGCTGGTCTCCGTCGCCGTCTTCCTCGGCGCCTGCGCGCTGCTCAACCCCCTGTGCCTGGCGCTCGCGCCGGTCGCGGCCGTGCCGATGGTGGTCTATCCGTACGGCAAGCGCTTCACGGACTTCCCGCACGCCATCCTCGGTCTCGCGCAGGCGATCGGCCCGGTCGGCGCCTGGATCGCGGTGACCGGCGCCTGGTCGTGGGAGGCGGCGGTGCTCGGGCTGGCGGTCGGCGTGTGGATCGGCGGCTTCGACCTCATCTACGCCTGCCAGGACGTCGCGGCCGACCGTGCCCACGGTGTGCGTTCCGTGCCGGCCCGCTTCGGCATCGCGTGGGCGCTCCACGGGGCGCGCGGGAGCCATCTCGTCACGGTGGCGCTGCTGGCCTGGTTCGGGCTGCTGACCGGGGCGGGGCTCTTCTACTGGCTGGGCCTGCTGACCGTCGCCGTCGCCTTCGTCTACGAGCACTCGATCGTCAGGCCGGGCGACCTGTCCCGGCTGAACCGGGCCTTCTTCAAGGTCAACGGGTTCATCGGCATCGCGCTGTTCGTGTGCGCGCTGCTGGACCTGGCGGTGCGCGGGCTGAGCGTCTGAACGTACGGATCACGACGTACGGATCACGGCGTACGGCTCACGACAGACGGACCGCGCTCAGTGCCAGTCCGGCTTTGCGCCCCCCGCACGGGCCGACGAGGTCATGAAGGCCGCGACGACCCCGCCGATCAGCCCGAACAGATGCCCCTGCCAGGAGACTCCGCTCTCGGTGGGCAGCACGCCCCACAGGATCGAGCCGTACAGCACGGCGACGACGCCGCCGAGCGCCACGTCCGTGATGCGCCGGTCCACGAAGCCGCGCACGAGCAGATAGCCGAAGAGCCCGAAGATCAGGCCGGAGGCTCCCGCCGTATTGCTGCCGTCCGGTGCGACGAGCCATACGCCCAGGCCGCTGACGACGATGATCGTGAAGGCGACGGCCAGGAAGCGCCCGGTGCCGCGCAGCGCCGCGAGGAAGCCGAGGACGAGCAGCGGCAGCGTGTTCGCGATGAGATGGCCGAAGCCGAAGTGCATGAAGGCCGCCGGGATCACGTCGACCAGCTCGCCCTCCCTGCGCGGGATGATCCCGAAGGTGTCGAGCGAATTGCCCGTCGCCTGGTCGACGAACTCCAGCACCCACAGCAGCGCCACCCAGAACAGGATCAGCTTGGCCGCGGGCCATGCGGTGCGCCGCGGAGACCTGTCGCTGGTGCTGTTGATGCCGGAGCCTGATCTGTACGCCATCGAGTCTCCCCCTGAGAGACAGTGAGCGGAGCCGATGCTGTGACCTCGCGGACCTCGACTTCGTGGACCTCGTGAACACCTTGGAAACGTGGCACACCGCATGTGGAGTTCCGCGCTGCGGGAACTCCACACGTCCAAGGATGACGTCAGAACTTCTCCGTGCCCAGAGCGCCGTACATCATCGCGGCCACCAGGTCCTGCGGCTGAAGCTCCTTCGTGCCGCCCGGCGCGGTCACGGCGACCGCGTCGCCGCCGCTGAACTCCAGGCTCAGCGGCAGGTGGGCGTCGCCGCGCGTGAACTGCCCGAGGTCGAGAGTGAGCGAGGTGAGCTGGCCCCGCCGGATCGACAGGTCGGCCGCGATGTCGCCGTCGGGCACCCGCTTCGGATCGATCTCCGCACCCAGCGGGCGCAGAGCCCCGACCAGGTCCTTCGCCGCCTTGTGGCCCGGCAGCGTCATCCGTACGCGCTCCGCGCCGCCGCGCTCCCCCTTGGCGTCGAACTCCGCGTGCTTACGCAGCAGTTCCTGGACCCGGTTGACGAACTCGCGCTGCGACTGGCCGTCGAGCGCCGAGCCGACGGTGATCGCGTCGCGGATCTCGCGGGCGCGCTCGGCCTGGTCGCGCGGCCCGTCCTTCCCGCCCTTTTTGTCGCCTTCGTCCTGCTTTGCGCTCTTGCCGTCGCCCTTCTCGTCACCCTTTTCGTGGCTCTTCTCGTCCGCCTTCTTCTCCTGCGCGGCCCGCTGCCGCTCCGCCAGAATCTGGGCGGCGTGCGCGAAGTCGTCGAACGCCGCGGGATCCGCACGCACCCACTCGCCCTTGAGCGCGTCCTGTGCCGCCCCGAGCGTCGAGGGCAGGTCGTCGGCGAGGTCCACGATCTCCTCGGCCTTGTCCTGAGCGTCCTCGGAGCCCCGGGTCTCGTCGACCAGCAGGGGCAGGTCCGCCTTGAGATAGAGCTTGTCGTCGACGGACTTGATCCCCGCGACGTCCTTCCCGCCGAAGTTCAGCGCCGCCGCCACGTTCGCGGCGTCGGACCGCGGCATCTCCTTCAGCGGCGTCTTCTCCTCCTCGTCGCCCGTACCTGCCGACAGGGTCAGCTCGGCACGCGCCAGCCTGAACGCGTCCTTCTTCGAGACCCGGTGCTTCCCGCCCCCGCCGCGGGCCTTCGTGAGGAACTCGCGGGCCTGACGCGGCGATCCGTCGACCGAGGCGACGACGGTGGCGGCCGGCTGGTCGCCCAGCTTCAGGACGGCGTTCCGCACCTTCATGCCGGTGGTCAGGTGCTCCGCCGAGCTGCACGCGGAGACGGAGACGGCGAGCAGCGCGGCGCAGCCGACGGTGAGAGCGGCGCGACGAGCCGTGCGGGAGCCGCGGCCGGTGGTACGGGTGCTAAGGGTCGTACGGGTGCTAAGGGTCGTACGGGTGGCACGCGCCGTACGGGAAGCGGCCCCGGAGGGCGCGGACGGCGGACGGAAGAACTGCATGCGCCGAGCCAACCGCACAACGGGCCCGTCACGCCAGTCGCATCCGCAGACCTAGGCCTCTCCGGCCCGCGCGCTCCCCAACTCGCCCTCCCAGCGCCGGTAGAGCTTGTGCGGTACGCCCGCCGCGTCCAGCGCGCGCCCGGCGACGAAGTCGACCAGCTGCTGCGCCGTGCTGCCGCCCGCGTAGAAGCCGGGGGACGCCGGCAGCACCACCGCTCCCGCGTCGTCGAGGGAGACGAGATGTCTGAGCGTCTGCCCGTGCAGGGGCGTCTCACGTACGGCCACGACCAGCGGCCTGCGCTCCTTCAGCGTCACCGAGGCCGCCCGCTGGAGCAGGTCCTTCGAGAGCCCGAGGGCGACTCCGGCCACGCACGCGGTGCTCGCGGGCACCACGATCATCCCGCGTGCGGGATACGAGCCGGAGGACGGTCCCGCGGCGAGGTCCCCGGCGGCCCAGTGCCGTACGGACGAGACGTCCGGGTCGAAGGCGTCGGGCGTGCCGTCGGCGCCGGCGGACAGCCAGCGGCGCAGGTCCTCGTGCGCGTGCGCGTCGCGGAAGGGGTGCCCCGTCTCGTCGAGGACCGTGAGCCGCGCGGCACGGCTGACGACGAGGTCGACGTCCTCGCCGGCGTGCAGCAGCGCACGCAGTACGGCCGCCGCGTACGGCGTGCCCGAGGCGCCGGAGACGCCGACGATCCAGGGCCTGCGCGGCGTGCGGGCTCCGTTCGTATCCGTCACGCCGACGAGCCTACGCGTGGGCACCGGCGACGGCGGAGCCACGGGTCGGGCCCGGCCTCTTGCGGTCCGGCCCGACCCCTTGCGGTCCGGCCCGACCCCTTGCGGTCAGGCCCGGTCTCTTGCGGATCACCTCGCGTACGGCGACGCCTCGCGGGAGTCCTCGCCGGGGCCCGGAGTGCGCTCACGACCCCATGAGGTGCCGAGAAGGCCCCTTGAGGAGAGGTCTCTGAGGGCGAGCGCTCCCCATGCCTTAGATTCGTTACCGGAGATTTCGCGGAGCCCACGGTTCCCCGGCCACCGGCGAAGAAGCCGGGTCCCCGCCCGGCGGGCGGTCCCCGGCGCCCTTCCCCGGCACAGGCGCGGGGGGCCTTCATATTCGGCAACGGAGGCACCAGGACCCATGGACGCGGTGGACAGGCAGCTCATCCAGGCGCTGCGGGAGAACGGCAGGGCCTCCTATGCCGAACTGGGCCGGCTCGTCGGCCTGTCCGGGCCCAGCGTCACCGACCGCATCAACCGCCTGGAGACCGCCGGCGTGATCACCGGCTACCGCGCGACGGTCGACGCCAAGTCGCTGGGCCTCGGCGTCACGGCCCTCATCGGCATCCAGCTCACCGACGCCACCGACCACGAGGACGTCGCGGCCCGGCTGCGCGAGCTGAACGAGGTCGAGGACTGCTGGTTCATCGCGGGCGACGACTCGTTCATGCTCAAGGCGCGCGCGTCCGACGTGGACGCGCTGGAGTCCCTCATCCGCCGGCTCTCCGGCACGAAGGGCGTCTCCCGTACGCGTACGACGGTCGTGCTCTCCACCAAGTGGGAGAACCGGGTCACCGATCTGCCCGACGAAGCCTGACCCGCGGCCGGTCCGCGGGCCCGCGTGAGCGGGGAGTAGGCTCACAAAGGCGCTCGAAGCAGAAATCTTAGGAGGGCGACGCATGGACTCTGGGCTCAAGCGCGAGCTGGAGGAGAAGGTCCGCGCAGGCGAGCGGCTGACCCGCGAGGACGGCATCGCCCTGTACGAGTGCGACGACCTGTCCTGGCTCGGCGGCCTCGCCCACGAGGTGCGGACGCGCAAGAACGGCGACGTCGTCCACTTCAACATCAACCGCCACCTCAACATGACCAACGTGTGCACCGCGTCCTGCGCGTACTGCTCCTTCCAGCGCAAGCCGGGGGAGAAGGACGCGTACACGATGCGCATCGAGGAGGCGGTGAAGCTCGCCAAGGCGATGGAGGGCGACAACCTCACCGAGCTGCACATCGTCAACGGCCTGCATCCGACGCTGCCTTGGCGCTACTACCCGCGTTCGCTGAGCGCCCTCAAGGAGGCGCTGCCGGAGACGGTCTCGCTGAAGGCGTTCACCGCCACCGAGATCCACCACTTCGAGAAGATCTCCGGGATGGACGCGAGCGAGATCCTCGACGTCCTCATCGACTCCGGTCTGGAGTCCCTCACGGGCGGCGGCGCCGAGATCTTCGACTGGGACGTACGGCAGCACATCGTCGACCACGACACCCACTGGGAGGACTGGTCGCGCATCCACCGCCTCGCGCACCAGAAGGGCCTCAAGACGCCGTGCACGATGCTGTACGGGCACATCGAGGAGCGCCGCCACCGCGTGGACCACGTGCTGCGGCTGCGTGAACTCCAGGACGAGACCGGCGGTTTCCAGGTCTTCATCCCGCTGCGCTACCAGCACGACTTCGTCGACATGCAGGACGGCAAGGTGCGCAACACCCTCCAGGCGCGCACCACGATGGCCTCCGGCGCGGAGGCGCTGAAGACGTTCGCGGTCTCGCGTCTGCTCTTCGACAACGTGCCGCACGTGAAGGTCTTCTGGGTCATGCACGGCGTGCAGACCGCCCAACTCGCGCTCCAGCACGGCGCGGACGACATGGACGGCTCCGTCGTCGAGTACAAGATCACTCACGACGCGGACAACTACGGGACGCCCGACAAGCTCACCCGCGAGGACCTGCTCGACCTGATCCGCGACGCCGGCTTCAGGCCCATGGAGCGCAACACCCGCTACGAGGTCATCCGCGAGTACGAGGGGCCCGACCCGGAGCGCCGCGAATCGCCCCAGCCCATGCGCATCTGACGCGGCGCCACGGGCCCCGCCGGCCGCGCGGCACAGCGCGGCGGGCGGGGCCCGTGGAGTTCCGTTCCGCTCAGGGGACGTTTTCGTTCCGGTCAGCGGCGGGCGGGCGCGGGCTCTCCCGTCAACTGGCCGTCCGCGCGGTGCTGTTCGGTGGTCCGGGCGCGGGCGGCGTGCGGCACGGTCGCCAGCCTGGGCTCGGCCAGCCGCCGCTTCACTCCCTGCACCACGCGGTTCGCCGCGAAGGTCGCCCCGTACACGAAGCGCATGGACGGCCCGAACGACGGGGTCGCCAGCAGGCCCGTAAAGAAGAGTCCGGGGTGCGACGACTCGAACCTGGCGTTGAGTTCGGGGGCGTCGCTGGAGCCGACCCGGTGCAGGATGCTGCGCACCGAGGTGTCCAGCATCGACAGCCGTGCCAGCCGCGGGGTGAAACCGGTCGCCGCCACCACGTGGTCCGTCTGCACCGTGCGCACGACGCCGTCGGCCGACTCCAGCCGCAGCCGCACCTGTTCGCCCACCTGCTCCGCGGCGCTGAGCCGGCTGCTGAGCAGCACCGGCACCGCGAACTCGAAGCGGTCGCGCAGCCACCACGCACCGGCCGGGCCCAGCGCCGTACGCGCGATGTGCTGTCTGAGCGGCGCCGGAAGCTTCCGTACCGCCCAGGGGATCTCGGAGAAGACCCAGCTCGGCCAGCCGGTGCCCAGCCCGCAGTGCGGATCGCGGATCGCCTTGAGCAGGGTGCGCTGGAGGGGCTGCGGCGGGGAGTTCCAGTTGATGCGGTCGGCGCGGGCGACGACCCTCACGTGCGCGCCCTCCTCGGCGAGCAGCGCCGCGGTCTCCAGGGCCGCCTGCCCCGCGCCGACCACCGTGACGTCCCTGTCCTTGAAACGGCTCAGGTCCTGGTGGTGGCTGCTGTGCGAGACGAGCGCGGGCGGCAGCTTCCGCAGCGGTCCCGGCTTGTGCACGAACGGCATGACGCCGACGGCGACGACGACGGTACGGGTCACCAGCACCTCGCCCTCGGCCGTCTCCACGCGGAAGCCGCGCGCGCACGGCACGACGGACGTCACCGTCTGCTCGTCGGCCGGCGGCGCGGCCCGCCGGCCGAACCACTGCCCGTACTCGGTGAACGTGCCGAGCGGCAGCGGCCGTCCGTGCTCCACCGTGATGCCGCGCGCGGAGCAGTAGGCGGCGAGCGTGTGCGTACCGGCCGGGTCCGAGAGGTTGGAGGACCAGGGCTCGGACTTGAGGTACATGCCCTGTGGCATGTGGTCGCGCCACGAGGCCATGGGACGGCCTAGGACGCGCAGGTTGAGTCCGGCGGCCGCGGCGTGCGAGGCGATGGAAAGGCCGTAGGGGCCTGCGCCCACCACTACGAGGTCGTACATGCGTTTCCTTCTCTCTGATCTTGCACTGATCGCTCGTCACGAGTGGTTCGGAAGTGCGCTGCGGCCGGCAGCCCCGGCGCCGCGGCGGGCAGCGCCGCCCTTACGGAACCGACGCGATGCCAGACCTTGAGGGCGCCGCGTACGAACCAGGCGCCGGCCATCGCGAAGAACGGCCGCGGATCGTCCAGCGCGAACCAGGCACGCTCGACGCCCCGTCCGGCGCCGGCGCGCCCATGTCCCCGCCGTCCCCGCCCGCCCAGGGGCAGGCGGAGCCCCAGCCCAAGCCCAAGCCGCAGCCAGACCCGGAGCCGGAGTTGGAGCCGGAGCCGCAGCGGCAGCGGGGTCCCGTGCTCCCCCTCCTCGCGCCGCGCCGTCCGCCCCCGCCCCGCCCGCAGCAGCTCGCCGACCAGCGAGGCGCCCGCCACGAGCGCCGACAGCAGCGCGTAGTTCTCCGCCACGAACACCCGCCCCTGCCCGTCGCCCTGCCGCGGCACCGGACGCCCCGTCAGGTGCAGATGCTGCGCCCTTACGACGTCCAGCCCGTCCTCGTCCGTGAAGAGCCGGAACTGCGCGCCGGGCCGCGGATTGAAGTCGAGCAGGTGGTACGAGCCGGTGACCGGGTCGAAGCGGAAGTCGAGGTCGAGGATTCCGCGGTAGCCGACCTGTGCGGCCAGCCGCGCCGCCGCGTCCTCCACCTCGCGGTTGGCGAGCCAAGTGCCGACCGCCGTCAGGCCCGTACGGGGCGGCCAGGAGCGCTCCTTGCGGCCGGCGCCGCCCACGAGGAACCCGCCCTCGCCGTCGGCGTAGCCGTGGAAGAACCAGTCCGTTCCGCGCCCGCCGCTCAGCCGCTGCTGCAACAGCAGCCGGCTGCCGGCGTGAGCGCTGCGCTCGTACAACTCGGAGGCGTCGGCGGGAGTGCGTACGAGCGTCGTGCTGCGCATGCCCTTCGGCAGCAGCCATGGACGGCTCCACTTCGCGACCGCGGGAAGCCCCAGCAGCGCCGCCTCACGCGCCGCCTCCGCCGCGCTGCCGGGCGTGACGGTGACGGGGTGTGAGATTCCGGCCGCGGCGCATAGTTCGGCGAGTTCGGCCTTGTCGGCGACGCGGGCGGGCAGTCCGGGAGCCGTCGCCGGGAGCAGGAAGCGCTCGCGCAGCCGGTCCGCCAGCGCGGCCACGGCGATCGCGCCCCGGTCGTCGAGTGCGATGAGCACGGCGGGTGCGCCGATCGCGTCCGAGACGCGGCACAGGGCCCTCTCGAGTTCCGCGTCCGAAGTGCCGTCCGGCGGCAGCGAATGCACCCGGTGCACGAACCGGGAGCGGTCCACAGGTCCCGGTGCCGCCTCCGCGACGTGCACCTCGATTCCCGTACGCCCCAAGGACCGGATGGCGCCCAGCGTTCCGTGGTGGAACGGATTGGGATCGAGCCGGAGCAGCAGGACGGGGACTTCCGTGTCGAACGACGGCATGGGTATGTCCTTGCATCATGAATAGGGCGAACAGGGAGAAAATATCCCCATTGGCCTATCAGACCGCACCGAGCCGTCCCGAGCGGTGAGGTCTCAAATGCGTGTTTCGCGGCCGAGGACAACGACGGCATACCTGGAGGAGCCATGGGAAGTCCCAACCGCCGCGGATACAAAGGAGCGTGCGGCGCCGTCCTGGCCGCCGGGCTGCTGGCCTCCTGTAGCGTCCTGCCGGTGAATCTGCCCGACTTCGAGACGGAATCGTTCATCCGCAGCGTCGCCTCGACCGTCGGCGGCCCCGGCGAGGCGGCCCCCACCCCGACCCCCGCTCCGAGCACCGGCACGGGTTCTGCTTCCGGCGGCGACGCGGGGGCGGGCGCCCCCGCACTGCGCTCCGCGGCGGCACCGCTCGCGCCGCTGGGCGCGTTCCTCCGCTCCGGCGCCGACGGAGTGCAGCGCATGACGCAGTTTCAGAACTGGCTCGGCGGTACGGAACTGAACGTCGCCCACACCTATCTGCCCGGCGACCGGTGGTCCAACATCGAGGGCCGGCCCGAGTTCCTGACTCCCTGGACGCAGTGGCGGCAGGCCCGCAAGGACCGGCTCTTCGTGCTCAACGTGCCGATGCTGGAGCGCAACGAGGCCGGTCTGCCCGACCACGAGGTCCGGTCGCTGCTGCGTGCGGGCGCGGACGGCCGCTTCGACGCCCACTTCCGCACCCTCGCCGAGCGCCTGGTACGGCAGAAGGCGCCGGACACCGTGATCGTGCTCGGCTGGGAGATGAACGGCCTTACGTACTCGCACCGTTGCGGGCCCGACCCGGAGGCGTGGAAGGCGTACTGGCGGCGAGCCGTCGCCGCCATGCGGTCGGTCGCAGGGCAGAAGTTCCGTTTCGACTTCGCGCCGAGCCGCGGCAAGGACGCCTTCCCGTGGACGGAGTGCTACCCCGGCGATGACGTCGTCGACGTGATCGGAATGGACACCTACGACCAGCCCGAGGGCCGGTCCTTCGATGAGCAGGTGAACGAACCGCTCGGACTCCAGGCCCAGGTCGACTTCGCCAGGCAGCACGGCAAGGCCGTCTCCTACCCGGAGTGGGGACTCTTCCGCAACGGCGACAACCCGGAGTACGTGCGGCGGATGCTCGACTGGTTCGACCGCCACAAGCCGCTGTACCAGACGCTCACCGACTACTGCCCGCACGGCGTGTGGCAGTGCCCGCACAACCCCGCCTCCGCCGAGACCTTCCGGGCCGCGCTCTTCGCACGGAGCGGGGCGGCGGAGGGGGCCGCGCCCTCGCCGTCGCCCGGCGCGAGCGGGACCCCGTCGGCACCGCCCACCGCGTCCACCGCTCCCGTGCCGCCCACGCCTTCGCCCTCGCGCACCGCGGTGCCCGTGCCGACGGAACCGGGGCGCCGCATTCCGTGGTACGAGCACTGCTTCGTGGTCGGTGACTTCTGCGTACGGTTCGACAAGGTGCTGCCGGACAGGTGGGGCTTCAGGGACTAGTACGGGACTGGTACGGAGACGGAACGCGGGCGCCCCCGGAGGGAGGCGCCCGCGTGGCATGTGGAACACGTCGGAACGTCGGCTAGGCCCGCTCCCGTTCCGCTGCCGCTCCCGCCGACGAGCCGGATCCCGAACCGGATCCCGAACCGGATCCCGAAGCGGCGCCCTGGCCCGGTCCCGGAGCGTGGGCCGTACCCTCCGGGCCGCCGGGCAGGATGCGCCGCAGCCACTCCGCGTCCCGTCCCCTGCGTACCGCACCCGCCGCGAGACCCCGTCCCGCGATCTGCGCCAGATGCAGGCCCAGCGCCGGAGCCATCTCCCTGCGGGTCATGATCAGCCGCCGGTTGGCCACCGATTCGGCCTGCCATCTCAACTTGTGCGGTTCCGCGCCCCGCAGCAGGTTGAGCGTTCCGCATCCCTTGGCGTCGGCGTGCCCGGCCGCGTGCCGCAGCAGCATGGTGGTGATGTCCACCCGCTGCGACCGCAGCCGCGGATGTGCGCCGTAGAGATAGCCGCAGACCATGTCGCGGCTGACGAACGTGATGTCCGAGGCGACGGCAGCGTCGTCGATCCGGTACACGGTGATCGTCGCGTCGCCGCTCTCCGTCAGCCGCTCGACGGTGCGTTCAAGGTGCGCGCGGAAGCGCGGCCGCAGGTGCTCGGGCGTCACGCCGCGGCCCTTCCACTGCAACTCGTGCAGGTGCAGCAGGGTGCGTACGGCCTCGGCCGCCTCGGAAGGCAGCACGTCGTGCTCCTTGATCCCCATCTTGTCGATCTTGCGGAGCTTCTGCCGGGTGCGCTTGGCGCTGGCCGTCGGCAGCCGTTCCAGCAGCTCCTCCATGGGGACGCCGGGGAGTTCGAGGCACGCGGAGTCCGCGAGCCGCCGCCCGATGCCCGGCCACACGTCGTAGACCTGCTCGGCCGCGGCACCGGGACGCACCTCGCGCAGGTCGATCAGTGCCCCGCGGGCCGCCCGGTGCAGGGCCGCCGCGAGGCACGCCGCCGCACCGGGGAACTCGGCGTCGAACAGCACGTCGCAGAAGTCCGTGATGCCGCCGCCGAGCACCACCAGCGCGGGCAGCGGCCGGTGGGTGAGCATCATCGGGGCGGCGGCGACGAGCCGGCCCTCGCTGCGTACGAGGACGACGCGCAGCCGCCCCCTCCTTCCGTACGACTGCCACCAGGAGTGGAGCCACGCATGCGACTGGAAGGTCGTGGCGCCGGGGCTGCGGCGGCGCAACTCCTCCCACTCGCGGGCCAGTTCGCCGAACTCGGCCGGATCGCGGCAGACCGTCGCCGAGGTCATCGCCGCTGCTCCGTCCCGGGGGTCGCGGCGGGCGCGGAGGTCTCGGGGGACGCGGAGGTCGCGGGGGACGCGGAGGTCGCGGGGGTTCCGGCGGACGCGGAAGCCGCGGAGGTCTCGGCGTAGGTCCCGGAGGAGACCGCGGGAGCCGCGGTGGCGGTCTCCGGACGGCGGCGCGACCGCGGGAGCGTGAGCAGTACGAGCCCGCCAAGCAGCCCGCCCGCGCAGGCGCCCACGGAGATCGCGACCACCGGGGACGGAGACACCGGAGTCGCGGGAGCCATGGAGTCGGAGAGCACGGTGAGCCGTGCGCCGGTCCGCTTCACCGACGACTTGGCCGTGTGCGTGAGGGCCTTGGCGACGGCGTCGGCGTTCTTCGCGGCCTGCGACGCGTTGGACGAGGTCGCCGTGATCTGCACCATGGGCGCGTCCGGCGAGGTGCTGGCCTGGATGCCCTGGCGGATCGTGCCGGGGCGCAGATGGGCCCGCTTCTCGGCGTCCGCGATGATCACCGGGTCCGTGGCGATCTTGCCGTATGCCTGTGCGTAACCGAGCGCGCCCCCCGCCTCCGACTGACCGGCGGGCGAGACCACGACATAGCTGACCGCTGCGTACTGCGCGGGCGTCATCGCCGAGTAGCCGGCTCCCGCTCCTGCTCCCAGTGCCAGGCACAGCGGCAGCGGCCACCAGAAGGGCACGCGGCGCAGTCCCGCCATCAGGCGCCGGGACAGCCTGGGGCGACGGGGCTTCGCGGGCTCCGGGACGGGGCTGCGGACGCCCGGGCGGGTGCGTGCCCGGGTGTCACGGGCGGCCACCGTGTCCGTACGCGTGCCGGTGCCCGTACGCGTGCCGGTGCTCGTGCTCGTGGTCGTGCCGGTGGCTCCGGGCGCGGATGTGCGCGAGGGGGAGGTGCCGCCTCGACCGCCGTTCCCCGTAAGGGCGTTGGCGCGCAGCGGGGTGGTCCGGGTGAGCGAGGCGGTCTTCGGGCTCGTGCCGATAGGGGTTCCGGCGCCGGGGCCGTCCTTGCCACCCGCGGCCGAAGTCGCCTTGAAGGTCTGGGTCTTGACGGCCTCCGTCCCGGCCGTGTCCTTCCGGGCGCCGACCGGCTCGGCGGTGCCGGATGCTGCTCCGGCGGCGGGACGGGAACCCGCGGCCGGGTTGCCGCTCTCCTGCCCGGACTTCGTCTCCGTACCGGCCTTGGTGTCCGTGGCGGACTTCGTCTCCGTACCTGTCTGAGCGTCCGTACCGGCCTTCCCCTCCGCCGCGTCCGCGCCGTCCTTGCCGGTGCCCGCGGGGGTGTCGGTGGTGTGCGTCTTCGGGGCCGTACCGCCGGGCCTCGGTCTCACCTCGTCATCGCTCCTCGTCGTCGCGCCGGACGTCGCGTTCTCCGTCGTCTCCTCCTTCATTTCCTTCTCGACCTCCTCCTTCGCCCCGTCTTCCGCTTCGGCGGGTGCGGAGCCGCCGGGCCTTCCCCGGCGGGCTTCGCGTCTGGACTGTTTCGTACGTGCCGAGCCGCCCGCGTCGGGGGACTTGGCCGATCCCTGTGCGGCCTTGCGCATGGCAGAACTCACCTCGATGTCAGGGGTAGGGACGCCGGCGCCGGTACGGGCGTCGGCGCGGACGGTGCCGGTGCGGGCAGTTGCGGTGCGCCCGTCGCGGCGCGGTAGACGGCCATCAGCCGCTCCGCGCTGCGGGCGATGTCGTAGCGGTCCACGACGGGGGGCACGGGCAGTCGTACGGGCCCGGCCTTCTCGTACTGGCAGAGCAGCGCGGTGAGTTCGGGCACGCCGGTGCCGATGCGGCGCGCGCCGGGTGCCTGCTCCGCGGGCAGGTCGTCGATGGCGGGGCACGTCACGTGCAGCGTCGGCAGACCGGCCGCGAGCGCCTCCAGCACGGCCAGCCCGAACGACTCGTCGGAGGACGGCGAGACGAAGACGTCCATCGCGGCCAGCAGACCGGGGATCTCCCAGCCGCCGGCGCCCGCAGGGGAGACCGTCCCGTCGCACTCGCCGAGCATGTGCACGCGGTCGAGCGCGCCGAGCGCGGAGGCGATCTCGTGGAGCCGTTCGCGCTCGGGGCCGTCGCCGGCCAGCAGCAGCCGTACGCCCGGGAGTACGGACACGGCCCGTACCAGCGTCTCGAAGTGCTTGCCCGGCACGAGCCGCCCGACCCCGCCCACGACGAACGTGCCCTCCGGGATGCCGAGCCGGGCCCGCGTGGCCGCACGCGCCACGGGGTCGAAGCGGAAGCGGAGGGCGTCGATGCCGTTGGGCACGGTGTGCACCCGCGACGCCGGTACGCCCCACTTACGCAGCCGCTGCGCCACCGTGTCGGACACGGCGATCGTGGCGCAGCCCAGCCGTTCGGAGGCGAGATACAGCGCGCGGACACCGGCGCTGAGCGGGCGCCCCTCGATCGTGTCGTCGCCCAGCGAGTGCTCGGTGGCGACCACCGCACGTACGCCGGCGATGCGCGCGGCGAGCCGTCCGTAGAGACAGGCCCGGTAGAGGTGGGTGTGTACGAGGTCGTAGCGGCCCTCGCGGAGGAGATGGACCAGGAGCGGCATGACCGTCGCGTCGAGGTTGCCGGTCATGCCCAGATGAGTGACCCGGTGGCCGTCGGCGAGGATGCCCTGCGCCACGGAGCCCGGCGCGGTCAGGGTGAACACGTCGCAGCGGGCGGGGAGATGGCGGAGCATCAGCCGCAGCTGCTGTTCGGCGCCGCCGACGCCGAGCCCGGTGATGATGTGCGCGACTTTCATCGGCCGCCGCCCGTTTCGCTTCCGACGGCGTCCGCGTCCTGCCCTGCGGCGTCCTCGTCCTGCCCTGCCGCGCGGCCTGCGGCGGGAGGCGCCTCCGGCGTCCGGGGCTCCTGCGCCCGGGGTGCCGCGGGCGATCCCTCCGCCTGCGGGTCCTGACCGGGCGACTCCTGGACCGGTGAGTCCTGGACCGGTGAGTCCTGGACCGGTGCGTGCCGGACCGGTGCGTGCTGGACCGGCGGTTCCGACGGGAGCGGCTTGCGGCGCAGCGGGTTCAGCATCCGCTTCAGGAACAGCCGTACGGACGTGTCCGAGGCGTCGATGTGCACCCGCGGAAGCGCATGAATGCACGTCAGCGTGCCCGGGTCGATGGCGCACGCGTAGCCGTAACCCGCGTCGCGCACCGCCTCGACCGCGCGTGAGTCGACCGTCCCGTACGGATAGCAGAAGCCCTGCGGCGCGGTGCCGGTGATGTCGGCCAGGCAGGCGCGGCTGTGCTTCGTCTCCCTTTCGAGGGTGGCGTCGTCGGCGGTGGTCAGGTCGGTGTGCATGAGGCCGTGCGAACCCACCTCCATCCCTTCCGCGGCGGCGGCGCGGATGCCGTCGGCCGTCAACAGCGGTTTGCGCGGGCCGAGTTCGTCCCAGGCGTTGTCGCCGCCGAGCCGTCCGGGCAGCACGAAGACGGTCGCCGTGCAGCCGTGCCGGCGCAGCAGCGGCAGCGCGCTCTCGGCGAAGTCCGCGTAGCCGTCGTCGAAGGTCAGCCCGACCAGTCCGGCGCCGCGACCGGCGGCCCGTGCCCGCATCAGTTCGCCGACGCTCACGCCCGACAGTCCGTGGTCGCGCAGCCAGCGCAGCTGCCGGTCGAGCCGGTGGGGGGAGACGGTGATCCGGTACGGGTCGTCGGTGCAGCCGGAGACGGAGTGGTACATCAGCACCCAGGGAGGCCGTCGGCGCCGCACGCCTGAACGGGCCGTGGCGGTCGCCGGCTCGCGCGCGGACGCGGGTGCGGGCACGCGGCGCTGCGGCGTCGGCAGCGGCAGAGCGGGGATGCGGGCACGGAAGCCGGCGTACCCGGCGGACCGTGCGGACCCCGTGGGCCCGGCGGACCCCGCGGATCCGGCAGGCCGGGCGGTCTCGGCGGTCTCGGCGGACTCGGCGAATGCGGCGGACTCAGCGGACATGAGCGAACCTTCGTTTGACGGCGGCGAACAGCTGAGGCAACTCGGGGGCTCGTACGAGATGAGCCACGGACGCGAAGACGACCAGCACGGCCAGGCCGCCGACGGCGGCTCCGGCCAGCGGACTTGAGACGAGCCGGGCGGCGCCCCAGCCGGCCGCCGCGGCGACCGCGGCGGACAGCAGCAGCCGCGCCAGCCCGCCCGCGACTCCGCGTACGTCGATGGCGACGACGCGGGCGCCCAGGCCGTGCAGCAGGAGCAGCGCGGCGGTGAGGATCCCGGCGGCGTTGGCGGCGGCGATCCCGTGCACGCCCCAGACGCGCACCGCGAGCGCTCCCGACGCCACGGTCACGAAGAGCCCGGCGCCCATCGCAGCGGCCGGATACCAGGGGGGCCGAGCACCGGAGAAGAACGGGCGCACCAGCGCCCCCACCAGGCTGTGACCGAGCAGGCCGCAGCTGTATACCCGCATCACCGACGCCGTGTCCGCGGTGTCGCCGGCGTCGAACTCGCCGCGCTGGAAGAGGAGTCGGATGAGCTCCGGGGCACAGGCGATGACGTACGCGGCACCCAGCAGCACGACGATGCCGACCAGCGCCAGATCACGCTCCACGCGCAGCCGGGCGCGCTCCCGGTCGCCGTCCGCCATGGCGCGCGCGACGACCGGGAAGGTGACCGTGCACACCATGAGCGAGAGCACCATCGGCATCTGCGCGACCTTCTGCGCGTAGTTGAGGTGCGAGATGGCCCCGGCGGGCAGCGGTGAGGCCAGATAGCGCTCGAAGAGCACCTGCGCCTGACGGCTGACGGCGAAGGTCACGACCGGTGCCAGTACGCCGAGACCGAGCATCGCGATGCGTCCGGTGGACGGGTCGGGTGCGACGTCCGTACTCGGCCCGGGGAAGGGGGCGTTGGACGTGGCGGTCGCGGCGGACGTGGCGGGCGCGGTCGCGGGCTCGCGTCCGGCACCGGTCGGCAGACCGGCCGCGTCAGCCGCGTCCGCGGCAGGGGCACCCTCGGGCAGGTGCGCGGTCGTGGCGGTGTGCTCGGCCGTGTGCGTGGTCGCGTGCGCCGTCACGTGCGCGCTTTTCGCCGTCGCCACGGCAGGGCCCTTCGCCGCCGCGGGCCGCGTGCCGCGGGCCCTCCGCGGGGACGACCGCAGCTCCCGGGACGACCGCAGCTCCCGGGACGGCAACTGCTTGATGAACGAGGGGAGTTGGACGAGGACCATCAGCGCGCCGCCCGCCGCGACCCCCAGCGCGGCCGCCCGCACCCCCCATACGTTGTGCCCGGCGAACATCACCGCGATGATCGCCGCGTTGTATGCGACGTAGATCGACGCGGGGGCCACGAAACGCCGGTGCGCGCGCAGCGCCGCGCTGAAGTACCCCGCCAGCCCGAACGTCACCACGGTCAGCGATGTCAGACGCATGCAGTCGACGGCCGTGTCCGCGTCCGGCAGCCCCGGCGCCAGGATCCGTACGAGCACCGGCGCCGCGAGCAGCATCAGAACCGCGATGGCCACGAGACCGAGCAGCAGCCGGGGCAGGGTCCGCCGCACCACGCCCCACACCGGGTCGGGACCTTCGGGGGGTGCGCCCGGGAGCGTCGCGCCGTTCGCCGCGAGTGTGCCGTCCACGAGCGCGTCCGCCGCGAGCGCGTCCGCCGCGAGCGCGTCGTCCGTACGCGGAAGGCCCGCAGCCCGCCGCGAGAGCGCGAGGCTGAACGCGGGGACGAGGATCAGCGCCATCGCGTCCTCGATGAGCAGCGTGGCCGCCAGTTCCGGGACGGTCCAGGCGACGAGGAAGGCGTCGGTGTCGGCGTCGGCGCCGAAGAGGCTGGCGATCGTCTGGTCGCGCAGCAGCCCGAAGAAGGCACCGGCGGCGGTGAGAGCCGCCGTGATCACCGCCGCCCGCGCGAGGAACCGACCCAGCAGCGGGGGAGCGCCGTCCCCGCCGCCGAGTCGGCCGCCCGGGCCCTCGCCGTCGCGGACTTGATCGCCCTGGACCTCTTCGCCCTGGAGTTCCTCGCGCTGGATCGCTTCGCCCTGGACTTCGCCGGTGCCTGATGCCCGGGACGGCGACGCCGGTGCGTCCCGAGCGGAGGTCCGGGAGGCGTGCGTATCGGTCATCGAGCCGGTGCCTCTGCCTTGCCCTCGCGGCCTTCGGCGTACCCGGCCTCACCGGCGTCGCCGGCGTCGCCGGCGTCCGCGGCCGAGTCGCCGTCCGCGGGGGACGCGAGCGCCCACCAGGCGACACCGCCGAGCACGACCGCGGTCAGCACGGTCGACGGGCCGCCGATGTCGGCGTACAGGAAGTCGACGGCCTGCCAGACGAGCAGTCCGGCGGCGGCCAGCCCGCACTCGTACGAACCCGGGGCGCACGAATCCGGAACGTACGAATCCGGGACGTACGAACCCGGGGCGTCCGAGACCCTGACGTCCGAGGCCGTCGCGTCCGGGCCGGAGGCGTACGAACTGCCCCCGCCCCAGCCGCCGTAGCCGTGCGCCTGCCGCGCCCTGTGAGCCGCGTGCACCCTCCGCAACCCGCACACCAGCAGCACGCCTCCGCCGCCGACGAGCGCCGTGATCCCGACGAGGCCCTGCTCGCTGAGCACGAGCAGATACATGTTGTGCGGCGAGAGCAGCGGCTCCTTCTGGAACTGCATGCCCGCGCCCGCGGTGTCGCTTCCCGAGGAGAGCCCGAGCGTGGCGTGCCCGTCGCGCTGCGCCGCGAAGTTCTTCGGGCCGACGCCCGTCACCGGAGAGTCCTGCCAGATGCCGGTCGCCGCCGACCAGAGGCTGTAGCGGTCGGTGACGGAGCGGTCCGGCGCGGAACCGATGTCGGCGATGCTCGTCAGCCGCTCCGTGACCATCGCCGAGCCGACGCCGAAGCCGCCCACCAGCACCACCGATGCGGCCACCAGCGCCAGCAGCACCGCCACGGCCCTGCGCACCCCCGCCAGCACCAGCACCGTCGTACAGGCGACGGCCGTCGCGATCCACGCGCCGCGGCTGTAGGACAGGACGAGCGGCGGCAGCAGCGCGAAGGCACAGCACATCGCGGTGATCCGCTGCCGGCGTGAGCAGTCGGCCGGGTACGCGAGGGAGAGCGCGAAGGCGGCAACGAGCCCCAGGGAGACGACAGTCGACATCCCCATCACGTCGAGCGGCCCGAAGGTGCCCACGGCGCGGACGTTCTTCCCCATGTACGAGGCGCCGGTGCCGGTCAGGCTCTGTACGACGCCGACCGTCCCCTGCACCAGCGCCAGCACGATCACGGACCAGCACAGGAGTCTGAAGTCCCTTGCGCCGCGCAGCAGAAGCAGCAGCGCACCGGGGACCAGCACGAAGATCTGGAGGCAGCGTACGAAGCCGGGCACGCTCGCCCACGGATCGGCGGACGCGGCGGTCGCCACCGCGAAGGCGACAGCCGGTGCCCCGAGCACCACCGCCGCCCTGGGTGTCAGACGACCGCCGCGTCCGCGCAGCAGCCTCACCAGGCACCACACCACCAGCACCATGGAGGCCGCGTCTGCGGCAGTGATCTTGCCCGAGGTGGTCACGTCGCCGGTACGCACCGGCGCACAGAGGACCAGCACGGTCGCCACCGCCGGAGCCATGGGAGCCCAGTGCCGCCAGGGCACCGGTCCGTTCGCACCCGCCGGGCTTCCGGCCGGACCGTGGGACGCCGGCGCCCGGTGCCCCGGGCCGTGTCCGCCGTCCGCACGGGCGGCTCGTGCGCCCGCGTCGTCGCCGCCCGGCGGACGCCGGCTCTCCGGAAGTGCGACCGTCACCCCGATCACCGTCCTTCGAGGCGGAAGAACGAGGTCACCGTGCGGAACATGATCCGCACGTCCTGCCAGAGCGACCACGTCTCGATGTAGTGGTTGTCGAAGCGCGCCCGGTCCTCGATGGAGGTGTTGCCGCGCAGCCCGTGCACCTGAGCCAGCCCGGTGATGCCGACGGGCGAGCGGTGCCGCTCCGCGTAGCCGGGTAGCTCCTGGCTGAACTGCTGCACGAAATAAGGGCGTTCGGGCCGCGGCCCGACGAGGCTCATGTCGCCGCGCAGCACGTTCCACAGCTGCGGCAGCTCGTCCAGCGACGTACGGCGCAGCAGCCGCCCGACGGCGCTCATCCGCTCGTCGCCCGCGACGCTCCACAGCGTCGCCGACTCGTTCTCGTCCGCGGGCCGCAGCGTGCGGAACTTCAGCAGCGTGAACGGACCGCCGCCCAGGCCCACCCGCTCCTGACGGAAGATCACTCCGCGCCCGTCCGACAGCCGTACGGCCAGCGCGCACGCCGCCAGCAGCGGCGCCGCGACGACCAGCGCCGGCGCGACCAGCGCCAGGTCCAGCAGCCGCTTGCGCCAGCTCCACCCCGAACCGGGGCACTCCAGGGACAGCCGCCTGCACGAGAAGCCCCACACATGCGAAGGCCCCCCGTCGTGCGTTCCGTGAGCCCCCACGGCACAGCCCGGCCGCACGAGCCAGCCCGTCACCCCGCGTTCGCCCAACGCCCTTGCCAGCAGGGCGTTCCGGGCCTCCTCCCACGGAGATCCGAGGAAGACCACGTCGCGGACGGTGTTCTGGATGACCGCTCTCGTCACGTCCTCCAGCACGACGACCACCGGCAGCGGTGCGCCGTCGCGGTCCGCGTGCCCGTCGCCGGCGTCCGTGCCGGTGGCGTCGCTCGCGCCGTCGAGGGCCGCTGCGGTGTCCGCCGTGCCGACCAGGTCGACGAAGCCGACGGGCCGCAGCCCGTAGCAGGAGTGCTCGGAGAAGACGCCGGCGACCGTACGGGCCAGCCGTCCGCTGCCCACGATCAGCGCGGGCCGTGGCCGCCGCCGCGCCTTCATCCGCCGGAAGCCGTGCACCAGGAAGCGGGCCGTGGCGGTGAGCACCGCGTTCGCGCTGATCGCGATGAGGAGTGCCGCCCAGTCCAGCGCCGACGGGCGGTCGAGCGACGCGAGGAGTGCCGCGGCGACGCACCAGACCACGGCGACGCGGGAGGCCACCGCGGGGAGTTCGTCGAGCGCGTACGCCATCAGCCCCGGCCGGTACAGGCCCGCCTGGGCGTTGAGCGCGAGAGCGCCGCCCACGACGGGCCCCAGCAGCAGGGCGTCCGCTTGTGACCCGCCGACGGCCGAGGCCATCACCGCCACGACGGCCGCGCCCGAGGCCGCGTCGGCGAAGGCGAGCGCCGCGGCACCGCGATGGCGAAGCCGCAGCAGGTTCCGGCGTCTGCGCAGAGTGCCGACTGGCGCGGGCACGGCCCGGTCGGCCGCCTGCTGGGGTGGCCGTACGACGACGCCGCTCTCGGAGGCCTTTCCCGGCGCCGACGCAGGCTTGGTCACCACCCGTGCGCTGCTCGCCCGCTCGTCCGTGCTGTCCGCCGTCATAGTGCCGCCCGTCCCTTGCCGTCGCGGGCGCGGGCGCCGAGCACTTCGCCGTACAGCCGCAGCACCGAGGCCGCGGTCTGCCGCACGTCGAAGTCGGCGCGCACGTGCTTGCGTGCGGCCTCGCCCATGAACTCCCGTACGTCCGGCGCCCGCAGCAGATGCGTGACCGCCTCGGCGAGGGCCCCCGGATCATCGGGCGGCACGAGGGACGACTCGTGCTGCCCGGGCGGCAGGCACTCGCGCGCCCCGCCCACGTCCGTGAGCACGACGGGACGGGCGTGGGCCATCGCTTCGAGGGGAGTGAGCGCCATGCCTTCCCAGCGGGAGGGCAGTACGACCAGATCGGCCGCGGCGTACCAGCGGCCGGCCGTGTCGCTCGCCCCCGCGAACAGCACCCGCTCGGGCGCCGATCCGCTCAGATCACCGCGGTCGGGCCCGTCGCCCACGAGCACGAGCCAGGCCTCCGGTACGTCGTCGGCGATGCGCCGCCACGCGTCGAGCAGCACCCGCTGCCCCTTCTGCCTGCACAGCCGCCCCACGCACACCACGAGCGGAGCGCCGTCCGGCACCTCCGCCAGCTGGTGCAACTCCTCGCGCGCCACGGCACGTTCGCAGGGCTCGGCCTCCGGGACGCCGTTGTGCACCACGGCCCACCGCGCGGCGATCCCGGCCTGCTCGCCCGTACGGCGTTCCGCCTCGCTCACGCACAGCACGCGGTCCGTCCAGCGCGCGGCCCGGCGCTCCCAGGAGCGGGCGAGCCGGGCGGTGCGCCCCTCGACGGCCTCGAACGACCAGGCGTGCGGCTGGTAGACGGTGGGCACCCTGCCGCGCAGCGCCAGCCGTGCGGCCAGTCCCGCCTTGGCGCTGTGCGCATGCACGACATCGGGCGAGATCCGTCGGACCAGCCGTGCCGCCCGAAGGGTCTCCGCCGCGATCTGGGGGCCCAACTCCCTTACGGCCGCCCAGAGTTCGACTTCCGCACCGCCGTCCGCGGCCTGTCCGGAGAGGCTTCCGCCGTCCGGACAGGCCACCACGGCGCGTACGCCTTCCCGCGTCTGGGCCCGGGCCAGATCGGCCACGACCCTCGCCACCCCGCCTTCGACCGGTTGTGCCAGATGAAGGACCGTCAGCCGGTCAGTTCCTTCTCTACGCTGGGATTGCACCCGGACGTCTCCCTCAACGTCACAGCCGGACAGGCTTCTTGGCGGAACAGCGGATTCTCGGAGTCAGCGGCGGGCGTCTACCTGCGCGAAGAGCGCGCCGAGCAGGTAGTCGTCGTCGCCGGACGCGAAGCGGAACTGGAGGCGGTTCCCGCCGGCACGCAGCGCCTCCCGCGCGTCCAGCACGTCGGAGTCGTATCCGAGCGTGTTGCGGTACGCGGGAGCCCGCCCCGCCACCTCGCGGCCGCGGTCGGTGATCGTCGAGTTGAACAGGTCGTCGCGGGGGTTCGCCGAATTCGAAATCCGCGTCCCCGCACGCTTGTTGGCCGACACCGTGAGGGACTCGCCGCCCGCTCCGCGGTCGCCGTCGTATCCGACGACGCCCACCGATCCCTTGGCGCCCGCGGGGAATTCCATCGCCGGGCCCGCCACGGGCATGCCGCCGGAATTCCGTTCCGACGCCGCGAATCCGTCCCAGACGCTCAGATGACGAAGCGGCGACTTCTTGTTCTCGTACGCCACGACCAGCGTCCAGCCGCCCCACGCGCCCGCCTTGGAGCGGCCCTTGGCGACATTGAGCTGCGCCACGGTGTACGCGCCCGGGCCGCTTTTGCGCACCAGCGACGTCACGTTCGCGGAGGCCTGGTAGGCGTCCGCTCCGTCCGCGCGGCGGTGCGTGCGCACCGTGTCCGCCTTGACCGACCGGTACGAGCCGCGCGGCTCGGCCATCAGCGCCCGGCCGTTGTCCTTCGCCGGCTTGACCTCGCCGACACGGAGATTGCCGCCCCAGTAGAGCCGCGCGTAGGAGACCTCGGCCTTCTTCGGCAGCCGCAGCGTCGCGCGGGTGGAGTTGTACGTGTTCCGGTCGCGGTCGACGTCGGAGTAGAACATGTCGAAGTCGCTGTTCCGGCCGCTCCCGCCCTTCTGGGCCGAGCCGCACGGGCCGGCTTTTGCGGCCGACTTGCGGCATGTGATCGACGCGTTCGCGGCGGTGGCGATGCCGCCGTGACGCGTCGCGTGGTAGCGCTCCTTGAGCGCCTGGCCCGTCTCATTCGGCCTGGGGTTCGGCGCCGACGTCGCCTGCGGCGAGAGCGACACCGTCGCCGCCGCGCAGAGCATCGCGCAGGTCAGTCCGCGCACAGCTGATTTCTTCTTGCCCACCATGGTTGTCTCCGTCTCCCGTCACGAAACAGAGCGACCTTTACAAAGGCGGTGGTTCAAAATCCGGTGGCGCGCCGGTCATCTTTACCTTTTCACTGACTAGCGGACACCCGATGGTGCGCGTCCGGCTGAAGAGGGCATCGGAAAGGGCCGGACGAATGCCCGGGCAAGCTCGGTCGTAAGGTCGGTCCTATGTCGCTCACCTTCGAAACGGATCCATCCATCACGCCTCAACTCCGCGACGGCTTGGGCGCGTTGTGGGCGGACGTCACCAATGCGGGCGGTGCCGTGGGCTTCGTGCCGCCGGTGACTCCGGAGGAGGTGCACCCGGATCTGCTGGCCCACCTGGCCGCCGTCGACTCCGGCCGTACGCGGATGCTGATCGCCCGCGACGGGCGCGACACGATCGTCGGGGGCGCCTTCATCGCCCTGAACGGGCACCGGCTCAAGCGCCACTGGTGCTCGGTCTACACCGTGATGGTGCACCCCTCGCTCCAGGGGAAAGGCCATGGGCGGGAACTGATGTCCGAGGTCGAGAAGACGGCACGGGAGATCGAGGGCATCACCGCGATCCGGCTCACCTGCCGCGGCGGACTCGGCCTAGAGCGCTTCTACACCGGCTGCGGGTATCGCGAGACGGGGCGTCTGCCGGGTGCGATCAAGGTCGCGGACGGCGATCTGCGGGACGACGTCACCTTCTGGCTGGCCCTCGACTAGAGCCCGGCTCCGGGGCCGGGAGGGGCCGGAATGATCGCCTGCGCGCTGTGTTTGACTGGACGGAGGGCACGCGCGGTCCCTGCGCACCCGCACACTCGCGCACTCGCACCGCGTGGGCGCACCGTGCGCCGCGCACCGCGCCACGGCCCCCGAGCCGCATGAAGGGCGCCGCACGACAGGCGGGCGCCCGTATCACCGAGAAGTCCGGAGAAGACCCCGTGAGCAGCAAGTCGCACGCAACGCTCCGCTACACCGCCATGCGGGCCGGCGTCTTCGCCGCCTGCCTCCTCGTCGTCGCGCTCCTCGCGTACACCGGGATCATTCCCGAGGGCATCGGCAGCTCCAACCCGCTGTGGGTCGTGCTGCTGGCGCTGGTGGTCTCGGCCCCGATCAGCTTCGTGCTGCTGCGCAGGCAGCGCGACGCGATGTCCGAGCAGATCGCGGACGGCGTCGGCCGGGCCAAGGAGCGGATCTCGGCGAACCAGAGCCAGGAGGACGGCGTCGCCTGACGCCGTCGGAGACCGGGGCCGCGGGACCGCCGGGACGCGGCTGCGGCCGCTGCGCCGGCACCCGCCGGTGCTCAGCTTCCGTCCTCGGAACCTGGCTGGTCGACGGACATCTCGCCGAGCTGCGACCAGTCGTCCTGGTCGATGTTCGCGTTGATGATCAGGGGAGTCTCGGCGAGATGCGGGGGTAGTTCGCGCCGGGCGGTCTTGAAGTGCTCGGAACCGACGTGTGCGGCGCCGGCTTCGTCGTCACGGAAGGCCTCGACCAGAACGTACTCAGTCGGGTCCTCGACGCTGCGGGACCAGTCGAACCACATGCAGCCCGGCTCCGCGCGCGTCGCCTCGGTGAAGTCGCGGGCGATGTCGGGCCAGCGGTCCGCATGCTCGGGCCGTACGCGGAACTTCGCCGTGATGAAGATCATGCCGTTCTCTCCTCTTGCGCAGATTGCCCGTAATGCCGCTGCACGGGGACTGGTGAAGGCAGTTGGCGAGCTTGTCGCGGTGCTCACCGGCCGGTCCACGGCCTGCCAACATACATAGTCGCTGTGCGGCGGCGAACGTGGCCGGGGAGTCGGTGATACCCGTGCCGGTCCGCGCCCTCCGCGGGCTCAGACCACGTCGTATGAGACTCCGAGCAGGTCGTCGTCGGCGAGGCGCTGCTTGAACGAAGTGAGTTCCGGGCCTTCCGGGTTGAGGCTCTCCGCGACCTTGAGCCCCGAGTACAGGGACGTCTCCTGGAGGTCGGTGATCGTGGTGAAGCTGCCCGCGAAGTAGAGGTTCCGCTCGCCCTGCAAGGCCATCATGTCGCGTGCCGCGCCGAGGCTGCGGGGCGTGCACAGGGGGTGCCGGAACCGGCGTTCGGCGAGGATCTCGGCGGGATCCGAGGACCGGTAGGCGGCCCAGCTCTTGAAGATGTTCGGCTTGGTGGCCGGGTCCGAGGTGCCGTAGTACGCGCCGACCCAGATCGACGTCTCGCAGTTGCGGCCGCCCGCGGCGGCGTTCTGGACAGACCAGTAGCCCTTGTCGGCGGGCATGTAGTGGGGGTCGCGGTGGATGACGAGGCGCGCGGGGTGGTATTCGTGCAGGCCCAGGTACTCCCCGATGCGGCTCAAGTCCGGGGCGTCGCCGAAGAAGCCCTTCGAGACGGGCGGCGGGGCGGTGACGACGACCGCGTCGTACGGGCCGTGACGGCCGGAGTCGGTACGGACGTGCCAGGTGCCGGACCGCTCCTCCAGGCTCTGCACCGCGGCGCGGGTGAGGACGTTGGTGTTCTCACAGGCGTCGAGCAGCATCCGCAGATAACCCTCAAGGCCCACCGTCGAGTTGTAGGTGTGCACGGACTCGAAGATGTTGCTGGGGAAGGTCTTCGCGAACGACGAGAGATGGGCGCGCGCCGACTGCGTACGCACGAGTTCGGTGTCGCCGCAGGTCAGGGAGGACAGCCAGGGGGTGAGGACGTCGCGCCGGTAGTCGGCGTCGATGCTGAGGCCGTCGAGCCACTCGCCCATGGTGGTCCCCCACGGGGCGTCGGGCTCGGTCATCTTCCGCGCCTCCCTGGTGAAGGCGAGGAAGCTCAGCGCGCCGGGGAGGTCGTCCAGGACGTGTTCCGAGCCGAAGCGGGGCTTGCCGGTGGCGCCGTCGAAGACGGTGAGGCTCGCCGGCCCCTCGATCACCTTGCTCGTCGCGGGGTCGTCGGTGCGGGCGCCGATCTCCTCCAGGAACGACCAGTACATCGGGTGGGTGTTGGGGTGGAAGAACTCGGCGCCGATGTCGACCGCGTACTTCTTGTCCCCGTCGGTGACGGACACCGTGTCGGCGTGGCCGCCGATCTTGTCCCGCGACTCGAAGAGGTCGACGCTCCACGACGAATCGCAGAAGTAGGCGGTGGCGACGCCCGCCGCGCCCGCGCCTATGATCGCGAGCCGCTTGCCC
Organism: Streptomyces sp. HNM0575; assembly: GCF_012726265.1. Classification (GTDB taxonomy): domain Bacteria; phylum Actinomycetota; class Actinomycetes; order Streptomycetales; family Streptomycetaceae; genus Streptomyces. Next base: position 858,836 of record NZ_JAASAG010000002.1, on the reverse strand, counting down.
GGTGCGTCCGCGTTCCTCTGCCCCTTCCTCTCCCGCTTCGGCCCGCTCGGCAGGCTCGCTTGCGCGGTTCCCGCTCCGAGCACTCCCAGGGCCGCGGCCCCCAGGACTCCTTTGCGCAGGACCGATCGACGCCCCAAGGGATGTCCCGAGCCAGGCATTTGACCTCCACATGTTTGGTCTGAACCTTTAGGTGGAGGGCCATGGTACGGGCGGAAGGCGGCCCGCGACACAGCGGTCCGGCCGGCGGGTGTGGCCGCTGCTCAAGTGCCCCGGCCCGTCCGGTCATTCGATGCCGAGCGGGCCCACGCCCAAGTCCTCCCGCATGCGGTCGCGCATCCTGGCCATGGCCGTACGGCGCTGCGCGATCAGCGGGGCGTCCTCGCCGGAGCCGACGGGGACGCCGCGGGCGTAGGCGTCGCGTATCCGGCTGTTGCGGTCCGCGATCAAGGTGGCCGCGATGCCGATGACGGCACCGCTCAGCGTGGAGAGCAGCGGCATCCAGTCCATGCGCGGCAGCCTGCCGGTCCCGTCGCCGCCGCACCAGACCGCACCGGACGGCACCTGACCGCATCAGGGGGGCCAGGGGGGCGCCGGGCCGTCGCCGGGCGAGGGGCTTCGAGGCAGCGGCAGGTACCGAATCGGCGAGAATGCGAGGTTCACCAGATTCATTACCCGTCCGGGATGTTCCGCATTGGGCGAAGTGCGGTTCCGGCCCGTGGAGCGGGCCGAAATTCGACCGGCCTATAAATCGAATACGCCCTTCCCCAGGTGGAAGTGCGTGTTAACTGTGCCGCCGGGTCTGCGAGTCGTGGCTCCCGTCCCGAAGAAGGGACGAGGAGTGGTATGGCCTGAAAACAGTGAACAATTCAGACGGAGTATGCAATGGCAGTTCAAGATGGAAGCAGCGGGACGCTTTCATCCGGCACAGTCAGAACCGCGGTGCCGGCACGCCTTGACAGGCTGCCCTGGTCGCGCTGGCACTGGATGATCGTGATCGGGCTCGGCACGGTGTGGATCCTCGACGGGATGGAGGTCACCCTCGTCGGCAACATCGCCGGGCGGCTGTCCGAGTCCGGTAGCGGGCTCGACATCTCCTCGGCGCAGGTCACGGGGCTCGGCGCCGCGCTGTATGTCGCGGGGGCGTGTCTCGGGGCGCTGTATTTCGGCTGGCTGACCGACCGTTACGGACGGAAGAAGCTCTTCCTCCTCACGCTCGCCGTGTACCTCGCGGCGACGGCTCTGACGGCGCTCTCGTTCGACAGCTGGTGGTTCTTCCTCTGCCGCTTCGCGACCGGTTTCGGTATCGGCGGCGAGTACGCGGCCATCAACTCGGCGATCGACGAGCTCATTCCCTCGTACTACCGGGGTCGTGTGGACCTCATGATCAACGGCAGCTTCTGGCTCGGCGCTGCGGCCGGCGCGATGCTGTCGATCCCCATGCTCGACACTGACATCTTCGCGGCGGACGTCGGCTGGCGTCTGACCTTCGCGTTCGGCGTCATCCTCGGCTTGGTGATTCTGGTGGTGCGGCGGAATGTGCCGGAGAGTCCACGGTGGTTGTTCATCCATGGACGCGGCGACGAGGCCGAATCCATCGTGCAGGACGCGGAGGCACGCTGTCTGGCACAGCACGGCGAGGGCAGCCTGCCCGAGCCGGCCGGCGAGATGGTCATCAACCAGCGTGAGGCCGTCGGTTTCGGGATGATCGCGCGCACGGTCTTCTCCAAGTACCGTTCCCGTGCATTCCTGGGGCTTTCGCTCTTCGTCGGCCAGGCGTTTCTGTACAACGCGGTCACATTCGGATTCGGCGCCATTCTCGCGGCCTTCTACAAGGTGCCCGCGGGATCGACGGGTTACTACTTCGTCGCCATCGCGGTCGGGAATCTCCTCGGTCCGATTCTGCTCGGTCCGCTCTTCGACACGGTGGGCCGCCGGATAATGATCGCCGGTACCTATATCGGGTCCGGTGTGCTGCTGTTCGGCACCGCGGCGCTCTTCTCGAGCGGCGTGCTGTCGGCGACGACCCTCACGGTCTGCTGGAGCGTCGTGCTGTTCTTCGCCTCCGCGGGAGCCAGCTCGGCGTACCTGACGGTCAGCGAGATCTTCCCGATGGAGACCCGGGCCATGGCCATCGCGTTCTTCTACGCGCTGGGCACGGCGGTGGGCGGCATCAGCGGTCCGCTCATCTTCGCCTCGCTGACGGAGAACGGCGTACTGGCCGACACGACCCTCGCCTTCGAGATCGGTGCCGGGCTGATGTGCCTGGCCGGTCTGGTCGCGGCGTTCCTGGCCGTGCCGGCGGAGCGGCGTTCCCTGGAGGACATCGCCACGCCGCTGTCCGCGCAGGAGACGCCGGCCGCCGCAGCCGGCTAGCAGATCCCGCCGGCGCAGCAGGCCGGCGGACACCGCCGTCGTGACGGCGAAGACCTCCGTGACCGGAGCCGTACGAGGCTTCGGTCACGGAGGTCTTCGATGCGTCGGGGGTCGTGTGCTGCCCTGCTCGTATGTCCGGGCTGATGCGTCCGGGGCCCGGACGCCCGGGGGCGGTCACTCGGCTTCGCCGGCTCTCCCCTCGGGGTGCGTCTGCCCGCGGGCCGCGATGACGCGGCTGACGAGGTGCTCGTAGACCAGCGCACCGATGACGGCGCCGATGAGCGGGCCGATGATGGGGATCCACCAGTAATGGCTGTACCAGTCGAAATTGCCGGGGAAGGCGATCGACCCCCATCCCTCGAAGAAGGTGAAGAGCCGGGGGCCGAAGTCGCGGGCAGGGTTGATGGCGTAGCCGGCGTTCGTCCCGTATGCGAGGCCGATGGCGACGACGACGAGACCGATCAGGAACGGCCCCATGTTCGACTTGGGCGCCGTGTTGCGCATGTCGATGAGCGCGCAGACGAGCAGCAGCAGGAACGCGGTGCCGACGATCTGGTCGAGGAACGGCCCCCACCACGAATCCCCGAAGTACTCGGCGGGGAAGGTCGAGAAGATGGAGAAGGTGGGCAGCGACTTCTCACGTCCCGTGCCCTCCTTCGCGTTGAAGGCGTCGATCGCCCAGTGGTAAGTGGCGTATACGACCGAGGCGCCGACGAAGGCTCCGACCAGCTGCGCCCCCCAGTAGGGAAGAACCTTCCGCCAGGGGAAATGGCCGCGCACCGCGAAGCCGAGCGTCACCGCCGGGTTGATGTGGGCGCCGCTGATTCCGCCGGCCACGTACACGCCGAAGACGACGGCCAGGCCCCATCCCCAGGAGATGATGAGCCAGTTCGAGGGGCCGAAGTCGCCGGTCTGGCGTCCGGATCCGGAGAGTCCGACGACCGCGACGGCCACCGAGCCGCAGCCGATCAGAATGAGGACGAAGGTGCCCAGGAATTCGGCGATGAGCTCGCCGCCGAGTCCAGTTCTGTAACCGATTCGGCGTGGACTGCTCTTCGTGTGTTGCTCAGCCATCGGCTCTCCTTGGTCGATCGGAACAGCCCTGCCTCCCCCTCCCTCCGGAACCGTATGCAGGGGCGGCCAGCACGGTCGGGGGGCTGAGCGCGCGTCACTCCGTTTGTCCACCCGATGGCGTACGGGTGCGCCGTTGCAGGCGTCCGATCAGGAATTTGGCCGGGAAAAGCGTGAGCCAGAACCATTTCGCGGCCGTCGGCGAGGCGAATGCGAGCGGTACGGCGGCCCCGAAGACGAGCACCGTCGAGGCCAGGTCCGCCGATTCGAGACGGCGGCTGCGGAGCGTGGCGCCGGACGCGGGGCCCAGGCGCCGGTGCGAGCTGTACAGCAGGGAGAGATGCACGCCGTTGAGCGCGGCGACGCTGAGGCCGTAGACGGCGACGGCCTGCGGCTTGTCGCTGTATTCGGCGAGGAGCGCGGTGGGGAAGGGCAGCAGCGCCGTCAGTCCGAGGCCGAGCAGCGTCAGCGCGGTGACGCGGCCGTCCACCGCGGCGAAGGACGACAGGATGCGCCGGTGGTCGAGCCAGAACTCCGAGATGACCGCGAAGCTCAGGGCGTACGCGGCGATATGGGGCAGCGTCAGGTGGAGGGACTCGCGGAAGCCTTCGGTGCTGAGCCCGCGCCGGACGGTGATGTCGAGCACCAGCAGCGTCATGGCGATGGAGAAGACGTTGTCGGACAGGTTCTCCAGGCGTTCGGGCCCTCCGCTGCCCCGCGGGGCGGCCGGTGTGTGATCCACGTGCCGGATGTTAGATGTGCTCCGGTTTCGGCTGATTGATCCCGCGCCAGGGCCGTACGGAATCGCATGCGACGGCTTCCGGGCGGTCTGCACGCGCCGGTGCCGGGCAGACGCAGGTCGGTGGGCGTGCGCCGTACCCGCGCTCGCCAGCTGCGTTGACGGAGGGTCCGCGTACGCTTACATCCGAGGATTGTGTGGGGAGACGGGGGAGATGACGCGGAGGGGCGTGCAGGTGGGGACCAAGAGCACGAGCAGCGGGGGGCGCCGGCGGATGCCGCGGGAGGTGCGCGAGCGGCAGATGCTGGACGCCGCCGTCGCGGGCTTCGCGCGGCATGGCTATCAGGCGGCGTCGATGGACGACATCGCGGAGGAGGCGGGGGTCTCCAAGCCGCTGGTCTATCTCTATCTGAAGTCGAAGGAAGACCTGTTCACGGCGTGCATACGGAGGGAGCGGGCGGCGCTCGTCGCCGCCGTACGGGGCGGGACGGGCGATGGCGAGCGGGCCGCGGAGCCGCGGCACTCGGACGCCGAACGGCAGCTGTGGCGCGGGCTGTGCGCCTTCTTCGCGCACACGGCGGCCAGACCCGACGGGTGGTCGGTGCTGCACAGGGCCGCCACGCAGGGCGAGCCGTTCGCGCGTGAGATCGCCGGGATGCGGGCGGAGATCACGGAGCTGGTGACGCTGCTGCTGGGCAGGGCGGCCGTCGACGCGGGCTGCGACGAGGAGTTCGCCGAGCGCGAGGTCTCGGGGCTCGCGCACGCCATGGTGGGAGCGGCGGAGTCGCTGGCGGTGTGGGCCAACTCCCGTACGGATGCGGCACCTTCGCCCAAGGAGACCGCGGCCACGCTGATGAACTTCTGCTGGACGGGGATGGGGCAGATGATCAAGGGCGCTCGCTGGTCACCTCACCGGTGAGATGGAGCCGGGGGCGGCCTTCGCCCTCGCCGTGCTCCGCGCCGCCGTTGCTTCGGGCCCCCGGGGCCCCCGGGGCTCCCTGGGGCGCGGTCGCGTCGTCGCCGCTGCGCAGCTCGAAGCGGTGCACGCGTACGGGCGCGCGGTAGCCCCCGGCGGAGGCGGTCGGCTCGTCCACGCAGTAGGCGACGGACGAGGGGAGCGGCACCGGAGCCTTGAACTCCGCGCGGGCGGTGAGCTGTTCGCTGCCATCGGTGGCGCCCGTACCGGCGAGTGCGCGCGCGAAGGTCCACATGCCGTGGGCGATATGGCGCGGGAAGCCGAAGAGCTTCGCGGTCAGCGGGTGCAGATGGATGGGGTTGCGGTCGCCGGAGGCGCGGGCGTAGCGGCGTCCGAGGCCGGACGGCAGATCCCAGTGCTCCCGCACGGGCAGGGGTGCCGCGGGGTGTTGCGGTGCGGGGTGTTGCGGTGGCGGGTCCGTTGCGGGGAGCCGGAGCCCGGGGGGCTGTTCGCCGGGCTGTTCCTCGGGCCGCCGGCCGCCGTCCGCGGTGCGATGACGGCACAGGTAGGTGCTGCGCGAGTGCCATATGAGGGCGCCGTCCAGGCGGGCCTCGGTCACCACGTCGAAGCTGCTGCCGCGCCGGTGCGGTGCCGGTCCCTCCGCGTGCACGGAGATCTCGGGCCGGTCGCCGGTCCGCAGCGCGCGGTGCTGGGTGAGTTCGATCCCGGTGTGCACGAGGCCGAGCACCGGGAACGGGAAGCCCGGCCGCGCCATCAGCTCCATCGCGAGCGGGAAGCCGAGGACGTGCGGATAGGTGGGCGGCACGGGCGAGCCGGTGGCCGGAAGGGGCTGCCCGGGCCCCTGTCCCGCGTCGCGTATCTGTGCCGTGCCGTATCCCTGTGCCGCGCCGGGCCCCTGCCCCGTCGTGGCCTTACCGTCCCCGCCGTCGAAGCCGCAGACCCGGGCGTACGCCCGCAGCCGCCTCTCGTCGATGCGGGCGTCGGGCAGCAGCAGCCGCTCCCCGGGCAGCCGCGCGTGTTCGTACGGACCGCGCCTGGAGCGGGAGGCGAGCGCGCCCCTCGCGAGTACGAGCGGCAGCCGGGGCGGTGTGCTGAGGCGCTGAACGGTCATCGCGGTCACGCTCCCAGCAGGCTCTGGCCGCAGACTCGTACGACCTGGCCGTTGACGGCGCCGGAGTCCGGTGCTGCCAGCCAGGCCACGGTCTCGGCGACGTCGACGGGAAGACCGCCCTGCGACTGGGAGTTCATGCGCCTGCCCGCCTCGCGGATGAAGAACGGCACGGCCGCCGTCATCTTCGTCTCGATGAATCCCGGGGCCACGGCGTTGACGGTCACTCCGTGCTCGGCGGCGGCGCGCGGCGCGAGCGAGCGTACGAGGCCGATGATTCCGGCCTTGCTCGCCGAGTAGTTGGTCTGGCCGACGTTGCCCGCGATGCCGGAGATGGAGGCGGTGGCGACGACCCGGCCGGTGCCGCGGCGCAGGGCGCCCGCCGTCAGCAGATGGTCGGTCGTGCGCAGCACGGAGGCGAGGTTGACGTCCAGCACCTGGTCCCAGCGCTCGGGCTTCATGTTGACGAGCCTGCGGTCCCGAGTGATGCCCGCGTTGTGCACGAGCACGTCGAGGCCGCCGCCGGGCAGGGCCTCCGCGATGCGGGCGCCCGCGTCGTCGGAGGTGATGTCGAGCGGGAGCGCCGTGCCGCCCGACGCCTCGGCGACGCGGGCCAGTTCGGCCTCCGCCTGCGGTACGTCGAGGCAGAGGACGTGCGCGCCGTCACGCGCCAGCGTCGCCGCGACGGCCTCGCCGATGCCGCGTGCCGCACCGGTGACGAGCGCGGTGAGGCCCTGGAGCGGGCGCTCGCGGCCTGCCGCTTCCACGGCGCCGGATCCCGTCTCCGCGGCACCGGACGACGCGGTCCCCGCGGGTCCGGCGATCTCGACGACCTGCCCGCTGACGTAGGCCGACCTCGGCGACAGCAGGAAGCGCAGGGTGGACTCGGCGTGTGCCGGGGTCGCGTCCGGTGCGAGCCGTATGAGCTGCACCGTGCGGCCGCCGCCTGTCTCCTTCGCGAGCGAGCGCACGAAGCCCTCCAACGCCTGCTGCGCGGCGGCCTGATGGTGATCGCCGGCGTCGGGGCGTGCGGCGAGCACCACGATGCGGCCGCACTCGGCGACCGAGCGCAGCACCTCGTGCAGGCACTCGTAGACGTGGTGCAGCCCCGGTACGTCGCGCAGGCCCGTGGCGTCGACGACGACGGCGGCGTGGCGGGTGCCGGGTTCCGTCCCGCCGCCGTCCGTGCGGACGGGGAGGCCGGTGGCCTCCAGCGCCGCCGCGAGCTCCTTCGCATGCGTACCGCCGCCGCCGCTGCCGTCGCCGCTGCTGTCGGCCCCGCTGTCCCTGTCGCCGCCGTTGCCGCCGTTGCCGTCCCCGGTTTCGCCTCCGCCGCGCGGCGGCAGCGGCGTGAGGTGCAGTATGGGGCCGCCCCCGAGCGACGGCCGCTCCGCAGACCAGCGGTGCAGCGGTACGGGACGGGGGAGGCCGAGCCGGCGGGAGAGGAGGCGGCCTGGACGTGTGTTGGTCCAATGCAGATAACGGTCAGCCATTCCCTGTTCCCTCCGGCTCGCGTAAATTTACTTCCGAGTAAGGTTACTTTCAGGTCAGGAGTCTGGTCGAGGATGAGTTCCAACGGCCTCACAAGTCCCAGCACCACGCGCCGTGTTGCCGTGATCGGCGGCAGCCGCATCCCCTTCGCGCGCTCCGACGGACCGTACGCGACCTGCTCGAACCAGGAGATGCTCTCGGCCGCGCTCGACGGGCTGATCGAGCGGTTCGGGCTGACGGGCGAACGTGGGCGCGGCGTCGGGGAGTTCGTGGCCGGTGCCGTGCTCAAGCACAGCCGGGACTTCAATCTCGCGCGGGAGACCGTGCTCGGCTCCCGGCTCGATCCCCGCACTCCCGCCTACGACATCCAGCAGGCCTGCGGCACCGGCCTCCAGGCGGTCATCGCCGTCGCCAACAAGATCGCGCTCGGCCGGCTCGACGCGGGCATCGCGGGCGGCGCCGACAGCGCGAGCGACGCGCCCCTCGGCGTCAACGACGAGCTGCGGCGGATCCTGCTGGCCGCCCGCCGGGCCAAGACGTGGCAGGAGCGGGTGAAGCAGATCGCGCGGGTGCGCCCGCGGCACCTCGTACCGGAGATCCCGCGCAACGCCGAACCGCGCACCGGGCTGTCGATGGGCGAGCACGCCGCCCGCACCGCACACGACTGGGGCATCGGCCGGTACGAGCAGGACGTGCTCGCCGCCGCCAGCCACCGCAACCTCGCGACCGCGTACGACAGCGGCTTCCTGCACGACCTCGTCGTGCCCTTCCGCGGTCTGGCCCGCGACCACAACCTGCGGCCCGGCACCTCGGTGCAGAAACTCGGCGAGCTGCGGCCCGTCTTCGGCACGGAGTTGCCGGACGCGACCATGACGCCGGGCAACTCCACGCCGCTCACCGACGGCGCCGCGACGGTGCTGCTCGCGAGCGAGGAGTGGGCCGAGCGGCACGGACTGCGGCCGCTCGCCTATCTCTCCACGTACGAGACGGGCGCGGTGAGCTTCTACGACGAGGACGGCAGGCCCGGCGAGGACGGTCTGCTGATGGCGCCCGCGTACGCGGTGCCGCGGATGCTGGAGCAGGCCGGGCTCGGCATCGAGGACTTCGAACTCTTCGAGATCCACGAGGCGTTCGCGTCCCAGGTGCTGGCGACGCTCGCCGCGTGGGATAAGCGGGGTCTCGCGCCCGTGGACCGCGAACGCCTCAACGTCGCCGGCTCCTCGCTGGCGACCGGCCACCCCTTCGCCGCGACCGGAGCCCGGATCGTCGCCACCCTCGCCAAGCTCCTCGCCGAGCGGGAGGGCGCCGGGACCGGTGCGAAGGGGCTGATCTCCATCTGCGCGGCGGGGGGCCAGGGGGTGACCGCCGTACTGGAGAAGGCCTGAACGCCGCCGGTCGGGCCGGGTGTTCGCCGGGAGGACGACCCGGCCGGCGCCGCGGAGCCCGTGGCCGGCCGTTCCGCGCCTGGCGCCCGGCACCGTTCCGCAAACCGGCCCTTCCGCAACCGCCGTTCCGCACCGGTCCCTTCGACACCGGTCCGCTCCACGGCGGACCGGTCCGTCCGGCCAATCCCGGTGATCCGTAAGACCGCCGGGCAGGCCGGGACCATCCGAACCAGGCCCGAATCGACACCGGATCAAGAGGTACCGCACGAACAGGAGCCGCTCGTGACGACCCAGCCCGCAAGCCCAGCCCCGGCACCCGTCGGCATCAGCCCGGGCGCCACGCTCGTCGAGCCGGAGAAGGAGGTGGTGGACGGCGTCGTACGCCAGGTCTCCATGCGGCCGTTCGCACCGGCGGTCACGAGCGGTTCCCTCGGCGACATCCCCTTCACCAACGCCGCCGAGGCCCCCTCCGAGGCGGTGCTCAGCCGCAAGCAGCCGGACGGCACCTGGCATGACGTGACGTCCTCGGAGTTCGCGCAGGAGGTGCTGAGCACCGCGAAGGGCCTCATCGGACTCGGCCTCGAAGCGGGGGACCGGATCGCGATCATGGCCCGCACGACGTACGAGTGGACCCTGCTCGACTTCGCGGGCTGGGCCGCGGGCCTCGTCACCGTCCCCATCTACCCGACGTCCTCGTCCGCGCAGGCCCGCTACATCCTCCAGCACTCGGGCGCGCGCGGCTGCGCCGTCGAGAACGCCGAGCTGTCGCGGATGCTCTCCGCGGAGCGCGAGGCCATGCCCGCCCTCGAACACCTCTGGCAGCTCGACGCGGGCGGGCTCTCACAGATCGTCGCCGCGGGCACGCAGACCGACGACGACGCGGTCGCCGGACGCCGGGGCGTGACAGGTCCCGGCAACGTCGCCACCCTCATCTACACCTCCGGCACGACGGGACAGCCCAAGGGCTGCGTGCTCACCCACGGCAACTTCTTCGCCGAGGTGGACAACGACATCGAACTGCTGCACCCGGTCTTCAAGTCCGTCAGCAAGGACCCTGCCTCGACGCTGCTGTTCCTGCCGCTGTCGCACGTCTTCGGCCGGATGGTCGCGGTCGCGTGCATGCGGGCGCGCGTACGGCTCGGGCACGCGCCGAGCATCCAGACCGAGGATCTGCTCGCCGATCTCGCGGGCTTCCGGCCGACGTTCCTGCTGGGCATCCCGTACGTGCTGGAGAAGGTCTACAACACGGGCCGCGCCACCGCCGAGAAGATGGGCCGTGCCTCGTCCTTCGACCGTGCCGCACGCATCGCACGCCGCTACGGCGAGGCCGTCGAGCAGCAGGAACACGGGCGCGGCAACGGTCCCGGCGCCGGCCTGAAGACGGCACGCGGCCTCTACGACCTGCTGGTCTACCGCCGCATCCGGGCCGCGCTCGGCGGGCGCTGCCGCTATGTCATCAGCGGCGGATCGCCTCTCGGGTCGCGGCTGGCCGCCTTCTACGAGGGCGCGGGGATCTCGGTGTTCGAGGGGTACGGGCTCACCGAGACCACGGCCGCCTCGACGTGTACGCCGCCGCTCAAGCCCAGGCTGGGCACCGTCGGCTGGCCGATGCCCGGCACGGCGGTGCGCATCGCCGACGACGGCGAGGTGCTGCTCAAGGGCCCGCACGTCTTCGCCGGTTACTGGGACTCGCGGACTCAGGCCGCGGTGCCGGACGTCGGCGGCGACGGCTGGTTCGCGACGGGCGACCTCGGTGCCCTCGACGACGAGGGCTATCTGACGATCACCGGCCGCAAGAAGGACCTCATCATCACCTCCGGCGGCAAGAACATCGCCCCCGCGCCCCTGGAGGACTGGCTGCGCGCGCATCCGCTGGTCGGCCAGTGCCTGGTCATCGGCGACAACCGTCCGTACATCACCGCGCTCATCACCCTCGAACCGGACGGCCTCGCGCACTGGCAGCAGATGCACAAGAAGAAGGAGCTGACCCGCGAACAGCTCGCCGAGGACCCCGACTTGCTCGCGAACCTCCAGCAGGCCGTCGACGAGGCGAACCGTATGGTCTCCCGCGCCGAGTCCATCCGCCGCTTCGTCGTGCTGCCGCAGGACTTCACCGAGGAGGCGGGCCATCTGACGCCGTCGATGAAGCTGAAGCGGGCCGCGATCGTGCGGGACTACGAGGGGGAGATCGCGAAGCTGTACGAGAAGTGACGCGTGGGTGGTGGCTGTCGCGGACGTCGACGTGAGGGGCCACCGGGCCGGGCCGGGCCGGGGGTTCCGGATGCGGGGCTCGGGCTCGGTTCCGGGGCTCGCGGGTCCGGCTGCGGGTTCCGCTGCGGTGCGCGGGGGTTCGGGGCCCGGGCCCCGCTGACCGTGGCGTTCGGCCGGTGCGGTCAGCGGGGCGGGGCGGGGACCTCGTGCGCGGCGGTCAGCTGCCGCAATCCCCTTGCGTGGGCTCGCCCTTGAAGCGGTCGGAGAGCCAGTTCATCGCGGGGATCGAGGCGAGGACCGCCGTGCCCGCGTGCGGTGAGAGCGGGAAGCTCGTCCACTCGACGGTGTCGCCCTTCGCGCACCAGTCGGCGCGCAGCTGCTTCCCGACGTCGTACGGAATGATCTCGTCGGCCTCGCCGTGGTACAGGTACACCGGCGCACTCGGTGCTTTGGTGCCGAGCTTGTCCTCGGCGAGGCGCTGCTGCCAGTCGGGCTGGTCGTTGGGGTCCTTGGTCGTGACGTCCTCGACGGACTTGTTCGCGCCCGCCTGCGACGCCTCGTCGACACAGCCCTCCTTCATGATCTTCGTGATCCGCCTGCCCTCGTCGTTGAGATAGGCGTCCAGGCCGAGTTCGGGGAAGGCGGCGTCGTGGCCGATGGCGGACATCAGCACCAGGCCCGCCTCCGCGTCGCCGTCGTTGTACTCGGCGACCTTCGGCAGGTCGGCCGGTACACCGCCGCTCGCCGTGCCCTTGACCTGGAGCTCGGGCGCGTACGTTCCGGCGAGTTCGGCCGCCCAGCCGCTGGCCTGGCCGCCCTGTGAGTAGCCCATGATGCCGACGGGCGACTCCTTGGTGACGCCCAACTCGGCCGCCTCGGGCAGACGTTGGGCGGCGCGTGCGGCGTCGAGCACCGCGTTGCCGGCCGAGCGGCCGACGGTGTAGGTGTGCGTGCCGGGCGTCCCCAGGCCCTCGTAGTCGGTGACCGCGACGGCCCAGCCGCGCAGCAGCGCGCCCTCGATCAGCGGCGCCTCCTTGGTCTTGCCCACGGGGAAGTTGACGGACGGCGCGCACTTGTCGGCGATGCCGACGGTGCCGACCGCGTACGTCAGCAGCGGTCTCGGGCCTTCGTGGTCGTCCTTCGGTACGAGGACGGTGCCGGAGACGGTGTCGGCCTTCCCGTCCGCGGCGGTCGACTTGTACTGGATCCTCCAGGCGTGCGTGGGGAGCGATACGCCCGGGAAGACCTGGAAATCGGTCGGTTCGGCGCTGACGACGTCACCGGGGCCGGCGGCCTCGGGAGCGGCCGTGGCAGCGGCAGCGGGGAGGGCCAGCGCCCCGGAAAGCGACAAGGCGGCCACCGCGACTGTTGCGGTGACCGCCTTGCTACGGACGTTTCCGGTACGGGGGCGTCTTCTTCGGAGGGGGATGTGCATGGGGGGTCTCCCAACGATTCGGAAATGCTGGGCTCGTCAGATGGAACGTACTGACGCGTCAGTACCTCCGCCAGGGGGCGCGCAGTTGTTGTGCATGTACGGCACAACAACGGCCGAGAACGCGCCCCGGGGGCGGCGGCATCGCAGGGCGATGGGGTCTTCGAGGTGGGGGCAGTGGCGGACGGCGAGTTGGACGCAGGGCCGGCAGATCGGCGGTTTGGTGCAGAAGATGCCGTCGGTCGGTTCGTCAGTGGGCATGTCCGGGCCCGGCATGAGGAAGAGCCATCCGCGGGATGTCCGGTTTGCGGGGGCGCCGCAGACTTGGCATAGCAGTGTCCGTACGGCGCGTCGCTGCCGTACGGAGTGCACGGTCCCGAAGTTCGGCCGTCCTTGGCCGGGGATCTGCCGCGTCCGTGCCCAGAGCACTCCGTGCTGGTCGCGGTCCGCGGGTGTCTCGTCGCGGTAGCACAGGCCTCTGCCGTCGGCGCGGACGGCCAAGTCGCGGCCGACAGCGCCGGATTCGCCGCTCCAGGCCACGACGTACGGCACGGGCAGTTCGCGAGACCCCCACGTGCGCAGACGGGCGGGGGCGACGCCCTGCTGATCGCGTCGCGCGTGGTGAACCTCGTCGCTCACCTCGGGTAGTGAGCGGTGCGGAGGAGCAGGAGTGGTTTCACTGTGGGACATGCTTCTGTCAGGACGGTGAAGAGCCACCTGTACCAACGGTCAGGGGCACATTGGTGAACTGGTCAACGCAAGCCATCCGAGAGGCTTCGCGCACGGGCAACTACGGGTGCGTGGTCAGGCTTGCCCGCGAAGCGGCCGGTGTATCGCAAAGGCAGCTCGGTGAAGCCTGCGGCATCAGTCAATCCGCTGTCTCCCGAATGGAGGGGCACCGTGCCGCCTCCTATGACATGACCCAACTGGCGAGAGCTGCCACTCACTTACAGGTTCCCCTGCGACTGGTCGGTCTCGCCGATCAGCCTGCGGCTCAGACCGCAATCGTGGACGGAACAGAAGTGGAACGGCGTGATTTCCTTGCCGGGGCGGCGGCAGCCGCCAGCAGGCCCGCGCTCGCAGCACTCGGTACCGGTCATGGATCAGTTGCCGAGAACAGCCAACCTGCCACGCTCCGGCTCGCGACGAGCGCATTCCGCCGTATGGACGGCTCAACGCCGTCCCGTCACCTGGCCGAGCCTGTGCTTGCTCATCTGCGGCTGGCTCAGACAGTCGCCAGCGAAGCGGAGGACAAGACGGCAAGGGCTGGGCTCGCGGCAGTCGGCAGCGAAGCCGCCAGTCTGGCCGACTGGCTCTCGTGGGACATGGGGGACTACGGATCGGCTCGCACTTGGTACGGCACGGCCATCAAGGCCGCTCGCAGCTCCCGTGATCGTCTCCTGACCGCCTACCAAATGGGAAGTCTCGCCCAGTTCGAAGCACACACCGGCAACGCAGCTCAGGGGCTCTCCCTGACTCGCTCGGCTCGTCGTCAACTCGGCCCGGAGCGCCCCGCGATCGTTGACGCGTGGCTGTCCACAGTCGAAGCACTCGCACACGCGGCAGCCGGGGACCGTGCTTCTGCTGACCAAGCGCTGCATGAAGCCGCGGCGGACACCTACCGCATAACGGTCGAAGAGCCGCCACCCTGGCCGTGGGTCTTCACCTTCAACAGCAGCAAAGTCGCTGCCGGTCGACTTGCCTGCGGCGCACGGCTGGGTGTTCCACAGTGGGTATTCGACGCTCAGGACGAAGCGGGGCCGGTCCTTGCTTCGGGTCACGACAAGCAGCGCGCCCTCTACGTCCTTGATGTGGCAGCGGCTCACCTTGCTGCCGGTCGACCGGACGGTGCATTCGCAATGGCGACGCGTGCGCTGGAGGTAGGAGTGCGGTACCGCTCGGGCCGCATCGTGGAGAAGGCCCGGTCGCTGCGCCGGTCCTTCGTCACCAACCCTCCCCCCAGAGTCGTGCGCGACTTCGACGACCGGCTCTATGGCGTCCATCTATGAGCAGTGGAAGGACACACATGCGCCTGGGCATCACGGGACATCGCGGGCTCCCCGATGAGACAGAGAGCCTGGTCCGCGCGGCTCTGAATGAGCAGGTGCAGCAGCACAGTCCGGACGGGCTCGTGGGGATCTCTTGTATCGCTGACGGGCCCGACTCCTGGTTCGCGGAGTCCGTGCTTGAGCACGGTGGGCAGATCGAGGTCGTGGTTCCGGCATCCCGCTACCGGGACGACTTGCCTGCTTCGCATCACGCGACGTATGACCGGCTGTTGGGGCAGGCGCGTGAAGTGCACTCGACCGGCTTGTCTGAATCCGGCTCCGAGGCGCATATGGCAGGCAGTGAAGTCCTCGTGAGCGTGGCTGACCGGTTGGTAGCCGTTTGGGACGGCAAGCCTGCTCGCGGCTACGGTGGAACGGCTGACGTGGTCGCGTACGCGAAGCGGAAGGGCGTGCCTGTAGACGTTCTGTGGCCCGAGGGCGCGACCCGGGACGCATGAGCGAGGACGTCATCACTACCGGGCGGCTCGTCAGCGTCGACGCGAGCCGGCGCTTCCGCGGCGGGCGGCTCAGCCCGGCCAGGGCCCACTCCGGCTTCGCGCGCCCTGAGTCGGCGCATCTCGTGCTGAACCTGGCCGACTTGTCGCGTTGACGCTGACAACTGGCCTGAGGGGCCCTCCCGTCACAGAAGGCCCCTCCGTCAGAGGCTCTGCGTCAGAAGGGGCGGTCGCCCGCGATCGCGACGCGTTCGGCCACGCGGCGCTGCGGGGCGTAGTCGTCGATCGCGTAGTGCTGGGTGGCGCGGTTGTCCCAGAAGGCGATGTCGCCGGGCTGCCAGTGGAAGCGGACCTGGTACTCCGGCACGTGCGCCTGCCGTACGAGGTAGCTCAGCAGCCGGTCGCTCTCGTCGCGGTCCATGCCCACGATGTGCGTGGTGAACGACGTGTTGACGAAGAGCATCCGGCGCCCCGACTCGGGATGCGTCCGCACCACCGGGTGTTCGACGGGCGGGAACTGCTCCTGCATCGGGATCAGCTTCTCCGGGCCGTAGAAGCGGGCGAAGCCCGGGATGAAGTCGTGCACGGCGGTCGCCGAGTCGATGCGGGCCTTCACCGTGTCCGGAAGGTTGTCGTACGCGGCGGCCATGTCCGCCCACATGGTGTCGCCGCCGACGGGCGGGACCTCGCGGAGCTGGAGCACGGCGCCGAGCGCGGGCCGTTCGCGGAAGGTGACGTCCGCGTGCCACACGTTCTCGAACGTCGGCGCGGCGTTGCCGCCCTTCTCGAAGCGGACGACCTCGGCCGAAGCGCCGCGGGCCAGCAGCGGATTGGTCTCCAGCTCGCCCCAGTTCGCGGCGAAGTCGCGCTGCTGCCCGGAGGTCAGGCCCTGGCCGCGGAAGAAGAGCACCTTCCACTCCAGCAGTGCCCGGTTCAGCTCGTCGCGCAGCTCGGGGGTGAGCGGACGCGACAGGTCGAGGCCGCGGATCTCGGCGCCGATGACGCGGCCCTGCGGCACGACCTCGAAGCGCTCGTACGGGAGTTCAGGCGCGCCCTCGGGCAGCCGGTGCAGGGTGCGGCGGCCCTCGTACATGCCGTCGGCGGGGACGCGGGCGTCGCGCAGTACGGGGGCAGGGGAGGCGGGGGTGAGAGTCATGGTGAAGATCCTTCGAAGTCAGCGGTCGGCGTTGGAAGTCGAAGTCGGAGCCGGTGCGCACGTACGGAGGTGGCGCGCGCACGGGCGCGCGACGAGTGCGTGGGGCACCTATCGGCCGGACCGCTCACACCCACGCCGCCACGGCACGCTGAGGCGTCCACAGGCGGCGGCGGAGGTGTGCTGGATCATGGCCACATTCTGTGGGTGCGGCTCCGGGCTCGTCAACGCCCGACCGCGATGCGGACAGGCACCCGGGACGGCCCGTGCGACGGCTGGCCGTACGGCCCCTGGCACCGGCCACGGGGCGCTCGCCGGACGGCTCGGGGCCGACTCGGGGTCGTAACCCAACTGCCCCCTGCACGCTACGACTTGGGGACCGGGCCGATGGAACTCCCCGCCCACGACGGCGCCTTCTCCGTGAGCGACGCGAAGCGCTCACGCACGGCGTCGGGGAACGGCGCCGCCCGGCCCGCGCCCTGGTCGACGTGGATCATCAGCAGCTCCGAGGTGGCCACCGGGTCCTTCCGGCCCTTCGCCCGCATCTCCAGCACGAGGCGCACCTTCTTCGCGTCGACGCCCAGGATCCGCGTACGGACGTTGAGTTCGGCGCCCTCGGAGACCTCGCGGAGATAGCGCACGTGGGCCTCAGCCGTGTAGAGCGAGCAGCCGCTCTCCTCGCGGTACTTCTGGCCCATGCCGGTGTCGATCATCATGGCGTCCGTGGCGTGCCCGAAGACGAGCACGTAGAAGGCCTCGTTCATGTGGCCGTTGTAGTCGATCCATTCGGGACGCACGGTCGCCTCGTGGTCCGGGATCAGGCCGTCGCCGGGCGCTGCCGGCGACGGCTGCGCTGCCGGTGACGGCTCCGCCGCCTGGGCGGCGTCCTGTGCCGCGCTCTCGTCCCGACCGGTCTCTTCGGCTTCGGTGTTCACCTTGTCTCTCCCTCTACGGGGGCTTCTCCTCGGTCCTTGTGCCCGCCACCGCCGCGCGGCAGGCGGCCCGTCGCGCGCAGTACGTCGATGACGCCCTGGTCGCGCTCGGCCACGAGCTGTGCGATGGAGCGGCCGTCGGCCGCCTCGTCGCAGCCGTCGACCATCGCATCACGCAGCTCCGCGTCGAGCTCCGGCGCCTCCAGCCTCGTCCAGGGCGACTTCAGGCTCGGACCGAAATGGTCCAGCATGTGGGCCATCCCGCCCTCGCCGCCCGCGAGCGCGAACGTGAGGCACGGCCCCATGAACGCCCAGCGCAGACCGGGGCCTTCGGTGATCGAGTCGTCGATGTCGCGCACGCTCGCCTCGCCGTTGGCGACCATGTGCAGCGCCTCGCGCCACAGCGCCTCCTGGAGGCGGTTGGCGATGAAGCCGGGCAGTTCGCGGTCCATGGTGATCACGGACTTGCCCGCCGTCTCGTAGAAGCGCGACGCCCAGGCGACCGCCTCCGGGTCCGTCGACTCGCCGCCCACGACCTCGACGAGCGGGATGAGATACGGCGGATTGAAGGGGTGGCCGACCAGCAGCCGCCCGGGGTCCGCCGCCTCCCCCTGCATGTCGGTCATCGGATAGCCCGAGGTGGAGGAGGCGATGACGACGCCGGGCGGGGCGGCGGCGTCCAGTTCGGCCAGCAGCGAGCGCTTGAGCTCCAGCTTCTCCGGTGCGCTCTCCTGCACGAACTCGGCCTCGGCGACGGCTTCTTGAAGCGTGGACGCGACCGTGAGACGGCTGGGCGAGGCTCCTTCGGCGAGGCCGAGCTGCTCCAGGGCGGGCCAGGCGGCGTCGACGAGCCGGCGCAGCTTCTCCCCGGCGTCGGGCGCCGGGTCCCATGCGGTGACGTCGTAACCGCGGGCGAGGAAGTGCGCCACCCAGCCGCCGCCGATGACGCCGGCCCCGATGCAGGCGACTCGGCGTACGGCCTCGGGCGGGCGGGGCCTGCCGGGCCGGCCGGCGGCGGGGGAGGGGGAGTCTGCGGCGGTCATCGTGATGGGTGTCCTTACGTGCGTACGTTGCTGCTGCTCGGGGAGGACGGGCCGGGGCGGCGGGCGGCGTATACCGTCACGCGCCGCGAACCGTCATGCGCGTGGCTTGAGTCCCAGCCGCTCGCGGGCCTGGTCCGGAGTGGCGACCTGCGCGCCCAGCAGCTCCGTGATCTGCACTGCGCGCTCGACGAGTTGGGCGTTGGTCGCCTTCACGCCCTTGCTGAGGTAGAGGTTGTCCTCCAGTCCGACCCGTACGTTGCCGCCGAGCAGGATCGACTGCGCGACCCAGGGCATCTGCATCCGGCCCAGCGCGAAGCTCGCCCACTGGGCGCCCTCGGGCAGGATGTCGACCATCGACTTGAGCACTCCCGGCTCGGCCGGAGCACCCCACGGGATGCTCATGCACAGCTGGAAGACGGTCGGGTCGTCCAGCAGGCCCTCGTCCCGCAGCTGCTTGGCGAACCACAGCTGACCGGTGTCGAAGATCTCCAACTCCGGCCGCACGCCCAGCTCCTGGATGCGCTTGGCGCCCGCTCGCAGCATGTCGGGCGTCGAGATGTACAGATTGCTGCCCTCGCCGAAGTTGAGCGAGCCGCAGTCGAGGGTGCAGATGTCGGGCAGCAACTCCTCGACGTGCGGGAGGCGTTCGACGCCGCTGACGAGGTCGGTGCCCGGCAGATGGGTCAGCGGGTCGTCCGGGTCGATGACGAGGTCGCCGCCCATGCCCGCGGTCAGGTTGATGACGACGTCGGTCCCGGTCTCCTTGATCCGCTCGACCACCTCGCGGTAGAGGCGCGGGTCGCGGGCGCCCACGCCGGTCTCCGGGTCGCGTACGTGGATGTGCACCACGGCGGCGCCCGCCTCGGCGGCCTCGACCGCGGAACGGGCGATCTGCTCGGGCGTGACGGGGACGTGCGGGCTGCGGCCGACGGTGTCGCCGGCGCCGGTGAGCGCGCACGTGATGATGACGGAGCTGTTCATGGGCATGGGTTTCCTCCGCTCGTACGGATCGGACGGGTTCGGTCGGCGGGTCGCGCGGATTCGCGCGGTCCGCGAGTCGGTCGCGGGTCGGTCGCGGGTCGGTTCGCGGTCGGTTCGGTCGTGGGTTTCGGGGCCGGGTCCCGGGCTCAGGCTCTGGCCGGGGTCCGGGCCCGCTCGTACGGAATCAGCGGGCGGGCTTCGCGGACAGCTCCGAGTCGATGTGGGCGAGAAGCACGTGCCGCATGGCCTCGGTCTCCTCGGCGCCGTCCGGTCCGTCCGGTCCGTCCGGTCCGTCCGGTCCGTGTGGTCCGTCCGGGGCGCTCGCGGCGGCCGGTGCCGTGGCGAGCGCCTGTGCGGCGAGACCGTCGATGAGGGCGGTGAGGCGCAGGGCGGCGGACCCCGGCTCCACGTCACGGAACACGCCCTGCTCGACACCGCGCCGGATCACGTCGGCGACCGTCGTACGCCACTGCCGGTAGTAGTCGGCGTGCAGCTGTCCGACGGCGGTGGAACGGGCCGCCTCCGCCCACAGGTCGAGCCAGACCAGCCACTGCCGGCGCTGCTGCGCGCTCCGCGGGATCTGGAGCTCGACCAGCCGGCGCAGCTCGTCGGCCGCGTCGTCGCCCGCCTCGGCGGTACGGGCCGCACGGCGCGCGGTGTCCTCGTCCATGCACCAGCGGACGGCGGCCTCCAGCAGCTCCGCGCGGCCGGGGAAGTGGTAGTGGATGGCGGCGGTGCTCGTCGCGCAGGCCTCGGCGATGTCGGATACGCGTACGGAGTGGAAGCCGTGCTCCGCGATGAGTCGCACGGTCTCGCGGACGATCTGGAGGGGGCGCCCGCCTTCGGGTGCGGGTGCGGGTGCGGGGGTCGTGCTCCCGGCCGCGGCTCCGGTTCCGGCTCGGGACCCGGTCACGATTCCGGTGCCGTTCGCACCGCCCGCACCGCCCGCACCGGACGAGCCCAGCAGCCACCCCGCGTCGACGCTGCCCGCGTCCGCGATGCGCGCGAGCTCGGCCACGGTGAAGCGGCGGCCGCCGCTCAGCGAGCGGGACAGCTTCGACGGGTCCATGACGATCCGCCGCGCGAACTCCCGCTGGCTGCAACCGGCTTCACCGATCACCTTGCGCACGCGTACGGAGACGTCGCCGCCCGTGTCGGCGACTCGGCTACCCGGCTCCTGCTGCATGCGGGACACCGTACGAGAGTGTTGAGAAAAACGCAATATTGGCGGCAGTCTCAACGAGAACAGCAAGTTCAGAGCTGGTGTCGAGCTGCGTTGAGCTGCTGACTGATGCGCCAGTCAGTGATGAGCCACAGCCCGCGGCGCCCGGCGCCCCACCCGTCGCGGAGCCCGCGCCCCACCCGTCGCAGCGGCCGTGCCTCGTTCCCGCGCCCGCTGACTGCCCGTCAGCCGCTTCGCGATCGGTGTACAACCCCCGCGGGGGTTCGCCGGTCTCTTCTTGTGGACCGGCGGCCTGTGGACCGCAGCAGCCGCCGTCGCCGTTCGACCGACCATCGACCGGGCAAGACCGATGACCATGACTGGGGGAACAGTTATGCGTTCCAAGAGTGCCGCTCTGGCCGCCGCCGTGATCTTCGCGGGTACGGGACTGATCGCGACCGCGGGCACCGCCTCGGCCGCGACGTCCGCGGGCGCCACGAGTGCCACGGCCGCCGCCGGCGCGGAGGCAGCACCCAAGGCGGCGTACAACGGGGCCTGCGGCTCCGGGTATTCGGTGGTGAACTCCGCCGGCATCGCCGACCTGGGCACCGTCTATCTCACGTACAACGCGCAGACGGGCAGGAACTGCGTCGTCACGATTCGCAACGCGAAGGACGACCCGATCCACATGGCCGCCTCCGTCCGCGTCCTCAAGGACGGCGAGGAGACCGAACCGGTCGTGGAGGAAGGCGAGTTCAGCCTCTACGCGGGCCCGGTCTACGTGGACGAGGGCTCGGGCCACTGCATCGAGTGGAGCGGCGTCATCGGCGACGAGGAGTACTTCAACAGCGGCTCGAACTGCGGTCAGTTGAAGTAGCCGTCGCGCCGGCGGCCGTGCCCGCCCGCCGCTCGGCGCGCGGGCAGCGGCCGTGGCTCAGAGACGTCAGGGGCGGTTGACCAGGGGGAACGGTCAACCGCCCCTGACCGTGAGGGACTTGCACCTGCTCCCTTCGCCCGGCAGTCGTGCCCTCACTCGTCTGCTGTCGGTACCGGTCCTCGGCGTATCGGCCGGTGTACCGGTCCGCTCAGGGCTGCTTCCACGTGTCGAGCGCCGTGCTGAAGACCTGGCTCTTCTGGGAGTCCCAGAGCCGCTCCGCCGTCTCGAAGTAGATGGTGTACTCGGTGCCTTGGCCGTCGATGTACGCCTGCTGCACGACGTGCATCTGCTCGCCCGACTCCGGTACGTAGGTGAACTCCCAGCGCGCTCCGTTGTCCCCCTGGAAGGTGTTGTGCGCCAGGGTGATCCGCGAGTAGTCGTTCCCGGACTGCTGCATCGCCTGTTCCGTCTCCAGGAACCTGATGAACGAGGCCTTCGGCGCGCCCTCCACCTCACTGACGTGGAGATACTGGTCGCCCGTCGGCGCCATGTAGCCGACCTGCGTCGGGCTGAGCTCCTGACGCTGCCAGCCCTCCATCACGGCGAGCGAGAACCCGTGGTCGTCGACGACCGTATGGAATCCCGCGGGCAGTTGGGGACCGGGGTCCTTCGTCGGCTCGGGCTTGGGGGGCGGGCTCGACGACGTCTTGCTCGGCGACGGCGTCGGCGACGCCGGCTTCACCTTCTTCTTCTTCTCCTCCTTCACCTTCGGCGACGCCGACGCCGTGGTGGGGGAGGGCTCGGGGGACGCCCCTGTGTCGACCATCTTGTACTGCGACACCTTGTGGTCCGCGCGGTCGTCGGAGGCGTCGTCCCGGTTCATCAGAATCCCGGAGGACGTGCCCGCGCCGACCAGGAGGGCCATGACGCCGAGAGTGATCCCCAGCCGTACGTAGTTGGTCCTGGTGCGGAACTTGAACGGAGGCGGCGGCGGAGGCGCCGTCAGCGGATACAGGGCGCGGCCGCAACCGCCGCAGGCGTCGGACGAGGCCGGTGATCTGGTGCCGCAGTGCGGGCATGTGGTCAGCATGAGCAGCTCCCGAGCGATCCCGATGGTCCCCAATAACGCGCGGTGTACCGACAGACGGTACTGGCGGGAACACACTTTGCTCCGCTGCGGATTGACTTTTAGCAGACACGTACAGTATCTGAGCTGGGAACTTTCCCTATATGCCGGACGATTCACGGTCAATCGCCCTCAGTCACGCAGGGGCGGACGTAAACGGGCGGGCTGCCGGGAAACGGCAGGAGCCCCCGCCGGTATCCCGGCGGGGGCTCCTTGGGTGGTGCGATTCTGCTGCGCCTCAGATCACTGAGGCGTGACGTTCTCCGCCTGGGGGCCCTTCGGGCCCTGGGTCACGTCGAAGCTCACGAGCTGGTTCTCCTCCAGGGAGCGGAAGCCAGTCGCGTTGATCGCGGAGTAGTGGACGAAGACATCGGGACCGCCGCCGTCCTGGGCGATGAAGCCAAAGCCCTTTTCAGCGTTGAACCACTTGACGGTTCCGGTAGCCATAAGCCCTCCTTGGGCCTATAAGGGTCGCCCTGCTCCCAGAACCCCGCTAAGAAGTCTCTGAAAACGACGAGAGCCCGCGGTCACATGCTCCGCAGGCTCAGGTACTGCAAGGAAACCAAACTGCAACTTGCCGGTGAGCGTAGCACGGTGCCGCGTGGGGTGGAAGGGCAGACGATCTCGGCTCTGCGCTGCTGGGTTTCCGTCTGCGTTTCTCCCGGCGCTCCCTCTCGTCCTCCGCGCTCCTCGCGCCTTACCGGCTCTCCTTCCCGGCCCTCCTTCCGGATGACCGCCCGGAGCCTTCCGCTGGCCTTCCGGCCGCCTTCGCCCCACGTTCCACTTCCCTCCCGGCCCGCTCCGCGCGCACCGGAAAACGGTCGTGCGGCGGCGGGCCGGGGCTGTGCCGGACGGCCCGCGGGCGCGGCGTACGCTCCGGGGTGTGACTGAGTTTCCGAGCTTCAGCAGATCCCGTCCGCGCGTGGGCCACATCCAGTTCCTCAACTGCCTTCCGCTCTACTGGGGCCTTGTGCACACCGGCTCCCTGCTGGATCTGGAGCTCACCAGGGACACCCCCGAGAAGCTGAGCGACCAGCTGGTCGACGGTGATCTCGATATCGGGCCGGTCACCCTCGTCGAATTCCTCCGGAATGCAGACCGGCTCGTCGCCCTCCCCGACATCGCGGTCGGATGCGACGGCCCCGTGATGTCGTGCGAGATCGTCACGCGCAAGCCGCTCGACCAACTGGACGGCGCCAAGGTCGCGTTGGGCTCCACGTCGCGCACGTCCGTACGGCTGGCCCGGCTGCTGCTGTCCGAGCTGTACGGCGTGCGCCCGGACTACTTCACGTGCGAGCCCGACCTCGGGCGGATGATGAGCGAGGCCGACGCGGCAGTCGTGATCGGCGACGTGGGGCTGCGCGCGTACCTGCGGAACCTGCCGGAGCCGGGCCTCGAGGTCCACGACCTGGGCGAGCTGTGGAAGGAGTGGACGGGCCTGCCGTTCGTCATGGCGGTCTGGGCCGTGCGCCGCGAGTACCTGGCGCAGCACCCGGAGACGGTGCACGAGGTGCACCGCGCCTTCCTCTCCTCCCGCGACCTCGCCCTGGAGGAGGTGGCGAAGGTCGCCGAGCACGCCGCGCGCTGGGAGGTCTTCGAACCGCCCGTGCTGGAGCGGTACTTCACGACGCTCGACTTCCGGCTCGGGAGCCGTCAGCTCCAGGGCGTCGGCGAGTTCGTGCGCCGCACTGCCGCGGCCGGCGACTACCCCGCGGACGTACGGGTCGACCTGCTGCCGGCGCCCGGCCGGGACTGAGGGCCGGCCGCGGGCTGAGCACGGTGCCCGGAGCCGCTCCCCGCCCCTGGCGTACGCTGGCGTGGCACAGCAAATGCCGCCTGCCACCTCCGGAGGGACGCCCCGGTGCCCGAAACCGCCGACCGTCAGGCCGTTCTCGACCGCGCTGCCGAGGGCGCCCGCATCACCCCCGAGGAAGCGCTCGACCTGTACCGCTCAGCACCCCTGCACGCGCTGGGCGCGGCGGCCGACGCCGTCCGCCGCAGGCGCTACGCCGGTACGGAGCACATCGCGACGTACATCATCGAGCGGAACATCAACTACACCAACTCGTGCGTGACCGCCTGCAAGTTCTGCGCCTTCTACGCCTCGCCGAAGAGCGACGACGTGTGGACGCGCGACCTCGACGACATCCTGCGCCGCTGCGCTGAGACGGTCGAACTGGGCGGCACGCAGATCATGTTCCAGGGCGGCCACCACCCGGACTACGGCGTCGAGTACTACGAGGAGCACTTCGCCGCGATCAAGGAGCGCTTCCCGCAGCTGGTGATCCACTCGCTGGGCGCGTCCGAGGTCGAGCACATGGCGAAGATCTCCGGCGTCACCCCGGAGGAGGCGATCCGCCGCATCCACGCCGCCGGCCTGGACTCCTTCGCGGGCGCGGGCGCCGAACTGCTGCCCGCCCGGGCGCGCAAGGCGATCGCCCCGCTCAAGGAGTCGGGCGAGCGCTGGCTGGAGATCATGGAGACGGCGCACGGCCTCGGCGTGGAGTCCACCTCGACGATGCTGATGGGCACGGGCGAGACCAACGCCGAGCGGATCGAGCACCTGCGGATGATCCGCGACGTGCAGGACCGCACGGGCGGCTTCCGCGCCTTCATCCCGTACACGTACCAGCCGGAGAACAACCACCTGAAGGGGCAGACGCAGGCCACGCTCTTCGAGTACCTGCGGATGATCGCCGTCGCGCGGCTCTTCTTCGACAACGTCGCGCACATCCAGGGCTCCTGGCTCACCACCGGCAAGGAGGTCGGCCAGCTCTCCCTGCACTACGGCGCCGACGACCTGGGCTCGGTGATGCTGGAGGAGAACGTGGTCTCCTCGGCGGGCGCGAAGCACCGCTCGAACCGCACGGAGCTGCTGGAGCTGATCCGCTCCGCGGACCGGGTCCCGGCGCAGCGGAGCACGACGTACGAGCACCTGGTCGTCCACGACGACCCGGCGGAGGACCCCTCGGACGACCGCGTCGTCTCGCACTTCTCCTCCACGGCCATCGAGGGCGGCAGCGCGCACCCCGAACTCAACCTGATCGAGGCGAAGTAGTCCCTGGCGGGACCGGCCGGGCCCCGGTGAAGGCCGGGCCCCCGTGAAGGCCTCGGGTGGGGCGCGGGTCACAATGGGGGCGTGACCCGCGCATCACTGGACAAGCAGCCGCAGGAAGTCGCCGCGATGTTCGACGACGTCGCCGCGCGGTACGACCTCACCAACGACGTGCTCTCCCTCGGGCAGACGCGGCTGTGGCGGCGGGCCGTGGCCCGTGCCGTCGACGCGCGGCCCGGTGAGCGCGTGCTCGATCTCGCCGCCGGTACGGGGACCTCGTCGCTGCCGTTCGCGGCGGCGGGCGCGTACACCGTGCCGTGCGACTTCAGCCTCGGAATGCTCGCCGAGGGCAAGAAGCGGCACCCGTGGCTGCCCCTCACCGCCGGCGACGCGACCCGACTCCCGTTCCGCGACGGGGCGTTCGACGCCGTGACGATCTCGTTCGGGCTGCGCAACGTGCACGACATCGACGTGGCGCTGCGCGAGCTGCACCGGGTGACGGCGCCGGGCGGCCGCGTCGTCGTCTGCGAGTTCAGCCACCCCACCTGGGCGCCGTTCCGCACGGTCTACACCGAGTACCTGATGCGGGCGCTGCCGCCGGCCGCGAGAGCCGTCTCTTCCAGCCCGGACGCGTACGTCTATCTCGCCGAGTCCATCCGCGCCTGGCCCGACCAGCCCGCGCTCGCTCGCCGCCTCCAGGACGCGGGCTGGGCGAAGGTCGCCTGGCGGAACCTGACGGGCGGCGTGGTCGCCCTGCACCGCGGCGTACGGCCGTGAAGTACGGCCGTGAGGGCTTGGCCGAGCGCCGTTCCGGGCCGCCCCGGACCCGGTGATGCGGGCCCGGTGATGCGGGCCGAGGCCGGACCCTGTCGGCTCGTGCCGTCCTCTTAGACTGCAACTGCCCAGTACCCAGCCTTTGCGGGAGTCCTCGTGACCGACACCGTCACCTCCGAGCGGACCGCCGATGTGATCGTCGTAGGTGCCGGCCCCGCCGGGGCCACCACCGCCTACCACCTCGCCCGCAGCGGCCTCGACGTGCTGCTGCTGGAGAAGACCGCGTTCCCGCGGGAGAAGGTGTGCGGCGACGGCCTCACGCCGCGTGCCGCCAAGCAGCTCGTCGCGATGGGCATCGACATCTCCGAGGAGGCCGGCTGGCTGCGCAACAGGGGCCTGCGGATCATCGGCGGCGGACAGCGGCTGGAGCTGGACTGGCCGGAGCTGGCCACCTACCCGGACTACGGACTCGTGCGCAAGCGCGACGACTTCGACGAGCAGCTGGCCCGGCAGGCGGAGAAGGCCGGTGCCCGGATGTACGAGCGCTGCAACGTCGGCGAGCCGATCCTGGACGCCGGGGGCCGCATCACCGGCGTGCACGCCAAGCTCGGCGAGGAGAAGACGCCCGTCACCTTCCACGCGCCGCTCGTGGTCGCCGCCGACGGCAACTCCACCCGCCTCTCCCTCAAGATGGGCCTGCACAGGCGTGAGGACCGTCCGATGGGCGTCGCCGTGCGCACGTACTTCACCTCGCCCCGGCACGACGACGACTACCTGGAGTCCTGGCTGGAGCTGTGGGACCGGCGCGGCGCGCAGGACCGCCTGCTGCCCGGCTACGGCTGGGTGTTCGGCATGGGCGACGGCACGAGCAACGTCGGCCTCGGCGTGCTCAACACCTCCGAGGAGTTCAAGGAGCTGGACTGGCGGGAGATCCTCAAGGCGTGGACGGCGTCCATGCCGGAGGAGTGGGGCTACACCCCGGAGAACATGACGGGGCCCATCCGCGGTGCCGCGCTACCCATGGCCTTCAACCGGCAGCCGCACTACACGCGGGGGCTGCTGCTCGTGGGCGACGCGGGCGGCCTGGTGAACCCGTTCAACGGCGAAGGCATCGCGTACGCCATGGAGTCGGCCGTCATCGCCGCCGAGACCATCGTCCAGGCCCACGCACGCGCCACCCCCGCACAGCGCGAACTGGCCCTGCGCCGCTACCCGAAGATCCTCAAGGAGACCTACGGCGGCTACTACACGCTGGGCCGGGCCTTCGTGAAGCTCATCGGCAACCCGAAGGTGATGAAGGTGGCGACCGAACGGGGCCTGTCCCACCCGCTGTTGATGCGCTTCGCGCTGAAGATGCTGGCCAACCTCACGGACCCGTCGGGCGGCGACGCGATGGACAGGGTCATCAACGGCCTCAGCAAGGTCGCCCCGCGCGCGTAGAGCGGCACCCGGACACCCGGCTCCGGACACCCGGCACTGGGACACCCCGGGCACCCTCACACCCCAGCCGGGCAGCCCGGCCGGGCGCGGCAAGACGAAGGCCCCACCGTGAGCGGTGGGGCCTTCGCCGTCGACTGCAAGGGTGCGGAAGAGATGAGAAGCGTGCGACGGACGGGTGTACTCCGGGCGCTGCGGGCCGGGCCGCAGCCACCCGTCAGGTGAGTCGCACCGCGCCCGTCGGCGGGTCGTAGTCCAGCGGCTTCTCGACGACGCCCGTAGAGGAGTTCTGGGCGCCGATGAACTTGCCGTCGCCCACATAGACGCCGACGTGGTAGGCGCTGCCCGCGCCGCCCCAGTACAGGAGGTCGCCCTTCTGAAGGGAGTCCATGGAGACGGAGGTCCCCTCGGTGGACTGCGCCTGGCTGGTGCGCGGGAGGCTGACCCCGAGCTGCTTGAAGGCGGCCTGGGTCAGTCCTGAGCAGTCGTAGGAGGAGGGCCCGCTGGCCCCCAGCACATAGGACTTGCCGACCTGCGCCTTGAGGAAGCTGACGAGTCCGGCGACGTTGCCGCTGCCGGCCGAGAGCGACGTGCGCTCGCTGGTGCGCGAAGCGCGGGACGCGGCGGCCTTCTTGCGGGCGGCCTCCGCCTTGCGCTTGGCGGCCTCGGCCTTCTTCTCGGCCTTGTGCGCCGCGTCCTGCGCGTGGTCCGCGGCCTTGGCCTCGGCGTGGTTCACCTCGCGCTGGAGGGCGTTGGTCTTGAGCGAGTCGGCCGCCTTGGCGGACGACACCTCGACGGAGTGGCTGACCGCGGCCGTTTCGACTGTTTCGGCGGCTTCGTCCTGTTTCTCTGCTGCCGAGGACGCCGGAGAGATCGCAGTGGTGAGTGCGACCGCTCCCAAGACGCCACCGGTGGCCCCTGCGCGCAGCGCCTTGTTGACGTTGCTGCTCCGGGGTTTCCGGTGTCTGGGTATGTGAGCGTTCCGGGACATGGGGCATGGATAGCAGGACGGGGATGATCCGTTCAAAGAAGGTGCGATGCGCCACAGTGGCGCCGCATTCGTCCAGTTGAGCCCGAGTTGATCTTCCAAGGTCTCGATCCGGTCACGGGCTTACGCCCAACTACGGGGCTGTGACCACGTAGTTGTCCGTATTGCGTGCATTGCTTCCGGCGCAATATCACCTTGCGGCAGGCCCCGGCAAAGGTGGCAGGGACTGCCATCGCGGCCTGTGGTGCAGGTCACTTCTTCACTGTCAAGTCTGGGCGGAAAAGGACCTGTTGATCCTCTGTCATCCGTTTTAGGTGGCGGAGATCCGATGTGCGGGGCGTGAAGGAAGTGGCAGCCCCGGGAGGTTTGTGCTGCCGTTCACGAACTGAAGGCGTGGCGCCTTCCCTGGGGCGTTCGCGGGGCGAGTCGCCCCGAACGGCGCTTTCCGGGCAGCGCGGATGCGGTCTCGTTCCTGCTGCGCGCGGGTCTCGTTCGGGTATCGGTTGCCGGTGCTCCCGGCTGGTTTGCCGGTGCACTTTCCGGGGTCGCGACGAGGCCCCCGTGCTGGTCGTACGGCCACTTCAGGGCAGCTGTGCCGAAAAGCCTTGCCGGGCTTCGCAGTTGAAGATCGACATCCCTGTGACGTGCCGTTTCGGCACCGCGTGTTGGAGATCACAAACCTCTACCGGGACCCCGTGTCGCAGATCACAAGTCCCAGGCATAGGATGCCTCCCGCAAGGGCTTGTGAACTGCCTCACATAGAAGCGATCTTCATGAGGGCGGGACATTCGCCCGGCGGACAGCCGGCAGTCAGCGTCGACGGCCCCTCCGGTCCCACCGGTCCGCGAGGGACGAAAGGGTCGACTGGAAGGAGCGGGGAGCGGTGAACGCCTACACGCCAATCCTTGTACTGGGGGCCATCGCGGCGGCCTTCGCGATCTTCTCGGTGGTCGCGGCATCGGTCATCGGCCCCAAGCGCTACAACCGGGCCAAGCTGGAGGCGTACGAGTGCGGCATCGAGCCCACTCCGCAGCCGGCCGGCGGCGGGCGTTTCCCGGTCAAGTACTACCTGACGGCGATGCTCTTCATCGTCTTCGACATCGAAATCGTCTTTCTCTACCCGTGGGCGGTCCACTTCGACTCCCTCGGGCTCTTCGGACTCGCCGAAATGCTGGTCTTCGTCGCCCTCATCGGCGTCGCGTACGCCTACGACTGGCGGCGCGGCGGCCTGGAATGGGATTAGGGGCAGGTACTCAATGGGACTCGAAGAGAAGCTGCCGAGCGGCTTCCTGCTGACCACCGTCGAGCAGGCCGCGGGCTGGGTGCGCAAGTCGTCCATGTTCCCGGCGACCTTCGGACTCGCCTGCTGTGCCATCGAGATGATGACGACGGGCGCGGGCCGCTACGACCTCGCCCGCTTCGGCATGGAGGTCTTCCGCGGTTCGCCGCGCCAGGCCGACCTCATGATCGTGGCGGGCCGCGTGAGCCAGAAGATGGCCCCGGTGCTGCGGCAGGTCTACGACCAGATGCCCAATCCGAAGTGGGTCATCTCCATGGGCGTGTGCGCCTCGTCCGGCGGGATGTTCAACAACTACGCGATCGTGCAGGGCGTCGACCACATCGTCCCCGTCGACATCTATCTGCCCGGCTGCCCGCCGCGTCCCGAGATGCTCCTCGACTCGATCCTCAAGCTCCACGAGCACGTGAAGGGCGAGAAGCTCGGCGTCGACCGCGAGCAGGCCGCCCGTGAGGCGGAGGAAGCGGCGCGCAAGGCGGTCCCGACGATCGAGATGAAGGGGCTGCTCCGGTGAGCGATCAGAACAACAGCGACGGCGGCAACGGGGAGAACGCCAACGGTTCGGTGCCCGCGCCCCGTCAGGACCCGGGCGAGGCCATCGCCGTACGCCGCGGCATGTTCGGCGCCAACAACGGCGGGGACACCTCGGGTTACGGCGGTCTGGTCCGCACGGTCCGGCTGCCCGGCGCGAGCAGCCGTCCCTACGGGGGCCCGCGCGGCGGGCGAAGCGCGTACGGAAGCTTCGACGAGATCGCGGACGAACTCGAAGGCGCCCTCGAAGAGCAGGGCCTCGACCCCGACCAGGCCATCGAGAAGACGGTCGTCGACCGCGGCGAGATCACCTTCCACGTCGCGCGGGAGCACCTCGTGCAGGTCGCCAGGACGCTGCGCGACGACCCCGCCCTCCGCTTCGAGTTGTGCACCGGCGTGAGTGGCGTGCACTTCCCCGGCGACAAGGGCCGGGAGCTGCACGCGGTGAACCACCTGCGCTCGGTCACGCACAACCGGACCGTCCGCATCGAGGTCAGCGCGCCCGACGCCGACCCGCACATCCCGTCGATCGTCGACGTCTATCCGACCAACGACTGGCACGAGCGCGAGACGTACGACTTCTTCGGCATCGTCTTCGACGGCCACCCCGCGCTGACGCGGATCATGATGCCCGACGACTGGCAGGGCCATCCGCAGCGCAAGGACTACCCGCTCGGCGGCATTCCCGTCGAGTACAAGGGCGCCCAGATCCCGGCTCCCGACCAGCGGAGGTCGTACAGCTGATGAGCACTCCCACGCACGCACCCGCGGGCATCCGCGAGACCACCGAGGGCACCGTCTACGACGTCACCGGAGGCGACTGGGACGAGGTCGCCGCCGCTGCCGCCCGCAGCGACGACGAGCGGATCATCGTCAACATGGGCCCGCAGCACCCCTCCACGCACGGAGTGCTGCGGCTGATCCTGGAGATCGACGGCGAGACGGTCACCGAGGCCCGCTGCGGCATCGGGTATCTGCACACCGGGATCGAGAAGAACCTCGAGTACCGGACGTGGACGCAGGGCACGACGTTCGTGACGCGCATGGACTACCTCACGCCGTTCTTCAACGAGACGGCGTACTGCATGGCCGTCGAGAAGCTCCTCGGCATCGAGGACGACATCCCGGACCGGGCCAACGTCATCCGCGTGCTGATGATGGAGCTGAACCGGCTCTCCTCCCACCTGGTGGCCATCGCCACCGGCGGCATGGAGCTCGGCGCCACCACCGTCATGATCTTCGGCTTCCGCGACCGCGAACTCGTCCTCGATCTGTATGAGTTGATCACCGGGCTGCGGATGAACCACGCGTACATCCGCCCAGGCGGCCTCGCCCAGGACCTGCCGCCCGGCACGGTCGACGCGCTGCGCGAGTTCCTGAAGAAGATGAAGAAGAACCTGCCCGAGTACGACGCGCTCTGCTCCGGCAACCCCGTCTTCAAGGCCCGCCTCCAGGACATCGGCTATCTCGACCTGGCCGGCTGCATGGCGCTCGGCGCCACGGGACCGATCCTGCGCTCCGCGGGGCTGCCGCACGACCTGCGCAAGTCGCAGCCGTACTGCGGCTACGAGACGTACGACTTCGAGGTCCCGACGGTCGACACCTGCGACTCCTACGGGCGCTTCCTGCTGCGCCTGGAGGAGATGCGCCAGTCGCTGCGGATCATCGAGCAGTGCATCGACCGGCTGGAGCCCGGGCCCGTCATGGTCGGCGACAAGAAGATCGCCTGGCCCGCGCAGCTCGCGCTCGGGCCCGACGGACTCGGCAACTCGCTCGACCACATCAAGAACATCATGGGCACCTCCATGGAGGCCCTGATCCACCACTTCAAGCTCGTCACCGAGGGATTCCGCGTCCCGCCGGGGCAGACGTACGCGGCGGTGGAGTCCCCGAAGGGCGAACTCGGCGTGCACGCCGTGAGCGACGGCGGCACCCGCCCGTACCGCGTGCACTTCCGCGACCCCTCCTTCACCAACCTCGAAGCCATGGCGGCGATGTGCGAAGGCGGCCAGGTCGCCGACGTGATCGTGGCCGTGGCCTCCATCGACCCCGTGATGGGAGGCGTCGACCGATGACCACCGCGCCCGACAGCGCCCGCGAACGGGGCACCGCACCCGAGGCACCGATGCTGGGCATCCCCGCGATGCCGGCGCCGGAGTATCCCGCCGAGGTGCGCGAGCGGCTGGAGCCGGACGCCCGCGCGATCATCGCCCGCTACCCCGACAGCCGTTCCGCGCTGCTGCCGCTGCTGCACCTCGTGCAGTCCGAGGAGGGCCATGTCACGCCCACCGGGCAGCGCTTCTGCGCCGAGATGCTGGAGCTGACGACGGCCGAGGTGAACGCCGTCGCGACGTTCTACTCGATGTACCGGCGCAAGCCCTCCGGTGACTACCAGGTCGGCGTCTGCACCAACACGCTGTGCGCGGTGATGGGCGGCGACGCCATCTTCGACGACCTGAAGGAGCACCTCGGCGTCGGCAACAACGAGACCACCGAGGACGGCAAGGTCACCCTCGAGCACATCGAGTGCAACGCCGCCTGCGACTACGCCCCCGTGGTGATGGTCAACTGGGAGTTCTTCGACAACCAGACGCCCGAGTCCGCGCGGCGCCTCGTCGACGACCTGCGCGCCGGACGCGAGGTCGCCCCCACCCGCGGCGCCCCGATGTGCACCTTCAAGGAGACGGCGCGCATCCTCGCCGGCTTCCCCGACGAGCGCCCCGGCGCCGTCGAGGCCACCGGCGGCGGCGGTGAACCGTCCCTCGCCGGGCTGCGACTGGCCAGGGGCGAGGCGCCCGCCGGCAGGCTGGCGCACCCGCCGGGTCCGCCCGGGCCCGCGGACCAGCCGGTGCCGCTTCCCGGTGAGGAGGCCCCGGAGAGCCACCCCAGTTCGCACGATCTGCCGCAGTCGACGTCCGCGTCCGACCCGGACAACGCCGCGGGCCCGGCCCGTCCGGAGCCGGGGGAGGAGAGCGAGTAATGGCGACGGAATCCCCGGAAAAGCTGCTCACCCCGGTGCTCTCCGCGTACTGGGACGAGCCCGAGGCGTGGACCCTGGAGACGTACAAGCGGCGCCACGACGGATACGCCGGGCTGGCCAAGGCCCTGGCCATGCCGCCGGACGACGTCATCGCGTACGTGAAGGACGCGGGACTGCGCGGACGCGGCGGCGCCGGCTTCCCGACGGGCATGAAGTGGCAGTTCATCCCGCAGGGCGACGACAAGCCGCACTATCTCGTCGTCAACGCCGACGAGTCGGAGCCGGGCACCTGCAAGGACATCCCGCTGATGTTCGCCAACCCGCACTCCCTCATCGAGGGCATCATCATCGCCTGCCACGCGATCCGCTCCTCCCACGCGTTCATCTATCTGCGCGGAGAGGTCGTGCCCGTGCTGCGGCGGCTGCATCTCGCGGTGCGCGAGGCGTACGAGGCGGGGCTGCTCGGCAAGGACGCGCTCGGCGAGGGCAAGGACCTCGAACTGACCGTCCACGCCGGCGCCGGCGCGTACATCTGCGGTGAGGAGACCGCGCTGCTGGACTCCCTGGAGGGGCGGCGCGGACAGCCGCGGCTGCGGCCGCCGTTCCCCGCCGTCGCCGGCCTGTACGCATGCCCGACGGTCGTCAACAACGTCGAGTCGATCGCTTCGGTGCCCGCCCTGATCAACAAGGGCAAGGAATGGTTCCGCTCGATGGGCAGTGAGAAGTCCCCGGGCTTCACGCTCTACTCGCTCAGCGGGCACGTCGCGAACCCCGGCCAGTACGAGGCGCCGCTCGGCATCACGCTGCGCCAGCTGCTGGAGATGAGCGGCGGGATGCGCCCCGGTCACCGGCTGAAGTTCTGGACGCCCGGCGGGTCTTCGACGCCGCTGCTCACCGACGAGCACCTCGACGTGCCGCTCGACTACGAGGGCGTGGGCGCCGCCGGGTCGATGCTCGGCACCAAGGCGCTCCAGTGCTTCGACGAGACGACCTGTGTCGTACGGGCGGTCACACGCTGGACCGAGTTCTACGCGCACGAGTCGTGCGGCAAGTGCACGCCCTGCCGCGAAGGCACGTACTGGCTCGTCCAGTTGCTGCGCGACTTCGAGGCCGGCAAGGCCACGAAGGCCGACATCGACAAGATCGACGACATCCAGGACAACATCAACGGCAAGTCCTTCTGCGCGCTCGGCGACGGCGCCGCCTCCCCGATCGCCTCGTCTCTCCAGCACTTCCGCGAGGAGTACGAGCAGCACATCGAGGAGGGCGGCTGCCCCTTCGACCCGGCCAGGTCGGTCATCTGGGCCGACGGCCACCACAACGCTCACCCGGAGGTGAAGGCGTGACAGTCACCACAGACGCGAAGACCTCCTCGGGGGGCGAGGCGGACCGTCCGCCCGAGGACCTGGTCTCGCTCACGATCGACGGTGCCGAGATCTCCGTGCCCAAGGGCACGCTGGTCATCCGCGCCGCCGAGCAGCTGGGCATCGAGATCCCGCGCTTCTGCGACCATCCGCTCCTCGACCCGGTCGGCGCCTGCCGGCAGTGCATCGTCGAGGTCGAGGGCCAGCGCAAGCCGATGGCGTCCTGCACGATCACCTGCACCGACGGCATGGTCGTCAAGACGCAGCTGTCCTCGCCCGTGGCGGAGAAGGCGCAGCGCGGCGTGATGGAGCTGCTGCTCATCAACCACCCGCTGGACTGCCCCGTCTGCGACAAGGGCGGCGAGTGCCCGCTCCAGAACCAGGCGATGTCGACCGGCGACTCCGACACCCGCTTCGAGGGCGCCAAGCGCACCTTCGCCAAGCCGGTGCCGATCTCCGACCAGGTGCTGCTGGACCGCGAGCGGTGCGTGCTGTGCGCGCGCTGCACCCGCTTCTCCAACCAGATCGCGGGCGACCCGATGATCGAGATGCTGGAGCGCGGCGCGTTGCAGCAGATCGGTACGGGCGAGGGCGACCCCTTCCAGTCGTACTTCTCCGGCAACACGATCCAGATCTGCCCGGTGGGGGCGCTGACTTCGGCGGCGTACCGCTTCCGGTCACGGCCCTTCGACCTGGTCTCCTCGCCGTCCGTCTGCGAGCACTGCTCGGGCGGCTGCGCGACGCGCACGGACCACCGGCGCGGCAAGGTCATGCGCCGCATGGCCGCCAACGACCCCGAGGTCAACGAGGAGTGGCTGTGCGACAAGGGCCGCTTCGGGTTCCGCTACGCACAGCGCCCGGACCGGCTCACCACTCCGCTGGTGCGCGGTGAGGACGGCGAACTGGCCCCGGCCAGCTGGCCGGAGGCGCTGGAGGCGGCGGCGCAGGGCCTCGCCGGTGCGCGAGGCCGTGCCGGTGTGCTGACCGGCGGCAGGGTCACCGTCGAGGACGCCTACGCCTACGCGAAGTTCGCGCGCGTCGCGCTCGGCACCAACGACATCGATTTCCGCGCCCGGGTCCACTCCCGTGAGGAGGCCGCCTTCCTGGCCTCGCACGTCGCCGGGCACGGAAAGGACCTCGACGGCGCAGGCGTCACCAACAGGGCGCTCGAGGCCGCGCCCGCCGTGCTGCTCGTCGGCTTCGAGGCCGAGGAGGAGGCGCCCGGCGTCTTCCTCCGGCTGCGCAAGGCCATGCGCAAGCGCGGCCAGCGCACCTTCTCCCTCGCCTCGTTCGCCACCCGCGGCCTGGAGAAGGCGGGCGGCACGCTGCTGCCCGCCGCGCCCGGCACCGAGAGCGAGTGGCTGGACGCCCTGTCCGGACGGGTCGGCCTCGACGAGACGGGCGAGGCAGCGGCCGAAGCCCTGCGCGCCGACGGCTCGTTGATCGTCGTCGGCGAGCGGCTGGCGGCGGTGCCCGGCGCGCTGACCGCGGCCGTACGCACCTCCGCGGCGACCGGTGCCCGGCTGGTGTGGATCCCGCGGCGGGCCGGCGAGCGCGGCGCCGTCGAGGCGGGCGCGCTGCCGACGCTGCTGCCCGGGGCCCGTCCCGCGGACGACGGGCGCGCACGCCACGAGGTCGCACGCGCCTGGGGCCTGGCCGAACTGCCCGCCGCGGCGGGCCGGGACACCGCCGGCATCGTCGACGCGGCGGTCGACGGCGAGCTGGAGGCGCTGGTCGTCGGCGGCGTGGAGCTCGCCGATCTGCCGGATCCGGCACGTGCCGCGCAGGCCCTGGACGAGGTGGGATTCCTCGTCAGCCTGGAGCTGCGGCCGAGCGAGGTCACCGACCGGGCGGACGTCGTCCTTCCGGTGTCGGCGGTCGCGGAGAAGTCCGGGACGTTCCTCAACTGGGAAGGCAGGGCAAGGCCGTTCGAGGCCTCGCTCAAGGCGGACCAGATGACCCGCCGCCACGTACAGCCGGACGCCCGGGTGCTGCACATGCTCGCCGACGCCCTCGACGTACACCTGGGGCTGCCGGACGTACGGACCATCCGCGGCGAGATCGACAGGCTCGGCCAGTGGGAGCCCGCCGGTTCCGGCGACTCCTTCGCGGCCGCCTCCGGTACGGGCTCCGCCGCCGCCTCCACCCCGCAGGCGGGCAAGGGCGAGGCGGTGCTCGCGGGCCACCGGATGCTGCTGGACCAGGGCCGGCTCCAGGACGGCGACGAGGCGCTGGCCGGTACGAGGCACGCCGCCCGCGCCCGGCTCTCCAGGGCCACGGCCTCCGAGGCGGGCGTCACGGACGGCGATGTGCTGTCGGTCTCCGGGCCGCTCGGCAGCGTCCAGTTCCCGCTGGAGATCACGCCGATGCCGGACCGCGTGGTGTGGGTGCCGCTGAACTCGGCCGGCGGCGGCGTCCAGGCCGACACCGGGGCCCTGCCCGGCGAACTGGTCCGCATCGCGCCGGCACCGGCAGCGCGCGATCGCGCCGTAAACGAGGAGGTGGGCGCGTGAGCACGCTCTCGGACATCCAGCCGTCCGGCATGCGACTGGCCGAGGAGGACCTCTCCTTCTTCGGGCACGACCCGATCTGGCTGATCGCGCTGAAGGCCGTGTTCTGCTTCGCGTTCCTGATGGTGACGGTGCTGATCTCCATCGTGATGGAGCGCAAGGTCGTCGCCTGGATGCAGCTGCGTATCGGCCCCAACCGGCACGGCCCCTGGGGCATGCTCCAGTCGCTCGCCGACGGCATCAAGCTGATGCTGAAGGAAGACGTCGTCGTCAAGGGCGCCGACAAGGTCGTGTACCTGCTGGCGCCGGTGCTGGGCGCGATCCCGGCGTTCATGGCGATCGCCGTGATCCCGTTCGGGCCTCCCGGCAACGAGGTGTCGATCTTCGGCACCCGTACGGCGATGCAGCTCACGGACCTTCCGGTGGCCGCGCTCTACATCCTGGCCACCGCGTCCATCAGTGCGTACGGCGTCGTCCTCGCCGGCTGGTCGTCGAACTCGACGTATCCGCTGCTCGGCGCCGTCCGCGCCACGGCGCAGGTCATCAGCTACGAGATCGCGATGGGCCTGAGCTTCGCGGCCGTCTTCCTCTACTCCGGGTCGATGTCGACGTCGGCGATCGTGGACGCCCAGCGGGACACCTGGTTCGTGGGGCTGCTGCCGGTGTCGTTCCTGATCTACATGGTCTCGATGGTCGGCGAGGCGCACCGCGCGCCGTTCGACATGCCGGAGTCCGAGGGCGACCTGGTCGCCGGCTACCAGACCGAGTACAGCTCGATCAAGTTCGCGCTGTTCATGCTCGCCGAGTACGTGCACATCGTGACGCTCTCCGCCCTCGCGGCCACCCTCTTCCTGGGCGGCTGGCGGGCCCCGGCGCCGATCTCCACGTACTGGGAGGGCGCCAACCACGGCTGGTGGCCGCTGCTCTGGTTCTTCCTCAAGGTGTGCTGCCTGATCTTCTTCTTCGTCTGGATCCGCGGCACGCTCCCGCGCGTGCGCTACGACCAGTTCATGAAGCTGGGCTGGAAGGTGCTCATCCCCGTCTCCCTGGTGTGGCTGATGCTCGTCGCCGCGGTGCGGGCGATGCGCAACGAGGGCTACGACTTCGCGGGGATCGTCTACTGGGTCGCCGGCGCGGCCCTCGCGATCCTGCTGGTCTCCTTCGTCATCGACGTCTTCCGCGGGCGCAAGGAGGCGGCAGAGGAAGAGGCCGCCGAACGGAAGGCGGCCTCCGAGGTCTTCGACCCGATGGCGGGCGGCTTCCCCGTACCGCCGCTGCCAGGACAGACGCTGCCGCCGGTGCCGCGCCGCCGCCCGCGCCACGACCGCACGCTGGTCGGGCCGTCCGGCGCGGCGTCGGACTCCGCGGGCGAGAAGGACGCGTCCGGGAAGGCCGCCCAGAACACTGACGGAAAGGAGGCCGACGGTGCCTGACAACGAAGCACAGGGGCTGCACCCCGAGGCCCACCGCAGCTCCCCGGCCGGCTTCGGCTTGACCTTCAAGGACATGTTCAAGAAGCGGCTGACCGAGCAGTACCCCGAGTACAAGAAGCCGACGGCACCGCGCTTCCACGGCCGCCACCAGCTCAACCGGCACCCCGACGGGCTGGAGAAGTGCGTCGGCTGCGAGCTGTGCGCCTGGGCCTGCCCCGCGGACGCCATCTACGTGGAGGGCGCGGACAACACCGACGAGGAGCGCTACTCGCCGGGCGAGCGCTACGGCCGCGTCTACCAGATCAACTATCTGCGCTGCATCCTGTGCGGCCTGTGCGTGGAGGCCTGCCCGACGCGCGCGCTGACGATGACCAACGAGTACGAACTCGCCGACTCCTCCCGCGAATCGCTCATCTACACCAAGAAGGAGCTGCTCGCGGGCCTGGAGGACGGCATGGTCGACTCTCCGCACGCCATCTTCCCGGGCATGACGGAGAAGGACTACTACCGCGGTCTCGTCACCGAGGCCGCGCCCGGCACCGAGCCGCAGACGGCCACCGACAGCGGCGATCCGCAGGAGTCGGCACGGGACTTCGGCTCCGCCGAGCCCGCGGCCCAGCCGGTCGTCACCGACGGGCCACTGGACGCCGCCGGCGACGCCGACGGTGTCGACCCCTCCGCGCGCGACGCCGCCGAGGCGGACACCGCCGGGCAGGGCGCCGCCGTACGGGCCCAGGGCAACCGCTCCGGGAACGACTCGAAGGAGGGACGGTGACGATGCTCGCCACGCCCGCCGTTCTCGCGACGCCCGACGTGACCTCGTCCGCGGGGGCGTTGCAGCTGGCCGCGTCCTCCACGTCGGCCGGCGAGACGGCGGCGTTCTGGGTGCTGGGCACGGTCGCCGTGCTCGGCGCGCTCGGCACCGTACTGCTGCGCCGGGCTGTGCACTCGGCGCTCTGCCTCGCGGGCACGATGGTGATCCTGGCGCTCTTCTACCTCGCCAACGGCGCGTACTTCCTGGGCATCGTGCAGATCGTCGTCTACACCGGCGCCGTGATGATGCTCTTCCTGTTCGTGCTGATGCTGGTGGGTGTGAGCGCCGCCGACTCGCTCAAGGAGACGCTCAAGGGCCAGCGTTGGCTCGCCGCCGCGTGCGGTCTCGGGCTGGGCATCCTGCTGGTCGCCGGCATCGGCCAGGCCTCGGTGCACAGCTTCGCCGGCGTCGGCCGCGCCAACGCCGGCGGGAACGTGCCCGCGCTGGCCTCGCTGCTGTTCACCAAGTACGTCGTCGCCTTCGAGGTGGTGGGGGCGCTGCTCACCGTCGCCGCAGTCGGCGCGACGCTGCTGACGCACCGCGAGCGCATCGAGAAGTCCAAGTCCCAGCGCGAGCAGGCCGAGGAGCGCGTCAAGCGGGGCACGCAGCTGCCGCCGCTGCCCGCGCCGGGCGTGTACGCGCGGCACAACGCCGTCGACCGTCCCGGACTCCTCCCCGACGGCACGCCGTCCGAGCTGACCATCAGCGCCACGCTGCGCAACCGCGGCCAGGTACGCGAGGTCGGCAAGGAGGCGCTGCACCGCGTCGCCGCGCTGGAGCAGCGCACCGCCGACAGCCACGGCCAGACCGAGCACACCGGCCGGATGTACGGCGAGCCCCACGACCCGGAGCGGGACGTGGACGACGCCGACGACGCGGGGGAAGGCGGCCGTGAGGCCCGCAAGGCCCGGGAAGAGGAGGCCGCGAAGTGAGCCCGGTCAACTACGTCTATCTCGCCGCGGTGCTGTTCACCATCGGCGCCGCCGGAGTGCTGATCAGGCGGAACGCGATCGTGGTGTTCATGTGCATCGAACTGATGCTGAATGCGGCGAACTTGACCCTGATCGCCTTCTCCCGCATCCACGGCAATCTCGACGGCCAGATCATGGCGTTCTTCGTCATGGTCGTCGCCGCAGCCGAGGTCGTGGTCGGACTGGCGATCATCGTGATGATGTACCGCTCCCGTCACTCGGCCTCGGTCGACGACGCCAGCCTGATGAAGCTGTAAGGGGTACGAACCAGTGGAGTCATTGATCGGACTGCTCGTCGGCTTCCCGCTGCTGGGCGCGGCGGTGCTGCTGTGCGGCGGCAGGAAACTCGACCGGAGCGGGCACTGGCTGGGCGTGCTGCTCTCCGGGGCGTCGTTCGTGACGGGCGCCGTCCTCTTCGCCGGGATGCTCGGCAGGCCCACGGACCAACGCGCCCTGCACCAGCACCTGTTCAGCTGGGTGCCGGTGGAGAGCTTCCAGGCGGACGTGGCCTTCCAGCTCGACCAGCTGGCCATGACGTTCGTGCTGCTGATCACCGGTGTGGGCACGCTGATCCACATCTACTCGGTCGGCTACATGGAGCACGACGTCGACCGCCGCCGCTTCTTCGGCTATCTCAACCTCTTCCTCGCGGCGATGCTGCTGCTCGTACTCGCGGACAACTACCTGCTGCTGTACGTCGGCTGGGAGGGCGTGGGCCTCGCCTCGTATCTCCTGATCGGCTTCTGGCAGTTCAAGCCGAGCGCGGCGGTGGCGGCGAAGAAGGCGTTCCTGGTCAACCGCGTCGGCGACGCGGGCCTGGCCATCGCGATCTTCCTGATGTTCACCACGTTCGGCAGCTTCACCTTCGCGCCCGTGCTGGGCAACGCAACGGACGCGAGCGAGGGCAAGCTCACCGCGATCGGGCTGATGCTGCTGCTCGCCGCGTGCGGCAAGTCGGCGCAGGTGCCGCTCCAGTCCTGGCTCGGCGACGCGATGGAGGGCCCGACCCCGGTCTCCGCGCTCATCCACGCGGCGACGATGGTGACCGCGGGCGTGTACCTCATCACCCGCTCCGGCGCGATCTTCAACGGGGCGCCCGACGCGCAGACGGCGGTCGTCGTCGTGGGCGCGGTCACGCTGATCTTCGGTGCGATCGTCGGTTGCGCGAAGGACGACATCAAGAAGGCGCTGGCCGGTTCGACGATGTCGCAGATCGGCTACATGGTGCTGGCGGCCGGACTCGGCCCGATCGGCTACGCGTTCGCCATCATGCACCTCGTCACGCACGGCTTCTTCAAGGCGGGCCTCTTCCTCGGCGCCGGCTCGGTGATGCATGGCATGAACGACGAGGTCGACATGCGCAAGTACGGCGGCCTCCGCAAGTACATGCCGGTCACCTTCGTGACGTTCGGGCTCGGATATCTCGCCATCATCGGATTCCCCGGGCTGTCCGGCTTCTTCTCCAAGGACCAGATCATCGAGGCCGCGTTCGCGAAGGGCGGCACCCAGGGCTGGATCCTCGGCGCGGTCACGCTGGTCGGTGCCGCGATTACCGCGTACTACATGACGCGCGTGATGCTGATGACCTTCTTCGGCGAGGAGCGCTGGAAGGGCCAGGAGAACGAGCCGCATCCCCACGAGTCCCCGAAGGTCATGACGGTCCCGATGATCGTGCTGGCCTTCGGATCGGTCTTCGCGGGCGGCCTGTTCAAGGCTGGCGAGTCCTTCGTCCACTGGCTTGAGCCCGTCACGCAGTTCGAGCACGGGCACTCGCCGCTGCCGGCGTCCGCGGTGACGGGCATGACGATCGTGGCGCTGCTGCTCGGCGTCGCGGGCGCCTGGCTTCAGTACGGGCGGCGGCCGGTCCCGTCGGTGGCGCCGCGCGGCAGCCTGCTGACGCGTGCGGCCCGACGCGACCTGCTCCAGGACGACTTCAACCACGTCGCCCTGGTCAAGCCCGGCGAGTATCTGACGCGCGGGCTCGTCTACGGCGACAACAAGGTGGTCGACGGGGCGGTCAACGGCACCGCCGCGGCCTTCGGCGGCCTCTCCGGGCGCACGCGCCGGGTCCAGAACGGTTTCGTCCGCTCGTACGCGGTCTCGATGTTCGGCGGCGCGGCGATCCTGGTCGCCGCGACCCTGCTGATGAGGGCGGTCTGAGTCATGTCTACAGCTAACGCAGGTTTCCCCCTGCTGACGGTCACGGCCGCGCTGCCCGCGGTGGGCGCGATCGCCACCGCGGCGCTGCCCGCCGCCAGGCGTGGCGCCGCGAAGTGGGTGGCGCTGCTGTTCTCGGCGGCGACGCTGGTGTTCTCGCTGATCGTGCTGGCCCGCTTCGACCCGGGCGGCGCGCGCTATCAGCTCACCGAATCGCACTCCTGGATCGCGGACTTCGGCGTCCGGTACGAGCTGGGCGTCGACGGCATCGCCGCCGTACTGATCGCGCTGACCGCGCTGCTGCTGCCGTTCATCATCGCCGCGGCCTGGCACGACGCCGACGAGCTGGAGCCCGAGCGCCCCAACCGGCGCTGGCGGCCCACCCAGGGCTTCTTCGCGCTGATGCTCGCGACCGAGGCGATGGTGATCGTCTCCTTCGCCGCGACCGACGTCTTCCTCTTCTACGTCTTCTTCGAAGCCATGCTCATCCCGATGTACTTCCTCATCGGCGGCTTCGGCGACCGGGCGCACGCGGGGGGCGAGGACGAGGCGGCGAAGCAACGCTCGTACGCGGCCGTGAAGTTCCTGCTCTACAACCTCGTCGGCGGCCTCATCATGCTGGCCGCGGTGATCGGCCTCTTCGTCGTCACCTCCGATCAGCTGGGCCAGGGCACGTTCTCGCTCCAGGAGATCGCGCGGGCGCGCGCCTCGGGCGAGCTGAGCATGGGCACGAACATCGAGCGGCTGCTCTTCCTCGGCTTCTTCTTCGCCTTCGCGGTGAAGGCGCCGCTCTTCCCGCTGCACACCTGGCTGCCCAACGCCATGGGCGAGGCCACGGCTCCGGTGGCCGTGCTGATCACCGCCGTCGTCGACAAGGTCGGCACCTTCGCGATGCTCCGCTTCTGCCTCGGCCTCTTCCCCGAGGCGAGCAAGTGGGCCACGCCCGTGGTGCTCGTACTGGCGCTGATCAGCATCCTCTACGGTGCGCTGCTGGCCGTCGGGCAGCGGGACATCAAGCGGCTCATCGCCTACGCGTCGATCTCCCACTTCGGCTTCATCATCCTGGGCGTCTTCGCGATGACCAGCCAGGGCCAGAGCGGCGCCACGCTCTACATGGTCTTCCACGGCGTCTCGACCGCCGCGCTGATGCTGGTGGCGGGCTTCCTCATCAGCCGCCGCGGCTCGCGTCTCATCGCGGACTTCGGCGGCGTGCAGAAGGTCGCGCCCGTGCTCGCCGGGACGTTCCTCGTGGGCGGTCTGGCGACGCTGTCGCTGCCGGGGCTCGCGCCGTTCATCAGCGAATTCCTTGTGCTGGTGGGCACGTTCAGCCGCTATCCGGTCGCGGGCGTCGTCGCCACGGCGGGCATCGTGCTCGCGGCGCTGTACGTACTGCTGATGTACCAGCGCACCATGACCGGGCCCGTAGAGAAGCCGGAGGTGCGGGCCATGCCGGACCTGCGGGTGCGCGAAGTGGCCGTGGCCGCACCGCTGGTGGCGCTGCTGATCTTCCTCGGGGTCTTCCCGAAGCCCCTGACCGAGATCGTCGACCCGGCCGTGAAGCACACGCTCTCGGACGTGCACAAGAAGGACCCGAAACCGGACCACCAGGTCGCCGAGACCGGCTGGTTCGACTACAAGCCGGCCGAGCACGCCGGAGGTGACCACAAGTGAGCGCGGTGGCAACGGTTTCGGGGGCGGCGGGAACCGTCCCCAGCCTGTGGACACTCGGGGCGGAGGAACTCCAGGCCCCGAAGATCGAGTACGGCGCCCTGTCCCCGACGCTGATCGTGCTGGGCGCGGCCGTGATCGGCATCGTCCTGGAGGCGTTCCTTCCGCGGAAGCTGCGCTACGGCGCGCAGTTGATCCTCGCGGCGCTGGGGCTCGCGGGCGCCTTCGCCGCGGTTCTCGCGCTGGCGGTGACGGGACACGCGACGACGAAGGCCGCGATCGCCGGCATG
This sequence comes from Streptomyces sp. HNM0575, assembly GCF_012726265.1. Lineage (GTDB taxonomy): Bacteria > Actinomycetota > Actinomycetes > Streptomycetales > Streptomycetaceae > Streptomyces. The sequence goes on along the minus strand of NZ_JAASAG010000002.1, from coordinate 814,043 downwards.
GGCGCCATCGCCGTCGACGGTCCGACGCTCTTCCTCCAGGGCACGCTCCTGCTGGTCGGCCTCGTGTCGGTGTTCGTCTTCGCCGAGCGCCGGCTGGAGCCGCGTTCGCAGACTGCGACCGTCGACTCGTGGGCCGCGCAGCCCGCGGCCGTACCCGGCGGCGAGGGCGAGCGTGAGGCCACCAAGGCGGGCTGGACGACCACCGAGGTCTATCCGCTGCTGCTCTTCGCGGTCGGCGGCATGCTCATCTTCCCCGCGGCCAACGACCTGCTGACGCTCTTCATCGCGCTCGAGGTCTTCTCCCTGCCGCTCTACCTGCTGTGCGCGCTGGCCCGCCGCCGGCGGCTGCTCTCGCAGGAGGCCGCGGTCAAGTACTTCCTGCTGGGCGCCTTCTCGTCGGCGTTCCTGCTCTTCGGCGCGGCACTGCTCTACGGCTACGCCGGCACCGTCAACTACTCGGGCATCGCCCGCGTCATCGGCAACGCCGACAGCACCACCAGCGCCGTGCTCGCGGAGACCACGGGCAACGACGCGCTGCTGCTGATCGGCGGCGCCATGGTCGTGATGGGACTGCTGTTCAAGGTCGGCGCCGTCCCGTTCCACATGTGGACCCCGGACGTCTACCAGGGCGCGCCCACGCCGGTCACCGGCTTCATGGCGGCGGCGACGAAGGTGGCCGCCTTCGGTGCGCTGCTGCGGCTGCTGTACGTGGTGCTGCCGGGCCTGCGCTGGGACTGGCGGCCGGTGATGTGGGGCGTCGCGATCCTCACGATGCTGGCGGGCGCGGTCGTGGCCATCACGCAGACCGACATAAAGCGTCTGCTGGCCTACTCGTCGATCGCGCACGCGGGCTTCCTGCTCGCCGGCGTCATCGCCACGTCCAGGGACGGCGTCTCCTCGGTGCTCTTCTACCTGGGTGCGTACTCGTTCGTCACGCTGGGCGCCTTCGCGGTCGTCACCCTCGTACGCGACGCGGGCGGCGAGGCCACGCATCTGTCCAAGTGGGCGGGGCTGGGTCGCCGTTCGCCGCTGCTGGCGGGCGTCTTCGCGGTGTTCCTGCTGGCCTTCGCGGGGATTCCGCTGACGTCGGGCTTCGCGGGCAAGTTCGCGGTCTTCAAGGCGGCGGCGGAGGGCGGCGCGGGCGCGCTGGTCGTCGTGGGTGTGATCGCCTCGGCCATCGCGGCGTTCTTCTACATCCGCGTGATCGTGCTGATGTTCCTCAGCGAGCCGAAGGCGGACGGTCCGACGGTCGCGGTCCCCAGCGTGTGGACGACGTCGGCCATCACGGTCGGCGTCCTGGTGACCGTCGTTCTGGGCGTCGCACCGCAGTACTTCCTGGACCTGGCGAGCCAGGCGGGCGTCTTCGTCCGCTGACCCGTCCGCCGGCTGCGCGCCGAGTCGACGCCGCCGCCCGGCAGCCCCAAGGGGCGCCGGGCGGCGGCGTTTTCAGCGGGCCCTGCGACTGCTAGCTTGACGTGGCCCTGCGGAGTGGAACGGGGCCGAGAGCCGAGACCGGGGAAACCGGAGAAGGAGCACGGGTGCGTACGTCGGCGCGGAGGGCGGGAGCGGTGGCCGTGATCGCGGCCGGCGCGCTGCTGGTGAGCGGCTGCGGAAGCAGCGACGACAAGGGCGGCAAGGACGAGGGCGGAGGCAAGCCGGAGGCTTCGGCCTCCAAGTCGGCCCCGGAGCCCACGGGGAAGGGGCAGCCGGATCAGCCGTCCGGCGATGCCTCCGACGGCGCCACCGGCGCCCCGGACGACGGCTCGGACGACGGTGCGGACGGCGGCACGGGCGGCCGGCCGGGAGGGTCCGGCAAGGCGGGCAAGCTGTCGGGCGTCTGGAAGGCGAAGGGCAAGCAGTACGTGCTCACCGTCGTCGGCGACAAGGTCACGCTGCTGCGCGAGCGCGGGAGGAACTGCACGGGCTCCCTCGGCGGCTCCGCCGGGCGGACCCTGTCCCTCAAGTGCCCCGGCGGCGCGGACGAGGTCCGCACGGACGGCACGGTCGGAGCCCACAAGGGCAAGTCGCTGACGGTGAGTTGGAAGGGCGGCCCGAGGGAGGACTACGCCCGGGTCACCGACGTACCGGTGAAACTGCCCGAGGAGTAGCAGCGGGCGGGTAGTGGCCCCGTGGCGTTCTTGGCGGTCCTGGCGGTCCCTGGTTCCCGGACCTGGGACGCGGGCCCCGGTACGCGGGGCCCGGGAGCACCGACGGACGGGAGGCGGCCCCGGCCGTCCGTTCCGGCCGGAGCCGCGACTCCGAGGCGGTGCCCTTCGCGCGTCCCTTGGTCGCACGCCCTGCGACCCAACGCCCTGCGGCCCAACGTCCCGTGATCCCACGTCCCTTGGTCTCGCGTCCGTTGGCCTGGCGTCCCGTGGTCCCACGTCCCGTGGTCTCGCGTCCCGTGGTCGCGCGCCCTGCGGCCCAACGTCCCGTGGTCTCACGTCCGTTGGCCCAACGACCTGCGGCCCAACGTCCCGAGGTCCCACGTCAGGGGGCTGCGCTAGCGGCGGCGTTCGCGGCGTACCAGCGGGCGGTCCACCGCCTCGGTGAGCCAGTCCAGCCGGGCCTGGTCGCCGACCACCGGATTGGTCAGCGTGCCCACGCCCTCGATCTCGATGCGGGCCTCGTCCCCGCCCCGGAGGGTGAAGTCCATATCGGGCACGATGCCCGTGCCCGTCGCCAGCACCGCGCCGTCCGGGAACGGCTGGGCGTGGAAGAGGTGTACGGCCAGGCCGTGCGGGTCGCGGTGGAACGCGGCGGTCGAGGTCTCGCCCTCGAAGACGGCCGTGCCGCCGCGGCTGACGGTGAGCGTGATCCGCAGCGCGCTCACGTCCTCCAGCTCCCACGCGGGGACGATGCCGGGGGAGACCGCCGCGCTTCCGCCGTAGATCTTCGCCTGCGGCAGATACAGCGGGTTCTCGCCCTCGATGGAGCGGGAGCTGACGTCGTCGGTGACCACGTAACCCGCCGTCTCGCCCCCGCTGTTGAGGACGAGGCCCAGTTCGGGCTCGGGGACGTTCAGCTCCGAGTCGTCGCGTACGGCGACGGGTTCGCCGTCCGTCACGATCCGCCACGGCGGCGCCTTGAAGAACAGCTCGGGACGCTCGGCGTCGTAGACCCGCTCGTATACGGACCGTTCGGTGCTCTCGGCGACGCGGGCCTCGCGTGAGCGCTCGTACGTGACGCCCGCGGCCCACAGCTCCATCAGCCCGTCCAGCGGCGGCAGCAGCACGACCCCGCCCTCGGCGAAGACGGCGGGCCCGGCCGCGGTCCGCTCGACGAGGCCGCGCAGGTCCCCGGGGGACAGGCGCAGCAAGTCGGCGATGCGCGGCGCGCCTTCGAAGGCGCGGATCGCTCCGGTGCCGTCCGCGATGCCGGTACGTACGGTCCCGCTGTCGTCGGCGAAGCGCACTATGCGTGTCATCGCTGCTCCCTCTCGCCTGTGGCGTCGGCCGCCCGTCGTGGGGCGTCCGGTCCTTGCGGTCCTTCCGTTCCGTGCGAGCCCTGCGGCGGCTGCTCGTCGTGACGCGGGCCCGCGGGTGCAGGCTGCCGCCGCGTGCCCGTCCAGCGGAAGCCCGTGACCACGAGCGCGCCGACGGCGACCACCGCGGCGATCAGATAGAGCCCGTTCGCGCCGGAGCCGGTGCTCTTCTCGACGGCGCCCATGACGTACGGGCCGATGAAGCCGCCCAGGTTGCCGAAGCCGGAGATCAGGGCGATCGTCCCGGCCATCTGCGCGCCGGAGAGGATCGTCGGCGGCACCGTCCAGAAGACCGGCTGCGCGCCGAGGAAGCCGAAGGCCGCGACACACAGCGCCGCCACCGCAGGCACGGGCGGCAGCACCACACCGCCGATCAGTCCGGCGAGCGTCAGCAGCAGGGCCAGCCGCAGCGGACCGCGCCGGTCGCCCGAGCGGTCGGAGAGCCAGGGCAGGACGATCACGCCGAGCAGCGCGAACACCCAGGGCAGCGCGGATACGAAGCCGATGCCGAGATCGTCGAGGCCTTCGATGCGGCCGACGAGCGCGGGCAGCCAGAACGTCACGCCGTACACGCCGATCTGGATCGCGAAGTAGACGAACATCAGCCGCAGCACCTTGCTGTCACGGACGATCCGCCCGACCCTGGCGGGCACGCGGCGGCTCTCGTCGGGGACGTCCGCGGCGATGCGTTCGGTCAGCAGTCCCCGCTCGGCGGCCGTCAGCCAACGGGCCTGTTCGGGGCGGTCGGTGAGCAGCCAGGGCACCGCGAGCGCCATGACGACGGTGGGGGCGCCCTCCAGGATGAACATCCACTTCCAGCCCTCAAGGCCCGCCAGTCCGTGCAGGCCGAGGAGGTAGCCGCCAACGGGGTTGCCGATGATGCTCGCGACGGCGACCGCCGACTGGAACATCCCGGTGGCCTTGCCGCGGTCCTCCGCCGGGAACCAGTACGTGATGTAGAGGATCACGCCCGGGAAGAAGCCGGCCTCGGCGGCGCCGAGCAGGAAGCGCAGCACGTAGAAGGAGCCGGGGCCGTCGACGAGGCCCATCGCGCACGACAGCAGACCCCAGACCAGCATCAGGAAGGCCAGCCAGCGGCGGGCGCCGAAGCGGTGCAGCACCAGGTTGGAGGGGACGCCCAGCACCGCGTAGCCGACGAAGAAGATGCCTGCTCCGAGGCCGAAGGCGGCGGCGTCGATTCCGGCGTCGGTGGCCAGGTGCGACTTGACGAGCGCGACGTTCGTACGGTCGAGAAAGCTCAGCACGAACATCACGAAGAGCGGGGGCAGCAGCCGCCGGGCCACCTTGTGGCGCACGGATTCCGCGGTCGCGGCCGCGTTCATGGGACCTCCCTGGTACGGGCGACGGAGGCGAGGGGCGCCGGCGGACACCCGGGGGACGCCGGGGACATCGGCGAGGCGCCCGGAGCGCCGCGAGGCGTCGGGAAACGCCGGGGAAACGGCTAAGACATCTGACCGCTGGAACGTAGCCCTCGCATGGACACCTGACAAGAGGTGTTCCGGATCTCTTTCATCCGGTCGTTTATCTGGCTATTCATGGGTTCTTTTAAGGGCATCGCGGTCTACGGAAGGGCTGGCGGTACGGGAAGACATCTGACATCTTGGCGACGGCACCGCGTTCCACCGCGTTCCGACCGCAAGCCTTCGCAGCCCTCTCGCCCCCTCGCACGTATCAGGAGTGAGTGCCGATGACCGCCCGCATCGTCGACGTCGAGACGATCGACGTCCGCTTCCCCACCTCGCGCGACCTCGACGGGTCCGACGCGATGAACGAGGCGCCCGACTACTCGGCCGCGTACGTGATCCTGCACGTCGGGGACGACGGCGCGGGCGGGGACGGGAACGGCGCGGACGGGAGCGGCGGGGAGCGGAACGGCGGCGACGGGAGCGGCGCGGACGGGAGCGGCGGGGAGCGGAACGGGGCGCGGCCCGCGGTCTCCGAGGGGCACGGCTTCACCTTCACCATCGGCAGGGGCACCGACCTCGCCGTGGCCGCCGCCCGCGCGATCGGCGAACGCGCCGTCGGGATGTCCGTGGACGAGATCACCGGCGACCTGGGCGCCTTCTCCCGCCACCTCCTCGGCGACAGTCAGCTGCGCTGGCTCGGCCCCGACAAGGGCGCCATCCACCTGGGCGCCGCCGCGGTGATCAACGCCGCCTGGGACCTGGCCGCCAAGCAGGCGGGCAAGCCCGTGTGGAAGCTGCTCGCCGACTTCACCCCCCAGCAGATCGTCGACCTCGTCGACTGGCGCTACCTCAAGGACGCGCTCACCCCCGAGGCCGCCCTGGAGCTGCTGGAGTCGCGGCGCGAGGGGCGCGGCGAGCGCGAGGCGTACGTACGCGAGCACGGCTACCCGGCCTACACCACCAGCGCCGGCTGGCTCGGCTACGACGACGGGAAGCTGGCGCGGCTGTGCCGTGAGGCCGTCGAACAGGGCTGGGACTCGGTCAAGTTGAAGGTGGGCGCGGACCTCGGCGACGACGTCCGCCGCTGCCGCATCGCCCGCGAGATCATCGGCCCCGACCGCCGCCTGATGATCGACGCCAACCAGACGCTCGGCGTCGACGAGGCGATCGAATGGGCCGACGCGCTCGAGGAGTTCGGCATCTGGTGGTTCGAGGAGCCCACCAGCCCGGACGACGTGCTCGGCCACGCCGCGATCCAGCGGCGCATCGCCCCCACGCACGTCGCCACCGGCGAACACGCGCACAACGCCGTGATGTTCAAGCAGTTCCTCCAGGCCGGTGCGATCGGCATCTGCCAGATCGACGCCTGCCGGCTCGGCGGTGTAAACGAGGCCGTGGCGGCGCTGCTGCTGGCCGCCGCGCACGACGTGCCGGTGTGCCCGCACGCGGGCGGAGTCGGGCTGTGCGAACTGGTGCAGCACCTCTCGGTCTTCGACTACGTGGCGGTCAGCGGCTCCATGGAGGACCGCGTCGTGGAGTACGTCGACCACCTGCACGAGCACTTCCACGACCCGGTGCGCGTCGAGGGCTCGCGCTACCGCGTGCCCGAGGCGCCCGGCTACAGCGCGCAGATCCGCCGCGAGACGCTGGAGGCCAACCGCTTCCCCGGCGGCTCCGTGTGGGCCGGCACGGCACCGGTGACATCCTGACCGGCATGAAGACCGACAGAGACGGCGACGAGGGCAGCACGGGCGCGGGCTCGGGCTCGGGCGCGGGTGCGGGCGCACGCGCCACCGGCACGGGCAGCAGCGTCGTGGACGTGGCGATCGGCCGCCTCAAACAGCGCATCGAGAGCGGCGAGTTCGCCCCCGGGCACCGGCTGCCCCCCGAGTCCGTGCTGGCGGGCGAGCTGGAGCTGTCCCGTCCGTCCCTGCGCGAGGCCGTACGGGCGCTCGCGATGGCCGGAGTCCTCGAAGTGCGGCGCGGCGACGGCACGTTTGTCACGGACCTGCGTCCCGAGCGGCTGATGAGCGCCATCGGCAGCTTCCTCGACCTCGCCCAGGACACCGCCCTGGAGGAGATGCTGGAGTGCCGCAAGGTGCTGGAGCCCGGCGCCACGGCCCTCGCCGCGACCCGCATGGACGACGCCGCGCTCGACGGCCTGCTGGAGCGCGTCGAGCGGATGCGTACGCTCCAGGAGCCGGGCGAACTCGTCCGCGAGGACCTGGCGTTCCACGCCGACATCGTCGCCGCGACCGGCAACCGCACCCTTCAGTCGCTGGTCTCCTCCGTCAGTAACCGCACGGCCAGGGCCCGCATCTGGCGGGCCCTGGTCAAGTCGGACGTCCTCGCCTGGACGCACCAGCAGCACATGGACATCCTCGGCGCGCTCCGCGCCCGCGACAGCCTCGGCGCCTTCGCCGCCGCGAGCCGTCACGTCAACGACGTGGAGACGTGGGTGCGCGAACGGCTCGCGGCGGTACGGGAGGGCCCTGCCGGGCCGGGCGGTCCCCCGGCCTGAGGGGAGACGGAATCCGGCGCACGCGCCGCGCCCACCCAGCGCCGCGCCCACCCCAAGGCGGCGAGGCGGGTCCGGCGTGGCGGGCTCAGCGCGGCGGGCCTACCGAGGCGGGACGATCCGGCCCGTCACCTCGCCGAGGCCGATGCGGGCGCCGTCCGGGCCCGGTGCCCAGGCCGTGAGCGTGACCTCGTCGCCGTCCTCCAGGAACCCGCGGCTGCCGTCCGGGAGTCGGAGCGGCTCCTTGCCGCCCCACGTCAGCTCCAGCAGGCAGCCGCGCTGCCCGTGCTCGGGACCGCTCACCGTGCCCGAGGCGTAGAGGTCGCCCGTACGCAGCGAGGCGCCGTTGACGGTCATGTGCGCCAGCTGCTGTGCGGCGGTCCAGTACATCGCGGAGAACGGCGGCTCGGAGACCGTGTGGCCGTTGATGTCCACCGTGATGCGCAGATCGATGCCGCCGGGCTCCGGCCCGGCCGAGTCGTCCAGGTAGGGCAGGAGCGGCACGTCCCGTGCGGGCGGGGCGATGCGGGCGGCGTCCAGGGCGTCGAGCGGCGTGATCCACGCGGAGACCGACGTCGCGAAGGACTTGCCGAGGAACGGTCCGAGCGGCACGTACTCCCAGCCCTGGATGTCGCGCGCGGACCAGTCGTTGAGCAGCGTCACGCCGAAGACGTGGTCGCGGAAGCCGGACAGCGGCACGCTCTCGCCCTGCTCGGACGGTGTGCCGACCACGAAGCCGACCTCCGCCTCGATGTCGAGCCGCCGCGACGGCCCGAAGAGCGGAGCCTCCTCGTGCGGCGGCTTGCGCTGCCCCTCGGGCCGCTGCACGGGGGTGCCGGACACGACGACGGTGCCCGCGCGGCCGTGGTAACCGATCGGCAGATGCTTCCAGTTGGCCGGCAGGGCCGCGCTGTCGGGACGGAAGATCCTGCCCACGTTGGTGGCGTGGTGCTCGCTGGCGTAGAAGTCGACGTAGTCCGCGACCTCGAAGGGCAGACGCATCGTCACGCCGGAGAGCGGACGCAGGAACCGTGCCGTCGTCTCCCGGTGCTCCGGCGCGGTCAGCCACTCCCGCAGCTGCGCGCGCACGGACTGCCACACGGGGCGGCCCGCCGCCATCAGCGGCCCGAGCAGGGGCTGTTGGAGGATTTCCGCGTGCGGGGAGCCGAAGGCCGCGGCCGCTCCGCCCGCGTCGAGCACCGAGTCTCCGAAGCGGACGACTATGCGCGGCCGTTGCGGGTGCTCGGGGGTGGTGCACACGCCGTACGGGAGGTTGTCCGGGCCGAAGGGGTTGTCCGGGCCGAAGGGATCGCCTTCGGGAGGGTTCGGGTCTGTCACTGTGCCTCGCCTTCGAGATCGTCGCCGGTCACGGGCGAGTTCAGCGTACGGGCACCGTCCGGGCGCGCTGCGGCCAGTACCGGGAGCACGGAAGGGCCGTGGGCGCCGCGGTGTTGCCCGGAACGTACGCACGGTTGCCCGGAACGTGCGCACGCGACGCGTGGCCGGTGGAGCCGTGCGCGGGCCGCCGCCCGTGCGGTGTCCGTCTGGCGATACGCGCCCATGGAGATCGGCACGCGACCGGATACGCTGCCGGGTGATGGCGACGACCGGAAGCGAACCCGGAAGTGAAAGCAGCGAGCGTTCCCCGTGACCGCTCATTCGTCGTATGTCGTATGCAGACAGGAGAACCCTCGTGACCGACGTCGGGCCTTTCGGACTGACCGTGCGGGACAAGGCTCTCGAGGCCGATGTCCGGGCGGGGCTGGCTGCTGTCGAGGAAGGCCTCTTCGAGGCGACGAAGAGCGACGTCCCGTTCATAACGGGCGCCGCGCAGCACCTCGTACGCGCCGGCGGCAAACGCTTCCGGCCGCTTCTGGTGATGCTCGGCGCACAGTTCGGCGACCCGCACGCACCGGGGGTGGTGCCCTCGGCCGTCGTCGTGGAGCTGACGCATCTGGCGACGCTCTATCACGACGACGTGATGGACGAGGCGGACGTGCGCCGCGGCGTTCCCAGCGCGAACGTCAACTGGACCAACTCGGTCGCGGTGCTCACCGGTGACTATCTCTTCGCCCGCGCCTCCCACATCCTCGCCGACCTCGGCCCGGAGGCCGTACGCATCCAGGCCGAGGCGTTCGAGCGGCTGGTGACGGGCCAGATCATGGAGACCGCGGGCCCCGGCGACGGACGCGACCCGGTGCAGCACTACCTGGACGTCATCGCGGGCAAGACGGGCTCGCTGATCGCGGTGGCGGGCCGGTTCGGCGCGCTCATGGCGGGCGCGGACGAGAGCTTCGTCTCGATCCTCACCCAGTACGGGGAGCGGGTCGGCACGGCCTTCCAACTCGCGGACGACGTACTGGACATCGCGAGCGACTCCCACGAGTCCGGCAAGACGCCCGGCACCGATCTGCGCGAGGGCGTCCCCACCCTTCCCGTGCTGCGCCTGCGCGCCCATGCCGCCTCCCCGGAGGCCACGGCCGAGGACCTGGCGCTGCTCGAACTGCTCGACGGCGACCTCACCGACGACGCCCGGCACGCGGAGGCGCTGACGGCGCTGCGCGCGCACCCCGCGCTGGAGCAGGCCAGGCAGGACACGGTGCGGTACGCCAACGAGGCGCGCGAGATGCTGACGCCGCTGCCCGACTGCGCCGCCAAGGACGCCCTTTCGCAGCTGTGCGACGCGGTCGTGCACCGCGCGTCCTGACGCCCGCCGCGCGGCGGTCCGCGGTCCGGTTCATCGACCGGCTCAACGTCCCGGCTCAGGGTTCACACCCATCGGCGGGCCTCCGCACGGGGGACACGATCCTCCGCTTCTCCACCCGCAGGAGTAGGCGCAGTTGCCTCCATCGGCTGACGCGCAGCGCTGACGGGTTTGATGCCATGGAGACTCCACCCCGCACGTCCCCGAGGAATTCGGGGACAATGGCCGGGCAGGGGACGGAGGAGTGCGACGTACAGAACCGGCCACCGACCCGGAGGTAGGGCACGACATGGCACAGATCCAACCGAGGACATCCGGCAGGAAGGCCGTCCGGTACGGGATACCAGCCGGCGTCGCGGGACTGGCCGCGCTGACCATCGGACTCGTCCCGGCACTCGCCAACACCGGCGCCCCCGATCTCCCGAAGATCTCGGCGAAGGAACTGGTCGCGAAGATGGCCGCGTCCGACACCCAGCAGATGTCCGGCACGGTGAAGGTCAGCACCGACCTCGGTCTGCCCGAGCTGCCCGGCATCGCCGGGGGCGGCAAGCAGGGCGGCGGTCTCTTCGGCGGCGGCCGGCACGGTGACGGACAGCCCGGCGAGAAGGGCGGCAAGGGCCCGTCGGCCGATCCGCAGCAGAAGCTCATGGAGCTGGCCTCCGGCGACCACACCCTCCGGGTGGCGGCCGACGGACCGGAGAAGCAGCGCGTCTCCATCGTGGAGGACGCGTCCGAGTACAGCTTCATCCACAACGGCGACGAGGGCTGGGTGTACGACAGCGGCTCGGACTCCGCCTTCCACATGAAGGCGCCGAAGGGCGCGGCAGAGAAGCACGGAGAGCACGGCAAGGGCCACGGCGGTCTGCACGGCGGGCTCGGCGACGTGACTCCGCAGAAGGCGGCAGAGCAGGCGCTGAAGGCGGCGGACGACACCACGTCCGTGACGGTCGACGGTACGGCGAAGGTCGCCGGCCGGGACGCGTACCAGCTGCTGATCAAGCCGAAGGGCGCCGCCCACTCGACGGTCGACTCCGTGCGCATCGCGGTCGACGCGGACAACGGCACGCCCCTGAAGTTCACGCTCTCCCCGAAGGGCGGCGGCGAACCGGCCGTCGACGTGGCCTACACGAAGGTCGGCTTCGGCAAGCCGGACGCCGGCACCTTCGACTTCAAGCCCCCGAAGGGCACGGACGTCACGGAGGCGGGGCCGCACGGCAAGGCGGACGGCCGGCGCCTCGGCGGCCCGTCGGAGCACGTGAAGCCCGGTGAGAAGGGCGAGTCGAAGAAGCTGAAGAAGTTCAGGGAGTCCAAGGAGTTCAAGAAGCTCAGGGACGAGAAGCCGAAGAAGGGCGAGGGCTTCGGGCCCGCCGGGCCCGGCGGATTCGACGTGCTCGGCAAGGGCTGGGGCTCGGTCGCCGAGTTGGACATGGGCAAGGGCGGCGCGAGCGGCTTCCCGGGCGCGGGCGCCGGGGGCTCCGGCGGCGACGACGCCAAGTCGCCGCAGGGCAAGCAGCTGCTCGACGGCTTCAGCGACAAGGTCAAGGGAGACTTCGGCACGGGCCGGGTCTTCCACACCCGGCTGGTTAACGCTCTGATGACGGACGACGGAAAGGTCTACGTGGGCGCCGTGACGAAGGAGGGCCTGATCAAGGCCGCCGACGCCGCCGCCAAGTGACCCTTCCCGGCAACGAGCCGTGACCGGCCGTCCGTCCCCACCCCTCCGCTCGTCGCGGGGCGGTGGGGACGGGCGTTGCCGGGGCCGCGGCCCGGGGCGCGCAGAGGCAGTACAGCGACAGAGGCACGTACGGCGACAGACGCAGGTACAGCAACAGCTCGACGTACGGCGACACACGCACGTACGGCAACAGGCCCACGTACAGCGGCAGTTCACGTACAAGCGACCGAAACACTGCACGTACAGCGCCAGTTCCGGACCGCGGCAGACAGACCCGAACCGCGGCAGACTCCGACCGAACGTGGGAGCGCCATGGCCCAGCCGTCAGCCGAAGCGGTCATCGAGACCCGCGCGCTCAGCAAGCGCTACCGCGGCGGCCAGCTCGCCGTGGACGGGCTGGACCTCGCCGTCCCCCGCGGAAGCGTCTTCGGCTTTCTCGGGCCGAACGGCTCGGGCAAGACCACCACGATCCGCGTGCTGCTCGGCCTCATCGACGCCACCGAGGGCGCCGTGAACGTGCTGGGCGAGCCCATGCCGTCGGCGGCCCGCCGGGTGCTGCCGCGGGTCGGCGCCCTCATCGAGGGTCCGGCGCTGTACGGCTTCCTCTCCGGGCGGGGAAATCTCCACCGTTACGACGCGGCCGACCCCACGGCCGATCCCCGTACGCGCAGGGTGCGGGTCGAGCGGGCGCTGGAGCGGGTCGGGCTGTCGGCGGCGGCGAGCAAGAAGGCCAAGGCGTACTCGCTGGGCATGAAGCAGCGCCTCGGCATCGCCGCCGCCCTGCTCCAGCCGCGCGAACTGCTGGTGCTGGACGAGCCGACCAACGGGCTCGACCCGCAGGGCATGCGTGAAATCCGTTCACTGGTCAGGGCGTTGGCGGAGGACGGCACGACCGTCTTCCTCTCCTCCCACCTGCTCGACGAGATCGAGCAGGTCTGCTCGCACACGGCCGTGATGAACCGGGGGCGGCTCGTCACCCAGGGCACCGTCGCCGAGATGTCGGCGGACGCCAGGGGCCGGCTGACGGTCACCACGCCGGACGGAGGGGAGGCGGCGCGCGTACTGAAGGAGCACGGCGTGGGCGATCTGACGGTGGCGGGCGACGAGGTGACCGGTGAACTGCCGCTTCCCGGGCCTGAGACGGACTCCCCGCCGCCGCCCGAGCTGGCCGATCTGAACGCCGCGCTCGTACGCGCCGGGGTCCGTGTGCGGGCCTTCGGCGTGACGCGGGCGTCGCTGGAGGACGTGTTCGTGGCGCTCACCGGGGAGGGTTTCGATGTCGCGGGCTGACTTCGCGGGTACGGGACGGGACGCCGCTCCCGGCGCGGGCGCGGGCACGGGCGCGGGTACGGACGCGGGCAAGAGAACGGACGCGGGCACGGGCGACGGTGGGCGGAACGCCGCCCACGCCAATCACGCAGCCCCGGCCGCCGTACGCGGCGGCACGCGTACCCGGCGCATGTCCGGCCTCCTCCGCAGCGAACTGCTCACCACCTTCCGCCGCTGGCGCACCATCGCGCTTCTGGGCGTCCTCGCGGCGATCCCCGTACTGGTCGGCATCGCGGTCAAGATCGAGACGGGGGACGGGGGTTCGGGCGGTGGCGGCGACGGCGGCGGGCCCGCGTTCATCTCGCAGATCACCAACAACGGACTGTTCCTGGTCTTCACCTCGCTCGCGGCCACGCTGCCGTTCTTCCTGCCGATGACGGTGGGCGTCGTCGCGGGCGACTCCGTGGCGGGCGAGGCGAACGCCGGCACGCTGCGCTATCTGCTGGTCGCCCCCGCCGGACGCACCCGGCTGCTGCTGGTGAAGTACGCGAGCACGATGGTCTTCTGCCTCGCCGCCACCCTCGTCGTCGCGGTCTTCGCCCTCGCGACGGGTGCGGTGCTCTTCCCGCTGGGGGAGGTCACCCTGCTGTCGGGAAGCACGGTGCCGCTGTCGGAGGGGCTGGTGCGGGCGTTCGCGATCGCCGTCGCCGTGGCCCTCTCGCTGACCGGGCTGGCGGCTCTCGGGCTGTTCGTCTCGACCCTCACCAACAGCGGCATCGCGGCGATGGCCGCCACGGTGGGGCTGCTGCTGATGGTGCAGATCGTGGACACCATTCCGCAGCTGCACGCCGTGCAGCCGTACCTCTTCCCGCACTACTGGCTGAGCTTCGCCGACCTGCTGCGCGACCCCGTCTACTGGGACGAGCTGGTGAGGAACCTCGGCCTCCAGGCGCTGTACACGGCCGTGTTCGGGTCGGCCGCCTGGGCCCGCTTCACGGGCCGCGACATCACGGCCTAGAGCCGCCCGGCACGGCCCCGGACGCGTTCGCGCCCGACCCGGGCTCAGACTCCGGCTCCCGCTCCGGCTCCGGCTTCGTCCCGGCCGCCCCTGCTTCGGCCGTGCCTGTTTCGGCCGTCCCTGCCCCGGCCGCCTCGGCCGCCCCGGCCGCCTCCGCCGCCCGTGCCGCGGCCGTACGCAGCTGCTCGCGCCCCTTGCGCCTGGTGCGCAGCGCGTCCCACGTCAGCACGCACAGCGCGGCCCACACCAGCAGGAATCCGGCCCAGCGCTCGGGCGGCATCTCCTCGTGGAAGGCCAGCAGCCCCAGCACGAACATCAGCGCCGGCGCCAGGTACTGGAGCAGCCCGACGGTCGTCAGCGGCAGCCGCACCGCCGCGCTCCCGAAGAAGATCAGCGGTACGGCCGTGACCACGCCGGACGCGGAGAGCAGCAGGGCATGTCCCACGCCTCCGTCGACGAAGGAGCCCTCGCCGGTCGTCCAGAGGTAGACGAGGAAACCCAGCGCGGGCACGAACTGGACCGCCGTCTCCGCGCTGAAGCTGTCCACGCCGGACAGCAGGATGCGCTTCTTGACCAGCCCGTACGTGGCGAAGCAGAGCGCCAGCCCGATCGACAGCCACGGCACCCGTCCGTACCCGATGCTCAGCACGGCCACCGCGGACGCGCCGATACCGACGGCCGCCCACTGCGCGGGGCGCAGCCGCTCACGCAGCAGCAGCACGCCGAAGGCGATGGAGACCAGCGGGTTGATGAAGTAGCCGAGCGAGGACTCCAGGACCATGCCGACGCTCACGGACCAGATGAACAGGCCCCAGTTGACGGAGATCGCGGCGGCGGCGACCACGACGAGCCCGAGCCGCTTCGGCTGCCGCAGCAGCGGCCGGATCCACGACCAGCGCCGCAGCACCGTCAGCAGCACGATGACCGTCGGCAGGGACCACACCATGCGGTGGGCCAGGACCTCGGCGGGGTTGGTGGATTCGAGCAGGTGCCAGTAGAGCGGGAGGATTCCCCAGAGGCCGTAGGCGGCGACACCGTAGAGCAGTCCGGTCCGCTGGTCGCTTCGGTTTCCCACGAACCGTCCTCCTCGAGTGAGAGCCGTCGGTGCGGGACCGACCGTAGCTCCGCCGAGACGCGGCTGTCATCTCCGTTTCACATGACGGTACTGACGGTGCGAGCGGTGCGGAGCGGATCCCCGACGGACCGTCGGCGCACTGCCGACGGACCGCCGGACGCCTCCCGGCGGGCACCCCGGACTCGACGACGCGGCCCCGCCGGGAGCGTGAAATGCCCGGCGGGGCCGCGTGGTTGCCGATGTCGGCGGTGCTGCTGTGGTCGTTGCCGCTGTCGGCGGTGTCGCGCGCGGGTGTCGCGCGCGCGTCGCGTCAGCCCGCGACCGTCCATGTGTCGTTGCCCGCGAGCAGCGCGCCAAGGTCGCCCTTGCCCTGCTTCTCCATGGCGCCCTCCAGCTGGGTGCTCATGTCGGTGTCGTACACGGGCCGCCGCACGTCCCGCAGCACCCCGATCGGCGTGCGGTACAGGGTCTCCGGGTCGGCCAGCCGCGACAGCGCGAACGCGGTCGTCGGCGACTCGGCTTGCGCGTCGTGCACGAGGACGCCGTCGGTGCCCTCCTCCGTCACGTCGACGACGCGCAGATCGCCGGTGGCCGGGTCGCGTACGACGCCCTTCGTGCCGAGGCCGTCCTCGCCGGGGACGCCGAAGCGGATCGGCTCGCCGTGCTCAAGGCGGATCACCGCCTCCTGGGCCTGCTCCTTGTCTTTGAACGCCTCGAAGGCGCCGTCGTTGAAGATGTTGCAGTTCTGGTAGATCTCCACCAGCGCGGTCCCGTGGTGGTCGGCCGCCGCCCGCAGCGTGCTCGTGAGGTGCTTGCGGTCCGAGTCGACCGTACGGGCCACGAACGAGGCCTCCGCGCCGAGCGCCAGCGACACCGGGTTGAAGGGGGAGTCGAGCGACCCCATGGGCGTCGACTTCGTGATCTTGCCGGTCTCCGAAGTGGGGCTGTACTGGCCCTTGGTGAGCCCGTAGATCCGGTTGTTGAACAGCAGGATCTTCAGGTTCACGTTGCGGCGCAGCGCGTGGATGAGGTGGTTGCCGCCGATGGACAGCGCGTCGCCGTCACCCGTGACCACCCACACCGACAGATCGCGCCGAGTGCTCGCCAGCCCGGTGGCGATGGCCGGGGCCCGTCCGTGGATGGAGTGCATCCCGTAGGTGTTCATGTAGTACGGGAAGCGGGACGAGCAGCCGATGCCGGAGACGAAGACGATGTTCTCCTTCGCCAGTCCGAGCTGCGGCATGAAGCCCTGGACGGCCGCCAGCACGGCGTAGTCGCCGCAGCCGGGGCACCAGCGCACCTCCTGGTCGGACTTGAAGTCCTTCATGCTCTGTGCTGCTTCGGCCTTCGGGACCAGTGAGAGCGCCTCGCTGCGGCGGGTCTCCGGTGTCGTCTCAGTCATCGATGGAGGCCTCCTTCAGTGCGGTCGCGAGCTGCTCGGCCTTGAAGGGCATGCCGTTGACCTGGGTGTAGGAGTGGGCGTCGACGAGGTATTCGGCGCGGATCAGCGTCGCGAGCTGGCCGAGGTTCATCTCGGGGACGATCACCCGCTCGTAACGCCGCAGCACGGCGCCGAGGTTGGACGGGAACGGGTTGAGGTGGCGCAGATGCGCCTGCGCGATGTGCTGCCCGTCCCTGCGCAGCCTGCGTACGGCGGCGGTGACGGGCCCGTATGTCGAACCCCAGCCCAGCACGAGCGTCTTCGCGCGGCCGCCCGGGTCGTCCGCCTCGACGTCGGGGACGTCGACGCCGTCGACCTTGGCCTGCCGCGTACGGACCATCAGGTCGTGGTTGGCCGGGTCGTAGGAGATGTTGCCGGTGCCGTCCTGCTTCTCGATGCCGCCGATGCGGTGTTCGAGGCCGGGCGTGCCGGGCACCGCCCACGGGCGCGCGAGGGTCTGCGGATCGCGCTTGTACGGCCAGAAGGCCTCGGTGCCGTCGTCGAGCCGGTGGTTGGGCGCCTCGGCGAACTGCACGCGCAGGTCCGGGAGTTCATGCGTCTCCGGCACGCGCCAGGGCTCGGAGCCGTTGGCGAGATAGCCGTCGGAGAGCAGGAAGACGGGCGTGCGGTACGTCAGCGCGATACGGGCCGCCTCCAGCGCCGCGGTGAAGCAGTCGGCGGGGGTGGACGGCGCCACGATCGGCACCGGCGCCTCGCCGTTGCGCCCGTACATCGCCTGGAGCAGGTCGGCCTGCTCGGTCTTGGTCGGCAGGCCCGTCGAAGGGCCGCCGCGCTGGATGTCGACGACCAGCAGCGGCAGCTCCAGCGAGACGGCGAGGCCGATGGTCTCCGACTTCAGCGCGACACCGGGACCGGACGTCGTGGTCACGCCGAGCGCGCCGCCGAAGGCCGCGCCGAGGGCGGCGCCGATGCCCGCGATCTCGTCCTCGGCCTGGAAGGTGCGCACCCCGAAGTTCTTGTGCCTGGACAGCTCGTGCAGCACGTCCGAGGCGGGGGTGATCGGGTACGAGCCGAGGAAGAGGGGCAGCCCGGACTGGTGCGAGGCGGCGATCAGGCCGTAGGCGAGGGCGAGATTGCCCGAGATATTCCGGTACGTACCCGGCGGGAAGGCGGTGCTGGCCGGGGCCACCTCGTAGGAGACGGCGAAGTCCTCGGTGGTCTCGCCGAAGTTCCAGCCGGCCCGGTACGCGGCGATGTTGGCCTGCGCGACCTGCGGCTTCTTCGCGAACTTCGTACGCAGGAAGTGCTCGGTCTGCTCCGTGGGGCGGTTGTACATCCAGGACAGCAGGCCCAGGGCGAACATGTTCTTCGAGCGGCCGGCGTCCTTGCGGCCCAGGTCGAAGTCCTTCAGCGCCTCCACGGTCAGCGTGGTCAGCGGCACCTCGTGCACCCGGTAGTTGTCGAGGGTGCCGTCCTCCAGGGGGCTCACGGCGTAGCCGACCTTGGCCATGGCGCGCTTGGTGAACTCGTCGGTGTTGACGATGATCTCCGCGCCGCGCGGCACGTCCGCGATGTTGGCCTTCAGCGCCGCCGGGTTCATCGCGACCAGCACGTTGGGGGCGTCGCCGGGCGTGAGGATGTCGTGGTCGGCGAAGTGCAGCTGGAAGGAGGAGACGCCGGGAAGCGTGCCCGCGGGGGCGCGGATCTCCGCCGGGAAGTTCGGCAGCGTCGAGAGGTCGTTGCCGAAGGAGGCCGTCTCGGAGGTGAAGCGGTCACCGGTGAGCTGCATGCCGTCGCCGGAGTCGCCCGCGAAGCGGATGATCACCCGGTCCAGGCGGCGCACCTCCTTGGCGGTGCCGGTGGCGGTCGCCGGGGCGCTGCCGTTGACGCCTTCGGTGCCGTTCACGCCTTCCGCGCCGTTCGCGTACGCGGTGCCGTTCGTCCCGTTCATCCCATTCGTACCGTCCGCCGCGGGCTCGTCGGCGCCCGGGCGCTGCCCGGCTGGGCTGTTGACCTGGTTGGTCACGGTGGATCGGACCTCCTAGAGGCGGCGGGCTCGCCAGCCATCGTACGTCGGTAAGGGTCACCTTCCCTGGCGTGGCCACATCGCGGACCCATTGCCGAGACACCCGCGGCTCACCTTCCGCCACCCCCGCCGGGCGCTTTGTCCCCGTGCGCCCGTACTGCGAAGTCCCTGTTCACGGTGGTGCGAGCGGTCGCGGGCTCGGCCGCGCGGCTGGAGCGGACCGGAGGAGGCCCGACGGGAGCCGGGTCACGTGCCGAGATACGTCAGCACCGCCAGCACGCGGCGGTGATCAGCGTCACTCTGCGACAGGCCCAGCTTCATGAAGATGTTGCTCACGTGCTTCTCGACGGCGCCGTGACTGACCACCAGCTGCTGAGCGATCGCGGAGTTCGTGCGCCCCTCTGCCATCAGCCCCAGCACCTCCCGCTCGCGCGGGGTCAGCGCCGCCAGCACGTCCTGCTTGCGGCTGCGGCCCAGGAGCTGGGCGACCACCTCCGGGTCGAGCGCCGTACCGCCCTGCGCGACTCGGACCACCGCGTCCACGAACTCCCGCACCTCCGCCACGCGGTCCTTCAGCAGATAGCCGACGCCGCTGCTTGAGCCGGCCAGCAGCTCCGTGGCGTACTGCTCCTCCACGTACTGCGACAGCACCAGCACGCCCAGGCCCGGGTGGGCCTCGCGGAGCGCGACGGCCGCCCGTACGCCCTCGTCGGTGTGGGTCGGCGGCATCCGTACGTCCGCGACGACCACGTCCGGGAGCGAGTCCGCGGCGGCCAGCTCGGCGACCGTCTTGACCAGCGCCTCGCCGTCGCCGACGCCCGCGACGACCTCGTGGCCGCGGTCGGTGAGCAGCCGGGTCAGGCCCTCGCGCAGCAGCACCGAGTCCTCGGCGATGACCACCCGCACCCTGTCCTCCACGTCCTTCGCCATCAGAGACCCCCGTCCGCCCTTGTGGGCTGCTCAGTACGACGCATGCGACGCGCTCAGCATTCCAGAATCGCGGGCGCCGGGCGGTGGGACGCGGGAGATGGGACCGGTGGTCAGACCCGCCAGGGGAGTTCGGCGGTGATGGTGGTGGGTCCGCCGGTGGGGGAGTGGATGAGGAGGAGTCCGTCGACGGCGGTGAGGCGGTCGGTGAGGCCTGCGAGTCCGGTGCCGGTGTTGGTGTGGGCGCCGCCTTTGCCGTCGTCGGTGACGTGGAGGAGGAGGCGGTCGTCGGTTTTCCAGAGGTCGATGTGGGCGGTGTGGGCGGTGGAGTGTTTGGTGATGTTCTGGAGGAGTTCGGAGGCGGTGAAGTAGGTGATGCCTTCGATGGCTTGGGCGGGGCGTTGGGGGAGGTCGACGGTGATGGTGACGTCGGCGGTGCAGCGGGTGGCGAGTGCGGAGAGGGCGGGGCCGAGTCCGCGGTCGGTGAGGATGGCGGGGTGGATGCCGCGGGCGAGGTCGCGGAGTTCTTGGAGGGCGAGTTTCACTTCGCCGTGTGCTTCGTCGACCATGTCGGCTGCGGCTTGGGGGTCTTCGAGGAGTTTTTCCTTGGCGAGGCCGAGGTCCATGGCGAGGGTGACCAGGCGTGCTTGTGCGCCGTCGTGGAGGTCGCGTTCGATGCGGCGCAGGTCGGCGGCGGCGGTGTCGGCCACCGAACCACGATCCGACTCCAACTCCCGTACGCGGGTGGCCAGTGGCGAGGGGCCGAGCAGTCCGAGCACCATCAGCCGGTCGATCTGCGTGAGGCCCCGTACGATCCACGGCGTCGCCAGCAGCAGCACCAGCCCGGCCGCGCAGGTGAGCGCGATCTCGGGCGGGCTGTCCACGTAGGTGCCGCCGATCCGCGTCGTGCCGTCGATCGTCGCTCCGTCCGGGCCGAGCCGGATGCCCGGCTGGCCGAGATGGCGCGGGAAGACCCACTGCCAGGCGGGATACAGGGTCAGCGCCCACGCGCTAGAGAAGAAGCTGACGGAGACGACGAAGGTGAACAGCGCCCACGGGAAGTGGAGCAGCGTGTAGAGCAGGTGCCGCCAGGAGACGCCGCTGCGCAGCAGCGCCCCCATCCACGGCATCGGTCCGCCGCGCCGCTGGAGGGCCCGTACGGGCTCGGGCTCGGCGATGTCCACGTCCAGCAGCGTCCTCGCGCGCAGCCGTTCCAGTACGCCGACGCCGCGGCAGCCCGCCAGGCCGGCGGCCAGCACGGGCACGCCGAGGAAGGTGATCAGCAGCCCGGCGCCCGCCGAGACCATGACGACGGCGTACGAGAAGAACACGCACGCCAGCGGCATCCCCGTGACGACGTGCAGCAGCTCGCGCCAGGCGCGTGCCTCGAAGGGGGCGCGCAGTGCGCCGGGCGCCCGGTGGGTCCGGTGGGTCCGGGGCCGTGCTAGGTCGGTTGCGGTAGCCATGGGGCGGATGCCCGTCCTTCCGGGTCCGTGGTGTGGGCCGGGCGTTCACGGGCGGCCGGGGCGTGTGCGTGCGGTGCGCCGGGGGCGCGCGTGAGCGTCCCCTACAGGGTCCGCCGCGGGTACGGGGCGCTGCCATGGCGTGAGCACGTGTCCCGGTGAGGGGGTTAACCCGACCTCGGCCCGGTCGGTCCCCGTGCGGGGGCGCGGTGAGCTCGCAAGCGCGATGAGCACGGGGCGCGTTGGGCGCGACGAGGCCGCGGCCCGTCAGTGGACCCGTCAGTGGACCCGTCAGTGGACCCGGCGGAGCCGCTTGCGCTTCGTACGGGGCTGCTTGCCGCGGCCGTCCTTCGTGCCCGTGCCGCCGGTGGCGCCCGCGCTGCCGTCGTGCCCGATCTCCCGTCCGCGCCAGGGGAGTTCGGCGGTGATGGTGGTGGGTCCGCCGGTGGGGGAGTGGATGAGGAGGAGTCCGTCGACGGCGGTGAGGCGGTCGGTGAGGCCTGCGAGTCCGGTGCCGGTGTTGGTGTGGGCGCCGCCTTTGCCGTCGTCGGTGACGTGGAGGAGGAGGCGGTCGTCGGTTTTCCAGAGGTCGATGTGGGCGGTGTGGGCGGTGGAGTGTTTGGTGATGTTCTGGAGGAGTTCGGAGGCGGTGAAGTAGGTGATGCCTTCGATGGCTTGGGCGGGGCGTTGGGGGAGGTCGACGGTGATGGTGACGTCGGCGGTGCAGCGGGTGGCGAGTGCGGAGAGGGCGGGGCCGAGTCCGCGGTCGGTGAGGATGGCGGGGTGGATGCCGCGGGCGAGGTCGCGGAGTTCTTGGAGGGCGAGTTTCACTTCGCCGTGTGCTTCGTCGACCATGTCGGCTGCGGCTTGGGGGTCTTCGAGGAGTTTTTCCTTGGCGAGGCCGAGGTCCATGGCGAGGGTGACCAGGCGTGCTTGTGCGCCGTCGTGGAGGTCGCGTTCGATGCGGCGCAGGTCGGCGGCGGCGGTGTCGGCCACCGAACCACGATCCGACTCCAACTCCGCGATCCGCCGCTCCAGTTCGTCCGAGGGCGACAGCAGGCCCCGTACGAGCGCACGGTCCACGTTGGTCAGTCCACGCGCCAGCCACGGCAGCACCGGCCAGAGCACGAACAGCGCGGGCAGCATCACGCCGAAGCTCAGCCAGCCCCAGGGCAGCCGGACGAAGAAGTAGAGCACGTGCCGCCAGGCCACCGGGTCCTTCAGCTGCGTCCACAGCCAGGACAGGAAGCCGTCCTCCCGGGCCCGCAGCGGGCTCGGTTCGTCGATGCGCACGCGCAGCAGCAGCCGCGCCCGTGCCCGCTCGAACCGTCCCAGCCCGCGCGCCCCGAGCAGCGTCAGCGCCAGCAGCGGCAGCCCGATCAGCGTGAACGACAGCCCCGCCGAGGCGCAGATGCACACCGTGACGTACACGAACCCGGCCACGCCCACCGGCATGTTGCACAGCAGATGCGCGATCTCCCGCCACGTCTGCGCGCCGAGCACGGGCGCGGGCGGCGGCAGCCGCTCCTCGCCGTGGTCCCCGGTGCCGCCGGGGCCGGAAGGATGTGCACTCGCGGTCATGGCGCAAGCCTGCCCGGTGGGCGGGTGCCGCGCCATGGGGTCCGGCGGCGTGACGACGTAGGGATAACCCCACCTCGCCGCGCGGGCGGCCTCGCGGGGGAAACCGGCCTCGCACAGGAATCCGGTCTCGCGCAGCACGACGCCCGCGTGTGCACCGGAGTGCGCACGCGGGCGTCATCACAGTCGCGGACGGTGGCCTGCCCGGCAGGCGGGCAGGCCGGAACGCGTCAGCCCAGGTCGGCCGCGCCCTTCTTGATGTCGGCCGCGAAGTTGCTCACCTCGGTGTACACGCCGGGCTTGCCCTTGCGCGCACAGCCCTCGCCCCAGCTGACGATGCCGACCTGCACCGGCTTGCCGGCCTCGTCCTTACGGAACATGGGGCCGCCGGAGTCGCCCTGACAGCTGTCGACGCCGCCCTCGTCGATGAGGCCCGCGCACAGCTCCTCGCCCGGGATCAGCTCGGAGTAGGCGCTCTTGCAGGTGTCGTCGTCGACGAAGGGAACGGTGGCGGTCAGCATCTTCTGCTGCTGCTCGCCGCCCTCCTTGTCGGCGCCCCAGCCGGCGATGGTGAAGTCGCCCTTGTTGTTGGCGTCGTCCTCGGCGATCGGCAGGGTCTTCTGGTCGATCGGCTTGGCGAGCTTGATGAGCGCCCAGTCCTTGCCCTTGCCGTCGTAGCCGGGGGCCTGGAGGATCTCCTTGGACTTCACCTCGACCGCGTCGGAGTCGTCGAGGTCGACGACGCCACCGGTGGCGGTGATGCTGTCGTCGGCGCCGCTGCCGTCCACGCAGTGCGCGGCGGTGAGGACGATGTCCTTCTCGAAGAGCGCACCGCCGCAGCCCATGGAGAGCCGCACCATCCAGGGGAAGTCGCCCTTCTTGGCGGGCTCGCCGCCGACGATCTTGGCGCTGACGTCGTCGGAGTGCTGTGCGGGCGCTGCCGCCGCCTTGGACTGTCCGGCCTTCGCGCCGGTGCTCTGTCCGGCCATGGCCGCACCCATCGGTGCCAGGCTCAGCGCTGCGGCCGCCACGGCGGCACCGGCTATGAGTCTCTTGGCCGTCTTACCAGGCTTCTGCACGGGTTTTTCCTCTCGTGGGGGGTTACGCGCGTAGCCCGACGGGGATGGCCCAAATCGCCTTGAAAATCCGGGAATTGGGCGGCCCCCGACTAGCGTTCCGCGATTGTCTTCCGGCCGCGTGCGGCATGGCAAGGGGCGGTTTCCGGCGACAACAGCCCCATACGGGGGCACATGCGGCACGTATCGGGCTGCCGGATCCTGCCGGGTGAAAGATTGCGCGTACGCCCTAGACTCCCCTGCGTACTGAGTGCTGGACGCACATGAGCGGCTGGACGCACATGAGCGGAAGGCGTGGCCGAAGCCGCGCACGGTGCGGGCGGCCCCGGGGCGGCACCGCACCCGGGCACGCGCGGCACGCGACACATCGAGACGGGCGCGCGGCGGGCAGCCGGCGAGTGAGGAAGGGCAGACGTGCCGGACTATTTCCACGGCTATTCGGTCGTCGGGCTGGTCGCGGTGGTCGGAGTGCTCTTCGTCGCCGTGGCGTTCGCCGCGGGACGGCTGCTGCGGCCGGTGGTGCCGACGCGGGAGAAATTTCTGACCTATGAATGCGGCGTCGACCCGGTGGGCGAGGGCTGGGCGCACACGCAGATCCGCTACTACGTCTATGCGTTCCTCTATGTGATCTTCGCCGTCGACTCGGTCTTCCTCTTTCCGTGGGCGACCGTATTCGCGGCGCCGGGCTACGGCGGCATCACCCTGGCGGAGATGTTCGTCTTCCTCGGTTTTCTCACCGTGGGCCTGCTGTACGCGTGGAAGAAAGGCGTCCTGGAATGGACGTGAGGAACGACGGCAACGAGCGGGACGGGAACGACAGGAACCACGGGAACCACAGGAACGACGGGAACGACAGGAAAGACGTGACGATCGAGGCGAAGCCCGGCGCGGCCGTCGAGGCGGGGACCGGATCCGGGACCGGGTCCGGGGCCAGGTCGATCGGCCCGCTGGCGAGGCTCGCCCCCGAGCCCATGAAGGTCGTACTCAACTGGGGCCGCCGCTACAGCCTCTGGGTCTTCAACTTCGGACTCGCCTGCTGCGCCATCGAGTTCATCGCGGCCTCCATGGCCCGGCACGACTTCATCCGCCTCGGCGTGATCCCCTTCGCGCCCGGGCCCCGGCAGGCGGACCTGATGGTGGTGTCGGGGACGGTCACGGACAAGATGGCGCCCGCGGTGAAGCGGCTGTACGAGCAGATGCCGGAGCCGAAGTACGTGATCTCCTTCGGGGCCTGCTCCAACTGCGGTGGCCCGTACTGGGATTCGTACTCCGTGACGAAGGGCGTCGACCAGATCATCCCCGTGGACGTGTACGTGCCGGGGTGCCCGCCCCGGCCCGAGGCGCTGTTGCAGGGCGTGCTGAAGCTTCAGGAGAAGATCGCGCAGGAGTCGACGGCACGGCGGTACGCGACGGGGCGCGGGCCGTCGCCCGCCGCGCTCAGGAGCGGCCTGGTGGAGCGGCCGGCGACGAAGCCCGGCGGGGAGGCCGGTTCCGGCCGGGGTGCCGGGGCGGCCGAGTCCGCTGGTGAGTCCCGTCCCGACGGGG
The DNA here is from genome assembly GCF_012726265.1 of Streptomyces sp. HNM0575. Lineage (GTDB taxonomy): Bacteria > Actinomycetota > Actinomycetes > Streptomycetales > Streptomycetaceae > Streptomyces. Next base: position 788,856 of record NZ_JAASAG010000002.1, on the reverse strand, counting down.
GCACCGCGTCCGGCGGTGGCCCTGGAGCGGGTGGTGAGGCCGGTCCCGATGGGGGGACCGAGCCTGGCGGTGAGTCCGGTTCCGGCGGGGGGACCGCGTCCGGCGGGGCGGCCGAGTCCGGCGGGGCGGCCGCATCCGGTGGTGGCCCTGGATCGGGTGGTGAGTCCGGTTCCGGCCGGGGGACCGCGTCCGGCGGAGAGCCTGGATCGGGCGATGGCCCTGGAGCGGGCGGTGAGGCCGGTTCCGGTGGTGAGGCCGGGTCCGGAAGCGGGCCGGGCGCCGGTGCCGAACCGGAGGAGGGCGGCGGCCGGTGAACGGACCGGAGGAGCCGAAGCGAGGTCAGATCCCGGGCAAGCCGCATGGGACGAATGCGGACGGAACGGATCCCGACGGCACGGGCACGGGCACGGACGGGACGGAGACGGAAGCGGGCGCGGGCGCGCAGCGCCCGGCGGGCGCAGCGGACGCGGCAAGCCGGCCGGACGCGGTGGGCGCGGCGGACGCCGCGAACGCTGACCGGGAAGGCCCCGAGGAGGAGCCGGACGCGGACGCGCGGCCCGAGTCCGCGACCGTGCCCGTCGGCTGGCTGCCCGACGGCGCCGAGGCGCTGTTCGGCGAAGGCGCCCGCGCCGAGGAGGCGTATGCCGTGCTGACAGTCGACGTGCCTCTCGGCTCGTGGATCTCCGCCCTCGAAAGCGCACGGGACGGGCTCGGCTGCCGCTTCTTCGACTGGCTGAGCGCGGTGGACGAGCCGGGCACCGGCTTCCAGGTGTGCGCACATCTCGTGGCGCTGCCGGGCGAGGGGCAGGGGCAGGACGAAGGGCCGCACGGGCGGGCCGTGCGCCGGCTGCTGCTGCGTACGACAGTGCCGCACGAGGCGCCCGCACTGCCGACCGCGACCGCCGTCTTCGCGGGTGCCGCCTGGCACGAGCGGGAGACGCACGAGATGTTCGGCGTGGACTTCACCGAACACCCGGGCTTGGAACCGCTGTTGCTGCCCGAGTCCTTCGAAGGGCACCCGCTGCGCAAGGACTTCGTCCTCGCCGCGCGCGTGGCCAAGGCGTGGCCCGGAGCGGTGGAGCCCGGAGAGTCGTCCCACGGGGCCCCGAGGCGGAGGCAGATGCTGCCGCCCGGCGTACCGGATCCCAATGAATGGGGGCCGCTCAAGGGGCAGTTGCCGCCCGTGCCGTCCCGGCCCGCGCGTGGACGTGCGGGCCGCGCGGGTACGGGGGAGCGCCCCGCCCGGCGCGCCCGCTCGGCGAGTGAGGGCTCGGCCGGTCAGCGCGGCGGCGACGCGGAGGCGGGGGCGGGCACCCGGCGCCGCGAGGGCGGGCAGGAGGCCCCCGGACAGTCCCCGGAGCAGTCCGCCGAACAGACCCCGCAGCAGACGTCGGAGCAGCCCTCCGGCCGGACTTCGGAGCAGCCCTCCGGCCAGACCCGGGAGCAGGCACCGCCCGGCGGCCCGGCCCGCGGCACGTCCGGCCCCCGCTCGTCCGACGCGCCGTGGCACGACGGCGGCGACGGTTCCGGCAGGGGCCGTCCCGACGCCGAAGGCCAGGGCAAGGACGCTCCCGGTCAGGACGGTCGGGGTCGGGACGCTCCCGGTCAGGGTGCCGCCAACGAGGGCGGTGCCGACGAAGGCCGTTCCGGTCAGGGTGCCGCCAACGAGGGCGGCACCAACGAGGGCGGTGCCGACGAAGACCGCTCCGGCGACGGCGGCGCCGACGAAGACCGCTCCGGCGAGGCCCGTTCCGGCGAGGGCGGCGCGGACGACGGCGGCTCCGATGAGGGCACGCCGAAGGGAGGCGCCTGATGGATGCGGTCGACGTCCTGTGGCGGCTGCTCGCCGTACTCCTGGCGTTCCTGCTGCTTCCGCTGATCGTCGGACAGGCCGAGCACAAGGCGATGGCCCATATGCAGGGCCGCGTCGGCCCGATGTACGCGGGCGGCTTCCACGGCTGGGCCCAACTCGTCGCCGACGGCGTGAAGTTCGCGCAGAAGGAGGACATCGTCCCGGAGGGCGCCGACCGCCGGATCTTCCAACTCGCGCCCGCCGTCGCCCTGTTGCCGTACCTCGTCGTACTGATCGTGATCCCCGTCGGGGACGGCGACGCCGTCGGGCAGGTCGTCGACGCGGGTGTCTTCTTCGTGCTCGCCGTGATGGGCGTGGGCGTACTGGGCTCGCTCATGGGCGGCTGGGCCTCCGCGAACAAGTTCTCGCTCCTCGGCGGCCTCCGCACGGCGGCCCAACTGCTCGCGTACGAGCTGCCGATGCTGCTCGCCGCCGCCTCCGTCGCGATGGCGGCGGGCACCCTCTCCCTGCCCGGCATCCTCGACGCCTGGCAGTGGTGGTGGCTGCCCTGGCAGATCGTGGGCGGGCTGGTCTTCTTCACCGCCGGGCTCGCGGAGTTGCAGCGGCCCCCGTTCGACGCCCCGGTCGCCGACTCCGAGATCATCTTCGGTGCGTACACCGAGTACACGGGGCTGCGCTTCGCGCTCTTCCTGCTCGCCGAGTACGCGGGCATCGTCGTGCTCTCCGCGCTGACGTCCGTGCTCTTCCTCGGCGGCTGGCACGGACCCGCCGAAGGCCAACTGGGCTGGGTGTGGACGCTGTTGAAGACCGCGGTCCTCGCCTTCGTCGTCATCTGGCTGCGGGTGAGCTATCCGCGGCTGCGTGAGGACCAGATCCAGCGTGTGGCCTGGACCGTGCTCGTGCCCCTCGCCCTGCTCCAGATCGCCCTCACGGGCGTCGTCAAGGTGGTGATCCAGTAATGCCGGTGCCCGGCTCGGGACTCGCCAAGGGGCTGGCCGTCACCCTTCGTACGATGACGCGCCGCTCCGTCACCGCGCACTATCCCGACGCGCTGCCCGAACTGCCCCCGCGCAGCCGCGGAGTGATCGGACTCTTCGAGGAGAACTGCACGGTCTGCATGCTGTGCGCCCGCGAGTGCCCCGACTGGTGCATCTACATCGACTCCCACAAGGAGACGATGCCCGCCGCCTCGCCGGGCGGCCGCGAGCGCAGCCGCAACGTGCTCGACCGCTTCGCCATCGACTTCGCGCTGTGCATGTACTGCGGCATCTGTATCGACGTGTGTCCCTTCGACGCGCTCTTCTGGTCACCGGAGTTCGAGTACGCCGAGACCGACATCCGCGACCTCACCCACGAGCGGGACAAGCTGCGCGACTGGATGTGGACCGTGCCCGAGCCGCCACCGCTGGATCCGGCGGCCGAGGAGCCCAAGGAGGTCGGCGCCGCACGCAAGACGGCGGACAAGCTCGCGGCGCGGCAGGAGGAGTCGGCGCAGGAGGAGTCGGCGGGGCCGGGAGCGGCGGATTCCGGTCCGGCGGGTTCCGGTCCGGCGCCGGAGCGCGGTGAGCAGGAGGGCGACTCGTGATCTCCGCCTCCGCTGCGGCCTCGGCCGCGGCGACCGCAGCCGCGGCGGTCCCCAGAGCCGCCGGTACGGCCGCGTCCCACCCCGGCTTCCTCTCACCCACCGGCGTCGAGATCGTCTTCGTGCTCGTCGGCCTGGCCACCTTCGGCGCCGCGCTCGTCACCGTCACCACCAAGCAGCTGGTGCACGCCGCTCTGTGGCTGGTGGCGGCGCTCGGCGGTGTGGCCGTCGAATATCTGCTCCTCACGGCCGAGTTCATCGCATGGGTCCAGGTGCTGATCTACGTGGGTTCGGTCGTGGTGCTGCTGCTGTTCGGGCTGATGCTCACGAAGGCGCCCATAGGGCCCTCGCCCGATGCCGACTCGGGCAACCGGTGGCTCGCGCTCGGCGTCGCTCTCGTATCCGCCGCCACACTCGTCACTCTCGTCGTCGACGCGTTCCGTACGACCTGGATCGATCTGCGCACGTCAGCGGAGGGTTCCACCCGGCTCACCGGTGAAGCGCTCTTCCGCGGCTGGGTACTTCCCTTCGAAGCCTTGTCCGTACTGCTGCTCGCGGCGCTCGTCGGTGCCATAGTCCTCTCCCGGAAGGCGGCACCGGAGAAGAAGCAGGAGGGGCAGCGCTGATGCACATCGCCTACCCGGCCGTACTCGCAGCCCTGCTCTTCTCCACCGGCCTCTACGGCGTACTCGCCCGCCGCAACGCCATCCTCGTGCTGATGTCGGTCGAGTTGATGCTCAACGCCGTCAACCTCAACCTCGTCGCCTTCGACGTCTGGCTCCGCGAGGAACTGCACACCGGCCAGGCCCTCGCGCTCTTCACCATCGCCGTCGCCGCCGCCGAGATCGGCATCGGGCTCGCCATCGTGCTGCTGGTGTACCGCGGCCGCGGCAGCTCCGACATCGACGGCCTCAGAGACCTCCGCGAGGGCGGCCCGGACGAACCGTACGGCCCGTTCGTCGACGCGGCCGCACACCCGACCGGCGACGCGGACGCGGACGGCGCCGGGGCCGAAGGCTCAAGACCCGCCGCCCCGGCCAACGCCCCGGCAGACGACAGAGAGACGGCAACCACCGGCACCGGCACCAGCACCAGCACCAGCACCGGAACCAGCACCAGAACCACCAGCACAAGCACGAGCACCACCAGCGCCACGAGCACCACCAGCGCCACCACCGGCACCGGCAGCGGGAGGCAGAAAGCGTGAGCACCACGACCCTGGCCGCCCTGGTCCCCCTGCTGCCGTTCCTCGGCGCCGTCGCGGGCCTCCTCACCGGCCGCCGCGCGCCCGGCTACGCCCAGCCGCTCGCCGTGCTGCCGACCCTCCTCTCCACGGCGTTCGCGATCGTCGTCGCCGTACGCCAGGGCGGCGGCGAGCCCCTCAAGGCCGCGACCGAGCTGACGCCCACGGGCGACGCCTCCCTCTCCGTCCAACTGGCAGTGCAGCTCGACGGGTTCGCCGTCCTCGTCGCCGTACTGGTCGGGGTCGTCGCCTCGTGCGTGCAGCTCTACTCGACGGGCTATCTGCGCGACGACCCCCGCTACGCGAGCTACGCCGCCTTCGTCTCCCTCTTCACCGCAGCGATGCTGCTCGTCGTCTACGCCGACGACCTGATCGTGCTGCTGGTGGGCTGGGAGGTGATGGGCATCTGCTCCTACTTCCTCGTCGGGCACTACTGGGAGACGCAGGCCGCGCGGGCCGCGTCCATCAAGGCCTTCCTCGTCACCAAGCTCGGCGACGTGCCCTTCCTCATCGGCATCCTCGTGCTCGCCACCGAGGCGGGAACGTTCCGCATCAGCGGCATCACCGGCAAACTCACCTCCCAGCTCGCCCAGTTCGATCTGACGCACCCCACCGTCATCGCGCTGCTGCTGCTCGCAGGCATCGCCGGCAAGTCCGCGCAGTTCCCGCTGAACACCTGGCTGCCCGACGCCATGGCGGGCCCCACGCCCGTATCGGCGCTGATCCACGCGGCCACGATGGTCGCGGCGGGCGTGTACGTCGTGGCCCGGCTGCTGCCCGTCTTCGCCGCCTCCACCGCCGCGCTCGTCGTGCTCGCGGCCATGGCGGCCGTGACCATCGTCGGCTCGGCGCTCTCCGCGCTCGCCCAGGACGACGTCAAACGAGTCCTCGCCTACTCGACGATCGGTCAACTCGCCTATATGGCAGGCGCGTTGGCCGTCGTGGACAGCAGTGCCGCCGTCTTCCACCTCCTCACGCACGGCGCGTTCAAGGCGCTGCTCTTCCTGGCCGCGGGCGTCGTCATCCACGCGGCGGGCACCAACTCGCTCGCCGCCATGTCCCGCATGGGCGGGCTCACCAAGATCGCCCCCGACGCGTACTGGACGATGACGATCGGGCTGCTCGCCCTCGCCGCCCTGCCTCCCTTCAGCGGTTTCTTCTCCAAGGAGGCGGTGTTCGCCGCCGCGGAGCACGCCGCGTTCGGCGGCGGCGCGCACGCCGCCCAGGCCGCCCAGGCCGGAGGCGGCGTCCCCCCGGCCGCCGGATGGATCGTGCTGATCGCCGGCATGCTCGGCGCACTCCTGACCGCGGCCTACGCCACGCGGCTGTGGCTGCTCGCGTTCCGCGGCGAGGGTCCGCGCGCCTCCGCAGCGGAGCACGGGCGTGAACCCGCCGTCATGAACGTCGTGTTGTGGGTGCTGGCCGTCCCCTCCCTCGCTCTCGGTCTCGCCTCCGGAGCGCTGCCGGACTGGTTCGGCGGCGGCTCCCTCGCCCCGACGCTCGCGACGTCCGTGCCCGCCACGGGCGCCGCCCTCGTCGGTGTGCTCGTCACATACGGCGCCTGGCGGCACACCACCGCCCTCGCCGCGTCCCGTGCCCCGATGGGCGCCGTGGCCGCGCACCCGCAGGGCGACCCCGGGCTCTCCGAGGCCGAGGCCATCGCCACCCACCAGCCCGCGTACGGAGACATCGCCTCCGCACCCGACCCGGCCGACCCGGGACGGCTGCTGCTCGGCCCCCTCCACCCGGCCGCGGCACACGGCTTCCGGCTGGACGCCGCCTACCGCGCGCTGTTCGTACGTCCGACACAGGCCGCCGCCCGGCTCGTCCGCTTCCTCGACCGCGAGGTCGTCGACGCCTGGGTGCGCGCCGCCGCTCTCGGGCCCGGGCTGCTGGGCACGCTCGTACGCCGCACACAGACCGGCAACACGCAGACGTATCTCGGTGCGCTCGTCGTCGGCTCGGTGCTGCTCACCGTGGCCGTCGTGGTCGCCGCCGGAACCGGAGGAGCCTGACCTTGATCCCCGTCGGCAACACCGTCATGCAGGCGCTCCTCGTCGCCGTGGTCGTCCTCCCCCTGCTCGGCTCGGCCGCCGCGCTGCTCCCGGCGCCGCCCGGGCTCAAGGGCCGCGACCCGGGGCAGGCCGTACAGCGTCACGGCGTGACCGTCACCGGCGCGGTGCTCGCCGCATCGGTCGTGCTCGCGCTCGGCTTCGACACCGGACGGCCCGGCACCATGCAGGCCGAGTCGGACGTCGAATGGATCCCCTCCCTCGGCATTCACCTCCATCTCGGGGTCGACGGCGTCTCGTTGCCGCTCCTCGTACTGACCGCTCTGCTCACCTTCCTCTGCGCCCTCCACAGCTACGGGACCCACGTCAGGACCGGACCGGCGAGCGCCGGCGGCCCCGACGCGGACCAGGACGCCGGCCCCGGCCGGCCCGCCGGCGCCGCCGCAGCCCCGCGCGACGGCGGCCCCCAGGCCTTCGTCGCGCTGATACTCCTCCTGGAGGCCGGGACGCTGGCCACCTTCGCCACGCTCGACCTCCTGCTCTTCTTCCTCGCCTTCGAGACCGTGCTCGTCCCGATGTACTTCCTGATCGCCCGCTGGGGCGTGGCGGACCCCCGCGAACGAGCCGCCGCCGCCTGGAAGTTCATCCTCTACACACTGCTCGGCTCCGTGGTCATGCTGCTCGGCCTGCTCCTCATCGGGCTCAAGAGCGGCACGTTCGACATGGTGGCACTGGCCACTGACAGTCACCCCGGGCTGAGCCGCACCACCCAGATCCTCGCCGTGCTCGCCATCGGCGCGGGCCTCGCCGTGAAGACCCCGATGTGGCCGCTGCACAGCTGGCTCCCCGACGCGCACACCGCGGCGCCGACCGTCGGCTCCGTACTGCTGGCCGGCGTCCTGCTGAAGATGGGCACCTACGGCTTCGTACGGATCCTGCTCCCCGTCGCCCCCGACGGGATGCGCGTCTTCGCCCCGTATCTCGCCGCGCTCGCCGTGACCGGAATCGTCTACGGTTCGCTCGCCTGCCTCGCCCTCGCACGCCCCGGCGCCGACGGCGACCTGAAGCGGCTCATCGCGTACTCCAGCGTGGGCCACATGGGATTCGTGCTGCTCGGCATCGCGACGATGACACCCACCGGCGTCAACGGCGCCCTGTTCGCCAACATCGCCCACGGCCTCATCACCGGCCTGCTCTTCTTCCTGGTCGGCGCCCTCAAGGAACGCGCGGGCAGCACCGGCCTCGACGCTCTTTCGGGTGAGACGGGCGGCGCCCTCTACGGCACGGCACCGCGCTTCGGCGGGCTGCTCGCGTTCGCGGCCGTGGCCTCGCTCGGACTGCCCGGACTCGCGGGATTCTGGGGGGAGATGCTGGCGCTGCTCGGCGCGTACGATCCGGCCGGCGGCCTCAGCAGGCCGGCGTTCATCACGTACATGGCGATCGGCGGCCTCGGCACCCTGCTGACCGCCGCGTACATGCTCGTCGTCGTGCGCCGCGTCTGCATGGGCGACCCGCTCGAAGAGCGCGGCGACGCCGACCACCGCGAGCGCTGGCAGCTGCGCGACCCGGAGCCGGGCACATCGCCGCGGCCCGAATCCCCGGGGGAGCATCCGGCCCCCGCGACGGTGCGGCTGCCCGACGTACGCGGCTACGAGTACGCGGCATGGACGCCGCTGGTCGTTCTCACGGTCGCCGCGGGACTGTGGCCCGCGCTCCTCCTGGGACTGACCGACCCCGCCGTACAGAACCTCCTTCCGGGGGTGGCCCGATGACCGGCTCGATGACCTTCCTCGCCCAAGGGGCCACGCACGCCGCGCAGTTCGCCGACCCGGCGCACGCGGAACGGCTGACGCACCTCGCGGACTCCGCAGACGGGTACGCCTCCGCCTCTGCCTCCGCCGTGCAGTCCGTCGACTGGCTCGCGATCTCCCCGCCCACCATCGCCGCCGTGGCCGGTCTCGCCGTCCTCGTCGCCGACCTCTTCCTCTCCGAGCGCGCCAAGCGGCTGCTGGGCCCGCTGTCCGCGGTGACGCTCCTGCTGTCGGCCCTGCCACTGCTCTTCCTCCGTACGAGGGACCTCAAGACCTTCTGCCTGCCCGATCTGCCCGCCGGCTCCCCGACGTGCAGCTACTCCGCCGACACCCTCGCCCTCGTACTCCAATTCCTCATCCTGGGCGCCGCGTTCGTGACGGCGCTGCTGTCCATGCCCGCGGTGCGGGACCTGCGGCTGCCCGCGGGCGAGTACTGGTTCCTGCTGCTGTCCGCCACCGCCGGCGCCGCGCTCGTGCCCGCCTCCCGCGATCTGGTCACCCTCGTCATCGCCCTGGAGACCGCCTCGCTGCCCGCCTTCGCGCTCGTGGGGATGCGCCGCGGAAGCCGCGGCTCGGCGGAGGCCGCGCTGAAGTTCTTCCTCTCCTCCGTCACCGCGACCGCCGTGACGCTCCTCGGCGCGAGCTTCCTCTACGCGGTCACCGGCACGCTCTACTTCCAGGGGATCAGCGAGGGCCTGACCCGCGCCGACCCCCAACTGGACGCCCTCGGCGGCGCGGGCATCGCCCTGACCCTCGTCGGCTTCGCCTTCAAGGCGTCCGTCGTGCCCTTCCACTTCTGGGTCCCGGACACCTATGTGGGCGCGCCCGTGCCTGTCGCCGCGTTCCTGTCGGTGGTCGGCAAGACCGCGGGGATCTCGGGCCTCGTCCTCCTCCTCGTTCAGGCCTTCTCCTCACGCGCGGAGCTGTGGGGCCCGGCACTGGCGGTGCTCGCCGCCGTCACCATGACCGTGGGCAACGCCGCGGCCCTGCGCCAGCGCGCCGACCGCGCGCACGGCGCCGTACGCCTGCTGGCCTGGTCCTCCGTCGGCCAGGCCGGATATCTCCTGGTGCCGCTGGCCGCCGCCGCGGCGGACTCCGGCGGAGCGGAGCCCTCCGGCCCGGCCCTGTCCACGGTCGGCGCCACCGTCGCGTACCTGCTGATGTACGCGGCCGTGAACCTCGGCGCCTTCGCCGTCGTCGCGCACATCAGCCGCACCAGCAGTCACAACCGCCTCACCGACTACCGCGGCCTGCACGCCTCCCATCCGCTGGCCGCCCTCGCGCTCGCCTTCTTCCTGCTCTGCCTCGCGGGGCTGCCGCCGGGCGTCATCGGTCTCTTCGCGAAGGTGGCGATCTTCTCGACGGCCGTCGCGGGCGGCCTCGGCTGGCTCGCCGTGATCATGGCCGTGAACGTGGTGATGGCCCTCTTCTACTACCTGCGCTGGACCGCCCTCGTCTTCCGTGCGAGCGCACCCGTCGCCGCGGTCACACCCGGCGGACCCGCCACGGCACCCGTGCCGGACCCGGCGCAGCGGCGTCCGCGCATCGCCGCGCCGCTCGCCGCCGGCATCGCCCTCACCGCCGCGGCCGGCATCGCGCTCTCCCTGGACCCGGACCTGGTGCTGACCTTCACGGCGGGCGGGCTGCGGTAGCGCTCGTCCCGGCGGGACCGCGGGTCCGTACGGGAAGGCGGGTCCGTACGGGAAGGCGGGTCCGCGGGGGACGGGCCAAGGGCCGTACGGGACGGCCGGGTTCGCACGGGACGGCACGGACGGCACGGCCCGCACGGCCCGCACAGGGCGGCGAGGGGCCGTACGGGGCACATCGTCCCTGGCAGGGAACTGTTGTCCGGCCCTCCGCGTTGACCAGGGCGGAGAGGTTCCACCGAACCGTGGCGCGACCACGCGGCTCAGGGCTGGTTCCCCTGCTGCACCACTGGAGGGCGTACTGTGCACCGGCACAACGGGCTGAGGACAGCTCTGCTCCTCGGGGGACTGTCGGCACTCATCATCGTCATCGGCAGCTTCTTCGGCCGTACGGGCCTCGTCGTCGCACTGCTCCTCGCTCTCGGCACCAACGGCTACGCGTACTGGCGCAGCGACAAGATCGCCCTTCGCGCGATGCGGGCACGCCCCGTCAGCGAGTTCGAGGCTCCGGGGCTCTACCGGATGGTGCGTGAGCTGTCCACGGCGGCCCGGCAGCCCATGCCCCGCCTGTACATCTCGCCCACCCAGGCGCCGAACGCCTTCGCCACCGGCCGCAATCCCCGTAACGCCGCCGTGTGCTGCACCGACGGCATCCTCCGCCTGCTCGACGAGCGCGAGCTGCGCGGCGTCATCGGCCACGAGCTCAGCCACGTCTACAACCGGGACATCCTCATCTCCTCGGTCGCCGGCGCGCTCGCCTCCGTGGTGATGTTCCTCGTCAACTTCGCCTGGCTGATCCCCTTCGGGCGCAGCGAGGACGACGAGGGGCCGGGCCTCTTCGGGCTGCTGATGGTCATGTTCCTGGGCCCGCTCGCCGCCTCGGTCATCCAGCTCGCCGTCTCGCGCTCCCGCGAGTACGAGGCGGACGCCTCGGGCGCCCAGCTCACCGGCGATCCGCTCGCCCTCGCCTCCGCGCTGCGCAAACTCGAGGCAGGCACCCGGCAGTTGCCGCTCCCGCCGGAGCCGAGGCTGGAGGCGGCGAGCCATCTGATGATCGCGAACCCGTTCCGCCGGGGCGAGGGCATGGCCCGCCTCTTCTCCACGCATCCGCCCATGGCCCAGCGCGTCGCGCGCCTGGAGCGGATGGCGGGCCGCGGCCGGTAACCGGCCGAGCGCCCAGCGAGCCACCCCACGAGCCACCCACGGGCCCATGGGCCGCCGCGTCCGGCAGACCGTCCCGCGACCGCCCGCCCCGGCCCGCGACCGCCCGACGGTGAGTGACGCGTACCACGTACGAAACGGTTTCGTTTCGACGCGAGCCCTGGATAGGCTTCCGCTGTACGAAACCGTTTCGTTCGTCAGGAGTGGACGAGCATGACCGAGTCCGCGGCGGCACGCCGGAGCCGGATCACGCCCGAGCGCGAGTCCGAGCTGTACGGGGCCGTGCTCGGTCTGCTCCGCGAGGTCGGCTACGACGCCCTCACCATGGACGCCGTCGCCGCCCGCACCCGTTCCAGCAAGGCCACCCTCTACCGCCAGTGGGGCGGGAAGGCCGAACTCGTCGTCAGGGCGCTGCGGCACGAGAAGCCGGTCAACCTCGCCGACGTCGACACCGGGACCCTGCGCGGCGACTTCCACGAACTCGCCGTGCGCCAGAACGACTGCCAGCTGGAGGCGGACTCCGCGCTGATGCGCGGCCTGGCCATGGCCGTGCACGCGAACCCCGATCTCCTCCAGGCCTTCCGCGAGTTGCTGATCGAGCCCGAACTGGCGGAGCTGCGGCGGATGTTGCAGCGCGCCGTCGACCGCGGCGAGGTCCGCGCGGACAACCCCGCCTGCGAATACGTGCTGCACATGCTGATCGGCGCGTTCGCGGCCCGCACCCTGATCGACGACCTGCCGCCCACGCAGGACTTCCTCGTCTCGTACGTCGACGCCGTCGTCCTCCCCGCACTCGGCGTCTGAGTCTCCTCATGCGACAACCCACAGCACCTGGGACGACCGCTCACGTCGCCGGGCCGAATCCTCTTGACCCGCAAGACCCCACGACCCGACCGGGAGTACGTCCGTGGCAACGTTCCTGAGCAAACTCGGCCGATTCGCCTTCCGGCGACGGCACTTCGTGGCCCTGATCTGGGTGGCCCTGCTGGCCGTCGCGGGCCTGGGCGCCGCACAGGCGCCTGCCGCCGGCTCCAGCTCCTTCTCGATCCCGGGCACCGAGGCGCAGCGGGCCTTCGACCTGCTGGAGGACCGGTTCCCCGGTTCCAGCGCCGACGGAGCCACCGCCCGGGTCGTCTTCAAGGCGCCCGACGGCGAGAAGATCACCGCCGGGCACAACAAGGCGGCCGTACGGGAGGCCGTCGCGGAGCTCGGCAAGGGCTCCGAAGTCGCCTCCGTGGTCGACCCGTTCCGCGCCAGGGCCGTCAGCAAGGACGGCGCGGTGACCTACGCGCAGGTCTCGTACAAGGTCCCCGGCATGGAGCTGGAGGACTCCTCGCGTGATGCGCTGAAGGACGTCGCACGGGACGCCAGGGGCGAGGGACTGACCGTCGAAGTCGGCGGCGACGCGCTCACCACCATCCCCGAGACGGGCTCCACGGAGGTGATCGGAGTCGCCGTCGCCGCGGTCGTGCTGGTGATCACCCTCGGCTCGCTCGTCGCGGCCGGGCTTCCGCTGCTCACCGCCCTCATCGGCGTCGGCATCGGCGTCTCCACGATCACGGCGCTGGCCGACACCCTCGAACTGGACTCCACCACCTCGACGTTGGCGATGATGATCGGCCTCGCCGTCGGCATCGACTACGCGCTCTTCATACTCTCCCGGTACCGCGCGGAACTCGCCGACGGCCGCGGACAAGAGGAGGCGGCCGGCCGAGCCGTCGGCACCGCCGGCTCGGCGGTCGTCTTCGCCGGACTCACGGTCGTGATCGCGCTCGTCGGCCTTGCCGTGGTCGACATCCCCGTACTGACGAAGATGGGCCTGGCCGCCGCGGGCACGGTGGCCGTCGCGGTCCTCATCGCCATCACCCTGATCCCCGCCCTGATCGGACTGGCGCGCAAGCGGGTGCGGCCCGCGGGCGCGAAGCGGCGCAAGGCGCCGGAAGGCGGTCACAGGAAGGCCGGGCACGGGGAGGCGCAGCCGGCCGGCGCCGGACCGTACGAGGAAGTCCACGGGGAGGTCCACGGGGAGGGAGCCCGCACCGGGCCCAAGCCCAACATGGGCACCCGCTGGGCGCGCTTCGTGGTCCGCCGCCCCCTCACCGTCCTGCTGCTCGGCGTCCTCGGCCTCGGTGCGGCGGCGCTCCCGGTCGGCGAGCTCGAACTCGGCCTGCCCGACGACGGTTCGAAGCCGGTGAACACCACGCAGCGCAAGGCGTACGACCTGCTCTCCGACAGCTTCGGCCCCGGCTTCAACGGGCCCCTCATGGTCGTCGTCGACGCCCGTGCCGGCGACGACCCGAAGGCCGCCGTCAGCGAGGTCGCCAAGACGGTCAAGGGCCTCGACGACGTGCTCACGGTGACACCGCCCAGGTTCGACAAGTCCGGCGACACCGCGATGCTCAACGTGATCCCGGCCTCCGGACCGTCGGCGGACGCGACCGAGGACCTGGTGCACGACATCCGCGGTTCCGGAACGGACATCAAGGACCGCACCGACGCACGGGTCCTGGTCACCGGCACCCCCGCGATGAACATCGACGTATCGCAGAAGCTCGACGACGCCCTGGCCCCCTATCTGGCGCTCGTCGTCGGACTGGCCTTCCTGCTGCTGATCGTCGTCTTCCGCTCGATCCTCGTGCCGCTCAAGGCCGCGCTTGGCTTCCTGCTCTCGGTGCTCGCCGCGCTGGGCGCCGTCGTCGCCGTCTTCCAATGGGGCTGGCTGGCCGAGGTGATGGACGTCGAGGAGACCGGCCCCGTGATGTCGATGATGCCGATCTTCATGGTCGGCGTCGTCTTCGGCCTCGCCATGGACTACGAGGTCTTCCTCGTCACGCGCATGCGGGAGGCGTACGTACACGGCGAGCAACCGCGAGAGGCGGTCGTGACCGGATTCCGGCACGGAGCCCGGGTGGTCACCGCCGCGGCCGTCATCATGATCGCCGTCTTCTCGGGCTTCATAGGGTCGACGGACTCGATGGTGAAGATGATCGGCTTCGGGCTCGCCGTGGCCGTCTTCTTCGACGCGTTCATCGTGCGCATGGCCGTCGTACCGGCGGTCCTCGCGCTGCTGGGCAGGGCCGCCTGGTGGCTGCCCCGCTGGCTCGGCCGGGCGCTGCCCAACGTCGACGTCGAGGGCGACGGCCTGCGGGACGCCCCGGCGGGCGGTGCGGGCGGCGGCGGTCCGGAGGGCCCCGTCCTGATCCCCCGGCCCTCGCCCGGGGGCGCGCACCCTGCGCCCGCAGCGGCCACGGATGTGTCCGCCGCCCCTGCGGAGCAGTACGAACTCGCCGGCTGCGGCGTACACGGCACCGTCCGCGGCGCCGACGGTACGGGCCTGCCGCACGCGGCACTGACGCTGATCTCAATGAGCGGGCGCCAGTTGGGCCGCTCCACCGCGCACCGGAACGGCTCCTACATCCTGGAGGCCCCGCAGCCCGGCAGCTACGTGCTGATCGTGGCGGCCGGCCGGCACAAGCCGCGGGCCTCCACGGTCGTACTGGGCGACGAGCCGCTCAGCCACGACGTCGTGCTCTCCGCCACCAGCGGCCTGGCGGGCCAGGTGCGCGACGCGGCGGACGCCCGTCCGGTGGCCGACGCCATGGTCGTGGTGACCGACGAGCGGGGCGAGGCGCTGGCCACCGGAAAGACGGACCAGCGGGGCGACTTCGGCTTCGAGGGACTGGTCACCGGAGCCTTCACGCTCGCGGTGAACGCGCCGGGCTACCGGCCCACCGCCCGCCCGGTCGAAGTGGACGGGCACGGCGTGACCCGCATCCGTATCGAACTGGCCGCGGGCGCACAGGTCCAGGGCACGGTCCGTGCGGGAGCGCGCAACGAGCCCCTGCCGGACGCACGGGTCACGCTCGTGGACGCGGCGGGCGCCGTGATCGCGACGTCCACCACCGGCGAGGACGGCGCGTACGCCTTCACGGACCTGGACGGCGGCGACTACTCCGTCGTTGCGGGCGGCTACCCGCCCGTGGCGACCACGCTCCACGTGGACGGCCCGGTGGTGGAGGGCTTCGACATCGAACTCCGCCACCCCGACGAGTAGTTCACACCGGCCCCCAGGGTCCCCGGCGGGCCGGTGCGCGGCGCGCGTACGAGCGGAGCGCGCGCCGCCCGGCCGTCCGGCAGGGCCCCGGGCCATGGACCCGGCGGGCGTGTGCGATCAGGGGCAGGAATGCGCGTACGGGTACGGGCAGGAGTGCGCGTCCGAGTACGAGTACGGGCACGACCACGGGTACGGGCGCGGCGATCCCCGTGCCGTCAGCGGTAGTTGACGAACTGAAGCGGGAAGTCGAAGTCCTTGCCCTTCAACAGCGCGATGATCTCCTGGAGATGGTCGCGGCTCTTGGACGAGACCCGCAGCTCGTCGCCCTGCACCTGGGCCTTGACGCCCTTGGGGCCCTCGTCGCGGATGACCTTCGCGATCTTCTTCGCCTCGTCCTGTGCGATGCCCTCCTTCAGCGACGCGAAGATCTTGTACTCCTTGCCGGACGCCTGCGGTTCGCCCGCGTCCAGCGCCTTCAGGGAGATGCCGCGCTTGATCAGCTTGGACTGGAGGATGTCGAGGACGGCCTTCACCCGCTCCTCGGCGTTGGCACGCATCTCGATCTTCTCGCCCGACCACGCGACCGAGGCGTCCACGCCACGGAAGTCGTAGCGCTGCGAGATCTCCTTGGAGGCCTGGTTGATGGCGTTGTCGACCTCCTGCCGCTCGACCTTCGAGACGATGTCGAAACTGGAGTCGGCCATGGTGAGTTGGCTCCTCGTAGATAGATCCGTCAGAGAGGCGGCCCACGGCGCGGACCGCCGGGTCAGCCTAGCCACTGAGCAGCCCCCGCACCCCTGATCAACCGGGTGGCGAAGCCCCCCCGGTCATCGGGTATGGTTTACGTCGTTGCCACGGAGGACCGCCCAAGGGCGGACCGGGCAGCAATCCCAGGCGGTGTGCCCGAGCGGCCAAAGGGAGCAGACTGTAAATCTGCCGGCTCAGCCTTCCTAGGTTCGAATCCTAGCGCCGCCACAGCCGAGAAGGGGCCCGTGACCAGCATCTCCGCTGGTCACGGGCCCTTCTGCATTGCCTTCTGCGATCACGCTTCCGCGGCCGCTGTACCGATGTGGCCTTCACGCTCCGGCGCTGGGGACTCCCGAGCCGTCCATGTAGTCGCGGACTCGCGTGATCAGTCCGTTGTGGACGTGGAGTATCAGGAGTCCGGGGACGGTGAACGTGGTGGCCTTGGTCGTCAGTGTTCCCACCACGACATGCTCGGCGATGATCACTTCCGGATCGGTGGTCTCGTAGGCCGCGATCCTCCTGACCTCCTGCACCTGGGCGGGGCTGGCGCCCCAGGCCGCCCGGTATCCGGCGCGCACGGCCTCACGTCCCTCGTAGCGCGGGGGGAACCCGGGAGAGGTGAACGGGAATTCGTGCACCGCGTCCACGGCGTAGAGATCGGCGAGATCGTCCGGGGATTTGTCGAGCATGGCCTGGTAGTAGCAAGTCAGCACCTCGTGAGGGGTGCGAACAGCAGGTGTATCCGGATGCGGCACAGGGCTATTCCATTCGCTCGACACTTGTCGACCCCCTCGGCCCACTCACCCCAGGGTGACCGGAAGTTCGGTCAGCCGCCAGAACGGCTGCGAGCCGATCCCCACACCCGGCTCGCGTCGGTGGCGTTCGTCATGCCTCGTAATCCGGCAGGGCGAGGGCCGTGTTGGCCTCCCTGCCCTGCTGCCCGGAGGTGAGGTCGGTGTGGTGCAGGAGCGCTTCGTTGCGGGTGTCGATCTGCTGCTGCGTGCGGGGGGCGACCACGTCGCCGCCGGCGGTGGCCAGAGCCTGGTTCAACTCGACGAACCCGCGCACGGTCTTCTCGTAGGACTCGAATGCGGTGGTGTGGTCGGGGCGTGTGGCGAGTTCCCCGGCGAGGACGTAGGCGCTGACGAGGGCGCAGCTGGAGCCCTGGCCGGACATGAACGAGGTCGCGTGGGCGGCGTCTCCGGTGAGGGCGATGTGCCCACGGGACCAACTGGGCATGTGGATCTGGCTGACGACGTCGAAGAAGAGGTCGTCAGAGTTCCGCATGGCCTCGACCATCATCGGGATCTGCCACCGGGTCTCGGGGAAGTGGGCGGCGACCAGGTCGCGTTGGGCATGAGGGTCGCGGAAGGCATCGAGGGGCGGTTCGTCCTGGGCGAAGGTGAGGAAGCCGTGCAGGGCGTCGTCGGGTTCGTGGGCGTAGAGGACGGCGGCCCTGCCGGGGACGTTCCACAGCTGTGCTTCGCGTACGAGGCCGAGGGTGTTGGGCAGGGTGAAGCCGGCGAAGGAGTAACCGAGGTAGCGGTGGTAGTGCTCCTCCGGGCCGAAGGCGAGCCGGCGGGTGTTCGAGTGCAGTCCGTCGGCGCCGAGGACGAGGTCGAAGGTGCGGCGTATGCCGCTGTCGAAGGTGACGTCGACCTGCTCGCCGGTGTCGTGGAGGGTGGCGATGGAGTCGCGGAAGAGGAACTCGACCTTGCCCTCGACGGCTGCGTACAGGCAGTCGGCTAGGTCACCGCGCCGGACCTCCAGGTCCAGTCCCGCGGCACCGCCGGTCGCGAACTCGGGGCGGATGGCGGCGAGTTCGCTGCCGTCGGGGTGGAGGAAGGTGATCTGCTCGGAGTTCACGTGGGCCTCGCGCAGGCGGGGCAGCAGTCCCATGCGGTCGACGACGTCGCGGGCGGTGCCGCGGATGTCGATGGCGTAGCCGCCACCGCGTATGGCGGAGGCCTTCTCGACGACGGTGACGTCGAAGCCGTAGCGGTGGAGCCAGTAGGCAAGGGTGGGACCGGCGATGCTGGCGCCCGAGACCAGAATCCTGCGAGGTGCGGGGCGGTTCCGGAGGGGAGGGCGTCGATACATAACTTAGGTATCCTTTGGCTGGACATGAAGCGGCCCCGGAACCGTGCCGCGACTCCAGTATAGATACATAAGTTAGGTATGCAAATGGCTCAAGGTGGAACGCCCACCCCACCCGGAGACGACCCCGGCGAACCCCCGGCCGATCCCCCCGCCGAGGTCCTGGCCGCTCTCCCTCGCGTCATGCAGCTCAGCCGCACCCTGGGCCGAGGTCGGGTGGCCGAGCACGCCATGGACGCCACCGGCACGAACCTCGAACGGCCCGCCTTCGCCGTCCTGATCACCCTCCACTTCGCCGACGAGCCCCTGCGCATCAAGCAGATCGCGGAGCAGATGCAGGTCGTCCAACCGCACGTCACCCGCCAGGTCCAGCTCCTGGAACGCCGCGGCCTCGTCCGCCGCACCGCCGACCCTGACGACCGCCGGGCCAGCATCATCGCCCCCACGCCTGAAGGATCCGCGGCCGCCGAACGCTACGCCACGACCCTCCTCGGCTGGTTCACTCAAGCCATCGCCCACTGGCCCGACCAGGACCGCCGCGACCTCGGCCGCCTCCTCTCCCGCCTCGTCGACGACGTCACGACGTCACTCCGCCGGTTCGGCGACGAGCAGGAAGACTGACGAGCGGGGCTGCCAGAAGGCCGGTGTCTGCCCGGCAGGACGGTCATCCGCGGGCGGTGCTCTGGGCGCATCGGTCGGGTGGGGCGGCGGCTTGGGTGTCGGCGGCGCCTCAATCACGGAGGGGCCGTGTTGATGAGTTCCGGAGGCACTGGGCCTCTTGCCAAGGCAGCAGCGGGGTGCTGTTGGTGGAGGGGCGGGGGCCGCTGGTCATGCAGCCACAGCCACAGCCACAGCGCGGCAGTGGGCTCAAGAATCGAGCACGGCGGCGACGGCCTCGATCTCCACGAGTTGGTTCTCGTAGCCGAGCACGGTGACGCCCATCAAGGTGCTGGGGACGTCATGGTCAGCGAACGAGTCCCGTACCACCTCCCAGGCAGCCACCAGGTCCTCCTGCCGGGCCGATGCGACGAGGACCCTGGTGCTGATGACGTCCTGGAGCGACGCACCCGAGGCAGCGAGAGCGGTCTGCATGTTCTCGACGGCCTTCATCGCCTGGCCCGCGTAGTCCCCGAGCGCCGCGGTGGAGCCGTCATCGTTCAGCGGACACGCACCGGCGAGGAAGATCAGGCGTGACTCGGCGGGCGCCGTGGCGGCGTAGGCATACTCGGCGACGTCGGACAGGGACGCGGAGCGGATCAAAGTGATGGCGCGAGACATGGTCGTCGGGTCCTCTCCCGTCGGGTGTCGAGCAGGACGGACATCCTGCCAACGCCTCGTCAGGCCCCGCCTTCCCTTTTCGCCGCTCCCGCGGCAGCGCCGTCACTTCTCCAAGAGCGTCGGCCGGCAGCCGCCGCAGTCGACAGCGGCCGGGGCGCCGACGAGTGCGCTTGACTTCAAGCGCTTGAGGTATCGGAGGCTGTCGGCATGGCAGGAGCGACCAGAGAGCAAGCGGCGGATCTGACCATCCAGCAGATGGCACGACGATCGGGCTTCAGCGATCCCACGCTGCGCTACTACGAGAAGATCGGCCTGCTCGGAGAGGTCGCACGGGACGAGTCCAGTGGCCACCGCCGCTACCCGCCGGCGACCGTGGACCGCGTCGAGGCGCTGTCCTGCCTGCGTTCCGCCGGGATGACCGTCACCGGGATGCGCCGCTACCTGGAACTGCTCGCCGAAGGCGATTCCGCGGCGGCCGAACAGCGGGATCTGTTCGCCTCGCAGGCGAAGAAGCTGGCCGCCGAGATCGAGCAGCTTCAACTTCGTCTGGCGTATCTGCGAGGCAAGGCGGACCTGTGGGATGCCCGGGTCCGTGGGGACGCGGACGCCGAAAAGCGGGCGATCGACGACGTCACGCACGTCATGGACCAATTCACCGTGAAGGACTGAAGGTTGACTACAGAAGATCTCACCGCTTCCCCGTCAGAACGCGGGACGGTGCTCGTCACAGGTGGCACCGGATTCGTCGGCAGCCACTCGGTCGCCCGACTGTTGCGCGAGGGATATCAGACCCGTGTGACAGTCCGGGAGCCCGGACAGGAGGCCGAGGTCCGGGCCGCGCTCCGGCGGGCCGAGGTCGATCCGTCCAGCCGGCTGGAGTTCGTCGTCGCCGACCTCAGCGCCGACGACGGCTGGGCGGACGCCATGGACGGGGTCGGCCACGTACTGCACCACGCGTCGCCCTTCCCGTCCACCCCGCCCGAGACGGAGGAGGAGCTCGTCCTCCCCGCCCGCGACGGCACCCTGCGCGTCCTGTCCGAAGCCCGGAAGGCCGGGATCCCGCAGGTCGTGATGACGTCCTCCTACGCAGCGGTCGGATACACGGTGAAGCCCGGCAACCACTACTCGGAAGCGGACTGGACCGACCCGGACACCGAGGGCCTGCCCGCCTACCACAAGTCGAAGGTGCTGGCCGAGCGTGCCGCCTGGGACTACGTCCATACTCACGGCGGCATCGAGCTGGCGGTCGTCAATCCCACCGGGATCTTCGGTCCCCAGCTGGGCGACCGGCCGTCCGCCTCGCTCGGTCTCGTCAAGAACATGCTGACCGGGCAGATGCCCGTGGTGCCGATCATGTACTTCGGTGTGGCCGACGTACGGGACGTCGTGGACCTGCACCTGCGGGCCATGCTGCATCCGAAAGCGGCGGGCGAGCGCTTCATCGCCGTCGGCGGACCGGCGATCAGCCTCTTCGGCATGGCACAGATCCTGCGCGAACACTTCCCCGCCGCAGCAGATGTCCTGCCCTCCACGGAGCTGACCATCGAGCAGGTACGCGAGGCCGCCAAGACGGAGCCGGCACTTCGCGACGCCGCGGCCATGCGAGGCCGGATCCCCGTCATCAGCAACGAAAAGGCCCGGTCGCTGCTCGGCTGGAAACCCCGGGACGTCACCGAGACGATCGTGGCCACCGCGGACGGGCAGATCCGGCTGGGCCTGACGCTGCCCGAAGGCGACTGAGCCGCGGGACCCGTCTCCATACGCCGTTTCCATACGTCAGCACGCGGCGCGATGAGGATCCGACAGCTTCAGCGCGAGGGGGCACCAGGCCCGCGGCGCGGAAGATCGCCAGGCGCCAGGCAAGGAGATTCGGGCACAGGTTCCGGAGTGGCTACTGCCACACGTCGGGCCCACCCCGGCGCCACTCGATGAGCTCGGGGTCGTCGAACCGCACGTCCTCCGGGTCCAGGCCGACGCGGCGCAGAAACTCGGCAAGGTCGCGCAGGTCGTGGGCGAGGCCGAGGATGGTCCCGTCCGCGGTGACACGGCGGCCACCGGACGGCGACGGGGGATGCACGACGATAGGCGCGGCCATGTCACCAGCCTGCGGCCAACGAGGCGCGTGCGCATCCCGATCCGCCACCCGTCGGTGTCTCGCGCTGGTGCGTCGCCGACGGCATCACGCGCCTGCCGAGTTCGCTGACGAGGTGCTGCGCCCCGCTCAACTGGTCAACTCCGGCTCTCAGCACCGTGATTGAGCCGCAGCGTTGGCGATCGGGACGCCATGCGGTCCGAAGGACTCTGGACGAGGTCGCTACCGCGACCTACGGGTCTTGCCGTCCTTGGCGGGCGAGGCGTCGAGGCAGTCCGTCGTCCGGTCCGGGACGAGATCGAGCTACGCATCCGGGAGTTGCTGGCCCGAACTGGACCTTACGGGACGCCCGAACGAAGCTGCCTGAGAGCACCTGGTACCAGCCCCCGTACAGGGCGCACCGAGGACGCAGTCGAGGACGCGGCCGAACGGCAGACCCGGAGTGCGAGCAGTGGACCCGTCGCATATGTCTGAGTGGTGATCAGCGGCGCTCGGGGGCGGGGCTGCTCGGTGGCCGGGCGGCGCATGGATCGCGTAGGCCCTGCCCCTGCCCCCACAGCCAAAGGGAAGCCGCATGACCGACATGCTCAGACGCGTATGCGTGCCAGCCGTCACCGGCCTCGGCCTGTGCCTGACGCTCCTGCCCGCCGGCCAGGCGCAGGCGCAGGCACAGGCGCCGACGCGAGTGCCGTGCAACGACATCGCTGCGCTGAAGAAGGCCATCGACGACGCGAACACGGGCGGCGGGAGCATCGTCCTCGCCCGCGACTGCACATACTCCCTCACCGCGGAGGACAACACCGACGACGGTCTTCCGGAGATCACCGGCAAGGTGCGGATCTCGGGGAACCGCACCCTCATCCAGCGCGCTCCCAGTGCGTCCGCAGCATTCCGCGTCTTCCACGTGACGCAGACCGGCAGCCTCAGCCTGGACTCGGTCACCGTCCGCGGCGGCGACGCATCGGGCGACGGCTTCGGCGCGGGCGGCGGAGGCATCCTCAACGACCGCGGCCGGCTCACGCTGACCGGTGTAACGGTCAGGAACAACAGCTCCGGCTTCCTCGGCGGCGGGATCTGGAACAACGTCGGAACGCTCAGCCTGAAGAACACCACCGTCAGGGACAACACCAGCGGGAACGCGGGCGCGGTCGCCACCAGCGGAACGATGACGATGCAGGGCGGCGCCCTCCGGGACAACACCGCCTCCTCCTGGGCAGGCGGCCTCGCCAACGCGGGCGACACCAAGCTGAACCGCGTCTCCGTCGCCGGCAACAACGTCGGCGAAGGCGCGGGCGGCCTCGGCGGCGGCATCATGACGCTGGGCATCAGCAGCGGTTCGGGGCTCCAGACCGGGCCGCTGCGCCTGAACTCCACGCGGGTCGGAGGCAACATCGCCGAGACGTCCGGCGGCGGCATCTTCGTCGGGGAGGACCAGCCGACGACCCTCTACCGCAGCGTCGTCACCCGCAACACAGCGAACGGCGGCCCCGCCCGGGGCGGCGGCATCAACAACGACGGGCAGGGCTTCGGCATCATCATCCGCCCGACCGGCAGCCCCGAGCGTCAGCCGGGCAAGGCAGGCGGTGCCGGCGAACAGCAGCTGCCCGAGGTGCACCTCATCAAGAGCACGGTCTTCAAGAACACGCCCACCAACTGCGCCCCGCCCAACAGCGTCCCCCGCTGCGACGCGGTCGGCTCCGCGCCCGCCGGTCCCGGCGGGAACTGATGAGACCGCGACGTTGAAAGCGTTGAACTAGGCCCCGCCGGGAGTGCGGACGGGTACCCCGCCACTGCCCTGTGATCCCTCTCCTGTAATCCTTTACACTGGCGTGGTGACGGGTGAGCAGAAGAAGCGGACCAGAGCGTCCCGGGCGCAGGCGTCCGGGCACAAGACCGTGAGCATCCGCGACGTCGCCGAGGCGGCGGGAGTGTCGGTGGCCACGGTCTCCCGCGCGCTCAGCGCCGACTCGGAGAGCTTCCAGATGAGGGCCGAGACGCGCCGTCATGTGCTGGAGACCAGCGCCGCCCTGGGATACCGGCCGAACGACCTGGCCAGGGCGCTGCTTCAGCAGCGCACCTCGGTCCTCGGCGTGATCGTGCCGGACATCTCCAACCCGTACTACCCGGGGATGGTCCGGGGGATCGAGGACGTCGCCTCGCTCGCCGGATACCGGATAGTGCTGTGCAACACCGACCGCGAGCCGGAGCGGCTGAACCGCTATCTGGAGACGCTCGTCAAGAGCAGGGTCGACGGCGTCCTGATCGCGGGCGGTGCCGCGGACACGGCGATCGACGTCGGCATTCTCGACCAGTACAACACCAAGGTCGTGGTGGTCGGGCGGCACGGAATGCACTGCCCGTCGGTGCAGGTCGACAACGTGGCCGCGGGTGAGGCGATCACCGCGCACCTGATCGCGCTGGGGCACCGGCGCATCGCGTTCGCCGGCGGCCCGGAGTCCTCGCGCACCATGCAGGACCGGGTGGAGGGCTACCGGCGTGCGCTGACCGCACATCGACTCGCATACGACGAAAGCCTCGTGCGGGCGGGCGAGTTCGACGAGGACTCCGGGTACGGGGCGGCGCGGGCGCTGACCCGGCTGCCCGATCCGCCGACAGCCGTGGTCTCGGTCAACGACCGGGTCGCGGTGGGTGTTCTGGCGGCGCTGCACGACGAGGGGGTTCCCGTGCCGGGCCGGATGTCCGTCACCGGCTTCGACGACGTGTCGTTCTCCTCGTTCCTGCGTCCCAAGCTGACGACCGTAGCGGTGCCGACGTACGAAATCGGCTCCACGGCGGCCCGGTTGCTGGTCGACCGGATTCCGGCGGGCCGGAGCGAAGGGGCCTCCGAGGAGGACGAGGGGGCGGGCGAGTCCCGCGACGGGGCGACCATGCTGCCGACCAAGGTGGTCGTCAGGGACAGTTCGGGCCCGCCGGCCTGACGGCCTGAGAGGCGCGGTACGCGGAGGGCGCGGCGCCCCTCACGCACCGCGCCCTCCGGCCCGTACGGCATCCCTCGCTGACGTACGTCAGACCACCAGCGCGGAGAGCGGCCCGGCCGCCATCAGCACCACGACCAGCACGAACAGCAGCAGATACAGCACGCTCCACCAGAACGTACGGCGGAACAGCACCCCTTCCTTTCCGGAGAGTCCGACGGCGGCTGCGGCCATCGCCAGGTTCTGCGGGCTGATCAGCTTGCCGAGGGCGCCCGCCTCGCTGTTGGCGCCGGCGAGCAGGTAGGGGCTCACGCCGATGTGCTGTGCGGAGGCCACCTGCACCGCTCCGAACAGTGCGTTGGCCGAGGTGTCCGATCCGGTGGCCGCGACGCCGAGCCAGCCGAGGACGGGGGAGAGCAGTACGAATCCGCTGCCGGCCAGCGCGAAGAAGGCACCGATCGAGGCGGCCTGGCCCGAGTAGTTGAGCAGGTACGCGAACGCGAGCACCAGCACGACCGTGGTCGCCGCGAACCGTATCTGCACCGCGGCCTCGCGGTACTCCCTGACCGCGGTACGCAGCGCGACGCGCAGCACGAACATCGCGACGACGCCCGTGACCAGCAGCACCGTCCCGGTGGCGCCGACGAGGTCGAGCGTGAACTCGCGGAGCGCCAGGGGGCTGCCGTCCGGTGCCGCCACCTCCGTTCCCGGCCAGACGAAGCTCAGTTGAAGCCCTTCGAGGAACGTCTTCACGGGGCCTTCGAGCGACACGAGCGCCAGCAGCCCGGTGAGCATCGCGTACGGCACGAAGGCCCGCACCGTGTGGCCGACCATGTGCCGCTGGAAGCGGGGAGGGGTGGCGGTGGCGGTGGCTGTTGCGCTCCCGCCCGCGCCCCCGCCCGCGCCTGCGCCTGCGTCCGCGCCCGCGCCGCCCTCCGCATGGGCGACCCCCGCAGGACCGCCTCCCGAAGGGGCGCCTCCCGAAGGGGCGTTCCCGGGGAAGCCGTCTTCGAGGAGTCCGCCCTCGGCCGCCCGTGCGGCGTCGCCTTCGGCGTCGTCTTCCGGTGCCGCGCCGGGCGGCCCGTCCGGCACCGTGACCGGATGCCGTGGACGCCAGAAGCGCAGCACCACGACCGCCGCCAGCGCCGCGAGGACCGCACCGCACAGGTCCGCGAGCTGGAACGCCACGTAGTTGGACGTCACGAACTGGCCGACGCTGAATCCGGCGGCCACCGCGAGCGCCACCGGCCACAGTTCGCGCAGGCAGCGCAGTCCGCCGAGGACGAGCAGCAGGACGAACGGTACGAAGAAGGCCACGATCGCCGACTGGCGTCCCACCATGTCGCCGAGCCTTTCGGCGTCCAGCCCGGTGGTCTTGCCAAGTGCCGTGATCGGATTGCCGACCGAGCCGAAGGCGGTTCCGGCCGCGTCGGCGAAGAGCGCGACCGTGGCCGCCCGTACCGGACTGAAGCCCAGCGCCAGCAGGATCGCCGCCACGACGGCGATGGGCGCTCCGAATCCGGCCATCGCCTCCAGCAGCGAGCCGAAGCAGAACGCCACGACGAGCGCCTGCACCCGCACGTCGTCGGAGAGGATCATGAACGTCTCCCGGACGCGGTCCAGATAGCCGGAGACCTGAACGAGCCTGTTCACCCACACCGCGTTGAGCACGATCCACACGATCGGGAACAGCCCGGTGGCCGCTCCCTCCGCGGCGCCGCTCAGCGCCGTGAGCGCCGGCAGCCGGTAGACCAGTACGGACACCGCCAGCGCCGCCACCACGCCCGTGAGCGCCGCCCAGTGGGCCTTCACTCTGAGCACGCCGAGCATGATCAGCAGAATGATCAGCGGCAGTGCTGCCACCAGTGCGGACAGTGCCAGCGAACCCGCCACCGGCGTAACGATCTGTTCGTGCATCGGAATCTCCTCCGGTCAGCCCGGCTCGGCCCCCGGTTCTCCCCCGCCTGCTCTCCAGCCCCGAAGGGCACGGCCCGCCCCGGGCACGTGTCGCTCAGGGCACGCCCCGCTCAGGTCGCGCGCCCCGCCCAGGGCAAGTCCCGCTCACTGCACGGCGCATCCGCGTACGGCGCACCCGCGCAACGCACACCCGCGCAACGCACACCCGGGGCGCCGCCCTCGAACTACGTGAAGCGCGAGCGCGCACAGCGCATGAACGTCCAAGTCGCCGACGTTCAGGGCACGATGACGACCTTCAGCGGATCGCCGTCCCGCTCCTTGATCACCCGGAACGCCTCCTCGATGTCCTCCAGCGGGAAGTGGTGCGTGACCAGCCGCTCTCCCTGGAGCTGACCGCTGGCGGCCAGTGCCACCGCGCGTTCGACGTTGTTGCCGCCTTCGCCCCGCGAGGTGTACATGGTGATGTCCTTGCGGATGGCGCTGCTCAGGTCGAACTCGACCTTGCCCGGGTAGAACGCGACGAAGAGGATCTTGCCCCCGCGCTTGGTGACGTCCACGCAGAACTGAGGGGTGTCGGGTCCGCCGGACGCCTCGATGGTGAGGTCCAGCCCGGCGCCTCCGGTGAGTTCGAGGATCTTCTCGACGGGGTCCTCGGCGGTGACGTCGACCACGTGGTCCGCGCCCAGCTCCAGGCCCAGGTCCAGACGCGACTTCCGCGTACCGGCGAGGATCACCTTGGAGGCGCCCATCAGCCTGCACATCTGGACGGTCATCAGGCCGACCGCTCCGGGCCCGAACACGGCGACGTCCTGTCCGACGATGTAGCTCTGGGCGGCGTCGAGACCGTAGAGCCCGGTGCCGGCCGTGGTGATCAGCACGCCGTCCTCGGGGCTGAGATGGTCCGGGAGCCTGTAGAGCGCGGCGACATGATGCACGGCGTACTCGGCGAAGCCGCCGTCGGTCGTCATGCCGCTGGCGCGGTGCCCCTTCGACACGTCGCCGTAGTTGAGGCAGGCGGTGTACTTGCCGGTCACGCAGTTCGCGCAGCGTCCGCAGCCGTGGTGCGCCTCGATGCACACCCGGTCTCCGGGACGGAACTCGTCGACGTTCTCGCCGACGGCGGCGACCGTGCCGGTCCACTCGTGTCCCGGGGTGTACTCGCCGAAGGGCGGCGTCTGCGGGAAGTGCCCGGCGAGGATCTTCAGGTCGGTGCCGCACGCTCCGCACATCGCCACCCGGACGAGCACTTCTTCGGGCCCGAAGGCGGGTATCTCGCGGTCGACGACCCGGATGTCGCCGGGGCCGAACAGCACGGCCGCGCGCATCTTCTCCGGGATGCCGTCCTGGACGGGCTTGTCGGTACGGGCAGGGGTAGGGGTAGGCGTTCGCGTGGTGGAGCTGCCTGTCGCGTGGCTCATCGTCGAACTCACCTCAGGTGGGTGCTCGTGCCATCAGATGTCGTCCCCGGCCTCGGAGAGCAGCCGCACGAGTTCGTCGGCGGCGCGCCTCGCCAGCTCCGGTTCGTTGATCGTCGTGTGCAGCCGCTCGATCCGGACGGTCTCCGGTGCGGCCGCGCCGAGTTCGTCGGCGAACCGGGCGTTGGCTTCGGGGTCGTGAAGGGGCCCGCCCGGTGAGCCGGCGTGTGACCAGCCGAGTTCCGGGACGAACACGGTCACGGGCGCTCTGGAGGCGCCCAGCCGTGCGGCCATGGTGCGTGCGACTTCGGCCAGTTCGTCGGCGTTCGCCCGCACATTGGTGTTGTTGGGGTTGTGATGGTGGATCGGGCGGTCCCTCATCGGCTCGGGGATGGTGTCCGCCGCTGCGAAACAGTGGTACTCGAGCCCACCCGGAAGCACCACCTGTGGGATTCCCACTTCTCCTGCGGCGGTGAGCCTGCCGGGTCGTACGGGGGTGTAGATGTCCGCCGGATACAGCTCGGCGAGCAGTTCGTGCGTCGTCAGGTCGAGCACTCCGTCGAAGAGCCCTTCGCGTACGAAACGCTCCATGGCCGAGCCGGAGGCCCCCGACGCGTGGAACGGCACGACGTCGATTCCCTGCTCCCGCAGCCGGCCGATCGCCGTCGTCACGGCGTCGTGCGTATTGCCGAACGCGGTGACGGCCACCAGCCGCCCGCCTTCCGTACGGCCGGGAGGCGCGCACCGGGCCATGCCCGCGACGGCCGCCGCGGCCTGGCGCAGCACGGTGCCGGTGATCAGGTTGGGGCCGCCGAGCAGGTCGCCGACGGAGAAGGCGAAGGTGATGTCGCTGTCCCCGATGAAGCCGCGCAGGTCGCCCGACGCGACGGTGGAGACGACGTACTTCGGCAGTCCGAAGGGGAGCGACCGCATGGCGCCGGCGGCCAGCGCGGTGCCCTGGTTGCCGCCGACGCCCAGCACACCGTGCAGTGCGTCCCGGCCGTGCCACTCGCGCAGGATCTCGCCCGCGCCGGCGGCCATCGCGGCCATCGCACGGTCCCTGCGGGTGAACTCCCGCAGATCGGCGAGGAGTTCACCGGCGGCGGAGGCCACGGCCGACGCGTCCACGTCGGCGAGGCGGCTCTCCGCCTCGCCGCTGCGGACGCCGACGTCGACGATGCGCGGACGGCAGCCGTGGTCGCGCAGCTCTCCCGCCAGGAAGGCCGCCTCCTCGTGCTTGGTGTCCAAGGTGGCCACCACCGCGATCACCGGTGTCACTCCGTCCCTCCTCTCCGGGGCTGTCGGCGGCTGCTGCGTCTCAGCTGCGGCGGCTCACCCTTCGGCCTCCGCGTGCGGCGCGCTGTCCTCCGCGAGACGGAGCGCCCGCGGCGGCCCGCCGGTTATCTGCGCGGCCAGCAGCGCCACCTTCGCGTCGTCCTCCAGATATTCCGTGCGGTAGTACGCCGTACGTACGTCAGGTCCGACCGTGACGGTGCCGTGCTCCCGCATCACCAGCCCCCGGATCTCCGTACCGGCGAACTTCTCGACCACCGCGTCCGCGAGTTCACGCGAACCCGCGGGGAGCAGATCCACGCTGTCGAGCGCCCGCAGATGTCCGCGCGCGGCGGCGTGCACCAGCATCGGCACCTCGTCGGCGACCGCGAAAGCCACCGAGTACGGCGGATGCAGATGCACGATTCCGCCGACCTCCGGACGGGCCCGGTAGATCCCGGCGTGCCAGAGCCATTCCTTCGAGGGCTTGCGCCCGGGGTCGAGTACGTCGCCCGAGAGGGACATCAGCACGGTCTCCGCCTCGGTCATCTCACCCTGGCAGCAGTCGGTCGCCTTGATGAGGAGGAGTTCGGTACCCGGCACCCGCAGGCTGTTGTTGCCGCTGACGCCGGGCACCAGCCCGCGTTCGTACCCACGCCTGGAGACGGCGGCCAGCTCGGACCGAAGCGCACGGAGCAGCCCGGGTGCGACCCGGACGTCCTCGGCTCCGTTCTCCATGAGGGAAACCTCCTTGGCCTGTCGGCCGGTCGGGGTCAGGCGCGGGTCGGGTAGTCGCTGTAGGTCACCTCGACGTCGAACTTGCGGACTTCCTCCACGTAGGCCGTGAGGTGGTCGGCCATGCGGTCCAGCATCTTCAGCCCCTTCTCCTTGTCGGAGCGGAACGGATTGCCGATGACCGCCGTGTCGCAGTACTCGTGGTGCTCCATCGGCACCCAGATGTTCTCCGAGCCCTGGAATTTCACCGTCGCGGTCCCGTCGATCTTGGAGAACGCCTCGGTCATGTACGCCGGTGCGTGCGCCCGGTCCTCGACCGCCCGGTCCATGTTCACGAGGCCGTCGGCGGTGGCCATCAGCGCGGAGGTCTCCAGCTCGCTGGAGTGCCAGCCCGGGGTCTCCTCGGGCGGGTTGTCGAAGAGGTCCTGGATCACCGAGGCATCGCGCTCCGTCGGTGTCTTGTAGTAGGAGACGAAGGCGCCGGTGTCGTAGCGGAGCTGCCGCATGATCTCGTCGATCGGCTTGACGTTCGAGCCGTGGTGGCTGACGAAGATCAGTCGCTTGTAGCCGTGGAAGATGAGGCTGCGGGCGATGTCGCTCATGATCCGGCGGTACGTCTCGGCCCGCAGCGTGATCGTGCCGGCGCCCTCGAGGTGCCTGCCCATGTGGTGCGGCGAGTAGCCGAACGGCACCAGCGGCGAGTACACGACGTCGGCGGCCTCGGCCGCCCGCTTGACCACCTCCATGGTCACGTAGCTGTCCGTGCCGAGCGGGATGTGCGCCCCGTGCTTCTCCGTGCTGCCGAGCGCGATGAGGGCGACGTCCTGGTTCGCCTCGCTCAGCCGCTCCGTCACCTCGGCGTAGGACATCGCGAGGAGGTTGTGCTTGCGCTCCGTGTCGGCGTCCTCGTTCACGTAGTCGGCGTCGGCCATCCGAACCTCCTGCTGTAAAGCGTTTCTGTAAAGCGTTTCAGGGAGCGTACTCACACCCGCGTGAAAGTGACAAGAGGTCGGACGGCGACCGGTTGCGGGCTTCGGTCCGCGACTGGCGCGCCCGGGGCGCCGAGCCCCTCGGGGGCTGCGCCGGCTCTCGCGTCGCGAACCGCCGGGCGGGGCCCGCCCGTGCCCGCACGTACGACGGCCCCGGACCGGTAACTTCCGGTCCGGGGCCGCCAGTTGAGCGGTGCTACGTCGTCTGTGCGGGCGATCGGTTCATCCCCGCGCACAGTGCCCAGATGATGAACACGTCCACCGCCAGCGTGATCACTGCCCAGAGCGGGAAGTAGGGCAGCCACATGAAGCTGGCGATCATGCCCAGGCCGGCCAGCACTATGCCGACCCATCGCGCCCACGTTGCGCCCGTCAACATCACGGCGATGCCGGCCACCGCGATCGCGGCGCCCAGGAAGAGATGGACCCATCCCCAGCCCGTGAGGCTGTAGTCGAACGCGTAGCTTCGCGTCGACGCGAATACGGCGTCCTCGCGCAGGGCTGCGACACCTGAGGAAACGGCGAGCAGTCCGCCGAAGAACATCAGCGCACCGGCCAGCTTCGTCCAGCCGCTGAACATCGTCGTCGGCTTGCCTGTATGGCGCACGGCGGTGCCCGCGTGTGCTCCGCCACCGGCGGCATGAGTTGCCATGTCGAGACCCTCCTCCTGCAAGGTCTGCCTTCACCTGTTCAGGTGCTTAGGCACCAGTTTGAACGGAATATCCAGACCTTGCTACCGGAGACGTTTCCGCAGGTCGGAGCCGGTACAGGAGCACATGTCCAGCAGTGCGGGTTCCGCCACCGCAGGTCCGCGGGCCGTCCCGTCCCGTACGCGGTCCTCGCCTCCCGGGTGCGGTCGCGGACCCGCCGTACGGACCCGGAAGGGCGTGTGCGCACCATGTTTCCGGCAGGGCCAACCCGGCCAGACGCCTTACCAGCCGCATCACGACGGCGCCGCCCGCGCGGCAGGCGTACGTGCCGAGCACCGGAGCGGGTGGAGAGAACAAAGTGGAGGGGACCGGAGTGAGCACTGGCGTGACCGGGGGAGAGGCCCGGCCGGGACCGGACGGACCCGGCACCTCGGCGGCCCCCGCCCCGGCGGCACGGGCGCCTTCCCCCGCATCCGCGCCGGCCGCGCGCGGCTCCCTGCCCTCGCTCGCCGACTGCCGCACCGCCCTGCGCCGTACGCCCGTCTCCGTGTGGAACGACGACGTCACCGACTGGGCCGCCGCCCTCACCTACTACGCGGTGCTCGCGATCTTCCCCGCCCTGCTCGTCACCGTCTCCGCCGTGGGCCTCATCGGTACGGATGCCACCCGCGAGCTCATCGCCCGCGCCACCACCGTCCTGCCCGCCCAGTCCGGCGAGTTGATGGCGGGCGTGCTGAAGGACATGGCGGCGCAGAGCACCGCGGCCTGGCTGCTCGCCGTCTTCGGCACGGCCTGGTCACTCTGGTCCGCCTCCAGCTACCTCAGCGTCTTCCGGCGCGCGCTGCACGGAATGCACGGCGTCGAGGACCACCGCCCGGTGTGGCGGACGATCCCGCGGATCGTGCTGACCGCGACGGCGCTGCTCGCGCTGCTCGTCTCCAGCGTCTTCGTGCTCGTGCTCAGCGGCGAGGTCGCACGCACCGCGGGCGGCCTGCTCGGCATGGGCGCCTTCGCCGTCGGCGCGTGGAACACGATGAAGTGGCTGCTTCTGCTGGGCCTGGTCGCCGTGCTCGTGCTCGTCGTCTTCCGCACGGGGCCCGCCGGGACGCGCGGCGTGCGCAGACGCGCACCCGGCGGTGCGCTGGCGGTGCTGCTGTGGCTCGCCGCGTCGTTCGGTTTCGCGCTGTACGCCTCGCACGTCGGCACGTACCACCGGCTGTACGGATCGCTCGCGGGGATCGTCGTCTTCCTGGTCTGGCTGTGGATGTC
Organism: Streptomyces sp. HNM0575; assembly: GCF_012726265.1. GTDB lineage: Bacteria > Actinomycetota > Actinomycetes > Streptomycetales > Streptomycetaceae > Streptomyces. Next base: position 756,137 of record NZ_JAASAG010000002.1, on the reverse strand, counting down.
GAACCTGGCGCTGCTCGTGGGCGCCCAGTTCAACGCCGAGCTCGCCAAGCTCCGCCGCGCGGCGGGCAGTTGAGCCGTCCTGGGCCGTCGTCGCTGCTGTCGTTGCCGTCACCCGAGCCGAGCCGCATCGGGGGTCCGTCAGGCCCGCCCGGCGCTCACCGCAGCGCGACCGCCCCCACCGCCTCGTCGACGGGGGTCTCGCCGCCGATGAGTTCGAGCGTCAGACCCGCCGTGCCCGGAGCGTGCAGCAGCGCACCGATGACCGCCGCGACGTCGTCACGCGTCACCTCCGCGCGCCTGGTCCGCTCTGCGAGCCGCACCCGTCCCGTACCGGCGTCGTTCGTCAGCCGCCCCGGCCGCAGCACCGTCCAGTCGAGGTCCTCGCGCGCCCGTACGGCGTCGTCCGCGGCGCCCTTGGCCCGCTGGTACGCGGCGAACACCGGGTCGGTGCCGGGCGGCGGCTCGGTCAGCCCGGCGTCGGCCCCCATCGACGAGACGATGATGTAGCGCCGTACCCCCGCCTGTGCCGCCGCGTCCGCGAAGAGCACCGCCGCCGCGCGGTCCACAGTCTCCTTGCGCTCCGCGCCGCTGCCCGGACCGGCCCCGGCGGCGAAGACCACCGCGTCCGCGCCCTCCAGATGCGCGGCGACCTCGTCCACCGACGCCGACTCCAGGTCGCAGACCACCGGTTCGGCACCCGCCGCCCGGAGATCGTCGGCCTGTTCCGGTTTCCGGATGACTCCCGCAGCCTCGTCGCCGCGCGCGGCGAGCAGCCGCTCCAGCCGCAGCGCGATCTGACCGTGTCCACCAGCGATGACTGTGCGCATGCCCCGACCGTACGTCACGGCGGCGCGCGCCGCGCTGCCGCCCACGGAGCGGGACCACCCGCCCTCCGTGCCCGGCTGACCGCTCGTCAGCCCTGCGACTGCCGCGGCAGATCGAACTCCGACGTACCCGTGAAGTCGCAGAATTCGCGCACCGCGCTGGTACGCGCGACCACACGCCCCCGGTGCACCACCACTCTGCTGTACGCGAGCGAGAGCGCCCCCGCCAGCTCCGTACCCCGCACCGCCAGCAGCTCGGCGGGGAACCCGGCCTCCACCCGCACCTCCGGAAGGCCCATCGTCGTACGTGCCCGCGCGCAGACCGCCTCGTACGACGCCTCCGGACTCGCCTCGCCGTGCGACGCCAGCAGATATGCGGCCTCCAGGGGGTCGCCCCGGCCGACGGTGTTGGCGGCGTCCCGCAGCGCCCCGCCCCCGGCGGCGACCGTGACACCGGCCGCCCTCAGCAGCCGTACGGGCGCCACCCGCGAAGGCGCCGTCTGCGAAGGGCGTTCCAGCACACCGCAGTTGCCCTGCGGCAGGCACACGACCGTGACGCCGGCGGCGGCCAGCCGCTCCGCAGTACGCACCGCCGCCTTGTGCGGCAGCCTCGCGAGCCCCGCGCAAGGCCCGATCGCGACCCCCGGCCGCAGCCCGCCCGCCGCGGCGGCGAGCCGGGACAGCCGGGCCGGGTCGCCGCCGTCCGTGTGCAGATCGACGGGGCAGCCGTGCTCGGCCGCGACCTCCAGCACCGCGTCCACGTAGCCCGCCGGATCGGGGTCGAGGTCGGGGCAGCCGCCGATGACTGAGGCGCCCATCTTCACCGCGTCCCGCAGCATCGACAGACCGTCGGCACCGGCGACCCCGGTCAGCAGCCGCGGCACTGCCACGGTGCTCAGCTCGACGAGCCCACGCAGCGCACGGCGTGCCTGAAGCACCGCCTCCAGCGAACGCAGTCCCGCGACATCGCCGATGTGCACGTGGGTGCGGGTCGCGGTGGCGCCCAGTCCGAGCTGCATCAGGGCCGCCTCGGTCGTACGGCGCTGCACGTCCTCGGGGGCGCTGCGGGGCGGCCCGGCTGCGACGGGGGAGACGGCGGTCAGCGCCGTGTCGTAGTGGGCGTGCGCCTCGGCCGGCGCCGGAAGCAGCAGATAACCGGCGAGGTCGACCCGGGAACCGCCCGCCGGCTGCGGGAGGCGCGCCAGGCTGCCGGCCGTTCCGACCGCCTCGATGCGGCCGCCTCCCAGCCGTACGTCCACGGTGCGGCCGTCGGCGAGACGGGCGCCGCACAGCATGAGGGTGCGGGGGGAGGCGGTGTCGGGGGAGTCGTCGCGGGGGGCGGCGGGTTCACGGGCGGATGCGCCGCCGGAGCCGCTCGACGAGTTGCCCGCGCCGCCTTGCCGGCCGCCGTCCGGGCCACCGTTCGTGTCGGATTCGTCACGGGAGCCCTCGCCGTCCACCGGCCCCTCTGACTGGCTGTCGGCCATCGCACTCCCCACATCGGCGGATGATCATGATCACGCAGCGTGAGTAGAGAGTAGGGCGCCCGCAGGGCACCGGCGAGGAGGAGGCGAATAGTCGTACTGACGTGGTGCGAGGGGATGTTGAGGCATTCCACGGCACCGGATGAGACCCTGTGAGCAGGGCCCGCGAGGGGTGCTGGACGGGCGCGATACGGATTTCACCTTTGGCTGTCAGGCGTGTAATGTCTTCACCGCTCGCCCCAATAGCTCAGTCGGCAGAGCGTCTCCATGGTAAGGAGAAGGTCAACGGTTCGATTCCGTTTTGGGGCTCTGATGTGTGAGATCTCCCGTCGGGAGATGGGAGTCCGCGCATCGTGGCGGTGTAGCTCAGTCGGTAGAGCAAGCGGCTCATAATCGCTGTGTCACCGGTTCAAGTCCGGTCACCGCTACTTCACCGAATGTAGCCGATTGTGGGGTCGGTCCTTCGATCGGCTACTCTTTCTGCTTGTCTAGCCCATCTGTCCGTCAAGGAGCACTCACGTGGCTGCCACAGACGTCCGCCCGAAGATCACGCTGGCCTGCGTGGAGTGCAAGGAGCGGAACTACATCACCAAGAAGAACCGGCGTAACAACCCGGATCGTCTGGAGATGAAGAAGCACTGCCCGCGTTGCAACGCGCACACGGCGCACCGCGAGACGCGCTGACCCAGGCCCTTCTGCGAGGCCGTCCCCACAGCGGGGGCGGCCTCGTGTCGTTGGTCAACTCGGCCCGGCTGCCGTGCCGTTGCTCCGGGGCGTCGCCGCACGCGCCGGGCCACCGCGGCGGCGCCGCCTCACCGACCCCGTTCAGGAGGTGTCCGCGCCCATGGCGCTCGACCAGTCCTTCGTCGGGCGGAGCTATCCGCCCACCAGCCCTTACGAGGTGGGCCGCGAGAAGATCCGCGAGTTCGCCGAGGCTGTCGGCGACACCAACCCGGCGTACACGGACCGCGCCGCGGCCGAAGCCCTCGGCCACCCCGATGTGATCGCGCCGCCCACCTTCGTCTTCGCGATCACCTTCCGCGCGGCCCGCCAGGTCACCGAGGACCCCCAACTGGGCCTGGACTACGACCGCGTGGTGCACGGGGACCAGAAGTTCGCCTATACGCGTCCCGTACGGGCGGGCGACCGGCTCACGGTCTCCTCCACCATCGAGGCCATCAGGTCGATGTCGGGCAACGACATCCTCGACGTACGCGGCGACGTCCACGACGAGTCGGGCGAGCTCGTCGTGACCGCCTACACCAAGCTCGTCGCCCGCGCACCCGAGACGGAGGGCACGTGATGGCAGCGAAGATCGCGTACGCCGATGTGGAGGCCGGCACCGAGCTGCCCGCCCGCACCTTTCCCGTCGACCGTGAGCGCCTCGTGCGCTATGCGGGAGCCTCGGGAGACTTCAACCCCATTCACTGGAACGAGCGGTTCGCCAAGGAGGTCGGACTGCCCGACGTCATCGCCCACGGCATGTTCACCATGGCCGAGGCGATCCGGGTCGTCACCGACTGGACGGGCGATCCGGCGGCGGTCGTCGAGTACGGGGTGCGCTTCACCAGGCCCGTCGTCGTGCCCGACGACGACAAGGGCGCCGCGATCGAGGTGACCGGGAAGGTCGCGGCCAAGCTCGACGACGAGGCGCGCACCGTACGGGTGGACCTGACGGTGATGAGCGCGGGCCAGAAGGTGCTGGGCATGTCGCGGGCCGTGGTGCGGCTCGCCTGAGGGACGCGGACCGGAGCCGCGGGTCCGGTGGCCGAGATCCGAGATCCGAGATCCGAGGTCCGGTGGCCGGGGCGGTGGGGGGCCGGGTGCGGACGCCGGCCCCGTCCCGCTCTCGTACGCTGGTGCGCGTGCAGGAACTCCATGACGCCCCCCTCGCCCCGCTGACCACCTTCCGGCTCGGCGGCCCGGCCGCCCGCCTGCGTATCGCGACGACCGACGACGAGGTCGTCGAGGCCGTCCGCGAGGCCGACGCCGGAGGCTCCCCGCTGCTGATCGTCGCCGGTGGCAGCAACCTCGTCGTCGCGGACGAGGGCTTCCCGGGCACCGCACTGCGCATCGCCACCAGCGGTGTCGAACTCTCGGGCACGAGCCTGGAGTTGGCGGCCGGCGAGAACTGGTCGGACGCCGTCGCCCGTACGGTCGACGCGGGGCTCGCGGGCATCGAATGCCTCGCCGGAATCCCCGGCTCCGCCGGCGCGACCCCCATCCAGAACGTGGGCGCGTACGGGCAGGAGGTCTCCTCGACCATCACCGAGGTCGTGGCATACGACCGCCGTACGGACGAGACGGTCGTCGTCCCGAACTCCGAGTGCGGCTTCTCCTACCGCCACAGCCGCTTCAAGGCCGACCCGACGCGCTTTGTCGTACTGCGGGTCCGCTTCCGGCTGGAGGACGCCGGAGGGCTGTCGGCGCCGCTCAAGTACGCCGAGACCGCGCGGGCGCTCGGTGTCGGGCCCGGCGACCGCGTACCCGTGCAGACCGCACGCGAGACGGTGCTCAAACTCCGCGCGGGCAAGGGCATGGTGCTCGACCCGGAGGACCACGACACCTGGTCGGCGGGGTCGTTCTTCACCAATCCGGTGCTCGACGAGCGCGACTTCGAGGCCTTCACCGCCCGCGTCGCCGAACGCCTGGGCGCCGACGTCGCCGCGCCCGCCTTCCCGGACGGCGAGGGCCGTACGAAGACCTCCGCCGCCTGGCTCATCGACCGTGCCGGCTTCGGCAAGGGCTACGGGACGGGCTCGGCCCGCATCTCCACCAAGCACACCCTCGCGCTCACCAACCGGGGGGACGCATCGACGGCGGACCTGCTGGCGCTCGCCCGTGAGGTACGGGACGGGGTGCGCGAGGCCTTCGGCATCACCCTCGTCAACGAGCCGGTGACGGTGGGCTGTTCGCTGTAGCGACGGCCGGTCCGGGAGACGGTGAGGCGTAACGGCCCGTCGGGATGCACCGGTTCGGCCGCGGTCGGCTGCGGTTCGGCTCATGCGCCGCGGGCGCCTGTCGCCACGGCGCCGCCCGTCGCCACGGTCCCGGCTCGCGCCGGCACACGTACGCCCCGGTGCGCATCAACAAGCGCCCGTGCACCAACAAGCACCCGAAAGGGGGGACTTGGAGGCGGGCGGGACGGCCAAGGCGCTCCGGGTGCCGCGGCCCCGGAAGCTCCACGACCTCCCGGTCCGCCGGGACTCAGGACGCGACGCCGATCCCCTGTCCCACCGTCGCCGGATCCTCCACCATCGCCAGGATCGCCGCCGCCAGATCCGCACGCGGCACGGAGTGGCCACGGGGCACATTGCCGCCTGTCACCTGCCGGTACGTGCCCTTCGCCGCCGCATCGGTCAGTTTGGGCGGACGCACGAGGGTCCAGTCGAGGCCGCTCGCCCGTACCACGTCCTCCATCACCGCCAGGTCCGCGTACACCTGCCGGAACACCCGGCGCACCAGCGGCACCGCCACCGTGCGGAAGAGCAGCGTCTCGCCCTCTCCCCACGCCACCACCGGAGCCGCGCTCACCCCGACATAGCGGCGCACCCCGCCCTCCTTCATCGCGGCCACGATCGCCCGCGTACCGGCGGAGGCGATGCCCGCGCCCTTGTTGCTGGGCGCGCCCAGTGCGGACAGCACCGCGTCCCGCCCCCGCACCGCGGGCACCAGGGCCTCCGGGTCCGTGACGCCGGCGGTGACGACCTCCAGGCGCGCCGAGGTCTCCTGTTTCACGGGCAGCCGCGCCGGATCGCGTACGACCGCGGTGACCTCGTGCCCTGCGTCCAGGGCCTGCTGCACGAGCTGCCGGCCGGTGCCGCCGGTCGCGCCGAAGACTGTGAAGCGCATGGGGTTCCCCTTTCGAAGGAAGCGATGGACGGAAGTACGGAAGCGCAGGTACGGAAGCGCAAGTGCGAAAGCGGAAGGACCGGAAACGCAAGAACCGGAAGCGGAAAGAGGACGAGGACTAGGCGAGCCACTCCTCGATGCCGGTGAGCGCCCTCTCCCGCGCGTCCGCCGGCATCGACGCCGCACGCACCGACTGCCGTGCCAGCTCGGCCAGTTCGGAATCCGTGAACCCGTGCGCCTCCCGCGCGATGGTGTACTGGGCCGCCAGCCGGGAGCCGAAGAGCAGCGGGTCGTCGGCGCCGAGAGCCATCGGCACCCCGGCCTCCCAGAGCCGGCGCAGCGGCACGTCCTCCGGCTTGTCGTAGACGCCCAGCGCCACGTTCGAGGCGGGGCACACCTCGCAGGTGACGCCGGCCGCCGCGAGCCGTGCGAGCAGTGCCGGATCCTCGGCCGCCCGCACGCCGTGCCCCACGCGCGAGGCGTGCAGGTCGTCCAGGCAGTCCCGCACGCTGCCGGGGCCGGTCAGCTCCCCGCCGTGCGGCGCCGCCAGCAGTCCGCCGCTACGGGCGATCGTGAACGCGCGGTCGAAGTCGCGGGCGAATCCCCGGCGTTCGTCGTTGGAGAGCCCGAAGCCCACGATGCCGCGGTCGCGGAAGCGCACGGCGAGCCGCGCGAGCGTGCGCGCGTCGAGCGGATGCTTCATCCGGTTCGCCGCGACGATCAGCCTCATCCCCAGACCGGTGCTGCGCATCGCCTCGTCCACCGCGTCCAGGATGATCTCCAGCGCCGGGATCAGGCCGCCCAGCCGGGGCGCGTACGACGTGGGGTCCACCTGGATCTCCAGCCAGTGCCCGCCGTCCCGTACGTCCTCCTCGGCGGCCTCCCGCACCAGCCGCCGGATGTCCTCGGGCTCGCGCAGGCATGACCGCGCGATGTCGTAGAGACGCTGGAAGCGGAACCAGCCGCGCTCGTCCGTCGCCCGCAGCTTGGGAGGCTCGCCTCCGCTCAGGGCAGCCGGCAGGTGCACGCCGTACTTGTCGGCGAGCTCCAGCAGCGTGGACGGACGCATCGAGCCCGTGAAGTGCAGATGCAGATGGGCCTTGGGCAGGGTGCGCAGATCTCGGACAGCCATCCACAGATTTTGCCGCACGTGCCCCGTGTGCCGGTAGCCGCTGCCGCCTGAACGAGCGCTTGCCCGAACATGAGGACGGCCCCCGGCACGTAAACCGGGGGCCGTCCGTACTCCTTGTCCGTTCTCCCTGTCCGTTCTCCTGATCCCTACCGCCGGGAGGCCGAGGAGACCGAAGACGCGGAGGACGCCGGGGACTTGGAGGACTCCGCATACTCTGCGGGGCGGCTCCGCGGGGCGTTCCGCCTCAGTCGCGCGCCTCGCCCAGCAGCTTCTGCATGCGCGATACGCCCTCGGCGAGGTCCTCGTCCCCGAGCGCGTACGACAGCCGCAGATAGCCGGGGGTGCCGAAGGCCTCGCCCGGCACGACCGCGACCTCCGCCTCCTCCAGGATCAGCTCGGCGAGCTCGACGCTCGTGGCGGGACGCTTGCCGCGGATCTCCTTGCCCAGCAGGGCCTTGACCGACGGGTACGCGTAGAAGGCGCCCTCGGGCTCGGGGCAGACCACGCCCTCGATCTCGTTCAGCATCCGCACGATGGTGCGGCGGCGCCGGTCGAAGGCCGCACGCATCTCGGCGACCGCGTCCAGGCTGCCCGAGACGGCGGCGAGGGCCGCGACCTGCGCCACGTTGCTGACGTTCGAAGTGGCGTGGGACTGAAGGTTCATCGCCGCCTTCACCACGTCCTTCGGGCCGATGATCCAGCCGACCCGCCAACCCGTCATCGCGTACGTCTTGGCGACGCCGTTGACCACCACGCACTTGTCGCGCAGCTCCGGCACGACGGCCGGCAGCGAGGTGAACGCGGCGTCCCCGTACACGAGATGCTCGTAGATCTCGTCGGTCAGGACCCAAAGCCCGTGCTCCACGGCCCACTTGCCGATCGCCTCGACCTGCGCACGCGGATACACGGAACCGGTCGGGTTGGACGGCGAGACGAAGACGACCATCTTCGTACGCTCCGTGCGCGCGGCCTCCAACTGCTCGACGCTCACGAGGTAGTCGGTCGTCTCGTCGGCGACGACGGGCACCGGCACGCCGCCCGCCAGCCTGATCGACTCCGGGTAGGTGGTCCAGTACGGAGCCGGGACGATGACCTCGTCGCCCGGGTCGAGGACCGCTGCGAACGACTCGTAGATGGCCTGCTTGCCGCCGTTGGTGACCAGCACCTGGGTGGGCTCGACCTCGTAACCGGAATCGCGCAGCGTCTTCTCGGCGATTGCGGCCTTCAGTTCAGGCAGGCCTCCCGCCGGGGTGTACCGGTGGTTCCTCGTGTCGCGGCAGGCCTCCGCAGCCGCGTCCACGATGTAGCCGGGAGTCGGGAAGTCCGGTTCGCCCGCGCCGAAACCGATCACCGGACGCCCGGCGGCCTTGAGGGCCTTGGCCTTGGCGTCGACGGCGAGCGTCGCGGACTCGGAGATCGACCCGACGCGGGCCGACACACGTCGTGCGGTGGGTGACTGGGCAGGTGGCGTTGCAGCGCTCATACAGGCATGTTCCCAGACGGTCCTCCGCGGGGGCACCGGGGTTCGCCCGCGGGGCGCCGTTACGTGTTCGACGCTTGGGCGGGGAGCACGTACACTCACACGTCGTCGGTTCCCGGTCCCGTCCTCCGGCACGCACACCGAGCAGTCGTTGCGATGGGGTAAGTTGGGGAATCACAAAGGGTCGTAGCTCAATTGGAAGAGCACTGGTCTCCAAAACCAGCGGTTGGGGGTTCGAGTCCCTCCGGCCCTGCTCCACACACCGTCCAAGCGGCGTGTGAGTGCTTGCGTACGTACTGAAATGCACCGCTGTGCGGCCGGGCCGGACGCCGCATGGCATCGACCCGGATCAGGTGAGGACGAGTGACGGAGATCACGGATACCACCCAGGTCCCAGAGCCCGGCGGATCGTCGGAGGGCAAGCCCCGTCGCGGGGGCAAGCGCGCGAAGAAGGGCCCCCTGGGCCGTCTCGGACTCTTCTACCGGCAGATCATCGCCGAGCTCCGCAAGGTCGTCTGGCCCACCCGGCACCAGCTTTCGACGTACACCTCCGTGGTGATCGTCTTCGTCGTCATCATGATTGGCCTCGTGACCGTGATTGATTACGGGTTCACCCAGGCCATCAAGTACGTTTTCGGCTGAGCCCGCGAAGGCCACGCCCGCGGCGCTTCCCGTATGTTCGAACCCATGAAGCCAGGAAGAAGCAGCCACCGTGTCTGATCCGAACCTGAACGATGCCGTCGAGCCCGGTGAGGGCGACGACACCGCACGCGACATCGTCGAGGCTGCGGACGACGACGCGGACCAGGCGGAGGCGGCGGACACCGCCGCCGGTGAGCCGGCTGAAGAGGCCGCGCTGCACGTCGAGTCGGACGAGATCGCGGAGACCGCCGAGGACGCCGCCGCGCAGGAGGCAGGAGAAGGAGAGGAAGCGGAGGCCGAGGTCGAGGACCCGGTCGCCGCCCTCCGTGACGAGCTGCGCCTCCTCCCCGGCGAGTGGTATGTGATCCACACCTACGCGGGCTACGAGAACCGCGTGAAGACGAACCTCGAGCAGCGCGCCGTCTCCCTGAACGTGGAGGACTTCATCTTCCAGGCCGAGGTGCCCCAGGAAGAGGTCGTCCAGATCAAGAACGGCGACCGCCGCACCGTCCGGCAGAACAAGCTCCCGGGCTACGTCCTCGTACGCATGGATCTGACGAACGAGTCCTGGGGCGTCGTCCGCAACACCCCGGGCGTCACGGGCTTCGTCGGCAATGCCTACGACCCGTACCCGCTGACCCTCGACGAGATCGTCAAGATGCTCGCCCCGGAGGCCGAGGAGAAGGCCGCCAAGGCCGCGGTCGCCGAGGAGGAGGGCAAGCCGGCGGGCGGCCCCGGCCGCAAGGTCGAGGTCCAGGTGCTGGACTTCGAGGTCGGCGACTCCGTCACCGTCACCGACGGCCCGTTCGCCACGCTCCAGGCGACGATCAACGAGATCAACGCCGACTCCAAGAAGGTCAAGGGCCTCGTCGAGATCTTCGGCCGCGAGACCCCGGTCGAGCTGAGCTTCGACCAGATCCAGAAGAACTGACGAAGACCGACCTTCCCTGTCTCGGCTTCCGGCCGCTCGGCGCTTCCTTCGCGGGGCGTCTGAGCTGCCGGTTTCAAGGCGCACCACGGTACGGGCTATCGTGGTGCGGTATGCCTTCATCCGCTCGAAGGGTGGAGGCCGAATCACCTCTCACTAAGGACCCGGAGAGAGCATGCCTCCCAAGAAGAAGAAGGTCGCGGGGCTGATCAAGCTCCAGATCCAGGCCGGCGCCGCCAACCCGGCACCGCCCGTCGGCCCGGCGCTCGGTCAGCACGGCGTCAACATCATGGAGTTCTGCAAGGCCTACAACGCGGCGACCGAGTCGCAGCGCGGCTGGGTCATCCCCGTGGAGATCACGGTCTACGAGGACCGCTCCTTCACCTTCATCACCAAGACGCCCCCGGCGTCGAAGATGATCCTGAAGGCCGCGGGCGTGGACAAGGGCTCCGGCACCCCGCACACCACCAAGGTCGCGAAGATCACGCGTGACCAGGTGCGCGAGATCGCCACGACGAAGATGCCCGACCTGAACGCCAACGACCTGGACCAGGCCGAGAAGATCATCGCCGGCACCGCCCGTTCCATGGGTGTCACCGTCGAGGGCTGACCGCCCCGCCGCCGTGGAAGGGCCCGCGCAGGCCCGTACCACGACTCCGTAACCGCCGTGCGGGGCGACCGCACGACGCCACTGTCAGGAGCAGAAAGTGAAGCGCAGCAAGGCATTCCGCAGCGCGGACTCCAAGATCGACCGGGAGCGTCTGTACGCACCGCTCGAGGCCGTCCGTCTCGCCAAGGAGACCTCCACCAAGAAGTTCGACGCGACCGTCGAGGTCGCCCTGCGGCTGGGCGTCGACCCCCGCAAGGCCGACCAGATGGTCCGCGGCACCGTGAACCTGCCGCACGGCACCGGCAAGACCGCCCGGGTCCTGGTCTTCGCGACCGGTGACCGTGCAGCAGCCGCGGAGGCCGCGGGCGCCGACATCGTCGGCGCCGACGAGCTGATCGAGGAGGTCGCCGGCGGCCGTCTGGACTTCGACGCCGTCGTCGCCACCCCGGACCTGATGGGCAAGGTCGGCCGCCTCGGCCGCGTGCTCGGTCCGCGCGGTCTGATGCCGAACCCGAAGACCGGTACGGTCACGCCCGACGTCACCAAGGCCGTCGGCGACATCAAGGGCGGCAAGATCGAGTTCCGCGTCGACAAGCACTCCAATCTCCACTTCATCATCGGCAAGGCGTCCTTCGACGACACGCAGCTCGTCGAGAACTACGCCGCGGCGCTGGAGGAGGTCCAGCGTCTGAAGCCGTCGGCGGCCAAGGGCCGTTACGTGAAGAAGACGTCCATCACCACCACGATGGGCCCCGGGATCCCTGTCGACCCCAACCGCACCCGCAACCTCCTCGTCGAGGAGGACCCCGCCGCCGTCTGAGCGCTCCGCTCGGGCCCGCGGGCCGCGACATGAAGCCGGGCCCGTCCTCGCGAGGACGGGCCCGGCTTTGCGTTGCATGAGGCGGGCATGTCCGGGATAGGGTCCTCCGCGTACATCTCAACAAATGGAAATTCAGGGGGAATCAGATGCGCCATGCCCGAATCGCCATGACTGCGGCCGGAGTTGTGATCGCCGCGGCCGGGCTCACCGCATGCGGCGGCAACTCCGGGGGCAGCGACTCCGGCGGCGGCTCGAAGGACGAGCAGGGCCTGTCGCCCGCGCAGGTGGCGATCACCGAGCTGGAGCAGGCTTCGAGGACGACGGAGCAGAAGAAGACCGCGAAGGTCGAGGGCGACCAGACGCAGGGCACTCCGCAGGGCAAGGTCTCGACGAAGACCGAGGGCGTCGTCGACTGGTCCGGTGGCGGCACCACCGCGGAGATGACCGTCACGCAGCAGGGTTCCGGCTCCGCCGCCCTGCCGACGAGCGGCAAGCCCATGGACGCGCGCTACACCGAGGACGCGATGTACGTGAACCTCGGTGACCGGTTCGCCTCGACCGCGGGCAAGGGCAAGCACTGGATGAAGTACGACTACGACAAGCTGGCCGAGCAGGCCGGCCCGTCGGGCGCTCTCATCAAGGACCAGATGCAGAACAACAACCCGGCCCGGTCGGTCGATCTGCTGCTGGCGAGCGGCAAGGTGAAGAAGGCCGGCTCCGAGACCGTCAAGGGCAAGAAGACCGACCACTACAGCGGCACCATCGAGGTCGCCGAGCTGGCCCGCATGCAGTCCAAGAAGCTCAGCGAGAAGGACCTCGACCAGCTCTCCGACCAGCTCAAGCAGCAGGGCTTCAAGAACGAGAAGGTCGACGTCTGGATCGACGGCCAGGACCTGCTGGTGAAGAAGCAGGAGCGCGCCAAGGGCAAGAACGGCGATCTGAACTCGACGGTCTTCTACTCGGACTACGGCACCGACGTCTCCGTCGAGGATCCCGCGGCCTCCGACACGGTGGCCTTCGAGGACGCCCTGCCCGGCAAGAGCTGACCGCCGGAGGCGACTGGCCGATCAGCATGCGGAAGGCCCTCCCCGGCACCGGATTTGGTGCGGGGGAGCGCTTTCGCGTAATCTCGTACGAAGCCAAAGACCGCTGGTCGTCGTCGTGCTCAGCCAAGAGGGCATGACGGCCGAAGGATCCGCTAGCAGCGGACGACCCGCGTAGGTGATGAGGAAGCTCCCGTGCGGCGCGATGCGTTGTCCCGGTAGAGCCACGCCCCATGCGCCTGCGCAGGGGCGTTTCGTCGTTCCAGCCCCTTCCGAGCGGTCTCATCACCCGGAAGGAGGCCGAGGCTCATGGCGAGGGAGCAGGTCGCGCCCGACAAGATCGCCGCCGTTGAGGAGATCACGAACAAGTTCCGTGACTCCAACGCCGCAGTGGTCACCGCATACACGGGGCTTTCGGTTGCCCAGCTCAAGAAGCTGCGCCGTTCGCTCGGTGAGGACGCCCAGTACCGCGTGGTGAAGAACACACTGACCAAGATCGCGGCCAACGAGGCCGGGATTAGCGAGCTCGACGAGTTCTTCACGGGCTCGTCGGCCGTCGCCTTCGTCACCGGTGACCCGGTAGCGGCGGCGAAGGGTCTCCGTGACTTCGCCAAGGAGAATCCCGCCCTGGTCATCAAGGGCGGCATCGTCGACGGCGCGCAGTACAGCGCCGCCGACCTCAACAAGCTCGCGGAGCTCGAATCCCGCGAGGTGCTGCTCGCCAAGCTGGCCGGCGGCATGAAGGCGTCCATGGCGAAGGCCGCGGCGACCTTCCAGGCCCCGCTGACGAAGTTCGCCCGTACCGCGGACGCGCTGCGCAGCAAGGTCGAGCAGGGCGGTGCCGAGTAATTCGGCTCCCGTCGAGGCCGGGCAGGCACGCACGCCCGGTCGCAGCGGGCTCGAAGTCTGACGAACCCGTCGATACGCACACACGGCACCAGCCGGACTAGTGGAAGGACCGCCACCATGGCGAAGCTCAGCCAGGACGAACTGCTCGAGCAGTTCAGTGACATGACCCTCATCGAGCTCTCCGAGTTCGTGAAGGCCTTCGAGGAGAAGTTCGACGTCGAGGCCGCCGCCCCGGCCGCCGTCGCCGTCGCCGCGCCCGGCCAGGGTGGCGGCGCCGCCGAGGAGGTCGAGGAGCAGGACGAGTTCGACGTCGTCCTCACCGGCGCCGGCGACAAGAAGATCCAGGTCATCAAGGTCGTGCGCGAGCTGACCTCCCTGGGTCTGAAGGAGGCCAAGGAGCTCGTGGACAGCACCCCGAAGCCGGTCCTCGAGAAGGTCGCGAAGGACGCCGCGGACAAGGCGAAGGAGTCCCTCGAGGGCGCCGGCGCCTCCGTCGAGGTCAAGTGATCACAGGGGTCGCGAAGACCCCTCAGCCAGGGGCGATCACCCAGCCGGGTGGTCGCCCTTCGGCGTCCTCGAAGCCCTCACGGAACCCCTCCGGACAGGCGGGTATGGTGATCTTCGCTGCCGTGGGGCCCTTGACGAACGGCACTTGGCGCGCAATTCTCTGGACGCGCCGTTCGCATCGATCCGGGTTCCGAGGCATGGATCGAGGACGAAGCGGGAAGTGTTGCGGCAAGCACGTTCCGCCCCGACGTATCGAGGCCGTCGGGACGGGCCGCGGCGGAGATGAACAACTAGGGGGGATCCCCTCCCGGAGGACAGATTGCCACCGGCTGGAGGCGGAGACCGGGACCGAGTCGGGTTCCGGAAATCTGCTCTGGACATCAGTGGGCCATGAGGCTACACTGACCCTTTGCGCTGCCTGTTAGCTGCTCCCTGCCCGTCACCAGGGGCCACCGGTATGCGCGCAGAGAGTCCGAGCCCTCGGAAGGACCCCCTCTTGGCCGCCTCGCGCACTGCCTCGACTGCCAATTCGAACAATGGCGCCAGCACCGCCCCGCTGCGTATTTCTTTTGCGAAGATCAAGGAACCTCTCGAGGTTCCCAACCTCCTTGCGCTCCAGACCGAGAGTTTTGACTGGCTGCTCGGCAACGAGGCCTGGAAGTCCCGGGTCGAGGCGGCGCTGGAGAGCGGAAACGACGTTCCGACGAAGTCCGGTCTGGAGGAGATCTTCGAGGAGATCTCCCCGATCGAGGACTTCTCCGGGTCGATGTCGCTGACTTTCCGCGATCACCGTTTCGAGCCTCCGAAGAACTCCATCGACGAGTGCAAGGAGCGCGACTTCACGTACGCGGCTCCGCTCTTCGTCACCGCCGAGTTCACCAACAACGAAACCGGCGAGATCAAGTCCCAGACCGTCTTCATGGGTGACTTCCCGCTGATGACGGACAAGGGCACGTTCGTGATCAACGGCACCGAGCGTGTCGTCGTCTCGCAGCTCGTCCGCTCGCCGGGTGTCTACTTCGACAGCTCCATCGACAAGACCTCCGACAAGGACATCTACTCCGCCAAGATCATTCCGTCCCGGGGTGCCTGGCTGGAGATGGAGATCGACAAGCGCGACATGGTCGGTGTGCGCATCGACCGCAAGCGCAAGCAGTCGGTGACCGTGCTTCTCAAGGCGCTCGGGTGGACGAACGAGCAGATCCTCGAGGAGTTCGGGCAGTACGAGTCGATGCGCGCCACCCTGGAGAAGGACCACACCCAGGGTCAGGACGACGCGCTGCTCGACATCTACCGCAAGCTGCGTCCCGGCGAGCCGCCGACTCGTGAGGCCGCGCAGACGCTGCTGGAGAACCTCTACTTCAACCCGAAGCGGTACGACCTGGCCAAGGTCGGCCGGTACAAGATCAACAAGAAGCTCGGCGGCGACGAGCCGCTGGACTCCGGCGTACTCACCACCGCCGACGTCATCGCGACGATCAAGTACCTGGTCAAGCTGCACGCGGGGGAGACCGAGTCGACCTCGGCCGAGGGCGACCAGATCGTCATCGAGACCGACGACATCGACCACTTCGGCAACCGCCGCCTGCGCAACGTCGGCGAGCTGATCCAGAACCAGGTCCGCACGGGTCTGGCCCGTATGGAGCGCGTCGTACGCGAGCGGATGACGACTCAGGACGTCGAGGCGATCACGCCGCAGACGCTGATCAACATCCGGCCTGTCGTCGCCTCCATCAAGGAGTTCTTCGGCACGAGCCAGCTGTCGCAGTTCATGGACCAGACGAACCCGATCTCGGGTCTCACCCACAAGCGCCGTCTGTCGGCGCTGGGTCCGGGTGGTCTGAGCCGTGAGCGGGCCGGCTTCGAGGTCCGTGACGTGCACCCCTCGCACTACGGCCGCATGTGCCCGATCGAGACGCCGGAAGGGCCGAACATCGGTCTGATCGGTTCGCTCGCCTCGTACGGGCGGGTCAACGCCTTCGGGTTCGTGGAGACGCCGTACCGCAAGGTGGTCGACGGTGTCGTCGGCGACGAGGTGCACTACCTGACGGCCGACGAGGAGGACCGCTTCGTCATCGCGCAGGCGAACGCGCCGCTCACCGAGGAGATGCGCTTCGCCGAGGACCGGGTGCTGATCCGCCGCCGCGGCGGCGAGGTCGACCTGATCCCGGGCGACGACGTGGACTACATGGACGTCTCGCCGCGCCAGATGGTGTCGGTCGCGACGGCGATGATCCCCTTCCTCGAGCACGACGACGCCAACCGCGCGCTCATGGGGTCGAACATGATGCGGCAGGCAGTGCCGCTCATCAAGGCCGAGTCGCCGCTGGTCGGCACCGGTATGGAGTACCGCTGCGCGGTCGACGCCGGTGACGTCATCAAGGCTGAGAAGGACGGTGTCGTCCAGGAGGTCTCCGCCGACTACGTCACGGTGGCCAACGACGACGGCACCTACACCACGTACCGCGTCGCGAAGTTCACCCGCTCCAACCAGGGCACCTCCTTCAACCAGAAGGTGCTCGTGGACGAGGGCTCGCGCGTGATCGAGGGCCAGGTCCTCGCCGACGGCCCGTCCACCGACGAGGGCGAGATGGCGCTCGGCAAGAACCTGCTGGTCGCCTTCATGCCCTGGGAGGGCTACAACTACGAGGACGCGATCATCCTCAGCCAGCGTCTGGTGCAGGACGACGTCCTCTCCTCGATCCACATCGAGGAGCACGAGGTCGACGCCCGTGACACCAAGCTCGGCCCCGAGGAGATCACCCGGGACATCCCGAACGTCTCCGAGGAGGTCCTCGCCGACCTCGACGAGCGCGGCATCATCCGCATCGGCGCCGAGGTCGAGGCGGGCGACATCCTGGTCGGCAAGGTCACGCCGAAGGGCGAGACGGAGCTGACCCCGGAGGAGCGCCTGCTGCGCGCGATCTTCGGTGAGAAGGCCCGCGAGGTCCGTGACACCTCCCTGAAGGTGCCGCACGGCGAGACCGGCAAGGTCATCGGCGTCCGCGTCTTCGACAGGGAAGAGGGCGACGAGCTGCCGCCGGGTGTGAACCAGCTGGTGCGCGTGTACGTGGCGCAGAAGCGGAAGATCACCGACGGCGACAAGCTCGCCGGCCGTCACGGCAACAAGGGCGTCATCTCCAAGATCCTTCCGGTCGAGGACATGCCGTTCCTGGAGGACGGCACCCCGGTCGACGTCATCCTCAACCCGCTCGGCGTCCCGTCCCGTATGAACCCGGGACAGGTGCTGGAGATCCACCTGGGCTGGCTCGCCTCCCAGGGCTGGAACGTCGCGGGCATCGACGAGGAGTGGTCGCGGCGCCTCCAGCAGATCGGCGCGGACGACGTCCCGTCCGGCACCAACGTGGCCACCCCGGTCTTCGACGGTGCGCGCGAGGACGAGATCGCCGGCCTCTTCCAGGCCACCGTGCCCAACAGGGACGGCGACCGGATGGTCCTGCCCTCCGGCAAGGCCCATCTGTTCGACGGGCGTTCCGGGGAGCCGTTCCCGGACCCGATCTCCGTCGGCTACATGTACATCCTCAAGCTGCACCACCTGGTCGACGACAAGCTCCACGCCCGCTCGACCGGCCCGTACAGCATGATCACCCAGCAGCCGCTGGGCGGTAAGGCACAGTTCGGTGGCCAGCGCTTCGGTGAGATGGAGGTGTGGGCCCTGGAGGCGTACGGCGCCGCGTACGCGCTTCAGGAGCTGCTCACCATCAAGTCCGACGACGTCACCGGCCGCGTGAAGGTCTACGAAGCCATCGTCAAGGGCGAGAACATCCCCGAGCCGGGCATCCCCGAGTCGTTCAAGGTGCTCATCAAGGAGATGCAGTCGCTCTGCCTCAACGTGGAGGTGCTGTCCTCGGACGGCATGTCCATCGAGATGCGTGACACGGACGAAGACGTCTTCCGCGCGGCGGAGGAGCTCGGTATCGACCTGTCCCGGCGCGAGCCGAGCAGCGTCGAAGAGGTCTGACGGGTCTGGCCGGGACGCGTTCGCCAGGCGTTCCGGCCTCCCCCTCGGCCCTGGGGGCCTGGAGGCGACCCCTCCAAACCCCGCTCAGACCATTCATCGACACGACCCTGAGAGGGATTGACGAGAGTGCTCGACGTCAACTTCTTCGACGAACTGCGGATCGGCCTTGCCACCGCTGACGACATCCGTCAGTGGTCGCACGGCGAGGTCAAGAAGCCGGAAACCATCAACTACCGCACCCTCAAGCCCGAGAAGGACGGACTCTTCTGCGAGAAGATCTTCGGTCCGACGCGGGACTGGGAGTGCTACTGCGGCAAGTACAAGCGCGTCCGCTTCAAGGGCATCATCTGTGAGCGCTGCGGTGTCGAGGTCACCCGCGCCAAGGTGCGCCGTGAGCGGATGGGCCACATCGAGCTTGCCGCGCCCGTCACGCACATCTGGTACTTCAAGGGCGTTCCGTCGCGCCTGGGCTACCTGCTGGACCTGGCTCCGAAGGACCTGGAGAAGGTCATCTACTTCGCGGCGTACATGATCACGTACGTCGACGAAGAGCGCCGCACGCGCGACCTGCCGTCCCTGGAGGCGCACGTCGGCGTCGAGCGCCAGCAGATCGAGCAGCGCCGCGACTCCGACCTGGAGGCGCGCGCCAAGAAGCAGGAGTCCGACCTGGCCGAGCTCGAGGCCGAGGGCGCCAAGGCGGACGTACGGCGCAAGGTGCGCGAGGGCGCCGAGCGCGAGATGAAGCAGCTCCGCGACCGTGCGCAGCGCGAGATCGACCGCCTCGACGAGGTGTGGTCCCGCTTCAAGAACCTCAAGGTCCAGGACCTGGAGGGCGACGAGCTGCTCTACCGCGAGCTGCGCGACCGCTTCGGGACCTACTTCGACGGCTCCATGGGCGCCGCTGCTCTTCAGAAGCGCCTGGAGACGTTCGACCTCGACGAGGAGGCGGAGCGGCTCCGCGAGATCATCCGTACCGGCAAGGGGCAGAAGAAGACCCGCGCGCTCAAGCGCCTCAAGGTCGTCTCCGCCTTCCTCCAGACCAGCAACAGCCCCAAGGGCATGGTGCTGGACTGCGTGCCGGTGATCCCGCCGGACCTGCGTCCGATGGTGCAGCTCGACGGTGGCCGCTTCGCGACCTCCGACCTGAACGACCTGTACCGCCGCGTCATCAACCGGAACAACCGCCTGAAGCGCCTTCTCGACCTCGGTGCGCCCGAGATCATCGTCAACAACGAGAAGCGGATGCTCCAGGAGGCCGTCGACGCGCTCTTCGACAACGGCCGCCGCGGCCGCCCCGTCACGGGTCCCGGCAACCGTCCGCTGAAGTCGCTGTCCGACATGCTCAAGGGCAAGCAGGGCCGCTTCCGGCAGAACCTGCTGGGCAAGCGCGTCGACTACTCGGCCCGTTCCGTGATCGTCGTCGGCCCGCAGCTGAAGCTGCACCAGTGCGGTCTGCCGAAGGCGATGGCGCTGGAGCTCTTCAAGCCGTTCGTGATGAAGCGCCTGGTGGATCTCAACCACGCGCAGAACATCAAGTCGGCGAAGCGCATGGTCGAGCGCGGCCGCACGGTCGTCTACGACGTGCTGGAGGAGGTCATCGCGGAGCACCCGGTGCTGCTCAACCGCGCACCGACGCTGCACCGCCTCGGCATCCAGGCCTTCGAGCCGCAGCTGGTCGAGGGCAAGGCCATTCAGATCCACCCGCTCGTGTGCACCGCGTTCAACGCGGACTTCGACGGTGACCAGATGGCCGTGCACCTGCCGCTGTCCGCGGAGGCGCAGGCCGAGGCCCGCATCCTGATGCTGTCCTCGAACAACATCCTCAAGCCGGCCGACGGCCGGCCGGTGACCATGCCGACGCAGGACATGGTGCTCGGGCTGTTCTTCCTCACCACCACCGAGGAGCAGCGCGAGACCATCGGCGACGGCCGGTCGTTCAACTCCACCGCCGAAGCGATCATGGCCTTCGACGCCGGGGAGCTCTCGCTCCAGGCGGAGGTCGACATCCGCTTCCCGATCGGCTCCGTGCCGCCGGCGGACTGGACGCCGCCGCTGCCCGAGCAGGGCGAGCCCGAGTGGCAGCCCGGCGACGGCTTCCGGCTGCGTACGACGCTGGGCCGCGCGCTCTTCAACGAGCTGCTGCCCGAGGAGTACCCGTACGTCGAGTACTCGGTCGGCAAGAAGGAGCTCTCCCAGATCGTCAACGACCTGGCCGAGCGCTACCCGAAGGTCACCGTGGCGGCGGCGCTGGACAACCTGAAGTCGGCCGGTTACTTCTGGGCGACCCGCTCCGGCGTCACCATCGCCATCTCGGACGTCGTCGTCCCCGACGCCAAGCCGGAGATCATCGCCGGCTACGAGGCGCAGGACGAGAAGGTCCAGAAGCAGTACGAGCGCGGTCTGATCACCAAGGACGAGCGCACGCAGGAGCTCATCGCGATCTGGACGAAGGCGACCAACGAGGTCTCCGAGGCGATGAGCGACAACTTCCCGAAGACGAACCCGATCTTCATGATGGTCGACTCGGGCGCCCGAGGGAACATGATGCAGATGCGTCAGATCGCCGGCATGCGCGGTCTGGTGTCCAACGCGAAGAACGAGACCATCCCGCGGCCCATCAAGGCGTCGTTCCGTGAGGGTCTCTCCGTGCTGGAGTACTTCATCTCCACGCACGGTGCCCGCAAGGGTCTCGCCGACACCGCTCTGCGTACCGCCGACTCCGGCTACCTGACGCGTCGTCTCGTCGACGTCTCGCAGGACGTGATCATCCGCGAGGAGGACTGCGGCACCGACCGCGGCCTCAAGCTGGAGATCGCGGCCAGGGGAGCGGACGACGTGCTGCGCAAGGCGGCGGACGTCGAGACCAGCGTGTACGCGCGCTGCCTCGCCGAGGACATCGTCGTCGACGGCAAGGTGCTGGCCCCGGCCGGCACCGACCTGGGCGACGTGCTCATCGACGAGCTCGTGCGGCACGGCGTGGAGACGGTCAAGACCCGCTCCGTGCTCACCTGCGAGTCGGCGGTCGGCACCTGCGCCATGTGCTACGGGCGTTCGCTGGCCACCGGCAAGCTGGTCGACATCGGCGAGGCCGTCGGCATCATCGCGGCCCAGTCGATCGGTGAGCCCGGCACCCAGCTGACGATGCGTACCTTCCACACCGGCGGTGTGGCCGGTGACGACATCACGCAGGGTCTGCCGCGTGTGGTCGAGCTCTTCGAGGCCCGTACGCCCAAGGGCGTCGCGCCGATCTCGGAGTCGGCCGGCCGGGTCCGCATCGAGGAGACGGAGAAGACCAAGAAGGTCGTCGTCACCCCGGATGACGGCTCGGACGAGACCTCGTACCCCGTCTCGAAGCGCGCCAGGCTGCTGGTGGGCGAGGGCGATCACGTCACCGTCGGCCAGGCGGTGACCGTGGGCGCCACCAACCCGCACGACGTGCTGCGCATCCTCGGCCAGCGTGCGGTCCAGGTGCACCTGGTCGGCGAGGTCCAGAAGGTCTACAACTCGCAGGGCGTCTCGATCCACGACAAGCACATCGAGATCATCATCCGGCAGATGCTGCGCCGCGTGACGATCATCGAGTCCGGCGACGCGGAGCTGCTGCCGGGCGAGCTCGTGGAGCGTACGAAGTTCGAGGGTGAGAACCGCAGGGTCGTGGCGGAAGGCGGCCACCCGGCCTCCGGCCGTCCGCAGCTGATGGGCATCACCAAGGCTTCGCTGGCGACCGAGTCGTGGCTGTCGGCGGCGTCCTTCCAGGAGACGACCAGGGTCCTCACGGACGCGGCGATCAACGCCAAGTCCGACTCCCTGATCGGCCTCAAGGAGAACGTCATCATCGGCAAGCTCATCCCGGCCGGTACGGGCCTGTCCCGCTACCGCAACATCCGGGTGGAGCCGACCGAGGAGGCCAAGGCGGCGATGTACTCGGCCGTCGGTTACGACGACATCGACTACTCGCCGTTCGGCACCGGCTCCGGCCAGGCGGTCCCGCTGGAGGACTACGACTACGGTCCGTACAACGCCTGACAGGGTCATAGCTCTGCTACAGAGGACGGCCGTCCCTACCGGGGCGGCCGTCCTCTGTGCATGATGTCGTGACAGGGGGTGGTGCGGATGCTCGCCGGGAACGCTGACCGGGACCGGGCGGGGGACGTGCTCAAGGCCGCTTTCGCGGAGGGCCGGCTGACAAAGGACGAGTACGACTACCGCGTGGGGCGTGCCGTGGCCGCCCGTACGGTCGAGGAGCTCCAGCAGCTGACGGGCGACGTGCCCAACGGGCCCAGCGCCGTGCCACCGACCTTCCAACGGCCTTCCGTGCAGGGGCAGTTGGTGCCCTTCCAGCCGCAGCCGCTCGCGCCGTACGCCTTTCCCCGGCGGCCGCACAACAGCACGGCGACGGCGGCGCTCGTCTGCGGCATCGGGGCGCCGGTGCTCTCGATGGTGACGGCCCCGATCGTGTACGGGCTCCACGCGCCGTACTTCTTCTGGCTCGGCGCTGCGCCCGGTGTGATCCTCGGGCACAAGGCGCGGGGCGAGGTCCGGCGTACGGGAGAGCGGGGCGAGGGCTCGGCGATGGCGGGGCTGGTGCTCTCGTATGTGGTGCTGGTGCTCAGTGGGCTCGTGACGATGCTGGTCGCCGTCTCCTCCTCCTGAGACGCTTCGACGACGGATGCGACGCGGATGCGACGCGGTCCCGAGAGGGCCTGCGGCCAGGGGCTTCTGCGGCCCGTGGGCAGCGCGGGGGCTTGTTTTGACCGGGGACGACGCGGTAGGTACGCTCTGACCTTGTGCCTGGGGTGCCCCCTGCGCTCTCGTAAGCGGTCAGACGCTCGGGAAGCGCGGACGGCGGCACCGGATCTGCATGCTTCTCACCTGAGGGGTATTTCGCTTCCGCGGGACTCTGCAGTCTTCGACACACCCGACCTCGTGGGTCGGGAGAGTGGCCCAGGTTAGCTTTACCGAGACGGCACACAGAAACCGGAGAAACGGTGCCTACGATCCAGCAGCTGGTCCGGAAAGGCCGGCAGGACAAGGTCGAGAAGAACAAGACGCCCGCACTCGAGGGTTCTCCTCAGCGCCGGGGCGTCTGCACGCGTGTTTTCACCACCACCCCGAAGAAGCCGAACTCGGCCCTGCGTAAGGTCGCGCGTGTGCGTCTGACCAGCGGGATCGAGGTCACAGCCTACATTCCGGGTGAGGGCCACAACCTCCAGGAGCACTCCATCGTGCTCGTGCGCGGCGGCCGTGTGAAGGACCTGCCGGGTGTTCGCTACAAGATCATCCGCGGCTCCCTCGACACGCAGGGCGTCAAGAACCGCAAGCAGGCTCGCAGCCGCTACGGCGCCAAGAAGGAGAAGTAAGCATGCCTCGTAAGGGCCCCGCCCCGAAGCGCCCGGTCATCATCGACCCGGTCTACGGTTCTCCTCTGGTGACCTCCCTGATCAACAAGGTGCTGCTGAACGGCAAGCGCTCCACCGCCGAGCGCATCGTGTACGGCGCCATGGAAGGCCTGCGGGAGAAGACCGGCAACGACCCGGTCATCACCCTCAAGCGCGCGCTGGAGAACGTGAAGCCGACCCTCGAGGTCCGCTCGCGGCGCGTCGGTGGCGCCACCTACCAGGTTCCGGTCGAGGTCCGCCCCGGCCGTTCCTCCACGCTCGCGCTGCGCTGGATCGTGGGTTACTCCCGCGCCCGCCGCGAGAAGACCATGACCGAGCGTCTGCTGAACGAGCTGCTCGATGCCTCCAACGGGCTCGGTGCCGCCGTGAAGAAGCGCGAGGACACTCACAAGATGGCCGAGTCCAACAAGGCCTTCGCGCACTACCGCTGGTAGTCGCAGACCCCATCGAGACCGAGAGAAGACTGAAGCCTTATGGCTACCACTTCACTTGACCTGGCCAAGGTCCGGAACATCGGGATCATGGCCCACATCGACGCGGGCAAGACGACGACCACCGAGCGGATCCTGTTCTACACCGGTCGGAGCTACAAGATCGGTGAGGTCCACGACGGCGCTGCCACGATGGACTGGATGGCCCAGGAGCAGGAGCGCGGCATCACGATCACGTCTGCCGCGACCACCACTCACTGGCCGCTCAACGACGTCGACTACACCATCAACATCATCGACACCCCCGGCCACGTCGACTTCACCGTCGAGGTGGAGCGTGCGCTGCGTGTGCTCGACGGTGCCGTGACGGTGTTCGACGGTGTGGCCGGCGTCGAGCCGCAGTCCGAGACCGTCTGGCGCCAGGCGGACCGGTACGGCGTTCCGCGCATCTGCTTCGTCAACAAGCTGGACCGCACCGGAGCGGAGTTCCACCGCTGCGTCGACATGATCGTGGACCGCCTCGGTGCGGTGCCGCTGGTCATGCAGATCCCGATCGGGACCGAGGCGGACTTCAAGGGCGTCGTCGACCTCGTCAGCATGAAGGCGATGGTCTGGTCGCCCGAGGCGAAGATGGGCGAGATGTACGACACCGTCGACATCCCGTCCACGCACGCCGAGGCCGCCGACGAGTGGCGCGGCAATCTGCTCGAGGCCGTCGC
Organism: Streptomyces sp. HNM0575; assembly: GCF_012726265.1. Lineage (GTDB taxonomy): Bacteria > Actinomycetota > Actinomycetes > Streptomycetales > Streptomycetaceae > Streptomyces. Next base: position 731,435 of record NZ_JAASAG010000002.1, on the reverse strand, counting down.
GGAGAACGACGAGGAGATGATGGAGCTCTACCTCGAGGGCCAGGAGCCCACCGAGGACCAGCTCTACGCGGCGATCCGCCGCATCACCCTCGCCTCCACCGGCGCCGAGGGCACCACCACGGTGACCCCGGTCTTCTGCGGAACGGCGTTCAAGAACAAGGGCGTTCAGCCCCTGCTCGACGCCATCGCCCGCTACCTCCCGTCCCCCCTGGACGTCGAGGCGATCGAGGGTCACTCCGTCAAGGACCCGGAAGAGGTCCTGAAGCGGAGGCCGACCGAGCAGGAGCCCATGTCGGCACTCGCGTTCAAGATCGCGAGCGACCCGCACCTGGGCAAGCTCACCTTCATCCGGGTCTACTCCGGCAGGCTGGTCACCGGCTCGCAGGTGATGAACTCGGTGAAGGGCAAGAAGGAGCGCATCGGCAAGATCTACCGGATGCACGCGAACAAGCGTGAGGAGATCGAGTCGGTGGGTGCCGGCGACATCGTCGCCGTCATGGGTCTCAAGCAGACCACCACCGGCGAGACCCTCTGCGACGCGGGCAACCCGGTGATCCTGGAGTCGATGGAGTTCCCGGCTCCCGTGATCGAGGTCGCGATCGAGCCCAAGTCCAAGGGCGACCAGGAGAAGTTGGGCGTCGCGATCCAGCGGCTGGCCGAGGAGGACCCGTCCTTCCAGGTCAAGACCGACGAGGAGACCGGCCAGACGATCATCGCGGGCATGGGCGAGCTGCACTTGGACGTGCTGGTCGACCGCATGAAGCGCGAGTTCAAGGTCGAGGCCAACGTCGGTAAGCCGCAGGTGGCGTACCGGGAGTCGCTCCGCAAGACGGTCGACAAGGTCGACTACACCCACAAGAAGCAGACCGGTGGTTCCGGTCAGTTCGCGAAGGTGCAGATCGCCGTCGAGCCGCTCGAGGGTGACGGCTACGAGTTCGTCAACCAGGTCACCGGTGGCCGCATCCCGCGGGAGTACATCCCGTCTGTGGACGCGGGCTGCCAGGAGGCCATGGAGTTCGGTGTGCTGGCGGGCTACCCGCTGACCGGCGTCCGCGTGACGCTGCTCGACGGTGCCTTCCACGACGTCGACTCCTCGGAGATGGCGTTCAAGATCGCCGGTTCCATGGCGTTCAAGGACGCTGCACGGAAGGCGAGTCCGGCGCTGCTGGAGCCGATGATGAAGGTCGAGGTCACGACGCCCGAGGAGTACATGGGCGACGTGATCGGCGACATCAACTCCCGTCGTGGCCAGGTTCAGTCCATGGACGACAGGGGCGGCGCCAAGCTCGTCACCGGCCTCGTCCCGCTGTCGGAGATGTTCGGTTACGTCGGAGACCTGCGCAGCAAGACCTCCGGCCGTGCCAACTACTCCATGCAGTTCGACTCCTACGCCGAAGTTCCCAAGAGCGTCGCCGAGGAGATCATCGCGAAGGCCAAGGGCGAGTAACACCGAGTTGCTCAACCCTTAGGCTGGAGCAAAGGCATTCGGGGCACTTCGGCACAGATCGTACGGCTCGTCCGTCGGCTGTGCCGGGTCCCCGGCGCCAGCCCCCCAAGCGAACTGGTCAAGGGCATCCCCCTCGGGGTCCTGACCGGTTCATAACGACCATCTGAACCCCTCCGCAGAATGTGGAGGGTGTACAGCACCAGTCCACAGGAGGACCCCAGTGGCGAAGGCGAAGTTCGAGCGGACTAAGCCGCACGTCAACATCGGCACCATCGGTCACATCGACCACGGTAAGACCACTCTTACCGCGGCGATCACCAAGGTGCTGCACGACAAGTACCCGGAGCTGAACGAGGCTTCCGCGTTCGAGAACATCGACAAGGCGCCCGAAGAGCGCCAGCGCGGAATCACGATTTCCATTGCTCACGTCGAGTACCAGACGGAGAACCGTCACTACGCTCACGTGGACTGCCCGGGTCACGCGGACTACATCAAGAACATGATCACCGGTGCCGCGCAGATGGACGGCGCCATCCTCGTGGTCGCCGCCACCGACGGCCCGATGCCGCAGACCAAGGAGCACGTCCTCCTGGCCCGCCAGGTCGGCGTCCCGTACATCGTGGTCGCCCTCAACAAGGCGGACATGGTGGACGACGAGGAGATCATGGAGCTCGTCGAGCTCGAGGTCCGTGAGCTGCTCTCCGAGTACGAGTTCCCGGGCGACGAGGTTCCGGTCGTCAAGGTCTCGGCGCTCAAGGCCCTTGAGGGCGACGCCGAGTGGGCCGACTCCATCGGCAAGCTCATGGACGCCGTCGACGACGCGATCCCGCAGCCGGAGCGCGACGTCGAGAAGCCGTTCCTGATGCCGATCGAGGACGTCTTCACGATCACCGGCCGCGGCACGGTCGTCACCGGCCGTATCGAGCGCGGTGTGCTGAAGGTCAACGAGAACGTCGACATCATCGGCATCAAGGAGACCAAGACCTCGACGACCGTCACCGGTATCGAGATGTTCCGCAAGCTCCTCGACGAGGGCCAGGCCGGTGAGAACGTCGGTCTGCTCCTCCGCGGCATCAAGCGCGAGGACGTCGAGCGCGGCCAGGTCATCATCAAGCCCGGCTCGGTCACTCCGCACACGGAGTTCGAGGGCCAGGCGTACATCCTGTCGAAGGACGAGGGCGGTCGGCACACCCCGTTCTTCAACAACTACCGCCCGCAGTTCTACTTCCGTACCACCGACGTGACCGGCGTCGTGACCCTCCCCGAGGGCACCGAGATGGTCATGCCGGGCGACAACACCGAGATGAGCGTCCAGCTCATCCAGCCCGTCGCCATGGAAGAGGGCCTGAAGTTCGCCATCCGTGAGGGTGGCCGTACGGTGGGCGCCGGTCAGGTCACGAAGATCATCAAGTGACCTGGACGCCTTGAGCGTTGCCCGGCTGCGAGGCCGGGGGAGAGGGCCCGTGCGACTCCGGTCGTACGGGCCCTCTGTGCTGTGCGGAGCGGCTGTGCGGAGCGGCGAGCACGGGCGAGCGGAGACTGTGACCGGCGAGGAATAGTTCAGCATTCAACGAGGTTGGTGCCGGAGCAAGCACAGCACCGTGACCCTTGGAGGACTGCCATGACGACTGCCGGCGACTACGCCAAGCTGACCGGGGAGTACGCCCTCGACCCCACCCACACCCGCATCGGCTTCGTCGCACGCCACGCGATGGTGACCAAGGTCCGCGGTGCGTTCAACGACTTCACCGGCACCGCCCACATCGACGGCGAGAACCCCGAGCGGTCGTCCGTGGAGCTGGTCATCAAGGCCGAGAGCATCGACACCCGCAACCCGGACCGGGACGCGCACCTGCGCAGCAACGACTTCCTGAAGATGGACGAGTACCCGGAGATCACCTTCCGGTCGACGGGCGTCAAGCAGAGCGGCGAGGGCGCCTTCGACGTCACCGGCGACCTCACGGTCAAGGGGGTCACGCGCTCGGTGACCGTCCCGTTCAGCTACGAGGGCCAGGCCACCGACCCGTTCGGAAACAGCCGGATCGGCCTCGAAGGCAGCACCACGATCAACCGCCAGGACTTCGGCGTCAGTTGGAACGCCGCACTGGAGACGGGCGGCCTCCTGGTGAGCGACAAGGTGACGCTCGAATTCGAGGTCTCGGCCATCAAGGAGGGCTGACCGCGGCGCGCGAGTCACACCGGGCCCATGCCGTGAGCGATCAGGGATCACGGCATGGGCCCGGGTGCGTACGGACCAGGTCGCGGCGGCAACCGTATTCGTCGGTCGGGCCGTCGCGCGGGACCCCATACGATGGACGGGCCGGCGCGCACCCCGCCCTCGGGGGCGCGACCCTCTTCGCCCAGGAGTGACGCATGCAGCGCACCATGCTCAAGTCCAAGATCCACCGGGCCACCGTGACCGAGGCTGATCTGCACTACGTGGGGTCGGTCACCGTGGACGCCGAACTCATGGACGCCGCCGACCTGTTGCCCGGCGAGCTCGTCCACATCGTCGACATCACCAACGGCTCGCGCCTGGAGACGTACGTCATCGAGGGCGAGCGCGGCTCGGGCGTCATCGGCATCAACGGGGCGGCGGCGCATCTCGTGCACCCCGGCGACCTGGTGATCCTGATCGGCTACGCACAGGTCGACGACGCGGAGGCGCGGGCGCTGCGGCCCTCGGTGGTGCACGTCGACGCGGACAACCGGATCGTGGGGCTGGGCGCCGACGCGTCGGAGCCGGTGCCCGGCGGCGGGACGTACGGCGGCACCGGGACGGTACGCGGGCCGCGCGCAGTCGTGGCGCCCCGGCCCCGGGAGTCCGCAGCGTCCGCATCGCCGTCCTCTGCGGTGGGCTGACTCAGCCAGCAGCCAGCAGCCAGCAGCCAGCAGCCAGCAGCCAGCAGCCAGCAGCCGGGCGTCCCGCTCAGCCGAGGTCGAGCACCAGCTTCCCGGCGGTGCGGCCGGTCTCTCCGGCTTCGTGCGCCTTCGCCGCGTCCGCCAGCGGGAATGTGCCCGCGACGACCGCGCTGAGCCGGCCCGTCTGCGCGAGCGCGGCGACGGCGCTCATGCCTGCCTGGTCGGCCTCGACGAGCATCACCTCGCCGCGCAGGCCGAGCCGCGCCGCCTCCTCCGCCAGCGCGTCGGGCTTCTCGAGGAGGATCGAGACCAGCGTGCCGCCGGGGCGGAGCGTACGCAGCGAGCGCGTGCGGTGCTCGGCGCCGCCGATGGTGTCGAACACGACGTCCATGTCGCGTGCCGCCTCGGCGAAGTCGGTCTCGCGGTAGTCGATCAGCTCGTCCGCGCCCAGTCCGCGCAGCATCTCGTGCTTGCCGGAGCTGGCCGTGCCCGTCACGTGCGCGCCCCTTGCCTTGGCGATCTGCACGGCGAGATGTCCGACGCCGCCGGCCGCCGCGTGAATCAGCACCCGCTGCCCGGCACGCAGGTCCGCGGTGTCGACGAGCGCCTGCCAGGCGGTCAGTGCGGCGAGGGGCAGCGCGCCCGCCTGGACGTGGCTGAGCTGCTCGGGCTTACGCACCAGCGCACGCGCCGGTGCGAGGACGTACTCGGCGTGCGACCCCACGCCGTACGGATAGGGCAGCATCCCGAACACCTCGTCGCCGGGCTTGTGCACGGTCACGCCCAGCCCCGTGGCCTCGACGACCCCGGAGACGTCCCAGCCGAGGACGAACGGCGGGGTACCCAGGAAGCCTCCGTGCCGCCGGTGCTTCCAGTCCGTCGGGTTGACGCCCGCGGCGTGCACCTTGACGAGGACCTGGCTGGGGCCCGGCTGCGGCCGTTCCAGTTCCACTTCCTTCAGTACGGCGGGCTCGCCCAGCTCGTCCTGGCTGATGGCGCGCATGACGCTCGTGGCGCCCGATGTGTCGGTTTGTGTCATGAGTCAAGGCTGTCCTGACCCGTCGCACTCGGCAATGGCAGGATTGCCAGCATTCGCTAGGATCGTGCCATGCATCGCGTGGTGGTCCTGGCCCTGGACGGCGTCTACCCCTTCGAACTCGGCATCCCTCACCGGGTGTTCGGGTCGGCCGACGGCCGCTACGAGGTGGTCACGTGCAGCGTGGACGGACGTCCCGTACCGAGCGATTCCGACTTCGCGGTGGAGGTCGGGCACGGCCCGGACGCGCTCACCACCGCGGACACGGTGGTGATCCCTCCCTTCGACCTGCGGCAGGCCACGGCCGAGCTTCCCGAACGGGTCCTCCAAGCCTTCGAGCTGATCCCGCCCGGCGCCCGCACGGTGTCCATCTGCACGGGTGCCTTCGCGCTCGCCGCGACCGGGCGCCTCGACGGCCGCAGGGCCACCACGCACTGGGCGCTGGCCGCGGAATTCCGGCGCCTGTTTCCCGCCGTCGCGCTCGATGCGGACGTGCTGTTCATCGACGACGGGGATGTGCTGACCTCGGCCGGCGCGGCCTCGGGTGTCGACGTCTGCCTTCACGTCGTACGCAAGGACCACGGCGCCGAGCTGGCGAACCGGGTTGCCCGCTTCTGCGTCGTCCCGCCGTGGCGGGAGGGCGGTCAGGCGCAGTACATCGAGCACCCCGTCCCCGAGGGCCCGGCGGAAGGCACGTCCGCGACCCGCCAGTGGGCGCTGGAGCGGCTCCATCTGCCGCTGACGCAGGCCGACTTGGCGGGGCACGCGCAGATGAGCCTGCGCACGTTCGCCCGGCGGTTCCGCGACGAGGTGGGGATGAGCCCCGGCCGGTGGGTCATCCAGCAGCGCGTGGTCAGGGCCCGTCATCTGCTGGAGAGCAGCGAACTGTCCGTCGACCAGGTCGCGTCCCGGTCCGGTTTCGCGACCGCTGCCTCACTGCGCCAGCACCTTCAGGCGGCGATCGGGGTCTCACCGCTCGCGTACCGGCGCACGTTCCGTACAGCCGATCCTGTTCAGACGCCGACGGCATGAGTCATGTCCCGTGCGGTGCGCCGATGCAGGCCGGGGCGGGGGCGAAGAGCCCCGCGGTTACGGTGACCGGGGCCGATTGGCACCAGTCAAACGCCTTGTGGCACACTGTCCAGGTTGCTCGGTTGAGTGCCGATGCTGTGCGCCTCCCGCCGGGAGGACCGGAAGCGAGTCCCAGCGTATTCGTCGCTCCTTATCAGGAGCGGAAGTACGGGAATCTTCCGGGAAGTGCAGGAGGGGCTTCCAGCCAGGCACCCGGTGGGTCCGTACCCCCGACTCCTTTCTCTCGAGAGAAACCTCCGTGGTTCATTGCGAGAAGGGGTACGACACGCCCGACCGCGTGGGTCGGCGGAGTCGAGGAGGACGGCACCCATGGGTTCCAGAGCGTTACGAGAGACAGGACTACGAAGTAGCCATGGCGGGACAGAAGATCCGCATCCGGCTCAAGGCCTATGACCACGAGGTCATCGACAACTCGGCCAAGAAGATCGTCGAGACGGTGACGCGCACTGGCGCGTCGGTCGCAGGCCCGGTGCCGCTGCCCACTGAGAAGAACGTGTACTGCGTCATCAAGTCGCCGCACAAGTACAAGGACGCGCGCGAGCACTTCGAGATGCGCACCCACAAGCGTCTGATCGACATCCTCGACCCGACGCCCAAGACCGTTGACTCGCTGATGCGCCTGGACCTCCCGGCCGGCGTCGACATCGAGATCAAGCTCTGAGGGGTGCGGGAAGAAGATGGCTAAGCAGATCAAGGGCGTCCTGGGCGAGAAGCTCGGCATGACGCAGGTCTGGGACGACAAGAACCGCGTCGTCCCCGTGACCGTCGTCAAGGCCGGGCCCAACGTCGTCACCCAGGTCCGCACCGCAGACAAGGACGGCTACGAAGCCGTTCAGATCGCCTTCGGCGAGATCGACCCGCGCAAGGTGAACAAGCCCCTCAAGGGCCACTTCGCCAAGGCCGACGTCACTCCCCGCCGGCACCTCGTCGAGCTGCGCACCTCCGACGCCGGCGAGTACAGCCCCGGCCAGGAGATCAACGCCGACACCTTCGAGGCCGGCGGCAAGGTGGACGTGACGGGCAAGTCCAAGGGCAAGGGCTTCGCCGGCGGCATGAAGCGCCACGGCTTCCGCGGCGGCAAGGCCTCCCACGGTGCGCACCGCATCCACCGCAAGCCCGGTGCCATCGGCGGCTGTGCCACGCCCGGTCGTGTCTTCAAGGGCACGCGGATGCCCGGCCGCATGGGCAACGAGCGGGTCACCACCCAGAACCTGACCGTCCATGCCGTTGACGCGGAGAAGGGCCTGCTGCTCATCAAGGGCGCTGTCCCGGGTCCGAACGGCGGCCTCGTCCTGGTCCGCACCGCGGCCAAGGGGGCCTGAGGTTAAACCATGACTACCGTTGACATCCTTTCGCCCGCCGGCAAGAAGGACGGCTCCGTCGAGCTCCCCACGGAGATCTTCGACGCGCAGGTCAGCGTTCCGCTGATCCACCAGGTCGTCGTCGCACAGCTGGCCGCTGCCCGCCAGGGCACGCACAAGACCAAGACCCGCGGCGAGGTCCGCGGCGGCGGCAAGAAGCCGTACCGCCAGAAGGGCACCGGCCGCGCCCGTCAGGGCTCGACGCGCGCTCCGCAGTTCGCCGGCGGTGGCATCGTGCACGGTCCCGTGCCGCGCGACTACTCGCAGCGGACGCCGAAGAAGATGAAGGCCGCCGCGCTGCGCGGTGCCCTCTCGGACCGCGCCCGCCACGGCCGTGTGCACGTCGTCTCGGGCGTCGTGGAGAGCGAGGTCTCCACGAAGGCCGCGAAGACGCTGCTGGGCAAGATCAGCGAGCGCAAGCACGTGCTGCTGATCGCCGAGCGCGACGACCAGTCCTCCTGGCTGTCCGCGCGGAACCTGCCCCAGGTCCACATCCTGGAGCCGGGCCAGCTGAACACCTACGACGTGCTCGTCTCGGACGACGTGGTCTTCACCAAGGCCGCCTTCGAGTCCTTCGTGGCCGGCCCGCAGAAGGCCGCCACCGCACAGCTCGAAGGGAGCGAAGCCTGATGAGCGAGGCCACCTCCGCGCAGGCCCCCAGCAAGTCGTTCACGGACCCCCGGGACATCTTGATCAAGCCCGTGGTCTCCGAGAAGAGCTACGCGCTGCTGGACGAGAACAAGTACACCTTCATCGTCGACCCGCGCGCCAACAAGACCCAGATCAAGCAGGCCGTCGAGGCGGTCTTCTCGGTCAAGGTCAGCGGGGTCAACACGATCAACCGGCAGGGCAAGCGCAAGCGCACCCGCACCGGTTACGGCAAGCGCGCCGACACCAAGCGCGCCATCGTGACCCTGGTCGAGGGCGACCGCATCGACATCTTCGGCGGCCCGGTCTCCTGACGGAGACAGGACCGTCCGATATCGGACGAGGACTGAGAAATGGGTATCCGCAAGTACAAGCCGACGACTCCGGGCCGTCGTGGCGCCAGTGTCGCCGACTTCGTCGAGATCACGCGGTCCACGCCGGAGAAGTCACTGGTCCGCCCGCTGCACAGCAAGGGCGGCCGTAACAACGCCGGTCGTGTGACCGCTCGCCACCAGGGCGGCGGCCACAAGCGCGCCTACCGCGTGATCGACTTCCGTCGTCACGACAAGGACGGCGTGCCTGCCAAGGTCGCGCACATCGAGTACGACCCGAACCGCACCGCGCGCATCGCGCTGCTGCACTACGCCGACGGCGAGAAGCGCTACATCCTCGCGCCGGCCGGCCTGTCGCAGGGCAGCCGCGTGGAGAACGGTCCGGGTGCCGACATCAAGCCGGGCAACAACCTCGCGCTGCGCAACATCCCCGTCGGTACGACGATCCACGCCATCGAGCTGCGGCCCGGCGGCGGCGCCAAGTTCGCCCGCTCCGCGGGTGCTTCGGTGCAGCTGCTGGCGAAGGAGGGCCGCATGGCCCACCTCCGCATGCCGTCCGGTGAGATCCGCCTGGTCGACGTCCGCTGCCGCGCCACCGTCGGCGAGGTCGGCAACGCCGAGCAGTCGAACATCAACTGGGGCAAGGCCGGCCGCATGCGCTGGAAGGGCGTTCGCCCGACCGTCCGCGGTGTGGTCATGAACCCGATCGACCACCCGCACGGTGGTGGTGAGGGTCGTACCTCCGGTGGCCGCCACCCGGTTTCGCCGTGGGGTCAGAAGGAGGGGCGTACGCGCTCGCCGAAGAAGGCCAGCAACAAGTACATCGTCCGCCGCCGCAAGACGAACAAGAAGCGCTAGGAGGCGGGTCTTTAGATGCCGCGCAGTCTCAAGAAGGGGCCCTTCGTCGACGACCACCTGACAAAGAAGGTGGACGCGCAGAACGAGGCCGGCTCCAAGAACGTCATCAAGACCTGGTCCCGCCGCTCCATGATCGTCCCGGCCATGCTCGGCCACACGATCGCGGTGCACGACGGCCGCAAGCACGTCCCGGTGTTCGTCACCGAGTCGATGGTCGGCCACAAGCTCGGCGAGTTCGCGCCGACCCGCACCTTCCGCGGCCACGTCAAGGACGACCGCAAGTCGCGTCGTCGCTGATGGCGGGGTGTGAAGACCTATGACTGACACCGAAGGGACAACCATGGAAGCCAGGGCCTCAGCGCGCTATGTGCGCGTCACGCCCATGAAGGCCCGCCGGGTGGTGGACCTCGTCCGTGGCTTGCCTGCCACGGAGGCTCAGGCGGTCCTGCGCTTCGCACCGCAGGCCGCAAGCGTGCCGGTGGGCAAGGTGCTGGACAGCGCCATCGCCAACGCCGCACACAACTATGACCACACGGACGCCGACAGCCTCTTCATCTCCGAGGCGTACGTCGACGAGGGCCCGACCCTGAAGCGTTTCCGTCCGCGCGCCCAGGGCCGCGCCTACCGGATCCGCAAGCGGACGAGCCACATCACCGTGGTCGTGAGCAGCAAGGAAGGAACCCGGTAATGGGCCAGAAGGTAAACCCGCACGGGTTCCGCCTCGGCATCACCACGGACTTCAAGTCGCGCTGGTACGCCGACAAGCTCTACAAGGACTACATCAAGGAAGACGTCGCGATCCGCAAGATGCTCACGCAGGGCATGGAGCGGGCCGGCATCTCCAAGGTGGAGATCGAGCGCACCCGTGACCGCGTACGTGTCGACGTGCACACCGCACGTCCCGGCATCGTCATCGGCCGCCGCGGCGCCGAGGCCGACAGGCTCCGGGGCAACCTGGAGAAGCTGACCGGCAAGCAGATCCAGTTCAACATCCTCGAGGTCAAGAACCCCGAGACGGATGCGCAGCTGGTGGCACAGGCCGTCGCCGAGCAGCTGTCCTCCCGCGTCTCCTTCCGTCGTGCCATGCGCAAGAGCATGCAGACGACGATGAAGGCCGGCGCGAAGGGCATCAAGATCCAGTGCGGTGGCCGCCTCGGCGGCGCCGAGATGTCCCGCTCGGAGTTCTACCGCGAGGGCCGCGTGCCCCTGCACACGCTCCGCGCGAACGTCGACTACGGCTTCTTCGAGGCCAGGACCACCTTCGGCCGTATCGGCGTGAAGGTCTGGATCTACAAGGGTGACGTCAAGAACATCGCTGAGGTCCGCGCCGAGAACGCCGCCGCACGTGCGGGCAACCGCCCGTCCCGCGGTGGCGGCAGCGACCGCCCCCGTCGTGGTGGCGAGCGCGGCGGCCGCGGCCGCAAGCCGCAGCAGCAGAACGCACCCGCCGAGGCCCCCAAGGCCGAGGCGGCGGCGCCCGCCGCTGCGGCCGCAGAGCCCGGCGCTGCCGGGAAGGAGGGCTGACCGCCATGCTTATCCCGCGCAGGGTCAAGCACCGTAAGCAGCACCACCCGAAGCGCACGGGCATGGCCAAGGGTGGCACCGAGGTCTCGTTCGGCGAGTACGGCATCCAGGCCGTCACCGCGGCGTACGTGACGAACCGGCAGATCGAGGCAGCTCGTATCTCCATGACCCGTCACATCAAGCGTGGCGGCAAGGTGTGGATCAACATCTACCCGGACCGCCCGCTGACGAAGAAGCCCGCCGAGACCCGCATGGGCTCCGGCAAGGGCTCTCCGGAGTGGTGGGTCGCGAACGTCAAGCCGGGACGGGTGATGTTCGAGCTGTCCTACCCGAACGAGAAGATTGCCAAGGAGGCGCTCACACGCGCCGCCCACAAGCTTCCGATGAAGTGCCGGATCGTTCGGCGCGAGGCAGGTGAGTCGTGATGGCGGCCGGGACGAAGGCCTCCGAGCTGCGTGAGCTGGGCGACGAGGAGCTTCTCGGCAAGCTTCGCGAGTCCAAGGAAGAGCTGTTCAACCTCCGCTTCCAGGCGGCGACCGGGCAGTTGGAGAACCACGGCCGGCTCAAGGCCGTGCGCAAGGACATCGCCCGGATCTACACCCTGATGCGTGAGCGTGAGCTGGGCATCGAGACGGTGGAGAGCGCCTGATGAGCGAGACGAATGTGACTGAGGCAGCAACCAAGGAGCGCGGTTTCCGCAAGACCCGCGAGGGTCTGGTCGTCAGCGACAAGATGGACAAGACCGTCGTCGTCGCCGTCGAGGACCGCGTCAAGCACGCGCTGTACGGCAAGGTCATCCGCCGTACCAACAAGCTCAAGGCGCACGACGAGCAGAACGCCGCCGGGGTCGGCGACCGCGTACTCCTCATGGAGACCCGGCCGCTGTCCGCGACCAAGCGCTGGCGCATCGTCGAGATTCTTGAGAAGGCGAAGTAGGCAGTTCCGGAACGGAATTGGCTTGGCAATCAGCCTGGGGACCTCCCAGGACAGTTCCGCCAGGCTCGGCAGGGCACGCCCGAGGGTGTGACCCTGCCGGGAACCGGCAGACGATCAGGAGATAGACGTGATCCAGCAGGAGTCCCGGCTGCGCGTCGCCGACAACACGGGTGCGAAAGAGATTCTCACCATCCGTGTGCTCGGCGGCTCGGGCCGGCGCTACGCGGGCGTCGGTGACGTCATTGTCGCTACCGTCAAGGACGCGATCCCGGGTGGGAACGTGAAGAAGGGCGACATCGTCAAGGCCGTCATCGTGCGCACCGTCAAGGAGCGCCGCCGGCCCGACGGCTCGTACATCCGCTTCGACGAGAACGCCGCGGTCATCCTCAAGAACGACGGCGACCCCCGCGGCACCCGCATCTTCGGCCCTGTCGGCCGGGAGCTGCGCGAGAAGAAGTTCATGAAGATCATCTCGCTCGCGCCGGAGGTGCTGTGACGATGAAGATCAAGAAGGGCGACCTGGTCCAGGTCATCACCGGCAAGGACAAGGGCAAGCAGGGCAAGGTCATCGTGGCCTACCCCCGCGAGGACCGCGTCCTGGTCGAGGGCGTGAACCGGGTCAAGAAGCACACCAAGGCCGGCCAGACCGCTCGTGGTTCGAAGACGGGCGGCATCGTGACGACCGAGGCTCCGGTCCACGTGAGCAACGTGCAGCTCGTGGTGGAGAAGGACGGCAAGAAGGTCGTCACCCGCGTCGGGTACCGCTTCGACGACGACGGCAACAAGATCCGCGTTGCCAAGCGGACCGGTGAGGACATCTGATGACGACTGCCACCACTGAAGCACCGCGCCTCAAGCAGCGCTACCGCTCCGAGATCAAGGGCAAGCTGCAGGACGAGTTCAAGTACGAGAACGTCATGCAGGTGCCCGGTCTCACCAAGATCGTGGTCAACATGGGTGTGGGCGACGCCGCCCGCGACTCCAAGCTGATGGACGGTGCCATCCGGGACCTCGCCACGATCACCGGCCAGAAGCCGGCGGTGACCAAGGCCCGCAAGTCCATCGCGCAGTTCAAGCTGCGTGAGGGCATGCCGATCGGCGCGCACGTCACGCTGCGCGGCGACCGCATGTGGGAGTTCCTGGACCGCCTGCTCTCCCTCGCGCTGCCGCGCATCCGCGACTTCCGCGGACTGTCGTCGAAGCAGTTCGACGGGCGGGGCAACTACACCTTCGGTCTCACGGAGCAGGTCATGTTCCACGAGATCGACCAGGACAAGATCGACCGGGTCCGGGGCATGGACATCACCGTGGTCACCACGGCGACCAGCGACGACGAGGGTCGTTCCCTGCTTCGTCACCTCGGCTTCCCGTTCAAGGAGAACTGACCATGGCGAAGAAGGCCCTGATCTCCAAGGCGAGCCGCAAGCCCAAGTTCGCTGTCCGCGCGTACACGCGCTGCCAGCGCTGCGGCCGCCCGCACTCCGTCTACCGCAAGTTCGGCCTGTGCCGCGTGTGCCTTCGCCAGATGGCGCACCGTGGCGAGCTGCCGGGCGTGACCAAGAGCTCCTGGTAACCCGCGTCCCCGCTCGCCCCTCGTGGGCGGGCGGGCCCGGGCCAGCCAGGGCTCTCGGTAAGAGCATCAAGGCCGGACGGGTGTCCGCCGCAGCGCTGTGAAGCAGCTGCGGCCGGCCGCCCGCCGACCGTGACCGTCTTACTACGCCGTAGGTCCCCGCACCCCACCTGTCCCGTCCCTGTACGGGGAGAAGGAGGGCGCATACAGGAAACCCCGGCGAGAGAGGCCGAAGGCCATCACATGACAATGACCGATCCGATCGCGGACATGCTGACGCGTCTGCGCAACGCGAACTCGGCGTACCACGACTCCGTCGTGATGCCGCACAGCAAGATCAAGTCGCACATCGCGGAGATCCTCCAGCAGGAGGGCTACATCACCGGCTGGAGGACCGAGGAGGCCCACGTCGGCAAGAGCCTCGTGCTCGAGCTGAAGTTCGGGCCCAACCGCGAGCGCTCGATCGCCGGCATCAAGCGGATCTCGAAGCCGGGCCTGCGGGTCTACGCGAAGTCCACCAACCTGCCCAAGGTGCTCGGCGGCCTGGGCGTGGCGATCATCTCCACGTCCTACGGACTGCTCACCGGCCAGCAGGCACAGAAGAAGGGCGTGGGCGGGGAAGTCCTCGCCTACGTCTGGTAACGGAAGGGAACGGAGGCACAGCAATGTCGCGTATCGGCAAGCTCCCCATCCAGGTTCCCGCCGGTGTGGACGTCACCATCGATGGCCAGGCGGTCGCCGTGAAGGGACCCAAGGGTTCCCTCTCGCACACCGTTGCCGAGCCCATCGAGATCGTGAGGGGCGAGGACGGCGCAGTGGTCGTCTCGCGTCCCAACGACGAGAGCCGGAACAGGGCCCTGCACGGTCTGTCCCGCACGCTGGTGGCGAACATGATCACTGGCGTGACCACGGGATTCACCAAGGACCTCGAGATCAGCGGCGTGGGTTACCGCGTCCAGGCGAAGGGCTCCAACCTGGAGTTCTCGCTTGGCTACAGCCACCCGATCCTGGTCGAGGCGCCGGAAGGCATCTCGTTCAAGGTCGAGTCGCCGACCAAGTTCTCGGTCGAGGGCATCGACAAGCAGAAGGTCGGCGAGGTCGCGGCCAACATCCGCAAGCTCCGCCGCCCGGACCCGTACAAGGCCAAGGGCGTGAAGTACGCGGGCGAGACCATCCGCCGCAAGGTCGGAAAGGCTGGTAAGTAAGCCATGGCATACGGCGTGAAGATCGCTAAGGGCGACGCCTACAAGCGCGCCGCCGCCAAGCGCCGTCACATCCGCATCCGCAAGAAGGTGTCGGGCACTCCGGCCCGTCCCCGTCTCGTGGTGACGCGTTCGAACCGCCACATGGTGGCTCAGGTCGTGGACGACCTGGCGGGCCACACGGTGGCCTCGGCGTCCTCGCTCGACGCGTCCATCCGCGGTGCTGACGGCGACAAGAGCGCACAGGCCAAGCAGGTGGGCGCACTTGTCGCCGAGCGTGCGAAGGCAGCGGGTGTGGAGACCGTCGTGTTCGACCGCGGCGGCAACAAGTACGCAGGGCGGATTGCCGCTCTGGCTGACGCCGCCCGTGAAGCCGGTCTCAGGTTCTGAGCCGGTTCCCGCGCTGAGCGGATAAAGGAGAGAGGTAATTCCAATGGCTGGACCCCAGCGCCGCGGTGGCGGCGCCGGTGGCGGCGAGCGTCGGGACCGCAAGGGCCGGGACGGCGGCGCCGCCGCCGAGAAGACCGCGTACGTTGAGCGCGTCGTAGCGATCAACCGCGTGGCCAAGGTTGTGAAGGGCGGTCGCCGCTTCAGCTTCACCGCGCTGGTCGTGGTGGGCGACGGCGACGGCACCGTGGGTGTCGGATACGGCAAGGCCAAGGAGGTGCCGGCCGCCATCGCCAAGGGTGTCGAGGAGGCCAAGAAGCACTTCTTCAAGGTCCCCCGCATCCAGGGCACCATTCCGCACCCGATCCAGGGTGAGGAGGCCGCGGGCGTCGTGCTGCTCAAGCCGGCCTCGCCCGGTACCGGTGTGATCGCCGGTGGCCCGGTGCGTGCCGTGCTGGAGTGCGCGGGCATCCACGACGTGCTCAGCAAGTCGCTCGGCTCCGCGAACCCGATCAACATCGTGCACGCCACGCGTGCGGCTCTTCAGGGCCTTCAGCGCCCCGAGGAGATCGCCGCCCGCCGTGGCCTGCCGCTCGAGGACGTGGCGCCCGCCGCTCTGCTGCGGGCCCGTGCCGGGGTGAGCGCGTAATGGCCCGCCTCAAGATCACGCAGACGCGTTCCGTCATCGGTACGAAGCAGAACCACCGGGACACGCTGCGGACGCTCGGTCTGAAGAGGGTCCGCGACGTCTCCGTACGCGAGGACCGTCCCGAGGTGCGCGGCATGGTGCACACCGTGCGGCACCTCATCACGGTCGAGGAGGTCGACTGAGATGGCTGACTCTTCGGCGAACAACCCGCTGAAGGTGCACAACCTCCGGCCGGCCCCGGGCGCCAAGACCGCGAAGACCCGCGTGGGTCGCGGTGAGGCGTCGAAGGGCAAGACGGCCGGTCGCGGCACCAAGGGCACCAAGGCCCGTTACCAGGTTCCGGAGAACTTCGAGGGCGGGCAGATGCCGCTGCACATGCGGCTGCCCAAGCTGAGGGGCTTCCGTAACCCTGCCCACAAGCAGTTCCAGGTGGTGAACCTGGAGAAGCTGGCCGAGCTCTACCCCAAGGGCGGCGAGGTCACGGTGGCCGACCTGGTCGCCAAGGGCGCCGTCCGCAAGAACGAGCTCGTCAAGGTGCTCGGCGCCGGCGAGATCTCCGTGGCTCTGACGGTGACCGTCAACAAGGTCTCCGGCTCCGCCAAGGAGAAGATCACCGCTGCCGGCGGCACCGTCACCGAGCTTGACTGAGTCCGTCCGCTGACAGGCCGGGGACGTCCCAACGGGGCGTCCCCGGTCCGTCGTTCCGTGGCGGGCACCGTCGCCGGTAAGGTGGCGGGCACTGTTGGTATCTGTCGACCCCAAGACCGTCACCTCTCGCGCGAGACGCGGGGGGCGCAGGAGGCACCGTGCTCACCGCGTTCGCCCGGGCGTTCCAGACGCCCGACCTGCGAAAGAAGCTGTTGTTCACGCTCGGCATCATGGTGCTCTTCCGCTTGGGGCAGCACGTTCCGGTGCCGGGTGTCAGCTTTGAGAACGTCAACCAGTGCATGAACGAGGCCAAGGGGAATCAGGGCCTCTTCGGGCTGGTCAATATGTTCAGCGGTGGCGCGCTGCTTCAGTTGACCATTTTCGCGCTCGGCATCATGCCGTACATCACCGCGAGCATCATTCTCCAGCTGCTGGTCGTGGTCATTCCGCGGCTGGAGGCGCTGAAGAAGGAGGGCCAGGCGGGGCAGGCCAAGATCACGCAGTACACGCGTTATCTGACGGTCGCGCTCGCAATCCTCCAGGCGACGGGGCTCGTGGCCACCGCCCGCAGCGGCACCCTCTTCCCGCAGTGCCAGGTCCGCGACCAGATCATCCCGGACCAGTCGGTCTTCACCACCGTGACGATGGTGATCTGCATGACCGCGGGCACCGCGTTCATCATGTGGCTCGGCGAGCTCATCACGGACCGCGGCATCGGCAACGGCATGTCCATCCTGATGTTCATCTCGATCGCCGCGGGCTTCCCCGGCGCGCTGTGGGCGATCAAGAAGCAGGGCAAACTCGCCGACGGCTGGATCGAGTTCGGCGCCGTGATCATCAGCGGTCTCGCGATGGTGGCCCTCGTGGTCCTGGTCGAGCAGGCCCAGCGCCGCATTCCCGTGCAGTACGCGAAGCGCATGATCGGACGCCGCAGTTACGGCGGCACGTCCACCTACATTCCGCTGAAGGTCAATCAGGCGGGTGTGATTCCCGTCATCTTCGCTTCGTCGCTGCTCTACATTCCGGCGCTGATCGTTCAGTTCAGCGGGTCGCAGGCGGGTTGGGCGCAGTGGATCCAGGCCCACTTCGTGAAGGGTGACCACCCGCTTTACATCATCACGTACTTCGTGCTGATCGTCTTCTTCGCGTTCTTCTACGTGGCGATCTCCTTCAACCCCGAAGAAGTCGCTGACAACATGAAGAAGTATGGTGGCTTCATCCCGGGCATCCGGGCAGGTCGGCCCACTGCGGAGTACCTGAGCTATGTGCTGAACCGGATCACATGGCCGGGGTCTCTGTATCTCGGACTGATCGCTCTGGTGCCGACCGTCGCGCTGATCGCGTTCGGTGCCCAGCAGAACTTCCCGTTCGGCGGGACGAGCATCCTGATCATCGTGGGCGTCGGGCTCGAGACCGTGAAGCAGATCGAGAGCCAGCTTCAGCAGCGCAATTACGAAGGGTTCCTCCGCTGATGCGTATCGTCCTCGTCGGACCGCCTGGCGCGGGTAAGGGAACGCAGGCCGCGTTCCTCGCCGAGAACCTGTCGATTCCGCACATCTCCACGGGCGACATCTTCCGCGCGAACATCAGCCAGGGCACTCCGCTCGGGCAGCAGGCCCAGGAGTACATGCGTGCGGGCCAGCTCGTACCCGACGAGGTCACGATCGGCATGGCGACGGACAGGATGGCCGAGCCGGATGCGTCCGGCGGCTTCCTGCTCGACGGCTTCCCGCGCAACATCGCGCAGGCGGAGGCGCTCGACGGTCACCTCGACGAGCAGGGGCAGCGGCTCGACGCCGTGCTGGACCTGGAGGTGCCGGAGGAAGAGGTCGTCAAGCGGATCGCGGGCCGCCGCATCTGTCGCAGCGACAGCAGCCATGTCTTCCACGCCGAGTACAGCCCGCCGAAGAAGGACGGGGTGTGCGACGTGTGCGGCGGCGAGCTGTACCAGCGTGACGACGACCGCGAGGAGACCGTACGGAAGCGGCTGGCCGTCTATCACAGCGAGACCGAGCCGATCATCGACCACTACAAGCGTCAGGACCTGGTGACCACCATCTCCGCACTGGGCGAGGTCGGCGAGGTGACCGAGCGCGCGATGCGGGCTCTCGAAGCCGCGAAGGACTCGGTCGCCGACTGACCGGACGGACGGACCGGCGGAGGAAGCGTTCCGTCGCCGGGGCCCGGCCTCGTGGGGCCGTGGCCGACAGCGGCCGGGAGGGAGGCCGCCTCCGCGCACATACGGCACACTGAGTGAAGCGGGGCGTAAGGCCCGGACCGGCGCACATCTCCGGGTCCCGCAGCCCGGCCCGTACGAGCAAGCACGACCGACCAGCACGACCTGCACCGCACGTCCCGGTCGCGGCCGGCCGACGTCACACCCGCCAGCAGAAGGAAGGCACCGCCGCATGGTGGAGATCAAGACCCCGGAGCAGATCGCGAAGATGCGCGAGGCGGGCCTGGTCGTCGCGGCGATGCACGACGCCTGCCGGGCGGCCGCGGTGCCGGGCGCCACCACCAAGGACCTGGACGAGGTCGCCGCGAAGGTGCTGGCCGACCACGGCGCGAAGCCCAACTTCCTCGGCTACGGCGGCTTTCCGGGCAACATCTGCACCTCCGTGAACGACATCGTCGTGCACGGCATCCCCGACCGGGCCACCGTCCTCAAGGACGGCGACCTCCTCTCCGTCGACGCCGGCGCCATCGTCGACGGCTGGCACGGCGACGCCGCGATCACCGTCTTCGTCGGCGAGGGCCACTCCGCGGAGCTGCACGAGCTGAGCCGGGTCACTGAGAATTCGATGTGGGCCGGGCTCGCGGCCATGCGCAAGGGCAACCGGCTCGTCGACATCTCCCGCTCGGTCGAGGGCTACATCCGGCGCCAGCCGCGCCCGGCCTCCGGTTCGTACGGCATCGTCGAGGACTACGGCGGCCACGGCATCGGGTCCCAGATGCACATGGACCCGCACCTGCTGAACTATGTGGACCGCCGGCGCGGCCGCGGTCCCAAGCTGGTGCCCGGCATGTGCCTGGCCATCGAGCCGATGGTCACCATGGGCACGCCCAAGACGCATGTCCTCTCCGACGACTGGACGGTCAAGACGAACGACGGCACCTGGTCCAGTCACTGGGAGCACTCGGTGGCCCTGACCGAAGAGGGCCCGATCGTGCTGACGTCGCCCGACGGCGGCAAGGCGAAGCTCGCCGAGCTGGGGGTCACGGCGGCGCCCGATCCGCTCGCGTGAGCTGACTCCGGGAGGTGCCGGCCCGGCGCCCGTACCGCTCGATCCCCCGCCCCGCGCATAACGATCTTGGTAGCCGGGGAGGCTACCCGAATTCGTCTTTGCGGGACGCGTACCGTAGACTGGCTCGTCGGTCCCGGGGTATCGGTATGCCCGGGGTCACCCCAGGTAGCCGATCCCGGAAGGTGAAGCGCTAGAGCATGGCCAAAAAACAAGGGGCCATCGAGATCGAGGGCACGGTCGTCGAATCTCTGCCGAATGCGATGTTCAAGGTGGAGCTTCAGAACGGGCACCAGGTTCTCGCGCACATCAGCGGCAAGATGCGGATGCACTACATCCGTATCCTTCCCGACGACCGGGTCGTGGTGGAGCTCTCTCCGTACGACCTCACCCGCGGGCGGATCGTCTACCGCTACAAGTAGCTCGACAGATCGAGCCGTTGTCCCATGCCGTGGGGCGGCGGCCTGACCCGGAGAACCTCATCGAATGAAGGTCAAGCCGAGCGTCAAGAAGATCTGCGACAAGTGCAAGGTGATCCGCCGTCACGGCCGGGTCATGGTCATCTGCGACAACCTGCGCCACAAGCAGCGCCAGGGCTGAAGCACCCCGACCGCAAGCCTTCGCACGGCTCGCATTCTTCGCGCGACGCAAGCGACAAGTACATACGCAGATGCCCGACCCCCCGCCTTGTGATCCTTGTCGGTGGGGACGACACCCCCGGTCGGAGGCCGGGGACCCTGCTCGCCGCCCGTGCCACGGCACAGCCCGTACGGCACTCGCGGACAGGGGACGGTGCTGCGTCAGACCTCCGCTAAAGCAATCAGGAGCCAAGGAATGGCACGCCTCGCAGGCGTCGACCTCCCGCGCGAGAAGCGCGTAGAGGTCGCCCTCACCTACGTCTTCGGCATCGGTCGCACCCTTGCCCAGCGGACTCTTGGTGAGACCGGCATCAACCCCGACACCCGGGTGCGGGATCTGGCCGAGGAAGACCTCGTCAAGATCCGTGAGTACGTGGACAACAATCTCCAGGTCGAGGGCGACCTCCGCCGTGAGATCCAGGCCGACATCCGCCGCAAGGTCGAGATCGGCTGCTACGAGGGCCTGCGGCACCGCCGCGGTCTCCCCGTCCACGGCCAGCGCACCAAGACCAACGCCCGCACCCGCAAGGGCCCGCGTCGCGCGATCGCCGGCAAGAAGAAGCCGGGCAAGAAGTAGTCCGCACCGGACTCGCTGCAAGCGGTCCGTGTTGCAGGACCGACGACCTCCACAGGAGTAAATCCATATGCCTCCGAAGGGCCGTACGGCCGGCGCCAAGAAGGTGCGCCGCAAGGACAAGAAGAACGTCCCCGCCGGGCACGCTCACATCAAGAGCACGTTCAACAACACCATCGTTTCGATCACCGACCCGACCGGCAACGTGATCTCCTGGGCCTCCGCCGGACACGTCGGATTCAAGGGTTCGCGCAAGTCGACGCCGTTCGCGGCGCAGATGGCCGCCGAGAACGCCGCTCGCCGTGCTCAGGAGCACGGCATGCGCAAGGTCGACGTCTTCGTGAAGGGTCCCGGCTCCGGCCGTGAGACCGCGATCCGTTCCCTCCAGGCCACCGGCCTCGAGGTCGGCTCCATCCAGGACGTCACCCCGACCCCGCACAACGGCTGCCGCCCGCCCAAGCGCCGCCGAGTCTGACCAGCCGAAACAGGAGAACTGAGACAAATGGCGCGTTACACCGGGGCCGACTGCAAGCGTTGCCGTCGGGAGAAGCAGAAGCTCTTCCTCAAGGGGAGCAAGTGCGAGAGCGCGAAGTGCCCGATCGAGATCCGTCCTTACCCCCCGGGTGAGCACGGTCGCGGGCGCACCAAGGACTCCGAGTACCTGCTTCAGAAGCGTGAGAAGCAGAAGGCAGCTCGTATCTACGGCGTCCTGGAGAAGCAGTTCCGCGGGTACTACAACGAGGCCAACCGCCTCCAGGGCAAGACGGGTGACAACCTGCTGCGCATCCTGGAGACCCGCCTGGACAACGTGGTCTACCGGGCCGGCTTCGCCAAGTCCCGTGACCACGCCCGTCAGTTGGTCCGGCACGGGCACATCACCGTGAACGGCCGCAAGACCGACATCCCGTCGGCGCGCGTGTCCGTGAGCGACATCGTCGAGGTCCGTGACTCCTCCCGTAACCTGACGCCTTTCCAGGTGGCGGCTGCGGAGGCCGGCGAGAAGACGGTTCCGGCCTGGCTGGAGTCCATCCCGTCGAAGATGCGGATCCTCGTCCACTCGCTGCCCGAGCGCCAGGTGATCGACACCCAGGTGCAGGAGCAGCTGATCGTCGAGCTGTACTCGAAGTAGTCCGGGTACGGCGCGGCTGCTGAACCTCCGGGTCCTGCCCGGAGCAGCAATTCAACCGGGGTGGGCGGTACGGCACTCGAACGTGTCGTGCCGCCCGTACCCTGTCAGTACGGCATCAAATAGCGGTTGCCGAAGACTGGAGGCATCACCACATGCTGATCGCTCAGCGCCCGTCCCTGACCGAAGAGGTCGTCGACGAATTCCGCTCACGGTTCGTGATCGAGCCGCTGGAGCCCGGGTTCGGCTACACCCTCGGTAACTCCCTGCGTCGTACGCTCCTTTCCTCGATTCCCGGAGCGGCTGTCACCAGCATCCGGATCGACGGTGTCCTGCACGAGTTCTCGACCGTGCCGGGCGTCAAGGAGGACGTCACCGACCTCATCCTCAACATCAAGTCCCTCGTGGTCTCCTCCGAGCACGACGAGCCGGTCGTGATGTACCTGCGCAAGCAGGGCCCCGGCCTGGTCACCGCCGCGGACATCGCACCGCCGGCCGGTGTCGAGGTGCACAACCCCGACCTGGTCCTCGCCACGCTCAACGGCAAGGGCAAGCTGGAGATGGAGCTGACGGTCGAGCGCGGCCGCGGCTATGTCTCCGCCGTGCAGAACAAGCAGATGGGCCAGGAGATCGGGCGCGTCCCGGTCGACTCCATCTACTCGCCGGTGCTGAAGGTCACGTACAAGGTCGAGGCGACCCGTGTCGAGCAGCGCACCGACTTCGACAAGCTGATCGTCGACGTCGAGACCAAGCAGGCCATGCGCCCGCGCGACGCCATGGCCTCGGCCGGCAAGACCCTGGTCGAGCTCTTCGGCCTGGCACGCGAGCTGAACGTCGACGCCGAGGGCATCGACATGGGCCCGTCCCCGACGGACGCCGCGCTCGCCGCCGATCTGGCGCTGCCGATCGAGGAGCTGGAGCTCACGGTCCGCTCGTACAACTGCCTGAAGCGTGAGGGCATCCACTCGGTGGGCGAGCTCGTGGCGCGTTCCGAGGCGGACCTGCTCGACATCCGCAACTTCGGTGCGAAGTCGATCGACGAGGTCAAGGCGAAGCTCGCCGGCATGGGCCTGGCCCTGAAGGACAGCCCGCCCGGATTCGACCCGACGGCCGCCGCCGACGCCTTCGGCGCGGACGACGACACGGACGCCGGGTTCGTCGAGACCGAGCAGTACTGATCCGCGTCCTGCGGATCTGATCCACGGGGCGGTCATGCGGCCCCTCCGTCGCCCCGGCCGGGAATCCGCCCGGCCGGGCTTCCCCTCGGCCCCGGCGGGCCTGGGGATCCACCCTCCGGTACCTGATACGGCCGGAACTGCCACCGGTACCTGATACGGCCGGTGCAGGCACACAGAAGGAGAAGCACGATGCCGAAGCCCACCAAGGGCGCCCGTATGGGCGGCAGCGCCTCGCACCAGAAGGCGATGCTGGGGAACCTCGCCACGGATCTCTTCGAGTACGGGCGCATCACCACCACCGAGGCCAGGGCGCGCCGTCTGCGTCCCGTCGCGGAGCGTCTGATCACCAAGGCGAAGAAGGGCGACCTTCACAACCGCCGCCAGGTCATGCGCACGGTCACGGACAAGAGCGTGGTCCACACCCTCTTCACCGAGATCGGCCCCCGCTACGAGAACCGGCCGGGTGGCTACACCCGCATCACCAAGATCGGCAACCGCCGTGGCGACAACGCGCCCATGGCCGTTATCGAGCTGGTGGAGGCCCTGACCGTGCAGCAGCAGGCTGTCGGCGAGGCCGAGGCCGCCACGAAGCGGACGGCCAAGGATGCCGAGAGCGGTAAGGCCGCGGGCGGTGCGAAGAAGAGCGCCAAGAGCAAGGCCAAGGCCGAGGAAGCCAAGGCCGACGAGGCCCAGGCTGAGGAGACCGAGGCCGAGGCCGAGGAGACCGACGCCAAGGCGGAGAACGCCGAGGCCGAGGAGTCCGGGTCCAAGGACGCCTGACGCTCGTAAAGCTCGTGAGCGGGCCCGTTCCCTTCGGGGGGCGGGCCTGTTCGTTCTCGTACGGAGAGGAACGGCTGCGGTGACGGACGTGACCGACGCGGTGAAGCCCGGCAGGGTACGGGTGCGGCTCGACCTGAGCTATGACGGCAAGGACTTCTCCGGCTGGGCCCGGCAGCGGGGGCGGCGGACGGTGCAGCAGGAGCTGGAGGACGCGATCCGCGTGGTGCTGCGCCTCGGGCCCGGGCCGCGCGGCTCAGACGGCGACGGCCGGAACGGATACGGCGACGGCGACGGGGACGGCGGGAAGAACGGGGACGGGGAGGCGGACGGCGAAGGCCGGAACGGAGACGGGGGCGTGCCGGTCGACCTGACCGTCGCCGGACGTACGGATGCCGGCGTGCATGCGCGCGGCCAGGTCGCCCACGTCGACCTGCCCGAGGACGTCTGGGCCGAACACGGCGGTCAGCTGCTGCGGCGCCTCGCGGGACGGCTGCCCATGGACGTACGCGTGTGGCGGGTGGCCGCGGCCCCCGAGCACTTCAACGCCCGCTTCTCGGCTATCTGGCGCCGCTACTCGTACCGCGTGAGCGACCATCCCGGCGGCGTCGATCCGCTGCTGCGTTCCCATGTGCTGTGGCACAACCGGCCGTTGGACGCGGACGCCATGAACGCCGCGGCCGGTCTTCTGCTGGGCGAGCACGACTTCGCCGCGTACTGCAAGAAGCGGGAGGGCGCGACGACCGTCCGCACCTTGCAGGGCCTGCGCTGGGAGCGCCGCGCGGACGGGGTGCTGGAGGCGACGGTGCGGGCGGACGCCTTCTGCCACAACATGGTGCGCGCACTGGTGGGGGCGATGCTCTTCGTCGGCGACGGGCACCGGCCCCCCGAGTGGCCGGGGGAGGTGCTGGCGGGGCGGGTGCGGGACTCGGCGGTACATGTCGTACGGCCGCACGGGCTGACGCTGGAGGAGGTCGGCTATCCGCCGGACGAGGAGCTGGAGGCGCGCAACTCGGCCGCCCGCAACCGGCGTTCACTGCCGTCGGAGAGTGCACCGGCGTCCGCTGCGGCGTCCGCGGGGTGCTGCTGAACGACCTGCGGCGGCTGAACTGCCCGCGGCCGTACGTCCGTTACTCCTCGGGTGAGGCGCCGACGGCTGCCGCCGCCTGGTCCTTGCCGCGCTTGAGGATGCGGGCGTAGGCGTACGTCGAACCGTCGCGGGCCGCCTGCTCCGCCTTCTTGTCCGCGGCGGTGGACGGCTTGCCGTTCGTGCGCCCCGCGATGGTGAAGTAGGCGTAGCGACCGAAGGAGTTGGCGGTCGTACGGCAGGTGACGGTGCGGCAGAAGTCGGGGACTCCGCCGCCCTTGAGCGCGACGAGGTTCGGTTCGTACTTGCTCTTCACCTTCGCCGCCGTTCCGGCTTCGTCGAAGACCGCGATGCCCACCGTGACGGCGAGCCCTGAGTGCGTGTACGTGGCGCGGAAGAGACTCTTGCAGTCGTTCTTGCTGAGCAGCGGGCCGAGGCCGGCGTGCGCGGCGTCCGTGCAGCCCTTGCTCGTGTCCGTCGAAGCACGCTCGTACGGACGGCCGTTGATGCTGACGCTCTTGGACGGGTAGAGCGTGCCCACGTTGAGCGGAGCCTTGTCGCGGCGAGGGTCCGAGATGAAGTCGCGGGGCGGCGGCGGAGGCGGCGGCTCGTCCTTGAACGTCGGGTCGCCGCCGGAGCCGGACGGCAGGTCTTCAGGGGTCGGGAGGGTCTCCGAGGGCTTGTCGGAGGCACGGCCGCTGCCGCCGCCCTCATTGATCACGGCGACCGCGACTATCCCGGCCACGACGACCGTCGCGAGCGCGCCGGCACCGGCGATCATCCAGCGGCGCCGCCGGTGGCGCTCCTGCTCCGTCTCGTCGGCGAGCGCCGCCCAGTCGGGGGTGGAAGAACCGCCTGGACCCTGATCCGGTCCATCCTGCCCAAAGCTCATGGGCGCATCATATTCGGTCGGTTGAGCGTGTACGCCACTGCGAGAGACGCCCGGGAAGCCCGGCACGGTCGGTGTGCTCCGGGCGGGAGGGACACCGCGAAACCGTTCAACTCGGCGCTTCCGCCTGTGAGTTGTGGGGCCCGCCGTCGGACGGGTCGTTCTGCTTGGGTCCGTTTGGGTCCGGGTGGGGGTGCTCGGTCGGGGTGGTCAGTTGCGCATCAAGGGTCCGAACGGGCCGGGGAACGGCCGCTGTCGGGGCTCACCTCGGATGAACCGCCTCTGGACGGCGGCCCGTTGGGGCCGTCTCGGGGCGGGTCGTGATGCCGCAACTCACCGGCGTGAGCTGGACCATGGGGCCGGGACGCCGAGGCCCGCAGGAAGGGCCGTTCGCCGGTCGCCCGCCGGGTCGGGCCCGCTTTGACCCGTACGGGTGCGCCCCGGTAAGCTGCCGGTTCGTTGTGTGTATTGGCTTGCTCATTCTCACGTGGGAGGGCCTTACACCCGGCCCACCGGCCGATGACCAGCGATCAGCACAGGCGGCTCGCGTCACCGCTGTGCGGTCAAGGCTGTCGTGATCTGCCAGGTGGCCTTGTCAGGACCTTTCCCCTGAGCTTCTAGCCCAGGGTGACCCACTCACAGAAGCGAAGGCTACGACCGTGCGTACGTACAGCCCCAAGCCCGGCGATATTCAGCGCCAGTGGCACGTCATCGACGCGCAGGACGTTGTCCTGGGCCGTCTGGCCACCCAGGCCGCCACCCTTCTCCGGGGCAAGCACAAGCCGGTGTACGCGCCTCACGTCGACACCGGTGACTTCGTCATCATCGTCAACGCCGACAAGGTGCACCTGTCCGGCAACAAGCGGACTCAGAAGATGGCCTACCGCCACTCCGGATACCCGGGTGGTCTGCGGTCCGTCCGCTATGACGAGCTGCTGGAGAAGAACCCCGCGAAGGCCGTCGAGAAGGCCGTCAAGGGCATGCTCCCGAAGAACACGCTGGGCCGTCAGATGCTCTCGAAGCTGAAGGTCTACGCGGGTGACCAGCACCCGCACGGCGCCCAGCAGCCCGTGCCGTTCGAGATCAGCCAGGTCGCGCAGTAAGTCCGGCCACCCCCGCCGATACAGAGAGAAGTTGAGGAGAACCGTGGCCGAGACCACTGCTGAGACCCCCGTAGAGGGCGTCGAGGAGTACACGACCGAGACCCCCGAGGCGCCGGAGGAGTTCACCTCCGAGTCGCTCGCGTCCCGATTCGGCGACCCGCAGCCGGCCGCCGGCACCGGGCGCCGCAAGAACGCCGTCGCCCGCGTCCGCATCGTCCCGGGCAGCGGCAAGTGGAAGATCAACGGTCGCACCCTTGAGGGCTACTTCCCGAACAAGGTGCACCAGCAGGAAGTCAACGAGCCCTTCAAGGTGCTCGAGCTGGACGAGCGCTACGACATCGTCGCCCGGATCAGCGGCGGCGGCATCTCGGGACAGGCCGGCGCGCTGCGCCTGGGCGTGGCCCGTGCGCTCAACGAGGCGGACACGGACAACAACCGTGGCCCGCTGAAGAAGGCCGGCTTCCTCACGCGCGACGCTCGCGCGGTCGAGCGGAAGAAGGCCGGTCTGAAGAAGGCCCGTAAGGGCACGCAGTACAGCAAGCGCTGACGCGCCCGGCCGGCTGCACTGC
Source organism: Streptomyces sp. HNM0575 (assembly GCF_012726265.1). Lineage (GTDB taxonomy): Bacteria > Actinomycetota > Actinomycetes > Streptomycetales > Streptomycetaceae > Streptomyces. Next base: position 703,700 of record NZ_JAASAG010000002.1, on the reverse strand, counting down.
TCGCAGCAGCTGTACGAAAGCCCCGGGGGTACGAAACCGTGCCCCCGGGGCTTTCGTCTATGAGGGAGACGGCGCGCGAGCGGTGGCGGGCGCGGGTCGGCGGAACCGGTTCCGGCCTGTGCGGCGGAGGCAGGCGGGCAGCCTGAGAAACATGGACGGACTGTGCGGATGGGGCGGCTCGCATGCCGCTCGCCGTATGCCGCTTGCGTGCGCTCGGTATACAGCAATGCTGGAGCGGCGTGTGCACTCGGTATACCGCTCGTGTACGCGGCGCACTCGGTATACAACGCGTCGCGCCGGGCACCTTTGGTGAGTGCGGGCGGCGCGTGAGCGTGCCGGACACGGGGGAGCGCGGAAGACGGGGACGCGGCGGATACCTTGCTCGGACGGGGCCGGGCTCCGGCCTCCGCTTGCGGACCGTGTGGTGTGCGGTCCGTACTCGCCGCGTATGCGTCTCATATGCGGTTCGTATACAGCTCGTATCCGGCCGGGAACGGAATCCGCCCTCGGCCCGGTACTCGGATTCGACTCGGACTCGGAGGAACCACAAGTGGCACGACTCTTCGGAACGGACGGTGTGCGCGGTGTCGCCAACGAAGGCCTGACCGCCGAGCTGGCGCTCGGGCTGTCGGTCTCGGCGGCGCATGTGCTCGCTGAAGTGGGCTCGTTCGAGGGGCACCGGCCGGTGGCCGTGGTCGGACGGGATCCGCGAGCGTCCGGGGAGTTCCTGGAGGCGGCCGTCGTCGCGGGCCTTGCCAGCGCCGGAGTCGACGTGCTGCGCGTGGGAGTGCTGCCGACACCCGCCGTCGCGTACCTGACCGGCTCGCTCGGAGCCGACCTGGGCGTGATGCTCTCGGCCAGTCACAACCCCATGCCCGACAACGGCATCAAGTTCTTCGCGCAGGGCGGTCACAAGCTCGCCGACGAGCTGGAGGACCGGATCGAGGCGCTCTACCACGAGCACGGCACGGGCCAGCCGTGGGCGCGTCCCACGGGCGCCGCGGTCGGCCGGATCCGTGAGTACGACGAGGGCTTCGACAACTACGTGGCCCATCTCGTGGGCGTGCTTCCGAACCGTCTCGACGGGCTGAAGATCGTCATCGACGGCGCGCACGGCGCCGCCTCCCGCGTCTCGCCCGAGGCCTTCGCGCGCGCGGGCGCCGAGGTCTTCACCATCGGCGCCGACCCCGACGGCCTCAACATCAACGACGGCTGCGGTTCGACCCACCTGGAAGGGCTGCGCGCGGCCGTCGTGGAGCACGGCGCGGACCTCGGCGTCGCGCACGACGGCGACGCCGACCGCTGCCTTGCCGTCGACGCGCGCGGCGAGACGGTCGACGGCGACCAGATCCTCGCGGTGCTGGCGGTGGCCCTGCGGGACGCCGGCCGGCTGCGCAAGGACACCGTGGTCGCCACGGTCATGTCCAACCTGGGTTTCCGGCTGGCGATGGGCCGCGAGGGCATCGAGGTGCTCCAGACGGCGGTCGGCGACCGCTACGTACTGGAGGAGATGAAGCGCGGCGGATACGCGCTGGGCGGCGAGCAGTCCGGGCACGTGATCGCGCTCGACCACGCCACCACCGGGGACGGCACGCTGACGGGCCTGATGCTCGCAGCACGCGTCGCCGCCACGGGCAAGCCGCTCGCGGAACTGGCGAGCGTAATGGAACGGCTGCCGCAGGTGCTGATCAACGTGCGGGACGTGGACAGGAGCCGGGTGGACACCTCCGGTGAGCTGGCCGCCGCGGTCACCGACGCGGAACGCGAACTCGGTGCCACGGGCCGGGTCCTGCTGCGCTCCTCCGGCACCGAGCCGCTGGTGCGGGTGATGGTGGAGGCCGCCGACAGCGAGCAGGCGGAATCGGTGGCGGGCCGGCTGGCCGACGTGGTGAAGAGCTCCCTCGGCTGACCGTCGACGGGCTGTACACAGCCGATGTACAGCCCCCACACCGCTCGCGTACCAGCTGTATACAACGACCGGCGCCCACCGGGCCGCCCCACGACCGGTGCAGCCCGCACGCGGAGTCGCCGGCCCGTACGGTCAGAGTTTCCGCAGCGACAGCCGGCGGACCTTGTGGTCCGCGCCCTTGTGCAGCTGAAGCGTCGCGCGCCCGCGCGTGGGCGCGATGTTCTGCCGCAGATTGGGTTCGTTGACCGTGTGCCAGGTGCGGCGGGCGTACTCCAGCGCCTCCTCCTCCGGCACCCGCGTGTACCGGTGGAAGTACGAGCGCGGGTCCTGGAACGCGGTCTCGCGCAGTGCGCGGAAGCGGGCCAGGTACCAGGCCTCGATGTCGCTCGTGCGGGCGTCCACGTAGACGGAGAAGTCGAAGTAGTCGGCGAGGGCGAGCCGCGTGCGGCCGTCGCTGCCGGGCTGCGCGGGCTGGAGCACGTTGAGGCCCTCGACGATCAGAATGTCCGGGCGCCGGACGGTCAGCCGCTCTCCGGGGATCCGGTCGTAGCGGAGGTGGGAGTAGACGGGGGCGGTCACCTCCGGCTCGCCGGCTTTGACGTCGGCGACGAACCTGACGAGCGCCCTGCGGTCGTACGACTCGGGGAAGCCCTTGCGCGACATCAGGCCGCGCTCCTCGAGTTCCGCCGTGGGCAGCAGGAAGCCGTCGGTGGTGACGAGTTCGACCCGCGGGTGCTCGGGCCAGCGGGCGAGCAGTGCGCGCAGCAGCCGGGAGACCGTGGACTTGCCGACGGCGACGCTGCCCGCGACACCGATCACGAAGGGGGTGCCGCCGGGCGTTCTGCTCCTGTCGCCCGCGTCGCCCAGGAAGGTGTGGACGGCGGTGCGCAGGCCGTTTGTGGCCGCCACGTAGAGGTTGAGCAGCCGGGAGAGCGGGAGGTAGACCTCGCGGACCTCGTCGAGGTCGACCACGTCGCCGAGGCCGCGCAGTTCCTCGACCTCGGCGGCGGTCAGGGGGAGGGGAGTGCGCTCGCGGAGCGCGCTCCATTCGGTGCGTGAGAGGTCTGTGTACGGCGTTGCCACGGGACCATTCTCCGCCGCGTACCGTCCCACTTCCGTCCGGTTCCCGCCCGGCTTCGGGGGAGGCCGAGGAGCCCGTACGAACCCTCGGTGAAAATAGGATGTGCGGACGGTGTACGACCGGTGGGCTTTGCCGCTACGTTTCGCGTCATGTCCCTCAGCATCAGCCGGTTGACCCTCAAGTACCCCATACGAAGACGACCCGCCCGTCCCCCGGCGGCCCCGGTCGGCGACTTCGCGGCCGCCCGCATACAGAGCGATCTCGCGCTCGACGACCTGCCCGACGAGGACCTGGCGGAAGACCTCTCCGAGAGCCTCGACATGTACGTGCTGGGCAGCAAGCCGCGCTGTGAGGAAGCGGAGTACCTGGAGCTGATGGAGGACGCCATAGAGCGCATAGCCCGGGGCCGCTGAACAAGGCCTTGAACAAGGCGCTGAGCAAGGCGCTGAACAAGGCGTTGAGCAAGGCAGGGCGTCCGCCGGTTCTGTGAACGAGCGTGCAGTCGCTTGTTCCGGGCGGCTCCGATTGCAGCGTGCAGTCCGTACGAGGCGGGGCCGCCGGTGCCCGTGGACGCCCATCGCCCCTGCCGTGGGGGCGGTCCCTGGCGGCGCCCTGCTCCGCGAACACGTTCTAGGGTGCTCGCATGGGCGGAATCGTTGCGTACGCGGGAGGGCGGTCGGCCCTCGGAGTCCTCCTCGACGGGCTGAGCCGTCTGGAGCGCCCGGACCACGACTCCGCCGGGGTCGCCCTGCTCGTGGACGGCGGGCTGGCGGCGGCGAAGAAGACGGGGAGCCTCGACGACGTACGGCAGGAGCTGAAGGCACGTCCGCTGCCCGCCGGGACGACCGGCATCGGGCACGTCCGCCGCGCCACGCACGGCCCGCCCGCGGACGTCAACGCGCACCCGCACCTGGACGACTCGGGACGCGTCGCGGTCGTACAGAACGGCGACATCGCCGACCACACCCGGCTGCGGGACGAACTCGCAGCCCGTGGCCACGAGTTGACCTCGGACACCGACACCGAGGCCGCGGCCCATCTGCTCGCCGAGCACTTCTCCGCGTGCGGCGATCCGGCAGAGGCCATGCGGCAGCTGTGCAGGGGGCTCGCAGGCAGGTTCTCGTTCGTCGCGGTGCACGCCGACGAACCGGACGTGATCGTGGGCGGCTGCCGTGGTCTGCCGCTGACGGTGGGGATCGGCGACGGAGAGACCTTCCTGGGATCCGATGCCGCGGCGTTCGCGCCGTACACGCGTGAGGTGGCCGACGTCGGCGCGGAGGGGCGGGTGGTCACGGTGCGCCCCGACGGTGCATGGGTCACGGACCTGGAGGGGGTGCCGGTGGATCCGCGTACGTACGAGGTGGGGCGGGGCGAGGGCGAGACCGTCGGGGGACCCAGGTGATCGTGGGGGTCGGCATCGACGTGGCCGCCGTGGACCGCTTCGGGCAGGCGCTGGAGCGTACCCCGTCACTGGCCGAACGGCTCTTCGTGGAGGCCGAGTTGTGGCTCCCGACCGGGGAACGCCGGGGCGTGGCCTCCCTGGCGGCCCGTTTCGCCGCGAAGGAGGCGCTGGCGAAGGCGCTCGGCGCACCCGGCGGCATGAACTGGACCGACGCGGAGGTACTCCAGGCCGACTCGGGCCGGCCGTCGCTGTGCGTACGGGGGACGGTGGCGGCGGCGGCCGAGGAGCTGGGCGTGCGGGGGTGGCATCTGTCGCTGTCGCACGACGCGGGGATCGCGTCCGCGGTGGTGATCGCCGAGGGCTGAGCGCCCGGGGGTGGGGTGGGGGCGGGGTTGCTGCGCATGCGGGCTGGGGTGCGTATACGAGCGGTGTACCGAGTGCGTGTGCCGTGCTGCGTGTACGAGCCTTGCGCATACGAGCTGTGTACTGAGTGCGTACGCGGTGCTTCGCGTTCTGTATACCGAGTGCGTGTGCCGTGGTGCGCGCTCCGTATACCGAGTGCATGCACCCGCCCGAACCGCCCGACCGTCGCTCACGGCCCGACCCGGCAAGGGCAACGGCGCCCTGTATACGGAGCGCATACGCCGCTTGGCAGCCTCCTGTATACGGAGTGCACACACCGCTCGCAGCGCCTTGCATACCGAGTGCATGCGCGGTTCCCGCCCCTCAACTGCCTTGCATACCGAGCGTGTACGGCCCCTCGCCGCGCTCGCCCGGCATCCCCGTATACGGAGCGCATACGCTGCTTGGCAGCCTCCTGTATACCGAGTGCACACGCCGTTCCCAGCGCCCTGCATACCGACCGCATACGCCTTCGCCGACCCCCTGGTATACCGACCGCATACGCCTCCGCCGGCCCTCTCGTATACCGAGCGCACACGAGCCGCATACCAGCCCCCCCGCCCAGCTCGCTCCCCCCCGGCTCTCCCCAGGAGCACCCCGCAAAGCCCGCACCCATGCTTCGTACGCCCCGGATCCGGACCGTGCGTGAGGCGTCGTCACCTTCGTGTGGTCCGTGTGGTCCGTGCCGCTCGGGCGCCGTCAGACTGGGGGCATGAGGACTGCCTACAGCGTGGAGACCGTACGGGCCGCCGAGCGTGCGCTGATGGAGCGCCTGCCCGACGGCGTCCTGATGCAGCGCGCCGCGGCCGGGCTCGCGGCGGCGTGCGCGGGGATGCTCGGACGTACATACGGCAGCCGCGTCGTACTGCTCGTCGGCAGCGGTGACAACGGCGGTGACGCCCTCTTCGCGGGGGCGCGCCTCGCACGGCGGGGCGCCGGTGTGAGCGCTGTGCTGCTGTCGCCCGAGAGGGTTCACGAGGGCGGGCTGGCGGCGCTGCGGGCGGCGGGCGGACGGGCCGTGACCGCGCCGGGGGCCGTCGTGGAGGGCAAGGCCGTACCGGTGGAGCCGTTGCTCGCGCGAGCGGATCTCGTCGTGGACGGCATCGTCGGGATCGGCGGCAAGGGCGGACTGCGCCCGGCTGCCGTGCAGTTGGTGGAGGCGGTGCGTTCGCCGGTGGTAAGCGTCGATCTGCCGAGCGGCGTCGACGCGGACACGGGCGAGGTGGCGGGTGTGGCGGTACGGGCCGACGCCACGGTGACGTTCGGGGCGTACAAGCCGGGGCTGCTGCTCGACCCAGCGCGGGAGTACGCGGGGGCGCTGCGTCTCGTCGACATCGGGCTGGGCCCGTTCCTGGAATCCGGAGAGACCGGAGAGACCGGAGAGACCGGAGAGACCGGAGAGACGAGAGAGGCCGGAGAGTCCGGGACGTCAGGCACGGACGGTGCCGCCTCGGAGCCGTCCGTTCCGGCGGCGGAGGCGCTCCAGCACGCGGACGTGAGCGCCCTGCTGCCCCGTCCGGGGGCGGAGAGCGACAAGTACCGGCGGGGCGTGGTGGGTGTCGTCGCCGGGTCGGCGCGCTATCCCGGTGCGGCGGTGCTCGCCGTGTCGGGGGCGCTGCGCGGCGGTGCGGGCGCGGTGCGCTATGTGGGCCCGGCCGCGGACGCCGTGATCGCCCGCCACCCCGAGACGCTCGTGTCGGCCGGGCCGCCGAGCAAGGCGGGCCGCGTGCAGGCGTGGGCCGTGGGTTCGGGGCTGGGCGAGGACCGTGAACGGCTGGAGGACGTGCTGACCGCCCGGGTGCCGGTGCTCATCGACGCCGACGGTCTGCGTCTCGCGGGCGAGGAGGCGCTGCGGGCGCGCACCGCGCCGACGGTGCTGACGCCGCACGCCGGTGAGGCCGCCGCGTTGCTGGGCTGGGAACGTACGGAGGTCGAGGCACGGCGGCTGGCGGCGGTGCGCGAGTTGTCGGAGCGTACGGGGGCGACGGTGCTGCTGAAGGGGTCGACGACGGTCGTGGCCGGGCCCGGCGGCGTACGCGTCAACCCCACGGGCAGCGGCTGGCTGGCCACGGCCGGTACCGGGGACGTGCTTTCGGGGCTGATCGGTTCGCTGCTGGCCGGGGGGCTCGACGCGCTCGACGCGGCCTCCGCCGGGGCGTATGTGCACGGGCTGGCGGGACGGTTCGCGCCGCGCCCGGCCGGGGCTTCGGACGTGGCGGAGGCGTTGACGGCCGCGTGGCGGGACCTGCTGCGGGACGGGTCGCCGGCGGGCGGCTGACAAACCGCCGGGGGACGTCCCGAGGACCGGCGGGCTGCCGAAGAACTGCCGAAGGACGCCCGGCGGCGACGCCCGACGGGAGACGTCCATGGCGGAGGGCCGCTGACGGATGACGGATGACGGCTGACGGAGGCCCGACGCCCGGCGGCCGACGGGTCCTGCGCGGGTCAGCCGAGGCGCTTCTCGAAGAAGTGCTCGGAGTACGGATCGTCCTTGTACGGGGGGATCTCGGCGTATCCGTGACGTGCGTAGAGGCGGCGGGCTTCGACGAGATCGCTGCGGGTGTCCAGCCGTATCGCCTTCGCCCCCAGGCTTGCCGCGGCGTGCTCGGCGGCGGTCAGCAGCCTGGAGCCGAGACCGCCGCGGCGGGCCTCCGGCCGGACCCACACCCTCGTCAGCTCCGCGATCTTCGGCTCCGCGATCTTCAGTTCTGGGGTCGCGAACTCCGCGAACTCCGCGAACTCCGGCTCCGCCAACTTCAGTTCTGGAGCCGCGAACTCCGCGAACTCCGGCTCCGCCAACTTCGGCTCCGGAGCCGCGAGTTCCGCGAACTTCCGCTCTAAGGCCGCGAGTTCCGCGGCGTCCAGTTCCGCGGCCCCCAGTTCACCGATCCCGAGTTCCCCGGCCTGTGGTTCCGCGGTCCGCGGGCCCAGTAGCCGCACTCCCGCGCATCCGGCCGGGGCACCGGCACGCCGCTGCTCCTCCCTGTCCTCCCCGTTCGCCCCGTCCACCCCGCCCCGTGCGACGAGGAACAGGCCGCGTGGCGGCGTCAGTTCGGTGGCGGACGTGCCCGCGAACTCCTCGTCGACCTCCTCGCGCGTCGCGGGCCGCCCGTAGTAGCGGGTGACGACCTCGTCGAGATAGGCGCGTTGCAGCGCGACGGCGTCCTCGCCGCCCACGGCTTCAGGACCGATCGTCCACGTCCGGCTCATACCGGACATCCTCCTCGCCGCCGCAAGCGGTTTTCCGTTCCCCGTACGCCGGGAGCGCGGTGCCCCGTGACCGTCCCCCTGAGCGCCTCGTGACCGTATGAGGAAAGGGCGTGCACCGGCCCGTGAAGGGGCGCCTGAGACACTGAAACCGTGAACGACCGCTCCGGCACCACCGCCCTCACCGCGCCACCCGGCTCGGAGACCCTCCGTGCCCGCGCCGAGATCGACCTCGACGCCGTACGCGCCAACGTACGTGCGCTGCGCGCGCGTGCGCCCCGCGCGGAGCTGATGGCGGTGGTGAAGGCCGACGGTTACGGGCACGGAGCGTTGCCCTGTGCGCGTGCCGCGCGCGAGGCGGGCGCGAGCTGGCTGGGCACGGCCACGCCCCAGGAGGCCCTGGCGCTGCGCGCCGCCGGTGACACGGGACGCCTGATGAGCTGGCTGTGGACCCCGGGCGGCCCGTGGCGGGAGGCGGTCGAGGCGGACATCGACGTCTCGGCGAGTGCGCTGTGGGCGCTGGAGGAGGCGGTGGAGGCGGCCCGCGGCAGCGGACGCACCGCGCGCGTGCAGCTCAAGGCGGACACCGGGCTGGGCCGCGGCGGCTGCCAGCCCGCAGACTGGCCGGCTCTCGTGGCCGCCGCGCGCGCAGCGGAGGCCGAGGGCGCCGTGAAGGTGACGGGTGTCTGGTCGCACTTCGCCTGCGCCGACGAGCCCGGCCACCCCGCGAACGCCGCCCAGCTCGAAGCCTTCCGCGAGGCCGTCGCGCTCGCCGAGCGCGCCGGTCTCGACCCTGAGGTGCGGCACCACGCCAACTCGCCCGCGACGCTGACGCTTCCCGAGTCGCATTTCGATCTCGTACGGCCCGGGGTGTCCGTGTACGGGCTCTCGCCGTCCCCCGAGGTCGGGGTCGCGGCGGAGCTGGGGCTGCGTCCGGCGATGACGCTGAGCGCGTCGTTGGCCCTGGTCAAGCAGGTGCCGGCGGGGCACGGCGTCAGCTATGGGCACACGTACCGGACTCCGGGGGCGACCACTCTCGGGCTGGTGCCGCTCGGCTATGCGGACGGCGTGCCGCGGCACGCCTCCGGCACGGCGCCGGTGCTGGCCGCCGGGAAGCTGCGGACGGTGGCGGGACGCATCGCCATGGACCAGTTCGTCGTGGATCTCGGCGGCGACGATGCCTCGGCGGGCGACGAGGTCGTCCTCTTCGGCCCGGGCGACCGCGGCGAGCCGACCGCGGAGGACTGGGCGCGGGCGGCCGGCACCATCTCGTACGAGATCGTTACGCGTATCGGTGCCCGGGTACCGAGGGTCCATGTGAACGAGCAGGCGGCAGTGGGGGGTTGAGCGGATGACAGCGGGGGCGGAGAAGGGGGCGGCGTCGTTCGCCTCAAAGGGCGGACGTATCGCGGGCGCGGTGGGCGCGGCCGGTGCCGTCGGCGCCTCGGGCGCGACGGGCGCCGCGAACGTCGCGGCCGGAGCCGTGGAGGCCGCGCAGGCCGCCGGGGCAGCCGGCCGGTCCGGCGGAGCGTGGGGCCGCCGGGCGGGGCTGGCCGGTGCGACGCTCGGGCTGGTGGCGGCGGGCGTCGCGGTGGAGCGGCTCACGGTCAACCGTGGGGTGCGCCGCAGGGCCCGCCTCGCTCTGGATGCCGCGGGGCCGTACGGCTCGCTGCGCGGCACGCCGGGTACCGCGTACGCGGAGGACGGCACCGAGCTGTACTTCGAGACGGACGATCCCGGTCAGTACGAGGCCGAGGACGGCGGCGACGGCTCCGGCAGGGGAGGCACGGGCGCGGCGGGTGCGGGTGACGGTGTGGGCGGCCCGACCGTGCGGCCCGTACGCATCGAGTCGGGCGGCTCCGGAGACGGAGCCGGAGCCGCGGAAGGTGACCGGGACGCAGAAGATGATCGGGTCGGAGACGGGGAGCAGGACGCAGACGGTGACCGGGACGGAGACGGTGACCGGGACGAGCGCGGCCGTGGAGGCGCGCGTTCCTCCAGCGCCCGCCCGGCCCCGCCGACCCCGCACCGCAACCGGCTGATGCGGCTGCTCGGACGGCGCCCCGGGACGGCCCGCAGACGGAACGGCGGCGGAACCGGCGGCGAACCCGGAGGCGGAACGAGCGGCGGAACCCGGTCGGGGCGTGCGGCCGAGGCGCAGCCGCCCACCGTCGTCTTCACCCATGGCTACTGCCTCGCCCAGGACGTCTGGCACTTCCAGCGCGCGGCCCTGCGCGGCGCCGCACGCACCGTCTTCTGGGACCAGCGCAGCCACGGACGTTCGGGCCGCTCGACGGGCGGAGAGCCCGTGACCATCGACCAGTTGGGCCGTGATCTCAAGGCCGTGCTCGACGAGGCGGTGCCGGAGGGACCGGTCGTCCTCGTCGGCCACTCCATGGGCGGCATGACGGTGATGGCGCTCGCCGACCAGTACCCGGAGTACGTCGCGGAGCGCGTCACCGGCGTCGCCCTGATCGACACCAGCGCGGGCGGTCTCGGCGAGGTGACGTACGGGCTGCCGCTGCCCGCGCTCGGCGTGAAGGCGCTGCGGAGTGCCGTGCCCGGGGTGCTCAGGGCGATGGTGGCGCAGAGCGCGCTGGTCGAGCGTGGGCGCCGGGCGACCGCGGACCTGCTCGCCGGGCTGGTCAAGCGCTACTCGTTCGGCGACGTACGCAACGTCGACGCCGGAGTCGCGCGCTTCGCGGAGCGGCTGATCGAGGCGGTGCCGATCGACGTGGTCGCGGAGTTCTACCCGGCGTTCGAGGCGCACGAGAAGACTGCGGCGCTGGCGGCGTTCGACGGCCGTCCCGCCCTCGTGCTCGCCGGGGACCGCGACCTGCTCACACCGCACGCGCACAGCGAGGCCATCGCCGCCGCGCTGCCGTCGGCCCGGCTGCTGATCCTCGAGAAGACCGGGCACCTGGCCATGCTGGAGCGCCCGCACGAGGTCAACGAGGCGCTGGCGCAGCTGATCACCCGCTCCCTCACGGGCGCCGGGGCCTGAGCGGGCGGCACGGGCGGCCGTCTCGCGCGCGTACCATCCGGACGCATGGAAGCACCACAGTCGTCGGCGGCGGCCGGACCGCCCGCCGTACAGCACACCGCCCCCGTACCGACCCCCGAGCGGATGCGTGAGGTGGGGAGGCGCATCGCCGCCCTGCTCGGTCCGGGAGACCTCGTACTGCTCACCGGCGAACTCGGCGCGGGCAAGACCACGCTCGCCCGGGGACTGGGTGCGGGCATGGGCGTGCGCGGCTCCGTCACTTCGCCGACCTTCGTCATCGCGCGGGTGCATCCGCCGCTCGGCGACGGGCCGCCGCTGGTGCACGTCGACGCGTACCGGCTGGGCGGGCGCGGCCTGGAGGAGATGGACGACCTGGATCTGGACGTCTCGCTGCCCGAGTCGGTCGTGGTCGTGGAGTGGGGCGAGGGACGGGTCGAGGAACTGTCGGAGGACCGGCTGCACGTGGTGATCGAACGTGAGACGGGCGCGGGCGCTGGCGAGGATACGGACGGCGGCGAGGGTACGGACGGCGGCGGGGCCGGGGACTCCGGCGAGCCGCAGGATGTACGGACCGTCACGGTGACCGGTGTCGGGGAGCGGTGGCGCGGGGTGGACCTCTCCGTACTCGGCTGAACCGGCCTCCGACGCCGGTCGGCGCGGGTGGGACCCGGGACGCGGACGAGGTGGGGCCGGGCCCGGGACGCGCGGACCGCAGCCGCGCGGAAGCGGGGCCGGATCCGGGACGCGGACGGGAGCCGGACCAGATCTGGACGGGACGCGGGCGGGGCCGCGGGCGTGCCGACAGGTTGTCGGCAAGATGTTGCACCGGTGGCGGCGGGCGTGGTCAGATGTCGGGAAGAGCGCGGTTAGGTCTGCCTCACTCGACCCGGCCCGCCAGGAGCCACGGGAGGATCCATGCCCGCCGAAGACCGAGCGCGGAAGCCCGGCGCGCCGCCGTCGGCTCCGGAGACAGACGTTCCGGCAGACGTCGACTCAAGCGGTTCGCCGGACGGTTCGAAGGGCGGATCGGGATCGTCAGGCGTCTCGATGCGCGCGCTGCTCGCGTCGTGCGCGGCGGCGGACGCGGTCTCGACACCGCCTGCGGACGCGGAGACGGACGCGGAGACGGTCGCGGACGGTGCGGATGGTTCGGACACGGTGGACGGTGCGGAAGCCGGGCGGGACGCGGCCTGACCCTCGTCGGAAGGCTCCGGCCGGGCACCCCGAACCGACAGGCCCCCGGTCCACAGACCCCTCGGTCCCGCCACGTCCCTCGGCCGACAGGCCCGTCGGCCGCGACAGCCCCCGGCGTTCCGAAGGGCCCGGGCCCGGGAGATCCGCTGCTAGCGGACCACCACGACCTTCGTGCCGATCGTCGCGAACAGCCACATCGCCTCGCCGTCGGCCCGGTGCTCCCGGATCCCGCCGGTCTGCGAGCCGGGCTCGGCCTCCGGCAGCGAGCCGTCCAGCGCGGCGCTGAACCCTATGGTCGTGCCCTGGCTCGTGGCGAAGCGCACCACGTTCTCCACGGGGACACCGTCCGAGCCCGTCACATGCGGAGCGCGCGATTCGACCTTGTACGTCCCGGGCTTGGGGTCCACTGAGCTGGGAGTCACCCGGAAGGTGCGCTTGACCTCCTGGTCCCGGCCCATCAGCCAGACCCGGTCGCGGTCGAGGTCGTACACCACGCGCTCGCCCGCACCGGAGAACGCGGGCAGGTTGTTCTCCCTCTCCTGCTTCTCGCGCTCGGACGCTGCCGCGCCGCCGCGTTCGTCGGACGAGTCCGCCTTCGCGTGGTCCTGCGCGGCGCTCGCCTGGTAGGTGAAGAAACCGATGACGGCGAGCGCCGCCGCCGTAAGTCCGGCCACGACCGCCCCCGCGCTGCTGCCACGTGCCACCGTGCGCCGCCACCTCTCACAGTCCTCGTTACTCGCGTCGACGGTAGCAGCAGGTGAAGACGGACCGGCCGGGCCGCCGGGCGCTCACGGGCCCGGCACCACGCCCCGCGTTCGGCTTCCGCTCCGAATTCCGGCGACGGCTGCCGCGGGTGAGGCCGCCGGTGAGGCCGCGGCCTTCGCCGCCCCCTTCGTCTGCCTTTCCACCGGCGGAAGTTGGAGATCCTGTCGCCCTTGTGTTCGCATAAGGTGATGAGCGCGCACCGCCCCCCGACAAGTTCCACAGGTTGGACAAGGACGGCACGGAATCCTTACGAGGAGCTGGCCGCCCCGGATGTGCCCCCGGTCGCGCCCTCCAGACCCAGCCCGTACGACGCGCTCGCGGCACGACCCGATCCACGACCCGATCCAGGTGCCGGTCCAGGTACCGATCCCGGTCCGGCCCCCGCCTACGGCCCCGAACTCGGCACGGACGGGCGGCCGTCGGCCGGCTCCGGCCTCTACGGCAGCCCGTACGACGACTTCAGCGGCGACGTGCACGAGGTGTACGGGGAGGGCCCCCTCGGCTTCACTCTCCGTCCGGACGACGACGATCACGACGACGGCAGCGAAGAAGGCCGTTACGACGCCGACCGGATGCCGTATCTGCGCGCCGTGCGCAGGCGCCGTGCCTCGCTCGTGGGCAGGGCCGTCAAGACCGCCGTCGCGGTCGGCGTCCTGCTCGCGTTCCTCTTCGTCGGCGACCGCTGGGCCGCCCTGTACGCGGAGAACAAGGCCGCCGAGAAGGTGCAGAGCGCCCTCAAGCTGCACGCCGAACCCGAGGTGCACATCGGGGGGTTCCCGTTCCTCACCCAGGTCGGGGCCGGGCGGCTCGACCACGTCGACATCGCCGTCCCCGACATGCCCGCCGGGCGGATATCCGTCGCGCAGGTCAGGGGCTCCGTCGACGACGTACGGATCGTGGGCGGCGCCCCGTCCGCCATCAAGGGCGCGGTGCTGGGCCGTATGAAGGGCTACGTGCTGCTCGACTTCGACGACCTCGACCGCGAACTCGGCACCTCCCAGGTGGACTTCACCGACGGCGGCCACGACTCGGTACTGGCGCACGGCGAGTTGCCGGTGGCGGGCAAGCGGGTCGAGGTCGGTGCGCGCGCCCATCTGCGGCGCACCGGCGACCACGGCGTCGGCACGACGGTGGACCGCATGCGGCTGAGGGTCCCCGGGCTCTTCTCGTACACGCCCGGCGACGACGGCGGCCTGCGGCTGGCCCGTCCCGTCGCGGAACGCATCAGGCGGGACGCGGCGGAGGCGAAGGCGCTCTTCAGGGTCGGCGCGGTGGCGAAGAGGTTCGGGCTCACGCCCGAGCGCGCCGCGCTGGTACGCCGCAGCGAGACGGAGCTGCGCCGGACCACGGGCGCCCCGCGCTTCGTCGACAAGCTGATGAAGATCAACATGCTGGACGTGCTCCTCGAGCACCCCTCCCTGCTGAAGCGGATCGGCGTCGACCCCGCCCTCATCCAGAGCCTGAAGAAGATCGAGGAGCCGAAGCTGGCGGAGAAGCTGTCGCTGTCGGTACGGCTTCCCAAGGTCCCGGGGGACGTACGCCTGCGCGAGATCTCCGTCGAGAAGGACGGGATACGGGCGAAGCTGACGGGCTCGGACATGCCCTTCGGCGGCGCGAGCCACATGAAGCAGGGGCCCGCGGGACAGCGCTGACGCCGGCGGCGTACCGGAGCACCGGCGTACCGGAACACCGGGGCACCGGCGTACCGGCGTACCGGCGTTACGGAACACCGGCGGACCGCGCGCGGCGCGCGCCCCTCGTCACATCCCGCCCCCGGCCCCTCCCGGCGCCCTCGCCCCCTCGCGCCCAGTTCCCGTTCCCCTCGCGCCCAGTTCCCGTTCCCCTCGCGCCCAGTTCCCGCCCCCCCGCCCTCACCCGAAAGCGTCGCGCTCCGGCCCCTGGGACCGGCCGCCCGCTTTCGGCCGTAGGCTGGCAACCGTGCTGCTGCTCGCTCTAGACACCGCCACCCCGGCCGTCACCGTCGCGCTCTACGAGACCGACGGCGACCGCCTCCTCGCGGCCTCCGACCAGACCGACGCCCGCCGCCACGGCGAACTGCTGCTGCCGTCGGTCGATCGCGTGCTGCGCGAGGCGGGCCGCCCGCTCCAGGAGGTCGACCGCATCGTCGTGGGCACGGGCCCCGGTCCGTACACCGGGCTGCGGGTCGGGCTGACCACCGCGCAGACCTTCGGCGCCGCCCTCGGCATTCCCGTGCTCGGGCTGTGCACGCTCGACGGCATCGCGTACGCCTCCGGCCTGGAGTCCCCCTTCGTCGTGGCGACGGACGCCCGCCGCAAGGAGGTCTACTGGGCGCGGTTCGCCGACGCCCGCACCCGCGTCGGCGACCCCGCCGTCGACCGCCCCGGCGAGCTGCCCCCCGACGTCACGGCGATGCCCGCCGTCGGCGCCGGCGCACGGCTCTACGAGGAGGTGTTCACCGGGCTGCGTACCGACCTCCCGCTCGACCAGTCGGCCGCCCCGCTGGCCTGCCTCGCCGCGGAGAAGCTGGCGAAGGGCGAGGAGTTCCCGCCCCCGCGGCCGCTCTATCTGCGCCGCCCGGACGCCCGCGTCCCCGCCAACTACAAGGTGGTCACGCCGAGGTGACCCGTACCGCCGCGGAGGGAAGCCACCGCATGGGCGCGGACGTGGTGCTGCGCGAGATGCGCTGGTGGGACATCGAGGGCGTGCTCGGTCTCGAACGGGTCCTCTTCCCCGAGGACGCCTGGTCCGCCGGGCTCTTCTGGTCCGAGCTGGCGCACGCCCGCGGCCCCGGTGCCACCCGGCGCTACCTGGTGGCCGAGGTCCCCGACGGCGACGGCGGCCGCACCCTCGTCGGTTACGGCGGCCTCGCGGCCGTCGGCGGCACCGGCGACATCCAGACCATCGGCGTGCTCCCGTCCCACCGGGGCGCCGGCCTCGGCGCCCGGCTGCTCGGCGAACTCCTCGCCGCAGCCGACGAGTTCGGGTGCCACGAGGTGATGCTCGAGGTGCGTGTCGACAACGCACCCGCACAGCGCCTCTACGAGCGCTTCGGCTTCACCAGGATCGGACTGCGGCGCGGCTACTACCAGCCGGGCAACGTCGACGCCCTCGTGATGCGCCTGGAGAACCCGGCCGGCGGCCGGTCCGGCGGCCCCGCCGCCTCTCCGGCCGCATCCGATCCGTCCGATCCGTCCACCCGGTCCACCCCGTCCGGCCCTCCCACTCCCTCGACGAGCCCTCCCCAAGGAACGAAGACCCATGGCTGACGAACCCCTCGTCCTCGGCATCGAGACCTCCTGCGACGAGACCGGCGTCGGCATCGTCCGCGGCCACACGCTGCTCGCCGACGCCATCGCCTCCAGCGTCGACGAGCACGCGCGCTTCGGCGGCGTCGTCCCGGAGGTCGCCAGCCGCGCCCACCTCGAGGCCATGGTCCCCACCATCGAACGGGCACTTCGCGAGGCCCGCGTCTCGGCCACCGACCTCGACGCCGTCGCCGTCACCGCCGGACCCGGCCTCGCGGGCGCCCTGCTGGTCGGCGTGAGCGCGGCGAAGGCGTACGCGTACGCACTCGGCAAGCCGCTCTACGGCGTCAACCACCTCGCGTCCCACATCTGCGTCGACCAGCTCGAACACGGCGCCCTGCCCGAGCCGACGATGGCCCTCCTGGTCTCCGGCGGGCACTCCTCCCTCCTGCTCGCGCCCGACATCACCTCCGACGTGCGCCCGCTGGGCTCGACCATCGACGACGCGGCGGGCGAGGCCTTCGACAAGGTGGCGCGCGTGCTCGACCTCGGCTTCCCCGGCGGACCCGTCATCGACCGGTACGCGCGCGAGGGCGACCCGGGGGCGATCGCCTTCCCGCGGGGTCTCACGGGCCCGCGGGACGCCCCGTACGACTTCTCCTTCTCCGGCCTGAAGACCGCCGTCGCGCGCTGGATCGAGGCGAAGCGCAACGCGGGCGAGGAGGTGCCCGTACGGGACGTCAGCGCGTCCTTCCAGGAGGCGGTCACCGACGTGCTGACGCGCAAGGCCGTCCGCGCCTGCAAGGACGAGGGCGTCGACCACCTGATGATCGGCGGAGGAGTCGCCGCCAACTCACGGCTGCGCGCCATGGCCGAGGAGCGCTGCACGGCCGCGGGCATCCGACTGCGCGTGCCCCGACCGAAGTTGTGCACGGACAACGGGGCGATGGTCGCGGCACTCGGTGCGGAGATGGTCGCCCGCCGCCGCCCCGTATCGCACTGGGACCTGCCCGCCGACTCCTCGCTCCCGGTCACCGAGCCGCATCTGCCGGGCAAGCCGCACGAAGGCTCGGACGGCCACGGCCACTCCCACGACGGCGGCCACTCCCACGACCACGTGCACGAGTTGAGCCGGGAGAACCTCTACTCATGACCGTCGCCCTGATGTGGGAGGCCAAGGCACCCGAGGGCCGCGGCGGCGAACTGCTCTCGTGGGCCCGCGAACAGGGCCTGGACGCCTCCCCGCAACGCCGGGAGACCTTCAGGGCCGCCGGCGACCGCGTGCTGGTGATCACCTGGTGGTCCGCCGAGATCTCCGCGGAGCTGCCCGAACTCCCGGACCCTCCCCGCCGGTTGGCCGCCCGCCCGGTGCACCGCTGGCGGTTCGAGCAGGTCTGACGCCCGGCCCCTCGGGCAGTAACTCCTCGGGCAGTAACTCCTCGGGCAGTAACTCCTCGGGCAGTAACTCCTCGGGCCGTAACTCCTCACGGCGCGACTCCTCGGGCCGCGTGCGCGGCTGGAGCCGGACCGGTCTAGGCGTCCGCCCGAGCCCCGAGCGGCTGCCCCAGCAGCACCGTCGGCGCCCCCGCGACCCTCGTGAGGAACACCGTGCACTCGTGCGGCCCTTCGAGCCTGAGCTTCTTGCGCAGCTCCGCCGGATCCACGGCCGAGCCGCGCTTCTTGACGGCGGCCACGCCGACCCCGCGCTCGCGCAGCAGCGCCCGCAGCCGCTTGAGCTGGAACGGCATCACGTCGGTGATCTCGTAACCCGTCGCATACGGGCTGAAGTGCGCCTCGTCGCACGTGACATAGGCGATCGTCGGGTCGACGAGCCTCCCTCCCAGCTCCTCGGCCACCTCGGCGACCAGGTGCGCCCGTACGACCGCACCGTCCGGCTCGTACAGATAGCGGCCCACCGGACCGACGGGCGGATCGGGCAGCCCGCGTGACGAGAGTGAATGCCGGCCCGGCAGCAGCGTCGCTCGTACGAGGGAACTCCCCGCCGTATCCGCTGCCGTGCCCACCGCGGTTCTCGTGACCGCGTCCTCCGCCGGGCCGCTCCCCGTCCCGAACCAGAGCACGGCCTCCTTCACATCTCCCGAGTCCGAGATCCACTCCGCCTCGGCGTCCACGGGAACGGCCTCGTGCGGAATGCCCGGCGCCACCTTCAGCGCCGAGTACGAGACCCGCCGGGCGGCCTCCACCGCCCACGAAAGCGGCGGCGAATACGCCTCGGGATCGAAGATCCGCCCCCTGCCGCCCCGGCGCGCGGGGTCCACGAACAGGGCGTCGCAGCCGGAGACGTCGGCGTCGCGCACCTCGCCGCAGCGGACCTCGATACGGTCGCCGAGCCCGAGGGCCGCCGCGTTCGCCCGTACGACGTCGCACGTCAACGGGTCGCTGTCGACGGCCAGTACGCGGATTCCGGCGCGCGCCAGCGCCATCGCGTCGCCGCCGACTCCGCAGCACAGATCGGCCAGGCGCGGCACACCGAGCGCGGAGAAGCGCTCCGCCCGGTACGCGGCGACGCCCGCCCTCGTCGACTGCTCCAGCCCGTCCGGCGTGAAGTACATCCGCGCGGCGTCCGCTTCGCCGAACTTCGCCGCCGCGCGCTGCCGCAGCCGGGCCTGGGCCATGGCGGCAGAGACCAGTTCCGGTGCGTGGGTACGGCGCAGCCGCGTCGCCACGGCCAGTTCGCGCTCCGGCTCGTACCCCTCCAACGACCCCAGCAGCGCCTGTCCTTCATCGCCGAGCAGCGCGGCGAACGACTCACGGTCCACCCGCGCATTCTCCCGCCACCGTCCGCAACGACGGCCCCCGGGGAGGGACGCGGCTCGCACGACTGGCACTCTGGTTGACGGAGTGCTAACCGCGGCATAATGTCGACCCTGGCACTCTCCCAGGGCGAGTGCCAGACGAAAGCGACGGGAAGATCCGGCACCCGCGACGACGGATCTGCCAGGTCGCCACCCCAGACATAAGACCCCGTTATGAGATCTCCGAAGGGGGAGGTCGGATCGTGACGACCGCCAGCAAGGTTGCCATCAAGCCGCTCGAGGACCGCATCGTGGTCCAGCCGCTCGACGCCGAGGAGACCACGGCCTCGGGCCTGGTCATTCCTGACACCGCCAAGGAGAAGCCCCAGGAGGGCACCGTCCTGGCTGTGGGCCCGGGCCGCTTCGAGAACGGCGACCGTCTGCCGCTCGACGTGAACGTCGGCGACATCGTGCTGTACAGCAAGTACGGCGGCACCGAGGTGAAGTACAGCGGCGAGGAGTACCTCGTCCTCTCGGCTCGCGACGTTCTCGCGATCGTCGAGAAGTAAGTCACCGCAGCCGGAAGACACTTGATCCGCGCCCCGGTCCCTCCCGCATCGCATACGAGATGTACCGGGGCCGGGGCGCGGTTCGTTTGAGAGGACTCGAAAGCTCCCATGGCGAAGATCCTGAAGTTCGACGAGGACGCCCGCCGCGCCCTCGAGCGCGGTGTGGACAAGCTCGCCGACACCGTGAAGGTGACGATCGGCCCCAAGGGCCGGAACGTCGTCATCGACAAGAAGTTCGGCGCACCCACCATCACCAACGACGGCGTGACCATCGCCCGTGAGGTCGAGGTCGAGGACGCGTACGAGAACCTCGGCGCGCAGCTGGTGAAGGAGGTGGCGACCAAGACCAACGACATCGCGGGTGACGGCACCACCACCGCCACCGTGCTCGCCCAGGCGCTGGTCCGCGAGGGCCTGCGCAATGTGGCCGCGGGCGCCTCCCCGGCCGCCCTGAAGAAGGGCATCGACGCCGCGGTCATGGCCGTCTCCGACGACCTGATCGCCAACGCCCGGCCGATCGACTCCAAGGAGGACATCGCCTCCGTCGCCGGTCTGTCCGCACAGGACAAGCAGGTCGGCGAGCTGATCGCCGAGGCGATGGACAAGGTCGGCAAGGACGGCGTCATCACCGTCGAGGAGTCCCAGACCTTCGGCCTGGAGCTCGACTTCACCGAGGGCATGGCCTTCGACAAGGGCTACCTGTCGCCGTACATGGTCAGCGACCAGGAGCGCATGGAGGCGGTGCTCGACGACCCGTACATCCTGATCCACCAGGGCAAGATCAGCTCCATCCAGGACCTGCTGCCGCTGCTGGAGAAGATCATGCAGGCCGGCAGCTCCAAGCCGCTGCTGATCATCGCCGAGGACGTCGAGGGCGAGGCGCTCTCCACCCTCGTGGTGAACAAGATCCGCGGCACGTTCAACGCCGTCGCGGTCAAGGCCCCCGGCTTCGGCGACCGCCGCAAGGCGATGCTCGGCGACATGGCGACGCTCACGGGCGCCACCGTCATCGCCGAGGAGGTCGGCCTCAAGCTCGACCAGGCCGGTCTGGACGTGCTCGGCACGGCCCGCCGCGTCACCGTCACCAAGGACGACACGACGATCGTCGACGGCGCCGGCAAGCGTGAGGATGTCGAGGGACGCGTCGCCCAGATCAAGGGCGAGATCGAGGCCACCGACTCCGACTGGGACCGCGAGAAGCTCCAGGAGCGCCTGGCCAAGCTGGCCGGCGGCGTCTGCGTCATCCGCGTCGGCGCCGCGACCGAGGTCGAGCTCAAGGAGAAGAAGCACCGCCTTGAGGACGCCATCTCCGCGACCCGTGCGGCTGTCGAGGAGGGCATCGTCGCGGGCGGCGGCGCCAGCCTCGTGCACTCCGCGAAGGTCCTGGAGGACTCGCTCGGCAAGAAGGACGACGAGGCCACCGGCGTCGCCGTCGTGCGCCGCGCCGTCGTCGAGCCGCTGCGCTGGATCGCCGAGAACGCGGGCCTGGAGGGTTACGTCATCACCTCCAAGGTCTCCGAGCTCGACCGTAACCAGGGCTTCAACGCGGCCACCGGCGACTACGGCGACCTGATCAAGGCCGGCGTCATCGACCCGGTCAAGGTCACGCGCTCCGCGCTGGAGAACGCCGCGTCGATCGCGTCGCTGATGCTCACGACCGAGACGCTGGTCGTCGAGAAGCCGGAGGAGGAAGAGCCGGCGGCAGCGGGACACGGCCACGGCCACTCCCACTGACACAGGCTCACCGAGCCGACCGGACCGAGGCCCGGCACCCGCGGGGTGCCGGGCCTCGGCGTTCGCTTCTCTCGCGCCCCGGCGTGCAGCCGGCGTCCAATGAGACTCGTTCAACGGGGCCCGTAGCGCCGCCCCGTGGTCGTGGAAGCCTTCGACAGCAGCTCACGGGGCAGCAGCCGCACCGCCCCCATCAGCACCTTGTAGCGCACGTCGGGAATCGACAGCGTCTTCGCGCGCGCCAGGTCCTTCACCGCCGCGGCGGTGACCGCGTCTGCGTCGAGCCACATCCACCGCGGCACGCTCCCCGCGTCCATCCCGGCCCGCTCATGGAACTCCGTACGTACGAATCCGGGGCACAGCGCCATCAGCCGCACCCCCGACCCCGCCAGGTCCTTCGCGACGCCCTGCGTGAACTGGACGACCCACGCCTTGCTCGCCCCGTACGTACCGCGCGGCACGAACGCCGCCACCGACGCCACATTGACGACGCCTCCGCGCCCCCGCTCCAGCATGCCCTCCACCGCCGCCGAGGTGAGCCGCAGCACCGCCTCGCAGTGCACCTTGAGCATCGTCAGCTCGTCCTCGACCGGGACGTTCAGGAACGTGCCCTTGTTGCCGAACCCCGCGTTGTTGATCAGCAGGTCCACGGGCCGGTCCCGGTCCCGGAGCCGTTGCTCCACCGCGGAGAGGCCTTCGTCGGAGGCGAGGTCTGCGGCCAGTACGGAGACGTCGACACCGTGCTGCTCGTGGAGCCGGGCGGCCTCCTCCCGCAGACGTTCCTCGTTGCGGGCCACCAGCACCACGTGGAGCCCGTCCCGTGCCAGCCGTCGGGCGAAGGCGGCCCCGAGGCCGGCGGTCGCTCCCGTGATCAGCGCAGTCGTCATGGGGGCACGCTATCCACGCCTCAACCCGCGGTACGCCGCAGGGCTTTGCTCCGCGCCTCCGGGTGGAGTGCGTCGCCGGCGGCCAGGACGCGCGGCAGCAGCTCCGGCTCCCGGGTCAGCGCCCGGAAGAGGAAGCTCACCGTCACTTCGTGCTCCGGGCGGTGCACCACGCGGATCTCGTCGCCGCGCTGCACCGTTCCCGGCTCGACGACCCGCAGGTACGCACCGGGCAGCGCCCTGTCCGTGAAGCGCTTCACCCAGCCCCGCTCGTCGAGCCAGCCCGCGAACGTACGGCAGGGAATCCGTGCCGAGGCCACCTCCAGCACCACCCGCCCCCCGACGAGCCAGCGCTCGCCGACGCGGGCACCGTTCACATCCAGCCCTCGGGTGGTGAAGTTCTCGCCGAAGGAGCCGTCGGCCAGCTCCCGCCCGAGCTCGGCGCCCCAGCCGTCGAGGTCTTCCCGGGCGTAGGCGTAGACGGCCTGGTCGTCACCGCCGTGGTGGCGCATGTCGCCGATGGTGTCGTCGGCGAGCGCGCTTCCGCCGGTGCCCTTCGGTCCGGGCGCGGCCACCTCGACGGGCCCGTACGCCGGGCGCTTGTCGATGCCGGTCAGACGGCCCGGTGAGTCGGTGATCCCGGGGTCGTGCAGCGGCTTGGCGAGATTCACGGACAGAAGGTTCATGGCCGTCAGGCTAAACGGGTGGACCAGGGTGCTCGACCGGTTTCCCGGCCGCCCGGAGCGGGCCGGGCAAGAAGGGGCGGGGGAGAAGGAGAGGCAGGCACATAACCCTGCGTGAACGTTTCTGCTCAGCTCTGCCCGTCGGGCACGGCGACCAGTCTGCTGCGTGCCCGCCCCATCAGCTCCTCGCGCTCGTCCTCGGTCAACCCGCCCCAGACTCCGTACGGTTCACGCACCGCCAGCGCATGCGCCGCGCACTCCGAGCGGACGGGGCAGCGCATGCAGACTTCCTTGGCCGACGCCTCGCGCGCGCTGCGGGCCGCCCCGCGCTCGCCCTCGGGGTGGAAGAAGAGCGAGCTGTCGACTCCCCGGCAGGCGGCGAGGAGCTGCCAGTCCCACAGGTCTGCGTTCGGGCCCGGGAGGCG
Source organism: Streptomyces sp. HNM0575 (assembly GCF_012726265.1). Taxonomy (GTDB): domain Bacteria; phylum Actinomycetota; class Actinomycetes; order Streptomycetales; family Streptomycetaceae; genus Streptomyces. The sequence goes on along the minus strand of NZ_JAASAG010000002.1, from coordinate 680,461 downwards.
GGAGAAGTCTGCCATTGCGTGTCCTCTCGTCGGCGTACGTCGGCGTACTTGAGGCTCGCTCTTGCTCCACCCATTCATAGACAAATATGACTCATTGCGAACCTAGCCGAAAGAAAGCGAGAAGCAGAACTAAGTCTGCTAAATAGGGCAAAAGGTAAAAGACGCCACTCGGGGAAACCCGTCAGTGCGATGCGGGCTGATCCGTGTACGGGCGATCACGTAGAGTGCTGATGGCGGTGGCTGGAACCCGTAACTCTTTCGGGTGACCGTCGTTGAGTGTGCGGAGGCGGTTGGCGGAATGATCTCGGGCACTGTTGTCCGAGGCTGTCAATCGCACAGGTGACGATTCGTAACAGCCTGGAGGCTCAAGGTGACGCGCATCAGCTGCGGAGGGCGGTCATGACATCCGTCCTCGTCTGTGACGATTCCCCGCTTGCCCGGGAGGCGCTCCGCCGCGCGGTCGCGACCGTGCCCGGTGTCGAGCGTGTGACGACGGCGGCCAACGGCGAGGAAGTCCTCCGCCGCTGGGGCGCCGACCGGTCCGACCTCATCCTCATGGATGTCCGCATGCCCGGTCTCGGTGGTGTGGAGACCGTGCGGCGGCTGCTGTCGGCCGACCCCGGCGCCCGCATCATCATGCTGACGGTGGCCGAGGACCTCGACGGAGTGGCACTGGCCGTGGCCGCGGGCGCCCGCGGTTATCTGCACAAGGACGCCTCGCGCGCGGAGCTGCGGGCCACGGTGACCCAGGCGCTCGCGGACCCGACCTGGCGGCTAGCGCCGCGCAGGCTGCGTTCGGCCGAGATGGGGGCGGCGCCCACGCTCACCGCGCGGGAGATCCAGGTGCTGGAGGGCATGAGCCACGGCCGGTCGAACGCCGAGATCGGCCGCGAGCTGTTCCTCTCCGAGGACACCGTGAAGACGCACGCACGGCGGCTGTTCAAGAAGCTCGGTGCCTCGGACCGCGCGCACGCCGTCGCCCTCGGATTCCGCTGGGGTCTCGTCCGATAGATAGCTCACGTTCGCCATATGCCCGCCCGTCCCCGCCTGCGAAGTTCCGCCGCCCCCGAAGCGCGGGGCCGGCCCGGGGGGAAGGGCGGGGCGGCGTATGAGGCCCAGGAATCCCGCGAGTGCCGCATGCTTGTTGTATGGAGTTCCTCGGGGACCGTTCGGTCAGGCGTGAGGGGAGGGCGCGGGAGATGAGGGCCACTGCCCCTGCTCATAACGCTTCGGTGCACAACCAGGGACGCGGTGCGACGGAACACTCGGCTCAGGTGCACCATGGACCGATGCGCAACGACGGGCCTGACGACACAGCGGTCGTGAGCGCACTCGTACGACGCGCAAGGGAGGGCGACGAGCAGGCCACGCACGACCTCCTCGCCCACGTCCAGGCCCTCGCCCTGCGGTACTGCCGTCGGCGGCTGACCCGACTCCCGGGCGACGCACGGCACTTCGTGGACGACCTCGCGCAGGAGGTCTGCATCGCGGTGCTCTGCGCGCTGCCGCGCTACCGCGACACCGGAAAGCCCTTCGAGGCCTTCGTCGTGGCCATCGCCCAGCACAAGGTCGCCGATCTTCAGCGGGCGGCGATGCGCGGGCCCGGCAGTACGGCGGTGCCGTCCGACGAGATGCCGGAGCAGCCCGACGACTCGCTCGGTCCCGAGGAGCGTGCGCTGCTCAGCAGCGACGCGGCGTGGGCGAAGAAGCTGCTCGCCAACCTTCCGCAGCACCAGCGCGAACTGGTGCTGCTGCGGGTCGCGGTGGGGCTCACCGCGGAGGAGACCGGCGAGATGCTCGGGATGTCGCCGGGCGCGGTCCGCGTCGCCCAGCACAGGGCGCTGAGCAGGCTGAGGGCACTGGCGGAGCAGTAGGTCCGGGGCGTTTAGCATGGACTTTCACCCCGGGCAAGCATTGGAAAGGTGTCATGACAGCCAACGACGCAGTCGGAGCCGAAGCCGGGGCGGGAGTGCCCCCGAAGTTCGCCATGCTCGGGCTGACCTTCGACGACGTCCTGCTGCTGCCCGGTGAGTCGGACATGGCTCCCGGTGACATCGACACCGGCTCGCTGATCTCGCGCAACGTACGTGTGAACGTGCCGCTGCTGTCGGCGGCGATGGACAAGGTCACCGAGTCCCGGATGGCCATCGCGATGGCCCGTCAGGGCGGCGTCGGGGTCCTGCACCGCAATCTCTCGATCGAGGACCAGGCCGCCCAGGTCGACCGGGTCAAGCGCTCCGAGTCCGGCATGGTCACCGACCCGATCACGATCCGTCCGGACGCGACGCTCGGCGACGCCGACGTGCTGTGCGGGCGCTTCCGGATCAGCGGGGTGCCCGTCACCGACGAGTCCGGCAAGCTGCTCGGCATCGTCACCAACCGCGACATGGCCTTCGAGTCCGACCGCGAGCGTCCCGTGCGCGAGTTGATGACGCCGATGCCGCTGGTCACGGGCAAGGTCGGGATCACGCGGAGCGACGCGATGGAGCTGCTGCGCCGGCACAAGATCGAGAAGCTGCCGCTGGTCGACGACGCGGGCGTGATCAAGGGGCTCATCACCGTCAAGGACTTCGTGAAGGCGGAGCAGTATCCGCTGGCCGCCAAGGACTCCGAGGGCCGGCTGGTCGTGGGCGCGGCCGTGGGCGTCGCGGGCGACGCGTACGAGCGGGCGCAGGCGCTGATCGAGGCCGGCGTCGACTTCGTCGTGGTGGACACGGCCCACGGTCATTCGCGGCTCGTCGGCGACATGGTCGCCAAGATCAAGTCGAACTCGCCGGTCGACGTCGTCGGCGGGAACATCGCCACCCGCGAGGGCGCCCAGACGCTGATCGACTCGGGTGCCGACGGCATCAAGGTCGGTGTCGGGCCGGGCTCCATCTGTACGACGCGGGTGGTCGCCGGCATCGGCGTCCCGCAGGTCACGGCGATCCACGAGGCTTCGCTCGCCGCGCAGGAGGCGGGAGTGCCGGTCATCGGCGACGGCGGCCTCCAGTACAGCGGCGACATCGCCAAGGCCATCGTCGCGGGCGCCGACACGGTGATGCTCGGCTCGCTGCTCGCCGGCTGCGAGGAGTCGCCGGGGGAGCTGCTGTTCATCAACGGCAAGCAGTTCAAGTCGTACCGCGGCATGGGCTCGCTGGGCGCGATGCAGTCGCGGGGCGAGCAGCAGTCGTACTCCAAGGACCGCTACTTCCAGGAGGACGTCGGCGGCGACGACAAGCTCATCCCGGAAGGCGTCGAGGGACAGGTGCCCTACCGGGGGCCGTTGAGCGCCGTCGTGCACCAACTCGTGGGCGGGCTCAAGCAGTCGATGTTCTACGTCGGCGGGCGCAGCGTGCCGGAGATGAAGGAGCGCGGCCGGTTCGTACGGATCACCTCGGCGGGGCTGAAGGAGAGCCACCCGCACGACGTGCAGATGACGACCGAGGCGCCGAACTACTCACGCCGCTGAGCTCGACGGGTCGGCGGCCCGAGCGGTCCGCCACCCGCCCGGCCTCAGGGTGCCGCGGTTCGGTGATACTGGAGCGGCAGAGCACAGCGCACGGCGAGAAGGGCTTCACAGGTGACTGAGATCGAGATCGGACGCGGCAAGCGCGGACGCCGGGCGTACGCCTTCGACGACATCGCTGTGGTGCCAAGCCGCCGCACGCGCGACCCCAAAGAGGTCTCGATCGCCTGGCAGATCGACGCCTACCGTTTCGAACTGCCCTTCATGGCCGCCCCGATGGACTCGGTCGTCTCACCCGCCACCGCCATCCGCATCGGCGAGCTCGGCGGCCTCGGCGTCCTCAACCTCGAAGGCCTGTGGACGCGTTACGAGGATCCGGAGCCGCTGCTCGCGGAGATCGCGGAGCTGGACGAGCGCACCGCCAACCGCCGCATGCAGGAGATCTACGCGGAGCCGGTCAAGGAGGAGCTGATCGGCGAGCGGATCAAGGAGGTGCGCGACGCGGGCGTGGTGACGGCCGCCGCGCTCTCGCCGCAGCGAACAGCCCAGTTCTCCAAGGCAGTTGTGGACGCGGGCGTCGACCTCTTCGTCATCCGCGGCACGACCGTCTCGGCGGAGCATGTCTCGTCGGCGGCCGAGCCGCTCAACCTCAAGCAGTTCATCTACGAGCTGGACGTGCCGGTCATCGTGGGCGGCTGCGCGACGTACACGGCGGCGCTGCATCTGATGCGTACGGGCGCGGCCGGTGTCCTCGTCGGCTTCGGCGGGGGCGCAGCGCACACCACGCGGAACGTACTGGGCATCCAGGTGCCGATGGCGACCGCCGTGGCCGATGTCGCAGCCGCGCGCCGGGACTACCTGGACGAGTCGGGCGGACGCTACGTCCATGTCATCGCCGACGGCGGCGTGGGCTGGTCGGGAGACCTCCCGAAGGCCGTGGCCTGCGGCTCCGACGCCGTGATGATGGGATCGCCGCTGGCCCGCGCCACGGACGCGCCCGGACGCGGCCACCACTGGGGCATGGAGGCGGTGCACGAGGACGTGCCGCGCGGCAAGCGGATGGACCTCGGCGCGGTCGGCACGACGGAGGAGATCCTGCTCGGTCCCTCGCACACGCCGGACGGTTCGATGAACTTCTTCGGCGCGCTGCGGCGGGCGATGGCGACGACCGGCTACTCGGAGCTCAAGGAGTTCCAGCGGGTCGAGGTCACGGTCACGTGCTGACCTCGCGGGGCGGGCCCGTACGGCGCACGGCCGGCGGCCCGGAAGCTGCCGGCGTCACAGCCGGTGGGCCGCGCCCGTCGGGCTCGCGCCTCTCGTGTCGAAGAACAGCCGCGCCTTCGCGGCGAGGCCTTGCAGGTCGTACCGGCGGTGGTGCTGGAGCAGCACCGTGAGGTCGGCGGCGGCCGCGGCCTCGTAGAGCGAGTCGGCGCGCGGCACCGGCTGGTCGGCGACCTGCCACTGCATGACGTACGGGTCGTGGAAGCTGAGCTGTGCGCCGAGTTCCTTCAGCCGCAGCGCCACCTCCCTCGCGGGTGCGCCTTCCTGGTCGGCCAGGTCCGGCTTGTACGTGACGCCGAGCAGCAGTACGCGGGCGCCGCGCGCCGACTTGCCGTTCTCGTTGAGGAGTTCGGCGGCACGTCGGCACACGTAGCGCGGCATGCGCCCGTTGACCTCCTGGGCGAGTTCGACCATGCGCAGCGGATAGCCGAGCGAACGGCTGCGGTACGCAAGGTAGTTGGGGTCGATGGACACGCCGTGTCCCCCGACGCCCGGGCCCGGCCGGAAGGCCTGGAAGCCGAACGGCTTGGTCTCCGCGCAGCGGATCACGTCCCACAGGTCGACGCCGATGTCGTGGCAGAAGACCGCCATCTCGTTCACGAGCGCGATGTTGACCTGGCGGAAGTTGGTCTCAAGCAGCTTCGCCGTCTCCGCCTCGCGCGGGCCGCGTGCCCTGACGACCTTGACGGCCAGACGTCCGTAGAAGGCGGCGGCCCGTTCCGTGCAGGCGGGGGTGAGGCCGCCGACGACCTTGGGGGTTCCGGCGAATCCGTAGCGACGGCTGCCGGGGTCGAACCGGGTGGGGGAGCAGGCGAGATGGAAGTCACGGCCGGCTTGCAGCCCCGAGCCCTCTTCGAGCAGCGGGCGGAGGAATTCCTCGGTGGCGCCCGGGTACACCGCGGATTCGAGTACGACGGTCGTACGCGGCCGGAGCCGGGAGGCGAGGGTATGAGCGGCGGTGCGCACCGCGTCGAGGTTCAGTTCGCGGTCGGGGCCGAGGAAGGTCGGAGAGCAGATCAGTGCCGTACGGACGTCGCCGAGGGCGTCGGGGTCGGTGGTCGCGCGGAAGCCGCGGGAGATCATGCGGCGTACCGCGGCTGCGGTGAGGATGCCGTCGGCCGGAGGCCTTCCGGCGTTGAGATCCGCGACGGTCTTCTCGTCCGCGTCGTAGCCGATGGTCTCGATCCCGGCGGCGACCGCGGCCTGTGCGGCGGGGAGACCCGAATGGCCCAGTCCGAGGACGGCGAGATCTGCGGGCATTGCGGCGGACATCCTTCCCCTCTGCTTTCTCGCCTGTTCCCTCGTGGGGATGGCGAGATCCCGTGCGTGCCGTTCCGGGGGACGGCCCCCGAAGATCGCGTCGAGCTGCGCGGAGCGGTGCTGCGCGGCGCTATAGCAAGTTAATCGGCAATATGACGGATATCTGGGATGACCCGCTTCACGGCGCCCGCAGCGCGGCCGAAGTCAGGGAATTGGAGGACCATCGGCAGGGGAACACTGCCTACGTTCTTTCAACAACAACCACAATCACCACCGGCGAACGCACGACCACACGGGAGGCAGCGGTGAGGACGGCGACACTGGGACCGGAGCAGCGCGTGAGGGCGCTGGCGCAGATGTCCGAGCGCGAACTCGACGTGCTGGTCGTGGGCGGCGGAATCGTCGGCGCGGGCACCGCGCTCGACGCCGTCACGCGCGGGCTCTCCACCGGCCTCGTCGAGGCGAACGACTGGGCGTCGGGCACCTCCAGCCGGTCCAGCAAGCTGATCCACGGCGGGCTGCGCTACCTGGAGATGCTGGACTTCGCGCTCGTGAGGGAGGCGCTGAAGGAGAGAGGGCTGCTGCTCCAGCGGATCGCGCCGCACCTGGTGAAGCCGGTGCCGTTCCTCTATCCCTTGCAGCACAAGGGATGGGAGCGGCTGTACGCGGGTTCGGGCGTCGCGATGTACGACATCATGTCGCTCTCCTCGGGGCACGGGCGAGGGCTTCCCACGCACCGGCACCTGAGCAGGCGTCATGCGCTGCGCGTGGCACCGGCGTTGCGGAAGGACGCGCTCGTCGGCGCGCTTCAGTACTACGACGCGCAGATGGACGACGCGCGTTACGTGGCCACAGTGGTCCGCACCGCCGCGGCATACGGCGCGCACACGGCCAACCGCGCCCGCATCGTGGGCTTTCTGCGCGAGGGCGAGCGGGTCGTCGGCGCGCGCGTGCGGGATCTGGAGCAGGGCGGCGAGTACGAGGTGCGCGCGCGGCAGGTCGTCAACTCCACGGGCGTGTGGACGGACGACACACAGGGACTCATCGCGGAGCGCGGGCAGTTCCATGTGAAGGCCTCGAAGGGCATCCACCTCGTCGTGCCGAAGGACCGGATCCACTCGACGACCGGGCTGATCCTCCGTACGGAGAAGAGCGTTCTGTTCGTCATCCCGTGGGGGCGGCACTGGATCATCGGCACCACCGACACCGGCTGGGACCTCGACAAGCGGCATCCGGCGGCCTCCAGCGCGGACATCGACTACCTGCTGGACCACGTCAACTCGGTGCTGGCGGTGCCGCTGACGCGCAACGACGTGGAGGGCGTGTACGCCGGGCTGCGGCCGCTGCTGGCGGGCGAGTCGGAGGCGACGAGCAAGCTGTCGCGGGAGCACACGGTGGCGCACCCGGTGCCGGGCATGGTCGTCGTGGCGGGCGGCAAGTACACGACGTACCGGGTGATGGCGAAGGACGCCGTGGACGAGGCGGTGCACGGCCTGGACCGCCGCGTCGCGGATTGCGTCACCGAGGAGGTGCCGCTGGTCGGCGCCGAGGGCTACCACGCGCTGTGGAACGCGCGGGCGAGCATCGCGGCCCGTACGGGACTGCACGTGGCCCGGGTGGAGCATCTGCTCAACCGCTACGGGACGTTGACCGAGGAGCTGCTCGAACTCGTCACCGACGACCCGAAGTTGGGCGAGCCGCTGCCCGCGGCCGACGACTATCTGAAGGCCGAGATCGTCTACGCCTGCACGAACGAGGGCGCGCGGCACATCGACGACGTGCTCACGCGGCGTACGCGCATCTCGATCGAGACCTTCGACCGGGGCACGCGCAGCGCGCGCGAGGTGGCCGAGCTGATGGCGACCGTCCTGGGCTGGGACGCCGACCAGATCGACCGGGAGGTCGAGCACTACGAGAAGCGGATCGAGGCCGAGCGCGAATCGCAGCTACAGCCGGACGACTTGACGGCGGACGCGGCACGGCTGGGGGCGCCGGACATCGCGCCGGTGTGACCGGACATGGCGCCGATGTGAGGGGGCATCGCGCCGATGTGAGGGGACTCACCATGAGGCCGGCCCCGGCCCGGTCCTGGATCCGTCCGGGACCCGGGGCGGCCGGTGTCCGTGACGATGTGTGAGGCGGAGTGTGTGAAGGAGTGTGCGAAGGGGCCGGGATGTGCCCGCACTGCGCCGCCCCCGTACGTCTTGTGACGGCGCGATGGTTCACAATGGTGCAGGGCTGGGGTGGTCCATCGCTGAGGTGACACAAGGGGATTCATGAGCGAGGACGAGGGTCGGCTGGTAGGAGGTCGCTATCGGCTCGGGGGAGTCCTCGGCCGGGGCGGCATGGGCACCGTGTGGCGCGGCGAGGACGAGGTTCTGGGCCGGTCGGTCGCGGTGAAGGAACTCCGGTTCCCCTCCAGCGTCGAGGAGGACGAGAAGCAGCGGCTGATCACCCGTACGTTGCGCGAGGCGAAGGCGATCGCCCGTATCCGCAGCGGCAGCGCGGTGACGGTCTTCGACGTGGTCGACGAGGACGACCGCCCGTGGATCGTGATGGAGCTCGTGGAGGGCGCATCGCTCGCCGACCACATCCGGCACGAGGGCCCGCTGACGCCCCGACGGGCCGCGGAGGTCGGGCTCGCGGTGCTCGACGTGCTGCGCGCCGCGCACCGCGAAGGGGTCCTGCATCGCGATGTGAAGCCGTCCAACGTGCTGTTGGAGGACGTGACGGGCCGCGTCGTGCTCACCGACTTCGGCATCGCGAAGGTCGAGGGCGACCCGTCGGTGACGTCGACGGGGATGCTCGTCGGCGCGCCCTCGTACATCTCGCCGGAGCGTGCACGCGGCAAGCCGCCCGGTCCGCCCGCCGATCTGTGGTCGCTGGGCGCTCTGCTGTACGCGGCGGTGGAGGGCCGTCCGCCGTACGACAAGGGGTCGGCGATATCGACGCTTACGGCGGTGATGACCGAGCCGGTGCCGCCGCCGCAGCAGGCGGGCGAACTCGACGAAGTGATCTTCGGGCTGCTGACCAAGGACCCCGACAAGCGGCTCGATGTGGCGGGCGCACGCGCGCTGTTGGAGCCGGTGGCCTCCGGCGAGGGCGGCGCGGGAGCGGCTGCCGCTCCCGTACAGGACGGCGGGACGACGGCCGTGCTGCCGCCGAAGCCCGACGGTGCCCAGGGCGGCGAGAAGGCCGTCGAGGCGCCGGAGCCGGGGCAGTCCGGCGATGGAGAGGCAGGGCGAGGACGCGGGAGCGGCGAGGCGGGCGGCTCCTCGGGTTCCTCCGGCTCCTCGGGTGGCAGGCAGCGGCGCACCAAGGAGAAGCGGGGGAAGGGCAAGTCAGCCGCGGCTGCGAAGTCTGCGTCTGTGCGCGGGAGTTCGAAGGCTGCGGCGGCCGGAGCGGCGGCGGGAGCCGGTGTCGCGGGTGCACCGTCCGCGACGGGCGCGGGCGGCAGCGGCGGCGGCCAGGACGGCCCGGATGCCCGCGACGGCGGCAGTGACGGTACGGAGGCCAAGGGCGGTAAGGACGGTAAGGGCGGCAAGGGCCGTAAGGACGAGGCCGAGGGGCGGCAGCACGGCGACGGTCCCGGTGACGGGCGCAAGACCTCCGCTTCCGCCGCTTCCTCCGGTCCCGCCGCTTCCGCGGCCTCCGGGGCGGCGGAAGGCGGCGAGGGAGAGCCGGCCGCGGGCGGCGCGCCCTCGTCCCGTTCCCGGTCCGCTTCCGCGGCGTCCGCCTCTCCCTCCGGCGGCGGCGCCGGCTCGGGCGGTCTCGCGGCGGCCACGACGGCGGTCGCGGAGTTCGCCGCGCGGTTCTCGCGCCGCACGCTGACCGTCGCGGCGGTGGCCGTGGCGGCCGTACTGGCGCTGCTCGCGGTCCTCTCGCTCGGCGACGGCGGCGGCTCCGGCGGTTCCGGTGACGACGGCAAGTCCGGTAAGGGCGCGGCCAGTTCGGACAAGGGCCGCGGCGACGGTGCGCGCAAGGAGAAGCAGGGTCCCGGCGCCGGGAAGCAGAAGGACGACGGCGGCGAGGGCAAGAAGAGCCCCTCGCCCGGGCCGGACACCTCCGAAGGCGGCGACGAGGAGGAGGAGCCCGGCGACGGCCCCTCGTTGCCCGACGACTACACCCAAGTCACGGACAAGCGCTTCCATTTCAGCATGGCGATGCCCGAGGACTTCAAGCGTTCCGGAGTGGCCGGGAGCAACTCCGGCGCCAAGTACTCCGGCGGCGGACTGCCCAAGCTCCAGGTGGACTTCAGCCCCAAGCCGCTGAAGGACGCGGCGGCGGGCTGGCGCGATCTGGAGCCCGCGGTGAAGGGCAACAGCAGCGGGTACCGGCGCATCAGCATCAAGAGCGTCCAGTGGCGGGGCTATCCGACCGTCGGGGACTGGCAGTTCGAGCGGGACGAGGGCGGCGACCGGGTACGGGTGCTCAACCGCGGTTTCCGGGCGGACGATTCACACGGCTACGCGATCATGATCACCTGCAAGGCCGGCAAGTGGGACGACGACGAGTGCCGGACCCTCCGCGAGACCGCGTTCAAGACCTTCAAGCCGCTCGACTGAGCCCGCGGCACGGGGTTCCCGGCCGTTGTTCCGGGGGACGTTGGGGATGAGGCGGAATCGGGCAAGCGTTTTAAGTGGATGAAGCCGGCGGCTGCCCGCGTACGACCGGGGAGTCCCCGAGTCCGCCCGCGCCGGACAGCTCAGACACGTATCGTGAATGGCCGCAGACCGGCATCCGTCCGTAAACATACGGATGCGGTGTGGAATTGACGGTCTCGCGCGCTGTGGGGAGGCGTCGTGGACGACTACGCGGAAGAGGCGGGGCGGCTGCTCGCCGACCGCTATCGCCTGCCCCGGCCGCTCGCCGCCTCGTACCAGCTGACGGAGTCGGTGGCCTATGACACGGCCAGCGGCCAGGAAGTGCTCGTGCGTCAGGTGCCGTTGCCCGAGGTCGTCGAGGCCGAGGTGCTGGGCGCCGGCGGCGGGGCGTACGGCGCGGGCGGTGCCGGTGGCGCCGCGGACCACGAACCGGGCGGCGCACCCGGTGGCCAGGGCGGCACCTTCCGCGGCTCGATAGGGCGCGCGACGCGAATGCCCGCGGATCCCGTCGTGCGGCGGGCCGTCGAGGCGGCGATCGCCGCGGCACGCGTGCCCGACCATCCCAGGCTGGACCAGGTCTTCGACGTCTTCGTCGAGGGCGACGGGCTGTGGATCGTCAGCGAGTTGCTGCCCGCGACGCCGCTCGCCACGCTGCTCTCGCACCAGACGCTGACCGCGCACCGGGCGGCGGAGATCGCCGCCGATCTGCTGACGGCGCTGCGCGTGGTGCACGCACACGGCTGGACGCACCGGAATGTCACTCCCCGTACCGTCCTGATCTGCGACGACGGGCGTGCCCTGCTGACGGGGCTCGCGGTCGGCGCGGCGCAGGAGGCGCTGTGCGGCTACAACCCGCTGCCGGACTCCGGGCGGGTGGCGCTGCCGCCGAGGGGCGACATCCCGGGGGAGCCGCGACCGGGCGGCGGAGGTGCCGGAGGTGCGGGAGGTGCCGGAGGTGCCGACGACGCGGGCGGAGCGAGCGGCGCGGGTGACGGCGGTGGCGCGGGCGCTCTGGGTGAGGAGGCGAGCGAGGCGCCCGGGGCCGCGCCCCTGCCGGGCATCTCGCTGCCCGAGGGCTTCGACGTACGGCAGGAGAACGGGCAGGCGGGCGAGGCGTATGGACGTGACGGCGGGGCCGGGTCGGGCCACGCGCCCGAGTCCGGCCACGCGCCCGAGTCCGGCCACGGGTACGGCTCCGACGCCGGGCAAGGATCCGGCTCCGGGGACTCCGGGGGCGGGCCGCGCGGCATCTTCGGCATCCGGGGGCTCGCCCATGAGGGCGGGGCGGCGGAGCAGCAGCCGCCGGTACGCCATGGCTACGAGAGCCACGAAGGCCGCGAGCGGCGCGGCACAGGCGGGCGCGGCCCGCGGGCGAGCGCCGTCGCGGCCTACCAGGAGAGTGCGCGGCGAGGTGCCGCCGTCCGTGCGTACGGCCCGGACCGTGAGCGGGACGCCCGTGACGCCCGGGAAGGCGAGCGCTCGCCGGAACAGCGGCGGGATGAGCGGCAGTTCGCACAGGACGAGCAGACGCAACAGGACCGGCAGCCCCAACAGGACCGGCGGGACCGGGCGGACGCCCGCGAGGACTGGTGGAACCGTGCCTCCTCGCCCCCTCCGGCGGCCGATCCGCACGCCGCGCCGGACGACTTCGTACGGTGGCTGCCGTCCGGCGAGGACGAGGTCACCCCGAGCGACCTGCCGGGCTCGCGACCGCCCAACAGCCTCCCGGTGAAGGCCACTTGGCGTCCGGCGAAGCCCGAGCGCGAGCGCGGGAGTGAGCCCGGGCGCGAGTCCGGGACGGGGCACGGTGCCGATGCCGGGGCCGGGGTTCCGGCCGGGGACGCGTCGTACGGGAGGGATCGGGGTCCCGAGGACGCGTACGCCCAAGTCCCGTACGCAGAGGGCCCGTACGCCGAGGAGCCGTACACGGAAGACCCGTATGCCGAGGACCCGTACGCCGACGAGCCGGAGAGCCGTCCCTGGGGCGGCGAGGGCGCCGAGGACTCCGGCGACGCCGAGGGCTTCCAGGGTCCGACCACCGCGCTCGCCGCGGAGCGTGCCCGCCAGGCGCGGATGACCGTCGTCGGGGCGGTCGCGGAGCGCTGGGCCCCCGAGCAGGCGGGACCGGTCCACCGGAACTGGCGGCTCGCGCCTCCCGTCGGCCCGTCCGCAGACCTGTGGGCGCTGGGCGTGCTGCTCTTCCGCGCGGTGCAGGGCCACGGCCCCTACCCCGAGGACGACGTCGCCGAGCTGGTGCAGATGGTGTGCGGTGAGCCGCCCGCGTTCGCGGAGGAGTGCGGTCCGCTGCGTCCGGTCGTCGAGTCGCTGCTGCGCCAGGACCCCATGGAGCGCCCGGACTTCGAGGAGTTGCGGGGCTGGCTGCGGTCGCTGGTGCGATCGGCGCCGGAGCCCGAGGTGGGCTGGCACACGGTGTACGCGCCGTCGCTGGACCCGGGCGGTACGTCGGACCCGCGACGGCTGCCGATACTGCGCCGCCGTGGCGAACTCGTACGCAGAAGACGGGCGGCCAGACGTGCCGCGCGCGCGGAGCAGCGCCAGTACAAGCAGCCGAAGCAGCCCAAGCAGCAGAGACAACCGAAGCAGCAGAGACAACCGAAGCAGCCGAAGCAAGGGAGACGGCAGCGACCGCAACAGCCGCCGCCACCGCAGGAACCGCTGTACCAGCAACAGCCGCATCAGCCGCCGCATCAGGCGCCGCCGTACGAGCAGCCACGGCAACAGCCGTCGCAGGCGCAGGAGTTGCAGGCCCAGGAGTTGCAGACCCGGCAGTCGCAGCAGTCGCAGCAGGAACAGCGGCCGCCACAGCAGCCCACGCCCACTCCGCAGTACGCGCCGTACGAGCAGGCCGCCCCCCGCCCCGCGAGTGCCGTGGCGCCGCCGAAGCCGAAGCGCGCGCCGAAGCAGCCCCGGGCCGTTCGGGAGAAGCGTCCGCGAGAGGGCGCAGCGGGCCCGCGCCGGCTGGGCGGCCTCCTCGTCGGGCTGGTCCTCGCGGGGCTGGTCGCCGCGCTGATGTACGCGGTGTGGTTCATGCCGAAGGGCGATTCGGACGGTGCCGCGAACCAGCAGCGCGGCGCGGTGGGCGGCGAGAACCGTCCCGGCGAGCCCGGAGCAGACGGCAAGACGGACGGCAAGACGGACGGTAAGCCGGGGGGCAGCGGCGGCGGTACGGGCGAAGGCAGCGGCGGCGGCGCGGACGAGCAGCGGCCGCCCGCGCCCGCGGGCAAGGCCCCGGCGGGCTACAAGCTCAGCCGGGATCCCGCCGGCTTCCAGGTGGCCGTACCGAAGGAGTGGAACCGGCGCTCGACGCCCGGCCACGGCCAGGTCCGCTACAACGGCGGCGCGGTGGAGATGGTCGTCGTCAACGGCCGCGACTCCGTGGCGAAGTACGGCAAGGACCCGATGGCCTACCAGAGCGACGACGAACTGGAGCTGAAGTCCTACCGCGCCTCCGAGTGGGCGTCCACCTCCGGGCTCCGGCGCATCGACGTGGGTGAAGCGGCCATGGCGGAGGGCACGTTCAGCTGGAAGGACGGCGGCCGCGACGTGTACGCGCGGAACAGGGCGATGATCCTCGACGGGCGCTACCACGTGCTGATGGTGATGGGCTCCAAGAGCCGGCAGCGGGAGATCGACCGGCACTTCGAGGCCGTGGCCGACACCTATCGCTCGACGAAGCGCTGACTGCCGCGTGCCGTCACGCCAGCGTTCACTGGCGGATTCGGTGAAAGTGTTACCGCCGGGTATGCAGCCCGTTTCCGTGGTCGTACTCTCTCTCACATGACGGACACGCAGCACACTCCAGGCCCCCGGGGCACCGACAGCGGCGACAGCACTGCCGAGGGCAACCCGGTGGCTTCAGCGCCCGCCGGGGTGCGCACCGCCGGAGACGTCGTCACCGACGAGCTGGTCGCGCAGCTTACCGAGGGAGTGCTCGGCAGCGGCCGTACGTCAAGTCACACGCCCTTCACAGGGAAGAAGCTGGCCGAGCTGCCGGAGTCGACGCTTGAGGACGTCGCCTTCGCCTTCCACCGCGCACGCGAGGCGCAGCGCGAGTGGGCGGCCGTACCCGTACGGGAGCGTGCGGCCGTGCTGCTCCGCTTCCACGACCTGGTGCTGCGCCGCCAGGACGAGGTGCTGGACCTGATCCAGCTGGAGACCGGCAAGACCCGGCTGCACGCGCACGAGGAGGTGCAGGCGGTCGCCGTCGCCGCGCGCCACTACGGGCTGAAGGCGCCGGCCTATCTGCGTCCCAAGCGGCACACGGGAGCGATCCCCGTACTGACGAAGGTGTCCGAGCACCGGCATCCGCGCGGGGTCGTCGCCCAGATCGCGCCCTGGAACTATCCCTTCGAACTCTCCGTCGGCGACGCCCTTCCCGCCTTCGCCGCGGGCAACGCCGTGGTGATGAAGCCGGACACCGAGACGGCGCTGACCGCGCTGTGGGCGCGGCGGCTGCTGATCGAGGCGGGCCTGCCGGAGAACGTGTGGCAGGTCGTCCTCGGCGAGGGCCACATCGTCGGTCCCGCGGTCGTCGAACGCGGCGACTACGTCTCCTTCACGGGCTCCACGAGGACCGGACGCGGCGTGGCGCAGAAGGCCGCCGAGCGGCTGGTCGGCGCCTCGCTGGAGCTGGGCGGCAAGAACGCCATGATCGTGCTGCGCGACGCGGACCTGAACAAGGCCGCCGCCGGGGCCGTGCGCGGCTCGTTCTCCTCGGCCGGTCAGCTGTGCATCTCGATAGAGCGGCTGTACGTGCACGAGTCGGTGGCGGACGAGTTCGTGCGGCGCTTCGTCGAGCGTACGAAGCGGCTGAAGCTGGGCTCGGCGCTCGCCTACGGCGCCGACATGGGGTCGCTCGTGTCGCAGAAGCAGCTCGACAACGTCACGCGGCACATCGAGGAGGCCGTCGCCAAGGGCGCGAAGGTGCTCGCGGGCGGGCGCGCGCGGCCCGACGTCGGTCCGCTCTTCCACGAGCCGACGATCCTCGACGGGGTCGAGTCGCCGATGGCCGTGTGCAGCGAGGAGACCTTCGGGCCCGTCGTCTCCGTCTACCGTTTCGCCGACGAGGACGAGGCCGTCGAGCTCGCCAACTCCACGGCGTACGGCCTCAATGCGAGCGTCTGGGGCCGCAACGGGCGGCACGCCCGCGAGGTCGCGGCACGGCTGCGCAGCGGAACCGTCAACGTCAACGAGGGCTATGCCGCGGCCTACGGCAGCGTGCAGTCGCCGATGGGCGGCATGGGCGACTCCGGCCTGGGGCGGCGGCACGGCAGCGAGGGCATCCTCAAGTACACCGAGGCGCAGACCGTCGCGCACCAGCGGGTGATGCCCATGGCGCCGTCCTTCGGCATGAACGACTCGAAGTACGCCAAGTTCATGAGCCTCAGCCTCAAGGCGCTGAAGGCGCTCCGCTTCCGCTGACGGGCGGTGCGCCCGTCCGGCCGTCCTGCCGCGGGCCCCGCCCCCGTCCCCGCCCCGTCTCCTGTTCCCCCCTTCCCCCTTCCTGTCCCCGTCCCCGTTCCCATCCAGGTTTCCCGTACGACCGAACCCGAGCCGCACGCACCACTCGCACCGGAGGCCCACCGTGTCCGAGGAGAACTCCGCCCAGAGCAAGGGCGGTTCGTACGACTACGACGTGATTGTCATCGGTTCCGGCTTCGGCGGTTCCGTCTCGGCGCTTCGCCTCACCGAGAAGGGGTACAGCGTCTGCGTGCTGGAGGCGGGCCGCCGCTTCACGCGCGAGACGCTGCCCAAGAACTCGTGGGACACGAAGAAGTACATCTGGGCGCCCTCTCTCGGCCTCTACGGCATCCAGCGCATCCACATCCTCAGCAACGTCATGATCCTGGCGGGCGCGGGCGTCGGCGGCGGTTCGCTGAACTACGCCAACACCCTGTACGTGCCGCCGCCCGCCTTCTTCCAGGACCGGCAGTGGGGCCACATCACCGACTGGCAGGAGGAGTTGAAGCCGTTCTACGACCAGGCACAGCGGATGCTCGGCGTACGGCTCAACCCGACCACGACCCCGTCGGACGAGCATCTGAAGACGACGGCCGAGCGGATGGGCGTCGGCGACAGCTTCCACATGGCACCCGTGGGGGTCTTCTTCGGCGACGGGAAGGACTCCGACGGCACGGCCCTGGTGGACCCCGGCGGCGAGGTGGCCGACCCGTACTTCGGCGGGGCCGGCCCGTCGCGCAGGGCCTGTTCGGAGTGCGGCGAGTGCATGACCGGCTGCCGCCACGGTGCGAAGAACACGCTCAACGAGAACTACCTCCACCTCGCGCAGCAGGCGGGCGCCGAGGTCCGTGCGATGACGACCGTGCGGGAGATCGAGGAACTCCCGGGCGGCGAAGGGGAGTCGGGCGGGAGCGGCTTCGCCGTCACCTGCGTCGCCACGGACAAGCGCAAGGGCCCGCGTACGGTGCTGCGCGCCCGGAAGGTGGTCGTCGCCGCCGGTACGTACGGGACGCAGACTCTGCTGCACCGCATGCGCGACACCGGCACGCTGCCCCGGCTCTCCGAGCGCCTCGGCGAGCTGACGCGCACCAACTCCGAGGCGCTGGTGGGCGCGCAGACCGTCGAACGGCGCTACCGCAAGAAGTGGAAGGACGGCCGGAAGCTCGACTTCACCAGGGGCGTGGCCATCACCTCCTCCATCCACCCCGACGAGCACACGCACATCGAGCCCGTCCGCTACGGCAAGGGCTCCAATGCGATGAGCGCCCTGACCACCCTCCAGGTCGACCACGAGACGAAACTGCCCAAGCTGCTGGGGCACCTGCTGACCTGCCTGCGCCACCCCAACCTCTTCCTGCGGTCGCTCTCGGCCCGCAAGTGGTCCGAGCGGATCATCATCGGCCTGGTGATGCAGACCCACGACAACTCCCTGACCACGTACCGGAAGGAGAAGGGCCTCGGGAAGGGACTGCTCACCGCCCGCCAGGGGCACGGGGCGCCCAACCCGGCCTACATCCCCGAGGGCGCGGAGGCCGCACGGCTTCTCGCGGACGAGATCAACGGCTTCGCCGGCACCAACCTCGGCGAGCTGACGGGCATGCCGCTCACGGCGCACTTCCTCGGCGGTTGCCCGATCGGCGCGGACGCGGACAGCGGTGTGATCGACCCGTACCACCGGCTGTACGGGCACCCGGGCATATCGGTCGTCGACGGCTCCGCGGTCTCCGCGAACCTGGGGGTCAACCCGGCGCTGACGATCACGGCGCAGGCGGAGCGTGCGATGGCGCTGTGGCCGAACAAGGGCGAGGAGGACGCGCGTCCCGAGCAGAGCGCGTCGTACGTACGGATGGCGCCCGTGCCGCCGCGTGAACCGGCCGTGCCGGAGAGCGCGTTCGGGGCGCTGCGGCTGACGGTGCTGCCCGTGCCGGAGGTGCCGGCGCGGAAGGGTGCCGCCGCGGAGTAGACCGCCGGTGCCGGCGGGCGCTGCCGGGGCGGTATGGCCCCGGCGGCGGGCGCAGAGTCCGCGAAGCGTGCGGGAAGAGTGCGAAGCGCGCCTGGACCCGTGCGGAGCCGCGTGGACCCGTGCGGACCCGCACGGTCCGGTGCCGGCCGGTGTGGACATGCGAAGGGCCCCGTGGCGCCGGCCGGGTGGAGACGGCGCCACGGAGCCCTTCGCGTTCAGCTCGGACGTCAGGGCAGCGCCCGGGCTGAGGGAGCGGCACCGGGGGGTTGTGCCGCTTGGCCGCCGGGGCTCGCAAGGGCGCTGGGGGCAGCACACTGCTGAGCCGGTCAACGGCTGGGCCTTCAACGGGAGTTCGTGTGCATCGTGCTGGACGGGCACCAGGTGCGCAAGGTGTCGGACCCACTCGCTCACGGCATTCGTACCGGCTGGCCGGAACTTTTACCGGGGGCTGGAAATCTCCCGAGAATCTTCCCGGACGGCGGCGCTTGTTCCGCGGTGCGGCCGGTCCAGGGCGTCCCCGGGACCGGCCGCTGTCTCCCCGGGCGGGGAGGGTCGGTGACCGGGCTGCTGTCCCCTGCTGACCGGTCACTCGCGCCGGAGCGAGGTCCCACGACACTTCCGTCTCCGCCCACGGGAGGAACGGGCGTCTCATCGCTGCGATGGCGCGGCCCCGAACTGCCGTATGCGCGGCGTCCGTCGGGGTCACCGGGACCAACGAACCGTCTCGTCGGGCGGTCACGCACCGTACGAGTGACCGCTGCGCGCCAGGAGCCGGAGGGTTGACGCCCGCCAGGAGCCGGAGGGTTGACGCCCGCCAGGAGCCGGAGGGTTGAGGCCTCGTGCGTGCCACCTCATCTGTCTCCGGGGCGCCGGTTCGGAGCCGCCGGTTCCCGGCTCTGGGTTCGCGGCTCCCGGTTCGCGGCTCCCGGCCGCGGGTTCACAACTGCCCGCGGCACAGCGCGAGCAGCGTCATGGCGAGCTGTGTGCCGGGACGACCCAGCTCCTTCCGGTACCGGTCGAGGACCTCCATCTCGCGGGCCAGACCCCCGTGGCCCCCGGCCTCGACGCGGGTCTGCCGGATGCCCGCCAAGACCGTTCGGCGCTCCTGTACGAGGGTGATGATGCGGGCGTCCAAGTCGTCGACGCGGGCGAGGGTGCCGGTCGCGGCGCCGGTTGCGGCGCCGGTCTCGGTGGCGGACTCGGTGGCGTCAGCGGGGTTCGCGGTGGCGTGCGCGGTCCTCGTGGTTTCCGCGGTCGTCGACGTCGCAGCGGCGTGCGCGGCATCCGCGGCTTCGACGTCGTTCACGTTGTTCACGGTGTTCATGGCTCCGTCCTCGGGGCTCGTACGTCTGTGAGCCGAGGCCCCGGACCGCGTGGCCCGGTGGGAGCGGAAACGGCAGGCGCCCCGGGCCTTGATCGGCCCGGGGCGCCCGGCAAGTCGCTTGTCAGTGGATCAAGCAGCTCGACCATGGCAGCCGGACGGGCCGGTGCCATAGGTAAACCAGAAGCTGGTCGCGGTGTGCTGCTCGAACATGCTGGACAGTATGCACAGCCCCGCCCCTGGATCCAAGCGGAAAGCCGGGAGGAGGGGGCGCCCGCGGCCCGTCCGGGGCGGTCGTGAGCGCTGACCGGGGCGGCCGTCGTGCCGTCGCCGCCGTTAGAATCGGCCGTACGAAGTGAGCATGCGCTCCGCGTTCCGGCCCGGCGTCCGCCCGGCGTTCGCACGCGTCCGCGGCGCCCATGCCGTCCCACACTCCCGTACCACCGCCGCAAGGCCGAAAGGCAGCCGCTCCGTGGCATCAGCGCCCGACCCCCGGGTCACAGGCTCGCAGGACTCCGCTTCTCCCGAGGCGGCGGACGCGTCCGTCGCGCCGGAGACCGTCCTCGTGGTCGACTTCGGCGCCCAGTACGCGCAGCTGATCGCGCGCCGCGTGCGTGAGGCGCGGATCTACAGCGAGGTCGTCCCGTCCACCATGCCGGTGGAGGAGATGCTGGCCAGGAAGCCGAAGGCGGTCATCCTCTCCGGCGGCCCCTCTTCCGTGTACGCCGCCGACGCCCCGTCGCTGGACGCCTCGCTCTTCGAGGCCGGCGTCCCCGTCCTCGGCCTGTGCTACGGCTTCCAGCTGATGGCGCAGTCGCTCGGCGGCACCGTGGACAACACCGGCGGCCGTGAGTACGGGCGTACGGACCTGTCCGTCACCAAGGGCTCGTCGACCCTCTTCGAGGGGACACCGGGGCAGCAGCAGGTGTGGATGTCGCACGGCGACGCGTGCTCGGCCGCCCCCGAGGGCTTCACCGTCACGGCGTCCACGGACCTGGTCCCGGTCGCGGCCTTCGAGGACGACGAGCGCAGGCTCTACGGCGTCCAGTACCACCCCGAGGTGATGCACTCCACGCACGGCCAGCAGGTGCTGGAGCACTTCCTCTACCGCGGCGCGGGACTCTCCCCGACGTGGACGACCGCGAGCATCGTCGACGAGCAGGTGGCCGCGATCCGCCGGCAGGTCGGCGGCAAGCGGGCCATCTGCGGGCTGTCCGGCGGCGTGGACTCCGCCGTCGCCGCCGCCCTCGTCCACAAGGCCGTCGGCACACAGCTGACCTGCGTGTACGTCGACCACGGGCTGATGCGCAAGGGCGAGACCGAGCAGGTCGAGAAGGACTTCGTGGCGGCCACGGGCGTGCAGCTGAAGGTCGTCGACGCCGCGGACCGCTTCATCTCCGCGCTGGCCGGCGCCTCCGACCCGGAGCAGAAGCGGAAGATCATCGGCCGGGAGTTCATCCGGGTCTTCGAGCAGGCCCAGGCGGAGCTGGTCGCCGAGGCCGGCGCGGCGGGCGAGGACGTCGCGTTCCTCGTGCAGGGCACCCTCTACCCGGACGTCGTCGAGTCCGGTGGCGGCACCGGCGCGGCCAACATCAAGTCCCACCACAATGTGGGCGGGCTCCCCGAGGACCTCGAATTCCAGCTGGTCGAGCCGCTGCGGAAGCTCTTCAAGGACGAGGTCCGCATGGTCGGCCAGGAGCTGGGGCTGCCCGACGAGATCGTCCAGCGGCAGCCGTTCCCCGGCCCCGGCCTGGGCATCCGCATCATCGGCGAGGTCACGCGCGAGCGCCTCGACCTGCTGCGCGAGGCCGACGCCATCGCCCGCGAGGAGCTGACCGCCGCGGGCCTCGACCGCGACATCTGGCAGTGCCCCGTGGTGCTGCTCGCCGACATCCGCTCGGTGGGCGTGCAGGGCGACGGCCGTACGTACGGGCATCCCGTGGTGCTGCGCCCCGTCTCCTCCGAGGACGCGATGACGGCGGACTGGTCGCGGCTCCCTTACGACGTGCTGGCCCGCATCTCCACCCGCATCACCAACGAGGTCTCCGGCGTCAACCGCGTAGCCCTCGACATCACGAGCAAGCCGCCGGGCACGATCGAGTGGGAGTGAGCGGGGCGCGGGGCGGTCTCCGGTCTCCGTCAACGTGACGTGCTCCGTCATTCCTCTGAGTGGCCACGGGCCGCTTCCGCCCGCCACGGTGGACGCGGGGCAGAGAATCCCGTCCATGGGAGGAACCATGACCGCCGAGCCCGTGTCCACCAGCGGCGATCCCCAGGACGCCACGCCGCGGTGGCCAGTGCCACCGCGGCAGGGCTACACCGTGGACGACCTGTTCAATCTGCCTGACCTCCCGCCGCACACTGAGCTGATCGACGGGAGCCTGGTCTTCGCGAGCCCGCAAAGGGACTTTCATTCGCTCGCGATGTATTTGCTGGAGAGCGGCCTGCGCCGCACGGCACCTGATCACTTGAGGGTGCGGCGGGAGATGGCGGTGGTGCTCAGCCCGGGCACCGTGCCCGAGCCCGACATCTGCGTGGTGAAGGCCGAAGCGGAGGGGGACAGGCGCCAGACCCGGTACGAGGCCGCGGACGCCGTGCTCGCCGTCGAGGTCGTCTCGCCCGACTCCGAGGAGCGGGACCGGGACACCAAGCCGCACAAGTACGCCCGGGCGGGCATCCCGCACTTCTGGCGCGTGGAGATGTCGGGCGACGGTGAGCGTCCGGTGGTCTACGTCTACGAACTGGACCCGACGACGATGGTCTACGCCGTCACCGGCATCCACCACGACCATCTGAAGGTGTCCGTGCCCTTCGAGGTCGACATCGACCTCACGGAGATCGACCACCTGTAGCGGTCCCGGATCGCCTTCGGCGGAGGCCCATGCGGCGATGCCAAGTGCCAAGTGCCGTGTCCCCGGCCCGGGTTGCGGGCGGGGACACGGCTTTCATCTGTGACCGGGCCGCTGCCGGATCAGCGGCCCGGCCGGCCGGCGGGCCGGTACGTCAGCAGGGCTTGATCTTCCACACCGGGGTCCAGGAGGCCGTGCCGGTGTCCTTGGCCCGGTTCGTCCAGCGCAGGCTGCCGTTGCGGTTGTAGAAGCGCGCGACGGTGCCCGACGTCTGGTTGTTGTTGAAGGTGCCGTTGCCGATTCCGTAGAAGTTGTACGTACCGCAGCGGTAGTAGTCGTACCGCTTGCCGCTGCCGTCGACGATGCACAGGTGACCGTGGCGGCACGAAGGCGCCCTGCTCGCCCGGGAGTTCTCCTGGCCGCGGCCGGTGAAGGTGACGGTGCCCCCCTTGAACGCGACCTTGTCCGCGGAGACCTGGCGTGCCCCCGAGTCCTTGGCCAGGTAGCCGTCAACCTGCTGCTGGAGCTGCTGCGCCTGGCTGCCGGACGCGTGCTGCGGCGCCGCGTGAGCGGTGCCGGCCAGTGCCGTACCGCCGACAAGTGCCGCCGCGGCGGTCATCACGGCGAGGGTCCTGCGCGGTGACTTGTTCACTCTGTTCCCCCTTCTTTCGGGCTCTCCGGCGGACCGCTCTCGGTGGCGTTCCGTCGCGGAGACGTCACCCATCGTGCTCGGCCGGGCGGGATCGATGAAAGGGATAACTGAGGCGCATACAACGCAAATTGATACAGTATTCGGCATGGGGGCATACGGGGTGGAAGGGTCGTGCGGCGGTGGTGACCGTAAGACGGCGACCAGGGGGAGCGATCCGAGCGTTCATCAACTGCGCCTGTTCCTGGCGCTTGCCGAGGAGTTGCACTTCGGGCAGGCGGCGAGGCGGATGTTCATCAGCCAGCCCGCGTTCAGCAGACAGATCACGGCGCTCGAACGGCGCATGGGCATCGGCCTGTTGGAGCGCTCCACGCGCCGTGTGGAGCTGACGCCCGAGGGCCGTGCGCTGCTGCCGGCGGCACGGGCGGCCGTCGAGGCGGCGGACCGGCTCCGCAAGGCCGTCGAGCATCAGGCGAGGCGCGTGAGCGGGCGGTTGCGGGTGGGGTTCGTGGGCGCGGAGGCGGCCATGCCGTACCCGCAGCAGATCCTCGCCGAGTTCCGCGGCCGCAATCCGGAGTGCGTCGTCGAGATGTGCGGACTGGATCTGGCCGGTCAGGTCGAGGCGCTCACGGGCGGCGAGGTGGACGCGGCCTTTCTGCGGCTGCCGCTGCCCGCGGGGATCCGCACGCTCCAACTGGCCGCCGAGCCGCGGGTGGTGTGCCTGCCCGTGGGGGACCCGCTCCTGGAGCGCGAACGGCCGCTCGCCCTGTGCGATCTCGACGAGCGGGTCTTCGTCGACGTGGCGGGGGAGTCGGTGCGTGCGTGGTGGGACCACTGGACGGTCAATCCGCGTCCGGACGGCACGCCCGTGCGGTTCGGGCCTGTCGTGACGGGCCTGGAGTCGCTGCTGCTGGCGGTGGCGCAGCGCGAGGGCATCGCCCTGCTGCCCGCCGCCGCCCGCGAGCTGTATCCGCGTCCGGGTCTCGCGTACGCCGACATCACGGGGCTGCCGCCGGTCACGGCCGTGCTCGCGTGGCTGCCCGCACGCAGCGAGAGCCGGGGCGTGGCGGAGCTGCGGCAGGCGGCGCGTGCGGTGCTGCGCGCGGGCGGACGCCCGGGGGCCGGTCCCGGTGGTGCCGCACTCGGTCGCGGAGGCGGCGGGGCCGCTCCCGCGGCGCGGCGGGTGCGGCTGGCGGGGCAGCGGCGGCCCCGGCCGTGATCGTGTGTGCCGGGTGCCCGTGCGCCCGGCACACACTTCCGTCCGCCGGTGGTGTCCGGTGCGCCGGGCGCGCGCGTGTCCGTGGCCGCGCCCGTGCCGGTGGGCGTTCCCGTGGAGGTGCGCCGGGGGCGCGCGCCGGGGCGTCAGGTGCCGGAGGTGCCGTCGATGCGTTCGCGGAGCAGGTCGGCGTGGCCGTTGTGCCGTGCGTACTCCTCGATCATGTGGACCAGGATCCAGCGCAGCGACACCGTCTTGTCGCCCAAGATCTCCGCGGCCCTACCCGACAGCGGCCCGGAGTCGTCGAGGGACGCGGTGGCGGTCAGCTCCCTGCCGCGTTCCACTTCGCGGTGCCAGACCGCCATCGCCTCCTTTATGCCGCGCTCGGGGCTGAGCGCGAAGCCGTCCTGGTCGCCCTCCTCGTACAGCGGCGGCACGTCGTGGTCGGCGAAGATCCGCTGGAACCAGTTCCGTTCGATCTCCGCCATGTGCTGCACGAGGCCCAGCAGGGTCATCGCCGACGGCTCCACGGACCGCTCGCGAAGCCGCTCGTCGTCGAGTTCCGCGCACTTGAGGGTGAGCGTGGCGCGGTGGAAGTCCAACCACCCCTCCAGCATGGTGCGTTCGTCGGCGTGCGGGTGCGGGAACGGGCGTCCGTCCGGTCTCGTCCTGGTCATGGGCACAGCCTTGCACGTACGGGGAGGCCCGTGGCCGGTACGGGCGCTTCCGGTCCGAGGACTTCCGGGGCCGGTGCCTCCGGTTCGATGGCCTCCGGCGCCGATGAATTCAGTGGACCCCGCCGGTCCTCTCTCCCGTCGTGACATCCGCGTACGGAAGGAGACGCCGCATGACCGGCTCCACGGGATCCACCGGCTCCACGGCATCCACCGGCTCCGCAGGGACCGATGTCGTACGGGCCTGCATGGAGAGCTACATCGCGCAGGACCGGGAACGCGCGGAGCAGCTGATCGCCGACGACTACCGCTTCACCAGCCCGCAGGACGACCACATCGGCAAGGCCGACTTCTTCGCCCGCTGCTTCCCCACGGCGGACCGCCTGCGCCGGCAGGAGATCCTCTCGGTGGCGCCGGCGGGAGGCGACGACGTCTTCCTCCTCTACGAGTACGAGTTGAAGACCGGCGAGGTGCACCGCAACGTCGAGGTCGCAACCGTCCGCGACGGCCGTCTCACCGAGACGCAGGTCTTCTTCGGCGGCCGCGTCAGCTAGGCGGACTTCCCCCGTACGCAAGGTTGTTGGCCGGGCGTGCCGCGGCGGCCCACACCCACAGGGCGAAGCCGAGCGCGAAACCCAGCATCGTCACCACGCCACGCGGATGGAAGATGTGGCTGTCGAAGAAGGACCAGCAGCACACCAGCAGCACCGCCGTGCCCGGCAGCACGCGTGCCGTCCCGTACCGCAGGCACAGTGCGACCGACGCCGCGAGGACCGCGACGACCAGGCACCACACGCCCGCCTGCCCGAGCGCGTCCCCGGTGGCGAACATCGGGTTGACGACCTTGCGCCGCTGACCGCCCCCGTGCTGCTCGGCGATGCCCGCGCCGATGCCGGCGACGGCGTCGAGCCCGGTATAGAAGACGGCGTAGCCGAAGGCGCCCGCCAGCGCGACGACGGTGGCCGCGCCCGTGGCGTCCCGCCGCGGCCGTCCCCACAGCGGAAGCACCACGCCCAGCGCCAGCAGGGGCCAGACCGGCAGCAGCCAGATGTGCATCTCCGCCCAGTGCACGGCGTTGTGCGGCCGCAGCCCGCCCGGGTGCCCGAGGCCGAAACCCGCCAGCACGAGGGGCGCGGCGACGACGAGCACGACGTCGCGAACGAGGCGCCGACCGGGGACGGAGCGGACGGAGCGCCCGGTGCGGCCGGTGCGGGCGTGGTCGCCGGTGTCTTCGGAGTCGTGGCCGGAGCCGTGGTGAGAGCCGTGGCCGGAGCCGGTGGGGGACATGTCCGCGATGGTAGGCCCGAACGCACCGGCTGGCGGGGCCTCGTAGGGAGGCGTCACAGAAGCGAAAGATCCCGCCGGCGGGCGCCGGGCCCAACTGCCCTGCCGCCCCGCTGTTTTCGGGCGTACTTTCGTGTGCTCCTCGATGGAGCCGATTCGGAATCCGGTACGTCCTATCCTCGTACTGTCATCGGCCATGCACTCTGAGCATCCGTCTCTTGATCGAGACGCCGTCGAGTCTGGGGATAAGCGAACGGATGGAATGTGCGCGACTGTCAGATGCTGAACTCCTCCCGCTGGTAAGGGAGGAGGGCGAGTCGTATCGCGACGCGCTCCATGAGCTCGAGCGGCGCCACCTTCATGCGGTGCGGGAGTTCGCGGCGGTGTGCACGGTCGGCGCGGAGGCGGCGGAGGAGCTGGCCGGCAACGCGTGGCGCCGGGCGACGACGCTGCGGGAGGGCGTGCGCGTCGGCGCCGTGCGGCCGCACGCGCTGTGCTCCGTGCTGCGTACGACCGCCGACTGGGCCGGCACGGCCAAACGCAGCGAGCTGCACGGCGAGTTGGTCACCTGGATCCAGGCCTATGTGTCGGAGGGCAGGGGCG
Organism: Streptomyces sp. HNM0575; assembly: GCF_012726265.1. Taxonomy (GTDB): domain Bacteria; phylum Actinomycetota; class Actinomycetes; order Streptomycetales; family Streptomycetaceae; genus Streptomyces. The sequence continues at coordinate 653,828 of NZ_JAASAG010000002.1, read as the reverse complement.
ACTCCTCGGCCGACGACTTCCCCCGTACGTCCATGGCGGCCCGCGCCTTCGGCTCGCTCCCGGACGCCGGGCAGACCGTGCTGTGGCACTACACGGTCGAGTACGACGGCGTGGCGCGGATCGACCAGCTGCTCGGCGGCGGGACCGACGAGGTCTCGGTCCTCGAAAGGCGGGCGCGCAGAGAGCTGTACAACGCGTATGTACGCATCCACGAGCAGGAGATCGAGCACGACGAGTGCCGCAGCCTCCGCCGCACGGTGCTCGCGTACGCGGACCAGAAGTCCATCGAGACCGCACCGGAGCTGATGCCGCACCTGGAGTGGTGCGCGCACTGCTCGCAGGCCGTCGAGGACCTCGGGCTGATGCACGTCCACTGCGGGGCGCTGCTGGCGGAGGCGCTGCTGCCGTGGGGTGGCCCGGAGTACGCGGCCGCCGGTCTGCCTTCGTCCTCCGCGGCCGGGGTGCGCGGCGGGCGCGGGGCGGAGGCGGACGACGGCGGCGGGTCGGCGCAGGCCGGGCGCGGGGCCGGGGCCGGGGTCCGCTTCGGGGCGGGTGCCGGGCGGCGCGGGGAGCGTTCGTACGAGAGCCGGCTGACGGGCAGGCTGCGGGAGTTGCTGTCCGCGTGGACGCGGCGTCCGGTGAGCCTGCCGGCCGGTGTGTTACGCGGCATCGGCGGCTCCGGGGGCGAGGGAGGCACCGGCGGTTCGGGCGGTTCGGGCGGTCCGGGCGGTCCGGGCGGTTCGGGCGGTTCGGCGAACGCGGGCGGCGCGGAGGCCCGGCCGGGGGACGGCAGGCGCCGTCACCGTACGAAGCGCGTGATGCAGAGCGCGGCGGTCGTGGCCCTGTCCTCGCTGGTCGTCGCCGTCGCCTACACCGGGGCGTTCCGTCCGGAACCGGCGCAGAACAGCGAGTCGCCGCCGGCGCGCGGGCCTTCGCAGGCTCCCGTACCGCCGCCCGGAGGGTCGCCGACCACGGCGACCGCCACCGCCACCTCGACGGTCACGACGACGGCGACCGCGCCGCCGCCGCGGGGCGACGGGCGGACCGGCGGCAACGGGGAAGCGCGCCCGGTCGCGCCGCCCGTCGACGCGGCGCTGGAGTGGCTCTTCGACACGGTCAACGGCTCGACCACGGCGGACACTTCGGCCAGTGGGATCGTCGGGACGCTCTTCGGCGACCCGCTGCCCGGTGCGGTCGCGGGAGCGCTGGAGTTCAACGGCACGCAGGACGTCTCCTCGGAGGGCTCCGTGCTCGACACCGAGCGCAGCTTCTCCGTATCGGTGCGTGTGAAGCTCCTGGACAAGGGCGGCACCCAGACCGTCGTCGGCCAGGACGGCTACGAGGTCAGCGGCTTCGCCATCGAGTACGACGCGGACGAGGACCGCTGGTCGATGGGCCTCGCCGTCGACGACTCCCCGGACGCCGGCAAGGATGTCGCGCTCTCCGGCTCCCCGCCCCGAGCGGGCGTCTGGACCCGGCTGACCGGCGTCTACGACGACCCGGGCAACGAGATACGGCTGTACGTCGACGGAAGGCTCCAGGACACCGCCGTCCACGACGGGGACTGGCCGGCGAACGGCGACTTCACGGCCGGGCGCGGGCTGGTGGACGGCGAGCCCTCCCAGGGGCTCAGGGGCACGATCGACGATGTGCGGGCATTCGACCGGGAGTTGTCGGCCCGCGAGGTGCGCGGACTTGGCGGGGCGTGACGGCGGGGAGCGCGACGAGGAGAGCCTGACGGCGGGGGCGTGACGGCGGGCGCGGCGGCGAGGCCGGACCCGTGGCCGGGGGACCCGGCGGCCCGTCGCGGGTGCGTCAACCGTCCCCGCTCTGCCGCCCGTTCTGCTCGTTCTGCTCGCGCTGCTCGTTCCGCCGGCTCTGTCCGCTCTGTTCTTTCTGTCCGCTCTTCTCTCCCTGCTTGGCGAAGGCGTCGCTGCTGCCGCCGTCCCACTCGACGGTGAGCTTGCCGCCGGAACGGACCGCGTCGCCTCCGAGTTCGCTCTTGACGCTCCCGTTGACGCACTTGAGCGCCAGCCGGAACGACGCGCCGGACTTGCGCACCTCGCCGACGCCGGGGCATGTGCTGAGGCGGCCGGGACGGTCGTACGAGACGGCCTGCTTGCCGGCGGACTTGCCGGAGCGCAGCTGCTTGCCGATCGTCAGCGCCTCGCCGCCGCCCGAACGCCACTTCCCCGTGAAGCGGCCCTGGCCGGCGCCGTTCCCCGAACCTCCCGCGCCGTCCCGGTCGTTACCGCTGCCCTTCCCGCCGTCACCGTCCTGGGCGCCGCCCGACTTCCCGCCCGCGGGGCGCTCGCCCGCGGGGTCCGGCTGGGACGGTGCGTTCTGCGCGCTTCCGCCGGCGTCCCCGCTCTCGCTCTTGACCATGTAGTACACGCCGCCGGCCGCGAGCAGCAGCGCGATGAGGGTGCCGACGATGAGCACCGTCAGCCTCGTCTTCGAACGCGCCGTCTCCTGCGGCCCCATCCGCGCGTAGTCGTACGGGGACGGTCCCGGGCCGCCCGGTCCGAAGCCGTACCTGTACTCGTACCCGTACGGATCGTCATAGCCGTACGGCGGAGACGGCTCCGACTCCGACCGGTCCCACGGCTCCCACGGCGGCTGCTCCCACGTCGCCCACGGAGGCTGCTGCTGGGGGGATTGGGGCGGAGGCTGCGGCGGCTCGGGCGGACGCGGGGGCAGTTGCTGCGCGTCGGCCTCCCAGTAGCCGAAGCCGGCGGTCGGCGGCTGCGGCGGAGGCTGCCTCGACGGCATGGGCTTCGGCGGCGGCTGTCGCGGCACCGGCGGGGGAGGAGGCCGCTGCCCCCTGGACCGCGGACTGCCGTAACGGTCCTGCGGTGGCTCAGTCATAGCGAACACCTCTGCGCACGTGCCCGCAGCCGCCCGAAGCCCCAGCTGACCAGATGGCCCGAAATCCCCCCTGGCCGGCGTCGGTCGATCACGAGCCCGCCGCTTCCAACACGACAAGTGAGCGGGCCACGCGACTTATCCTCCGTCATTGTGACGATGGCCCGCAGCCGAAACCAGAGCAAGTGTGCGGTACACCAGCCCCGGCCAGGTCACGGGGCCTCCGGCCGACGGCCCGGTCCCCGGCGAACCGGACCACCTCGCCACCCGGGGCCCGGGCCCGGTCAGACGAGGCGGCGAGCGGCCGCCCAGCGGGTGAGTTCGTGGCGGTTGGAGAGCTGGAGCTTGCGGAGGACCGCGGAGACATGGGACTCGACGGTCTTCACCGAGATGAAGAGCTGCTTGGCCACTTCCTTGTACGCGTAGCCGCGCGCGATCAGGCGCAGCACCTCGCGCTCGCGCTGGGTGAGGCGGTCGAGGTCCTCGTCGACGGGCGGGGCGTCGGTGGAGGCGAAGGCGTCCAGGACGAAGCCCGCGAGGCGGGGCGAGAAGACGGCGTCGCCGTCGGAGACGCGGAAGATCGCGTCGACCAGGTCGGTGCCGGTGATGGTCTTCGTGACGTAGCCGCGCGCGCCACCGCGGATGACGCCGATGACGTCCTCGGCGGCGTCGGACACGGACAGGGCGAGGAAGCGCACGGGGGAGTCCGCGGCACCCGTCAACGAGGCGCTGCGCCGCAGCACTTCGACCCCGCCTCCGCCCGGCAGGTGCACGTCGAGCAGTACGACCTCGGGGCGGGTCGCGGCGATGACGGAGACGGCCTGCTCCACGTCTCCGGCCTCGCCGACGACGTCGACGCCCGTCTCGTCGGTACGGCCGATCTCCGCCTGGACGCCCGCGCGGAACATCCGGTGGTCGTCGACGAGGACCACGCGGACGTGGCGTGACCCGGGCTGGGCGGGGCCGCTCGGGCCGGCCGTTCCGCCCGTGCCTGCCGTATCGCGGGTGTCCGGCGTCCCTTGCGGGCCTCCCGCCGGGTCCGGGCCGCCGTCTCCGGTGGTGCCTGCTGTCTCGTCCGTCACGACTGGGCCGCCCTCTCCATTTCGAGCTCCACCTCTGTCCCCTCGCCGGGCGTCGACCGCAGCCTGGCCGTACCCCCGTGGCGCCGCATGCGTCCGACGATCGACTCGCGCACGCCCATCCGGTCCTCCGGCACCGAGTCCGGGTCGAAGCCGGGCCCCCGGTCGCGTACGGAGACGAAGACCGTGCGGCCCTCAACCTCCGCGAAGACCTGGACCGCTCCTCCCACGAGGCCTCCGGGACGGGCGGCGCCTCCCCCCTGACCTCCGGCGGCGGCGTCCCCACCGTACTTCGCGGCGTTCACCATCGCCTCGCGCGCGGCCTGGATCTGGGCGTCCAGGCCCTCGTCGAGCGGGCAGTCGCCGACGCAGACGACCTCGATCGGCACGCCGTGATGGTCCTCGACGTCCGCCGCCGTCGCCTTGACCGCTTCGGAGAGGGTCCGCGGCTTCTGGTCCTCCTCCTTGCCGTATCCGTGCGGCTTGTAGAGCCAGTTGCGCAGCTCGCGCTCCTGGGCACGGGCGAGGCGGGCGACTTCGCGGGGATCGTCGGCGCTGCGCTGGATGAGCGTGAGGGTGTGCAGCACGGAGTCGTGTACGTGGGCGGCGACTTCGGCCCTTTCCTGTGCGCGGATGCGCATCAGCCGTTCCTCGGAGAGGTCCTGCATCATCCGTACGAGATACGGACCGGCCAGCAGCGCGACACCGACGAGCACGGCCATCGCGGCCTGAAGCACGGGCCCGAGGCTGCTCGCCGAGCCCTGCACAACGACGATTCCGCTGACGCCGACCGCCACCAGCACCACGCCGGCCGCGCTGCGCGCGATCGGCACGAGACCGCGGCGGCGGGTGACCTCGGCCCAGTGCGCACGGCGGGCGTCGTCGGCCTGGCGCCAGACCAGTACGACCCCGAGACCTATCAACAGCACCGGCCACACATAGGTGTTGACCCGTCCCAGCTGGAGGTTGTCGGCGATCACGCCCGCGCCGACGAGCAGGGCCAGTACGGCGAAGAGCTGACCCTTGTCGGGCTTGCGCACGCGGAGGCGGGACCAGACGTCCCCCTCCTCGTCCTCGTGCCCGTTCCCGTCCCCGTCTTTCGGTCTACCGGCGGTGCCGGGGGAGGCCGGGCCGGTGGACTTGCGGTTGCGGCCGGTGCCCCGGGTGCCGGGGCGGGTGGCGTCCGCGGTTCCCGTGGCGGTTCCGGTGCCGGGGCCGCCGACGCCGCCGGTGGCGACGCCGCTGGTGCCCAGCGGCACGACGAACCAGAACGCCGCGTACAGCAGCACCCCCAGCCCGTTCGTCACGGTGAGCGCGATGAAGACGATGCGCACCCAGGAGACGGGCAGCCCCAAGTGCCCTGCCAGGCCCCGCGCGACGCCCCCGAGCATGCGGCCCTCGGCACTGCGGTAGAGCTTGCGCAGCGGGGGCGGAGAGGCATCGTCGTCGGCGGGGGGCGGGCCTCCTCCTGGATGCTGCCCGCCCGGCTGGTCCCCGTGGCCTGTCCCTCCAGGGGGGACACCGGTTCCTCCAGGGGAGACGCCGGTTCCGCCTGGGGGGACGCTGGTTCCTCCCGGAGGGAAGCCGGTTCCGCCTGGGGGGAAGCCCGCGGCCGCGTGCGCGGCGCCGGAGCCCGTGCCGGAGCCGGAAGCGGTCGGGGAGGCGGGGGTCATGGACCGATCGTCACACGTTCGTGGGGGGTGAGACATCAGGGTGGACCCTGATCCTCCCCCTTGCCTGCGCAGGGATCCCCGTCCCGTACGCGGCGGCATATGGCCGCATACGGCTGTGGACGGCCGAGGCGGGACCGGTCGCGGGACCGGTCGCGGAAAAGGGCCGCTATTCAGGGTCCTGTAGGGGACGGGCCCCGATGTGGCGTACGGGAGCGGCGCGACACCATAGGCGCATGACCGAGGACGACGAGCGGGCACCGGAGGGCGGCGACAGCCGGGGTGCGCGCGGCGGTGGGGGCGGCGACGGTGATCGCGGCACCGGAAGCGGCAGCGGAAGTGGTGATCGCAGCGGCGACGGTGATCGCGGCAGCGGTGACGGCGACCGTGACCGTGACCGTGATGAGGGTGCTGCCGCCGACGCCGGTACGGATGCCGGTGCCGGTACGGGTGCTGCCGCCGACGCCCGTGCCGGCGGGGGCACTTGGGCCGCGGCGGGCCCCGGCACCGGATCGGGCCCCGGCACCGGATCGGGGACCGGTGCAGGCTCGGGTGCGGGCACCAACGCAGGCCCGGACTGGGGAGCCGGGGCGGATTCCGGCACCGATGGGCGCACACCGCCGCCCGCCGCGCCCCGCCTCACGCGCAGCCGCCGTCCCAAGGTCGTCGCGGGCGTGTGCTCGGGACTCGGCCGCCAATTCGGCCTCGACCCCGTCATCTTCCGAGTGCCGCTGGTCGTTCTCTCCGTCGTCGGCGGGCTCGGACTGGTCTTCTACGGCGCCGCCTGGCTGCTGATCCCCGCCGAGGGCGAGCGGCAGAACGAGGCACGGTGGCTGCTGTCGGGCCGCGTCGAGGGCACGACGCTCTCCGCGATCCTCGTGGCCCTCGTGGGCTGCGGTCTCTTCCTCGCCTCGCTCGGCAGCCGCAGTACGCCCTTCTCCCTGCTGCTCGTGGCGGCGGTCGGCGGCGCCGCGTACTGGTCGCACCATCGCCGCGAGGCGGAGGCCGCCGAGGCCGTCGGCGCTCCGGTCGACCCCACCACGGCGCACGCGGTCGCAGATGCGCCCCCGGAGACGCAGGCACCGCCCGTACCGGCGACGCCGTCGTGGTGGCGCGAGCCCCTGACGAAGGACGGCGCCGGCGCCCCTCACGACACCGGATACCTGTGGGGCCCGGAGGACGCGGAGACCCCCGCGGACGTACGCGGGGCGGCGCCCGGCCGGTTCCGCAGGCGTGGCGGCGGCGCGGTCCGTGTGGGACGGCGGCGCGAGCGTTCCTTCGGCGGGCTCGTGGCGCTGCTGGCCTCGGCGGCGGCGCTGGCGGGAGCCGCTCCCGGCTGGGAGTCGCGGCCGCTCGGCACGAGCCTCACCGTGGGACTTGCCTGTGCGCTCGCGGTGTACGGGCTGGGTTTCGTCGTCGGCGCGTTCGCGGGGCGGATCGGTTTCGGCACCGTGTTCCTGGCCGTGGTCACCGCCGTGATGCTCGCGGGCGCCTCCCTGATCCCGAAGAGCATCGGCACCGACTGGCGCGAGGTGGCATGGGCACCGGTCTCCGCCGGGGACGTGGCCCGCACGTACGAACTCGACGGCGGCGCCGCCGAACTCGACCTGAGCGAGATGCGCTTCGGCGACGGCCGCAAGACCGTGCGCACCGAGGCGCGCGTCGGCATCGGCGCGCTCAAGGTGATCGTCCCGAGCGACACCCGCGTCGAACTGGCCGCGGACCTCACCGCAGGCGAACTCCGGCTCCCCACACCGACCGACCCCGAGGGGGAGCACTTCGTGGTGGAGCGGTCCGGCGGCTTCCACAGGCATGAGCACTGGTCGCTGCCGGCCGCCGGTACGGGGGCCGGTGCGGAGGACGGCAAGGAGGACGGCAAGGACAAGGAGGAGGGAACGCTGAAGCTGTCCGTGGACATGACGTTCGGGCAGGTGGAGATCGTGCGGCTGCTCCCCACCGGCGTACGGACCGACCACCTGCCCGCGATCACCGGCCCCCACGGCGAGGGTGCACGGATCCACGAGGGCGGTAAGGCCGCTGAGAGCGGCAGGAGCGGCGGGGTCCGCAACAGTCGAGAGGCCCCCGAGAGTCATGAGGTGCGCCCGTGAACCGGCACCGTTTCGAACCGTCCCGACTGCTCCTCGGCCTGCTGCTGGTGGGCACGGCGCTGACGTACGCGATGGACGCGCTGGGCGAGTGGCGCGTACCGGTATGGGCCCTGCTCGCCCTGGTGCCGCTGTCGCTGGTGGCGGCGGCCTTCGTGGCCTTGCTGACCTTCGCCGTGCGGCGCGCGGTGCGGCGGCGGCAGCGAGCGTCGGCGCGACGCGAGCCGCTGCCGGTTGGGGCGCCCGTGGGGACGCCGGTGGACGAACCACGCGACGGATACGAGCAGCCGGGCGGAGGCGGTGGCCGGACGGCCGGTGAGGGGCCCGGAGAAGGGGAGCCCGGCGGTGGGCGTTCCGACGTCAACGGCGGGACCACGTAGACGAGTTGAGGACGAAGCGAGGGCGGGGCCCCGCCTGGGGGTGCTGTGCACCTCCGGGCCGGGCCCCGCCTCGTAACAGAATCTGTTATCTGTCAGCTGTTATCTGTCATCCGGTATCTGTCAGCCGTCAGCCGTCAGCCGTCAGCCGTCAGCCGTCAGCCGAAGATGTGCCTGCCTTTTCGCCTGCGCCGTTTCGAGAAGGCCATGTCCAGTGAGAACACCGAAGCGCCCGCGAAGATCAGCGGGACCCAGGCCATCATGTACGGCAGGTCGTTGCCGTAGTAGTAGGGGTCGCTCTGCCAGCTGACCGTCAGCCACAGGCTGAGCGAGATCAGCATGCCGCCGAGAGCGGCGAGGCGTGTCCACAGACCCACCAACGCCCCGAGCCCCGCGGCGATTTCACCGGCGGCGATGGCTATGCCGAACGCCTTCGGATTGTTCTGCGCCAGGTCGATCATGGCCGGTATCGCCGCGGCGTCGTGCGACGACTCCAGCACGGTGGCCAGCGAGTCGCCGCCCTTGCCGGACAGGAACTCCTTGTTCAGGACGAGTTTGTCGAGACCTGCGTAGATGAAGGTGATGCCGAGGAAGAGGCGGAGCGGAAGCAACGCGTACTTCGACGCTCGCGCCCGAAGGCTGCCCGGGGGACCGCTGACCGGCACGTCGCCGCCGACCGCCCTGGTTTGATCCGCCAGAGACATGACACGTCCCACCTTCCGTAGTTGCCGCCTCTGCCGCATGTACGTTCGGCTTGGCTGGAGTCGGGTCGCTACGGTACGCGGCCAGGGCCGCACGTACACCCCGTCTGAACGATCCAAGTCACCAACCGCGTGACCAGGACGCCCACGACGAGGGCACATTCGTCACAGAAGGGGCGAACGAGGCGTCGAGGCGGGCGTTGAAGCGGGTGCCCCACCCGCACCACCGACGCCCCCGGTCACTCGTCGGTCACCGCCCCCGTCACTCACCGGCCCCCGTCACCCGCCGGTCACCGGCCGCCAGGCCGCAGCCCGCGCCTCAGTCGGCGACGTCGATGGGATAGCGGTTGGTCTCCACGCCCGCCGCGGTGACGACCTGGACGTCGACGCGTCCCGGCTCGACCTCGACGGGGACCGGCACGGTGAGCGTGGCGTCCGCGGGGTTCGCGAAGCCGCCGGGCGCCGGGATCAGCGGCACCGGCACGTGCACCGCCCCGACGCGGACGACCATCCGGGAGAGCCGGTCCGGATCGGCCGCGCCCGCCGGCACGAAGCCCGCGCCGCGGATCTCGATGTCGTCGCCGGTACGGATGGGGGCGTGCAGGTCGCCGATCTCCCTGGCCCGTACGACGGACAGCACCACGGGTCGCCCGCCCTCGGCGTACTTGCCCGTCAGATACGTGGCCGCGGAGATCACGACGAGCAGGGCGAGTCCCCAGGGCAGATCGGGCAGTTGGTCGGGCTGCCGTGCGAGCCGTACGGCCGCGAACACCACGGCGACCCCGCTGACCAGCACGTACTGCACGTCGCAGAAGGAGCCGCGTCCCGCGTCGTCGGTGAGCAGGTCGGAGGCGCGGGGCCGGTCGGCGCGCACCTTCTGGAGGCGCTGGTGCTGCACGCGCACGGTGACGGTGCGGCTGACGAAGACCGCGATGGCGCAGCTCAGCGCGAGCACGGTCAACAGCCCGGCGCCCCTGGAGAGTTCGAGCCCCTCGATGAGGGCACGGCGCTCGTCCTGGCCGGAGCGGCCCGCGAGTTCGAGGGCGAGGACGAGCACGTCGTAGACGGCGAGCACCACCCAACTCCCTGCGACCGTACGCGAGGTGGAGAGCCTGTTGTCCTCGCCGATGAGGGGGGCGAGGGCGCCGCCGCGCGTCCTGTGCAGATGTGCGGCGAGCGTGAAGACGCCGGCCGAGGCCACGGCGGCGATCAGCGACGCGGTGCGCGCGGCCGTCCAGCCGACGAACAGCGCCGTGAGCAACTGGCCGACGAGCAGCGCCCCCACGGCACACCACACGGCGGTGACGGTGTGCCGCCACAGCGACTCCAGGCGCATCGTGCCCTCTTCGCGGGCGCGTTCGGAGACCGTGCGGGCTGCTCGCGTCAGCTCGTCGGAGACCCACTGGCGCGTGGCGCCCGGCGAGTGGGCGAGGGCGGCGGGCAGGCCCTCGCCGGCGGCGAGTTCCTCGCGTCGGCGGCGGAAGTCGTCCAGGGCGCGCCGGTGGCCCTCGCGTGCGCCGTACGGGCAGTCGCCGCAGGTGCAGCTGGTGGGGTGGGCGTCGGAGGCGCTCTTCTTCGAGGTGCCGCCCGGGTATGTGCGCGAGCGGGAGCCCTGCCCGTCGCCCGAGCGGGCGCCGGCGCCTGAACGTGCGTCCGTGGCGGCGGACTTCTGCGACGGAACGGCCTCTTCGCTCGTGCCGTTTCCGCCGTCGTCCTTGCCGCCGTCGCCGCTCGCGCCGTCCCGTGCCGTGTCCACGGCCACTGTGCAACCCCGCCTTTCAAACACCGTTCGTGAAAGGCGCATTGTGCCCTACTGGCGCGGTGCCGGCGGCGGCAGGGGCCCCCGGTCACCCGGCTGTGTGAGAAGCGGGAACGCCGAGTGGACAAAGGGTGTTCGCAGGGCCCGCCGTCCTCTCCGGCCGCCCCCGCGGGGCCTGTTCTCAGCCTCCCGTGCAGCGGTCCGCGCGGTCCGTGGGACCCGGCAGCGCAACGGCCGTACGGCACCGCGGAGTTGCAGACATTCGTCCGAAATCGAGGTTCTTCCGCCGTGGCCCCGGAGGTTAGCGTGCACGGGACTTCGACTGGGGGGACCACCATGGCGGCCGACGGCATCGTCGAACTGACCGAGCTCAGCAAGGACTTCGTACGCGACCCCTACCCCGCCTACGCCGCGCTCCGCGCCGAGGCGCCCGTACACCACGTGCGGACCCCCAACGGCGACGAGCTGTGGCTGGTCGTGGGACACGAGGCGTCGCGCAGGGCCTTCACCGATCCGCGGATCAGCCGGGCCTGGCTCAGGTACGGGAACGAGGAGCAGATCGCCCGTACGAGCGCGTCGCGGCTCGTGCACCGGCACATGCTGATGTCCGATCCGCCCGACCACACCCGGCTGCGGCGGTTGGTGGCCGGGGAGTTCACACCGCGTCGCGTCGCCCGGCTCGCCCCGCGGATCCAGCAGATCACCGACGAGCTGCTGGACGACATGACGGCCGGAGAGGAGCGCAGGGCCGACCTCGTCGACTCCCTGGCCTTCCCGCTGCCGATGACGGTCATCTGCGAACTGCTCGGCGTGCCCGAGCTGGACCGCACCGTCTTCCGCGGCTGGTCCAACGCGATCGTGGCGCGCAGCGATCCCGAGGAGATGCAGCGCGCGTACGAGGAGATGCCCGTCTATCTCGCCGAACTGATCGAGGCCAGGCGGGCCGATCCGGGTGAGGACATGTTCAGCAAGCTGATCCACACCGTGGACGAGGGCGGCGACCGGCTCTCCGCCGACGAACTCGTCAGCATGTCCGTGCTGTTGCTCGTCGCCGGCCACGAGACGACGGTGAACCTCATCGGCAACGGCATGCGGGCGCTCTTCGCCCACCCGGATCAACTGGCCGACCTGCGCGCCGACTTCGGGCTGCTGGACGGCGCCGTCGAGGAGATGCTGCGCTACGACGGGCCCGTGGAGACGTGCACCGAGCGGCTCGCCGTCGAGGACGTGGAGCTGGGCGGGGTGACCGTTCCGGCGGGTTCGACCGTGCTCATCGCCATGGCCGACGCCGACCGCGACCCGGAGCGCTTCAAGGACCCGGACCGCTTCGACATCCGCCGCGACGCACGCGGACACATCGCCTTCGGGCACGGGCTGCACTACTGCCTGGGCGCGCCGCTGGCCCGGCTGGAGGGCCGGATCGCGGTCCGTTCGCTGCTGGAGCGCTGCCCCGATATCGCGACGGACGCCGACGAGGCCGAGCTCCCGTGGATGCCGGGCATGCTCATCAGGGGAGTCAAGCGCCTGCCGGTCCACTGGTGACGTGACGCCCGGCGCCCGCGGTGCGAGTGCCCGGCGGACCGGCCCGCCCCGCCCCGGTCCGCCCGGGGGCCCGTCGCTAGGCTCCCGGTCCATGGACGTACTCATACATGTCTTCGTCGGGCTCCACGTCGTCGGCATCGCGGCCCTGCTGGGCGGCTTCTTCTTCCAGATGAAGGCGATGCGTGCGGACGAGGCGCGATTCGTGCCCGGCATGCTGCACGGCGCGCTCACGATGCTGCTCACGGGCATGGTCCTCGTCGGCCTCGACCACGCCGCCGGCGACCCGGCGAACAACGTCAAGATCGGCATCAAGCTCGCGCTGCTCGTGGTGATCCTCGGGCTGGTGTACGTGAAGAGGGACGAGGAGAAGGTCCCCTCGTCCCTCTTCGGCACGGTCGGCGCGCTGACGACGGCGAACATCTTCATCGCCGTCCTGTGGACGTGACGACGAAGCCCTGAAGACGCCTTCGCCCGCGGAGGGTTGAGCCGCCGTGCCCGCCCTGCCCCCGGGCCCGGCTCCGCCCGGCCGGACGCGTGACCGCCGCGCCCGCCGTCCCCGCTGCCGTCAGCCGGGCCGAACCGCCGAGTGGTAGGGCATGTAGCTGACGTTCTCGTATGTCACGTCCGCGCCAGGCTTCGGTGCGTGGATCATCTGGCCGCCGCCGACGTAGATGCCGACGTGGCTGATGTCGTCGTAGAAGAAGACCAGATCGCCCGGCTTCATCTCGGACTTGGCGACCTTCGTGCCGACCTTGACCTGGTCCCATGTCGTGCGCGGCAGCGAGATGCCCGCGGCCTTCCACGCGCCCTGGGTGAGACCCGAGCAGTCGAAGGAGCTCGGGCCGGTCGCGCCCCAGACGTACGGCTTGCCGAGCTGTGACTTGGCGTACGCGAGCACCTTGTCCACCTGCGTGGAATGCGAACCGCCGCCCGGCCGGGAGTGGGAGCCGCCCTTGCCCTTCTCGGCGTCGTGGCGGGCCTTCTCGGCGCGCTCGGCGGCCTTGCGCGCCGCTTCCTGCTTCTGCTTCTCGATCTTCGCGAGGCGGGCCTTCTCCTCGGCCGTCAGCTTCGACAGCAGCTTGCGCGCCTCGGCGAGCTTGTCCTGGACTTCCTGCTTGTTCTTCTTCAGCGCCTTCTGGGAGGCGGTGAGCGAGGCCAGTTCGTCGGTGGCCGCCTCGCGCTTCTCCTTGGCCGCCTTCTGCTGCTTCTCGAACTCGGTGACGGCTTCCTTCTGACGGCCGCTCACCCGGTCCAGCATGTGCGACTGCTGGAAGAACTGCTGCGGGTCCTCGGTCAGCAGGAGGGTCGCGGTCTCGGACATGCTGCCGGTGCGGTACTGCGCCGTGGCGTAGTTGCCGAGGGTGCGCCGGGCGTCGTTGAGCTTCGCCGTGCGCTTCGCGGCCTCGTCGAGGGATCTGTCCGCCTTCTCCCGCTGGGCGTCCGTCTTCTCCTTGGCCTCGTTGTACTTCTGCGTCGAGGTCTCGGCCTGCTGGTAGAGCTTGTCGACCTTCTTCTTGACCTCGGAGATCGACGGCTTGTCGTCGTTCGGCGCGGCCTGGGCGCTCTGGGAGAGCAGGGAGACGGAGGCGAGTGCGGCGGTGGTGACGCCGAGTACGCCGCGCTTCGTCGAGGCGGACTTCAGTATCCGGGTGCGCGGCTTGCGGTGGGACGCCAAGACCGGCAACTCCTTCCGTGAACCGCCTACCGGGTTAGCTGACGGGTTCGGGCTCTCGGAAGGCGGCCCTACGGGTCGTGCGCGGTGCCATCCGCGGTGCGACTTCCCGATTCACCCCGGGTGCGTACTGCGGTCTCACGTGCTCCGCTGTACGCGGTGGGTCCCCGGTTCCGGCGGCGGCGCTTCCGGGAAGACCCGTGGCGCACCCGTCGGATTCGGCGGAGGCGGCCCGTGCCGACGCTTTCGCCGGACATTGGTGCGGACCGCCTGGCACGGCACCGTAGCGAGATGTGGGGCGTCTGTGAAGGCCGTTGAGTGATACGTCCGATATCTCTTCGTTATCCCCTGCCGGATCCTTGCGGGACGTGGCCGTGCGGTGTCGGAGCGGCAATCTAGACTTCTACGACGATGAGCAGCCTCTTCGACGACAGCTTTCTGGCGGACCTCGCGCCCGTGCGCGCGCAGGACGGCGTCTCTCCCGCACCGGACGGCCCGACGGGCCCAACAGGCCCCGCGGGGCCCGGAGATGGGCATACGGACGGGCTCCCGGACGACTCCGGTGGCGGCGGCTCTGGCGCCGGGGGCCGGGGCGGCCCGTCCTCCTATCACAGGGGCGGCTCGCCGCGTACGGTCGTCGACCCCGACGCGCTCCTGGATTCGATGAACGAGGCGCAGCGCGCCGCCGTCGTGCACACGGGCTCGCCGCTGCTCATCGTCGCGGGCGCCGGCTCCGGCAAGACCCGTGTGCTCACCCACCGGATCGCCTATCTCCTCGCCGCGCGCCGTGTGCATCCCGGGCAGATCCTCGCCATCACCTTCACCAACAAGGCAGCGGGCGAGATGAGGGAGCGCGTCGAGGAGCTGATCGGGCCGCGGGCGCAGTCGATGTGGGTGTCGACCTTCCACAGCGCGTGCGTGCGGATCCTGCGCCGCGAGAGCAAGAAGCTCGGCTTCACCTCGTCCTTCTCGATCTACGACGCGGCCGACTCGAAGCGGCTGATGGCACTGGTCTGCCGGGACCTGGACCTCGATCCGAAGAGGCACCCGCCGAAGGCGTTCAGCGCGAAGATCTCGAACCTGAAGAACGAGCTGATCGACGAAGAGGACTTCGCGGCCGCGGCGTCCGGGGCGTATGAGAAGACTCTCGCCGAGGCGTACACGATGTACCAGGCGCGGCTGCGCGAGGCCAACGCCCTGGACTTCGACGACATCATCATGACGACCGTCCATCTGCTCCAGGCGTTCCCGGACGTCGCGGAGCACTACAGGCGGCGCTTCCGGCACGTGCTCGTCGACGAGTACCAGGACACCAACCACGCCCAGTACATGCTGGTGCGCGAGCTGGTGGGCACGGGCGGGACCGCCGGCGGGGACGGCGGCGGGACCGGCACCGCGGACGAGGGCGACGGCCGGGGCGAGACCGGCGCTCGCGAGGACGCCGACGGCCGTGGCGAGAGCGACGATGAGACCGACGGTGAGGGCGAGGAGGTACGTCCGGCGCCGGAGCGCGCCGAGCTGTGCGTGGTGGGCGACGCGGACCAGTCCATCTACGCGTTCCGCGGCGCCACCATCCGCAACATCCTCCAGTTCG
Source organism: Streptomyces sp. HNM0575 (assembly GCF_012726265.1). Taxonomy (GTDB): domain Bacteria; phylum Actinomycetota; class Actinomycetes; order Streptomycetales; family Streptomycetaceae; genus Streptomyces. The sequence continues at coordinate 638,464 of NZ_JAASAG010000002.1, read as the reverse complement.
AGGAGGACTATCCGGACGCCACGACGATCCTCCTCGAGCAGAACTACCGCTCCACGCAGACGATCCTCAGCGCGGCCAACGCCGTCATCGAGCGCAACGAGAACCGCCGCCCGAAGAACCTGTGGACCCAGTCCGGCGCCGGCGCCCCCGTCACCGGATACGTGGCGGACACGGAGCACGACGAGGCGCAGTACGTCGCCGACGAGATCGACCGCCTCACCGACGCCGGCGAGTCCAGGGCGGGCGACGTCGCGGTCTTCTACCGCACCAACGCCCAGTCCCGTGTGTTCGAAGAGGTCTTCATCCGCGTCGGCCTGCCGTACAAGGTCGTCGGCGGCGTCCGCTTCTACGAGCGCCGCGAGGTGCGTGACGTACTGGCCTATCTGCGGGTGCTCGCCAACCCGGAGGACGCGGTGCCGCTGCGCCGCATCCTCAACGTGCCCAAGCGCGGCATCGGCGACCGCGCCGAGGCGATGATCGAGGCGCTCGCGCTCCGCGAGAAGATCACCTTCCCGCAGGCGCTGGCACGGGTGGACGAGGCGTACGGAATGGCCGCGCGCTCGGCCAACGCCGTGCGCCGCTTCAACGTGCTGATGGAGGAGCTGCGCACGATCGTCGAGTCGGGTGCCGGGCCCGCGACGGTGCTGGAGGCGGTGCTGGAGCAGACCGGCTATCTCGCGGAGTTGCAGTCCTCCACGGACCCCCAGGACGAGACGCGCATCGAGAACCTTCAGGAACTGGCCGCCGTGGCCCTGGAGTTCGAGCAGGAGCGCGGTGAGGACGAGCCGGGCACGCTCGCCGACTTCCTGGAGCAGGTCGCCCTCGTCGCGGACTCCGACCAGATCCCGGACGAAGAGGCGGGCGAGGAGAGCGGCGTCATCACGCTCATGACGCTGCACACGGCCAAGGGCCTCGAATTCCCCGTCGTCTTCCTCACGGGCATGGAGGACGGCGTCTTCCCGCACATGCGGGCCCTGGGGCAGACGAAGGAGCTGGAGGAGGAGCGGCGGCTCGCGTACGTGGGCATCACGCGTGCGCGCAAGCGGCTCTATCTGACGCGTTCGGTGCTGCGGAGCGTGTGGGGACAGCCCTCGTACAACCCGCCGTCGCGTTTCCTGGAGGAGATCCCGGACCAGTACGTGGACTGGAAGCGTACGGGGGCGGCCGCGGGCGGCGGTGCGAGCGGCGGCGGAGGCATCGGCTCGGGCCTCGGCGCCGGGGCGGCCATGGCCGCGCGAGGGGGCGCGGCGGGCGGCGCCGGGGGCGTGCAGCGGCGCGGCGGGCCCAGCGGCTTCGCCACGCGGCGCACATCGGACCGCCCCGTCGTCTCGCTGTCCCCCGGCGACCGGGTCACGCACGACAGCTTCGGGCTCGGCACGGTCGTCGCGGTGAAGGGCAGCGGGGACAACGCGGAGGCGACCATCGACTTCGGCGGTGAGAAGCCCAAGCGGCTGCTGCTGCGGTACGCGCCGGTGCAGAAGCTGTAAGGGCGCCGCGCGGGCCTGGCGGGCGTGAGCGCTCGCCGGTGGCCGAGCAGGGCAGCGCGCGGTGGCTGATCAGGGCAGGAAGCGTGACGTGGCCGGAACTACTCGGGGTTTACTCGGGGTTGAGGCCCTTGCCGCGCAGCCAGGGCAGCGGGTCGACCGCGTCGCCGCCGCCGGGATGCACCTCGAAGTGCAGATGCGGACCCGTGGCGTTGCCGGTGCTGCCGGAGTAGCCGATCACGTCGCCGGCCTTGAGCTGCCCGGAGCGGACCTTGATGCTGCTGAGGTGGCAGTACCAGGTCTCGGTGCCGTCCGGGCCGGTCACCTTGGCCATGTTGCCGAACGACAGGTCGTACTTGGTGGTGATGGTGCCGTCGCTCGCGGCCATCACAGGGGTGCCCTCGCTCACGGGGAAGTCGATTCCCGTGTGCACGGACATCCAGTTGAGCCCCGACTGCCCGAAAGTGGCGCTGAGGCCGTGCTGCTTGACCGGAAGCGCGAACTTGGGGCGCAGCGCCTCCTTGCGGGCCGCCTCCTTCGCCTTCCGCTTGCGCTCGGCCTCCTGCCGCGCCTGGAGGTCGAGGCGTTCCTGGGTGCGGCTGGCGCGGTCGGCGAAGTCGTCGGCGTCGGCCGAGAGTCCGGCGAGCTGCGTGTCGAGCTTCTTGTTGACCGGCTTCGCGGGGACGTCCGCGGAGGCCTGAGTCGTCGTGTCCTCCTGCGGCGCGCTGCCCGCGACGGTCGCCGCAGCGGCGGCGGCCACACCCATCACGGCGACGGACGGTACGGCGACCGAGAGGAGAGCCGAACGCCTCGGTCTCGGGGAGCGGCGCCTGCCGGGCAGATTCGCGACCCGGAGGTCCTGCTCGGGCCGCGCGTCCGGGGCGTCGGCGAGGTCGCCGTCCTCGTACCCGTCGCCGTATCCGTCTCCGTACCCGTGGTCCTCCGCGCCGTAGCCGCCGTCCTGGACGTCGTCGTAAGCGGAGTAGGACCCGGGGGCGTCGTATTCGTCGTAACCGCTGCCGCCGTCGTATCCGCTGTCGTAGCCGTCGGCGGCGGCGTACGTCTCGTATTCGTCGAACGCGGGGAGAGCGGTCGTGGCGTCGGCCATCGCGCCGGGACCGCCGTCGTGGCCGAACGCCTCGTCGCCGTACGGCTGTTGGGGCTGCTCATGGACGGCGTGGCCGTAGCCGTGGTCCTCGGCGGGCGCGGCCGCGGGATGGTAGCTGTCGTACGACTCGTACGAGTCGTACGCCTCGAAGGACTCCGCGTCCGTGTAGGCGGCGGCGCCGTCATGGCCCTGGGCCTGGGTCTGGGCCGCCTGGGCGGCGTGGCCGTAGCCGTCGTATCCGTAGGCGTCCCAGCCGCCGTCGGGGCCGGGCGCGTCCCACTGACCGCCCGTCTCCCACTGGCCGTTGTCCCACTGCGAGGCGTCCCACTGGCCGCTGCTCCAGCCGAAGTCCCCCTGACCGCCGAAGTCCCCCTGACCCGCGCCGGGTTGGGCGGAGGGGGCGGTGGTGTGGGTGAAACCGGCCTGCGTCCAGGCGCCGTTGGTGTCGTAGCCGCCGGTGCCGTACGTGCCGGTGTCGTAGCCGCCCGTTCCGTACGAGCCGTCCTCATACGTGCCGTGGCCGTGGCCGGAGTACGCGTCGTAGGTGCCGGACGCCCAGCCCGAGCTGTCCGCGCCCGGCATGGAACCGAAGAGCGGGTCCTGGTCGTAGGAGAAGTCCTGGCCGGCGAAGGCGCCCGTGGAATAGCCGTCGTACGCGGCGGGTTGACCCTGCTGCGCGTAGAAGCCGTGCGTCGACTGCTCGTACTGCCCGGCGCCGGAGGCCGCGTACGAGAAACCAGGAGAGGCGTCGACCGGGAACGAGGTTCCCGACGGGTGACTTTCGTTCACCACCAACTTCTCTTTCGCCTCGACAGCAAGGGGCGGAGCAGTGCCGTGACTGTACCCGGGGGTACGTGACGGCGACAATCTTCAACAGGTTTTAGAGCCCGGAGAAACGGGCATTCGGTGGCCTTTCGGGGCTCGGTGAACGACGATTTGGTCTTGCGTTCGATGAATGTTCGACGAACTCCCGCGAACTCCCGCGAATTCGGGGGCTCCGGACGGGGGTCTGTCGCGGCCTCCGGGGCGTATCACAGTGGTCAACTCCGGTGCGATACAAGCGTGAACGCCAAGATCCGTCCGTGGACGGACATTACTGCCGTATCGGCGCGTAACAGCCGTGCCCGGCCGGAGTGTTGAGGACTGCCGGAGCAGCGTGCGGCGGGCGGGTGCTCGCGGGGGCGCGTGGAAGCTTTCAGCCGGTGCGGGGCGAGATCAGGTTCAGTCCGGTGCGGGTCGAGCGGGAGCAACGGGAGCAATGGGAGCAAGGTGCGCGGCGTACACGGTTCCGCGGGTGCCGGTTGTTGGACGGCCGGGTGCCGGGTGGGCGGGAGCCGGACTGCCGGGTGGGCGGGGTGTGTGGTGTGCGCGGCTCGGCCGGTGACCGATGGGCGCGGCGCGCAGCGGGGGAGGACGGGGTGCGGCCGGTACTCCGCGGGCGTGTGATTTCCCCCTCCCTTCCCGGTCGGGAGCGCTTCGGTGCACGATGCTGGGGATAACGTTCGTTCACTCCGGCTTTCTTGGACGCCCTCCGCGGTGACGAAGGGCCGTCGCAGAAGCAACCCCCGAAGCGAGGGGGACCGTCGAGATGGAGGCAGTGATGAGTGTGCCGGGTCCGATCCGCGTGGTGGTCGCCAAGCCTGGGCTCGACGGTCACGATCGCGGGGCGAAGGTCATCGCACGCGCGCTGCGCGACGCGGGCATGGAGGTCATCTACACGGGCCTGCACCAGACTCCGGAGCAGATCGTGGACACCGCCATCCAGGAGGACGCGGAGGCGATCGGCCTGTCCATCCTCTCCGGCGCGCACAACACGCTCTTCGCCAAGGTGCTGGAGCTGCTGCGCGAACGGGACGCCCAGGACATCAAGGTCTTCGGCGGCGGCATCATCCCCGAGGACGACATCCCCCCGCTCAAGGAGAGCGGAGTGGCGGAGATCTTCACGCCGGGCGCGACGACCAACGAGGTCGTCGAATGGATCCGCGCGAACGTCGGACGGCTCGCCGCCTGACCCTCCCCGCGGCCTGATTCTCCCCGCGTCCCGGCCGTCCGGCCGTCCGGCCGCCCCGGGAGTGTGACCGTCGGGGGCCGTCCGGCGCCTCTCCGGCTCCTACGGTCCCGGCCCGCCCTTGCGCCGCTGCCCTCCTTGCGCACCTACACGCTCACGCGCGGCGGGGTACGCCGCCTCGCTTCGCCTCGCCCCTCGTGCTACTCACCGCACCCGGACGGGACCCGCACGGGCTCACCGTCCTCACCGTCTTCACTCTTCACTGCCCTCGCCGAACTCGTCGTGCTCGCCCCGCAGTTCGGCGAGCATCGCACCCCGCAGACGCAGCGTCGCCACGAGCCGCTGGAAGGCCTCCGCCCAGTAGGCGCCCGCTCCGGGCGAACCCCCTTCGGGCTCGTCCGGCACCGCCGCCAGCGGTTCGAGCCGTCCCGCGTCGGTGGGCGGGAGGCAGCGCTCGGCCAGGCCGAGCACCCCGCTGAAGCTCCACGGGTAACTTCCCGCGTCGCGTGCGATCTCCAGGGCGTCCACCACGGCCCGTCCGAGCGGCTCGCCCCAGGGCACCGCGCACATGCCGAGCAGCCTGAACGCGTCCGACAGGCCGTGCGCCTCGATGAAGCGCGCCGCCCATTCGGAGCGCTCCGGCCCGGGGAGCACTCCGAGCAGCCTCGCCGCGTCGCCGGCGCCCTCCTCGGGAGGGTCCGTGGGCGGCCCGATCAGCGCGCGTGACCACTCCACGTCGCGCTGGCGCACCGTGGCACGGCACCAGGCCGCGTGCAGATCCCGCTGCCACTCGTCCGCGACGGGAAGAGCGACGATCTCCCGCGGGCCACGCCCCCCGAACTGCCCCGGCCAGACGGACAACGGAGCCGCCTCCACCAACTGCCCCAGCCACCAGGCCCGTTCGCCCCGGCCCGGGGGCGGCTTCGGCACCACGCCGTCGCGCTGCATCGCCGCGTCGCACTCGTGGGGAGCCTCCACCGATATCCGCGGCGACGTGGACAGCGGGTCCGGTGCGACGTACGCACGGGCACGCGCCGCCATGCGGGCGGCGAACGCGGAACGCGGCAGCGAGCCGAGCAGCTCGGCGGCGGTCGCCCGGACCGTACGGGACCGGTCGCTGAGCGCCTGCTCCAGGAACTCCTCGTCGCCGTCGCCGAGGCTCTCGCGCAGCGAGTCGAGGAACATCAGCCGGTCCTCGGCGCGCTCGGAGGTCCATGTGCCCGCCAGCAGCGCGAGCCCGGCCGCCGGGTCCCGGCGGCGGACCGAGGCGAGCAGCGCGACCCGCTCGGCGAACAGGCCCTCGTCCCAGAGCCGCCGGACCTCCCCGCCGAGCTCCTCCGTATCGCCAAGGCCCTCCGTATCACTGGGACTCTCTGTATCACCGGGACCTTCCGTATCGGAGGTGCCGGGCTCCTGCTGTCCTGCGGGCGCGGCGGCGGGCGGTGTCGCCTGCCTCTGCCGCGGCCTTCCGTGGGGTGGTGTCCTGTGCCGCAGCGCGAACTTCCACTCGGGGTTCAGACGGGCCAGCCACATCGCGCGGGGGCCCGCGAACTCCAGCGCACCGGCACGGAGATCGGAACGGGCGCGGGCCGCGTCCAGCAGGGCGGGCAGCTGTGCTTCCGGTGCGCGGTATCCGTGCTCGTTGGCGGCGGCCAGCCACTGCGGCAGCAGCTCGGCCAGGTCCGGAGCCGTACCGCGCCGTCCTCCGCCCGCACCCGGACCTCCCGGACGGTCCGCGAGCAGCAGCGTCAGCCGTCGCGAGGCGGCGGCGGGCGGTGCGGGCCGCGGGTCCTCGGGTGCCGGATCGGGACGGGGCCCGGCGGTTGCGGGCAGCAGCCCCGCGCGGTGGCGGACGGTCTCCACTGCCGCCGCGTCCAGAAGAGCCGACGGGCTGCCGCCCGGCGGTGTGCGCCGCTCGCTCCCGAGCAGCGCGGCCGTCACCAGCTCGCCCCAGGTGACACCGCTGGTGCCCGCACCGGCCGCGGTGCCCGCGGAGTCCGAAGTGGCCACGGTGCCCGCGGAGTCCGCCGACTCCGGCGCAGACGAAGGGGAGTTCACCGGGGTCACAACGGCACCGCCTCTCGCTCGCTCCACACCGTGTACGGGGCGAAGCCCCTGTGCCCGCATTCACCGAAGACCGTGACGGGCCGCCCCCCGGAGACCGCCGCGAGTCTCCACAGGGACGCGGGCGCAGCGCCGGGGACAATGGGAAGGGCGAACTCGCCGTCGGCGTCGGCCAGTTGGCGCACGCCCGCGCTGCCACCGCCCGCGCTGCCACCGGCCGCGCCGCCACCACCGTCCGGCTCCCCGTGACCGTGACCGTGCCCGTACTCGTACGCGTCCTCGCCGAGCGTCGGCACCACGCCGCTCAGCACCGCCGGCCAGGCGTCCAGCCACGGGTCGTCGCCGAGCGCCTGCCCGTAGGAGGCCAACGCGTCGGCGACCGTGCCCCCTTCCGGCACGGGCCCGGCCGCCGGAGTCCCATGCCGCTCGCCGAGCGCGGCACGCAGCGGACGCGCCCCCGGGTAGTACGCCAGCTCCGCATCGACCGTCGAGCCGACTGTGAGGGCGTGGCCGTGCGCACGGCCACCCGCCGCGTAGGAAAGCAGCAGTGCCGGACGCCCCGACTCCAGGCCCCGGAGCCATGTGCGCCGGGCCGTCAGCCGGCCCTCCTCGGTGTCGCGCTGCGCCAGCACCAGCCATACGTCCCTGACCTGCTCCGCACCGCCCGCCAGGAGCTCCGCGGAGTCGACCGTGAGACCCACCCTGGTCCGTACGGTCGCGGCCAACGGCTCGGGGAGGCTGTCCAGCGCGAGCACGCCGCGGTCGAGCAGATGGAGCAGGGCGCACTCCGACAGCAGCCTGGCGGGCCAGCCCCCCGACTCGTACCCGGCCTGCGCGGACGACGGGCCCGAGAGCGGCAGCGCCCCCAACTCCCGTATGCGCGCGGCCAGTCCGGGCGCCTGGGCGTCGACCATGCGGGAGGCAGTCTCCTCCCACTGCGCCTGGCCGCCCTGCTCGGCGCCCGCCAGGCCCCCGCGCAGCATGTCGGCGAGGCGCTCCTCCAGCTCGGTGGCGCCGGCCGCGATGCGCCGCATACGGCGCTCGGCACGGCGCCGAGCGGCCTCCGGATCCGCCGGGCGGCGCCGCCCTCCGACTCCGGCGCCCCCGCCCGTGCCCGTGTCTCCGCCCCCGCCCGTGCCCGCGTCCGCCGCCGTACGCCCCTGCCCCGCTGCGGCCTTGCGGGCGGCACGCTCGCGACGTCCGCTGAGCCACTCACCGGCCCAGTCCGGCGGACGGTCCTCGGACTCCGCGCCCCACGCATGCGGCCAATCCTGCTCACCGGCCCACAGCAGCAGCAGTCCCAGCGCGTGCTTGCACGGGAACTTCCGGCTGGGGCAGCTGCACTGATACCCCGGCCCGGCGCCCGCTCCGCCCGCCGGGCCGCCGCCCGATGCGCCGGAATCCCCGCCGAGATCGACCACCGTGCGATACGGCCTGCTGCCGCTCCCCTCGCACAGACCCCACACGGCGCCCGCCCCGCACCCCGCCTCCGACCACGGGCCGGGCGAGGAGAGCCTGCTCCCCGCCCTGCGTGACGCGTCGTCAGGAGCGAGCGCCAGCACCTCTTCCGCCGTCCAGCGGACCCCCACACCACTCATGGTCACGACCGTACGAGCCGCCACTGACAATCGGCCGCCGCTGCGCCGGCCGTCAGGCATCACCGCAGCTCAGAGGCGGTTCCAGGGTCATTGTCAGTGGCGGGGTGCACGCTGGCAGCACATCGACCGCCATGTGTGGAGGGGGACCTGTGACCACCGATTCCCGCGCCGGGGGCACCGCGCAGCAGTCCGCGCTTCGGCCCCACGCCGAGGACGCCTTCGCCGACGAGCTGCGCGCGCTGGCCGCGGCGGACGACAGGCCGCGTCCGGAGCGCTGGCGCCTCTCGCCGTGGGCGGTCTCCATGTATCTGCTCGGCGGCGAGCTGCCGGCGGGCGGCCCGGGCGGGGGCACGGTGATCACGCCCAAGTACGTGGGCCCGCGCCGTCTCGTGGAGGTCGCCGTCAGCACGCTCGCGACGGACCGCGCGCTGCTGCTCCTCGGCGTCCCCGGCACCGCCAAGACCTGGGTCTCCGAGCACCTCGCGGCGGCGGTCAGCGGCGATTCGACGCTGCTGGTGCAGGGCACGGCGGGCACCGCGGAGGAGGCGGTGCGCTACGGCTGGAACTACGCGCAGCTGCTCGCCGAGGGGCCGAGCCGCGCCGCCCTCGTGCCGAGTCCCGTGATGCGCGCGATGGCGGAGGGCAGGACGGCGCGCGTCGAGGAGCTGACGCGTATCCCGGCCGATGTGCAGGACAGCCTGATCACCGTGCTGTCGGAGAAGACGCTGCCGATCCCGGAGTTGGGCGAGGAGATCCAGGCGGTGCGCGGCTTCAACCTCATCGCGACGGCCAACGACCGCGACCGGGGGGTGAACGAGCTGTCCAGCGCGCTGCGCCGCCGGTTCAACACCGTGGTCCTGCCGCTGCCGGAGACGGCGGAGGCGGAGGTCGACATCGTCGCGCGCCGTGTCGACCAGCTCGGACGCTCCCTCGACCTGCCCGCGTCGGCCGACGGCGCGGCGGAGATACGTCGGGTGGTCACGGTCTTCAGGGAGCTGCGCGACGGCGTCACGGCCGACGGGCGTACGAGGATCAAGTCCCCCTCGGGGACGCTCTCCACGGCGGAGGCGATCTCCGTCGTCACCGGCGGCATGGCGCTCGCTGCCCACTTCGGCGACGGGGTGCTGCGGGCCGGCGACGTGGCGGCGGGCGTGCTGGGCGCCGTGGTCCGCGATCCGTCGTCGGACCGTGTGGTGTGGCAGGAGTATCTGGAGGCGGTCGTGCGCGAGCGCGACGGCTGGAAGGACTTCTACCGCGCCTGCCGAGAGGTCTCGGCGTGACCGTGACGGCCGTGCGGGCGCGCGCCCCCGGAGCCGCCGGCGCTGAACTCCTCGGCGCACCGCTGCTGTTGGGGGTGCGGCATCACGGGCCGGGTTCGGCCCGTGCCGTACGTGCCGCGCTGGAGGCGCACCGGCCGCGGGTGCTGCTCGTCGAGGGGCCGCCCGAGGCGGACGCGGTCGTGGCGCTCGCCGGTGATGAGGCGATGCGACCGCCGGTGGCGCTCGTCGCGCATGCACCGGACGAGCCGGGCCGGGCGGCGTTCTGGCCGTTCGCGGCCTTCTCCCCCGAGTGGGTCGCGATCGGATGGGCGCTGGAGCACGGAGTGCCGGTCCGCTTCATCGACCTTCCGGCGGCGCATTCGCTCGCCGGGCGCGGAGAGGACGAGGACCTGGACGGGGAGCACGGGGGCAAGGAGCACGAGGGCAAGGAGCACGGGGGCAAGGAGCACGAGGGCAAGAAGGACAGAGAGAAGGGCAGGGAGCGGGACAAGGAGCACGAAGACGGGGGCCAAGGCGAAGGCGAGGGCGCCGGAGGCGGAGGTTCCGGAGACGGGGGTCCCGGAAGCGGGGGTCCCGGAAGCGGGGGCGGGACCGCCGCCGCCGAGGCCGTGCGCGTCGATCCGCTCGCGGTGCTGGCCGGGACGGCCGGTTACGACGACGCCGAAAGGTGGTGGGAGGACGTCGTCGAGCACCGCGGGACGCACGCCGGTTCCGATCCGTACGCGCCCTTCGCCGTGCTCGGCGAGGCCATGGCCGCCCTGCGCGAACAGCACGGAGAAGCGGCGGGCACCGCGTCGCCGCCGGGCGCGGGCGGGGACCGTCGCGACGAGGTGCGCGAGGCCCACATGCGGCTGCGACTGCGCGACGCGGTGCGGGAGTTCGGTGCGGACGGAGTCGCCGTCGTCTGCGGTGCGTGGCATGTCCCGGCGCTCGCGGCGAAGGCGAGGGTCGCCGACGACCGGCTGCTGCTGAAGGGCCTGCCGAAGGTGAAGGCGGAGATCACCTGGGTGCCCTGGACGCATCGCAGGCTCGCCCGCCGCAGCGGTTACGGAGCGGGCATCACCTCGCCGGGGTGGTACGGGCACCTCTTCGGTGCGCCCGACCGCGTCCTCGAGCGCTGGATGACGAAGGTGGCCCGGCTGCTGCGCGAAGAGGACCACGGGGTCTCGTCGGCGCACGTCATCGAGGCCGTACGGCTGGCCGAGTCGCTCGCCGCGATGCGCGGCAGACCGCTGGCGGGACTGACCGAGACCCTCGACGCCGTACGGGCGGTGATGTGCGAAGGCTCCGACGTGCCGCTCGCGCTCGTACGGGACCGGCTCGTCGTCGGTGACGTGCTGGGCGAGGTGCCGGAGGCGGCGCCCGCCGTACCGCTCCAGCGCGATCTGGCCCGGCAGCAGCGCACGCTGAGGCTCAAACCGCAGGCCGGTGAGCGGGAGTTGGACCTCGACCTGCGCAAGGACACCGACTCGGCGCGCAGCCGTCTGCTGCACCGGCTGCGCCTGCTGGAGGTCGACTGGGGTCTGCCCGTGCGCTCACGCACCGTCAGTACCGGCACGTTCCGCGAGAGCTGGCGGCTCTGCTGGGAGCCGGAGCTGTCGGTGCGTACGGCGGAGGCGGGGGTGTGGGGCACGACCGTCGAGGCGGCGGCGACGGCCAAGGCGGTGTGGCAGGCGGGCGAGGCCACGGAGCTGGCCGAGGTCACCGCGCTCGCCGAGCGGTGTCTGCTGGCGGAGCTGCCGGAGGCGCTGACGGTCGTCATGCGGGCCCTGGCGGACCGCGCCGCCCTGGACTCCGACGTCGGCCGGCTCGCCGAGGCCCTTCCGGCGCTGGTGCGTTCGGTGCGGTACGGCACTGTGCGCGGCACCGACTCGGCGGTGCTGACCGAGGTCGCGCACGGCCTGGCGGAACGGGTGTGCGTCGGGCTTCCACCGGCGTGCGCGGGCCTCGACGCGGACGGTGCGGAGCGGATGCGCCGCCATGTCGACGCCGTGCACCGCAGCGTGGCGCTGCTGTCGCAGGCGGCGGAACCGGTGGAACCGGCGCAGGCGGCGGCCGTGCCGGACCCGGACCCGGATCCGGACTCGGGGGCGGCGGCGACGGACGGGGCGCCCTACGCGACGGACGGCGTGCAGGCCCGGTGGCGCGCCGTGCTGCGCAAGCTGGCCTCGCGCGAACGGATACCGGGTCTGATCCGCGGCCGCTGCGTACGACTGCTGCTGGACGACGCCCAGTTGACCCCCGCACGGGCGGCACGGCTGATGGGTCTGGCGCTCTCGCCGGGCACGGCTCCGCCCGAGGCGGCGGCGTGGATCGAAGGGTTCCTCGCCGGTGGCGGCATGCTGCTCGTGCACGACGAGCGGCTGCTCGGCCTCGTGGACGGCTGGCTCTCGTCGGTTCCGGGGGAGGCCTTCACGGACGTACTGCCCCTGCTGCGCAGGACGTTCGCCGAGTTCGAGCCCGGAGTGCGGCGCACTGTCGGCGAACTCGTCCGGCGCGGCGGCCGGTTCACGACGGCCGACGTGGACGCGGGCGGCGGGAGCGGCCCGGCGGCAGGCGCGGGCGGTCCGGTGCCACAGGCTCCGCCGGTCCGGCCCGTATATGCGGGCTTCGGGCACGGGCTGGATGCGCCCCGCGCGGACGCGGTGCTGCCGACGCTGAGACTGCTGCTGGGGGACGCGGAGCCGGAAGCCGAAGCCGAGGCCGGTCCCGGACCCGGTCCCGGAGTTCCACCCGAACCCGAAGTTCCGCTCGGACCCGGACCCGGACCCGGACCCGGAGCTCCAGCCGGACCCGGACCTGAAGCCGGACCCGAAGCCGGACGTGGTCCCGGTTCCGGTTCCGGTCCCGGACCCGGTCCCGGTCCCAGATCCGAAGCTGGACCCGAAGCCGGAGCCGAGGTCGAACCTGGACCCGAAGCCGAAGCTGAACCTGTGGAGGCCGGACCGGGCGGACCGGCCGGATCCTCCGAGCCCGGACCCGTCGAGTCCGGATCCTCCGAACCCGGACCCGAAGTTCCGCTCGGACCCGGATCCGAAGCCGGACCTGCGGAGGTCGGCCCATCGGGACTGGCCGAACCCTCCGAGCCCGGATCCTCCGAGCCCGGATCCTCCGAGCCGGGACCCACCGAGCCCGGACCCGCCCCGCCCGTTGCCGAGGAGGACCAGGAGGAGTCGCCCACATGACCGGCACACCCGACGCCCCGGCCATGCCGGGCACCTCGGACACCCCCGACGGCGCGGCCGCGACCGGCACCTCGGACACCCCCGACGGCGCGGCCGCGACCGGCACCTCGGACACCCCCGACGTCGCGGCCGCGACCGGCGGCCCCGGCACGCATGCCGCGGAGCGGCTGCGCCGCTGGCGGCTGGTGCTCGGCGCCGGAAGCGGTTCGGACGGGACCGGCTGCGAGCTGAGCGGTACGGACGCCGACATGGACCGTACGCTCCAGGCGCTCTACGGCAGCGGCCCGCCCGATGGCAGCGGCACCGGACCGGGCTCAGGGCAAGGCCAGGGCTCCGGACAAGCCCGGGCAGGCGGGCGGCGGGCCGGCGGCCTCGGCGCCTCCGCGCCCCAAGTGGCGCGCTGGCTGGGCGACATCAGGACGTACTTCCCCAGCTCCGTGGTGCAGGTGATGCAGCGTGACGCCATCGAGCGGCTCGACCTGTCCGCCCTGATGCTGGAGCCGGAGATGCTGGAGGCGGTCGAGCCGGACGTGCATCTCGTCGGCACGCTCCTCTCCCTGAAGGCCGCCATGCCGGAGACCAGCAAGGAGACCGCTCGCACGGTGGTGCGCAAGGTCGTCGCGGATCTGGAGAAGAGGCTCGCCGCCCGCACCCGCTCCACGCTCACGGGAGCGCTCGACCGTTCCGCGAAGGTGCGCCGCCCGCGCCACCGCGACATCGACTGGGACCGTACGATCCGGGCCAACCTCAAGAACTATCTGCCCGAGCACGGCACCGTCGTCCCCGAGCGCCTCATCGGCCACGGCCGCGCCGCACGAGGTGTGAAGAAGGACGTGGTGCTCTGCGTCGACCAGTCCGGCTCGATGGCCGCGTCCGTCGTGCACGCGTCGGTCTTCGGGGCGGTGCTCGCGTCGATGCGTTCGCTGAACACGCGGCTCGTCGTCTTCGACACCAGCGTCGTCGACCTCACCGACGAACTCGACGATCCGGTGGACGTCCTCTTCGGCGCCCGGCTGGGCGGCGGTACGGACATCAACAGGGCGCTGGCGTACTGCCAGTCGCGGATAAGCCGCCCCGCGGAGACGATCGTCGTCCTCATCAGCGACCTCTACGAGGGCGGCATACGTGACGAGATGCTCAAGCGGGTCGCGCAGATGAAGGCGGCGGGCGTGCAGTTCGTGGCCCTGCTCGCGCTGTCGGACGAGGGAGCGCCCGCGTACGACCGCTCCCATGCGAGCGCGCTCGCCGCCCTTGGCGTGCCCGCCTTCGCCTGTACGCCCGACCACTTCCCCGAGGTGATGGCGGCGGCCGTCGAGAAGCGGCCGCTTCCGGTCCCCGACGAGGTGTGACGAGGGGGAATGTGAAACCCCGGAGGAGACGGGGGAGATGGGCGAGCGGGGACGGACGGCGGGGCATGGATGCCCAACTGCCGTTTCGCTCACGGGACTTGATCCCTGCGGCGCCATAACCGGCGGAGTCGCGTGATCTCGAAGTGAACAAGTTGTGACGGCAGTTGCGGTGGGGACCTGCCGCCGTGCAAGGATCTCCGTGTCCGGAGCGCACGGCCCCACGCACGGCCTCCGGCGGGCATCCCTACCCGCCTCCGCCGCCTGTGCAGGCCGCGTCCGGCACCCGTGCATCCACCTGTCCACCCTGGAAGGTCCTGCCTTGTCAGTAGCCTCAGCCGTGCCTGCCGCCGTGCGCCTGCCGCGTACGGCCGCTGCGCGGAGGGCCCTGCTGACGATGCTCTTCCTCGGCGGTTTCCTCGCGCTTGCCGTCGTCTTCGGCGGCAGCGCGAACGCGGTCTCCGGTACGGATCACGACGGCCGCCAGTCCGGCGGCGCGGCGTCCGGGCTGCTGAAGTCCCCTGATTCCGCCGGGTCTTCGGGGATCTCCGACAAGGCCGGAAAGGCGGCCCGGGTCGGCAAGGCAGGCCACATCGGCAGGGCCGCAGCCGCAGCCGCAGCGAAGGCGAAGGCGAAGCCGGGAGAGTCCCTTACCGGGGCCGAACTCGCGGAGCAGCAGCGGCGCGAGACCCGCCGGGCGGCCGAGCGCACCACATCGCGTGTGACGGGACCGTTCGCGGACGGCGCGGACAGCGCCGGACAGGTCACGCGCCCGGTGGGCGACGCGGTCGAGGACGTCGCGGGACGTTCCGGACTGCACGAACTGCCCGGCCGCCTCGGACTCGAAGGACTCGGCGCCGTCGACGGCCGTACGCCGGGCGACGGCGGCGGCCAGGCAGGCGACGAGGCCACGCACGGCGGCCCGTGCGACGCGTCCGACGGCGTCGCGGGCGACCGTGCCGAAGGCCGGGGCGCGCACGGGGTTCGGGGTGCGGCACCGGCCGCGTTCCCTTCCGGCAGCGCGTCCCAGGCGACCGACGGCGACGGCATCGCCGGCGGGGGAGCCCCCGCGGACGGGCTTCCGTTCCAGCAGTCGCCCGCCGTGCCCGCGCTCAGCGCGTCGCAGTACATCGGCGACGGGCAGGGGCAGCGCGGAGGCCCGCACGACCCGCACGCCGTGCTCGGCGGCGGTGAGCACGGCGTGCCGCTCCGGTACGGAGCCGTACGCGCCACGGACGGTACGCCGACGCGTGAACTCGCCGGTGACGTCCTCGAATTCCCCGGCTAGGGCGGACTTCCACCCACCCGCGCGCCTGCGCGACGCGTAACGCACCGCGTCACGTCCGCGCGCGCGACCTGCCACGCGGGGGTGGACAGGTCCGCCCGAGCCCGGGTCCCCGGAATCCCATGCGGCGTCCGGGGCCAGGGGGCTCCAGATCTCCGCGGTCGACGTGATCTCCGTGATCTCCGTGATCGACGGGATCTCCAAGACCTCAGACCTCTCAAGGATCTTCAGGATCCCCTGAATTGAAGGACTTCCGCATCATGCGCAAGAACATCCGACGCTCACTCATGGTCGCCGCCGCCGCATCCGGCATCTGGGCACTGGGCACCGCCGGTGCCTCAGCCGCCGAGCTGCCCGTGCCGTCCCACGCGGGCGGCACAGTCGACAGCACCGCCGACCGCACGGCCGGGGAGGCACAGAAGGCCGGCGACGGTGCCGGGCACACCGTGGCGGGCACCGTCCGCGGGGTGAAGAAGACAGTGAAGAGGGCGACCGGAACCGTCGAGGACACCGCACGCGGTGTGGCCGCCAAGCTGCCGAGCAAGGGCATCCCCGAGAACGGCCTGCCCACCAACACCCTGCCGACCGGCTCTCTTCCGAACGCCCCCCTCTCGAAGGACTCCGCTTCCGGCGATGCGGCGGACGGCGTGACCGGCCGGCTGCACGGTACGGACGCGTCCACCGCCGTCGAGGGCGCCAAGGGTGTTGCGGGCCGGGCGTTCGACCGCACCGGTCACGCGAGCAAGGCGGTCAAGGAGGCCCTGAAGGACGTCCGTTCGGCAACGGACCGCCTGCCCGCGGCTCCCGGGACCCCGGAGGTCCCGCCGGTGCCCGCCGTACCGCCCGTGCTTGCCGTTCCGCCGGTGCCCGCCGTTCCGCCCGTGCCCGCGGTTCCCGCCGTCCCCGGTGGCGTGACCCGTCATCTGCCCGTCCACACGCTGCCCGCACCGGCCGTCCCCACCGTCCCCACCGTTCCCGCCGCCCCCGTACCCGCGGCGGCCTCGGTCCCCGGGCAGCTCGCCCCCGTACTCGAAGGCGACCACGCGCAGGACGCGGTCCACCAGGTCCGGCTGACCCTGTTGCCCGTGCAGCCCGTCCTCGACGGTGTGAGCGGCACGGTGCTGCCGCCCGCGGCCCGCGGCATCGCCGTCCACGTGCGTCCCGTCGCCTACCAGGTCGCCACCGACGCCGCCGTGACCGCCGACTCCGCCTCCGCCACCACCGCTCCGTTCGCGGAGAGCACGTACGTCCGCACGCACGCGCTGGCCGGTGACGTCGCCGGCGGTCTCGGCGGATTCGCCGGCGGCGTCGCCTCCGACGCCGTTCCGTACGCGCACGCCCTGGGCGGAGGCCTGCACGCCGGCACGGAGGAGACGGTCTCCCACGTCGTCACCGACGTCACGGTCATCCTGACGTCCCCGTCCCGCCGTGACCTGACCGACGCCGCCAACATCCCCGGCCTGCCCGCGACTTCGCCGCGGCCGGTCGTCCCCGCGGTCTGAGCCCCGGGTCACACGCGCACTGAAACGGAACGGCTGAGCAGGAGCTGCGGGGTGGCCCGCGAAGGGGGTCGGGCCACCCCGCATCTCCACCCATCGCTCATCGCTTCACCACCACCGGACTCAGGAATGAGGCAACCATGCACATGAGCAGGAGCGTTCGCCGCGGTGTCGTCCTCGCGGCGGCGGTTTCCGGGCTGCTGGCGCTGGGCGCCGGCGCCGCATCGGCGGATCAGCAGCCGGCGGGTACGGCGGCCGCATGGGCCGTCGGCAACGTCACGGACACCGGGGACGCCACGGCCGCGACCGCGGCGACCGGCGTGCAGAAGGCAGCGACCGGCGTGCCGAAGACAGCGGCCGACGGTCCGAAGGCGATGCACCGCGCGCCCGTGCCCCTCCTCGACCAGGCCGCAACTGCCGCTCCCCGCTCCACGGAGCGCCGGCCGGCGCGGCTCCTCGACGAGGCCACGCGGCAGGCGCGGAAGACGGGAGCCGGCGTACGAGAAGGTGCAGGGAAGGCGAGCAGCAATGTCACACAAGAGGCCGGTGAGGCCGTGTCCGAGGCGTCTTCGGCTCCCGCGGATACGGACCTGGGCGCTGTGTCCCGCATCCCGGCTCAGGCCGCCCCATCGTCCGCGCCGGGGCTGCCGGAAGACCTCGTGATCGAGGTTCCCGAGGTCGTGCCCGGCGTCCCGAGCATCGGCGTCATCCCCTTCTCCCTTCCGGCGCTGCCGGTCACTCCGGGCGTTCCCTCCCTCTGACGGGAGACCGGGCCCCGGCCGTGCCCATGCGCGCACCCGCGCTCGCGCTCGCGTCCGTGCCCGTGCCCGTGCCCGTACACGCGGTGAGTCCTCGTCGGCGGTGCGCACTGCGCCGCGCGACGGGGACTCACGCGTGACGAGGACCCACGCGTGAGCGCACCGGGCCGTCGGGGCCGTCGGGCCGGAGCAGTCGGTCGCGCAACCGCTCCAACTCGCCCCGCACAAAGGGAATTCGGCGCTCGCGCGCACACATCGAAGCCGCATCGCAGCTTCGCCGTACCGCCCGCCGCCGGGTGCCCGCGGGGCCTCCCGGGCCCCGCCCCCGCGGCGTCCACGCCCGCGCCGGGAGCGTAGATTCCGTCCGCACAACGTGTGCTTGGCGCTGTGACCGTTGTCACCGCCGAGGTGTGAGCTGGAATTTAGGCACCGCTGACGCACAGGGCTAACCTGCAAGGCGGACATGCCGCGCCTCGTCGTGACGCCGCGGCCACGCGGCACGCCCACGATCACGCTGACACGCTGACAACCGCGAACCACTGATTAAGGGGACGTACGCGCGTGGACCTGTTCGAGTACCAGGCGAGGGACCTCTTCGCCAAGCATGACGTACCGGTGCTGGCCGGCGAAGTCATCGATACGCCCGAGGCGGCGCGCGAGGTGACCGAGCGACTCGGTGGTCGCGCGGTCGTCAAGGCGCAGGTGAAGACCGGAGGCCGCGGCAAGGCCGGCGGCGTGAAGCTCGCCGCAGACCCCGCGGAGGCCGTCGAGAAGGCCGGCGCCATCCTGGGCATGGACATCAAGGGCCACACGGTCCAGAAGGTCATGCTGGCCGAGACCGCGGACATCGCGGAGGAGTACTACGTCTCCTTCCTGCTTGACCGCACGAACCGCACCTTCCTCGCCATGGCCTCCGTCGAGGGCGGCGTCGAGATCGAGGAGGTCGCCGCGACGAAGCCCGAGGCTCTCGCGAAGATCCCCGTCGACGCCATCGAGGGCGTGACCGACGCCAAGGCCCGCGAGATCGCCGAGGCCGCGAAGTTCCCGGCCGAACTCGTCGACCAGGTCGCCGAGGTGCTGAAGAAGCTGTGGGACGTCTTCGTACGCGAGGACGCGCTGCTCGTCGAGGTCAACCCGCTCGTGCTCGCTCGTTCCAGTGATGGGGCCGGCGAGGGCAAGGTCATCGCGCTCGACGGCAAGGTCTCGCTGGACGCCAACGCCGAGTTCCGTCAGCCGGATCACGCCGCGCTGGAGGACAAGGCCGCGGCCGACCCGCTGGAGGCCGCCGCCAAGGCGAAGGACCTCAACTACGTGAAGCTCGACGGCCAGGTCGGGATCATCGGCAACGGCGCGGGCCTGGTCATGTCGACCCTCGACGTCGTCGCGTACGCGGGCGAGGCGCACGCCAACGTCAAGCCGGCCAACTTCCTCGACATCGGCGGCGGCGCGTCCGCCGAAGTCATGGCGAACGGCCTGGAGATCATCCTCGGCGACCCCGCCGTGAAGTCGGTCTTCGTCAACGTCTTCGGCGGCATCACCGCGTGCGACGCGGTCGCCAACGGCATCGTCCAGGCGCTCGAACTGCTCAAGAGCAAGGGCGAGGACGTGAACAAGCCGCTGGTCGTGCGCCTCGACGGCAACAACGCCGAGCTGGGCCGCAAGATCCTCACGGATGCGGACCACCCGCTCGTGCAGCAGGTGGACACCATGGACGGTGCGGCCGACCGCGCTGCCGAGCTGGCCGCGAAGTAAGCGGACGAGACCGAGATCTGCGAGGACATCGACACACCATGGCTATCTTCCTCAACAAGGAGAGCAAGGTCATCGTCCAGGGGATGACCGGCTCGGAGGGCCAGAAGCACACCAAGCGCATGCTGGCCTCCGGCACCAACATCGTCGGCGGCGTCAACCCCCGCAAGGCGGGCACGACTGTCGACTTCGACGGCGCACAGGTGCCGGTCTTCGGCGGCGTGAAGGAGGCCGTCGAGGCCACCGGCGCCGACACCACCGTCATCTTCGTACCGCCGAAGTTCGCCAAGGACGCGGTCGTCGAGGCCGTCGACGCGGGCATCGGTCTGGCCGTCGTCATCACCGAGGGCATCGCGGTGCACGACACCGCCTACTTCTGGGACTACGCCTCCCAGAAGGGGAACGTCACCCGCATCGTCGGCCCCAACTGCCCCGGCCTGATCACGCCCGGCCAGTCCAACGCGGGCATCATCCCGGCGGACATCACCAAGCCGGGCCGCATCGGTCTGGTCTCCAAGTCGGGCACGCTGACGTACCAGATGATGTACGAGCTGCGCGACATCGGCTTCTCCACCTGCGTCGGCATCGGCGGCGACCCCGTCATCGGCACCACGCACATCGACGCCCTCAGGGCGTTCGAGGCCGACCCCGACACCGATCTGATCGTGATGATCGGCGAGATCGGCGGCGACGCCGAGGAGCGTGCCGCGGACTTCATCAAGGCGAACGTCTCCAAGCCGGTCGTCGGCTACGTCGCGGGCTTCACCGCCCCCGAGGGCAAGACCATGGGTCACGCGGGCGCCATCGTCTCCGGTTCGTCGGGCACCGCCCAGGCGAAGAAGGAGGCGCTGGAGGCCGCGAACGTCAAGGTCGGCAAGACTCCTTCGGAGACCGCGCGGCTGGCACGCGAGCTGCTGGTCGGCTGAACGCGGCCGGTTCCCTGCGGGGTTGAGGCGCGGCCTCTCACGCCCGCGCCGCCCGCACCAGCACCGTGAACGGGCCCGTTCCCAGGCGCCGAGCGCCGGGAGCGGGCCCGTCGGTCTTCCCGTGCCGGGCAGCGGGCCCGGGGTGTACGGCGAGGACCGGTGTCCTGGAGGCCGAGCCGGGGCCGGAGCCGGGAGCCGAGCCCGGGCGGCCGGGCCGCCGGTCCGGGGCGAGCGTCGCCGAAGGCCGTACGGAATCGGGCCGTGGACCGGGCCGGTGCGCGGAACCCGGCCGGTAGGCGGACCCCGGTGCAGGCGCGCGCGGCGGCGGTGCGTCGCTCTCCTCGTGCGGCGTGCACAGAGCGAAGCCCGCAGCGAACAGGGCGGTCACGAGCCCGAGTGCCGCGGCCGTCGCACACCAGGCGCGGGCCTCGCCGCTCCGGCGCACCCGGCGAGGCGGCGGTAGCACCGCGGGCTGCGGCGCCGCCAACTCCCGTAGCCACGGGGCGATTTCGCGCGCCGCCGGTACGTCGTGCGCACGTACGTCGTGTGGTGCGGGCACCTGCGCGGCGAGCGCCTCGCGTGCGTGACGGATCCGTCCCGAGGCCGCCGCGGTACCCGCCTCCACCTCGGCGGCGGTGTCGTCGAGCGCGAGGCCCAGCCCGTCGTGGAGCAGCAGCGCCGCACGGTAGGCCGGCGGCAGCCGCAGCAGCGCGTCGAGCAACGGCCGGTCACGCGGCGGCACATGACGCATGGCCCGCTCCCGACGCAGGAGTCCGGGGAGCCGGAAGTGGCGCCAGGGCGCGAGCGCGTGGCGATACGCGACCGCACGCACCCACCCCGCCGGATCCGGATCGACGGCGACCCGCGGCCAGCGGCGCCACGCGAGCCGGAAGGCGTGGGCGACCGAGCGACGGGCGAGCCGGGGGCTGCCGCACAGCAGAAAGGCCTGACGCACGAGGGCGGGCGCGTGCCGCTCGTGGAGCATGTCGAAGGCGGCGCAGGCGTCCGGAGCCTGACTGAGAGGCGCGACCTGGTCAGCGGCGCCTCCCCGGGATCCGGCCGCCCAGCCTCCCGCTCCCGCTCCTGCTCCTGCGTCTCCTCCTGCTCGTGCCCCGGCTGGAGTTTCCGCCCGCTCGTGGCCGTCGCCGCTCATGCGGGGCGCCGCCCGCCACGTGCGGTTCGTCGTACAACGTGCATGCGGACATACTGGGCGACACATCGACAACAAGCGCGTTACCGGTACAGAACGTGTGTTGTTGACAGCATGTCGCCGTGAGTCAAGTGACGCATCGCAGCGCGACGTTGTCCCCGTACGGCCGGAGCACGTCACCGGAACTGCCGCCGAGAGCCGCCTGGTTCCTCGAAGGCGTGCTCGCCGCGGGCCTCGGACTGGGGGTGCTCACCGTCCTGGTTCTGCTGCTGTGGATCATCTCGCCCTACCCCGACAACGGGGCGGGCGGAGCCCTGCGCATCGCCGCCGATCTGTGGCTGCTCGGGCACGGCAGCGGCCTCGTACGAACGGAGACGCTCTCCGGCGTGCCCGCTCCGGTCGCGCTGACGCCGCTGCTGCTGGTGATCCCGCCGGTGTGGCTGCTGTACCGGGCATGCGTGCAGGCCCTGGCGTACGGGGGAGAGACGGACGGCGGCGGGTCCGGGGACGGGACCGTTCCCGGGACGGGCCCCGGGAACGGCGGGCACGGGGCCGACGGATACGGGGGCGGGGAGCACGGGCGGCCCGGCCCACTGACGCCGCTCGCCTGCGTCGCCGGCGGCTATCTGCTGACCGCCGCCGTCACTGTGCTCTTCGCCTCGGCCGGTCCGGTGCGCGCGGACGCGCTCAGCGCGCTCGTACGGCTGCCGCTCTTCGTCGCGTGCGTAGCGGTGGCGGCGATGTGGCCCGGCGGAGCGGGCGCGCCCGCCGAGACGCAGGCCGACGGGACGGAACCGGACGGTACGCAAGGGGCGCCGGGGCGCGGGCAGGGACGCGAGCCAGGGCACGAGCCAGGGCACGAACCACCGCACGTGGCGGCCCACGAACCGGCCCACGAACCGGGGCGCGGGCCGCTCGACTGGCCTGCCGCGCCTGCCGGTTCGGCCGGGCGGACGACCGGGCGACGGCGCCTCCGCGCATCCGTACTGCACGACGCCCGCACGCTCGCCCGGCGGCTCTCCCGGCTTCGTACCGTGCTCACGGCGACGGCCGTGCTCTGCGGCGGCGGTCTGCTCATCACGCTCTGCGCGCTGCTGTGGCACGCCGACGATGTGCGGGCGGCCTTCCCGCGGCTGGCGGGGGACTCCTGGACGGGCCAGTTCGCGGTGCTGCTCCTCGTCGTGGCGCTGCTGCCGAACGCCGCCGTGTGGGCAGCCGCGTACGGGCTCGGCCCCGGCTTCGCACTCGGTGCGGGCTCCTCCGTCGGGCTGCTGGCGGAGGGAGGCACCGCGCGCCTGCCGTCGTTCCCGCTGCTGGAGGCGCTGCCCACGGCGGACGGCGGTCACGGACTCCTCGCCTTCGCGGCGGCCGCGGTGCCGCTCGCGGCCGGGAGCACGGTGGGCTGGTACGTGGCGCGTGCCGCCGTACCGGAGCCGGGACAGGCGCGGGGCTCGGTGAGCCGGGAGGCCACGGTCTGCGTCGTGGCGCTGGTGGCGTGCGAGTGCGGTGCGGGCACCGCGGCGCTCGCGGCGATGTCGGGCGGTCCGCTCGGCACGGGCGCCATGGCCTTCCTCGGGCCCGACTGGTGGCTGACCGGTGCGGCCGCCGCCGCGTGGACGCTGCTCGTCGGGCTTCCCGTCGCACTGGCGGTACGGGCCTGGCGGCTGAGGGAGCCCGGCCCCGACGACGACTGGCACGAGACGGCCGCGCGGCGCACCCGGTGGGCCGAGCTGAAGACGGCGTCGGGCGGCCTGATGCCGGACTTCGAGCCCCGCCGCGACTGACGTACGGACGCGACCGACGCACGGGCGGCCACGCGCAAGGTCCCACGGGGGGCGGCGGCACGGCGGGCCGCCGTGACCGTCCGACCTCCGGGCCTCCCGGGCCTCGGGTCCTCCCGGCCCTCCGGGATCTCGGGTCCTCCGGGATCTCGGGTCCTTCCGGATCTCGGGGCCTCCGGGATCTCGGGGCCTCCGGGATCTCGGGGCCTCCGGGATCTCGGGTCCTTCCGGATCTCGGGTCCTTCCGGATCTCGGGGCCTCCGGGATCTCGGGTCCTTCCGGATCTCGGGTCCTTCCGGATCTCGGGTCCTTCCGGATCTCGGGTCCTCCCGGATCTCGGGTCCTCCTGGCCCTCGGGGCCTCGGGGCCTCGGGACCTCCCGGATCTCGGGATCTCGGGGCCTCTCTGCCCTCCGGCCCTCCGGCCCTCCGGCCCTCCGGCCCTCCGGCCCTCCGGCCCTCGGGGCCTCGGGGCCTCGGGACCTCCGGCTCTCCGGACCACCGGGATACGCGCAGACGCCGCCGCGGAAGCGGCTACCGCATCCGGAGCCCCTGGAGACCGCCCGCCGACGACGAGCGGTTCTCCAGCAGCGGCCGCAGCTCGCTCGGCAGCAGGTCCTTGCAGTCCTCACGCGAGGACTGGGTCAGCGCGTCCTGCGTACATGTGAAGTACTCGCTGTAGACCTGCTGGAAGGTGAAGGTCGCCGCGACGACCGCGAGCGCGAGCGTCGCCGTGATCAGGCCGCTGATCGCCGCCGTCGTACGGGACTTGGCCGCCTGGGCCGGAGTGACCGCGACGGGGATCTGCGACACCGTCTTCGGCGGCTCGCTCGCGCCCGTACGGCCCGGAGCCGTACGGTCCGTGCCCGCCACGTCCTCCGCCGTCGCCCTCGCCCCGGACGCACCGCGCCTGCCGGAAGGCTTGCCCGACGGCTTGCCCGAAGTCCCGTTGCCGGACGGGGACTTGCCGCTGCGCAGCGCGCTGATGCCCCAGTACAGGGACAGGGCGCCGAGGAGCAGGCCGACCTCGGGAAGGCTGAAGAGGGAGAAGAACAGCGCCCAGACTCCGGTGTGCAGGGAGTAGCGCGCGTGCCGCTGCGGCGGGTCCGTCGGGTCCCAGCGCATGCCGCGGGCCAGGCCGCCGCCCGGTCCGGTGCCGGGACCGCCGGAGCCCTCGCCGTCGCCCTCGCCGTTGCCGCCTTCGGGGCTTCCGCCCTGGGCGCTGCCGCCGAAGCCGCCGCTCTGCCGGCCCGGCTGCCTGCTGCTCCACTGGCTGCCCCACGCGGAGCGGTCACGTGACCTGCCCCCGTCGCGGTCTCCGTCCCGGTCGCGGTCTCCGTTGCGGTCCCCGTCCCGGTCGCCGTTTCTGCCGGAGGCCCGGCCGGAGTCCCGCCCGTCGCCTCCGGATCCCGGACCGGATCCGGTCCCGTGCCCCTCGCCCGAGCCGTCGTCGCCGTTCGTACCGCCCTGGGCCGCCGTGCCGCCGCGCGGCTGCCAAGGCCTGTCCGGCCGCCCCTCCGGTGGTGCCGCGAAGGGGTTCTCCTCGCGCGAGGCGTCGTCCGATGGGGCCGCACGGCGGCGGCGTCGGTCGGTCATGTGGAGTGTGTCTTCCCCTTGCCCTGTCGTCCTCGTGCCGTACGGGCGTGGTGCCGTACGGCGGCCGTACCGTCGTGGCCCTTGCGGTGCCGGATGCGCCCGTGGCGTGACGGGCACGTGCCTCTGACGCTACCTGGCACATGCGCCCCCGTCCCGAGGGGGCCGTGTGAGGGGCCGGTATCGTTGCCGACGGTCGGACGCTTCGTAGAGTTCCCCGGAAATCGCCGCTCCATGAGTTCGTACGACCACACAATCCGCTGCTCCCCGCATCCGGCACCCACCGTGCCGGGGGGGATCCCGTGAGAGAGAGCTTCGCCGTGGCTGCGCACCAGAGCCCGAGCCGCACCGGACGCGATCCCGCCACCGGCACGAACCCCGGCCGTCCCGCACGCCCCCTCCGCCTCGTCGTCCTCGTCTCCGGCTCCGGTACGAATCTTCAGGCCCTGCTGGACGCCGTCGACGCCGAGGGCCCGGAGGCGTACGGGGCGCGCGTGGTGGCGGTGGGCGCGGACCGGTACGGCACAGAGGGGCTGGAGCGTGCCGAGCGCGCGGGCATCCCGGCGTTCGTCTGCCGGGTCGGGGACCACGCGACGCGTGAGGAGTGGGACGAGGCGCTGACCGAGGCGACCGCGGCCCACGAGCCGGACCTCGTGATCTCCGCGGGCTTCATGAAGATCGTGGGCAAGGAGTTCCTCGCCCGCTTCGGAGGGCGGGTGGTCAACACCCACCCCGCGCTCCTTCCCAGTTTCCCGGGCACTCACGGCGTGCGCGACGCGCTCGCGTACGGCGCGAAGGTGACCGGGTGCACCGTCCACTTCGTCGACGACGGCGTCGACACGGGGCCGATCATCGCGCAGGGCGTGGTGGAGGTCCTGGACGAGGACGACGCCGACGGGGGCGCCGCTCTGCACGAGCGGATCAAAGAGGTCGAGCGACGGCTGCTCGTCGATGTCGTGGGCCGGCTTGCCCGCGACGGCTACCGCATCGAAGGACGAAAGGTACGGCTGCGAGATGGGTGAGGGCGGCATGAGCCAGGGCATGAGCCAGGGCCAGAGTCAGAGCCAGGGCACGGGCACGGGCCAGGACGACGGGACGAAGCGGCCGGTTCGCAGGGCGCTGATCAGCGTCTACGACAAGACGGGACTGGACGAGCTGGCCAAGGGCCTGCACGAGGCGGGCGTCCGGCTCGTCTCCACGGGCTCGACCGCCGCGCGCATCGCGGCGGCCGGAGTCCCCGTGACCGCCGTCGAGGAGCTGACGGGCTTCCCCGAATGTCTCGACGGACGGGTCAAGACCCTGCATCCGCGCGTGCACGCCGGCGTCCTCGCCGACCGCCGTCTCGCCTCGCACCGCGAGCAGCTGGACGAGCTGGACATCGAGCCGTTCGACCTCGTGGTCGTGAACCTCTATCCCTTCCGCGAGACCGTCGCCTCGGGTGCGACCCCGGACGAGTGCGTCGAGCAGATCGACATCGGTGGCCCGGCGATGGTGCGCGCCGCGGCCAAGAACCACGCCTCGGTCGCGGTCGTCGTCGACCCGGCGCGCTACGCGGACGTGCTCGAAGCCGCCCGCGGCGACGGCTTCCCGACGGCCGAGCGCAAGCGGCTCGCGGGGGAGGCGTTCCAGCACACGGCGGCGTACGACGTGGCGGTCGCCGCCTGGTTCGCCGACGGCTACGCGCCCGACGAGACCGGCGAGGCGTCCGGTACCCAGCCCGGCTCCGGTACCCAGCCCGGCTCCGGTACCGAGTCCGGCTCCGGTACCCGGCTGCCCGCCTTCACCGGTGCGGCCCTCACCCGTGCCGGCGTGCTGCGCTACGGCGAGAACCCGCACCAGCCCGCGGCCCTCTACACCGACGGCAGCGGCACGGGCCTGCCCGGAGCCGAGCAGCTGCACGGCAAGGAGATGTCGTACAACAACTACGTCGACACCGAGGCCGCGCGCCGCGCCGCGTACGAGCACGGGGACATGCCCTGTGTCGCGGTCATCAAGCACGCCAACCCCTGTGGCATCGCCGTCGGTTCGGACGTGGCGGACGCCCACCGCAAGGCGCACGCCTGCGACCCGCTCTCCGCGTTCGGCGGCGTGATCGCCGTCAACAGGCCGGTGTCCGTCGCCATGGCCGAGCAGGTCGCGGAGATCTTCACCGAGGTGATCGTGGCTCCCGCGTACCAGGAGGGCGCCGTCGAGGTGCTCGCCCGCAAGAAGAACATCCGGTTGCTGCGCTGTCCCGAACCGCCGTCCGCGGACGTGGAGTTCAGGCCCATCGAGGGCGGCGCGCTGCTCCAGGCCAAGGACCGGCTTCAGGCGCCGGGCGACGACCCCGGCGAGTGGACTCTCGCCACGGGCGAGCCGCTCTCGCCGTCCGGTCTCGACGAGCTGGTCTTCGCCTGGCGTGCCTGCCGCGCGGTGAAGTCCAACGCGATCCTGCTGGCCAGGCACGGAGCCACGGTCGGCGTGGGCATGGGCCAGGTCAACCGCGTGGACGCGGCGAAGCTCGCGGTGCAGCGCGCGGGCGAGGAGCGTGCCGACGGCTCCTACGCTGCCTCCGACGCCTTCTTCCCCTTCCCCGACGGGCTGGAGGTGCTGGCCCGCGCGGGCGTCAAGGCCGTTGTGCAGCCCGGCGGTTCGGTACGCGACGACGCGGTGACCGAGGCGGCGAAGGCGGCGGGCGTGACGATGTACCTCACGGGGACGCGGCACTTCTTTCACTGAGCGCAGCTTTCACTGAGCGCAGTTTTCACTGAGCGCAGCTTGCAATCGGCAAGGCTTTCGCCGAACACGGGTTCCTGAGGCGGCGGTTCCGCCGGGCACGGCTTTCGCCGAGCACCGCTTCCGCTGAGGCGCCGCTTCCCTCGGTACGTCATACTCGGATGTCATGAAAGACGGATCAACGCCGGAGCAGGGCGGATTCGGGCCGGCCGAGCCGCCGCCCGGTCAGGGCGGTGGAGCCGCGTACGGATATCCCGGTCCTCCGGGGGGATACGCCCAGCCGCCCGGCGCGGGCCCCGCGGGGGCCGGGGGCCTGGACGGGGGCTTCGGCGGGGGTTACGCACAACCCCTGGTCGTCATCGGGGACATCACGGTGACGGCCGACGGCATCGTCACGCCCGCGGGCAAGATGCCGCTGAGCGGCGCCACTTGGACGATCACGGACATGTCGCGCACGGAGGAGCGGATACCCACGCACGCGATCGTGCTCGCGGTGGTCTTCGTGTTCTTCTGCTTCCTCGGGCTGCTCTTCTTGCTGATGAAGGAGCGCACCACGGCCGGTCACGTCCAGGTGACCGTGAACAGCGGCGGGAAGTTCCACTCGACGATGATCCCGGTGCACGACCCGATGGCGGTGCACCACATCATGCAGCAGGTCAACTACGCCCGCAGCGTGAGCGTTTGAGCGTTCGGGGCTTCGAGCCCGGGCCGACGCCCCGGGGGCCGTGCGCCGCGGCGGGCCGTGCCGCGGGCCGCACGGCCCCTCGTCGCCGGATGCGGCGTGCGCGTCAGTAGCGCGGGCGGTTGAACCACTGCGAGCCGTCTTCCTTCGCCATGAAGACGATGATCAGGATGCCGAGCGCGAGCGGGATGATGCCGACGATGACGATGAGGGTGAGCAGCCCGAACACGGCCATCAGCGAGCCGTAGACGATGGTCCATATGCGGACGGTGTTGCCGCCGCTGTTGAACTGCGTGCCCAGGAAGATCGCCCCGGCGCTGATGATCAGCCCGACCACCCCGAGGGCGACGATCAGTCCGGCGCCGAGGTTGGCGAACTCCGTGCTGTTGGCGCTGAACATCGCCGCCTGGATGAAGTTGCCGATGGCGCCCAGGAGTCCGAGGCCGCCCAGGATGAACAGGATGATCCGCACCGCGTTCACCGAACCCGGCATCGTCGCCGGGGCGTTGGGGTAGTTGAAGCCGGGCTGCTGCGGATAGCCGCCCTGCACCGGCTGCTGGAAGCCGCCCTGCTGCGGGTAGCCGTATCCGGGCTGGCCCGGCTGCTGCGGATAGCCGTACCCCTGCTGCGGCGGGGGCTGCTGCGGCGGACGCTGATAAGGGTTGCCGCCCTCATAGGGGTTCTGCGGCGGTGGGTAACTCATCGCTGTGACCCTTCAGTCGGGGAGATGGCCTGGCTGTCGGAGCCGGTCCGTGCGAGCCGGTCCGTGCGAGCCGGTCCGTGCGAGCCGGTCCGTGCGAGCCGACGTGTGCGGGCCGGCGTATGCGAGCCGGCGTGTGTGAGAGAGCGTACGAAGGGCCGCGCCCCCGGTGTCCCGCGGCACGGCCCCCGTACGTGACGCTGCGACGGGACAAACGATACGGTCCGCCCTGCCCGGCACACCGTCCTGGTGGGTGCACCGGGGGTTCGCAGCACGGTCACTCCGCCGTGACCACTGCTTCCGTGAGGCCGTCCGCCTCGCGTGAACGGCTGGTCTGCGAACGGCTGGTCTGCGAACGGCTACTTCTTGATGACCACGGTGCCGGCGGCACGGTCGTGCCAGCCCTGGAGCTTCCCGCTGTTGTCGAAGAAGGGTGAGAGGACGACGAGCAGCGCACCGACGTAGCAGACCAGCGCACCCGCGACGGGGATGATGTAGCGGATGAACCCGGGGCCCACGCCCGGGACTTGACCGTCCGCCTCGCGGATCACGCGGAGGCCCATGGCCATCTTGCCGAAGGTCGCGCCCCTGAAGGCGATCATCAGCCACTCGTAGAGCGCCATCATCACGGCGATGATCAGGAACATCACGAGGAAGATCCCCAGGGCGCCCATGCCCGCCTCCTGGGCGTCCTGTACGCACTCGCTGTACCCGGGGGTGGTGTAGGTGCCGCAGTCCTCGACCGACGAGTTGGTGATGCCGACAGCGCTGCCGACGCCCGCGACCATGATGATCGTGTAGACCGTGCCCAGGATCAGACCGTCGATGAGGCGTGCCAGGAACCGCTGTCCCATCGTGGCCAGTTGCACCGTGCCGAGGTAATTGATGTTTATGTAGCCGTTGTTGGCCTGCACGGTGCCGGGCGCCTGCGGATATCCGTACGCGGGCTGCCCGGGGACGCCCTGCATCGGCTGCTGGTAGGCGCCCTGCTGGTAACCACCCTGCTGCTGATAACCGCCCTGTTGGTAACCGCCCTGCTGCTGGTAGCCGCCCTGCTGCGGGTATCCGTACCCGGGCTGACCGGGCTGCTGCGGCACGCCCCCCGGCTGCTGCGGGTAGCCGTACGCCTGCTGCTGGGGCTGCTGCGGCGGCTGTTGCGCGTAGGGGTTGTTCGGGTCCTGGCCGGGCGGTGGTGGATAGCTCACGAGTACGTGCCTCCGGGCGTTCTACAGGGGACGGAATGGGCCGAAGTCCTCGAGGGAACGACAGTTCCGCCCCCGCAGTCGCCGTGATTGGGCTGCGTGAGCCGCGTGCTCTGCACGATGTGCCTCCCCCGATTTGCGACGCCGGCCGTCGGCCCCTCGTGGTGCGGGCGCGGCGTCGGCGAATCATGTTGGTAGCCGGAAGCGCATGCTGTCCAGCTAGATCTCGGAATGTGGCGAATCCGCAACTCGACGCTCACGCCGCCCGGATTTCGGCCGGGCCCCCGCATCCGGGAGTATGGGATGCATGACGGCCCAGATTCTCGATGGCAAGGCCACGGCAGCAGCGATCAAGTCCGGTCTCAAGGAGCGCGTAGACGCCCTGCGCGCCCGCGGTGTCACGCCCGGCCTCGGCACCCTGCTCGTGGGTGACGACGTCGGCAGCCAGAAGTACGTCGCGGGCAAGCACCGGGACAGCGAGCAGATCGGCGTGCGGTCGATCCGGCGCGAGCTGCCCGCCACCGCCACCCAGGAGGAGATCGAGGCGGTCGTGCGGGAGCTGAACGAGGATCCGGACTGCACCGGTTACATCGTGCAGCTGCCGCTGCCCAAGGGCATCGACACCAACCGCGTGCTCGCGCTGATGGACCCGGACAAGGACGCGGACGGGCTGCACCCCACGAGTCTTGGCCGTCTCGTGCTGAACGAGCCGGGTCCGCTGCCCTGCACCCCGCGCGGCATCATCGAGCTGCTGCGCGAGCACGGCGTCGAGCTGAACGGCGCCCATGTGGTCGTCGTCGGCCGTGGCATCACCGTCGGCCGCTCCATCCCGCTGCTGCTGACGCGGCGCAGCGAGAACGCCACGGTGACCCAGTGCCACACCGGCACCCGCGATCTGCCCGCGCTGCTGAGGCAGGCGGACGTGATCGTGGCCGCGGCCGGTGTGCCGCATCTGGTCAAGCCGGAGGACGTGCGTCCGGGGGCCGCCGTGCTGGACGTGGGCGTCAGCCGCGACGAGCAGGGCAAGATCGTCGGAGACGTGCACCCGGGCGTGGCCGATGTCGCGGCGTGGATCTCGCCGAACCCGGGAGGCGTGGGCCCGATGACCCGCGCACAGCTGCTCGTCAACGTCGTGGAGGCGGCCGAGCGGGCCGCGGGGGAGTGACTTCGGTGCCAGTTGGAGGGACTTCGCGTACGTCGCGCCGTTTCCCGTCGGTGACGCGCGACACGGCGCGGCCGGAGGGCGGCCGGCGTGCGATGGGCGCCGGGCACGCGGCGCCGTACCGGCAGTGGCCGCTGCTGGCGGTCTGCTGCGGGGTGCTGATCGGTCTGCTGGTGACCGTCGCCGAGTTCCGCGCGGGGACGCTGATCATCGGGCTGTCGCTGCTGGGCGGTGCGGTGATGCGCTGGCTGATGCCGTCCGTCGGGATGCTGGCCGTGCGGTCGCCGTACACGGACATGGTCACGTACGGCGTGCTGGGGCTGTCGATAATTCTGCTGGCGATGATGGCGCAGCCCGAGCCGTGGCTGAAGATCCCGGTGCTGGAGAAGATCCTGCACTTCGTGGTCGGCCGGTAGCGGCCGGACAGCCGGACAGCCGTCCGGCGGGGCGGAGGCCGTAAGGGCGCAGCGGCGGACAGCACCGGCGAACAGGTAGGGGCGCACCGGCGAACAGGGCGCGTGCGGCGCCCGGTTCAGGAGGCTCCGCCGTCTCTGCCCCGTCCCGTCGTGCTCCGTCCCGCGCCCCAGGGCGCATACGCCGACACGTGCTGTGACGTGTGAGGAAACCCGTTGCCGCGGCCCGTACTTCCTTGTGGAAGTGCGGGCCGCAGCCGTGGATGCACTCCCCGGACGGGGTGGCAGACTAGGTGACGATCTGGCGCGGGAATTGTCGACGAACTCGGGGGACGAGGGGGAGGACCATGCCTCGGTGGAGGCCGCTACCGGAGGAACTGGACCCGCAGATCCGGGAGTTCACCAGCCAGCTGCGACGGCTGGTCGACCGCAGCGGAATGAGCGTCGCGACCATCGCGGACCGTACGGGCTACAGCAAGTCCTCCTGGGAGAGATATCTCGGCGGACGGCTGCTGCCGCCGCGCGGCGCCACGCACGCGCTGGGGGACGTCACGGGGACCGACATCCGTCACCTGGAGACGATGTGGGAGCTGGCCGAACGGGCGTGGAGCCGGGACGAGATGCGGCACGACCAGACGATGGAGGCCATCCGCGTCGCGCAGGCGCGGGAGGCGCTCGGCGAGTTCTGGGACGAGGATCCGGCCAAGGGCCGCAAGTGGGGCCGTAACAAGGACAAGAGCAAGGGCCGGGGCAAGGACAGGGACAAGAACAAGAACCGCGAGCAGGGCCGGGACGAGGACGGCGCCGCCGGGCGTTCGGCGGAAGCCGGCGGCCCTGACGCCGCCGTGAAGGAAGAGGAGTGGAAGGAGAAGACGGGGGAGATCCCCCTGGTCGCCGCCGAGAACTCGCAGAGCCGCGCGGCCTTTTCGGGCTTCTTCTCCCCGCCCTCGACCTCCGACGTGCCGGGTGCGCGCAGCGGGGCCGCGGCCCCCACCGCCTCCCGTACCGCTTCCGCTTCCGCCGCCGCGCCCGCCGCTCCCTCGGAGACCGGCCGCCCGCCGATGGACGACGAGACGGCCGTGCTGCGGCCCCGGCCGCTTCCCGGCCGGGGCGGTCATGAAGCCGCGGGCGGCCGGGGGACGAGGACCGGTAGAGATGGCGGCGCCGGCTCCTCTGCCGGTGCGGGTGCCGGTGCCGGTGCGGGTGCCGGTGCTCCGGGAGGCTTTCCCGCGCAGCGGGTCGACGTGGCCTCCTGGGGCGCGGCGGGAGAGGGCCGCCCGGGCCCGCGGGACGGCGCCGGTACGGGCTCGGGCCCGCCGGCGTATCGGCCCGGCGCAGACGACTTCCGTGCGGAACGCGCCGGGAGTACGGGAGTTGACGGCGCGGGCGGTCCCGACGCGCAGGACGCAACGCCGGGCGCGGCGGCGGGCGGACCGGATGTGGACTTCCGGCCCGGACACGGCCGTTCCTCCCGGGGCCGCCAGGTCGCGGCGCTGCTCGGGGGAGCACTGGGGGTGTTCGCGGTGCTGGGCGTCGGCGTGCTGGTCTTCGGCCTGCCGGGCGGCACGCAGAACTCCTCCGCCTCGCCTTCTCCTTCGGCGAAGTCCCCGCAACGCGACCTGCCCGCCGGTGTGAAGTGCCGCGGCCGCAGCTGCTCGGGCAAGGACCCGGAGAAGATGGGCTGCGGCGGCCAGAACGTGAAGAGCAGCAACTCGTCGTTCGTCGGACCGAGCATGGTCGAGGTGCGCTACAGCGAGGTCTGCCGGGCCGCTTGGGGCCGCATCACGGGCGCCGCGCAGGGCGACAGCCTGAAGATCAGCGCGGGCGGGCAGGCCGAGAGCGACAAGGTCGGCTCGACGAACGACGCCTATACGGAGATGGTCTCCGTCCGTTCGGCGACCGAAGCGCGCGCGTGCGCCACGCTCGTGGCCGGTACGACGGGCTGTACGAAGGCCGGTTCGGCCGGTCAGGCGGGCACCGACGCGGGCGCGGGTGACACGGAGGCCACGGCCGGTACGGGCTCGGCGGCACCCGCGGAGACGGCGGGCACGGCGGCCACCGCGGGCACGTCGGGTTCGCGCAACGGCAACGGTAACGGCAACGGCAACGGCGGCAACAGCAACGGCGGAAACGGCGGCTAGGACGGCAGCGGCGGCAGCGGCGGCAACGGCGGCAACGGCGGCAACAGCGGCGGCTAGGACGGCAGCGGCAGCGACGGCGGCACGGCCGGTACAGGCGGCGCCCGCCGCCCGCCGACCGGCCCGGTCGGCGCGTCACCGCGTGAGGACCCAACCGGCCTCAACCGCCCGCAATCGGCCTCAACTCACCGCCGTACAGGCCGTGTTGAAGCTGGCCGAAAGTCGTTGGTGTTCGGATCAATGCACATGCATGCATCGTTCGATCCCGGGAATGCGCTCATTCAGCACCCCCCCACGGGCTGGCCCGCACCGGCAGCCGCCCCCGCCATCCCTCCTTGCGCGGGCGGCTGCCGGCGCATATCGGGCGTCGGATAGCCTGGCGCGGGGTCTCTTGATGTAGAGACATCCGGAGACACCCAGAGAGATGTCCGCACAGGGCAGGGCGCGTTCCCTCCGGCTCTTCCCCCTGGCTTTCTCCCCCCTTGCCCGGGGAGGGGCCCCAGGGGGAGACGCCCCCGGAAGGCCTCCACCCTCGACATGCCATCGCCAGGTACTACGGAGACCGCCATGACCCGCACCCCCGTCAACGTCACCGTCACCGGAGCGGCCGGCCAGATCGGCTACGCGCTGCTCTTCCGTATCGCCTCCGGCCAGCTGCTGGGCGCCGACGTGCCCGTGAAGCTGCGGCTGCTGGAGATCACGCCGGCGCTGAAGGCGGCCGAGGGCACCGCCATGGAGCTGGACGACTGCGCCTTCCCGCTGCTGCACGGAATCGACATCACCGACGACCCGAACGTCGCCTTCGACGGCACGAACGTCGGTCTCCTCGTCGGCGCCCGGCCCCGTACGAAGGGCATGGAGCGCGGCGACCTGCTGGAGGCGAACGGCGGCATCTTCAAGCCGCAGGGCAAGGCGATCAACGACCACGCGGCCGACGACGTGAGGGTCCTCGTCGTCGGCAACCCCGCGAACACCAACGCCCTGATCGCCCAGGCCGCCGCTCCCGACGTGCCCGGCGAGCGCTTCACCGCCATGACGCGTCTCGACCACAACCGCGCCCTCACGCAGCTCGCGAAGAAGACCGGCACCCAGGTCTCCGACATCAAGAAGCTGACGATCTGGGGCAACCACTCGGCGACGCAGTACCCGGACGTCTTCAACGCCGAGGTCGCCGGCAAGAACGCCGCGGAGACCGTGAACGACGAGAAGTGGCTGGCCGAGGAGTTCATCCCGACCGTCGCCAAGCGCGGTGCGGCCATCATCGAGGCGCGCGGCGCCTCCTCGGCCGCGTCCGCGGCCAACGCCGCCATCGACCACGTGCACACGTGGGTCAACGGCACGCCCGCGGGCGACTGGACGTCGATGGGCATCCCCTCCGACGGTTCGTACGGCGTTCCGGAGGGCCTGATCTCCTCCTTCCCGGTCACCTGCGAGGGCGGCGCGTACAGGATCGTTCAGGGGCTGGACGTCAACGACTTCTCCCGTAAGCGCATCGACGCGTCCGTGCAGGAGCTGTCGGACGAGCGCGAGGCCGTGCGCGGTCTCGGCCTGCTCTGACGCGGAGTCCGTTGGCCGGAGTCCGGAGTGCGGAGTGCGGAGTGCGGTGGCCGCGGCCGCCGCACGCTGAACGCCCGTGCGCACGCCGGGCGTTGACACCCCCGCGCGGTACGCACGCGCACCACACCCAGGCGGGCCCGTACGGCCCGGGAGTACGGCTCCCGGCGCCGCGCGGGCCCGTTCCGCGTTGCCCGTACGGGTGGCGGTCCACGCGAAGGCGCCAAGGTGCGGACGCGAGGCGTGCGCGGAGCGGCCGCCGGCCGCCGGCCGCGATCGCGGGACGCCGTCACGGGACGCGTGTGCCCGCCGCGTCCGCGTCGTTCCCTTTCCGCGGCAGAAGCCGGCGTCGCCGGGGGAAGTCGCCTTCTCCAAGGGGAAGTCGGCGCATTCCCCGCACTCGGGACGGCCAACTCCGGGGCGTTCCCGAAGCGTTATCCACAGGCAATTCAGTGCCGTGGTGGCAGCGCGGCCCCTCCGGTATGTTCAAGGTCAATCCCTGGACGAACCGTGGGGAAATCGGGGCTACTCATGAGTTACTCAATGCGCACGCATGCTCACAGTGAGGCGACGCGTCTGCTGTGCGCAGGTGCGCGCCTGCACGCCGGATTCCGCCAGCGGGTCATCGACGAGCTGGTCGGGCACGCGGAGCGTCCCGTCGCGCCGTCGCTGGGTGTGGACGTGCGGCCCGTGCTCGCCCATGCGCTTCAGGCGCGGCGGCAGGAGGTGCAGGCCGCTCTCGCGCTGCTTGCGGTGTGGATCGGTTTCTTCTCGGCCTCCCTGCTTCTGACTTGGGATTTGCTCGACGACCGTTTCGGCGGGGATTCCGGCCTTCCGCTCGGCGAAGTCGTCTCGTCGGCCGTTCTCCCCGGCGGTGACGGGATTTCGCCCCTGTCCCAGCAGCCGATCAGCTGGGTCTTCTTCTACGCCGGTGTCGCTCTCGCGCTGTGGGCCGGCCGCGCCGTCTCGGGCCGCGAGTCGCTGCTGTACGCGGGGACGAGGGCGCCGCGCAGGTCGCTGCGTTCGGCGATCCGGCGCAGGCTGGGCCAGTTCGTGACCTTCGCGGCCCGCGTGCTCGCCGTCGTCTACTGGGTCAAGGCCCTCGGCGCCGTCGCGGACAATCCCTATCCGGTGATCTTTCCGCTGCTGATGGTCGCCGTGGTCTGGCTGCACCGGATCAGGGTCACCGCCGCACTGCGGGAGCAGCTCAGCCGCGAGAACTTCGCCACGGCGCAGCAGCCGGGACTTCCGTACGCCGAGCGTTACCGGCGCATCGGTGACGCGATCGACCAGGAGCAGCACGCCCCGGCCACGCTGTACGACGCGAACCGCCCGTTCGTCGGCGCCGGAGTCCCGCACAAGCCGTGGTCCTTCGCGCTGGAGCTGCGCCGCAAGAAGGAGTCGCCCGTCGCCGAGCCTGCTACGGGCGTGCCGCCGCAGGCCGTGCACGGCACGGTGGCGCCCGGCCTGGGCGCCGCCTCGGGCACGCACCAAGCGGAGGCGGAGCAGGCGGAGTTGGCGCAGCGGTATCCGGTCCAGCCGCCGCATCCGGGCGCCATGCCGCACGCGCAGCCGCCGGAAGGTCGGTTTCCGGACGGGCAGTTCGCGGACGGCCGGCTTACGGACGCACCGTTCCCCGACGGGCAGTTCGGCCCCGGCGGGCAGCCGGAGCAGGTGCAGCCGCAGCAGCCCCCGCCGTACCACCTCTCCAGTCGCCACATCATCGACATGATCACGCCGCGGCTCGTCGCGCTGCGGGAGTCCACGGCGCGCACCAGCCGCGACAGCCTCCGCGGTCTGGAGATCGAGGAGTTCGTCTATCTGCCGTCCGGGGTCCGCCGGGACAGCGGTGTCTACAAGACGGAGAGCGTCCAGCAGCATCTCGCCGAGGCGGCCGACGACGGCGGGGAGACCCGCAGGCACTTCCTCCGCATCCGCGTGGGCTCGTGGCACGAGCAGGTCGTCGTCTCCCTGCTCGTGCGGATACACACCCAGGGCGGGATGCTCGTCCTGGAGGTCGTTCCCCATGTACTGGGGCCGGTCGCCGAGGAGTTCAGGGAGATCGACGCGATCGTCGAGCGCCGCGCGGCCGGACCGCTGCGCGAGGGACTGCTCGCCTTCCTCACGGCCCCGGCGGCCACCGCCGCTGCGGGCATCGCCACGGCGCGCACCCTGCTGTCGGTCGTCCGCGTCTGGCTCAGCTCCCCGGAGTACGCGGCGCCGGACGCCCCCCTTGTCTCCGTGCGGGAGCTGGCGAGCACGAACGAGCTGTCGCTGTTCCAGGAGATGGACGTCAGCCGGTACATCAAGACGGTGCAGGACAGGATCGCCCACGGTGTACGGGACGCTCTGGAGCAGCGCGGCTTCCGCACCGACCGCTTCGAGCAGCAGATCGTGAACGTACGCGACGGCGGGGTCTACATCGAGGACATGAGCGGCGGTGCCGTCGCCACCGGCGAGCACGGCACGGCACAGCACCTCGAGAGGAGCCCGGCGTGAGACCGCCCGGCGCAGCGGCCCCCGGAGGCGAAGGGACCGGCGGCGCCGAGGAGTCCGGGCACGCGGCGGACCGCGATCCGGCAGCCGGCCGTGACCGTTTCCGGGACGGCGAGGGCCGTCCGGGCGGCGGTGCGGACGGCGGGCGCCCGCGCGGCGGCGGTGGCGGAGCCGTGCACATCGGCACCATGACGGGCGGCGCGATCGCCACCGGAGCGCAGGGGCAGGCCACTTCGTACAGCGGTGCGGTGCCGCCGGGCGCCGACGAGGCGACGCTGGCGCTCCTGGAGGCGGTGCGGGCGCTGCGCGCGGACATGCGCGTGCTCGCCGCCACCGAGGAGACCGCGGCGGTCGACGGTGAACTGGGCGAGATCGAGGGCGAGATCACGCGTACGGGCCGTGCCGGAGAGGGCCGTCTCGCCCGGCTCCGCGACCGGCTGGAGGCGGGTGCGAGCGCCGTCGGCCTGCTCGCGTCGTCGGCAGCGGTCGTGCAGGCCGTCGCGCAGGTGCTGGGGTGAGCGAGATGAGAGGTGAGGGCCGGTGATCCGTTTCGACGCCGACCAGCAGCGGTGGGTCGACCACGACGCGGAGACGCTGCTGGCGGAGCAGCACAAGGATTCCGCGCGGCAGCAACGGCAGGCGGCCAAGGGCGCGTTGGCGGTGCTGGCCGTCTGCGGGCTGGTCTTCGGGGCGTGGGCCCTCGGCTGGAAGGACGAGCCTGTGCCGCCCGGCGGCGGATCGCAGTCGCCGGCGGTCGCCCCGGACGACCCGGACGCCACGTCGCGGCCGGGCAGGAGCGCGCCGGGGGAGTCCGACGAGTCCGCCGGGAGCACCGACCCCGCCGGTCCGACCGATTCCGGCCCGCCCGAGGGCTATGAGATCCAGGAGGACTCCGAGGGCTTCAGCCTGGCCGTCCCGAAGGGCTGGGACCGCCGTACGGAAGAGCGGGACGGCCCGCAGGCGGTGTTCTATGAGAACTCCAGCGGCTCCAAGCAGCTTCAGATCTTCTGGGTGGAGGACTCCGATCCGTACGAGTCGCTGAAGCTCGCGGAGAAGAACGCCGAGAAGAACGAGCACTACGAGCGAAAGTCCCTGGACCGGCTCGACGGCGGCGACGGTTCCGCGGCCCGCCTCGAATACACCTATGACTCCGACGAGCACGGCGGAGCGCGCCGAGTCGTGGACCACCGCTTCGAGGCGGCGGACGGCGAGCTGTACGCGGTCATCGCCTACGCCCCGGACAAGGACGGCGCCTCCAAGGAGGAGAAGGAGCGGCTGGACACGGCGCTGGCCTTCTTCTGCCCGACGGGGGTGGACTGCCAGGCGGACAGCGGCGGAGGCGGAAGCGGCGGCGCGGACGGAGACGACGGCCTGGGCAACCCGGCCACCCCGTGACCGCGGGTCCGACCCGGCCGACCGGGCCGACCCGGCCGCCCCGAGCGGCCTGTCAGAAGGCGACGCCGGGTTCGCTCCGGCATTCCGTCCCTCTCCGGCTGCGATCACCGGTCGCGTAAGGACCGCCGCGTAAAGACCCGCTGTGTAAAGGCCGCTGCGTAAAGGCCCCTCAAGGTAAAGCCGTGGGGCACGCACCGTCGTACGGATCGGCGGCGAGGAAGACGGATGCCTCGGCGGCGTCAATGGCCTCCCGTTCAGAAGGCGAAAGATCAAGCCAAGCCGATGCGCACAAATCGTTATGAACGTTCATGCACGGCTCCTATCGGCCTCTTTACCGTGCTCCGCCGCACTTCGGCCGTGAGGAAACCCACTTATCTGAGCCGGACGGACATGCAACCGCCGAGACGGGGCAGGGTTCGCTCTTGTCATGTGACCAGCGCATGGCCTTATTTCAGCGTGATCGCGATGTGATTTTTTCGTGACACGATGCGTCGTGACAGCTCGGAAGGCAGTTCAGAAGGTGTCCGAAATCGAAAGCATTCATATCGACGGCGACTGGCGCGCGGCGCAGGCCGGCGGGACGCGGGAGATCCTCGACCCTGCCGACGCCACCACGCTCGCAGTGGTCGCAGACGGCGGCGTCCCGGACGCCGACGCCGCTGTCGCCGCTGCCCGCCGCGCATTCGACGAGGGCGAGTGGCCCCGTACACCGGTCGCCGAGCGCGCCGCACTGCTGCGCAGAGTCGCGGACCTCCTCCAGCGCGACCGCGAGGAGATAGGCCTCACCGAGTCCCGGGACGCGGGCAAGACGTGGGAAGAGGGCCGGGTCGACGTCGACGACGTCACCGCGGCCTTCCGCTACTTCGCGGACCTCGTCGCGGGCGAGTCCGGCGGCCGGGTCGTCGACGCCGGCGACCCGGACGTGCACAGCGTCGTCGTGCACGAGCCCGTCGGCGTCTGCGCCATGATCACGCCGTGGAACTATCCGCTGCTCCAGGCCAGCTGGAAGGTCGCACCCGCGCTGGCCGCGGGCAACACCTTCGTGATCAAGCCCAGTGAGATCACGCCGATGACCACCGTCCACCTGGTGAAGCTGCTCGCCGAGGCCGGGCTTCCCCCGGGGGTCGCGAACCTCGTGACCGGTGCGGGCGACCCCGTCGGCGCCCGCCTCTCCGAGCACCCCGACGTGGACCTGGTCTCCTTCACCGGCGGACTCCTCTCCGGTACGAAGGTCGCCCAGGCCGCGGCGCCCGGCGTGAAGAAGGTCGCCCTGGAACTGGGCGGCAAGAACCCCAACGTCGTCTTCGCCGACGCCTGCGACACCGAAGAGGGCTTCGACACCGCCGTCGACCAGGCGCTGAACGCCGCCTTCATCCACAGCGGCCAGGTCTGCTCGGCCGGTGCCCGCCTCATCGTCGAGGAGTCCGTCCGCGAGCGGTTCGTCGCCGAAGTCGCCGCCCGAGCCCAGCGCATCCGGCTCGGCCGCGGCACCGAGAAGGGCGTCGAGTGCGGACCGCTGGTCTCCGCGCAGCAGCTGGCGAAGACCGAGGCGTACGTCGCGTCCGCGCTGGACGAGGGCGCTGTGCTGCGCTGCGGCGGCGAGCGGCCCGTGCCGTCCGACGTGCGCCCGGCCGACGGCTACTTCTACTCGCCGACGGTCCTCGACAACTGTCACCGGCGTATGAAGGTGATCCGGGAGGAGACCTTCGGGCCTATCCTCACCGTCGAGACCTTCCGCACGGAGGACGAAGCGGTGGCGCTGGCGAACGACACCGAGTACGGCCTCGCCGGCGGCGTCTTCTCCGCGGATACGGCCCGCGCCCGCCGGGTCGCGTCCCGGCTGCGGCACGGCACCGTGTGGATCAACGACTTCCACCCCTATCTGCCGCAGGCCGAGTGGGGTGGTTTCGGCAAGTCGGGAGTGGGCCGCGAGCTGGGCCCGCACGGGCTTGCCGAGTACCGCGAGACCAAGCACGTGTACGAGAACCTGCGCCCCGCACCGGTCCGCTGGTTCTCCGGCTGACGGAGGAAGCGCATCATGCCCTCGTCGCCCTC
The DNA here is from genome assembly GCF_012726265.1 of Streptomyces sp. HNM0575. Classification (GTDB taxonomy): domain Bacteria; phylum Actinomycetota; class Actinomycetes; order Streptomycetales; family Streptomycetaceae; genus Streptomyces. The sequence goes on along the minus strand of NZ_JAASAG010000002.1, from coordinate 597,139 downwards.
TCCGCTCGAACACGTGAACCCCAAGGAGCACAGCACGGAAATGTCCAGCCACGACATATCCACGTACGACTACGTCATCGTCGGCGGCGGCACGGCCGGGTCGGTGATCGCCTCGCGCCTCACCGAGGACCCGGACGTCACCGTCGCCCTCATCGAGGGCGGCCCGTCGGACATGGACCGGCCCGAGGTGCTCACGCTGCGCAGGTGGCTGGGCCTGCTCGGCGGCGAACTCGACTACGACTACCCCACGACCGAGCAGCCCCGCGGCAATTCCCACATCCGGCACAGCCGCGCGAAGGTGCTCGGCGGCTGCTCCTCCCACAACACGCTGATCTCCTTCAAGCCGCTTCCGTCCGACTGGGACGAGTGGGAGGCCCGGGGCGCCGAGGGCTGGGGCGCGGCGGACATGGACCCGTACTTCGGGAAGCTGCGCAACAACGTGGTGCCCGTAGGCGAGCAGGACCGCAACGACATCGCACGCGACTTCATCGCGGCGGCCAAGGACGCGCTGGACGTCCCGGAGATCGACGGCTTCAACAAGAAGCCGTTCCACGAGGGCGTCGGCTTCTTCGACCTCTCCTACCACCCGGAGACGAACAAGCGCTCCTCCGCCTCCGTCGCCTACCTCCACCCGCACATCGAGGCCGGCGACCGCCCCAACCTCGACATCCTGCTGGAGACCTGGGCGTACCGGCTCCAGCTGGAGGGCAGCAGGGCGACCGGCGTGCACGTACGCCACAAGGACGGCTCGGAGCGGCTGATACGGGCGGGGCGCGAAGTCCTCGTCTGCGCGGGCGCCGTCGACACCCCGAGGCTGCTGATGCATTCGGGCATCGGGCCGAAGGCCGACCTGGAGGCGCTGGGCCTTCCCGTCGCGCACGATCTGCCGGGCGTCGGCGAGAACCTGCTCGACCACCCCGAGTCGGTGATCGTCTGGGAGACGGACGGGCCCATACCCGACAACTCCGCGATGGACTCCGACGCGGGCCTCTTCCTGCGCCGCGAGGCGGACTCGGCCGGGCCCGACCTGATGTTCCACTTCTACCAGATCCCGTTCACCGACAATCCGGAGCGCCTCGGCTACGAACGGCCGCCGCACGGAGTGTCGTTGACGCCGAACATCCCCAAGCCCCGCAGCCGCGGGCGTCTTTACCTCACCTCGGCCGACCCCGAGGCCAAACCGGCCCTGGACTTCCGGTACTTCACCGACGAGGACGACTACGACGGCCGCACCCTCGTCGACGGCATCAAGGCGGCCCGGCGGGTCGCGCGGACCGAGCCGTTCGCCGGCTGGCTCAAGCGCGAGGTGTGCCCCGGGCCGGAGGTGACGTCCGATGAGGACATCAGCGAGTACGCCCGCAAGGTCGCCCACACCGTCTACCACCCCGCCGGCACCTGCCGGATGGGCGCCGCCGACGACGCCCTCGCCGTCGTCGATCCCGAGCTGAGGATCCGCGGGCTGGAGGGCGTCCGCGTCGTGGACGCGTCGGTCTTCCCCACGATGCCCTCCGTCAACCCGATGATCGGCGTGCTGATGGTCGGGGAACGGGCCGCCGACCTCATCCGCTCCGAGGGATCCCGCGGTCCCGGACGCTCCGGCACCACCACGGACAAGAGCAGCTCATGACCCCGACCCCGACGACCGTTCCGACCCCGACCCCGACCCCGACGACCGTTCCGAACCCGGCCGTCCCGAACCCCACCCCCACTTCGACCATGACCATCCCCACCCCCGTACCCACCCAGACCCTGACCAAGACCCGGACCCAGACCACGATGCCCATGACCACTACGACAACGGCACCGGGAGGTGTTGCGTGATGTCCGAGACCCACGAGTCCGCCCCGGCCACCCCGGTGTTCTCCGTACGCAATCTGTGGAAGGTGTTCGGCCCCAAAGCACATCGGGTGCCCGGCGACCAGGAACTCGCCGGGCTCTCCGCCGCCGAACTCACCCAGCGCACCGGGTGCACCGCCGCCGTCCGCGACGTCTCCTTCGACGTACGCAAGGGCGAGGTCTTCGTCGTCATGGGCCTCTCCGGCTCCGGCAAGTCCACGCTCGTACGCTGCCTGACCCGCCTCATCGAACCCACCGCGGGCGACCTGGAGATGGACGGCGAGGACGTCCGGGCCATGGACAAGCACCGGCTCCGCGCGCTGCGCCGCCACCGCACCGCCATGGTCTTCCAGAACTTCGGCCTGCTGCCGCACCGCACCGTCACCGACAACGTCGCCTACGGCCTGGAGATCCAGGGCGTCTCCAAGCAGGAGCGCCGCGCCAAGGGCAACGAGATGGTCGAGAAGGTCGGCCTCACGGGCCTCGGCGACCGGCGTCCCGTGCAGCTCTCCGGCGGTCAGCAGCAGCGCGTCGGGCTGGCCCGCGCGCTCGCCGTGGACCCCGAAGTCCTCCTGTTCGACGAGCCGTTCAGCGCCCTCGACCCGCTGATCCGCCGCGACATGCAGGAGGAGGTCATCCGGCTGCACCGCGAGGAGGGCCGGACGATGATCTTCATCACCCACGACCTGTCCGAGGCGCTGCGCCTCGGCGACCGCATCGCCCTGATGCGGGACGGCGAGATCGTGCAGCTCGGCTCTCCCGAGGAGATCGTCGCCAACCCCGCGGACGACTACGTACGCGACTTCGTCCGCGACGTCCCCCGCGAGCAGGTCATATCCGTACGCCGCGCCATGCGCCCCGCCGAGAAGGCCGAGGCCGACAGCGGCGCGGACGTCTCGCCGGACACGCTGGTCTCCGACGCGATCGAGGCCGTCGCCCGCAGCGGCGAGAACCTCCGAGTCGTCGACCACGGCCGGACCATAGGCGTCGTCGACCACGCCTGCCTGCTCAATGTCGTCGCGGGTCTCGACGACGGCGGCGAGGACGGCGAGGGTGACGCGGGCAAGGACAAGGAGGTGGCCGCCGTATGAGCACCCGCTTCGTGGCGCCCGCCGTACGGCAGGGCCGCTCCGGGCACATGACCGGGAGGCCGGTGAGGGCCGTATGAGCACCCCGACCATCCCGGAGCAGGGCGAGAAGACCGCGGACGCCGCACCGCCGCAGCAGCCCGGCAAGCGGACCGAGCAGGCCGGCGCCCCCGGCGGCCTCGCGCTGCTCCTCCGCGACCCGAAGGTGCTGGCGGTGCTCTTCGCGCTGCTGGTCGTCTTCGTCAGCGCGGCGGTGACGGGTTCCGGCGTCTGGCCCTCCGGCTGGACCGTCGACATCAAGTCGCCGCTGAACGACCTGGACAACTGGCTCGTCGACAACCGCGAGAAGAGCCCGATCTTCCTCTACTTCCTGCTGCACATCAGCAACAGCGCCGAGTCGTCGGTGGACGCCATCGTCAGCCTCTTCGACGCGATGGGCTGGGTCGGCGTCACCGTCGTCGGCACCCTCGTGGGGTGGGCGGCCGGAGGCTCCGACCTCTCCCGCCGCGCCCTGCGCACGGGCGCCACCACGCTCGGCGTCTTCGTCGCCTGCGGCGTGCTGAACATGTGGCAGGCCACGATGGAGACGCTGTCCCTCATGACGGTGGCCGTCTTCGCCTCCGCCGTGCTGGGCATGCTGCTCGGACTGGGCGCCGGACTCTCGGACCGCTTCGAGCGGATGCTCCGCCCCGTCTTCGACACCATGCAGGTCATGCCGGCCTTCGCCTATCTGCTGCCGCTGCTGCTGATGTTCGGCGTCGGCGTGCCGTCCGCGCTGATCGCGACCGTGATCTACGCGGCTCCGCCGATGGCCCGCCTGACCTCGCTGGGGCTGCGCAGCGCCGACCCGGCCGCGCTGGAAGCCTCCGCCTCGCTGGGGGCAAGCTCCTGGCAGCGGCTGTGGACGGCACGGCTGCCGCTGGCCCGCAAGCAGATGATGCTGGGCCTCAACCAGGCGATCATGATGTGCCTGTCGATGGTCGTGCTCGCCTCGCTCATCGGCTCCGAGGGCCTGGGCGACGAGATCTACCAGGCGCTCGGCAGCCTCGACGTCGGCACCGCGCTCACCGCGGGCATCGCCGTCGTGCTGATCGCCGTGCTGCTGGACCGTACGACCGCGGCGGCGGGCGAGCGCCTGGACGCCACCGTCAACGTCGGCGCGACGCGGCTGTTGACGCGGGTGCGGCGGTCCGTGTGGGGGCTGATCGTCGTCCTGATCGGTCTGTTCTCCGCGATCGGCTCGTCCATCGCCGAGCGTGAGTGGCCGGACGCGTGGACGGTGGACCTCACGCGGCCGCTCCAGGACGCCGTCGACTGGCTCACGGCCACGATCGGACACGGCGTCCCGGTGCTGGGCGGTACGGAGATCTGGGCGAAGGGCTTCACGATCTACGTGCTCAACCCCCTGCGCTCCGGGCTGGAGGCCACCCCCTGGTGGGCGCTGGCGCTCCTGGTCGGCGTCGTCGGCTGGGTCGTCGGTACATGGCGGGCCGCGGTGACCGCGGTCATCTGCCTCGGACTGATCGGCGTGATGGGCCTGTGGGAGCTGTCGATGGACACGTTCTCGCAGGTGATCGCGGGTCTCGTGGTGACCGTGGCGATAGGCATCGTGCTGGGCGTCCTCGCCGCGCGCATCGAGCGCGTGGAACGGATGCTGCGCCCGGTGCTGGACACCATGCAGACGATGCCGCAGTTCGTGTACCTGATCCCGGTCATCGCCCTCGTCGGCCTCAGCCGCAGCGCCGGCATCATCGCGGCCGTCATCTACGCCTGCCCGGCGGTCATCCGCATCACCGCGCAGGGACTGCGTTACGTCGACCCGGCGGCGATGGAGGCGTCCCGTTCGCTCGGCGCCACCAGCAAGCAGCAACTACTCGGCGTACAGCTGCCGTTGGCGCGTAAGTCGCTGCTCGTCGGCGTCAACCAGGGTGTCGTCCTGGTGCTGTCCATGGTCGTCATCGCCGGCCTCATCGGCGGCGGTGCGCTCGGCTACGACGTCGTCCGGGGCCTGTCCAAGGGCGACCTCTCGCTGGGCCTGCCCGCGGGCATCGCCATCGTCTGCCTCGGCATCATGCTCGACCGCATCTCCCAGCCGGCCGGAGGGCGCCCACGTGAGTAGGCGCGCACACGACGCACCCCCCACCCACCGAGGAACCCCATACCCGAGAAGAGAAAACAGGTCACATTCATGAAGAACAAGCAGATACGCAACGCTCTCGTCGTCGGCGTCGGCATCGTGAGCGCCCTCTCCCTCACCGCGTGCGGCAAGGCCGACACCAGCAGCGGAGGCAGCGGCGACAAAGTCGTCCTCGCCGAACCCTCATGGGTCGGCGCCCAGGCCAACGCCGCGGTCGTCAAGAAGCTCCTGGAGGACGAGCTCGACGTCAAGGTCGAGGCCAAGCAGATGGACGAGCCCGTCGCCTTCGACGCGCTCAACAGCGGCAAGGCCACCGCCATCCTCGAGGACTGGCACGGCGTACCGAAGAAGCAGAAGAAGTACGTCGACGAGAAGAAGACCGTGGTCTCCGCCGGCGACCTCGGTGTCGTGGGGCACATCGGCTGGTTCGTGCCGAAGTACTACGCGGACAAGCACCCCGACATCAAGGACTGGAAGAACCTCAACAAGCACGCCAAGGACTTCCGCACGTCCGAGAGCGGCAACAAGGGCCACTTCATCGGTGCCGCCCCGTCGTACTCGCAGCACGACAAGGAACTGATCAAGAACCTCAAGCTGGACTACAAGCACATCCCCAGCGGTGCCGAAGCGGCGCAGCTGAAGGAGATCCAGCGGCTCTACGACGCCAAGAAGCCGTTCCTCACCTACTGGTGGGAGCCGCAGTGGATGAACAACAAGATCGACATGACCGAGATCAAGCTGCCGAAGTACACCCCGGGCTGTGAGGAGCCCGCTTCGAAGGCCAAGTGCGGTTACGAGACCAACCAGCTCGAGAAGTTCATGAACGCGGACTTCGCGAAGGGCAACAGCAAGGCCGCCCAGTTCATCAAGAAGTTCAAGTGGACCACCAAGGACCAGAACGATGTCGCGGGCGACATCGCCGGCAAGAAGATGAAGCCGGAGGACGCCGCCGCGAAGTGGATCAAGGCGAACAAGTCCACGTGGCAGAAGTGGATTCCGAAGAAGTGACCCCGCCGCGCCTCGGCTGAGGCGCGCCCCGGCCTCACGAGCGACGGGCCGGGACACCGCCAGCGGTGTCCCGGCCCGTCGCGTAGCGATCCTCGCGCGGTACGCGCGCCCCGGCCGGAGCCCCACGCGTTCAGCGGGAGCCCGGTGCGAATCAGCCGGGGTCCGCCGTCTTTACGCCTGCTTCGAGGCCAGCTGTACGACCGTGACGTCGGGGTCCGCTCCCACCCGCACGGGAGGGCCCCAGGCGCCCGCGCCGCGCGTGACGTACAGCTGGGTGTCGCCGTAGCGGTCGAGCCCGGCGACCGTCGGGTTGGCGAGCGCCACGACGGCTTGGAAGGGGAAGATCTGGCCGCCGTGGGTGTGGCCGGACAGCTGGAGGTCCACGCCGTGCTTCACGGACTCGTGGATCTGCACCGGCTGGTGCGCGAGCAGCACCGAAGCGCGCGAGGTGTCGCGGTCGCCGAGCGCCTTGCCGAAGTCCGGGCCCTCGCCGCTGTCTTCGCCCCGTACGTCGTTGACTCCCGCCAGGTCGAAGCCGGGCAGCTCCACGCGGGCGTTCTGTAGGGGGTGCACGTCGAGTCGGGGCAGAAAGCCGACCCATTCGTCGGCGTCACCGAAGTACTCGTGGTTGCCGGTCACGAAGAACGAGCCGTGGCGCGACCGCAGTTCGCGCAGTGGCTCGGCCGACGTGCCGAGGTCCGCCACCGTGCCGTCGACGAGATCGCCCACGATCGCGACCAGATCCGGCTGGGCGCTGTTGATCGTGCGGACGATCCGCTCGGTGTGCGACCGGCCCAGCACCGCACCGAGATGGATGTCGCTGACCACGGCGATGCGGTAACCGTGCGCGGAACGGGGCAACTTGGCGAGCGGCACGGTGATGCGCTTGAGCGTGGGCCCGTTGAGCAGGTTGTACGTGCCGGCGCCGACGGTTCCCACGGCCGCGACGGTGGCCCCGGCCGCGACGGTACGGGCCACGAACAGCCGCCGCGAGGTGAGTTGGGAACCGAGTCGGGACTCCTCGCCGCCCTCCTCGCCTTCGCCGCCGTCCTCGGACGGGGCCCCGGCCTGTGTCCCGGACTGTGCCTCGGACCGCGCCCCGGCCTGTGCCTCGGACCGTGCCCCGGCCTGTGCCTCGGACCGTGCCCCGGATCCGGCCGCCGCCGCCCGCCGCGCCGACACCCGCCGCAGCAGCGGCCGTACGGCCTCTCCCACCGCCAGCGCCATCAGCAGATACAGCATCAGCGCCATCCACATGTACCCGGGCCACGCCAGCACCCGTTGCAGGATGAACGGCGCGGAACTGCGCCCCACCGCGACGTTGACGACCACGAGCACCGGCAGCGCGAAGGCCAGCACCGTCCCCGTACGGCGCCAGACGCCGCCGCGCGCGGAGACGTCACGTACGAGACGCCGCCACAGATACCAGTGGGCGCATCCCAGCAGCACGAGGACCGTGAGCCCGATGACCACGAAGACCCAGGCCATGGCAGCCCCCTCAGTTGCCGGGTCTGTGCCGCAGGGCCCGCAGACCCCGTAGCCCGATGACGCCGATCGCCGTGCCCAGCAGGAACGAGACGACCGCGAGCAGCAGGTGGACCCAGAAGTAGCCCGTGGGATCGCCGTGTTCGTCGAAGGCGAGCCCGCTGCCGTCGTTCCACAGGTTCTTGACGAACGTGATCCAGATGAACCACGACCAGATCCCGAAGGCGAACAGGAACCAGGAGACGCGGCGGCTGAGATGGAGGGGCCGCCCGGAGGCCGGCGGGCCCGAAGACTGACTCATGGGTCAAGTATGGCTATCGGCCCAATCGCGTAGCCCGGGAGGGGCCGAATGAGCGGCCCCATGGGGGAATGCGATGTCCACAAGTGTTCGACGGACATGTAATTTCGCTCTGTGCCGACTTCCTCACTTCGCGCCGTACGCATGACCGCGTCAGCCGCAGCCGCCGTGTCCCTCGCACTCCTCGCCCCCGTAACGTTCAGCGGCACCGCGCACGCCGCGTCGCCCGGTGAGGATCCGAAGCCGCCCTCCCGCATGTCGGCGGTCGGCGGCAAGCTGCTCGGATCTCCCGGTACGCAGATGAAGGCGAAGCACGGTCAGCAGCCGCCGGAACTCCCGCAGGACCTCACCGCACGCTCCTGGATCGTCTCCGACGCCGAGTCGGGCGAGGTGCTGGCCTCGCACAACGCCCACTGGAGGCTCCCGCCGGCCAGCACCATGAAGATGCTCTTCGCCGACACCGTGCTGCCGAAGTTCCCCAAGACCAAGACGCACAAGGCCAAGTCGTCGGACATGGAGGGGATGGGCGAGGGCAGCAGCCTCGTCGGCGTGAAGGAGGGGCAGACCTACAGCGTGCGCGACCTGTGGCGCGGCGTCTTCCTCCGCTCCGGCAACGACGCGGTGCACGTGCTCGCCGCCATGAACGGCGGCAAGGACAAGACCGTACGGGAGATGAACCGGCACGCGGACAAGCTGCGGGCCGACGACACCAACGTCGTCAGCCCCGACGGCTACGACAAGAAGGGCCAGGTCTCCTCCGCATACGACCTGACGCTCTTCGCCCGCTCCGGCATGCAGAAGGCCGACTTCCGCGAGTACGCCTCCACGGCCCGCGCCCAGTTCCCGGGCGAGAAGAAGAAGGGCAAGAAGCGTGAGACGTACGAGATCCAGAACACCAACCGCCTGCTGACCGGCGACTTCGGGCTCAATCCCTACCCGGGCATCGCCGGCGTGAAGAACGGCTCCACGACGAACGCCGGCTCCACCTTCACCGGTGTCGCGCAGCACGGCGACCGCGTGCTGCTGGTGACCTGCATGCACCCCGACGGCGGGCAGGGCGGCCTGGAGGTCTACAAGGAGACCGCCAAGCTCTTCGACTGGGGCTTCAAGGCGGCGGACAAGGTCGAGCCGGTCGGCGAGCTCGTCGCACCCGCGGGCACGGGCGAATCCGGGAAGTCCGGCGACAGCTCGGACCGGAAGAAGGCGGCCGGGCACGCCACGTCGGGACGCGGCGGCGAGGGCTCGGGCGGCGTCGGCGTCGCCCTCGGCATCACCGCCGGCTGCCTGGTGCTGGTGGCGCTGGTGGCCTACGCGGTTCACCGCCGGTGGCCGATCCCGGATCTGGCGCGGCTGCGGCGGCTCCCGTTCGGACACGGCTCCGGGCCCGCCGGCACCGCCGCTAGCTCCCGCTCCGATTCCGGCTCCGACTCCGCTTCCGGCTCTGGTTCTGCTCCTGACTCTGATCCGGCTCCGAAGGAGTCCGCTGGGAGCGAGGCTTCCGGTTCGGGTCCGGCTCGGGTCGGGGATCCGGACTGACGGCCGGCTCATCCTCCTCGTCGAGTACGGGAGCGGCGCGTTCGGTCTCCACGGTCTCGGGCGCGCCGCTTCCCAGCGCGTCGATCTCCTCGATCGGCTTGAGGGTGCGCTCCGTCACCGTCCACGAGGTGCAGAAGAGCATCAGCTTCGCCATGAAGCTGATCCACAGCAGCAGCGCGATGGGCGTACCGAACGCCCCGTAGACGCTCTTCGTCGCGACGCCCTGGAGATACCCGCCCAGCAGCAGCTTCAGCAGCTCGAAGCCGAAGGCGCCCATCGTGCAGGCGAGCACCGTCGCGCGGCGGGGCGGACGGACGCGGGGCAGGACCGTCAGCGCGTACCACAGCAGCGCGAAGTCCGCGGTGACGGCGGCCGCGTACCCGGCGGCGGTCAGCAGGACCGAGCCGATCCCGTGCTCGCGGATGCCGACCTGCCCCGCGGCCCAGCTCACGGCGGAGACGGCGAAGGCGGAACCGCCCAGCGAGACGAGCCCGACCACTCCGAGCCCCGCCAGCGTCCCGAGATCCTTGAGCTTCAGCAGCACCGGATTGCCCGGGTCCTCCTCCAGGTCCCACAGGGCGCGCAGGCTCTCGCGGAGCGTGCCGACCCAGTTGACGCCCGTGACGACCAGCAGCGAACCGGCGATGAGCCCGATCGTCCCCGCGTTCTCCGCGAACGACTCCAGATTCAACTCCGCCGAGATCCCCGGGACTTGGCGGTCGATCGTCTCCTGCACGGTCCGCATCCGCTCCGGCGTCAGCAGCGAGGCGCCGACCGCGGCGAAGACCGCGAGCATGGGGAAGAGGGAGATGAAGCTGGTGAACGTGATGGACGCGGCGTGCCTCGCCCACTTGTGCTCGTCCAGGTGCCGGTAGACCCGCCAGACGCGGGTACGGAAGAACCACGCCGCCAGGGGGCCGATCACCGGCAGCTTCGTCAGCCAGTCCATGATCGTCGGTTACCCGCTGGGCGGCCGATCATCCGGCGTCCCGCGGCGGCGGCGCCTCGGTACGCACGCGCCTCGGCGCTTCCGCGCCCCGGAGCTTCGCGACTCGGCGCTTGCGCTCTCAGTGCAGCGGGGCGAAGGAGTCCGCGCCGTCCTCGCGTACGGGGAAGGGCTGCGGAACCTGACGGGGCAGCCCGGAGACCGACAACGGTGTCTCCTCGCCGGACCCGAAGGTGAACTTGCGCTGGAGCCGCCACACCAGGTCGGACCCCTGCTCGTACAGCGCGAAGCCCGTGGCCGTCCAGGACGCCTCGAACCCGGCCAGCTCCTCCTGCGCCCGGTCCATCGACTCCTCGGAGATCCCGTGCGCCACCGTGACGTGCGGGTGGTACGGGAAGGCCAGCTCACGCGCGACCGGACCCTCCGGGGCACGCACCTGCTCCTGAAGCCACGAGCACGCCGCCGCGCCCTCGACGAGCTTTACGAAGACCACGGGGGACATCGGCCGGAAGGTGTCCGTGCCCGACAGGCGCAGGCCGAAGGCGCGTCCTGCCGCGGCCACCCGCGCCAGGTGCGCCTCGATGTGCGGACGGTCGGCCGGGTCGGCCTCCGTCGGCGGGAGGAGCGTGATGTGGGTGGGGATGCCGTGGGCCGCCGGGTCGCCGAAGCTCGCACGCCGCTGCTGAAGCAGGCTGCCGTGCGGCTCGGGGACGGCGATCGATACGCCGAGCGTGACGGTCCCCACCTCGTGCTCCTTCCTGCTCGATGGCCGGTCCGCGGCCCGCTGTCTGGGGTTGTGTGCTGTGAGCTGCATCTGCTTCCGGGCTCGTGATCCGCTGTGCCCTGCGGTGTCCTTTGCAGGTGCCCTGCGGGTGTCCTGTGGAGGTGTCCGCGACGCCGTCCTGCGGTGACGTCCCGGACGGTCTCCCGCGTCCGTCGTCTCAGTGCTTGCCGGGCAGCAGGCCCACCTTGTCGTACGCCTGCGTCAGCGTCTCCGTCGCGACGGCCCTCGCCTTCTCCGCGCCCTTGGCCAGGATCGAGTCCAGCGTCTCCGGGTCGTCCAGGAATTCCCGCGTACGGTCCCGGAACGGGGCGGCCCACTCGCTCACGATCTCGGCGAGGTCCGTCTTCAGCGCACCGTAACCCTTGCCCGCGTACTTCTGCTCCACTTCCGCGATTGTCGAATCCGTCAGCGTGGCGTGGATCGTGAGCAGATTGCTGACGCCCGGCTTGTTCTCGCGGTCGAAGCGGATCTCGCTGCCCGTGTCGGTCACCGCGCTCTTGATCTTCTTCGCGGAGGCCTTGGGGTCGTCCAGCAGGTCGATGATGCCCTTCGGCGAGGAGGCCGACTTGCTCATCTTGACCGTCGGCTCCTGGAGATCGAAGATCTTCGCCGTCTCGCGCAGGATGTACGGCTCGGGGACCGTGAAGGTCTTGCCGTAACGCCCGTTGAACCGCTCCGCCAGATTCCGCGCGAGCTCGATGTGCTGCCGCTGGTCCTCGCCGACGGGGACCTGGTCGGCCTGGTAGATCAGGATGTCCGAGACCATCAGCATCGGGTACGTGAAGAGCCCCACCGACGTGTGCTCGTTGCCCTGCCGTGCCGCCTTGTCCTTGAACTGCGTCATGCGGGACGCCTCGCCGAAGCCCGTGAGGCACTCCATCAGCCAGGTCAGCTGCGTGTGCTCCGGCACGTGGCTCTGCACGAAGATCGTGCAGTGCTCCGGGTCGAGACCCGCTGCCAGCAGCTGTGCGGCGGCGAGGCGGGTGTTCTCCCGCAGCTCCTTCGGGTCCTGCGGAAGGGTCAGCGCGTGCAGGTCGACGACCATGTAGAAGGCGTCGTGGGTCTCCTGAAGCGCGACCCACTGACGCACGGCACCCAGGTAGTTGCCGATGTGGAACGAGCCCGAGGTGGGCTGGATGCCGGAGAGTACACGCGGACGGTCATTGGCCATGCGCCCATTGTCTCAGGTCCCTGTGGCCCGGCGTGCACAGTTGTGCAGTGAGCTGAGGCACCGTGTCGGCCCCGCGCGCAGCCTCCGCGCGGTGCCCGCGTACGCGTGCGCCGGATCGGCGCCCCGCCCGCGTCCGTGCCGGCCGTCGGCGTGCCGGGGCCCACGGGACGTGCTCCCGTCGCAGCCCCGCATCGGCAGCAAAGTTTCTTCCCGGGTCGCCGGGTGGACGATAGAAAGAGGCAGCCTTCCGCTCCGCCACGGGACGACGTGAACGCGCGGGGACGTGCGGGACGCAGCGGGAGGCGCCGCGGACCAGACGAGACGAACGGAGACCCCGGATGTCCACCTCGGAAAGGCTGATCGCCGCCTCCGAAGCGCGCAGCGCCCACAATTACCACCCCTTGCCCGTCGTGGTCGCCTCCGCCGAGGGCGCCTGGATCACGGACGCCGACGGCAGGCACTACCTCGACATGCTCGCCGGCTACTCGGCGCTCAACTTCGGGCACCGCAACCAGCGGCTGATCGACGCGGCCAAGGCCCAGCTGGACCGGGTGACGCTCACCTCCCGCGCCTTCTACCACGACCGCTTCGGCGACTTCTGCGAGCAGCTGGCCGAGCTGTGCGGCATGGAGATGGTGCTGCCCATGAACACCGGCGCGGAGGCGGTCGAGACGGCCGTGAAGACGGCCCGCAAGTGGGGCTACCGCGTCAAGGGCGTACCGGACGGGCGGGCGAAGATCATCGTCGCGGACAACAACTTCCACGGGCGTACGACGACGATCGTCTCCTTCTCCACCGACCCCGAGGCGCGTGCCGACTTCGGCCCGTACACCCCGGGATTCGTCGTCGTCCCCTACGGAGACTCCGCCGCGCTCGAAGCGGCCCTAGACGAGCACGGTGACGACGTCGTCGCCGTCCTCATCGAGCCGATCCAGGGCGAGGCGGGCGTGCTGATGCCGCCCACCGGCTATCTGCCGGGCCTGCGGGAGCTGACGCGCGCCCGCAACGTGCTGTTGATCGCGGACGAGATCCAGTCCGGGCTGGGCCGTACCGGGGCGAACTTCGCGTGCGAGCACGAGGGCGTGCACCCCGACATGTACGTGCTGGGCAAGGCGCTGGGCGGCGGCGTCGTGCCCGTCTCCGCGGTGGTCTCCTCGCGGGAGGTACTCGGCGTCTACCGGCCGGGCGAGCACGGGTCCACCTTCGGCGGCAATCCGCTCGCGTGCGCCGTCGCGCTGGAGGTCATCGCGATGCTGCGCACCGGCGAGTACCAGCAGCGCGCGAAGGAGCTGGGCGAGCACCTGCACCACGAGCTGGGTGTCCTGGCGGGCGGCGACGCCGTACGGGAGGTGCGGGGCCGCGGCCTGTGGGCGGGCGTCGACATCGACCCGGCGCACGGTACGGGCCGGGAGCTGTCGGAGAAGCTGATGGCCCGCGGCGTGCTGGTGAAGGACACCCACGGCTCGACGATCCGCATCGCGCCGCCGCTGGTGGTGACGAAGGAGGACCTGGACTGGGGCCTGGAGCAGCTGGAGGCGGTGCTGAAGGCCTGACGGAAGCCCCGTCCCGGGACGGGGCTTCCGGGCGGGGACTTCCGGGCGGGGGCGCGCTCCGTGGGACCGCGCGCTCGCCCGGCCCGTGCCGTGGCGCGGCGTGCGGCCGCATCGCGAGCCGCTGCGCGCCACGCGGCCGCCGCTAGCGGAGGAGCTTCAGTACGCGGGCCCAGCCGTCCTCGCGGGCCTGCTGGTCGGAGACGGACGTGCTGACGATCCGGCCGTTGGCGCCGCCCTCCTGGCCCGGCTGGCCGTAGGGGAACCAGTTCACGTGGTGGCCGGCGTTCTCGTAGGTGACCTGGTGGTGGTGCGCGCCGGAGGCGTTCCGCTGGGCGGCGATGGTCCGGGCCGCCGCAGCCGAGCCCCACATCTTGTCGTTGCCGCCGGCCACCGCCAGCACCGTGCCGCGTACGTGGTTCAGCCGGATCGGGCCCGCGGGGATGGGTGTGCCGTGCTCGGCCCACGCCGCGCGGCCCGAAGCGCCCGCCAGATAGGGCCCGTTGACCTTGTCGGAGGGGGCGTAGGCGATGACGTCGCGGACGACGGACGGATGGCGCTGGCCGAGCAGCTGCGCGATCTCGCTGCCACGCGAATTGCCCATCACCGCAAGGCGGTCGGGGTCCGCGCCAGGCTCGTGCGCGAGCAGCCGGGCGGCCCGCAGGAAGTACCCCGTGTCGATCATGTTGATGGCGTTCGGGCGCCCGGAGCCCTCGCCGCAGCGGAAGTAGCAGAGCGACAGGGCGGGATGGCCGTGCGAGGCCAGCAACGCGGCAGCGTACTCACCGGAGTTGCCGCCCTCGGAGCCGCCGAAGACGAGGACGGGTGCCTGGCGCCGCGATCCGGCGCGCGGTGTGTACATCTCGCCGTCGATGCGGTTCTTCGCGACGGTCAGCTTGCGGTGGCGCACCTTGTCCGTGAGCCACTGCCGGGTGATCGTGCGGTCGGCGAGCTGCTTGCCGTTCTTCTCGACGGTCAGCCGCAGCTTGTACGTGGGCTTCTCGGCGGGAGAGGGCGGGTGGTACGAGAAGGCGTCGCCGCTGCCGATCTTCTTCACGCCCGTACCGGCCTCGGGCAGCATCGTCGCGAGCAGCCCGCTGCTGTCGGCCTTCGCGTACGGGCGTCCGCCGCGCGGCGCCTGCTCGCCGAGGTCGATGCGCCCGCGGCCGTCGGCGGTGAACTCGCCCTGGGAGCGCCACGGTTGCCCGCGCTGGTCCACGGCGTGCGCGGCGACCATGACGCGGTCGTGCGCGCCGAGGCCGCCGATCCGCAGGCCGACGTCACGGTCGGCGAGGGCGGCCGTGCGGTCGACGTGGATCGCCGCGTGGTCCCGGTCGTGACCGGTGTCGTGACCGGTGCCGTGACCGGTGCCGTGGCCGGCGACGGGCTTACGGGCGTCGTCCTGGCCGCCACCGCCGGAGCATGCCGCCGTCGCGGCCGGCACCGCCAGCATCACAAGTGCGGCGAGGCCGGCGCGTGCTTTCGGATTGCGTCCCACCCTCGGATTGCGTCCCACCCGGGGCACCATACGCACCCCGTCGCGGATCCGGAGCACCGGTCGTTTCCACCGGGTGGAAATCCGGGATGAGATCCGCCACCCTGTCGCGCATGCTGCCCGCAGAGCGTGACTTCTATTTAGCGCAGAGCGTCCACAGCGATCCCGGCCGGGCGGAAAGGCTCGCGGGACTCCCCGAAGGTCCCGATGAACTGGCCCTTCTCGTACGGCACTTGCTCATCCACCGTGAGGAGACCGGCCGGTTCGGCTGCGCCCTCCCCGAATCCCGCTACCGCTCCGAGGCCGAGACCCGGTACGTGGGCGACATTCTGGACATCGTCCTCCGGCTCGACGACGAACCGCTGACCGCACCCCGCCGCCCCCTCGACCGTTTCGCGGGCACCTGCCGCGACTTCGCCCTGCTGCACTGTGCGCTGCTGCGCCACTCGGGGACCCCCGCCCGCATCCGCTGCGGATACGCCACCTACTTCGCCGAGGGCTTCCACGACGACCACTGGGTCACCGAGTACGCGCACCCCGAGCGCGGCTGGGTCCTGAGCGACCCGCAGCTCGTGCCGGACGTGCGCATCGAGTCCCCGTACGAGCTGGACTTCGACCCGCTCGACGTGCCGCGCGACCGCTTCATCGTCGCCGGGGAGGGCTGGCGCCGCTGCCGCAGCGGCGAGACCGACCCGAAGACCTTCGGCGTCAGCGTGCTCGGGCTGATGGGCATGTGGATGGTGCGCGCCAACGTCGTACGCGATCTCGCCGCCCTCAACAGGGCCGAGGTGCTGCCCTGGGACGCCTGGGGCGTCGGGGACGCCGGCCGGGAGGGCGAGAAGGAGGCGGGCCGGGAGGCGCTGGCCGTGATCGACGAGGCGGCGCGCGTCACCGTCGCCGCGGACTTCGACGAGGTGCGCGCGCTGTACCGGGACACCCCCGGCCTGCGGGTGCCGGAGACGGTGACCTCGTACCAGTCCTACGACGGCGAGTGCGAGGTACGTCTGCGCGGCGAGCCGCAGGACGGGGAGTCCGGGACGTGACCGTGCGGGAGCGGTGACCGTGCCGGTGCCGGTGCGGGCGGCCGTGAAGGGGCGCCCGCCCGGGACCGTGCCGCCGGCCCTGCCCTTTACGCCGGCGGCGGACGGTCCGGGTCAGCCCGCCTGCGCGGTCTCGTACAGCTTCTTCGCGTCCTCCCCGAAGTACGGCCCGAACATCGTGTCCGGCAGGAAGGTGTAGCCGAAGCTGTTCACCGAGGACTGGAGGCCCTTGCCGGTCCCCTCGTCGAACTCCGTGAACCACGGGCCGCCGCTGGAGCCGCCCGTCATGTTGCACGAGAGGCCGTGGTCCTTGGTGAGCAGCACGTCCTGGAAGGTCGTGCCGCTGCAATAGATCAGCTTCTCGCCGTCGTACGGGTCGGCGGCGGGGAAGCCGAAGGAGTACATCTCGGTGTTGTAGTCGGCGTTGAAGGACAGGCCCTGGCCGCCGACGACGTCCGTCAGCTTCTTGCCGTCGAGGGGGTTCACCACGGCGGCGCCGACGTCGAAGTTCATGTCCTCGCTCGACTCCCACTGCGGGGTGGTCAGCGTCTTCGACGCCGTCCACTTCCCGTGCGGGGCCTGGCCGTCGTGGTAGCCGGGCACGAAGACCCAGTCGGTGTGCCAGGCGCCCTGGTACTTCACGCAGTGGCCCGCGGTGATGACCGTGCTGCCGTTGTCGCTGGTGACCGCGTCGCCGGAGCAGGAGGCGTCACGGCCGCCCATCTTGAAGAACACGCGGCCCGTGGTGTTCACCACGTCGCCGCCGCCGGACCAGGCCCCGCCGGGCTCGGGCAGCGCCTTCGTGACGGCGTCGGTGTCGAGCGGCGGGATCTTCAACTCCTTGCCGCGGGGCACCGCTTGACCGGCACGGTCGAGCGCTCGGGCGCCGATGCCGGTGAGTTCGTCGAGAGGCGTGGCCTCGCGCATCCGCTCGGCGGTCCACTGGCCGGCGGCACGCTCCTGCGCGGCCTTCGGTATCGCCGAACCGGCCGCCGCGCCACCGGAGTCGGCACTCGCGGGCGTGGTCTGAAGCGCGAGGCCGAGGAGGGCGCCTACGGCCAGCAGGGCTCCGGCGCCCCTGCGCATACGTCGTGTGCGTCTCACGCTTACTCCTTCTGCTGGGATGGGCAGATGAGTGGTGCGGACAGACGTGCAAGTAGTGCGGTGGTGCGTAGCGGTGCGGTGCTGCGTAGCGGTGCGGTGGTGCGTGCTGATGCGAATGGTGCGCCCTGTTGCGGCGCGCGTCGATAGCGTGCCCCGAAATCGCCCCCGGCGAACGGGAGTCGGGTGACGAGCACGACAAAGCGCCCGGGGCGGTGCCCCGGGCGCTGCCGTGTGCGCGAACGAGCGGGCGTGCGGGCGTGCGCGGTGTCCCGCGTGCCTGTCCGGCGGGTGCGCCGGCTGCGTACGCCGCTCGCAGACCGCCGCTCGGAGAGACGCTTTCGAAGTCGGCGCTCCGAAGTCGGCGCTCAGAAGCCGCCGTTCGAAGCCGAAGCTCAGAAGCGGCGGGTGATCAGCGCGCGCTTGACCTCCTGGATCGCCTTCGTCACCTCGATACCGCGCGGGCAGGCGTCCGTGCAGTTGAACGTGGTGCGGCAACGCCACACGCCGTCCTTGTCGTTGAGGATCTCCAGACGCTGCTCGCCCGCCTCGTCGCGGCTGTCGAAGATGAAGCGGTGCGCGTTGACGATGGCCGCCGGGCCGAAGTACTGCCCGTCGTTCCAGAAGACCGGGCACGAACTCGTGCACGCGGCGCACAGGATGCACTTCGTCGTGTCGTCGAAGCGCTCGCGGTCCTCGGCGGACTGGAGCCGCTCGCGCGTCGGCTCGTTCCCGCTGGTGACCAGGAACGGCATCACGTCCCGGTACGCCTGGAAGAACGGATCCATGTCGACGACGAGGTCCTTGAGGACCGTGAGGCCCTTTATCGCCTCGACGAGGATCGGCTTGGTGGTCCTGCCGTCCTTGATCCCGGTTATGTCCTTGATCAGCGTCTTGCACGCCAGCCGGTTGCGCCCGTTGATGCGCATCGCGTCCGAGCCGCAGATGCCGTGCGCGCAGGAGCGCCGGAAGGTCAGCGTCCCGTCCTGCTCCCACTTGATCCGGTGGAGCGCGTCCAGGACACGGTCCTTGGGGTCGATGTCGAGGGTGAAGTCCTCCCAGGCGGAGTCCGCCGAGACCTCCGGGTTGAAGCGGCGGATCCGGAAGGTGACGGTGACCGGATGCGACGCCGTGGGGTCCGAACCGGCCTCGGTCCGGCCCGACTCGTCCATGACTGCGGTGCTCATCAGTACTTACGCTCCATCGGCTGGTAGCGGGTCTGCACGACCGGCTTGTAGTCCAGCCGGATCGACTCTGTGCCGTCGTCGCCCACTTCGCGGTACGCCATGGTGTGACGCATGAAGTTGACGTCGTCTCGGTTCGGGTAGTCCTCGCGGTAGTGGCCGCCGCGCGACTCCTTGCGGGCCAGCGCGGAGACCGCCGTCACCTCGGCCAGGTCGAGCAGGTTGCCCAGCTCGATGGCCTCCAGCAGATCGGTGTTGAAGCGCCTGCCCTTGTCCTGGACGCTGATGTTCCGGTAGCGCTTGCGGAGTTCGCCGATCTCCTCGACGGCCTCCTTCAGCGTCTGCTCGGTGCGGAAGACCATCACGTTCTTGTCCATGCAGTCCTGGAGCGCCTTGCGGATCTCCACGACACGCTCGTTGCCGGTCGCGTCGCGCAGGTTCTCCACCTCGCCCTCCACGAACGCGGCCGGATTCTCCGGCAGTTCGGTGAACCCGGCGGTCGACGCGTACTCGGCGGCGGCGATGCCCGCGCGCCGTCCGAAGACGTTGATGTCGAGCAGCGAGTTGGTGCCGAGCCGGTTCGCGCCGTGCACGGAGACGCAGGCGACCTCGCCCGCCGCGTAGAGCCCGGGCACCGGTGTGCTGTTGTCGGCGAGCACCTGGCCCTGCACGTTGGTCGGCATGCCGCCCATCGCGTAGTGCGCCGTCGGCTGGATCGGCACCGGGTCGGTGTACGGCTCGATGCCCAGGTACGTACGGGCGAACTCGGTGATGTCCGGCAGCTTCGCGTCCAGCTGCTCCGGCGGCAGGTGCGTCAGGTCGAGATAGACGTGGTCCGCCTCGGCGCCGCAGCCACGGCCCTCGCGGATCTCGGTGTAGATGGCGCGGGAGACGACGTCACGCGAGGCGAGGTCCTTCATCACCGGCGCGTACTTCTCCATGAAGCGCTCGCCGTCCTTGTTGCGCAGGATGCCGCCCTCGCCGCGCGCGCCCTCGGTGAGCAGGATGCCCATCTTCCAGATGCCCGTCGGGTGGAACTGGAAGAACTCCATGTCCTCCAGCGGCAGTCCGCGCCGGAAGGCCGCCGCCTGGCCGTCGCCGGTGAGGGTGTGCGCGTTCGAAGTGACCTTGAAGAACTTGCCGTTGCCGCCCGAGGCGAAGACCACGGCCTTGGCCTGGAAGACGTGGATCTCGCCGGTCGCCAGCTCGTACGCGACGACGCCCGCGGTCTTGCGCACGCCGCCGGACTCGCCCATCAGCAGGTCCAGGACGTAGAACTCGTTGAAGAACTCCACGCCCTCCTTCACGCAGTTCTGGTACAGCGTCTGAAGGATCATGTGGCCCGTGCGGTCCGCCGCGTAGCAGGACCGGCGCACCGGCGCCTCACCGTGGTTGCGGCTGTGACCGCCGAAGCGGCGCTGGTCGATGGTGCCGTTCGGGGTGCGGTTGAACGGCAGGCCCATCTTCTCCAGGTCGAGAACGGAGTCGATGGCCTCCTTCGCGAGGATCTCGGCGGCGTCCTGGTCGACCAGGTAGTCGCCGCCCTTGATCGTGTCGAAGGTGTGCCACTCCCAGTTGTCCTCCTCGACGTTGGCGAGGGCCGCGGCCATGCCGCCCTGGGCGGCTCCGGTGTGGGAGCGGGTCGGGTAGAGCTTCGTCAGCACTGCGGTGCGGCTGCGCTTCGTGGACTCGATGGCCGCGCGCATGCCCGCGCCGCCGGCGCCGACGATGACCGTGTCGTACTTGTGGATCTTCATCTGGGTTACCTCAGCCCCGTACGTGCGTCAGCGGATGTTCGGGTCGAAGGTGAAGATCACCAGCGTGCCCAGCAGGACGGTGAAGACGGTGGCCGTGTACAGCAGCGCCTTCAGCCACAGGCGGGTCGCGTCCCGCTCCGCGTAGTCGTTGATGACGGTCCGCAGACCGTTCGCGCCGTGGAGCATCGCGAGCCACAGCATCATCAGGTCCCAGACCTGCCAGAACGGGGAGGCCCAGCGGCCCGCGACGAAGGCGAAGCTGATCTTGCTGACGCCGCCTTCGAGCACGAGCTGGATCAGCAGGTGCCCGATGACCAGCACGACCAGGACGATTCCGGACAGCCGCATGAACAGCCAGCCGTACAGCTCGAAGTTGGTGCGAGTCGTCTTCGGCGTCCTCGTGGTACGGGAGCGGGCCGGCACGATCACCGGTGCCGGATTCTCCGCGCTGTAGCCGCCGCCCTCGGAAGAGGAGGACGAGGAGGACGAGGATGCGTTCGCGGTCTCGGTCGACATGTTCATCAGCTCCCGAACAGCGTGTGCAGGGTGTGCCGCAGGACGGGGTAGAAGGCGCCGATCATCAGGACGCCCCAGACGGCCGTCACGGTCCACAGCATCTGCTTCTGGTACCTCGGCCCCTTCGACCAGAAGTCCACGGCGATGACCCGCAGGCCGTTGAGCGCGTGGAAGAGGACCGCGGCCACGAGGCCGTATTCCATGAGGTTGACGATCGGCGTCTTGTAGATCGCCACCGTCTGGTCGTACGTCTCTGGCGAGACGCGGACCAGTGCGGTGTCCAGCACGTGCACGAACAGGAAGAAGAAGATGAGGACACCGGTGACTCGATGAGCCACCCAGGACCACATGCCTTCCCGGCCGCGGTACAGCGTTCCAGCCGGCACGGAAAAAAACCCTCCGGGTGCGTGTTCAGAGCCGGCCGCCATCTTCGGCTGAGAGTGCAGCGGTGTCGGTCGGGCTCGGCCGGGTACGGACCACCGGCCTGGGCCATCGTAGCGACGCTTTGTCGGCACATCGGTCCCGGGAGGGGCGGATGTGATCAATCAGGCAGCCACGGGTGATCGGGAAGAGTCGCTGGCGAGAGCTTCGGACCGCTCACCGGTCCCGCTTCAGCGCAGGGCTCGCAGCAGCCTGCCGCGGGCGAGGCGGCGCAGTTCCTCGGCGACGATCGGACGTTCCTCTTCCGGGTCGTTCCCGAGGCGGTCGCGCACGTCCGCGAGGGCCTGGCCGAGCCGTTCGCCCTCGTCCCATTCGTCGAGGCAGACGAGGAACACGTGGCCGAAGCGGTGCTCGTACGCGGCGTGTGCGGCCCGAAGGGCGGTGTGCGCGGCGAGGATCCCGCGCCGGTCGCGGTCGGGTTCGCGGACGCGGCGGCCGGGGTGGTCGTGACTGTCGCGGTCGGGTTCGCGGCGGTCGTGCTCGGGGCGGTCGGCGGCGCGAACCGGCCGGACGTCCGTGTGCCCGTCCGCGCCGTCGTCCCAGGGGGAGGGCGGCTGCGGCCACTCGGAGGCCAGCGCCTCGTCCACGTCCTCGGGCGTCATGTCGTAACTCGCCTCGTCGAGGGCGGCCAGCAGCGACTCGGCGTCCGGATACGGGCGGAACGCGGCGATGCGGGCGGCCCAGCCGGCGCAGCCGCAGCAGCGCAGCAGCAGTGCGGTGGCGGCCTCGTGGGACGCGGAGTTGAACCGGGACAGCGACCAGGGCCCGGACGACGAGGGCTCGGGGAAGGAGGGCCCGGACGACGACGGCTCCGGTGACGACGGCTCCGGTGACGAGGGCTCCGGTGACGAGGGCTCGGGGGACGAGGGCTCCGACGCCGACGGAGCCGAGGGCGCCTGCACCGGCGGTGACGAGTCCGGCGACGGCCGGGCCGGGGGCGCCGGCTCCGGCCGCCGGGCCGGTTGCGGTACGGCGGCAGCGGGCATGTCCCCTCCCGGACCCCGCCCGGGGGAGCACCCTCCGGGCACACCGTGGGCGGGCAGGGCCGTGGGCGGGACCGCGTCCTTCTCGTCGCTTCGCGGGCTGGGGGGCGGCATGGGCTCCTCGGAGGACCGGCTGGCATAGGGGACCGGATCCCGCGTACGGGCGAAGTGACCCGACGGCGGGCCGGGGAAGGGAGAGCGGCCGCATGGGCCGGACCCACCCCGTGGCCGGCTCCGACTGCCGTGATGTGGCGTCCTGTTGGCGGCGCGGGCGGACCTCGGTCACCGTAACGACAACGAGCGCCAACGACACGACGAGCATGGGGATTTCACCCGGACGGGGACTTTCCCGGTCGGAGACCCGACGAGTGCGAGCCGAAAAGGGGCAATAACGTATCCATATGGGACCCAAGAGGCCAAAGACACTGGCGGTTTCGGCATCGGTGGCCGTCGCGTGCACGGTGAGTCTTCTCACCCTCGGCGGCTGCTCCAGCGAGGACGCCGGAGGGGAGGCGGCCAGCGGCGGCAGCAGCGGGCACACCTCCCACACCACCGCCGGCTCCGGTGCGCCGAGGCCGACTGAGCCCGCGCGTACCGGTCCGGCACCCGCGGCCGTTCCCTCCGTACGGGACTGGAAGCCGGTGCGCGGCCCGGCCTGGAAGCCGTCGAAGTTCACCCGCGTCGTCGCCGATCCCGACGGGCCGCTCGCCGACGAGGGGAAGCTGCTCGCCCGTGAGTTGAAGGTCCCCTTCTCCGACGGCCCCGCCCGTACCGGCGACATCCGGCTGAGCCTGGACCAGAGCCTGGAGACCGGGCGCGAGGGCTATGTGATGGAGAGCCGCGAGGGCCAGGTGAAGATCGCCGGGGCCGCCGACGCGGGCGTCTTCTACGGCACCCGCACCCTGCTCCAGTCGGTGCGCGCGACCGGCAAGGTCGCCGACGGCGTCGTGCACGACAAGCCGGACCGTTCGCAGCGCGGTCTGATGCTCGACATCGCGCGCAAGCACTTCAGCGCCGGGTGGATCGAGGACCGCATCCGTGAGATGGGCGATCTCAAGCTCAACCAGCTCCAGTTGCACCTCTCGGACGACCAGGCGTTCCGGATCGAGAGCAGCACGCACCCCGAGGTCGTGTCGAACCCGCGGCTCACCAAGGCGCAGGTGCGGCGGATCGTACGGCTCGCGGAGTCGCGGCACATCGACGTCATCCCGGAGATCGACTCGCCTGGGCATCTCGGCGCCGTTATCAAGGCCCACCCGGAGATCCAGCTGAGGAACGCACAGGGCCGGCCGACGGAGGGCGCGGTCGACATCTCCGATCCGCGGGCGGCGAAGATCGTCGACGATCTGCTGCGCGAGTACGCCGGCCTGTTCCCCGGGAAGCGCTGGCACCTCGGGGGCGACGAGTACCTCGCCCTCGCGCAGCGGGACCCCGAGGCCTCTTATCCGGGGCTGGCGGCGAAGGCCCGCGAGGAGTTCGGCCGCGACGCCCGCGTGCAGGACCTGGCGACCGACTGGCTCAACGACCGCTCCGCCGTCGTACGGGAGAAGGGGAAGACCCCGCAGGCGTGGAACGACGGCATCCACGAGGACGGCGCCGTCCGTGCCCACCGCGACCGCGAAGTCGCCTACTGGACGGGCAAGGAGCCGGGGGAGCGGAGTCCGGTCTCCTATCTGAAGGAGGGCTGGAAGCTGATCAACGCCAACGACGAGTACCTCTATTACGTGCTCGGCGAGCCCAACAAGTTCACATATCCGACAGGCCGCCGCATCTACGACGAATGGACTCCGGCGGTGCTGCGCGGCACGAAACCGGTGCCGAAATCTCTCTCGGGTCCGGAGCACATCCCCGGCGGACGCTTCGCCGTGTGGTGCGACCGGGCCGGCGCGCAGACCCAGGAGCAGGTCGCCGCGGGCATCAGGGCACCGCTGCGGGCGATGGCGCAGAAGCTGTGGGATCCCAAGAAACCGGCCATGAGCTGGGAAGACTTCAAGCGGCTCGGTGAGCGCGCGAGCTGAGAACCGGCCGGCGGGCCCGCCGGAAAATGCGAAGGCGACCGGGGTCGCCACCCCCCACAGGAGAGACCCCGATCGCCCTCGAGAACGGGCGCACCACGCCAGGGGCAGGCCCGTACTCCTTACAGCGTTCCCGATCCCCATTCTGTTACCTGGTCAACTTGCGTGGACTATGACGCACACTTGGCCTTAGCGTGCTCTCGAATCGATGCTGGTCTGTGCGTGAGGCATACGCAGGCATCAGCGAGACGACGACAGACGTCCGACCAGGGGCGTGACCAGATCCGTTGGGACATCGCGGAGTGGGGCGAGAGACGGCCGTGCAGGGGGACGACGCGGAGTTGACCGCCGCGGTGCGTGCGGCACAGGGCGGGGACGAAGGTGCGTTCCGCGTCGTGTACCGCACTGTGCATCCGCGGCTGCTCGGCTATGTCCGCACCCTGGTCAGTGACGCCGACGCCGAGGACGTCACCTCGGAGGCCTGGCTCCAGATAGCCCGCGACATCAGCCGGTTCAGCGGCGACGCCGACCGTTTCCGCGGCTGGGCCGCCCGCATCGCCCGCAACAGGGCGCTCGACCATCTCCGTACGAGGGGACGCCGCCCCGCCGTCGGCGGCGACGAGAGCGACCTCGCCGTACTCCCGGCAGGTGCCGACACCGCCGACGAGGCCCTCGAAGCGCTCGGCACCGGACGCACGATGGCGCTGATATCCCTGCTGCCGCAGGACCAGGCCGAGGCGGTCGTGCTGCGCGTGGTGGTCGGGCTGGACGCCAAGAGCGCGGCGGAGGTGCTCGGCAAGCGCGCAGGTGCGGTACGCACGGCAGCGCACCGTGGGCTGCGCAAGCTCGCACAGATTCTTGAGGA
Organism: Streptomyces sp. HNM0575; assembly: GCF_012726265.1. Lineage (GTDB taxonomy): Bacteria > Actinomycetota > Actinomycetes > Streptomycetales > Streptomycetaceae > Streptomyces. Next base: position 571,903 of record NZ_JAASAG010000002.1, on the reverse strand, counting down.
GTCCGGATCCGCTGAATCGGTCGCCGATCCGGGAGAACCGCCAGGGGGTCCCGATGCGTTTCCTACGGCGCGCGGTGTGACGCATAAGGCCACGCGAACGCTGAGGGAAACGTGATGGCGGACGACGACCGGTACAGGTGGCTGGACGACGAAGCTGCGGAGCGCTTGCTCCGCGGCTCGGTGGTCAATGCGCGTAGCGCGCGGTACGGCGGTCGTCACGGGGCTGGACACGACAACGTTGAAGGCGCTCCGACCAGCCGGTATGCCGATTCTTACGACGGGACGGTTGCCTACGGCGCCTACGAGAGCGCTTACGGTGCCGGTCACGGTGAGGCCCAGCGCCCGCCGGTTCACGGCTCCCCGGTTCACGGCTCCCCGGTTCAGGGCGGCGGGTACGGACGGCCGGTGCCGCCCACGCCGTCCTGGGCGCGCGACAGCGGCCCCGCCGATTCCGGAGCGCCTCTGCCTGCGCAGCGCAGCGGCGAGGATCTCGCCGAGGACCGGCTCGCGCACTTCCTCGACACGCTCGTGTCCGAGCAGACGGCGACGCTGCACGCGCTCGGCGCGGCCCGCACCGGGACGGTGTCGGGTGACGCGGGCGCCGAACTCCCCGGCGAGGCGGCCGCGATGGCGGCCTTCCGCGCGGCCCACCCGCGCGCGGGCGCCGAACACAGCGGCACCGTCGACATCAGCGCGGGACCGACCGAGGCATCGACCGTCGTCGGCAGGCGCGCCGCCGCGCGTGAGAACCGCCGGCGGTCGCGCGGCCGTCCCGGAGGCGCCCGGCGCAGCTCGCTGGTCGGACGTCCGCTGCGCGCGGGCTTCGCCATGGCCGTCGCGGGTTGCGCGCTGGGCGGCGCGGCCGTCGCAGCCGGCACGGGCGTGCTGCCCACGCCGTTCGGCGGCGGCGACTCTCCCGCGGCGAGCGTGTCCCCGCTGGCCAGTCCCGGTACGTCGCGCGACGAGGCGGCCGGCGGTGGCGGCGGCAGTCCGTACGACGGCGGTCCAAGACGCGGCACCCGCGAGGGAGGTTCCCCGTCCGACTCGCCGACCGGCGAGGACCTCGCGGGCACGGAACGAGGACGGGAGGGGAAGCCCCCCGGCGGTCCGAAGGACTGGTGGCACGGCGGCGGGAAGCACCTGTCGGAGGCCGACAAGAAGGCCATGGCCCGGGCGCTGTGCAGTGCGTACGAGAACGGCGGTCTCTCTCTCAGGGACCGGGTCCTTCTGGAGACCGCGGCCGGCGGCTCCGCCAACGTGAAGAAGTTCTGCGACAAGCACGACGGCGGGCGCGAGAACGAGAACGGCTCGGACGGCGCGAACGGCGCCGGCGGTGTCGGCACCCCCGGTGTCCCCGGCAGTACGGGCGGCTCCCAGGGTTCGTCGTCGGGAAACGCCGGCGGTGACGAGGGCGGCGACGGCGGCAACGACGGCGGAGATCAGGGCGGTAACGAGTCCGGCGGCGACTCGGAGGGCTCGGGCGGCAGCCGGCCCGACAGCGGCGGGCAGAGCACCGACGGCGGCACCGGCGAATCGGGCACGGCCTCGGCGGCACCCTCGGACGACCCGTCGGCGAGCGCGGATGCGGACGCGAGCAGCAGCCCGTCGGCGGACGCCACGGCAGGTTCGTAAGCGGCAGGTTCGTAGGCCTCGGCCGATTCCTGGGCCACGGCTCGGCCCGCTGCCCGGTGGTCGGCGCCCGGTGCCCGGCCCACTGTGTCTCCGGCTCGCGACCCGGCCACGGTCGCCCCGGCACATGGTCGGTCTCCGGTCCGATGTCCCTGTCCCTGTCTCCTGTCCCATGTCCCTTGGGCCCGGCGGCCGTTCACCGGTCCGCTCCCGGCGGGCGCCCTCCCGTGGTGCGGTGATCCGCGGCGGCGGAAGCGCGGCGATGCGGCTGCCGCGCCCATACGACCGGCCTGGTTCCGCCGCGCTCGGGCCCGGTCGCGAGCTGTGTGATGCAGGTCACATAATTTAGTTGAATCCTGGTGTGACACTTTCGGACCAGACAGCGCAGTAACAAGTGAGCCGACTGGTCATCGGCTGCGCGACAAGTCCGAGGTTCCCCCCGTACCTTCGGGCTCGCGCGAATGGCGCGGGCGGGACACGTTCCCCCGGTCCCGCCCGCGCCCCATCGGGGATTCCGAGCCTCAAGTCCCGCGCGTTCTCCGGGCGTTGACGCCCCGCCGGGCTCCGCTCACTTGTAGACGACGACCTTGTCGCCCTTCCGCACCTGTGCGAAGAGCGCCGCGATCTTCTTCTTGTCCCGTACGTTGACGCAGCCGTGCGAAGCGCCGCTGTAGCCGCGGGCCGCGAAGTCCTTGGAGTAGTGGATGGCCTGGCCGCCGCTGAAGAAGAGCGCGTACGGCATCGGCGTGTGGTAGATCGTCGAGACGTGGTGCCGGCTCTTGAACGTGACGCCGAACTCCCCTTCCCGCGTGGGCGTGTAGGCCGAGCCGAAGCGCACGTCCATCGCCGAGACCATCCGCCCGCCCACGTACCAGGCCAGCGTGCGGCTCTTCTTGCTGACGCACAGCGCGCGCCCCGTGAGGCAGCGCGGGTCGGGGTCGTCGAGCGGCAGCGTCGTCGGCGGATACAGCTCGTCCTGCGAGGGCGGGGAGGTGCGGGCCCGCAGCGCCGCCCAAGTGCCCGATGTGACCGTGCCGTTGGCGGTCCTGCCCTGCTGCCGCTGGAAGGCGCGGACCGAGGCGGTCGTCACGGGCCCGTAGTAGCCCGTCGGGTTGCGGTCGAAGAGCTTCAACTTGCGCAGGCGTGCCTGGAGTTCGCGGATCTGCGCGCCCTGCGCCCCCGTCGCGTACAGCACCGGGTCGGCGGGCGCGGCCGGCTTCGCGCGCCGGGCCGGACTCGGCGCACCGCCGCCGTCGCTGCCGTCGTCGCCCTCGTCCCGTGTGCCGTTGCTCACGGAGGAGCGCTGCTGCTTCTCCTGCGGAGCCGGCGAGAGGGAGGTCTTCGTCACGTGGACGGGCGCACCGTTCGTCGCCTGCGCCTTGCAGCCCGCCGCCGCGCCCCCGCCGACGACCAGCGCCGCCGTCACGGCCCATACGCTGCTGCGCCTTGCCCGTACGGACCTGCCGGTCCCTGTAGCCCCCGCCATCCCAACCCCCGGAACCTGAGCGGACATCACGGAAATTCTCCCCCTTCCGGTCGCCCCTTCTCTTCCCGCGTGGCCGCCGCGCGAACCCCGCCGCGCGGCGGCATCCTGTGAGTGCGGCGCGGCACGCTGTGAGCAAGGTCCCAGCCTGCGGACCTGCAACGGACGAACGCGGGTCGCTACAGTCCGTGGCAATCGGCAGCAACAGTACGAGCGGCGACCGGCTCACCCGAGCGGGACGCGGCACGCGAAGCAGAGCACAGCGAAGCAGAGCACAGCAACGCAGCGCGGAGCCGGAGCACTTCCGGCGCGACCCCAGACCGTACGGAGGCACAGTCCATGGCACGCCAGTCGGGCAACCAGCGGTTCAGCGAGAGCGGTCTGCCCATCGAGCCGGTCTACGGCCCGGACGCGCTGCGTGAGTGGGACTCCGCCGAGAGGCTGGGCGAGCCCGGCTCGTACCCGTACACGCGCGGCGTCTACCCGACGATGTACACCGGGCGGCCCTGGACGATGCGCCAGTACGCCGGCTTCGGCACGGCCACCGAGTCCAACGCCCGCTACAAGCAGCTCATCGAGAACGGCACGATGGGGCTGTCCGTCGCCTTCGACCTGCCGACCCAGATGGGCCACGACTCCGACGCGCCCCTCGCGAGCGGCGAGGTCGGCAAGGTCGGCGTCGCCATCGACTCCATCGACGACATGCGCGTCCTCTTCGGCGGCATCCCGCTGGAGGAGGTCTCCACGTCGATGACCATCAACGCCCCTGCCGCGCTGCTGCTGTTGCTCTACCAGCTCGTCGCCGAGGAGCAGGGCGCCGACCCCGCGAAGCTGACGGGCACGATCCAGAACGACGTGCTCAAGGAGTACATCGCCCGCGGCACGTACATCTTCCCGCCCAAGCCGTCGCTGCGGCTGATCGCGGACATCTTCAAGTACTGCCGCGCCGAGATCCCCAAGTGGAACACCATCTCCATCTCTGGCTACCACATGGCGGAGGCCGGTGCGACGCCCGCGCAGGAGATCGCCTTCACCCTCGCCGACGGCATCGAGTACGTGCGCACGGCCGTCGCGTCCGGCATGAGCGTCGACGACTTCGCGCCGCGGCTGTCGTTCTTCTTCGTCGCCCGTACGACGCTGCTGGAGGAGGTCGCCAAGTTCCGTGCGGCCAGGCGCATCTGGGCACGCGTGATGCGCGAGGAGTTCGGGGCGCAGAACCCCAAGTCGCTGATGCTGCGCTTCCACACGCAGACGGCAGGCGTGCAGCTCACGGCGCAGCAGCCCGAGGTCAACCTGGCACGGGTGACGGTGCAGGCACTGGGCGCGGTGCTCGGCGGCACGCAGTCGCTGCACACCAACTCCTACGACGAGGCCATCGCGCTGCCCACGGACAAGTCCGCGCGGCTGGCGCTGCGCACGCAGCAGGTCCTCGCATACGAGACGGACGTCACCGCGACCGTCGATCCGTTCGCGGGCTCGTACGTCGTGGAGTCGATGACGGACGAGGTCGAAGCGGCGGCCGTCGCGCTGATGGAACAGGTCGAGGACCGCGGCGGCGCGGTCGACGCGATCGAACAGGGCTTCCAGAAGGACGAGATCGAGCGCAGCGCGTACGCGATCGCGCGGGAGACCGACAGCGGCGAACGCGTCGTGGTCGGCGTCAACCGCTTCCAGCGTGACGAGGAGGACCCGTACGAGCCGCTGCGCGTCGACCCCGCGATCGAGCAGCAGCAGTGCGAACGGCTTGCCCGGCTGCGGGCGGAGCGCGACCAGGCGGCGGTGGACGGCGCGCTGGCGGAGCTGCGCAAGGCGGCGGAGGGGACGGACAACGTCCTCTACCCGATGAAGGAGGCCCTGCGGGCGCGGGCCACGGTCGGCGAGGTGTGCAACACGCTCCGGGAGATCTGGGGGGCGTACGTGCCGAGGGAGACGTTCTGACGGGGTTGTGCGCGGTCTGTTCGTGGTGGGTGCCGGGGGCGTGCCGCTCCGGCGTACATGTCCGGACGGCATGATTTACGCCCGCTTCACGGGACCAGAGTGCTGAGCTTTGTTGCGGGCACAAATCACTTCCCCTCGCCAGCGGGGGAGACCCCAATGAGTGTCCGGCCACGCACGCCTCCACGTCCCACCCCCTCCCGTACGTCGGCGGCTCTCCCTCCGGTGGCACACATTGCACGGCGATCGCCTCGTTCCCGAACGGGCCCAATTACGGCCGTAGTTGACCGAGGCACGAGAAGGGCGGTCTCAAGCCGCCGACGCACGGCGGGAGTTGACCGCGGTGGGCGTGCCCGGACGAAAGCGGCGTACGCGCGACGGCAGGACGGGGCGGGACGCGCAGGCGGTGGTTCCGGGACACTCAAGCGTGATTTGTGGCCTGCGAACCTAGCGGTACGAATCTGGCTCCGGGGGGCGAAGGCCGTAAATCATGCCGTCCCGGGGCCGCCGCCGGAGCGGCACGCCCCCGTAACCCAAACGCACCCCCAGGCGAACCGCACCGCTCACAGCAACTGCAGCACCGCGTCCAGCCCGCGCTCGGAGCCCGGTGACGCACCCGCCGGGAGTACGTAGGCGCGGAGGCCCGCGCCCGTCGCGCCGCCGTCTCTTGCGGGGTGGTCGCCGACCATCAGCGTCTCCTCGGGGGCGACCCCCAACTCCCCGCACGCGTGCCGGAAGAGGTGGGGATCCGGCTTCTCCGAGTCGTGTTCGTACGAGTGCACCCAGCTGCCGAAGCGTTCCGCGAGCCCGTGGTGGGCGAAGGTGGCCCGCAGGTCCCAGCCGACGTCGCTGACCACGCCCAGCGCGATGCCGCGGGCGGCCAGCCGCGCGAGGACCGGCCCGGCGTCCGCGTACGGATGCCAGTGCTCCGGGGTCCGCAGCTGCTCGTACAACGCGTGGGCGTACGGGGCGAGTTGGGGCGCGGAGGCGTACCAGGTGGTGAAGGCGTGCCGGTGCGCCTGCGACGAGACGTCGCGTCCGGCCTGGGCGGTGATCACGGCCGGGTCGTGCAGGCCCGCCTCCAGGGCGCCGAGGATCCCCTCCATCTCCGGCTCCCCGACGGGCCGGGGGAGGACGTCGCGGATGCGCTCCGCATAGCTGCTGATCTGGAAGAGGGTCCCGGAGAAGTCGAAGAGGACGGCACGTACGGGTGCCGGTGGGGCGGACGGGCGGGCACGTATGGGGCCCTCGGGGCCGTGGACGACGGTCATGTGACCTTCCTAGCTCATCCGCGGCGTTGCCGAGCGGGCGGTGGGGGCGGAGGATGAGGGCTGGATTACCGGCGAGTATCGGGAGGGCTGGTGACGGCTGAAGCCGGAGAGAGAGTCGGGCCGCGGGAGTCGCGGGGGCTGGCGGAGCTGGCAGCCGCGCTGGCGGGCGGTGAGGTGACGGCGCGCGCGCTGACCGAGCGCGCGCTGGCCCGTATCGCCGCCACGCAGCCGACGCTCAACGCGTTCCGCCGCGTACGCGGGGAGGCCGCGCTCGCGGAAGCCGATGCCGCGGACCGGCGGCTGGCCCGCGGCGAGCGGCTGCCGCTGCTCGGGGTGCCGGTCGCCGTGAAGGACGACGTGGACGTGGCGGGGGAGCCGACGGCGTTCGGATGCCCGGGCGACTTCCCGTCGAAGGAGGCGGACAGCGAGGCCGTACGGCGGCTGCGCGCGGCCGGTGCCGTGATCGTGGGGAAGACCAACGCCCCCGAGCTGGGCCAGTGGCCCTTCACCGAGGGTCCGGCCTTCGGCGACACCCGCAATCCGTGGAGCCTTGAGCACACGCCGGGCGGGTCGTCGGGCGGTTCGGCCGCGGCGGTCGCCGCGGGCCTGGTGCCGGCGGCGCTCGGTTCGGACGGGGCGGGCTCGATCCGCATCCCGGCCGCCTGGAGCCATCTCGTCGGCATCAAGCCGCAGCGCGGCAGGATCTCGACGATGCCGGAGCCGGAGGCGTTCAAGGGGATCACGGTCTTCGGGCCGCTGGCGCGCACCGTGCGGGACGCGGCGCTGCTGCTCGACGTGGCCTCCGGCAGCGCGGACGGGGATCTGCACCGTCCGTCGCCGGTCGAGGTGCTGCCGGCGGCCGGGCAGGACCCGGGGCGGCTGCGGATCGCGCTGTCGCTGCGGCCGCCGTGGACGGCGACGCGGAAGTCGCTCGATCCGGTGGTACGGGAAGCGGTCACGGGCCTCGCCGACCGGCTCGCCGCGCTGGGGCACGAGGTCGAGGAGGCCGATCCGCGCTACGGGGCGATCGGCCTGACGTTCGTGCCGCGCGCGACCGCCGGAATCCGTGAATGGACGGGCCGCGTCCCGGACTTCGCGCTGCTGGACGCCCGTACCCGTGGTGCCGCGGGCACGGGACGGCTGCTGGGCGGGCGGGCGCTGCGGGCCGCGCGGGCCGCCGAGGCGCCGCTGCACCGGCGGGTGGGACGGATCTTCCGCCGCTACGACGTCGTACTCGCCCCGACGACGGCGACGCCTCCGCTGCGGATCGGCGATCTCGCGCATCTCTCCGGCTTGCAGACCGACCGGACGATGATCGCGCACTGTCCGTACGCCTGGCCTTGGAACGTGCTCGGCTGGCCCGGCGTCAATGTGCCCGCGGGCTTCACGCCTTCGGGGCTGCCGCTGGGCGCGCAGCTGCTCGGCCCGGAGAGCAGCGAGCCACTGCTCGTACGGCTCGCGGCCCAACTGGAGGCGGACCGGCGGTGGTTCGAGCGGTGGCCGCAGGAGGGCGGGCCGCCGGCGGCCGGTGACCAGGAACGGAGCGGGTCCGGCGATCCCCGCGGCGCCGCCGGACGTACGGAACCGGAAGCGCGGCCATGACCGCCGGTGCGGAGCGCGCGCAGGGCCCCGGCGCGGGCCCCGGGCCGGACTGGAGCGTCGACTTCTGGCTCGACCCCGCCTGCCCGCTGACCCGCCACACCGCACGCTGGATCGCAGGGCTCGCCGAAGGCTCGGGCCTCCGGGTGTGCCGTCGCGTGATGAGCCTGGCGGTGCTCAACGAGCACCGTGACGACGACCCCGAGGGCGACCCCGACGGCTACCTGTGGATTCCCGCGCGCGTCGCCGCGGCCGTACAGACGGAGCACGGCCATGACGCGCTCGGCGCCTTCTACGACGCGTTGTGGACCGAGCCCGACGGCCAGGGCGGCCAGGGCGGTCGGGGAGGCGCCGAACGGGAGTGGATCGGCGACATAGCCGAAGCTCTGGGCCGCGCCGGTCTGCCCGCGGCGCTCGCCGGGGCCGGCACCTCCGCGGACTACGACCGTGCGCTGCGCGCCTCCCACCACGCAGGCGTCGACCGCATCGACGCCGAGATCGGCACCCCCGTACTGGCCGTCACCGCCCCCGGCGGCGAGCAGTGTTCGTTCTTCGGACCGGTGCTCGAAACAGTCCCCGGCGAGCGGGAGTCGCTCCGCCTCTGGAGCGCCCTCGCCCACCTCGTCCACGTACCGGGCTTCCACCAGCTGCGGGCCTAGCCGGCCGACCGGCGTCACTCAGCGCAGGCCGAGGCGCGGCAGGAGGCCGGTGAGCCGGGGGGTCCAGGCGTCGGCGACGGCACCGAGATAGCCGTCGGGGCGCACGAGGAACAGGCCGCTGCCGTACGCCTTTTCGGCATGCTCCTCGGCGCCGTGCAGCTCGTAGGCGTGCACGCCGTCCGGTACGGAGTCCGGCAGCCGCGTGCCGCCGAAGGCGAGCAGCGTCCAGTGCGGGCCCCGGAACGCGTCGAAGAGACGGATCCGCTCGCCTCCCGCCGTGACGGCTTCCGCATCGGGCGCACGGTCGCCCGCGCGGAGTTCGCCGTCCGGCGCGGAGCGCAGTTCGTGGGCGAGTGAGCTGTCGCGGTAGCCGATGTCGAGCTGGCGGGTCTCGCGTCCGCGCTGCTGCTGTCCGCGGTGGATGCGGGTGCTCAGGCCGAGCACGTCGGCGGCGAGGGGCAGCCGTTCCTCCTCGTACGTGTCGAGGAGCGCGTCCCCGGCACCGTGCCGCAGCACCCCGCCCAGCTTCCAGCCGAGGTTGAACGCGTCCTGGATGCCGGTGTTGAGGCCCTGACCGCCTGCCGGTGAGTGCACGTGCGCCGCGTCGCCGGCGAGGAGGACACGGCCCTGCCGGAAGCGGTCCGCGAGCGCCGCTCTCGGGCGGAAGACCGAGGCCCAGCGCACCTCGCGCACGTCGTCCGCTGTCAGGTGGCTGCGCTCGGCGACGAGGGCCCGTACTTCGTCCGGCGAGGTCCCCGGCTCTGCCTTTCCCCGGGGCCCTCGGCCCTGGTCGGGGTCCCCCTGGCCCGGAGAGGGGGAGTGGTCCCGGTCGTCGAAGATCGCGGCCAGCTGGAAGAGTTCGCTGCCGTGCAGCGGGCACAGCGCCAGCGCGCCGCCCCTCGCGTGCGGCCATACGTGCCAGTGCCCGCGGTCGAGTCCGGTGAGCCGTACGTCGGCGACGAGCGCCGGATGCGGATCGACGTCCTCACCGGTCATGGCGATGCCGAGCGACGTGCGTACGGTGCTGCGGCCGCCGTCGGCGGCGACGAGGAACGCCGTGCGGGCCGTGGTGCTTGCGCCGTCGGGCCCGGTGAGGTGTGCGGTCACGCCGTCGCCGTCCTGCTCCAGTCCGGTCAGCCGGGTGCCGAACTCCACCTCGCCACCCAGTTCGCGCAGCCGCTCGTACAGCAGCTCCTGCGTACGCCACTGCGGAAGCATCCGGCCCTCGTCGTAGGGCTCGCCGGGCCGGGCCTCGGAGGGTTCCACGAAGTCGAAGGGCTCACCGGGTCTGTCGCCCTCCCAGGGGAGCATCCGCGGATACGGGCCGCTCTCGCGCCGTACGGCTTCGCCGAGACCCAGGTCGTCCAGCACCTCCAGGGTGCGTGGCTGTAGGCCCTTGCCGCGCGATCCGGGGAAGAGCTTCCCGCCCTGCTCGATCAGCCGGGTCCGCACGCCCCTGCGGGCCAGGTCGCACGCGAGGGTCAGCCCGACGGGACCGGCTCCGGCGACCAGCACCGCCGCGGCCCCGTCGAGGTTCTCGACGCCCCGGCTCTCGACTTCCGTGTCCTTAACGCTGTTAAGTGATGCCATGGCGCGAGCATGCGCTTAACGCTGTTAAGTTGTCAACATGGCCAAGGTGAAAGGGCAGTCGGGACTGGACCGCGCACAGGTTGTGGACGCGGCGCTGCGGCTGCTGAACGAGGTGGGCCTCGACGGGCTCACCCTGCGCCGCGTCGCCCAGGCGCTGAACGTCCAGGCGCCCGCCCTGTACTGGCACGTCCGGAACAAGCAGGAACTGCTCGACGAGATGGCCACCGCGATGCTGCGCGAGATGGACGCGGAGGGCGGGAGCGACGCGGGCTCCACGGGCTCCACGGGCTCCGCGGGCTCGGGCTCTGCGAACTCTGAGGATCCAGAGGGCGGTTCGGGCTCCGCGGGCTCCGCGGGCTCCCCGGGCTCTGCGGGCGGCGACGGTGCGGACGGCTCGTCCCCGGGGGAGAGCTGGCAGGAGCTGCTGGCGGGGGTCGGCCGGGGCCTGCGCCGGTCGCTGCTGCGCTACCGGGACGGCGCCAAGGTCTTCGCGGGCACCCGGCTCACCGACACCGGCCACGCGGCGCAGCAGGAGGCGCACCTGCGGCGGCTGGTGGCTGCGGGCTTCTCACCGGGTGGCGCCGCGCGTGCCGCGTTCATCGTGTTCGTCTTCACCGAGGGCTTCGTGATCGAGCAGCAGGCGGTGCAGCCCGTGCCGGGCGAGCGCGCCCCCGGGTACGACACGGCCGCGCGGGCCGACTCGTTCGGCTCGGAGTTCCCGCTGGCCGCGCAGGCGGGCGCCGACCTCTTCGAGGACTACGACTCCCGGTTCGAGGAGGGTCTGGCCGCCGTCGTCGCCGGCATCGGCGCGACTCTCGGGCCCCGCCCGTCGCGCTGACCCTGGCGCCCGTACGGCCCGCCCATGGGCCGTACGGGCGGGCCGTACGGGCCGAAAACCTGTTGCTCTGCGTGGCCTTGCTCTGCTGTGCTCCATCGCGACGTCCGGCACCGGCCGGACCCGGGTCGAGCAGGGAGAAGCAGATGCGGCGAGCGCTCATGTCCAACCAGAAGGGAACGATCATTCGCTCAAAGGACATGACGCTCTGTGAAAACGCTCAATCTGGGAATCCTGGCCCATGTAGACGCCGGTAAGACGAGCCTGACCGAGCGGCTGCTGCATGCCGCCGGTGTCATCGACGAGCTCGGCAGCGTCGACGACGGAAGCACCCTGACCGACTCCCTCGCCCTGGAACGGCAGCGGGGGATCACCATCAAGTCCGCCGTCGTCTCGTTCACCGTCGGCGACGTCGTCGTCAACCTGATCGACACTCCCGGCCACCCCGACTTCATCGCCGAGGTGGAACGGGTCCTCAGCGTGCTCGACGGAGCCGTGCTCGTGATCTCCGCCGTCGAGGGCGTGCAGGCGCAGACCCGGGTGCTGATGCGTACGCTGCAACGCCTGCACATCCCCACTCTCCTTTTCGTCAACAAGATCGACCGGGCCGGTGCGCGGTACGGGCACGTGCTGCGGAGGATCGCCGAGAAGCTGACCCCCGCCGCCGTGGCGATGGGGCGGGTGAGCGAACTGGGCACGCGTGCCGCGGAGTTCAGGCCCTACGCCGACGGCGTCGCCGCACTGACCGCCGTCGCCGCCGATACCGCCGTCCCCGCCGATACCGCCGTCCCCGCCGATACCGCCCCTACCGCCGAAGTCGCCGGTGCGCCCGGCACCGGCTTCGTGCCGCGCCTCGCCGAGGTGCTCGCCGAACACGACGACGAACTGCTCACGGCGTACGTCGAGGACGAGACGGTCCTGACGCCCGCCCGGCTGCGCGACGAGCTGCGCGCCCAGTCCCGGCGGGGCCTCGTACACCCCGTCTTCTTCGGCTCGGCCATCACCGGCGCGGGCGTGGAGGCGCTCACCGCGGCGCTCACCGAGCTGCTGCCCGCCGGGGAGGGCGACCCCGAAGGGCCCGTGCACGGCACCGTCTTCAAGGTCGAGCGAGCGCCGGACGGGCAGAAGACGGCGTATGTGCGGATGTTCTCGGGGACCGTCCGCGTACGGGACAAGCTGCTCCACGGGACCGACGGCGAGGGCAAGGTCACGGGCATCGACGTCTTCGAGCAGGGCACCGACGCACCGGGCCCGCATGTCCCGGCCGGCCGGATCGGCAAGCTGCGCGGCCTCGCGGGCGTGCGGATCGGCGACGCGCTCGCCGCCGAGGGCGCGGACCGGCAAGTGGCGCGGCAGCAGCACCACTTCGCCCCGCCGACGCTGGAGACCGTCGTCACGGCGTGCCGGCCACGGGAGCGCGGAGCGCTGCACACTGCGCTCACCCGGCTCGCCGAGCAGGACCCGCTGATCGGCCTGCGGCAGGACGAACTCCGCGGCGAGCTGCACGTGTCGCTCTACGGCGAGGTGCAGAAGGAGGTCGTACAGGCCACGCTCGCCGACGAGTTCGGCCTCGACGTCGCCTTCCGCGAGTCCACCGTCATCTGCGTCGAACGTCTCGACGGGCCGGGCGCCGCGGCGGAGCTCATGGGCAAGGGGTCCAATCCGTTCCTGGCGACCGTGGGGCTGCGCGTCGAACCGGCCCCGCCGGGCAGCGGAGTCTCCTACGGCCTGGACGTCGAACTCGGCTCCATGCCCTACGCGTTCATGCGCGCCGTGGAGGACACCGTGCGCGAGACGCTGCGCGAGGGCGTGTACGGATGGGAGATCCCCGACTGCACCGTCACCATGACCCACTCCGGTTACGCGCCGCGCCAGAGCCACGCGCACGCGATCTTCGACAAGAGCATGTCCAGCACGGGCGCCGACTTCCGGCAGCTGACGCCGCTGGTGCTGATGGACGCGCTGAAGCAGGCCGGTACGACGGTGCACGAGCCGATGCAGCGCTTCCGGTTGGAGATCCCGGCGGAGACCTTCGGCACCGTGCTGCCGGTGCTCTCGCGGCTGCGCGCGGTGCCGCAGGCGCCGGAGACGCGTGGCGACGCGTATGTGCTGGAAGGGGAGATCCCGGCGGCCCGCGTACACGCCCTGGAGCAGCAACTGCCCACGCTCACAAGCGGGGAGGGCGTGCTGGAGTGCGCGTTCGCCCGCTACCGGCCGGTGGTGGGGGAGGTCCCGTCGCGGCCGCGCACCGACCACGACCCGCTCAACAGGAAGGAGTACCTGCTGCGCGTCGTGCGGCGGGTGGCCGGGGCCTGACCCCGGATCACGGTGCGAGGACGTCCAGTTCGGCGAGGGCGTCCTCGGTGATCGTGCGCATCACACGCTCCGCCGCCTCGCCGTCCCCCTCCCGTACGGCCTCGGCGACCTGTACGTGCATGGTCACCGCCTCCGGGCGGGGGTCGCTGAACATCACCTCGTGCTCGGTGCGCCCCCTGAGGACCGCGGCGACGACGTCGCCGAGGCGGGCGAACATCTCGTTCCGCGAGGCCCGCAGTATCACGCGGTGGAACGCGACGTCGTGCACGAGGTAGTTCGCCAGCTGCTGCCCGCGTGAGGTGCGCACGAGCCCCAGCGCGTGCTCGGTCAGCTCCGCGCACTCCTCGGGCGTGGCCAGCTCCGCGGCTAGGCGTGCGGCAGTGGGCTCGACGGCCGAGCGCAGCCGGGTCAGCGAACGCAGCTGCCGCGAACGGTCCGCGCCCGCGAGCCGCCACGTGATCACCTGCGGGTCGAAGACGTTCCACTCCTCGGTGGGCAGCACGGTCACGCCCACCCGGCGCCGCGACTCCACGAGGTGCATGGACTCCAGCACGCGCACCGCCTCGCGCACGACGGTGCGCGAGACCTCGTACCGCCCGGCCAGCTCGTCCGTGAGCAGGACCGTGCCCGGTGGGTAGTCACCCGCGGTGATGGCGGGACCGAGCCTGGCCAGCAGCCGCGCGTGCAGTCCGCGGCCCCGGCGCGGCTCGTCCGCAGCCTGGCTGGTCATGAGTCTCCTGTGTCTCCGCCCCGTTACGCCCCCGGCCGCCTCAGCGTACGTGGTGCCCGTCACGGATATTAAGTACGACCATTCAATAACTGCCTATTGAATAAGTGTGACGTAATGGGGTTGAGTGTGCGGCGCCCTGAGACGAGAACAGCGAGGTGCGTATGGGGTCTCCACACCGGAGCCGCCGGAGGCAGTTGGGGCCTCCCCGCCGGAGGCAGGGGAAGGACGACGGTGGCCGTGGCCCCCGTGGCGTGGTGATCGTCATGGGCGTGGCCGGCACCGGCAAGACCACCGTGGGCGCACTGCTCGCCGACGCGCTGGGCGTGCCCTACGCGGAGGCGGACGCCTTCCACCCGCCGGCGAACGTCGCGAAGATGACGGCGGGCGAACCCCTCGACGACGCCGACCGCGAGCCCTGGCTCGACGCCATCGGCGAATGGGCCGCCGAGCGCGCGGAGACGGGCGGCGTGGTCAGCTGCTCCGCGCTCAAGCGCGCCTACCGCGACCGGCTGCGCGCCGCGGCTCCCGGCGTCTTCTTCGTGCACCTCACCGGCGACCGCTCGCTGATCGCCCGCCGCATGGAAGAGCGCCGGGACCACTTCATGCCGCTCACGCTGCTCGATTCGCAGTTCGCGACGCTGGAGCCGCTCCAGCCGGACGAGGCGGGCGCCGCCGTCCCGGTCGGCGCGGAACCGGACGCGGTCACGCGGCTGGCGCTCGGCGCGGTCCGTGACGGGGCCGCGTTCCGTGACGAGACCGCGTTCCGTGACGAGACCGCGGTGCCGCAAGAGCCGTCCCCGGTACGCCCGTAGGCCCCGACTCCCGGACCCCACACCCCCCGCAGACCCCCGTACACACGTCGACAAGGAAGAGCCGTGCGCCAACTCAGTGCCGAGATACTGGCGGCCGGACCGGAGCCCGTGGACCCCATCAGCTCCGCCGGCCATCTTCAGCTGGGGCTCGCCGCCCTGGCCGGTATCGCAGTCATCGTCGTTCTCATCACCCGCTTCAAGGTCCACGCCTTCCTGGCGCTCACCCTCGGCACCCTCGCCCTGGGCGCCGTGGCCGCGGCACCGCTGGACAAGACCATCGAGAGCTTCTCCACGGGGCTGGGCGACACGGTCTCCGGGGTCGGCGTCCTGATCGCGCTGGGCGCCATGCTCGGCAAGCTGCTGGCCGACTCCGGCGGCGCCGACGAGATCGTCGACACGATCCTCGCGAGGACCGGTACGCGGGCCATGCCGTGGGCGATGGCGCTGATCGCGGGCATCATCGGGCTGCCGCTCTTCTTCGAGGTCGGCCTCGTGCTGATGATCCCGGTGCTGCTGCTGGTCGCCCGGCGCGGCAACCTCTCGCTGATACGCATCGGCATCCCCGCCCTCGCGGGCCTGTCCGTGATGCACGGCCTCGTGCCCCCGCACCCCGGGCCGCTCGCCGCGATCGACTCCGTGCACGCGAACCTCGGCGTGACCCTCGCCTTCGGCGTGCTGGTCGGCGTCCCCACGCTCGTCATATCCGGGCCGCTCTTCGCGCGCTTCGCCGCGAGGTGGGTGGACGTACAGCCGCCGGAGGGGATCGTTCCGCAGCGTCCGTCCGAAGATCTGGAGCGGCGGCCGAAGTTCGCGGTGACGGTCGCGACGGTGCTGCTGCCCGTGGTGCTGATGCTGGCCAAGGCGCTCACGGACATCGTGATCGACGATCCTGAGAACACCGTGCAGCGCGTCATGGACGTGGCCGGCTCGCCGCTGATCGCGCTGCTCGCGGCGGTGGTCGTGGCGATGTTCACGCTGGGCAGGGCCGCGGGGTTCACCAAGGGGCGCATCACCTCGACCGTCGAGAACTCCCTGATGCCGATCGCCGGGATCCTGCTGATCGTCGCCGCGGGCGGCGGGTTCAAGCAGACGCTGGTCGACGTCGGCATCGGCGAGATGATCCTGGACTTCTCCAAGAGCTGGTCCGTGCCCGCGCTGCTGCTGGGCTGGCTGATCGCCGTCTGCATCCGGCTGGCGACGGGTTCCGCGACGGTGGCCACCATCTCGGCCGCCGGACTCGTAGCGCCGCTGGCGAACGACATGAACACCGCTCAGGCGGCGCTGCTCGTGCTGGCGGTCGGTGCGGGCTCCCTCTTCTTCAGCCACGTCAACGACGCGGGCTTCTGGATGGTGAAGGAGTACTTCGGGATGAGCGTCGGCCAGACGATCAAGACGTGGTCGGTGATGGAGACGCTGATCTCCGTGGTCGCGCTGATCTTCCTGCTGCTGCTCTGGCTGGTCGTCTAGCGGGCGCGATTCGGCCTGGTCGGCCCAACACGTGGCGAACGGGCCGGACTTGTGCGCAACGGGCCGGTCCGGGACCCGAATCGGGGTCCCGGACCGGGAGGTTCTCCGTGTCGTGCGGCCTGTCGCGCGGCCCCTTGCGCGTCGTGTCGCGCGCCCGGCCGTCGCGTCCGTCAGCCCAGCGCCGCGCGCTTCGCCGCCCGCACCCGGCGGACGGCCCTGCGCACCATGGGCCTGCGCCGTAGGAACGCGAACTGCTTGGTCCAGCCGCCCGGCAGGGCGAGCGCCGTGAGGCGGCGCCGCTTGAAGTAGCGGCGCGTACGGGAGTCGAGCCGCTCGGAGAGATAGCGCTCCGCGTCGGAGCGCAGCCACGGGAGTATCTCGGGCTGCATGCAGTAGCCGACCGAGCGGAGCAGCGCGGCCGGCCGCCGCCCGGTCTCCTCCGCGCCGGGCATGCGCCAGATGGCGGCGTCCGCACGCGCCGGCTGCCCCGAACCGGAGCCCGCCGCCGCGGAGTTCTGCGTTCCGGACCCTGTCGTCCCGGGTTCCTGGGTCCCGGGCTCCTGCGTCCCGGATTCCGCCGCCCCGGAGCCCGTTTCCGTTCCGGAGCCCGTTTCCGTTCCGGACCCCGTTTCCGTTCCGGACCCCGCTTCCGCCCCGGACCCCGCTTCCGTCCCGGAAGTCGAGGCCGCGTCGGCCTCCGCGCCCGCCGCCGCCTCCTCGACGTCCGGCAGCAGCGCGTCGACGAGCGTGACCGGCACCCGGTTGCTGTTCTGGTACGGCGCGATCCGTTCCAGCAGCAGCCCCGTGCCCGTACGTGCCGCGGGCAGCCCGTAGAAGGAGGCCGCCGTCAGCAGGGCCGTGGAGAAGCAGCCCACGACCAGCTCGGGGCGCATCTGCTCGTAGAGCACCTCCGCCAGTACCGGGGTGTTCAGCACCCGCAGTTCGACGCCGAGTTCACCGGCCTCCTTCTCCAGCGCGCGCGAGAAGCGCGGCGGTGCCACGGGATGCGGCTTGAAGACCACGCTGCGGTGGCCCATACGTGCCGCGCCGCGCAGCATCCGCAGATGGAGCCGCTCCTCCTCCTCGGCGGTGAGGATCTCCAGCGCCGACATGTACTGGCCCAGCAGCAGCGCGGCGCCGCGCGGCGCCGACGCGACGCTCGGGGGCACGTCCCGCGCCAGCTCCGCGAGCACGGACTTGAAGGCGGCGGTGGGCACGACCTCGCTCGGCACGTCGAACTCCGTGAGCAGCAGCGGCTCCAGGCCCGGCAGCAGATCGAGGTGGAGCAGCCGCCGCACCCGCGAACCCACCAGCGGATCCAGCTTGTTGCGGGTCGGCCCGTAGCTCATCAGCCCGTCCGCGTACACCTCGATCGGGGTGTCGGAGAACGACTTGGCGACGGCGAGGGCCGGTTCGACCTGGATGGACTCGACGATCAGCTCGACGTGGTCGTCGCCGAGTCCCCACAGCAGCCGCAGGTACCGCTCCCACATCGGGGCGTCGTCCGTACGGGGCGACCAGCCGCCGGGGTGGAAGGGGTGGATGGCCTCGTTCCACGACAGCACGCGGTCGAAGCGGTCACGCAGCCGCTCGAATCCGGGCATGGTGTCCAGCGCCGGGGTGGTCTCCGGATTGCCGGCGTTGTTGCTGACGAGCAGCAGCCGGTGGTCGGCCCCCCGGAAGCTCCCGGCGTCGATCGCGGCGGCGAGCGTCGCGGCGCCGTAGAGGGTCGAGGCGAAGAAGATCTGCGTACGCATGCGGTCGGTCCGTCCTGAAAGGTCTGTGTCGCTCACGCTGCCTGTCCCGCTGCCCTGCTGAAGACGGCGGGACGGCGGCGCAGCCTGCGCAGCCGTCCCGCGCGTTCGAAGTCCATCGAGTCCAGTGCGCCCGCGAGGACGTCCGAGGGAAGGCGCCGCAGCGCCGCCGCGCTGCGCCGGCGCAACTCCCGCTCCACACGGGGCTGGAACCGGCCGCTGGTCAGATGGTGGGAGATGATCGCGCAGTAGGTGCGCACGGCCTTCGGCAGCAGCTCCTGCGCCTGCTCGTCCCGCGAGGTCTCGTCGATGACCTGGTCGAAGGCGCGGATGAAGTCCAGCTGCCGCACGTCCCCGATCTGCGTCAGCGAGGAGGCGACGCCGCGCCGGTAGTAGACGCCCGTCATGCCCAGCACGGCGAAGGACTTCGCCTCGCGGTGCAGCCGCCAGATCCACGGGCGGTCCTCGGCGGTGCGCAGCCCGTGCGTGAAGTGCAGCAGGCCGTCGTCCAGCAGTCGGCGGTGGTAGATGCCCGCCCAGGCGTAGGCGTAGTCG
The DNA here is from genome assembly GCF_012726265.1 of Streptomyces sp. HNM0575. GTDB lineage: Bacteria > Actinomycetota > Actinomycetes > Streptomycetales > Streptomycetaceae > Streptomyces. Next base: position 553,268 of record NZ_JAASAG010000002.1, on the reverse strand, counting down.
ACGGACGTGGTGCGGGTCGCGGGCAGGATCGCGTCGCGCGGGTTCATGACGACGCCGCGGCGGCCGTGCGGTACGCGGGCGATCGTACGGGCGCGTGCGGTGCAGCTGACGTGGTCGGTGCGTACGAAGTCGCAGCCCAACTCCTCGATGGCGGCGAGCAGTCGCGGGTAGTGACCCGGCGCGAGCCAGTCGTCGCCGTCGAGGAAGGTGAGATATCTGCCGCGGGACGCGTCCAGGCCGGTGTTGCGTGCCGTCGCCAGACCGCCGTTGCTTTCGTGACGTACGAGGACGGCCCCGCTCAGTTCCCGCTCGGCTTCCGCGAGAATCTCCGGGGTGTCATCCGTCGAACAGTCGTCGACGAGAATGAATTCGATGTCCTCGCGGGCATTCGCGCGTAGGCTTCTGATCGCTTCGGGGGCATAGGACTGCACGTTGTAGAACGGCACGATGACGGAGAGATTGACCACCCGGCCGACCATAAGGGCGGCCCCCGCTCCGTTTGTGGCCTGCGCGGCAACCGGCGGTGAACGGCGCGTGGCGGGATGGTGAATCCGTTGCCCGGCGGGCTTGTTGGCCGGTGCGCGGTGCGCTGTTAACCAGCTGTTGTATTTGCGTTGGGCCGGGCTCCGGAATTGCTTTCTAGCGTCGGGGACGTGCCATCACCCATCCCTCCTCCCGCATCCGGTGAGCATTCCGTTTCCGTGGATTCCGGCTCGCCGGCGACTCCGCTGCGTACAGCCGTGCTCGCGGATTCCGACACCCGCTGGAAATGGGGAGCGCTCACCGCGCGCCGCATCGCGCCGGGCGCCTCCGTCGACGGTCTGCTGCTGCGCGGGCGTGCCACGCCGACGCCGCGGCAGCTCGCCGAGGTCGGCGTGGACGTGGACTCGGTACGGGAGACGAGCGGCGCGGCCTTCGTACGGGAGGCCGCGGACCGCGGGACCTACGACGTGGTGGTGCTCGCCTGCGTGGGCGGCGCCGTGCAGGCGATGCTGCACGGCATGGCGCACGCGGCGCGGGCCGCGGCGTCCGGCGACGGGGCCGTGGCATCCCGCGTCGGGGCCGGGAGCGCCGGCGCGGGCGCCGACCGGGCCGAGGGCGCTGAGCGCACCGCGAGCGCCGACCGGGCCGAGGGCGCGGAAGGGAACGAGGGCGCCCGCGAAGGCGGCGTGCGCCGCCCCGTGACCGTCACCGGCTATGTCGGCGTCGTCTACGAGAAGCTCTCCGACGGCCTGCTGCTGCGCCACGGCGCGGACGTCGTACTCGCCAACTCCCGTTACGACGCGGAGCGTTTCCGCGCCGTCTACGAGGGCGCCGGCGCCGACGCGTCCGCCGTGACGGAGGGCGCGCTGCCCTTCCTCGGCGGCTCGCCCTACGAAGGCCCGTCCGCGCGGCGCCCGTTCACCGTCGTCTTCGCGGCCCAGCCGTCCGTGCCCGCGAGCCGCGACGACCGCGCGTACCTGCTGCGCCGCGCCGCCGGGCACGCCCGCGCGCATCCCGGGCGCGAGGTCCTCATCAAGCTACGCAGCAAGCCGGGCGAGCACACCACGCACATCGAGGAGCAGCCCTACCAGCGGCTCGCGGACCGGCTCGACGGCGGCCTGCCGCCCAACTGCCGCCTCGTGTACGGGCACATGAGCGAGGTCCTGGACCGTACCGACCTGCTGGTGACCGTCAGCTCCACCGCCGCGCTGGAGTCCCTGCACCGCGCCATCCCCACCGCCGTGCTGACCGACCTCGGCGTGCGGGAAGTGCTCGGCAACCACCACTTCCTCGGGTCCGGCTGCCTCGCCTCCTGGGACGAACTCGACGCCGGGCACCTGCCCTCGGCGGACCCCGGCTGGACGGCGCGGCAGGGCGTGCTGCCGGGCGGCCCCTACGAGCGCGCCTTCGACGAGGCACGCGACCGGGTCGCGCGGCTCGCCGCCCGCGACCTGCTGCCCGTCGCGGCGCCCTACTACACGCCGACGACGGCGCCCGGCTATCTGCCCGGTGTGCTGGCCCGCTACGGCTTCGGCGCCGACGGCGCCGTGCTGCCCGGAGCCGCGAAGGCCGCCGACGGTGCTTCCTCCGGGGTGCGCGCCGCGGTGCGCGGTGCCGTGCGGGACGCGGCGCGCGGGGCGTACCGGCACGGCGTGCAGCGCGTGGCCCCCGTGATCCGCCGCATGGGGGAGCTGTGACGGGCGCCGGGGCCCCGCGCCCCCACGGGACCGCCCGCAGCCGCCCGCGCCGCACCCCCTCACTCACAGCCGAGGAGCCGACATGACCGAGTCGTACGGAACAGCTGCCGGCGGCCGCCGCCGCGTGCTCGCCGTGATCCCCGCCCGCGGCGGCTCGAAGGGCGTGCCCGCCAAGAACCTCGCCACGGTCGGCGGCGAGCCCCTGGTCGTCAGGGCCGTACGGGCCTGTCTCGGCGCGGAGTTGGTGACCGACGTGGCCGTCTCGACGGACGACTCCGGCATCGCCGACGCCGCTCGCACCGCGGGCGCCGAGGTCGTGGAGCGTCCGGGCGAGATAGCCGGGGACACCGCGACCAGCGAAGCGGCCGTGCTGCACGCCGTCGACGCCTGCGAGTCCCGGTCGGGATCGCCCGTGGACGCGGTGCTGCTGGTGCAGTGCACCAGCCCCTTCATCACCCGCGAGGACATCGACGCGGTCGCGTCGGCGGTCGTCGAGGGCGGCGCGGACAGCGCGCTGACCGTTGCCCCCTTCCACGGCTTCGTCTGGCGGGACGGCGCCGAGGCGGCTTCCCCCGCCGAGGGCGGCGGCTTCGGCGTCAACCACGACAAGGCCTTCCGCCCCCGCCGCCAGGATCGCCCGCAGGACCTGCTGGAGACGGGCGCCGCCTACGCCATGGACGCCGCCGGCTTCCGCAAGTCCGGCCACCGCTTCTTCGGGCGCACCGAGCCCGTGCGTACGGACCCGGCCCGCGTGCTGGAGGTCGACGACCCGCACGACCTCGCCCGCGCCCGCGCGCTCGCGCCGCTGCTGGACGAGCCGCGGCCCCGGGCGCTTCCCTCCCGCGCCGACGTCGACGCGGTCGTACTCGACTTCGACGGCACCCAGACCGACGACAGGGTGCTGATCGACTCCGAAGGACGGGAGCTGGTCGCCGTGCACCGCGGCGACGGCCTGGGCGTCGCGGCCCTCCGCCGCGACGGCCTGGAACTGCTGGTCCTGTCCACGGAAGAGAACCCGGTCGTCGCCGCGCGGGCCCGCAAGCTGCGGATCCCCGTGCTCCACGGCATCGACCGCAAGGACCTCGCGCTCAAGCAGTGGTGCGAGGAGAAGGGCATCGGTCCCGAGCGCGTGCTCTACGCGGGCAACGACGTCAACGACCTGCCCTGCTTCAACCTCGTCGGCTGGCCCGTGGCAGTCGCGGGCGCCCACGAGGTCGTACGAGAGGCGGCACGCGCCATCACCCGGACACCCGGAGGCGAGGGCGCGATCCGCGAGATCGCCTCCTGGCTCCTCGGACCGTCCCTGTAACTCACTTCGACAGCAAGAAAGATGGAGGAGAACCGTCCTCATGAGCACCAACCCCCGTCTGCGCAGCCTCGGTGAGAAGACCGTCGGCCCCGGCCACCCCGTGTACGTCACCGGTGAGATCGGCATCAACCACAACGGCGAGCTGGAGAACGCCTTCGCGCTCATCGACGCCGCCGCCGAAGCCGGCTGCGACGCAGTGAAGTTCCAGAAGCGCACCCCCGAGGTGTGCACGCCGCGCGACCAGTGGGACGTCGAGCGCGACACCCCCTGGGGCCGCATGACGTACATCGACTACCGGCACCGCGTCGAGTTCGACGAGGACGGCTACCGCGCCATCGACGAGCACTGCCGGAAGCGGGGCATTGACTGGTTCGCCTCGCCGTGGGACGTCGAATCGGTCACGTTCCTCGAGAAGTTCGGCGTGCCCTGCTACAAGGTCGCCTCCGCGTCGCTCACCGACGACGAGCTGCTGCGCGCGATACGTGCCACCGGCCGCACCGCGATCCTCTCCACGGGCATGTCCACCCCGGAGCAGATCCGCCACGCGGTCGAGGTGCTCGGCAGCGCCAACATCGTGCTGTGCCACGCCACTTCGACGTACCCGGCACAGGCGGCCGAGCTGAACCTGCGCATGATCCACACGCTGGAGCGCGAGTTCCCGAACGTGCCCATCGGCTACAGCGGCCACGAGACCGGCCTTCAGACCAGCCTCGCCGCCGTCGCCCTCGGCGCCTGCTTCGTGGAGCGGCACATCACGCTCGACCGCGCGATGTGGGGCTCCGACCAGGCCGCTTCCGTCGAGCCGCAGGGCCTGGCGCGGCTCGTGCGCGACATCCGCATCATCGAGGAGTCGCTGGGCGACGGTGTGAAGAAGGTCTACGACAGCGAGTTGAAGCCCATGGAGAAGCTGCGCCGCGTCAAGGGCGTCGTCGCCGAGGCGGAGTCGGCGGCCGAAGGTGCCGGAACCGACGGGGCCGAGCGCGAGCCGGCCGTGGTCTGACGGAGGCGCAGTGAGCCGAAGCGCACGGGAGGGGGCGCGTGCCCGGGGCAGAAGGGCAGGCGGCACGCTCGCCTTCGTGGAGAGTCCCGTACAGCTCCTCAACGTCCTGGAGTGGGCGCACTCCGCGGCGGTGATCTCCGGTGCGCCCGGCCCGGAGGCGGGCGCCGCGGGACAGGTCGCCGTGGACCGGGTGCCCCTGGACGAGGCGCCTTCGGACCGGGCGGCGGGGCAGGACGCGGCGGGGCAGGACGCGGGGGACCGGGCCGCCGGTGATCAGAGTTCGGCGGTTCAGGATTCGGCGGTTCGGGATTCGGAGGGTCAGGGGCCGGAGGGTCGGGTCGGCGTGGAGCGCGCCGTCGCGCCCGGGCGCCGGGCCCTGACCGTGGTGGTCCTCTCGCCCCACGACCCCATGACGCGCGGGCAGTTGCGCAGGGTCGCCGAACTGGCCAGGGACGAGGGCGTCGAAGTGCGCTGGGAGGAGGCGCGCGGCGGTCCCACCGCGCCGCTGAAGACCATCGGCTCGCTCGTCGGCCGACTGCGCCGCGCACGGCGGGTCGTGATCGGCGACCCGTTCTCCCGCTACGTGCAGCTGCTGCTCACGCTCACCTCCGCCCGCAGCGTCGTCGTGGTCGACGACGGCACCGCCACCATGGAGTTCGTCTCCCAACTCGCGGGCGGGGAGCGGCTGGTGCGCTGGCACCGCAAGGGCTCGGCACCGGCCGGTCCGCAGGCGGCGGCACAGGCCGTGCTCTTCGCACCGTTCGCACGCCGGGCCCGCGCACGGCTCACCCCGGGCGGCACGGGCGGGCCCGGGGAAGCGGACGGCGAAGGCGGCGAAGGCGGCGAGCGCGTCCGCCGCGTCGAGATCTTCAGCTCGATGCCCGTCGACGCCTCCGAAAGCAGGCTGCGCGAGATGGGCGTCGCGGTCACCGCCAACGACTTCGCGTGGACGCGCTCCCGCTTCGGCCCGCCCCGGCTGACTCGCGGCACCGATCTCGTGGGCACCTCGCTGGTGGAGACCGGGGTCGTCGATCTGGAGCGCTATCTGGAGGGCGTCGCGGACCTGGCACGTACGCACGGCGCCACCCGCTACTTCGCCCACCGCCGCGAGAGCAGCGACAAACTTCACCGGGTGAAGTCGGCCACAGGGCTGGAGATCGTCCGCCCGGACCTGCCGCTGGAGCTGGTCGCCCGGCGCGGCCCCATCGGCCGCACGGTCGTGAGCTTCCCCTCCACGGTCGTGCACACCCTGCCGCTCGCCCTCGCGGGTACGCCGGTGTCGGTGGCGGTCTGCGAAGTGGACCGCACATGGTTCACACCCGCCGCCTCCCCGCGGGCGGAGGGCTTCCTCTCCGGCGTGACGGACAGCGCGCGGCGAGTGCGCAGGCTCGGCGGTACGGAGGTGCCGGGCGCGGCACAGGCCGTGAGCGCAACGGGCACGGGAACGAGCACGAGTACGGAAGCCGGGACCGACGCCGGTGCCGGGGCCGGGACGGACGCCGGAACCGGGACGGGCACCGGAGGCAGCGGAACCGGAACGGAGACCCGGAGCGAGCCCGGCACCGGGACCGCTCCCGCGGCGCCGCCCGGTGACGTACGGCCCCCGCGCTCCTCGCGCAGCTCACGGCCTACGGGAGCCGACCGGGCAAGCGCCTAGCTATACCCACCGGCATCCGGACATAATCGCCATCCCCAAAATTTTTTGTCGCCTTACGGGCTGAACTTTCCGAGATCGGCTGCATGCGATGGCCTGAATACGCCTACCCTTCGGATATGAACAGAGTCCTGTCCCCTGAGCCTGAGGTGGACCCGACGGGCGAAGCAGCGGTCGAAGCAGCCCTCCTGGGCGTCGTTCCCGAGCTGCCCGGCAGACTTCCCGACGAGCTTCGCGAGGAACTGGTCGCTTTCAGACGCGACCTGCACATGCATCCGGAGCTGGGCAACCAGGAGTTCCGTACGACCGCCGCGATCAAGACGCGTCTGGAGCAGGCCGGGCTGCGGCCCCGCACCCTGCCGATGGGCACCGGCCTGCTGTGCGACATCCACCCGGGCTTCGCCGAGCGCTGGGACGGCGTACGGCCGATGCTGGCGCTGCGCGCGGACATCGACGCGCTGCCGATCCCGGACACCAAGTCGGTGCCGTACCGCTCGACCGTTCCCGACCGCGCGCACGCCTGCGGCCACGACGTGCACACCACCGTGGTGCTCGGCGCGGGGCTCGTCCTCGCCGGCCTGGCCCGTGCGGGGCACCTGACGCGTTCCGTGCGGCTGCTCTTCCAGCCTGCGGAGGAGGTGCTGCCCGGCGGCGCCACCGACGCCATCGACGGCGGCGCGCTCGACGGAGTCGGCCGCATCATCGCCGTCCACTGCGACCCCCGCGTCGACGCCGGACGGATCGGCCTGCGCATCGGCCCGATCACCTCCGCGTGCGACCGCGTCGAGGTGAACCTCAGCGGCCCCGGCGGGCACACCGCACGCCCGCACCTGACGACCGACCTGGTCACGGCCGCGGCCAAGCTCGTCACCGAGGTCCCCGCCCTGCTCTCCCGCCGCGTCGACGCCCGCGCCGGAATGGCCCTCACCTGGGGACGCATCGAATCCGGCCACGCGTGCAACGTCGTCCCGCAGCGCGCCGAACTCTCCGGCACCCTGCGCTGCCTCGACATCGTGGCCTGGCGTGACGCGCCCGACCTGGTGCACGCCGCGATCGACGAGACCGCGACGCTGCACCGTGCCAAGTCGGAGATCACGTATGTGCGGGGCGTTCCGCCGGTGGTCAACGAGGCGGGCACGACCGAGCTGTTGCGCACGGCGATGACGGCACGGCGCGGCACGCCCACCGTCGAGGACACCGAACAGAGCCTGGGCGGCGAGGACTTCTCCTGGTATCTGGAGCACGTGCCCGGCGCGATGGCCCGGCTCGGCGTGCGCAGGCCCGGCGAGCGCCACGCGCGCGACCTGCACCAGGGCGACTTCGACGTGGACGAGACGGCGATCACGACAGGGGTCGAGCTCTTCACGGCGGCGGCGCTGCTGGACACCCCGGCGCCGTCGGAGGGAGCGCCCTAGCGGCGACGGAGGCGGAGGCGCGGGCGCAGCGGTTGCCGGGTGCGTCCGGGCCTTCGTACCGTCATGACCATGGCACGCGTTGCCGCCGGTGCGGCCGTTCCCCGCAGGGCTCTGTGCCTGCTCGGGGCGGTCCTGCTGGCTGCCGCCGTGGGCTGCTCCGAGGAGCCGCACAAGGCGGGCGGACCGTGGGCAGGCCCGTACGAGGTCGTCACCCAGCAGGTCTCGGCGGACGACGCGGACGGCGGCTTCGGCGACGGCACGGTCCGTTACCCGGACGACGGCAGCCGCGACTACGGCGTGATCGCCGCCTCCCCGGGGCTGGGCGCGGACGAGTCGACGGTCGCCCCGTACGGCGAACTGCTCGCCTCACACGGCTTCGTGGTGATCACCATCGACACGAAGACCCCCGAGGACTCGCCCGCCCAGCGCGGCCGCCAGCTGCTGCGCGCCCTGGACTACGCGACGGAGCGCAGCGACGCCGCGGACCGCGCCGATCCGCGACGCCTCGGGGTGCTCGGCCACTCGATGGGCGGCGGCGGAGCGCTGTACGCCGCCGCCCGCAACCCGCACATCAGGGCGGCGGTGCCCCTGACCCCGTACGCCACCCGCCGCGACTGGCACCGGGTCGAGGCGCCCACGCTCGTCGTCGGCGGCAGCGACGACGAGGTGGCCCCGGTCTCCGAATACGCCGACGCGTTCTACGAGGGCCTGAGCGGCGCCCGGGAGAAGGCGTACCTGGAACTGAAGGGCGACCACTTCGTCGCCACGCCGCCGGACGGCCTGGTCTCGCGCCAAGTGGTCGCCTGGTTCGGGCACTTCCTCGCCGGCGCGCCCGGCTCCCCGTGCCCGCTGCCGAGCGGCGACGGCGTCACGGAGTCCCGCGACACCTGCCCCTTCGGCACGCGCGGCCGGTGAGGGTTCAATGGCCCGCATGACGACAACGCATGCGGCACGCGCCCGGCTGCTGGGCGCCTGGCGCCTGGTGAGCTGGAAGGCGTTCGACGCGGCCGGCGACGCGTTCCATCCCCTGGGCGCCGACGCCGTCGGACAGCTCCTCTACGACGACAGCGGCCGCATGTCGGCCCAGTTGGCGCGCGCGAACCGCCCTCCCTTCGCCGACGAGGACTGGCTGAAGGCCCACCCGGACGAGGTCGTCGCCGCCTGGCCGGACTACTTCGGCTACTTCGGCACCTTCACCGTCGACGGCGACGCGGGCACGGTGACCCACCACATCGAGTCCGGCTCCTTCCCCAACCTCACCGGCACCGACCCGGTCCGCACGTACCACTTCGACACCGCCCGAGACCTGACCCTCGCGGCGGACAGCGTCTGGGGAGCGGTCCGCATCGTCTGGACCCGCGGATGAGCAGCGGCCCGCCCCCGGAACCCCGACCCACCGGTGCCACGTCCGGTCACCCCCTCCCAACGGGACGTCGCCCAGGCCTGGTTGGGGTCACCGGCGGAGGATCGCCGGGACGTCCGGAGGGGGTGGGGACGTGCTGTGGTCACCGGCGGAGGGTCGGCTGGACGTCCGGAGGGGGTGGGACGTGCAGGCTGCGCGTCCGGACACTCAAGCATGATTTGTGGCCGACGCAGACCTGACTGCCTGGTCCCGTGAAGTCGGCCGTAAATCATGCCGTCCGGACACGCATGCCGGAACGGCCCGCCCCCGGAACCCCGAACGGCCGGTGCCGCGTCCGGTCACCCCCTCCCAACGGGACGTCGCCCAGGCGCGGTTGGGGTCACCGGCGGACAGTGGCCGGGCTCTGCCCGCCGAGGGCGCCCCGATGGCGGCCCGCGCCCGCCGCGCCCCCGCGCGAAGCGCCGGGGGCCGCGGCCCTTGAATCCGGGGGCCGCAGGCCCCCTCGGCACCGATCCGATAACAGCTTTCCAACCCCTCTTTACGTGAAATCTACGCGCGTTAATCTGTCCCGAAGCCAGCGCCGGAAGAGGCGCTTCCATAAGCCGAAGGGGACGTCCTCTTGCGTCGGGTAACCAAGCTTGCAGCCGCGGTCACCGCCACCGCGGCCCTCGCCCTGACCGCCACCGCGTGCGGTGAGAGCTCCACAGAGTCCGCGGCCAAGAAGGACAAGGGCGTCGGCCTGGCCTTTGACGTCGGCGGCCGTGACGACCACTCCTTCAACCAGGCGGCGGCACGTGGCGTCGACAAGGCGGAGAAGGAATTGTCCGTCAAGTCCAAGGAGATGACGGCCAGCAACGACGAGACGGAGGCCGACCGCGAGCAGCGGATAACCTCGCTCGCCGAGGCAGGGTTCAACCCCGTCATAGGCGTCGGCTTCGACTACGGCAAGTCCGTCAACAAGGTCGCGAAGAAGTTCCCGAAGACCACGTTCGGCGTCGTCGACTCCCCGTCGAAGGTGAAGAACGTGGCCGGTCTGGTCTTCGCCGAGCACGAGGCGTCCTACCTCGCAGGTGTCGCCGCCGCGAAGAAGACCAAGTCCAAGGAGGTCGGCTTCATCGGCGGCGTCAACAACGCGCTGATCCAGAAGTTCCAGGCGGGCTTCGAGCAGGGCGTGAAGGAGACCGACCCGAAGGTCAAGGTCACTTCGCAGTACCTGTACCCGACCAACACCAAGGGCTTCAACGACCCGGCCGCCGCCAAGGACAAGGCCAAGGGCATGCTCGACTCGGGCAACGACGTGATCTACTCGGCCGCCGGCCAGTCCGGCGTCGGCTCGATCGAGGAGATCAGCAAGAAGAAGGGCGCCTGGGCGATCGGGGTCGACTCCGACCAGTACACCCAGCCGGGCCTCGGCAAGTACAAGGACGCGATCCTCACCTCCGCCGTGAAGAACGTGGACGTCGCCGTCTACGACCTGATCAAGAGCGTGGAGGACAAGAAGCCGATGAAGGGCACCACGTCCTTCGACCTCAAGGAGGACGGCGTCTCGCTCGCCACCTCCGGCGGCTTCATCGACGACATCCAGAAGGACATCGACAAGGCCAAGAAGGAGATCGTCGAGGGCAAGATCAAGGTCAAGGACACCCCCGACAAGTGACCGTTCCGCCGCCCGCGGTCCCAGGACCACGGGCGGCGGCCGCGGTTCCGTCCGCGGCGCGGACGGTGCACCCGGAGTCCCGGCTCGGGCGTATTCACAGGCGGTGACCTGGGGATACGCCCATGAGCGTCCGGCATGCCGGAGACCGGGGCCACGGGTCGCGGGCGCGTACCGGCCACGCGCGTACCAGACGTACCGGTGGACGCCCACCGGTGGACGCCCACCGGTGGACGCGCACCGGCGGACGCGCACACGGCCGTAAGGGGTCCGAAGGGGGCCTCCGGAGAGCCGAACCCCCCACCGAGCAGCGGCGTTTCAGGAGAGTGCGTCATTACAACGTCCAGCAGCAGCCCCCCGGCCGCGGCCGGCGCGGCGGACCCGGAGAGCGGAGCGGCCGCACGGCCGGCCGTCGAACTGCGCGGCATCACCAAGCGGTTCCCGGGTGTCGTGGCCAACCACGACATCGACTTCGCCGTACGCCGCGGCACCGTGCACGCCCTCGTCGGTGAGAACGGCGCGGGCAAGTCGACCCTGATGAAGATCCTCTACGGCATGCAGAAGCCGGACGAGGGCACCATCGCCGTCGACGGCGAGCAGGTCTCCTTCACCACCCCCGCCGACGCCATCGCGCGCGGAATCGGCATGGTGCACCAGCACTTCATGCTCGCCGACAACCTCACCGTGCTCGAGAACACCGTGCTGGGCGCCGAGGGTCTGTACGGCATCGCCGCCCGCGCCCGTAAGAAGATCAAGGAGCTGTCAGACGCGTACCGGCTGGGCATCCGTCCCGACGTGCTCGTCGAGGACCTGGGCGTCGCCGACCGCCAGCGCGTCGAGATCCTCAAGGTCCTCTACCGGGGCGCCCGCACGCTGATCCTCGACGAGCCCACCGCGGTGCTCGTGCCGCAGGAGGTCGACGCGCTCTTCGAGAACCTGCGGGAGCTGAAGGCCGAGGGCCTCACGGTGCTGTTCATCTCGCACAAGCTGGGCGAGGTGCTCTCCGTCGCCGACGACATCACGGTCGTACGCCGCGGCACGACCGTCGCCTCGGTGAGGCCGGGGGAGACGACGCCGAAGCAGTTGGCCGAGCTGATGGTCGGCAGCGAACTGCCGTCCCCGGAGACCCGCGAGTCGACGGTGACGACCACGCCGATGCTGACCGTCGACGGGCTGCACCTGTCGGCGACGGACACCGACGGGCAGTCGCGCTCGGTGCTCGACGGCATCGGATTCACCATCCACAAGGGCGAAGTCCTCGGCGTCGCGGGCGTCGAGGGCAACGGGCAGGCCGAACTCGTCGAGGCCGTCATGGGGATGCGCGAGCCCGACTCGGGCACGGTCACCCTCGACGGCGACGACGTCACCGCACGCTCCACGCGCGAGCGCCGCGAGGGCGGCATCGGCTACATCCCCGAGGACCGCCACCGGCACGGGCTGCTGCTGGAGGGCACCCTCTGGGAGAACCGCATGCTCGGGCACGTCACCGAACGGCCCAACAGCAAGGGCCAGTTGCTGGACATCACGGCGGCCCGCGCGGACACGGAGCGCATCGTCGCCGGCTACGACGTCCGTACGCCCGGCATCGAGGTCACCGCGGCCTCGCTCTCCGGCGGCAACCAGCAGAAGCTGATCGTCGGACGGGAGATGAGCCACCGTCCCAAGCTGCTGATCGCCGCACATCCGACCCGCGGCGTCGACGTCGGCGCGCAGGCGCAGATCTGGGACCAGATACGTGAGGCCCGGCGCGAGGGCCTGGCCGTGCTGCTGATCTCCGCGGACCTGGACGAGCTGATCGGGCTGTCGGACACGCTGCGCGTGATGTACCGCGGGCGGCTCGTCGCCGACGCGGACCCCGCCACCATCACCCCGGAGGAGCTGGGCTCCGCCATGACCGGTGCCGCGAGCGGCCATCTCGAACACGACGAGGGCGGCGGCGGAAGCGGCGGCGGGGACGTTCAGGACTCGGCGCGGGACTCCGTGCGGGATTCGGCGCGGGACTCCGTGCCCGGCCCGCGGGAAGGGGGCGAGGACCGGTGAGGAAGTTCGACAAGGACCGGCTGATACTGGCGCTCGGCGCGCCCCTGCTCGCGATCGTCGCCGCGCTCGTGATCACGTCGGGCGTCATCATGACGACCGGCAAGGACCCGTTCCACGCCTTCTACGTGATGATCGACTTCGGCTCGAAGAGCGACAGCCAGGTCTGGATCATCAACAAGGCCATCCCGTACTACCTTTCGGCGGTGGCCGTCGCCATCGGCTTCCGGATGAACCTCTTCAACATCGGCGTCGACGGCCAGTACCGCATCGCGGCCTTCTTCGCCGCCGTCGTCGGCGGAGCGCTGACGCTGCCGGGCATCATCCAGATCCCGCTGGTCATCCTCGTGGCGATGCTGGTGGGCGCGGTCTGGTCCGGAATCGCCGGTCTGCTGAAGACCACGCGCGGCGTCAGCGAGGTCGTCACCACGATCATGCTGAACTTCATCGCGGCGTCCACGGTGGGCTTCTTCCTCCAGGACGGCCGGCTGGCGGTGAAGGACGGCAACCTCTTCCACACGCCCGACATCCCCTCCTCCAGCCACTTCTTCCTCGTACCGACCCAGCCGGACCCCGTCTACGGGACGATCGTCATCGGGGTGCTCGTCGGCGCCGCCTACTGGTTCGTGCTCGGCCGCACCCGCTTCGGCTTCGACCTGCGGGCCGTCGGCCGCTCCGAGTCCGCGGCCTCGGCGAGCGGCGTCAGCGTGAAGCGGATGGTCGTCACGTCGATGGTGCTCTCGGGCGTCGTCGCCGGGCTGGTTGGCATGCCGACGCTGCTGAACGCCTCGTTCAACTACGGCACGGACTTCCCCGCCGGCATCGGCTTCACGGGCATCGCGATCGCCCTGCTCGGCCGCAACCACCCGGTGGGCATGGCGCTCGGCGCGCTGCTGTGGGGCTTCCTCGAACGTACGGGCACACAGCTGGAGTTCGAGGGGTACGCGCAGGAGATCGTCGGCGTGATGCAGGGCGTCATCGTGCTGTGCGTCGTCATCGCATACGAGGTCGTACGCCGTTACGGGCTCCGCATGCAGCAGCGTCAGGTCGGCGAGGAGCTGGCCGCCCAGGCCCGTACGAGCGAGAAGAAGGCGGAGGTGTCCGCATGAGCACGAACATCACTGCCGAGACGGGCGGGAAAGGCGCCGGCACCCGGGGCGAGGGCGGCGCGCACGGCGACGGCGGCCCCGGCAAGGGCAGCGGCAGGGGCAACGGCAACGGCAACGGGAAGAAGACCGGGAACGGCACCGGCGCCGGACGTAAGCCGGGCGGGGAGCGGCGCAAGCTGTCCTACCCGGTCGTGCTGCTGATCGTCGCCGGCGGTCTCGTCGCGCTGTCGCTGCTGCGCATCGTCACCGGCTCGGACCAGGTGACCTCCAGCGGCCAGTACTCCAGCGCGCTCGCCGCGGCCGTGCCCATCGGCCTCGCCGGGCTCGGCGGCCTGTGGTCTGAGCGCGCGGGCGTCATCAACATCGGCCTCGAAGGCATGATGATGCTCGGCACCTTCGCCGCGGGCTGGATGGGCTGGCAGTACGGGCCGTGGGCCGCGGCGCTCGCGGGAATCGTGGGCGGTGCGCTCGGCGGGCTGATCCACGCCGTCGCCACCGTCACCTTCGGCGTCGACCACATCGTCTCCGGTGTCGCCGTGAACATCCTGGCGCTGGGCGTCGTGCAGTTCCTCGCCAAGCTGTGGTTCGGGGCGGAGGGCAGCGCCGCGTCCCAGGCCGGCGGGAACGACAAGCAGTCGCCGCCGATGGAGGACATGCCGACGTTCACGGTGCCGGGGCTCGCCGACGGGCTCCAGGCGGTGGAGAAGCACCACTGGTTCCTCGTCTCCGACCTGGCGGGCATCCTCGGCGCCCTCGTCAGCAACGTCTCGTGGCTGACGGTGCTCGCCGTCGTGCTCTTCGCGGGCAGCTTCTTCGCGCTGTGGCGGTCCTCGTTCGGGCTGCGCCTGCGCTCGTGCGGGGAGAGCCCGGTCGCCGCGGAGACCCTCGGCGTCAACGTACTGAAGTACAAGTACGCGGCGGTCACCGTCTCCGGTGCGCTCGCCGGACTCGGCGGCGCCTTCCTCGCCATCGGCGTGCACATCTACCAGGACCAGCAGACCGGCGGACGCGGCTACATCGGCCTCGCCACGATGATCTTCGGCAACTGGCGCCCGGGAGGCGTCGCCATGGGCGCCGGCCTCTTCGGCTTCATGGACGCGCTCCAACTGCGCGCCGGCGGACCGACGGTGCACGCGCTGCTGCTGCTCGTCGCCGTGCTGCTGGCGGGCCTCGCGCTGTGGAAGCTGCGCAAGGGCGGCATGGTGCAGGCGGCGATCAGCGGCGTCACGGCCGTGGGGCTGCTGGTGTGGTATCTGATGACGGACACCGTCCCCCTGGAGTTCGTCGAGATGAGCCCGTACATCACCACCCTGCTGGTGCTCTCGCTCGCCGCGCAGCGGCTGCGTCCGCCCAAGGCCATCGGCAAGTCCTACCGCCGGGGGCAGGGCACATGACGACCGCCCCGGGCGGCTCCCGGGACGGCACCGCGCGCGGCTCCGCGGACGGCACCGCCGACGCCACCGCCGACGCCGGCGCGGAGGTCGACTGGGCGTCGCTGCGGGCCGAGGCCCGGGACATGATGTCCCGGGCCTACGTCCCCTACTCCGGGTTCCCGGTGGGAGCGGCGGCGCTGGCCGACGACGGGCGCACGGTCTCCGGCTGCAACGTGGAGAACGCCGCGTTCGGCGTCGCGCTGTGCGCGGAGTGCGGCCTCGTCTCCTCGCTCGTCGCGTCGGGCGGCGGCCGTCTGACGGCCTTCACCTGCGTCGACCGGCACGGCGACGTGCTGATGCCGTGCGGCCGCTGCCGCCAGCTGCTGTGGGAGCACGGCGGCCCGGAGATGCTGATGGAGACCCGGAACGGAATCCGGACGCTGGCCGAGCTGCTGCCGGACGCGTTCGGAACGGACGACCTGAAACGCTGATCCGTCTCCGCCCTCCGCCCGTCGCCCCCGGTCTCGGACCTCCGGGTGTCGCCCCCGCACCCCACCGGCGTCCGACCTCGGACCTCACCGCCCGCTCTCCCCGCCCACACCTGAATCTTCGGCCTGTCCTACCCGGCACGGCCCCCTGCGTGAAGGAGACTTCCGCTCTATGTCCATGGACGTCATCTCCGTCATCCGTACCAAGCGCGACCGCGGCGCGCTCAGCGACGAGCAGATCGACTGGGTCGTCGACGCCTACACGCGCGGCGAGGTCGCCGACGAGCAGATGTCCGCGCTGGCGATGGCGATCCTGCTGAACGGCATGTCACGGGCGGAGATCGCCCGTTGGACCGGAGCGATGATCGAGTCCGGCGAGCGGATGGACTTCTCCGGGCTCGACCGCCACACGGTCGACAAGCACTCCACGGGCGGCGTCGGCGACAAGATCACCCTGCCGCTGGCCCCGCTGGTCGCGGCCTGCGGCGCGGCGGTGCCGCAGCTGTCGGGCCGTGGACTCGGCCACACCGGCGGCACGCTGGACAAGCTGGAGTCCGTGCCGGGCTGGCGCGCGTCGCTCGCCAACGACGAGATGCTGCGCGTCCTCGCGGACGTGGGCGCCGTCGTCTGCGCCGCGGGCGGCGGCCTCGCGCCCGCGGACCGCAAGCTCTACGCGCTGCGCGACGTCACCGGCACCGTCGAGTCCGTACCGCTGATCGCCAGCTCCATCATGAGCAAGAAGATCGCCGAGGGCACCGGCTCGCTGGTGCTCGATGTGAAGACCGGCTCCGGCGCCTTCATGAAGTCGCTGGACGACGCCCGCGAACTGGCCGCCACCATGGTCGAGTTGGGCAACGACCACGGGGTGCGCACGCGGGCCCTCATCACCGACATGGACACCCCGCTGGGCGCCACCGTCGGCCACGCCCTCGAAGTACGAGAGTCCGTCGAGGTGCTGGAGGGCGGCGGCCCCGCCGACGTCGTGGAACTCACCCTCGCGCTCGCCCGCGAGATGCTCGCCGCCGCCGGACTGCCCGACGCCGACCCGGCCAAGGCCCTCGCCGACGGCAGCGCCATGGACCACTGGCGCCGCATGATCTCCGCCCAGGGCGGCGACCCGGACGCGGCCCTTCCGGTGGCGCTGGAGCAGCAGCCCCTGATGGTTCCGGCGTCCGGCACCCTCACCCGGCTCGACGCCTACGCCGTGGGGCTCGCCGCCTGGCGCCTCGGCGCGGGCCGCGCCCGCAAGGAGGACCCCGTACAGGCGGGCGCGGGCATCGAACTCCACGCGAAGCCGGGCGACCCCGTGACGGCGGGACGGCCGCTGATGACGCTGCACTCGGACACTCCGGAGAAGTTCCAGTACGCGCTGGAGGCGCTGCGGGACTCGTTCGACATCGCCCCGCAGGGCACGGAGTTCGCGATCACGCCGATCGTCCTGGAACGCGTCACGGGCTGACCCGGGTCCCCGACGCGTCAACCCTTCTCGTGCGGCTCTCACTTTCGGGTGATGACGATCAGTGGCGCCCTGCTCGTCCCTTTCAGCGTGCTGGAGTCGGTGACGTACTGATGAAGGAGACCGCCATGAGCGCACTCACCGTCGACGACGGCCCGGCCGGAGGCCAGGACTGGAACGGCCTCGTCCAGGTCTGGGAGCAGACCGACGGGCCCGAGGGCAGCAAGGTGGAGATCATCGAGGGGATCGTCACCGTCTCACCGCTGCCCGCGAACAGCCACAACAGCATCGCGAATCTGGTGCAGCGTCGCCTGTACACCGTCATCCCCGAGGACTGGGGCATCTACCAGACCCTGGGAGTAGCGGTCCCCTCCCGCAGCGGCCTGTTCATCCCCGACCTCGTCGTCGTTCCGGAAGCCGTGCTGAACGGGCCCGGCAACTACATCCCCGCCGCCGCGGCCGAGCTCGTCGTCGAGATCACCTCGCCCTCCAACGCCGGGCACGACCGCCTCAGCAAGCCGTCCGCCTACGCCCAGGCGGGAGTTCCGCTCTATCTGCTCGTCGACGGCCACGCCCCCGGAGGGCCCACCGTCACCCTGTACGGCGAGCCTGTCGGCGATGTCTACCGCGTGCACACGGCCGTCAAGACGGGCGAGGTGATCCGCCTGCCCGGGCCCTTCCAACTCACCCTGGACACCGCGGGATTCCCCACCGACTGATCGTCCTCCGCCGGCCGCCGGCCGCCGGCCGCGCCCCGTCAGGCCCGTGCCTCGCGCAGGCGGTGGCGGTGGAGGGCGGCTGCGCTGCGGGTGCCGTAGAGGGTCACGCCCGCGGCGAGGACCATCGCCCCGAGCGTCAGCGAGACCGTCGCCTGCCAGCCGCCCGCCGCGAACGCCGCCGCGCCCAGCGCGCCGCCGAGCGAACTGCCCGTGTAGTACGTCATCTGGTAGAGCGCCGAGGCCTGCGCGCGCCCGTGTGTGGCCGTACGGCTGACCGAGCCCGAGGCCACCGCGTGCCCCGCGAAGAAGCCCGCCGTGATCAGCACCAGCCCGGCGGCGACCGCCACCAGGCTGTCGACGAGGCTCAGCAGCAGCCCGGAGGAGGCCGTGACGATGCCCGCGTAGATCATGCCGCGCCGTCCCAGCCTGGCGTTGAGCCTGCCCGCCGCGGCCGAAGTCCCCGTGCCCACAAGGTAGATGACGAAGACGGAACCGATCAGGCCCTGTGAGAGCCCGAACGGCTCGGCCACCAGCCGGTAGCCGATCACGGTGTAGACACCGCCGAAGACGACCATGAACAGCATGCCGATGGCGTAGAGCCGTACCAGCAGCGGATTGTGCAGGTGCGCCGAGACGGTACGGGCCACGGCCCGTGCGTTCAGCGGGCTCGGGCGGAAGTGACGGGCGCGCGGCGCCAGCAGCCGGAACGCCACCACGCACAGCAGCGACGCCACGGCGACCGCCGCGAGCCCGGCCCGCCAGCCCCAGGCCTCGGTGACCCAGCCGGTGAGGACGCGTCCGCTCATGCCGCCGACGCTGTTTCCGGCGACGAACAGGCCCGTCGCGCCCACCAGATGCCTGCTGCGCACCTCGTCGGCGAGATAGGCCATCGCCGACGCGGGCACGCCCGCGATGGCCGCGCCCTGGAGCGTGCGCAGCGCGATCAGCGTGCCCATGTCCGGTGCGAAGGGCGCCGCCAGGGCCAGCACCACGGCCGCCGACATCGACACCGTCAGCATCCGATGCCGCCCGAAGCGCTCGGAGAGCGCCGCCAGCGGCAGCACGGCCAGCGCCAGGCCGATGGTCGCGCCGGAGACGGTCCAGCTCGCCAGGCCCGGATCGGCGTGCAGATCGCGGGAGATCTCCGGGAGCAGCGCCTGTGTCGAGTACAGCAGCGCGAAGGTCGCGAGGCCCGCGGCGAAGAGGGCGAGCCGCATCCTGCCGTGCCCGGGGTCGCCCGGGCTCAGCTTGGTCGCGTCGCTCGCCTCGCTCGCCTCGCTGTCGTCGCCCGAGTCGGGCCCGGAGCCGTGTGCGGCAGGCGAGCCGTGATCCGCAGGGGAGCCGTGTTCCGTACGGGAGCCGTGATCCGCGGGTGAGGCCGGGCCGTCGTGGTCCGTACGGGACCTGTCGTCCGCGGGGGAGCGGGGAGGGGAGCAGGGACCGTGCTCCGTAAGGGAGTCGGTCACGGGGGCGGAGACATTGGCGGCGGCAGCGGCGCCCGCACGGGCGGACGCCCCGGTATCGGCGGATGGCATGCTTCGACGCTACGATCCCCCCACTGATGCGTCCAATGCACAGAACTCAGCCAACCGTTCCTCTCACGCATCACACCAGCTGAGGAAGGTATGTCACCGGCACGCAATGAAAAAGACATCTCTGTCACATCGGACTGGGGTGCCTCGCTCACCCCGCGCCTCGCGCAGTTCGCCGCCGTCGCCCGCCACGAGCACGTCACCCGCGCCGCGGCCGAACTCGGCGTTCCCCAGTCCACGTTGAGCCGAGCCGTCACCCGCCTCGAAGACGACCTCGGCGTCGCCCTCTTCGCCCGCCACGGCCGCACCGTCTCCCTCACACCCGCCGGACGCACCTTTCTGGCCTCCGCCCAGCGCGCACTGTCCGCCGTGGAGCAGGCCGCCGAGTCCGTACGAGCCGACGCCGACCCCGGAAAGGGCAAGGTCGCCTTCGGCTTCCTGCACACCCTCGGCTGGGAGACCGTCCCCGTGCTCATCCGGGCCTTCCGCGCCGAGCACCCCCGGGTCCGCTTCGCCCTCGTGCAGAACTACGGCGAGGCCATGCTGGAACGGCTGCGCGCCGGCGAGCTCGACCTGTGCCTCACCTCGCCCGTCCCCGACGAGCCCGACCTCGAAGGGCGCCGCCTCGACGAACAGCGCCTGCGGCTCGTCGTACCCGACGACCACCCCCTCGCCTCCCGCCGCCGCGTCCGCCTCGCCGAGGCCGCCGACGAGCACTTCGTCACCCTGGAGCGGGGCTACGGCATGCGCCGCCTCCTCGAATCGCTCTGCGCGCAGGCCGGGTTCACCCCGCGGATCGCCTTCGAGGGCGAGGAGGCCGAGACCATCCGCGGCCTCGTCGCCGCGGGCCTCGGCGTCGCGCTGCTGCCTCCGCCGACGGTGCCGCGTCCCGGCGTACGCGAACTGACGGTCACCGCGCCGCGCGCCGTTCGCGAGATCGGCGTCGCCTGGCTCGCCGGCCGGCCCGACACGCCGCCGGTCGCCGCGTTCAAGAGCTTTCTGCTCAGCCGTCGCGGCAGGCTGCTTCCGGGGTGAGGATTCCCGTAGGCACGAGGAGGAGAACGTGAGCACACACACCGGCCACGACCACGGCGACATCGACTGGGAGGCCATGGCCGTCCACCTCGAACGCGAAGCCGAACTGCGCGTCCCCTTCGTCGAGGAGGCGCTCGCCTGGCTTCGCGGCCTGCTCCTCGAAGGCGGCTGCGGACCCGACACGGCCGAGCGTGCGCTGGACGTCGGCAGCGGCCCCGGCGTCTTCACGGCGCTGCTCGCGCGCTCCTTCCCGCAGGCCGCAGTCGTCGCCGTCGACGGCGAACCCGGCCTCCTCCAGCGCGTCCGCGACCGGGCCGCCCGCGAGGGCGTCTCCTCGAACGTGACGACGCACGAGGCCCGACTGCCCGAAGAGCTCGGCACCTTGGGCAGCGCCGACCTCATCTGGACCAGCAACGTGGTCCACCACATCGGCGACCAGCAGGCCGCGCTGGACGCCCTCGCGGCGTCCGTGCGGCCCGGCGGGCTGCTCGCCGTCGTCGAACGCGGCCTCTCGCCCCGCTACCTGCCCCGCGACATCGGCCTCGGCCGGCCCGGCCTGCTGGCCCGCCTGGAGGCGGCGAACGAGGAGCGCTACACCGCCATGCGGGAGGCCCTGCCGGGCCACACGGCCGTCGTCGAGGACTGGCCCGCGATGCTGGCCCGCGCGGGTCTCGTCCCCGCCGGCACCCGCACCTTCCTCACGGACCTGCCGGCGCCGCTGGGCCCGGAGGGGCGCGCGCACCTGCGCGACAGGCTCGCGCGTGCCCGCGAGACCCTGGACGAGTGGCTCTCCCCCGAGGACCTCCCGGTCCTCGACGCCCTCCTCTCGGACGACTCCCCGACGGGCATCCTCCACCGCCCGGACGTCTTCTACCTGACGGCGACGACGGTCCACGCAGGGCGTCGCTGACGCGACGGGGCAGCCGACGGTGGTGCGGGTCGGAGCGTGCCGCTCCGTCCACGGCCCGGCCCGGCCCGGCCACTGTTCCCGGCAGGGCGACTCACCGAGGGCGCATCGGTTGCGTACGCGACTCCGCACAGCGGGGAGCGCGACGGAAGCGCGACGGAAGCGAGAACGGCAACGCGGCCGGACGCGGACACAGCGCCAACCGGTAGGACGGGCTTGGGACTTGAGGACCATGAACGTGGGCTGCCGACGACCCAACGGGCCTGCCGCAGGCAGGGGACGGGAACGGGACGGGGTCGCGAGCCCCGGCCCCGCCACCGAAGCGCCCCGCCCCGGCCTCGGGCATCCGCGCGGAGCCGCGGCACGTCGGCCTGCTCGTCGGGTTGAGGGCGGAAGGCGCTACGCGCGGACGCGCACGTCGGCTGCCCCGTCGCGCGGGCGCCGCTGGGCGCGGTCGCTCAGCGGCGTCGGTCACCCCGCCGCGTGGGTGCCGCAAGGCGTCGTCGCGCGGTGCGTCGGCCACCCGCCGCCTGGGTGGCGGTATGTGCGGAGGCGCAATACGTCCGACAGCCTGCCGCGTTGAGGGCGCCAGGCGCGGTCCCGCAGCAACATCGGTCACCCCGCCCCGGCGGCGCCGCTGCGCGCGGACGCGCACGTCGGCCGCACCGCCGCGTCGGCCCGCCGCTGGGCGCGGTCGCGCAGCGTGTTGGCCACTGTGCCGCGCGGGTGGCGCTATGTGCGGTGGCGCATCACGTCGGCTGGCCCGTCGTGTTGAGGGGCTGGGCGCGGTCGCGTAAAACGGCTGCTCCGCTTCGCGGGCGCCGCAACGCGCGGACGCGCAGGACGGCCGCCCCCGCGTGGCGAGGGGAGCCGTGAACGAAGGGGCCCGCCGCTTGGCGCAGTCGCGCAGTCGCGCAGTCGCGTGGTCGCGTGGTCGCGTGGTCGCGTGGCGACGTTGGCCACTTGGCCGTGGGCGTCGGGGCGGGGGCGCAATACGTCGGCCAGCCGTTCGTGTTGAGGGCGCTGGGCGCGCCGCGCGATACGGCTGCCTCGCCGCGCGGGCGCCGCCGGGCGCGGACGCGCAGGACGGCCGCCCCCCCCGCGGCGAGGGGAGCCGTGAACGAAGGGGCCCGCCGCCAGGCGCGGTCGCGTGGGCGCGCAGCGACGTCGGCCACCCCGCCGCGGGAGCGGCGCTAGCGGCGCAGGCTTTGGCCGAAGCCCGTTGCCAGCGGCATGCGCAGGCCCAGCGGCGGCGGAGCCGCCATCGCGTCGACAAGCGGACGCGCGAAATCGCGTCCGCACAGCGTGCCGAGGACGAAGTTCTCGGCCAGCGCCGCGACTTCCGCGCTGTGCTGGTGCAGCCGGTGCCCGTCCGTGTGGACCTCGAAGCGGCAGACGTCCGCGTTGGTCTTCTTCGCACGTTCCGCGAGCCGGTAGGAGAGTTCGGGGGCGGTGTGCTCGTCGTCGGTGCCGTGTACGAACATCACCTGGCGGCCGAGGAGTTGGCGTACCGGTTCCCGATCCGGCGCGTCCGGGTCCGTGCCGGGGAGCCAGAGCGACAGCGCGAGCACCGAGGCGACCATCGGGTGTCCCGCCGCCCGCAGCGCGGCGCGCGCGCCGACGTCGATGCCGACGAGGCAGACCGGGACGTCGCCGTAGCGCCGCACCACCTCGGCCACCGCCCACTCGGCGTCGTACGCGGGGTGGGCCGAGTCGCCGTTCCAGCCGCGGTAGCGGTAGTGGACGACGTGCGCCACGAGCGAGGTGTCCGGCTCGCCGTGGTGCGCGCCACGTACCAGCCGCCGCGCCAGCGGCCGCACCACCGCCGCGGCCAGCGCGGAGCGGCGACGTGCGCTGTGTTCGGCGCCGCCGCCCGGCAGCAGCAGGGCCACCGCGTGCGGAGCAGCCCCGGAGGGGTCCGCCCCCATCGCCCGTCCCAGTCGGGCCTCCCGCTCCGGCAAAGCTTGCTGAGCCATAGGGAAGACGATGGCAGAAGCCGGGATGCACGTACGGTGCCGCGGGATCACCATTGCGTATCGAAGCGCAAGGCCTCGCTCAACTCCCGTACGCGAAACGGAAGTTAAGGCGCAGATGCCATCTACGCGCGTAGGAGCTACAGTACGTGGATGACGAGCCAGACCCTCAACACGATTCCCACCCCGCAGCAGATCCGCCGCGCGCCGAAGGCGCTGCTCCACGACCACCTCGACGGCGGCCTGCGGCCGGCCACCGTCGCCGAACTGGCCGCCGAGACGGGTTACGACGCACTGCCCGCGGCCGACGCGGAGAGCCTGGAGCGCTGGTTCCGGGAGTCCGCGGACTCCGGTTCGCTGGAGCGCTACCTGGAGACGTTCTCGCACACCGTGGGCGTGATGCAGACCCGTGAGGCGCTGACCCGGGTCGCCGCGGAGTGCGCCGAGGACCTCGCGGCGGACGGCGTGGTCTATGCCGAGGTCCGCTTCGCCCCGGAGCAGCACCTGGAGAAGGGCCTCACCCTCGAAGAGGTCGTGGAGGCGGTCAACGAGGGCTTCCGCGAGGGCGAGCGCCGGGCGCGCGCCGCGGGCGGCCGTATCCGGGTGGGCGCTCTGCTCACCGCGATGCGGCACGCGGCCCGCGCCCTGGAGATCGCCGAACTCGCCAACCGCTACCGCGAGTTGGGTGTCGTCGGCTTCGACATCGCGGGTGCGGAGGCGGGCCACCCGCCCACGCGCCACCTCGACGCCTTCGAATACCTCAAGCGGGAGAACAACCACTTCACGATCCACGCCGGCGAGGCCTTCGGACTGCCCTCCATCTGGCAGGCGTTGCAGTGGTGCGGCGCGGACCGGCTGGGCCACGGGGTGCGCATCATCGACGACATCCAGGACGACGGGACGGGTTCGGTCAAGCTGGGCCGCCTCGCCGCGTACGTACGGGACAAGCGCATCCCGCTGGAGCTGTGCCCGTCCTCCAACCTCCAGACGGGCGCGGCCCCTTCGTACGAGGAGCACCCCATCGGGCTGCTGCGGCGGCTGCACTTCCGGGCGACGGTGAACACGGACAACAGACTCATGAGCGGTACGACCATGAGCAAGGAGTTCGAGCACCTGGTCCGGACGTTCCGCTACACGCTCGACGACATGCAGTGGTTCACGGTCAACGCGATGAAGTCGTCGTTCATCCCGTTCGACGAACGGCTGGCGATGATCAACGAGGTGATCAAGCCGGGCTATGCCGAGCTGAAGTCGGAGTGGCTCTTCACCGAGTGATCCTCACCGGATGACTCTCACCGAGCGGCCCTCACCGGATGATCCTCACCGGGCGGCCCTCTTCACCGGGCGGCTCCGTTCACCGACCGGGCGGCTCCGTTCACCGACCGGCCGCTCGCACCGGCCTCTTCGCCCCGGCCCGGTGCGGCGGCGGGCCGGGGCGAGAGCCGTCCGCGAAGCGGGGCCGCCCCGTCGTCCGGTGCGGCCCCGCGAGCGGCATCGGCCCCCGTGGGCCGGCGCGCGGCTACCAGGCCGTGCGCTCGTCGCCGTTCGGCAGCAGAATCCACAGCGCCAGGTAGAGCAGGAACTGCGGTCCGGGCAGCAGGCAGGACACCACGAAGATCAGGCGCATCGTGTTGGGCCTCATCCCGAAACGGCGTGCCAGACCGGCGCAGACACCGCCGAGCATGCGGTCATCACGCGGGCGTGCAAGTGCGGGCATGACGCGACTCCTTCACTGGACGTCGTTTCCTGACGTCGTTCCTCGACGTCCGGTTTCCACGCTAGGCGGCACGCACACCCGCGGCGTCGGCCTACGGTGCGATCCCGACCCTGGCCGCTCTCGGGGGCACGCCCCCGGCGGTCTCGTCCCGCAGGTGGAGCACGTCGTGCGCACCACTACCGTGGGCGGATCCGTCCCACCGGGGCCCGCCCCACCGGGTGCCGTCCCCGGGCCCGCGCCGCAGCAGCGCCCGTACGACGGGGAAGACCAGCAGACAGGCCAGCGCCACGCCGGCGGAGTCGAGCAGCACGGTGTCCACGTTCACGGAGCGGCCCGGCACGCCCGACTGCAAGAGCAGGATCGCGGACGAGATCAGCGCGCCGGCGCCGACCGTACGGGCGCAGACCGCCGCGAGCGTGCGCTCGGGGCGCCACGAGGCCAGGGGCAGCAGCACGCCCAGCGCGGCCAGCCGGGCCAGTCCGCGTGCCAGCCCGTAGAGCGCGTCCAGGGTGCCCGTGTCGAGCTCGGAGCGGATGGTGGCGAGGGGCTGGAGGTTCGTGGGCTCGACCCACGGCACCGGGAGCGGACGTAGCGCCAGCCATCCGACGACGGCCAGATACGCGGTCAGCAGGACGAGTCCTGCTACGCGGATTCGGGGAGCGGAAGCGGCGGTACCTCCGCCACGGCCATGACGCTGCACACGAGCAAAGACGCCGCGGCCCCGCGCACGGTTCCGGACACGGTTCGGGACGAGGCCCCGGGCGCGGTTCGGGACGAGGTCCCGGGCGCGGGTCGGGACGAGGCCCCGGGCGCGGTCCCGGACGCGGGTCCGGGGGCCGGTCACGGAGGGGTTCCGCGTACGGCTCCGCGTACGGCTCCGCGCACCGTCCTGGGCGCGGTCCCGGGGGCCGGTCACAGCGGCGTACCCGCGTTGTCGGACGCGCCGGGACGGGTCCGCAGGTCCGTGTCGCACCTGAAGCGGCGCAGCGGCTCCACCGCTCCGGAGCCCGTGGAGTCCCCGCCGTCCTCGGCGTCCGCCGGGCCGCCGAGGATCACCGAGCGGTCGGAGCCCGCGGCGGCCGTGTCCGCGTACGTGCAGACGATCTGCGCCAGCGCGAACGCGGGCAGATCCCCCAGCGGCTCGCTCAGTCGCAGCGCCGCCGCGGGGTCGCCCTCGGCCGGCCCGGAGACCCGCAGTCCCCGTGGCACGGCGGTCTTGAACCCGGCCGACTCCTCCTCGGAGTCGGGCTCCGCCCGCAGCGCGTCGAGCAGTCCGCGGGCGACGGGCAGCCGCTCCGAGTCGTCGCCGTCGGGCAGCGCCACGCGCCGGTCGACGGGGGAGACGCGCGAGCCGCACGAGAGATAGACCCGCACGGGCAGGTTGCCGCCGTCGCCGCCGTCGGCCGACTCCCGGTCGCCCGGGAGGACACAGCTCACGCGGGAGGGCGCCGCGCCCGCGTCGACGGGCACGGAGGTGGAGCGGATGCCGCAGCCCGCGGCGAGCGCGCCGAGCAGCGCCAGCCCGCAGAGCGCGAGCGGCAGACGGCGCGGACCGGTGCGGATGGGCAGGCCACTGCGGATGCGCGGGCCGGTGCGGATGGGCGGGCCGCCGCGGGCGCCCCGGTACGTACGGACGGGCGGGCCGGTGCGGAGCGCGGAACCGGCGCGTGGTGCGGTACTCGTCAACGGTGCTGTGCTCGTCAACGGTCTCCCCTCCTGCCGTCGCCCCTGCTGCCCTTGCCGCCCCCGCCGCCACCGATGCCCCCGCCGCCACCGATGCCACCGGCGCCCCCGCCGTCCGGTCCGCCCGGCTCGGCCTCCTGCGGCCCCTGCTCCCCGGACTCCCGCGGCAGCCGGAGGGTGAAGACGGCGCCGCCGCCGTGCTCCGTGTCGTTGCGCACGGAGATGGAGCCGCCGTGGATCTGCGCGTTCTCCTGGGCGATGGACAGCCCGAGGCCGCTGCCCTCGGATCTGGGTCTGGACGCGCTGGCCTTGAAGAAGCGGTCGAAGACGTGCGGAAGCATCTCCTCGGGAATGCCCGGCCCGCGGTCCGCGACCTCGATCAGCAGCTCGTCCGGGCCGCCGCCGGGCGCCCTCACCGTGCGCACGGAGACGCGCACCGGCGAACCGCCGTGCTTGAGCGCATTGCCGATGAGGTTCGCAAGGATCACGTCGAGCCGCCGAGGGTCGAGCCGCGCCATCAGGCCGCGGTCGGCGTCGAGTTCGACGGCGTCGAGCCAGGCGCGGGCGTCGATGCAGGCGGTGACCTGGTCGGCCACGTCGACGTCGTCGAGGACGAGATTCGCCGTGCCGGCGTCGAAGCGCGTGACCTCCATCAGGTTCTCCACCAGGTCGTTCAGGCGCCGGGTCTCGCTGACCACCAGCTGCACGGCGGGCGCGATCATCGGGTCGAGGTTCTCCTGCTCCTCCTCCAGCACCTCGGTGACCGCGGAGATCGCCGTCATCGGCGTACGCAGCTCGTGCGACATGTCCGCCACGAACCGCCGCGAGGACTCCTCCCGTGCGCTGAGATCGGCGACGCGGTGCTCCAGCGACTCGGCGGTCCGGTTGAACGTGCGGGAGAGCTCGGCCAGTTCGTCGGTGCCCGACACCTTCAGACGCGTGTCGAGCTTCCCCTCGCCCAGCCGCCGTGCGGCGTCGCCGAGCCGCCGCACGGGGCGCAGCACTGTCGTGGCCGCGGCCTGCGCGAGGAGCATGGCGCCCACCAGGGCCAGGCCGGTGGCGATGCCCAGGGACCAGGCGAGGGAGTCGAGATCGTCCCGTTCCTGCGCGAGCGACTTTCGCATGTACCCGGAGGGCGTACGGCCGTCGCCGATCATCTTGGCGCCGCCCACCAGGAAGGGCTCGTTGCCGCCGTTCTCGGCGGTCCGCTGCCAGTACAGGTGGTACGGGTAGGAGTTGTCCTCGTCGACCGTGCGGTGCTTGGCGACCGCCGTGCGCAGCCGCTTCGGCACGTCCTGCATGGTGAAGCTGCCGGGGTCGGAGGCGACGGCGCAGCGGGTGCCGTCGGCGTTCTGGCCGGTGAGCAGCACCTCGTAGTTCTGCGATGTGCCGCTCATCTTCTCGGCGGCGTCGCGCAGTTGGCGGCAGTCGTAGCGGTGGGGCAGGCTTCCGGCGCTGTCCTCCATGGACTTGCGGAAGTCGTTGAGCGCGGCGTTCTGCGTGCGGGTGAGCACGGCGTCCCTGTTGAGCCAGTACGCGATCCCGGAGGCGGAGACCGCGGCGGTCAGCGCCACGAGCGCGAAGACGACGACGAGCCGCAGCCGCAGCGTCGGCAGCATTCCCGCCATCCAGCCGCGTATCCGCTCCTCCCGCTCGTGCGCGGGCCCGCGGTCCGCTTCCCGTTCCGGATCCTGTCCCTGTCCCTGTCCCTGCCCTGGCTCTCCGCCGCCTCGTCCGCTTCCGTTCCCGCCCCGCCCCCGGTCCGGCGTCGGCCGCGCCGGCTCGGTCACTGCGGGGCGTCCAGCCTGTACCCGACGCCCCGGACCGTGCGGATCAGCGTCGGCGACGACGGCACGTCCTCGACCTTCGCGCGCAGCCGCTGCACACACGCGTCGACGAGGCGCGAATCGCCGAGGTAGTCGTGCTCCCACACGAGCCTCAGCAGCTGCTGCCGCGACAGCGCCTGCCCGGGCCTGCGGCTCAGCTCCAGCAGCAACCGCAGTTCGGTGGGCGTCAGTTGGAGGTCGTCGCCGTTCTTCGTCACCGTCATCGCGGAACGGTCGATGACGAGACTGCCGAACGTCGCCGCGTCGTTGGACTCGCGCTCCCCGCGCCGCATCACCGCACGGATCCGCGCGTCCAGCACCCTGCCCTGCACGGGCTTGACGACATAGTCGTCGGCGCCCGACTCCAGCCCCACGACGACGTCGATGTCGTCGCTGCGGGCCGTCAGCAGGATGATCGGCAGCTGGTCGGTACGGCGGATGCGGCGGCACACCTCGAAGCCGTCGATCCCCGGCAGCATCACGTCCAGCACGATCAGGTCCGGCCGTTGCTCGCGCAGCAGCTTGAGGCCGTCCTCGCCGGACGCGGCGGTCACCACGCGGTGACCCTGCCGGGTCAGACCCATCTCAAGGGCCGTACGGACAGCGTCGTCGTCCTCGATCAGCAACAGGAAAGACACGCGGGCCATTCTGTCCCATGCCCCCTCACACTTCGACCGTGCGGTGCAGCTCAACCCGCGGTTGCGGCGCCTCGCCCACGCTCTGTCAACGCCCGTACACCGCAGCTCACACGGCAGGACACGGCCTCCCGAGCCCTTGTGACACCGCTGTGACAGTCGGGGGACCTGGCGATGAAATCGGCCGTGCAGTGTGTACGTCATCAGCGAGCGACCAGGTTTGCCCGAGGGGGGCGCAAGATGAACACACTGCACAGCGAGAACCTCAGCGCAGTCATTCACACGCGCCTGCACACCCCGTCGGTTCCGGCAGGCCACGCCGCCGAGAAGTCCGGAACGATCGGGCGAGGGTGCGTCCATTCGTCCGGGCGTGCACGGCCGCCGCACATCACAGCGGTGGAGGGCCTTCGAGGGGAGGCCCGAAGCGCGGGGGACGGTGAGTACAGGGAGGAGCCGGGAGCACGGCAAGAGGCCGCGTCGGAGGCGGAGTTCACAGCCTACGTACGCGAGCGCCGCGCCTCCCTGTACGCCACCGCCTACCACCTCACGGGCGACCGCTTCGAGGCCGAGGACCTGCTCCAGAGCGCGCTGTTCTCCACGTACCGCGCATGGCACCGGATCAGCGACAAGGCGGCCCTCGGCGGCTATCTGCGCCGCACCATGACGAACCTGCACATCAGCGCGTGGCGCCGCCGCAAGCTCAACGAGTACCCGACGGAGGAGCTGCCGGAGACCGCCGGCGACCAGGACGCGATGCGCGGCACCGAGCTGCGCACCGTGCTCTGGCAGGCGCTCGCCCGGCTGCCCGAACTCCAGCGCACGATGCTGGTGCTGCGCTACTACGAGGGCCGTACGGACCCGGAGATCGCGGACATACTCAACATCAGCGTCGGCACGGTGAAGAGCAGCATCTGGCGTTCGCTGCGCCGCCTGCGCGACGACGAAGTGCTCAGCTTCGGCAGGGACCAGGAGGAGAGCTTCGGCGAACTGGTCGCCTGACGCACGGAGTTCCGGGGATCCGAAGCCCCGGGCATTTGAGACACCGAGGAACGAGGGCCGGGGGATGGGCCCTTGACGTCCTCGGGATGAGGGGCGGGGGAGCCCCTCGGGGGCGGGGGATCACGGGGGAACAGAGGGGAAACACGGGGACCCGTCCGGGGGGACGGGAACGAGAGAGCGGGGACGGGCAACCGGGGGGTCTGCCCGAACCCGCTCTCTCCCTTTCTCCGTTCCTCACATCGCCGTACGTGCCGTACGTGCCTCGCGCAGCCGTCTGATCCGCTCCGCCGCCTCGTCCCGTGCGCACGGGTACGCGCCCAGCTCCCGGTGCCGCGCGACGATCGCCTCCTCGGCCCGCATCAGCCGCCAGCCCCGCCGCAGCAGGAACCGCGCCGACTTGCGCCCCTCGCGCAGATCCCGCAGCAGCCGGCGCCGGAACGTCGTCGACGGCCGCCCGCGCAGGCAGATCGCGTCGGCGAGCAGGCCGAGTTCACGGCAGCGGTCCGCTACGTCCGCGGCGAAGATGCCCTCCGCGATGAACAGCCCCGCTCCGTCGAGCGTGAGCGTCTCCCGGCCGACGCGGGCGCTCAGCGCGATGTCGTACAGCGGCACGGTCGTACGCCCCGTCGCGCACAGCTCCCGCACCGCGCTGACGGCGGCGTCCGCGTCCCAGGACGCGGGCGAGTCCCAGTCCACGCCGATGCCGTGCGGGAGTTGGGGCAGCGTCGGATCGCCGCCCTCCTTGTAGAAGTCGTCGAGACGCATCACGGGCAGCCCGCTGCGCGCGGAGAGCCGGGACTTCCCGGACCCCGAGGGCCCGGTGAGCAGAATGACGCGGGGCGAGCGCGGTATGTCGGCGGGTTCGGTCACGAGAGACCATTGTCGGCCATTCCCGCGCCCGCGTGACCCGGTGTACGGGTCATTGCCTCAGCGGCTGTCGCCTCAGCCCTCAACCGCCGTTGCCCCGGCGCCCGTTGCCTCGGCCCCCGTTGCACCGGCCCCCGTTGCCTCGGCTCCCGTTTTCCTCAGCCGCCGCCGCGGCTCCCGCCGCCTCGGCCCGGCCACGGCCCGCGCCGTCACACCCCGATCGGGTGCCAGACCGTCTTCGTCTCCAGGAAGGCGAGCAGCCGGTGCGTACCGGGGTCGGCGGACCAGCCGGCGCCCTCGCCGCCGTCCTCGCCGCCGTCCTCGTCCGGGCGCAGCACCCGCTTCAGGTTCTCCGCCGCGGCCGTCTCCAGCTCCTTCGCCAGCTCCGGGTAGCCCGAAGTGCCCGCCAGATCCAGGGCGTTGACGTCCTGGTGCGCGGCGAGCGTCGCCCCGACCTCCCTCGTACGGCCCGACAGCACGTTGACCACACCGCCGGGGAGGTCCGAGGTCGCCAGGACCTCCGACAGCGACAGGGCGGGCAGCGGCGCGCGCTCCGAGGGGACCAGCACCGCCGTGTTGCCCGTGACGATCACCGGGGCGAGCACCGAGGCCAGCCCCAGGAAGGAGGACTCCTGCGGCGCCAGCACGGCGACGACGCCCGTCGGCTCAGGAGTTGAGAGGTTGAAGAACGGCCCGGCGACGGGGTTGGCGCCGCCCGCGACCTGGGCGATCTTGTCGGACCAGCCCGCGTACCAGACCCAGCGGTCGACGGCCGCGTCCACCTGCGCGGCCGCCGCCGGCGCCGACAGCCCTTCCGCCGCGGCCACTTCGGCGGCGAACTGCTCCCGCCGTCCCTCCAGCATCTCCGCGACCCGGTACAGGATCTGCCCGCGGTTGTAGGCCGTGGCGCCCGACCAGCCGCCGAACGCCTTGCGCGCGGCGGCGACCGCGTCGCGCGCGTCCTTGCGGGACGACTGGGGTGCGTTGGCTAGCCAGTTGCCCTCGGAGTCGGTCACCTCGTACACCCGTCCGCTCTCGCTGCGCGGGAACTTGCCGCCGATGAAGAGCTTGTAGGTCTTCAGCACGTCGACCCGGCCGCGCGCCGCACCGACCGGCGTACGGCCCGAAGTCCGCGCGGTCGCCGGTGACTTGGGGGCCGGTGACTTGGGGGCCGGTGACTTGGCGGCCGAGGACTTCGCGGCCCGCGCGCCCGTCCCGGACGTAGCCGCCTTCCCGGGCTCTCCGGACTGCGCTGCCTTCGCCGTCTTCCGCTTCGCTTCATCGGACATCGAGGTAGGCCTCCAGACCGTGCCGCCCGCCTTCGCGGCCGAAACCCGACTCCTTGTAACCGCCGAAGGGCGACGTCGGATCGAACTTGTTGAACGTATTGGCCCAGACGACCCCCGCCCGCAGCCTGTTCGCCATCGACAGGATGCGCGAGCCCTTCTCGGTCCAGATGCCCGCCGAGAGCCCGTACGGAGTGTTGTTGGCCTTCGCCACGGCCTCGTCCGGCGTACGGAACGTAAGCACCGACAGCACCGGCCCGAAGATCTCCTCGCGGGCGATCCGGTGCGCCTGGCTGACGCCGGTGAAGAGCGTCGGCGCGAACCAGTAGCCGTTGCCGGGCAGTTCGCAGGGCGCGGACCAGCGTTCGGCGCCCTCGGCCTCGCCGGAGTCGGCCAGCTCCTGGATGCGGGCCAGCTGCTCGGCCGAGTTGATGGCGCCGACGTCGGTGTTCTTGTCCATCGGGTCGCCGACGCGCAGGGTGCTCAGCCGCCGCTTCAGGGCGTCCAGCAACTCCTCCTGCACCGACTCCTGTACGAGCAGCCGGGAGCCCGCGCAGCACACCTGGCCCTGGTTGAAGTAGATGCCGTTGACGATGCCCTCGACCGCCTGGTCGACGGGCGCGTCGTCGAAGACGATGTTGGCGCCCTTGCCGCCCAGTTCGAGGGTGAGCTTCTTGCGCGTACCGGCGACCGTGCGGGCGATCTCCTTGCCCACTGCCGTCGAACCCGTGAAGGCGACCTTGTCGATGTCCGGGTGCGCGACGAGCGCGGCGCCCGTCGCGCCGTCCCCGGTGACGATGTTGACGACGCCGTCCGGCAGCCCCGCCTGGCGGCACACGTCCGCGAAGAACAGCGCGGAGAGCGGAGTCGTCTCGGCGGGCTTGAGCACCACGGTGTTGCCGGTGGCCAGCGCCGGGGCGATCTTCCAGGCGAGCATCAGCAGCGGGAAGTTCCACGGGATGACCTGCCCGGCGACGCCGAGCGGCCGCGGGTCGGTGCCGAACCCGGCGTGCGCGAGCTTGTCGGCCCAGCCCGCGTAGTAGAAGAAGTGCGCCGCGACGAGCGGAAGATCGGCGTCGCGGGTCTCGCGGATCGGCTTGCCGTTGTCCAGCGTCTCCAGGACGGCCAGTTCGCGTGAACGCTCCTGAATGACGCGCGCGATACGGAAGATGTACTTCGCGCGCTCGGCGCCGGGCAGCGCCGACCAGCCGGGGAAGGCCGCACGCGCGGCCCGCACCGCGGCGTCGACGTCCTCCCCGTCTGCCTGCGCGACCTCGGAGAGCACCTCCTCCGTGGCGGGCGAGACCGTCTTGAACACCTTGCCGCCGGCCGCCTCGCGGAACTCTCCGTCGATGAACAGCCCGTAGGACGGGGCGATGTCGACGATCGCGCGTGACTCGGGCGCGGGCGCGTACTCGAAGATCTGCTCTGTCATCCGTCTCAGTCCCCTCGTCCCCTCAGTCCACCGTCACGTAGTCGGGACCGGAATAGCGGCCGGTGCTCAGCTTCTGGCGCTGCATCAGCAGGTCGTTGAGCAGGCTGGAGGCGCCGAAGCGGAACCAGTCCGGGCTCAGCCAGTCCGGCCCGGCCGTCTCGTTGACGACGACCAGGTAGCGCACGGCGTCCTTGGCCGTGCGGATGCCGCCCGCGGGCTTCACGCCGATCTGCGTGCCGGTGGCGGCGCGGAAGTCGCGCACGGCCTCCAGCATCAGCAGCGTGCCGGGCAGCGTGGCGTTCACGGCGACCTTGCCGGTCGAGGTCTTGATGAAGTCGGCGCCCGCGAGCATCGCGAGCCAGGAGGCGCGGCGGATGTTGTCGTACGTCGACAGCTCGCCGTTCTCGAAGATCACCTTCAGATGCGCCGATCCTCCCCCAGAGCCTGCGGCCTGGGTGGGGCCCCCAGCGGGCCGCCTGCACGCGTCCTTCACCGCCTGGATCTCATCGAAGACCTTGCCGTAGCCGCCCGCGAGGAACGCGCCGCGGTCGATCACCATGTCGATCTCGTCGGCGCCCGCGGCCACGGCCTCACGGGTGTCGGCGAGCTTCACGGAGAGCGCGGCGCGGCCGGAGGGGAACGCGGTCGCGACCGAGGCGACCTTGATCCGCTCGCCGCCGCCCGCGGCGAGGGCCCGCTTGGCGACGGCCGCCATGTCGGAGTAGACGCAGATCGCGGCGACTTGGGGCGTGGTGCGGTCGCTGGGATCGGGGTTGGCGCCCTTGGCGCACAGGGACCGCACCTTGCCCGGGGTGTCCGCCCCTTCGAGGGTGGTCAGATCGATCATCGAGATCGCGAGGTCGAGGGCGTACGCCTTGGCCGTCGTCTTGATGGAACGCGTGCCGAGGGTCGCCGCGCGCGCTTCGAGGCCGACCGCGTCGACGCCGGGCAGGCCGTGGAGCCAGCGGCGCAGGGCGGATTCGGAAGCGGTCACGTCCGCGAAGGCGGAGGCTGCGGCGGTCGACGCCGTGGCGGGTGACGCCGGGGCTGTGGACGCTGAAGACATGGTCACCAGAGGAGCATATCTACACGCGTAGCGCCGTCGGTAGGGGCCATCGCATACGGGATGCGGGGGATCACGGGGCCGGGCCACGGGCCCGGGGGCATCGCGGGACGGAGTCCCGCGGCTGGCCCGGAGGTCCGGGACTCGGGGGCGGACGGCCCCGCACGCAGCGCCCCGCACGCAGAGGCCCCGAGCCGCGGAGTACCCGCGGCGGGCCCGGGAGTCCGGGACTCGGAGCGGACGGGCTGGGCCACGGGCCCGGGAGGCGGCGCGTGTGAGGGCCGCGCGGGACGCGGAGTTGCGCGGCGGGCCCGGGACTCGGGGGCGGAGCCTCCGGCGCGAGACCTCGGCGGCGCGAGACCCCGCCGGGGAGAGACCCCGGCAGGCAGAGGCCTCTGCGCAAGGACTTCCGCAGGCGGACGCCCCGGCGGGGAGAGATCCCCGCAGGCAGAGCCCTGGCGCGGGACCCCCGCACGCAGCCCCCCGCAGGGAGACCCCCGACCCGCGGATCGATGGCGACCCGTGGCTCGACCCCGACCCGTGGCTCGACCGCGACTCGTGGATCGATGCCGAGCCGCAACGTCCGGCGTGGGGGCCGTCCGGCAGAATCGGGCCCCATGAGTAGCGAGCCCCGATCCGAGCGCGAGCGCGAGTCACGGCATGGCCAGGACGACGGGTCCGCGTCCGCACCCGGCGGCGACGCACGCCCCCCGGCCACTCCCGAGCCCGCCCCCGCGCCCGAGGCGGCGGCCGAGCCCGCGGCCGGGCCCCCGCCGCCCGAGCCGCCCGCGTACGCCGACCGCTGCTACCGCTCGCCCGGCTCCCTCGCCGCCGGGGTCCTGCTGCTGCTCCTCGCCGCATGGCTCGGCACGGACGCCGTGGTCAGCGGCGACGGCCACACCCGCCTGACCGCGCTCGCGGGCCTCGTGTTCGCGGTCCCGCTCGTGGTGGCCTTCACGCTGCGTCCCGCGGTCTACGCGAGCGCGCAGCGGCTCCGCGTACGCAACCCCTTCCGCACCGTCGACGTCCCGTGGGGCACCGTCGAGGGCGTGCGTTCCGGATACTCCAGCGAGGTCCTCGTCGCCGGCGGCGGCAAGTACCAGTTGTGGTCGATCCCGGTCTCCCTGCGCGCCCGCAACCGCGCCTTCCGCCGCACCGAGCGCGCGGCCCGCGCCGCCGCCGACGGCACCACCGCCGCCGCCCCGGCCCGTCCCGTGGGCCTGTTCGGACTGGGCGGCGTGCCCGGTGACGACGGTGGCGAGCACCGGGCCCCGTCGGACCAGGCGATAGACGAACTGCGCGCCCTCGCCGCGGACCACGGCGACAGCCCCTCCGCCCAGGGCGGGGTCACCGTCCGCTGGGCGTACGAGATCGCGGCCCCGGCCCTCCTCGGCGCCATCGCCCTGGCCGTCCTCCTCGCCGCTCGCTGACGCGGCGGCACACGCGTCCGGTTCGCGGCCAGCGCGAGCGCGGTGGCTCGTGCGAGTGAAATCAGCGCTGGGGGCCGTCAGTTGGCGAATCGGTTCTGCAACTGGGCACAAAGCCCCGCGGCCGTCGTGGAATTCAAATGCATATCGTCAGCAGAATCGAGTTCTCTTGTTTCGTTGCCGTTCGGTGGTGAATCTGAGCGCAGCCCTTCACGGGGCTTTCGGCCAAGCCGGCCGAGCAACGAGAAAGCGAGAGACAGAAGTGAAGATCAAAAAATCTCTGGCAGTGCTGGGAGCGAGTGCCGCGCTGGCGCTCGGGTTCGGCGGAGTGATGGCGCCTTCTGCCCAAGCACACTCCCCATACTGGGGCGACGGCACGTACACGCAGACCGACCTGCGCACCGGTGCCAGGAGCAGCGGGATCGCTTTCCAGTCGCCGGGCGGCTCCTACGTGGATCCGCCGGTCTCGGCCGCGTCCCTGCGCTGCTGGGGCGCCTACATCTCGGGCCGGACGTTCGGCATCTCGTGTTCGGGCACGTACTGGCGGGCGTTCGCCGACTGCTCGAACCGCGTCCGCTACGTCACGCCGGCACTGAGCGGTTCGAAGCGTGTGGCCATTCACTGCCCGGCCGGTACGCGTGCGGTGCGCGGCGGTGCGTACGGTCGCTGATCCGGGTTTCCGGGCCGGGAAAGGAGCCGGTTTCCGGACCGGCTGAACCGGCTGAACCGGCTGAACCGGCTGAACCGGCTGGACCGGGATTCCTGACCGGAATTCCGGACCCGCTCCAAGGACCGGGTTCCTGAGCCGAACCCCCAAGGCCCGCTGAGGAGTTCAGCAGAAATCCTCAGCGGGCTCCGTCATGTCCGTACGAAGTCCTCAGTCCGTACGAAGTTCTCGTGTGCCCTTCGCCCACCGGGCCTCCGAGCCCGCGGCATCCGATGAGCGCCGGGGAGATTGCCGCCGCCGTGAGCGGGGAGGCGCCGCACAGGGGTGCCGGCCGCTGCGGCGGTGCGACGGCGCCGTACCGCGAGAGGGAACGAACGGGACGAGGACATGAGCGAGAGCGTGCGGGACAGGGGCGGCGGGCCCGTGGAGTGGAGCGGCGGTGTCGCCGCTCCGGGGATGATGATCGGCGGCGCCGTGCTGGTGCTGGTCTTCCTCGTGCTGGCTCCGATCTATCCCGACGAGGTCTTCGCCCATGTCGGGGCGCTCGTCGGTGCGGTGGCGCTGTTCGCCCTCGGCTCGGTGCGGGTGCACGTGAACGCCTTCGGCGTCACCGTCCGTTCGGCCATCATCCCGCCGATGCGCCGCCGCATACCGCTCGCCCGCATTGCCGAGGCCTCCGCGAAGCGCGCGCGTCCGCTCCAGCTCGGCGGCTGGGGCTACCGCTGGCGTCCCCGCCGCACCGCGATCTCGCTGCGCGGCGGGGATGCGCTGTTCCTCCGGCTCAACAGCGGCAGGGAGTTCGTCATCACCATCGACGACGCCGATCGCGCCGCGCAGGCCGTCAACTCCCAACTGGCCCGCGACGGGCGGGAGAAGGGCTGAGCCGGTCGGTGTGCGGGGTGCGGGCGCGTCAGGCGTCCGCGCGTGCCTCGTGTGCCGCGTGGGCGACGAAGGCCGACCAGGCCTCGGGGGAGAGCGCCAGGCCGGGGAGGGCGGTGTCCTTGGAGTCCCGTACGTGCACGGTCTCCGGGCAGGCGGCCACCTCCACGCAGTCGTCGCCCTGCGAGCCGCTGTAGCTGGACTTGTGCCAGGAGAGGGCGACTTCGAGGCAGCTGTCGCCCTGCGAGCCGCTGTAGCTGGACTTGAACCAGGAGAGGGCGACTTCAAGGCAGTTGTCGCCCTCGGATCCGCTGTAGCTGGACTTGAACCAGGTCAGTTCGCCGGTGCTCATAGCGCTCCTCGCAATCGCGTCAGCAGGCTCGCAGAGTCCGTCGGGGTCAGAGCCTGTGATCGCATCCTGGCATATCGCTGGTGGAGCACGCTGATGTCTTTTGTGTCGGACAGCAGTTGGCCCGTCTGCTGCCCCTCCGAGTAGCCCAGCCATCGGTTGTCGGGGGCCTCCAGAAGCTGCATCGACCCGTCGGTGCCCGCGTGGTCCGGCTGGCACAGCGGCATCAACTGAAGCTCGACGTTCGGCAGTTCGGCGCAGCCCAGCAGATGGTCGATGAGCGCCCGTGTCGCCTCGGCGCCGCCCGTGCGCCGCTCGATCACGGCCTGCTCGATGATGAAGCTGAGCGCGATCGGCCGCCTGCGGTGCAGCAGCTCCTGCCTCGCGATACGGGCCGTCACGCGCTCCTCGACCTCCTCCGGACCGGGCGGCGGCGGGACGCTCAACGTCACCGCCCGCGCATACGCCTCCGTCTGCAACAGGCCCGGCACCACCCGGCATTCGTATGTGTAGAGGCTGACCGCTCCCGCCTCCAGCTGCGCCCACTGGCGGAACCAGGAGGCCAGCCCGGGCTGCCGCGACAGATGCTGGGCCGCCTTGCGCAGCGCGCCGAAGGCGCCCAGAACATGCTCCGCCCGCTCGATGAAGTCCCGCTGCGGGAACCGCCGTCCCTGCTCGATGGAGGCCACCGTCTGCCGCGAGTACTGCACCCTCGGCGCGAACTCCTCCTGCGTGAGCCCCGCGTGCTCGCGGAACGCCTGGACCACCGCCCCGAACGTCCTGAGGCTGTCGGAGGTCTCCGGCTCCCCGCCCCAGCCCGTCCCGGCCGTACGTGCCGGGCCGGTTCCCCCGGGTGTCCCGCCCGGCCCGCCTTCTCCGGGTGCCGCGTCCGGCCCTTCCGCCGTATCCGGCCCGTCTGTTGAGTCCCGCCCGTCTGCCGTGTCCGGTCCTCCGGCCGTGCCGCCCGCGTATTCCGCACCATCCGTCATGTCAAGGCCCGCCCCTTCCCCCTGCCTTCAGCGGGAGCCTCCGAGGGCATCGGTCCAGCCCGCGCTCGCCGCTCTCAACTCACGAAGAGTGACTGCACGTAGCTACTCCTGTCCACCATGTGTATGCGTACGCTGACTCAGCGTACGAGCCGGCGAGCTGGTGCGGAGCCCGCGCGAGCGGCAGCCTGCCCGCCATGCCAGCCCGCATCCAGGCCCGCAGTGAGGCCCGACAGACCTTCCGGGACCAACAGCCCGTCACCGTCCGCGTGTTCGCCCAGCGCTTCAGCGCCACCCCGCGCGGGGCGAGACTGGCGCGGCTGCTCGCGCTGTTCCAGCTCGACGCGTGGGACGTCCCGTACGGCAGCACGGCGTCCGACGACGCCGCCGCGATCGTGGCGGAGCTGGCCGCCAACGCCGTCACCCACGGACGAGTCCCCGGACGGGACTTCCGGCTGGGCCTCGCCCTCGCGCCGTACGACGGACTGCGCATCGAGGTCACCGACACCCGCGACGAGGCCCGCCCCTCGCCCGTGCAGGGCGATCCCTCCGACCCCGAAGCCGAGGCCGGGCGCGGCCTGTTCCTCGTCGACGCGCTCGCCTCGGACTGGGGCGTCCGCGAACGGGTCGGGGGCGGTCCGGGCAAGACGGTCTGGGCCCGGCTGAAGCTGGAGTGACGGGAGCGGTCCGCGGGAGCCGGAGCCGGAGCCGGGGCCGGGGTCGTGGGGCCGGGGGAGCCGCGGGTCAGACGCCCGCGGCCGCGCCCAAGTCGGCCTTGAGCGCGGCCAGTACGGACTCCGCGCCCGTGCGTGCCGCGGCCAGCGCCGCCTGGTCCCGTACGGGGACGACGACCTCCAGATAGCACTTCAGCTTCGGCTCCGTACCGCTGGGACGCACCACCACGCGGCCCTTCTCCACTCCCGCCAGGGGGTCGCCGGCCAGCCGGTAGCGCAGCCCGTCCGTGGGCGGAAGGAGGTCCGAGCCCTCGCTCAGGTCCTCGGCGGCGACGACGGCCAGACCCGCGAGGGAGACGGGCGGCGCGGAACGCAGCCGCTCCATCGCCTTCGCGATCTGCGCCAGGTCGTCGACCCGTACGGACAGCTGGTCGGTGGCGTGCAGGCCGTGCTCGACGGCGAGGTCGTCCAGCAGATCGGCCAACGAGCGGTCGGCCTGCTTGAGTTCGGCGGCGAGTTCGGCCACGAGGAGCGCCGCCGTGATGCCGTCCTTGTCGCGTACGGCCTCGGGGTCGACGCAGTAGCCGAGCGCCTCCTCGAAGGCGTAGCGCAGCCCCCCGACCCGTGCGAGCCACTTGAAGCCGGTCAGCGTCTCCTCGTACGGGAGGTCGGCGGCGTGCGCGATCCGCGACAGCAGCGACGACGAGACGATCGACGTGGCGAAGGTGCCGTGCGCCCGCTTGTGCACGAGATGCGTGGCGAGCAGCGCACCCACGTCGTCGCCGCGCAGCATGCGCCAGCCCTCCCCGGCGGACGGGTCGGGCACGGCGACGGCGCAGCGGTCGGCGTCCGGGTCGTTGGCGACGACGAGGTCCACCGGGCCGGAGGACGCCGCCGTCGCGCGGGCCGTGGCGAACGCGAGGTCCATGGCGCCCGGCTCCTCCGGATTGGGGAAGGAGACCGTGGGGAAGTCCGGGTCGGGCGCAGCCTGTTGACCCACCGGCACGGGCTCCGGGAAGCCCGCGCGGCGGAAGGCGGCCAGCACGGTGTCCGAGCCGACGCCGTGCAGAGCGGTGTGCACGATCCGTACGTCACGGGGCGTGCCCTCGGTCAGCACCGCCCCCGTACGGGCCAGATAGCTCTCCACGATGTCCTCGCCGAGCACCTCCCAGCCCGAGTCGGCAAGGGGCACGTCGGCGAGCGGCCCGACCGCCTCGATGCGGGCGGCGATGTCGGCGTCGGCGGGCGGGACGATCTGCGAGCCTCCCCCGGACTCCGTCCCGGAGTGCCCCCGGCCCAGATAGACCTTGTAGCCGTTGTCGCGGGGCGGGTTGTGGCTCGCGGTCACCATCACGCCCGCGGCGGCGCCCAGCCGCCGGACGGCGAAGGCGAGCACGGGCGTGGGCAGCGGGCGCGGCAGCAGCACGGCCCGCAGCCCGGCGCCCGTCATCACGGACGCGGTGTCGCGGGCGAAGTCGTGGCTCTTGTGGCGGGCGTCGTAGCCGATGACGACGGGACCGGGACCGGGCCGGTCCGGATCCTCCCGGCCGCCGATGTCGTCGCGCCCGTAGTCGTGGCGCCCGTACTGGTCGCGCAGATAGGCGGCGAGCCCGGCCGCGGTGCGGATCACGACGGAGCGGTTCATCCTCATGGGACCGGCGCCCAGCTCACCGCGCAGTCCCGCCGTACCGAACTCAAGGGTCCCCGAGAAGCGCGCCGCCAGCTCCGTGCGCGCACCGGAACCGTCGCCGTCGGCCCGTGCGGTGCCGCCGTCGACCTCGATGAGCTTCGCCAGCTCCTCACGGGTCTCCGGATCCGGGTCCTCGGCGTGCCAGGCCCGGGCTCGCGCGACCAGCTCCGTCATCTCGTCCTGCACAGCTCCGCCTCTCTCTTCCCGTGGGCACCGGCGCCCGGCGGTCACGCCCGGCGGGTCGAGCCCGGCACTTGCGCCCGGCCGGTCGGGCCCGGCGGTCACGCCGGACCGCTCACATCCGGTTCAGCACCCGCGCCAGCAGCGAACCCATGCGGGCGGCCGACTCACGGCCCGCCTGAAGCACTTCCTCATGGTTGAGGGGTTCACCCGTCATGCCCGCCGCGAGATTCGTCACGAGAGAGATGCCGAGCACCTCCGCCCCGGCCTCCCGGGCCGCGATCGCCTCCAGCACGGTGGACATTCCCACCAGGTCCCCTCCGATCGAGCGGACCATGCCGATCTCGGCGGGGGTTTCGTAATGGGGGCCCGGGAACTGCACGTACACGCCCTCTTCGAGCGACGGATCGACCTCCTGGCAGAGGCCGCGCAGGCGGGGCGAGTACAGGTCGGTGAGGTCGACGAAGTTGGCGCCGACGATGGGGGAGGTGGCCGTGAGATTGATGTGGTCCTTGATCAGCACCGGCTGCCCCGGGACCATGTCGCCCCGCAGACCGCCGCAGCCGTTCGTGAGCACGACCGTCTTGCAGCCCGCGGCGACGGCCGTACGGACGCCGTGCGTGACTGCCGCTACACCGCGGCCCTCGTAGAAGTGAGTCCGGCCGAGGAAGACCAGCACCCGCTTGTCGCCCAGCTCGTGGGAGCGCACGGTGCCCGCGTGGCCCTCCACGGAGGGTGCGGGGAATCCGGGCAGCTCGGTCACCGGGAACTCGGACTCTGGGGCCCCGAGCGCGTCCGCGGCGGGCACCCAGCCGGAGCCCATCACGAGGACGACGTCGTGGCAGTCCGCACCGGTCAGCTCCCGCAGCCGGTCGGCTGCGGAATCGGCGGAACGGTACGGATCGTCGGCGGTGTTCGATACGGATTCGTTCACGCGATGAGCGTAGCGGTTATGAGCCTACGCGCGTAGAGGACCCCGGGTTCGCGTTCGGTTCGTTTCGGGGTTCGGGTTCCGGGTTCGGGCTTTGGGTTCGGGCTCTGGGTTCGGGCCTGGGCTCCGGGTGCCGGGGCGGGTACCGGGCGTCCGCGGGCGGGCTTATCGGCTAGCGGGTCAACCGGCCCTGGCGGGGCGCCGGTTGTCGGCGGTCGGCGGTCGGCGGTCACGCCGGTGAGCGGGCCGGGTGCGCGCAGGCCACCCCCGGCCATGCCCGGCAGGGCCACGGCTAGCAGGGCCGCTTGCGGATCTCCATCACGTAGTCGTGCGGCGCCCCCGCCGACTCCGCCGCGTCCGCGATGTCCCCGAGGTAGCGGGCCGAGGGGAGGCCGCCCTCATAGCCGTTGAGGACGTAGCACCAGGCCGTCTCGCCGCCGTCCAGCGTGTGCACGCGCAGCTTCGTACGCCGGTAGATGCCCATGCCGACGCCCTCCCAGCGGTCCATGGACTCCTCGTCCATGGGCGCGATGTCGTACAGCGCCACGAAGACCTGCGCACCGGGCGCCTCGACGACCGTCGCCAGCGCGCCCTCCCAGCCCATCTGCTCGCCGCCGAACGTCAGGCGCCAGTCGGTGACCCATCCGGTGCCGCGCAGCGGTGAGTGCGGGGCTCGGCGCGACATCAGCCGCGCGTCGAGGTTCGCGGCGTAAGCGGCGTAGAGGGACATGACGACGAGGGTACGGGAGTCCTTCGCCGGGCCGGTGGTGGCGATCGGGGTGGCGCAACCCGGCCTCACCCGTCGGGGAGCGGTCCGGCGCCGAGCGGCCCCGCCGGCGGCAGGTCACGCGCCCGGCGGCCCCGGCCGGCCCGTACCCGGCACCGGGCGAAGGCCCCCGCGCCCCGGCGGGTCCCGCTCGTACGGGACAATGGGGAACGTGACTCGGATCGTGATCATCGGTGGTGGACCCGGCGGCTACGAGGCCGCCCTCGTCGGGGCGCAGCTCGGCGCCGAAGTGACCGTCGTGGACTGCGACGGCCTGGGAGGCGCGTCGGTGCTCACCGACTGCGTGCCCTCCAAGACCCTGATCGCGACGGCCGAGGTCATGACGAACTTCGACTCCTCGTACGAGGAGCTCGGCATCCGCGTCGAGGACAGCACACACGACCCGGACGACCCCGCCCGCGTCGTCGGCGTCGACCTCGGCAAGGTCAACCGCCGGGTCAAGCGCCTCGCGCTCGCGCAGTCGCACGACATCGTCGCGTCCGTGACGCGGGCCGGCGTACGGGTGCTGCGCGGCCGGGGGCGGCTGGAGC
Source organism: Streptomyces sp. HNM0575 (assembly GCF_012726265.1). GTDB lineage: Bacteria > Actinomycetota > Actinomycetes > Streptomycetales > Streptomycetaceae > Streptomyces. Next base: position 509,453 of record NZ_JAASAG010000002.1, on the reverse strand, counting down.
CGTCGCAGGGCCCGGACGGTTCGCGGGAGGTCGTGGTCACGCCGACCGGCGACGCCGCGGGCGAGGCCGAGGAGCGGCTGGCGGCCGACGCCGTGCTGGTCGCGACCGGCGGGCATCCCCGTGAGATCCCCGACGCGCAGCCGGACGGCGAGCGGATCCTCAACTGGAAGCAGCTGTACGACCTGGACGAGCTGCCCGAGGAGCTGATCGTGGTCGGCTCGGGCGTCACGGGAGCCGAATTCGCGGGCGCCTACCGGGCGTTGGGCTCGAACGTCACGCTCGTCTCGTCGCGGGACCGGGTGCTGCCGGGGGAGGACCCGGACGCGGCCGCGGTGCTGGAGGACGTCTTCCGGCGGCGCGGGATGAACGTGATGGCCCGTTCCCGCGCGGCCTCCGCGAGGCGCGTCGGGGACAAGGTCGAGGTGGAGCTCCAGGACGGCCGCACGATCACGGGAAGCCACTGCCTGGTCGCCGTCGGCGCGATCCCCAACACCGCGGACATGGGCCTGGAGGAGGCCGGGGTCCGGCTGAAGGACTCGGGGCACATCTGGACGGACAAGGTCTCGCGTACGTCCGCGCCCGGCGTGTACGCGGCGGGCGACTGCACGGGCGTGTTCGCGCTCGCGTCGGTCGCGGCGATGCAGGGCCGCATCGCGATGTACCACTTCCTCGGGGAGACGGTCACGCCCCTCAATCTGAAGGCCGTGTCGGCGAACGTCTTCACCGACCCCGAGATCGCCACCGTCGGCTACAGCCAGGCGGACGTCGACAGCGGGCGCATGGACGCCTGGTCGGTGAAGCTGCCGCTGCTGCGCAACCCGCGGGCGAAGATGCAGGGCATCAGGGACGGCTTCGTGAAGCTGTTCTGCCGCCCCGGCACGGGCATCGTGGTCGGCGGTGTCGTGGTGGCACCGCGAGCGAGCGAGCTGATCCACCCGCTGTCGGTGGCCGTGGACAACAACCTGACGGTGGGGCAGATCGCCAACACCTTCACCGTGTACCCGTCGTTGACGGGCTCGATCGGCGAGGTCGCGCGGCAGCTGCACACGCGGAAGACGGCGCAGGACGCCTGAGCAGAGCCCGGTACGGGGCCCGAAGTGACGGGCTGAGGCCGCTGGTTGAAGTGACCGGCTGAGGTGACTGGCCGAAGTGACCGAAGCGGACGAGCCGTTCGTCCGGTTCTGTCTATATCATGCGGCAAGTGCAGCTATGGACAGCTTCCAATAATCGGCGAAAACTGCTGAAAGCAGACGGTCGTTGGGGTTACTGTCAGTTCCGTGTTCGCTGCAGAACGTCGCCAACTGATCCTGGAAATGGTGCGCGCCAACGGGGCCGTCTCGCTCCGTGAGCTCGCCCGCGTCGTCCAGACCTCCGAAGTGACCGTGCGCCGGGACGTACGGGCTCTGGAGGCGGAAGGACTGCTCGACCGGCGGCACGGCGGTGCCGTGCTGCCGGGCGGTTTCACCCGCGAGACCGGCTTCCCGCAGAAGTCCCATACGGCGACCGCGGAGAAGACGGCCATCGCCGATCTCGCCGCGGGTCTCGTCGAGGAGGGCGAGGCCGTCGTCGTCGGTGCGGGCACCACGACGCAGGAGCTGGCGCGCCGCCTGGCGCGCGTGCCCGGCCTGACGGTCGTGACCAACTCCCTGCTCGTCGCACAGGCGTTGGCGCATGCCAACCGGGTGGAGGTGGTGATGACGGGAGGCACCCTGCGCGGCTCGAACTACGCGCTGGTGGGCAGCGGTGCCGAGCAGTCCCTCCAAGGGCTGCGCGTCTCGCGTGCCTTCCTCTCCGGCAGCGGCCTGACCGCCGAGCGCGGGCTCTCCACGTCCAACATGCTCTCGGCCAGCGTCGACAGGGCGCTGGTGCAGGCGGCGGCGGAGGTCGTCGTACTCGCCGACCACACCAAGCTCGGTACGGACACGATGTTCCAGACGGTCCCCACGGACGTCATGACGCGGCTGGTGACGGACAAGCCGCCGCCTCACGAGGACCGCGCAGGCACGGAGTTGCAGGCCCTGGCCGACCAGGGCGTGCAGATCACGGTCGCCGGCACGGCCCCCGCGGGCGCCGGCGAGGCGCCCGGTCACGTGCAGGGCGGCGGCGGACGTGGCGGCCGCGACGGGCGCGGCGGCCGCGGGGACAAGGGCCCGGACGGGCAGGGCCGCCGGGAGATGCCCCCGATGCCGGGGCAGCGGCGCAACATGCCGCCGGGCGCGGGCGGTTCGCCGGCGCCGCAGCTACGCAGCGCCCCCCAGCCGGGCGAGCAGCAGTCCGTGCCGGGCCGGGTGGCGGACCTGGCCCCGAGGCGCCGCTGAGCGCAGGCGCTGCCGCGCGGGTCCATGCGAACCTCCGGTCCGTACGAACCTCCGCCCGTACCGGACTCGTTGAGCGGATACGCAGACGCGCCCGCCGTCCCCTTGGAGGGGCGGCGGGCGCCTCTGTGCCTCTGTGCCTCTGTGTCGGACGGTGCCCGTGGCGGTGAGCCCCGTCAGTCCTTGATCTCGCAGATGACGGTGCCCGCGGAGAGCGAGCCGCCCACCTCGGCGTGCAGGTCCTTCACGGTGCCGGAGCGGTGGGCGTTGAGGGGCTGCTCCATCTTCATCGCTTCGAGCACGACGACGAGTTCGCCCTCCTCGACCTGCTGCCCCTCCTCGACCGCGACCTTGACGATGGTGCCCTGCATGGGCGACGCGAGGGCGTCGCCGGAGGCGGCGCCTCCGGCCTTCTTGGCCGCCTTGCGCTTGGGCTTCTTGCTGCCGCCCGCCGCCGGTGCCGCGGTGGCGCCGAGGGAGGAGGGCAGCGAGACCTCCAGGCGCTTGCCGCCGACCTCGACGACGACGGTCTCGCGTGTGCCCTCGTCCTCTTCGCTGTCGGTGCCGGGCGCGGCGAAGGGCTTGATGTCGTTGACGAACTCCGTCTCGATCCAACGGGTGTGGACCTGGAACGGGGCGCCTTCGCGGCCGTTGACCTCCGGCGCGAAGGCCGGGTCCTGCACGACGACGCGGTGGAAGGGGATGGCGGTGGCCATGCCCTCGACGGTGAACTCCCCGAGCGCCCGGGCCGCCCGCTGAAGGGCCTGCTGCCGGGTGGCGCCGGTGACGATCAGCTTGGCCAGCAGGGAGTCCCAGGCGGGGCCGATGACGCTGCCGGACTCCACGCCCGCGTCCAGCCGTACGCCGGGTCCCGCGGGCGGGTCGAAGGTGGTGACGGTGCCGGGCGCGGGCAGGAAGTTGCGGCCGGGGTCCTCGCCGTTGATACGGAACTCGAAGGAGTGACCGCGCAGTTGGGGGTCCTCGTAGTCGAGGCGCCCGCCGTCGGCGATGCGGAACATCTCCCGCACCAGGTCGATGCCGGTGACCTCCTCCGTGACCGGATGCTCGACCTGGAGGCGGGTGTTGACCTCCAGGAAGGAGATCGTGCCGTCCTGGCCGACGAGGAACTCGCAGGTGCCCGCGCCGTAGTAGCCGGCCTCGCTGAGGATGGCCTTCGACGCGCGGTACAGCTCGGCGTTCTGCTCCTCGGTGAGGAACGGCGCGGGCGCCTCCTCCACCAGCTTCTGGTGGCGGCGCTGGAGGGAGCAGTCACGCGTGGAGACCACGACGACGTTGCCGTGCCGGTCGGCCAGGCACTGGGTCTCGACGTGCCGAGGACGGTCCAGATAGCGCTCGACGAAGCACTCGCCGCGGCCGAACGCGGCCACCGCCTCGCGTACCGCCGACTCGTACAGCTCCTCGACCTCGTCCAGCGAGCGGGCGACCTTCAGGCCGCGACCGCCGCCGCCGAACGCCGCCTTGATGGCGATGGGCAGCCCGTGCTCCTCGGCGAAGGCCACGACCTCCGCCGCACCCGAGACCGGGTCCTTCGTGCCGGCGACCAGCGGAGCACCCGCGCGCTCCGCGATGTGCCGGGCCGAGACCTTGTCGCCCAGGCCGCGGATCGCGTCCGGCGGCGGGCCGATCCAGGTCAGGCCGGCGTCCAGGACGGCCTGTGCGAAGTCGGCGTTCTCGGAGAGGAATCCGTATCCGGGGTGGACGGCGTCGGCGCCCGAATCGGCCGCGGCCTTAAGCACCTTGTCCATGTCCAGGTAGCTGGCCGCCGGGGTGTCACCGCCCAGAGCGAACGCCTCGTCCGCGACCCGGACGTGCAACGCGTCCCGGTCCGGCTCGGCATAGACGGCGACGCTCGCGATCCCCGCATCCCGGCAGGCACGGGCGACGCGAACAGCGATTTCGCCGCGGTTGGCGATGAGCACCTTGCGCACGATGTCTCCCTACTTGGCGCTGCGCCGCAAGAGGATCAGCTGTGTTGGTGGTTGAACGTGTTGAGTGTGCTGAGAGTTTAGGTACTGGCGACACCACTGGCCGAGCCGCCCACGGGCGTGAGCTTTCCCACACGGACCGTGACGTGCGGCCGTCACAGTCCTTCGTGTTCCCCGTCATCCCAAGGTACGCCGGGTTTCCCGTGAAGCTCCGGGATCTTCGGATGTGGTCAACGTCTCCGCAGCCCACAGCGCGACGAGCGGACGGGTCTTTGTGGGATCCCTATGAATCGCGGAGGGAAACTTTGCTTCACGTCCGGGCTCTTGCCCGGCGTCATACCCGTAAGTAGCGTTCGCGGTGCCCTGGCGACGTACTCCAGGTAACGAAGCACATCGGTCATGGCCGGTGAAAAGCGGAAGAGGGTGGACGGGGTGGGGCTCCGACGATCGGTGGCCGCGGCCGCGGCGCTGATACTGGTGGTCGAGGCGTTCGGCATCGTTCTGCTGAACATCTTTCTCGGGATGGTCGTCGACGACCAGCAGATGTCCATGGCCGGACTCGAACCTCGCTCGATGTCGCTCTCGGCCGTGGTCGCCGGCGCGGTCTTCGGGGTGTATCTGCTGCTGTGCGCACTGGTGTTGGCCATCACCGCCGTCCGCGACAAGGCGCCCACCGGAGTGCTGCGCATCGTGCTGATCAGTGCGGCCGTCGTGCACGGGCTGCTCGGCGCGGCCTCGGTCGGGCTGGTCGGCTGGCTGGCGTTCCTGTTCATGATGGTGGTGCTCGGACTCATCGTCTGGTCGCTGGTCTCGTACAGCGTGGAAGAGGAAGCGGCGAAGGGCGGTTCGGAGCCCGGCTCGGACGGCCCGCCCGCGGCGGGCGCACCTGGCGGCGGCCCGCACCCGGAGCCGTCCGCGACGTAAGAGACGTAGACGCAAGAGACGTAGGCGTAAGACACGTAGACGTAAAGCACGTAAGAGCCGTGCGCGGCGGCGCTGTTGGCCGCGCCGCCGCGAACCTCTGCGTTCCCAACTCCCCGTGTCCCCAACTCCCCGCGTCAGGGCCACAGATCGGTGATGCGGACGTCCAGCTCCGCGAGGAGGTCCCGCAGCAGCGGCAGCGACAGCCCGATGACGGTGCCGTGGTCGCCCTCGACGCCCTTGACGAACGGCGCCGAGCGCCCGTCGAGCGTGAACGCGCCCGCGACGTTCACGGGTTCGCCCGTCGCCACATAGGCGGCGATCTCCTCGTCGTCGGGCTCCCCGAAGTGCACGGTCGTGGACGCGGTGGCCGAAGTGCTCGTGCCCGTACGGGTGTCGATCACGCAGTGCCCCGTACGCAGCACCCCGGAGCGGCCCCGCATCGCTTTCCAGCGGGCCGTGGCCTCCTCGGCGTCGGCGGGCTTGCCCAGCGGCTCACCGTCCAGGTCCAGCACGGAGTCGCAGCCGACGACGAGCGCGTCCGCGGACTGCGGCAGGTCCGCGACGGCGCGGGCCTTGGCCTCGGCGAGTATGAGCGCGAGTTCGCCGGGCGTCCGCGCGGACAGCGCGTCCTCGTCGACGCCGCTGACGATCACCTCGGGCTCGAAGCCGGCCTGGCGCAGCAGTCCCAGCCGGGCGGGGGACGCCGAGGCGAGAACGAGGCGGCGTGCGGGGCCCGCCGGTCGCGGCTGCGGCGAGTGCTCGGTCGGGGAGGGCCCGGTCGGCGAGTGCTCAGGCGTGGAGGGCTCAGTCGGGGAGGGCATGGCCGCAATCGTAGGCAACGCCGCGTACGGCCCACGCGAACGGGATACGGGCTAGGCGTCCGGCCGCACGTTGGCCAGCAGGAAGGAGGAGATCACGACCACGGGCAGCAGCCAGTACAGGCGCCGCAGCATCGCAAGGGTCGCGCGCATCTCCTTCGGAGGCTCGTCACGAGGGTCGGACCACAGCATGATTCCCATGCTGCGGCGAGCACGGCGGGTGCGCCTGAGTACGCGTACTCATTCGGGACGGGGCGCGGGCACCCGCCGCGGAACCCGGCCGCGAGCGTGCGAACGGGGACCGCGCCGCGGCAGCGGTGTCACGCGGGCCAGTACGTCGTACGCCAGGCCCTCGGGCCCGGCTGCGGCACCCGCCGCGGGACCGTGCGAGCGGGATCGGACCACTCCTGCGCGGTACGCCGGGCAGGAGCCTCGGACGCCGCCGCGGCGGCCCGCGCCCTGACCACCGCGAGCGCGGCGGCCAGCTCCTCCGGAGTCGGGTTGCCCCGCACCACCTTGACCGGCGGGATCGGCGGGTGCTCCCCTCGCTCCTCTGTCGTCGTCGGGTCGAGCATGGCCAACGGCCTCCTCACAGCGGGATGTTGCCGTGCTTCTTGGGGGGCAGCTGCTCCCGCTTGGAGCGGAGCGTGCGCAGACCGCGCGTGATGTGGCGGCGGGTCTCGGACGGCATGATCACAGCGTCCACATACCCGCGTTCGGCCGCGGCATACGGATTCAGCAGCGCGTCCTCGTACTCCTGCGTCAACTCCGCCCGCAGCGCCTCGCGTTCGTCGTCGCCCTCGACGCCGGCGAGCCGCTTGCGGTAGAGGATGTTGACCGCGCCCTGCGCGCCCATGACGGCGATCTGCGCGGTGGGCCAGGCGAAGTTGAGGTCGGCGCCGAGGTGCTTGGAGCCCATGACGTCGTACGCGCCGCCGAAGGCCTTCCGCGTGATGACGGTGACCAGCGGCACCGTCGCCTCCGCGTAGGCGTAGATGAGCTTGGCGCCGCGGCGGATGATGCCGTCGTACTCCTGGTCGGTGCCCGGCAGGAAGCCGGGTACGTCGACGAAGGTGATGACGGGGACGTTGAAGGCGTCGCAGGTGCGCACGAAGCGCGCCGCCTTCTCGCTGGCGTCGATGTTGAGACAACCGGCGAACTGGAGCGGCTGGTTGGCCACGACGCCCACCGACTGCCCCTCGATCCGCCCGAAGCCCGTGATGATGTTCGGCGCGAACAGGGCCTGCGTCTCCAGGAATTCGCCGTCGTCGAGGACGTGCTCGATCGCGGAGTGCATGTCGTACGGCTGGTTCGCCGAGTCCGGGATCAGCTTGTCGAGTTCGCGGTCCTCGTCGGAGGTCTCCAGGTCCGCGTCCTCGGGGTAGACGGGCGGCTCGGAGAGGTTGTTCGACGGGAGGTAGGACAGCAGCGCCTTGACGTACTCGACGGCGTCCTTCTCGTCCCCGGACATGTGGTGTGCGACGCCGGAAGTGGAGTTGTGCGTACGGGCGCCGCCCAGCTCCTCGAAGCCGACGTCCTCGCCCGTCACGGTCTTGATGACGTCGGGCCCGGTGATGAACATGTGCGAGGTCTGGTCGACCATCACCGTGAAGTCGGTGATCGCGGGGGAGTAGACGGCGCCGCCCGCACAGGGGCCGACGATGAGGCTGATCTGCGGCACGACGCCGGAGGCGTGCACGTTCCTGCGGAAGATCTCCGCGAACAGGCCGAGCGCCACGACGCCTTCCTGGATGCGCGCGCCGCCGCCGTCGTTGATGCCGATGACCGGGCAGCCGTTCTTCAGCGCGAAGTCCATGACCTTCACGATCTTCTCGCCGTAGACCTCGCCGAGCGAGCCGCCGAAGATCGTGAAGTCCTGCGAATAGACGCAGACGGGGCGGCCGTCGACGGTGCCGTAGCCGGTGACGACTCCGTCGCCGTACGGGCGGTTCGACTCCAGGCCGAAGTTGGTCGAACGGTGGCGCGCGAACTCGTCCAGCTCCGTGAAACTGCCCTCGTCGAGCAGGAGATCGACCCGTTCCCTTGCCGTCAGCTTGCCCTTCGCGTGCTGCTTCTCCACCGCACGCTGCGAGCCCGCGTGCGTCGCCTCCGCGGCGCGGCGCTCGAAATCCGCGATCTTGCCCGCGGTGGTGTGGATGTCAGGGCTCGCCTGCTCGGACTGCTCGGACATCTGCGTGGAGCTCCTACTCGTCAGCGTGCGGCTACCGGTTCGTAGGCTATCCGCGAAGGAGCCTTCCGTCGGTGCGGCGTTGGCCACACTGGAGCACGAGGGGCGTGCCCGCGGGGTGCGTGCCGGGTGCGTGCGCGGCGCGTGCGGCGCACACCGTTCGTCCGGCCCGCCCGCCGGCGGTGCCCGTCCCCGCCGCGCAGGCGGTGCCCACGGGTGCGGGCCTACGCTGGCGCCATGACGCCGAACCCCTCCGACGACCCGGGCAGCCGCTGGTCCGACCTCAGCCGTCCACCCCTCAACGCAGCGTCCCTGCGCAGGGCGTTGACCGGTGCGGACAGCATGTGGACATCGCTGGACGTGGTCGAGCGCACCGGCTCGACCAACACCGACCTCGCCGGACGGGCGCGCGACGGCGACGCGGTGGAGGGCGCCGTGCTCGTCGCCGAGGAGCAGACCGCGGGCCGTGGCCGGCTGGAGCGCGGCTGGAACGCGCCCGCACGCTCCGGGGTGTTCGTCTCGATGCTGATCGTGCCGCCCGTGCCGCAGGAGCGCTGGGGGTGGGTGCCGCTCCTGGCCGGGGTGGCGACGGCCACCGCGCTGTCCCGCACGGCGGGCGTCGACACGAAGCTGAAGTGGCCCAACGACGTGCTGGTCGACGTCGAGGGCGAGGAGCGCAAGACCGGCGGCATCCTCGCGGAGCGCACGGACGTGGCGGCGGCGAAGGGCGCGGGCGGGAGCGGCGGCGCCGGCGTCGTACTCGGCATCGGGCTCAACGTCTCGCTGCGCGAATCGGAGCTTCCCGTGCCCGCGGCGGGGTCGCTCGTCCTCGCGGGCGCCCGCGCGACCGACCGCGATCCGCTGCTGCGCTCGGTGCTGCGCTCCGTCGAGGACTGGTACGGGCGCTGGACCGCCGCGGACGGCGATCCGCTCACGGCCGGTCTGCTGGAGGCGTACGCGGCGGGCTGCGTCACGCTCGGGCGTCACGTACGGGCCGAGCTGCCCGGCGGCGAGCAGCTCGTCGGCGAGGCGGTGGCCGTCGACAGCGACGGACGTCTCGTGATCGCCACCGAGGACGGGGTGCAGCGGCCGGTCGCGGCGGGGGACATCGTGCATCTGCGGGGCAGCGGCGGTACCGGGGGCGACGGCGGCTAGGGCGGCGGGGGCGGAACCGGCGGCTAGGGCGGCGGGGGCGGCGCCGGGCGGTGACCCGCGGCCCCGGGCCCGCACGGGCGGGGCCCGCGCCGGTGCCCGCCGGGCGCACGTCCGGCGCACTGTACGTGTTCGGCCGAGCCGGTGGTCCGCCGTGGTCCGCTTCTGATGGTCCGTTCGCAGAGGGACCAGTTCAGCGCGGTGCTGCCGTATTGTTGGCACGCGGCGGAGGGGACACGGATGTGACGCGTCCCGGTGATCCCCGGAAGATCTCAGCAAGAGAACGGAAGGGCAGTGCGCAGGGACGACCGGACCTGGCAAGGGGCGGACAGTGGCCGACGATGAACCGGACATTCCCGCGCGTACGTCCGGGCCGCAGTCGGAACCGGAACCGGAGCCGGAGCGCGAGCAGGTGCCGGAGGGCGGCCCGTCGCGTGAACGGCCGGAGCAACCGCAGGCGTCCGGCCCCGGCACACCGGGCACACCCCGCCCCGCGGGCACCGGAGCGGCAGGTACCGGAGCGCCGGGCGCCGGCGCCGCCGACCTCCCCGAAATCCCCGACGAGGACGAGGACGACCCCAGCGCCCTCCGCATCGAGCAGCTGATCCTCGGCTCGAAGCGGCAGTACACCCCGTTCCAGGCGGCCCGCGCCGCCGGCGTCTCCATGGAGCTGGCCTCCCGTTTCTGGCGTGCCATGGGCTTCGCCGACGTGGGCCAGGCCAGGGCGCTCACGGAGGCGGACGTGCTGGCGCTGCGCCGCCTCGCCGGTCTCGTCGAGGCGGGTCTGCTGAGCGAGACCACGGCCGTGCAGGTCGCCCGCTCGACCGGGCAGACCACTTCGCGGCTGGCCGACTGGCAGATCGACTCGTTCCTGATGGGGCTCACGGAGCCGCCCGAGCCGGGGATGACCCGCAACGAGGTCACGTATCCGCTCGTACAGCTGCTGCTGCCCGAGCTGGAGGAGTTCCTGGTGTACGTGTGGCGGCGCCAGCTCGCCGCCGCCACCGGCCGGGTCGTGCAGGCGATGGACGACGAGGACACCGTCGCGCGGCGGCAGGCCATCGCGTTCGCCGACCTCGTCGGCTTCACGCGGCTCACGCGCCGCCTCGAGGACGACGAACTGGGCGAGCTCGTCGAGGCGTTCGAGACCACGGCCGCCGATCTCGTCGCCGCGAACGGCGGCCGTCTGATCAAGGCACTGGGCGACGAGATCCTCTACGTCGCCGAGGACGCGGGCACCGCCGCCGAGATCGGGCTGCGCCTGATCGAGACCATGGCGAACGACCCGACGATGCCCGAGCTGCGCGTCGGCATCGCCTTCGGCACGATGACGACGCGCATGGGCGACGTCTTCGGCAACACCGTCAATCTCGCGAGCAGGCTGACGTCGATAGCTCCCAAGGACCGGGTGCTGGTCGACGGCGACTGCCGCGCGGAGCTCGTCGGCTCAGGCGACGCCCCGGAGTCGGAGAAGGAGACCGAGGACCTCTCCGGCTACCGCTATGCGCTTCAGCCGCTGTACCAGCGGCCGGTGCGGGGACTGGGAGTCGTGGAGCCCTGGATGCTGAGCCGCCGCTGAGCGCCGCCGCGCTGCGGGCGTCCCGGATCCGGACCGGACCTCGACTCGTTCCCCGACCGGCCCCGGCCCCGGCCCCGGCCCCGGCCCGGACGCGGACCCGTGCCGGACCGGGCCCCGGAGGGGAGCCCGCCCGGGTTCCGTGAGCCCGCCGTACAGTTGCCCGCGTAACTGGTGAGCGAGCGTTAACCGGAGGGGTCGTGAGCACGGTGGGCGAAGAGCGTTACGGCGAGTGGATCGCGGTCCGCAAGGACGCCGGGGCGGCGCCGCACGTGGCCGAGCTGGTGCTGGACCGCCCGAAGGCCATGAACGCCGTCTCCTCCGAGGTCGCCGCCCGTCTCGCCGAGGCGTGCGCGGCGCTCGCCGCCGACCGCGACGTGCGCGTCACCGTGCTCACCTCCAGCAACGAGCGCGCGTTCTGCGTCGGCGCCGACCTCAAGGAGCGCAACTCCCTCACCGACGCCGAGCTGGGCCGCCACCGCCCCACGGCACGCGCCGCGTACACGGGCGTACTGGAGCTGCCGATGCCGACGATCGCCGCCGTGCACGGCTACGCGCTCGGCGGCGGCTTCGAACTCGCCCTGTCCTGCGACCTGATCGTGGCCGACCCCAGCGCCGTCGTCGGGCTGCCCGAGGTCTCCGTGGGCGTCATCCCGGGCGGCGGCGGTACGCAGCTGCTGCCGCGCCGGGTCGGCGCCGCCCGCGCGGCCGAACTGATCTTCTCCGCGCGCCGGGTCGAGGCGGCGGAGGCCCGCGAGCTCGGACTCGTCGACGTGCTGACGGGGGCCGGTGAGGACCGCGCGGAGGCGCTCGCGCTGGCCGCCCGTATCGCCGGGAACTCGCCGGTCGGTCTGCGGGCCGCCAAGCGCGCGCTGCGCACCGGCTGGGGGCTGGACCTGCGGGCCGGGCTGGAGATCGAGGACGCGGCCTGGCGCACGGTCGCCTTCTCCGGGGACCGCACCGAGGGCGTGGCCGCGTTCAACGAGAAGCGGAAGCCGCAGTGGCCGGGCGGATGACGGGCTGACGACGGCCCGGGAGGCGTCGTCGGGGCGGACAAGATCCGGAACGTACGCCGGTAACCCGTACGGCAGGTGCGGGGCGGTGCGGACCGCGGGCCCACGCGCGGGCCCTTACGGGCGCAGCCGCACGGCACGTACCGTGCGCGGGGCCGTCCGGTGGGAGCAGCCGTCCCGAGAAGATTGTCCGGACTGGTCCTAGCCTGGCTCTCATGGGAGAGGACATACGTCTGCGAGCCGTCGTGGAGCTGGCGCAGGCCATGGCCGGAGCGCAGCGCTTCCGCGAGGCGCATGCCCGCCGCTCCACGCAGCGCGAGGTGGCGCACGCCGCGGCGCTACGGGCGTGCGAGGCCATGGGCGGCAGCTTCGCCGCCCTCTCCGTCTGGGACCGCGGGCGGGGACGGCTGGACGTACTGGTCAACGTCGGTGAACTGGCCCCCGGCGAGAGCGAGTTCCCCGACGGCGAGTCCTACCCCGTGAACGACTTCCCGGAGATCACCGAGCCGCTGCCCGAACGGTGGGCCGCGGACGGCGAGGACGGCGCAGACGGCGAGGACGAGCCGGCGGCCTGGATCGAGACCGCCGGCGGGACGGGCGCGGCCCCCGGGGAGGGCGGCCCCGTAGTGGAATCTCGTTCCGCCCGCGTCGCGGCTCTCCGCCGCCGCGGACGCGGCTGCTGCGTCGTCGCCCCGATAGTGCTGCGCGGACGGGCCTGGGGCGAGCTGTATGTGGCCCGCGCTCCCGGGGCCCCGGTCTTCGACCGCTCCGACGCGCGGTACGCGACGATACTGGCCGAGATCATCTCCGCGGGCATCGCGCAGAACGAGCAGCTGGAGGAGGCGCGGCGGCTCGCCTTCACCGACCAGCTGACGGGCCTGGCCAACCGGCGGGCCGTAGAGAGCAAGCTCGACGACGGTCTCGAGCGCCACCGCGAGGACGGCACGGTCGTGAGCCTCGTCGTCTGCGACGTGAACGGACTGAAGCGCGTCAACGACGAGTTCGGGCACGCGGCCGGCGACCGGCTGCTGGAGCGCTTCGGGATGGTGCTGTCGCTGTCCGGCGCGAAGCTGCCGGGCGCGCTGGCGGCGCGGCTGGGAGGCGACGAGTTCTGCCTGCTGACGGTCGGCCCGCCCGCCGATCGGGTTCTGCGGGCGGCGGAGGAGGTCTGCCGCAAGGCGCTGGGGCTGCGTGGCGGTGACGGCGTTTCGTGCGGCATCGCGTCCACGGGGGACCCGATCGGGCCCGTACGGTCGGCGGCCCGCCTCTTCCGCCTGGCCGACGCCGCGCAGTACCGGGCGAAGGCGGCCCGTGCGCTCGCGCCCGTCGTCGCGGGCCGCGAGGGCGGCACCGAGGACCCGGTCGTACGGCTCGCGGACGCGTCCGAGGCGGAGGAGGCGGCGCCGTCACCGGCACCGGGCGACCGCCGCCACTTCCGCGGCCGGGCGGACGGGCCGGACGGCGCGGAAAGCCCGGACGAGGCGGACCCGGATCCCGGGGCGGACCCAGGGGCTGCGGACGGAGCGGACGGAAGCGGTACCCGAATACGGAACCGCAGCTTCGGCGCCGGGGGCGGCGGCCTGGAGGCCGCGAAGAGCCCGTACGTTCCGCCGGTCGCGGACCCGGGCGTGGGTGCGGGTGCGGGGGATGTGCCGCCGCGGGGCGTGGGTTCCGGGGCGGTGGGCGTAAGTGGCCGTGCGGGCGCGGGAGTTGAGGTCTCCGGTGCGGAGCCGGTCGGGGGAGATCTGCGGGGTTCGGGTGCGGACGGTGCGGCGGGTGTGGGCGTGGGTGCGGGGGATGTGTCGCCGTGGGGTGTGGGTTCCGGGGCGGTGGGCGTAAGTGGCGGTGGGGGTGCGGGAGTTGAGGTCTCCGGTGCGGAGCCGGTTGGGCGGGATCTGCGGGGTTCGGGTGCGGACGGTGCTCCGGGCGTGGGGGATGTGCCGCCGTCCGGGGCGGGCTCGGCTGTCTCGTACGACGCGGTGGGCGTAAGTGGCCGTCCAGGTACGGGAGTTGACGTCTCCGGTGCGGAGATGGCGGGGGAGCCGGGTGCGGACAGTACGCCGGGATCCGAGGGGACCACGCGCGCCACGCGCGCCACGCACTCGACGCAGCCCGCGCGATCCGGCCGCGCCGGCAGGCGCGGTCCGCGGGAGCCGGGGTCCCCGGCCGTGAGCCGCTGACCCCACGTCAACGTGATCCGGCGCACCCGCCGTGACCCGAGTCGCGTCCGCCCCGGCCGGTCGCCGCGCACCCAAACCTGGTCGGCCTCCCGGCGGCTGCGGGCCGCCGGACCGCAGCCGAGGCATCGCGCGTGCGCCCCCAACTGCGGTGCGGAGCCGCCCCGTACAACCGACGGCGCAGGTCGCCGACCGCCGCCGGGCGGTACTCGATGCCCCTCCGGGGCGCGGCCCCACCCGGGGCCGCCCGGATGTGTGGCCCGTACACCGCAGGCCCGGCCACCGCCGCCGCGCGGACCTCGTACTGCCCGGCCCGGGCAAGGGCGACGCCCCGCGCGGCAGCGCCCCACGCCAACCCCGGCCGTGACAGGAATCGATTCACTCTTTAGGGTGCCTGAATATGAGTATGCACACCGTGGTGCTGGGCGACTCCGGCACGACCCCCGAAGACGTCATCGCCGTCGCCCGGGACGGCGCCCGCGTGGAGCTGTCGGCGCAGGCGCTGGCGTCCCTCGACGCCTCGCGCAGGCACATCGAGGAGCTGGCGGCCAGGCCCGAACCGGTCTATGGAGTCTCCACCGGCTTCGGGGCCCTCGCCGTACGCCACATCAGCCCCGGTCTGCGCGCGCAGCTCCAGCGCAACATCGTGCGCTCGCACGCCGCCGGCATGGGCCCGCGCGTCGAGCGCGAGGTCGTGCGCGCGCTGATGTTCCTGCGCCTGAAGACGCTCGCGTCCGGCCACACCGGCGTACGGGCCGAAGTCGCCCAGTCCTTCGCGGCGTTGCTCAACGCCGGCATCACGCCCGTGGTGCACGAGTACGGCTCGCTCGGCTGCTCCGGCGACCTCGCCCCGCTCTCCCACTGCGCACTGACGCTCATGGGCGAGGGCGAGGCCGAGGGCCCCGACGGCACCGTCGCACCCGCCGCGGAACTTCTCACCGCACACGGAGTCACCCCCGTCGAACTGCGGGAGAAGGAGGGCCTCGCCCTCCTCAACGGCACCGACGGCATGCTCGGCATGCTCCTCCTCGCCTGTGCCGACCTCGCCCGCCTCTTCACCTCCGCCGACATCACCGCCGCGCTCACCCTGGAGGCGCTGCTCGGTACGGCGAAGGTCCTCGCGCCCGAGCTGCACGCCATCCGGCCGCACCCGGGCCAGGCCGCCTCGGCCGCCAACATGCTGAAGGTGCTTGCCGGTTCGGGACTCACGGGGCACCACCAGGACGACGCGCCGCGCGTGCAGGACGCCTACTCGGTGCGCTGCGCCCCCCAGGTCGCGGGAGCGGGACGCGACACCCTCGCCCACGCCCTCACCGTCGCGCGGCGCGAACTGGCCTCGGCCGTCGACAACCCGGTGGTGCTCGCCGACGGCCGGGTCGAGTCGAACGGCAACTTCCACGGTGCGCCCGTCGCGTACGTGCTCGACTTCCTCGCCGTGGCCGCCGCCGACCTCGCCTCGATCGCGGAGCGCCGTACCGACCGGCTCCTCGACAAGAACCGCTCGCACGGCCTGCCGCCGTTCCTCGCCCACGACGCGGGCGTCGACTCCGGACTGATGATCGCCCAGTACACGCAGGCCGCGCTGGTCAGCGAGATGAAGCGGCTGGCCGTACCGGCCTCCGTGGACTCCATCCCCTCCTCGGCGATGCAGGAGGACCACGTCTCGATGGGCTGGTCGGCGGCGCGCAAGCTGCGCGGCGCCGTGGACGCCCTCACGCGGGTCGTCGCCGTGGAGCTGTACGCGGCGGCGCGCGCGGTCGAACTGCGGGTCGCGGACGGCCGGTCGGCGCCGGCGGCGGCGTCCCGCGCGATCGTGGACGCGCTGCACGAGGCCGGGGTGGACGGGCCGGGCCCGGACCGCTTCCTCTCGCCGGACCTGGCGGCGGCGGAGGAGTTCGTACGTACGGGAGCGCTGGTGCGCGCGGCCCAGTCGGTGACCGGCGAACTCGCCTGAGAAGGGCACGCACCGGTCCGCGGTCCGTTCTGGTGCCCGGTCTGGTGCCCGGTCTGCGGTCCGCGCTGCGATCCGCTCTGTGGTCCGCGCCATAGTCGCGTGCAGTCCTGCGCTCTCCGGGTACGTGACCGCGGCGTCAGCAACGCCCGCCACACGCACCAGGGGAGTCTTCGATGGCAGAACGGTCCGCGCCGCCGCAGCGGACGGAGGCGGCGTCGCAGGCGTCGACGGCACGGGCACGGCAGTGGCTGCGGCGGGCGGCCGGTTCGGACGGGCACGAGCGGCACACGCTGGCCCTGATCGGGAAGAGCGCCCTGGCGGCGCTCGTGGCCTGGTGGATCGCGCACGATCTGATGGGCGCGCGGTCGCCCGCGTTCGCGCCGTTCTCGGCGGTGCTGATCATGCAGGTCACGGTCTACCGCTCGCTCCTCCAGTCGCTGCGGTACGTGGGGGCCGTGGCGCTGGGCGTCGCGCTCCAGGTGCTGATCGGATTCCTCCTCGGACCCGGCCTGCCGACGTTCGCCCTCGTGGCGCTCGCCGCGATCGCCATCGGACGGTGGCGCCCGCTGGGGTCGCAGGGATCGCAGGTGGCGACGGCCGCCTTCTTCGCCTTCTCCACCTACGTCTCGGCCACCACGCCCGGCGACAAGCTCGCCCAGCTGAGCCAGATCATCGTGCTCGTCCTCGTCGGGTGCGGGGTGGGAGCCGTGATCAATCTGCTGGTGGTGCCGCCGATGCGGTACCGCAGCGCCGAGAGCGGCATCCACACCCTCGCCCACTCGCTGTGCGACCTGATCGGCGACATGTACCCGGCACTGCGCGAGCACCGGCTGGAAGAGGAGCGCACCCGGCACTGGCGTCACCGCGCCTCGCAGCTGGGGCCGATCGTGGACCAGGTGCAGGCGGCGGTGCACACGGCGGTGGAGAGCACGTACTACAACCCGCGGCGGCTGCTGCAACGCCACCGGGGGCGTGCGACGTTCGCCGGATACCGCGCGGTCATCGACGCCCTGGAGCGCGTGACGTACCAGCTGGCCTCGACGGCCCGCAGCCTGGACCAGTGGCACGACGGCCAGGACGACGACGCCTACGGCGGCTTCCTGCGCCGCTACGGCGACTTCCTGGCGACGCTCGCGCACATCACCGATCTGTTCGGCGGGCTCGACGAGGACCGGCTGCGAGAGCAGGCGCGTGAGCTGTGCGAGGCGGCGGAGCAGGCACAGCGGTACCGCACGCGGCTCGTGGAGGAGGCGGAGAAGAGCGCGCTGCCGGTGGGCGACCCGTCCCGCCCGTACGGGATCCTGCTGGCCGAGGCCACACGGCTGATGGACGAGTGCCAGCACACCTGCGACGTGCTTCAGCAGTCCGTCGACGGCGGCGGGTCACCCTGCGCCTGAGCCGCTCCTGCGGCGCCGGGCCCGCGCCACCATGGCGCCGCCCGCTCCGGCGAGCCCGAGCGTGCTCAGCACGAAGGGCGTGCTGGAGCCGTCCTGCCCGTCACGCGCGGCGGACGCCTCGCTGGTCCGGTCGAGGCCGGAGCCCTCCCGGTACCCGGAGCCCTCCCGGTACGACGTGGAGGACGTCTCCGAGTGGGACGTCACCGCGTGGTGCGCGCCGCCCGGAACCTCCTGGGTGGCCTTCGCCGACGGGACGAACCAGAGCGCGCACAGGACCGCACCGGCGGCGGTCGCCGTCATCAGGGAACGGCGGTGAGCGGAGATGCTGGATCGTCCGGCTGCGGACACGGTGCAGGCCCCTTCCGAGTGCGGCTTCCGAGTGCGGCGGTGCGCCGGGCGCACCATGAACTGGCGGCACGGTGGCCGATGTTATAGACAGCCGCGGGTCGTACGGAAGCCGAGCCTCCGTTCCGGCCTACGCTCCCGACATGGCTGCCGACGAGACACCCCGCTGCGAACCTTCCGACACCTCCGCACAGCCCTCGCCGCACATCCGGCTCCGCGTCGACCTGGTCGTGGAGATCGCCGACGCGGAAGTCCTGACCAGGTCGGCCCTCGAACACATCGCCCGCGACGAGCTGATGCCGGACGAGGAGCGCACGCACGCCGAGGAGATCGTCAGCGGGGACGCGGGGGAGGCGCTCGCGTGTCTCGTGGATCCCTTCGACCTCGTAAGGGAGTTGCCGGGGGTCGAGCTGGCGCACGCCAGTTGGGGCAGCGAGGAGATGGACGCGGACGACCTGGACGCCTTCTCGTTCCTGGACGGGGCGTACGGCCTCGACGAGCGCGACGACGAGCGGGACGACGAGCGGGATGACGAGCGGGACGACGAGGGCGGCGAGCCGTCCGGAAGCCTTCGCGAGGACGCCCACGAGGTCCTGCACGGATCGGCCGGCGTCCACCGCTGAATCCGGCGCCGGGCTCCCCGCCGGATCTCTCCCCGAACCCCTCAGTCCCGGGCACGGCCCCGGCCGCCGCACCGCCCCACGCGGGCGTCCGCACCGGTCAGGGCCGTATTCCCGGGACTTTCCGCACGGGTACGTGGCCTGGAACACAGTTTTGTAACTCGTGGAACCGGTCACCAGCCCCGGAGCGTTCCATCCCGTAGAGCTGGGTCCACACATGTCCGGGTTGTCCGGCGGGGGGTGTACGCGGCGATATCGGGGAGCTTGGGATTCTGACGCAATGGGAGAAGCCTGTGACGACGCTGGGTAGGCACCGCAAGGCCGTTGTGGCCACGGCAGCGGTGCTCGGCGGTGTACTCGCGCTGGGTGCGTGCAGTGCGTCCGGTGGCGGCGACGACGCGAAGAACGCGAACGCGGAGGCCCACGGGAAGAAGAGTTCGGAGGCCCGAATAAAGATCGCGTCCAAGGACGGATCGGAGGGCGCGAGCATCAACAACGGCGGCGACGTCTCGGTGAGCAAGGGCAAGCTCACGAACGTGAGGCTGACCGCCGTCGAGGGCGGCACCAGCGTCACCGGGACGATGTCGGGGGACGGCAAGTCGTGGAAGCCGCAGCAGCAGCTGGAGCGCGCCACCCAGTACAAGATCACGGCCAAGGCGAAGGACTCGGCGGGCCGGAAGGCCGTCGAGAACTCGATGTTCACCACCGTCTCGCCCGACAACAGCTTCGTCGGGACCTACGCCGGTGAGGACGGCCAGACCGTCGGCGTCGGCATGCCGGTCTCGATCAACTTCGACAAGTCGATCACGAACAAGAAGGCCGTCCAGTCCGCGATCAAGGTCAACTCGACCAGCGGCCAGAAGGCAGTCGGGCACTGGTTCAACGACACGCGCCTCGACTTCCGCCCGCAGGAGTACTGGAAGCCGGGCTCCAAGGTCACCCTCGACCTCCGGCTCGACGGCGTCAAGGGCGCCGCGGGCATGACCGGCGTGCAGAACAAGAAGGTCACGTACAACATCGGCCGCTCGCAGGTCAGCACCGTCGATGTCAACAGCCACCAGATGACCGTCGTGCGCGACGGGCAGAAGCTGAAGACCATCCCGATCTCCGCCGGCAGCGCCGACAACCCGACGTACAACGGGAAGATGGTCATCGCCGAGAAGCACAAGGAGACCCGGATGGACGGCGACACCGTCGGCTTCGGGCGCAAGGGCGAAGAGGGCTACGACATCAAGGACGTGCCGCACGCGATGCGCCTGTCGACGTCCGGCACCTTCATCCACGGCAACTACTGGGGCGCGCCCTTCGGTTCGGGCAACACCAGCCACGGATGCGTCGGCCTGAAGGACACCCGCGGGGCGCACGACAACAGCACCGACGGCGCGTGGTTCTTCTCCAACTCGCTGGTCGGCGACATCGTCGAGGTCAAGGGCTCCCCGGACAAGACCGTGCAGCCGGACAACGGCCTCAACGGCTGGAACATGAGCTGGGCGGAGTGGACGGCGGGATCGGCCGTCTGATCCGCACCGTTCGTGCATGAGACGCGGGGCCGGGCTCAACGAGCCCGGCCCCGCGTCCTTCTCTTTCCGGCGTCTTCCGGCGTCTTCCGGTGCCGACCGCCCGGCCGGATCTTCCGGGCCGGATGTCACGGACCTCAACAGCCCGACGGATCAGCCGAGTTGGGTCACCACGGCGTCGTTGAACGCCTTCAGGTCGTCCGGCTTCCGGCTGGTGACGAGCGTGTACGTGCCCTCGTCGACGACGCATTGCTCGTCGACCCAGTGAGCGCCCGCGTTGCGCAGATCCGTCTCCAGGCTCGGCCACGAGGTGAGCCTGCGGTCGCGTACGACGTCCGCCTCGATCAGCGTCCACGGGGCGTGGCAGATCGCCGCGACGAGCTTGCCCGTCTCGCAGAACGTCTTCACCAGGCGCACGGCGTCGTCGTCCAGGCGCAGCGCGTCCGGATTCGCCACGCCGCCGGGCAGGACCAGGGCGCCGTACTCCTCGGCGGAGGCCTCGTCGACGGTCTGGTCCACCTGGAAGGTGTCGGCCTTGTCGAGGTGGTCGAAGGCCTGGATGCGGCCGGGCGTCGTGGACACCAGCCGGGGCGTGTGCCCGGCGTCCTTCACGGCCTTCCACGGCTCCGTCAGCTCGACCTGCTCGACCCCTTCAGGGGCCATCAGAAAGGCGATGCGCATTTCTGGCCACTTCCTTCCACGCCGCCGCGCACGGCGCGCACGGCGCGACGAGGGTTCTCCCTTTCCCGGACCGGGTCCCCGACGCGGTAGGGGTCATGCAGTCGTCGTCCGGCCGTACCCGCACCCGGGCAGACGGGCGGACGGGCACCCGGGCCGATGGCCGGAGGAAGAGGACCGGCCGGCGGCCCGGCGACCCGGATGGTCAGGCCTCCGCCCGGTCCGCATCGTCGAGGGCGCGGTGCACCGTCGAGAGCAGCACGGCACCGGCGGTGACGCTCACGGCTCCGAGGATGAACGGCACGTGCGCGTTGTAGTGCTCGACGAGCTTGCCCGCCGCGAAGGGCGCGAGACCGCCGCCGATGAAGCGCACGAAGCCGTACGTGGCGGAGGCGACCGGACGCGGCACCGGCGCGATGCTCATCACCGCTGTCGTGACAAGGGTGTTGTTGACGCCGATGAAGGCGCCGGCGGCGATCACCGCGCCGATCACGACCCAGCGCTCGTCCGGGAAGACCCCGATCACGGCGAGGTCCGCGGCCATGAAGAGCAGATTGCCGTAGAGGGTGCGGGGCGTGCCGAACCAGCCGCGCAGCGCCGGCGCCCCGAACACCGCGAAGACGGCGACGAGCAGGCCCCACGCGAAGAAGACCCAGCCCAGCTCGATCGCGTCGAGGTCCATCAGGAACGGGGCGTAGCCGAGCATCGTGAAGAAGCCCCAGTTGTAGAGCAGCCCGGTCACGCTGGTGGTCGCGAGCGCGCGGTGCCGCAGCGCCGCGAGCGGCTCGACGAGGGACTCCGGGCGTTCGGGCGCCTTCGTACGGGGGAGGAGGACGGCGGTCGCCACGAGCGCCACGGCCATGAGCGCCGCCACTCCGAAGAAGGGCCCGCGCCAGCTGACGTGCCCGAGCAGACCGCCGAGCAGCGGCCCGGTGGCGATGCCGACGCCGAGCGCCGTCTCGTACAGCACGATCGCGCCCGCGAAGCCGCCGCTGGCCGATCCGACGATCACGGCGAGGGACGTCGCGATGAACAGGGCGTTCCCCAGGCCCCATCCGGCGCGGAACCCGATGATCCCGTCGATGGTGCCGGTGGTGCCGGCCAGCGCGGAGAAGACGACGATCAGGACGAGGCCGACGACGAGGGTCCGCTTGGCGCCGAGCCGGCTGGAGACCCAGCCGGTGATCAGCATGGCCACGGCCGTCACCACGAGGTAACTGGTGAACAGCAGCGTGACCTGGCTCGGGGTGGCGTCGAGCTGGCTGGAGAGCGCGGGCAGGATCGGGTCGACGAGGCCGATTCCCATGAAGGAGATCACGCAGGCGAAGGCCACGGCCCATACGGCCTTGGGCTGACGGAAGGGGCTCTGCGTACGGGGGTGGGGGGTGTGACCGGCGTCCGGCCCGGATGTTCCGGGGTGCCCGGACGTACCGGTCGCCGGGGTGCTGGAGTCGGTGCGTCCGGTGCTGTCTGCGTGGTCGGTGCTGTCCGCGTGGTCGGTGCGGTCCGGCCCGGCGGATGCCTGGGATATGGCTGTCTCCGGCCCGTTCATGTCAGGGGCGTCCCTTCGGTCGTGCGGATCCGTGCGGAGCGGCCCGGGTGGTGGGGCTCGGCGCCGAGGTTGCGTACCCAGGTCGGTGCACGCCACAAGGAAATATATCGATGGTCGATACAACTAGACAAATGACAGGTGTCACGAACGCCGCGCCCCCGGGCGGTAGTTGATCAAGGTGGCGGGCCCCTGCGGAGGCTTGTGGGAAATCGATTTCGTGAAGATCGTCGCGAGTGACCTGCGAATTCCGCGCCGGGACAGTGGCCGATTGGCGGGTCATTTTCCGCTTCTAGCGGCCATTTTCGGATCTGTTCCTTGTGCCTGAAGTGTGGAAACCATCGTTCGTTGACGTGTCTCGGTCAGGCTTGTACGGTCCCGCAACGAAATCGATTGCTCGCACTTCCGCAGGTCACCGGAAGGCCGGGGGAGTGGCGAGGGGTTACTGGGTTCCGCGCCAGCAGGGATGCGTATCTACGCGCGTTCCTGTCCCCACCTGGAAGGAAAGACCCAATGACGTTCAAGACGAAGATCAGACGCAAGGCGGTCATCCGCGGCGCCTCGGCCCTGGCCGTCGGCGTGCTGGTCGCCGGCGGACTGGCCGTGCAGGCCAGCGCCGGTGAGACCGAGGGCAAGCACCACCGGGCCAACGCCGAGATCCTCGACGAGAAGTGCGCCGTCCCGCCGGACTTCGACGCGGCGATCATCAACACCGTGCACGACGTCGCGACCCAGCGCGGTGTCAACGACAAGGTGATGCTGGCCGCCTTCGAGACCGGCTGGGTCGAGTCCCACATGAACAACCTCAACTGTGGCGACAGCGACTCCCTCGGCGTCTTCCAGCAGCGGCCGAGCCAGGGCTGGGGCACGCCCGAGCAGGTCATGGACCCGGTCTACGCGACCAACGCCTTCCTCGACCAGGCCATCCCGAACGACCAGGGAGACCCGGGCATGACCGCCGGGCAGCTCGCCCAGAGCGTTCAGCGCTCGGCCTTCCCCGACCGCTACGACGAGAGCGAGGCCAAGGCCCGCGAGATGATCAACACGGCGGCCAACAGCTGACGTTCGGGCGAAACGGCTCCGCACGGGGCCGGCGCCAAGGGCCATGCGCCATGGGGGCATGCGCCAAGGGCCATGTGCCATGGGGGACATGGCCCGGAGGGGGCCTCGCCGCCGGCGGAGCCCCCGCCCTCCGGGGCACGCGCGGCAGGGGACGGGCCGCGCCGGTGATTCGAGGGGTGTGGGGAGCAAGTCCGGCTCCCCGTACGGAACGAGGCGAGCGGCCGTCCTGTCGGCGTCCTGATCCACGTCCTGATCCAGGTGCGCGAGGCCGCGCAGTCCGTTCCACGGCGGACGGCACCGGAGCCACCGGTGCCGTCGGCCGCTTGGTCGCTTGGTCGCAAGGCTGCTTGGTCGCGTGGCCGCTTGGCCCCGGTCCCTGACCGGCCGCCCGTGCGGGACCGGTCCCGACTCACTTGCGTCGCCCCGGTACCTCATGGGCGTAGCGGCGACCGGTACTTCATGGGAGTAGCGGCGAAGCGCCCTTCACACGTCCTCGTCCATGCGGATCGCCTTGCGCAGATTCTCCTGTGCCCTGTGCGAACCCCCCTCGCTCTGCTCCAGCAGCACCGCCGCGATCGCGTCCAGCTTCCGCTGGAGCGCGTGCTCCGCGCGCCGTTCGGTGTTCTTCAGCAGGGCCAGCAGCAGCAGACTCACGGCGGCCATCATGTCGCCGACGAAGATCATCCAGGCCACCGGGACGCCCGCCAGGTGCACGGCCACGAACGCGGCGATGAGGAGCACGCAGAAGCCGTAGAAGGCCGGTGAACCGGTGATGTTGGAAGCCGTCTCGGCGAGACGCTCGAAGCGGCCTCGTTCGTCGCCGCCTCGCTCGGCCGGGTGCTTAAGCGTCATCTTCGT
The DNA here is from genome assembly GCF_012726265.1 of Streptomyces sp. HNM0575. Taxonomy (GTDB): domain Bacteria; phylum Actinomycetota; class Actinomycetes; order Streptomycetales; family Streptomycetaceae; genus Streptomyces. Next base: position 485,364 of record NZ_JAASAG010000002.1, on the reverse strand, counting down.
CCGTTCCGTGGTCGGTGCGGCAGCCTGATGTGCGCTGACGTGCGCTGACACGTGCTGATGTGCGCTGACGTGCGCCGGACTGCGTTGACGTGCGGGTACCCGGGCGACGGCGGTAAGACTCCCGGCCGTGGCCTCGCCGCGGGGTGCTGCCGGTGCGCTGGTGCCGCGTCCGGTTACGCCGGTGGCGGAACGGCTCCGGGCCCCCTTTCCGTACGGCGGGCCGCTTCTAATCTGAAGTGGTGAGCAGCCACGAGGACGAACACACGGAGTCCGAGGCCCGCGAGGCCGGTGAAGCGAGTGAGGCCGCGGCGGTGCGCGGGGCCCGCGGCGCCCGCGAGGGCCGTGTCATCGCGTTGCGGCCCGGTGCCTCGCAGGCCCGTGGCCCCGGCGGGGGTGCGGACGAGCGGGAGGCCAGGGAGCCGTTGTGGCGGCACCTCGTCGGCGGGGTGCTGCGCCGTGAACGCGTGGCCCAGCAGCGCACGCTCAAGGACGTCGCGGAAGCGGCCCGTATCTCGATGCCCTATCTCTCCGAGGTGGAGCGCGGCCGTAAGGAGGCCTCGTCCGAGGTCCTCGCCGCCGCCGCGCACGCACTGGGCCTGGGGCTGGGCGACGTACTGACGCGTGTGCAGAGCGAGTTGGCCCCGCCGGTAAGGACGGCGCAGCCCGTGCGGACGGCGTTCCGGCGGAGCGGTACGCCGGGGAACGGTGCGCAATCGTCCGCCGGTGCCCGGCCGTCGCTGCGCCGTGGGGCCGCCCCGAGGCAAGGCGACGTGCGTCTCGCCGCGTGAGCGGCAGTCGGTCCATTGGTGGTAGTCGGTCCGCTGCGTGAGCGGCAATCGGTCACGCATCGGCGGTGGTTGGTGCGCTGCGTGAGCAGGGTCGGGTCCCCGCCGTGTGAGCGGTGGTGGGTCTCATCGGGCGTGCGGCGGCGGGGCGTTCGCGCGCCGCCGCACGCACGTGACGCGGGTGTCGCTCAGGCCGCGACGCCCGCGAGCTGCCGCCTGCTGAGCACTTCGTCGGCCAGCCCGTACTCCACCGCCTCGTGCGCGGTGAAGATCTTGTCGCGGTCCATGTCGGCGCGCAGCGTCGCGACGTCGTGGTGCGTGTGCCGGGAGAGGATCTCCTCCACCTCGGAGCGGATGCGTGCCATCTCCTTGGCCTCGACGGCCAGATCGGAGACCGTGCCCCGGCTGCCGCCGCTCGCCGGCTGCCCCAGCAGCACCCGGGAGTGGCCCAGTACGAAGCGTCGTCCCGAGTCCCCGCCGGCCAGCAGCACCGCGGCCGTCGACGCCGCCTGGCCGACGCAGAACGTCGAGATCGGAGCGCCGACGAAGGTCATCGTGTCGTAGATCGCGGTCAGCGAAGTGTAGGAGCCGCCGGGGGAGTTGATGTAGATCGCGATCTCGCGCTCGGGTGCCGAGGACTCCAGGTGGAGCAGCTGGGCGATGACGACGTTGGCCACGCCGTCGTCGATCTCGGTCCCGAGGAAGATCACGCGGTCGGAGAGGAGTCGGCTGTAGATGTCGTATGCGCGTTCCCCGTGCGGGGTGCGCTCCACGACCGTCGGGATCGTGTACTGGCTCATCTCAGAGACCCACCTTCCGCTTCGAGGCCGCGGGGCGCACGTCGTCCAGCGACTGCACGACCCGGTCGACGATTCCGTACTCCAGGGCCTGTTCGGCCGTGAACCAGCGGTCGCGGTCGCCGTCCCGCGAGATCGTCTCCTCGCTCTGGCCGGTGTGCTCGGCGGTGATCCGCTCGATGGACCGCTTCATGTATTCGAGGTTCTCGGCCTGGATGGCGATGTCGGCGGCGGGACCGCCGATGCCGGCCGAGGGCTGATGCATCATGATCCGCGAGTTGGGCAGCGCGAAGCGCTTGCCCGCCGCCCCCACGGTGACCAGGAACTGGCCCATGCTGGCGGCGAATCCCATGGCGAGCGTGGACACGTCGTTGGGGATCAGCCGCAGCGTGTCGTAGATCGCCAGTCCCGAAGTGACCGAGCCGCCGGGGCTGTTGACGTACAGGCTGATGTCCGTACGCGGGTCCTCGGCGGAGAGCAGCAGCAACTGCGCGCAGACGCGGTTCGCGGAGACGTCGTCGACCTGGCTGCCGAGGAAGACGATGCGCTGGTTGAGGAGCTGGGCGGCGAGATGGTCGTCGAAGCGCGACGGAGGGGTGTCGCCCTCCTCGGCGCGCGGCGGCGAGGGGGTGTGCGAGTGCGCGAGCGGGGACGCGTGCGAGTGCGCGAGTGGTGACGTGGGTGCGGACGCCATGCGTGGCGACGCATGCGGCGAACTGCGTGCCGAGGGCTGTTCCTGCGGGGCTACGAGTGGGGACATGGGACCTCCTGCCGTGACGCGGCGCGGCGGAAGTCGCCGCGCTCACTTCACTCTTGGCCCGCGGGGACGCCCGCGACCGGATTCTCGGCCCGCAGCAGATCTGCCCAGGGCAGGGGGCGTTCGGCGGCGGACGCCGCGGGCCCGCGGGCCCGCGGGAGGTGAGCGCGGGGCGGGTCCGCCCGTCGACGGTCTCGGTCGGGCGGCGTCGGGCTCCGCCCCGCCCGGCCGGGTCGCCGGGCCGGTAACCGGGCCTCGCCCGGGGCGTCGGGGCGTGTCAGGTCGTCCGCAGGACGTCTTCCGCGAGCCAGCGCGTGCCCAAGTTGTCGGTCAGGGCCCGTGGTTCGGCCTCGGGTGAGAGCAGGGCCAGTAGGCCGCGTCGTCCTTCGAGTGGGTGTGGTGGGGCGGTGAGGCCCCGTTCGCCGAGGAGGGCGGCCTCCAGTCCGTCCGCCGCGGCCAGGGCCGCGCGCAGCGCCGTGACCTCGTCCCGCTCGTCGTCGCCCGCGCTGACCGTCGTGGACTGCGTGGCGGCGAGCCCGAGTGCGTGCAGCCCGCTCGTGGGGGCGGTCGATCCGGCCAGCGCGGCGCCGACGACGGCCAGCGCGTCCGGGCGTACACCGAGTGAGGCCGCCAGCCTGCACGCGACCTCGCAGCCGAGCACCGTCGCCTCCGCGGCACGCGCCGCGTTGCGGTTCGCGGCCACGGCCGCAGTCGCCGCCACCAGCGGGTGGACGCCGGAGTGCGTGAGTGCCGCCGCCGCTTCGAGCACGTACGTACGGGCGTCCTCCGGCGGGTACGCCGAGCGCAGCGCGGCCAGGCACTTCTCCAGGCCGGTGCCGTCCGCCGGAGCCGAAGTGGCGGCAGGGGAAGGGGTGTCGGTGGTCCCGGACGCGGTGCCGGGCGGAGGCGCGTGCAGTCCGTGGACCGCGGAGCGCAGTCCGTCCGGCACCGGCTGTCCCGTCGTCACGGCGAATCGGACAAGCGAGGCGCTGACGTCCGCCATCAGTTCTCCTCCTCGGCGCAGGCGGTCATGAGGGTGGTCAGGTAGCCGGGTCCGTCGGCCGCGACGGCCTCGGTCACGGCGCCGGTCCGGCCGGGCAGCACCGGTTCGACGAGCCGGGAGACCTTCGTGCGCAGGTCCGCGTCCGTCATCGGCTGCTGCTCGCTGCCCCGTGCCGCGGGCACGTGGTGCCGCAGCGTCTCGCTGCCGGAGGTGGTGACCTGGATCCCGGCCTCGGCACGGTCGCGTTCCGGCGAGGCGAGCAGACGCACCTTGGCGCGGAGCTGCTTCATCGCCTCGGAGCGTACGAAGCCGTCCTCGTACGCCCCGAGGTCCACGACGCCCAGCAGCAGCCCGGCCGCGACGCCGTGCACCGTGGAGAACCGGGCCTGAAGTCCGTCGAACGGGTCGGCGTTGCCGGTCAGTTCGGGCACCAGCGGGTGGCAGTGCAACGCGACGTCGGTCACCGCGTCGGGGCCGCCCGCGTCCCGTACGGACGCGGCGAGGTGTTCGGCGGCCTCGATGGCCGGGTGCGTGACGATCCCGCAGGGATAGGGCTTGAAGGTGTTGCGCCGCAGCTCGAACCGGCAGCCGGTGCCGGTGCCGGTGCCGGTGCCGTTCCCGCTCCCGGTGGCCTCGCAAGTGCCCGAACTCCCGGGCCCGCCCGGCCCGTTGAGCCCTCCGAGGAACGCCTCCTCGTCGAACTCCCTCGTGAGCCGCCGTACGAAACCGTCGAGCGCCGTACCGACCGGCGGTGCCGGTGCGTCCGCGGCGGCCAGCCGTGCCGCGAGTACGCCGTTGGCCGCGGCCTTGCCCGCGTGGAACGGCTTCGTCATGGTGCCGAAGCCCTCCCGCGTGCCCAGTCCCCGGCAGATCCCCCACGACAGCGCCGTCGCCAGCCGATGCCCGCGCAGTCCGAGCAGCAGCGCGGAGGTCGCGGCGGCACCGAACGCCCCGCAGGTGCCGGTGATGTGCCAGCCCAGGTCGTAGTGCGAGGGCGAAACGGCCATGCCCAGGCGGAGTTGGAGCTCACATCCCCACGCGTAGGCGGTCAGCACCTCGGTGGCGGACGCGGCGCCCGCCTCCGGTTCGAGCGCGGCCAGCGCGCCGAGGCAGGCGGCTCCCGGATGGATGACGGTCGCGAGATGGGTGTCGTCGAAGTCGTCGAGATGGGCGGCCGTCCCGGTGGCGAGGGCGGCGTCGACGGGTGCGACCCTCCCGCCCCGGCCCGGGACGCGTGCGCTCCCGGTCGAACCGGCCGTGATCGCGTCCACGGCAGGGTGCCGCGCGGCGCCGATCGCGGTGCCCGTGACATTGAGCAAGGTGCGGCGTGCCATCGCCAGTACGTCCTCGGGCAGAGGCCGCTGGACGGCTTCGTCGATCACCTCGGTGATTCGGGTGCTTTCCACTGCGGTGCTTCGTCCTCCCGCGTATCGCCGTGGTCGTCGGTCATCGGTCGTCGGTCATCGGTCGTCTGTTGTCGGTCGTCTGCTATCTGTCACCTGTCATCTGTCACCTGTCATCTGTCACCTGTCATCTGCCGTCTGTGGTTTGCCGGTTGCCCGGTGGCCCTTGCCGCTTGCCGCTTGTCACTTGCCGCTTGTCGCCCCGGGCCGGTCAGAGCCCCACCACCGGAGCCAGTGTCAGCACCCCGGCGACCAGGACCGTCACGCCGATCACGTCGAAGACCAGTCCTGAACGGACCATCCGCGTAATGGGGATGAGGCCCGAGCCGTAGACGATCGCGTTGGGCGGAGTGGAGACCGGGAGCATGAACCCGTAGCCGGAAGCGGCCGTGGCGACCAGGCCCGGGATGAGCGGATCCACGTGGAGCGCCTGCGCCATCGGCAGCACGATCGGCAGCACTATGCCGACGCTCGCGGTGTTGCTCGTCGTCTCGGAGATCACCAGCGCGGTGACCGCGGCGAGGATCGTCACGCTCGTCAGCGAGGAGACGCCGATGAGTTCGGAGAGCCCGTCGCCGAGCGTCTCCGCGAGCCCCGTGTCCGAGCTCAGCGTCCCCAGCACGATGCCCGCGCCGAAGAGCAGGATCGTGCCCCAGTCGATCCGCGCGGCGTCGGCCCACTCCAGGGTCGCCTTGCGCCGGGCGCCCGACGGGACGCCTGCCGGACGCGGGAGCGGAAGCACGAAGAGGAGCGTGGCCGCCAGGATCGCCGCCACGCCTTCGGTGACGTGTGCCACCACCCACTCGACGAGTGCGTGATGCTCGCCGAGCACCGCCTGGAGGATGCCGGGCCCGGTCCACAGCAGCACCGCCGCCGCGAAGGCGACACAGGTGTTGCGCTCGCCGGGGCTGAAGGGGCCGAGCCGCGACCGTTCGGCGGCGACGTACTCCTCGGCTCCCTCCAGCCGGCTGGTCTCCGGCCGGTTCAGCAACAGCAGGACCAGGCACAGCAGTACGAACATGACGAGCACGATCGGCGCGAAGAGCAGCACCCAGTCGAGGAACCCGACGGTCTCGCCGGTCTGCTTCTCGACGAGCTGGCGTCCGATGAGCTGGTGCGGTGCGCCGACCGGTGTGAACAGCCCGCCGATGCTCGCCCCGTAGGCGACGGCCAGCAGCAGCGCGACGCTGATGCGCGAGCGGCGCAGGTCCGTGACGGAGGCGCGCTTCCCCTCCTTCCCCTCGTCCGTGCCGGACGTACCCTCCGTGCCGGAGGCCGCCTCCGTTCCGCCGCCCCGGGACGTGCTGATCGAGCTGACGGCGCCGATGACGCCGAGCGCGATCGGGAAGAGCATCGCCACGGTCGCCGTGTTGGAGATGAACGCGGATATCGCGGCGGCCAGACCGCCGAAGACGACGATGGTGCGCGCGGGGGAGCGGACCACGCCGGGCACCGCCAGCATGCGCAGGGCGATCCGCCGGTCCAGGCCGTGCACGGTCATCGCGCGGGCGATCACGAAACCGCCGAGGAACGTGAAGATCGTGTCGTTGCCGAAGGCGCCGAAGACGGTGTCCTCGTCGCCCACGCCCAGCAGCACGCACAGCGAAACGGCGAGCAGAGCCGTGACCGCGAGCGGTACGGCCTCCGAGATCCACCAGATCATCACCAGCGCGAAGATCGCGGCCAGCGACCGCTGCGCGGGCGGGAGTTCGCCCCCGGCCAGCAGCACCACGGCGAACGCGAGGGGGCCGAGGAGCAGTCCGGCCCGGCCGCGGATCCGGTCGAAGCGCTCCTGGCGGTCGTGCGCCGCGTCTGGACCCGTCCCCGCACCCGTCCCGGCGCCCGTCTCCGTATTCGTCTCCGCACCCGTCCCGGTGCCCGTCTCCGGTCGGCCTTCCGGCTCCGTCCCCTGTCCAGTCGCCGTCGTCGTGTCCACGCCGGCCTCCCGTCGGTAGCGCCTGCCCGCCTCTGTCCGCGTACCGATCCCGAAAGGGGTGCCCATAATGCGGTACGACGTTTTGAATCGCGGGCACGATAGGGTCGCCGGGCGGCCGGGCGCAAGACCCGGTGCCGAAGGTCCGGGGGAGAGTGCGAGCGGCGTGGCGGACAACGTGGCGGACGAAGGGACCGGTCAGGACGCCCGTTCCGGCCGGAACGGGCAGGGCGGCGGCCGGAACGAGCAGGGCGGCCGTACGGGCCGGGACGGCGGGCACGGCCGGCAGGCTCAGCCAAGCCAGAACGGTGTGCCGGGCAGCGCGCCCGGCGTGCAGTCCATCGACAGGGCCATGGCTCTCCTGTCGGTCTTCTCCACCGCCCGTCCCGTCGTGGGAGTCTCCGAACTCGCCCGCGCCACCGGGCTCGCGCGCGGCACCGCGCACCGGCTGGTGACGGCCCTCGTCTCGCACGGCCTGCTGACGCAGGTGCCGGAGACGACGAGCTACTGCCTCGGCCCCCGCCTGCTCGGGCTGGCCGACGTGGCACGGCAGCAGATCTCGCTGGAGGCGCAGGCCGGGCCCGTCATGGCCTGGCTGCGCGACCGCAGCAGCGAGACGGTCGGCCTCCACATCCTCGACGACCTGCCCAGCAGGCGCACCATCGCGCAGGCGGAGTCCCCGCACGCGCTGCGGCGCACCTACACCGACCTGGGCTCGCCGCGGCCTCCTTACCAGGGCGCCCCCGGCAAGCTGCTGCTCGCCTTCGCGGACGAACGGCTGCGGCGGCGCGTACTCGACGGGCCGCTCCCCACGGCGGACGGCGGCGAAGAGCTCGAACCCGCCGCCCTCGCGGCCGAGTTGGCGTCGATCAGGGAGGACGGCTTCGCACTGTCCCTGGAGGAACGCGTGCCCGGAGTGGTGGCGATGGCGGTCCCGGTGCGCGACCACCGTGGCGCGGTCGCGGCGGCGTTGAGCATCTCGATCCCGTCGGTACGGGCAGGACGCGACGAACTCCTCGCGCTGGTACCGCTGGCCCGCGAAGCGGGCGGACGGCTCTCCGCCCGCCTGGGCCACACGGCCGGGACACCGCGGGGGAGGGCCGACGGGTCACAGGGAGACGTGGTCCAGGCAGACGTGGTCCAGGCAGACGGGTCCCAGGCAGACATGGCTCAGGGAGACGTGTCCGGCGGCGGCACGGGCGAGGAGCCCTGAGCGGACCGCGGGCCCTGAGCGGACCGCGTCCGGTGCCCCGTGCCTACGCCGCGAAGGGGACCCCGGTGCCGCCGAGACCGCAGTAGCCCAGCGGATTCCGCTCCAGATACTGCTGGTGGTGCGCCTCGGCCGGATAGAAGGGGTGGCCCTCCGCGGGGACGATCTCCGTGGTGATCGCGCCGTATCCGGCCCGGCTGAGCAGCCGCTGGTACGCCTCACGCGTCTCGTGCGCGGCGGCCCGCTGGGCGGCGGAGTGGTGGAAGAGCACCGAACGGCAGTGCGTGCCGACGTCGTTGCCCTGACGGAAGCCCTGCGTCGGGTCGTGTGACTCCCAGAAGAGCTTCAGCAGCCTCCCGTACGGCACCTTCGACGGGTCGAAGACGACGCGTACCGTCTCGGCGTGCCCGGTGCGGCCGTCCGCGATCTCCTCGGAGATCGGGTTCGGCGTGCTGCCGCCCTGGAATCCGGCAACCGTCGTCCACACACCGGGAGTTCGCCAGAACCGCCGCTCGGCGCCCCAGAAGCAGCCGAGCGCGAAGTCCGCGGTCTCGAAGCCCTCCGGGCGGGGGCCGAGGAGCGGGGTGCCGAGCACGGCGTGCTTCTCCGGTACGGAGAACATCCGCTCGGTGCGGCCGGGCAGTGCCTCGTCGGGGGTCGGGAGGCGCATGGTGAAGGCGTTCAGCATGCTGCTCCTTCGTCGGTGCTTCGTCGGTGCTTCGTAAGTCGGTCCTCGGTCCGTCCTCGGTCCGTCCTCGGTCCCTCTTCGATCTGTCGTCGGTCCGTCGTCGGTTCGCGTGGTCCCGTTCGCCGGTCCTGCGCCCGCGTACCGCGAGCACTGCGTGGCACGTCCCCTGCGGCATACCCCGCGGCACCCCGTCGCGACGCGCCCTCCGCGGATCCGTCGGCGCCCGGCGCCGACCCGTTGCCCGCCGAGGGGCAGCGTCCGTCGAGGGTCAGCGCCCGTCGAGGGTCAGCGCCCGCGCAGGTCCGCGTAGAGCACGATCTGGGCCGCGAGGACGGCGACCGCGGCCAGTTCCACCACGGACAGCGCGACGAGCGGGACTCTTACGGGACCCGCCGACCAGAACACGACGACGGCGGCGACGGGCGCCGCGCAGAAGGTGATCAGATCGACCGCGAGCTGGAGGCGCTTGCGCGACCGACGCCTGCCGTCGTTCCGGTGGGACGTCTCCCAGCCGAAGATCTGCGTCCCGCCGCCGAACTGCCCCCGCTCGGCGTCCAGTTCGGCGATCCGCTGCCCGCCCTGACCTCCGCCCTGACCTCCGCGCTGCCCGAGCCCCGGTTCCTGGCCCGGTTCCTGGTCCCGTTCCTGGTCCCGTTCCCGCCCCTGTTCGCGGGTCAGGTCCGCGAGCCGGGGCGAGAGCTCCTCGCGTACGTAGCGGCCGATGGCGGAGATCTTCTCGTCGTTGACCAGATAGGTCCACCCGAGGAGGACGGACACCGGAGGCAGCAGCAGCAACAGCGCTGCCTGTCCGTCCCGTTGCAGCACGGCGGTGACGACCGCGGCCATGGAGGCGAGCGTGGCGTAGAGGAGGTTGTCGCGGAACCCGATACGGGCCTGCTGCTCCCCCTTGACCCGCTCGTATTCCAGCATGAGCAGCCCACCGACGGTGACGTCCTGGCTCGTGGTCACGGTCCCCCCTTGTGCCGATGTCCGAGTCGGGCGCGGTGGTCCGGCGAGCGCGGGCGGCCGTCCACCGTGGCGCGTTCAGGATTGCGACACATCAGGCGGTGGGCCCGCAAGGCCGCCCGGCGCCGGAGCGCGCGGAGCGGCGCGGAGCTGCGGGGAGTTGCGGGAGCGGTGGGGGAAACGGACGGGAAGGGACGGGGCAGGGACGGCGGGAATCCCGGGTCCGGCACGGTCCGCAGGCGGTAGGGTGTCGGGCGCCGAATTGCCGTGATCCAGCCGCGAAAACACCCGGTGCGTGCGACCCGATCCAATCCGATGCATATTCAACGGGGACAGCAGAATGACCGCACAGTACAAGGACTCCAGGCTCTACAAAGCCTCCCGGGAACGAATCTTCCAGGCAGGTCACGATGCGATGCAGCCGTGCGGATTCTCGGTCACGTCATCGGATCCGGGCACCTTCACCGTGCACGCCGTGTATCAATACCGGGAATCCCCGGGGCCGAACGCCGGAGTCATGGAAGGGCTGACGGCGCTCGCGTTCAACAGGTTATTCTCCGGGACTTTCGGCGAGAGCATAACCCTGACCGTGGACGAGGACGGCCGGGTGCATGCAGCCAGCATCTCCCGCCCGAAGACCACGCTCATCGACGGTGGAAAGAACCGGGAGAACGTTCTGGCCATCTGGGAGAAGATGGACGAATATCTTCTGCGCATCTCGACGGTCGTTAACGACCACAGCGACCGCAGTGTCAACATCGGCAACAACAGCGGCATCGTGCAGAACGACAGCGTGGGCGACGTCCGGCAGACCAACGACCACGGCGGCAGGGGCCGCGGCCGCCCCGGGAATTCGGCGTCCCCGGCCCGCGACGGCGACGGCGGCGGCGAAGAGGGCGACGACGACGAAGAGAGCCGCTGGGACGTCGGGATCATCACCGTCCTCAGCGAGGAGACACAGGCGGTGCGTCTCGCGCTCGGACTGCGAAGCCGCCGCATCGGCGGACTCCACTTCTACGAGGGAGAAGCCGACGCCGGCGGTACTTCGCTGAAAGTCGTCGCGACCCGCGCCCTCGCACAGGGAAACCGGTCCGCCATGGCGGCGTACGAGAATCTGCGACGGCACCACGACCCGCGGATCTTCGCGCTGGTCGGAATCGGCGGCGCGATCCGTTCTGAACTTGCGCTGGGAGACGTCGTCGTATCGGACCGGATCGTCTACTACGACCTCCGCAAGGAAACCGGCGAGGGCATCCGGCACAGGGGAGAGGAACGCGTGGCACCGCCCGCGGTCGGCCATGCCGTGAACGCCTTCTTCAGCGACCACGACCCCGCCGAATTCACCGTCGAGGACCCCGCCGGCACATCGCACGACATGCGGATGTGGACGGGACCGATCGGCTCGGGCGACGCGGTCATCGCGGACCACGAGGCGGAGACGCTCCGATATCTGGCGGCGTTCAACGACAAGGTCCTCGCCGTGGACATGGAATCGGGCGGTCTCAGCGCCGCCTGTCACGAACAGTCGGCGGCGTCCGGGCGGCTGCAAGGCTGGATCGTCGTACGAGGCGTCTCCGACGACGCCGGAGCCGGGAAGAACGACGACCACCACAGAATCGCCTCGTGGCACGCGGCCGTGGCGATCCGGAAGATGCTGCCCTATCTGGCCCCGTCGACTTCCCCGTAGCCGGTCCCGGTCCCGTTATCCGGTCCCGTTATCCCGTCTCGTTGTCCGGACTCGCTGTCCGGTCCCGTCACCCGGGTCCGTCAACCGCTCCCGGCCATCGACGCGAGGCGGCGGGCGAGCGTCGCGGCGGCCTCCCGCAGCTCCGGGGGTTCCAGCACCTCCGCCTCGTGGCCCAGCCTGGCCACGTGCACGGCGATCCAGTCCAGGTCGTCCCCGCCGGCGACGAGCACGCACCACCCGTCGCCGTCGTCCTCGACCCGCCCCACCTGGGGCGGCACCGACTCCCGCACGCGCTCCGGCGGTGCGTGCACCCGTACCCGCGCGAGATGCCGGTACGGAGCCTCCGTCACGGACCGCTGCACGTACGCCACGGGGTCCGGATGCTCCCTCGTCCGGAAGCGCCACGTCGTCGCCACCACCTCGCGCATCCGGTCCAGCCGGAAGGTGCGCCAGTCGTCGCGGTCGACGTCCCAGGCCATCAGATACCAGCGGCGGCTGGTGGCGACCATCCGCACCGGCTCGACCGTGCGCTCCCGCTCGCGCCCGCGGTGCCGCTCCCGCTCGCCGTCCCGTTCGCGCCCGCGGTGCCGCTCCCGCTCCCGTTCGCCCTCGCCTCCGCCCCCGCGCCCGCCCCTGTCCACGGGACCGCGGCGCCCGGCGTACCGGAACCGCACCCGTACCGAATCGCGGCAGGCGCGCGCGAGGGTCACCAGCAGCTCCGCGTCGATCTCGACCCCGGGGCCGACGAGGGTCTCGGTGGCGCCGTGCACCGCCCGTACCTCGGCGCGCAGCCGGGGCGGCATCACCTGGTCCAGCTTCGCGAGCGCCCGGAGCGCGGCCTCGCCCGCCCCGGCCACCGTGCCCCCCGACGCCAGCCGCAGGGACACCGCCGTCGCGATCGCCTCCCCGTCGTCGAGGAGGAGCGGCGGAAGCCGGGCGCCCGCGCCGAGCTGGTAGCCGCCGCCGACGCCGGGCGCCACGCGCACCGGGTAGCCGAGGGCGCGCAGCCGCTCCACGTCGCGCCGCACCGAGCGGTCCGTGACGCCCAGTTCGGCTGACAGCTCGGCGGCGGTCCAGGACGCCCGGCGCTGCAACAGCGCCAGGAGCCGCAGCACCCGCTCGGTCGTCCCCTCCGCAGTCACGCGCCGATCGTTCCACAGAACGCGGAACGACTCTGTCCGCGATATGGGCAAGGCTGCCCCCATGACCGAACAGAACTGGAACGCCCTGCTGCGGGACCAGACCGAATGGCACTGGACCCACCAGCTTCGCGACCGCCTCGGCGGACTCACCGACGACGAGTGCTTCTGGGAGCCGGTGCCCGGCTGCTGGAACGTACGCCCCCGCGGCACCGGTGACGCACCGGTGCGGGCCGGATCCGGCGCGATGACCATCGACTTCGCCTTCCCCCAGCCCGATCCGGCCCCGTTCACGACGATCGCCTGGCGGCTCGGGCACGTGATCGTCGGCGTGCTCGCGATGCGCAACGCGTCGCACTTCGGCCGCGCGCCCACCGACTACGAGTCCTTCGAGTACGCGGAGACCGCGGCGGGAGCCCTGGCCCAGCTCGACGCGGAGTACGCCGCCTGGACCGCCGGCGTGGAGTCCCTCGGCGAGGCCGGGCTCTCCCGTCCGTGCGGTGCGGCCGAGGGGCCGTACGCCGAACATCCGCTGGCGGCGCTCGTCGTGCACATCAACCGCGAGCTGATCCACCATCTCTCCGAGGTGTGCCTGCTGCGCGATCTCTACCTGCACACGCCCCGGCAGACCCGGCGGGAGGCGAGCTGAGATGGCACGGGAGCTCCAGTTCACCTTCGACTGCGCCGACCCGGCCGGGCTTTCGGCGTTCTGGGCCGAGGCCCTCGGCTACCGGCTCCAGGACCCGCCCGGCGGTTTCGACTCGTGGGAGCAGGCCCTCGAAGCGCTGGGCGTACCGCCCGAGAGGCGCAACGACGCCTCGGCGGTGACCGATCCGGAGGGCCGCGGGCCGCGGCTGTTCTTCCAGCGGGTGCCCGAGGGCAAGCAGGCCAAGAACCGTGTGCACCTCGACGTACGGGCCGCCCCCGGCCTCGCGGGCGACGCGCGCATGGCGGCCCTGGAGGCGGAGGCGGAGCGGCTGGCGGACCACGGTGCGACCCGTCTCCGGCGCCACGAGCCCGCTCCGCCGCTGGGCGCGGGCCACATCGTGATGGCCGATCCGGAGGGCAACGAGTTCTGCCTCGACTGAGCACTCACGCGGGCGTTCGCTCACCGGCGGCCGCCCTTCCGCCCCGCCCAGCCGGCCTGCTCGGCGTCGAGGTGCGGGCGCGGGGTACCGGGGCCCGGGGCGCCCGGTGAGCGTCAAGTACCGGGCCGTCAGGGCCCGTTGGCTCAGTCCGCCAGTTCCCACAGCAGCCGGTAGTAGGCGGTACGCGCGGGGTCCGGCTCGATGCCGTAGGCGTCGAGCAGCGGTTCCTCCCAGCCCGGCCCGTAGTTCCACTGCGTGCTCCACGTGGCGACCGACAAGTCGGCCCAGCGGTCGGCGAGTCCAAGCGCGCCGAGGTCGACGTGCCCGCTGCACGTGCCGTCGTCGCCGATCAGGGTGTTGGGAGCGCAGGCGTCACCGTGGCAGACGACGAGCCGGTCGACCGGCGGCGGTTCGGCCAGTACGTCGAGGGCCCGCTCGGCGGTGCCCAGGTGCCGGAAGTCCGCGTGGCGGTACGCCATGTCGATTCCGCCCGCCGCCGCCCGCGCACGCGCGGTCTCCAGGCGCCTGCCGGCGGACCAGTCGAACGGGCAGTCCGCTGTGGGCAGTTCCTCGTGCATCGCCCGCAGTCCCTCGCCGATGGCCCGTACCGCCGTGGCGGGTTCGCGCTTCCAGCGGTCGTCGACCGCCGTCCGCCCGCGCAGCGCTGCCGTGACCATCCACGACCCGGTCTCGTCCGAGCCCTCGTCGAGCACATGAGGCACAACGGTGAAGTCCGCCGCCCAGCGAAGGCGTACCGCTTCCGCCGACAGGTCGACGCCGCTGCCCACGGGCGTCCACTTCACGAATTGCGCAGCGTCTCCGTCGCCGACCCGGAAGGTCAAGCCGCCGATCTCGTTCCTCCAGACGGCCTCCAACGACCGCCCTGCCGCCAACTCCCGGACGCACTCCGGGACTTCGACCTCTCCCTGGGGCGATGAGGCGATCAACGGACCCTCCTCCCTTGTCGGTGCACGCCCGGGCTCGCCGGGCGCGGCGGTACCGGGCGCGGGTGCGTACGACGAAGCCCGCGGCGGACCACAGGCGAGCAGCAGGCAACTCGCGTCACCGCCAGCGTCATTGCCCACGTCACGTCATTGCCCACGTCACGTCACTGCCCACGCCACGTCACTGCCCACGTCACTGCCCGGGAAGGTGCAGCCACCGGAGGGCCGCGTCGGCGCAGTCCTCGGGGCTGGTGTTGAAGGCGATCGGTGCGCCGGGCGCGTGCTGCCGGACCAGGTTGACCACCTTCTCGAAGAGTTCGAGCAGCGGCTCGTGCGTACGGATGCCGCCGCCGATCACCACGCAGTCGTACTCTTCGCGGGTCAGCGCCTCCACGATCGCCTCCTCGGGGTTCTCGTCGAGTGCCGCCAGACACCAGTCGGCCCGGATGCCCGACTCGTCGAAACGGGCCCGGCCGCGCGCTATCGCGGCCTGCACCGGCTCCGGGTCCCAGCCGTCGAGCTTGGCGGGATCGAGCCCGACCACCAGCACTCGTGCCGCTGTCACAATCGGCTCCATGGTGCTCTCCCCTTCCGTTCGGCCATGGCTGCTGCCCAGCATCGTCCTGCTCGCCACGCTGGTCACCTGGGGCGCGGTGCGCTACCCGCATCTGCCGGACCGGATACCGAAGCACATCGGCGTTCACGGTGTGGACGCATGGGCGGCCCGGTCGGTCGGCAGCGCCTTCGTGCTGGTCTTCGTCTACGTGGGGGTGACGGTGCTCGTAACCGCCTGCGCGGAGCTGACGTTGCGATTGACGCCGCGCAACGAGATGCCCCACGGACACGCGGCCCGGGTCGCCGGCGTGCCCTTTCAGACGCTCAACCGGCCCGGCAGCCGCGCTTCGGCCCGCCGCTCCGCACGAGCGCTGCTGGTGCTCAACGCGTGCGTCGGTGTCTCGTTCCTCGTCGGATGCGCGGTGCTGTGGCGCTCCACGCCCGATCCCGATGTGCCGGGCTGGATGTTCGCGGCACTCGTCGTGCCGCTCGTCGCGGGCACGGCACTGACAGTCGTCGTGGCCGTGAACGACCGGAAGAACTGAGCGTGTTCGAGCCTCATCCGAGGCATGCGAGGGGCGAGATCCGTCACCGTGCGTCGCGTCACCGTGCGTCGCGCAGCTGAAGCAGGTACGCCGCGGTCAGCGCAACGGCCCGGTTCCCGTCATTCGCGAGTTCCACGAGCGCGCGTGACGCCGTGGCCCCCGGGATGTCCGCCAGCGCCTGGGTCAGCCGTACGCGCGCGGACGCCTCGGTGGTGTCGCGGCCCAGGTGGCCGACGAGACCGGTCGCGATCCGTTCCGCCGTCGCCGTGTCGCCCGCCAGCATGCTCAGTGCGTCGGCCGCGTCGGTGTCGTTCCGTCCTTCCACGATCATGTCGATGAGCGTCGGGAGCGCATCGGCCACTCCACGAGTCCCGAGCGCCAGGGCCGCATGACCGCGGACCACGGCGTCGGGGTTCGCGAGGGCGTCCCGCAGCCGGGCGGTGGCCTCCGCACCGGGCATCTCGGCGAGGGACTGAACGGCACGCTCCCGCACCGCGGCCACCGATGAGCCGAGGCCTTCCGCCAGCAGTGCCGTGCCGCCCTCGCCCGACCGGGCCAGGGCCCAACGAAGCGCTCCGGCGACGTTCGGCTCCGTCTCGCTCAGCACCGCCTCCACCAGGGCCTCCACCGGCACCGGGGCCTCATCGGCCGTGGAGAGGGCCGCACGCTGGCGCGCCCCGGCGCTCTTCGACCCCAGAGCCTGGAGGAACGCGACGACCTGGAGCACGTCCTCCCAGTCGCCGGGTTCCGCGGCGTCGATCCGGCGGAGCCGTGTGAGCAACTCGGTCTCGGCCGCGATACGTTCGCGCGTACGCCGGATGAGATCGTCGACGAGCGCCGAAGGCGCGAAGCCGGGCTCGTCGAGCGCGCGCCCGATCTCACGCAGCGACAGCCCCAGCGACCGCAGGCTCTCGATGTGGAAGATCCGCCGGATGTCCTCGCCGGAGTACTCCCGGTAGCCGGAGCCGCTGCGGCCCGACGGCCGCAGCAGCCCCAGCGACTCGTAATGCCTGAGCATGCGGGCACTGACCCCGGACCGGCGCGCCACCTCACCGATCAGCACTCCTGCTCCGCCTCCCGGCCGGACCCGCCGAGGGCCACGACGCGCTTCGCCTCCTCGATCGCGAAGTCGAATCCGGTGTCCGGATCGCGCAGCAGCCGTTCCGTGGCGAGCGCGTGCGCGCGCACATGCCGGTCGGGGGCCGACTCCGCAGCACGCACTGCGGGGACGACGACGTCGCCCAGCGCGGCCAGCGCCCGGCTGAGGCTCAGCTGCGACTCCCGCTCACCACGCCCGAGTTGCGTCGCCAGCGCGGCGGCCAGTCCGGACTCCTCGCCTTCGGGTACGAGCACGACCGCGGCCCGCCAGGCGCTCCGCGCCACCTCCTCGTCGGCGTCGGACAGGAGCGCCCGTGTGATCGCCGGCCACGCCCGCCGGTCCCCGATCTTGGACAGCGTGTGCAGCGCCTGGCTCCGTGCCTGCGCACGCTCCGAGCGGACTTCGCGGAGCAGCGCGGGCAGGGTCACGGACACCGGGTGGCGGGTGAGCGCCCAGGTCAGCATGTCGCGGACGAAGAACTCGGGCTCGATCGCGCACCGTTCGACGAGCTTGTCGACGAAGCGGGGATCCGGGGTCGTGCCGACCGCCAGCGCCGCCCGCAGCCGCACCGACGAGCGGCCGTCCTCCAGGCCCTTGAGCGCTCGCGCCGCGACCGCGTCCTGTGTCGTCGTGGTCATCGGGACCACCTCCTCGGCAAGCAGTGAAGGCCTTGCCACCGTGTCAAGGTCAAAGGGGTGGCTTCCCGGCCACCGTCCGCCTGTCTGGCGCCGGACGCGGTCCCTCAGCGCCGTGCATGCGGGGCCGTGTGCGCACCGGGCCCCGAGTGTTCCCCGAAGTCGAACTCGCCGATGAGCACCGTAACTCGGACGCGCGCGGTCAGCGCGCAGTCACGCCCCGCCCGCCGGCGCGACCCCGACCGGACAGGAGACCCCCGTACCTACGAGGGTGTACCTGTGTGACCCATGGCGAACTCGACAGCAGGCACGAGGCGAGCGGCGGTCTACTGCCGGATCAGTCAGGACCGGGGCTACGTACACGCGGCCGTGTGCAGGCCCGTCGACCGACTGATCCGTTACCCGCAGGCCCGTTCGTCGTGCGCAGGTCAGGCCCCCGCAGCCGCTATGGAAATCCGAGCCGACGAAGAGGAGTTGGAGGAACTTGCACGCGACATGGGGGAGCGTCCTATCACGCGCAAGGACTCTCCATGACAGCGGATCGAAGCGCTGATCGCCGAGGAAGCCATCGGCTCTGTCGAAGTCGTTCGGGACGAGGGCGAACGCAACGAGACCCAGGACTCCCGAAGGCCCGAGCCGCAAGGCAGAGGCTTGGTGCCGGTCAAGGCCAGGATGTTCGTGCCGGGGCGTCGCATTACTGAGGCATCAGACGAAGAAGGCGTTCATTCCCGGTACGTCATCGGCGAACGTTTCGATCTCGGCGATGCGTCCATCGCGTAGCCGGCAGACCGTGGCGAGGTGTTCGTCGAGGACGACGTCGCCACGGCGGCCGGTGTTGTGCTGTATCAGTGCCAGATTTCCTCGGCTTGTCAGCAGGCGTTCCAGCCGGAATTGGACGCCGTGGTCGGCCACTTTCTGCATCTGGGCGATGACGGCATCGGCGCCGACTGCGGTGCCGGATATGGCGTGGTCGCCGGGCACGGTCCAGGTTGCGTCGTCGTGCAGCAACGCCCGCAGGGCTGGCCAGTCTCCAGCCAGCAAGGCCGCGTAGGCGCGGCTGCCGAGGTCGTGTGCGGTCGTGTTCATCGAGCGTTCCTTCCTCACCGGGTGATCGTGTCGTTACGTCGGGATGGGCGGATCGTGGGGTAGCGCGGTGACCGGACAGAGCTGGGTGTGCGCTCACGCGGCTGCCGTGGACCATCCGGCCGCGTGGTCCCGGACGAACTGTTCGAACGTGCGGGCTGGCCGGCCCGTCAGGTCGGGCACCGCGGTGCTGACCACGTCGTCGCGGCCCGATCGAGCACCGGCCTCAGCCCTGGCGTAGATTGCGGCGAATTCCGCAGAGAACCCGACAGTTTGCAAGTCCGCGGCCAGCGCTTCCTCGTCGGTGTGGACCACGCGGACCGGTTTCGCGGCGGTCGCGGAGATTATCGCCGCCGCTTCGACGTAACTCAGGGTCCGGGGGCCGGTGAGCAGGTAGTCGCGTTGATCTGCCTGGGGCGCGGCACGATCGGCCAGCAGCAGCGCAGCGGCGCAGGCAGCGATGTCGCGTAGATCGATCCACCCCATGCGGCCCGCACCGCTTGCGGTGCGAATTTCGCCGTCTCGCAGGATTTGCCGCCCTACGGGATGCGGGCTGAGGAAGTTCTGCATGAATCCGGACGGGCGCAGCACGATCCCGCCGGACTGGTCACGGACGCGAGCGGCCAGTTCTGGTGCACGGGGCTGCAGAGGCACAGCGGAGCTCAGCAACACGACCGTGCGCACGCCGCGACGGTGCGCCTCGTCCAGGAAGGGAATGACAGGGTCCGCCGGGTCGGCGCTGTTCGGCGGGGTGACCAGGAAGATCCGGTCCTGCCCGTCCAGCGCGGCAGCGTGGGTGCCGCGATCGAACCAGTCGAACGGCACCGAGTCCGGGTCTTCAGCGACCGGTGCGCGGCTGGCCACCCGCACCGGCACGCCGTGACCGCGTAGGAGCGTCACCAGTTCTCGGCCGACTTTGCCGGTCCCGCCGGTCACGAGAACACCCGGCCCCGGATCGTCCCCGGGGCGGTACCGGGTGTCGTCCCCAGTAGTAGGCACGATGTCTCCTTCGGTGTCTTCGCGGACCCTGGGGTCGGGGGCGCGACGTCGTCAACGCGCTGGCGGGTGTCGAACAGGGTGCACTGCTACGCGCATAGTTCGATGTTTGGCTAATCATCGATAGAGAAAACCGTACGCTACAGTTAGATGAGCGTCAAATGATGGAGTGGAGGTCTCCGTGTCACGTACGCTTCCCGGTCCTTCGATCGAGTCGCTGGACCTCACCACGATCCTGAGCGCACTCGCCGAACCGGGCAGACGGGCGATGATGACCGAGCTTTACCGGCAATCCGAACCCGTTGACTGTGCGGTCGTGGTGGAGAAGGTCGATCTGGGTCTGAGCAACGCGACAATCTCCCACCACTGCCGCGTCTTGAGGGAGGCGGGGCTGGTCAGGACGATCGCTGAAGGACGGCATCGCATCATGACGGTCCGTCGAGACGAGGTGGAAACACGCTTCCCCGGGCTGCTCAACGCCGTCCTCACCTCAGGAAGTTCCTGATCGGTCAAACGTGCCGTCGCCTGCCCTCACCGACCCGAAGTACGCGCGCACGCTCGGTTTCTGCCGGATGGTGCTCGCGCAGAGTCAGTTGCTCAGCGGCGAACTCGAAGCGGCCGTCACCACCGCCGGCCTCGCAGTCGACGGCGGTGACAACCTCCAGTCCTCCCGATTCCAGCGCTACGTTGGGGACTTCCAGCGTGAGGTGTCGCAGCATGCAGGGAGCGCCGCGGTGCAGCAGTTCAACGAGCAGGTGCGCGACGCCATGGCCGAGCTGGACGAGTAGCCGTCACCCGGCCAGCCAGTCCCGCAGTCCGCGTGTGTAGCCAGTCGAAAGAGTGCGTTCTCCCCGAACCGGATCAACTCCGCGCCCTCGGCGTCGAGTCCGACCGACCGGCATGCGGCTTCCATCACCCCCGCGGCACGCGCCGACGTGAACTCTCCTCCGGAACCTTGCACTTGGTCCGACGGCGGGATGCCCAATCAGCTCCCCTTGGTCGGCCCACGGCCGTCACCCGTCGAGGCAGGCGACGAGTGACGGCAGGCACGAGTCAGACCGTACCTAGCCAAGAGGGGCGGGCAGACCGCGGAGCGGAGATCAGCCGTCGGTCTTGACGACCCCGACCGGGCAGGAGACCCCCGTACCGCCGATCCCGCAGTAGCCCGCCGGGTTCTTGTCGAGGTACTGCTGGTGGTAGCCCTCGGCCGGGTAGAAGGGGCGCGGGGCGGCCGGGAGGATCTCCGTGGTGATGGCCGCGTGGCCCGCGGAGGTGAGGACCTTCTGGTAGGCGTCGCGCGAGGCCTCCGCGGCGGACTGCTGCGCGGGGCCGTGCGTGTGGATCGCCGAGCGGTACTGGGTGCCGGTGTCGTTGCCCTGGCGGAAGCCCTGGGTGGGGTCGTGGGACTCCCAGAAGAGCTTCAGCAGGGACTCGTAGGAGATCTTGGACGGGTCGTAGACGACGCGCACCGCTTCGGTGTGGCCCGTCATGCCCGAGCAGACCTCTTCGTACGTCGGGTTCGGGGTGTGCCCGCCCTGGTAGCCGACGAGGGTCGTCCAGACGCCGTCGGCGCGCCAGAAGACGCGCTCGGCGCCCCAGAAGCAGCCGAGTGCGAAGTCGGCGGTCTCGAGGCCCTCCGGGTACGGGCCCAGCAGCGGGTTGCCGAGCACGGTGTGGCGGTCGGGGATCCTGAACTCGCGCTCGGCGCGGCCCGGAAGGGCCTCGTCCGCGGTCGGGAGGTGGTTCTTGTGGCTGCCGAACAGCATTGCGTAACTCCCGTCGTGCGTCGCGTACTTCTCGTACTCCTCGTACTTCTCGTACGTCTCGTACGTCCTTCGTGCCGGTCAGGCTCCGGGGCCGGAACTCTTCGCGTCCCCGGGCGCCGCCGGCGAGGAGGAGGCGCGGGAGGCGGACGCGGAGGCCGCGCCGCCGTCACCCGTGCCGGCTCCCTCGCCCCGGTCGCCCGCGCCCGTCCCGCCGTGAGCGCCGTCGGCGCCGTCCGTGCCGCCCGCGGTCTGCGCCGCGGTCGGCCCCTCCTCGAAGTCGACCTTCTTCATGTGCCGGTTCATCGACTTCATCAGCATCCACACCACGGCTCCCATCGCGGCGAAGACGATGAAGCCGAGGACGCCGGGCGTCACCTTGTTCTCATCCAGGTCCTTCACCATCGGAAGGGCCTGGACGACGGCGGTCTGAGCCGGGGTCGTCAGGGTCATGCCTTCAATTGTCGCGGATGCCCGCGAAGAGGTCGTCCTCGGGTAGCGAGGTGTCCACGAGCGACTTCGCGAGCTCGTACTCCTCCGTCGGCCAGACCTCGCGCTGGAACTCCAGGGGAATGCGGAACCAGCCGCCGTCGGGATCGATCTGGGTGGCGTGCGCGACGAGCGCCTTGTCGCGGATCTCGAAGAAGTCGCCGCAGGGCACATAGGTCGTGAGCGTGCGCTCGCGGCCCATCGACTTCCACCGCTCCAGCCACTCGCCGTACGGGGAGTCCAGGCCGCGCTCCAGCAGCCCCTTGTGCAGGGCCTCGGTGCGGGGCCTGTTGAACCCCTGGTTGTAGTAGATCTTCTTCGGCTGCCAGACGGGCCCGGCCTCCGGATACCTCTCCGGGTCGCCCGCCGCATCGAAGGCCGCCATGGAGACCTTGTGGGTCATGATGTGGTCGGGGTGCGGGTAGCCGCCGTTCTCGTCGTACGTCGTCATCACGTGCGGCTTGAACTCGCGGATGAGGCGCACCAGCGCACCCGCGGCCTCGTCCACCTCCTGAAGCGCGAAGCAGCCCTCCGGCAGCGGCGGCAGCGGGTCGCCCTCGGGCAGTCCCGAGTCGACGAAGCCGAGCCAGGCCTGCTTCACGCCGAGGATCTCCCGTGCCTCGTCCATCTCCTTCTTCCGCACCTCGTGGATGTGCTCCTCGATGTACGGGTCGCCCTGGAGCTTCGGGTTGAGGATGGAGCCGCGCTCGCCCCCTGTGCAGGTCGCGACCAGCACGTCCACCCCCTCGGATACGTACTTGGCCATCGTGGCCGCACCCTTGCTCGACTCGTCGTCGGGGTGTGCGTGTACGGCCATCAGTCGCAGCTGCTCTGTCAAGACTCGGTCCTCGTCAACTCGTCATGCCGGGCGACACCTATAGTGACCGAATCGGCTTCCCGATGTATTCCCGATTCACAAGCCCCGCGATACCCCCCTCGATGCGACGAAAGTGGACCCCGCCATGGTTGACGTGCGATCCGCGGACGGCGAGCGCGGCGCCCCTGCCGCCGGCGGTCCCGCGCGGGGGGATCTCGCTCAGGGACGCGCGGTCCCGGAGGGGCGGTACGGGCGCTCGGGCGGCGGCCCCGGCCGGGACGCGCGCACGGACCGGCGGCTGAAGATCGTCGGCCTGGTGCTGGGGGTGCTGTCGCTCGCCGGGATCGGCTGGTTCGGCGCGGACTACATCGGGGGGCAGCCGGTGAGCGCCCAGGTGATCAAGT
This sequence comes from Streptomyces sp. HNM0575, assembly GCF_012726265.1. Lineage (GTDB taxonomy): Bacteria > Actinomycetota > Actinomycetes > Streptomycetales > Streptomycetaceae > Streptomyces. The sequence continues at coordinate 462,578 of NZ_JAASAG010000002.1, read as the reverse complement.
TCGAGGTCGTCTCCGGCCGTACGGTGGAAGTGCACCTGGAGGTCCGCAAGGACGCGGAGGCGAAGGGCGTGTGCACGCTGCGTGCGCGGGCCGCCGACGGCGGCGAGGTCGGACGCAAGGACGTGACGGTCGCGGGCGGCTCGGATCAGGTCGACAGGGTCGTATCGCTGCGCACCACGAGGCGTGCCACGAGCGCGGAACTGCTGGGCTGCGAACCGCGGGAAACCGAAGGTCACTGAGTTCCTACGCGGCGTTCGTCCTTCTTCCCTTTTCCACCTGAATTGTTAGGCTCGTAGTTTCCGCCCCACCCTGAAGGCGCAGCCTCTGGGCAGGGCGATGTTTTTATTCCCAGTACCGACGAGGAGCACCTGTGACCCAGACCAGCGACAACGTCACCTGGCTTACCCAGGAGGCGTACGACCAGCTCAAGGCCGAGCTGGAGTACCTGTCGGGTCCTGCACGTACCGAGATCTCCAAGAAGATCGAGGCAGCTCGCGAAGAGGGTGACCTCCGCGAGAACGGCGGGTACCACGCGGCCAAGGAGGAGCAGGGCAAGCAGGAGCTGCGCGTACGGCAGCTGGAACAGCTGCTGGAGAACGCCAAGGTCGGCGAGGCTCCCGCGGACACCGGAGTGGTGGCGCCCGGCATGGTCGTGACGATCGCCTTCGACGGTGACGAGGACGACACAGTGACTTTCCTGCTCGCGTCGCGCGAGTACGCGAGCTCCGACATCGAGACGTACTCGCCGCAGTCCCCGCTGGGCAGCGGTGTCAACGGCAAGAAGGTCGGCACGGACGCCGAGTACGAGCTGCCGAACGGCAAGATGGCGTCGGTGAAGATCCTGGAGGCGAAGCCGTACCAGGGCTGACGGAAGCGCGCCGCCGCTCAGGCGGCAGGCGCGAGCGCGGACGCACGCGCGACACGGACGACGGTGGGCCCCGGCCGGAGCGGCCGGGGCCCACTGCTGTCGCCGTCCGGCAGCCTGCCCCGACCGGACGGCCGGGGCAGGCGACCCGTGCGACGCGGACTGCGGATTGCGGGTCGCGGGTCGCGGGTCGCCGGTCGGGGCGTCAGTCCGTCGCCGACTTGTACTTCCGCACCGCCAGCGTGCGGAAGAACGCGACGATCAGGACCGACCAGATCAGCGACGCCCACGCCGGATGCTGCATCGGCCACGCGTCGGGGACCGGATAGTGCGGCGGGAGGTTGCCGAAGAGCTCGCGGCAGGCCTGGACCGTCGCGCTGAACGGATTCCACTCGGCGAAGTGCCGCAGCACCGTCGGCATGTTCTGCGAGGGGACGAAGGCGTTCGAGATGAACGTCAGCGGGAAGAGCCAGATCAGCCCGCCGGAGGTGGCCGCCTCGGGCGTGCGGACCGTCAGGCCGATCAGCGCGCCGATCCACGTGAAGGCGTACCCGAGGAGGAGCAGCAGGCCGAAGCCGGCCAGCACCCTCAGCCCGTTCTCATGGGTGCGCCAGCCGACGAGGAGCGCGACGAGGGCGAGCACTATCAGCGTGAGCCCCGTCTGCACGAGGTCCGCGAGCGTGCGGCCCGTGAGCACCGCGCCACGTGCCATCGGCAGCGAACGGAAGCGGTCGATGAGGCCCTTGTGCATGTCCTCGGCGATGCCCGCTCCCGCGCCCGCCGTGGCGAAGGTGACGGTCTGGGCGAAGATCCCGGCCATCAGGAACTCGCGGTACAGGCCCGGGTCCAGGCCGGCTCCGGGGAGGTTGATGGAGCCGCCGAAGACGTAGCTGAAGAGCACCACGAACATGATCGGCTGGAAGAGGCCGAAGACGACGACCTCGGGGATGCGCAGCATCCTGATGAGGTTGCGCTTGGCGACCGTGAGCGAGTCGCGTACGGACTGGCGGAGGCCGCCTCCGCCCGTGGCGGCCGGAGTCGGGGCCGCAGGTGCCGTGGTCGTGGCGGTCACTGGACGGCCTCCTCCTTCTTCTTCTGCTTCCTGCTCTTGCGCTTCTGCTTCTTGCCAGGGCCGCTCTTGCCGGGCCCGGCTCCGGCGTCCTCGGCCGTGCCGGCGTCCTCGTCCTCGGCCGCGTGGCCGGTGAGGGTGATGAAGACGTCGTCGAGGGTGGGCCGCCGCAGGCCGATGTCGTCGATCTCGACGCCGTGGCCGTCGAGTTCGCGGATGACCTCGGCGAGCAGCTTGGCGCCGCCGGTGACGGGGACGGTCAGCCTGCGGGTGTGCTGCTCGACCGTGACGCCCTCCGGGCCGGCGCCGGCGCCCGGGATGCTGTGCCTGGCGAGCAGGCTCTCGGCCGCCGGGATCCCGTCGCGGTCGTGCACGACGACCTCGATGCGCTCGCCGCCCGTCTGGGCCTTGAGCTGGTCGGAGGTGCCGCGCGCGATGACCTTGCCGTGGTCGACGACGGCGATGTCGTGGGCGAGGCGGTCGGCCTCCTCCAGATACTGCGTGGTGAGCAGGAGGGTGGTGCCGCCGGCGACCAACTCCTCTATGACCTCCCACAGTTGAAGCCGGTTGCGGGGATCGAGGCCGGTGGTCGGCTCGTCCATGAACATCACCGGCGGACGTACGACGAGGGCCGCCGCGAGGTCGAGACGCCTGCGCATGCCGCCGGAGTACGTCTTGGCCGTGCGGTCCGCGGCGTCCGCGAGGTTGAAGCGCTCCAGCAGTTCGCCCGCCCTGCGCTTCGCGTCGCGTGCCGTCAACTGGTAGAGCTGCCCGACCATTCGCAGGTTCTCCCTGCCGGTCAGGTATTCGTCGATGGCGGCGAACTGGCCGGACAGGCCGATCGAGCGCCGCACCTCGTTGGGCTGCTTGAGGACGTCGAGCCCGGCCACGACGGCCTTGCCGCTGTCGGGCCGGATGAGGGTGGTGAGCACGCGCACGGCGGTGGTCTTGCCGGCGCCGTTGGGCCCGAGCAGGCCCAGCACTGTGCCCTCGGGGACATCGAGGTCGACGCCGTCCAGTGCCTTTACCCGGCCGAAGGTCTTCACGAGACCCTCGGCGTGAATGGCGCCTGGCATAAGTGGCTCCCAGGTGTGGAGAAGTGACGGTGGACGAACGGTCAGGGGCGGGCACGGACGCCGGAGATGTCCGGCACGCGTGGAAACGGCTGTTCTGCACGATGGCGAGGCCAGTAGTATGAGCGAACGCGATACATCGCGTCAACAAGTGGCCGGCAACTCACGACAGTCGTGAGTGCTTCCGGGGTGGAATCAGAGCTATGAGGACTACGAGAGATACCGGTGCTACGGGACGGAGCGTGGGCCGAGAGGCTTCCGGACGGGCCGGGCGCGGATCGGACGCCACGTGGAGCGCCGGTGGCCGCACCGCGCCTCCGGCCGCGAAGACGGCCGGCTGCAACCCCCCTTCGTGCGTCCTCCCCGCCGGCGCCGGGCGGCTCGGTGGAATGCGTCGTACGACTACGGTCTATGACCGCCGGCCGGCGCGGGACTCATCGCCCGGCTCCCCTCGCGGGCTCACCGGGCGAGGACGACCGTGTACCCCGCCTCGCGGAGTCTGGCCGCGACGTCCTGGCAGTGCTCCGGTCCCTTGGTCTCCAAGTGCAGTTCCACCTCCACCTCGTCGAGCCCGAGCCGCGGATCGGTCCGTACATGGCTTACGTCGAGGACGTTAGCGTCCGCCACTGACAACTCCCTCAGCAGCGCCGCGAGCGCCCCCGGACGGTCCGTCAGCCGCAGCCGCAGCCAGAGATAGCGGCCGGCGGCCGCCATGCCGTGCCGCAGGGTCCGCTGCATCACCAGCGGATCGACGTTGCCCCCCGAGAGCACCGCGACGACGGGCCCCTCGAACGACTCGGGTTGGGAGAGAAGCGCGGCGACGGGACTGGCACCCGCCGGCTCCACGACCAGCTTGGCCCGCTCCAGGCAGAGCAACAGCGCGCTGGAGAGGGCGTCTTCGGAGACCGTGCGGACCTCGTCGACGAGGCTGCCGACGATGCCGAACGGCACGTCGCCGGGCCGTCCCACCTTGATGCCGTCCGCCATCGTCGACACCGAGTCCAGCACCACCGGCTCGCCGGCCGCGAGCGAGGGCGGATACGCGGCGGCCCCCTCCGCCTGGACGCCGACGATCCGTACGTCCGGACGCAGCTCCTTGACCGCCACCGCGATGCCCGCGATCAGGCCGCCGCCGCCCACCCCGACCACGATCGTGCGCACCTCGGGGCACTGCTCAAGGATCTCCAGGCCGAGCGTGCCCTGGCCCGCCACCACGTCGGGGTGGTCGAAGGGGTGGATGAAGACGGCGCCGGTCTCGTGCGCGTACTCCTGGGCGGCCCGCAGCGTCTCGTCGACGACCTGGCCGCACAGCCGGACCTGCGCGCCGTAGTCGCGGGTCGCGGCGACCTTCGGCAGCGGGGCGCCCTCCGGCATGAACACCGTGGAGGCCACACCCAGCAGCGAGGCCGCCAGCGCGACGCCCTGCGCGTGGTTGCCGGCGCTCGCCGCGACGACGCCGCGCTCCCGCTCGGCGGGGGAGAGCCCGGCGATGCGCACGTAGGCGCCGCGGAGCTTGAAGGAGCCCGTGCGCTGGAGGTTCTCGCACTTGAGATGTACGGGGGAGCCGACGAGCGAGCTGAGGTGGCGGCTGCCTTCCATGGGCGTCGTACGGGCCACACCGGTGAGCGTCTTCTGCGCGGTACGCACGTCGTCGACGGTGACGGACGCCGTCGCGGAGGCCGCGGACGCCGCGGCCGTCTCAGCCTGGGCGGCCGGGTCGGCCTGGGCGGCCGGGTCGGCCTGGGCGGCCGGGGCGCCCGAAGCGGCCGCTGACGAGGCGGACGGCGCCGATGCGTCGGGGGCGGGGGAGACCATGGCGTCAGTGTCGCAGTTCGGGGGCCTGTGGGCGCCGTGAGGTGCGGTACAGCTTCGTAAGCACCGGTACGTCCCGCTCGCGCGCCGCGTACTCTGGGCAGCACAATCAGGTCTTTTCCGTGTCCCTTGGAAGTTCCCGGGTGGAACCTCCCGAAGAAGCGAGCGCCTCGGCATGCCCATGCAACCGGACACCATGACAGTGAACAGCACCGACCAGCCCACGGGCCGGTCGTCGGCCCGTACCCCTGCCCAGGCCCGGGGCGCGCAGGAGCCCGAGGGGCCGGTGCTCGAGGCGATGCAGCACCAGGTCGCCGTGTTCGCTCGCCGCGCGGAGCAGACGCGTCTGGGCGGCATAGGCCAGGCCCGCAACTCCATGGACCGGGCCGCCTACCTCCTGCTCAACAGGCTCGAACAGGTCGGCCCGATGGGAGTCAAGGCGCTCGCCTCCGGCATGGGGATCGACTCCTCGACGGTCACCCGGCAGGTGGCGCCCCTCGTCGAGGCCGGGCTGGTCACGCGCACCACGCACCCCGAGGACGGCCGTGCCGTCGTGCTCAAGCTGTCCCCGCACGGCACCGCCCGGCTGGGGCAGGTGCGCTCCTCGCGGCGCGAGCTGATGGCCGTGCTCACCGAGGACTGGAGCGAGGAGGACCGCGAGACGTTCTGCCGGCTCCTGACCCGCTTCAACAACGCGATGCAGAGCATCCACCCGTCGACGGAGCAGCCGGAGCCGGCGCAGACCCCGCAAGCAGCGGAGGGCGCGGAGGCGCCGGAGTCCCCCGAGGAAGTTCCGTCCTCTTGATTTGATCAGTGCGCCTGCCGTCCTATTGCGGTACGGGAGGCAGAGGTGGGAGAGCGGCGTACGCGGGAAGAACGCCGCCGGGCCCGGGAGTTCGAGGCGTTCGTCGCGGGCGCGGCAGGCAGGCTGCTGCATGCCGCCACGCTGCTCACCGGAGAGCCCTTCGGCGCCGCCGCGGACGCGGAGGAACTGCTCGTAGGCGCCCTTTCACGTACGTACGCGGACTGGGACCGGCTGCGCGGCGAGGACCCGTACGAGCACACCCGCCAGGATCTGACCGCCCACTTCGCGCACACCGCCCGCCGCTACCGGCGGCCGCGCGGCGGCCTGCTGGACCGTCTGCCGCCGCAGGAGCGGCTGATGCTGGTGCTGCGGCTCTACGAAGGGGTCGCGGAGGAACAGGTCGCCGCGTCGCTGGGACTGCCCGTCGAGCGGGTGCGCGGGCTGTGCACGCGGGGGATGGCGGCAGTGCTGAGCCGCGGGGCGGGGGACGCCGCGGGCCGGGAGGCCGGCGTCGGCGCCGGTGATCGCGCAGCGCCCGTAAGCGGAGACGGCGGCGTGAGCGCGGACGACGGCGTGAGCGGGGACGGGAGCGGAAGCGGAAACGGGAGCGGGGGGCCGGGCCTGGTCGGGGAGCACGGAAGCGGAACGGGAAGGCGGCCCGGGTCGGCGACCGTGCTCGCGTCCCGCATCGTCACGGGGCTGCGGCACACGGGAGCGGCCGTCGCCCGGAACGTGCCGCATCCCCACCATCCCCGCCATCCCCACCGCGAAGGCACGGGCACGGGCCCGGACCACGGCCCGGGAGGTCCCGCGTGAGGCTGCCCGACCGCAAGGAGACCGAGGTGCGCGCCCTGCTGGAGTCCGTGCCGCCCGTGCCCGTGCCGACCGACCTCGCCGCCCGTGCCCTGGCGCGCGGACTGCGTCTGGCGCACCGGCGGCGGGCGGTGGCGCTGCTGCTGTGGGCGTTCTTCGCCGCGGCCGTCGCCTTCGCCGTGTGGGCGGCGGTCACCGAGCCGTGGATGGGCGAGCCGGCGCAGACGACGCCGCCCCTCGGCTGGTAGCCGGCGGCCTGGTGGGGCGGCCTGGCGGGCAGTGGGCCCTCCGCTTCCCCGGGCCTGGCCGACCCCGTAGCCGTAGCCGTCGGTCCGCGGGACCGCACGGGACCGGCCGTACCGGAATCGGAGGGCCCGCCCGGCCGCGCCGGAAGCGGAGGGGCCCGCGGCGGTCAGCCCAGCGCCTGCCGCAGGTCCGCCAGCAGGTCCTCGACCGACTCGATGCCGACCGACAGCCGCACCAGGTCCGCCGGCACCTCCAGCGCGGAGCCCGCCGCCGACGCGTGCGTCATGCGCGCGGGGTGCTCGATCAGCGACTCGACGCCGCCCAGCGACTCCCCGAGCGTGAACAGCCGCGTGCTGTCGCATACCCGGACTGCCGCCTCCTCGCCGTCCTCGACCCGGAAGGAGACCATGCCGCCGAAGGCCCGCATCTGCTTCGCCGCCGTCTCGTGCCCCGGGTGGGAGGGCAGCCCGGGGTAGTAGACCTGCGATACCCGGGGGTGTGCCTCCAGCATCTCCGCGATGCGGGACGCGTTGGAGCTGTGCCGCTCCATGCGCACGGCCAGGGTCTTCGAACCGCGCATGACCAGCCACGAGTCGAACGGGCCCGCCACGGCGCCCATCGCGTTCTGGTGGAAGGCGATCTCCGCGGCCAGCTCCGCCTCGTCGAGCACGAGGGCGCCGCCGACGACGTCCGAGTGGCCGCCCATGTACTTCGTCGTCGAGTGCACGACGACGTCCGCGCCCAGGGCGAGGGGCTGCTGGAGATAGGGGCTCGCGAAGGTGTTGTCCACGACGAGCCGCGCCCCTTCGCCGTGCGCGAGCTGCGCGAGCGCGGTGATGTCGCTGATGCCGAGCAGCGGGTTGGAGGGTGTCTCCACCCACACCGCCTTCGTGCGGTCGCGCATCGCGGCACGCACGGCCGCCGGGTCGGAGGTGTCGGCCACCGACCACTCGATGCCCCAGCGTTCCGCGACCCTTGCGAAGAGGCGGAACGTACCGCCGTAGGCGTCGCCCGGGATCACCACGTGGTCGCCCGGCACGAGCAGGGTCCGCAGCAGGCAGTCCTCGGCGGCCATGCCGGAGGCGAACGCGAAGGCGTTGCGCCCGCCCTCCAGGGCGGCGAGGTTCTGCTCGAGTGCGGTACGGGTGGGGTTGGCGGAACGGCTGTACTCGTAGCCGCCGCGCAGGCCGCCCACGCCGTCCTGCTTGTACGTGGAGACCTGGTAGATCGGTGGTACGACCGCGCCCGTCGCCGGGTCGGCGGTCTGCCCCGCGTGGATCGCGAGGGTCTCGAAGCTGTGGGGCGTGTGCCCGCTGTCGCGCTGGTCGCTCATGGGGCGAGGGTAATGCGCCGTACGGTGTAGTCAGAGCGGCTCGGGCGAACCGCTCCGGCGGATTACACCCGTCACGTGAGCATCACGTCCCGCACCGGTTCCGCATCACGTGCCGCACCGTCCCGAACCGCCCGTCGCCGTCGTCCAGCCGTCCGCCCGTCCGACCGACCAGCCGTCCACCCAACCGTCCGTCCAGTCGTCGAGGGTCCCGACCCGCACCCAGGGGGAGACAGCAGCAATGGAAGCCCTGCTCGTGCTGATCGCACTGACCGCCGTATTCGGCGTCCTGATCGCGCCCGCGCTGCGCCGCCGCAGGCAGCGGCTCCAGGGCGCGCAGGGAGTCTCGCGCGCCGTCGATCCCGGCGCCGGTTACGGCTTCGTACCGGCGGAGCAGCTGGACGTACGGCTGCCGGGCCCCGACCACGAGTTCACCGAGGCGCTGGAGGAGACCCAGCGGACCCAGGACTGGCAGCCGGTCGCGCGGCTGCTGGCCCTCACCGGCGACGAGTGGGAACTGCGCTGGCAGCGGGTGCAGTCGATGGCCGGCGCGGCCGCGATGGAGCTCGCACAGGCCCGTGCGCTGGGCGCCCCCGGCTCTCCGGCGGCCGGAAAGGACGGCCCGGGCGGCGGCGTCTCCTTCAGCAAGGAGCCGGGCGTGCGCGACGCGCGCTGGCTCCGCGACTGGCGCGCGCAGCAGCCGGGCGACCCCGGCGGCGCGCAGGTGTACGCGCAGTTCCTGGTCTGGCAGGCCGTCTCCGACCCCTCGTCCGCGGACCACCGCATCATCCTCGAAGAGGCCCGTACGATCTGCGAGGAGGCGGCAAGGCTCGCCCCTGACGACCCCACACCGCACATCACCGAGCTGTTCGTCGCCCGCCATCTCTCCTACCGGCGGGCCGACTTCGAGGAGCTGTGGGCGACGCTGCGGCGCAAGGCGCCGGACCACATGGGCGCGCACATCGCGGCCCTCCCGTACTGGTCGGAGAAGGGCTGCGGCTCACGCGAGGACGCCGACGCCTTCGCGCAGACCGCCGCCGCGCACGCGCCCGAGGGCACGCTGCTGCCGGCGCTGCCGCTCTTCGCGGTGTACGAGCACCTGCCCGAGGTGAACGTGGTGCGGGGCCTGTATCAGAGCGCGGAGATCGAGAAGGCGGTCGAGGCCGCGGAGTACGCCGTCGACCAGGTCGAGGACGACCACCCCGTACGCCCGCACGTGCTGCATCTGCTGATCTGCTTCCTCGTGCGTGCCGAGCGGTACGGCGAGGCGATGGACGCCCTGCGCGTCGTCGACGGCTATGTGGGCGCGATGCCGTGGGCCGACTCGGGCGACCCGGCGAGCCATTACGCGGCGTACCGCGCCCTGGCGGTCTCGGGCTGGGAGGCGACGGGGGGCGCCCGCGCACAGCTCTAGTCCCGTCCGGCCCCGGGCCGGTCCCGGTACGGCTCCGTCCGGTCCCGGCCCGGGCGGCGTACCGCGCGCCGTGCGGCGTGCACGATGGGGGATGCTTTCGCCGGGCTGCGTGCCGTCGGCCCCAGGCCCGCGGTGCGGTACCGCTTGCGGGTGTCGCGGAGTGCGTAGAGGCCGGCGCCAGGGCTCCAGCGGCGAGCACCGCATGTGTCAGGTCAGGTCTGGGTGTTGGTGCCGTACGGGGCTGACCGTCTCGAGGGCGGTGGCGACCCGGAGGAGGGTGGTCTCGTCGTACCAGCGGGAGACGAGCTGAACACCGATGGGCAGATTCTCGCGAGTCCGGCCGAAGGGCAGCGACAGTGCCGGGAGGCCGGTGAGATTGAACGGCACGGTAGCCCGCATGATGCCGCGTGACGGGACGGTGACGCCTCCGACGTCGAACGTCGGCTGTGCGTGCGGCGGAGCCGGAATGGGGCACACCGGGCACAGCAGTGCGTCGTACTCCCGGAAGTATCCGGCGAAGAAGGAGCTGAGGGCTTCAACTCGTTGCTGGGCGCTGACGTAGTCAGTCAGGGGCACTTCCGGTGCGCTGATGCTGCGTCGGGTGACGGCGTGTAGTTCGGAGTCCCGGCCGGCCACGACCTGCCGGAAACAGGGTGCTACCTCGGCAGTGAACAGCACTGTGCTCAGCGCGGTGGCGTCGAATGACTCCAGACCCGCCAACGGGACGGGCTCGACGGTGCAGCCCAGAGTCTGCAGCGCCTGGGCTGCGGCCGTGAGGGCAGCAGTCACTTCGCTGTCCACCGGACCGAAGGCAGGTTCGGTCGCCCAGCCCACCCGCAGTCCCTTCAGGTCCTTCCGCTCGTCAAGGTCCAAGGGCGCGTGCCTCGTATAGCCGTCGACGCCGTCAGGCCCGGCAAGGATCCTCACCGCAGTCGCGACGTCCCGCACGCTGCGGGCCATCGGGCCCACATGCCAGTAACGGCGTGGCACCTCCGGCCAGTGTCCCGTGATCGGTATCCGTCCGCGGGTCGCCTTCAGCGCCACGATGCCGGTGTCGTGGGCCGGCCCTCGCACGGAGATCGCAACGTCACTGCCCAGCCCGAGAGGCGACATCCCGGAGGCGATCGCGGCCGACTCTCCGCCGCTCGAACCGCCCGGAGTGCGCTCGCCGTGCCAGGGGTTGCCGGTCCTGCCGTTGATGACGTTGTCGGTCTCGGTCCAATAGGAGAACTCGGGCAGGTTGGTCTTGGCCAGCACGATCCCGCCGGCCGCCCGAAGGCGGGACACCGCGGTGGCGTCCCTGACCGGCACGTGGTGCCGGAACAACGCCGAGCCGCGCGTGGCCACCGTCCCCGCGACGTCCAGTGAGTCCTTGACGGTGAAGGGAACACCGTGGAGCGGTCCCAGAGCGAGGCCGGATTCCACCGCGTGGTCTGCGGTGCGTGCGGCAGCGAGTGCCTTCTCTGCGGTCATCGTGACAACCGCGTTGATCTCGGGATTGAGCAGCTCGATGCGGTCGACGTGGGCCTGCATCACCTCCAGCGCGGAGACCTCCCGTCGGCGGATCATCTGCGCCAGCTCTGTCGCGTCCGTGTAATGGATCTCGCTCGCACCCATCGGCAGGCGTAACTCCCCTCCCTGTGAGATCGCGCTGTCCGTGCGAGGCGACCGGGCACGAGCCGGTCGTGGGAAGGTCCCCCCGGCTGTCCGCATCATCCGAAGACCTCGCCCGGCCTCCTAGCGGAACGACCGTCGCCACCGGCCGAATTCGCCCGGCCTGACTGACGCACTATCGGTCGGTGCCGATGGTCCCTCCCAGCAGCTTCGCCGTCGCTCGCGGCGCCTCAACCGGGAAGTGGTGGCTGCCCAGGTCGACGAGCACGATGTCGAAGCGGTCGCCGTACCGTTCGATCGCCTCCATCGTCACCAGGTCACGGATCGCGAATACGGTGACCGGCTGTTTCGTCTCCCGCAACGCTGCGTCCATGTCCCAGTGCACGAGGCCCTCGATGGAACGCAGGCCCGCGGGCTGCCGTACAGCGATCATCTTCCCGAAGTAGGCATCTTTGAGGGCGGTGTCGGTGCCTGCCGGCGAACCTCCTTCGACGAGGCCCCGCACCCCTCCGGCGAAGTCCTCACGGAACATGTGCAGCGTCGCTTCCCGCTGGCCTTCGTTCTGTGCCGGGAACAGTGACAGGTAGTGAAGCGCGTCGAGCGCCACCACATGCGTGACCGTGTCCGGGAGCAGCCGGCCGACTTCGACGGCCACCGCCCCGCCCAGGGAGTGCCCTGCCACGACGCACGAACTCACAGACTCGGCTTCCAGCACGGCTGCCACGTCCCGTGCGAACTCCTCCATGGTCCAGACGTCCCGCGTCGACCGTGACTCGCCGTGCTCGGCGAGGTCGATCCCGAGGACCCGGAGCGTCGCGGGCAGATGATCGGTCACCGCATCGAAGTCGCTGCGGTCGCACGCCCAGCCGTGTATCAGAACCAGGGTCGGTCCTCCAGCAGGACCGCTGGCCGTGTACCGGATCGTCGTTTCCTCCGATCGCCGAACCTCTAGGTTCAGCCGGGCCGTTGGCCCAGTCCCCATGGTGTCTCCTTGTGCCGGATCGTGGAATTCCGGGGCGAACCCACACGCGAGTGAGGTGAGTCCGAAGCCGGCGCGCGACCGACGATCCGGCACGCGCCGGACGGATACCAGAGCCCATTCATCCTGGTACAGGCGCTACCAGGCAACCGGCTGTGGCCCGCCGCGCAGTAGCGGCACGAGTGCGACCGCCGTCGGTGCGACGGGGCGCCCGCGCACAGCTCCAGTCCCGGTCCGGTCCCGGTCCGGTCCCGTCCGGTCCCGGGGTGGGCGCGCGCCCGGGCGGCGTATCGCGCGCCGCGCGTCGTGCACGATGGGGGGGATGGCGAACCGACTCGCGGACGAGACGAGCCCGTACCTTCTCCAGCACGCGGAGAACCCGGTCGACTGGTGGCCCTGGTCGGAGGCCGCGTTCGAGGAGGCGCGCAGGCGCGGGGTGCCCGTGCTGCTCAGCGTCGGGTACGCCAGCTGCCACTGGTGTCACGTGATGGCGCACGAGAGCTTCGAGGACCAGGCCACGGCCGACTACCTCAACGAGCGCTTCGTCTCCGTCAAGGTCGACCGCGAGGAGCGCCCCGACGTCGACTCCGTCTACATGGAGGCCGTACAGGCGGCCACGGGCCAGGGCGGCTGGCCGATGACCGTCTTCCTCACCCCGTCCGCCGAGCCCTTCTACTTCGGCACGTACTTCCCGCCCGGTCCCCGCCACGGCATGCCCTCCTTCCGGCAGGTGCTCGAAGGCGTCGCCACCGCCTGGTCGGACAGGCGCGAGGAGGTCGCGGACGTGGCGGGCCGGATCGTGCGGGACCTGGCGGCACGCTCCATCCGCTACGAGCAGCCGCAGCCGCCCGGCCCCGAGGAACTGGCCGGGGCGCTGCTGGAGCTGACGCGCGAATTCGACGCCGAGCGGGGCGGGTTCGGCGGTGCGCCGAAGTTCCCGCCGTCGATGGCGCTGGAGTTCCTGCTGCGCCATCACGCGCGTACGGGCTCCGACGGCGCGCTGGAGATGGCGCAGGCCACCTGCGAGGCGATGGCGCGCGGCGGCATCTACGACCAGCTCGGCGGCGGGTTCGCGCGCTACTCCGTGGACGCCGGCTGGGTCGTGCCGCACTTCGAGAAGATGCTCTACGACAACGCGCTGCTGTGCCGCGTCTACGCCCACGCCTGGCGCAGCACCGGATCCGCCCCGGCCCGCCGGGTCGCGCTGGAGACCGCGGACTTCATGGTGCGTGAACTGGGCACGGCACAGGGCGGGTTCGCCTCCGCGCTCGACGCCGACAGCGACGACGGGCAGGGCCGGCACCGCGAGGGCGCGTACTACGTATGGACTCCCGGCCAGCTCACCGAGGTCCTCGGTGAGGAGGACGGGCGGTGGGCCGCCGGGCACTTCGGAGTCACCGAGGACGGCACCTTCGAGGAGGGCGCGTCGGTGCTGCGGCTCCGTGATCGCGCGGGCGGCGACGGCGAGTCGGGAGACGGGGACGGAGACGGGGACGGCTTCGGTGAGGACGGGGCCGCACGTCTCGCCTCCGTACGGGAGCGGCTGCTGCGCGCCCGTGAGCAGCGGCCCCGTCCGGAGCGTGACGACAAGGTCGTCGCCGCGTGGAACGGGCTGGCCGTCGCCGCGCTCGCCGAGACCGGCGCCTACTTCGACCGTCCCGACCTGGTCGAGGCCGCCTCCGCCGCCGCCCGTCTGCTGACGGAGCTGCACATGCGCGGCGACGGCCGTCTCGTGCGCACCTCGCGCGACGGCACGGCGGGGCCCAGCGCGGGCGTGCTGGAGGACTACGCGGACGTCGCCGAGGGCCTGCTCAGCCTCTACTCCGTGACGGGAGAGACGAGTTGGCTCGACACCGCCGGCGTGCTGCTGGAGACCGTGCTCCGCCACTTCACCGATCCCGACGGCACGCTGTACGACACCGCCGACGACGCCGAGGCCCTCATCCGCCGCCCGCAGGACCCCACCGACAGCTCCACCCCTTCGGGCTGGACGGCCGCCGCGCACGCCCTCCTGTCGTACGCCGCGTACACCGGCAGCTCCCGCCATCGGGAGGCCGCCGAGCGGGCGTTGGGGATCGTACGGGCGCTGGCGCCGCGTGCCCCGCGCTTCATCGGCTGGGGCCTGGCGGCGGCCGAGGCGGCGCTCGACGGTCCCCGGGAGGTCGCCGTGGTCGGCCCGCACACCGATCCGGGCACGGGCACGCTGCACCGTACGGCGCTGCTGGCGACGGCCCCCGGCGCGGTCGTCGCGCTGGGCGAGCCCGGCTCCCCGGCGGCGCTGGACGTGCCGCTGCTGCGGGACCGCCCGCTGCTCGACGGCCGCCCGGCGGCCTATGTCTGCCGCGACTTCACCTGCGACGCCCCGACCGGCGACCCCGAGGTCCTGGAGCGGGCACTGCGGAGTTGAGTCCGCTCTCCACGAGGCTCAGGGCGCGGTCGACGGTGCCGGACAGGTCCCGTGCGTCGTCGCTCCCGCCCCAGCAGAACAGGGCCTCGGTGAGTGCGCCCAGCAACGCCCCTGTCAGCACCCGCAGTTCGAAGGAGTCCTCGGAGAGGCCCGTACGGCCGGCCAGGGCGCTCGCGAGGAGGCGGCCGGTGTCCGACATCTGCTCGGTCATGCGGGCCCGCAGTGCCGGCACGTCCCGTACGAGGCGCATCCGCCGGTGGGTCTCGTCCTCGTACGGTCCGCGGCCGGGCTCCTGGGCCGCCGTCCGCCCGAGGACCTCCACGACGGCCCGGCGCAGCGCGGTCACCGGAGGCTCGCCGGCGGGGCGGGCCGACAGCGCGTCGTGCAGCAGCGCGTCGTACTCGCCGGAGAGCACGATGTCCTCCTTCGTCGGGAAGTAGCGGAAGACGGTGCTGGGGGAGACCTCCGCCTCCTCCGCGATCCGCTCGACGGACGTCGCGCCGTACCCCTGCTCGTCGAAGAGCCTGTAGGCGGCCTTCCGGATCGCCTGCCTGGTCTTGATCTTCTTCCGCTCGCGCAGTCCGGGACGTGAGGCGGGCACGGCGGAGGGCTCGGTACGCGCGGGGGGCTCGGTACGCGCGGGAGGCATGGCGCTCATTGTCCGCCACCGCACCATGGGGGACCAGCCGTGCGTCGGGGCCCCGGGCGTCCGGGCCCGCAGCCGGCCCGGCGGGGTCCGGCGCGGTCCGGCGGTCCAGCGGTCCAGCGGTCCAGCGGTCCGTCACCAGGGTGGTCAATAACACGTGGCCCCGTGCGGGACCCGCCCGTAAGGTGGCGGAATGCAGGTGATCCAGTCGGCGAAGCTCGCAAACGTCTGTTACGAGATCCGGGGTCCGGTCCTGGAGGAGGCGATGCGGCTGGAGGCGGCGGGCCACCGCATCCTCAAGCTCAACACCGGCAATCCGGCGCCCTTCGGCTTCGAGTGCCCGCCCGAGATCCTCGAGGACATGATCCGCAACGTCGGCGAGGCCCACGGCTACGGCGACGCGAAGGGCCTCCTCTCGGCCCGCCGCGCGGTGATGCAGCACTACCAGACGCAGGGCATCGACCTCTCCGTCGAGGACATCTACCTGGGCAACGGCGTCTCCGAGCTGATCCAGATGGCGATGCAGGCGCTGCTGGACGACGGCGACGAAGTCCTCGTGCCCGCCCCGGACTACCCGCTGTGGACGGCCTCGGTCTCCCTCTCGGGCGGTACGGCGGTCCACTACCGCTGTGACGAGCAGTCCGACTGGATGCCCGACCTCGCCGACGTCGAGAGCAAGGTCACCGACCGCACCAAGGCGATCGTGATCATCAACCCGAACAACCCCACGGGCGCCGTCTACGACGACGAGATGCTGCGCGGCCTCACGGACATCGCGCGGCGGCACGGCCTGATCGTCTACTCCGACGAGATCTACGACAAGATCCTCTACGACGACGCCACCCACACCCCGACCACCGTCATCGCTCCCGACCTGCTCACCGTCACCTTCAACGGCCTGTCGAAGGCGTACCGGGTGGCCGGATACCGCAGCGGATGGATGGCGGTGTGCGGGCCGAAGGGCCATGCGCAGAGCTATATCGAGGGCCTGACGATCCTCGCCAACATGCGGCTGTGCGCGAACATGCCCGCGCAGCACGTCGTGGCCGCCGCGCTCGGCGGACGGCAGTCGATCAGCGACCTGGTGCTGCCGGGCGGCCGGCTGCGGGAGCAGCGCGACATGGTGCACGACCTGCTGACGCAGATCCCCGGTGTCACGTGCGTGAAGCCGAAGGGCGCCATCTACGCCTTCCCGCGGCTCGACCCCAAGGTCTACAAGATCAAGGACGACCGCGAGATGGTCCTAGACCTGCTGCGGGCGGAACAGATCATGATCGTCCACGGCACGGGCTTCAACTGGCCGGACCCGGACCACTTCCGCATCGTCAACCTCCCGCCGGCGGACGAGCTCCAGGACGCGGTCACCCGCATCGGCAACTTCCTGGACGGCTACAGCCAGCCGTAGCCGCGCAGGGGTGCGGCCGGTTCCGGGGCGAGCCCAACTGGGCTTGGAATAGGAGCGCGTGCGGTTCGCGCCGCCCGGTCAGCCGCTCAGGCCGCCGTGAGACCGAGGGCCGAGGCGTGGAAGTCCCGGCACCGGCCGGCCACCACGAGGGCCGGCTCGTCGGCCCGGTACGTGGCGATCACGACGGCGTGGCCCGCCAGGGTGTGTGCCCGGTGGTGCAGCGAATCGATGTGCGCGGCCTCGGCGACCCGCGTCGTAGGGGCCGCGCGGAGCGGCTCGGCGCGGAGCCGGGTGATCTGGGCGGCCAACTCCTCTGCCGCCTCGTCGAGTTCGTCACCCGGCGTGATCGCGCGCAGCTCGTCCGTGACGGTCAGCAGTGCCGTGAGGTGTCCGGCCAGCCGGATGTCGAGCTCCTCTTCGCGCGTGCGGTGCGGGAAGTCGGCCTCGGCCAGGGCGTGCACCGACTGGCTGCGGATCGGTTCGTACATGGGTCGGCCTCCTGCGTCACGTCGCTCGGATGCCAGCCTAACTTAGACTCCGTCTAAAGTTGAGCCGCGTACATAAAAGGACGAGACGGGGGCTTTGCCCGGGTCGTCTCGTCCTTCGCGGGCGGCGGGAGGGGCGGTACGCACCGGGTCCGCGCGTGTGGTCCGCACGCCCACCGGCCGGACAGAGCGGTGCCCCCCACCTCGCGGTGAGGGGCACCGGACGGAACCGGGTACGGGGCCCGAGCGGGAGACCGATGCCCGAGCGGGCGCGAGCCCGCACCGTCCCGGACTGTCAGCCCAGCCGGTCGACCAGCGCGTGGTACTCGTCCCACAGCTCCTTCGGCGTGTGGTCACCGAAGGTGTTGAGGTGCCCGGGCACGAGCGACGCCTCGTCGCGCCAGACCTCCTTGTCGACCTCCAGCACGAAGTCCAGCTCCGCGTCCGACATTTCGAGCCCGTCGCGGTCGATCGACTCCTTCGTCGGCAGCACGCCGATGGGCGTCTCGACGCCCTCCGCCTCGCCGTTGAGCCGCTGCACGATCCACTTCAGCACGCGGCCGTTCTCGCCGAAGCCGGGCCAGACGAACTTGCCGTCCTGGTTCTTCTTGAACCAGTTGACGTAGTAGATCTTCGGCAGCTTCGACTGGTCCGCGCCCTTGCCGATCTTCACCCAGTGGGCGAAGTAGTCGCCCATGTTGTAGCCGCAGAAGGGCAGCATCGCGAACGGGTCGCGGCGCAGCTCGCCGACCTTGCCCTCGGCCGCGGCGGTCTTCTCGCTGGCGACGTTCGCGCCGAGGAAGACCCCGTGCTGCCAGCCGAAGGACTCCGTCACGAGCGGCACGGCCGAGGCGCGGCGCCCGCCGAAGAGGATCGCGGAGATCGGCACGCCCCGCGGGTCCTCCCACTCCGGCGCGATGATCGGGCACTGCCCGGCCGGGGTGGTGAAGCGGGCGTTGGGGTGGGCGGCCGGAGTGCCGGATTCGGGCGTCCAGTCGTTGCCCTTCCAGTCCGTCAGATGAGCGGGCGTCTCCTCCGTCATGCCCTCCCACCAGACGTCGCCGTCGTCGGTGAGGGCGACGTTGGTGAAGACGGAGTTGCCCCAGAGGGTCTTCATCGCGTTGGCGTTGGTGTGCTCACCGGTGCCGGGCGCGACGCCGAAGAAGCCGGCCTCGGGGTTGATGGCGTACAGCCGCCCGTCCTCGCCGAAGCGCATCCATGCGATGTCGTCGCCGATGGTCTCGACCGTCCAGCCCTTGATGGTGGGCTCCAGCATGGCGAGGTTCGTCTTGCCGCAGGCCGAAGGGAAGGCGGCGGCAACGTACTTGGACTCGCCGCGCGGCGGTGTGAGCTTGAGTACGAGCATGTGCTCGGCGAGCCAGCCCTCGTCGCGTGCCATGACGGAGGCGATGCGCAGCGCGTAGCACTTCTTGCCGAGCAGGGCGTTGCCGCCGTAGCCCGATCCGAAGGACCAGATCTCACGGGTCTCGGGGAAGTGGGAGATGTACTTGGTGCTGTTGCACGGCCAGGGCACGTCCTGTTCGCCCGGCGCCAGCGGGGCGCCGACGCTGTGGACGGCCTTGACGAAGAAGCCGTCCTCGCCGAGCTCGTCGAGCACCGGCTGTCCCATGCGCGTCATCGTGCGCATCGAGACGGCGACGTAGGCGGAGTCGGTGATCTCCACGCCCAGCGCGGAGAGCGGGGAGCCGAGCGGGCCCATGCAGAACGGGACGACGTACATGGTGCGGCCGCGCATGCAGCCGCGGAAGACGCCTCCCTCAGAGCCTTCGCCCTGGAAGATCGCCCGCATCTCGTCGGGTGCCTTCCAGTGGTTGGTGGGACCGGCGTCCTCCTCCTTCTCGGAGCAGATGAACGTACGGTCCTCGACGCGTGCGACGTCGCTGGGGTCGGAGGCGGCGTAGTAGGAGTGCGGCCGTTTCACCGGGTCGAGCTTGGTGAACGTGCCCTTTTCGACGAGCTCTTCGCACAGCCGCTCGTACTCCGACTCGGAGCCGTTGCACCAGACGATGCGGTCCGGCTCCGTGAGAGCGGCGATTTCCTCGACCCAGGAGACCAGCTCCTGGTGGCGGGTGGGAACGGGGTTGATGGCGGGAGCCGCAGAACTGCGCGCCACGATCTCTCCAGACGTTGAGGGTTCGACGGATAACTGCACTGGTATCCGCATTTTTTGACTTGTGCTTCAACTCGCCCCTTGGGGGCCGCGACCCGGATGCGTTCGTGGTGTTGCTGCTGTGCTGATGTGTCTGCGCGGCTCGCTCATCCGGTGTCACCCTTGCTCCTCTGAGCATGGGAGCGTAACGCCCCACTGTCCAGATGGAAAGAATGTGTCCATCCCCACTCCGCTGAGCGGCATGAGGCCGCGGAAGAGCATGCCGCCGGTTACCCTCCCGTAGCTACGATGGGCCGCATGACTGACGCGCCTCGACCGAACGAGCCCGTGAACAGTGCGGACTCCGATCACGGCGCGGGCGGAACCGGGACGCCGGAGAGCACCGGGAGGCCCGAGCCGGTGGGAACGGATGAGCACACGGCGAAGCCGGGCGGCCCGAAGCAGCCGGAGAGCGCCGGGAGTTCCGCTACCGCGTCGCTGGAATCGGCCGCCGCCGCCGTCACTTCGGCGGCGTCCAGGGCGGCCGACGCGATCCCCGCGATGATCAAGCCGCGGCTGCGCGGCTGGCTGCACGCCGGGATGTTCCCCGCCGTGCTCGCCGCCGGGATCTTCCTGACCGCGCTCGCCGACAGCACGCGCGGCCGCGTCGCCTGCGCCGTCTACACCCTGACCGCGTGTCTGCTCTTCGGCGTGAGCGCCCTCTACCACCGCGGCGAATGGGGGCCGCGCGCCACCGCGGTGCTGCGGCGGCTCGACCACGCGAACATCTTCCTGATCATCGCCGGGACCTATACGCCGCTGACGATCCTGCTGCTGCCGGACGGCGGCGGTTCGCCGCTGCTGTGGGGCGTGTGGGGCGCCGCCGTCTTCGGCATCGGCTTCCGGGTGTTCTGGGTGGGCGCCCCGCGCTGGCTCTATACGCCGTGCTACATCGCGATGGGCTGGGCGGCCGTGTTCTATCTGCCCGCCTTCCTGCGCGAGGGCGGGATCGCGGTGCTGGTGTGCGTGATCGTCGGCGGCGTGCTGTACAGCGTGGGCGGTCTCGTCTACGGCATCAAGCGGCCGAATCCGTCACCGCGTTGGTTCGGCTTCCACGAGGTGTTCCACTCGTTCACGCTCGCCGCGTTCGTCGTGCACTACGTGGGGATCTCGCTGGTGGCCTACCAGCATCCGTAGCCCTTGCGCCGTGCGGGCCCGGCCCGAGCCGGGCGGGCGCGGCGGCGTCGTCAGCGGGCCGGGGACGTGCGCCCGGGTGTGCGGCGCACGGCGCGGCCCGGGAGGGCCTGTGTGCGGCGGCCGTCGTCGATGACGGGGCTGCCGTCGACCAGTACGTACGGGATGCCCGTGGGCAGCACGCGCGGCTCCTCGTACGTGGCGCCGGGCGCGACCGTCTCCGGATCGAAGAGCACGAGGTCCGCGCGGTGGCCCTCCCGTACCTGGCCGCGGTCGGGGAGGCGGAGCCGTGCCGCCGGGCGCGAGGTCAGGTGGGCGACGCACTCTTCGAGGGAGAGGACGCCCAACTCCCGTACATAGCGCCCGAGATACTGCGGGAAGGTGCCGTAGGCGCGCGGGTGCGGCTTGTCGCCCTGGAGGATGCCGTCGCTGCCGCCCGTGTGGGCGGGGTGGCGCATCATGTGGCGCACGTTCTCCTCGTGGCCCACGTGCTGGAGGATCGTCGTGCCCAGCCTGTCCTCGATCAGCAGCCGGCGGGCCGTGGCGAAGGGCTCCTCGCCCTCGGCCGCCGCCGACTGCGCGACGGTCCTGCCGACGTGGCGGGAGAGCGCCGGGTCAAAGACGCCGGAGATCTCGATCGTGTCCCAGTCCATGGGCACCCCGTGGCAGCCGTCCGAGCCCTCGACCTCCATGACGTGCCGGATGCGGACGCATGTCTCGTCGTCCGCGAGCCGCTCCAGGACCGCCTCCGGGCCGCCCGCGCTCGCCCAGCTCGGCAGCATCGCCACGAGGGTCGTGCAGCCGGGCGTGTACGGATAGGTGTCGAAGCTGATGTCCGCGCCCGCCGCGAGCGACCGGTCCAGGAGGGCCGTCAGCTCGGGCGCGCGGCCCTCGTTGACGCCGAAGTTCATGGTGGCGTGGGCGAGATGGAGAGCGCAGCCCGCCTCACGGGCGAGCGTGATCATCTCCTGGTACGCCTCCAGCGCGCCCATTCCGTAGGAGCGGTGGTGCGGGCAGTAGTAGCCGTCGTACGAGGCCACCGTGCGGCACAGCTCGGCGAGTTCGGCGTCGGAGGCGTACATGCCGGGCGTGTAGGTCAGGCCCGATGACATGCCGACCGCGCCCTGCTCCAGGCCCTCGGCGACCAGGCGGCGCATCTCACGCGTCTCGGCGGCCGTCGCGGGCCGGTCGTCCCAGCCGACGGCCAGCATGCGGACGCTGCCCTGCGGTACGAGATAGGCGGCGTTGACGGCGGTGCCCTGGCGGTCGATGCGGTCCAGATAGCCGCCGACCGTGCGCCAGTCGAAGTCGAGGGAGCCGGGGGAGGTGTCACCGGGCGGGCTGCCGTTCCAGCCGGTGATGGCGCTGCGCACCTCGGCGAGGGTGCGGTCGTCGACGGGGGCGTAGGACAGTCCGTCCTGGCCGACGACTTCGAGGGTCACGCCCTGCGCGGCCTTGGCCGAGTGGTCCGGGTCGCGGAGCAGGGCCAGGTCGGAGTGGGCGTGCATGTCGATGAAGCCGGGGGCGAGGACGAGGCCCGTGGCATCGATGGTGCGCCGGGCACCGGCCGTGCGGGCGCCTGGGCCGTCCGTTTCGGGGACGACGGCGGTGATGCGGCCGTCCTCGACGGCGACGTCGGCGCGGTAGGCGGGGGTCGTGCCGGAGCCGTCGACGACGTCCGCGTTGCGGATGAGCAGATCCATCAGAGCCGTCCCTTCGCGCCGGGTGCGGGCGTCCGCGCATTCGGAGACATCGGAGCAAGAGGCTTGGGAAGCCGGGACTTCGGAAGCGGAGGCGTCGGAGGAACAGGCGTCAGAGGAACAAGCATCAGAAGAAGGTGCGGATGTAGCCGGTGACCGTGCCGTCCGCCGTCGTCTCGGGGATGAGCTGCCACTTGTCGAAGATCGTGCAGGGGTGGGAGAGGCCGAGGCCGACCCACTCGCCGACCTCGAGCGGCGCGTCCGCTTCCGTACGCACCCAGGCGTGCTGGTCGGAGAGGGCGGTGACCGTGACTCCGTCCGCGGGGCGCGTCGTGCCGTCGGCGGAGCGGATCGTGTGCGGCTGGGGCAGGTGGAGGTCGAAGGCCGCGTCCCGCTTGCCCGCGTTGAGGAACGCCTGGCCGGGGGAGGGGCGGGAGACGACCTGCGTCCACAGCGTGAACGCCGCCTGGAGGGCGCCCTCTTCGGGGACGCGGTTGAAGGGCGTCTTCTCCCGGTAGGCACCGTCGTCGTGCGACACGTACGCGCCCGAGCGCAGCAGCTTGAGCACCGGCCTTGACAGCGGGGGGAGTTGGGCGAAGACGTCCGATACGGCGTCGAACCAGGCGCTCCCGCCGGCGCTGACCACGATCTCGGAGAGCCCCTCGAAGCGGCCCGCGGCGTCGAACGAGGCGGCGAGGGAGGTCAGCCGGTGCAGCCACGCCGTGACCGACTCGGTGGCGGCGTCCGGGACTTCGCCCTCGTAGCCCGCGACGCCGGTGAGCCGCAGGGTGGGCGCGGCGGCGACGGCGTCGGCGACCGCCTCGCAGTCGGACTCCGTGCGCGCTCCGGTACGGGCGCCCTCACCGGCGGCGAGCTCGACCACGACGTCCACGGGCCGCGCCGCGCCCGCCTCGGCCAGCGCGGCGTCCATCTGCGCTACGCCCTCGGGTGAGTCGGCATAGCAGAGGAAGCGGAAGTCCGGGTCGCCGTCCAGCTCGCGGGCGATCCAGCGCAGCGCGGCGGGGTCGACCAGCTCGTTGGCGAGGAAGATCCGCGGAATCCCGAACGCCCGTGCCACGCGCACCTGATGGGGCACCGCCAGGGTGATCCCCCAGGCGCCGTGGGCGAGTTGGCGGTGGAAGAGCTGCGGGGCCATCGAGGTCTTGCCGTGCGGGGCGAAGGCCAGGCCGTGCCGCTGCGTGTACGTCTCCATCAGCGCGAGGTTGTGCTCCAGGCGCTCCGCGGAGAGGGCGAGCACCGGGGTGGTGAAGCCGCCGGTGAACAGGTCGCGGTGCTCGGCGGTGAGGTCGGCCACGGTGGAACCCGCCGCGTCCGGCGGCAGGCCCTTGAAGCGGTGGTCGACGGGCTCAGCGGCGAGTGGGGCGAGAGGGTCCGCGGCGGCCATAGGGGCTCCTGCTGCGTTGCGTCGAGGGTTTCGGGTGTGGTGTGCCCGGCGGCGGGGGAAGGTGCCGGGCCCCCTGCTGCGTTGCAGTAAATGCAATCGCCATTGCGTATTTCGCTCAGAGCTGTTTAGCATCCCGCCGAACACCCGTCAATCGATGAGGAGCGGATGCGGACAGTGGTGAGCACCGACGTCGTCTGCCTCGGCGAATCCATGGTCACGTTCCTGCCTTCGCAGGCCGGACGGCTCGCGGACGTACCGTCCTTCGAGCGGGCCATCGGCGGCGCCGAGTCCAACGTGGCCTGTGCGCTTGCCGGTTCGGGGCACTCCGTGCGCTGGATCAGCCGGGTGGGCGCGGACGGATTCGGCGACCACCTGCTGGAGGCGATCGCGGCGCGCGGCGTGGACGTCGGCTTCGCCGGGCGCGATCCGCGGCGCCCGACCGGCATCTACTTCCGCACGGACGGGGAGCGGCCCACGGGCCTCGGCCCGCGCGATCCGCTCGGCACCGGCGCCCGGGGTGAAACCGGTGCCGGTGCTGATGCCGGCGACGGCCACGGCGACGGCGACGGCGACGGTGCCGCTGCGGCTGCCGACGACGACGCTGCCGTTGATGCCGCCGGCGGCAGTGCCGGGGGCGCGGGCGCCCGTACCGCCGAGGTCGTCTACTACCGCGCGGGGTCCGCCGCTTCGGCCATGTCGCCGCGGACCGTGGACCTCGCGGCCGTGGACGACGCGAGCGTGCTGCACATCACGGGCATCACCGCGGCGCTCTCCCCGGAGTGCCTGGAGCTGATGCGCGTGCTGACGGGGCCGCGTGCGGACCGTCCGCTGGTCTCCTTCGACGTCAACTACCGCGTGGGGCTGTGGGACCGGGCCGTCGACGCCGGTCACGGCCCGGGCATACTCCTCGAACTCGCCCGCGGCTGCGACCTCGTCTTCGTGGGCGAGGACGAGGCGGAGGCGGCCTGGGGCGTCACGGGCGGCCCTTACGCGCTGAGGGAGCGGCTGCCCGAGCCGGGGGTGCTCGTCGTGAAGCAGGGGGCGACGGGGGCGACCGCCTTCGTACGCGGCACGGGTTCCGGCACCGGTTCCGGCGGTGACCCCGAAACCGGCACCGACACCGGCACCGACACCGGCACCGACACCGGCCCCGACCCCGAAACCGGCCGCGGCGACGCGCACGACCGGCTCCGTGACGAGGTGCACACCGTCCCCGCGCTGCGCATCGACGTCGCCGGTTCCGTGGGCGCCGGCGACGGCTTCGCCGCCGGGTTCATCTCGGCGACGCTGCGCGGACTGCCCGTACGGGAGCGCCTGCGCCACGGCCATCTCACCGCCGCGGCGGCCCTCACCGTGCCCGGAGATCTCGCGGAGCCGCCGTCGCGCGAACTCGCGGACCGGCTGGCGGCGCTGGACGACGAGGCGTGGGGAAGGCTGCGCCTCGGCCCCGGCTGGAACACCCGGAAGGCGAACGCATCATGAGCCAGACCGTCGACCGCGCACTGAGCATCCTGCCCCTGCTCGCCGAGGGACCGGCGAACCTGGAGCAGGTCGCGAACCGGCTCGGCGTGCACAAGTCCACCGCGCTGCGCCTGCTGCGCACGCTCCACGAGCACGGCATCGTCCACCGCCAGCCCGACCAGCGGTACCGGCTCGGCACCCGGCTGTTCGCGCTCGCGCAGCAGGCCGTGGAGAACCTGGACGTGCGCGAGATCGCACACCCCCACCTCGTCGAGCTGAACGCGGCGACCGGGCACACCGTCCACCTCGCCGTGCACGAGGAGGACGAGGTCCTCTACATCGACAAGGTCGAGAGCCGCTACCCGGTGCGGATGTACTCCCGCATCGGCAAGCCCGTCGCGATCACGAACGCCGCCGTCGCCAAGCTGCTGCTGGCCGATCTGCCCGAGCAGGAGCGGCGGGCCATCGCCCAGCGCCTCGACTACCCCCGCTATACGGCCCGTTCGATCACCGACGCCACGGCCTTCCTCGCGGAGCTGGCGAAGGTACGCGAGCAGGGCTGGGCCACCGACCTCGGCGGCCACGAGGAGTCCATCAACTGCGTCGGCGCCCCGGTGCGCGGGCCGGACGGGCGGGCGGTGGCCGCCATGTCCGTATCGGCGCCGAACGTCGTCGTCAGCGCCGGCGAACTCCTCGAACTCCTCCCGCTGGTGCGGCGCACGGCCGAGGCCATCAGCGACGAGTACTCCGGAAAGACCCCAGAGAAGGAACGGCAGCCATGAGCGAGCAGACGTCCGGTGCGGCCAAGACCGCACTCACACCGTCCACGCACACCACGCCGCCCGCGAAGTTCTCGCACGGCGTGCGCAAGGGCAACATCCTCCAGGTCGCCGGGCAGGTCGGGTTCGCGCCGGCCGTCCCCGGACAGCCGCCCACACCGGTCGGCCCCGGTCTGCGCGAGCAGACGCTGCGCACCTTCGCCAACGTGGAGGCCATCCTCCAGGAGGGCGGGGCGAGTTGGGAGGACGTGGTGATGATCCGCGTCTATCTCACGGACACCGCGCACTTCGCCGAGTTCAACGAGATCTACAACGAGTTCTTCGCGGACCTCACCGAGGCGCCCGCCGCCCGTACGACGGTCTACGTGGGGCTGCCCGCGGGGCTGCTCGTCGAGATCGACGCGCTCGCCGTGCTCGGCTGAGGCACCGGGGCCGCTCCGGACCCCGGCACATCCCCGTACGCACCCCGCCCGCCTCCGTACGCACCCGGCACCCGCCTCGGTACGCACCCCGCGCCCGCGGCGCCCACCTCAGTACGCACCCCCCACGCCCCCCGTATGTCCCGATCCCCTTCCGAATCCGAGCTGTTGACACAGAAACCCCGAGGTCCACCATGCTTCTGCTCGCATCCGCGCCCGAGAAGGCGCCACCGCACACCGGCGGTCTGCTCGCCCTGATAGGCGGCACCCCGGGGCTGCTGACCGTCGCCGCCCTGGGCATCCTGCTGCTGCTCTTCCTGATCATCAAGGTCCGGTTGCAGCCCTTCGTGGCGCTGCTGGGCGTCTCCATAGCCGTCGGCCTGGCCGCAGGGCTCTCGGTCACCGAACTCTTCGGCACAGTGCAGAAGTCGGACGCCGTCTCCCTCATCGAGGACGGCATGGGCGGCATCCTGGGGCACGTCGCCATCATCATCGGGCTCGGCACCATGCTCGGGGCGATACTCGAGGTCAGCGGTGGCGCCGAGGCGCTCTCCAGCAGGCTGCTGGCCCTCTTCGGGGAGAAGCGCGCACCGCTGGCCATGGGCCTGACCGGCCTGATCTTCGGCATCCCCGTCTTCTTCGACGTGGGCATCTTCGTGCTGGCGCCGATCGTCTACGCGGCGGCCAAGCGCTCCGGAAAGTCGATCATCCTCTACTCCATGCCGCTGCTCGCCGGCCTGTCCATGACGCACGCGTTCCTGCCGCCCCACCCGGGGCCGGTGGCCGCCGCGGGACTGCTGAAGGTCGACCTCGGCTGGATCATCCTGATGGGCGTCGTCACGGGCATCCCGGCGGTGCTGGCGGCATGGGCGTACGCGGCGTGGATCGGCAACCGCCTCTTCGTCGAGGTGCCGCACGACATGGTCGAGGCGGCGGACGAGGCCAAGGCGGCCGTCGCCGCCGAGCAGAAGGCGGCGGGGGTCGCCACCGAGCGGCCCGTCTCGCTCGCCGTGGTGCTCGGCATCATCGGCACCCCGCTGCTGCTGATCCTGCTGGCGACGTTCTCGTCGATCGCGCTGGACCCCTCGACTCCGCGCTCCGTCATCGAGTTCTTCGGGCACCCCTTCGTGGCGCTGACAATCGCGCTGCTGCTGGCGTACTGGCAACTCGGCCTGAAGCGCGGCTGGTCGCGCAAGTCGCTGGAGACCGTCTCCACGTCCTCGCTGAAGCCCATCGGCAACATCCTGCTGGTCGTCGGCGCCGGCGGCGTCTTCGGCGCGGTGCTGGACGGCAGCGGCGTCGCGCAGGCGCTCGCGGACACCTTCGGCGACGCGGGGCTGCCCGTCATCGTGCTGTCGTACCTGCTCTCGCTGGTGCTGCGCGTCGCACAGGGCTCGGCCACCGTGGCGATCGTCACCACGGCCGGAATCGTCGCTCCGCTGCTGTCCTCCGGCGACTACTCGCAGCCGCACGTCGCCCTCGTCATCATGGCGATCTCCGCGGGCTCCATCTTCGCCTCGCACGTCAACGACGGCGGCTTCTGGATCGTCTCCAAGTACTTCGGCATCTCCGAGCGGGACACCCTGAAGTCCTGGACGGTCCTGGAGTCCGTGCTGTCGGTGGCGGGCTTCGCGGTGGCGGCGGTGGTGAGCGCGTTCGTCTAGGAAGGCGGGGCCCGGCGCCTCTCCGGCGCCTCTCCGGCGCCTCTCCGGCGGTTCGCCGCCGGGGAGGCGCCGTCGTCGTATCGGCCCGCGCCGGGAGCGTTCCGCGTACGGGCCCGTGTGGGGGTGCGTTCCGCCGTGCCCGCTCGGAAGGCCATCTTCCGTTTCTGGGGGCGCCGTTGGGGTCTTGTGGGGGTGCCGCATCTGCACCAAGAATGCACGGCGTCACCCCCAATGAATCACCGCAACAGGATTCGGTGAAGGAGAGGAAACCCCCCACCATGAAACGACCTCTCGTGATCACCCTGGCCGCCGGCTTCTTCGGAGCCGCCGCAGCCGCCGGGGTCGTCGTGTCCCCCGCCACCGCCCAGGCCCCCGACGCCAAGGCCAAGGCGGAAGCGAAGGCAGACGCGAAGGCGGAGGCCAAGGCCCATGCCAAGAAGGCCGCACCCGACTTCGCGGGCACGGTCGCGCTCAGCAACTGTTCGGGCTCACTTGTGAAGATGCCCGACTCCAAGGCGTCCGACCCGGCCCTGGTGCTCACCAACGGCCACTGCCGCGAGGCGGGCATGCCCGAGCCCGGCCAGGTCATCGTCGACGAGAACGTGAAGCGCGACATGACCCTGCTCGACGCCAAGGGCGACGACGCGGGCAAGCTCACGTCCAAGAAGATCGCCTACGGGACGATGACGGACACCGACGTCACGCTCTACGAACTCGACTCCACATACGAGGAGATCAAGTCGAAGACGAAGATCGACCCGCTCGAGGTCCAGGCGGCGCACCCCAAGGAGGGCACCGCCATGACCGTCGTCTCCGGCTACTGGAAGGAGACCTACAGCTGCTCGGTCGACGGCTTCGTGCCCGAACTGCGCGAGGACGGCTGGAAGATGAAGGACTCCATCCGTTACACGAAGGAGTGCGAGACCAAGGGCGGCACTTCGGGCTCCCCGATAATCGACGACTCCTCCGGCAAGATCCTCGGGATCAACAACACCCGTAACGAGGACGGCGAGAAGTGCACCCTCAACAACCCGTGTGAGGTGGACAAGGACGGCAAGGTCACCGTCCACGAGGGGATCGCGTACGGGCAGCAGACCCACACCCTCACCAGCTGCATCGCCGCGGGCAACAAGGTCGACCTGAGCCTGGCGGACTGCAAGCTGCCGAAGCCGTAGGCCGCGCCCGGCGGCCGGACCCTCGCAGTCGTGGCCGGCCGCCGCCGTGGCGAAGGGATGCCCCGGGGCACCGGCCCAGGCGTCGGGCCGCAGTACGGAGCCCGGCAGCTGCCGTCCGGCGGCGTGGTGCGGCGGCACCACGGCGCCGGACGGCGGTGAATCCGGCACCCGGCCCAGAACGGGCGACGCCCCCCGGACGGTGAGTCCGGGGGGCGTCGCGTGCGTACGGGGAGGTGGGGGACACCCCGCAGCAGTCGGGGAGGAGCCGTGGCGGCTCCGGCGGGCAGCCGGCGGGCGCGGCGACAGGGGCCGCGCGCCGCGCGCCGCGCGGTTACGGCAGCTTGTGCACGTGCGGGCCGACCGTGCCGGACCAGCCGTTGCCGTTGGACGCGTCCCAGTTGGTCGACCAGGTCATGGCGCCGCGGATCCCGGCGTACTTCTTCTCCGGCTTGTAGCTTCCGCAGTTCTCGCCCTTGGACAGGCAGTCCAGGGCGTCCGTCACCACCTTGGGCTCGACGTAGCCGGATCCGGCGGCCTTCGAGGACGCGGGGGTGCCGATGCCGACCTGCGACGGGTCGAGCCCGCCTTCGAGCTGCACGCAGGCGAGGCCCGTCAGGAAGTCGACGCTGCCCTGGGCGTAGGTCTTGCCGTCGCAGCCGTTCATCGAACCGCTGTTGTAGTACTGCATGTTGACGACCGTCAGATAGTCCTTGATCGCCAGCGCGGTCTTGAAGTACTCGGTCGACTTGGACTGCATGTCGATGGTCTGCGGGGCCATCGTCACCACGACGTCCTTCTTCTCACTGTGGATCGCGTCGAGCGCCTTCGTCATGTACGTCGAGTTGACGCCGTTCTCCAGGTCGATGTCGACCCCGTCGAAGCCGTACTCGTCCATGAGCTTGACGATGCTCTTGGAGAAGGCGTCGGCGGAGGCGTCGTCGGCGACGCTGACCGAGCCCTTCTCGCCGCCCACCGACACGACGACCGACCTGCCCGCGTCGTGCAGGGCCTTGACGTCGGCCTTGAAGTCGTCCGCGGAGCTGTAGCCCGTGGCCGGGTCCAACTTGAAGTCGACCGCGCCGGCGGTGCCGGTGGCGTCGGCGAAGGCGACCGCGACGATGTCGTAGTCCTTCGGGACGTCGGAGAGCTTCTGGGTCTTCGCGCCGTTGTCGAAGTTCTGCCAGTAGCCGGTCACGGCGTGCGCGGGGACCTCGGAGGCGCCCACCACGGGGCTGCTCGCCTTCTTCGCGGTGGCCGGCTTGGCGCCGTCCGCGGGACCGGCGTTGGCGGTGCCGACCGTGACGATGCCGCCGACCGCCAGTGCCGCCGCTGTGAACGCGGCGAGTACGCGCGGCCGCGTCAGCGAGTGGGACAGGAAACTTGCGCGTGCCACAACTGCCTCCGGGGTGGGGGGAGATGGGGGGAGGAACGGTGCTCGGTGTGGTGCGCGGGGCCCTGCGCTTCGCTGACAAGATGGTCCAGACCAATTGAGTTGTCAAGGCCTTCGGCGGTCGTACGGGGCCTTGTATTGATCGTCTGTCGGGGATTGGATGCGCCGGAGCAGGACCTCTTTCCGAGGGGACGAGCGCAAAGGCGGTCAGAGATGGCAACCGAGGACAGCAGGCAGAGCGGGGATTCCGCCGCCACTCCGGGCGGTCCGGGCACCCCGTCCGGGCCGGCCGGACCGGACGGTGCGAACGGCCCGTCGGACACGGGGAGTTCGCAGGCGCCGGCGGCTCCGCCCGTACGCAAGGCCAGCTGGAAACTCATCGGCCCGGGCATCGTCGTGGCCGCGACCGGCGTCGGCGCCGGCGACCTGGTGGCCACGCTGATCGCGGGCAGCAAGTACGGATACACCCTGATGTGGGCCGCCGTCATCGGCTGCATCGTCAAGATCGCGCTCGCCGAGGCGACCGGGCGCTGGCATCTGGCCACCGGCCGCACGATCTTCGACGGCTGGCGTTCCCTCGGCCCCTGGACCACCGTCTACTTCGCCGTCTACGTCGTCGTCTGGGGCTTCGTCTACGGGGGCACCGCGATGTCCTCCTCGGGGCTGCCCCTCGAAGCCCTCTTCCCCGGCGTCCTCGACCTCAAGGGCTGGGCGATCATCACCGGCCTGGTGGGTCTCGTCTTCGTCTGGTTCAACCGCTACGCCGTCTTCGAGAAGGTCATGACGGTGATGGTCGGCATCATGTTCGTCGTCGTGGTGTACGTCGCGGTCCTCGTCTCGCCGGACATCGGGGCGAGCTTCGCGGGACTGGTGCCGGTCCTGCCGGACGGATCGGTCATCTACACGCTCGGCCTCATCGGCGGCGTCGGCGGCACCATCACGATGGCCGCGTACGGGTACTGGGTGAACGCCAAGGGCTGGACCGACAGCAGCTGGATGAAGATGATGCGGCTCGACAACCGCGTCGCCTACGTCACCACGGGCATCTTCGTCGTGGCGATGCTGATCGTCGGCGCGGAGCTGCTGCACTCCACGAACATCGCGATCGCCGAGGGCGACTCGGGACTCTCCGACCTCGACAAGGTGCTGGAGGCACGCTTCGGCGCCTTCACCTCCACGCTCTTCCTCGTGGGCTTCTTCGCGACGTCCTTCACCTCGCTGATCGGCGTGTGGCAGGGCGTCAGCCTGATGTTCGCCGACTTCGTCGAGCGGCTGCGCGCCGCACGCGGGGCGCAGGGAGCGGTCGGTGCGGGCGGTGCACCCGGTGCCGCGGAAGGTGCCGGTGCCGGAGAAGGCGAAGGCGCCGGCGGCGACCAGGACGCCGTGCAGGCCGTGGCCGGCGGACAGCGCGAGCGCTCGCTGCCGTTCCGCGCGTACCTGCTGTGGCTGACCTTCCCGCCGATGACGCTGCTGTGGCTGGACCAGCCCTTCGCGCTCGTCGTCGCCTACGGCGTGCTCGGCGCGTTCTTCATGCCGTTCCTCGCGCTCACCCTGCTGTGGCTGCTCAACTCCGGCCGTACGCCCAGGGAATGGCGCAACGGAATCGTGAGCAACGTGATGCTCTTCGTCTCCGGGATGCTCTTCGTCGTGCTGTGCGTGCAGCAGGTGAGGGAGATTCCCTGGTAGGAGCGCCCGCGCCGCGGCGGGTTCGCGGGGCCGGGGCGGCGGACCGCCCCGGCCCGCTCCTTGTAGCGATGTGAGTACCGCTCGCCTGAGCGGATTGACCCGCGGACGGGGCGGGGTATGGCAGGGACAGCGGCCGGGGCCGAGCTGTTCCGAGGCAGGGTCTCCGCCCGTAAGGTGTGATGTCGTCAGATCAACTTGGCGCTAGTTCTCGGGCCTTGGGCCCGACCGGGAGCTCGGGGGCGGGATGACCACTG
Source organism: Streptomyces sp. HNM0575 (assembly GCF_012726265.1). Classification (GTDB taxonomy): domain Bacteria; phylum Actinomycetota; class Actinomycetes; order Streptomycetales; family Streptomycetaceae; genus Streptomyces. The sequence goes on along the minus strand of NZ_JAASAG010000002.1, from coordinate 430,378 downwards.
CGATAGCAGTCACCAGCCACGGTCACATGCTGCCGCCGCCCGACCGGAACACCCCGCGTGCGCACGTCTTCCAGCCGCCGGACGAGCAGCCCTTCGACGTGGCGCTCGCACAGACGCAGCGGCTGATCGAGCAGCACGGACATCTCGTCGTCGTCCATCCCACGACGCTGGGCAAGACCTTTCTGCACAGGCTGCACGCGATCCGCTCCGTACTGGAGACCGACCGGATCGCGCTGATGCCGACGTCGCTGCCGCCGCTCGGAACGGCCGTGCTGGTACGGCAGTTGAGGCAGCTCTCGCGGTGCGAGTTCAGCCCGGGAGTGCTCGGCGCGTCCGTACGGCTGCTGGCGCACTACATCTACGCGGGTGCGCAGCTGAATTCGGTGGCGAAGCTCGACCACGTGCCGGTCTCCCTCACCGCGAACGCCAAGTCCTGGAATCCCAGGGCACAGTTCGCCGTGCTGGCCGCGCCGACGCCGCAACTGGTGCGTACGGACGGCGGCGGCAGCAGCGGGAACGGCGGCGGGAGTGGTGGGAGCGGAGGAGGCGGCGGAGGCGCGCACGGCGCTCCGGGAGCGGGCGCCGCGATCCGGGCGACCCTCACCGGTCCGCAGTTCCCCACGCATCTCACCGTCGCGCACGGTCAGTTGAACTCCGACTGGGTGTCCTCGTCGCTGGCCCCGCAGTGGCAGGTCGGCGGGGTCCACGAGACATATCTGCCCGACGAGTCGGCCCGCTGGTGGGGGACGGGCAGGCTCATCGAGTTCGCCGCCGCGATCCCCGACGTCTCGGTGCTCTACCGGCTGGTGTCGTCCGTGCGGCGGGACGAGTGCCACTGGTGCGGGCTCGAACTCATCGGGGACCGCTGCGCGTTCTGCGCCGCGCCCGCCCCACACGGGCACGGAGGGCGCGGTACGGCCGCGGCCCGCCCGGCCCCGGCCCGTCCGGCTTCCCGCACCGGATCCGGCGGCGGCTCGGGTCCGGGCTCCGGTCCGGGTGCCGCCCGCGAGGGCGGCGGTCGCCGTGGCGGCATCCCCGGCAGGGGAGGGGCCGGACTCGCCGCGTTCCTCAAGCAGAAGCACACCGCAGCCGCCGAACGCTCCGATTCGCAATCCCGTCACGCCGTCGTCGCCGATCCCCGAGGTCTGTAGTCCATGAATTCACGCCAGCGCCGTGGCGTCATCCTGCTGGTCGTCTCCGTCCTGTGCGCCCTGGCGGCGTTCGGGGGCGTGCTGGCGCTCATACGTGACGTGGAGTCGAAGGTCGGCCCCGAGAAGACGGCGTACAAGCTCAAGGCGGACGTCCCGGCCTACAAGTCCCTGGACGAGGGGCAGTTCGAGAAGGTGTCGGTGCCGAAGCGCTGGCTGCCGGACACCGCCGTCACCGATCTCGGCGAGCTGCGCGACAAGGTCGCCGCCAGCAAGCTCCGCAAAGGATCGCTCCTCCAGAGCGACATGGTCTCCGACCGGCCCGAACTCAAGGCGGGACAGCAGGAGATCGCCATCATGATCGACGCCGAGACGGGTGTCGCCGGGAAGATCGACCCGGGCAGCAAGGTCAACATCTACGCCACCTTCGAGGGCGAGCAGCAGTCGGCCGGCAAGGGCAAGGCCCCCAACCAGTCGAAGGTCATCGTCAGCGACGCGGAGGTCATCGACGTCGGGAAGCTCACCCCGTTCAAGGACAGCGCCGACGAGGACCAGCGCACCCGCCAGCTGGAGCGCGACGGCGTCCCCATCACCTTCGCCCTCTCCACCGCGGACGCGCAGCGCGTCGCGTACGCGGAGTCCTTCGCGGAGCACGTGCGGCTCGCCCTCGTGGCGCCCGGCGACGGCAACGACATCCCCCAGAGCGACCGTACGTACACGCTCACCGGGGACGAGTGAGGCAGGAATCAGCCGATGGTCACCCGCATTCAGCCAGCCGTCAGCGACCCGGAAGCCGCCAGGTCGGTCGTCGGCCTGCTCAGCCAGCTTCCCGACAGCGAGCCGGTGGCGCCCGCCGTCGACTCCACCCAACTGCTCGACTCGCTCGGGCGGTTGGCGGAGGGGACCGTCGCGGACCTGCCCGAGGTCGTGCTCGTCCACGAGCTCATCCGGCCGCTTCCCGCGCTGGAGCTGATCCGCGAGATCGCACTGCGCTTCCCCGCGGTCGGCGTCGTCCTCATCACCCGTGACACCAGCCAGCCGCTGTACTCGGCGGCGATGGACGCCGGCGCGCGCGGTGTGCTGGGGCTTCCCCTCAGCTACGACGACCTGGCCGCGCGGGTGGGGGCCGCCGCCTCGTGGGCCGTGGGCGTACGGAAGCACCTCGGCGGCATGCCGGACGAGCCCGTCGGCCCCGGGGGCACCGTCGTCGCCGTCACGGGCGCCAAGGGCGGCGTGGGCACGACGCTCGCCGCCGTCCAACTCGCCCTGGCGGCACAGGCGTCGGGACGCGGCACCGCCCTGGTGGACATGGACCTCCAGTCCGGCGACGTGGCCTCGTACCTGGATGTGCAGTTCCGGCGCTCGGCGGCCGACCTCGCCGGCATCTCGGACATCTCCGCGCGTGTGCTCCAGGACGCGGTCTTCGCACACGAGTCGGGACTCGGGCTGCTGCTGGCGCCGGGCGAGGGCGAGCGCGGCGAGGAGGTCGACGACCGTGCGGCACGGCAGATCATCGGGGCGATCAGGGCGCGTTACGACATCGTCGTGATCGACTGCGGCACCCAGCTCAACGCGGCCAACGCCGCGGCGATCGAGACCTCCGACAGCGCGGTGCTCGTGACGACGCCGGACGTGGTGGCCGTACGGGCCGCCAAGCGCATGGTGCGGATGTGGGACAGGCTCCAGATCCGCAAGGCGGAGGAGACCGTCACCCTCGTCAACCGCACGTCGCGCTTCACGGAGATCCAGCCGGCGCTGATCGCCCGCATCGTCGGGACGCCGGTGGCCGGGACGACGATCCCCGCCAACTACAAGGAACTTCAGAGCGCCGTGGACGCCGGGCGCATCCAGGACCTGGAGGCCAAGAGCTCCGTCAGACAGGCGCTTTGGGCCTTCGCCGGAGAGCTGGGACTCGTCACGGCGGCCGAGGCGCAGGGCGGCGGCAGGCACGGCAAGGGCGGCGGCGTGCGGGGCGTCAAGGGCACGAAGGGGCTCGGGGGGTCCGGGCAGCCCAAGCAGGTGCTGCCGCCCACGGTCTCCGGCTCCGCCGCCGGGCGCGCCCTGCCGCCGGGATCCTCGGCGGGCACGCAGGGGCAGCAGCCGGGGCAGCAGCCGGGGCAGCCGGGGCAGGCTGCCGCCGGCGGACGGGCGGGCGGTACCGGCCGGTCCGGTGAGCCGGGGCAGACGCCGCAGACAGGGCAGCCGGGGCAGGCGGCCGGTCAGGGGAGCCAGGGCACGCACGGCCCGGGGCTGCACGGCCCGGGACCGCACGGGCCGGGGCTGCACGGGCCGGGTGCGCAGGGCGCCGCACAGCAGGGGCAGCAGGGACAGCCCGGACAGCAGGGCCAGGCGGGCCAGCAGGGTCAGACGGGCCAACAGCCCGGTGCCGCCGGGCAGTCCGGACTCTCGGGTCTCTCCGGTCTCGCGGGCCGTGGCGGCGCCGGGCAGGCTCCCGGGCCACGGCAGGGCGACCCGGGCGCCGAGGGACGGCAGGCGCTGCCTCCGGGCGCGTCGGGCCGTACGCTCGGCACCTCGCACGACGAGCGGACGCCCCCCGAGTACCGCGACCACCGCGCGCCGCAGGAGCCGAACAGCGCCGCGCCCTTCCACACCCGTACGAGGGTGGCGCCGGTGGGACCCGACATCGGACGCGTGGCAGGGGGCCGCCCCGTACGGCCGCCGCTCGACGACGACGACATCGACGACGACGAGGGCGAGACCAGCGTCTGGGGCGAAAAGGGCGCCGTCACCGTGGAGTTCGCGGGTATGGCGCCGGTCATCCTGGCCGTGCTGGCGGTGCTGTGGCAGTGCGTACTCGTCGGCTACACGTTCTCGCTCGCGGGCAACGCGGCCGACGAGGCGGCGCGGGCGGCGACCGCTGCGGCCTCCTCGGGCGACGCTCAGGGCGCCTGCGAGTCCGCTGCGACGAAGCATCTGCCCGCGGAGTGGCGTGACGGTTCGGACGTCAGCTGCAACCTCGAAGGCCACCTGTGGAAGGCGGACGTGGGCCTGTCCGCGCCCGTCCTCTTCCCCGGCGCCGGGAAGCTCCCCTTCAGCATCAGCGGCGACGCGGGCGCCGCGCAGGAGGGGGAGGGGTGAGTGCGGGATGAGCCGTACGGGGGCGGGGACGCCGGGTGGGAGACGGGTTGTGCGGGTTGTGCGGGCGGTGCGCTCGTCGCCGCCGGTGCGCGCCCTGCGCGCCCGGACCGGCGACCGCGACCTCGAACGCGGCGCCTCCAGCCTGGAGTTGGCGGGCATGCTGCCGCTGCTGCTGCTCGTGGCGATGGCCGCGATACAGCTCGGCGTCGCGGGCTACGCCGTACAGCAGGCCGGTACGGGCGCCCGTGCCGCCGCCCGCATCGCGAGCCGGGAGGACATCGCAGACGACTACGCGACGTCGGGCAAGGCGGCGATGTCGGACTGGACCGCCTCCCGCAGCCGTTTCGCCCTCGGCGGGGGAGCGGACGAGGTGAGGGTGACCACCACGGTGACCATCCCGTCCGTCGTCCCCGGGGTCGACGACTTCGGCCGCGCATCCCGCTCCGCGACCATGCCGCGCGACTGACGGGACGGGCCACATGAACGCAAACGTGAACGCAAACGTGAACAGGAATGTGAACGCACGGAGAGGAGGCCGGAATTGAGCCTGCGGGCCCGTATCACCACGCCGGAGACCCGGACGCGCAGCGGTTCGGCCGCCGACGGCGGTACCACGCACCTCGTGTCGGTCTACCGCGCGAAGCTCCTCCAGGAGATCGACCTCGCCGAGATGTCCGCCCTCGCGCCACAGGAGCGAAGGGCACGTCTGGAGCGCGTGCTCGGGCACATCATCAGCCGCGAGGGCCCCGTACTGTCCACCGCGGACCGGGCGCTGCTCATCCGCCGCGTCGTGGACGAGGCGCTGGGGCTCGGCGTGCTCGAACCGCTGCTGGAGGACGCCGGCATCACCGAGATCATGGTCAACGGACCGGATCAGGTCTTCGTGGAACGGGCGGGCCGGGTCGAGCAGGTCCCCGTCCGCTTCGCCTCCGAAGAGCAGCTGATGCAGACCATCGAGCGCATCGTCTCCACCGTCAACAGGCGTGTGGACGAGTCGAATCCGATGGTCGACGCGCGGCTGCCCTCCGGCGAGCGCGTCAACGTCATCGTCCCTCCGCTCTCCCTCAGCGGGCCGGCGCTGACCATCCGGCGCTTCCCCCGCGCGTACGCGCTGCACGAACTGATCGCGCTGGGCACGCTCGACGAGTACATCGTCTCGCTGCTGTCGGCCTTCATCCGGGCACGCTTCAACGTGATCGTCTCCGGCGGCACGGGCAGCGGCAAGACCACCCTCCTCAACGCGCTCTCCGGGCTCATCCCGGAGCACGAGCGCATCATCACCGTCGAGGACGCCGCCGAGCTCCAGCTCCAGCAGCAGCACGTCATCCGGCTGGAGACCAGGCCGCCGAACGTCGAGGGCAAGGGCCAGATCACCGTGCGCGACCTCGTGCGCAACTCGCTGCGCATGCGGCCCGACCGCATCATCGTCGGCGAGGTGCGCGGCGGCGAGACGCTCGACATGCTCCAGGCCATGTCCACCGGGCACGACGGCTCGCTGGCGACGGTGCACGCCAACAGCGCGGAGGACGCGCTGATGCGGCTCCAGACGCTCGCCTCGATGTCGGAGGTCGAGATCCCGTTCCCGGCGCTCCAGGACCAGATCAACTCGGCCGTGGACGTGATCATCCAGCTCGCGCGCTTCGCCGACGGATCGCGGAAGGTCGTGGAGATCGTGCTGCTCGCCTCGCACGGCAGGGAGGTCTTCCGCATCGCGTCCGTCGCCCGCTTCGACGCGCAGCCCATGTCCGCGGACGGCAAGGTGCACGGCGGCTTCGAGCATCTGCCCGTGCCGAGGCGCGCGGCCGAGCGGCTCTACATGGTCGGCGAGTCCGTGCCCCCGGTCTTCGGCGTGGCCGACGACGCGGACCAGCTGGCGACAAGGGAGGCGGTGTGAACGTCACCGCTCAACTCGCCCTCGGCGCCTTCCTGCTGGCGGCCGCCCTCGCCGTCGCCGCGGTCATGGCGTTCGCCTCGGGACGCGCGCAGAAGAAGGCCCTCGTGGAGCGGCTCACCGCCGAAGCGGTCGGCCGGGAGCCGCGGGAAGGCCCCCGCCGCGCCTTCGCCGGGGTGGACAGGCGGCTGCGCCGCACCAGGCCGGGCCGCCTCGTACAGAACCGGCTGGCGGCCACCGGACTGGACATCACGCCCGGCGAGTTCGCCGTCTATGTCGTCGTGCTCGTGGCCGGGCTGTGGCTGGTCGCCGCCTCCGTGCTCGCGCCGTTCTTCGGCCCGATCGCCGGGATAATCGGCGTGGTGGCCGCCGGCGCCTTCCTCACCCATCAACGGCAGCGCCGCACCGAGCAGTTCATCAACCAGCTGCCGGAGCTGTCCCGCATACTCGCCAACGCCACCTCCGCCGGGCTCGCCCTGCGTACGGCGCTCAGCATGGCCGCGGAGGAGCTGGACGCCCCGGCGGGCGACGAACTCACCCTCGTCACCAACCAGCTGGCGCTGGGCCGTTCCGTCGACGACACCCTCGGCGAGCTCGCCGAGCGGCTGCCGTCACGCGAACTCGTCGTGCTCGTCACGACGTTGGTCCTCGCCAACCGGGCGGGCGGCACGCTCGTCGCGTCCCTGCGCAACCTCACGACGACGCTGGAGGAGCGCAAGGAGACCCGGCGCGAGGTGCGCACCATGCTCGCCGAAGTGAACGCGACGGCCTTCACCGTCCCCGTGCTGGGCCTCGGCGCGATGCTGATGATGAACTCGATGATGCCCGGCGCCCTCGCCCGGGTCACCGGCTCCGCGCTCGGCCAGCTCGCGATCATCGTGGCCGTCGGCCTCTTCGCCGCGGGCTTCTTCGTCATCCGCCGGCTCGGCAAGATCGAGATCTGAGGAGGAGAGAGACATGACCGCCGTGCCCGTGCTGCCCTTCCTTCTCGCCGCCGTCGCCGGACTCGCCGTGTACGGGATCATCGCGGGCGTCCGCATGTACCGCGCCGACGCCGAGCTGCCCAGCGACCTCGCCCTCGCGCTCGAAGTGGGCTCCACCCGAACGACCAAGGGCGGAGCGGCAGTCGACCGTCTCGGCATGCCGCTGGCGCCGCTCGTGCTGCGGCTGATGGGCGAGCGCCGGGTCGACGCCAAGCGCCGCAGGATCGACCAGGCGGGCAATCCCGGCGGCCTGACCATCCACCGTTACGCGGCCAGGCGCGGCGCGTACGGGCTCTTCGGCATCCTCATGGCGCTGGTCGGACTGGCCTCCGACAGCTGGCTGTTCGCGGTCGTCGTGCTGGCCTTCGGCGCCACCGCCGCCGATCTCGGCATCCGGCAGGCGGTGCGCGACCGCAAGCGCGTCATCGAGCGCACCCTTCCCGACTTCCTCGACGTACTCGCCGTCGTCGTCTCCGCGGGCCTCAGCTTCCGGCAGGCGATGGAGCGGGTCGCCGAGCACTACGAGGGGCCGTGGGCGGACGAACTGCGCATCACCCTGCGGCAGATGGACCTCGGCGTCAGCCGCCGCGAAGCCTTCGACGACCTGCGCAGGCGCAACGACAGCGACCAGGTCGACCAGTTCGTGTCGGCGCTCCAGCAGGGCGAGGAGCTGGGCGCGCCCATCGCGGACACCCTCATCCAGATCGCCACGGACATGCGCCGCACGGACGCGCAGAACGCCCGCCGCCAGGCCGCCAAGACGGTGCCGAAGGCGACGATGACCACCATCGCGTTCCTGCTGCCGGGCACGCTGCTGCTGATCGTGGCCACCTTCGTCCTCGGCTCGGACACCGACTTCGGTTCCGTACTGAACGGGTGACGCGATGACAGCGGGCAGAGCGCGAACAGCGGGAAGAGCGCGAACGGCGGGAGGAGCCGCGACGCACGGGACGCGGCGTACGCCCGCGGGTCACGCCGGATCCCACCGCCCTTCGGCCGCCCTCTTCGTCGGAGGCGGACGATGTGGCACAGTCTGCATTCGGGCAACGACGGTGGGCTACGAGGTGGGGGCGGGATGACGGGGCGTCGGACCACTTCAGCGCCTTCGGGCTTCAACTCGCTTGCGCCGGCGGCCCGTTTGGCCGCCGACGAGACAGTGCAGAAGACCTTCGAGAGCTTCGAGGACGTCGAGAGCTTCGAGGACGTCGAGGACTTCGAGACCTGCAACACCCGCAAGACCGCCGGGAGTACCGGCGCGCAGACGGCCGAGAAGACCGTCGAGAAGAAGACCGTCGAGCAGACCGCCGGTACCCACACCGAGCCCGTCATCACCGAAGGAGACCGCGATGTCGAATGCCATCCGCAACTGGCGCCGACGCGTCTGGGAGCGCATGCACGGCCGCGAGTCGGACAGGGGCGCCAGCGCCATCGAATACGCGGGCATCGTGATCATCGTGGCCGCGATCATCCTCGCGATCAGGGGGCTGGGCCTGAACACGGCGATCTCCGCGGGGATCGCGAAGGCCGTCAACAGCATCCTGGGCGGTTGAGTCCCGGACGCGAGGTTGCCGGACGCGAGGGTCGCGGACGGCGGGGTCCCGGGCGGCCGGGTCCCGGGCGGCCGGGTGCGGTCCGGCAGCGCCTGGTCCGGCAGCGTCTGATCCGGCTCAGCCCCGTACGGCTTCGGCGCCGGCTCGACGCGCGGTCCGGGCACGGCGACGAGGGAGCGACCGTGATCCTCTACGGGGCGGTCATCGCCGGTCTGCTCTTCCTCGCCTTCGCCTTCTTCGCGGTCGCCCAGGCCGGCACCGTACGCAACGGCGGTCAGTCCGCCGCCGACGCCGCCGCGCTCGCCGCCGCCCAGGACGACCGGGACGAGCTGTTCGAGGACTTCCTGGACGCCGTCGTCGACGGCGACGACCTGGAGGACATCCTCGACGGACTCGGCTCGCTCGCCGGTGACGGATGCGGCGAGGCGGACCACTTCGCCGGCCGCAACCGCTCCGACGTCATCGCCTGCGACGCGGTGACCCGGGACGGCCACGACGGCTACAGGGTCAAGGTGCGCACGCGCTTCGACACCGGCGACACGGTGGTCCCCGGCGCCGACCACAAGAAGGCGGTGGCCCGCGCGACCGCCGTCATCAAGCCCCGGTGCGAACTCTCGGACGACGCCGACCTGATCGAAATCACGTGTGACGGCGACGACTTCACCATCGACCCGGACGACATCGACCTCGACCTGAAACCGTCGGACCTCTTCTCGGTGGTGCTGGTCGGTTGACGGGCGGACGACGAACAGGGGACGAGCAACCCATGACCTTTCGGCGCACGATGAGGCCCCGCAGAGGGATGACCGCGGCGGCGATCACCACTGGTCTGGTGCTCGCCGTGGCCGGTTGCAGCGGCGGGGACGACGGTGACGGCGGTGACGGCGGCGCGAAGTCCGGCGGCTCCTCGCAGCAGGACGGCTCGGGCGGCTCCGGCGGCGGTTCCGTCGACACGGACAAGGTGCTGGCCCAGGTGAAGGGCGGCAAGGGCGGGGACATCACCCTGACCATCAACTCCGCGAAGCGTGACAGCTCCGGATTCACCACGTTCAAGGGGACGTTGAAGAACGAGGGCCCCACGGTCGCGGTGCTGCCCGGCTGGTCGAGCGACGAGTCCGAACTCAAGGACAACGGCCTGTCGATGGCCGGCGCCACGATGATCGACAAGAGGGGCAAGAAGCGCTACTACATCCTCCGGGACACCAACGGGCACTGTCTGTGCACCAAGTTCACCGGCGGATTCGAGCAGGGGGAGACATCCGAATGGTTCGCGCAGTTCCCCGCACCGCCCTCGTCGACGACCAAGGTCGACTTCCAGGTGGCGGACATGCCCAGCGCGACGGTGAAGCTGTCAGGTGAGTGACGAGATGAATCCGAGCCGCTCCGGCCGCGTCGGCCGCGCCCACGCGCTCCGCACAGCGCTTCGTACCGTCCTGTGCACCTCCGCCTCCGCCGTGCTGCTGACGGCGTTCGGAGCGGCGAGCGCGCGGGCCGACGACCCCGCCCCGGAGCCCACGGTCAAGGTCCCGAGCGGCCCCACGTCGCTCCCCGGTGCCGACGACCCCACGACCATCCCCACCACGGCCCCTTCGCTGCCGGGCGAGGGCGGCGCGCCCGCACCCGACTACAGCGAACCCCCGGACCACATCGGCGACTCCAGACCGCCCGTGAAGATCGACCCGCAGGCCGCGGGCCTCAAGCTCGCCGACGGGGCGAAGCTCGCGCCGTCGAAGGTGCTCGACATCAAGTTCGTCACGGAAGACCTGGGCGGCCAGGAGCGTCGCGAGGACAGCACGGGGAAGACGAAGTTCACGCTCCAGGCCGAGGTGCTCTTTCCGAAGGACAGCTCGAAGCTCGACGGCGGCGCCCGGTCCCGCATCGCCGACATCGCGGACGAGGCCGGCTCGCAGAAGGCGAAGGAGGTCAACGTCTTCGGCTTCACCGACGACCTGGGCTCCTACGAGCACGGCAAGAAGCTGTCGAAGAAGCGCGCCGACGCCGTACAGCAGGCGCTGGCCGAGGAGCTGGACCCCACCGTCACCTTCAACGTCCGCGGCTACAGCGAGGATTACCCGATCGCGGACAACAAGACCGAAGAGGGGCGCGAGAAGAACCGCCGCGTGGAGGTGTCCTTCCCCCGCCAGGGCTGAGTGGGGGTGTCCTTGCCCCTGCCCGGACTGCCCGGAAGCCGGAGATCCGGGGAGACGGGAAGCCGGGGAGGCGGGGCTGCGCATGTGCGGCGCCCCGCACCCCTCGCGGCGACGGGCCGGCGGCTCTCGGTGCCGGCCCGTGCGGTCTCAGGCCGCCCGCGTCACCTGGGCCTGGACGGCGCGCTTCCAGCTCGTACGCAGCCGGTCCAGCTCGGCGAGGTCCGCCTGCGACCAGATCGTACGGCCGGAAACATACTGCCGGATGGCCTCGTTGGCCTCGGCGATTGTCTGACCGTCGGAAACTGGTGGCTGGGAAGTGGAGGACATGTGTCAAGACTAGATCCTCCCACTGACAGCGACGGCCAAATAGCGGGCGATTTAGGTCACGTGACGCCAACTCGGCTCATGTAAACCCCACTTGGGGCGAGGCGGCCCGACCGCCCGAACCCTCCCTGACCGGCCCCTTCAGCCTACGGCCACACGCCGCGCAGCCACCCCCGCCGCCGCCCCACCCACCGCACCGTGAGCCATGACTCACCGCCCCGGTGCCTTGCGACAGGTGTCAGTGACCGTGTGTACGGTCTTGGGTGCTGCCGGGGGATAGGGGCCCGGGAAGGTCGGGGGCCCGGGAGATCGGGACGGGGACATCGGGGACGGGGAGTTGTACGGATGCCGGGGGAAGCGACGGCGTCGGCGGACGCCCGTACGGGGCGGCGGGAGCCGCGGGAACTCCATGCGGAGTGGGAAGTCGCGGCGACGGTGGGGGAGTTCCGGCGCCGCCTGGTGCTGGTGCCGCTGCTGGACGGCGGGTTGATGTCGGCGGAGTCCGGCGGGCTGCGCTGGATCTACGCCTTCACCTCGCGGGAGGCCCTGGCGGAGTTCGCCCGCGGGCGGGGCGACGGGGGCGAGTGGGAGTTCCAGTCGCTCTACGGCGCACGGCTGCTGGACGAGGTGGTGCCGTCGCTGGACTTCTGGTGCGGTGTCGCGGTCGACGCGGGCAGCGAGGACGGGGTGTTGCTGCCGCCGGTGCGGGGGATCGTGCCGGAGCGCGCGGCGGTCGACGCGGCGGCGGAGGCGCCGGGGGGCGGATCCGGCGGCTCCCACAGCCCCGACGGCCCCGACGCCGGACCGGCGGACGCGGCAGCAGCCCACGGGGAGGGGGAGGGGAACGGCCCATGAGCGGCTACGAGTTCGACCCGCACGCGGCCAAGCAGATCGAGAAGGGCCTGAAGGACGCGATAGCGGAGCTGGAGGAGGTCGGCCTCTTCTCCATCACCAGCCAGCAGGGACACGGCTTCTCGCGCATGTCGCTGTCGGGCATGACGCTCGGCGACGCCGCTCTGGCCGATAAGTTCGAGGAGTTCTGCGACCGTTGGGGCGCGGCCGTCAGCGAGAGGATCCACGACGCCAACCAGCTCGCGCTGGGGCTCGGGCTCAACGCCGGCCTGTACCACGAGCAGGAGGAGTACGTCGTCGGCACCCTGAAGGAGCTGGCGGCGAGCGCCGCCGCGAACGACCCCGCCGCCGGCATGTCCGCGGGCGAGGGCGCCGCGGACAAGTCGTGGACTCAGATCGGGCAGGAGTCCGTCCAGGCAGCCCAGCGCGACAAGCCGGTTGACTACTCGCTGCCCGACTTCGACGAGATGGGCGAGCAGTGGGAGAAGGCCGGCGACGACGCCGAGACCTCCCCGCTGCTTCCGGGCTCGCGCGGCGAATGGCAGTGGGACGGCGACCCGGCCGGCCGGCAGGGGCAGGGCGGCGGCGCCGGAGGCGGACAGCAGGGCGGCAGCGGGGGTGCGCACTGATGGGTGACTGGATCGACGGCGCCGGCGAGGCGCTCGGCGACGGCGTCGGGTGGCTCGGTGACAAGGCCGCCGACGGCCTGGAGTCGGCCGGCGCGGACGGTGCCGCCGAGGCCGTGCGGGACGGCGGCGAATGGGCGGCGGACGGCCTCGGCGCGAAGGTCGCCGAGCGCGAGCTGGGCACGACCGAGGACCCCAAGGAGCTGATACACGGCGACGTCGAGGAGATCACGAAGACCGCCGAGCATCTGCGGGACTTCTTCCGCGCGTTCGAGCGGATGGGCTCGGGAATGCGCGGCATGGACGCCGACTCGTGGCGTGGCAAGGCGGGCGACGCCTTCCGGGAGAAGTTCTCGCCGCAGCCGAAGTTCTGGATCAAGGCGGCCGACGCCTGTGAGGACGCGGCCAAGTCCCTCGTGGAGTTCGCCTCCACGGTGCAGTGGGCGCAGGGCCAGGCCCGTGAGGCCGTCGCCGCGTACAAGAAGGCGAAGGCGGCCTCGGACAAGGCGGTCCACGCGTACAACAAGCGCGTCGACGCCTGGAACCGCACCAATGAGTCCGGCGGCGACCCCGGCCCCCGTCCCGAGCCCTTCCACGACCCCGGTGAGGACGGCCTCGAGCGTGCGCGGCATCTGCTGTCCGAGGCCCGCGGGCAGCGCGACTCGGCGGCCCGCGAGGCGCAGCGGACGATGTCGAAGCTGGTGGAGGACGCCCCGCCGGAGCCGGGCCTGATGGACCAACTCGGGCGCGGAGCACGGGACTACGCGGAGGGGATGTCCCTCAACACCATGCACGTGCTCGGCGGCGTGGGAAAGGGACTTGTGGAGACCCTCCAGCTGGCGCGGACGGTCAACCCGATGGAGCCGTACAACCTCACACATCCCGGCGACTACCTGAAGAACATGAACGGCGTCATGACCGGGCTGGCCTCCACAGCGGCCCACCCCGAGCGCATCGTCGGCGCGATCAAGAACGCCGACTGGAGCGACCCGGGCGAGATGGCCGGGAAGCTCGCCGTCGACGTCGTCGGCAGCAAGGGCGCCGGCGCCGTCGCCAAGGGAGGACTCAGGGCGGGCCTGAAGGCCGGGCTGAAGCGCGGGATCAAGGAGGGCGCCGAGGAGGGCGCCCGCAAGACGCTGCGGCATCGGCTCAGCGATCTGCGCCGGCAGTTCGACTGCAAGGTCCTGAGGAAGGAGCCGGTGGACATGGCCACCGGCCGCATGGTCATGGCCGAGACCGACGTCTCGCTGCCCGGCTCGTTCCCCCTCGGCTTCATCCGTACCTTCGAATCGGCCTACCGGCTGGGCGTCTGGTTCGGTCCGGCGTGGGCCTCCCCGCTGGACGAGCGGCTGGAGATCGACCCCGAGGGCGTGGTCTACGTCGCCGCCGACGGCAGCGTCCGCGATTACCCGCACCCCGCGCCCGGCGTTCCCGTCGTCCCGCAGCAGGGACTGCCGTGGCCGCTGGACCGCCGCGTCGACGGCTCGTACACCCTCACCGACCCCGTGAGCGGACTCACCCGCACTTTCGAAGCCCCGGAGGACGCACCACCCGGCGGCGACGGCGTCGCCCGGATCGCCGCGCTGAGCCACGAGACCGGCGGCTGGGCCTCGTTCGAGTGGGACGGCGAGACCGGCGCGCCCCTGTCGGTGACCCACTCCGGCGGGTACGAGCTGACCTTCGCCTGCGCCGGCGGCCGGGTCACCGGGCTGTACCTCGCGGGCGGTGCGCCGGACGGCTCCGCGCAGCTGCTGAAGTCGTACGGCTACGACGAGGCGGGGCACCTCACCTCGGTCGCCGACTCCACGGGAGCGGCGGTCCGCTACGGCGTCGACGACCGGGGCCGCATCGTCTCCTGGACCGACAGCAACGACAGCTCCTTCTCGTACACCTACGACGAGCAGGACCGCTGCGTCTTCCACACCGGCGAGGCGGGCCACCAGCGGGCCACTTTCGAGTACGGACTGCCGTCCGGCACCCCGGGGCACCACGTCACACGCGTCACCGACTCCCTGGGCCACCGGCTGCACTTCCTCGTCGACAGCCGGCTGCGCATCGTCGCCGAGACCGACCCCAACGGGCAGACCACGCACACCGCTTACGACGCGGAGCACCGCCCGCTCACCGTCACCGACCCGGCCGGCGGCACCGTCCGGTACACCTACGACGACGCGGGACGCCTGCTGAAGGTCGTGCTGCCCGACGGCGGCGAGACCAGTGCCGAATACGACGCCGACGGACGGCCCGTGAGCAGTACGGCCCCCGACGGCGCCGAGTGGCACTACGCACGCGACGAACGTGGCCTGCTCACCGCCGTCACCGACCCGTCGGGCGCGACCACTTCGTACGGCTACGACGAACGCGGCCATCTCGCCTCCGTCACCGCCCCCTCCCCGGCCTCCGGCCGGGGAGAACCCGACGGTGCCACGAGCCGCGTGCGCTGCGACATGGCCGGGCTGCCGCTGTCGGTCACCGACCCTTCCCCGGCCTCGGGCCGGGGAGCCCCCGATGGCGGCACCACCACCTATGTGCGGGACGCCTTCGGGCGGCCCGTCGAGGTCACCGACCCGGCGGGCGCCGTCACCCGGCTCTCCTGGACGCCGGAGGGCCGCCTGACCCGCCGCGAGGACCCGGGCGGCGCCGTGCAGAGCTGGACGTACGACGGCGAGGGCAACTGCCTGACCCACACCGACGCCCTCGGCCGGGTCACCTCGTACGAGTACACGCACTTCGACCTGAGGACGGCACGTACCGGGCCCGACGGCGTCCGCCACACCTTCGCCTACGACACCGAGCTGCGTCTCGTCGAGGTCACCAACCCCCAGGGCCTGCACTGGAGTTACTCCTACGACCCGGCGGGCCGGCTGATATCCGAGACCGACTTCGACGGCCGCACCGTGCAGTACGGCCACGACGCCGCCGGCCGCCTCGCCTTCCGCACCAACCCGGCCGGGCAGACCGTCAGCTTCACGCACGACGCGATGGGCCGCATCACCAGGAAGAACGCCGATGGCGACGCCACCGATTACGCCTATGACGCGGCCGGGCGCCTCATGTCGGCCACCGGCCCTGACGCCGAACTCGTCCGCCGCCACGACAAGCTCGGCCGCATCAGCACCGAGGCCGTCTCCGGCCGCGTACTGACGCACGCCTACGACCAGTTGGGCCGCCGCACCCGCCGCGTCACCCCGTCCGGCACGGTCACGACGTACGCCTACGACACGGCCGGCAACCGCACCTCGCTGACCGTCGACGGCCACACGGTCGCCTCCGACTACGACGCGGCGGGCCGTGAGACCGCCCGCCGGGTCGGCGGAGGCGAGCTGGCCTTCACCAACCTGTGGGACCCGGCGGGCCGGCTGGCAGCACAGACCATCACCGGGCCGTCGGCCGGCACGGTGCAGCGGCGCAGCTACACCTATCGGGCCGACAGCCGGCTCATCGGCCTCGAAGACGAGTTGAACGGCCCGCAGCGCTTCGACCTGGACCCGGCGGGGCGCGTGACGGCGGTGCGCGCCGAGGACTGGTCCGAGTCGTATGCCTACGACGCGGCGGGCAACCAGACGACCGCCGACTGGCCCGCACAGCACGCGGGTTCGGACGCGCGCGGCGGGCGCGACTACGCGGGCACACGGCTGCTGGCGGCCGGCTCGGTGCGCTACGAGTACGACGCGGCGGGCCGCACCACGGTGCGGCAGAAGTCACGGCTGTCGAAGAAGCCGGACACGTGGCGCTACACCTGGGACGGCGAGGACCGGCTCACCTCCGTCGTCACCCCGGACGGCACCCGCTGGCGCTACCTCTACGACCCGCTGGGCCGCCGCATCGCCAAGCAGCGCCTCGGCGACGACGGCCAACAGGTCCTGGAACAGGTCGACTTCACCTGGGACGGCACCACCCTCGTCGAGCAGACCACGACGGCCCCGAACCTTCCCGACCCGGTCACCCTCACCTGGGACCACGATGGTCTGCACCCGGTCACCCAGACCGAGCGCATCACGGACGCGACCGGCCAGGCCGAGATCGACTCCCGCTTCTTCGCGATCGCCACGGACCTGGTGGGCACGCCCACCGAACTGCTCGACGAGACCGGCGACATCGCCTGGCGCACGCGCCGCACCCTGTGGGGCACCACCACCTGGAACGCGGACGCCACGGCGTACACCCCGCTGCGCTTCCCGGGCCAGTACGCCGACCCGGAAACGGGCCTCCACTACAACTTCCACCGCCACTACGACCCCACAACGGCCCGCTACCTCACCCCGGACCCCCTGGGCCTCGCCCCGTCCCCCAACCCGACCACGTACGTGGACAATCCACATACGTGGGTGGACCCACTGGGGCTTGCGGGGTGCAAGGAGAAGATTTCACATTTTGACGATCTGAACGGTGCTCGGGCCGCTGCTCGCGATATGGCCGGTCTTGGTGATGATGCCCAGCCCTTTGTTCAGGAGATCGGTCCCCACAAGGGCCGAGTTACGGGGATGCAGAGCCCAGACGGTATGCGAGGGTGGAGAATCGACCTCGACCCGCACAACCCGGAGAAGGGCTTTCACGTCAACTGGTGGGTAAGGCACGGCCCCAAGAGAAGTGATGGCTGGGAATACGGCGCCAACGTGATCCGTTCTACAGACCCTGTGGGCGACTACTATTCCGTGTTGGAGCACTTCCCCCACGGCTAGAAGCGAGAGTTGCGTATGTCATACCTAGAGCATCCACACGTCCAGGAATGGATGGCCGATCACGACTGTCGCCGGTTGGAAAGCTCCTACTCCCAAGTGTTCCACGAGTACTTGGAATCACTTCCCTGGATTCCGAGCAAGGTCGACTGGTCAAGAATTCCGCACAAGTTCGTGTCCCTGGAGAGTGACGATACCGCTGCCGAGTTGAGACTGATCGATGAGACTCCGATCGGCCGGAATCCGTATGTGATGGTCACCTTCAATGCCGACGACATGGCGATCATGTGCCGGGCCGAAGACGCATTTCGTGATGCGGATTCCCTGTACATGCGGGCTCCGGGGCCACGCTATATGTGTGGCGCGAAATTCGAGAGCGATGGCATCGTGCTATCGGTTGAGGATTTCGCTGAGTATGACCTCCCAGGCTTCACGGTGCGCCTGTGAGGATCGGACTGCTCGGGGTCGGCCCTCTCGTGGAAGACGACGCCCGAGCCCCCCAGTGACCCTCGTCTGGCAACTCCGTGGAGGGTTGGAAAACTCCCAACCGTGCAGCGCGCACCCGGGGTTGTGCGCTTCTACCGTGAAGGTCCGCGGCGGTCTGCGGTCGTTCCTTCCGCATCGGCGCCGGGGCCTGCGAGAGCGAGGAGAGTGAGCGTGACCGGCGGCGAGTGCGTCTTCTGCGACATCGTGCGAGGTCGGGCCGAGGCGAGCGTCGTCCACGAAGACGACGCGACGGTGGCCTTCATGGACCTCCGGCCCGTCACTCCGGGCCATCTGCTCGTCATCCCCAAGGCACATGCGCAGGGGCTGGAGGACCTTGACGTGACCCTCGGCACGCGGGTGTGGTCGGCGGCCCACCGCCTCGGCCGCGCGCTGCGCGGATCGGGTCTGCGCTGCGAGGGCGTCAACCTCTTCCTGGCCGACGGCAAGGCCGCGTTCCAGGAGGTCTTCCACGTGCACCTGCACGTGCTGCCCCGCTTCGCCGGCGACGGCTTCCGCATCGACGCGGACTGGAAGGTAAGGGAGCGCGACGAACTCGACGAGAACGCCGCCGCCGTGCGCGCAGGGCTCGCGCGGCTTCCCTGACCGCGCGGCTTCCCTGATCGCGCGCTCTCCGCGACCGCGTTCCGTACGCGTGCGACCTCCGTAAGCGTGCGCCCTCCGTGAGCACTCAACTTCCGTACGGCACCTACGACTTCGGGCCCCGCCCGGACACCCGTACCGAAGGACCGGAGCGTCAGGGCGTCAAGTACGCGTTCGCCCGCGGGTCGCTCTTCGGGGTGCCGCAGGTGAAGGCCCCCGTGGGCCCCTCTGGGCCGTCGCCGCGCCAACGCCCGCGGAACGCCGGGCCTGCTCCAGCCGAAGAGTACGGAAACGACGCGCCCCGTAAGGCAGTTGGTGCCCGGACTGACCCCGGGCAGGGGCTAGGGTGGGAACCCCCCCTCGGGCCGGTCCGTATCCCCCCACGGACCGGCCCGCTTTACGTTGTAGCCCCACGCGCCCAAGCGTGCCTGCCCCCCGGAGACCTCAACTCTCGCTGCTGCGCGCCCAGATGTTCGTGCCGGGTTCCGAGACCGCGTACGAGTCGATCTCGCGCAGCTCGTCTTCGGTGAGCTCCGGCCCCTCCAGCGCCGCCACGTTCGCCTCCAGTTGCCGCACGCTGCTCGCGCCGATCAGCGCCGACGTCATCCGCGCGTCCCGCAGCACCCACCGCAGCGCCAGCTGTGCGAGCGACTGCCCGCGGCGCCGCGCGATGTCGTCCAGGCCGCGCAGCCGCCGCACCACGTCCTCCGTGAGCAGTGCCGGGTCCAGCGAGGTGCCCTTCGAGGCGCGCGAGCCCTCCGGTACGCCCTGGAGGTACTTGTCGGTGAGCAGCCCCTGCGCGAGCGGCGCGAAGGAGATGCAGCCCATGCCCTCTCCCTCAAGGGTGCCGAGCAGGCCGTCGTCCTCCGTCCAGCGGTTCAGCATCGAGTACGAGGGCTGGTGGATGAGCGCGGGCACGCCCATCTCCCGCAGCAGGGCGGCGGCTTCGCGGGTGCGGCGCGAGTTGTACGAGGAGATGCCGGCGTACAGGGCCTTCCCCTGCCGTACGGCGGAGGCGAGCGCCCCCATCGTCTCCTCCAGCGGGGTCTCCGGGTCGAAGCGGTGGGAGTAGAAGATGTCGACGTATTCGAGGCCCATGCGGCCCAGCGAGGCGTCGAGCGAGGAGAGCAGGTACTTGCGGGAGCCCCAGTCGCCGTACGGACCGGGGTGCATCGGATAGCCCGCCTTGGTCGATATGACCAGCTCGTCACGGTACGGGCGGAAGTCCTGGGCCATGAGCTTGCCGAAGTTCAGCTCGGCCGAACCGGGCGGCGGGCCATAGTTGTTGGCCAGGTCGAAGTGGGTCACGCCGAGGTCGAAGGCGCGGCGGAGGATCGAGCGCTGCGTCTCCAGCGCACGGTCGTCGCCGAAGTTGTGCCACAGGCCGAGGGAGACCGCGGGGAGCTTGAGGCCGGAGCGCCCGGTGCGCCGGTACTCCATGGAGCCGTAGCGGGCGCCGTCGGCGCGGTAGGGGTGCAGGGAGGAGTCGTCCGTCATGGGCCCTTCCTATCAGCGATTTCGCGGGGGCGTCCTGCCCCGGCCCCGCCCGCCGGCGCCCGCCCGCGCCCGCCCGGTTCGGCCTCCGACAGCTCCCGCAGGGGCCCGAACGGCCCGGCTTCGTCCAGGGGCTTCACCCGCAGTAAGGTTCTATGGTCCCGGACTCGCCGAAGGAGGGGCTGGCCATTTACAAGAAGCTTCGTGACCTGGCGTACAAGCTCTACGCCCGCCGGGTGGAGTACCGCCTCGACACCGACCAGGTGCCCAAGCACATCGGCGTGATCCTGGACGGGAACCGCCGCTGGGCACGTGCCTCGGGCGGCACGACGGAGCAGGGCCACCAGGCCGGCGCGGACAAGATCCGTGAGCTGCTCGGCTGGTGCGAGGAGACCGACGTCAAGGTCGTCACGCTCTGGCTGCTCTCCACGGACAATCTCAACCGCGCGGAGAACGAGCTGCTGCCGCTGCTCGGCATCATCGAGGACACCGTGCGCGACCTGGCCGACGACGGGCGCTGGCGCGTGCACCACGTCGGCCAGCTGGATCTCCTCCCGGACCGTACGCAGCGGGTGCTGAAGAAGGCCGAGGAGAAGGCCGGCGACATCGACGGGGTGCTGGTGAACGTCGCAGTCGGGTACGGCGGGCGTCAGGAGATCACCGACGCCGTGCGTTCGCTCCTCGCCGACCGCGCCGCCGCCGGTACGAGACTGGACGAGCTGGCGGAGACGCTGACCGTCGAGGACATCTCCGAGCACCTGTACACGCGCGGGCAGCCCGACCCCGACCTGGTCATCCGCACAAGCGGCGAGCAGCGGCTCTCGGGCTTCATGCTCTGGCAGAGCGCCCACTCGGAGTACTACTTCTGCGAGGTCTTCTGGCCGGCCTTCCGCAAGGTCGACTTCCTGCGCGCGCTGCGCGACTACGCGGCACGCCACCGGCGCTACGGGAACTGACGAAGCCCGCCACGAAGCCCGCCACGACCCCCGCCACGACCCCCGCATGAGGGGCGCAGAAGTGGCTCCGGGGGCGCGTCGACGCACGTACCGAGGCGCGCGCCGGACCCCGCGAGGCACCGGCCGCCAGGGTGACCAGCGCCCCCGTCCCCGGTACGGGTTCTCCGAGTCACCCTGGCGGGGAGCACCGCATATGCCGTTGCATGCTTGCCCTCAGCCGGGGGAATATCCCCTCATGGCCGGGTGCCCTCCACAGGCGCCCGGCGCCGGGAGGCCCGATTGCAGACCACGGACCACCGCAGCACTTCTGCGGTGACTGGGATGTCGCGGAGGGCCGGTGCCCGGCCCGCCCCGCGCGGGTCCGGACCGGTCTCTTCCCTTGCGACGCCGTCGCACCCCGACCTCTTCCGAGGGGGTTCGTCCACCCGTGGTGACAAGCAAGAAGCGCAACGATTCCGGCCGGCGCACGTATGTCATCGACACCAGCGTGCTGCTCGCAGACCCGATGGCGATGGACCGTTTCGAGGAGCACGAGATCGTGCTTCCCGTCGTCGTCGTGACCGAGTTGGAGGCCAAGCGGCATCACCCGGAGCTCGGCTACTTCGCGCGGCAGGCGCTGAGGAGGCTGGATGAATACCGCATCAAGTACGGCCGCCTGGACGCCCCCATCCCGATCGGAGACGTGGGCGGCTCGCTTCGTGTGGAGCTGAACCACTCGGACCCGGGGGTGCTGCCCGCCGGCTTCCGGCTGGGGGACAACGACTCCCGCATCCTCGCCGTGGCGCGGAACCTCCAGGCGGAGGGGTTCGACGTCACCGTCGTCTCCAAGGATCTGCCGCTGCGCATCAAGGCCTCGTCCGTGGGACTCCACGCCGAGGAGTACCGCGCGGAGCTGGCGATCACCGAGTCCGGCTGGACGGGCATGGCGGAGCTGACGCTCCCGGGCGAGGACATCGACGAACTCTTCGCGAACGAGACCGTGTTCGTGCCCGACGCGGCCGAATTCCCCGTGCACACGGGCCTGGTGCTGCACTCCGAGAAGGGCAGGGCGCTGGGCCGGGTGACTCCCGAGGGCCACATCAGGCTCGTACGGGGCGACCGTGAGGCGTTCGGCATCAAGGGCCGCAGCGCGGAGCAGCGCATCGCGCTGGACATGCTGCTGGACCCGGAGGTCGGCATCATCTCCATGGGCGGCCGTGCCGGTACGGGCAAGAGCGCGCTCGCGCTCTGCGCCGGGCTGGAGGCGGTGCTGGAGCGCCGGCAGCACCGCAAGGTGATGGTCTTCCGTCCGCTGTACGCGGTCGGCGGCCAGGATCTCGGCTATCTGCCGGGCACCGAGGCCGAGAAGATGAACCCGTGGGCGCAGGCGGTCTTCGACACGCTCTCGGCCGTCACCAGCCGCGAGGTCATCGAGGAGGTCGTGGAGCGGGGCATGCTGGAGGTGCTGCCGCTGACGCACATCCGGGGCCGCTCGCTGCACGACGCGTTCGTGATCGTCGACGAGGCCCAGTCGCTGGAGCGGAACGTACTGCTGACGGTGCTCTCGCGAATCGGCTCCGGATCGCGGGTCGTTCTCACCCATGACGTGGCACAGCGGGACAATCTGCGCGTCGGACGGTACGACGGGGTCGTCGCCGTGGTGGAGAAGCTGAAGGGGCACCCGCTCTTCTCGCACATCACGCTCAGCAGGTCCGAAAGGTCGCCGATCGCGGCCCTTGTGACGGAGATGCTCGAAGAGACCCACATCTGAGGGGAGTTGTCCCGTTCTGCGGGTGCCCGGCGCCGGCCGTCCTTCAAGGGCGGCCGGCGTCAACGCAGTTCAGGGGTGTGGGCGCTGTGATTCCCTCGTGCGGGTGTTGTGGAGGGCGCGGCACCTTAGTCCCGGAGAGGGTCGCGCGCGCTTGTTTCCGGTAATCGTGACAGGCAAACCAGGTGTGACCTATCCCACTCGGCACGGAATTGCCTCAGCGTGCTCGCGTCCGGCAGGGTGTGGGTTCTGTCAGGCCCCGCATACGGCACACCCGCACCAGCAATGGTGCTGCGCCACAAGCAGTGCAGAGCAGTGCAGAACTGAAAAGCAGTCAGCCGTATGCCGCCCGAGCACCACGCGGGCCCTCCGCGCCCAGGGAGGGTCCCTACGGGCCCGTATCTCCGGTGACCATGTTCCGAGGAGATCAGTGCCAGGGGCACGATCAGCGCCCGCGCGGTCACTCAAGCGGGCACGTTGGAAGGAAAACGTGTGACTCGGATCTCCGTCCGGGGATTCGCAGTGGCGTCCGCCACCGCGGTCACCACCGTCGGCGCCGTCGTCGGTGTGGCCTCCGGCAGCCAGCAGGGCCAGACGACGAACGATGTCGAGGCCACTGCCGCTGACTCGACGCTGCTCGAAGACATACCGGCGGGTCAGCAGGCCCGGGTGCAGACCGCTTCCCTGACGCAGCAGGCCGACACGGCATCCACCGCTGCACACGCCGAAGCGAAGAAGTCCGCCGAGGAGGCAGCGCGCAAGCAGGCTGCCGAGGACGCCGCCGCCAAGAAGGCCGCGGCCGACAAGGCGGCCAAGGAGCACGAGGCCAAGCTGGCCGCGAGCCGTTCCTCTTCGCGTGCGGACGCGGGCGACTTCCCGACTCAGAGCTCGTACTCGGTCGCCGAGGTCAAGTCCATGGCCCAGAAGATCGTCGGCGGCGGCGACTTCCAGTGCTTCTCGAACATCGTGGAGCGCGAGTCGGGCTGGAACTACCGTGCCAGCAACGCCTCTTCGGGTGCCTACGGGCTGCTCCAGGCGCTGCCGGGTTCCAAGATGTCCTCGGCGGGCTCCGACTGGCAGACCAACCCCGCGACTCAGATCAAGTGGGGCCTGAACTACATGAATGACCGGTACGGCAGCGCATGCGGTGCCTGGGACTTCTGGCAGGCCAACAACTGGTACTGAGCAGCACGGCCGTCATGGCCCGGCGCTGAGCCGTACGACCGCACAGACTTCGACGCTCACCCCCGTCCCGTACCGCGGGCCGGGGGTGAGCGTCTGTCGTGCGCCGCGAGGACCGGGCCGTGAGCGGGTGGTGAACATCATCGCGCCCTCGCCGCGTGAGCAACCCCGGCGCCGGTAACGTCGTCCCTCAACGGCAAGCGGGACGGACACGAGGGTTCTTGCGGGGGCGGAGGAACGGATGACGAGCAGGGTCGACAGGCTCCGCGACAGCGTGGCGCGGATGGCCGCGCGCATCGCGGCGCGGCGCGAGGAGCAGTTGGCGAAGGACGCCGAGATGGCCGGTGCGGGGGCGGGGCCCCGGCCCGGGACAGGGTCCGGTGCCGGTGCCGGTTCGTCCGCGGGGAGTCCGTCCGGTGCCGAGAGTGCCTCCGGCGGCGCGCGGTCCGGGGGCACCCCGGCCCCGCCGCCCGGCGGCCCCGCCGGTGCCCTGCCCGCCGCCGGTGCAGGCAAGCCCGCGCCCGCCACCGCAGTGCCGTGGGGGATGCGGGTCGCGGCCGAGGCGGGTTGGCGGCTGCTGGTGCTCGCCGGCGTGGTGTGGGTGCTGATACAGGTGATCAGCTCGATCAGCCTGCTGGTGCTGTCGTTCTCCGCGGGGCTGCTCGTGACCGCGCTGCTCCAGCCCACGGTCGCCCGTCTCAGGCGTCATCGCGTCGGACGGGGACTGGCCACCACGATCACCTTCGTCACCGGGTTCGTGGTGATGGGGCTCATCGGCTGGTTCGTCGTATGGCAGGTCACCGAGAACCTGCCCACGCTCACCGACCGCGTGCAGGAGGCGATCCAGGAGGGCAAACGCTGGGCGATCCAGGGCCCGTTCCACGTGTCGAAGACCCAGGTCAACGACATAGCCAAGAATCTGAGCCAGTGGCTGGGCGACAACAGCCAGGAGGTCACCTCGGCCGGACTCGCGGGCGTCACCGTCCTGTTGGAGTTCCTCTCCGGTGCCGTGCTGACGATGTTCATCACCCTGTTCCTGCTCTACGACGGGCGCGGAATCTGGGGGTGGTTCCTCAAGCTCGTGCCGCGGAACGCGCGTGAGGGCGTCGCGGGCGCGGGTCCGCGTGCCTGGATCACGCTCACCGGCTACGTGCGCGGGACCGTGATAGTCGCCTTGATCGACGCGATCTTCATCGGCGTCGGCATCTTCATCCTCAAGGTGCCGCTGGCCGTGCCGCTGGCCGTCCTGATCTTCATCTTCGCCTTCGTGCCGATCGTCGGCGCCGTCGTCTCCGGCGCGCTGGCCGTGCTGGTCGCGTTCGTGACCAACGGGCCCATCACGGGGCTGCTGGTGCTCGCCGTGGTGCTGCTCGTCCAGCAGATCGAGAGCCACATCCTCCAGCCGTTCATCCTCGGGCGGCTGGTACGGGTGCATCCGCTTGCGGTGGTGCTCGCGGTGACGGGAGGCAGCCTCATCGCCGGGATTCCGGGGGCGGTCGTCGCGGTGCCGCTGGTGGCCGTGCTCAACACGGCGGTCGGCTATCTGAAGGCGTACTCGGAGGGGCAGCGGGGCGCCGGTCCCGGGATCGCGCTCGCGGGCGCGGCCGCGGAGTCGGGCGGGCCCGGCGGCGGGTCTTCCGGCGCGGCCGCGGGCGGGACCTCGAGCGGATCCGGCAGGACGGGCGTCGGGGGCGTGGGTACGGCGACGGAGCCCGGCGCCTCACCGACGGAGTCCGCGGACGCGCCGCCGCCCCCGGAGAACGGCGCGGACACCGGAGGCACGGACTCGGATTCCGGCAAGGGCAAGGGCAAGGGCGACGGCAAGAGCTGACGGAAGCGGCGGGGGCCGGCGGAGCCGGCGTGCCCGTGCCCTCAACCGCCGCTGAGCGGGCGGCTGTTCGGCTGTTCGGCGGTTCGCCGGTTCCGGCAGGCTCAGTACGGAGCCTCGCGCTCGTCCATGTAGTGCTTCAGCCGGTGGTAGTCCGCCGCCTTCCAGCCCTGCGCGGGGGGCGCGACGGCGATCCACGCCTCGACCGAGCCCGTGCCGTACCGGTGCCCGTGCGGTGCGTCGACCTCGTAGGAGACGGCCAGGTCGACCGTCGTCTGCCAGAAGGTGACGAACGGGAACCAGCCGACCTCCTTGGTGATGTCCGGGCCCAGCGGCTCGCGCAGCCACCGCGGGCGCTCTATCGCCAGGTCCCAGGACCACCACACGATCGGGTCGGATGCGTTCTGTAGATACACCACCCGCGGGGCGCGCCAGGGCGCGGGCGGGCGCGACAGGTCCTTCGCGGGCCACTGCGCGAAGCGGAAGTGCCGGCCCCGCTCGTACTGCGGACGCCAGACCGGGCTGCCGGCGTCACGGTGAGCGGTGATCTCCCCGCGGACGGGGGAGAATTGCGGCGAACCCGCCAGCACCGCGCCGTCCGTCTTCGACAGCAGATCGTCCGGGCCGTCGAAGGCGGCCTCGATCCCGTACGCGCCGAGGCTCTCCCCGAAGACCACAAGACGGGGGCGGCTGTTCGCGGGCTCCTCCAGCCAGCGCGCACGCACGGCCTCGAAGAGCGCGCGGTTCGCCCGCCCCGCCTGCTCCTTGTCCACGGCGAAGGAGACCCAGCTGGGCAGGTACGAGTACTGCATGGCGACGATGGCCGTGTCTCCGCCGTGCAGATACTCCAGCGGTTCGGCGTCCGTCGAGTTGACCCAGCCCATGCCCGTGGTGCCCGCGACGGCCAGCACCTCACGGTCGAAGGCGCCCGTGCGCTCCAGCTCGGCGACGGCCAACTCGGCGCCCGCCGCGTAGTTCTCGGGCTCGCCGGTGCCCGGGCCCTCGAAGGCGCGCCTGCCCACGTACACCCGTACGGGATCCTTGGCGGGGCGGTGGGTGACCTGGCTGATGTGGCGGGCGGTGGGCGTGGACGCGGTGAAGTTGCGGCCCTCGTAGCCCAGTTCGCGCCAGGTGATCAACGAGTGCGGGCTGCCCGAGACCTGGGGCGAGCCCGACTGGACCATCCCGTCCTTGGTGCCGCGGTCGGTGCTCTCGGCGAACTGCGCCACGACGTCGACGACTCCGCGGTCGAAGACCACGTCGCGCGTCCCCACGACCACCGCCGTCGCACTGATCAGCAGTCCGGCCACGACGGCCACGGGGCGCGGTACGAAGCGGCACAGCGCCCTTATCAGCTTGCGGGTGCCCAGCCGTACGGCGCGCGCCACGAGCAGCAGCAGCGCGCACAGCGCCAGCGCCATCAGCGTGATCATCATCGAGTGCCAGGTCAGCGTCTCGGGCAGATCCTGTAACGCCCTCAACCGGCGCTGCATACGGGCGCTTTCGGAGAGCGCCAGCACCGTGAGGCCGAGCGCGAGCACGTAGTACGCCTGCCACGCGTGCGCCCGCGCGCCCTCGCCCGGGACCCGGCGCAGCAGGCGGCGGCAGACCGGTGTGAGCGCGAGGCGTGCGAGCCGGCCCAGCGGTGCGCCGATCGCGTAGCCGATGGCGGCGGTGATGCCGCCGATGACGCCCTGGAGGAACCAGGGGCGCGGCACCAGGGACGGCGTGAGCGAGAGCCAGAAGAAGACGGTGGCGAGGCAGGCCGCGCTCAGATCCGGCCAGCGGCGTATGACGCGCGCGGCGTCGGTGTGCGGCAGGTACGGGCGCCGGGCGACTGCGAGGAGGCGGGCGGCGGCGCGGCGCAGGGCCGCCGAGGGCGCGTCGGGCGGCGTCCCGGGCCGTGTCCCGAGTCGTGCCCCGGGCCGTGCCAACGGGTGCGGCTCCGCGGGGTGTTCGGGTCGACGTTCCGGGAGCCGGGGTTCCGGCGGGCGCGGAGGCTGCTCCGTCCCCGGGGCCGTCCCCGTCCTCGCAACCGGCCCCGTCCTTGTTCCCGCACCCGCAGCCGTCCCCGCACCCGTACCCGTCCTCGTCCCTGTCCCGACGACCGGGCGCCGTCCCGTCGACGGGCGTGCGTCCGGGGCGAGTTGAGCGCGGGCCCGGGTGCCGCTCTCCGTGCGGGCGTCCGCCGCCGCGGGGGCCTCCGTGGCCGTGCGGGTGTCCGCGCCCGGCCCGGTGTCCGCCGCCGTACCGGCAGTACGCTCTGCCCGCGGCGCCTCCTCCGTCCTGTACCCCATGGTCCGCCCCCACCCGATGCCGGTACTCGGTCACCGATACGGCTGACGCACCGGACAGGACTCGGGTTGAGTGCGCATATCCGTCCCGAATACGGGTTGTTCGCAACAACAAGGCCCGATAGGGCTGACAACAGGCGCGTAAATCAGGGGAAGCAGGGGATCGCGATGCCCGCACGCAGGTCCGGCCACGGGAGCAGGCCGTCGGCCCGGCTGGTACTGGCCGCGGAGGCGGTGCGCCTCCGGGAGCGTGCGGGACGGTCGCTCGGTCAGGTGGCGGCGGAGACGGGCTACGACAGCGCGTATCTGCGCGAGCTGGAGAGCGGCGAACGCCTGGGCACACCCGCGGTGTTCGCGGCCCTGGACGAGCTGTACGCGTGCGCGGGGCACCTCGGCGAGCTGTGGGAGCTGGCACGGGACGGCGTCTTCCGCGAGCGGTTCAAGCGCTTCATGGAGCTGGAGCGGCTGGCGACGGCCCGGCACGAGTACGCGGCGGCCACCGTCCCCGGACTGTTCCAGACGGAGGAGTACGCGCGGGAGCAGCTGCGCACGGCCCGGCTGGGCAACGCGCAGGAGCTGGAGGAGCAGACCTCGGCCCGTATCGGGCGCCAGGGGGTGCTGGTGGGCGACGGGGCCCCGCGTTACCGGGCGGTGCTGGACGAGGCGGTGCTCAGGCGCGGGCTGCGCGACGCGGCCGCGTGGGGGCGGCAGTTGGACCGGTTGCTTCAGGTCGCGCTGCTGCCCGGGGTGATGTTGCAGGTGCTGCCGTTCTCGTCGGGACTCCAGCATCTGCTGGGGAGTTCGCTGACGCTGCTGTGGATGCCGGACGGTGCGTGCGTCGCGTACAGCGAGGGCTGCTGGTCCGGCGAACTGGTCGAGGAGACCGAGGACGTGGAGCGGCTGCGCCTCTCCTACGACGTGCTGCGGGACTCGGCCCTGTCGCCGGAGGAGTCCGCGGAGTTCATCGGGCACGTGAAGGAGGGAGCCGCATCGTGAGCACGGGCCGCACCGTGGGTGCCAGCCGCACTGCGAGCGCGGGCCGCACCGTGACCGCGTACGCCGCCATGGCTCCGTACGCGGCGCAGGACCGCACCCGCTGGCACGCGTCCAGCTACAGCAACGCGGAGGCCGGCAACTGCGTCGAGGTCGCCCCCCTCACCGGCACCGGCACGGGACCCGGCGCCGGCACAGACGTCGGCGCCGGAACAGGCACCGGCTCCGGCACAGGAACCGGCACCGGCTCCCTGGCGCCCGCCGTCGTGCCCGTACGGGACGGAACGCGCCCGCACGGGCCCGCGCTGCGGTTCGGCGCGGGCGCCTGGGCCGCCTTCGTCGAGGCCTTGAAGGCTCCCGGGGCCTGAGGCCCCGACTCCCGCCGCCCGTACGTCACTTCGGCGGCCCGGCCGTCCTTCTCCGCAGGTCGGGCCCTTTTTCCGGTGATCTATACACGCGATGTATACCCCTGATGTATAGTCCCCGCCATGTCCATCAGCCACACGCTGCTCGGGCTCCTGGAGGAGTCCGGCCCCCGCCACGGCTACGACCTCAAGCGGGCCTTCGACGAGCGCTTCGGGCACGACCGCCCGCTGCACTACGGGCAGGTCTACTCGACGATGTCCCGACTGCTGAAGAACGGCCTTGTCGAGGTCGACGGGATCGAACCGGGCGGCGGGCCCGAGCGGAAGCGCTACGCCATCACCGACGCGGGCATCACCGACGTCGCCGACTGGCTCTCGCGCCCCGAGAAGCCGGAGCCCTACTTGCAGAGCACCCTCTACACCAAGGTCGTGCTCGCCCTCCTGACCGGACGGGACGCGGGCGAGCAGCTCGACACGCAGCGCGCCGAGCACCTGCGCCTGATGCGGGATCTGACGCGGCGCAAGCAGGGCGGCGATCTGGCGGACCAACTCATCTGCGACCACGCTCTCTTCCACCTCGAAGCGGACCTTCGGTGGCTGGAGCTGACGGCTGCACGTCTCGACAAGCTGGCCACGGAGGTACGGCAATGACGTCCACAGCGTCCGAAGCATCCACAGCGTCCACGGGGGCGGACGGAGCGGCGGCGTCCACCGCGACGGCCGCCGCAGACGGAGCCGGTGCGGCTTCGGGGTCCCTGCTCTCCGCGAGAGCGCTGTACAAGACCTACGGCTCGACGGCCGCCCTCGACGGCGCCGACTTCGACATCCGCTCCGGCGAGATCGTCGCGGTCATGGGCCCGTCCGGATCGGGCAAGTCGACCCTGCTGCACTGCCTCGCCGGGATCGTCCAGGCGGACTCCGGCACGGTGACGTACCGCGGCCAGGACCTGACCTCGATGAACGACGCCGCGCGCAGCGCCCTGCGCCGCTCGGACTTCGGCTTCGTCTTCCAGTTCGGGCAGCTGGTCCCGGAGTTGACGTGCCTGGAGAACGCCGGGCTGCCGCTGCGCCTCGCCGGCTTCGGCCGCAAGGAGGCCGAGTCGCGTGCCGCGGCGTGGCTGGAGCGGCTGGAGGTCGAGGACGTACGGCGCAAGCGTCCCGGCGAGGTCTCCGGCGGTCAGGGCCAGCGCGTGGCCGTGGCCCGCGCGCTCGCGGCCGGGCCGCGCGTGCTCTTCGCCGACGAGCCGACGGGCGCCCTCGACTCCCTCAACGGCGAGCGCGTGATGCAGCTGCTGACCGAGGCGGCCCGGGAGTCCGAGGCGGCGGTCGTGCTCGTCACGCACGAGTCGCGGGTCGCCGCCTACTCGGACCGCGAGATCGTCGTGCGCGACGGACGCGCCCGGAGCATGGCGGGCGCCCTGTGAGCGCCGCCGGCACCCGCGCCCCGGGCGCGGAGGACACGGAGGGCGGGCGCGGGGAGCCGCACCTCCACGGGCACCCCGGAGGGGCCGGACCGGCGGGACCAGCCGGACCGGCCCGGCGGACAGGAGGAACCGGCGCCGCTGCGGGAAGGCGCGGCAGCGGCGCCGCCGGTCTCCGGGAATGGGCCCGTGATCTCGCGCTGGGCGCCCGCTTCGCGACCAGCGGCGGGCGGCAGGGATGGATGCGTACGCTGCTGACGGCCGTCGGCGTCGCGCTCGGCGTTGCGGTGCTGCTGCTCGCGGCGGCGGTGCCGGAGATCATCCGCGCTCACAGCACCCGCGAAGACGCACGCTCGGGCGCCTTCAGCGTCCAGGAGCCGAACGAGAAGAACAAGCGCAGCGAGTACTCGGTTCTCGGCAAGGACGCCAACAACCGCTGGAACGGCTACCAGTTGTACGGCCGTCTGTTGCAGGCCGAGGGGTCCAGCCCGGCCACTCCCCCCGGGCTGGACCACATCCCGGGAGCGGGCGAGCTGGCCGTCTCGCCGGCGCTGAAGAAGGTGCTCGACTCCCCCCAGGGCGACGTCCTGCGGGAGCGGCTGGACGGCAGGGTCACGGAGATCATCGGCGAGGACGGCCTGATAGGACCCGCCGAACTCGCCTTCTACAAGGGCGCGGACGACCTGTCCGTGGACAACGGGGCCACGAGGGTCACGCACTTCGGCGGCTCGCAGGACGAGCAGCCGATGGATCCCTCGCTGGTGCTGCTGGTCGTGGTGGCGTGTGCGGTGCTGGTGATGCCGGTGGCCATCTTCATCGCGACCGCGGTGCGCTTCGGCGGTGAGCAGCGTGACGCGAGACTCGCGGCGCTGCGGCTCGTCGGGGCCGACGTCGCGACCGCGCGGCGGATGGCGGCGGGGGAGACGCTGGTGGGGGCTCTGCTGGGGCTGCTGCTCGGCGGCTGGTTCTTCCTGCTGGGCCGGGCGTTCATGGGCAGGGTCGAGCTGTTCCACATCAGCGTCTTCCCGGAGGACGTCACGCCGGGTCCGCTGCTGGGGCTGCTGATCGTCGTCGGCGTGCCCGTGACCGCCGTGGCCGTCACCATCTTCGCGCTGCGGGGCGTCGCCATCGAGCCGCTGGGTCTCGTACGCAAGAGCGAGCAGCGCAAGCGGCGGCTGCTGTGGCGGCTGGTGCCGCCGGTGGCCGGTGCGGCGATGCTGATCCCGCTCGCGGGCGATCTGGACAGCGGCGGCGGCACGGTCAACGAGATACAGGTCAGCTCCGGCGTGGTGCTCGTGCTCACCGGTGTCGTACTGCTGCTGCCGTGGCTGGTGGAACGCCTCGTAGGGCGGCTGCGCGGCGGCCCGGTCTCCTGGCAGCTCGCCACCCGCAGGCTCCAGCTCAGCAGCGGGAACGCCTCCAGGGCCGTCAGCGGGATCACGGTCGCGGTAGCCGGCGCGATCGCGCTTCAGCTGCTCTTCTCCGTGGTCAAGACCGACGAGGAGCACAACGACCACCTGAAGCAGAACCAGACCCAACTCGACATCTACGGGCCCGAGTCCAGGCTCGCCGACGCCCAGGCCCTCACCGCCCGGCTGAGGCAGACCCACGGCGTCACGCAGGCGCGCGGCTATCTCGAGTCGTGGCTGGACTCCGCGGAGGGCGGCGACGACGGCGTCAACGTCACCGTCGGCACCTGCGACGCGCTGCGCGGAGCGGCCCGGATCGGCGAGTGCCGCGACGGGGACGTCTTCATGGTGCAGCCCAGGAGCGAGGAGGAAGGCTCGCCGGTGAAGCGCCGCATGCCCCTGCTCCTCGGCAGCGCACCGCCCGACGACAAGAACGCCCATCGGAAGGTCTGGAGGGTGCCGTCCTCCGCCCGCACGGTCAAGGGCATCACCTCGCCCGAGGGCTATGCCCACGCCGGTCTGCTGCTGACGCCCTCGGTGCTCTCCGAGAAGCAGCTGGACACCCCGTCGTACCAGGGTTGGGCGGTGACGGCACGTACCGACGAGGCGCTGGAGAGCCTGCGTACGACGGTCTTCCACACCGACCCCGCGTACACGCTGTGGGAGAGCGCCGACCAGGAGGCCGCCCAGGAGGTCGACGGGGTCCAGCGGGCGGTCATGGCGGCCTCGATAGCCCTGCTGCTGCTGATCGGCGCCAGCATGACCGTCTCGACGCTGGAGCAACTGCGGGAGCGCAAGCGGCAGTTGTCGGTGCTGGTCGCGTTCGGCACGAAGCGTTCCACGCTCGGCGTCTCGGTGCTCTGGCAGACGGCCGTGCCCGTGGTGCTGGGCATCGTGCTGGCGGTCGCCTTCGGGCTGGGCCTCGGCTGGGTGCTGCTTCAGATGCTCGGCGAGGCGAGGGCGGACTGGCTGGTCTTCCTGCCGGCCGCCGGCGCGGGTGCAGGGGTGATCGTCCTGGTGACGCTGATCAGCCTGCCGTTCCTGTGGCGGATGATGCGGCCGGACGGCCTGCGTACGGAGTGATCCGCGGAGCGGTCCTCCGGGCGATCCGGAGGGCCGCTCCCACCTGCTCACGGTTCCGGCCAGGCCCCCATGCTGGCCGGGACCGTGCTTTTGCGCTAAAGTGCTATCACTTTGCTAGACAGGGTCGGCGGCAGCGGCCGGCGGCCGAACGACACGGAGACGGGGGCACCCCTATGTCAGCGCAGGATCCGGCACACAACACGCCCAACACATCGGGTTCGAAGGCGAGTTCACAGGGCCCGGGCTCGCCCGGTGCGGACGGCGGGCAGCAGGACCTCGTCGAGATGCCCGACCCCCAAGTCCGCGAAGTCACCGCGAACAGCATCCCCGGCGGTCTCGCGCTCCTCCTCGGACTGATCGGCTTCCTGCTGGGCGTCGGAGGCATAGTCTTCGGCGGCAGCCTCGCGTCGGGCGGCTCCGGAGGGGCGGGCGCGGGACTGATCGTCGGCGGCGTCCTGGTGCTGATCGGCTCGATCTTCGCGATGTCCGGGCTCAACATGGTCGCTCCGGGCGAGGCCCGCGTCGTGCAGCTCTTCGGCCGGTACACGGGCACGATCCGTACGGACGGGCTGCGCTGGGTCAACCCGCTGACCAGCCGCAGCAAGGTCTCCACGCGTGTGCGCAACCACGAGACGGCCGTGCTGAAGGTCAACGACGCCTACGGCAACCCGATCGAGCTGGCCGCCGTCGTGGTCTGGCAGGTGCGGGACACCGCCCAGGCGACCTTCTCCGTGGACGACTTCGTGGAGTTCGTCGCCACCCAGACCGAGGCCGCCGTGCGGCACATCGCCATCGAGTACCCCTACGACGCCCACGACGAGGACGGCCTCTCCCTGCGCGGCAACGCCGAGGAGATCACGGAGAAGCTGGCCGTGGAGCTGACCCTGCGCGTCGAGGCGGCCGGCGTGAAGATCGTCGAGTCCCGCTTCACGCATCTCGCCTACGCGCCGGAGATCGCCTCCGCCATGCTCCAGCGGCAGCAGGCGGGCGCCGTGGTCGCGGCCCGCAAGACGATCGTGGAGGGCGCGTGCGGCATGGTCGAGGACGCCGTGACCCGCATCGCCGCACAGGACTTCGTGGAGCTGGACGATGAGCGCAGGGCCGCGATGGTCAGCAATCTGCTGGTCGTGCTCTGCGGTGACCGCTCGCCCCAGCCGGTGATGAACACGGGGACGCTCTACCAGTGACGGACCCTCCTGAACGCGACGGCTCCGCGGAGCCCGTGGAGTCCGTACCGTCCCCGGACGGTACGGACGGCGGGTCCGCGGACGCTCCGCGCCGGAAGCCGGGGAGGTCCACGCGGCAGCGCAAGCAGGTGCTGCTGCGGCTCGATCCGGCGATGTACGAGGCGATCGCACGCTGGGCGGCGGAGGAACTGCGTTCCACGAACGCCCAGATCGACTATCTGCTGCGCAAGGCCCTCGCGGAGGCGCGGCGCCTGCCCCGCGACGCCCGGCCCCATCCGCGCAGGGGCCGTCCCCCGCGCGAGGAGTGAGCGCCGGGCGTCCCGGTCCTACGGGGTCCCGGCCCTACAGGATCCTGGTCCTACGGGGCCCGGCCCTACGGGAGCGCGTTGCGCAGCGCCCACGTGATGGCGGCCCTTATGGCGTCCGGCGGGGCTTGTGCGTGCCGCTCGGCGACGGCCACCACCTTCTCGGCGACGGCACGCAGTCCCGTACCGGAACTACGGGCGACCCCTGTGAGGATGCCCGCCGCCACCTGCGCCGTACAGCCGTGTGCCGCCATCAAGGCGTCCTGAGCGCGGTCGACGACCTCCTGGGAGGCGTCGCCGGCGTGAAGTCGGCCGATTCCGTTCCCCGGATGCTCCGCACAGTTCACAGCTGCCCCACTTCTGCGACAGAGGAGACCGGGTGGCTTGAATGCGCACCCGCTGTCCAGCAGACAATCACAGCGTGTGCGTTCTCGGCCACTGTGGGACTCCGGGGCTTGACTTCCGCACTGTCGGCGTGCTTACGAACTGCGAATCGGGCAGCGGCCGTTGACGGCGGCTTCGCCACGTCGGTCCGAGCAGAAGCGGCCGGGCCGGAGGACCATGACCATGGAGTGTCGGCCCGCCCGCCGGCCACGAGCACCCGCAGGCTACGAACGCCCGCAGGCTCCGAACGCCCGCCGGCTCCGAACACCCACCGACGCCCGCAGCGGAGGCGACCGCCCATGGCTCTCGACCAACTCAAGTCGGCGCTTCCCGGCTACGCCAGGGATCTCCGGCTCAATCTCGAATCTGTCGTGGACGGTTCGCCGCTGCCGCGGCAGCAGCTGTGGGGCACGCTGCTGGTCTGCGCGATCGCCTCCCGCTCCGCCGTCGTACTGCGCGCGCTGGAGCCCGAGGCCAGGGAGCGGCTGAGCCCACAGGCGCATGAGGCGGCGAAGCGTGCGGCGTCCGTCATGGCGGTGAACAACGTCTTCTTCCGCACCAGGCATCTGCTCTCCGACCCCGGTTACGCATCACTCCGCGTGGGCCTGCGCACGGACGTCCTCGGCGAACCGGGCGTCGCCAGGGCCGACTTCGAGCTGTGGTCGCTGGCCGTATCGGCGCTGAACGGCTGCGGGGAGTGCCTCGACTCCCACGAGCGGGCGCTGCGCGGGGCGGGCGCCGGCCGCGAGACGGTCCAGGAGGCGTTCAAGATCGCTGCCGTGGTGCACGCGGTCGCCACGACGCTGGAGGCCGAGGCCCTGCTACGGGCCCCCGCGCCCGAAGGGCCGAACCGGCCCTGCGCGCCTGCCGATTGAGCCGTACGGGACGACGACTCGGGCCGGCCCTCCCGCGGAGGACCGGCCCGGGTCGTATACGTACACGTTCAGACGGCGGCGTCACCGGCGGCAGGCGTCACCGGCTTCGGCGCACGCAGGATTGCGAACACCGTTCAGGACACGGGCAGTTCGAACCACACCACCTTGCCCGTCGACAGCCGCGTCGCGCCCCAGCGCCGCGCGAGCCGGTTGACGAGATACAGCCCGCGACCGCCCTCGTCCGTCGCCCGCGCCTGCCGCAGCCGCGGCAGCTGCGGCACGTCGTCGCCGACCTCGCAGCGCAGCGTGTCCGTACGCAACAGCCGCAGCGTGATGGGGCGTTCGGCATACCGCACGGCGTTCGTGACGACCTCGCTGACCAGCAGCTCGACCGCGTCGGACAGCTCCTCCAGGTCCCAGCGCGCCAGTGCGCGCCGCGCCAGCCTGCGGGCCTGCCCGGCGGTCTGCGCACGCGGGTCGAGGAACCAGTACGCCACGTCGCTCGGCGCGATCCCGTCGAAACGGGCGGCCAGCAGCGCGATGTCGTCGTCCCGGTCGCCCGGGCCGAGGATGTCCAGCACCTCGTCGCACAGCGGCTCCAGCGGAGCCGACGCGTCCGGCCTGGTCAGCCGTGCCGTCGCCGTCAGCTTCTCGCGTAGATGCTCGATGCCGGTCCACACGTCACGCTGGCGCGACTCGACCAGCCCGTCGGTGTACAGCAGCAGGGTGGCGCCCGCGGGGGCGTCCAGTTCCACCGCCTCGAAGTCCACACCGCCGACGCCGATCGGCGCGCCTGCCGGTATCCGCAGCACCTCCGCGCGTCCGTCGCGATGCAGCAGCACGGGCGGCGGATGGCCTGCGTTGGCGATGATGATGCGGTGCGCGACGGGATCGTAGACCGCGTACAGGCAGGTCGCCATGCGGTCGCTGCCCAGGCGCTGCGCCTGCTCGTCGAGGTGGTGCAGCACCTCCTGCGGCGGCAGGTCCAGCTGCGCGAGGGTCTGCGCCGTCGTGCGCAGCTGGCCCATGATCGCCGCCGATGTCATGGAGTGCCCCATGACATCGCCCACGACCAGGGCGACCCTGCTGCCCGGCAGCGGAATCGCGTCGTACCAGTCGCCGCCTACGCGCGCGGTCTCCGCCGCCGGGAGATAGCGGCTGGCGAGATGGCAGCCCGTCGGCTGCGGCAACTCGTCGGGGAGCATGGTGCGCTGGAGCTCGTCGGCGATGTACGCCTCACGCCCGTACAGGACCGCCTTGTCGACGCCCAGCGCCGTGTGCGTGGCGAGCTGGGCGGCGATCAGCAGATCGTCCGGTTCGAACGGGGCGCGCTCGGGGCCGCGCATGAACACGGCGGCGCCGATGACGCGGCGGCGCCCGCGCAGCGGGGCGAGTATGGCGCGCTGACCCGACGGCACGTCCGGGCCGTCGCCGAGGAGTTCGGGAAGGGCGTCGCGTGCGGCGGGTGCGTCGGCGAAGACGGGGCGCACGCCGCGCAGCACCTCGGCCAGCGGACCGCCGGAGACCACCTCCACGTACTCGGCCGCACCCGCCGTGCCGTCCGAGACCGCGGAGAGCGAGGGGCCCGCGGCGGTGCCGCCCGGTCCCTTCGCGGGGTCGCCGTCGGTCTGCCCGCGCCCGTCGGCGGCGGACGCCGCGGCCACCATCGCGTGCGGGTCGTCGGGGATGCGGTCGCTGCGCCGCAGCCGCAGCACCACCGGGCCGGTGGGCCGCTCGTCGCCGACGGGCAGCGGGTCGCGCAGGTAGACGAGGATCGCGTCGGAGTACGCGGGCACGCTCGCCCTGCACAGACCGAGCACGGTCTCGTCCAGGTCCATGCCGCGTGCGATGCGGCGGGTGGCGGCGCCGACGAAACGCAGCCGGTCGCCGCCGCGCCGCTCCCGCTCGGCGGCGTCGCCGTTCCCGGGAGCCGCCTCGCGTGCGGCGGGAGGGTCGGAGGACGGGGCCTTGGGGGCGGCGGGCGGTACGTCGGCGGCGGTCATGTCGCCGGTGGTCGGATGAGACACGGCACCGCTCTCCGCGGTAGGGGGCTGGGACGGGGTGGGGGACGGCCGCTCGCTCGCGGGTCCCGGCCCGCCGTGGGACGGTTCGGGGACGGCACGGCCCGCGCCGCCCCTCGCGCCGGAGCCCCGTGAGGCCTCGGCGGTCTGCTGCTGTGACGTGTGCTGCGCGGCGGCTCCCTGACCGGATCTGGCGGACGGCTTGGTGCCGGACTTCCTGCCCGAGCCGCCACCGGACTTGCGGCCCGTTCTCGTGCCGGAGCCGGCGCCGGACTTGGCACCGGAGCCCGCGCCGGAAGCGCCGGAAGAGCCGGAAGCGGCCGAAGCGCCGGACGCCGCCGACGGGCCCGTCGCGGCGGATGCGGCGGATGTACTGGACGTGCCGGACGTGCCGGACGTGCCCGGGACTGAGGCGCCCCGCGTGCCTGAAGTGCCGGACGTGCCGCCCTTGGAGCGCGTACGGGGGCGCACCCGCTCCACCTCCTCACCGCCCGCGCACGCCGCGGGGAGCGCACCGTCGTGCGAGTGCGCCATGCCTGCCGGGCGGCCCGCGTCCGCGGTGCTCTCACACGTGCGGGGCGCAGCGCCGTCCGCCGTACCCGCCGACCGCCGGCCCAGGGGAGGGGAGACCTCTCCGGAGCGCAGGCCGAAGCCCGCCGGCGCCCCCGCCGTGGGCGGGCCCACGGCCGTGAGCGGCGGCGCTGCTCTGCCTGTCGCAGGCTCTTGGTGCTCCGTCACGCGTTCGGTTTCCATCCATCCGTGGCCGCGCGTCCTGCGCGCGCGGCGCTCCATGCGCTCCCCGTACTACGGCCGCCTCCGGCACTGGAGGAAGATCTGGATCTCGGGCGGCACGTCAGTGCTGGCCGGAGCGTAGGCATAGGCGTCCTCCCCGGCGATCTCGAAACCCGCATCGCGCACGACCTGGCGCAATTCGTCCCGCAGATAGCCGGATACCCGGATCGTGTTGCCCAGGAACGGCATTGAGAAGTCATCGACATCCGCTTCCACCATCGACATGGCCATCGGTGCGCCTTCCCGCAGTTGCTGGTGCAGCATGCGCAGCGCGTAGGGAATTTCGGCCCGAGGCAGCATCAGGAGGGAGAAGAAAGCGGCGACACCGTCGAAGGGACCGAGGTCGTGCCTCTCCACCTCATAGATGTCCATACGGCGGAAATCGCCGTCCGGCACGTTCCCCCTGGCGAGGTCCACCATGACGGGAGAGAGGTCGATGCCGGTGACCCGGTGGCCCGCCTCCGTGAGCTGGCGCGCGGTGGGCAGCCCGGTGCCCGAGCCGAGATCCAGCACCCGGGATCCGGGCGGCAGTTGCTCGGCGAGCCAGGCGCCCGAGGCGATCTGGCCCTCCTTGTGCGGGAAGGCCTCGTCGTAGCGGTCGCCGATCATGTCGAAGGCGGAGGCCTGCCCGGCCCGGTCCAGCGATCCCCAGTCGAAGTCCTTGTAGGCGCGCGCCTTCGACCTCGGGGGTACGGCGTCCTCGCTCTTCCCTCTGGCGGGCTCCCCGGAGCCTTCGAGGCCCTCCGGATCGGCGGCGTCCTCGCTCTCCCCCGGCCCCGGCCAGGGGGGATCCCCGTGGCTTCCGTACGTGCTGCTCACGCTAGATCTCCTCTCTGGCCACGCGCCAAATCCCCGAGGGGGGAGGGGAGTTGTTGCAGCAGTGCGCCTACGGACGCTGATCCTACGTTTGCAGTATGGGGGCGCAGCAAGGGGGAACGAGAGGTCGAAGCGGGCGCGTGTCGTCCGATAAGTCCGGCACATCCGTGCAAGTGCGGAAGAGGGTGCGCTCTGCGGACCGCGACGAGGGGCCCGCCGGGCGGAACCGTGTTCCGGAGGGGCCGGGAGTCCGGCTGCCGGACTCGGCGGGCCGGGTGTGCACCGGATTCCGGACGCCGGTGCGGGGGGCGCGGTGGCGACGGCGGACGGGACGTACGGGACGGAGGGGGCGTAGGGGGCGGAGGGGACTCCGGGGGCCACCGGTGGGCCGGGTTCACGGGTGGCGTGGCTCGCCCGGCCGGTGGCCGTCGCCGGGCCCCGATCCGTTGCCGCCGTGGGCGCCCGAGCCGTTGGGCCCGGCGCCGTTCCGCCGCGCACCGTGTGCGTCCTCGCCGTGTGCGTCCTCGCCGTATGCGTCCCCGCTCTGTGTGCCGTCGTGTGTGCCGGTGTACGGCTTCGGCCTCCCCGGAGGCGGCCGGCCGTCCCAGTCCCGCGGGAGCGAAGGCACCGGCCAGCGCGGATCCGGGCGCCAGTGCTCCCAGCCGTCACGGAACGGCGACGCCCACGCGGCGATCCGCTCGACCACCGCGTGCCCAGCGGTCCTTACCCGCGCGGCGAGCGCCTCGTCGACGAGGCCCGCGCTCTGTGCGGCCGCGAACTCGTCCTCGTCCCGCCACTCCCAACTGCGGTCCGGATACACGGCGATGTCGAGGAAGTGGTCCTCGGAGTCGATGCCTCCGGGCCAGCGGCGCCGGGGCTCCTCGAGATTCACGTACCAGTTCTTGAACTGCCAGTCCCGCTCCCAGAACAGCCACACCGACCAGTGCTCGCCGGGGCGTGCCAGCTTCAGCACGCCCGTGCCGAACCAGCGTGAGAGCACCGTGCGGCGCGGTCCGGTGTAGCGGGTCGCGAGCGGCTCGTGGTGCACGGGCGTGCCGTCCGCCATCTCCGGCTTGACGCATACGGTGCCGGGCGCGACCCACGCTGCGAGCAGCTCCGGGGTGTCGCACACGACGGTCACGGGGCGGCAGATGTGCGTAAGGCCGGTGCCGTTGGCGCGGTATCGCCACAGGACGCGGGTGCCGGGCTCCCAGCGGACGGTGCGGTCGCGCTCCGCTTCCTCCCCCGCCGAGTGCTCTGCCTCCCCGTCCTCCGGGTACTCCTCGGGGCCCTCGTACTCCGCGTTCCGTTCCGCTCCCGCCGCTGCCCGCTCCGCTGTCATGCGCAGATCCTAGGTGCGCCCGCCATCCGCCGCCGTCAGCCGAGGCCCGAACGCGCCACGCCCGCGCCCGGGCCCGCGGCCCGGCACCGGCGCCCACCGGAGCGGTTCCGGAACGCCCGGGATCGGCACCGGCACCGGCGCCCGGACCGGACTCACGGCAGGCGCGCGGAACGGCGCGCGGACCGGCTCACGGCCGGGTCATGCGCAGCACGTCCAGCGCCTCGTCGAGCTGCTCGACGGTCAGATCGCCGCGCTCCACGTGCCCCGCGTCGAGCACCGCCTCCCGGATCGTCTTCCGCTCCGCCAGCGCCTTCTTGGCAGCGGCCGCGGCGTTCTCGTATCCGATGAACCTGTTGAGCGGCGTCACCACGGACGGCGAGGACTCCGCGTACTCCCGTGCGCGCTCCGCGTCCGCCTCGATGCCGTCCACGGTGCGCTCGGCCAGGAGCCGGGAGACGTTGGACAGCAGCCGCACCGACTCCAGCAGGTTCTTCGCCATCACCGGCAGCATGACGTTCAGCTCGAAGTTCCCCGAGGCGCCGGCCGCGGCGATCGTCGCGTCGTTGCCCGTGACCTGCGCCGCGACCATCAGGGCGGCCTCAGGGATCACCGGGTTCACCTTGCCGGGCATGATCGACGAGCCCGGCTGGAGGTCGGGCAGCCTGATCTCGGCGAGGCCCGTGCGGGGCCCGGACGCCATCCAGCGCAGGTCGTTGCAGATCTTGGTGATGCTCACGCCGACCGTGCGCAGCTGGCCCGAGGTCTCCACCAGCGCGTCCCGCGCGCCCTGCGCCTCGAAGTGGTCGCGCGCCTCGGTGAGCGGCAGCCCGCTGTCCGCGGCGATCCGCTCGACGACGGCGGCGGCGAAGCCCGGCGGGGTGTTGATGCCGGTGCCGACGGCCGTGCCGCCCAGGGGGAGTTCGGCGAGCCGCGGCAGCGAGGCCCGCAACCGCTCGACGCCGTTGCGGATCTGGGCCGCGTAACCCGCGAACTCCTGGCCCAGCGTCACGGGCGTCGCGTCCATCAGATGCGTACGCCCCGACTTGACGACGTCCGCGAACTCCTCCGCCTTGCGCGACAGCGAGGCATCCAGCACCTCCAGCGCCGGGATCAGATCGCGGGTGACCGCGGCGGTGGCGGCGATGTGGATGGAGGAGGGGAAGACGTCGTTGGACGACTGGCTCGCGTTCACATGGTCGTTGGGATGTACGGGGGTCCCCAGGCGCTCGGTGGCGAGGGTGGCGACGACCTCGTTCATGTTCATGTTGGACGAGGTGCCGGAGCCCGTCTGAAAGACGTCGACGGGGAACTCGCCGTCCCAGCGCCCCGTCACGACCTCCTCGGCCGCGGTGCGTACCGCCTCGGCCAACCCGGGCTCCAGCACGCCCAGCTCGCCGTTGACCCGCGCCGCCGCCGCCTTGATACGGGCGAGCGCCTCGATGTGGGCCCGCTCCAGGCGCTGTCCGCTGACGGGGAAGTTCTCAACGGCGCGCTGCGTCTGCGCACGCCACTTGGCGCGTGCGGGGACGCGCACCTCGCCCATCGAGTCGTGCTCGGTGCGGTACTCCTGGCTGTCGCTCATTCCGTGTGCACCTCCGTACGGGACGGTTTCCCGTGTACCCACTGGCCTGTGGGCAGTCTGCCGCGAGGACGGCGGGGAGGTGCAAACCGGCGAGGCCGCCGCCGGGTGGCTACGCCCCGGTTCGTACCGGAGTCTGCCGCCGGGTGGCTACGCCCCGCTTCGTACCGGGATCGAGGTGACGAACGGCTCTGCGGGGCCGGGGTCGGTGAAGAAGTCGTTGCCCTTGTCGTCCACGACGATGAACGCCGGGAAGTCCTCGACCTCGATCCGCCAGACCGCCTCCATGCCCAGCTCCTCGTACTCCAGCACCTCGACCTTCTTGATGCAGTCCTGGGCGAGCCGTGCCGCGGGCCCGCCGATGGAGCCCAGGTAGAAGCCGCCGTGCGCGGCGCACGCCTCGGTCACCTGCGGGCTGCGGTTGCCCTTCGCCAGCATCACCATCGAGCCGCCCGCGGCCTGGAACTGCGCGACGTACGCGTCCATGCGGCCCGCCGTCGTCGGCCCGAACGAGCCGGACGCGTAGCCCTCGGGCGTCTTGGCGGGGCCCGCGTAGTAGACGGGGTGGTCCTTGAGGTACCGCGGCATCTCCTCGCCCGCGTCGAGCCGTTCCTTGATCTTCGCGTGGGCGATGTCGCGGGCGACGACGAGCGTGCCCGTCAGGGACAGCCGCGTCTTGACGGGGTGCTTGGACAGCTCCGCCAGGATCTCCGGCATGGGACGGCCGAGGTCGATCCGGACCGCGTCGTCGTTGGCCGCTCCGGCGCCCTCCGTCAGCTGCTCCTCCGTCGTCTCCGGGAGGAAGCGCGCCGGGTCCGTCTCCAGCTGCTCCAGGAAGACGCCCTCGGCGGTGATCTTCGCCTTGGCCTGCCGGTCCGCCGAGCAGGAGACGGCGATCGCGACCGGGCAGGACGCCCCGTGCCGGGGCAGCCGCACGACGCGCACGTCGTGGCAGAAGTACTTGCCGCCGAACTGCGCGCCGATGCCGATCCGTTGCGTCAGCTCGAAGACCTGCTGCTCCAGCTCCTCGTCGCGGAAGCCGTGCCCGGCGGGTGAGCCCTCCGCGGGCAGCTCGTCGAGATAGTGGGCGGACGCGTACTTCGCGGTCTTCAGCGCGTACTCGGCGCTCGTGCCGCCCACCACGATCGCCAGGTGGTACGGCGGGCACGCGGCCGTCCCCAGCGAACGGATCTTCTCCTCAAGGAACTTCATCATGCTCGCCTCGTTGAGCACGGCCTTCGTCTCCTGGTAGAGGAAGGACTTGTTGGCGCTGCCGCCGCCCTTGGCCATGAAGAGGAACTTGTAGGCGTCGCCGTCGGTCGCGTACAGCTCGATCTGCGCGGGCAGGTTCGTGCCGGTGTTCTTCTCGTCCCACATGTTCAGCGGGGCCATCTGCGAGTAGCGCAGATTGAGTTCGGTGTACGCGTCGTGGATGCCGCGCGAGAGGGCCTCCTCGTCGCCGCCGGACGTGAGGACGTGCTGGCCGCGCTTGCCCATCACGATGGCCGTGCCGGTGTCCTGGCACATGGGGAGCACGCCGGCGGCCGCGATGTTCGCGTTCTTCAGCAGATCGAGCGCCACGAAGCGGTCGTTGGCGCTCGCCTCCGGGTCGTCGAGGATGCGGCGCAGCTGCGCGAGATGCTCCGGCCGCAGGTAGTGGGAGATGTCGTGGACCGCCTCGGCGGCCAGCAGGCGCAGCGCCTCGGGCTCGACCTGGAGGAAGGTGCGCCCGCCGGCCTCGAAGGTGCGCACCCCCTCCGACGTGACGAGCCGGTACGGGGTGGGGTCCTCGCCCGTCGGGAGCAGATCGGTGTACGTGAAGTCCGGTCGGGACGGGCTGGCGGCCATCGTTGGGTCTTCCTCTCGTACGGCTCGGCTCGTACGGTCCTCGCGCGGATCCTCGTACGGCTCGCGGCTGGGGCGGCGCGACCATCAGCGTAGAGCGCCCGCCCGTGGACGCGGGGGTGAGGTCGACCTCAGCGGACCCGGCGGACCGCGCGCCTCGGGCGGGCCGGGCGGACCGGGGGCGCGGGTCCGGCGGGGATCCGGGCGCGCGGCTCATCGATGCCGTCCGATGCCGCCGGTGGTCTAGTCGCGATCTATCGCGTTTGGGTACGCTGCCCGTGTGACTGACTCTCCGCTCGAAAAGAAGCCCCGCCCCGCCGGACCCGAGACCGCGCCCGCCGTCAAGGACGCGGAGTCCGCGGCCGTCTCGGTGCGCGCCTCGGACGCCGACCGCGACCGCGTCGCCGACATCCTCCGCGAGGCGCTTGCGGAGGGCCGGATCGACGCGGAAGAGCACTCGGAGCGCATCGACTCCGTCTACAAGGCCAAGACCGTCGGTGAACTGGAGCCTCTCGTAAGGGACTTGCCCGTCGGACGGCCCGAGGCGTCCGCGGCGCGCGAGGCCGCACCCGCGGAGTACCGGCCGGAGGCGCCGGCGGCCGGCGACTACTCGAAGGACAACCTGGTGGCCAT
This sequence comes from Streptomyces sp. HNM0575, assembly GCF_012726265.1. GTDB lineage: Bacteria > Actinomycetota > Actinomycetes > Streptomycetales > Streptomycetaceae > Streptomyces. The sequence goes on along the minus strand of NZ_JAASAG010000002.1, from coordinate 385,439 downwards.
CTTCAGCGGTTCGGTCCGCAAGGGCCGCTTCCGGGTCCCGGCGAAGATCAACGCCGTCGCCTGCTTCGGCGGCGTCGAGATCGATCTGACCGAGGCCGTCTTCGAGCGGCAGCACGTCCAGATCAACGCGACCGCGGTCTTCGGCGGGATCGAGATCCGCGTCCCGGAGAACGTCACGCTCCGGCAGAAGGGCGCGGGGATCTTCGGCGGCTTCGACGTGCGCACCGGGGAGTCCGACGATCCGCACGCCCCGGTCGTGCTCGTCGAGGGCGCGGCCGTCTTCGGCGGAGTGGACGCCAGGCCGAAGCGCGGCAAGCGGCTGCGGGACCTGCGCGACCGTCGCCGAAAGGAGCTGTGAGCGAGCGGTTCCGCGAGGCGGCACGGGCCCTGCGCAAGGCGCGTCCGGGGCGGGACGGCGGGCCGCGGACGGAGGCCGCACAGAGAATCCGTCCGCATTCCTACGGTATGCATACCGGTGCGTACAGCGGGTAGAGCCTGGGCATCGTCGTACGGCGGCAGCGCGAACTGCCGTGCGCAGCAAGTCGGGTGAAGGTACCCCCCGTCGTCCCGTCAGGAGTAGACCGTGCTGCAACCGCCGCGTCAGTCCCTTCAGGCAGCCCCCTCCGTCCCCGTGCCGCGAGCGGCCGCGCGTGAGGACGAAGAGGGTCCCTGGCACTCGGAGGCGGTCTGCCGCCGGGATGAGGCGGGACTGTTCTTCGCCCCTTCGAAGGAGCCCACGGCGGCGAGGCTTTCGCGCGAGCAGGCGGCCAAGCGGGTCTGCGCCCGCTGCCCGGTGATGATCGAGTGCCGTGAGCACGCGCTGGTGCTGCCCGAGCCGTACGGCGTGTGGGGCGGACTGACCGCCGCCGAACGGCGCGTGGCGCTGGCCAGGCGCCGCAGGCGTGAGGCGGCCGTCGCGGCGGGCGAGGCCGGGCAGGTCTCGCGCATCGCCTGAGCCACGGGCCTCCGGCGCGGTGCCGCCGGGCGGGATGCCGTCCGGTGCGGCCCTCGCGTCGGCAGGGCCGCGGAGCGGGGCGGTCGTTCTGCTCCACGGCGCCGCTCCGCTCCGCGTGCCCCTGCCGTGATCAGGCGCCGGTCTCTCCGAGTTCACGGCCGCTCTTTCCGAGGTCACAGGTGTCCTCGACGTCACGGCCGTCCTCAAGGTCACGGCCGTCCTCGACATCACGGCCGTCGTCGAAGGCGCCTTCCGCGCCGAAGGCGAGCTTCGCGAAGCGTTCGCCCATCAACCGGTGCGTGGCGGCGTCCGGGTGGAGCCCGTCGGGTAGCGGCAGCCCGGCGTGGTCGGCCTCGCCGTAGAGCCCGAGGCCGTCGAGATGGTGCAGGGCCGGGTCGTCCCCCGCGCGCTGCCGCACGATCCGGGCCAGTTCGTCCCGTACGACGCGCAGCGTCAGCTTGCCGTACGCGCGCTCCGCGGGGTCGCCCGTGGCGCGGAACCGCAGCCGCCCGGCGCTCAGTTCGGTGAGGTCCGGCGCGGTGGGCCCGGGTGTGTCCTCGTGAACGGGGCAGTGGACGGGGGAGATCACCAGCAGCGGTGTCGCGGGGTGGCCTTCGCGCACCGTGTCGAGGAAGCCGTGCACGGCGGAGGTGAAGGCGCGCAGCCGCATCGCGTCGGCGTTGACCAGATTGATGCCGATCTTGACGCTGATCAGGTCGGCCGGGGTGTCGCGCATCGCGCGCGCGGTGAACGCGTCGAGCAGGGCGCCCCCGCCGAAGCCCAGATTGACCAGTTCCACACCGCCGAGCGCGGCGGCGAGCGCGGGCCAGGTCGTGGTGGGACTCGCGGCGTCGGAGCCGTGGCTGATCGAACTGCCGTGGTGCAGCCACACCTTGCGGCCCGGTCCGTCGTGTACGGGCGTGACGGGAGCGTCGGTGCGCAGGGCCACGAGCTCGGTGGTCTCGTTGTGCGGCAGCCATATCGCGACGTCCTTCGGGCGGTCCGGCAGGCCGTCGAAGCGGAGGGTTCCGGGCGCTCCCTCCCGGTGCTCGGCGGTCCCGGCAGCCATGTCGATGGCGAGGGTGCTGCCGCCGGGCACGCTGCCCCGGCCGGTGAGGCGGCCGTCGACGAGCAGGTCGTACACGCCGTCCGGGCGGGCCGGCAGACCCGCGTAGACGCGCTTGGTGGGCAGGGTCTCCAGCTCCACGGCGGTGGCCCGGGTACGGAAGACCAGCCGTACGCCCGAGGGCTGGGACTCGGCCATGGCGAGCTGTGCGTCGGTGCACTGCGCGCGGGCGCGCGCGGGCAGCCGGTGGGGCAGCACGCCGTGCGCGGTGCGCTCCAAGTCGAGGGCGCCGCGCAGCAGTTCAGCGGTGACGGGCGTGGTGATCCAGCTCCGGTCCCCGGATGGGGCGGAGTGGCGGGACCGTCCGGACGGCTCGTTCTGCTGGGTGTGTTCGGTGTGTTCGGTGTGCATGGTCTCGGCCTGTCGGGTCGGTGGTCGGGATGGTGGGCGGTGCGGGGTGCGGGGTGCGGGGTAGGGGGTGCGAGGCGCGAGGTCCGGAGCGCGGACTGGGGCCTGCGGACTGGTGACTTGGGGCTGAGGACGGGGCCTGGTGGCCGGGGCCTCGGGGCGGAACTCCATGCCGGGCTCCGCGCGGAACGCTGTCGGCCGGGTCCGGTGGTCAGGCTCGGCGGCCGGGCCCGGCGGTCAGGAACCCGGGCCGGGCGCGGGCCAGTTCCGCAGCAGCGCGTCGAGGGCGTCCAGCACACGCGACCACGTCTCCTGCGTATCGGGCGCGCTGTGGCTGAATCCGCCGCCCAGCTCCAGGCTCACGTAGCCGTGGAAGACGCTGCCGAGCAGCCGTACGGCATGGGTCTGGTCCTCTCCCGTCAGGTCGTAGCCGCGCAGGACGGCACGCGTCATCTGCGCGTGCCGGACGCCCGCGCTCGCCGCCGCCGTCTCGGTGTCGAGCCTGAGCTGGGCCGCCGCGTAGCGCCCCGGGTGCTCGCGGGCGTAGTCGCGGTAGACGTCGGCGAGGGCGACGAGCGCGTCCTTGCCGGCCCGCCCGGCGAGGGCGTCGGCGGCCCGTTCGGCCATTTCCTCCAGGGCGAGCAGGGCGATCCTGGTCTTCAGGTCCTGTGAACTCTTCAAGTGCGAGTACAGGCTCGCGACCTTGACGTCGAAGCGCCTGGCGAGCGCCGAGACGGTCACCTGCTCGAAGCCGACGTCGTCTGCCAGCTCCGCCCCGGCCCGGGTGAGCCGCTCCGCGGTCAGGCCCGCGCGTGCCATGGGACCGCCCCCTCTCGTACGACGAAAGCCCGAAGGCCCGAAAGCCATTGTGGATGTGCCTAATGCTTTTAGGCAAATGGGATTCCGTCATAGGCGAGAGCGGGCAGGCAAGAGCGGGCAGGCAAGAGCGGGCAGACAAGGGCGGGACAGGGCAGAGGCCCGTACTGGAGCCGCGGTGGCCGTGCATGTCCGGTTCACGCGTCCGAAACAGGCTCCCGGCACAATCGCGCCGCATGAGGATCGAGCAGGTCGAATGGACGGACCCGGACGCCCTCGCGCTGCGCGCCAGACAGCGCGTCGAGATCGCCGAGAGATACGGCACCACGGACAGCGAGCCCGGTACCGCGCCCTCGGAAGAGGACGTCGTGGCGTTCTTCGTCGCGTACGAGCACGGCGGCACGGCCGTGGGATGCGGAGGACTCCGCGAACTCGGCGACGGCGTGGGCGAGATCAAGCGCATGTACGTGACCCCGCCCTGGCGCGGCTCGGAGTTCGCGTCCCGGATCCTGGGGGCCCTGGAGGACTGGGCGCGCGACAAGGACTGGAAGAGCCTGCGGCTGGAGACCGGGGACCGCCAGCCCGAGGCCGTCCGCTTCTACACGCGCGCGGGCTACGAGCGGATCCCGAACTTCGGCGCGTACGCGGGGGTTGAGGCGTCCCGGTGCTTCGAGAGGCTGCTCCGGTAGGTCCCGTCCTGCGGGTCCCGTCCGGTGGGTCCTGGCCGGTGGCTCCTGACCGGTGAGCCCCGTCCGGTGGGCCTTCGCGAGCCCCGGCCCGTGCGCAGCCGGGACTCCTCGACGCGGCCTGACTACCGCCTACCGCGCGCGGTCGAAGTCGACGGCGCTGTAGGCGCGCAGCTTGGAGAGCTTGTGCGTCGAGTCGATCATCCGGATCGTGCCGGACTTCGAACGCATCACCAGCGACTCGGTGAAGGCACGCTCGCCCCTGTAGTGCACGCCGCGCAGCAGTTCGCCGTCGGTGATCCCGGTGGCCACGAAGAAGACGTTCTCGCCGCTGACGAGGTCCTCGGTGTGCAGCACCCTGTTCAGGTCGTGCCCGGCGTCGAGCGCCCGCTTCCGCTCCTCGTCGTCCTTCGGCCAGAGCATGCCCTGGATCGTGCCGCCCAGGCACTTGATCGCGCAGGCCGCGATGATGCCCTCCGGCGTACCGCCGACGCCCAGCAGCAGGTCCACGCCCGTGCCCTCGCGTACGGCCATGATCGCGCCCGCGACGTCGCCGTCCGAGATGAACTTGATGCGGGCACCGGCCTCCCGCAGCTCCTTGACCATGCCTTCGTGGCGCGGACGGTCGAGGACCACGACCGTGACGTCGTCCGGAGTGCAGCCCTTCGCCTTCGCCACGCGGCGGACGTTGACCGCGGGCGGCGCGGTGATGTCCACGAACTCCGCGGCGTCCGGGCCCGTGACGAGCTTGTCCATATAGAAGACGGCACTCGGGTCGAACATCGAGCCGCGCTCCGCCACCGCCAGCACGGAGACCGCGTTGGACATGCCCTTGGCCGTGAGGGTGGTCCCGTCCACGGGGTCCACCGCCACGTCGCACTCGGCGCCCGTGCCGTCACCGACCCGCTCCCCGTTGAAGAGCATCGGTGCCTCGTCCTTCTCGCCCTCGCCGATGACGACCACGCCGTTCATCGAGACCGTCGAGACGAGGTGGCGCATCGCCTTCACGGCCGCGCCGTCCGCGCCGTTCTTGTCGCCGCGCCCCACCCAGCGGCCGGTGGCCATCGCGCCGGCCTCGGTGACCCTTACGAGTTCGAGTGCGAGGTTGCGGTCCGGGGCCTCGGGGCTGACGTCGAGCGGGGGAGGGAGGTGCTGATGATCGGTCATCGGGGCACACCTTTCTGCTCGGCTGAAGTCGCGGCCGGGCTGAAATCGAGGGTGCTTCGAGGGTACCCAGCATCCGTCAGAGTGAGCAGGGGGCCCCACGGATGAGCAGTTGAGCAGGGGTGCGTAGCGGGACATGTCCCCGAGTACGCGACAGAGCCACCGTGTGCCGACCGTCCCCGCGCCCCCGGTCCGAGGGCCCCGCGGACGGGCCGTGCTCCCGCATGAGCGACCATGGGGGCGTGGCAGCAGAAGCAGAGCAGGCGGAGAGGCGGCAGCGGGTGCGGACCGTGCGGGGCATGGTGCCGTCGCTGGCCGTGGTCCTGCTCGCGGCGTTCTTCATCTACCTCTTCGTCCCGCACGACGACAGCGCCGACCCGGTCAAGCCCGTCGGCTACAAGGTCGAGCTGGACTCCGCTCGCCGTGCCGCGCCCTATCCCGTGCTGGCGCCCGAGGGGCTCCCGTCGAAGTGGCGTGCCACGTCCGTGCGTTACGAGGCCGACGGCCCGGAGGGGCGTGCCTGGCACCTGGGCTTCGTGACGCCGGACACGCAGTACGCCGCCGTGGAGCAGAGCGACGAGCCCCGCCCCGTGAAGTACATCGAGGACGTCACGCACGGTGCGCGGAAGACCGCGAAGACCGTGCGGGTGCGCGGCGAGGAGTGGACGCGCTACGAGGGCGGGAGGTACGACGCGCTAGTACGGAAGTCCCCGGCCGGGGACGCTCCCGGCAGGGGCCGCGCGGACGGATCCGACCGCGCGACCGGATCCGGCAGGTCCCGCCCGTACACCACCGTCGTGACCGGCACGGCCGGCTTCGGGCAGTTGAAGACGATGGCAGCCGCGCTCAGCCCGGGCTGGGACCGGGGCGGGGGCGGCGCCGGCAAGGGCTGAGTCCTTCCCCCTTCCCCCGCACCTTCGCCGCCCCCGCTCGCCGCTCACGCCCCCGCTCGCGACTACGGCCCGAACTCCGGCCCACAGCCCGAACTCGCGCCTACGGCCGGGCAGTCAGAGGGTCGTGACCGCGTCCTCGTACGTGAGCCGCGGCTGCCGCGGCCGGTACGCCTCCTCGCCCGGCTTGCCGATGTTGATCACCAGCAGGGACTTCTGCGTCCCGTCGCCGAAGAACTCCTTGTCGACGCCGTGCCGGTCGAAGCCGCTCATCGGGCCCGCGGCCAGCCCGGCCGCGCGGACGCCGACGATGAAGTAGCCCGCCTGTAGCGAGGCGTTGAACGTGCCGGAGGTCTCCCGCACCTCCGCCTCCGAGAAGAAGGTGTCCTTCAAGTCCGGGGCGTGCGGGAGGAGTTCGGGCAGCCGCTCGTGGAATTCGAGGTCGACGGAGAGGATCGCGGTGAGCGGAGCCGTGGACGTCTTGGGCCGGTTGCCCTGCGCCATGTGCTTCAGCAGCCGGTCGCGGGCCTCGGCGGAGCGGACCAGCGTGATCCGCAGGGGGGACTGATTGAAGGCGGTCGGGGCGTACTTGACCAGCTCGTACACCGCCTGTATCTGCTCGTCGCTCACCGGCTCGTCCGAGAAGGTGTGCGCGGTGTGCGCCTCGCGGAAGAGCAGGTCCTGGGCGGTTCGGTCGAGGGCGAGAGTCATGTGGGGAAGCCTTGCCTTTACGCGCTGTCGATACGAACGAACGGCCCGCCGCAGGCGGCGGACCTCATAACACCCCCGCCAACAAACGGACCCCGCGTAATCTTCCGCTTCACCGCAGGCGCTTGTGTGTGTCCTGGTCAGCGACGGTCTGCCGCGTCCTCCGCATCGGTGCCGCCGGAGAGCGGGCCCGACTCCTCCGCCCCGGCGCCGGCCTCGTCCGCCCACGCCTCGTCACCCTCGGGATCCGCGTCGTCGCCTGCCTCGGCTTCCGCCTCCAGCACGGCGTCCAGCCGCGCCCTCGCGCCCTCCAGCCACTCGCGGCATACGCGGGCCAGCTCCTCGCCGCGCTCCCAGAGCGCCAGCGACTCCTCCAGCGTGGCGCCGCCGGCCTCCAACTGCTGCACGACACGCACCAGTTCGCCCCGGGCCTGTTCATAGCTGAGTGCGGAGTGCGCCTGCTGCCTGTCCGTCTCCGTCTCCACGCCCGATTCCGTCTCCGTGTCGTCCGAGGTCATACGGCAACCCTAAGCGTCCGGTCCGACCGTGACGCCGAACTCGCCCTCCGCGACCCGGGCCCGCAGCTTCTCCCCCTCCGAGGTCTCCTCCGCGGCCCTGATCACGCTGCCGTCCTCACGTTGGAGCACCGCGTATCCCCGCTTCAGCGTCGCCGCGGGGGAGAGCGCGACGACACGGGCACGCGTGTGCGCCAACTCGTCCTCGGCGCGCTCCAGCCGGTGTCCCAGCGTGCGCCGGGCGCGCGCCAGCAGATGCCCCAGCTCCTCCGCGCGCTCCTCGGTCATCGCGTGCGGATCGGCCATGACGGGACGGCTCAGCACGTCGGCGAGGCCACGCTCCTCCCGGTCGAGGAAGCCGGTGATCACGCGGTACGCCCGCGCCCTCAACTCCCGTACACGCTCGTGCTCCTCGCCCACGTCCGGCACGACGTCCTTCGCGGCGTGCGTCGGCGTGCGGGAGCGCAGATCGGCGACGAGGTCGAGCAGGGGCGCGTCCGCCTCGTGCCCGATGGCCGAGACCACGGGCGTACGGCAGGCCGCGACCGTGCGCACGAGCTGCTCGTCGGAGAACGGCAGCAGGTCCTCCATGCTGCCGCCGCCGCGGGTCACGATGATCACGTCCACATCGGTGCGCCCGTCCAACTCCCGCACCGCGTCGATCAGCTGGGGCACCGCCCGTACGCCCTGGACCGCCGTGTGCCGGACCTCGAAGCGGACGGCGGGCCAGCGCTCGCGCGCCGTGTGCAGCACGTCCCGCTCGGCGTCGGAGGCACGGCCCGTGACGAGCCCCACGCGACCCGGCAGGAACGGCAGCCGCAGCTTGCGCTCCGCCGCGAACAGCCCTTCCGCGGCAAGGGACTTCTTCAGCTGCTCCAGCCGCGCCAGCAGCTCGCCGATGCCGACCGGGCGGATCTCCGCGGCCCTCAGCGACAGCGTGCCCGCCCGCCCGTACCAGACCGGCTTGGCGTGGACGACGACACGGGCGCCCTCGGAGACGACGTCCTTCACGCGGTCGAAGACGTCACGGAAACAGGTGACGCTGATGGAGACGTCGCGCGAGGGGTCCCGCAGCGTGAGGAACGCCATGCCCGCGCCCGGCCTCGGCGACAGCTGGATGATCTGCCCCTCCACCCACACCGGGCCGAGCCGGTCGATCCAGCCGCCGATCAGCCTGGAGACCTCGCCGACGGGAACCGGGGCCTCGGGAGTGGTGATGAGAGCCATACGAGGACACTAACGGCCGCCGCCGACAACGCCGGTCCGCGGCGGGGGCACGTGACCGGGGCCCCGGCCGTGGCCTGCGGAGGAGGCCCGCGGACGAGGCCCGCGGACCGGCAGCCCCCGTTCGCACGGCCGCACCGGTGCTCCCTGCCGCCCGTCGAACGGCGAGCGCCCTGTGCGCCCTTACGATGGACGCATGTCTGCAACGCCCTCGCATCCCCCCGGGCTCCGCCCCGGGGAGACCCCAACGTCCGCTGCCGACGCCCCCGAGACCACCGACGCTCCCGAGACCACCGCCGCGCCCGGCGACCGCCGCCGCGTGCTGCTGGCCGCTCCCCGCGGCTACTGCGCGGGCGTCGACCGCGCGGTCATCGCCGTCGAGCAGGCCCTGGAGCAGTACGGCGCCCCCGTCTACGTACGCCACGAGATCGTGCACAACAAATACGTGGTGAAGACGCTCGAGAGGAAGGGCGCGATCTTCGTCGAGGAGACCTCCGAGGTGCCCGAGGGCGAGATCGTCATCTTCTCCGCGCACGGCGTCGCCCCCGCGGTCCACGAGGAGGCCGAGCGCGGCAAGCTGGCCACCATCGATGCCACCTGCCCGCTGGTGACGAAGGTGCACAAGGAAGCGGTGCGCTACGCCAAGGAGGACTACGACATCCTCCTCATCGGCCACGAGGGCCACGAGGAGGTCATCGGCACCAGCGGCGAGGCGCCCGAGCACGTGACGCTGGTCGACGGCCCGGACGACGTGGAGAACGTCGACGTCCGCGACCCGGAGAAGGTCGTCTGGCTCTCGCAGACCACGCTCTCCGTCGACGAGACGATGGAGACCGTCGACGCCCTCAAGGGCCGCTACCCGAATCTGCTCTCCCCGCCCAGCGACGACATCTGCTACGCGACGCAGAACCGCCAGACCGCCATCAAGCAGGTCGCCAAGGACGCCGACCTCGTGCTCGTCGTCGGCTCGAAGAACTCCTCCAACTCCGTGCGCCTGGTGGAGACCGCGATCGCTCACGGCGCCCGCGACGGCCACCTGGTCGACGGCGCGGAGGAGATCGACGAGGCCTGGCTCGAGGGCGTGACCACGGTCGGTCTCTCCTCCGGCGCCTCGGTCCCCGACGTGCTGGTCGACGGGGTGCTGGAGTGGCTCGCGGAGCGCGGCTGGGAGGACGTGGAGATCGTCCAGCCCGTCGAGGAGCGCATGCAGTTCTCCCTGCCGAAGGAGCTGCGCCGGGACCTGCGCGCGGAGGCGGCCCGCAAGACGGGCTGACGGCCGCCCGGCGAGGTGCGTACGCGACGGCGGGCGAGGCATGCGACGCCGGGTGAAGTACGCGGCCCCCGGGCGGAGTTCAGGCCGGGGGCAGCCATGGGGAACGGCTGAGGTTCAGCGCGCCTCGTCGGCCTGCGCGGCCTCTTCCTCCGCGTCCTCAGCCTCCATCAGCGCCCGTACGCGCGACCGCTGCACCATCAGCGCGATCTTTCGGGTGCTCGCGATGAGCACCGCGAGCAGCGTGCCCGCGTAGAGCCAGAACGCGTTGACGGCGAGGGCGGGGAACAGGTTCGTCAGCCGTTCCGTGTAGCCGGGGCGGCTCTCGCCGCCGCCCAGCAGGAAGAGTCCGGCGGTGAAGGCGAGCGGCACCGCGACGGGTGCGGCGGCCAGGTCGGTGGGGCGCACCCACACCGCGCAGGCCACGCTGACGCCCAGGAAGACACCCCCGTACACGGTGGGCGAGCCGCCCAGCAGCCACGCGTCGGCGGCGCCCGCCAGCACCATCAGCACCACGCCCATGAGGCCGCAGCCGAGCGCCGTGAGGCGGGCACGCGGCAGCCACGAGAAGGCGTCGGTGAGGGGCTCGGGGATCAGCGGGAAGCGCAGCTGCGCCTGGTAGAGCGCCGCGGCCTCCTGCCGTACGGCGCCTGCTACGGGCCGCCGCCGGGGTTCGCGGGAGGCGGCGCCGGCGTCGGGTGTGTGCTCGGGGACGCCGCCCGGACCGGCGGGCACGGCGGCGGCCGACTGTGTGGTGCGGGGGGTCTTCGCTCCGCGCGCGGGACGGTGCTGCCGGTGCGCTTCGTCGTTCGGCTGCCCCTGCGGCCGTTCCTCCGGCCCTTCCTGTGACCGCCCCTGTCTCTTCCCCTGGTTCCGCCCCGGCCCCTGTCCCGGCCCCTGACCGGGGTCTTTCCCACCCGTGTGAGCGCTGTGCTGCTGTTCCACTGCTCCAACGTAGGCCGCGTAACCGCTGTTCACCGCGGACGGACACGCATTGGCCGTCAGTTCGAGCCGTAGACTGGTGGACCGGCCGGGCGCGCGCCGTCCGCCGCATGCTCTGCACACCTCGGATCTCGCTACGGGAAGTCGCCTCGTGTCGCTCACCATCGGAATCGTCGGCCTGCCGAACGTCGGCAAGTCGACCTTGTTCAACGCCCTGACCAAGAACGAGGTGCTGGCGGCCAACTATCCGTTCGCCACGATCGAGCCGAACGTCGGCGTCGTCGGAGTGCCCGACCCCCGGCTGGCCACGCTCGCCGAGCTGTTCTCCTCCGAGAAGGTGCTGCCGGCCACCGTCGACTTCGTCGACATCGCGGGCATCGTGCGGGGTGCGAGCGAGGGCGAGGGCCTGGGCAACAAGTTCCTGGCCAACATCCGCGAGTCCGATGCGATCTGCCAGGTCATCCGGGCCTTCCATGACGAGAACGTCGTACACGTCGACGGCAGGATCTCGCCGAAGGACGACATCGAGACCATAAACACCGAGCTGATCCTCGCCGACCTCCAGACCATCGAGAAGGTGCTGCCCCGGCTGGAGAAGGAGGCCCGGGTCAAGAAGGAGAAGCAGGGCGAGGCCAGGGCCGTGCAGGAGGCCAAGGACATCCTCGAGCAGGGGCGCACGCTCTTCTCCGCCGGTCTCGCGCAGGGCAGCGAGGCCGCCGCGCCCCTGCACGACCTGCATCTGCTGACGACCAAGCCGTTCATCTACGTCTTCAACGTCGACGAGGACGAGCTCACCGACGAGGAGTTCAAGGAGAGCCAGCGCGCGCTCGTCGCGCCGGCCGAGGCGGTCTTCCTCAACGCCAAGCTGGAGGCGGACCTCGCCGAGCTCGACGAGGAGGAGGCGCTGGAGCTGCTTCAGACCGTCGGGCAGGACGAGCCCGGACTCGCGACCCTCGCGCACGTCGGGTTCCGCACGCTCGGGCTCCAGACGTATCTGACGGCGGGCCCGAAGGAGTCCCGCGCCTGGACGATCAAGAAGGGCGCCACCGCTCCGGAAGCCGCCGGTGTCATCCACACGGACTTCCAGCGGGGCTTCATCAAGGCGGAGATCGTCTCGTTCGACGAACTGGTCGAGACGGGCTCGGTCGCGGAGGCCCGCGCGAAGGGCAAGGCCCGCATGGAGGGCAAGGACTACGTGATGCGCGACGGCGACGTCGTGGAGTTCAGGTTCAACGTCTGACGGCGCGGGCGGTGCGGGCCGGGCTGCCGGCGGCGCAGCGTCCGCGAGCACGGCGGCCACCCCCGCGGCGGTGGCCGCCTTTTCGCGTCTGCCTCCGGTCTGCGTTCCATGCGTCTTCTGCCGCCCCTCGGGCATGAAAGCGCGGCGCGCGTGCGGGAGTTGGGGCGGCGAGTACAGGGCCGCCGCGGCGGGGTGGAATGTGAACGAATCGGGCTCGGTGTGGAGGCGCTGAGCAGCTACTCATCACATCGGGTGAAACTCTGGGCGTCGGTTGCGAGCCACAACCGTGAGTTGCGAAGCTGTTGCCCATTGTCAACTTCACCACCTGTCGCGACCCATTCAGGGACCGGCCTTTCGAGAACGGGGAGGGCACTCGTGCCATTCGGTGAACAGCCCGCCTACCTCCGCGTCGCCGGCGATCTCCGGCAGAAGATCATCGGCGGTGATCTCCCGCCCCACACCCGGCTGCCCTCGCAGGCCCGCATCCGCGCGGAGTACGGCGTCTCGGACACCGTCGCCCTGGAGGCCCGGAAGGTCCTGATGGCCGAGGGGCTGGTCGAGGGCCGCTCCGGCTCCGGCACTTACGTGCGCGAGCATCCCGTTCCCCGCTGCGTCGTCCGCAGCGGCTTCCGGACCCTGGGCGATTCCACGCCGTTCCGCCAGGAGCAGGCCGACGAGGACGTGAAGGGCAACTGGGAGTCGCGCAGCGAGCAGGAGGACGCCAGCCCGCTCATCGCGGAGCGGCTGCGCATCGCCCCCGGTGACCGCGTGATGCGGACCCGGTACGTCTTCCGTGCCGAGGGCGAGGCCGTGATGCTCTCCACCTCGTGGGAGCCCCTCTCCCTCACGGGCCGCACGCCTGTGGTGCTCCCCGAGGACGGGCCGCTTGGCGGCAAGGGCGTGGTGGAGCGGATGGCGGCCGTCGATGTCGTCGTGGACAACGTCGCGGAGGAGGTCGGCGCCCGCCCGGGGCTGGCCGAGGAGATGATCGACCTCGGTGGCGTTCCCGGGCACCACGTGCTCGTCGTCAGCCGCACGTTCTTCGCGGGCGGACGTCCGGTGGAGACGGCGGACGTGGTCGTCCCGGCGGACCGCTTCCGCGTCTCGTACCACATGCCCGTGAAGTGAACGCCCGGCTCCGCCCGCGTGCGAACATGTGGCCGAAATCGATGCCTCGTAGTGCCAAGCCGAATGCGGTGAGTGAAGGCCCGGCGTAAGCTCCGGCATATGCGAAGCGTGAGCGGTGACGGCGACACTGTGCTGCCCTGGCACGTCATACGTGAGGACGGCCACGGCAACCGCTATCGCGTGGGCAGCTACGCCACCCGTACGGAAGCACAGCAGGTAGCGGAACGGCTCGGGGGGAGCGGGGGCCGCGCGAGGGGCGGCGACGAGGGCGACGGCAGCTATCTGGTCGAGCCCCTGGGGTGCGCGAGCGGCGAATACGCCTGATCGGGCCCAGAATCGGTAGCAGGGACCTTTCGTTCCCGGCTGCCCGGAAGGTCCGGGCGGTGAGCTACCCGATCAGGGACGTGGGCGGTGTGAGCACAGGACCCTCCGAGGGAGTGGCCTCGATCCTCGACACCCTCCGAGTCGGCACCGTCATGCTCGACGGCAAGGGAAAGATCCTCCTCTGGAACCCGATGACGGAGGAGATCCTCGGCTGGCGGGCGGACCAGGTCGTGGGCTGCCTCATCCAGGACTTCCTCGACGACGGGTACGGCGAGGGCGAGCTCCGCCGAAGAGACACACTGCGGAACGAGGGCCGCTGGCGCGGCAAGTTGCGCATCCTGCACAGCGCCGGACACCGCGTGCCGGTGGAGGGGCGCGTCTCGCTTCTCCACGACAGGCAGAACCGGCCCGTGATCCTCGCCAACATCGTCGAGACCAGCAGGATCCGGGCCGTCGAGCACGATCTGGCCGCGCTCGACGCCCTCTTCGAGTCCTCGCCGCTGGGCATCGCCGTGTTCGACAACGACAAGCGGTTCGTGCGCGTCAACGAGGCACTGGCCAGGCTGAACCAGCTCGGCGCCGAGGAGCACGTCGGCAGGTCCGTGCACGATGTGCTTCCGCCGTGGATGGCCGAGGAGGTCTCCACCGTCCAGTCGACCGTGCTGGAGACCGGGGAACCCGTCGTCGACGTCGTGATGCCCGCGCCGGACGGCCCGGGCTCGCGGTCCGTCTCGTACAGCAGGCTCACCACCGAGAAGGGCGAAGTGCTCGGCGTGAGCACCGTGATCATGGACATCACGGAGCGGCGTGAGGCGCTGGAGAAGATCGAAGCCGCGCGCGAGCGCCTGGCGCTCCTCGACGACGTCGGGGTCGGACTGGCCGACCGCTTCGACGTCACCGCCATCTCCCAGGCCCTCGCCTCCGCCCTCGTGCCGCGCCTCGCGGACTACGCGGGCGTGATGCTGATCGGCGCCGCGGCGCACGGCGGCGACCTGCCCGACATCGAGATGCTCACCGGCACACCGCTCTTCCAGCTCGGGGTCGCCGCCCGCGACGAGGGACCCACCGTCAACCGGATGCTCAGAGTCGGCCAGGATGTCCCGTTCCTCGCCGACTCCTTCTTCGGCCGGACGCTGGCCAGCGGCGTGCCCCACGTCGCTTCCTCACCGCGCGAACTGCTCGCCGCCACCTACCCCGGCGACCCGAAGATGCAGGCGGCACTCGACCTGAGCGTCCACTCGATGATGGCCGTGCCGCTGCGCGCCCGCGGCGTCGTACTCGGACTGCTCGTCGTCAGCCGCGCCGAGGGCCGGGAGCCCTTCGGCAGGGACGACATAGCACTGGCCATGGAACTGGCCGACCGCGCAGGCGTCTCGCTCGACAACGCCCGCCTGTACGCCCGCGAGCGCGCCGGCGCCCTGATGCTCCAGCGGAGCCTGCTGCCGCAGAAGGTGCCCGAGCCGCCCGGCGTACACGTGGCCTACCGCTATGTGCCGGGCAGCAGCGGCACCGAGGTCGGCGGCGACTGGTTCGACGTGATCCCGCTCGCCGGAGGACGGGTCGCCTTCGTCGTGGGCGACGTGATGGGGCACGGGCTGCACGCGGCCGTGACGATGGGCCGGATACGCACGGCCGTGAGGACGCTCGCGGGACTCGACCTGCCGCCGGACGAACTGCTGCGCCGCATCAACGACTTGGCGGACGACTTCGTGCAGAGTTCCGACGATCCGCTCGTGGCCACATGCGTCTACGCCGTCTACGACCCGTCCACGCGCCGGTGCAGCCTGGCCAAGGCCGGCCACCCGCCGCCGCTGCTGCTCACCGAGACCCCCGGTGGCGGTTGGGAGGCCCACACGCTCGAACTGCCCTCGGGCGCACCGCTCGGAGTCGGCGGAGTCCCCTTCGAGTCGTACGACCTCGAAGTCGTCGAGGGATCCGTGCTCATCCTCTACACCGACGGCCTCATCGAGTCCCGCGGCGAGGACATCAGCATCGGCATCGACCGCCTCTGCCGGATGCTCTCCGGCGGTCCCGTCCGGCGCGATCCGGGCACTCCGGAGAGCATCGAAGAGGCCTGCGACAGCGTCATCGACGACCTGGAGGGCAGGACGGCATCCCAGCCCGACGACGACGTGGCGCTGCTGATGGCGAAGCTCGGCGGACTGCCCCAGGGCAGCGCCGCGTCCTGGACGTTCCCGTCCGAGAGCTATGCCGTGCGCAGGGCCCGCGAGGTGGTACGCCGCACCCTGCACGAGTGGGGCCTGGACGCGCTGGAGGACACCACCGTGCTGCTCGTCAGCGAACTGGTCACCAACTCCATGCGATACGCGCACGGGCCGATCGGAGTCCGTATGGTGCGCGGCAGTTCACTGCTGCTGGAGGTCTCCGACCCGCTGCCGGACCCGCCGCGTGAACGCAGCGCCATGCCCGACGACGAGGGCGGCAGGGGCATCCGTCTCGTCGCCAGGGAGGCGCGCCGCTGGGGTACGCGGCACGGCCCGATGGGCAAGACCGTCTGGTTCGAGATCGCCCTTCCCTGATCCGAAGTGATCGTTCCCTGCGGGGAGTTGAGGCACGGCGGTGCCCCGTGACCCGCCCCGCCCGCGCTCCGGCGGCGTGCCAGGACCCTCCTCCCGTCGCGCGCCCTCATAGAAGATGGTTCGAACGGGCTCAGCCTGGTTAGGAGACAGATGTCCCTGCCGGATCAGGCCAGGGGGAGCGCACGGAGGTGTGAGGCCGCACGTCAGTTGTCGGAAGCGACGGGAACCACGAATTTCGTGCGGCGATCGGGAAGAGCGTGTTCCGGGTGCCTTACGCCTGCCACACTGCTCAGAGCCGGTGCCACACTGGTCACGGGAAGGGGCGGCGTTGAGCGATATCCCTGTGGAGGCAGGCAAGCCTGACGACGTTCGCCGCGCTCTCGCTCTGCTGAACGCGGCGGGCGCCCGCATCGGCAATTCGCTCGACCTGGAGACCACGGCCCGCGAACTGCTGGACGTCGGCGTACCGCAATTCTGCGATCTCGCGTCCGTGGACCTGTACATGGACGTACTGGCAGGTGACGAACCGCGTCCCGTCGGCCCCGGCGACGGCAGCGGCGAGCTGCGCCGCGTCGGCTTCGCCAGTTCGGTCTCGGAGGCCCCGCCGTCGATCAGCCGGGAGAACCGGAACCCGACGGGTTCGAGTCCGGTCACCGTGGGCGCGACCCACTGCTATCCGTACAACACGCCCTGCGCACAGGCGCTTCGAAGCGGGCGCGTGCAGCACATACCCGGGCAGGACGGCACCGTGCCGGTGCAGTTCGGTGCCGTGGTGCAGTCGACGCTGGCCGTGCCGATGGTCGCCCGCGACCGGGTGCTGGGGCTCGTGCAGTTCTCGCGGGTCAAGGGCAGCGAACCGTTCGGCGAACGGGACGCGGCGCTCGCCGCCGAACTCGCCTCCCGCGCCGCCGTATGCATAGACAACGCGCGCCTCTACCGGCGCGAGCACGAGCGGGCGCTGATACTTCAGCGCAGCCTGCTGCCGCCCGGCGATCCCGAAGCCGCCGGCCTCGACATCGCCTGCCGCTATCTGCCCGGCAATCCGGCGACCGAGGTCGGCGGCGACTGGTTCGACGTCATCGAACTTCCCGGGCACCGCACCGCCGTCGTCGTCGGCGACGTGATGGGCCGCGGGCTGCGCGCCGCCGTCGCCATGGGCGAACTGCGCACCGCCGTACGGACGTTGGCGCTCACCACCGACATGGAGCCCGCCGAGGTGCTGGGCGCCCTGGACGAGATCGCGCGGGGGCTCGGAGACTCACCGGGCTCGCAGCGCGGCAGCGACCATCTGGCCGAGGTCTATCTGGCCACATGCATCTTCGCCGTCTACGACCCGGTCTCGCGCCGCTGCACCATAGCCAACGCCGGTCATCTGCCGCCTGTACTCGTCGAACCGGACGAGCCGGCGCTGCTGTTGGAGGTTCCCAAGGGCGTACCGCTGGGCGTCGGCGGCGAGCCCTTCGAAGAGATCGAGATGGAGCTCAACGACGGTTCGATGATCGCGCTCTACACCGACGGTCTCGTCGAGTCGCGCGAACACCCCATCGACGAGGGCCTGGGCTCCCTGCGGGCGGCTCTCACCGACGCCACCGAATCCCTGGAGAACGTCGCCGACCAGGTGCTGACGACCCTCAACGTCCACCACGGAGAGGACGACATCGCGCTGCTCGTCGCGCGAGTGCAGGGCCTGCCCGACGGCGCCGTCGGCGACTGGACGCTCTCCGCGGAGCCGCGCTCCGTGGCCCGCGCCCGCGAACTGACCCGCGAGCAGCTGTCCGCATGGGAGTTGGGCGCTCTCGCCGATACCGCCGAACTCCTCGTGAGCGAGCTGGTGACGAACGCGCTGCGGCACGGGGAGGGCGAGATAAGGCTCCGGCTGCTGCTGGACCGCACCCTCGTGTGCGAGGTGTGGGACTCCGGGCTGGTGCAGCCGCGCAGACGCCGCGCGCATGTCACGGACGAGGGCGGCAGGGGACTGCAACTGGTCGGGCTGCTCAGCGCCGGCTGGGGCAGCAGGCGTACGCACCGCGGAAAGACCGTCTGGTTCGAACTGGCCCGCCCCGGCGAGAACTCCAAGCCCGCCGACCCCACGGAAGCGCTGCTCAGCCTCTTCTGAGCCGGGCGCGAACTCCCCGCGCGTGAACTCCCCGGGCGGGAACTCCGCGCGTGTGAACTTCCCGCCCCCGTCCCGGCGTTGGCGTCGGCACCTACGCCACGATCGGCGCGCCGCGGAAGTCCGGCAGGTGAATCCGCCGTCCACGACCCGCGTTTCGCGCCGTCAGTTCTCCGAGAGCTTCCAACCCTCCGCGCACACGCGGGCGTTGTCACGCGGCCGTACGCTCATGAAGACCGGGCGGGGCCCGCTCAGCACCCTGATGTCGTCCAGGTAGACGCCGCGGCCCTGCTGCTCCTCGTCGGTGACGTACCGCCAGCGCACCGCCGTCACGCCGTCCGGCAGCTCGCCCTGTGCGTGCAGCCAGCGGCGCGCCGAGAAGCCGGAGAAGTCGCCCTTGCTCTGCCAACGCCGGTCGCCAGCGCGGAACTTCAGCGCCACGGGGTTCCACTTCGAGCCGTCGCCGGGCCGCGCGTCGGTGGTGGCCTCCACGGTGCACACGTCCGTGTCCTGGGTGTCGTACCAGAGCCGGAAGCGCAGCGACGCCTCGTCGGGCACCGGCTTCGTCAGCGGGACGCGGAGCGTGGCGGTCGCCTCGTCCCGCTGGCCCGAGTACCAGGCGGCGCGGGCGACCGCCGGACGCACCGGCACGGCACGCGCCAGGCGGCGTGCGGGCGCCCGGCGGTAGACGCTCTCGGTGCCCCAGTCGCGGGTGGGGTGCACGCGGTTGGTCATCAGCACGAAGAGCGTGCCGGCCAGCGGGTCGGCCACGATGCACGGCCCGGTGTAGCCGGTGTGCCCGGTGGTGACGGGCGAGGTGAGGGCGTCCATGTAGAAGCGCTGGTCGAGCTGCCAGCCGAGACCGCGGGCCGCGTCCTCGCCCATCCCCGCGTTCTCGTTGGTGATCATGGCGCGGACCCACTCCTCGCCGAGCACCCGATGGCCGCCGTACGTACCGCCGTTGAGCACCATCTGGCCGAGGACCGCCATGTCGGCGGCAGTTGAGAAGACGCCCGCGTGACCGGCGACGCCGCCGAGGTAGTACGCCTTCTCGTCGTGCACCGATCCGCGCACCATGCCGCGGTCCGTCCACGGCTGGTACTCGGTCGCGGCGATCCGGTCCAGCTCGGACTTCGGAGGGTTGTAGCCGGTGTCGTCCATGCCGAGCGGCCCGGTGATCAGCTCGGCGACCAGCTCCTCCAGTCCCTTGCCGCTGATCTCTTCCAGCAGGCGGCCCGCGGTGATGAGGTTGAGGTCGGAGTAGGTGTAGTGCTCGCCCGGCGGGTTGTCGAGCGGCTCGGCGTAGATGGCGGCCATCCGCGCCTCGTTGTCCGGGTAGGACTTCAGGTCCATGTCGGCCTTCATGCCCGAGGTGTGGGTCACCAACTGCCGTACGACGATGGGGGACTTGGCCGGGTCGCTGTCGTCGAAGCGCGGCAGGTAGCGCGCGACCGGGGCGTCGAGGTCGAGCGCGCCCTTCTCGGCGTGCGCGACCAGCACCACGGAAGTGAAGAGCTTCGAGACCGACGCCATGTCGAAGATCGTGTCCTCGCGCATGGGCACCCACTGGTCCCGCGGCAGCTCGACCGCCTGGCCGGCCGCGGCGTCCCAGGACGCGTAGCGCAGCGCATGACCGCGTGCCGCGTGCTCGACGACCACGCCGTTGCGGGCGGCCAGCACTACGAAGCCCGGGTGCGAGGGGTGCGGCCGCCCCGGTCCCGGCCGCATGTACTCCTCGGCCGCGGGCACGATCCGCTCCACCTCGGCCCGCAGCAGTCCCGCGCGCTTGGGGCTGCCCCGGCGCAGGGTGCGGGGACGGAAGCACAGGTCGGCGGGGGTCACGGTGGGCGGACCCTCCGGACCGGCGCCGTACGGTGTCGCGGCGAAGGCGGGGACGGAGCCCGGGCCGACCCCGGAGGCGAGCGCGACGCTGCCGACGGTGCCGATGAATTGCCGGCGTCTCATCGTGATCGATCCCCTGCCATGTCGAGTACGGACGTACGGACGGGACGAGGCCGGGAGACGGCCCCGCGCGACGGTGCTGCTGCCTGTCCGTGCGCCCCGCCGGCGGCGGTGCCGCCCACGCGGCGTCCGGACTACCGGCAGCGTAGCCAGCGCGGGGCCGCCATGAGCGGTTGTACGGGGATGTCGTTGGTACGGCCAATGACGGCGGGCGGCCGTCGGGCCGGGTCGGGTGAAGTCCCTGAAACCCCGGAAAACAGCGGAAAGCCGCATGCGGTGCGGAACGGGCGGAAGAGGCGTCACGGGAGCGCGCGGACGCGCACCCCCGTGACGGACCTCATACGGGGCAGGGCCGGTGCCTCACGGGCACCGGCCTCGGTTCGGGCCCGGCCGGGTGCCCGTACTCGGGCCCCGCTCAGGCCCCGCTCGTGCCCCGCGGACCCAGCTCCGGGCCTGCCCGGCCCCAGGCTCTGCCCGGACCTGCGCTCTGCCCGGACCCAGGCTGTGCCCGGCTCCGGCTCTGCCCGGACCTGCGCTCTGCCCGGGCCCGGATCAGGCCCCGTTACGGCGCCTGATCTTGTTGCCGAGCCAGACCAGCGGATCGTACTTACGGTCCGCGGCCCGCTCCTTGAGCGGGATCAGCGCATTGTCGGTGATCTTGATCCCCTCGGGGCAGACCTCCGTACAGCACTTGGTGATGTTGCAGTAGCCCAGCCCGTGGTCCTCCTGCGCGCTGGACTTGCGGTCCAGCCCGGACTCCTCGGCGGCGTCCAGCGGGTGCATGTCCAGCTCGGCCATCCGCATCAGGAAGCGCGGGCCCGCGAAGGCCTCCTTGTTCTCCTCGTGGTCGCGCACCACGTGGCACACGTCCTGGCACAGGAAGCACTCGATGCACTTGCGGAACTCCTGCGAGCGCCCGACGTCCTCCTGCTGCATCCGGTACTCGCCCGGCCCCAGGTCCTTCGGAGGCACGAAGGCCGGGATCTCCCGCGCCTTCTTGTAGTTGTACGACACGTCCGTGACCAGGTCCCGCATCACCGGGAAGGCCCGCAGCGGCGTGATCGTGACGGTCTCCGAACGCTCGAAGACCGACATCCGCGTCATGCACAGCAGCCGTGGCCGGCCGTTGATCTCCGCGCTGCACGAACCGCACTTGCCCGCCTTGCAGTTCCAGCGGACCGCCAGGTCCGGGGCCTGCGTGGCCTGGAGCCGGTGGACGATGTCGAGCACGACCTCGCCCTCGAAGACCTCTACCTTGAAGTCCTTGAGAGCGCCGCCCTCGGTGTCGCCCCGCCAGACCCGGAAGTTCGCGATGTAGCTCGTACCGGACGAGTCGGGGGCGCCGCCGCTGACGGCTCCCGGCGTACCGGTGCCCTCGGCGGTGCCCTCCGCGTCCCGCGCGCCGGGGCGCGTGTGCGTACCCGTGCCCTCGCCTGCATGCGTCTCGGCGCTCATTCGGTCGTCAGCTCCTCGTCGGTCAGGTACTTGATCAGCTCCTCCTTCTCGAAGAGCTCCAGCAGATCCGGGCGGATCGGCGGCATGTCACGTCGCCTCAGCCCGATGCGTCCGCGGTCGGCACGCTTCGCCGCGTCGCCGGGCTGGGTGGAGGCGTCCAGCGAGACGGGCTCGTCGGCCAGCGTGCAGACCAGGTTCGAGCGCCGCCACTGGCGGTCCATGTCCGGATAGTCGTCGCGGGTGTGACCGCCGCGCGACTCGGTGCGGGTCAGCGCGGCTCGCGCCACGCACTCGCTCACCAGCAGCATGTTGCGCAGGTCGATCGCGAGGTGCCAGCCCGGGTTGAACTGGCGGTGCCCCTCGACGCCCGCGTACGTCGCGCGTACGCGCAGCTCGGCCAGCCGCTCCAGCGCCTGACTCATCTCCTCGTCGCGGCGGATGATGCCCACGAGGTCGTTCATGGACTGCTGGAGGTGCTGGTGGATCGTGTACGGATTCTCCGCGGGCTCGCCGTCCGGCACCTCCGCGGCGCTGAACGGACGCAGAGCTTCCGCCGCGGCCTGCTCGATCTGCTCGTCGCCGACGGCGGGCCGTCCGTCGCCCTTGAGCGAGGAGGCGTACTGCGCGGCGTGCAGACCCGCGCGGCGCCCGAAGACCAGCAGGTCGGAGAGGGAGTTGCCGCCGAGCCGGTTCGAGCCGTGCATGCCGCCGGCCACCTCGCCCGCCGCGTACAGGCCCGTGACGCCGACCGCCGCCGCCGTGTCCGGGTCGACGTCGACGCCGCCCATCACGTAGTGGCAGGTCGGGCCGACCTCCATGGCCTCGCTCGTGATGTCCACGTCCGCCAGCTCCTTGAACTGGTGGTGCATGGACGGCAGCCGGCGCCGGATCACCTCGGGCGACATCCGGGTCGAGACGTCGAGGAAGACGCCGCCGTGCGGTGAGCCGCGGCCCGCCTTGACCTCGGAGTTGATGGCGCGGGCGACCTCGTCGCGGGGCAGCAGCTCGGGTGGTCGCCGGTTGTTCTCCGGGTCCTCGTACCAGCCGTCGGCCTCTTGCTCGGACTCGGCGTACTTCTCCTTGAAGACGTCCGGGATGTAGTCGAACATGAACCGCTTGCCCTCGGAGTTGCGCAGCACCCCGCCGTCGCCCCGTACCGACTCGGTGACGAGGATGCCCTTCACCGACGGCGGCCAGACCATCCCCGTGGGGTGGAACTGCACGAACTCCATGTTGATCAGCGAGGCACCGGCCAGCAGCGCCAGCGCGTGCCCGTCGCCCGTGTACTCCCAGGAGTTCGACGTCACCTTGAAGGACTTGCCGATGCCGCCGGTGGCCAGCACCACGGCGGGCGCCTCGATCACGAAGAAGCGGCCGGACTCCCGCTCGTAGCAGAAGACGCCCGAGACCTTCTCCCCCGAGCCGTCCGGGGCGGGCGACTTGAGGATCCGGGTGACCGTGCACTCCTGGAAGACCTTCAGCCTGGACTCGTAGTCCCCGGTCTCCTTGTAGTCCTCCTGCTGGAGCGAGACGGTCTTCTGCTGGAGCGTACGGATCAGCTCCAGGCCCGTACGGTCGCCGACGTGCGCCAGGCGCGGATACTCGTGCCCGCCGAAGTTGCGCTGGGAGATCCGGCCGTCGGCGGTGCGGTCGAAGAGCGCGCCCCAGGTCTCCAGCTCCCAGACCCGGTCCGGGGCCTCCTTGGCGTGCAGTTCGGCCATGCGCCATTGGTTGAGGAACTTGCCGCCGCGCATGGTGTCGCGGAAGTGGACCTCCCAGTTGTCACCGGGGTTGGCGTTGCCCATGCTGGCGGCGATTCCGCCCTCGGCCATCACCGTGTGCGCCTTGCCGAACAGGGACTTGCAGATCACTGCCGTGCGCAGTCCCTGTTCGCGTGCCTCGATCGCCGCCCGCAGACCGGCGCCGCCCGCGCCGACGATGACGACATCCCACTGCTGGCGTTCGACTTGCGTCATTTGTCGTGCATCCCTCTCGAAGAAGCGTGGTCAGAACAGCTGCGGATCGGTGAAGGCACCGGTCGCCAGCAGGTACACGTAGAAGTCGGCGAGGCCCACGCTCAGAAGCGAGGCCCAAGCCAGCCCCATGTGACGGCTGTTGAGCTTTCCGACCAGACCCCACATGCGGTACCGCACGGGATGCTTCGAGAAGTGCTTGAGCCGCCCGCCGACGATGTGCCGGCAGGAGTGGCACGAGATGGTGTACGCCCAGATCAGCACGATGTTGACGAGGAAGACCAGGGTGCCGAGGCCCATGTGGCCCCACTCGTAGTCGGAGTTGCGGAAGCCGAGGAGCGTGTCCCAGGTGAGGATGAGCGCCACCCCGACCGCCGCGTAGAAGAAGTAGCGGTGGACGTTCTGGAGGATCAGCGGCAGCTTCGTCTCGCCGCTGTAGCTCTTGTGCGGCTCGGCGACCGCGCAGGCCGGGGGAGCGGCCCAGAAGCCGCGGTAGTAGGCCTTGCGGTAGTAGTAGCAGGTGAGCCGGAAGCCCAGCGGGAAGATCAGGATGATCAGCGCGGGCGAGAGCGGCCACCAGTCCCCGAACAGCGCCCAGTTGGGGCCGCCCTGCATCTTCTCGCAGCTTGAGGCGAGGCACGGGGAGTAGAAGGGCGAGACGTACGGCGCGTGGTAGTAGTCCGTGTCCGCGAACGCGCGCCACGTCGAGTACACGACGAAGGCGAACAGGCCGAACGCGGTGGACGCGGGAGCGAGCCACCAGCGGTCCGTGCGCAGATGCCGCTCGGGAATGGCGGCACGCGTGCCGGTGCGCACTCCACCGGTGGCGGGCGGAGTGCTCGTGCTTCCTGTGCTGCTCGTATTCGGTTGGGGTCGGGTGCCAGTGGCCAACGGTTTCTCCGGTATGGGCGACTTGTCAGTTGAGAGTGCCTCTTGAGCTGCCGGACCGGGCTCCGCGACCGCGGTGGTGGCCGTGGTCGCTGCCGGGGCCGTGACCGCCGCCGGTCCGGCTCAGCTCGGGGGCGCGGGGCTCACGGCGCGTGCCGGTCCTTGGCGCCCACCCCCTCGTCATCGACGTCCGACCACAGGCCGTGGTCGTAGGGCTTGTCCGGGATCGTCACCATCTCGGGGTGCGCCGGTCCCGGCGCACCGGCGGCCGGTGAGGCCGCGCGCAGCAGGGACAGGGACTCCCGCAGGTGCTCGGCGTCGCTGCGTACGCGCCTGACCTCCAGGCTGCTGCCGAGGGTGCGCTCCAGTCGGTCGACGGTCCGGGTGAGCTCGTCGAGGCAGCGCTGGGCCGCCGTCAGGTCGTCGTGCAGTGACGTGTGAGGTGACATGCGTGCCTACCTCCGCTGGTCTTGGCGGCTGGCTTGTGTACATGAGCGCCTTGCGTGCCCAGGTGAGATGGCGAGTGTCGCTCTTCACACTCCCCGTTGTGAAGGGCGCTGCACGGGTTTACCCCCTGCGGGGCATTCCGGCCGGATCCCGTAACCCGGACGGGGCGGGACGCTTGCGCCGGGTCCACAAAGACGCAGGGCCGCCCGTACCACCGCCGCGATCAGCCGAGTCTCTTACGGGCAGGTCTCCGGCGCGGTCCGTGCAGGGTCCCGTGCGGTGCGCGAGCACCGCACGGTCACAGCACGAGACGCCAGTCCTGGCCCGTCAGATCGTGGCCGAAACTGTGGTGCCGGTCCTCTCCCAGCAGCTCGAAACCGGCCCGCTGATAGATGCGCCTCGCCGCGGCCAGCACGTCGTTGGTCCACAGCACCAACTCCCGGTAGCCGGCCGCGCGCGCGAAGTCCACGCACTCGGCGACGAGGCGGTCCCCGACCCCGTGGCCGCGGGCGGACGGGTCGACGAGCAGCAGGCGCAGCCTGGCGGTGTGTGGGGGCGTGCGCGCGGCACCGTCGGCGGCCGTGCCCTCGTCCCCGGCGGGGTTCGCGGCGGCGTCTTCGGCGGCGTCCTCGGCGGTGTCGTCCACGCACATCACGCATCCCGCCCGCCGCCCGTCGAGCTCCGCGATCCAGACCGCTTCGCGCTCCGGGTCGTGGCCGGCGGCGAAGCCCGCGACGATGCGCGCGACGAGCGCCTCGTACGTTCCGTCCCAGCCGAACTCCTCCGCGTACACGGCCGCGTTGCGCTCGACGATCCAGCCGAGGTCGCCGGGGCGCGGGCCCCGGATCCGTACGCGCGCCGCGGCCTCCTCCTTCGCGGGTCCGTGGCCCGTGGCCTCCCTTTCCGCGGGGGCCGTCCCGACGGGCCGGGCCTTCGCCTTCCGCGTGCCGCGGTCCTCCAGGATCCGCCGGGCCGTGCGCAGGCTCCGCGCCAGCCGCTCGCGGTCCGCCCCCGCCATGCCGTCCATCAGCGACTCGACCGCGCTCTGCGAACGCTCCTCCAGCAGCCCCGCCGCCTCCCTCCCCTCCGCGGTCAGCTCCACCTCGACCCGCCGGGCGTCCCGCGCCGACGGCCTGCGGCTGACGAGCCCGCGCTCCTCGAAGCGCGCGAGCATCCGGCTCAGCTGGCCCGCGTCCACGGACAGCGCGGACCGCAGATCGGCGGCGTCGGCCCGCGTCGCGTGCACCAGCTCGTAGAGCACGCGGGCCTCGGTGAGGGTGTACGGGGTGTGCAGGTGGCGGCTGTAGTCAAGCGCGCCGATGAGGTTCGTGTAGAAGCGGTTGAAGGCCCGCATCTCCTGGGCGGTCCCGGTGCGGGTCGTGGCCGGAGCAGTCACGGAGGCCTCCCCTCTCCTCGGCTCGGCCCTTCTTCGGCCGGCCGAAGTTCCATTGACTGAGTCAAAGGTATTGCCTCCGCGGCCACTTGTCTCCCCTCGGGCGTCCAGGCACGGGACCGGCCGATTCCGGGGCCGTACGAACCCCTGTGGTCCGCATGGGTGGCGTGCCGCGTGACCCGGCCGAGCCTCCGGGTCACGGCTCACGGCCTCCCCTTCAGTGGGCGATAGATGTGATGAAACGCCTATGCCGCCGAACGTGCCCACGCAGGCACCGAGCCGCGTGTACGCACAGTCGGACCCCGTCAGCCCCGGAGGTTCAGACATGCAAGCCGCGAAAGCTCTCGACGCAGCCACCCGGCGTTCACTGGCACTCCTCCTGGCCGGCGCACTGATCCCCCTCGCCGGATGCACGTCCGGCGACGGCTCAGGTCCCAGCTCCGAAGGAGGCGGCAGCGGTGCGTCGAGGGACGTACCGCATCTCGACCGCGAGCAGATCGCCTCGGGCGGCACGCTGCACTGGGCGGTCGACGCCCTTCCCACCACGCTGAACGCCTTCCAGCCCAAGGCCGACGCCACGACCGAGCGCATCACCGGCGCCACGCTGCCGAGCCTCTTCAAGCTGGACGCGGCGGCCCGTCCGCAGCCCGACCCGGACTATCTCCAGAGCGCCGACGTCACCGGACGCGAGCCGCACCAGACCGTCGTCTACAAGCTCAACCCGAAGGCGAAGTGGAGCAGCGGGCGCCGTATCGGCGTGGCCGACTTCAAGGCCCAGTGGCAGGCCCTGAACGGAAAGCGGAAGTCCTTCGGCGCCGCACGCAACGCGGGCTACGACCGGATCGGCAAGGTGACCAGGGGAGCGAACGCCCACGAGGTGAAGGTCGTCTTCCGCAAGCCGTACGCGGACTGGAAGTCGCTGTTCGCGCCGCTCTACCCGCGGAACGTCATGAACAGCGCCGACCACTTCAAGCACGCCGCCGGCCGGTCGCTCTCCAACTCCGCCGGACCGTTCCGCGTCGAGAGGATCCAGCGGGACGACACCACCGTCACGCTCGTACGCAACGGCAAGTGGTGGGGGGACCCGGCCAAGCTGAAGCGGATCACGCTCCGCGTCGTACCGCGGGACCAGCGCAAAGAGGCGCTGAAGCAGGGGCAGTTGGACCTCGCCGAGGTCGACGTGGCGACCGTGCGCAGCATCGTCCGCGCCCACAAGGGCGGGGAGGGGGACGCGAAGAGCCGGAAGGGCGGGGAGCACCCGCGCAAGTCCGCGGCGGAGCTGCGGAAGCAGGCGAAGCGGGACGGCGGGCTGCGCCACGTCGCCGTGCGCCACGCCTTCGAGCCCGCGTACACGCAGCTCGCGCTCAACGGCTCGGAGGGTCCGCTCGCCGACGAGCGCGTACGGCGGGCCGTCGCCCGCGCCATCGACCGGGAGGCCATCGCGAAGCAGGCGCTGCGGGGTACGGGGCTGCCCGTGAAGACCCTCGGCAGCCACCTGCGGATGATCGACCAGGACGGATACGCGGACAACAGCGACGCACTCGGCGACCAGGACGTGGAGTCGGCGCAGTCGCTGCTCGCCGAGGCGGGCTGGAAGGACGGCGGCGCGCGTTCGGGGCCGACCGGGGGCACGGACGCGAAGAAGGGCGAGCACGGCAAGAAGGAGGCCGGGGAGGACGCCGGAAAGAGCGACAAGAACGCGAAGGGGGACGAGAAGCGGAGCCAGAAGAAGAACGAGCAGGGGGAGGGGAAGGACGGCAAGGGCGGCAGCGACGGCGACGAAGGCGGCAAGAACGCACAGCACAGCAGCGCCCACGACCGCGCCGCGGGCGCAGTCCCCGCCCCCGCCGCCGTGCCCGTCAGCGAGCGGGAGGCCGCCCGTCTCGCCGCACAGCCGCTCACCCTCTCTCCCGTCACCGCGGGGCAGCGCGCGTCGCTGATGACGCAGGCGGCCCGCGTGCAGCTGCGCGACGCACGAGCCGGAGGCTCGGAGAGCAAGGTGCGCAGCGCCCGGGCCGCCGTCCGGAACGCCGAGGGGGCGCGTGCCGGCGCCGACGAGCTGCGGCTGCTCTCCGACGGCGGGGCGAAGGTGCAGCGCACCAAGGCGGGCAAGCCGCTGACGCTTCGCTTCGTGCTTCCCTCCGGGCCCGGGTCGGAGTCGATCAGGGCGACGGGTGCTCGTATCACCAAGGCGCTGACGCGCGTCGGCGTACGTACGAAGGTCGAGCAGGTGCCGGAGGAGGAGTACTTCGAGAAGCACATCGCCGCGGGCGACTACGACCTGGCCATCTACTCGTGGCCCGGCACGGCCTACCCGGCGACCGACGCCCGCCCGATCTTCGCCAAACCGGCCGCGGCGGCGGACGGTTCGCTGCTCGTCGAGCAGAACTACACGCGCGTCGGCACCAATCAGATCGACCAGCTCTTCGACCAGGCGTCGAGGGAGCTGGACGACGGCGCCCGCAACGACCTCATCGAGCGGGCGGACGCCCGGATCTGGGCGGCGGCGGGCTCGGTGCCCCTCTACCAGCGGCCGCAGCTCGTGGCGGCGGGGGAGAAGGTCGCCAACGCGGGTGCCTTCGGCTTCCAGTCGCCGCGCTACCAGGACATCGGTTTCGAGAAGTAGCCGGAGAGCGGCGGCGGCCGCACGAGCCGAGGCAGGAGGCAGCAGGCGGGAGGCAGCAGGCAGGAGGCAGGAGGCGGCGGACAGCGCGCAGCAGGCGTGAGCCGACGGCCCGGCCCCCACAGGGTGGAATCCGCCCGCAGGGTGGCCGGGCCTTACCATGGTCGGCGGAGCCGCGGCGAGATCCAGCCCGGCAGGGCGCGTGAGGAGCAGTCACGCACCGCGCCCCACCCACGACCCGGGAGAAGCGTCAGCCAGTCATGCCCACCCGCCACGACATCCGCAATGTCGCCATCGTCGCCCACGTCGACCACGGGAAGACCACCCTCGTCGACGCCATGCTCAAGCAGGCCGGGGCGTTCGCAGCGCACCAGCTGGAGTCGGTCGACGACCGGGTGATGGACTCCAGCGACCTGGAGCGCGAGAAGGGCATCACCATTCTCGCGAAGAACACCGCCGTGAAGTACCACCCCAAGGGCGGCGGTGACTCCGTCGTCATCAACATCATCGACACCCCCGGCCACGCCGACTTCGGCGGCGAGGTCGAGCGCGGCCTGTCGATGGTGGACGCCGTGGTGCTGCTGGTGGACGCCTCCGAGGGCCCGCTGCCGCAGACCCGTTTCGTGCTGCGCAAGGCGCTGGAGGCCCGCCTCCCCGTCATCCTCTGCATCAACAAGACGGACCGCTCCGACGCCCGCATCTCCGCCGTCGTCGACGACACCTACGACCTCTTCCTCGATCTGGACGCGGACGAGGAGCAGATCGAGTTCCCCATCGTCTACGCCTGCGCGCGCGACGGCGTGGCCTCGCTGACGCAGCCCGAGGACGGCGCCGTCCCCGCCGACAGCGACAGCCTGGAGCCGTTCTTCACCACGCTGCTGGAGACGGTCCCCGCGCCGACGTACGAGGAGGCCGCGCCGCTACAGGCGCACGTGACCAACCTCGACGCCGACAACTTCCTCGGCCGTATCGCGCTGCTGCGCGTGAAGAACGGCACGCTGAAGAAGGGGCAGTCGGTGGCCTGGCTCAAGCGCGACGGCACCGAGCAGAACGTCCGCATCACCGAGCTGCTGATGACCGACGCGCTGACCCGCAAGCCCGCCGAGGCCGCGGGCCCCGGGGACATCTGCGCGGTCGCGGGCATCCCCGACATCATGATCGGCGAGACGCTCGCCGACCCGGAGAACCCGGTCGCCCTGCCGCTCATCACCGTCGACGAGCCTGCGATCTCCATGACGATCGGCACGAACACCTCGCCGCTGGTCGGCAAGGGCGGCAAGCGCCACAAGGTGACCGCCCGTCTGGTGAAGGACCGGCTCGACCGCGAGCTGGTCGGCAACGTCTCGCTGCGCGTGCTGCCCACCGAGCGTCCCGACGCCTGGGAGGTGCAGGGCCGCGGCGAGCTGGCGCTCGCCATCCTCGTCGAGACCATGCGCCGTGAGGGCTTCGAGCTGACGGTCGGCAAGCCCGAGGTCGTCACGCGGGAGATCGACGGCAAGCTGCACGAGCCCGTGGAGCGCATGACGATCGACGCCCCCGAGGAGTTCATGGGCGCCATCACGCAGCTGATGGCGACCCGCAAGGGCCGCATGGAGACGATGACCAACCACGGGTCCGGCTGGATCCGCATGGAGTGGATCGTCCCGGCGCGCGGCCTGATCGGCTTCCGTACGGAGTTCCTTACCGAGACCAGGGGCACGGGCATCGCGCACAGCCTCTTCGAGGGGCACGAGAAGTGGTTCGGGGATCTGCGTACGCGGCGCAGCGGCTCGCTCGTCGCGGACAGGTCCGGCTCGGCGACGCCGTTCGCGATGATGAATCTCCAGGAGCGCGGCACGATCTTCATCGAGCCGGGCACCGAGGTGTACGAGGGCATGATCGTCGGCGAGAACTCGCGCTCCGACGACATGGACGTGAACATCACCAAGGAGAAGAAGCTCACCAACATGCGGGCGGCGGCGGCCGACACCACGGAGAACCTGGTGCCGCCGCGGAAGCTCTCCCTGGAGCAGGCGCTGGAGTTCTGCCGCGAGGACGAGTGCATCGAGGTCACCCCGGAGACGATTCGCATCCGCAAGGTGGAGCTGGACCAGAAGGCCCGGGGGCGGGCGGCGGCGCGCGCCAAGCGGTAGCGGCTGCTCCGCCGCGGGCTTCGCGGGCGCCGCGGTCCGGCGCCCGCCCGCTTCCTGTCCGTAGCCGTAGCCGTAGCCGCAGCCCTGCCCGTCTTCATCGAGCGGCGGTCCCCTGAGCCCGGTCACCCGGCCGGACGCACAGGGGGCCGCCGCTTTCCGTCGTGTGAATTCCCCCTGTCCGGCCCGCAATCGGGCCGCGGCGCACGGGGACCGGCGGGTGAATCACGGCCCGGGCGCGGTCATCGCAGCGAGATGGAAGCGCGCGAAGGGTGTTATCTGGTCCGCAAGGCAGGACGTCGGCGGTACCGAGGGAGGCACCCCATGCGTGGAGCCACGCGTGTCACGTGGGCATTCGGCTGTGCGACGGTGGTCACCCTGGCGGCCGCGGGTTGCGGCGGGGGAGCGGGCGGCGGAGCCGCGGCCGGTTCGGACGCCGGCATCGTGAGGGCCTTCTGGACCGACCCGCAGAATCCCCTGGAGCCCGCCAACACCAACGAGGTGCAGGGCGGCAAGGTCCTGGAGATGACGTTCCGGGGGCTCAAGCGCTACAACCCGCGCACCGGCAAGGCGGAGAACGCCGTCGCGAAGTCGATCAAGACCGACGACCAGCAGACCTTCGACATCACGCTGAAGAAGGGCTGGAAGTTCTCCGACGGCACGCCGGTCACGGCCGCGTCCTTCGTCGACGCCTGGAACTACGGCGCGCTCGTCAGCAACAACCAGGTCAGCTCGTACTTCTTCGAGTACATCGACGGCTACGACGATGTACACCCCGAGAACGAGAGCGCGAAGCCCAAGGCGAAGAAGATGTCCGGGCTCAAGGTGACGGGCAAGGACAGCTTCCAGGTGAGGCTCAATCAGAAGTTCTCGCAGTGGCCCGACACCCTCGGCTACGCCGCGTTCTCGCCGCTGCCCGAGAAGTTCTTCACCGACCACCAGAGCTGGCTGAAGAAGCCGGTCGGAAACGGCCCGTACAAGATCGACTCGTACACCAAGGGACAGTCCATGAGGCTGTCGGTGAACAAGAAGTACGCGGGTCCCGACAAGCCCAAGAACAAGGGCGTCGAGCTGAAGGTCTACACGGACCAGAACACCGGCTACACCGACTTGCAGGCCGGAAACCTCGACGTCTTCGACGAACTGCCCGCCGGGCAGCTGAAGAACGCGAAGCGCGACCTCGACGGCCGCTACATCAACCAGCCCGCGGGCATTCTCCAGACGCTCTCCTTCCCGCTGTACAGGAAGGAATGGCAGAGCGAGAAGGCCAAGCAGGTCCGGCGCGGTCTTTCGATGGCGGTCGACCGCAAGGAAGTGACCGAGAAGATCTACCACGGCACCCGCAGGCCGGCCGGCGACCTGACGTCCCCCGTGCTCTCCAAGTCCGGCGGCTTCGATCCGCGTCTGTGCGGCGAGGTGTGCGAGTACGACCCGAAGAAGGCGAAGAAGCTCATCGAGGACGCGGGCGGACTGCCGGGCGGCAAGCTCACGCTCACCTCGAACGTCGACACCGGCTCGCACCGTCAGTGGATGGACGCCGTCTGCAACAGCATCAACAACACGCTCGGCAAGAGCAACGCGTGCAGCGTCAATCCCGTGCCGACGTTCGGCGAATTCCGTAAGGACATCGCCGGGAAGAAGCTGAAGAGCATGTTCCGGACCGGCTGGCAGATGGACTATCCGCTGATCCAGAACTTCATGCAGCCGCTGTACTACACCGACGCCTCCTCCAACGACGCCGGATACTCCGACAAGCGCGTCGACAAGCTCATGGACGAGGCGAACGCCGCCGGCCGGACCGAGGCCGTCGAGAAATTCCAGAAGGCGGAGAAGATCGTGCTGGACGACCTCCCCGCCATTCCCCTCTGGTACCAGGACGGCAACGCGGGTTATTCGGACCGGGTGAGCGACGTACGGCTCAACCCCTTCTCCGTCCCGGTGTTCACCGACATCAGAGTCAAGTGAGAGTGTGAAGTCCCATGGGGCGCTACGTCGTCAGACGACTGCTCCAGATGGTCCCGGTCTTCCTCGGGACGACGTTCCTCATCTTCGTGATGGTGTACGCGGTCGGCGACCCGGTCAACGCGATGTTCGGGGACCGGGCCCCCGACCCGGCGACGGCCGCGCAGCTGCGGGCGCAGTTCAATCTCGACAAGCCCCTGTGGATGCAGTACGTGCTGTACCTGGGCGACATCTTCGGCGGCGACTTCGGCAACGCCTTCAACGGGCAGCCCGTCACCGAACTGATGGGCAGGGCCTTTCCCGTGACGCTGCGGCTCGCGCTGATCGCGCTCGTCATCGAGATCGTCATCGGGATCGCGCTCGGCGTGGTCACGGGGCTGCGGCGGGGCCGTCCGCTCGACAGCTCGGTGCTGATGCTCACCCTGGTCGTGATCTCCGTGCCGACGTTCGTCACCGGGACGCTGGCGCAGTACCTGCTGGGCGTCAAGTGGGGCTGGATCGCACCGGCCGTCTCGCCCGCGGCGCCGGTGGGCCAACTGCTGCTGCCGGGGCTGGTGCTGGCGCTGCTGTCGCTTGCGTACGTCACCCGGCTCACGCGTGCCTCGATCAGTGAGAACGCACGCGCCGACTACGTACGGACGGCGCTGGCCAAGGGGCTGCCGCGGGCCCGCGTGAACGTCCGTCACCTGCTGCGCAATTCGCTGATCCCCGTCGTCACCTTCCTCGGCACCGACGTCGGGAACCTGATGGCGGGCGCCCTGGTCACCGAGCGGATCTTCAACATCCAGGGCGTCGGCTTCCAGCTGTGGCAGGGCATCGTGCGGCAGAACTCGCCCACCGTCGTCGGCTTCGTGACGATCCTCGTGATCGTCTTCCTGCTCGCGAACCTGATCGTCGACCTCCTCTACGCCGTGCTCGACCCGAGGATCCGCTATGCGTGAACCCAACGGCATGCGTGAGCCCCACGGCACCGCGGCCGGCAGGCCCGACTCGCGGGAGGTGACGCATGGTTGAGCGCGCCCCCGAGAGCACGCCCTCCGCGGGCGAGCCTCCGGCCGGGACGGGAAGCCCGGGCGCAACGGGAAGCCCAGCCGAGACCGCTGCCGGGGCCGAGAGCGCTGCCGTGGCCGAGACCGCACCTGCCGGGGCCGCGCCTGCCGAGCAAGCCGTGGCCGAAGTCCCCGCCGAGGCCCCCGCCGATGCCCCCGCCGAAGCCGTCGCCGGTGGCGCGGCCGGTGCCGCGGCGGATGCCACGGCCCTGGCGCCCGGCCCCGCCACCGACCCGGCCGCGCCCCAGGCCGCCCCCGGCGAACCCGCACCGGGCGAGCGCGCCCGCAGTCTCTGGTCGGACGCCTGGCACGACCTGCGCCGCAACCCCGTCTTCGTCGTCTCGGCGCTGCTGATCCTCTTCCTCGTCCTGGTCTCGGTGTGGCCGGGGCTCATCGCCGGCCGCAACCCCCTGTCGTGCAGCCTCGACAAGTCCCTCGACCCGGCCGCGCCCGGCCACTGGTTCGGGTACGACACCCAGGGCTGCGACGTCTACACGAGGGTGGTCTACGGGGCCCGCACGTCCGTGACCGTCGGCGTCTGCGCCACCCTCGGCGTCGCGGTCGTGGGCAGCGTCTTCGGGGGGCTCGCGGGCTTCTACGGCGGCTGGTGGGACGCCCTGATCTCCCGGCTCACCGACGTCTTCTTCGGCATCCCGATCATGCTCGGCGGACTGGTCTTCCTGTCGATGACGGGTAGCCGCTCCGTATGGACGGTGGTCGCCTTCATCGTGCTGCTGGGCTGGCCGCAGATCGCCCGTATCGCGCGCGGCTCGGTCATCGCGGCCAAGCAGAACGACTACGTACTGGCGGCGCGGGCCCTCGGTGCCGGCAACGGGCGGATGCTGGTGCGGCACATCCTCCCCAACGCCGTCGCCCCGGTGATCGTGACGGCGACCATCGCCCTCGGCACGTACATCGCCCTGGAGGCGACCCTCAGCTACCTCGGAGTCGGGCTCCAGCCGCCCACCGTCTCGTGGGGCGCGGACATCTCCGACGCCTCGCAGGGGATGCAGTTCCGCAACGCGCCGCACATCCTGCTCTATCCGGCCGCCGCGCTGAGCCTGACCGTGCTGGCGTTCATCATGCTCGGCGACGCGGTGCGCGACGCCCTCGATCCCAAGCTGCGCTGAGGGAGGCGTACGTGACTCGGACACAGCCCGTGCCGGGGCGGCCTGCCGGCGCCGGTGCCTCGCCGCTGCTCCAAGTGCGGGACCTGAGCGTCGAGTTCCGTACGCGCGACGGTGTCGCCACCGCCGTGGACGGCGTGAGCTTCGGCGTCGGGGAGGGCGAGACCCTGGCCGTGCTCGGCGAGTCCGGCTGCGGCAAGTCCGTGACCGCGCAGTCCGTGATGGGCATCCTCGACTCCCCGCCCGGACGGATCACCGGCGGCGAGATCGTATTCGGCGGGCGTGACCTGCTGAAGATGCCGGAGGAGGAGCGCCGCGCCGTCCGCGGTGCCCGGATGGCGATGATCTTCCAGGACGCGCTGTCCGCGCTGAACCCCGTGCTCAGCGTCGGCGCCCAACTCGGCGAGATGTTCCAGGTGCACCGCGGCGCCTCGCGCAAGGAGGCACGGGAGCGGGCGGTGGAGCTGATGGAGCGGGTGCGGATCCCCGCGGCGCGCGCCCGCGCGGGCGACTACCCGCACCAGTTCAGTGGCGGGATGCGGCAGCGCATCATGATCGCCATGGCGCTCGCCCTGGAGCCGGAGCTGATCATCGCGGACGAGCCGACCACCGCGCTCGACGTCACCGTCCAGGCCCAAGTGATGGATCTGCTCGCGGAGTTGCAGAGCGAGTACCGGATGGGGCTGATTCTGATCACGCACGACCTCGGCGTCGTCGCGGACGTCGCGGACCGCATCGCCGTGATGTACGCGGGACGCATCGTCGAGACCGCGCCCGTGGCCGAGCTGTACCGGGCGCCCGCCCATCCGTACACCAGGGGCCTGCTCGACTCCATTCCCCGGCTCGACCAGAAGGGGCAGCAGCTCAACGCGGTGAAGGGCCTGCCGCCGAGCCTGCTCCGAGTGCCGCCCGGGTGCAGCTTCCATCCCCGCTGTCCCTCGGCGCGGCCCGTGTGCCGTGCCGACGAGCCGCCGCTGTACGAGGCCGGGGCGGGCCGGACCAGCGCGTGCCACTTCTGGAAGGAGCTGCTCGATGACGAGTGCGCCGAGTGAGGGTGCGCCTGGTGGCGCGGGGGCGGGTGACGCGGGCGCGACGGCGCAGATGGAGGCGCAGGCGGAGGCGCCCGCCGGGCGGGTGCCGGGCGAGGCGATCCTGGAGGCGCGCGACCTCGTCAAGCACTATCCGCTCACCCAGGGCATCGTCCTCAGGCGGCAGGTGGGCGCGGTCAAGGCCGTCGACGGCGTCTCCTTCGAGCTGAGACGCGGCGAGACCCTGGGCATCGTCGGGGAGTCGGGCTGCGGCAAGTCGACGGTGGCGAAGCTCGTGACGAGCCTGGAGACGCCGACCTCGGGCAGCATCCGCTTCAAGGGCGAGGACGTGACCCGGCTGAGCGGCAGGGCGCTCAAGTCCCTGCGCCGCAACATCCAGATGGTCTTCCAGGATCCGTACACGTCGCTGAATCCCCGTATGACGGTCGGCGACATCGTCGGCGAACCCTTCGACATCCACCCCGAGGTCGCGCCGAAGGGCGAACGGTGGCGCGCCGTACGGGAGTTGCTGGACGTCGTCGGGCTCGACCCGGAGTACGTCAACCGCTATCCGCACCAGTTCAGCGGGGGGCAGCGGCAGCGGATCGGCATCGCGCGGGGGCTGGCTCTGCGGCCGGAGATCATCGTCGCGGACGAGCCCGTATCGGCGCTCGACGTCTCGGTCCAGGCGCAGGTGATCAACCTGATGGAGCGGCTACAGGACGAGTTCGAGCTCTCGTACATCTTCATCGCGCACGATCTGTCGGTCGTACGGCACATCTCGGACCGGGTCGGCGTGATGTATCTCGGCAAGCTCGTCGAGACGGGGACGGAGAGCGAGATCTACGAGCACGCCACGCACCCGTACACGCAGGCGCTGCTGTCGGCCGTGCCCGTACCGGATCCGGGGGCGGAGGCGGGGCGTGCGCGGATCGTGCTGGAGGGCGATGTGCCGTCGCCGGCGAACCCGCCCTCCGGGTGCCGGTTCCGTACGCGCTGCCGGCGTGCGGACGAGCGGTGCGCGCGGGAGGAGCCGGTGCTGCGGATCCCGGCGGAGGGGGAGCGCGTCCTCGCCGGGCCCGCGCGCCATCCGTCGGCATGCCACTACGCGGCGGAGGCGCAGGACCGGCCGGTGCGGAAGGCAGGGGAGAGCACGGCAGGAGAGAAGAGGGCAGGGGAGAAGACGGAAGGCGAGACGGCGGGGGCGGCGGCGCCCGAGTGAGCCCGGCGGGCGGGCCCCCGTGGCGTCAGGCCATCACCTTCGTCTGCTCCGACTCCAGCAGCGCCAGCAGCACTTCCTTGCTCGGCTCGCGGTACCGCACGTCGCACATCACGATGGGCACCGG
This sequence comes from Streptomyces sp. HNM0575, assembly GCF_012726265.1. Taxonomy (GTDB): domain Bacteria; phylum Actinomycetota; class Actinomycetes; order Streptomycetales; family Streptomycetaceae; genus Streptomyces. The sequence continues at coordinate 348,068 of NZ_JAASAG010000002.1, read as the reverse complement.
ACTCCGCAGGCTCAGCGCGCCGCGTATCTGGTCGACGCTGAAGTCGCACTCGCCGTAGAAGCAGTTGACGCCGATCGCGAACGGAATGCCGCACTGCTCGAAGAAGTCCACCGAGGCGAAGCAGTCGGAAAGCCGCCGTGAGTCGGCGAGGATCACCGCGCCCAGCGCTCCCGACGCCAAGTCCTCCCACATGAACCAGAAGCGTTCCTGTCCGGGCATTCCGAACAGATACAGCACGTTCTCAGCCTCTTGATCGAGGGTGATGCGGCCGAAGTCCATGGCGACCGTCGTGGTCGATTTGTCCGGAATTCCTCTGAGGTCGTCGACCCCGAGACTGGCTTCCGTTATGTCCTCTTCGGTGTTCAGCGGCTCGATCTCGCTGACCGATCCGATCATGGTCGTCTTGCCTACGCCGAAACCGCCCGCGACGAGAATCTTCAACGCCGTCGGCAAAGCTGTCGGCGCACGCCGCGGTTCAGAGCTTTCGAATTCCATCGATCACCTTACGCAAAACCCGAGCGTGTTCGTCCGGGGTGTTCTTCTCCGGCCCTGGCTTCTTGACCAGGATGAGTGACCTGTCGGCCAGGTCCCCGCAGAGGACCCGCACGACGCTGGCCGGCAGGTCCAGGTACGAGGCGATTTCCACGATCGCCAGCGGGCGCTCCCTGACCAGGTCGAGGATGGCGGCCGACTCCGGCTGCTCCCTGCGTACGTCGTGGTCGGAACGCAGACCGTTTCCGACCACTTGGGTAATCAGCGTGAGATCCGAGCGGCTGGGTAATGTGCGCCCACCCGTGATCGCGTACGGCCGGGTGGTGAATCCGGCCTCTCTGTCGAACCACTGAGGACTGTGCGGGGTGCCCATTTATCGAGGTGGGTCACCGGCCGCGACTTCGAGTCGGGGCGCAGCGCCGAGGTGCATGCCGACCTGCTGGACGACCTTCGCCATCTCGTACGCGGCCATTCCCGCGTCGACCTTTTCGGAGGCCAGCAGCGCAAGGCGCGAACCGTCGCCGCCCGCGGTGATGAGGAGAAGCACGTTCTCCATTTCGATGACGGTCTGCCGCACCCTTCCTCCGTGAAAGCGGCGGGCGGCACCCTGCGAAAGGCTGTGCAGCCCGGAGGCGAGTGCCGACATGTGATCGGCGTCGTCCTTGCTGACATCGCGCGAACGCGCGAGAAGCAGTCCGTCCTGGGACAGCACAATGACGTGGTGCGTCTCCGGAACCCGCTCCAGCAAGCCGTCAAGTAGCCAATTGAGCTTTTCGTAGCCTGGTGACTGCTCGTTCAATGTTCTGGTCCTTCCTCAGGAAACCTCGGTGCCTCGGTCCGTCAAGGTCGGGGATCCTCCGGGGAGGCACCGTCGCGCTCTGTGTCCGTCGACTCGGTGCGGGCCTGACGGCTCGCGCGCTGCACGGCGCCGGCTATCGCCCCTGCGCGGTCCGGGGCGGGCCACGGGGACGTGTCGTCTGCGGGGGGTTGTTCGTGTCGTGGCTGCTCGGGCGAGCGGCGCAGGGGTGCTGCGAGGTTCTCGCCCGGCTTTCTCGTGGGCAGCGTCAGGGGTTTCGGCGCCGACTCCGGAGGCCGCGGGGCCTCCACGTGCTGGGAGGGCGCCTCGTCCTCGGGCGCCGGTGCCGCGTGCTGTCCGGTGGGAGCCAGCAGCGACACGGACTGCATGGGGGTCTCGACCGCGGTGCGCTGCTTCGAACGCGTCAGCAGGCCTCCGCCCGTGTACGAGGGGAAGCCGCCGTGGTCCTCCTCCGGGTCCCGCCAGTTCTCCTCCGTGTCCCGGGCGGCGGCCACCGAAGCGGCGGCGGGCTCGGGCTGCGGCGCGGGAGCGGCCGGGGCCGCGGGCCGGGGCTCGGCCTCGGGCTCGGGTGCGGGGGCGGATGCCGGTGCCGGTTCCGGTGCGGGCCGTTCGCGGCGCTCGACGGGCGCGGTTCCCGGCGCGGGCCACGGTGCGGGCTCCGGCACGGTGTCCTGCCCGGGCTCCGGATCGGGCTCGGCGGTCCCCTCGCGCGGGGGCGCCGGCGGCCGTTCACGCGCAGGTGCCGCGGGCCGCGGACGTGCCTGCTCGCTGAGCTTCGGCAGGATCGGCGGGGCTTCCTCGAGCAGCTCGTTGGGGATGAGCACGACGGCTTTCGTACCGCCGTACGCGGACTTGCTGAGCGTGATCTCCAGGCCGATACGGTTGGCCAGCAACGCCACCACGAACAGGCCGAGTTGCGGGATCTCGCCCAGCCGCGTGACGTCCGGCTCCGGGGGGTCGGCGAGCAGCTGGTTGAGGTGCGCGTACTGCTCGCCGTCCATGCCGAGCCCGCGGTCGATGACCTCCACGGCGAGCCGGCCGCCGGCGACTTCCTCGGCCCTGACGGTGACGTTGGTGTGCGGGGGCGAGAAGGCGGTGCCGTTCTCGATGAGCGCCGCGAGGATGTGGCCGACGTCGGCGACGACCCGTCCCGACAGCGAGAACTCGGGTGCGGTCTCCACCTCGATACGGGTGTAGTCGACGGTCTCCGCGACGGCGCTGCGCAGCACCTGGAAGACCGGGACCGGCTTGCTCCAGCGGCGGCCGGGCTGGACTCCGACGATGAGGGACTGGTTCTCCAGGTCCCGGCGGAGCCGGGTGACCAGGTGGTCGATCTTGAAGATGTCCGTCAGCAGCTCGGGGTCGTGCTCCCGGCGTTCGAGGCTGTCGATGAGGCTGATCAGCTGGCTGATCAGCAGCTGGTTCCGGCGGAGCAGGCCGAGCACGACGGTCTCGGCGCCCTCGCGCTTGCGCGCCTGCTGCTCGCTGGTCTGCGCGGCGGCCTTCCAGCGGTCGTCGACCATCTGCGCGATGGCTTCCAACTCCGTGACGGCGGCGCGCTGTTGGTCGCGTACGGCCTCGACCAGCCGGCCCATCTCGTCGTCGGCGGAGCCGCTGCCCGCGCCCCCGTACGGCATCTCGGGTGCGTCCTGGCCGCTTTCGCCGCGTGCGCGGCGCTCGACCAGCTCCGGCAGGGCCAGGTCCGTCCACTGCGCCGTGCCGTCCCGCAGCCGCGAGAGCCGGCGTACGAGCGAGAGCGGGAAACGCACGGTCAGATACGCCGTCAGGCCCAGCACGCCCAGCACGATCACGGAGCCGGTCACCGCCGACAGCAGCGCGTCGTCGGCCCGTTCGGAGCCCTGCGCGGCCAGGCCGTCGAGCGATGCGGAGGTGGCGTCGCGCAGGTCTCCGGCGACGGTGTCCGCGGCGGGCCGCCACTCGTCGGTCCGCTCGGGCAGCGCCCAGCGTGAAGGGGCGCCCTGCGACTGGGAGTTGCCTGCGTCGGGGAGCGTGCTGCCGGGGGTGGTGCGGTGGGCGACCGGATCCTTGTCGGCGGCGACCGCGTCCTCGATCCGTTGCAGCACGGTCCACTGGGGCGTGTCGGCGATCTTCCGGTAGTCGCGGGCGGCGGAGGCGGGGATGTCGCCGGTGTCCATGACGGCGGCGACCTGGCGCTGAGTGGCGACGTGGCCGAGGAAGGACTGCCGTATGCCCGCGCTCAGGTGCCCGGACGACTGGGCGCTGGTCAGCAACGCGTCTTCGCGGGCGAGGAGTTCGGAGATCTGCGTGAGCGCGGTCACGGCGGAGGCGCTGTGCGCGAGCTGCCCGTCGTCGCTGTGGAGCACCTCGGCGAGGAGGGCGGTGGCGGCCCCGGTGGTGTCGGTGTAGTAGCCGTAGGCGGCGCTGCGGGTGACGGCCCGTGAATCCACCTGGTTCCGCTCGCGGGTGAGTTCACCGAGGGCCTTGGTCAGGCCGCGTTCCTTCTCGCCGCCCCGGGAACCGGGATCCGCGCCGGCCGCGTGGAATGCGGTGACCGCGTCGTCGGTGCGGGTGCGGGCTTCTTCGAGGCTGCGGTGGCCTTTCTCCGTACGGTGGCTCTGCCAGGCGACGGTGAGACGGCGCTCCTTCTGCAAGCGGGTCACGAGGGTGTGGACGGACTGTCCGGCGGAGGCGCCGGCCTTGGCATCCGCTCTTAACGCGAGCCCGCTTTCGACGGAATCGCTTGCCGCGTACGCCCACATTCCCGCGAGGGCCACCGCGGGTATCAAAATGGGCGAAACCAGCGCAATGCGCAGGGAGCGACGACGTGCAGTCTTCGGCACTCTGTGCCGGTCGCGTTCGTCTGACATCTTCTTCCTCGCGACAGCGGACCGATGGTGGCGCTTAAGAGGTTTTCCGCCGAGTGGGCTCGGTTGTGCCAGTTGATCACTGCATTCGCTGACGCGGCTTTCCCGGCAGATGGCCGGGAACGCTACCAGTTGGGATGCGTCCACGGCGAATGCGAAGCCCCGTCAACACCCCCTGGTGAGCGGGGGAGTTACGACGAACGCGGCCCCGCGGTAAGGCTCCGCGGACCCCGGGATTCTGCTGTTCACAGGCTATGTCTATCAGTTGTGCGAGAGACCCGGAAAGCAGTGCCGACCTCCCGCGCAGGAGAGGTCTGACACTGTGTGGAAACCGGCGGGTTCGAAAAGATTCCGTGCAGCTTCCGGCCTCGTAGAACCCCCTATAGGCGGGCGAGCAGTTGAGGCGTGTACAGCGCGGTGGCCGGACGGATTCCGGCAAATATGTCGAAGTAGGTCGATGTGAGACCGGGGTCCGACTGCACCGCGCGCAGCAGCGACAGACGCTTGGGATGGATTTCCAGACGTGCCGCCGAGAGCGCGGCACGGTAACTCTCCGCCATCAGAATGTCCCGGTCGCGGGCGAAGTCCGCCAGCGCCTCGTCCAGGCTCGTCTCGTCGGCCGGCGCTCCGCCGATGTGTTCCGTCAGGGATTCCGCCTGCACGAACGCGTCGGTGATTCCGCGGGCGGTGATGGAGTCCTTGTGATGTCCGGCGTCGCCGACGAGCACCCAGCCCGGTCCCGTCGCCTGCCGGAAGAAGTTCTCCTGATGCCCGGTGCCCCGCAGCCGTTCGCTGCGCGTACTGCCGTGCAGCTCCTCGTACACCGCGGGAGCCGTGACCCGTATCTGTTCGAGATACGCCTTCTCTGCGTCGGCACGCACTTCCTCGTACGACGACTGCGGAAAGTAGGTCAGCACGAGGGTCTTCCGGCCGTTCGTCGGAACGGAGGCCACCCAGCCGCCCGGCCTCTCGTGGAGTTCGAGCCTTGACGACTCGTGGTCCCAGTAGGAGTAGTAGGCACACGTCTGACGCGGGGTCTCCTGCACCTTCGGGGCTTCGCAGAGCGACGCGACCGTGGAACGCATGCCGTCCGCGCCGATCACGAGCCTTGCGTGCTCGGTGAATTCACGTCCGCGGTGTTTCGCGCGCACCCCGCACACGCGTCCCGCGTCGTCGCGCAGCAGCCCGGTGACGGTGCACCGGGTGCGGTACTCGGCGCCGGCTTCGGCGGCCGCGTCCGCGAGCACGGGGTCGAGGAGATGCCGGCGGGGTGCGTACGCGGCCTCGTGGCCGTCGACTCCGCCGCTGCACCCCTCCAGGCGGATGTCCGCCACGCGGTAGAGCACCCGCTCGATGGGCGGGCAGCCCGTGGCGCGTATCCGGTCGAGGAGTCCCCAGCGGGCGAGCGCGGCGACTCCGGGCTGGTGGATGACGTGGGTGGACAGCGTGTCGGTTCCGCGTCCGCTTCTGTCGAGCAGAAGCACCCGGTGTCCGGCACGGGCGAGCAACATGGCCGTGGGTGATCCGGCGCACCGGGCGCCCACCACGATGACGTCGAACATGCCTGAATCTCGCAGACGTTGATGAGGTCACTGGTCTCCGGTACTCGGTGCGCCCGTAAGGCGTCCCCGGTCTCCCGGGCGTCCGCGGTGCCGCCGGCGTCATCGGCGGCACCGCGGAACGCCCGGGTCACCGGCGTCGTCCACGCGTCCCGGGTGTCAGGAGCGGTTCTTCGCCAGGGCGGACGCCAGGGCCTTTCTGTCGACCTTGCCGTTGGGGTTGAGCGGCAGCTGCTCGAAGGCGGTGATGCGGCGCGGGAGCATGTACGCGGGCAGTCGGGCGCTGAGCGTGCGGTACATGCCCTCGGTGTCGTCGTGGCTCGCGGTCACGGCGGCCTCCAGGTCCTGCTCGCCGTTGCGGCCCTCCACGGCTATGACGATCGCGTCGCGCACCTCCGGGTGCTGTCTGAGCTGCGCTTCGATCTCTCCCAGCTCGATGCGGTAGCCGCGGATCTGGACCTGGTGGTCCGTACGGCCGAGGTGCACGAGCTGCCCGTCCGTCTCCAGCACCCGGTCGCCCGTGCGGTACCAGCTGCTGTCCGTCGGCGGCGAACCTGTGGGATGCGGCCGCACGGCGCCTTCACCGTCGGCCGACAGGAAGCGGCCCGCGTTGTCGGCGGGGTCGAGATAGCCCGGGAAGCGCTGCGACCCGCGCAGGCACAGCTCGCCGTCCGTGGCGGGCGCGCCGTCCTCGTCCAGCACGAGGTACTCCACGGTCGGATAGCAACTGCCTATCGGCACGGTGCCGTTGGGCGACTCCGGCCACTCGGCGACGTCGTCCGGCAGCCGGTATCCGGTGCAGGTGCAGGTGAGTTCGGTCGGCCCGTACAGGTTGTCGATCGTGCTGTTGGGCGCGGCCGCCTGCCACAGCCGCGCGCTCGTGACCGACAGCGGTTCGCCGCCGAAGAGGGTGCGGCGGAGCGTCGGCATGCTGTCCGGCTTGAGGGTGCCGAGCCGGTCGGCGAAGGACACCAGCGACGGCACCGACCACCAGTGCGTCAGCCGGGCCGAGTTGACGAAGGAGACGGGGGAGAGTAACTGGCTGCGCTGCGGTACCACGAGGGTGCCGCCGCGGCTCCAGGTGACGAACAGGTCGTAGACCGAGCCGTCGAAGGAGAGATCGAAGGTCTGGGAGCAGCGGCTGCCCGGGGTCACGTCGTAGAGCCCGCTTGCGTAGTCGACGTAGGCCATGACGCTGCGGTGCAGCACCGGCACGCCCTTGGGCGTACCGGTGGAGCCCGACGTGAACACGATGTACGCGACGTCGCCGGGCGTGGCCGGGCACTCGGGCAGCCGGGCGGGCGCCTCCGCGGCCAGCCCCACGACCTCCTCCGGGGTCAACGTCAGTCTGGGGACGTCCAGTTCGGCGGTCGCCGGATGCGGATCGGTGATGAGCAGCCCGAGGTCCGCGGCCTCGGCGATGACGGCGTTGCGGCCGTGCGGGTAGTCGGGGTTGAGCGGCACGACCGTCGCGCCGGTGCACAGGACGGCGAGGTAGCTGACGTACGAGCCGATCGAGCGGTTGGAGAGCAGTCCGATGCGGCGGGGCACCCGCCCGTCGTGACTGCTGATCAGCCGTGCCGCCAACGCCTCGGCGGCGTCCCGGAGTTGCCGGTAGGTCAGCTCGTGGCCGCCCGCCTCCAGGGCGGTGTGGCCGTCGTGCAGTGCCGCCGCGGCGCGGAACTGCGCGTAGAGGTTGGGATGGCCGGTGGTGTCGGGGCGAGCGGTGGTGTCGGGACGAGTGGTGGTGCCGGGGCGAGTCGTGGTGCCGGGACGGCCGGTGGTGCATCGACGGCCGGTGGTGCGGGGACGGCCGGTGGTGTCGGGAGGGTCGGCGCTCATACCGTCTGCGCCTCCAACTGCCGGAGGAACACGCGCAGTTGGCCCACGGTGTGCAGCGAGGCCAGCTCCTCGGGGTCGATCTCGAAGCGGTGCTCCTGCGCCAGCTTCGCGATGATCTCGATCCTCGCCAGCGAGTCGATGCCGATCTCCGAGAGCAGGGAGCTGTCCCGGTAGTCGGACGCCGCACGGGCGTGCTCGCCGAGCAGGACCGTCGCCAGGTCGTCGCCGTCGCCGCTCCCGCCACCGGCGGAGTCCGCGCCGGCTGCGGCGTCGCGCGGCCAGTAGCGCTCCGCCTGCCAGGGGTAGGCGGGCAGCGGCACGAAGACACAGCCCGCTCCGAACAGGGCGTTCCAGTCGACGTCCTGGCCGTCGAGATAGCTCTTCGCCGCGGCCGACAGCGCCGGGTCGTACGACAGGGCGGCGTCACGGGAGATCTCACGGGAGACGTCGCGGGAGCGGCCCTTGCCGCCCGGCTCGTGCGAACGTGCCCGTGCGCACAGCGCGTTGACCAACTCGGCGTGGGTGGCACCGGCGACCGCCATCCGGTGCGGATGATGCTGGCGGCGCGTCGCCGCGCTGTGGCAGATGTCGCGCAGGCCGAAGGCCGCACCCTTGCCGCCGGGCGAGAGGTGCCGGGCGTATGCGAGCGCAAGTTCCTTGAGAGCGGCGGGTGTTCGGGCCGACAGCGGCAGCAGGTACGTGCTTCCGGCGGCGTCCTCAGCGGAACCGGCGCCGCCCCTTGCTGTGAGCGGCTCGCCCTCGCGCAGCACCACGTGCGCGTTGAGACACGACGCGCCCTGGCCGGTGACGCCGGCGATCGCGGGCCGCCCGCGGTCGGGGAACTCCAGCAGCCCGGTCGGCACCGCCAGCGGCAGCTCGTCCCAGGGGATCAGCGGCGTCGGGGTCGACAGGTGGAGGTTGGGCGGGATCCGCCGGTGCTCCAGGCACAGCACGGTCTTGATCAGCCCGGCGATGCTGCCGGCCCCCTCCGCGTAACCGATGTTGGTCTTGACCGAGCCGACGTAGCAGGGCCGGTCGGCCGGCCTGCCCTCGCCGACGACCCTGCCCAGCGCTTCGAGCTCCGCCTGGTCGAGGTTCGGGGCGCCGGACCCGTGGGCCTCGACGAAGTCCACCTCCGACGGGGCCACTCCGGCGTCCTCGTACGCCCACTTCAGCACCGCCGTCTGGCCCTCGACGGACGGCGCGAGCAGTGACTCGCTGGTGCGGCCGTTGTTGCCGACCGCGCTTCCCTGGATGACCGCACGTATCGGGTCGCCGTCGGCGCGGGCGGCGGCCAGCGGTTTGAGCACGACGACCCCGACACCGTCGCTGGGCGCGAAGCCGTCGGCCCCCACGTCGGCGAACTTGCTGCGCCCGTCATGGGCGAGGGTGCCCGCCTGCGTCATCATCACGGACTCGTCGGGCCGGAGCGCGATGTTCACGCCCGCGACGAGGGCGAGCGGGATCTCCTGTGCCCGGATGCTCTGAACCGCCGCGTGGACGGCCGCAAGTGAGGAGGAGCAGGCCGTGTCGATCAGCACGCTGGGGCCGCGCAGGTCGAGTTGGTACGACAGCCTTCCCGCCAGAAGCGCCCGGTAGTTGTTGAGCTGTGACGCGGTGACGGTCTCCAGCCCCTGGCGGAACCGCCGTTCGAGGAAGTCGCCGCGGGTGTTGCCCACGTATACGCCGGTACGTCCGCCTGCCAGCTCGCCGGGCGGCTGCCCGGCGTCCTCCAGTGCCTCCCAGGCGGTCATCAGCAGCAGCCGCTGCTGCGGGTCGAGGTCCGCGGCCTCGCCGGGCGACATGCCGAAGAACTCGGCGTCGAACTCGGCGATCGCGTCCAGGTATCCGGCACGGCGGCTGACCACCGTCCCGGGCTCGGGGTGTGCGGAGTACATCGCATCGACGTCGTAGCGCTCCGGCGGAGTCTCGCTTGTCGCGTCGCGTCCGTTTCGCAGGATGTCCCACAGCTGGTCGGGATCCGCGGCGCCGGGGAACTTGCATGCCATGCCGATGACAGCCACCGACCGGGGTTCGTTGCCCATCGCTTCTCGCCTCACTACCGCCCCTCCATTGCCTTCGTGACGCGCGATGATGATGCTGCCACCCGCTCGTCAGCATTCCACCGTGGCTCTAACTTGATGCGTTCGGGACATGTCGCCCAGTGACGTACTGGGCGGTATGGCGCAGTAACAGCATCGAGGACAGTCATTTGGCGGGCATATGCCTGGAACATGGCTTTTTTTCTTCACCGTTTCTTGGCCACCTGTGCCCAGGGTTTTCGCACGTCCCACGTGTCCGGATTTGAAGATTGGCGGGAAGCTTTCGCTGGGTGAACGGTCCGCCTCTGCGCTGCGCCTGTTCACCGCCGGCGCGCCCGTGTTCACGGCGGGCGGCGCGCGTCGTGCTGCCTCAGGCCGTACGAAGTGCGCCAGGACAGTACGCGCCATCTCTGGTTTCATGTGCGGCCATGGACTCCACCGCCTCCAAAGACGCGCGGCTCGCGGATGAGCAGCGTGAGCGCCGGCTCCAGCGCCTCGGCCTCAACTCCCCTGAGCCTGAAGAGAAGTTCGACCGCATAGCCACGCTGGCGAGCAGCCTCGCCGACGCCCCCATCGCCATGGTCAACTTCATCGGCGGACAGCAGATGTTCCGCGGTCTCTGCTTCCCCTCCTCCGAGCAGGAGGGCGAACGCTCCGGTGTGCCCTTCGGGATCGGCGACCTGCCCCCCGCCCCCGACTCGCGGGACGCGCCCATCGACATCGGGTTCTGCCCCCATGTGGTGCGGCAGAAGGCGCAGTTGGCGATCGAGGACGTCCTGGCGAGCCGTCACTACCGCAACAACCCGGTCGTGGAGGCGCTGAACGTACGCGCGTACCTCGGTACGCCGCTTCAGGACAACACGGGCCTGATCATCGGGACCGTCACGGTCGCCGACGTACGCCCGCACCGGTGGACCGAGAAGCAGAAGTCGGAGATGCAGTTCCTGGCCGAGACGCTGAAGCCCGAATTCCAGCTTCGTGACAGCGTTCTCGCGCAGCAGGACGAACTCCTCGCGGTATTCGACCGCGCGCCTTTCCCGATGATGCTCACCCAGGGGCCCGAGCATCTGCTGCGGTTCGCCAACACCCGGCAGGGAAGTGCCTTCGGCCGCGCGGATCTGCTGACTCCCGGGCGGGAGGCCTATCCCTCTCTGAAGGAGGCCGGAATCTTCGACTCGATGGACTGGGTCCTCCAGGAGGGCCAGGTCACCGAGTTGCGGAGCGTGACGCTGCCGCTGCACGGAACCGATCTCGCGCAGCGCTTCGACATCACCTGCACTCCGGTGCGGCTGCGTCCCGAGGCGCCCGTCAATTCCGTGCTGACGACGGCGATCAAGACCACCGAGTCGGTGCAGGGGAGCGAACAGCAGAAGATGGCCGAGGATCTGGTGTCACGCTTCGCCAATCCCGCGCCGTCTTCCGAGAACTGAGCGGAATACGGGCCCGGCCGGATTTCCGGGACCGGATTTCCGGGAGAGGCGGAACGTGCGCTCTCCGGTCCCTTCCGGGACCGTTCGCGCCCGGGCGGGTGCCGTCAGGTCGTCGCGGTGCCCCGCCCGTCCGTACCGGCGGCGAGGTCGTCCGTACCGCTCGCGGGCCCGTCCGTGGCGGTGGCGGGTCCGGGGCGGCGCGGGGCCGTGGCGCGGGCCTCACCGTCCGCGGCGGGTCCGGCGGCGGGTCCGGGGCGGCGCGGGGCCGTAGCGCGGGCCTCACCGTCCGTGGCGGGTCCGGCGGCGGCGTCCCCGTCGCGTCCGGCGAGGGCCAGCAGCACCCCGAGCGCGGCCAGGACGTCGAACAAGGCGGTGCAGAGCCACAGTTGATCCCGTGCGGCGATCTCGCCGAAGCCGCCGAGCAGCCCCGACCTGATCCCGAACGAGAGCCGGAAGAGGCCGAGTCCGAGCAGGGGCCCGCAGACGGTCATCCCGAGAGGCCGCGAGTACGGGGCACGGGCGCGGGCGGCGACCGCCGCGGGCAGGCAGACCAGGGCCAGCGCGCAGCCGTACCAGCTGTCGGGCACGGCGAGCAGCGTGGCCAGCGCCCTGTCGCCGGTGAAGTGGTGCGAGTACAGCTCCCAGCCCTGCTCCGTCACCGAGTGGATCTCCCAGGAGAGCAGCACGGCCGCCACCACGGTCAGCAGCACGCAGGCAGTGAGGCCTCCGGCGCGGGTGGGACGCGCGGGCGGATCGTCACGGGTGCCGCCGGTGGCGCCGGTGGCGCCGGTGCCGCCGAGGGCACCGTCGCCCCCGTCGTCCCCGTCCGCCCGCGGCACACTCCGCCGCCCGGCGGCCGCCAGCACGATCAGCGCGACACCGACCACGAGCATGGCGATCACGCTGGTGAAGACCTGGTTCCGCAGCGCGTCGGAGACGCCGCCCTTCACCCAACTCGCGTTCAGATTCCACAGGGTGGGGACGCGCAGCAGGATCGTCAGCACACCCGTGGAGACGAGCACGCCCCCGGCGGCGGAGGACACGGCGGCCGTGGCGGCGCACACCGTATAGAGGACGAGCAGGGTGGGCTCCACGAAGGAGCTGGCCCATATGCCGTCCTGCGCACGGAAGATGAGGCCCGACCACATCCACCACGCGTCGGTGACGTCCGTGGCCTGCCCGAAGTCACGGGCGATCCACGCGAGATCGAGCACCGCCAGCGCGGCCAGCAGTACGGCGCCGGCGATACGCGCGCCGGGTCTCAGCATCCTGCCCTGGCTCATTCACGCCCCCCGGCGGTGCGGTTCCCGAAACCGCTCGTTCGGTCAGGACGGCGGCGTCGTAGCGTCGGACAAGCCTACTGTGGCGTTTCCCCGCGGTTCACCTCGGCTGCCTGCGGACCTTGCCACCCGGCATGCGGAACGGCACGGCGACCGGGCCGTGGCGGCATGGCCCCGCCACGGCCCGGCGCTACGGCACCCGCACGGCCGTACGGAGTTCAGGGTTCATGGTCCGTATATCGGTGTGACGACGACGAAGTTGCGGTCGTGTTAACGGCCTTCAGGGCGCCATATGGCGATATGTCTCATGTCGCGCGAGGCGGTCAAGCACATTGTGACCTCAATCTGCAAAACCTTCGCTCAAGATGCGCTGAGGGTCCACATGCTGAAGCCGATACCCCTTGACTGAGCAGTTATTGACTTGCAAAGTCTCCTCAACCCATGGCACGGACTGTCAGCGTGCCAACGCATGGATCTATCCGCATAGATTGACGAGCGCGGGGGCGCAGACACGATGACAAGTCCATCCCAGGCCGCGATCGCCGGGGCAGAGACCCCAGAGCCCGACGGCGCAGGCCTGACCACCGAGCCGGTCGGCGGTCAAGAACCCGTGCAAGACCAGCTCGTGGGCCGCTCTCCCGGCCAGCTCATGTGGATGCGCTTCAAGCGCGACCGTACGGGCGTCATATCGGCATTCGTGGTTATCGCGGTGTTCGCGATCGCGGCGCTCGCGCCCGTGATCTCCTGGCTGTACGGGAAAGACCCGTGGACCCGTTACGGACAGACCCAGCCAGGTCTGCTCAACGACAACGCCTACCCGGTCAAGCCCAACGGGGGCATCGACGGCGACTTCTGGTTCGGTCTCGAACCGGGCCTCGGGCGCGACGTGCTCACCCAGCTCGTCTACGGGATGCGCACATCCCTCTCGCTCGCAGTGGTCATCACGATCCTCTCGGTGCTGCTCGCCGTCGTGATCGGTGTCGCGGGCGGCTACATGGGCGGCAAGACGGACTACTTCCTGGGCCGTCTCACCGACCTGATGATGTCGTTCCCGAACCAGCTCTTCTTCGTGGCCTTCGTGCCGGTGGTCGGTGCCCTCGTGGTCGACCCCACCGACGAGATGCCCACGTGGCTGCGCGCCTGCGTGCTGATCTTCGTGATGTGGCTGCTCGGCTGGATGACGCTCGCGCGGCTGCTGCGCGGGCAGGTGCTGACGCTTCGGGAGCGGGAGTTCATCGAGGCGGCGAAGGTGGCGGGCACTCCGCCGTGGCGGATCATCCGCAAGGAGCTGCTCCCGAACGTGGTCACGCCGATCCTCGTTCAGTCCACCTACATGCTCCCCAACTTCGTCACGGGCGTCGCCGGTCTCTCCTTCCTCGGCGTGGGCATGCCCGCCTCGACCCCGGACTGGGGCCGGATGTTCTCCACGGGCGCCAAGGTCTACCAGAGCGACATCACTTACATGATCTTCCCCGGCGTCGCGATGGTGATCTTCATCGTCGCGTTCAACCTGCTCGGGGACTCGGTCAGGGACGCCTTCGACCCGAAATCGGGACGTTGAAGACCGAGCAGCGGGGGGTGCTGCCACCCCAGCACCGCATGAGTCAGGCAGCAACGGACAACCGACAGGCAGGTGCTACCACACCATGAGGACATTCAGGATGCGTACGGCGCGCGTCTCCGTCGTGGGGCTTTCCGCGGGCGCTCTCATCCTCACAGGATGCAGCAGCGGCGGCGGGGGCGACGCGGGCGGCCCGAGCAAGGACGACGCCACCAAGCAGCAGGTCAGGTACGACTTCGGTGACGCCGCCGATTCGAAGGGCCCGGCCGAGCCGGTCAAGGGCGCACAGAAGGGCGGCGCGCTGACCGTCTACCAGCGCGACAGCTACGCCCACCTGGACCCGGCGCAGATGTACGTGAGCGACGAGGGCACCATGTCGACCCTCATCCACCGTCGTCTGACCACTTACAAGCGTGACAACGCCGGCAAGTACACGGTCGTCGGCGACCTCGCCACCGACAGCGGCAAGCCCTCCAAGGACAAGCGGACTTGGAAGTACACGCTGAAGGACGGCGTGAAGTGGGAGGACGGCTCCCCGATCACGTCGAAGGACATACGCCACACCTTCGAGCGGCAGTTCGCGCCGTTCATCTCCGAGGGCCCGGTCTTCATCCAGCAGTGGATGGCCGGCAAGAGCGGCACCGGCTACCGCAAGCTGCTGCCGGACGGCCCATACAAGGGCAAGCACCTGCCGGACAAGATCCTCGAGACGCCGAACGACAAGACCATCGTCTTCCACTTCAAGGACCCGCAGCCCGACCTGCCCTACGCGCTGGGCATGGTGGGATACTCGGCGGTCCAGGAGAAGGGCGACACGAAGGAGAAGTACGACAAGAAGCCGGTGTCCTCCGGCCCGTACAAGATCGCCTCCTTCAAGTCCGGCAAGGGCATGAAGCTGGTCCGCAACAAGGAATGGGACCCGAAGACGGACGCGGTGCGTCACCAGTACCCGGACACGCACAACATCCAGTTCGGCGTCTCCTACGAGGCCTCGACGAAGCGCCTGGTCTCCGACAGCGCCGAGAACAAGACCGCGGTCAGCTTCAACAACCAGGTCGACGCCTCCAGCATGCAGTCGGTCCGCTCCGACCCGAAGGTCAAGGACCGCTCGCTGTCCGGCTACCAGCCCTACGTCGGCAAGATCTCGCTCAACATGGACCGGCTGAAGGACAAGCGGGTCCGCGAGGCCATCGCCTACGCGCTCCCGGCGCAGTCCCTGCTCCAGGCCTTCGGCGGCTCCGGCGGCGGTGAGCTGGCGGGCAACTACCTGAGCCCGACGGTCGCCGGCCACAGCGAGTCCGACCCGTACGGCAAGGTCAAGAACCCGCAGGGCGACGTGAAGAAGGCCAAGCGGATCCTGAAGGAAGCCGGCAAGGACGGCATGAAGCTGACCTTCGCCTACCAGAACTCGCCCGAGTGGTCCGACTTCTCCATCGCGGCGAAGGACAACCTCACGAAGGCCGGCTTCAACGTCCAGCTCAAGGACATCGTGACGGACACCTACTACGACCAGATCGGCAAGATCAAGAACAAGTACGACATGTACCACTCCTCTTGGGGTGCCGACTGGCCGAGCGCCGGCACGGTGGTTCCGCCGACGCTGGACGGCCGCCAGGTGCAGGACGGTGCGACGAACTACTCGCACTACGACAACCCCAAGATGAACAAGGAGATGGACCGCATCTCCAAGATCACGAATGCGGACAAGGCCGCCAAGGAGTGGGCCAAGCTCGCGGACAAGATCCTCAAGGATGACCTGCCCGACGTTCCGCTGATGTACTACAAGCAGATCCAGCTGTACGGATCGAAGGTCGGCGGCGCCGTGATGAACGACGTGCTCAGCAGCATCGACCCGACACAGCTGTACGTGAAGAAGTAACAGCGCACACGGCGCGGTTGCCCGCGCCGGCCGTGGTGCCCTCCCAAGGGGGAGGGCACCACCGGCCGTTCCCCCACCCCTGAATCCGCTGCCCACGAGAGCTGCGTTCCGTCATGCTTCGTTTCCTCGTCCGCCGGACACTCGGCGCGATGGTGATCCTGCTGATCATCAGTGCGGTCACCTTCTTCCTCTTCTACGCCGTACCGCGAGATCCGGCGATGCTGGCCTGTGGCAAGAACTGCACACCGGACGCGCTGGAAGTCATCCGCAAGAACATGGGCATCGACGAGCCCATACCGATGCAGTACTGGCACTTCATGGTCGGCATCTTCGCGGGCCGCACCTTCGCCCAAGGTGCCTGCCCCGCACCGTGCTTCGGCTACTCGTTCGCCAACTCGGACCCGGTCTGGAACACCATCCTCGACCGCTTCCCGACCACGGTCTCGCTCACCATCGGCGGCGCCGTCGTCTTCCTGGTCATCGGTCTCGGCGCCGGCATGATCGCCGCCTGGAAGCGCGGCACGCTCGCCGACAAGGTCTTCAGCACCGCCTCGCTGGTGCTCAGTTCGATGCAGATCTACTTCGTGGGCCCCCTGGTGATGGCACTGCTGGTGTTCAACCTGGGGCTGCTGGACCAGCCCGCCTACGTGCCGCTGACGGAGGACCCGGCCGGCTGGTTCATGGGCCTGCTCATCCCGTGGATGGTGATCCAGATCATCTTCACGGCGAACTACACACGTCTGTCGCGCTCTTCGATGATCGAGCAGCTCGCCGAGGACCACGTCCGCACGGCACGGGCCAAGGGCATGTCGGGGAAGTTCGTCTTCTTCCGCTACGCGTGGCGCGGTTCGCTCATCCCCATCGTGACGATCTTCGGCGTCGACCTCGGGTCGCTGCTCGGCGGCGCCATGATCACCGAGTGGACCTTCTCGCTGCCGGGGCTCGGGAAGCTGGCGGTCGAGTCCGTGGAGAACACCGACCTGCCCATGGTGATGGGCGTGATGCTCTTCTCCGCGACCTTCATCATCCTCTTCAACGTCATCGTGGACGCCGCATACGCGTTCATCGACCCGCGCGTGCGGCTGGCCTAGGAGTACCGCTGTGACCACCCTGACCAAGGAAGCGGGCGTTCCGGCTCCGCGCGACGCGGGCGCCGCCAGTGCGTTCCTCTCCGTACGCGACCTGTATGTGCACTTCGACACCGAGGGCGGCACCGTCAAGGCCGTCGACGGTCTCTCCTTCGACCTGGAGCGCGGCAGCACCCTCGGCATCGTGGGCGAGTCCGGCTCCGGCAAGTCGGTGACGAACCTGTCGATCCTCGGGCTGCACAACCCCAAGAAGACCGCCGTCTCGGGGGAGATCCTGCTCGACGGGCAGGAGTTGACCGGCGCGAGGGAGAAGACCCTCGAATCGCTGCGCGGCAACAAGATGGCGATGATCTTCCAGGACCCGCTGACGGCGCTGTCGCCGTACTACACCGTGGGCCGCCAGATCGCCGAGCCGTACCGCAAGCACCTGGGCGCCTCCAAGCGCGAGGCGCACCGGCGCGCGATCGAGATGCTCGACAAGGTCGGCATCCCCAACGCCAAGCTGCGCGTGGACGACTATCCGCACCAGTTCAGCGGCGGCATGCGGCAGCGCGCCATGATCGCGATGGCGCTCGTGTGCGACCCCGACCTGCTCATCGCGGACGAGCCGACGACCGCGCTCGACGTGACCGTGCAGGCGCAGATCCTCGACCTGCTCAAGGACCTCCAGCAGGAGTTCGGTTCGGCGATCATCTTCATCACCCACGACCTGGGTGTGATCGCGAACGTCGCCGACGACATCCTCGTGATGTACGGCGGCCGCGCCGTCGAGCGCGGCAGCGTGTCCGAGGTGCTGCGGGCGCCCCGGCACCCGTACACCTGGGGCCTGCTGAGCTCCATGCCGCGGCTGTCCAGCGACGTGGACGAGGCGCTCGTCCCGATCAAGGGCACGCCGCCGAGCCTGCTCGCGCCGCCGCCCGGCTGCCCGTTCCACCCGCGGTGCGACTACGTGGACGAGGTCGCCGGCGGCAAGTCCTGCTCAGCCGACCGGCCCGTGCTGCCCGCCGGACGCGGTGCCGCCTGCCATCTGACGGGCGAGCAGAAGCAGACCTTCTTCATCGAGCAGATCAAACCCCGGCTGGGCTAGGGAGAATGACAGCAATGAGCGAAGAACTCACCCTGACCAAGCCGCAGGACGACGTGCCGGCCTCCGGCGACCCGCTGATGACGGTGAAGGGCCTGACCAAGCACTTCCCGATCATGGGCGGCTTCCCGTTCAAGCGGCAGGTGGGCGCGGTCCAGGCCGTCGACGGGATCGACTTGAGCGTGATGCCGGGCGAGAGCTTCGGCCTCGTCGGCGAGTCCGGCTGCGGCAAGTCCACGACCGGGCGGCTGCTGACACGGCTGCTGGAGCCCACGCGGGGCACGATCTCCTACCGCGGCCGGGACATATCGCACGCCAACCGCAAGGAGCTGGCACCCGTACGCTCCGAGATCCAGATGATCTTCCAGGACCCGTACTCGTCGCTGAACCCGCGGCAGACGGTCGGCTCGATCATCGGCAACCCGATGGAGGTCAACGGGATCAACCCGCCCGGCGGCCGCGAGAAGCGCATCCGGGAGATGCTGGAGACCGTCGGTCTCAACCCGGAGCACTACAACCGCTTCCCGCACGAGTTCTCCGGCGGCCAGCGGCAGCGCATCGGTGTCGCGCGCGCCCTCGCGCTGGAGCCGAAGCTGATCGTGGCGGACGAGCCGGTCTCGGCGCTGGACGTCTCCATCCAGGCCCAGGTCGTCAACCTGCTTCAGCAGGTGCAGCGCGACCGGGGCATCGCGTTCGTGTTCATCGCGCACGACCTGGCGATCGTGCGGCACTTCACGCAGCGGCTCGCTGTGATGTACCTGGGGAAGATCGTCGAGGTCGGCGACCGCGACTCGATCTACCTGCGCCCCCGCCACCCGTACACGCACGCGCTGCTGTCGGCCGTGCCGGAGGCGAAGCTCGACGAGGGCGAGGACGAGCAGCGCGAGCGCATCCGACTCGCGGGCGACGTGCCCTCGCCGATCAAGCCGCCCTCCGGGTGCCGGTTCCGTACGCGCTGCTGGAAGGCGCAGGAGAAGTGCGCCACGGAGGAGCCGCCGCTCGTCCAGATAACGGGGAACGCGGCCGGGCACCTGACCGCGTGCCACTTCCCGGAGGAGGGGTCGACGACCGCTCGCGAGGAGGACGTGGTCATGGACTCGGCGCTGAGGGCGATGGAGTCCGACAGCGCGGTGTGAGGCCGTCGGCCGTCGAGGGTGTTCGCGGGCGCCGTCGTGATCCTGGATCGCGGCGGCGCCCGCGCGTGTGTCCTGTGTCGTGCGACGCGTGTGCCGCGTGCTGCGTTCCGCGCCCGCGTTCGGTGCCGTACGGCCCGTGCAGGCCGCCCCGTGCAGGTCGCCCCGTGCAGGTCGCCCCGTGCAGGTCGCCCCGTACGGTCAGGCCGCGCCCAACGTCCGCTTGAGGAAGGCCACTTGGAGCAGCAGCAGGTTCTCCGCGATCTGCTCCTGCGGCGTCATGTGCGTCACCCCGGACAGCGGCAGCATCTCGTGCGGCCTGCCCGCGGCCAGCAGCGCGGAGGAGAGCCGGAGCGTGTGCGCGGCGGCCACGTTGTCGTCCGCGAGGCCGTGGATCAGCATCAGCGGGCGGTGCTGCGGGTCCGCCCCGGAGAGCCCCTCGTCGGTGACGACGGAGGAGCGCGCGTACACCTCGGGGTCCTGATCGGGGGTGCCGCAGTAGCGCTCCGTGTAGTGGGTGTCGTACAGCCGCCAGTCGGTGACGGGCGCGCCCGCGACGGCCGCGTGGAAGACGTCGGGGCGGCGCAGCACGGCGAGCGCCGCGAGATAGCCGCCGTACGACCAGCCGCGGATGCCCACCCTCGTCAGATCCAGCGGATGGTCCGCGGCGAGCGACCGCAGCGCCTCGATCTGGTCGTCGAGCGTGACGTCGGCGATCCGCCGCGAGACCGCCTTCTCCCACGAGGGCGAAGGACCGGGCGTGCCACGGCCGTCGGCCACCACCACGGCGAAGCCCTGGTCGGCGAACCACTGCGAGGTGAGCCACGCGTTGTGCGCCGCGACGACGCGCTGGCCGTGCGGTCCGCCGTAGGGGTCCATGAGCACGGGAAGCGGGCCGTCGCTCTCCCGGTATCCGGTGGGCAGCAGCACACCCGCGGGGATCCGCCGCTCCCCGGTGCGCAGCAGCCGGGGCGAGGCGGCGAGCAGGGGCGTCTCGGCGTGGGACGGCACGGTGTCCAGCGGCTTCAGCGGCAGCGCCCCCTCCGCGCCGCCCATGCGCAGCACCGCGACATGTGAACCGGGGCGCGAGAGCGACGCGGTGGACAGTACGAGGGTGTCGCCGCCGCGCACGGCCGACGCCACGTGCGGCGGCCCGGCGGGTTCGGTGCCGCCGTCCGTGTCCGTACGGCCGTCCGCGTCCGTGCCCGTGTCCGTGTCCGTGAGGCGTTCGACGCCCGCGCAGGAGCCGTCCGCGGCGAACCGCGCGAAGTACACGCCGATGTCGCCCACTTCGCGTCGCACCCGCTCGTCGGCGGCGTCCGCGGCGGCGCCCCCGCCCGCGTCCTCCTCGCCCGCGTCCTCGTCCTCAGCTCCCGCGGAAGCGGAGAAGAGCACCCCGTCCGCACCGACGTCCAGCACCGCCCGTACATGCGACGACGCCGTGGTGAACGCGCTGTCCCCGACCGTCAGCACCCGCGCCCCGGACGAGTCGTCGATCCGTACGAGCCGTCCGTCGTCCGTCCAGGCGGGCACGCCCGCGAACAACTCCAGCCATTCGGGGTCCTGTTCGGTGTGGAGCGTGCTGGTGGCGCCCGTAGCGGCGTCGACGCCGAGGTACTGCTGCGTGCGCTGGTCCCGCGCCTGTACGAGCAGCAGCGGCGGCCCGCCCGCGGACCAGTGGACGCGCGCGAGATACGGGAAGCCATCGCGGTCCCACCCGACCTCCCGGCGGGACCCGGGCCCGGTGTCGCCGTCGACGCTCAGCAGGTGGAGGGTGACGTCGGCGTTGGCCGTGCCCGCCGCCGGATAGGCCACCTCCGCCGGCTCACGGTCGGGATGCGCCGGGTCGGCGATCCACCACCGCTGTACGGGGGCGTCGTCGGCGCGTGCGACGAGCAGCCGCCGGCTGTCCGGCGCCCACCAGAAACCCCGTCCGCGGTCCATCTCCTCGGCGGCGATGAATTCGGCCAGACCGTAGGTGATCCCGTCGTTCTCGGGGGAGGCCAGCGCACGGTCGCCGGTCCCGTCGCTGCGTACGACCCGCAGAGCGCCGCCCGCCACGTATGCGATGTGCGTGCCGTCAGGGGAGGGGCGCGGGTCGACGACGGGCACGGGGGTCTCCAGCTCACGGCAATCGCCCGTCGTCAGATCCGCGGCGAAGAGGCGCCCCGACAGCGCGAACGCGGCCCGCTCCACAGCCTTGTCGGTGGCATATCCGACGATTCCCGCGGAGCCCTCGCGGCTGCGCTCGCGCCTGGCGCGCTCCTGTGCCGACAGCTCCTCGGCCGCGCCTCCAAGCAGGCTCCCGGGATCGGCGGCGACGTACTCGCGACCGCCGGACGGCTCGCGGACCCACAGGAGATTCGCCCGGTCAGTGCCCTCGCGGGAGCGCAGGAAGACGATGCGCGAACCGTCCGGAGCGACGGTGAACGCGCGGGGGGCGCCCAGGGTGAAGCGCTGGGTGCGTGCGAACTGACGGGGGAAAGTAGTGGCCATGCGGCAGAGCGTAGAGCCTGGCGGACGCTCCCCCGCTTCGCAGGGGCGCAGCCGGGGTCGCCCCGGCGGTGGCCGGATTCGAATATGCGCCCCTCGTCTGCACCCGTGCACCCGGCCAATGCCAACTGACGGATAGTTATGATCCATTGCGCGACGCGGGACCCGGGTATGAAGCCCGTGGCCCGCTCGTGTCATGGGCTCATGCTGTCCGGAATCCGTCGCCCGACCGCGCGTACTTGGAGGTGAACCGCCGTGGCACTCTCGATTTCGGCGGTCGTGCTGCTCCTGATCATCGTTCTGCTGCTCGTGAAGAAGGCCGGCCTCAAGGCCGGGCACGCGGTGGTGTGCGTGCTCCTGGGCTTCTATCTGGCGGGCTCGTCGATCGCTCCCACCATCAACGAGCTGACGACGAACGTGGCAGGCATGCTCGGGGACATCAAGTTCTGAGCCGTCGGAGCGGGGCCGTAGGGTCAGGGGCATGAGCGCAGCTCCTGACCGGCGGCTTCTCCTGGTGCACGCGCACCCGGACGACGAGTCGATCAACAACGGTGCCACCATGGCCAGATACGCCGCCGAGGGCGTACACGTCACGCTCGTCACATGCACCCTCGGCGAGGAGGGCGAGGTCATCCCCGCCGAGCTGGCGCACCTCGCACCGCCGGTGCCGCAGCCCGGTGAACCCGCTCCCGAGTCACCCGTGCCCCCCGGCGAGCTGACCCCGCTCGGGCGGCACCGCATGGGTGAACTCGCCCACGCCATGCGGGAGCTGGGCGTCACGGACCACCGCCTGCTCGGCGGCCCGGGCCGCTACCGCGACTCAGGGATGACGGGCCTCTCCACCAATCTGCGCCCCGAGTGCTTCTGGCAGGCCCCGCTCGACGAGGCGGCGCTCCACCTGGTCCGCGTCATCCGTGAGGTGCGGCCGCAGGTGATGGTCACCTACGACCCGGACGGCGGTTACGGCCACCCCGATCACATCCAGGCACACCGGGTGGCGATGCGCGCGGCCGGACTCGCCGCCGATCCCGGCTTCGCGCCAGAGGCGGGCGAGCCGCACGAGCCGGCCCGCGTCTACTGGAACTGCGTGCCGCGCCCCGTCGTCGAGGAGGGCTTCGCGCGGCTGAGGTCGCAGTCCCCGTCGCCGTACGCGGCGCTCGCGGAACCGGAGGACGTGCCGGGGCTCGTGGCGGACTCCGCCTCGGTCGACGCGGTCGTCGACGGACGCGCCTACGCGGAGGCGAAGGCCGCCGCCATGCGTGCGCACGCGACCCAGATCACCGTCGACGACGGCGGTTTCGCCCTGTCGAACGGGCTGGGCCAGCCGCTGATCGGCACCGAGTTCTACCGCCTCGCGCACTCCACGGGGGAGCATTCCGGCGGCACGGCACAGGACTTGTTCGACGGAGCGGGCGCATGAGCGGCGAAGAACGCGGAGAGCGCGAGCAGCGCGGGGAGCACGAGCAGAGCGAGGAGCGCGGGCAGCGCGGAGATCGCGACAAGCAGGGGCAGCGCGGCGGAAGCGTGGAGCGGCCGGGCCCTCGGCGGTGGGGCCCGGCGGCGGGAGCGGACGGCGCCGAGGGCGGCCGGGAGCGGTACGGCCCGCACGGCCTTCCCGCGTGGCCCACGCCGGTCCCCGCCTCCCGTACGGCACGCATGGGCGTCTATCTTCTGCTGCTCGCACTCGGCGTGCTGACGGCGGCGGCGGGTGCGCTGGTGCAGAGCGGCTGGCTCCCCGGCGGACTGCTGCTCGCGCTGGCCGCGGCCGTCGGACTCTTCTGGGGCGGCGCGAAGTTGTGCCGTACGCGGACGGGTGCGGCGGCGCCCGGCGTCGGCTGGGTGGTGACCGTGTTCGTGCTCACTTCCCCGCGTCCGGAGGGCGACTTCGTCTTCGGCGCGGGCATCGGTTCGTATGTCTTTCTACTAGGCGGGGTGCTCGCCGCTGTGATGTGTGCCACCATCGCGCTGCCGGCACCGCCAGTGCCTGGGCCCAAGTACCGCTGACGAGGCTCCTGTCCAGGGGATTACGAGGGAGAGGGTCCCGTGGCGGCGACCCCAAGTAAGCTGGTGCGCGCCGGCGAGCCGTCCTGGGACCTGCATGCATGATGGGCGGCGAACCCAACCGGGAGTACCTGCTTTGAGTCGTGAAACTGACCGTTCGTCCTCCGGGCCGCAGGGCCAGGGCGGTCCGTCGTACCCGTCGGGTACCGGACCGTACGGCCCCGGCGCCGCCGGGGACTCCGCCGACTCGGAAGAGACGGCGGCCTCGGACGCGCAGCGGCGGCCCGAAGACCGCAAGACGGAGACGACCCTGACGACCCGCATCCGGATCAACATCCCGGGTTCGCGGCCGATTCCGCCCGTCGTGATGCGGACGCCCGTGAGCGAGAGCGATACGGACGGCGGCGGCAACGCCGCGGGCGGGCCCGGGCAGGGCTCCTCGCCGTCCGATGTCGCGCACCCGCTGCGCGCTCCCGGCGACGGCGTCTCGGGCACCGGGCCCGGCGCGGTGCCGGGTGCCGGCGGAGCGGCCGGTGCGCCGGGGGCGGGCGCCTCCGGGCCGCCGCGTACGTCCGAGGAGACCTCCGGCGGCGCCGACTTCGCGCAGAAGACCAGCGACTGGTTCGCGCCACGGAAGTCCAAGCCCGGCCCGGGCGGACGCGGACCGGCCTCGGGCGCGGGCGGCGGTGCCGGTGTGGGTACGCCGCCGGGCGCCGGGGAGTCCCCGTACGGCAGTAGCGATCCCTACGGCGTCACGAACCCCTACGGCGCGGGCGATGCGGCCGACCCGTACGACACGGGCGCCTACTCCCTTCCCCGTACGGACACCCCGCCCGCCGGCACTCCGGCTGCGGGCGACCTGCCGGGCCAGGGCGTCCAGGACGGTCCGACGACCGGGCCCGCGACCGGGGACATGCCGCTGCCGCCGCCTCCCGTCGGGGGCGGCGCACCGCCGGAGTCCCCGGCGAGCTCCACTCTCGGACTGGGCACCGGCCGCGCTCCGTTCGCGCCGGGCGGCATCGGCGAGGAGATGCTCCGCGAGCAGGAGGGCCCGGGCGGCACGGGCGGACTGCCCACCTACGGCACGGCCGGCGCCGGACGCGAAGGCACCGCCGTCGCCGACGATCCCGAGGGCGAACGAGTCGTCGGCGAGACCCTGATGAGCAGGGCGCCGCGGCTGGCGGAGGACGAGGCGGGCCCCTCCGGCTCGCCCTTCGAGCGGGCCTCGTCGAGGTCGTCCGCGGGCCGTGCGGGCGAGGCGTCCGCCGGCGGCCGTTCGAAGCTGATGGTCGCGGGCGTCGGCGTGCTCGGCGTCGTCGGCATCGCATACGGTGCCGGCCTGCTGCTCGACCACGCAGACGTGCCCAACGGCACCACCGTGCTCGGCGTCGAGATCGGCGGCTTGAGCAGGCACGAGGCGGTCAACAAGCTGGACGCGGCCTTCGGCGACCGTACGACGCAGGCGTTCACCGTCGTCGCCCAGGGCCAGCGGGCCAAGCTCAAGCCGAGCGTCGCGGGGATGACGCTGGACACCGAGGCGACGGTGCGCACGGCTGCGGGCCGGGACTACAACCCGGTCTCCGTCATCGGTTCGCTCTTCGGCATGGAGCGCGAGGCGGAGCCCGCGCTCAAGGTGGACGAGGAGAAGATGACCTCCGCCCTGTCGCAGGTCTCCAAGGAGACCGGTGTCGGCGGCGCCCCCAAGGACGGGATGGTCAAGTTCGCCAACGGCAAGGCCATCGCCGTACCGGGTAAGCCGCACAAGGGAATCGACGCCGACAAGGCGAGCGACGAGCTGGAGAGCGCCTACCGCAAGCGCGCGGCCACCGGGAACAACAGCCCCGTCGAACTGCCCGTCTCCGCGCAGCAGCCGAAGGTCGGCAAGCAGGAGATCCAGCGCGCCATCCGGGACTTCGGCAAGCCGGCGATGTCGGGGCTGGTGACGATCAAGGCGGGCGACGCCTCGATCCAGTTCAGCCCGCAGAAGTCGCTTCCCAAGTTCCTCTCCATGAAGCCGGTCAACGGCACGCTGGTCGACACGTACGACCTGCCGGTGCTCAAGCAGCTGTACGGGACGACCTTCGCCGGCGTGAAGATCACGCGTGGCGACGGCAGCAAGACGCCCGTCACGCCGCAGGACGTCGCGGGTGCGCTGCGTCTGGCGCTCAAGGAGACCAGCCCTGCCAAGCGCGTACAGGAGATTCCGCTCAACGCACGGTGAGCGGATGGGCGCGGTGGCGGGCGCCGGGCGCCGGGCGCCGGGGCGGCGGCTGACGGATTCTGACATCTGTCATCTGTCACCTGTTATCCGTCATCTGACAACTGTCATACGCAGCTCACGACTTGCGGCACTGCACGGCAGGGGCCGCCGGGCGTCATCGTGAATGCATGACCAGACAGCATTCACCAGTCGTCGAATTCGCCGGGGTGAGCAAGAGCTACGGCTCGGTGCGCGCCCTCGCGGATCTCACCGTCAGGCTGCATCCGGGGGAGACGGTCGCGCTTCTCGGACCCAACGGGGCAGGCAAGTCCACCACGCTGGACCTTCTGCTCGGCCTGCGTTCGCCGGACCCGGGCGGCATGGTCCGCCTGTTCGGCACGTCACCGCGAAAGGCCGTCACCGAGAGCCGGGTCGGGGCGATGCTCCAGTCGGGCGGCCTGATGGAAGGCGTGAAAGTCCGTGAACTCGTGGGCCTCGCCTGCGACTTGCACCCCCGCGCCCACCCCGTCGAGAAGGTGCTCGCCGACGCCGGCATCACCGCCATCGCGGACCGCATGGTCTGCAAGCTCTCCGGCGGCCAGGAACAGCGCGTGCGCTTCGCCCTCGCCGTCGCGGGCGAGAGCGACCTGATCGTGCTGGACGAGCCGACCACCGGCATGGACGTCTCCGCTCGCGGGCACTTCTGGAAGGCGATGCGCGAACAGGCCGCACAGGGCCGTACGGTCCTCTTCGCCACGCACTATCTGGAGGAGGCCGACGCCGTCGCGGACCGCGTTCTCGTGCTGCACCGCGGACGGCTGCTGGCCGACGGCACGGCCGCCGACATCAAGAACCGCGCCGGCGCGCGCCGCATCTCCTTCGCCCTGCGCAGCGGCCCCGCCAGCGGCCCCGCCAACGGCACCGCCAACAGCACCGTCAACGGCACCGGGAACGGCCTCGGCAACGGCAGCGGGAGCGGCACGGGAGACCGCTCCAACGGCTACAAGGCGGCGGCCGAGACCGAAGTCAGGGCACATGAGCCGGCGCTGCGCGCGCTGCCGGGCGTCACCGAGTTCGAAGTGGCGGGCGGCACCGTACGGATGAGGTCGGCCGACGCCGACGCGACGGTGCACGCGCTGTACGGACTCGGCCTCTACCCGCGCGACCTCGAAGTGACGCACCTCGGCCTGGAGCAGGCGTTCCTCGCGATCACCAAGGACGCCGAGGAGCAGCACGAGCAGCAGCATGAGCGGCAGGACGCCGGGCGGGGCCCGGGAGGGGACGGCGGCGAGGTCGCCGCTCCGCGGAAGGACCACGACGACACGGAGGTGGCGGCGGTATGAGGACTCTCGTCAAGCTGGAGATACTCCGCGCGCTGCGCAACAAGAAGTTCCTGTTCTTCTCCGTGATCTATCCGTCGGCGCTCTACCTGATCATCGCGGGCGGCGCGGACGACGCGAAGCTGCCCGGCATGGACATGGGGCTGCCGCTCTACTACATGGTCGCCATGGCCGCCTTCGGGGCCATGACCGCCGTACTGCTCGGCAACAGCGAGAAGATCGCGAAGGAGCGCGAGCAGGGATGGGTGCGCCAGCTGCGGTTGACACCGCTCCCCGGCCGCGGATACGTACTGGCGAAGATCGCCGCCGCGTCGACGGTCAGCCTGCCCTCGATCCTGCTGGTGTTCGTGGTGGCGGCCGCCGTCAAGGACGTACGGCTGGAGGCCTGGCAGTGGGGCATGATCGCGCTGTGCACGTGGGCGGGAAGCTTCGTCTTCGCCGCGCTGGGCGTCGCGATCGGCTATCTCGCGTCGGGCGACGCGGTACGCCCCATCACGATGATCATCTACTTCGTGCTCGCGATGCTCGGCGGGCTGTGGATGCCGCTGAGCTTCCTGCCGTCCTGGGTGAGCGACGTGTCCGCATGGCTGCCCACGCACGCGTACAGGGCGCTCGGACAGGCCGTCGAGCTGGGGGACGCGCCCCATCTGCGGGACGTGGCGATCCTCGGCGGCTATCTGCTGCTGTTCAGCGCGCTGGCGGCCTGGCTGTACCGGCGGGACACCGCCAAGGTGTGAACAGGCGGCACGTCCGAGTGTGAACGAACGGCAGTACCGCGTCAGGAACAGCAGCCCACGACGGCACGCATGACGCGGGCAGCATGACGCGGGGCAGGGACGCATGACGGGGGACGACCGCCGTCGAGGATCGGAGGGGGCACATGAGCGCGGACCGGGGCGGCGGCACGGAGGTGCGGGGCGGCGGCACGAAGTCGCCCGCGGCGGACGGGACTTCCGCCCGTACGCAGGAGGCGGGGGAGGCGGGGGAGGCCTCCGCGGCAGCGCGGGCGGCGGAGCGTGAAGCGGTTCACGGGGGCCGCTTCACGGTCCCGTTCGACGGCACCGCCGCGATCGGCCGCGAGCCGGAGAACCGCCGCCAGATCTACGTCAAGGTGCTGTGGACCGGGATCTGGATGGTGTATCTCGGCGCTCCCGTGACCGACCTCTACGAGGGCGGGCACAGCACCCCGGTGGCGGTCCTCGCCGGGGCGGGCCTGGCCGCCTTCGTAGCGGTCTACGTGAGGCTGATCTTCCGGTACACCAAACCGCTGCCGGGCGGCTTCCGCGGCGTGTACGTGGGGCTGGCAGCGCTGCTGCTGCTGGCCCTCGTGCCGTCCTTCGCCCTCGGAAGCGCGTGGCTGGTCCTCTTCGTGTACTTCTCGGTCGCGGCCGGTGCCGTGCTGCCGTCACGTGCGTCGTGCTGGGTGATCCCCGGTACGGCGGCGGTGCTGGTGGCGCTGGGGCTGCACCTCGACGACACGGGCGACCTGTGGCCCGCGCTGTTCATCCCGGCGCTGCTGGGCGGGTTCGCCATGGTGGGGATCCGGCGCATGATCCGTACGACGCGCGAACTCCGCGAGGCCCGCGCCGCCGTCGCCCACCTCGCCGCCAGCGACGAACGGCTGCGCCTCGCCCGGGACCTGCACGATCTGCTCGGCCACTCGCTCTCCCTCATCACGTTGAAGAGCGAGCTGGCCGGGCGCATGCTCCCCGGCGAGCCGGAGGCCGCCGCGGCCCAGGTCGCCGACATCGAACGGGTCAGCCGCCAGGCGCTCGTCGACGTACGGGAGGCCGTCAGCGACTACCGCAGGCCCACCCTGCGGGTCGAACTCGCAAGCGCGGCAACGGCGTTCGGGGCCGCCGGCATCTCCGCACGGCTCCCGGAGCCCGCCGCGCTGAGCGCCGCCCTCCACCCCGATCAGGAGAGCGCGCTCGCCTGGGCGCTGCGCGAGGCGTGCACCAACGTCGTACGGCACAGCGGCGCCTCGCGCTGCACGGTGACGCTCACCGAGCAGGCCGACGAGACCGTGTGCCTCGCCGTCACCGACGACGGCCGCGGCGCGGACTCCCCGAGCGGCAACGGCCTCACCGGCCTCGCCGAGCGTCTCGCCCTCGCGGACGGCGCTCTGGAGACGGGGCCGGGGGTGCGGGGCGGCTTCCAGCTCCGCGCGGTCGTCCCGGCGGGGGTGCCCGCCGCGGTCGCGGCTGAAGGACCCGCCGCGGTCGCGGCTGAAGGACCTGCCGCGGTCGCGGCCCAAGGATCCCCCGCGGTCGCGGCCGAGGCGCCTGCCGCCGCTCGGGGCGACGGGCCCGCACGGGCGCCCGCGGACGGCCCGGGGCGCGACCACGGCCCGGGGCACGACGGTGCGCCGGGCGACGGCAAGAACGTAGCCTGGCCGTCGTGATCCGACTGCTGCTGGCCGAGGACCAGGCGATGGTGCGGGAGGCGCTCGCCGCCCTGCTGGGGCTGGAGCCCGGCATCGAGGTGGTCGCGCAGGTGGGCCGCGGGGACGAGGTGGTCGCGGCGGTGGAGGAGCACAAGCCGGACGTGGCGCTCCTCGACATCGAGATGCCGGGCGGCTCCGGAATCGACGCGGCCGCCGAACTGCGCACAAAGCACCCGGAGTTGAAGGTGGTCATCCTGACGACCTTCGGGCGCCCCGGATATCTGCGGAAGGCCATGGAGTCGGGCGCGGACGCCTTCCTCGTCAAGGACGCTCCCGCGGCGGGGCTCGCCGACGCGGTTCGCCGCGTGCTGCGCGGCGAACACGTCATCGACCCGGCGCTCGCCGCCTCCGCGCTCGCGGTCGGCGCGAGCCCGCTGACCGACCGGGAGCGGGACGTGCTGAACGCCGCCGCCGACGGTTCGGGCAACGCGCAGATCGCCGCGACGATGCACCTCTCGCACGGCACCGTGCGCAACTACCTCTCCACGGCCATCCAGAAGACCGGCGCCCGCAACCGCGCGGAGGCCGTGCGCATCGCCCGCGACAAGGGCTGGCTCTGACCGCACCGAGCGCGCCCGCGGACCATGCGAACCGGCCCGGCCGCGGCCGGGGTCACGTCAGTTGAGCCGTGCCCTGGCCGCCCGTGCCGCCTTGCGCAGCTTGTCCGACTCGGCGGGCTCCATCGCCGCGATCGCCGACGCGTACTCCTCCAACTCCCGTGCACCGCCGACGAAATCGCCGCGCTCCACCAGCAGCCGCGCCCGCTCCTGACGCAGCCGCGCCGGACGGTGCGGCAGCAGCAGGGACAGATCGAGCGCCCACAGCTGCACGCCCGACTGTTCCGGACGTCCCGCGGCCCATGCGCGGATGTTGTTGAGGATCCGCAGCACGATCTCCAGCGGGCCCGCGGGCAGCAGCGTCGCCGAGGACAGCGGTGTGCGCGCTCCGGTCGCCCCGGAGACGAGCGCCTCCACGTCGGCCTCCGAGAGCAGCCGGCCCCCGTCGTACGGGTCGGCCAGCGCATGGTCGCCCGACGGATCGCCGAAGCCGACCACGAAGTGGCCGGGCAGGCCCACCCCGTAGACCGGCGCACCCGCCCTGCGCGCCACCTCCATCCACACCACCGAGAGCAGGATCGGGAGCCCGCGCCTGCGGTGCAGCACCGACTGCAACAGGGACGAGTCGAGCCGCCGGTAGTCGTCCGGGGTGCCGTGGAAGCCTTCGTCCTGCCCCAGCAGCCGTCCGAGCGTGCGTGCCCACTCCTCGGGAGCGCGGGAGGCGGCGTACGGCAACTGCCCTGCGAGGCGGTCGAGTTCGATCTGCGCCTCCAGAACTGCCCGCTCGTGCCCGCCGTCGCCCGGGCCCGGCCGCGGGGCCCGCTCCGGCTTCCCGTCCGGCGTCTCCTCTTCCGGGCCGCGGTGCGCCTTGCCCGTGTGTGCCGTGCGCGTGTGCGCCGCCGCCTCGACGCCGATCAGCAGGCACAGCAGCGCCAGATCGGGCCGCTCGTCGCGTGCCGCCTCCGCGAAGCGCTCGCGGTTGCCGGAACCGGCGCCCGTGCCCGCGCCCGAGCCCCCACCGGAACCGGAGCCGGAACCGCCGCCCGAGCCCCCGCCGGAACCGCCGCCGTTCCCGCCCTCGTTCTCCTCACCGGCCAACGTGGATCAGTCCTCCGGGGCGCGGCGGTAGTGGTACGCGTGATGGTCGGCGAAGCCCATCCCGTCGTACAGCACTCGCGCCGCGCCGTTGTCGCGCTCCACCTGGAGATAGGCCGCCGACGCGCCCTCGGCGAGCGCGGCCCTCGCCAACTCGCCCATCACCGCCGTCGCCAGGCCCTGTCTGCGCTGCCCGGGAGCGACCTCTATGGCGGCGAAGCCGGCCCACCGTCCGTCGACCACGCACCGCCCGATCGCCGCCGCGCCTCCCGGTGCGTCCTCCCGCGCCGGGTCCGCCGTACGCCCCGCCGCAGCGGCTGCCGGCACCGTCGCGAACCACACGGACGCCCCGCCCGTCAGCACCTTCCTTGCCGTGTGCGGCATTTCACCGGCGCGGCGGTAGAGCGAGAACCAGTCCTCGCCGGGGGAGCGGCTCAGCCGCACCCGTCCGTCCGGCTCCCGGTCGGCCAGCGGCGCCAGGGCCGCCACCCGCAGCACCGCGTACCGTTCACCGGTCCACCCGAGCTCCTCCAGCTCCGCCGCGAGGAGTTCGTCGCCGCGTTCGCCGCCCGTGGTGACCTGTACGCGAGGCACCAGGCCGCGCGCCTCGTACCAGCGCCGCACCCGCGCCAGGGCCTCGCCCCGCGGCAGCCCCGGATCCTCAAGCGGCAGAACGGAGTTGGCGCGTGCCGTGAACCCTTCGCGTGCGGTGGGGCTCTCCGCCACGCGCCGTCCCGCGCCCCCGCCTCCGCCCCGGTCTCCGCCCTCCGTCTCGTCCGCGCTCGCCCTGAGCGTCCAGCCGCCCAGGCGCTCCGTCTCGACGGCGGGCCATCCGCGCGCCGCGACCTCGACGAGTTCACGTACGCTCGCAGAGGGGAGGCCGCGCCGCCTGGCGGGTGCGTCCGGCACGACCTTCCCGGCGACCAGCGCCGACTCCTCGACCGGCACTCTCTGTCCGCCGCGGCGGGTGATGTGAAGCACACCGTCGTTCCAGGATGTGAGAACGCCGACCGTGTCGGTGAAGGTCGCGTGCCGTCCCCCGGCACCGGTCAACGACCGGACAGAAACACGTTTTCCCACGTCAGACACGGTAATTCGGACCTCGAGGCGTCCGCCCGTGGTGAATTCCACAGCTCTACCCGCCCCTCCTGTTCGTGTCGGTACCGGGAACGGAGATACTAGGACGGGCATCGACGACGCCGCGCTCCCGCGCGCCCAGCGGCGGACCCCTGACACCGGTCCGCCGGCCCTATCGAGGAGGAACGACAGCGTGACCTACGTCATCGCGGAGCCTTGTGTCGACCTGAAGGACAAGGCCTGCATCGAGGAGTGCCCCGTCGACTGCATCTACGAGGGCCAGCGGTCCTTGTACATCCACCCGGACGAATGCGTCGACTGCGGTGCCTGCGAACCGGTCTGCCCGGTCGAGGCGATCTTCTACGAGGACGACACTCCGGAGGAGTGGAAGGACTACTACAAGGCGAACGTCGAGTTCTTCGACGAGCTCGGTTCGCCCGGCGGAGCCAGCAAGCTCGGACTGATCGAGCGGGATCACCCGGTCATCGCTGCGCTCCCCCCGCAGAGCCACGACGAGTGACACCGCGGTACGGGCAGTCCCCGTCCGCGGTCCCAGGTCCCGCACACCGCGCCGGTCCCGCCGGCGGGCGTGCTGGACCGCGTCTTTCGCAGCAGGCCGTGTGCTTCACGGCAGACCGTGTGTCCCGCAGCGGACCGCGCGTTCAGTAGAAAGGGAGTCATCCCGTGGCTTCATCCACAGGCCCGGACGGTTCTTCCGTCTCCGCGCGGCTGCCTGAATTCCCCTGGGACAGGCTGGAGCCGTACAAGGCCACGGCCGCGGCCCACGACGCGGGCATCGTCGACCTCTCCGTCGGCACACCCGTCGACCCCGTGCCGGAGGTGGTGCGGCGCGCGCTCGCCGGCGCCGCCGACAGCCCCGGCTATCCCACGGTGTGGGGCACGGCCGCGCTGCGCGACGCGATCACCGGCTGGTGCGAACGCCGGCTGGGAGCACGGGAGTTGACGCACCGGAATGTGCTGCCCGTCGTGGGCTCCAAGGAGTTCGTCGCTTGGCTGCCCACCCAGCTCGGCCTCGGCCCGGGCGACCGGGTCGCGTATCCGCGGCTCGCCTACCCGACGTACGAGGTGGGCGCGCGCCTCGCCCGCGCCGAGCCCGTCGTCTACGACGACCCCACCGAGCTCGACCCGCGCGGGCTGCGGCTGCTGTGGCTCAACTCCCCGTCCAACCCGACGGGCCGGGTGCTCGACGCCGAGCTGCTGACCCGTACGGTCGCCTGGGCCCGCGAGCACGGAGTGCTGCTCGTCAGCGACGAGTGCTATCTGGAACTGGGCTGGGAGACCGATCCGGTCTCGGTGCTGCACCCGGAGGTCTGCGGCGGTTCGTACGAGGGCGTGATCGCCGTCCACTCGCTCTCCAAGCGCTCCAACCTCGCGGGCTACCGCGCGGCCTTCGCCGCCGGCGACCCGGAGGTGCTCATGGAGCTGCTGCACATCCGCAAGCACGGCGGGATGATGGTGCCCGCCCCCGTGCAGGCCGCCACGGTCGCGGCGCTCGGTGACGACGAGCACGTGGCGCGGCAGCGGGACCGTTACGCGGCCCGCCGGGCGTCACTGCGGACCGCCCTCGAAGCGCGCGGCTTCCGCATCGAGCACAGCGAGGCGTCGCTGTATCTGTGGGCCACCAGGGACGAGCCGTGCTGGGACACGGTCGGCGATCTGTCCAAGCTCGGAGTGCTCGTCGCGCCGGGCGACTTCTACGGCACCGCGGGCGAGCGCTTCGTACGCGTCGCCCTGACGGCCACGGACGAGCGTGTGGCGGAGGCCGTACGGCGGCTGGAGAGCTGACGCCCGCACTGGCGTCGAACCGGCGTCGAACCGCCGTCGAGCCGGCATCGCATACCGCGCCGCGATCCGGCACCGGCCCGGGGTCCGGCCCGGGTTCCGGCCCGGGGTCCGTACGGACAACTCCCGGCAGACCGCATGGAGAAGGGGCCGCGGAGGAATTCCTCCGCGGCCCCTTTCGCGTGTGCGAGTCTCCCGAGTTCGAGGTTCCCGCGTGCGAGGCGCCGTCCGGCGCCCGTGCGGCTCAGTGGAACGAGACGACGCCCAGTCCGTTGGGGAGCAGGGTCTTCGTCGGCAGGTTGTCGGTCGACAGCTTCTGCGTCGGCGCCTGCTTGGCGGTGGCGGCCTGGGCGGGAAGGGCCTTCCCGGCGTTGGCCTGCCCCAGCGCGTCGGCGGGCAGACCCTGGGTCCGCACGTCCGGCAGCTGCTTCTGGACGTTCGGGGTCTGCTTCTGAAGACCCTCGTTCGTCCCCGTGGCGGTGCTGCCCGCGAGCTTGGACGCCTCCTCCACGGTCCGGCCGTTGTTGGTGTCGGCGCTCGCACCCGCCTCCGGAAGGCTGTCGGTCTTCTGGAGGGGGCTGGTGCTGCTCTTCGGGGTGAGGGCCTGGGCGCCCTCGGCGGCGCCGGAGACGTGGCTTTCGACGCCGTTGTCCAGGTTGCTCAGCCCGCCCACGTCAGCGGTCGTCGGCAGTTCGGCGGCACTCGCCGCACCGGCCGCGCCTACGACGGAGGCGGCGCCCGCGGCCGTCAGCAGCACGGTCTTGGCGATCCGGCGCGTGAGGGGGAGGGACATGTTGCTCCTTTGACGGAGAGATCTACTGCTACGGAAACGTGATGCGAGCCCGGCCGGGCGACCGCCGGGCCGGGCGCTGTGCCTATCGCCTTGAGGAGCCGGAAAGTTGCGGGCCGCCGAAGTAAAGGATTGGCAATGCGTCGCATGATCAGCTCTGCCCAACGGGCCCTGCGCACAGGCTTTTCGCGGTCCTGGCGCTGCCGACTCCCATGAAAAGCAAGGGAGTTGGGCGGGCGCACGCGGTGCGGCGTGCTTCGGTCCGGCGTCCACACCGGGGTGCGGATGTCCCCCGATGGTGATGAGTGATCATGCCGCGCGGTGAGCACGCATCGGCCCGTGATCACATGCCCGATCCGGGAACGGTTGCGCCGTCAGCTCCCCTTGGCCAGCCGTACGCTGACCGCCTGTTCGCCCTGCGCACCGTGTCCCGGGCCCCCGCGCGGACGCCAGCCCTCCTCCGAACTGGACGCGTCCCAGACGCGGTTGCGGTACGAGATCTGCTCGATGTGCAGATCCGAGGCGTTCGCGACCGCCCAGTGCGCCAGCTCCCAGCCGCGCCTGCCCTCCCGCGCCGGGATGCGCACCTCCGAGGCGTCCCCGGCGCGCGCGGCCGTCGCCGCCGCGGCGGTGCGCTTTGCGCCTTCGTCGCTGCGGCCGTCCTCACGTCCGTCGCCGCGGGTGTCCTCACGGCCGTCTTGCCGACCGGCGGCGCGCCGCTCCGGCGCATCGTCCAGGCGCACCTTGCGCGCCGACGGCGGCGCCGCCTCGTCGCGCCTCCCCGCGGGCAGCACGCCGTCGCCGAACTCCCGTACCAGACGGGCCCGTAGAGCGGTGGCGCTGCCCGCCCTGCCGTCGCCGCCGGCCGGTCCCGTGGTGCAGTTGAGCGCGGCGGCGCGGCGGCCGGTCAGCGCGGCGGTCAGCAGCGCGGCGTTCGTCTCGTGCTTCGCGTACGCCTGCGGATAGCCGCTGCGCTGCACGCGCTGTGCGGCGACGGTCAGCGGCAGCCGCGAATAGCCGGGAATCTGCACGAGATGGTCGTAGAACTTTCCTGACGAGTACACGGGATCCTGGATCTGCCGGATGCTTCCCCAGCCCTGGGAGGGCCGCTGCTGGAACAGGCCGAGGGAATCGCGGTCGCCGTGCTCTATGTTGCGCAGAGCCGACTCCTGCATGGCCGTGGCCAGCGCTATCGTGACGGCCCGCTCGGGCAGGTCGCGCTGGGACGCCACCGCGGTGATGGTGGCGGCGTTGGCGGCCTGCTCCGGCTTGATCTCGTACTTCTCCGGCTTTCCGCCGGGAGTCTCGACCATGCAGCGGGCGGGGCCCGTGCTGCTCGTCACGTACTGGGTCGCCGCGTAACCGGCGACGACGAGCAGCACCGTGCACGCCGCGGCGACGCGGAGGGCTCGCGCGCGGGACTTGTGGGGAGCGGATT
Organism: Streptomyces sp. HNM0575; assembly: GCF_012726265.1. Lineage (GTDB taxonomy): Bacteria > Actinomycetota > Actinomycetes > Streptomycetales > Streptomycetaceae > Streptomyces. The sequence goes on along the minus strand of NZ_JAASAG010000002.1, from coordinate 311,775 downwards.
CGGCGGGGGACACGGGCACAAAGGTAGCCGGTGTGCCAAGTCCCCTGGCCCGTAGGCTGTGTTCATGCAGCACAACGGACTCGACCTGCACCAGGACGCCGCACGGCTGACCGCCCGGCTCGTGGACATGCCCTCGGAGAGCGGGAGCGAGGGCCCGCTCGCCGACGCCGTCGAGACCGCCCTGAGCGCCCTGCCCCATCTGACGGTCGACCGGTACGGCAACAACGTCGTCGCTCGCACCCGCCTCGGCAGGCCCGAACGCGTCGTCCTCGCCGGGCACATCGACACCGTGCCCGCCGCGGACAACGTGCCGTCCCGGCTCGACGACTCCGGCGTGCTGTGGGGATGCGGCACGAGCGACATGAAGGCGGGCGTTGCCGTGCAGCTCCGCATCGCCGCGACCGTGCCCGAGCCCAACCGCGATCTCACCTTCGTCTTCTACGACAGGGAGGAGGTCGCCGCGCATCTCAACGGCCTCGGCCACGTCGCCGAGGCCCACCCCGACTGGCTCGCCGGCGACTTCGCGGTGCTGCTGGAGCCTTCCAGCGGCCAGGTCGAGGGCGGTTGCCAGGGCACGCTGCGTGTGCTGCTGCGCACCAGCGGCGTACGAGCGCACTCCGCGCGCGCCTGGAAGGGCGAGAACGCGATCCACGCCGCCGCGCCGATCCTGGCCCGGCTCGCCTCGTACGAGCCGCGGCGGAAGGTGATCGACGGCCTGGAGTACCGGGAGGGGCTCAACGCGGTCCGCGTCGAGGGCGGCGTCGCCGGCAACGTCATCCCGGACGCGTGCACCGTCACCGTCAACTACCGCTACGCGCCCGACATCGGCGAGGAGCAGGCCCTCGCGCACGTACGGGAGGTCTTCGCGGACTGCGGCGAGTGGGAGCTGACCGTCGACGACAGCTCCGCCGGCGCCCTGCCCGGCCTCTCGCACCCGGCCGCGAAGGCGTTCATGGACGCCGTCGGTGGAGAGCCGCAGCCGAAGTACGGATGGACGGACGTCTCCCGCTTCAGCGCCCTCGGCGTCCCGGCGGTGAACTACGGCCCGGGCGATCCGAACCTCGCCCACAAGCGCGACGAGCGTGTGGAGACGTCGAAGATCCAGCACTGCGAGGACCGGCTGCGCGCCTGGCTCACGGCGTGACCCCGGCGTGACTCCCGGCTGCCCCACCGTAAGAAACCGGCCGTACATCTCCCCGCCGGGTGCGGTGCCGCCGACTGTCACATCACTACGGGGCCCGCGTGCGTACGCTGAATCAGAATGATCGCAGTCGGAGGGAGCCTGGGATGACCAGCCCGGAGCGGGAGCGAGCACGGAAGCCGCGCGAGCAGCGTCTCGGCCCGGTGGTGCGCCGCCGCAAGCAGATGCAGGCCGAGACGACGGACCAGCGGCTGCTGGACACCTCCGGACCCTCGGACTGGGTGCACCAGGATCCGTGGCGTGTGATGCGCATCCAGTCCGAGTTCGTGGAGGGCTTCGGCGCTCTCGCGGAACTCGGCCCCGCCATCAGCGTCTTCGGCTCGGCGCGTACGCCGGTCGACTCGCCGGAGTACGAGGCGGGCGTGCGCATCGGGCGTGCGCTCACCGAGGCCGGGTTCGGGGTGATCACCGGCGGCGGGCCCGGCGCCATGGAGGCCGCCAACAAGGGCGCGCTGGAGGCGGGCGGCACCTCGGTCGGGCTGGGCATCGAGCTGCCCTTCGAGCAGGGCCTCAACCCGTACGTCGACATCGGCGTGAACTTCCGCTACTTCTTCGTGCGCAAGACGATGTTCGTGAAGTACGCGCAGGGCTTCGTCGTGCTCCCGGGCGGCCTCGGCACGATGGACGAGCTGTTCGAGGCGATGACCCTCGTGCAGACCAGGAAGGTCACGCGCTTCCCGATCGTGCTCTTCGGCAGTGACTACTGGCAGGGCCTCGTCGACTGGCTACAGCGCTCGGTCGTCGCACAGGGCAAGGCCTCGGCCCGCGACATCGAGCTCTTCCACGTCACGGACGACATCGACGAGGCGGTCGCCGTGGTCACGAAGGAAGCGGGCTGACGGAGCCGGGTGACGGAAGCGGTGACGGAGGCGGGCCGACCGCCGCGGGCCGACCGCGGCGGGCCGGGCTGACGGAGCCGGAGCCGGGGGCGGCAGCCGGCGGCGGCTGCCCGGGACGGGCCCCACGCGGGGCCGTCCCGGCGGGGGGCGCTCAGGCCAGGCCCCGCCGGGCCACGGCGGGCGGCCGGTGCCCCGCGAGCGAGGCGACCATGTCCAGCACCTGCTTCGTCTCGGCGACCTCGTGCACCCGGAACACCTGCGCGCCGAGCCACGCCGAGACCGCGGTCGTCGCGAGCGTCCCGGTCAGCCGCTCCTTGACGGGCCTGTCCAGCGTCTCGCCCACGAAGTCCTTGTTGGACAGCGAGACGAGCACCGGCCAGCCCGTACGCGTCAACTCCGGGAGCCCGCGCGTGGCTTCGAGCGAGTGCCGGGTGGACTTCCCGAAGTCGTGCCCCGGGTCGATGAGGATGCCGTCCCTGCGCACCCCCAGGGAGACCGCGCGCTCGGCCAGTCCGAGGGTCACCCGCAGGATGTCGGCGAGCACTCCGCCCTCGCCGTCGTAGCTCACCCGGTGCGGCCGGGTCCGCGGCTCGGCGCCGCCCGCGTGCGTGCACACCAGGCCGGCGCCGTGCCGGGCGGCGACCTCGGCGAGGGCCGGATCGACCCCGCCCCAGGCGTCGTTGATCAGGTCCGCGCCCGCCGCGCAGACGGCCTCCCCGACCTCGTGCCGCCAGGTGTCCACGCTGATCACGATGTCCGGGTGGCGGCGGCGTACCTCGGCGACGAAGCCCGCGGTGCGCCGCACCTCCTCCTCGGCGGTGACCTCGTCGCCGGGCCCGGCCTTCACGCCGCCGACGTCGATGACGGCCGCGCCCTCGGCTACGGCCTGTTCGACCCGCTCCAGGGCGGGTTCGTCGCGGAAGGTGGCGCCCCGGTCGTAGAAGGAGTCCGGCGTCCGGTTCACGATGGCCATGACCACCGTCTCGTGCGGACCGAATTCCCGTGTCCCCAGGCGCAGCATCGCCATCCTCCCGCTCGGCACAAGGGGCGGCACGCGCCGTTTCCCCCGGAGGCGACCTTAACGGGCGGCCGAGCGCGCTCCGCTTCGAGACCTGTCGGTTGTGTCGGTGGGGCGTGGCACGATCAGGGACCATAGGAAGCCGTAGTCATCCGGACGGACGTCGGGGAGTTGGCCTTCGTGTTCTGGTTCCTGCTGATCTCGCTTGCCGTGGTCGTCGCCGCGGTCACGCTCGCCGTGGTGGGCAGCTCGGGGGACGGGCGGGGCGGTGCGGTCGCCGGCGGTCTCGCCGAGGCCCCGCCGGACCAGCTCGACGAGCCGCTGCCCGCGGACCGGCCGGTGCACAGGGTGGACGTGGACGCGCTCCGGCTCCCGGTGACCGCCCGTGGATACCGGATGCAGCAGGTCGACGACGTGCTGGACAGGCTCGGCGCGGAGCTGGCCGAGCGTGACGCCCGTATCGCGGAGCTGGAGTCGGCGCTGGCCGGCGCGCAGGCGGCGGCGATGGGGCGCGGCGAGCCGGGCGGATTCGCCGCTCCCGGCGCTCCGGGCGCCCGCGGCGCTCAGGGCGGTCCGGGGCGCCCCGGCGGCCCGGGGGCGCCGACGTCCGGCGTCCGCGAACTCGACGGTGAGTACGGGGAGTTGGAGGAGGCGGGGGAGTTGCTGGATCGGGGCGAGCCCGGGAAGCACGGCACCGGAGGAGCGGTCGCCCCGGGAGGTCCCGGGGCTCCCGGGGCCTTCGTGCAGGATTCGACGGAGCCGCGCGATGGGCGTTGAGGGCGGCGCGCAGCCGGGGCCCGACGGGGAGCTGCGCTGCCCGTGGGGACTGTCCGCGGAGGACTATGTCGCGTATCACGACGGCGAGTGGGGCCGCCCGGTCCACGGTGACGACGCGCTCTACGAGCGGCTGTGCCTGGAGGCGTTCCAGTCCGGCCTGTCCTGGCTGACGATCCTCCGCCGTCGCGAGGGGTTCCGTAAGGCCTTCGCTGGCTTCCGCATCGAGGAGGTGGCGGGCTTCACCCCGGCCGACGAGGAGCGGCTGCTCGGCGATACGGGCATCATCCGCAATCGCGCCAAGATCAGCGCGACGGTGGCCAACGCGAAGGCCGCCGCGTCGCTCGGCGAGGGCGCGCTCGACTCCCTGATCTGGTCGTACGCCCCTGATGCGGAGCGACGCCCCGCGCCCCGCACGCATACCGAGATCCCCGCGGTGACGCCCGAGTCGACGGCCCTGTCGAAAGACCTCAAGAAGCGTGGCTTCCGCTTCGTCGGCCCTACGACGGCGTATGCGCTGATGCAGGCGTGCGGACTGGTCAACGACCACCTCGCGGACTGCTGGGTGCGTGACGAGATGCGGCCGGGCGCCGGCTGACCTGCGCTCGGCCCGGTGACTCCGGCCGCGGGCCCCCGGGACCGCAGCCGTCCCGCGTCGGTTTGCCGTACGGGCGTCAGCGCCCGGTGAAGCGCGGCTTCTCCTTCTTCACGAACGCCTCCACCGCCGCCCGGTGGTCCTCCGACGCCCCCGCGCGCACCTGGAGTTCGGCCTCCTTCTCCAGCGTCTCGGCCAGCGAGCGCCCGGCGCCGTAGGCCAGCGACTCCTTGATCGCGGCGTATGCGCGGGTGGGCCCCTGTGCGAGCTCGCGGGCCACGGTCAGGCCCTCTTCCGTGAGCTCGTCGTCCCGTACGACCCGGTGCGCCAGCCCCAGTTCCAGCGCCTCCCCGGAGCGCACGCTGCGCGGGAAGAGCAGCAGGTCGGCGGCGCGGGCCGGGCCGACGAGTCGCGGCAGCGTCCAGGAGATGCCGGAGTCGGCGGTCAGCGCGATCCCCGCGAACGAGGTGTTGAAGGCGGCGGACTCCGCGAGCACGCGGTAGTCGGCGGCGAAGGCGAACCCGGCGCCGGCGCCCGCCGCGACCCCGTTGACCGCCGCCACGACCGGTTTCGGCATCCCGGCGATGGCGAGCGTGATGGGGTTGTAGTGCTCCTCGACGGTGGTCAGGGCGTTGCCCCCGCTCTCTTCGAGCGCACCGATGTGTTCCTTGAGGTCCTGGCCGACGCAGAAGGCACGCCCGTTGCCGGTCAGCAGCACGGCTCGCACGGCGTCGTCCTCGGCGGCCTGGCGGAGGGTGTCGCGCAGCGCCGACTTGAGCTCGTTGTTGAGCGCGTTCATCGCATCGGGGCGGTTGAGGGTGACCGTCGCGAGACCCTCGGTCACGTCATAGAGCACGGTGTCCGACATGGGGCCAAGCATGGCCCAGATCCACGGGCCCCGACAGGGCGTCCCCGGGCCCTCCGCGACGGCCTCCGGGGGCGCTCCGCGAGGTCCCGCGGGGGGCGAAGCGGAGCAGTATCGCAGCTTCCCCGTCGGAATGAGTGGTTTTGTGCGAGAGCGGGTCACAAGTGATGCGACCTCTTGTTGGTCATCGGGTCCTGCGATGCGGGATAATGACGGGGAAGCAATGTGTTCGATGCCGGTGACACGCGCGTTGTCGGCTGCGATCAGCTGGTTTCAGGAAGGGGAACGAGCATGGCGGCCATGAAGCCGCGGACGGGTGACGGCCCGCTCGAGGTGACCAAGGAGGGGCGGGGCATCGTCATGCGCGTTCCGCTCGAAGGCGGTGGGCGACTCGTCGTCGAGCTGACCCCGGATGAGGCGACTGCGCTCGGTGAGGAGCTGAACAAGGTCTGCGGCTGACGTCCGCAGCCCGGCGGCCCCGCGGCCCGCACGCCGCGTACCGAGTGACGAGCCCCCAGTGGGTCTCCCAGTACCAGGAGTCCGCTGCCCCGGAGCACGCTTCGTGCTCCGGGGCAGCGGCGTTCAGGGGCCCGGCAGGTCTCGCCGTTGGGGATGCGGGCACGGTCGCGAACGGCCCGCGCCCGTCTCACTGCTGGCGCTTGACCGCGCAGAGCAGTCCGTCCCCGACTGGCAGCAGCGACGGCACGAGCGCGTCGCTCTCCCTTACGGCGCCGAGCAGTTCGCGCAGCCTGCGCACCTCGGTGGGCTGCGCCGCGGAGTCGACCGTACGGCCGTTGGCGAAGACCCCCTCGAAGCAGACGAGACCGCCGGGCCGCAGCAGACGCAGCGCCTCGGCGAAGTAGTCCAGGCACTCCGAGCGGTCCCCGTCGCAGAAGACCAGGTCGTAGCCGCGGTCGGCCAGGCGCGGCAGCACGTCGAGGGCGGAGCCGGGGATGAAGCGCGCGCGATTGCCCGCGAACCCCGCGTCACGGAAGGCCTGCCTCGCGAACTGCTGGAGCTCCGGATCCGTGTCCACGGTCGTCAGCACGCCGTCGGAGCGCATCCCGGCCATGAGATGGATTCCGGAGACGCCGGTCCCGGTGCCGATCTCCGCTACGGCCTTGGCGCCCGCGGTGGCGGCGAGCAGCCGGAGAGTGGCGCCGGTGGCGGCTGACACCGCGCGCACGCCCGCCTGCTGGGCCCGCTCACGGGCCCAGCGCAGCGCCGCGTTCTCGGCGTCGTCGACGAGCTCGGCGCCGTAGGCGTCGGCGAACGCCCAGCTCGACTGCCGGTTGCCGGTAATGGCCCTCTCCTGTCCCCGTCCTCCACCAACCGTGACTGTATCCGTTGCCCCGGGAACCCGCGGATGGGACCGAGCGTTGAATCGGGGTGGAAGGTGCCAGGGGTGCCGGGCGATTGCGAGCGACGGCTGTGAAGCAGGCAGAGCGGCAGGACCGGGAGCCGGTCAAAAGTGCTTATCCGGAGCTAACGGGCGAGGTGGTTATGGTTGGTGCTCCACTGGACACCACCAGAGCCGACAGGGGAGGTGCGGCTGCTGTCCGGGACCGTGGAATGCTCCGGCGTTTTCGCAGGTCGGCGGACGAGCCGAAATCCGTGACTGACACAGCTGACCAGGTCCGCCCCGCCGATTCCGCGACCACGGCGACTTTCGACACCGATGCGGACAGCCAGGCGTGGACCCCTCCTTCCTGGGAGGAGATCGTCAGCACGCACAGTGCGCGGGTCTACCGCCTCGCCTACCGCCTCACCGGCAATCAGCACGACGCCGAGGACCTCACCCAGGAGGTCTTCGTCCGCGTCTTCCGTTCCCTCTCGACTTATACGCCGGGCACTTTCGAGGGCTGGCTGCACCGCATCACCACGAACCTCTTCCTGGACACGGTGCGCCGCAAGCAGCGCATCCGCTTCGACGCCCTCGCCGACGACGCCGCGGAGCGGCTGCCCAGCCGTGAGCCCACTCCGCAGCAGCACTTCAACGACACGCACTTCGACGCGGACGTGCAGCAGGCGCTGGACACCCTCGCCCCGGAGTTCCGCGCGGCCGTGGTGCTCTGCGACATCGAGGGCCTGTCGTACGAGGAGATCGCCGCCACGCTCGGCGTGAAGCTCGGGACGGTGCGCAGCCGCATCCACCGCGGGCGCTCGCAGCTCCGCAAGGCGCTCCAGCACCGCTCTCCCGAGGCGCGCGCGGAGCAGCAGCGTGCGCTGAGCGCGGCGGCTTCCGCAGTGGGGAGTGGGGAGGTCGGTGCCGCGTGAGTGGCACAGGCATGGGCGGCAGAGCGCCCCATCCGGAGCGAGAGCTCACCCCGGCCGAGCAGCATCTCGGCGACCGGCTCGCCGCGCTGATCGACGGCGAGTTGGGCCATGACGCACGCGAGCGTGTGCTGTCGCATCTGGCGACGTGCCGCGGCTGCAAGGCCGAGGCGGACGCACAGCGCCGGGTGAAGAGCGTCTTCGCGGACATGGCGCCCCCGCCCCCTTCGGACGGTCTGCTGGCGAGGCTCCAGGGCCTGCCGGGCACGGGCCCGGAGGACGACCCGTATGACGGCATGCCGCCCGGGAGCGCGGGCGCCGGCGTCACCGCCGACGGTTCGCGAAGCGCCGGCGGCGGTCTCCCCGGTACGTCGGCGCCGGCGGCGCACGCGGAGTCCAGCGGCTCCGTATGGCCCCTCGACCAGCTGTGGGGAGGGCGCGGCGGCAGCCTGCTCTCGCCGGGCCGCGGCTTCCGTATACACGAGTTCGAGCGGCTCTCCGCGCGCGGCAGGCGCTTCGCCTTCGCGGCGGCGGGCGCGGTCTCGCTCGCGGCCCTCGCCCTCGCGGGCGGTGTGGGTACGAGCGGCACGGCCGGCGGGCCCTCCATCGCGAAGGGCGACACCGGCACGGCTTCGGCCAGTTCGGTACGTACGGCCGGATCGGGCGGCAGCGCCGACCGCGAGCGCCGCCGCCGGGACGGCTACGCCTCGAACGAGGCGGTGAGCGGCACCGTGCTCAGCGCGAGCACCGCGTCCGCCGACAGCACAGGTGAGTCGCTGAAGTCGGGCCGCGGCACGGGCCTCCACCGCGGCGCACCCTGGGCGGCGCCCACCGCGCCTCCGGCGGGTGCCGAGCGGGACGGCTCCGGCGCCCCGCTGCCGCTGCTGCGGGAGGCCTTCTTCAGCTCGTACGCCCACGGCTCGCAGGGGCACGGCTCGTACGGCCTCGCGGCCGCGGGGGACAGGGACTCCGCGCCCTCCCCGGTCACGACGGCGGCCTCGCAACAGCATTGAGCCGGACCGGGCTCTCCGGCCGTCGGCCATGCGCCGTCCGCAGCGTGCTGCTGAAGCCGGCGCGTACGGCGGCAAGTCCCCACGGGCGAGGGGGACTTGGGGGACACGAATCGCGCGATACGGGTCAGGACCGCACTTCCCGGGGCCGTTCCGGCCGTTCGTACGGATGCCGAGGCGGGCTCCCACCGCGGAGCGCACTGCGGGTACCGTGAGACCGGGCCGTAGGACCGCCCCGTGAACGCTTGAGGATGAGGGAGCTGCAAGGTGTTCTTCGACATAGGACCCCTAGAGCTGGTCGCGCTCGTCATCCTCGCTGTGCTGGTCTTCGGGCCGGAGAAGCTGCCCAAGGTGATCCAGGACGTGGCCGGCTTCATCCGCAAGGTGCGCCAGTTCTCCGACAACGCCCGGGAGGACATCCGCTCCGAGCTGGGGCCGGAGTTCAAGGACTTCGAGTTCGAGGATCTGAACCCGAAGACCTTCGCCCGCAAGCATCTGCTCGACGGCGACGACCTCGGCATGAAGGAGATCCGCAACAGCTTCGACTTCCGCGACGACATGGCGGAGGTCACTGACGCGGTGAACGGGACCGAGAGCGTCGGCGCCCGCGGTTCCGGAAGCCGCGGCGGCGGCAGCCGTACGAGCCTGAGCAAGGGCGGCACGGCCACCGGTTCCGGCTCCTCCGACCCGCTCAGCAAGGAAAGCCCCCGGGAGCGCCCGAAGGACGAGCCGCCGCCCTTCGACGCCGACGCCACCTGAAATCTTTCGGGTCACTTCTCAGGGCACATCGCGCACCGCCCGCATCATCTGCCTCAAACAGGTCACCTGAGAGGCGCATCTCACGTCCCTGATGAAGGGCCGTTGTTTGGTCATGCCCGAAACGGCGGACCCGGGTGGCTATCCTCCCTGTGTCCGGGGTTCGCCGTCCGAGGGGGGCAGGCTGCCCGTGGCACAGGGCATTGAGGAGGCGTCGCGCACATGGAGACGACGAGTCGGGTGGCCGGTGAACCCGGGCCCGCCGCACCGGAGGAGACCGGTGCCGTGCGGGCTGTGGACGGGTTTCTGACGGCTTCCTTTCCGTGGTACGGCCTCGACGAGGCGTTCACCGGACCGCGCTGGCTGATGCAGGTCGGCACGACGGCGGACGGCACGGTCGAGCATGGTTCGACGGGGCATGGAGAGGTGCCCTCGCTCAAGGTCGAGGCGAATCCGGACAATCAGCGGTTCGCGGTCACAGTCACGGTCGCGAGCCGTCCGGTGAGGCGCAGCGCGGACGGCACCGGCGTGCTGGAGGCGACGTCCGTCTCCACGGCTGCCTGGCTGGCCGGTTCGGGACTGCTGTCCTGCACGTGGCCGCAGGAGATGGAGCGCGGCCTGCGTCAGGACTGGCTCGACCAGCAGACGGTGGTCGCGTGGGAGCTGGCCGACGACCTGGGAGGGCAGGGATGGTCCACGCTGACCCTGCCCGTGGACGGCGTGCCCACCGACTTCCACTACCGGGAGTCCGAGTACGGATGGGTGCTCGCGGGCGCGGCACAGGAGGGCGTGCACATCGGGGCGTACGGGCGCGGCATGAGCGCGTACGGCCTGGGTTTCGCCGTCGTGAAGGACATCTCCGCGTACCAGCAGTGATCCGCTCGCGGCTCGTACCGCGAATCACGTGAAGCGCGGAAGGGGCGCCCCGGGCCGGTGGTCCGGGGCGCCCCTCACGCATGGTCCGGCCGATGGCGTCCCGGCGGGACCGGCGTCACAACAGGGCCGTTGTCAGAACTTGTTGGACGGCGTCAGGCCCAGCGACATGCCCGACAGGCCGCGCTGCCGTGTGCCGATCTTGGCCGCGATTCCGCGCAGCGCCGATCCCGCGGGGGAGTCGGGGTCGCTGAGGACGACGGGCTTGCCCTCGTCGCCGCCCTCGCGGAGCCGCAGATCGATCGGGACGCCGCCGAGCACCGGGACCTCGGTGCCCGTGGTCTTCGTCAGGCCCTCGGCGACGCGCTGTCCGCCGCCGGTGCCGAAGATGTCGACCATCTCGTCGCAGTGCGGGCAGGGCATGCCCGACATGTTCTCGATCACGCCGACGATCTTCTGGTGCGTCTGCACGGCGATGGCGCCGGCGCGTTCGGCGACCTCGGCGGCCGCCTGCTGCGGCGTGGTCACGACCAGGATGTCGGCGCTCGGCAGCAGCTGCGCGACGGAGATGGCGATGTCGCCCGTGCCGGGCGGCAGATCGAGCAGCAGCACGTCCAGGTCGCCCCAGTAGACGTCCGCGAGGAACTGCTGGAGGGCGCGGTGCAGCATCGGACCGCGCCAGACCACCGGGGAGTTGCCGGGCGTGAACATGCCGATCGAGATGACCTTCACGCCCTGTGCCGACGGCGGCATGATCATGTCTTCGACCTGAGTCGGACGTCCGTCGGTGCCCAGCATCCGCGGTACGGAATGTCCGTAGATGTCGGCGTCGACGACGCCCACCTTCTGGCCGTCGGCCGCAAGCGCCGCGGCCAGATTGACCGTCACCGACGACTTGCCGACACCGCCCTTGCCGGACGCCACGCAGTAGACGCGGGTCAGGGAACCGGGCTGGGCGAACGGGATTTCACGTTCCGCCTTGCCTCCCCGCAGCGAGGAGGCGAGTTCACGGCGCTGCTCGTCGCTCATCACGTCGAGTTCGACCGAGACCCGTGTGACACCTGCCACACCTTGCACGGCCTCGGTGACGTTCGCGGTGATCGTCTCGCGGAGCGGACAGCCGGACACCGTCAGATAGATTCCGACGTCGACCGCGCCGTCGGGAGCGATGGCGATGGACTTCACCATGCCGAGGTCGGTGATCGGCCGGTGGATCTCCGGGTCGTCGACCGTCGCGAGCGCGGCACGTACTGCGTCCTCGGTGGGAGGGGTCGCAGAGGGATCCCCCTCCCGTACGGACTCTGGGGGAGTGTCGGTAGCCATGCGCAAATGGTACGGCCGTGCCCCGGTGCACCCGAAGTCGCGGGTGCGGGGTGCGGATCCCCCTCCGGCTCGCCCCCCGTCTCCCCTCCGGCTCACCCTCCGTCTCCCCTCCGGCTCACCCTCCGTCGGGCCGGCCTCCCGTGCCGGTGCCGGCCCGTTCCGGTTCCTGCTCCTGCCGTCCCTGCTGCTGCTCCAGCTCCTTCACCATTTCCTGGAGTTCAGAGCGGATCCAGTCGCGGGTGGCGACCTCGCCGAGGCCCATCCGGAGCGAGGCGATCTCCCGGGTGAGGAACTCGGTGTCGGCGATGCTGCGTTCGTTCTGCTTCCGGTCCTGCTCCAGATTGACCCGGTCCCGGTCGTCCTGGCGGTTCTGCGCGAGCAGGATCAGCGGGGCCGCGTACGACGCCTGAAGGGACAGGGCGAGCGTCAGGAAGATGAAGGGGTATTCGTCGAAGCGCAGCGGCGCCGGAAGCAGCACGTTCCAGGCGATCCAGAACGTGACGACGACGGTCATCCAGACGATGAACCTGCCCGTGCCCAGGAAGCGCGCGATCTCCTCCGACAGCCGCCCGAAGGCGTCGGGGTCGTACTCCGGCAGCAGCCTGCGCGTCGTCGCCCGCGGCACGTCCAGCCGGCCGCGCGTGCTGCGCTCCCGTTCGCGCTCGCGGGCCTCGGCCTCCTCGCGGTCCCGGTCACGCTCGCGTTCGAGCTCCCGTTCCAGATCGCGGTCGCGTCCGCGGTCGCCTTCGCGCTCTCTGCTCCGCTCCCTGATCCTGTCCCTGATCCGGTCCCGGTCGCGTTCAGCCGCCATGGCGCACGACCCCCTCCCTGCGCGGTCCGCCGGCCTCGGGCAGCCGCTGGGCGGCCTCCTCGCGCCAGTCGTCCGGGAGCAGATGGTCCAGCACGTCGTCGACCGTGACGGCGCCCAGCAGATGCCCGCCGTCGTCGACGACCGGGGCCGCCACGATGTTGTACGTGGCGAGATAACTGCTCACCACGGGCAGCGTGCTCTCGGGCGGCAGCGGCCGCAGATCCGTGTCCACGATCGAACCGACGAGGGTGAACGGCGGGTCCCGCAGCAGCCGCTGGAAGTGAACGAGCCCCAGATACTTCCCCGTCGGCGTCTCGTCGGGCGGCCGGCAGACGAAGACCTGCGCGGCCAGCGGCGCGGACAGGTCGGCGTTGCGCACCCGCGCGAGCGCGAGTGCCACGCTGTCGTCGGGCTGGAGGACGATGGGCTCGGTGGTCATGATGCTGCCGGCCGTGCCCTCCTCGTACGACAGCAGCCGCCGTACCGGCGCCGCGTCCTGGGGTCGCATCAGCTGGAGCAGGCGCTCCTTGTCCTGCTCGGCCAGCTCGGAGAGGAGGTCGGCGGCGTCGTCCGGGTCCATGGCCTCAAGTACGTCGGCGGCGCGCTCGTCGGGCAGTTCGTCGAGGAGCTCGACCTGGTCGTCGGTGGGCAGCTCCTCCAGCACGTCGGCGAGCCGGTCGTCGTCGAGCGCCGCGGCGACCTCCGTGCGGCGCTTCGGCGAGAGGTGGTGGACGGTGTTGGCGATGTCAGCCGGGCGCATGCGCTCGAAGGTGGCGAGCAGAGTCGCCGCGCCCTGTTCCCTCTCCTCCAGCGCGAAGCCGGTCACGGCCGACCACTCGACGGTCAGCGCCTCGCCCCGCCGCCGGAGGGCGCCGGCCTTGCCGCGCCGTCCCCGCCGTACGAAGACCTTGTCGATCTGCCAGTCGCGCCGGGCCGGAAGCTGCTGGATCCCGACGTCGAGGACCGTGACCTGCTCGCCGGTCTCCACCAGGGTCACCTGACGGTCCAGCAGCTCGCCGAGCACGAGAGTCTCCGCGGGGCGCTGCTCGAAGCGGCGCATGTTCACCACGCCCGTGGTGATCACCTGGCCCGACTCCACGCCCGTGACGCGCGTCATCGGCAGGAACACCCGTCGTCTGCTGACCACTTCGACCACGAGGCCGAGCACGCTCGGCGGCCGTTCGCGCTGCGGCCGGTCGCCGGCCCCGGGGACGGGCTGGCCGCGCAGCATGACGACGACGTCGCGCACCCGCCCCACCTGGTCGCCGTTGGGATCGAAAACGGCGATGCCGGACAGGTGCGAGACGAAGACCCGGGAGGCGCCTGCGGCCATCAGTCGGGCCTCCTCGTCCGTCCGTACTTCGATGCAAACGCACCCTTTGCCGCCTTCAGCCTAGCCTGGCACGGGCCCGCGGGACCGTGCGCGATGGTCCGGACGGCTGCCGTCCGGTACGGCCCGGGGACCCCGGTAGGGTGCGGTTCCCGGGCTCGATCTCCAGGAGGTTGCCGACGTGGTTGGACGCGCCCGCACAGGAGGAAGCACGGTCTTCAGGGGGGCCGTCTGCGTGGGACTCACCGTCGTACTGGCCGCATGCGGGACGGTCGATCCCGACGCCGGCACCAACGGCGTCGGCAAGCTCTCCGCGTCCAAGATCGAGAAGAAGGCGCGGACCGCGGCCGAGGGCGCCAGATCCGTGAAACTCTCCGGCACCGTCGTCAGCAAGGGCGGCACCTACCACCTGAACATGCGGCTCAGGAAGGACGGGGCCACGGGCAAGGTCGCCTCCAAGGGCGGTTCGGCGTTCTGGCTGCTGCGCATCGGCAAGGAGCTGTTCCTGAAGGCCGACGCGGACTTCTGGGCGCGGCAGGAGAAGGGCGGGAAGCAGCCCTCCAAGTCCGATGTGCAGGCGGCGGGCAAGCTCGACGGCAAGTACGTCAAGGTGCCCGCGGGAGACCCCGCTTACCGGCAGCTCAGCGGCTTCGCCGACATGCGCGTGCTGCTGGAGGGGCTGCTGGTGATGAACGGCAAGCGCGAGACGGCCGACCGGGGCGAGGTCGGCGGCGTCAAGACCGTACGGGTACAGGGCGGCGGCGGCAGCGGCGGCATCGTCGACGTCTCGCTGCTGGGCACTCCCTATCCGCTGCGCATCCAGCGCGCAGGCGGTGCGGGCACCATCGAACTCGACGACTGGAACAAGGAGTTCGACCTTCAGCGGCCGGCGAAGCAGCAAGTGGTCGACTACGGGAAGAAGATCTTCGGCGACAAGGGCTGAGCCGGGGCGGGGACGGACTCAACACCGGGAATTCCAGCGGGTGATGGGACGTCAGCGTCCGATGGCTGTCATCTGTCATCTGTCATCTGTCAGCCGTCAGCCGTCAGCCGTCAGCCGTCAGCCGTCATCTGTCAGCCGTCAGCCGTCAGCCGTCATCTGTCCGCTGTCCGCGGTGTCCCGTGTCCCGGCCCCGCTTCGGGTCGGTCCGATGTGCCGACCGCTCCGGGCTCCCGCGACCGCTATGCCGCTCCCGCGGCCGCTACGCGCCGTGCTGGCGGCGCCTGCGGAAGAGCAGCCTGGGCAGCCCCGCCGGAATGCGCCGCCGGGTCGTCGCGGGCGTCGGCTGCGGCACCGCCGCCTGCGAACCGTCCGGCATGGCACCGGGCTTCTGCACGGGCGCTCCCGCGGGCTCCAGCCGCAGCACCCGGCACTCAAGGGCCCAGCGCTCCGCGACCGTGGGGAAGTCGGGTGCGTTGAGCCGCTTGCCGCGCAGTTCGCCCACCGCCGTCTCCCACCGCTCGCCGTGCGGCGCCAACTCGACGACGCGGGCGGGCCAGACCACCAGACGACCGCCCTTGTCCTTGCTGCGCACGCTGACCGTGGCGGTGCCCCCGTCCGCCAACCCGAGGTCGTCCAGGGGCTGTTCGAGCGGTCCGCCGCCGACGAGGCAGACGGCGCCGTCGTGCCACACATGCCACAGGGCACGGGAGGGACCCTCGGTGCCGCGCACCCAGATGAGGCCGGACTTCTTCGTGGCCTCCTCGATGAGGGCCTGATCGAGCAGCGTCATGTGCGCAGGCTACCGGGCGACGGCGGGCACGCCGGCGGCGACAGGCGCCGTGCACCGCCCGCCGCCGCGGTCGTGACCCGGTATTCGCCGCGTACGCCTGCGAGTTCGCCGCCGTGGCGCGCCGACGCGTCCCGTCCACTACGGGTGACGGCGTAACCCGTCAGAGCCACCCGTTCCGCTTGAAGCCGCGGTAGATGGCGACGCAGATCGTCACCGTCACGGCCATCACCGTGGGATAGCCGTACTTCCAGCCCAGTTCGGGCATGTACTTGAAGTTCATCCCGTAGATGCCCGCGATCATCGTCGGCACGGCGAAGATCGCCGCCCATGAAGTGATCTTGCGCATGTCCTCGTTCTGCGCGACGGTCGCCTGCGCCAGGTTGGCCTGGAGGATCGAGTTGAGGAGCTCGTCGAAGCCCAGCACCTGCTCGTTGACCCGCGTCAGGTGGTCCGCCACGTCGCGGAAGTACTTCTGGATCTCCGGGTCGATCACCTGCAACGGCCGCTCGCTCACCAGCTGCATAGGCCGCAGCAGCGGCGAGACGGCGCGCTTGAACTCCAGCACCTCGCGCTTGAGCTGGTAGATGCGCCCGGCGTCGCCGCCGCGCCGCGCGTTGCCCCCCGTGGTGTCGGAGAAGACCTCGATCTCCACCTCGTCGATGTCGTCCTGCACGGCGTCGGCCACCGCGAGATAGCCGTCCACGGTCTGGTCGGCGATCGCGTGCAGCACCACCGAGGGCCCCTTGGCGAGGAGTTCGGCGTCGTCCTCCATGCGGTGACGCAGCGCGCGCAGCGAACCCTGGCCGCCGTGCCGCACCGTGATGATGTAGTCCTGGCCCGTGAAGCACATCACTTCGCCGGTCTCCACGACCTCGCTGGTGGAGGTCAGTTCGGCGTGCTCCACGTAGTGGATGGTCTTGAAGACGGTGAACACGCTGTCGTCGTAGCGCTCCAGCTTCGGGCGCTGATGTGCCTGTACGGCGTCCTCCACGGCGAGCGGGTGCAGTCCGTACTCCGTGGCGATGCCGGAGAACTCCCGCTCCGTCGGCTCGTGCAGACCGATCCACACGAACTCCCGCCCGCCGCTGGAGCGGACGCGCTGAAGTGCCTCGTCGGGTGTCATGCGGGCGGAGACGCGCTGCCCGTCCCGGTAGACCGCGCAGTCGACCACGGCGGTGCCGGCGGCGTGGGTGCGGGTGTTCTCGTACGGGTGGGAGGAACGCCCCTTGCGCAGGGACGGGCGGACGGCGGCGCGCAGGTCTCGGATCATCGACATGCTGAGCTCCTTGTCGGTGCCTGACGCGGCCCGGCTCAGCGCTGCCCGGAATGTGGACCTACGGTTCGTGCGCGCGGTGCTCGACGGCCGGAGGTCTGCAAAGCGGGTACCGCTCGGTGCCGGTCACGACGGCGTTCATCGGTTCGCTGTCGGACGGGGTGGAGCGAAGCTCTGCGCTCTTCCGACTTGATGCGTCCCGGGGAGCAGAGTGGAGAACAGCCCGGAAAAAGCTTCCCTCTGTGGGGTTTCACCGTTGAAACCCGTGGGGAGTAGGGCGCTCAGGAGTGGGGACGCGGCCTTGCGACGGAAGAGCAGTTGGTACTGCACGGTCGACTCGGATCCATGTCAGTCCCACCTCCTCCGGCCGGTCCCCTGCGGGGGACGATTCGCATGTCTGACCAGCAGCCAACGGTAACACCGGTCAGAGGGTGCCGTGTCCGTTCGGGCCTATGGGCGCATCTCTTTGCCACCTCCTTACGCGACCGGCCACCCCTTACGAGTCCTTACGCGTCCTTACGCGATCGGCCACGCGATTCCGTGCGGATCTATGCTCGCGTCATGGCTGACGTGACGGAACTGGTGGAGGCACGGCTGCGTTCGGCGCTGGGCGAGCCCGACGCGCGGGCCTCGGTGACGTTCCTCGGCACCGAGCGCATCGACGTGCTGCGCTTCGTCGACGACGACGTCGTGCGCTACGCCACGCTCGGGATGTCAGCCGCACCCATGACGGATCCCGCCGACGCGCTGGCCGACCCCGACCGTGGCCCCCGTGCCGAACTCCTGCTGTCCGTAAGGGCCGGGATCACGGAGACCGGCAAGGTGCTGCGTCCGCTGGCCGTGCTCGCCGCCTCGCCGCAGGTGGAGGGCGTCGTCGTGGCGCCGGGCGCCTCGCTGGACGTCGGGGAGCCGCTGTGGCCGGGCGCCCCCTTCACATCCGTACTCGTGGCCGAACCGGGCGGTCTCGTCGAGGACTTGGAGCTCGACGCCCCGCTGGAACCGGTGCGGTTCCTGCCGTTGCTGCCCATGACGCCGAACGAGGCGGCGTGGAAGCGGGCACGCGGCGCCGACGCGCTTCAGGAGCGCTGGCTGCGGTACGGCACCGACCTGCGCGACCCGCTGCGGCAGGCGGTCCCGCTGGAGGGCTGAGCGGAGGCCGGCGGGGCGGCCGGGGGCCGTGGCCGGACCGGGCTGATCGTCCTTGACGCGGGAGCCCCCGGGGAGCACCGTTGTTCAACATGAGGGGCGAACCCAGTTGCCCGAAATGCGGTGGCCGGGTGCGGGCGCCCGGACTCTTCGCCGATACCTGGCAGTGCGATCTGCACGGGACGGTGCACCCGTTGCAGCCCGTCGTTCCCCCCAGCGTGGAAGCTCTCGCCGTGGCCGTCGGCCGTACGAAGGTGCCGGTCTGGATGCCGTGGCCGCTGCCCGTCGGGTGGCTCTTCTCCGGTGTGGCCTGCGCGGGCGACGACCGCAGCGGCGGACGCGCGACGGCCGTGGCGTGCTCGGGACCGGGACCGCTCGGCGGTCCGGGCGAACTCATCCTGGTCGCCGAGGAGTTGGGCGTCGGCCTCGGTGCGCGGTACGCGGGCGTGGACGGGCCCGACCCGGGACGCGGCATGCGCGTGGACCAGCCGCCGCCGGTGAAGGTGCTGGCCGCGGGCCGCCCGACGCCGCTGTGGCACGTGACGGGCTCGGCCAGCGACCGCGCCGTCTTCGCGGGCGAGGCCCGCGGGCTGTGGCTGTGGGCCATCGTCTGGCCCGAGCAGTCGGGGCTGCTGCTGTACGACGAACTTGTGCTCACCGACCTGCGGGACGCCGGCGCCGAAGTCGATCTGCTGCCGTGCGGCACGCTCTCGCCGCGCATCATCTCGCCCTGAGCGCGGGCGGGATCCCCTCCGCGAGCCCGGGCGGAGCCGAGGGCGTGTGGTCTGCGCGGCCCGGGCGGAACCGGGCGTGCGGGTGCCCGGCGGGAGCCCAGGCGGCCGCGGCTATCCTGGGCACCCTCGTCTCCGTACGCCCCCGTCCGCAGCTGGAGCCCTTCTCGTGCGCATCGACCTGCACACCCACTCCACCGCCTCGGACGGCACTGACACCCCCGCCGAACTCGTGCGGGGCGCGGCCGCCGCAGGACTCGACGTCGTCGCGCTGACCGACCACGACACGGTCGCCGGGCACGACGACGCCGCGGCGGCCCTGCCCGCCAGGCTCACGCTGGTGACCGGCGCCGAGCTCTCCTGCCGTCTGGACGGCGTGAGCCTGCACATGCTGGCCTACCTCTTCGACCCGTCCGAGCCCGAACTCGCCCGCGAGCGCGAGCTGGTGCGCGACGACCGCGTACCGCGGGCCCGCACCATGGTGGGCAGGCTGCGCGAGCTGGGCGTCCCCGTGACCTGGGAGCGGGTGGCCGAGATCGCGGGCGACGGCGCCGTAGGCCGCCCGCACATCGCCACCGCCATGGTCGAGGCCGGCGTCGTCGACAGCGTCTCGGACGCCTTCACGGCGGAGTGGATCGCCAACGACGGAAGGGCGTACGCGGAGAAGCACGAGCTCGACCCGTTCGACGCGCTGCGCCTGATCAAGGGAGCGGGAGGCGTCGCCGTGTTCGCGCATCCGCTGGCGGCCAAGCGCGGTCAGTGCGTGCCGGAGAGCGCGATCGCGGATCTGGCCGCCGCGGGCCTCGACGGTGTCGAAGCCGACCACATGGACCACCTGCCGGAGACCCGTGCCCGACTGCACGGCATCGCCGGCGATCTGGGGCTGCTCGCCACCGGCTCCAGCGATTACCACGGCAGCCGCAAGAGCTGCGGGCTCGGAGAGCACACCACCGATCCCGGGGTGTACGAGGAGATCGTGGCCCGTGCCTCCGGCGCCTCGCCCGTCACGGGACCGGCGTCCGGCGCCGCATTCCCGGAGAGCTGAGGCCCCGGACTTCCTGGAGGGCTGAGGTCGTCGACCGCTGAGGCTTCAACGGCTGAGGCTTTCAACGGCCGAGGCTTCAACGGCTCAGGCCGTCACCGGCTGAGGCCCTCAATCTCCGGGGACGCCGTCATTTTCCGGGGAGGTCGCCGCTCCAGAAGGACGCGAGCGCGCGGGCCGTCTCCTCGGGGCGCTCGGCGTTCGGCGAGTGCCCGGCATCCGCCACGACGGTGCGGGCCGCCCCGAGCCGTACGGCCGTCTCGTCCAGCAGCCGCACCGGCCACGCGTAGTCCACCGAGCCCGAGATCACATGTACGGGCAGCGGCTCCGCCCGGTCGCGCAGCACCGTCGCGAGTGCGTCGATCCGGTCCGGCTCGTCGAGCAACTGCTTCCCGGTGGCGGCGAGTTGCTCCGGTACGTGCCGTATCCAGCGCCTGCGCAGGAACTCGGCGACGTGCGGCGGCGTGTCCTCGTCGGCCGCCTCGGCCGGGTCCAACTCGCACATCGCCCGCCAGATCTCGGCCATCTCCATCACCCCCAGCGCCCCCAGCAGCATCTTCAGACGGCGCTGCTGCACCGTGGAGACCGCCGCGGGTCCGCTGCTCATGAGGGTGAGCGACGCGAACGGCGAGGCGTCCAGCAGTACGGCGGCTCGCGCGACGAGGCCGCCCAGCGAGTGCCCCAGCAGATGCACGCGGTCCACGGGGTCCACGGGTGGTTCCCCGGAAGCGTCGCCGTCGGTGCCGTCGCGTCCGTCCCCGCCCTCCCGTAGCGCGGCCGCGAGAGCCAGCACGTCTCGGGCCAGCTCGGGCTGTGCGTACGCGGACTCCTCGCGGGGACCGCCCGTCTCGTACTGCCCCCGGCCGTCGACGGCCACGGTCCGGTAGCCCATGCCCGCGAGCGGGGCGAGGAGTGCGAGGAAGTCCTCCTTGCTGCCGGTGAAGCCCGGCAGCAGCAGTGCCGTGCCCGCGGCGGGCTCGCCCGCCTCGAGTACGGCGAACTCACCGCGCGCGGTGGGCAGTCGGCGGGCGCGGACCGTGGGCGGCAGCCCGAGGAACGGCGGCTTGCTCATGCGAGGACGCTACCGCCATGCGCGGCGGGCGGCAGCGGCGCGTGGCGGCGGCGCTCGCCGCACGGACGAGGCCCGGCGCCCCTCAGCGGGTGCCGGGCCTGTCACCGGGCCTGTACGGGCCCTCATGATTCGGTTGTCAGCCGTGCGGCGGGTGCCGTGCGCTGCCGTGCGCGGTGAGGCGCGGGCGGGCGGCGCGGGCCCCGCCCGCCGTCAGCTCTCGGGGCTCGCCTGCGGCTGCTGTCCCGCCTTGGCGCTGTTGCCGCCGCCGCGGGTGCGGCGCCGGCGGCGCGGCTGGGCGCCCTCCGCGTCCGACGCGTCGTGCTGCCGGCCCGTCGCCGTGGCCGTGGCCGTAGCGGTGGCTCCGGAGGCAGCCTTCGCGCCGTTGCCGCTGCCGCCTCCGCGCGTACGGCGCCTGCGGCGCGGCTTGCGGGCCCCACCGGCCCCGCCGTCCTGGTTCGCGTCCGCGGCCGGAGTCACCGGTGCGCCCCCGTCGGCGCCGGCTCCCGGATCGGTCCCCGTCGCGGCCGGGCCGCCGTCGCCGACGGGCTGCCCGTTGCGGGTGCGCCGACGCTGCCGCGGCGGACGTGCGCGCCGCTCCCGCGTCCCGGACTCGCCGTCGCTCTCGTTGCCGCCACGTCCGCCGCGGCCGCGCGCCGGGCCACGGCCCGTCTCGCCCAGGTCCTCGACCTGCTCCGCCGAGAGCCCCGCACGGGTGCGCTCGCCGCGCGGCAGCACGCCCTTGGTGCCCTCGGGGATGCCGAGCGCCTCGTACAGGTGCGGGGAGGTGGAGTACGTCTCCTCCGGGTCGGGCAGCCCGAGCTCCAGCGCCTTGTTGATCAGCTGCCAGCGGGGGATGTCGTCCCAGTCGACGAGGGTCACGGCCGTACCGTAGGCGCCCGCGCGCCCCGTGCGCCCGATGCGGTGGAGATACGTCTTCTCGTCCTCGGGCGACTGGTAGTTGATGACGTGCGTGACGTTGTCGACGTCGATGCCGCGTGCCGCCACGTCCGTGCAGACCAGGACGTTGACCTTGCCGTTGCGGAAGGCGCGCAGCGCCTGCTCGCGGGCGCCCTGCCCGAGGTCGCCGTGCACGGCTCCGGCGGCGAAGCCGCGCCGGGCGAGCTGGTCCGCGACGTCCGCCGCGGTCCGCTTCGTACGGCAGAAGATCATCGCCAGTTCGCAGCCCTCGGCCTGCAGTATGCGGGCCACCATCTCCTGCTTGTCGAGCGAGTGGGCGCGGAAGGCGTGCTGTGTGGTGTTGGCCACGGTCTGGCCCGCGTCGTCCGGCTCGGAGGCGCGGATGTGCGTGGGCCGGTCCATGTAGCGGCGGGCCAGGGAGATGACCTGGCCCGGCATCGTCGCGGAGAAGAGCATGGTCTGCCGCTTCACCGGCAGCATCTGGATGATCTTCTCGACGTCGGGCAGGAAGCCCAGGTCGAGCATCTCGTCCGCCTCGTCCAGCACGAGGGAGCGCACGTCCGACAGGCGCAGCTTCTTCTGGCCCGCCAGGTCGAGCAGCCGCCCGGGAGTGCCGACGACGACGTCGACGCCCTTCTTGAGGGACTCGATCTGCGGCTCGTAGGCACGGCCGCCGTAGATCGGGACGACCCGGACGTTACGGACCTTGCCCGCCGTCAGCAGATCGTTCGTGACCTGCTGGCACAGCTCACGCGTCGGTACGACGACGAGCGCCTGCGGGGAGTCGGTGAGCATCTCCGGCTCCGCCCTGCCGGACTCGACGTCGGCGGGAACGGTGACGGACTCCAGCAGCGGAAGGCCGAAGCCGAGCGTCTTGCCCGTGCCGGTCTTCGCCTGGCCGATGACGTCGCCGCCTGTGAGGGCGACGGGGAGCGTCATCTCCTGGATGGGGAAGGGAGTGGTGATGCCGACGGCTTCGAGGGCCTCGGCTGTCTCGGAAAGGATTCCGAGTTCGCGGAAAGTCGTGGTGGTCAGGATTCTGGCCTCTTCTGTGTGACGCGCGAGGAGGCGGCGAGGAGGGTCGTACCGCATCAGCGGGGGCGGCGTCTGCCGGCCCGCCGGTCCGTGCGGGACCACTGGCTCTCGCTCAAGCGCTCTTCACGCGAGCGGTCCCTCATGTCACGAGACGTGTGGTGAACACGCGTCACGCGCGGAGGGCTGTCGGGTCGGAGCCGATCGGGCCTCCGACCGGGCATCCGCAGTCTTGCGTGCTTGCGTCCCGCCGTGCGGCGGAAACCTTTATCACTGTACCCCGGATCCGTGCATGTGTACCGGGGCGATTGTTGTGTACGAGTTCACTGTGGCTTGCGGGCCCGGAACCAGGGGCTTACCGGGGAGTTGACGAGGGCTATCGTGCTCGGCATGGAGACCAATGGGAAGACCCCCGATGCCGTGCACACAGGGATCGCCACCCAGGACTGGGCTGCGGCGTCCGCCGACCCGACGTACCGGGCGGCGGCGGTGGACCTGCTGGGTGCCCTGGCCTACGGGGAGCTTGCCGCCTTCGAACGGCTCGCGGAGGACGCGAAGCTCGCGCCGACGCTCGGCGACAAGGCCCAGCTCGCGGCCATGGCGGCCGCCGAGTTCCAGCACTTCGCGCAGCTGCGGGACAGGCTGTCGGTGATCGACGCCGAGCCGACCGAGGCCATGCAGCCCTTCGCGGCGGCCCTCGACGAGTTCCACCGGCAGACCGCTCCCTCGGACTGGCTGGAGGGCCTGATCAAGGCGTACGTCGGCGACTCGATCGCCGCGGACTTCTACCGCGAGGTGGCAGTACGCCTGGACTCCGACACCCGTGCCCTGGTGCTGGGAGTCCTCGAGGACAGCGGGCACTCCAGCTTCGCGGTGGAGAAGGTACGGGCCGCGATCGACGCGGATCCGCGGGTCGGCGGCAGGCTGGCGCTGTGGGCGCGGCGGCTGATGGGGGAGGCCCTGTCGCAGGCGCAGCGCGTGGTCGCGGACCGCGACGCGCTCTCGACGATGCTGGTGGGCGGCATGGCCGACGGCTTCGATCTCGCTGAGGTGGGGCGGATGTTCTCCCGTATCACGGAGGCGCACACCAAGCGCATGGCCGCGCTGGGGCTGGCCGCCTGAGCCGGGGGAGTCCGGGCGGGGGCGGGGGCGCGAGCGAGGGGTCGCGCGATGTCGAGGCGTCGAGGAGCCTGCCGGGCCGACGCTCGAACGAGGGACGAAAGCGCACGTGCGGGCCTTGACCGGCCCGGTGCGCAGGCGGCCCCGGCGGAATCGGCGCCGCCGCGACCGCTACATCCGCGGAGGGCTCGCCACCTCGGGGCCGAGGCGCTGCGGCGGGCGCACGTGCTCGCCGAGCAGCAGTGAGAGGATCGCCACACTCACGGCCGCGGCGACCGCGAGGATCACCAGCACATGACCGCCGCCGAGCACGATGTAGCAGATGAGCCCGCCCAGCAGCCCGGCCACGGGGCCGGTGGCGAGTACGAGGGAACGGCTGGGGAGTCGCTCGGGCAGCTGCCGTACGGCGGCATAGGCGATGGCGAACCCCAGGGCCGTGGCGCCGAGTGCCTCCCAGATCATGGGACCTCCTCGGGGTGGACGGCGGCCGGTCGGCCGGCCGTGCAGTTCGAGTCGCTCCCGTACTCCCCGCGCGCCACGTACGCGAAACGGCGGCTCCCCGAAAGATTCGGGAAGCCGCCGCAATGCCCGACGTATCCGTCGCGCGGGCCCTCAGATGGTGCCGAAACCCACCTTGCGGCCGCTGTGTTCGCCGATCTCGACGTATGCGAGGCGGTCCGCCGGAACCAGGACCTTGCGACCGTGCTCGTCCTCGAGGGCGAGTGGCTTCGAGCCACTGTCGGCCAGTGCGGCCGTCACCGCCTTCTCGACTTCCTCGGGAGACTGCTTGCTCTCGAAGACGATCTCGCGGGGCGCGTGCTGCACGCCGATCTTGACCTCCACGGCTATGTCCCTCCGAACGGTCAGTTGATTACGCGGTCAGCCGCGCTGTACGGAGCACACATTAGCCCGACGGCCGCCCGCCCCGGGGCCCGGCTCCGAACGCCCGCAGCGAACAGGAATCGCGGACAAGGGCGAAGTCCCCGCCCGGAGCGGGCGGGGACTTCGTACGCACCGTGCCGTGCCCGCCTCGGCGGGGCGGCGGGGCGTCACTGCATGGGGAAGCCGGCGATGCCCCGCCACGACAGCGAGGAGATCAGCTTCGCGGCGGTGTCCCTGGGAATGGGGCGGCCCGAGCCGAGCCAGTAGCGCGCGGTGATCTGTGCCATCCCGCACAGGCCCACGGCGAGCAGCATCGACTGGTCGCGCGAGAGCTTCGTGTCCTCGGCGATCACCTCGCTGACGGCTTCCGCGCACTCCAGGCTCACCCTGTCCACGCGGTCGCGCACCGCGGGCTCGTTGGTGAGGTCGGACTCGAAGACGAGCCGGAAGGCGCCGCCCTCGTCCTCGACGTACGCGAAGTAGGCGTCCATGGTCGCCGCGACCCGCTGCTTGTTGTCCGTGGTGGACGCCAGCGCCGCCCGCACCGCTTCGAGAAGGGATTCGCAGTGCTGGTCGAGCAGTGCCAGATAGAGGTCGAGCTTCCCTGGGAAGTGCTGGTAGAGCACCGGCTTGCTGACGCCCGCCCGGTCGGCGATGTCGTCCATGGCCGCCGCGTGGTACCCCTGCGCGACGAACACCTCCTGTGCTGCCCCCAGCAGTTGGTTGCGTCGGGCCCGGCGCGGCAGGCGCGTACCGCGAGGGCGCGCCTCGGTTTGCTCGATGGCTGTCACGCCGCCTCCCTGATCAGTCTGTGTGCGCTGTGCGCGCTGCGCCCCGCCATCGTACTTTTCAGTAACCGGACTGTGCCTGCCGTGGGCCGAATATTTCAGCCCGGGGCTGTGGCAACGGGCGCTTTATCGGTACTCATCCTCGTTCAGTTCGACCACGCGTGCCTGCTCGGCCGCGTCCGCGGGATCGACCTCCATGTCCTCTCGGCCGGTGATCGGCATCTCCCGCTGGCGGAGCAGATCGGCGTGCTGTTCGGCGGCGTCCTCATGCGGAGCTTCGAATCCGGTCGCCTCCTCGTCGGGCTCCTCCTCGTAGGTGTCCTCGAAGTCCTCGGGGTCGGTCGGATCAACAGACATGCTCGCTCCCCTTTCCAGGAAGGACGCCTCCTATTCGAGGCTACGACGCGGGCAGGGCGAGGGTGTGACCATGAACACCGGTGGGGCCACGTGATCGTCTCGTAATATTGCGCCATGTCGTCGACCGATCAACCCGGTGTGCAGTCCGGGGCACCGGGTCCTGCCGCGGCGTCCCAGGTGGCTCAGGCGGCGTCGCAGGCGGCTCAGGCTGTGCCGCCCGCGGGCGATCCGCCGGTCCACAGGGGAGAGGAACTGCGTACGGTCTCCCTCTCCGGTCTGACGCTGAACGTACGCTCCCGGCCCCCGGCGCGTGCGGGGCTGCCGCCCGCCGTCTACGTGCACGGGCTCGGCGGCTCCTCGCTCAACTGGTCCGCCCTGATGCTGGAGCTGGCCGGCGACGTCGACAGCGAGGCCGTGGACCTGCCGGGCTTCGGCCTCTCCCCGCCGCCCGACGACGGCGACTACTCGGTCTCCGCGCACGCGCGTGCGGTGCTGCGCCACATCGGCGCCTCCGGCCGGGCCCCCGTGCATCTTGTCGGGAACTCCCTCGGCGGGGCGGTGGCCACGCGGGCCGCGGCGCTGCGGCCCGATCTCGTGCGCACCCTGACGCTGGTCTCGCCCGCGCTGCCCGAACTGCCGCCGCAGCGGGCCGCGCTGCCGACGGCGCTGCTCGCCGTGCCCGGCGTCGCCGGCCTCTTCGGGAGGCTGACGAAGGACTGGTCGGCCGAGCGGCGCACCCGCGAGGTGCTGGCGCTGTGCTACGGCGATCCGGGGCGGGTCTCGCCAGGGGGTTTCGCGGCGGCGGTCGCCGAGTTCGAACGAAGGCTCCGCCTCCCGTACTTCTGGGATTCGCTGGCACGTTCAGCGCGCGGCATCGTCGACGCCTACACTCTGGGCGGTCAGCATTCGTTGTGGCGGCAGGCGGAGCGCGTGCTCGCACCGACGCTGCTGGTGTACGGCGGGCGGGACCAGCTCGTGAGTTTCCGGATGGCACGGCGCGCCGCCGCGGCGTTCCGTGACAACCGCGTGCTGGCACTGCCCGAGGCAGGGCACGTGGCGATGATGGAGTACCCGGAGATCGTCGCGTGCGCATTCCGTGAACTGCTTGTGGACACGGCTCGGTTGACGGGTGACGCCGGGGTCGGCGACGCTTCGCCTCCGAGGCCCGTACCTCCGGAAGGTGACTAGTGGGACGCCATAGCCGCAAGGGGCGCGCAAAGGCCGGTCATCCGCCGGAGGGCACGGCACCGCACGGCGACCTTCCGCCTTCGTACGACACCGCGGAACCCGGTGCGGCGGCGCCGTCGCAGGCGACATCTCCACATGCGGCTCCCGGGTCCGGCTTCGGGCCGCCCGATCCGCGTGACGGCTCCGCGGACGGGCCCGCCCCCCGCTCCTCCCGCGAGGGGCACCCCAACGGGTACGGCCGGGGTCCCGCCGTGCGCGGCGGCCACCCCGAGCACCGCGAACCGGGCGGCGGCTGGGGCGCGGACGGACAGGGCCGCGGACCCGGACCCTCCCACGGCAGCGGTCCCGGCGGCGACGTGGTCGGGCGGGTGCTCCAGGGCACGCCCGGCGGTGCGTTCGGCACGGGCCGGCCGTCCTCCGGGTCCGGGCCGCGGCAGGAGTACATCGACGCGTTCGACGACGACGTCTTCGGCAAGGGCCTCGCCGGCAAGTCCGGCCGCCCACCGCGGGCTCCGTCGCCGCGGCATCCGGACCGCGGGCCTGCGTCCGCCTCCCCGCCGCCGCTTCCGGGCCGCCCGCTGCCCGACCCCGGTCCGGCTCCCGTGCGCCGCGCCGCAGGGCGCAGGCCCGGTACGGCCGGACCGTGGAACGGCTACGAGGACCCCGTCGCCTTCCCGCGTGCGGCCTCCGCGGAGTCCGGTCCGCCGCGGCAGGGCGGAGGCGCCTCGGACTCCGGCCGTCCGGACTCCGGCGGCCCGGACGCCGGGTCCGCGCCGCCCCGCGTGCCCGCGCAGATGCCGCGTACGGAGAAGGGCGGAGGCTACAGGGGCCGTGCCCTCACGGGTGTGCTGGCGGTGGCGGTCACCACCGTGATCGCGTTCGTCGTGGCCACACAGGTCACCAACGGCGGCACGCACGCCGACGACTCCGCGGACGACGGAGGTGGCGCCGATCGCGGCACGTCGGCGAAGGGGCCGGCGTCCCGGTCGCAGAAGGAGCGGAGCTCGGCGCTGAGCGCGGCTCCCTCGTACACGGAGAAGCTGAGCAAGACCTACTCCCTGGACGCGGACTTCAAGGGCAAGGGTGACTTCAAGGCCGTGCCCGGCAAGGACGAGGGCGCCGGCGGCAGCCAGGTCATGCACTACCGCGTGGACGTCGAGAAGGGACTGCCGCTGGACTCCGGCCTGTTCGCGGAGGCCGTGCAGAAGACGCTGAACGACAGGCGCAGTTGGGCGCACGGCGGCGAGCGCAGCTTCGAGCGGGTCTCGAAGGGGAAGGCCGACTTCGTCATCACGCTGGCGAGTTCGCCCACCACGGACGAGTGGTGTGCGAAGTCCGGGCTGGACACCAGCGAGCAGCACGTCTCCTGCGACTCCGCGTCCACCGACCGCGTGATGATCAACGCCTACAGGTGGGCGCAGGGTTCGAAGACCTTCGGCGACGACCGGGTGTTCGCCTATCGGCAGATGCTCATCAACCACGAGGTGGGGCACAGGCTCGGGCGCGGCCATGTTGGCTGTGAGAAGGACGGCGCGCTCGCTCCGGTGATGATGCAGCAGACGAAGTCGCTGAAGACGGGCGACGCGAAGTGCCGCCCCAACCCCTGGCCGTATCCCAAGGGTTAGGGAGCCCGCCGAGCCCCTCTGAGGGGCCGGTTCCGCCCGGCTGACGCAGCGAAACGTCCAACTCGGCGATAAGTCACGGGCATTCACCCCTTTTGGTGGCGCGACGGACAACCGTCCACCGTGTGCGAAACGCGCGCATAGCG
Organism: Streptomyces sp. HNM0575; assembly: GCF_012726265.1. Classification (GTDB taxonomy): domain Bacteria; phylum Actinomycetota; class Actinomycetes; order Streptomycetales; family Streptomycetaceae; genus Streptomyces. Next base: position 283,057 of record NZ_JAASAG010000002.1, on the reverse strand, counting down.
TCTTCCGCGTCACGCCATCGGCCCGGACGGTCGATGGCCCACTCGGAGAACCGGTCGGGGGTGGTGCGTCCATGCGCATCGCATTGCTTACGGAGGGTGGGTACCCGTATGCGCGCGGTGAGTCGGTCGTCTGGTGCGACCGGCTGCTGCGGGGTCTCGGCGGGCACGAGTTCGAGGTGTACGCGCTGAGCCGCAGCGCACGTCAGGCGAGCGGCATGTGGTGCGAACTGCCGGACAACGTAAGCCTGGTGAGGACGGCGCCGCTGTGGGACGCCGCCGCGGGCCGCGGTGCCGGCCGTGGCCGTGGCCGCGGAGCGGGCCGTGGCCGGGGCGAGACGCGGGCGGGTTCTGCGGGCGTCTACGGGCGGCGGGAGAAGCGCCGCTTCGACGAGGTCTTCGGCGAACTGGCTGCGGCCGTCTGCGGTGGCGGGCAGCGAGAAGAGGCGGACCGCGGGGACGAACGGGCCGATGAGGTCTGGGAGTTCGCAGGGACGCGGCTCATGGACCCGCGGCTGGCGGACGCGCGGTCCGCGGGCCCGTCGCCCGCGGACGCCCCGTCGGCGGACCGTTTCGCCGCCGGTCTCTACGGCCTCGCCGAGCTGGCGCGCGACTGCGGCGGCGGTCTGGGCGCGCTGCTCCGCTCCGAATCGGCCGTCCGCATCCTCCAGTCCGCCTGCCGCGCACCCGGCGCTCTCCGCGCGGTGCGCTCCGCACAGGTCGCGGACCTGCTCGCCGTGGCCGGGCGGCTGGAGCGCGCCCTGCGGCCGCTCTCGCTCGACTGGTACGGCGGGGGCGAGACGTACGGCGAACGGGGAGCGGACGAGGAGTGCGGCGGCCTCGCGGACGTCGACCTGTGCCACGCCGTCGGCGGCGGTGTCGCGGCGCTTCCCGGCCTGCTGGCGAAGCGATTCTTCGGTACGCCCCTGCTGATCACCGAGTACGGGGTGCGCGTGCGGGAGCACTATCTCGCCAGTGCCGCCGACGCGGTCGCCCCGGAGGCCGCCGTACCGCCTGCGGCCGCGGGAGCACCCGTAAGGGCGCTTCTCGCCTCGTTCCAGCGGCAGTTGGCGCACGAGGCGTACTCCTGCGCCCAGCTGATCACGCCGGGGAACACCCACGCGCGCCGGTGGCAGGAGCGCTGCGGCGCACCGCGCGGGAAGCTGCGCACCGTCTACCCGGGCATGGACGCCGCGCCCTTCGCGGAGCTGGGCGAGCGGGCGGGCGCCGGTGCGGACGAGGAGTGCTCGACGCTGGTGTGGGCGGGCCGCGTCGAGCCGTCCAAGGACCTGATCGGACTGCTGCACGCCTTCGCCGAGGTCCGCCGGGCGGTTCCGGGTGCGCGGCTGCGCATCGTCGCAACCACCGAGTCCGGGCGCGGGCCGGAGGCTCGGGAGTACGAGACGCGGTGCCGGGCGCTGGCGGCGCAGCTCTTCCCGGACGAGGCCGCCGACTCCGTCGCCGTCGGTGAGAACCCGGTGTCCTTCGAGGAGGTGGGCGGCCCCTCCGTGCCGGCGCACGCCGACGCCTACGGGGCGGGGTGCGTGGTGGTGTCCTCCAGCTCGGTCGAGGGGTTCCCGGTGACGCTCGTCGAAGCCATGTTCAGCGGGCGGGCCACCGTCTCCACGGACGTGGGCGCCGTCTGCGAGGTGATCGGCGGCACGGGGCTCGTCGTGCCGGCGCGCAACCCGCGTGCGCTGGCGGACAGTTGCCTCGCGCTGCTGCGCGATCCGGAGCGGCGGGAGCGTCTCGGGGCGGCGGCGCGCGCCCGCGCGCTCGAACTCTTCACGGTCGAGCAGAACGTCGCGGCCTTCCGTGCGATCTATCTGGAGCTGATGTCCCGCTGGCCCGTCGCCGCGGGCGAAGCGGCGCCCGCGGCCGGCGAGGAGGAGCCGCTGCCGCTGCCCTTCGCGAGACCGGCGGAGTCGCATGTGCCGGGGCGCTGGGCCGGAGACCGAAGCGGAGGGGGCGGGGCGAGCCTCGGCGTGAGCGGTGGGGCGGGCGGTGCGTGCGGCACGGGCGGCGCGGGCGCGGGACAGGCGGACGCCTGCGCGGCCACTGCCCCCGTGCCCGCGCCGCCGGTCACGCTCGCGGTCTCGCCGGTACGGGCGGCGGTGCTCGCCGCGGTGCACGCCGGACGCGAACACCGGGAGGTTGAGGGCAGATGAGTGGTCACAGACCTCGCATCGGGGGAGCGGCGGTCACGGAGTCCGTCCCGGAGCCCGTCGCGAACTCAGTCGCGAACTCGGTCACCAACTCAGTCACCGACACGGTCTCCGACTCGGTCACCGACGCGGTCGCCGACTCCGTGACCGCGCCCGGCGGTACGGCCGCCGACGGAGCAGGCATCGCGTCCCGTACCGCGACCGGTGCCACGTCACGTGCCGCTGCGCTGCGGGCACCGGCGGGCCGTCCCCGCCGTCCCCGCACACCGGCGCAGAGGGCGCAGCCGATGCGGGCGGTGCCGGCCGCACCCGCCGACGTCCGGGACGCCCGCCCCAAGGCACCAGCGGAGTCGTCCGACGGGTCCGTGCCGGGGCCCGCCCGTACGAAGCCGGCGAGCGGGCACGCACCGTCCGGGGCCCGACCGGCCGATCCCGTACGGGAGTTGATGCACCGCCACCGCGAGCTGTGCGCGTACGCAGTCGATCCGCTGGAGATCGCGGCCGCCCTGGAGGCGGACGGGATCACCGACCGGGTCGCGGCCCGCTTCCGGCACCGGGACGTCTTCTCCCTCGCCGAGGAGCTGTTCGCACGCGTACCGCGGGCGGAGCAGGGGGCGCCCGGTCCGCCCGGCAGGCCCGGCACGTCCGGTCCGGCCGCAGGGTCCTGTGCGGCGGAGTACGGGGCCTCGGCTGGCCCCGCGGCGTCGGCGGACCCGGCGGTCGCGACCGTACGGACGGCCTCGGCCGGTTCGGGGCATGCGCGTACGCGTCCGCGTGTGCTGCTTGCGCTTCCGGCCGTGCTGCCGGGGGTGCTCGCCGCCGCGGCCGTGGCCGTCTTCGCGTCGGCAGGTACGGGTCCGGGGCAGGGTGCCGGAGCCGTCAGATCCGGGACGGAGACCGGGATCGGCCTCGCGTGCGCGCTCGTACCGGCCGTGTGGTGTGCCCGCTGGTTCGCCGTACGGACGCGGCGCGGGCTCGAACGCAGCCGCAGTCTGGGCGAGTTCGCGGCCGGTACGAGGTCGCTGCTGACGGCTGCCGCGCTGATGTTCACGGGCGTGCTGGCCGGGCTCCGTACCGCTGTGCACGGGATCGCGGCGCTCGCCGGTGCACATGGCGGGGGCGGCGAACGGGACGGGGGCGGATGGTTCGGGGGCGCGGGGCCCGGTGGTGCCGGTCCCGGTGGTGTGGGCCCCGGTGGTGTGGTGCCCGCCGAGTCGATGCCGGGGACCGTGGCGCTCGGACTCCTGCTGTTCGCTGCGCTGCTGCTGGCGGTGCACGGCTTCGGCGGGACCGCGGCGGCGGGGCTCGTGGCCGCGTGTGCGCTCCAGGCGGCCGCCGCGTCCGCGGTGTCCGCCGTCGCCGCAGGCCCGGCCGTCGCACGGGCGTCCGCCGTGGCCTGTGGGTGCGTGGCGCTGGTCCTGCTGGCGTGCGCGTACCGGCTGCTCGGCAGGGCGTCCGCGCATCGTCCGCGTGAGGCCGCGGTCAAGGCGAAACCCCCTTGCGGAGCGGGACTTCGCGTACGCGACGGAAGCGGCGGACGCGGAGGGCCCGGCGGGCGCGGCGAATGCCGCGAACCCTGCGAGCGCTGCGAGGGCCCACCCGGCCCGGGGCTCTGACCCCCGCCGGTGCCGCCCCGTACGGCAGGCGCACCGGGACCGGCGGACAGCCACCGGGACCGGCACCGGCAGTGGCCCGCGGACACACAGGCAGACAGGACGCAGGGACACAGGACACCGGCTCCCGGAACGCCGGCACCGGACGACGGATCCGTACGACCCGTCCTCCTCGCCCGGCCCCGCCCCACGGCCCCCACACCCCCCCGCATACGACCGACCCGCGCACGCAGCCCGCCGAGGGCCGCCGCGCGAACGGCACAACGACCCCGCACAACGACCCCGCAGAACGACAAGGAGCAACACGAAATGATCACTGCACGGCCGCCGTACCGCATGTCCGGACAGGAGGACCTGCCATGAGGGTGCTCCTGCTCGGTGCCGGGGGCTACCTCGGCCGCTTCGTCGCCGACCGGCTCCTGGCCGATCCCGCCGTACAGCTGACGGCCCTCGGACGCAACGACGACGCCGACGTCCGCTTCGACCTGTCCACGGGCAGTCCGGGTGCGCTCACCCGCTTCCTGGACGCGGTGCACCCCGGCGTGGTCATCAACTGCGCGGGCGCCACCCGGGGCGGCGCACGCGAACTGACCCGCCACAACACCGTCTCCACCGCCACCGTCTGCGAGTCGCTGCGCCGCAGCAGCTGCGGCGCCCGGCTGGTGCACCTCGGCTGTGCCGCGGAGTACGGGCCCTCCACGTCGGGTTCGTCGATCGGGGAGTCCGCCGTGCCGCGTCCCGGGGGGCCGTACGGCGTGAGCAAGCTCGCCGCGACCGAGCTGGTGCTCGCGTCGGGCCTGGACGCCGTGGTGCTGCGCGTCTTCTCGCCCACGGGCCCGGGCACTCCCGCCGGTTCGCCGCTGGGGCGGCTGGCGGAGGGCATGCGCCGGGCGATGCAGCAGGGCGACAGCGAGCTGAAGCTCGGCGGGCTCGGCGTGCAGCGGGACTTCGTCGACGTACGGGACATCGCGCGGGCCGTGCACGCGGCGTCGCTGTCGGCGGCGCAGGGCGTCGTCAACATCGGCACGGGCAGGGCGGTGCGGCTGCGCGAGGCGGCCGGCGTGCTCGCACGCGTCGCGGGCTTCGGAGGCTCCCTGCACGAACTGGAGCCCGGCGGCGGGCAGCAGCCGGTCTCCGCCGCGTCCGCCCTCGCCACGGCCTCCTCCGCTTCCTCTGCTTCCCCCGCTTCTTCCGCGTCCGCTGCCTCCTCCGTCCCCGCACCGTCCGCCCTGTCCGCCTCCTCCGCGGTTCCCGCACCGGCTTCCGCGGGTGCGGCGTCGTACCCCTACCCCGACGGCTGCGGCAGCTGGCAGCAGGCGGACGTACGCACCGCGCGCGACCGGCTCGGGTGGCGTCCCCGCATCGGCCTGGAGGAGTCCCTGGCCGACATCTGGATGGAGGCCGCATGCCGCATCTGATCGATACCGGCGGTGCGTTGAGCGCACCGGCCGGGCAGACGGGAGGGACGAGGTTCGGCGTCCCCGGCTGGGCGCATCCGATGCTGGCGCCCGTCGAGTGGGCGGTGCTGGCACAGCCGGGACTGCCGCTGCACTGGACGGTGCTGGACGTGGCGGGCGGCCCGGGCGCCAGGCCGGACTCGTACTGCGTGGCGGCGGCGGCCACGCTGCGCGAGGCCGGCGTGACCGTGCTGGGTCATCTCGCGATGCGGGACGGCACACGGTCGTTCGGCGAGCTGGTGTCGGACGCGCACCGGTTCCTCGACTGGTACGGGGTGGACGGCTTCTATCTCGCGGACTGCCCTTCCGGGCGGGCGCAACTCGCGGAGACGGCGCGGACGGTGACGACCCTGCGGGCCCTGTGCGCGCAGCAGCGCCGCTACCAGCACCGGCACACCGCCGGGCGTCAGGGAGGGCCCGCCGGTCACGGTCGTCACCGCGGCCCCGGCGGACCGTGCCCACGGGTCGCGGAGCCGGGCGGCGTCCCGGCAGGTACCGGGACGGCAGGGCTGCGTCCCGCCCTCGTCTCCGAGCACGGCACGCATCCGCATCCCGGATACGCGGACCTCGCGGACCAGTTGGTCACCTTCTCCGGCAGCTGGACCGACTACCGCTGGTCGCAGGCGGCCGGCTGGACGGCGGACCATCCGCCGGAGCGCTTCTGCCACCTGGTGCACGGCGTTCCGCGCATGCACATCGAGGAGGCGTTGCGCATCGCACGCTGGCAGGGAGCGGGCACCGTCTGGTTCACCGACAGGACGGACAGGGAGGGACGCAACCCCTGGGAGGCGCTGCCCGGCTACTGGGACGAGCTCGTCTCGCGCCTCGGACCGGGTGTCTCGGAATGAGACCGTGCGTGGCAGTGTTACGGGAGAACAACCGTACGTTCCACCGACCAACGGAGTCCCCGTGTCGCTGCCACCCCTGGTCGAGCCGGCTCCCGAGCTCACCGTCGACGAGGTCCGCAGGTACTCACGCCACCTGATCATCCCCGACGTCGGGATGGACGGGCAGAAGCGGCTGAAGAACGCCAAGGTGCTCTGCGTCGGTGCGGGCGGCCTCGGGTCGCCCGCCCTGATGTACCTCGCCGCCGCGGGCGTGGGCACGCTGGGCATCGTGGAGTTCGACGAGGTCGACGAGTCGAACTTGCAGCGCCAGATCATCCACAGCCAGTCGGACATCGGGCGTCCCAAGGCCGAGTCCGCCAAGGACACGGTGCTGGGGATCAACCCGCACACCACGGTGAACATCCACGAGGAGCGTCTCGACTCCTCGAACGTGATGGACATCTTCGCCCCGTACGACCTGGTCATCGACGGGACGGACAACTTCGCCACCCGCTATCTCGTCAACGACGCCTGCGTGCTGCTGAACAAGCCGTACGTGTGGGGCTCGATCTACCGCTTCGACGGCCAGGCGTCCGTCTTCTGGAGCGAGCACGGCCCCTGCTACCGCTGCCTGTACCCGGAGCCCCCGCCGCCCGGCATGGTGCCGAGCTGCGCCGAAGGCGGCGTACTGGGCGTGCTGTGCGCCTCGGTCGGCTCGATCCAGGTCAACGAGGCGATCAAGGTGATCGCCGGCATCGGCGAGCCGCTGCTCGGCCGCCTGATGATCTACGACGCCCTGGAGATGAGCTACCGCCAGGTCAAGGTCCGCAAGGACCCGGACTGCGCCGTCTGCGGCGAGAACGCGACGGTGACCGAGCTGATCGACTACGAGGCGTTCTGCGGCGTCGTCTCCGACGAGGCGCAGGAGGCCGCGGCCGGGTCGACCATCACTCCCAAGCAGCTCAAGGAGTGGATGGACGACGGCGAGTCGATCGAAGTCATCGACGTGCGCGAGCCCAACGAGTACGAGATCGTCTCGATCCCGGGCGCGAAGCTCGTCCCGAAGAACGACTTCCTGATGGGGAGCGCGCTCCAGGACCTGCCGCAGGACAAGAAGATCGTCTTGCATTGCAAGACGGGTGTCCGGTCGGCGGAAGTCCTCGCGGTGCTGAAGGACGCGGGCTTCTCGGACGCGGTGCACGTGGGCGGCGGAGTCATCGGCTGGGTCAATCAGATCGAGCCGGACAAGCCGGTGTACTGAGCGGCTGCCGCGGCTTCGCCGGGCTCGGTCACTGCTCCGGGGATCCGGGGTCCGGACCGGATGCCAACGGCAGACGGCACACGACAGACGGCCGGGGTCCGTACGCGCTCATGGGCGGGTACGGACCCCGGCCGTCTGCGTATACGCCCGGCGGCCCGCAGGACCGCCGGGCCCCGTCCGTCGGATCCCGCCCATCAGATCCCGAACGTCGGATCGCGGACCGTCAGATCGCGCCCTTCCGCGTCAGATGCGTGAACGACAGCCAGCCCGGCCCCACCGGCAGCCACAGCGTCAGCAGCCTGAAGAGCAGCACCGCGGGCGTCGCGATCTCCTTCGGCACCCCGAAGGTGATCAGGCCGGCGATGAGAGCCGCCTCGACGGCGCCGAGTCCGCCGGGCGTCGGGGCTGCCGACCCCAGGGCGTTGCCCGCGAGGAAGACGACGGCGATGCTCGCGTAGCTCGCGTCGTGGCCGAAGGCCCGTACGCATGAGTCCAGGCACATCACGAACAGCAGCGTCATCAGCAGCATTCCGCCGATGCCCGTCACCAGCTTCCGCGGCCGCTGCACCACATCCAGCATCCGCGGCACCACGCCCGCGAAGAGCGAGCGCAGCCGGTTGGAGACGAACCGCCGCAGCGCCGGCACGGCGGTGACGATCAGCACCAGCACCGCCGCCGCCAGCAGTCCCGCGATGACACCCCGCGACGGCGACAGCGTCGGCGTGTGCTCGGTGCCCGTGAGGTAGCCGAAGACGAGCAGCAGCGTGATGTGGCTGCCGAGTCCGAACAGCTGTGAGGCGCCGACGCTCGCCACCGCGTGCCCCGGCCGTACGCCCGCCCGTTGCAGGAAGCGGGCGTTGAGGGCGACGCCGCCGATCTGCGCCGGCGCGACCAGCTTCACGAAGGAGCCCGCGACCTGGGCGACGACGGTCCGCAGGAACGGCACCTTCTCCGGTACGAAACCCAGCAGCGCCATGGACGCCGCGAAGTACGTGAACGCCGAGAAGACGGCGGCGCCGCCCACCCAGGCCCAGTTGGCCTCGCCGACGACCTGCCCGAACTGAACCTGCGTGAGCTGCGACAGCAGGAAGTACGCGGCGAGCGCACCCGCGATGAAGGTGACCAGCGTGCGCGGCTTGACCCTCTCCAGACGGGCCGGCTCTATCGGCGCCTGCGGTCTGATCAGCAGCACCTGCTGGCGGATCTGCGCCAGCAGGTCCTCCTCGCGCGCCTCCTCCAGCGCATCGTCGATGGCGCGCTTCTCCGCGTTCTTCTCGGCCCGCAGCGACTTGCGGTCCGTCTTGTGCGCCGCGGCCCGCGTGCCGCCCTCGCCGGTGTGGGACCTGGCCTCCTTGCCGTGGCGTGAGGCCTCGATGACGGCGTCCCGCTCGCGCTGGGCGCGCTCCTTGGCGAGCCTGCGCAGCGTGTGGCGCGTACGGCGGCTGAGGGCGATGGGCTGGAGCAGCGGGAGGCTGTCGGCGACGGCGTCCGGCCCGAGCACGTCGACGGCGGCGGCGACCGCACGCTCGGCGCCCACCCGCAGCCCGAACGTCGTCATCAGCTGCGCGATGTCCATGCGCAGCACGACGTCGCCCGCCGCGATCTCACCGCCGCGCATGTCCGTCAGATAGACCGTGCCGGAGCCGTCCACGAGGATCGCGTCGCCGACCAGGCGCCGGTGGGTGATGCGCCGCGACTGGAGCGCGTCGACCTGGCGCCACGCGGCACGCATCAGGGTGTCGGTGATCTCCTCGTCGGCCAGCGTGTCGAGGGTGCGGGCCTCGATGTGCTCGTAGACGAGCATGACGGCGTCCGGGCCGAGTTCGGAAGTGGCGATGAGGCGGGGGGCGTTGGCCCCGGCGGCGATGGCGGCGTACGCGAGCAGCGCCTCCTGCTCCAGCGCCTGGCGCAGCGACTGGAGGCTGCGGTACTGGATGATGCCGCGCAGCGTCAGACGGCGCCACACCCGGTAGAAGAAGCCGTGCGCCTGCTGCTCGCGGTCGACGACGGTCACGTCGATGGGGGCGCCGTGCTCCAGCGTGACCAGATAGCGGCGTCCCTGGTCGCCCGGCTCGGTGCCGTCGGGGCCCTCGGCGTCCTCCAGGCGCTTGGCGCTCACCGGGCTGAAGCCGACGTGCCGCAGCCCGGCGAGCAGCGTCTGGCCGGTGGGGCGCACGTTCGGTGTGCCCACCGCGTAGAGGGTTCCGTACGCGACCGACCAGCCGATCAGCACCGTGACGAGGATCGAGAACAGCGTCGAGTAGCCGGGGAAGAGGATGGCGAAGGCGTTGAGCAGCAGCACGGCCCACAGCAGCACCCGCCAGCGCGGCCTGCGCGCCATGCCCACGGCCGTCATGTAGGCGATGACGGGGGCGAGATAGCTGTGCACCGGGGTGGTGAGACCGGTGTCCGTGAACTGCTTGGTCAGGGCGTCCCGTACCGAGCCGGGCGCCGCGTCCGCCACCCACAGGTCGACCGCGAGCGATGCGCCGTGCGCGAGGACGGCCGCCAGCACGCCGTCCGCGATGCGCAGTCCGTCCCGCTTGATCAGCCGCTCGATCGCGAACGCGACGGGGACGAGCAGGATGACGATGCTGGACGCGAGCCCGGTGATGCTGATCAGCAGCGGCGGTGCCTGCTGGGTGCCCTTGTCGATGTCCTGCTCTAGGCCCGCGGTGGTGCCGTGCGCGAAGTTGGCGATGACCAGTACGACGGTGATGGCCAGCAGTCCGAGGCCCAGCCGGAGCAGGTCGGAGGGGCGGTGGACGCGGGCGGAGAGCAGCGGCTCGTCGTTCTCGACGGCGTCGTCCGGGGGGCCGGCGGGCCCCGGCGTTCCGGCGGGCGTCCCGGAGGGCTCGGACGGTCCGGAGGCGCGGGCGGTGTCCTCGCGCGGCTGCCCGCCCTCTCGGCCTTCCTCGCGCCCTGCCTGCTCCTCGTGCTGCTCGTCGTGCTCCGCCTGCGAATCCTGGTCCTCCGCCTGCGAATCCTCGTGCTCCGCACGCGAACCGTCCCCGCCGCGCGAGCCGTTCGTGCCGCCCTTACCGCTACCGCCCTTACCGCCCTGCCATCTGCGCGCGCCGTGCGGCTCGTGCCGTGCGCCGTCACCGGACCGCTGCCGCCGCTGGGATCCCGTGCTCCCCGAGCGGTCGGTGCGGCTGCCGTCCGTATGGTCCGTGCCACTGCCGTCCGTGCGGCCGCGGGCAGCATCGCGGGAGGTGCCGCTCCCGCCCGAGGCGGGGCGTTCACCTTGCCTTCGGCCGGCTGCCGCCGCCCCGTCCTGGTCCCGTATCACTCGTCACCGCCCGCACGATGGTGGCACGAGGTGGTACCCGACCGGCAGTCCAGGGTGGCCTCCCGGTGCGCGTACGGCAGGAGAAGCCACCGCGGAAGCGGCTGTCGGTGGTGTACGGCACCATTGCCGGCATGCATGCGAGCCACCGGCAGCCGGGCCCGCCGGACCGGCCGGAAGACACCGGACCACCCGCACTGCCCGAGTTCGCGGAGCGGGTGCTGGACGTCGCGGACCGGATCCCGCCCGGCCGCGTCATGACGTACGGCGACGTGGCCGAGTGGCTCGAAGAGGGCGGCCCCCGTCAGGTGGGCCGCGTCATGTCGCTGTACGGAGGCGCCGTGCCGTGGTGGCGGGTCGTGCGGGCCGACGGCGTGCTGCTCGCGGGCCACGAGCTGCGGGCGCTGGAGCGCTACAGGGCGGAGGGCACACCGCTGCGGGAGGCCGCACGCACGGCGGAAGGACACGTTCCGCGGATCGACATGCGAAGGGCCAGGTGGGACGGCGAGATGTGACCACGTACTGCGGCTGCTCACGGTTACCACCTTCCGCCATCCCCGCTCCCAGCTCGTACCGGGCCACCCGTACGGAGTACACGAGCGCCGCGCTGCGGCACGTGTGCCCGCTGGCGTAGCGTCTGCACCAGTCAGCACAGACCCTCCCCGAGGCGATCCACGTGAGCTCCTCCATCCCGTCCGATGCCCGCCGGCAGGGGGCCGGTCCCGTCGCGGACCCGGGCTCCGGCGCGGCTCCGGGCTCCGCTGCGGACGCGGGCTCCGGCTCCGGCGCGGGCCCCGGCACGTACCGTCTGGTGCGTACCCGGCCGGAGAGCGTGGACCCCCCTGTCCTGGACCCACAGCAAAGCGCGGTGGCCGCCCATTCCGGCGGGCCGCTTCTGGTGCTGGCGGGTCCCGGTACGGGCAAGACCACGACGCTCACCGAGTCCGTGGCGGAGAGGGTACGTGCGGGAGCCGACCCCGAGCGCATCCTCGTACTGACCTTCAGCCGCAAGGCCGCCGTCGAGCTGCGCGACCGGATGGCCGTCCGCCTGACGGGACTTGGGGAGCACACGTCGGCGCCGCAGGCGACGACCTTCCACTCGTACTGCTACGCGCTCGTCCGCGCGCATCAGGACGCCGAGCTCTTCGCCGAGCCGCTGCGGCTGCTCTCCGGGCCCGAACAGGACCTGTACATCCGCGAGTTGCTGGAGGGCCAGCTCGCTCTGGAGTCGGAGGGCCGCGGCCGCATCGCTTGGCCCGGCGAGCTGCGCGCCTGCCTGACGACGCGCGGCTTCGCGGACGAGGTGCGGGCGGTGCTCGCGCGCAGCAGGGAGCTGGGGCTCGGGCCGCGCGAGCTGGGCGACTTCGCGGACCGCACGGGGCGGCCCGACTGGTCGGCGGCGGCGGGCTTCCTCGCCGAGTACCTCGACGTGCTCGACGCACAGGGCGTGCTCGACTACGCGGAACTGGTGCACCGCGCCGTGCTGCTGGCGGAGAGCCCGGGCGTCGCGGAGGCGCTGCGGGAGCGGTACGACGCCGTGTACGTCGACGAGTACCAGGACACCGACCCGTCCCAGGTGCGGCTGCTGCGCGCGCTCGCCGGGGGCGGCCGTACGCTCGTCGTCTTCGGCGACCCGGACCAGTCGATCTACACCTTCCGAGGCGCGGACGTGAACGGCATCCTCGACTTCCCCGAGGCCTTCCGGCAGCGCTCCGGCGAGCCCGCACCGGTCCACGTGCTGCGTACGGGGCGCCGCAGCGGCGGCGAACTGCTGGAGGCCACGCGCGAGATCACCCGCCGTCTGCCGCTGACGCGGCTGCCCGCGGAGGCCGTGCGGGCGCACCGCGGTCTCGTGGCGCAGCGTGAGGGCGGACGGGTCGAGGTCTTCACCTGCCCGACCGCCGGGGCCGAACTCGACAACATCGCGGACCTGTTGCGGAGAGCGCATCTCGAACAGGGCGTTCCCTGGGGCGAGATGGCGGTGCTGGTCCGCGCGGGCGGCCGTACGATCCCGGCGGTCCGGCGGGCGCTGACCTCCGCAGGGGTGCCGCTCGACGTGGACGGCGACGACGTGCCGCTGCGCCACGAGCCCGCCGTCGCACCGCTGTTGACGGCGCTGCGGGCGGTGGCGCGCGCGGCGGTGCACGGGCCCGGGCCCGGGCCCGGGCCCGGGCCGGGCGACGGGCAGAGGGACGGGCAGGGGGACGGGGACGGGGCGGCGGTTCACGGGAAGGACGGGGACACGGAGCCGGGGCGGGGGCGGGGGCCGGGCGGTGCGGAGGGTGGTCCTGCGGACAGCAATGACGACGGCGGCGACGAAGCCGGTGACAGCGACGACGAAGGTGACAGCGACGAAGCTGGTGTTAGCGCCGGTGCCGGTGCCGACGCCCATGCCGCGGCGGGTCCCGCCGCCGGCTGGCTGGACACCGAGACCGCCCTCACCCTCCTCGGCTCGCCGCTCGGCGGCATGGACGCCGCCGACCTGCGGCGCCTGGGCCGCGCCCTGCGTGAGGAGGAGCGCGCGTCGGGCGCGAGGGTCCCGCGCCCCTCCGACGTACTGCTCACCGAGGCGCTCGCCGAGCCCGAGCGCCTGGTGGCGCACGACCCGGCCTACGCGCGCGGCGCCCAGCGCCTCGGTCTGCTGCTCCGCAAGGCACGCGAGCTGCTCGCGGGCGGCGGCACCGCGGAGGAGGCGCTGTGGCAGCTGTGGGACGGCACGCCGTGGCCGCGCCGGCTGGAGCGCGCGGCCTTCCGCGGCGGTGCGGCGGGCCGCAACGCCGACCGCGATCTGGACGCCGTGTGCGCCCTGTTCGAGTCCGCGGCCCGCGCCGAGGAGCGCAGCGGGGGCAGGGGCGCGCTCAACTTCCTGGAGGAGGTCGACGCGCAGGACGTGGTCGCCGACACCCTCGACCGCCGTGCCGTACGGCCCGACGCCGTACGGCTGATGACGGCGCACCGCGCCAAGGGACTGGAGTGGCGGCTGGTCGTGGTCGCGGGCGTGCAGGAGGGCCTGTGGCCCGATCTGCGCCGTCGCGGCTCGCTGCTGGAGGCCGACCGCATCGGCCGCGACGGGCTGGCCGAACCGCTGCCCCCCGGCGCCCTGCTGACCGAGGAGCGCAGGCTCTTCTACGTGGCGGCGACGCGCGCCAGGGAGCGGCTGGTCGTCACCGCCGTGCGGGCGCCCGCGGACGACGGCGACCAGCCGTCGCGGTTCCTGAACGAGCTCGGCGTCGAACCGAAGGCCGTCAACTCCCGTCCGCGGCGGCCCCTTTCGGTCTCCGCGCTCGTGGCGGAGCTGCGCGCCACGACCGTCGATCCGGCGGCCTCGCCCGCCCTGCGGGATGCGGCTGCCGCGCGGCTCGCCCGGCTGGCGGGACTGCGCGACGAGGAGGGCCACGCGCTCGTACCGGCGGCGCATCCGCACCGCTGGTGGGGGCTGCACGAGCCGACGCGTTCCGCGACGCCGCTGCGCGATCCCGGACGGCCCGTCACGCTGTCGGGCAGCGCGCTGGACCAGCTCGCCAACTCCTGTGCGCTGCAATGGTTCCTGGCACGCGAGGTCAAGGCGGACGCTCCCGCGACGGCGGCCCAGGGCTTCGGGAACGTACTGCACGTACTCGCCGACGAGGTGGCCTCCGGAGGGACCCCGGCCGATCTCGCCGTACTGATGGAGCGGCTGGAGACCGTCTGGGACGGGCTGGCCTTCGAGGCGCCCTGGAAGTCCCGGCAGGAGAAGCAGAACGCGAGGGCGGCTCTGGAGAGGTTCCTGCGCTGGCACGTGATGCGCGCCGGTACGCCGGGCACGGGCACGAGTGCGGGTACGGGTGCGGGTGCGGACGGTGACCCGGACGACGGCTCGGACGCGGGAGCCGGAGGAGTCCCGGACACCGGCGGGGTTCCGGACGGCGACGGGATGCGGGACACCGGCGCCGGGGTCGCCGGGAGCGAACTCGGCTTCGACGTCACGCTGGAGGCGGGCGAGTACGAGGTGCGGATCCGCGGCAGCGTCGACCGAGTGGAGCGCGACGGCCAGGGCCGTGCGTACGTCGTCGACTTCAAGACCGGAGCCACGAAGCCGAGCGGCAAGGAGGTCGCGCGCCATCCGCAGCTCGCCGTCTACCAGTTGGCCGTGCGCGAAGGCGCGGCGGACCGGCTCTTCGGCGGAGAGCGCCCGGAGCCCGGCGGCGCGGAGCTGGTACATCTGCGCCTGGGAGCACCGGAACGCGACGGCGGTGACGCTTTTCCGGTGGTGCAGCGTCAAGAGGCGCTGGGCGAAGGGGGATCGGGCGGTGCGGACGCGGACGCGGACGCGGGAGCGGATGCGGCGGTGGACGGGGGCGCGGATGCGGGCCCCGGCGCCGGGGGCGGCGAGTGGATCGGCGAACTGCTCGCGACGGCGGCGGGACGCGTCCTCGACGAGCGCTTCACGCCCTCGCCCGGCACGCACTGCACCCACTGCTCGTTCCGCGGCGCCTGTTCCGCGCGTGCCGAGGGGCGGCACATCGTGGAGTGACCGACTGCCGCTCGTACGCGGACAGTTGAGAGACAGTCGGAAAGACATCGGAAGACAGCCGAGAGGCAGTCGGAACGCCAGCTGAAAGGCAGTCGGAAAGGCGCTCGCAAGCCCGGGTCGAGCGGCCGCCCTTGCCGTGACCCTGTGACCAGGCGTCGCTGGGCCGTTGTCGGTGCCTGCCGTTAGCGTCTCTCCCGTGCCCGAACGACTCACCCGCCCCGCACAGCTCGCAGACCTTCTCGGCATCCCCTTCACCCCTGAGCAGCTCGACTGCATCACCGCGCCCCTCGCCCCCCAAGTCATCGTGGCGGGCGCCGGTTCGGGCAAGACGACGGTCATGGCCGCGCGCGTCGTATGGCTGGTGGGCACCGGCCAGGTCCAGCCGGAGCAGGTGCTCGGCCTCACGTTCACCAACAAGGCGGCGGGCGAGCTGACCGAGCGGGTGCGGAAGGCGCTCGTGCGGGCGGGCATCACCGACCCCGACCCCGCCGACCCCGAACATGCGGGCGGCGAGCCGCAGATCTCCACCTACCACGCCTTCGCGGGACGCCTTCTGACCGAGCACGGGCTGCGGCTCGGCATCGAGCCGGGCGCCAGGCTGCTCGCCGACGCCACCCGCTTCCAGCTCGCGGCGAGCGTGCTGCGCGCCGCCCCGGGCCCGTTCGAGGCGCTGACCAAGTCCGTCGCCGCGCTCGTCGAGGATCTGCTCGCGCTCGACGGCGAGTTGAGCGAGCATCTGGTGCGGCCGGGCCGACTCCGCGCGTACGACGAGGAGCTGCTCGCGTCCCTGGACGGCTCGGTGCTCAGCAATCAGGCCCTGCGCAAGGTGCCGCGCGCGGCTCTCGGCCGCGGCGAACTCCTGGGCCTCGTCGAGCAGTACCGCGCCCGCAAGCGCGAGCGCGACCTCCTCGACTTCGGCGACCAGATCGCGCTCGCCGCCACCCTCGCGCGCGATGTGCCGGAGGTGGGGCGGGCGCTGCGGGAGCAGTTCGCGGCCGTCCTCCTCGACGAGTATCAGGACACCTCCGTGGCCCAACGCGTCCTGCTCTCCGGGCTGTTCGGCGCGGGCGGCGCGGGCGGCGCGGGCGATACGGGTGGTACGGGTGGTACGGACAGTACGGGTGCTACTGGCGGCACGGCGGCTGCGGCGGCCGGTGCGGGCCACGCCGTCACCGCCGTCGGCGATCCCTGCCAGGCCATCTACGGCTGGCGCGGCGCCTCCGTCGCCAACCTCGACGACTTCCCGCGGCACTTCCCGCACGCCGACGGCACCCCCGCCCGCCGCTATGCGCTCAGCGAGAACCGCCGCAGCGGCGGCCGCCTGCTCTCCCTCGCCAACACCCTCGCCGCACCGCTGCGCGGCCGCCACGAGGGCGTGGAGGCGCTGCGTCCCGCTCCCGGCGCGGAGACCGACGGCACGGTGCGCTGCGCCCTGCTGCCCACGCACGAGGAGGAGTTGGAGTGGCTCGCCGACTCCGTCGCCCATCTCGTCCGTACGGGCAGGGCGCCCGGCGACATCGCGGTGCTGTGCCGCGGCGCCGGCGACTTCGCGGGGATCCAGTCCGCGCTGGTCGCCCGCGAACTCCCCGTGGAGGTCGTGGGCCTGACGGGGCTGCTGCATCTGCCGGAGGTCGCCGACCTCGTCGCGATGTGCGAGGTGCTCCAGGACCCGACGGCCAACGCCTCGCTCGTACGGCTGCTGACCGGCCCGCGCTGGCGGATCGGCCCGCGCGACCTCGCGCTGCTGGGGCGCCGCGCGCGCCTGCTCGTGCACCACGAGGACGACCACGGCGGCGATCCGGACCGGCGGCTGGCCGCGGCGGTCGAGGGCGTCGACCCGGCCGAGGTGGTCTCGCTCGCGGACGCGCTGGAGACGTTCCTGGAGCCGGGCGGCGGCCCCGACGACGGGCTGCCCTTCTCGGCCGAGGCGCGCGTGCGCTTCACCCGGCTCGCCACGGAGATACGCGATCTGCGGCGCTCGCTGGCCGACCCGCTGATGGACGTGCTGCACAGGGTGCTCGCGGTCAGCGGCCTGGAGGTCGAACTCTCCGCGTCGCCGCACGCATTGGCCGCCCGCCGCCGCGAGACGCTCAGCTCCTTCCTCGATGTCGCCGCCGGATTCGCCGCCGTCGACGGCGAGGCCACGCTGCTCGCGTTCCTCGGCTTCCTGCGCACGGCCGCGCAGTACGAGAAGGGGCTCGACAGCTCGCTGCCCGGCGGGGAGGACGCGGTGAAGGTGCTCACCGCGCACAAGGCCAAGGGCCTGGAGTGGGACGTGGTGGCGCTGCCGGGGCTGGTGGCCGGGCAGTTCCCCAGCAGTCAGCCGCGCGAGTCGTGGCTGAGCCGGCCGAGGGTGCTGCCGCACGCCCTGCGCGGCGACGCGGCCACCTTGCCGGATGTCGACGAGTGGACGGCGAAGGGCGTCAAGGAGTACGAGACCGCGATGCGCGACCATCAGGCCACCGAGGAACTCCGCCTCGGCTACGTCGCGTTCACGCGCCCGCGCTCCCTGCTGCTCGGCTCCGGCCACTGGTGGGGTCCGCATCAGAAGAGGCCCCGCGGACCCTCGGCGTTCTTGGAAGCTCTGCGGACGCACTGCGAGACCGGTCCCGCGCACGGCGAGGTCGAGCACTGGGCGGAGGCACCCGCGGAGGACGAGGAGAACCCGGCGCTGGCGGCCGCCGCGGAGGCACGGGCGTGGCCGCTGCCGCTCGACGAGGAGGCGCTGACGCGGCGGCGGGCGGCGGCGGAAGCGGTCCTGGAGCGGCTCGCGGAGGATCCCGTACGCGAGGATCCCGCGAGGGAGGAGGTCGTACGGGAGCAGGCCGTACGGGACTCGGAGGCGGCGGAAGGAGAGCCGACGGAGCGGGAGGCGGTGGAAGGAGAGGCGGAACCGGAGCCCGCCGGCTCGTCACCGGCCGCAGCCCATGCCCTCACTCCGGAGGAGTCCAGGCTCATCGAATCCTGGGACCGCGACCTGGAGGCGCTCAGCGGTGAGCTGCGCCGTTCACGCGTCGCCGTCCGCGACGTTCCGCTGCCGCCCTCGCTCTCCGCGTCACAGGTGCTGCGCATGGCCGCGGACCCGGACGGCTTCGCGCGCGAGCTGGCGCGGCCCATGCCGCGGCCGCCGCGGCCGGACGCCGCCCGCAGGGGCACGCGCTTCCACGCGTGGGTGGAGTCCGGATTCGAGGAATTGACCCTTCCGATGCTGGGGCCCGACGAACTGCCGGGCGCGGACGACGGATCCGCGGCCCCCGGTTCCGGGTACGGCTCGGTCCCGGGCCAAGCCGGGACGGACGTAGAGCCGCACGTAGAGCCGGACGGCATCGCCGACGAGCGCGACCTCGCCGCGCTGAAGGAGGCCTTCCGGCGTTCCCCGTACGCGCGGCGCACGCCGTACCGCGTCGAGGAGCCCTTCCAGCTCGAACTGGCGGGCCGCGTCGTCCGCGGCCGTATCGACGCCGTCTACCGCGAGATCTCGCCCGACGGCTCGCCCACGTACGACATCGTCGACTGGAAGACCGGCCGCGCGCGCGACGCCGACCCCCTCCAGCTCTCCGTCTACCGCCTCGCGTGGGCGGAGAAGCAGCGGGTGCCGCTGGAATCGGTCGGCGCCGCGTTCCTGTATGTACGGGGCGGAGAGCTCGTACGGCCGGAAGGGCTGCTCGACCGCCCCGGCCTCGAAGAGCTGCTGCTCGGCGAGGGCGGCCCCGCACGACGGCAGGAGCCCGGGCCGTAGCGGAAGGCACGGGGTGCTGACGGGACGGCCGGGCACGGGATGGGAGCCGTCCCCCGTATGCCGGATAGGCTGCCCGGCATGAGCAGCATCCCGGCAGCTCCGGACGACGCCGTCCGGGCCTGCATCGAAGACAGGCGCGCCGCCTTCCTCGACGACCTCGCGGAGTGGCTGCGCATCCCGTCCGTGTCCGCCGACCCGGAGCGCGCCTCCGACGTGCGGCGCAGCGCGGACTGGCTCGCCGGGAAGCTCGCGGAGACGGGCTTCCCCGTCACCGAGGTCTGGGAGACCGAGGGCGGGCCCGCCGTCTTCGGGGAGTGGCCGTCCGGCGACACGGGCGCGCCGACCGTGCTGGTCTACGGCCACCACGACGTGCAGCCCGCGGACCGCTCCGACGGCTGGCACTCGGATCCGTTCGTCCCCGAGGAGCGCGACGGCCGCCTCTACGCGCGGGGTGCGGCCGACGACAAGGGCCAGGTCTTCTTCCACACCCTCGGCGTGCGGGCGCACCTGGCCGCCACGGGACGTACGTCCCCGGCCGTGAACCTCAAGCTGATCGTGGAGGGCGAGGAGGAGTCCGGATCGCCGCACTTCCCGGAGCTGATGCGGACGAAGGCGGCACGGCTGGAGTGCGACGCGGTGATCGTCTCCGACACGGGCATGTGGTCCCGCGAGACCCCGACTGTCTGCACCGGCATGCGCGGCCTGACCGACTGCCAGATCGACCTGTACGGGCCGGACCAGGACATCCACTCCGGCTCCTTCGGCGGCGCCGTCCCCAACCCGGCCACGGAGGCCGCGCGGCTGGCGGCGGCGCTGCACGACGAGGAGCGGCGAGTGGCCCTCCCCGGCTTCTACGACGGCGTCGTGGAGCTGACGCCCCGCGAGCGCGAACTCTTCGCGGAGCTCCCCTTCGACGAGGACGCCTGGCTGCGTACGGCCCACTCGCACGCCGCCCTGGGTGAGGAAGGGCACACCACGCTCGAGCGCATCTGGGCCCGGCCGACCGCCGAGGTCAACGGCATCGCCGGCGGCTACCAGGGACCGGGCAGCAAGACCGTCATCCCGTCCCGCGCTCAACTGAAGCTCTCCTTCCGGCTGGTCGCCGGTCAGGACGCGGAGAAGGTGCAGCAGGCGGTCCGGGAGTGGGTCGTGCGGAGCCTGCCCGACGGGATCCGGCACGAGCTGACGTTCTGGGGCGTGAGCCGTCCCTGTCTGACCCCGCTGGACCATCCCGCGCTGCGCTCGGTCGTACGGTCGATGGAGCGGGCCTTCGGGCAGCGCGTCCTCTTCACGCGCGCGGGCGGGTCCGGGCCCGCGGCGGATCTCCAGGACGTACTGGGGGCGCCGGTGCTCTTCCTGGGCATCTCGGTGCCAGCGGACGGCTGGCACTCACCGGACGAGAAGGTCGACCTGGACCTGCTGACGAAGGGCGCCGAGGCGGCCGCGTACCTCTGGGGCGACCTCGCGGAGCACTGGAGCACCGAAGCACGCACCACCGAGGTGCTGTCGCAGGAGGAGTAGAAAGCTGAAGTGACGACTCGGACCGACTCGACCGCAACTTCCGGCGCCGGCGCGGACGCCCGCGCCGGGAGCCCCGCGGACGGCACAGGCACCGGCACCGGTACAGGCGACGGCACAGGTGAAGACCGCCCGATCTCCCTCACCCCGACCGGCGGCATCGACCGCGCCGCGCACCACCGCATGGACGAGGCGTGGCTGGCAGCGGCCTGGAGCCACCCGACGACACGGGTGTTCGTGGTCTCCGGCGGTCAGGCGCTGATCGAGGAGGACGGCGAGGGCAGCACGGAGCTGGTCATGATGCCGTCGTTCGACGCGCCCTTCACCGAGGCCCACAGATACTTCCTCGGCGTCGACGCGGAAGGCATCCGCTACTTCGCGCTCCAGAAGGACGCGCTGCCGGGCCGCATGGACGACATCGCGCGCCCCGCCGGGCTGCGCGAGGCCGGAGTGCTGCTCGGCCCGCGCGACGCCGAACTCATGGCACACGCCGTCGGCCTGGAGAACTGGCAGCGCACACACCGCTTCTGCTCGCGCTGCGGCGAACGCACGGTCATCGCCGCGGCCGGACACCTGCGCCGCTGCCCGGCCTGCGGCGCCGAGCACTATCCCCGTACCGACCCTGCCGTGATCATGCTCGTTACGGATGAGAAGGACCGTGCGCTGCTGGGCCGTCAGGTCCACTGGCCCGAGGGCCGCTTCTCGACGCTCGCGGGATTCGTCGAGCCGGGGGAGTCGCTGGAGGCCGCCGTGGTCAGGGAGGTCGCGGAGGAGGCCGGTGTCACGGTGGGCTCCGTCGACTACGTGGCCAGCCAGCCCTGGCCGTTCCCCGCGAGCCTGATGCTGGGCTTCATGGCGCGTGCCACGTCGCCCGAGATCCGGGTGGACGGGGACGAGATCGAGGAGGCCCGCTGGTTCTCCCGCGAGGACCTCAGGGACGCGTTCGCGTCCGGGGAGGTGCTGCCGCCTTCCGGCATCTCGATCGCATCACGCCTTGTGGAGCACTGGTACGGGGAGCCGCTGCCCCGGCCCGGGCGGTGAGGCGCGGGCCGGGGGGCGCGTGAGCGCTGCGGCGCGGGGCTCACGACCAGGCGCCGCGGCGCGGGCGGGCATGGGGGTCCGCCCGTACGGGGCCGCGGCACCGGTCCGCGGTGGGCTCAGGCGCCGACCTTCTCCTTGACCTGCGCGAGCGAGGGGTTGGTGAGCGTGCTCCCGTCGGGGAAGAGCACCGTCGGCACGGTCTGGTTGCCGTTGTTGGCCTTCTCCACGAAGTCGGCGGACTCCGGGTCGTGCTCGATGTTGATCTCGGTGTACGGGATGCCCGCGCGGTCCATCTGGCCCTTCAGCCGACGGCAGTAGCCGCACCACGTGGTGCTGTACATCGTCACGTTTCCCGTCATGGGTCCTGAGCTCCTTCATGTCCGTTGGTGACAGGGGAACGTGTGAACGGGCGGGACCATTCCCGGGCCCTGCGCGGGGTCGCGGGTGACAGCGCGGGTGCGGGTGCGGGGGCGTTCCGTGGGGAGTGGGGAGCGGGGAGCGGGAAGCGGTGGCGGCGGCTCGGGGACTCCGCGGCTTCGGGGCTCTGGAACTCCGGGCCGGAGTTCGGGGCTCTGGAACTCCTGGCCGGAACTCCAGGCTGGAACACAGGACTCCGTGAGTTCCGTGAGTGTCGTATGACGATCCGGGACCGGCTGTGGACAACCGTCCCGCCCGTCTCGTGCGACCTGGCAGCATGGCGGGGTGACAGCAGCCACTGACTCCACTCTCTTCTCCCACTCCGAGCAGGCCGCCTTCGCCGGGCCGCCGCGCGACGCGGACGCGGTGCTGGAGGGGCTCGACCCCGAGCAGCGCGAGGTGGCGACGACGCTGCGGGGGCCGGTGTGCGTGCTCGCCGGCGCGGGCACGGGCAAGACGCGCGCGATCACGCACCGCATCGCGTACGGGGTGCGCGCGGGGATCCTGCCCCCCGCGGGCGTGCTCGCCGTCACGTTCACCAACAGGGCGGCGGGGGAGATGCGCGGGCGGCTGCGGCAGCTGGGCGCGGGGGGCGTGCAGGCCCGCACGTTCCACTCGGCGGCGCTGCGGCAGCTCCAGTTCTTCTGGCCGCGCGCGGTCGGGGGCGAGCTGCCGAGACTGCTGGAGCGGAAGGTGCAGCTCGTCGCGGAGGCCGCCGCCCGCTGCCGGCTCCGCCTGGACCGGAGTGAACTCCGGGATCTCACAGGGGAGATCGAGTGGTCGAAGCTGACGCAGACCGTGCCGGAGGACTATCCGGCCATGATCGCCAAGTCGGGCCGCGTCCCTCCGCGCGACCCCGCGGAGACGGCGAAGGTCTTCGGGCTCTATGAGCAGCTCAAGCGTGAGCGCTCGGCGATGGACTTCGAGGACGTGCTGCTGCTGACGGTCGGCGTCCTTCAGGACCGTCCGGACATCGCCGACCGGGTGCGCGCGCAGTACCAGCACTTCGTCGTCGACGAGTACCAGGACGTCAGCCCCCTCCAGCAGCGGCTTCTGGAGCTGTGGCTCGGCGACCGCGACAGCCTCTGCGTCGTCGGCGACGCCAGCCAGACGATCTACTCCTTCACCGGCGCCACCCCTGACCATCTCCTCGACTTCCGCACCCGCCACCCTCAGGCCACGGTCGTGAAGCTCGTACGGGACTATCGCTCGACACCCCAGGTCGTGCACCTGGCGAACGGCCTGCTCGCCCAGGCCGCCGGCCGCGCCGCCGAGCACCGGCTGGAGCTGGTCTCCCAGCGCGAGGCGGGCCCCGAGCCGGTCTACACGGAGTACGGGGACGAGCCCTCCGAGGCCGAGGGCACCGCCCGGCAGATCCGCAAACTCGTCGACGCGGGCACCGCGCCCAGCCGTATCGCGGTGCTCTACCGCATCAACGCCCAGTCCGAGGTCTATGAGCAGGCCCTCGTCGACGCCGGTGTGCCCTATCAACTCCGCGGCGCCGAGCGGTTCTTCGAGCGGCCCGAGGTCCGCGAGGCCGGTGTCGCGCTGCGCAGCGCGGCCCGCTTCGGGGGCAACGACTCCCTGCTCGACGGTGCCGTCGGCCTTCCCTCCCAGGTGCGTGCGGTCCTCAGCGGCAAGGGGTGGACGGACGAGCCGCCCGCGGGCTCGGGCGCCGTCCGCGACCGCTGGGAGTCCCTGATGGCTCTGGTGCGGCTGGCCGAAGCCCTCTCCGCCGGGCGTTCCGCCGCGGCCCGTGAGGAGCCCACGCTCTCCGACTTCGTCGCGGAGCTGGACGAGCGCGCCAACGCCCAGCACGCTCCGACCGTCGAGGGCGTCACGCTCGCATCGCTCCACTCGGCCAAGGGCCTCGAATGGGACGCGGTGTTCCTGGTGGGCCTCACCGAGGGCATGATGCCGATCACCCACGCCAAGAGCGACGCCCAGATCGAGGAGGAGCGGCGGCTGCTCTACGTCGGCGTCACCCGGGCCCGCGTCCATCTCCACCTCTCCTGGGCGCTGTCGCGTTCGCCCGGTGGCCGCGGCGGACGCCGCCCGAGCCGCTTCCTCAACGGGCTGCGGCCGGGTTCCTCGCCGGCCGGCGCGGGAGGCGGGCCAGGCGGCCGGGGCGGCATCGAGCGAGGGGGCGCTTCCGGAAGCCGCTCGCGCAAGCGCCGCGGACCCGTCCGCTGCCGGGTGTGCGGGCGCTCGCTGACGGACCCCGGCGAGATGAAGCTGATGCGCTGCGAGGGATGCCCCTCGGACCTGGACGAGGCGCTCTACGAGCGGCTGCGCGAATGGCGCTCGGAGCGGGCAAAGCAACTCGGACAGCCCGCGTACTGCGTCTTCACCGACAAGACCCTGATGGCGATCGCCGAGACCGTGCCCGGCGACGATGCCGCTCTCTCGCGCATCTCCGGCGTGGGCGGGCGCAAGCTGGAGCGCTTCGGGGCGGACGTCCTCGCGCTGTGCGCCGGCGAGGAGTTGGGGACCGGCGACGAGCCGGAGGCGCCCGGTGAGGAAGGGGCGGATGGGACTGACGGTGCGCCGTCGGCACATGTCTCCGACACCGCCGCGGAAGCTTTTTCGGAGACGGCGGAAAAATAGTTTGCGCCCGCTGTCCGGAGCCCCATAGCCTTCCGGACGTGGACAGGGCGGGGGCTTTCCGCTCCAACCCATCCATGCTGTACTGACTCTTGCACGTTTGCGGATCGGCCCCGGCCGGTCCCCCGAGTCGCCGAGAGGAGGCGAGCCCAGTGATCGACTTCATTACCACCACCAAGATGACCGACCGCTCGGTCGTCGCCTCTTGCCTGCTCGGATCCCGGGTCGATGGCACGGGTCTGTCCCGCGTCGCCCCCGGCGCCGGCAAGCGACCGGCGACGGCACTCGAGGTAGCGGCAGCAGTGGCGCCGGCAGCGGCCTACGCCATTGCGCTCGCGCCCGCTGGTGTCGGCGATGGCAGCCAGAAGACGAAGCACAACCCGATGTGGGCCTTCCGTGGGCTCGAACCCTGGAGAGATCCAGCCTGATCGGCGAGATCAGGTCGGCACCTTCCAGGGCCGCGGAACCCACACAGGGATCCGCGGCCCTTCTGTTTGCCCCCGCCCGGCCACCAGCCGGGCCGACAAGACAACAGACATCGACAGACGAGGAACCGGTAGTGCACCCCGATACGCACACCCCGTCACCCACGACAGACCTGATGCCGCCTGACGCCACCACGGAGGATCTCGTGACCGCCCCGCTGATCACGCTCACCGAGCTCGACGAAGCCATCGAGCGGCTCGGTGTCACCGTGCCCTGTCGCTCCTACGACCCGGAGGTCTTCTTCGCCGAGGCCCCTGCCGACGTCGAGTACGCGAAGACGCTGTGCCAGACCTGTCCGCTGCGTGAGGCCTGCCTCGCAGGCGCCAAGGACCGCCGTGAGCCCTGGGGCGTCTGGGGAGGCGAGCTGTTCGTCCAGGGCGTGGTCGTGCCCCGCAAGAGGCCGCGTGGCCGTCCCCGCAAGAACCCGGTCACGGCATGAACACCGCAGGCACGATCGACCGCCCGACGACGCGCGATCCGCAGCAGCGTCCCCTTCCGAAGCAGGACCCGACGATGACATCCGAATCCGAGACCCGGACCCACACAGGTATCGACGCCAACTCCGCGCGTCAGAACAGGACACGACAAATGCAACTCATGCCAGAGTCCCTGGCCCGGGCTCATATGAACGACCGTCTGCAAGAGGCCGAATCCGAACGCAGGGCTCTGCGCATCACTTCGGCCCGCCGCCTCCAGCGCCGCGCCGAGCGTGCCTCGCTGCGCGCCCGCAGAGCGCTGGCCATGGCGGTCATGCAGTGAACGAGCGGCTCATCTGAGAGAGCCGGCCATGTGAACGTGCCGGTGCGGATGTGCCGGTCGTTGAGCGAGACAACCGAAGAGTGAGGGGAGCCGGGGCCGTACGCCTCGGCTCCCCGCCGTGTGTGGCGGGGCGCTGCCTGCTCGTGCCCGGCGCGCGCCGGGCAGTTGTGAACTCCGCCCGTCAGGCAGGCGTCCCGGCTTCCGCCGGGGAGTCGTCCTCCTCGCCGGTCTCCGGGGATTCCTCGTCGACCCCGTCCAGTTCCTCGACTCGGTCCACGTCCTCGACCCCGTCCTGGTCCTCGATGAAGCCCGGGACCCAGGCCTCCATCTCCTCCCGCATCCGCACCGTCGCCCCCAGCTGACACAGCACTCCGATGGTGCTGAGCGTGACCCTGTGTATGAGCAGATACGACGGGGGCAGATTGAGCTGCTTGCCCAACTGGTGTGCGGGCGAACGGGGATCGGCGATCCGCGCCGCCTGCTCCCGCATCCAGCCCCGGTGGAAGTGGAAGGAATCCGCCCGCGCCGGCTCTATGACGGGCACCAGATACTCCAGCACCGCTGACGGCTCCAGCTCGATGGACTCCTTCACGAACCCCTCCGAGCACAGCAAGTCGTAGACGGCGTCGGCCTCACCGTCGATGACCATCCGCAACGCCGTCCCGATCGTGGGCGGCAGACCTCCGGGAAGCCGGTCCACGGTGCCGAAGTCCATCACCCCCAGCCGCCATTCGCCGCCCTCGTCGGGCTCTTCCGCGGGCAGGAGACGGAAGTTGCCGGGGTGGGGGTCCGCGTGCAGCAGCCCCGTACGAGCCGTGCCCGAGCAGAGGAACCGGGCCAGCAACTGCCCCGCACGGTCCCGCTCTTCCTCGGTGCCCTCGGATATGACCTCGGCGAGCGGCACTCCGTCCATCCACTCCGTCACCAGCACCTGCTCGCACTGGTGCACCACGTCGGGGATCACGACGTCCGGATCGTCGGCGAACTCCTCCGCGTAGAGCCTCTGGGCCTCCGACTCCAGGCCGTAGTCCAGTTCCTCGGTGACCCGGTCCCGCAGCTCGGAGACCAGCGGCTTGATGTCCATGCCCGGGATCAGCGGCCCCAGCATCCGTACGAACCGGCCGAGTTGAGTCAGGTCCGAGACCAGCGCCTCGCCCGCTCCCGGATACTGCACCTTCACGGCGACCTCGCGCCCGTCGTGCCAGACGGCATGGTGCACCTGCCCGATCGACGCCGCCGCGGACGGCATGTCGTCGAATTCCTGGAAGAGTTCGAGCCAGTCCTCTCCCATCTGCTCGGCCAGCACCTCGTGGACCGTGCTGGTCGGCATGGGTGGAGCCGCTTCCTGGAGCTTCGTCAGCGTCGCCCTGTACGGGCCGGCTATCTCCTCCGGGAGCGCCGACTCGAAGACCGAGAGCGCCTGCCCGAACTTCATGGCGCCGCCCTTCAGCTCCCCGAGCACCTTGAACAGCTGCTCCGCTGTGCGGCGTTGAAGATCGTGACCGACGAGTTCCGCGGAGAGCCCTCCGATCCGCTTGCCGATGCCCCACGCGGAGCGCCCGGCGAACCCCAGCGGCAGTGCGGCCAGTTTGGCCGTACGCGTGACTGCCTTACGGGGAAGATCAGACATGGGCCCCTCCAACTTTCAGACGGCTCGGTGGCCTCCCACCGAGAACGGCGGCCGTCAGGCCATTGTGACCTCTTCTGCGGCGTCCGCCGAGGGTGGGAGATCCCCTGTCACGGAAGCGGCACCGCACGGACACTCCGGATGGGCCGTGAACTGCTCCGTACCGCCGATGAGATGCGGCAGCGCGAACCGCATCCGATATCCGGACGCACAGGCGCCGTCGCCGTCGAGGAAGGCCAGCGCATAGGAGGCGATGGCCCCCGCGACCACCGTCGCCAGCGCCGTGTCGCACGCCGGAACCCCCGAGCGCCGCCTCGCAGACATCCGCCACTGGCCCACCACCAGCGGCCAGCTCGGCTCGCGCTCCGCCCGGCCCCGCAGTATGCAGCCCGCGCAGGGCGAGCAGCCGGGCATCACCAGTGGCCCGACGAAGCCCGTGCTCTCCACCACCCCGCCGTACAGATGGGGTGTCCTCGCCCCCATGAACCCCTCGGCGACCCCCGGATCCGGCGCATATGCGTCGAGTCCGTCACGGGGCACGAGAATCACCAGCCCCGGTCTCGGCCGCGACCGGCAACGAGAGGGCGGGCGCCGCCGTGAGGACCAGGGCCGCGCACGGGAGACCGCCCTGCGCGCGGCGACGTCTCGCCGCTCGCCGCAGTCGTCCGGCGCGAGCCCGCCCGGGGAGGTGTCCCACGGCTCGACCTTGCCGCCGTCCACGACCGCGACCTCGCCCACCCCGGCCGCGGAGAGGGTCGTCGCGACCAGAGCACCGACCCGCCCCGCTCCCCGCACCTGCACGCCCGCTTCTCTCCGCGCCGTAAGCCGGCGCAGTCCGTCCCCGGGCCTCGGATGCACCACGGACAGGGAGGCCAGATCCGGCCGGAGCCGCCCGCCCACCTGCGACGACGCCTCTCTGTCCGCCGTGGCGTCGTCCAGGATCCCCGCAGAGCCGAGCCGCTCGACGAGCTGCTCCGCCGTCCCCCCGGCCAGCCCCAGCCGGCCCGCCTCCTCGCGGAGCTGCACCATGGACCGGGTGCCGTCCATCGACTCCATGAACGCCGCCGTGGTGTCGTCCACCGGCCCCAGCAGCACCGCATGAGCCGGCGCCACCCCGTACTGCACCGTCTGCCTGTCACGCCACGCACGACGCAACGCAGGCTTGATCATCGGATGCATCTGCCCCGTCCTTTCGCATTCGCCCACTGCCACGCACAGAATGCGTTTGCCGGTCCAGGCGGCGCAGAAAGTTGTCCACAGCCTCGGGAAACAGTCGTATGAACCGAACAGATACGGGGCGATTGCCGCGAACCCGACCGGAGGTGGGACTTCCGCTCCCATCAGCGGGTAACGTCGAGGCGTGTCCGCCGATCCGCTGAACAGCGCGAGCCAGCCGGCGGTCGAAGTGCGCCGAAGCGCACGCCGCAGGCGCACGGTCTCCGCCTACCGCGAGGGCGACCGCACCATCGTGATGATCCCCGCCCGTATGTCGACGGACGAGGAGCAGCGCTGGGTCGGGGTCATGCTCGACAAGCTGGCGGCACAGGAGAGCAAGCGCATGCTCGGCGACGCCGAGCTGGCCGAGCGCGCAGCCAGGCTGTCCGAGCAGTATCTCGGAGGGCGGGCCAGGCCCGACAGCGTCCGCTGGGTCACCAACCAGAACACCCGCTGGGGCTCCTGCACCCCCGCCGAGGGCAGCATCCGGCTATCGCACCGGCTGCGCGGCATGCCCGAGTACGTCATCGACTACGTTCTGCTGCACGAGCTGGCGCATCTGCTGGTGCCGGGGCACGGCTCGGGCTTCTGGCGGCTGCTCGACACCTATCCCCGTACGGAACGGGCCCGGGGCTTTCTCGAAGGGGTCGTCGCCGCCGACCGGCTGCCCCATCTCCCGGCCGCCCGCGAGGAGTAGAGGAGCGGCCGCGCAGCCCGGACCGACCCCGACCGCTCTCGCCGACGAGCCGGACCCGTGCCCGTGCCCCGTACCTCAGCGCCGCCCGTCGCCCACTAGCGAGCGGGCGCGCTCCGTGAGCCGCACGACCGACTCGTCGGCCGCCCCGGCCACGTCCTCGTACGCGTACCAGCGCAGCTCCAGGGACTCGTCGCTCACCTGCTCAAGAGCCCCCTCGGGCGCGAGCGCCGCGTACTGCACGTCCAAGTGCCAGGCGCACGGCGTGAGATGACGGTCGAGGCGCAGCGGCCCGCCGGGCAGCAGCGTCAGCTCCTCGATCCCGGACTCCTCGCGTGCCTCGCGCAGCGCCGCATCCTCCAGCGTCGCGTCCTCCGGCTCGCAGTGCCCGCCCATCTGGAGCCACATGCGCAGCTTGCGGTGGAGCGTCAGCAGCACGCGGCCGGCCGACGGGTCGATCACGAGGGCGCTCGCCGTGATGTGGCCGTCGGCGCACGCCTTCCACAAGCCGTCCTCGTGGGCGCCCAGATGCGCGAGATACTCCTGGCGCAGCTTCTCCTGCTGCTCGTCGCCCGCCGGAGCGGACCATTCCGTGAGCGTCCCGACCGCGCTGTCGCGCAGGCCGCTCACAGCTTCTTTCCGCCGTCGCCGTCGCTGCGGCCGTCGCCGTCCCCGCCGTCGTCCTCGGTGCCGTCCTCGGCGTCCGTCTGGGTCCCGGTACCGGCACCGGCCGCGCCCTCATCGCTCGACTTCCCGGCCGCGTCGCCGAGCAGCGACTCGAGTTCCGAGAAGTCGGCGTTCTCGCGGTGCACGAAGCCGTCGGGGTCGTCCAGGTCCTCCGCCGTCGGCAGCATGTCGGGGTGCGCCCAGAGCCCGTCGCGGCCCTCGGAGCCCCGCGCGTCCGTGAGCGATGCCCACAGCCGGGAGGCGTCCCGCAGCCGCCGCGGCCGCAGTTCGAGCCCGATCAGGGTCGCGAAGGTCTGCTCGGCGGGACCGCCCGAGGCGCGGCGTCGGCGCAGCGTCTCGCGCAACGCGGAGGCGGACGGCAGGTGCGGCTCCGCCGCAGCGTGCACCACCGCGTCGACCCAGCCCTCGACGAGCGCCAGAGCGGTCTCCAGCCGCGCCTTCGCGGCGCGCTGCTCGGGAGTGTCCTCCGGCTGGAACATGCCCTGCTGGAGGGCCTGTTGGAGCTCCTCCGGGTTCTGCGGGTCGAACTGCCCGACGACGTCCTCGAGTTTGGAGGTGTCCACCTTGATCCCCCGCGCGTAGCCGTCGACCGCGCCGAAGAGATGCGAGCGCAGCCACGGTACGTGCATGAAGAGCCGCTGGTGCGCGGCCTCGCGCAGCGCGAGATACAGACGCACCTCCTCCTGCGGTACGCCCAGGCCCTCACCGAGCGCGGACATGTTCGCCGGAAGCAGCGCCGCCTTCCCGTCCGGGCCGAGCGGCAGCCCGATGTCCGACGAGCCGACCACCTCGCCCGCCAGCACGCCGAGCGCCTGGCCGATCTGCGTACCGAACATGGCCCCGCCCATGGAGCGCATCATCCCGAGGAGCGGGCCCGCCATGGCCTGCATCTCCTCGGGCAGCACATCGCCCATGGCCGTACCGACGCGCTCCGCGACGGGGTCGACCAGGTCCTTCCACACGGGGAGGGTGTTCTCCACCCACTCGGCGCGGCTCCAGGCCTCGACCGTCGTCGAACCGGACGGCAGGGACGTCACGCCGTCCAGCCACAGGTCGGCCAGTCGTACGGCCTCCTCCACCGCCGAGCGGTCGGACGGCCCGATGCTCGCGTCCTTGGTGCCCGTGCCCGTGCCCGTGCCCGTGCCGGAGCCGCCCGTCTCGGAGCCGCTGCCGGGAGGCCCCGCGGCGACGGTCTGCCGGGCGATGTCCTTGGCCATGTCCCAATTCACGGGACCGCCCTCGTACGAGAGCATCTGGCCGAGCTTCTGGAAGGCGGCGCCGAGGTCGTTCGGATCCATGCCGCCCTGGCCGCCGCCGAGCGAACCGAACATCGCCGCAAGCGGATTGTCGGCGCCGGGACCGCCCGCGCCGCCGCCGAAACCGAAGGGGTTGGGCACACCGCCCTGACCGCCGCGACCGCCCTGGCCCTCACCGCCCCGGCCCGCGTCGTCGCCCTTCTTCTTGCCCTCGTCCCCGTCTTCGGGCTCCTCGGGAGGTACGCCGAATCCGAATGGGGTGTCACTCACGGGTTTCCTCGGCTCTGTCGTGTGGGTCTCGTGGGTCTTCGTACGTCGTGCGGTCTCGCCGGAGGGTGCGCCCGCAGCCGGCCGGGTCGGCACGGTCCGCCGTCGGCCGGCCCGCAGGCACGCGCGCGTGGACTACGTTGGACTGGCCTCGATCGGTCGAAGTGGACCAATCGGGACACGGGCGAGCCTGCTTCGGTGTCACGGGCTCCACCTCCAGCCTAGACACCTGTCAGGCAGGATGGAGCTTGCGCACCTCCTACCAGAAACAACCGCTGGAGACGACTGGTGAGTTCCTCCGACAGCAACGTTCGCGCAGCGCGAACCCCGACCGTCGCCGTCACGGGGGCCGCGTCAGGAGTGGGCGCGCTGCTGACGGAGCGGCTCGCGGCATCGGAGGAGATCAAGAGCGTCATCGCGCTGGACGAGCGCCGCGGCGAGGTCAGCGAGGCCCAGTGGCACACGCTCGACGTGCGTGACCCCGCGATCGCCGACCGGCTGCGCAACGAGGGCGATCCCGTCGACGTCGTCGTCCACCTCGCCCTCGATCTCGACCTGGAGACCGACCCCACGGCCCGTACGGCCCTCAACGTGCGCGGCACGCAGACCGTGCTGACCGCGGCGGCCGCGGCAGGCGTGCCCCGCGTCATCCTGTGCACGTCGACGATGGTCTACGGCGCGCTGCCTGACAACGACGTCCCGCTCGCCGAGGACGCCGAGCTGCGGGCCACCGCAGAGGCCACGGCCGTCGGCGACCTCCTGGAGATCGAACGGCTCGCACGCCGGGCGCCCCGCGCCCACCCGGGGCTCAACGTCACGGTCGTACGCCCCTCGGTGCTCGTCGGCGCCGGCATGGACACGGCCCTCACCCGCTATTTCGAGTCGCCCCGCCTGCTGGTCGTGGCCGACTCCCGTCCGTGCTGGCAGTTCTGTCACGTCGAGGACCTGGTGAGCGCGCTGGAGTTCGCCGTGCTGGAGAAGGCCGACGGCGAGATGGCCGTCGGCTGCGACGGCTGGCTTGAGCAGGAGGAGGTCGAGGAGCTCACCGGCATCCGCCGCATGGAACTGCCCTCGGCCGTCGCCCTGGGTGCCGCCTCCCGGCTGCACCGGCTGGGCCTGACCCCCTCCCCGGCCGGTGACCTCGCGTACACCATGCACCCCTGGGTCGTCTCCGGCGCGCGGCTGCACGACGCGGGCTGGCGGCCTCGCTGGACGAACGAGGAAGTGCTGGCCGAGCTGCTGGAGGAGGTCGCCGGCCGCCACACCCTCGCGGGCCGCAGGCTCGGCCGTACGGAAGCCGCCACCGCGGCGGGCGCGGGCGCCACGGTGGCGCTGCTGGGCACGGCGGCTCTCGTACGCAGGGCACGCAAGCGCCGCGGCTTGTAGCGCTCCGTCGCGCCGGTACGGCGCAGTCATGGCCCGGGGTCGACGGCGGCGCAGTTCCCCCGCCGTCCGGCGTGCGGCAGCATGAGAGCCATGGCGCACAAGCACGATCACCCGGGCGAACAGGGGGCGGCGGACCCGATCCGGCTGCTCGGAATCCGCGACGCACCGCTCTCCTTGGACGAGGTCTTCACTGCCGTCGGCGACTCCTCGGCGGGCGGCACCGCACTGTTCGTGGGCACGGTGCGCGATCACGACGGCGGCGCGGACGTCACCCGTCTGGGGTACTCGTCGCACCCCACAGCTGAAGCGGAACTGCGCAGGGTCGCCGAGAAGACCGTCGCCGACTTCCCGGTGCGCGCGCTTGCCGCGGTGCATCGCGTGGGCGATCTGACGATCGGCGACCTGGCCGTGGTGGTGGCGGTCTCCTGCCCGCACCGCGCCGAGGCCTTCGCCGCGTGCCACCGCTTCGTCGACGACCTAAAGCGCGAGGTCCCCATCTGGAAGCACCAGACCTTCACGGACGGCTCCCAAGAATGGGTCGGCGCGTAGCGCCACGTTGAGGGGTGGTGGCCGGGCGACGGGAGGGAGGGTCGGCGCGTAGCGGCCTCCGCTTGTGACGCCCCTTCTGTGACGGTCGTGTGCCGCTCTCGCTGCGGATCCGTTTACCCGCGGTTCTCCTTCGCGCCTTCGGGTAAGAGGACGGCGTGCGCGTCGGTCGGCGTAGCGCCGTCACCGGGTGAGGCGATCAGCGCACCCGTACGGTGCACCTTCCGGTTGCGTAACCGGATCCCGGGAAAGAGCGTTGTCGTGCCGAGAGTTAATCTGCTCATCGGCCGTTCTGCCCGGTGGATCCGGAGCGAACAGCGTCTTCACAAGGGGTCGGGAGGTCTTCATGGCGGCACTCTCCTGGTTGCTGATTCCGATCATGGCTGCGGTCGCGGCCGGTGTATGGAGCAGCTGGGCCAGTCGGCGTCGGACGGGCATCCCGGATTCCGTGGGCGTCGCCGGGTACGAGCGTTTCCGGGCTGCGATGGAACGTTCACGCGTCGAGGAGGCCGACGGAGCTTTCTCCCCGGAACCTGCCATGGAGCCCGTTGTGACGGCCGCCGGGCAGGCCGCGGATCGTTCCGCCCGGACGGCGGACTGACGGTCCCTTCCCGTACTGTCGTGCCATGCCACGACGCACCGCGACGATGCTCGCGTCCACGCTGCTTCTCATAGCGATGCTCTGTGCCGGGCTGCTGATCCAGGTGCCTTACGCGGAGATGTCGCCCGGCCCCACCGTCAACACGCTCGGTGAGCACGACGGGGCGCCGGTGCTCAACATCAAGAACCGCAGGACGTATGAGACGTCAGGGCATCTGAACATGACGACGGTCCGCGTCACCGGCGCCGACTACCGGATGAACCTGGTGGAGGCCGTCGGCGGCTGGCTTCAGCACGACAGCGCGGTGGTCCCGCACTCGACGCTCTACCCGGAGGACAAGTCGGCCAAGGAGGTCGACCAGCAGAACGCCGAGGAGTTCAGCGCCTCGCAGGAGAGCGCGAAGGTCTCGGCGCTGAAGGAGCTGGGGATCCGGGTCCCCTCGTACATCGTGGTCGGGTCGGTGGTGAAGGGCGGGTCGGCCGAGGGGCGGCTGCACGCCGGGGATCTCATCCGCAGCGTCGACGGCAAGGCGGTGAAGAATCCCGCGGCCGTCGCGGACGCGGTGACCAAGCACAAGCCGGGGGAGAAGGTCCGCTTCACGATCATCCCGGCGGCGAAGGTCAAGGCGGCGCAGAAGGCGGGGAAGAAGCCGTCGCCCCGCGACGCGGAGCAGATAACCGTCGGCACCAAGAAGGCGGAGGACGACGGCCGGCCGATCGTCGGCATTCAGCCGGCGACGGGCCACATCTTCCCGTTCGACATCGACATCAAGCTTGCCGACGTGGGCGGTCCGAGCGCCGGGCTGATGTTCTCGCTCGGCATCGTGGACAAGCTGACCCGTGAGGACCTCACCGGCGGCTCCTTCGTCGCCGGCACCGGCACGATCGACGACAAGGGCAAGGTCGGTGCCATCGGCGGTATCCAGATGAAGACGGTCGCCGCGCGCGCCAAGGGCGCCAAGTACTTCCTGACCCCGTCCGCCAACTGCCAGGCGGCGGCGCAGGACAGGCCCGAAGGGCTCACGCTCGTCAAGACCCGCACCATCGACGACGCACTGGACGCGCTGAAGAAGATCCGGGACCACGACACGGGCGGCCTCTCGCGCTGCAAGGCGAGCTGACGGGGGGCGGCGCCCGGCCGGGGCCGCCGCCCGGGCCGGACACGGGCCGCCGCGGCAGGCCCGCCTCTGCGCCGCCCGCGCCCGTCCGCTCCTCACTCCTCGAACGTCGCCGCCAGTGCGTCGGCCAGCCCCGGCACCAGCCCCGCCCCCGTGAGCACCTCGGTCGTGCTGTCCTTCGCGCGCAGCCGCAGCGCCGATTCGCGTGTGCCGTCCCGCAGCACGGCGACGGTGAGCCGCACCTCCTGCCGTTCGGGGTGCTCGGCCACCCACTCCGAGAGCTTCTCCTCGGATCCCTCCTCCTGGAGTTCGTCCGGCACCGCCGCCTCCGCGGACTGCGGAAGCATCAGCCGCTCCACCGTCATCGCGCAGCCCGCGACGGCTTCGGGCCAGGCGATCGTCGCCAGGAACTCGTCGAGGGGAGCGCCGGTCGGCAGCTCGTCCTGTTCCACGGGTGTCAGTGCGGCGGCCGTCTGCTCCGAGTCCTCGTCGAGACCCAGCTGACCTGCGAGTTCGGGCTCCTCTGCGCGAAGTCGTGCGGTGTCGACGAGGGCGAAGAGGCGGCTGGGCTGGTCCCAGCCCAAGCCTGCCGCGTATTCGTCGAGTTCCAGCACCGCTCGGGTGAGAGGGGTGGACGCCAGGGGCGTGCCGTCGGTGGGGAGGTTGTCCATGCGTATATCGTGCCCGCTTCCACCCCGGGATCGGGAACTGGGTAAAGCTTCGTTAAGTTGCATGAGTGGGCTTACGATGCGGGGCCCGTTCTGTCTCAGCGATCTTCGAGGTGCGCACCTTGGCTTTCCAGATGCCGGACCGTGGCTCAGGCGGTCCCTCCGGGCCACGGATCAGAGTGGGACGGCCGTCGCGGCGTGCCCGTACGCTGCTGATGACCGTCGGCGTTCTCGCAGTGCTCGCGATGCTCTTCGTCATGTTCGCCGGATTCTGGACCGACTGGCTCTGGTATCGCTCGGTGCAGTACAGCGCGGTCTTCACCAAGACGCTGTGGACGAAGGTCGGGATGTTCGCCGTCTTCGGGCTGCTGATGGCGGCCGTGGTCGGCTTCAACATCTGGCTCGCGCACCGGCTGCGGCCTCCGCTGAGCGCCATGTCCCTGGAGCAGCAGAGCCTCGACCGCTACCGGATGGGCATCGCCCCGTACAAGAAGTGGGTGCTGCTCGGGGTCACCGCCCTCGTCGGGCTGATCGCGGGCGCCTCGGCGGCCGGTCAGTGGCGCACCTGGCTGCTGTGGGTCAACTCCGTGCCGTTCGGCAAGACCGATCCGCAGTTCGGCAAGGACATCTCCTTCTACGCCTTCGATCTGCCCTGGTACCGCTTCCTGCTCAGCTTCGGCTTCGCCGCCGTCGTGCTGTCGCTGCTCGCCGCGGCCCTGGTCCACTACCTCTACGGCGGGCTGCGCGTGACGACCCCGGGCGCGCGCGCGACCGCTCAGGCCACGGGGCATCTGTCGGTGCTGCTCGGCTTCTTCGTCGCGCTCAAGGCCGTGGCCTACTGGCTGGACAGGTACGGACTGGCGGTGAAGTCCGGCGACTTCAAGGCGACGGACAACTGGACGGGCCTGAAGTTCGTCGACGCCAACGCCTATCTCCCGGCGAAGACGATCCTCTTCTGCATCGCGATCATCTGCGCCCTGCTCTTCTTCGGCACGCTCTGGCGCCGTACCTGGCAGCTGCCGGTGATCGGCTTCGGTCTGATGGTCCTCTCGGCGATCCTGATCGGCGGGCTGTACCCGGCGATAGTCCAGAAGTTCCAGGTCCAGCCGAACGAGCAGGCCAAGGAGACGCCGTACATCAAGAAGAACATCAAGGCCACGCGTGAGGCGTACGGCATCGACGACTCCCAGGTGAGCGACTACTCGGGCACCAGCAAGGCGGGCAAGGAGCAGCTGCGGCAGGCGGCCGACGACACGGCGAGCACCCGCCTCCTCGACCCGAACGTCGTCTCGCCCACCTTCCAGCAGAAGCAGCAGGTCAGGGGTTACTACCAGTTCCCGGCCGTGCTCGACGTGGACCGCTACAAGAACAAGGACGACAAGGAGCAGGACACCGTCGTCGGTCTGCGCGAGATCAACACGAACGGCATCCCCGAGAAGAACTGGATCAACGAGCACTTCAAGTACACCCACGGCTACGGCATGGTCGCCGCCAAGGGCACGACCGTCGACAAGGACGGCGCCCCCGCCTTCACGGAGAAGGACCTCCCGCCCAAGGGCGACAAGGGCAAGTACGAGGGGCGCGTCTACTACGGCGAGAAGACCAGCCAGTACTCGATCGTCGGCGGTCCGCAGAAGGAGCTGGACTACGCGGACGACAAGGGCGAGAAGACGTACACCTACAAGGGCAACAGCGGTGTCGACCTCGCCAATCCGATCAACCGTGCCGCGTACGCGGTGAACTTCAACGAGCCGCAGATCCTCTACTCCGGGGCGATCGGCGAGGGTTCGCGCATCCTGTACAACCGCACGCCGAAGGACCGGGTCGAGGCCGTCGCACCGTGGCTGACGATCGACGGCGACCCCTATCCGGCGGTCGTCGACGGCCGGATCAAGTGGATCATCGACGCCTACACGACGTCCGACAACTATCCGTACTCGTCGCGTACGACTCTCGGCGACACCACGCAGGACTCGCTGACGGACGGCCAGCGCGCGGTCCTCGCCCGGCAGAACCGGGTCAACTACATCCGCAACTCCGTGAAGGCCACGGTCGACGCGTACAGCGGCAAGGTCGAGATGTACCAGTGGGACAAGAAGGACCCGGTGCTGAAGACCTGGATGAAGGCGTTCCCCGACACCGTCAAGCCGAAGAGCGCGATCGGCGACGACCTGATGGATCATCTGCGGTATCCCCAGGACCTGTTCAAGGTGCAGCGGGAGCTGCTGACGCGCTATCACGTCACGACGCCTTCGCAGTTCTACAGCGGCAGTGAGCGCTGGCAGATCCCCGACGATCCGACGCACAGGGGCAACGCCGTACCGCCGTACTATCTGAGCCTCCAGATGCCGGACGAGAAGAGGCAGTCGTTCTCGCTGACGACGACCTTCAACCCCAACAACCGGGAGACGCTGGGCGCGTTCATGGCGATCGACGCCGATCCGCGCAGCTCCGGCTACGGCAAGATCAAGATGCTGAGGCTGCCGTCCAACACCACGGTGTCCGGACCGTCGCAGGTGCAGAGCAAGTTCAACTCCGATCCCAACATCGCCGAGTCGCTGAACCTCCTCAAGCGCGGCGACTCCGAGATCGAGTACGGGAACCTGCTGACGGTGCCTCTGGAGGGCGGACTGCTCTACGTCGAGCCGGTGTACGTGCGCGGTGCAGGCACCAACTATCCGCGCATGCGGAAGGTTCTGGTCACCTACGGCGAGCGCATCGCCTTCGAGGACACTCTCGGGCAGGCCCTCGACAAGGTCTTCGACACCAAGGGCGATTCCGGGACCGGCACCGGAGAGCAGCCGGAGGAGCCGCCGTCTTCCGGAGACGCCTCCGTACGCGAGGCGTTGAAGAACGTGCAGGACGCCTACGACGCCGGACAGGACGCTCTGGAGAAGGGCGACTGGAAGGCGTACGGCAAGGCGCAGGACGACCTCAAGGACGCCATCAAGGAGGCGCAGGACGCCGAGGGCAAGGCCGGGAAGGGCGCGAAGAACCCGTAGCCGGCGGTGTCCTGACGCACGCGGGGCGGCTCGC
This sequence comes from Streptomyces sp. HNM0575, assembly GCF_012726265.1. GTDB lineage: Bacteria > Actinomycetota > Actinomycetes > Streptomycetales > Streptomycetaceae > Streptomyces. The sequence continues at coordinate 244,271 of NZ_JAASAG010000002.1, read as the reverse complement.
CGCCCCGCGTGCGGAGCACTCCGTACCGTGGTGTAGAGTTGTCACACAACGGCGCGGGGTGGAGCAGCTCGGTAGCTCGCTGGGCTCATAACCCAGAGGTCGCAGGTTCAAATCCTGTCCCCGCTACTGAAGTCGAAGGGCCCGGATCCTCAAGGATCCGGGCCCTTCGCATGTGTCAACGCGTCAGTCCTCAAACCCCTTTCGTGGCAAGCGGTTTGAGGTGTCTCTCTGTCGGGAAGTCGACAAACCTCTGAAGTGACCTCACCCGGTGGTGGTTTTCCAGGTGTACGTGGGTTGCGGGTGGTGCGAACATGGGGTTCATGGGGGACAAGGTGAGGCTGGAGGCTCCGCCGGGTACCGGCACGAGTCCGGCCGGTGCTGACTGCGGGGCCGAAGACGCAAAGGACGCCGGGGCGTTGAGCGTGCTCGGTGCCCGGCTGCTGCGCGGGGGCGATCTCGACGGGGCCGAGGCTCCGCTGCGGGCTGCCACCGCGGCGGGTGACCGTGCCGCGGCCAACAATCTGGGGGTTCTGCTCCACCAGCGCGGGAAGTCGGACGAGGCCGCCGGCTGGTGGCGCGTCGCCGCCGTCGCCGGCTCGGCCGCCGCGGCGCACGCGCTCGGGAGGCACCACCGTGAGCGGGGGGACGAGGCCGCGGCGCACTACTGGCTGCTGCACGCCGCCGAGTGCGGGCACGCGCTGGGTGCGTACGCGCTGGCCGATCTGCTCGACCACCGTGACGAGGACGGCGCGGAGGCCTGGTTCCGTGCCGCCGCCGAGCAGGGCCACCGCGAGGCCGCGTACCGGCTCGCGCAGATCATCGGCGCACGCGCCGCCGAGATCACGGCCGAGGCGGAGGAGAGCGATGAGGCCGAAGCGCGGCGGGAGACAGCCGAGCGCGAGGCCGAGCAGTGGTTCAGGCAGGCCGCCGCGCGCGGCCACCGCCGTGCCGCGCTACGGCTCGGGGCGATCCTCGAGCGCCGTGGCGAGCTGAAGGAAGCGGGTCGCTGGTATCTCACGTCGGCGAAGGAAGGCGAGCCGCGTGCCGCATGCGCGCTCGGCTTCCTGCTGCGTGACGCGGGCGACGAGGAGAGCGCGGCCGTCTGGTGGCGCCGTGCCGCCGAGGACGGCGACGGCAACGCCGCCAACGCGCTCGGCGCGCTCCACGCCGACCGCGGCGAGCGCCAGGCCGCGGAGCGCTGGTACCGCGTGGCGCTCGAAGCGGGCTGTGACAACGGGGCGTTCAACCTCGGGCTGCTCTGCGCGGCACAGGGGCGTACGGCTCAGGCCGAGCAGTGGTATCGCCGCGCCGCGTACGCCGGACACCGCGAGGCGGCGAACGCGCTCGCTGTGCTGCTGCTCCAGCGCGGAGACGCCGACGGGGCCGAGCCGTGGTTCTCCAAGGCTGCCGAGGCGGGCAGCATCGACGCCGCGTTCAACCTGGGCATCCTGCACGTCGGCCGGGGCGATCACCGTACGGCCCGCGTCTGGTACGCACGGGCCGCGGCGGCGGGGCACACGGAGGCCGCGCTCCAGGTGGGCATCGCGCTGCTGAGGGAGGGCGACGAGCAGGGGGCGGAGCGCCGGCTGCGCTGCGCCGCGGGCGGCGGCAGCGTCGAGGGCGCCTTCCGGCTGGCCGTGCTCCTTGAGCGCCGCAGGCCGCGGGAGGCCGACGGCACGGGCGCCACGTCGTCGGTGAGCAGCCGTGACGAGCACGAGGAGTGGTACGAGCGGGCGGCCGAGCAGGGGCACCGGCGCGCGCAGGTGCGTCTGGGCATGTGCCTGGCGGCGCGGGGCGAGATCGTCGACGCGGCCCGCTGGTACCGCGTCGCGGCGGAGGCCGGAAGTCCCAACGGGGCGTTCAATCTCGGGCTGTTGCTGGCCCGTGAGGGCAGCGAGCCCGAGGCGGCCCTGTGGTGGACGCGCGCTGCGGAGGCCGGGCACGGGCGGGCGGCCTTGCGTCTCGCGCTGCTGAGCGCGCGCAGGGGCGAGCTGGAGACGGGTCAGCGCTGGTGCGCGCGGGCCGTCGAACTCGGGCCGGCCGAGGTCGCGGAACGTGCGGCCAAGCTGCACGACGCTCTGCGCTCGGAGCTGACCGCCTGACGCGGTGCCGTCCAGGACCGGCGGTTCCCCGGGCCGGGGGCCGCCGGCACCGGGCTCCGTCGATCAAGGCCGGGCGGCTGCTCGTAAAGCGATTTGCGCTGGTCGTCGGCTCAGGGTTAGAGTTGCGGAACACGACGCGGGGTGGAGCAGCTCGGTAGCTCGCTGGGCTCATAACCCAGAGGTCGCAGGTTCAAATCCTGTCCCCGCTACTGAAGTCGAAGGGCCCGGATCCTTGAGGATCCGGGCCCTTCGCATGTGCCGAGCGCCCTGTCCCGGCACATGGGCACGGGCGGAACAGCGGCCGGGAGTGGCCGGGGGTCAGTCGCCGGCGCACCGGGGACAGGTGCCCCGGTATGTGACGGTGGCGTCCGAGACCGTGAAGCCGTAGCGCTCGGTCTCGGGAAGACCGGCCAGCGGGTCGCCGGTGGGGTGGACGTCGCGGATCGTGCCGCACTGCGAGCAGACCAAGTGCTGGTGGGAATGGCGGGCGTTGGGGTCGTACCGCTTCGCGCGGCCGTCCGTGCTGACCTCGATCACCTCACCGATGGCGACGAGTTCGCTCAGCGTGTTGTAGACGGTGGCCCTTGCGATCTCCGGCAGGCGGGCTGCGGCGCGCGCATGCACCTCGTCCGCCGTGTAGTGCACGTGCTCGCCGTCCAGAACCTCGGCGACGACTCGCCGCTGCGCGGTGAGCCGCCAGCCACGGTCTCTAAGCCGCTCCAGCAGGTCGCTCATACGTCAACCCTAGCAGTGCCGGGGTCTGAGAAAAGAACCCGTATGGACTTCGTCATGTTCTTGACTTAGACATTGTCCAATGTAGGATCGGCTCAAGCTCAGCTCAGCGCACAAAGCAGGAGGAGTCGTGACGGTGCAGGACAAGCAAACCGGTCCGCTGACCACGGAAGCCGGCGCTCCGGTCGCGGACAATCAGCAGAGCCAGACCGCCGGTCCCGGCGGGCCGGCATTGATCCAGGACCAGCTCCTGCTGGAGAAGCTCGCGCACTTCAACCGCGAACGGATCCCGGAGCGGATCGTCCACGCCCGTGGTGCGGGCGCGTACGGCACCTTCACCGTGACCGCGGACGTGACGCGCTACACGAGGGCGAAGTTCCTCTCAGAGGTCGGCAAGCAGACCGAGACCTTCCTCCGGTTCTCCACGGTGGCCGGCAACCTCGGAGCGCCGGACGCCGTCCGCGACCCGCGTGGCTTCGCGCTGAAGTTCTACACGGAAGAGGGCAACTACGACCTGGTCGGGAACAACACTCCGGTCTTCTTCATCCGGGACGCCATCAAGTTCCCCGACTTCATCCACACCCAGAAGCGCGACCCGTACACGGGCTCCCAGGAGCCGGACAACGTATGGGACTTCTGGGGGCTGTCGCCCGAGTCGACGCATCAGGTGACGTGGCTGATGGGCGACCGCGGAATCCCCGCCTCGTACCGGCACATGAACGGCTACGGCTCCCACACCTTCCAGTGGAACAACGCCGACGGCGAGGTCTTCTGGGTCAAGTACCACTTCAAGACCGACCAGGGCATCCAGACCCTCACCAACGAGGAGGCGGAGATCCTGGCGGGCAAGGACCCGGACAGCCATCAGCGGGATCTGCGCGAGGCCATCGAGCGCGGTGACCATCCCAGCTGGACGGTGCAGGTGCAGATCATGCCGGCGGCGGACGCGCCGAACTACCGCTTCAACCCGTTCGACCTGACCAAGGTCTGGCCGCACGAGGACTACCCGCCCATCGAGATCGGGAGGCTGGAGCTCAACCGCAACCCGGAGAACATCTTCGGCGAGGTCGAGCAGTCGGTCTTCTCGCCGCACCACTTCGTGCCCGGCATCGGCCCGTCGCCGGACAAGATGCTCCAGGGACGGCTCTTCGCGTACGGCGACGCGCACCGCTACCGCGTCGGCGTCAACGCCGACCACCTGCCGGTGAACCGTCCGCACGCCACGGACGCCAACACCCACGGACGTGACGGCGTGATGTACGACGGGCGCCACGGCGGGGCGAAGAACTACGAGCCGAACAGCTTCGACGGTGCGAAGCAGACCGACAGGCCGCTGTGGGAGCCGGTCGCGGTCTCCGGTGTGACGGGCGACCACGTGACGCCCTCGCATGCCGAGGACGACGACTTCGTACAGGCGGGCAACCTCTACCGGTTGATGCCGGAGGACGCCAAGCAGCGTCTGATCGACAACGCCGCCGGGTTCATCGCGAAGGTCTCGCGCGACGACATCGCGCAGCGCGCCATCGAGAACTTCCGCAAGGCGGACGAGGACTACGGCAAGCGGCTGGACGCCGCGGTACAGGCCCTGCGCGGCTGACAGGGCGTTTGCCGTAAGACCCGGAGGGACCGTGCCGTCGCGCGGTCCCTCCGGTGTTGCACGGGCTCATGATCGTGCCGGTCCCGGTGCGGGGCCGGGTGTCCGTGCCGGTGCGCTCAGCGCTCAGGTCAGACGCTCGCCCCCACGGTTCCCACCGCCTCGTTCCGTCCGGTCCAGAAGCGCACGATGTCCCGTACGGACACGATGCCGACGGGCTCCTGCGCGCGCAGCACGATCAGGTGGCGGAAGCCGCCGTGTGTCATGGCCTCGGACGCCTGCTCCAGCGTCCATTCCTCGGCCGCGAAGACGACGTCGGTGGTGGTGTGGGACTGGGCGGTCTCGTGGTCCGGATCCTGGCCCGCGCCAAGGGAGTTGAGGATGTCGCGCTCGGTGAGGATGCCGAGTCCGCTGGTGTCGGGGTCGAGCACCACGGCTGCGCCGACCCGGCGGGCCGACATCAGTGCTGCGGCCTGGCGGAGTGTGTGGGCGGGACCGATGGTGAGGACGACCGTGGTCATTGCGTCTCGGACGAGGGTGGGCATGTGCGTGGTCCACCTCCTTGGTGTCTCTTCCCTTCGAGAAGAGATTCACAAGCTCACAAGCTTACGGAGCCTTATGTTCACATGGCTCCGGGACCACAACAAGGGCACGCACACCGGGAGATGGGGCGTGCGCGCGGGGATTCGTGCCGGGCCGGCAGGACCGGGCGGGAGAGGACCGGGCGGGACAGGACCGGGGGGACAGGACCGGGCGGGGCCGGCCTAGGCGGTGAGGTAGGTGAGGACTTCCTCGTGCAGCAGCCCGTTGGAGGCCACGGCGTTGCCGCTGTGCGGGCCGTCCCTGCCGTCGAGGCCGGTGAACATGCCGCCCGCCTCCTTCACGATGACCGTGCTCGCGGCCATGTCCCACAGCGACAACTCCGGCTCCGCGCAGGCGTCCACCGAACCCTCGGCGACCATCATGTACGGCCAGAAGTCGCCGTAGCCGCGCGTGCGCCAGCAGTCCCGGGTCAGTTCGAGGAAGCCGGGGAGCATGCCGCGCTCCTCCCAGCCGTGCAGTGAGGAGTACGCGAACGACGCGTCCCGTACGGTCTCGATGCCGGAGACACGAAGACGGCTGGCCTGCGACAGGCTGCGGCCGGTGTAGGCGCCGCCGCCCTTCGCCGCCCACCAGCGGCGGTTGAGGGCCGGGGCCGAGACGAGACCGACGACGGGCTGGTCGCCGCCCTCGCCCAGCTCCGTCAGGGCGATCAGGGTCGCCCAGACCGGGACCCCGCGGATGTAGTTCTTCGTGCCGTCGATCGGATCGATGATCCAGCGGCGCGAGCCGTGCCCGTCGGTGCCGAACTCCTCGCCCAGCACCGCGTCGCGCGGGCGCGTGCGCTTCAGCGACGTACGGATCAGCTCCTCGGCCGCCTTGTCGGCCTCGCTGACCGGAGTCAGGTCCGGCTTCGTCTCGACCTTGAGATCGAGAGCCTTGAACCGCTCCATCGTCGCGGCGTCGGCGGCGTCGGCCAGTACGTGGGCGAGACGCAGATCATCGTGGTAGTCCGGCATGTGTGAACAGTATCGACCTGCCGGATACCCAGCCACAGGGCAGAGCGTCCGGGACGCCATGCGGGTGCAGCCGATTCGCGTCGGCGGGCGGTGCGGCGCCGGCGGGAGACGCGGCGGAGGACGGCTGACCGGCATCGTCGACGGGTCTGCGCACATTGTCTTGACAGGAGTTGGTGACGCGTCAATTCTGTCCCGCACCCCAGCCGCCGGGTTCGGAGGCACGATGCCTACTGCACGCGAGACATTGCTGGAAGCCGCACACACGGCCGTCGGCGCACAGCCGTGGGCAGGAGTGCGGATGGTGGACGTCGCCGGCGCCGCGGGTGTGTCACGGCAGACGCTCTACAACGAGTTCGGGACGAAGGAAGGGCTTGGCGCCGCCCTCGTCGGCCGCCTGATCGACGGCTTCGTCGAGGGCGCCGCGCGTGCGGCTGCGGAGGGCGGCCGGGGAGGCACCGACCCCGCCGCCTCGTGCGCCGCCGCGGGGGCCTGGATGCTGCGTACCGCTCGCGACGAGCCCATCGTCCGTGCCGCGCTCACGGGATGCTGGGGCTCGCCGATGCCCCTGCCCGTGGTGGCCGTCCCCGACGGCGGGGGACGGGAGGGCGGTGTCCGCGACGGGTCCGCTCGCACGGTCGGCAGGGCCGGCATGGACGATGCGGACGGCATGGACGGGTTGGGCCCGTCCGCGGGCGTACGGCCCGGAGAGCCCGGGGTGCTGGCGGCCAGGCTGTGCGACCGCGTGCTCGAAGGGCTCTCGCCCAACGGCTCCTCGGGCAGGCTGGGTCCGGCCTGCGAGGCGGGAATGCGGATCGCGCTGTCGCACGTGGTCGCGCCCGCGGCGGAGCGTACGGAAGAGGAGGCGGTGGGGCAGATCCGCGAGGTGGTGCGGGCGCTCCTCGCCCACCACCGCTGACGGCGGTCAGTCCCCCTCGTGCTCCTCCCGCGTCCTCAGCAGGCGGCGCAGCGAGTAGAGGCGCTGCGGATCGGCGTGGCCGTCCGAGACCCACTGGTCGAGCGCGCAGTCCGGCTCGTCGTGGCTGCAAGCGCGCGGGCAGCCGGCCGTGCCGGGCTCGAGGTCGGGGAAGGCGCCGATGACGCGTGACGGGTCGACGTGGTGCAGCCCGAACGAGCGGACGCCCGGGGTGTCGATCACCCAGCTCCCCTCCTCCGGCATGGGGAGCGCCAGCGCCGAGGTGGTGGTGTGGCGGCCGCGGCCGGTCACGGCGTTGACGTGACCCGTGGTGCGGCGGTGCTCCTCCGGTACGAGGGCGTTGACCAGGGTGGTCTTGCCGACTCCGCTGTGGCCGACCAGCACCGTGATCCGGCCGTTGAGCGACTCCCGTACGCGCTCCGCGGCCGCGCCGTCCGCCAGTTCGGTGCGGCTGGTGACGACGTGCCGGACGCCCAGCGGCGTGTACTGCTCCAGCAGCGGCCGTGCGGACGCGAGGTCGGACTTGGTCAGCACGAGCAGCGGGTCGAGCCCCGCGTCGTACGCCGCGACGAGACAGCGGTCGATCAGCCGCGGCCGGGGCTCGGGGTCGGCGAGGGCGGTGACGATGGCGAGCTGGTCGGCGTTGGCGACGACGACGCGTTCGTAGGGGTCGTTGTCGTCGGCGGTGCGCCGCAGCACCGAGGTGCGCTTCTCGACGCGCACGATGCGGGCGAGGGTGTCCTTCTCGCCGGACAGGTCGCCGACGAGGGCCACGCGGTCGCCCACGACGACGCCCTTGCGGCCGAGTTCGCGTGCCTTCATGGCGGTGACGGTGCGGTCGTCGACGAGACAGGTGAGCCGGCCCCTGTCGACGGTCAGGACCATGCCCTGTGCGGCGTCCTCGTGCTTGGGGCGGGTGTGCGTGCGCGGACGGCTGCCTTTGCGATTGGGACGTACGCGGACGTCGTCCTCGTCGGTGTGCTTGCCGTAGCGCCGCATCGCGGGGCCGTCCTCAGTCGCTCTCTTCGAGTCGCGAGCCGGCCGGACCCGCCGCGCCGCCCGTGACGGTGGCAGTAGCGGTGGCGGTGGCGGTGGCGGTGGCGGTGGCGCCGAGCATCTCCGCCCACATGCCGTCGAAGCCCGGCAGCGTCTTGCCGGTGGTGGCGATGTCCTCGACCTCCACTCCCTCGACGGCGAGGCCCAGCAGCGCCCCGGCCGTCGCCAGCCGGTGGTCGTCGTACGTGTGGAAGATCCCGCCGTGCAGCGGGCGCGGGCGGATGCGCAGGCCGTCCGCGGTCTCGGTGACGTCGCCGCCGAGGCCGTTGATCTCCTTGGTGAGGGCGGCGAGCCGGTCGGTCTCGTGCAGCCGCAGATGGCCCACGCCCCGCAGCACCGACTCCGAGTCGGCCAGGGCCGCGACGGCGGCGATGCCGGGCGTCAGCTCGCCGACGTCGCCGAGGTCGACGTCGATGCCGTGGACGCGGCCGCCGCCGGTGAACGTCAGCCCGCGCTCGTCCAGTTCGCAGGAGCCGCCCATCTCCGTGAAGATGCCGCGCAGCGCGTCGCCGGGCTGTGTCGTGTGCTCCGGCCAGTCCGGCACGGTGACCCGGCCGCCGGTGATCAGCGCCGCCGCCAGGAAGGGCTGCGCGTTGGAGAGGTCGGGCTCGACGACCAGGTCCCGGCCGAGCAGGGCTCCGGGCGTGACCCGCCAGACGTCGGGCTCGCCGCCGTCCTCGGGAGCGTCGACCTGCGCACCGGCCTTGCGGAGCATGTCGATCGTCATGCGGATATGGGGAGCGGACGGCAGGGTGCCGCCGGTGTGACGCACCTCGACGCCCTGGTTGAAGCGCGGCGCCGACAGCAGCAGCGCGCTGACGAACTGGCTGGAGGCCGACGCGTCGATCTCCACGCTGCCGCCGGCGAGTGAGCCTCCGCCGTGCACGGTCATCGGCAGCCGTCCGCGGCCGTCGTCGTCGATGCGGGCGCCGAGGGTGCGCAGGGCGTCGATGACGCCGTGCAGCGGGCGTTCGTACGAGCGCGGATCGCCGTCGAAACGCACGGGACCGTCCGCCAGCGCGGCCACGGGCGGCAGGAAGCGCATGACGGTCCCGGCGTTGCCGACGCCGACGGCGGCGGGGCCGTGCAGCCCGGCGGGGATGACGCGCCAGAACTCGCCCGTGCCGTCAGGGCCGACGCCCTCCTCGACGTGGACGCCCATCGTGCGCATCGCGTCCGCCATCAGCACGGTGTCCCGGGAGCGCAGCGGGCGGCGCAGCACACCGGTGTCGGCGGCCAGGGCGGCGAGCACGAGACCGCGGTTGGTGACCGACTTCGACCCGGGCACGGCGACGGTCGCGTCGACGGGCGAACTGGCGGAGGGCGCGGGCCACAGGGCGGCGCCGGCGGTGTGCTCGGTCATGAGTTTCACCTTAGTCGTTCGGCGGCCGTGCCCTTCTTGTGCCGGTTCTCCGCCGTCAGGCGCAGGACTGCACCGGCCTGTGCCGTCCTGCGCAGTCCTGCGCCGTCCTGCGCAGTCCTGCGCCGGCTTCGGCGACGATCCGGCAGGTCCCGGGAACGCGGGCCGGATCAGCCACCGGGCCGCCGCCCGGGAAGCCCGCGGCTCACCAGCCCAGCAGCCACCGGCCGCCGCCGGTCAGCGAGCACAGCGACACCGCGTGGAAGAGCACCAGCCACATGAGCGGGGGCACGTGCGTGAGCCGCGAGAGCTGGTCCGCGTCGGAGTCCGGAGCGCCGCCGCGGCGGCGCTTGCCCTGTAGCTCGAAGACCGGCCGTACGCCCCCGAACAGCAGGAACCAGACGACGACGTACGCGAATCCCGCCTGCACCTGCGGCTCCGTCAGCCACGAGACGAGTACGAAGGCGCCGCCGGTGAGGAAGACGGTGAGCACGCCGTAGGCGTTGCGGATCATCGCGAGCATCGCCAGGAGCAGCCCGGTGGCGCTCCACAGCAGGAGCGTTATGTGGTTCGCGGCGAGCAGCCAGGCGCCGCCGAGGCCGAGCAGGGAGGGTGCCGTATAGCCGGCCGCAGCGGTGAGGACCATGCCGATGCCGGTGGGCTTGCCGCGGGAGAGGGTGAGGCCGGAGGTGTCGGAGTGGAGCCGTATGCCTTCGAGTTGACGCCCGGACACCAGGGCGATCAGACCGTGCCCGCCCTCGTGCGCGATGGTTACCGCGTTCCGTGACAAGCGCCACACGCGGTGCGGCACGACGGCCGCGAGGGCTATGACGGCGGTCGTGAGGACCAGCCACTGGGCCGGGTCGGGCTGCGTGCCGGCGACCCTGTCCCACAGACCGGCGATGCTCGTGGTGTCCATTCTTTCCTTTGTCCTCCCCTGCCCCGCACCTGCACTGCTCCGGCACATCCTCTCCCTGAGCGGAATGTGCTTCTCCGTGAACGCGGGGCGATCCACATCAGTGCCGTGGCAGTGTGGCACTTATGTGCGGACGCTACGCAGCAAGCCGGAGACCCGAGGACCTCGTCGAACGCTTCGGTGTGGAGCTGTGGAACCCCCGGGAGACCCTGGCCCCCGACTGGAACATCGCTCCCACCAAGCAGGTGCACGCGGTCCTCGACCGCCCGCTGAAGGGATCTGAAGACCCGCGGCCGGTAAGGCAGTTGCGGACGCTGACGTGGGGGCTCGTACCGGCCTGGGCCCAGTCGCCCGACATGGGCGCGAAGATGATCAACGCCAGGGCGGAGACGGTGCACGAGAAGCCCGCCTACCGGCGTCCCTTCGCCTCCCGCCGGTGCCTGCTCCCGGCCGACGGCTATTACGAGTGGTGCACCGCGAAGAACGAGCTCGAGCTGGAGCAGGAGGGGAAGCGGAAACGGCCGCGCAAGCAGCCGTACTTCGTGACGCCGGCGGACGGTTCCGTGATGGCGATGGCCGGGCTGTACGAGTTCTGGCGCGACGGCACGCTCCCCGACGACCACCCCCGCGCCTGGTGGACGACCTGCACCGTGGTGACCACGGAGGCGGAGACGGCGCCGCTCGCCGGTCCCAGCGGCGAGGACGGCCCCAAGTCGCTGGCGGACATCCACCCGCGGATGCCGCTGATGATGCTGCCGGAGCGCTGGAACGCCTGGCTGAACCCGGCGCGCAGGTCGCAGGAGGAGCTGCGCGCGCTGCTGGAGCCGCCGCCTCCCGGGATGATGCGCGCCTATCCGGTCTCCACGGGCGTCAGCAACGTACGCAACAACAGCGCCGAGCTGCTCAGGGAACTGGCCGGGCCCGAGGTCGGCACGCTGTTCTGACCGGCCCGCTGCTCTGATCGCACGCTGTGCTGAGGGGCGCTGTGCTGAGGGGGGTGGTGGGGGCCGAGGCCGGGGACCACCGGCTCGCGGACAGGGGGACGAGGGGGACGGGGACGCACGGGGCAGGATGGCTTTCCATGACCAGCAAAGCCGCACGAGGCGGAGACGGCGCGGCTGCGGAGCGCGCACAGCACGCCGGGCGATCCGCGCACCCATCGAAGTCCGGGAGCTCCGGATCCGGGCATGCCGAGACTGCCGAGAACCCCGGCCCCTCCGAGGGCTCCGGGCACTCCGGGCGTGAGACCGTTGCGACCCCCGCCGGTGACGCCCGCATCACCTGGCACACCGCCCCCGAGGCGCACACCGTGCTCGCACTCGGCCACGGGGCGGGCGGCGGAATCGAGGCGCGGGACCTACGGGCGCTCGCGCGCGTGCTGCCCGGTTCGGGCGTCACGGTCGCGCTCGTCGAGCAGCCGTGGCGGGTGGCAGGGAAGAAGGTCGCGCCCGCGCCGAAGACGCTCGACACCGGGTGGCGTGCGCTGTGGCCGGCGCTGTGCGCGCCGGGCCTGCCCGTCGTGGCGGGCGGCCGCAGCGCGGGCGCCCGGGTGGCATGCCGTACGGCCGGAGAGCTGGACGCCGCGGCGGTGCTCGCGCTCGCCTTCCCGCTGCACGCCCCCGGGAAGCCGGAGAAGTCCCGTGCCGGTGAGCTGAACGGTGCGGCAGAGGCGGGGCTGCCGGTGCTCGTGGTGCAGGGCGGGCGTGATCCCTTCGGGCGCCCCGAGGAGTTCCCGGAGGGCACGCGGATCGTGGAGGTCCCGGAAGGCGATCACGGTTTCGCCGTGCCCAAGCGCGCCGCCGTGGGGCAGGAGGAGGCGCTGGCCCTGCTCACCGGCGCGGTCGCCGACTGGCTGGCCGGGCTGTCGCCCGTGGGCGGGCGCTGACGGGGGGGGCTGACGGGGGGGGAGGACCGCGACCGCGGCCGGTCGGACGCCTCGGTCATGCCGGTCGGACGCCTCGGTCATGACTGGCCCCGCCCGGGAATGAACACCCGGCGGGCATGTGTTCACGCAAAAGTCAGAGTGTCGAGAACGAGGGAGCCGTCGGTATGGGTTCTGTCGCTTGCCCGCAGCGTCCGAAGGCCGCTGACCTTGACTGGGCCACGGTCGCGCTTGCCGGCGGGACGACGGACGTGAGGAAGACCGGGGCGGCGCGAGAGCTGGAACGTCGTCTATTCTCCGATTCGGGCGGGTCCGCTGGGCTCGCCGGAGCACCGGAGGAGGTGGGTCCGGTCACCGGGACCGAAGACGGCGGCAACGCCGGACAGGAGACCGAGTCGGAGCGCAGCGCGCGCTTCGAGCGGGACGCGCTGAACTACCTCGACCAGATGTACTCGGCGGCGCTGCGCATGACGCGCAATCCCGCGGACGCAGAGGACCTGGTGCAGGAGATGTATGCGAAGGCGTACGCCTCGTTCCACCAGTTCCGTGAGGGCACCAACCTCAAGGCGTGGTTGTACCGGATCCTCACCAACACGTTCATCAACTCGTACCGGAAGAAGCAGCGCGAGCCCCAGCGCAGCGCTGCCGAGGACATCGAGGACTGGCAGCTCGCGCGCGCCGAGTCGCACATGTCGACGGGGCTGCGCTCCGCCGAGGCCCAGGCCCTCGATCACCTGCCGGACTCCGATGTGAAGGAGGCCCTCCAGGCGATTCCGGAGGAGTTCCGCATCGCGGTCTATCTGGCGGACGTCGAGGGGTTCGCGTACAAGGAGATCGCCGACATCATGGGGACACCGATCGGCACGGTCATGTCCCGGCTGCACCGCGGCCGTCGGCAGCTGCGCGGGATGCTGGAGGACTACGCGCGTGACCGGGGCCTTGCTCCCGCGGGCGCCGCGCAGTCGCACGACGGGAAAGGTTCGGGCTCATGAGCTGCGGAGAGCCGCACGAGACGGACTGCTCGGAGGTGCTCGACCATCTCTACGAGTACCTGGACCGGGAAATGCCGGACAGTGACTGCGAGAAGTTCAAGGAGCACTTCGACGAGTGCTCGCCCTGCCTGGAGAAGTACGGCCTCGAGCAGGAGGTCAAGAAGCTCGTCAAGCGTTGCTGCGGCCATGACGACGTGCCGTCGGGTCTGCGCTCGAAGGTGATGGGGCGCATCGAGTTGATCCGCGCTGCCGAGGCGGCCGGGACCGAAGTGCCCGTCGGGCCGGACGAGTCGCAGACGGACGCGAAGGCGGAAACCAAGCCGGAGGCGAAGGCGGAAGTGAAGCCGGACGGGAATGCGGACGCCGTCCCCGCGGACACGTCCTCCGAGCAGCCCTCCGGGCCGGCGTCGCAGTCGGTCTCCGGGCGCAGCAAGTACGCCTGACGCACCGCCCCTTGGCGCTCGGCACCGCCCCTCAGCGCACCGCACCCGCACCGCCCCGCACCGTACCCGCACCGCGCTCCGTTCCGGGGCCTCGGACGTCGCCGTCCCGGTTCCGGGTAATTCGCCGTGGCTCTACGGGAGTTGGGCCGCTCCCCGTCCGCACTTCGGTCTCTTCTCACTCCAAGGTGTGAGAACTGGGCGCCCTCTGCGGAGCATTGTGCCGATGACGCCACACTCGGGCCCAGTCCGTCCTATTCTCTCCCCTTCCACCGTGATGTGGGGAGGGAGTCACCGATGCGTGCAGGGCGAGCCCGCCTGCCGTGGGAGGCGCGCGGGCTCATCGCGGCGTCTTCGTCCTGCGCGCTGCTGTGCGCGGCGCCCGCCCTGCTGGACCCGGGCGGCCTCGAATGGAGCGTGCTGCTGCCGCTGGCCGCGCTCTACGCGATCTGTGAATACGCGCCGCGCTGCCCCCTGATGGGCCACAAGGTGCCCGGGAACATGGGCGCCTTCTTCCCCGTGCTGCTGACCGCGGCCTTCCTGCTGCCGCCGGCCGCGGCTGCGCTCGTACCGGTGCCGGGGGCGCTGATCGGGCGCGTCGAGCCGCGTCACGCCGCCGCGCGCCGGTCATGGCACGCCGCCCAACTGGCCCTCGCCGCCTGGGTGTCCGGGCATGTGTGGACCGCGGCGGACGGCAGCCTGACCGCGCCGCACCATGGGACGGCGCTCTTCCCGGACGTACTGGTCGCAGCGGCCGCAGCCGCGCTCACCTTCTGCGCGGTGGTCACGGTGCTCGACGGCGCGGTTCTCGTCGCCGCCGAGCGGTGTGCGCTGCGGGCGGCGTGGCGCGGGCAGTTCCAGCGGGCGGTGGCGCCCCATCTGCTGCACGGATTCGTGGGGTTGATGATGGCGGTGCTGTGGCGCAGCCCGTACGGACCCGCCTCGGCCTTCTTCGTGCTGCTGCCGATGTACATCTGCTGCTGGGTCTTCGCGCAGTACCACCGCGAACGGGGCGCCCACCAGTCGACGATCCGGGCCCTGGTGCAGGCCGTCGACCTCAAGGACCGCTACACGCGCGGCCACAGTGAACGAGTCGGCCGGGCCTCCGTCCTGATCGCCCGCGAACTCGGCATGGACGACGACCGTACGGAGGCGCTGCGGTTCGCCGGAATACTGCACGACATCGGCAAACTCGGCGTCCCCACAAGGCTGTTGCGCAAGGACGGCCCGCTCACCGAGGAGGAGCGGCGCGTCATCGAGCTGCATCCCGAGTACGGGCACGAGATGGTCCGCGGCATCGGCTTCCTCGGGGAGGCGCGCGCCGCGATCCTGCACCACCACGAGCGGCTGGACGGCAGCGGCTATCCGTACGGGCTCACAGGTCTCGAAATCCCCGAGGTCGCCCGCGTGGTGGCGGTGGCCGACGCCTTCGACGCGATGACGTCCACGCGCAGCTACCGGCGTGCGCGGCCCGTCGGCACGGCGGTCGCGGAGCTGGAGCGGTGCGCGGGCACGCAGTTCGACCCCCGTGTCGTACAGGCGCTGGCCCGCGCGCTGGAGCGTCAGGAGTGGTCGCCGGCCGTCACGGCGGACCGGACGGGGAGAGCGGCCGGAGCGGAGGGGCGGGGCCGGAGCGGGCGAAACGTCCCAGCTGCGCGCGACCGGGACGAATCCGCCCTCGCCGCGGACCCGGACCGCGTGCGGTCCGGCGCCGAGGCCGCGGCCGCCGCGGACGAGGCTGTGGCGGACACCGCGGAGGAGGCCGCCGCGGAGGCCGGGGCGGGGCGGCCCCCGGCATGAGATACCTGGTAGCGCTGAGCCGTGGCGCCGCGGCGGCCCTCAGCTTCGCCGCGCTCGGCCTCACCCTGTGGCGCGGGCTCGAACAGCCTTGGGTGGCACTGGCGTTCGCGGCGGTCGTCGCGGTCGGCGAGTCCGTGCGCGTACAGCTGCCCGGCGGCGACCACGACGGCAACCCCGCCACGAGCGCGCCGCTCGCCGCCGCCGGAGCCCTGGGCTACGCCCTGCTCGGCGAGGTCGGCGGCGAACGGACCACCGGCGGCGTCCTCCAGGTCGTCGCCGTGGTGATCGTCGCCGCACTCGCGGGCAACGCCCCGCGCGCCGCGGCGGGCCCGGCCCTCGAACTCGACCACGCCGTACGCGGAGTGCTCGCCGTCGGCTTCGCCGCCACCTGCTTCCAACCCCTTTACACTTCGGGCGCGTTGGCGCAGTGGGTGGGGCCCGGTCCGTACTACGCGCTCTATCTGCTCGCCGTCACGCTGCTGACGGCGCTGTGCGACTCCCTGCTGGCCGCCGTGTTCGCCGCGAACAGCACCGGCCGTCCCTTCGGGCCGCTGCTCCGCGGCCGGTTGCGTACCCGCGTCGGCATAGCTCCGGCCATCGGCGCGACCGGGGCCGTCATCGCGCTCGCCGTCGCCGTCGCCGGACTGTGGGCGCTGCCGGTCTTCTGCGTGCCGCTGCTGCTCACGCTGTTCTCCTTCCGCCGGTACGCGACGGTGCGCGCCACGTACCGGCAGACCATCGCCTCCCTCGCGCGCTCCACCGAGGTCGCCGGCTACACGCCGCACGGGCACGCGCGCAGGGTGGCCGAACTCAGCTGCGCAGTGGGCCGCGAGCTGGGCCTGGCCCATCCCGAGCTCACCGTCCTGGAGTACGCGGCTCTGATGCACGACATCGGGCAGCTCTCGCTCGTCGATCCGGTCGCCTCGGGCGCCACGGAGGGGCTGGATCCGGAGTTGCAGCGCCGGATCGCCCTGCTGGGCGGCGCGGTCGTACGGCAGACCGGGGTGGCGTCCGAAGTCGCCGTGGTGGTCGAGCGGCAGGCGGACCCTTTCCGTGAGCAGCCGCTCACGGCGCGTATCGTCCGCGCGGTCAACGCGTACGAGGACATGGTGGCCGGGAAGGCTTCCATGGAGGGGTCGTTGCGAGCGCTGGAGCGGCTGCGGCTGGGGAGTGCGCACGACTACGAACCACGCGTCGTGGAGGCCTTGTCACGCGTGGTGTCGCGGGGGTCGAGAGGTTGACACCCGGGTAGTGAGCAGCCCCCTGTGCGGGCATGGTTGGATGCGAGAAGGGAACTCCGAGCAGTGCGCACGCCCTGCTCACAGCAGTCGTACGAGGAGCGCCGGGAGGGCGCCGGAAGCAGGGGCGAGCGCCACAGCAGCCGGTCGACAGGCGGGAATCAGGCGGGAACATCGTGAGGATCTTCGGCAGGGTGAGGCACCGTCCCTCCGCCTCGTGGCGGCAGGCGACGGACCGTGCCTTCGCGCTCATCGGGGACGGGCGCTACGAGGACGCGGACGAACTGCTCACGCAGGCCGCCGACCTCGAACCGTGGCTTTCGGAGTCCTGGTTCAACCTCGCGCTGCTGCACAAGTTCCGGCACGACTGGGAGCAGGCACGTACGGCGGGACTGCGGGCCGTGGCGCTGCTGGAGCGGCAGACCGGCGCTCCCGACTGGTGGAACGTCGGCATCGCCGCCACCGCCCTTCAGGACTGGCCGCTGGCCCGGCGGGCCTGGCAGGCGTACGGATTGCGCGTGCCCGGGCAGTCACAGTCCGCGGCGGTCGCCGAACCGTCCGGCATGCAGCTGGGCAGCGCGGCCGTGCGGCTCTCCCCGGAGGGCGAGGCCGAGGTCGTATGGGGGCGGCGAATCGATCCGGCGCGGGTCGAGGTGCAGAGCATCCCGCTGCCGTCCTCGGGGCGGCGCTGGGGCGAAGTGGTGCTCCACGACGGTGTGCCGCACGGCGAGCGCACCACGGCGGGCGGCCCGTCCTATCCGGTCTTCGACGAGATCGAGTTGTGGGCGCCCTCTCCCGTACCGACATGGGTGGTGCTGTTGCAGGCGGCCACCGAGACGGACCGCGACGCGCTGGAACGGCTGGCGGCGGACGCCGGGTTCGCCGCGGAGGACTGGTCTTCGTCGGTGCGGCTGCTGTGCCGTACGTGCTCGGAGAGCCGGATGCCCGCCGACGAGGGCGACGGTTCGGTGCACGTCGATCCGCACGACCACAGCTCGCCGGGGCATCCCGGACCGCTGGGCCACATGACTCCGGGCGGGCCCGGGGAACTCTGGGCGCCCGAGCGCGAGTGCGGGCTGGCCGCACCGGGCGGTCTCGTACGAGGGCTGCTGGACAGCTGGGTCGCCGACAGCCCGGACACCCGGGAGTGGCGCGACCTGGAAGAGGTCTGCTGAGCGCGGCTCCGCTGAGATCCAGCGGGACCTGGTGAGATCCGCCGGGGCCTGTTGAAGTCGGCCGGGGCCTGAAGTCGGCCGGGGCATGCCGAAGTCGGCCGGGGCCTGCCGAAGTCGGCCGAAGCGCGCCGGGGTCCGGTCCGCCGGGCCGGTCGACGAGGCGGCTGCGCACCGTGCGATGCCGGACCTGATGTTGCCGGACTCGATGCCGGGCCTGGTGCTACGGGGCGAGGGCGGCGCACCTCCGGCTACGCTGTGGGGCGAAGGTTCACGTGGCGAGGAAGGCAAACGGCGGGATGGCGCGACAGCAGCAGGAGATCAGCGGGGAGTCCGTGGCGGGTGTGACCGGCACCGCCGGTTCCGGCTTCGTGGACGACACCAGGGACTGCGAGGCGCGTGAGAACGCCCACCGTGAGCGCGGCACGGCCCGCCCGATCACCGTCGTCGGGAACCCGGTGCTGCACAAGGAGTGCCAGGACGTCACCTCCTTCGACGGTGAACTGGCCTCGCTCGTCGACGACATGTTCGCCAGCCAGCGTGCCGCGGAGGGCGTCGGCCTCGCAGCGAACCAGATCGGCGTCGATCTGAAGGTCTTCGTCTACGACTGCATGGACGACGAGGGCGTCCGCCACGTCGGAGCCGTCTGCAACCCGGTGCTGGACGAACTTCCCGCCGCCCGCCGCAGCTTGGACGACTCCAACGAGGGCTGCCTGTCGGTCCCCGGCGCCTACGAGGCTCTCGCGCGCCCCGACTACGCGGTGGTGCGCGGCCAGGACGCCGAGGGCAATCCCGTAGCGATCGAGGGCACCGGCTACTTCGCGCGCTGCCTCCAGCACGAGACGGACCACCTGTACGGCTACCTCTACATCGACCGGCTCTCGAAGCGGGAGCGGAAGAGCGCCCTCCGGCAGATGGCCGAGGGCACACCGCGGTACGAGACCGTGCCCAACGACGGCGTGCCCAACGACTGAGCCCGAGCGGGGACTTCGGCCCCGCCCGCTCGCCCTCCGGCGCCGTCTCCCGTCGCCTGCCGCCTGCCGCCTGCCGCCTGCCGCTTGGCGTCCGGCCTCCGGTGCCGTACGTGCGCCGGTGCACTGGGCGAGGCGTGGATCCACGGAGCACGCAGGGGCGACGGCGTACCGCATGACATCCGTAACGCATGACGGCCGCCTGCGCCTGACAGACATGACGCGTGACGCATGACCGCGGACGGGCGCCCAGCGTGCCGACCGCTGCCGTGCGCTGCCCCTACGGCTCCGGCCTGCGCCTCCGCGTGCCGGAGCCGCAAGTCGTGCGGCCGCCCCGCCCATTGGCCTCGTCCATTGGCAGTTTCCGGCAGTTGTTGACGCGTTCCCTTTGTCCCGACAAGCTCTGGTGCACGCCCCACAAGACATGGAGGCACCATGCCCCGACGTGCGGTCAGAGCCGTACTGGCCCTTGTCATGGTCGCGGCAGCAGTCCTGGTGGGCACGGCCGCAGTGGCGACCGCCGGCCCCGCAGCCCCCAAGGACGGATGCTTCACCTGGAGCCACGACCTCGCCGAGGGCGCCTCCGGGGACGACGTGAAGCAGCTCCAGATCCGTGTCTCGGGATACCCCGCGAGCGGTGAAGTCATCGCCGTCGACGGCGAGTTCGGCCCGGCCACCAAGGCGGCGGTCGCCCGCTTCCAGAAGGCGTACGGGCTGAGCGAGACCGGCAAGGGCGACTCCGCCACGTACAACAAGATCTACGAGTTGCAGGACGACGACTGCTCGCCCGCACACTTCGCGTTCGGCGAGCTGAACAACTGCAACTCCGACTGGAGCGGCGGGGCGGTCAGCGCCGCCGAGGCCAAGTCCAACGCGCTGCGCACCATGTGGAAGCTGGAGGCCATGCGGCACGCCATGGGTGACAAGCCGCTCCGCGTCACCAGCGGCTTCCGCTCCAAGGCGTGCAACGACCAGGTGGGCGGCGCCGCTTCGAGCCGTCACCTCTTCGGTGACGCGGCCGACCTCGGCGCCGGATCCCACTCGCTGTGCGAGATGGCCAAGGAGGCGCGCAACCGCGGGTTCCACGGCATCCTCGGGCCGGGCTTCCCCGGCCACGACGACCACACGCACGTGGACCACCGCTCCAGCAAGTACTGGGACGCGCCCGACTGCGGCGTCACCAACTGACCCGGCACCACTTCTGATCAGCACCGCTCGATTCCAGGAAGGGACCAACCCCCCATGAACAGAAAGATCGCTGTACGGGCGGCCGTCGGCGCTTCGGCGATGGCGCTCGCGATCTTCTCCACCGCCTACGTGGCGGAGGCGACGGCCGAGGCGCCCGCCAAGGCCAAGGACGCGGCTCCGCTCGCGAAGATGAGCCACGCCGCGGCTGCGAAGAAGCTGAGCGACGCCGGGATCGGCATCACCTCCAGCGGCGGCTGCTCCGACCGCAACAACTCCAGCTGCACCTCGCTGGACCAGGTCAACTCGGCGACCATCGACGGCGCCGTCACGCTCAAGGGCGCCAGCAAGTGCGACCTCACGGTCACCGGCGGCACCGAGACGGGCCACGCGAGCGGCACGTACAGCCACTGGAACGGCTACAAGCTCGACTTCCACATGACCAGCTGCCTGACCAGCTACGTCAAGAACACCTTCACCTCCATCGGTGGGAACAAGTGGCAGTCCGGGTCGGGGAACGTCTACTTCGACGAGGGCAACCACTGGGACGTCACCTTCCACAACTGCGGGGGCTGCCTGAGCGGCGGCAAGGGCTGACCGCCGCCGGCTGACGGCAGACGGGGCCCAGTCAGCGGCACGAAGTCAGCAGTACGGAGGGGGCCGCGCCGGCAGCGCGGCCCCCTTGCCGTGCCCCCTCGTGGTGCCCCCCTTCCGCGTGCCGCCGCACTCCGCACTCCTCAACCGCCCGAGCCTGTACGGGCGTACGGCGGCAGCCGCACATCACGTCGGACGTCAGCCGTGTTCAGAATTCGTCGTCGAAGGCGACCGAGCCCTCCACGGCCACCTGATAGGCCGAGGCCCGGCGCTCGAAGAAGTTCGTCAGCTCCTGCACGTTCTGCAACTCCATGAACGAGAAGGGATTACGGGCGCCGTAGCGGGCGGGGAACCCCAGCCGGACGAGCCGCTGGTCGGCGACGGCGCGCAGATACTGCTCCATCGACTCCGTGTTCATCCCCGGCAGCCCTTCGCCGCACAGGTCGCGGGCGAACTGGAGCTCCGCCTCGACGGCCTCTTCCAGCATCCGGGTCACCTCCGACTCCAGCTCCTCGTCGAAGAGTTCGGGCTCCTCCTCGCGGACGGTGTCCACGACGTCGAAGGCGAAGGACATGTGCATCGACTCGTCGCGGAACACCCAGTTGGTGCCGGTGGCCAGCCCGTGCAGCAGCCCGCGCGAGCGGAACCAGTAGACGTACGCGAACGCGCCGTAGAAGAAGAGCCCCTCGATGCAGGCCGCGAAGCAGATGAGGTTGAGCAGGAAGCGCCGCCTGTCCGACCGGCTCTCCAGCCGCTCGATCCTCTCCTCGCCCTCCTCCAGCGCCGCCATCCAGCGGAAGCAGAACTGTGCCTTCTCCCTGATGGACGGGATGTTCTCGACGGCCGCGAAGGCCTCAGCTCGCTCGTCCACGTCGGGCAGATACGTGTCCAGCAGCGTCAGATAGAACTGGACGTGCACCGCCTCCTCGAAGAGCTGCCTGGAGAGATACAGGCGCGCCTCCGGGGAGTTGATGTGCTTGTAGAGCGAGAGCACGAGATTGTTCGCCACGATCGAGTCGCCCGTCGCGAAGAAGGCGACGAGGCGGCCGATCATGTGCTGCTCGCCGGGGGAGAGCTTGGCGAGGTCGGCGATGTCGGAGTGGAGATCGACCTCCTCGACGGTCCAGGTGTTCTTGATGGCGTCCCGGTAGCGGTCGTAGAAGCCGGGATAGCGCATGGGGCGGAGCGTCAGCTCGAAGCCGGGGTCGAGCAGGTTCCCGGCGGGGGCGGCGGTCCTGCCCCCGGAGGTCCCGGCGACGGTCCCGGTGTCGCCCGTGGCCGCGGCGGTCCTTGTGACTTCGGTGGTCTCGGTGGTCTTGGCGCTCGTCATTACTGGCATGCCTCGCAGGACTCGGGGTTCTCCAGGGAGCAGGCGGCTGCTTCGCCGGCGGCTTCGGGCGCCGCGGCACCCGAAGCCGCCCCGGCGGACGTCACTTCGCCCGATGTGACTCCGCCCGGCGTCACTTCGCCCGGCGCCGCTTCTGCGGTCGTGCCGCCGCCCGCGGCGCGCGCGATCCGCGTCGCCGGCCGCGAACGCAGGTAGTACGTGGTCTTGATGCCGCTCTTCCACGCGTAGGCGTACATCGAGCTGAGCTTGCCGATCGTCGGCGCGGCCATGAACAGGTTCAGCGACTGGCTCTGGTCGAGATACGGAGTGCGGTCCGCCGCCATGTCGATCAGCGAACGCTGCGGCAGCTCCCACGCCGTACGGAACAGCGCGCGCGTCTCCGCCGGGATCCGCTCGATGTCCTGCACCGAGCCGTTCGCCTCGCGCAGCTCCTCGCGGGTGCGCTCGTCCCACAGCCCCAGCCGCTTCAACTCCGCGACCAGATAGGCGTTCACCTGGAGGAACTCGCCGCTGAGGGTCTCCCGCTTGAAGAGGTTCGAGACCTGCGGCTCGATGCACTCGTAGACGCCCGCGATGGCCGCGATCGTGGCGGTGGGCGCGACGGCCAGGAGCAGCGAGTTGCGCATCCCCGTACGGCCGACGCGCTCACGCAGCGCCGACCAGCGCTCCGGCCACGCCTGAGCGGCCTGCGGATAGTGGTCGGGGTGCAGCACGCCGCGCGCCGTACGGGTCTCCTCCCAGGCGGGCGGCGGCCCGTGCCGCTCGGCGAGGTCCGCGCTGGTCTCGTACGCGGCGAGCATGATCCGCTCCGCGATACGGGTGGACAGCTCCCGCGCCGCCGCCGAGTCGAAGGGCAGACCGAGACGGAAGAAGACGTCCTGGAGGCCCATCACGCCCAGACCGACGGGACGCCAGCGTGAGTTGGAGCGCTGTGCCTGCTCCGTCGGATAGAAGTTGATGTCGACGACGCGGTCCAGGAACGTCACGGCCGTACGGACCGTGGCGTCCAGGCGCTCCCAGTCCATCGCGCCGGCCGTCCCGTCCAGGTGCGCCGCGAGATTCACCGATCCGAGATTGCAGACGGCCGTCTCGGAGTCGTCCGTGACCTCCAGGATCTCGGTGCACAGATTCGAGGAGTGCACGACGCGGCCCGGCCCGGCGGTCTGGTTCGCGGTGCGGTTGGAGGTGTCCTTGAAGGTCATCCAGCCGTTCCCCGTCTGCGCGAGGGTGCGCATCATCCGCGCGTACAGCCGGCGGGCCGGCACCTGCCGCTCGGCATGGCCCTCCGCCTCGGCCTTGCGGTAGGCGGCGTCGAACTCCTCGCCCCACAGGTCGGTCAGCTGCGGCACGTCGACGGGGGAGAAGAGTGACCAGTCGGCGTCGGCCTCCACTCGGCGCATGAACTCGTCCGGAATCCAGTGCGCGAGATTCAGATTGTGGGTGCGCCGCGCCTCCTCGCCGGTGTTGTCGCGCAGCTCGAGGAACTCCTCGATGTCCGCGTGCCAGGTCTCCAGATAGACGCACGCGGCGCCCTTGCGCCTGCCGCCCTGGTTCACCGCGGCCACGGAGGAGTCCAGGGTGCGCAGGAACGGCACGATGCCGCCCGAGTGCCCGTTCGTCCCGCGGATCAGCGAACCGCGCGCGCGGACACGGGAGTAGGACAGGCCGATGCCGCCCGCGTGCTTGGAGAGCCGGGCCACCTGCGTGTAGCGCTCGTAGATCGAGTCCAGCTCGTCCTCCGGGGAGTCGAGGAGATAGCAGGACGACATCTGGGCGTGCCGCGTACCGGAGTTGAAGAGCGTGGGGGAGGAGGGCAGATACGCCAGCGAACTCGTCAGCGCGTACAACTCCGCGACCTCGTCCGCCGCTTCGCCCGACTCGTCGGCTGCCAGCCCGCAGGCCACCCGGAGCAGGAAGTGCTGCGGCGTCTCGATCACCTGCCGCGTCGTGGGATGGCGCAGCAGATAGCGCGAATGCACCGTACGGAGACCGAAGTAGCCGAAGCGGTCGTCCGCACCTCCGGCGATCGTCTCCTCCACGAGGGCGTCGAACCGCTCGGCGTGCTCGCGTACGAAGTCCGCCGTGCGGTCCGCGATCAGACCCTCCCGGTGCCCGGTCGCGACGGAGGACGAGAAGGACGTCACGCCCTCGCCGCGTGCCTCGTCACGGATCGCGAGCGTGAGCAGCCGGCCGGCGAGCCGGGAGTAGCCGGGCTCCTCACCGATCAGACCGGCGGCCTCCTCCGCCGCGAGCGACCGCAACTCGGCCTCCCCGGCGCCCTGCCGGCGTCCGCGGAGCACCGCTTCGGCGACCCGCTCGGGCTCCGTGCCGGGCAGCCCTTGGGCCAGCTCGGTAAGGGTGCGCAGCAACGCACCCTCCTCGACGGGCGGTTGGGCGGGCGGCGGCACCGCGGCGGAGGACCCGGCGGAGGGCCCGGCGGAGGGCCCGGCAGCGGAGGCCCCGGCATCGGAGTCCGGTGGGGACGCCGCCGGCGAGTCCGGTGGGGACACGGCTGAGGCTGCGGTTGCGACGGTCACGGGATGTGCTCTCCCTCGCTCGGATCAGGTAACCGGGTCACCGGGGGAGGAGCCGCACACGGCGGGCGCGCACAGGCACGCCGCATCGCACACGGCACACCTGGCGGCGTCCACCGGCCCAGTCCTCGGGACCCGGACGTCATTCGTCACGGCCGGCAGGCACTCGGACTCGCGACGGGACTGCGGAGCACCCGTCAACGACGGGCAGCAGGGCAGCACATCGCACACCGTTGCGGGACAGTTCCGGATTCGCACCGGATTCCCCTGCGCGGCAGCGAGCACGAGCATACATCTAGTAGCGGCGAGTGCCACTCGCCCCCACATCTTGTGCCGACCCGATCCGGGTCAGTTGGCACCCGGATCGAGTCGGGGCCCGGGTAGGCCGGCGTCGGCCCGGGGCGGCCCCTGCCCGGCCCCGCCCCGGCCCTCTCTCACAGCCCCGGCTCCCACGGCCCCGACTGCCCTCACAGCCCCGGCCGTCACGGCCCCGACTGCCCTCACAGCTCCAGGGCGTACGCCCGCAGCATCAGGTTCGGATACGGCGCCCAGTCCTTCTCGGGCGCGCGGACGAAGCCCAGCCGCTCATACAGCCGGTGTGCCGTCGTCATCCGCTCCTGGCTGCACAGCAGAAGGCGTATCAGCCCCTGCTCGCGCGCCCGCTCCACGCAGGCCCGCACCAGGGCCTCGCCCGCTCCGCGCCCGCGCGCCTCGGACCGCACGGCGAGCATCCTGAACTCGCCCTCTCCCGGGCCCGCCAGGTCCGCGTACTCCCCGCCGTCGCCGACGAACGCGACCGCGCCCAGCACCCGCTGCTGCGCGGAGCCGACGGCGACCAGCACCTCCGTGTGCAGCGCGCGGCGCCGCGCGGCCCGCAGCGTCTCCAGATACGGGTCGTCCTCGCCGAACTCCACGAGCCCGTCCAGCAGATACGCCTGCGCGGTCAGCTCGCCGACTTCGTCCAGCTCCTCGTCCCGCGCCGGTCTGATCGTGATGTCCATGGAACGAGCATGCCGCGCCCCACTGACAATCGAGCCGTCAGTGGGGCGCGGGCGGTGTTCGTGGTGGTGAGGGTGGTCAGTGCGCGCCGGTCGGCGAGGGCAGCTCCTCCTGTACGCCCGGGTCGCCCGCGTCCGCCGTGTAGTCCGACTCCTGCGTCTCGTCGACGCCGTCCGGCGCCTTCACGGCCCGCAGCACGAAGGTGAGCACCACGGCGACGACCGCGTTGAGCACGAAGGCGGTCAGGCCGATGTAGCCCATCTCCCCGAGCCCCGGGACGATGTCGTTGGAACCGCCGAAGTGCTTCTGCACCGGCGACGCGACGCCGTACGCCGTGACCGTCCCGTAGACCATGCCCACGGCCCAGCCCGCCAGCAGCGCCCACCGGTGGAACCAGCGAGTGAAGAGCCCGCCCACGAGAGCCGGGAACGTCTGGAGGATCCAGATGCCGCCCAGCAGCTGGAAGTTGATCGCGACGGTCTTGTCCATGCCGAGAACGAAGATCAGCGCGCCGACCTTCACCAGCAGCGACGTGATCTTGGAGACCTTGGTCTCCTGCTCCGGAGTCGCGTCCGGCTTGAGGAAGTCCTTGTAGATGTTCCTGGTGAAGAGGTTCGCGGCGGCGATCGACATGATGGCCGCCGGTACGAGCGCGCCGATGCCGATGGCCGCGAAGGCGACGCCCGCGAACCAGCTCGGGAACATGTTCTCGAAGAGCTGCGGGATCGCCAGCTGCCCGTTCTGCACCTTGATGCCCGCCGCGATCGCCATGAAGCCCAGCAGCGCGAGCAGGCCCAGCATCAGCGAATACAGCGGCAGGATCGTGGTGTTGCGCCTGATCACGTTGCGGCTGCGGCTGGAGAGGGTCGCCGTGACCGAGTGCGGATACATGAAGAGCGCCAGCGCCGAGCCGAAGGCCAGCGTCGCGTACGCCCACTGGTTGGGCGAGCTGGTGACCACCTCGCCCTTCGGCTTGCCCGTGGCCGGATTGGTCTGCGAGAGGGCGTCCCCGGCCTTGGCGAAGATGTCGTCGAAACCGCCCAGTTTGATGGGGATGTAGATGATCGCCACCGCGATGACGATGTAGATCAGGGTGTCCTTGACGAAGGCGATCAGCGCCGGCGCCCGCAGCCCGGAGGAGTAGGTGTACGCCGCGAGCACGGCGAAGGCGATCAGCAGCGGCAGGTCCTTGACGAACCAGTGCGTCGACTCGCCGCCGCCGACGCCCATCACGTCCAGCACCGACTGGATCCCGACCAGCTGGAGCGCGATGTACGGCATCGTCGCGAGGATGCCCGTCACGGCGACCGCCAGCGCCAGCGACTTCGAGCCGAAGCGCCCGCGCACGAAGTCCGAGGTCGTCACGTATCCGTGCCGGTGCGAGACCGACCAGAGCCGGGGCAGGAAGGTGAAGATCAGCGGGTAGACGAGGATCGTGTACGGGACGGCGAAGAAGCCCGACGCACCGGCCGCGTAGATCGCCGCCGGCACCGCCACGAAGGTGTACGCCGTGTACAGGTCGCCGCCGAGCAGGAACCAGGTGACCCAGGTCCCGAAGCTCCGTCCGCCCAGGCCCCATTCGTCGAGGCTGTCGGCGTTCTCCGCCTTGCGCCAGCGCGCCGCCAGGAAGCCCATCGCCGTGACGAGCAGGAAGAAGAAGATGAAGACGGCGAGCGCCACACCGTTGATCCCGTTCATCGGGCACCGTCCTCTCCGGCCGCGTCCCGGTCTCCACTCGCGTCCCGGTCTCCGCCCGTGTCCCGGTCCCCGCCGGGCCGCCGCCTGGCGGCCTCGTCACGCTTGACGAGCTTGTAGGCGACCATCGTCATCACTGCCGAGATCAGCACCCACAGCATCTGGTACCAGTAGAAGAACGGCAGCCCGGCGAGCGTGGGTTCGGTGCGTGAATAGGAGCTGACCCACATGAGCGCGACGAACGGGATGAAGAGGCACAGCCCGACCACCACCCGTACCGGCGTGACGACGGGCGAGTGCGACGGCGACTGCGACGCGGTCTCGGATGTTTCGGGGGGCGCTGGCATGCCACGGCTCCGTCCGTCGGGTTTTTCCTGTCGAGACGCGCAGGAAATCTAAACGAGCCTTTCGTGATCCGTCACTACCTGCACTGATAACGGAACGGCACCTTTTGTGGCGCGTTCGGCGGGGTGCGCGGCCCGGAGCCGTCCAAATGCCGGACTCCTGGCGCCGGTTCGCGAATTCCGACCCGCAATGCGTGCTACGTCCCGAAGAGTCCGGGAATCCCGATCCGCGCCGTCAACGGCCTATGAGGCATAAGGCCCTTGACCGCCTGCATCCGCCGCTCTCAGCCGTTACGTCCGTGTCGCGGCCGCTGGAGGTTGGCGACGAACTTGTAGCGGTCGCCCCGGTACACCGAGCGCACCCACTCCACGGGCTCCCCTTCGGTGTCGAGCGAGTGCCGCGAGAGCATCAGCATCGGCAGTCCCACGTCAGTGCCGAGCAGGCCGGCCTCGCGCGGAGTCGCGAGCGACGTCTCGATGGTCTCCTCGGCCTCGGCGAGATGGACGCCGTACACCTCGGCCAGCGCCGTGTAGAGCGAGGTGTACTTCACGAGGCTGCGCCGCAGCGCGGGGAAGCGCCGCTGCGAGAGGTGCGTGGTCTCGATCGCCATCGGCTCGCCGCTCGCCAGCCGCAGCCGCTCGATGCGCAGCACGCGTCCTCCGGGGGGGATGTCGAGGGTGCCGGCGAGGCGGTCGTCGGCCGTGACGTAGCCGATGTCCAGCAGCTGGGAGGTCGGCTCCAGGCCCTGTGCGCGCATGTCCTCGGTGTACGAGGTGAGTTGGAGCGCCTGGGAGACCTTCGGCTTGGCGACGAAGGTGCCCTTGCCCTGTATGCGCTCCAGCCGTCCCTCGACGACGAGTTCCTGAAGGGCCTGGCGCACGGTCGTACGCGAGGTGTCGAACTCGGTCGCGAGAGTGCGCTCCGGCGGGACGGGAGTGCCGGGCGGCATCGTCTCCGTCATCTCCAGCAAGTGCCGCTTGAGCCGGTAGTACTTGGGCACGCGCGTCGTCCGCGCGCCGCCGTTGCCGCTTCCCGACTCCGGCTCTGCCGCGGCTGTGACCGCGCCCCCGTCCGTGCTCATGGCTTGCCTTCCCGCTCGAGTCCCGCTGCCGTCACCGGCTTGCTCCCGGTCCGTCCGCGGCGGCTGCCCGCCGCCTTCCCGGTCCCGGTCACGGCGCCGTGTGCGACGGCGTCTTCGGTGGTGTACCCGGTGGTGTTCCGTTCTCCGGCCGCCGCTCCGGCTGTACTTCGCGGCTCACATCGTGGCACGGGGTCGGGCCTGCTGGACTCCCGCGCCCAGATGTCGTTCCGATAACGGAACCCCAGGCTCGGAATCTGCACCGTTGACACCCCAATAGGTCTAGGCCAAGCTTGCGAACTGGTCTAAACCATTAGACCAGCACATGCAGTCCGTTGGGGAGGATGCCGTGAGACGAGGACTCATCGCCGCTACAGGAATCGCGGCTCTGATGGCGGGAGTTGCCGCCTGCGGGCCCGGCGGCGAGGCGGACTCCGCCGACGGATTCAAGGGACAGACGCTGACGCTGTGGGCCATGGACGGCTCGACGCCCAAGAAGTGGCAGAAGGACGTCGAGGCGGCCTTCGAGAAGAAGACCGGCGCCAAGCTGAGGCTCGAAGTCCAGCAGTGGAACGGGATCCAGCAGAAGATCACGACCGCGCTCTCCGAGCCCGACCCGCCGGACGTCATCGAGGTCGGCAACACCCAGACCCCCGCGTACGCCAAGACCGGCGGCCTCGCCGACCTCGGCGACCTGAAGAAGAGCGTCGGCAAGGACTGGACCCCGTCCGTCAACAGGTCGGCCGTGTACGGCGGCAAGCAGTTCGCGGCGCCCTGGTACGCGGTCAACCGCACCGTCATCTACAACAAGCGGATCTGGGCGAAGGCCGGCGTCGACAAGCCCCCCAGGACACGCGCCGAGTTCTTCGACGCGCTCGACGCCATCGACAAGAAGACCGACGCCGAACCGCTCTATCTCCCCGGCCAGAACTGGTACTTCTTCGACGGCCTGCTCGTCGGCAAGAAGGCGGACCTCATCAAGAAGCAGGGCGGCAAGTGGGTCTCGGACCTGGCCGACCCCAAGGTCGGCTCCGCGATGAAGCTCTACGAGAAGTACGCGTCCTACTCCAAGGCGCCCAAGGACAAGGACGAGGCGACCCCGCAGCAGGCCGAGGTCTTCGCCAAGGGCAAGACGGGAGCCTTCATCGGCCTCGGCTGGGAGGCCGCGACCGCGATCGAGGCCAACCCGAAGATCGAGAAGGACATCGGGTACTTCACGATCCCCGGTGAGCGCGCCGGCAAGCCCGAGGGCGTGTTCCTCGGCGGCTCGAACCTGGCCGTCGCCGCGGGCAGCGAGAAGCAGGAACTCGCAAAGGAGTTCCTCAAGATCGCGCTGTCCGACAAGTTCGAGGGCGCACTCGCGAAGGAGGGCGGCGTCATACCCAACAAGGCGTCCCTCCAGAAGAAGGTCGAGGGCAATCCGGCCGCCGAGGCCGCCGCTCCCGCCGTCGCGGACGGCGGGCTGACACCGCTGATCCCGCAGTGGGCCGCGGTGGAGAACCCGCCCAACCCGGTCAAGCGCTATATGACCGCCGTACTCAAGGGCAAGTCGCACGCCGCCGCCGCCGCGTCCGTCGAGGACGAGATGAACAAGAGGCTCTCGCAGAAGCAGTGACGCCCCGCCGGGCTGCCGGAGTGCAGGCAGTCGTGTTGCCGGAGGGGGCGGCACGACTGCCGGC
This sequence comes from Streptomyces sp. HNM0575, assembly GCF_012726265.1. GTDB lineage: Bacteria > Actinomycetota > Actinomycetes > Streptomycetales > Streptomycetaceae > Streptomyces. The sequence continues at coordinate 214,066 of NZ_JAASAG010000002.1, read as the reverse complement.
ACACCGGCAGCCCGGGCCCGGGCTCTTCGACCGGTGCGAGCCGGTCGACAGACGTGAGCGATCGACAGACGTGAGCCGAGCTGGAGCAGAGATGTCAGTGCAGACCCACGAGGACGCGCCACCGTCCGCGTTGAGCGCGCCCCCTGCCACGCGCGGGCGCCCGCCGCGGCAGTACGGCGCACAGCGGGACGGCGTACGACCGGGCGGTAAGGGCGGCCGGCTCCCGTACCTGCTGCTGCTTCCCGCGCTCGTGGTCACCGCCGTGCTCCTGGGCTGGCCCCTGGTGATGAACGGGCTGCTGTCCTTCCAGAACCTCAACATGACGCAGCTGATCCAGCACGTCACCGAGTGGGCCGGGTGGGACAACTACCGCGCCACGCTGGGCAGTGAGGACTTCTGGCGGGTCACCCTGCGGTCGGTGGTCTTCACCGCCGTCAACGTCGTACTGATCATGCTCTTCGGCACCCTGACCGGGCTGCTGCTCGCCCGGCTGGGGTCGCGCATGCGGCTGCTGCTCTCCGGGGGCCTCGTGCTGGCCTGGGCGATGCCCCCCATCGCCGCAACGACCGTCTACCAGTGGCTGTTCGCGCAGCGCTTCGGAGTCGTCAACTGGGTGCTCGACGCGGCCGGCTTCCACTCGATGGCCAGGTTCAACTGGACCGGCGGGCAGATCTCCACGTTCTTCGTCATCTCGCTGATCCTCGTGTGGACCTCGGTGCCGTTCGTCGCGATCAATCTCTATGCCGCGACGACGACCATCCCCAAGGAGCTGTACGAAGCCGCCGCACTGGACGGTGCGAGCGCCGCGCAGAGCTTCACCACGGTCACCCTGCCCTTCCTGCGGCCGTTCCTCCTGGTGACGACGTTCCTCGAAGTCATCTGGATATTCAAGGCGTTCCCGCAGGTCTTCGCCGTCAACGAGGGCGGCCCCGACCGCCTCACCGAGACCCTGCCCGTCTACGCCTTCGTCGAGGGCGTCGGCAATCAGCACTACGGCGCGGGCGCGGCGATCTCCGTGCTCACGATCCTGATCCTGCTGGGGCTGATGTCGTACTACCTGCGCATCGCCATGCGCCAAGAGGAGGACGAGAAGTGAAGGCGGCGAAAGCCATGAGGGCCTCCACGGGGCGGCCCGGCGGACCTACGGCGATCCTGGCGGGCGTCTGGCCGAACGCGACGGCACTCGTGCTCTTCGCGGTCTTCGTCTTCCCCGTGTACTGGATGTTCAACACGGCGCTCAAGCCGGACAGGGACATCGTCAGCGAGACCCCGGTGTGGTTCCCGGCACGGCCGACGCTGGAGCACTTCGCCACGGCGGTCCAGGCAGACAACTTCCCCACGCTGGTGCGCAATTCGGTCACCGTGACGCTGCTCGCCGTCGGATTCGCGCTGCTCATCGCGCTCTTCGCGGCCTTCGCCCTCGCGCGCATGCGCTTCCGCGGGCGCAGAAGCGTCGTACTCACCTTCATGGTCGCGCAGATGGCGCCCTGGGAGGTCATGGTCATCGCGATCTACATGACCGTGCGCGACGCGGACATGCTCGACAGCCTCGTCCCGCTGACGCTCTTCTACACCGCGATGGTGCTGCCGCTGACCGTGCTGACGCTGCGGGGCTACGTCGCCGCCGTACCGAAGGAGCTTGAGGAGTCGGCGATGGTGGACGGCTGCGGTCGCGTACAGGCCTTCCGCAGGGTGATCTTCCCGCTGCTCGCGCCGGGCCTGATGGCCACCTCGCTCTTCGGATTCATCACGGCCTGGAACGAGTTCCCGATGGTGCTCATCCTCAACAAGGACGCCGGGGCACAGACCCTTCCGCTGTGGCTGTCGGGATTCCAGACGGCGTTCGGCGACGACTGGGGCGCCACCATGGCGGCAGCGTCGCTCTTCGCGCTGCCGATCCTCCTGCTCTTCCTCTACTTGCAGCGCAAGGCCGTCAGCGGACTCACGGCCGGCGCGGTGAAGGGATAGCCGTACGGCCGGAAGCGGGGGAGACGCGGGCAGAGCGGCGCACCGCGCACCGCGCACCGGCGGAGCGGCCGTGAGACCGGCCGTACGACCGACCAGGCAGGGCACACGACGAGCGGAGGGCGAAGCAGAAACGGCAGCACGAGCCTCAGTACGAGCCCGCGACCGATCTCCCGGCAAAGGGCCTTCAGTGAAGGGACAATGCGCCACATGACCACGCTCGCAACCGGCACCGAGAGCCTCACCCGTGACGCCCTCACCGTGCTCCAGCCCGGCTTCACCGGCACCAGCGCCCCGGAATGGCTGCTGCGGCAGCTCGGCGAAGGCCTCGCATCCGTGGGCCTGTTCGGGCGCAACATCGAATCGCCGGAGCAGCTCGCCGCGCTCACCGCCCAGCTGCGCGAGGTCCGGCCCGAGGTGCTGGTCGCCATCGACGAGGAGGGCGGCGACGTGACCCGCCTGGAGGCCCGCACGGGCTCCTCCTTCCCCGGGAACCTCGCCCTCGGCCATGTCGACGACACCGCCCTCACCCGGGACGTGGCGAACGAACTCGGCCGCCGGCTCGCCGAATGCGGAGTGAACCTCAACTGGGCGCCGTCGGCTGACGTCAACTCCAACCCCGACAACCCGGTCATCGGCGTCCGTTCCTTCGGCGACGAGCCGGGACTGGTCGCCCGGCACACCGTCGCCTATGTGGAAGGGCTCCAGGCGGCGGGCGTCGCGGCCTGCGTGAAGCACTTCCCCGGACACGGCGACACCGCCGTCGACTCCCACCACGCCCTGCCTCGCATCGACGCGGACATGGGCACGCTGCGCGAACGCGAACTCGTCCCGTTCCAGGCCGCGATCGACGCCGGTGCCAAGGGCGTGATGAGCGCCCACATCCTGCTGCCCGCCCTCGACGAGACGCTGCCCGGCACGCTCAGCCCGGCCGCGCTGATGGGTCTGCTACGCGCGTCACGCGAGGACGGCGGCCTCGGCCACACCGGCCTGATCGTCACCGACGGCATGGAGATGCAGGCCATCTCCGGCACCTACGGCCTGGAGCGGGGCAGCGTCCTCGCCATCGCCGCGGGGGCCGACGCGCTGTGCGTCGGCGGCGGGCTGGCGGACGAGGAGACGGTGGTGCGGCTGCGCGACGCGCTCGTACGGGCCGTGCGCGAGGGCGAGTTGACGGAGCAGCGCCTAGCGGACGCCGCGGCGCGCGTACGGACCCTCGCGCGCTGGACCGCCACCGCCGGGGGCGCCGCCGGGGCGGCGGGCGCGGGCGCGCGCGGTTCCCGGGGCGGCGGCGGCCAGAGAGGCGCCGCGGACGTGGGCCTCGCAGCCGCCCGCCGTGCCCTGAGCGTCACCGTCCCGGACGCGGCCCCGGCCGGAGGCGCCGGCGGTGCCGCGGCCGGCGCGCATCCCCACCGGCCGCTCACGGAGCCCCCGTTCGTCGCCTCCTTCTCCCCGGCCGCGAACATCGCCGTCGGCGGCGAGACCCCCTGGGGCGTCGCCGCCGAACTCGCACTGCTGCTGCCGGGCACGTCAGCCGGTACGTACGGAGCGGGAAGCGCCGACGCCGGAGCCGCCGGTACGCCGGCGCTGGTCGCAAGCGTGCTCGCCGATGCGTCGGACCGTAGGATCGTCGCCGTGGTACGTGACGTGCACCGTCACCCGTGGATGGCCGCAGCCCTGGAGGGCCTGCTCGCCGCACGCCCGGACACCGTCGTGGTCGAGATGGGAGTGCCGCAGGCACCGCCCGCCGGAGCACTGCACATCGCCACCCACGGCGCCGCCCGCGTGTGCGGAAGGGCCGCCGCGGAGGTCATCGCCGGCGAGACCGCCGGCGACTGACGACCGCTGACGATTGACGACTGATAGCTGACGACTGACGGCGCGCAACCCGCCCCGCACCACCGACATCTCAACTGGAGGCAGCCAGCATGTCCGCCACGTCGGCATCGACCCCCGAGCAGTCTCCGTCGGCGGACCGGCCCGGCAGCGCGCCGGGCCGCGTCATGGCCGGCGAGATGGCCGAGCAGCCGGCAGTGCTGCGCCGCATCCTCGAAGAGGGGGCGCCGCGGATCCGTGAGATCGCCGAGGAGGTGGCGGCCCGCAGCCCCCGCTTCGTGCTGCTGACGGCACGCGGCACGTCCGACAACGCGGCGCTCTACGCGAAGTATCTGCTGGAGATCCTGCTGGGCAAGCCGTGCGGCCTGACGTCGATGTCCACGACCACCGCCTACGGCGCGAGGCCGGACCTCACCGACTGCCTCGTCGTCACCGTCAGCCAGTCGGGAGGCTCACCGGACCTGGTCGCCTCCACGAGGGCCGCGCGGGAGGCGGGCGCGCTCACGCTGGCGGTGACGAACAACTCCGCGTCGCCGCTCGCGGAGGTCAGCGAGTACCACATCGACGTGCTGGCCGGCGCCGAGAAGGCCCTGCCGGCGACGAAGACGTACACGGCGGAACTCCTCGCCCTCTACCTCTTCGTGGACGGCATGCGCGGCGGCCAGGGCGCCGGGAAGGCGGAACTGCTGCCGGAGCTGGCGCAGTCGGTGCTCGACTGCCAGGCGGAGATCAAGGCGCTGGCGGGCCGCTACCGGTTCGCCGAGCGGATGGTGCTCACCTCCCGCGGATACGGCTATCCGACGGCTAAGGAGGCGGCGCTGAAGCTGATGGAGACCAGCTACATCCCCGCGCTGTCCTACTCGGGGGCCGACCTGCTGCACGGCCCGCTCGCCATGGTCGACAACATCTCGCCGGTGATCGCCGTCGTCACCGACGGCAAGGGCGGCGAGGCGCTCCAGCCCGTCCTCGGCCGCCTGCGCGACCGCGGGGCGGACCTGGTGGTCATCGGCAGCCGCGAGGAGGTCGACCGGGCGTCAGCGGGGTTCGCGCTGCCCACGGAGGGTCTCCCGGAAGAGCTCCAGCCGATCCTGGAGATCATCCCGCTCCAGATGCTCGCGTACGAGGTCACGATCGCCCGCGGCCAGGACCCGGACGCCCCGCGCGCATTGGCCAAGGTGACGGAGACCCGCTGACGGAGACCCGGTGATGCAGACCCGCTGAGACCGCGACGGCACCCGACTCGCGCCGACCGAGCGTGATCCGCGGCGTCCACTGAGACCCGTCCCGTGACACACGCCGGGCCACGGCGCCAGGGCGGGACCCTCAACCCGCCCGGCACCGCAGCCCGATGCCGGAGACCCGGCGCAATCAGGGCAGACGACGCGCGGGCCTCTCTCTGCTCTCCTGTGCGGGGAGAACAGAAGCCGTTGTTACTACGGGTTCATTGTGGACTAGACCACCAAGTCTGTCCATGCCACTGCTGTTTTTCATCACGACGAGACGAATTCCGGCGGTCTTTCGCTACGGATTCCGTCGTGCCCCGCCACGGTCCGTCCACGGCCCCGCGGAATCCGCCCCGGCCACCCGGCACCGCCCGCCGGTAGGCTCGCCGGTGTGCCCTCGATGAACGACCTCGTACGCCAGCACACGGCCCTCTCCGACACCGATCTGGAGTGGCTCCATCTGCTGATCTCCGAGTGGCAGCTCCTCTCGGACCTGTCCTTCGCGGATCTCGTGCTGTGGGTCCCCACCCGGGACGGCACGCGCTATGTCTCCGTGGCGCAGATGCGGCCGAACACCGGGCCCACGTCCCACCAGGACGACATGGTGGGCCACCTCGTGCCGCGCGGCCGGCGCCCCCTTCTGGACGCCGCGCTCGACGAGGGCAGGATCGTGCGCGAGGGCGACCCGGAGTGGCGTGAAGAGGTGCCGGTACGGGTCGAGTCGATCCCCGTGTGCAGGGAGGGCCGCGTCCTCGGCGTCATCGCGCGCAACACCAACCTGCTGACCGTCCGCACCCCCAGCAGGCTCGAACTCACCTATCTCCAGAGCGCGTCCGATCTCGCGCAGATGATCGCCGCCGGCTCCTTCCCGTTCCTGGGACAGCAGCTCGACATCGACCACCTTCCCCGTGTCGGGGACGGCCTGATCCGCCTCGACTCCGACGGCGTGGTCCAGTACGCCAGTCCCAACGCCCTTTCTGCGTACCACCGGCTCGGCCTGGCCACCGAGATCGTGGGCCTCCACCTCGGCCAGGTCACCGCCGAACTCGCGCCCTCGCGCGCGCCGGTGGACGAGGCGCTGGTCAAGCTCGCCAGCGGATGGGCGCCGCGCGGAGCGGAGGTCGAGGCCAACGACTGCGTCGTACAGCTGCGCGCCATCCCTCTCGAACCCAAGGGCACGCGCATCGGTTCGCTCATCCTGCTCCGTGACATCACCGAAGTACGGCGGCGCGAGCGGGAGTTGATGACCAAGGACGCGACGATCCGCGAGATCCACCACCGGGTGAAGAACAACCTCCAGACGGTCGCCGCGCTGCTGCGCCTCCAGGCCCGCAGGATGGACTCCGACAGGGGGCGCGACGCGCTCAACGAGGCCGTGCGGAGGGTCGGTTCGATCGCCATCGTGCACGAGACGCTCTCCCAGACCCTCGACGAGAGCGTCGAGTTCGACGAGATCGCCGACCGCGTGCTGGCGATGGTGGCCGAGATCTCACCCGGCCGCGTCAACGGCCATCGCACGGGCCACTTCGGGGTGCTGGAGGCGGAGGTCGCCACACCGCTGTCCATGGTGCTGACGGAAGTCCTCCAGAACGCCCTGGAGCACGGCTTCGGCCCGGGCGAGCAGGGCACCATCGAGGTCGGCGCGGTGCGCACGGCAGGCAAGGCCAAGGACGCGGGCAAGGCGAAGGAGCCCGGCCGGCTGCTGGTCACCGTCCAGGACGACGGACGGGGCCTGCCCGAGGACTTCGACCCGAAGCACGCGGGCAACCTGGGTCTCCAGATCGTACGGACGCTCGTGGAAGGGGAGTTGGGCGGCGAGTTCGACATGCTGCCCGCGCCGGGACGCGGCACGCGCGTGGTCTTCGACCTTCCGGTCTCGGTCGAGAAGCGCGAACGCTGAGGCATGCGCACAGACTTGGAGCCCCGGTCCTTGTGGGACCGGGGCTCCAAGTCTGTATGAACGCGGTGCGCTTCGTGGCACTGCGCGCTGCGGCTCGGGATGCAGCGGGTGGCCGGGTGTGGGCGTCAGTCTCAGGCGGTCGCGGCGTTGTTCCGCGCCCGGTTGCGAGCGGCGCGGCGCTTCATGGCGCGGCGCTCGTCCTCGCTGAGGCCCCCCCAGACACCGGAGTCCTGACCGGACTCCAGGGCCCACTGCAGGCACTGCTCCATGACGGGGCAGCGACGGCAGACGGCCTTCGCTTCCTCGATCTGCAGCAGCGCAGGACCAGTGTTGCCGATGGGGAAGAACAGCTCGGGGTCTTCCTCGCGGCAAACGGCGTGGTGACGCCAGTCCATGGCTGCTACCTCTCCTCGTGAGTTGCTTTGGCTTGTGAATGTGAACGCTTTCACGAATCCTCTCGCAAGGGAAGGGGTGCCGATCGACTGTGATGCGGGTCCCAGTGGAATGAGAGAGAGGATTCGGGCGCCTAGGGGGCCGCCGTGAGGGGCCGCCCGATCGCCATGAAGAGACTCGCAAACCTCGGCGGCGGATACAACCCCTTCCGCTAAGTTTTTTTTGATTCCTTGGTGTCGCATCACTCACAGTCGTACTTCCAGGGGGTGGACCCTGGTCTAAACGTTCGACTGGAAGGACTTTTGGGCGTTCGACTTAAGCAATCACACGCAGTGCACGGCGTACGCCTGTGAAGTTCACGCTGTTCCGCACTCCCAGGTGGTCACCGTCCAACTGAAACGGCAGCGGCACCTGCGAATGCAAGGTGAAGTCGCTTACGTCGTGCAGGGTTACCGCGTGTTTACCCCGAGGTCCGCGCTCCGGGCTGGAAGTGAGGAGCTGGGTGCCGTACAGGCTCATCGCGAGCGGTGTCAGGCGTGAGAGTCCCAGCACGTCGAGGGCGGTGTCGAAGGACGCATGGGGCGCCGCGTATACGGGACGGTTGCCCAGGTAGGTCCACGGCGAGGTGTTGCAGACTATCGACGCCACGAGTTCGCGTACCGGCTCCTCGCCCTCCCGTTCCAGCGTGATCGTCCCGCCTCTGCGGTGCTGTTCCTTCGCGAACTGCTTCAACACCTGCCGTACGTACAGCGCATGAGTTGAACGCTTGCCGAGCTCCCGCTTCTGTTCGACGCGGCCGACCACGCCCGCGTCGAAGCCGAAGCCGGCGCAGAACGTGAACCAGCGCGGCTGCACGCCCGCGTCGTCGGTGTCCGGCACCCCCGATGCCAGGCCGAGTCCGATCGTCCGCTCGCGGCCGTGCTCGATGGCGTCGAGCAGCGCGCCCGTGGCTTCGACCGCGTGGTTCGGCAGACCGAGCGCGCGGGCGAAGACGTTGGTGGAGCCGCCGGGCACCACTGCGACGCGGGGGAGTCGCTCGGGGTCGGGGCCCTCGTGCAGCAGACCGTTGACGATCTCGTTGACGGTGCCGTCGCCGCCGAGTGCGATCACCAGCTCGGTCTCGCCGTTCTGCGCGGCCAGCCGGGCCAGCTCCCGGGCGTGGCCGCGCGATTCGGTCGTCGCCACGTCCAGTTTGAGATCGCTTGCGAGCGCGTGAGTGATCACCTCACGGGTCCGCTGGCTGGTAGTGGTCGCTACCGGATTGACGACGAGGAGTGCGCGCATGAGGGGCAGCGTACCCATCGGGAGGCCGTGGTCAGCCGGGGTTGGAGAGGTCGGCGGGCGTGGGACTACGCTCTTCACCGTGCCCACACCGAACGAGACCCCAGCCTCCCCCGGCCGTCCACGGCGGATCACGGCCGCCGCTTCGCTGACCGCTCTCGAAGGACTGGTCGTCGCCGCCTTCGGTGTCGTGTCCCTGGTGAAGCTGGCGACGGACAAGCCCGACGGGATGATGCAGGCGGTCACGCTGGCGGTGACCGTACTGGCCCTGTCCGTACTGCCGTTGGCCGCCGCGCGGGGGCTGTGGCTGCGCAGGCGCTGGAGCCGCGGCCCGTCGATGATCGTGCAGTTGATCGCGCTGCCGAGCGGCTATCAGATGGCGCAGAACGGCGGTGTGTGGACGGCCGCGGGCATCGTCATCGGGCTCACGGGTGTGGCGGTGCTCGCCTGCCTCGTCAATCCGACGGCGACCGAGGCGCTGGGGATCGGGCCGCGCGACGCATAGCCGCCTGACTGCTGTCCCGTCTCTGCTGTCCCGTCCGGGTCCTTTCCCCGGCACGCGCGCGCCGCCCGGCCCCGGGAAGGAGACGGGCGGCGCGTGCGGTGGGTCCACTGTGCCGGCGGCGGATCACTCCTCGACGAGAAGCCTGTCGCGCAGCTGCGCCAACGTCCGTGCCAGCAGGCGCGATACGTGCATCTGCGAGATGCCGACCTCCTGCGCGATCTGCGACTGGGTCATGTTCCCGAAGAAGCGCAGCAGGAGGATCTTCTTCTCGCGGGGCGGGAGTTCCTCCAGGAGCGGCTTGAGCGATTCGCGGTACTCGACGCCTTCGAGCGCGTCGTCCTCCGCGCCGAGGGTGTCCGCGACGGCGGGCGACTCGTCGTCCGTGTCGGGCACGTCGAGGGAGAGAGTGCTGTAGGCGTTGGCGGACTCCAGGCCCTCCAGCACCTCCTCCTCCGAGATCGACAGCCGCTGCGCCAGCTCGTGCACCGTCGGTGCCCTGCCGTGCAGTTGGGACAGCTCGGCGGTCGCGGACGTCAGGGACAGGCGCAGCTCCTGAAGGCGGCGCGGGACGCGCACGGCCCAGCCCTTGTCGCGGAAGTGCCGCTTGATCTCGCCGACCACGGTGGGAGTGGCGTACGTGGAGAACTCAACGCCGCGCTCGGGGTCGAAGCGGTCGACGGACTTGATGAGGCCGATCGTCGCGACCTGGGTGAGGTCGTCCAGCGGCTCGCCGCGGTTGCGGAAGCGGCGGGCCAGGTGCTCGACCAGCGGCAGGTGCATCCGCACCAGGTGATTGCGGAGTTCGGCACGCTCGGGCGAACCGTCGGGAAGGCCGCGCAGCGCGATGAACATGGCCCGTGCTCCGCTGCGGTCGTGCGGATCGAAGTGCGCGAACTGCGCAGCCCGTGCCGTACGCGCGCCGCGCTCGCCGGTCCCGTGCTCGAGCCCGTGCGCGGTGCCGTGTCCGTGCGTCTCCTGCTGCTGCATGTCCATCGCGTCCGCCCGCTCTGCCTGCTCCGGTCGCTGACTGCTGGGGTCGGCGGGGTGCGGCCTGGCCTGCTCAGGCACGACTGGGTCGGCCGCCGCACCGACGCGGCCTGCCCAATGCTCCCGTGCCTCGTGGTCGGTCACGGCGCTCCGGGGCCCGCACCGCGCTTCTTGTGCAGGCTGATGCTGACCGTACGGTCTTCGGACACCGCCGAGTCCACCTCGCCGGCCAGGGCGGAGAGCACCGTCCATGCGAAGGTGTCGCGCTCCGGCGCCCTGCCGTCGGTGGTGGGTGCCGAGACGGTGACCCTGAGGGAATCGCCGACGAGCCGGAAGACGCAGCTGAGCACCGAACTCGGCAGCGCCTGCTGGAGAAGGATCGCGCAGGCCTCGTCGACGGCGATCCGCAGATCCTCGATCTCGTCAAGGGTGAAGTCCAAGCGGGCCGCGAGTCCGGCAGTGGCCGTCCGCAACACCGACAGATAGGCACCCGCCGCGGGCAGCCGGACCTCCACGAAGTCCTGCCCGTCCTGCCCCACGGGCTCACCTGCGATCTGGGACACCCTCACCTCCAAGGTGGCACAAGCCGGTTCGGCTCGTTGTCTGTACGAGTGCGTCGGTCCGCCGCCCGGTCCGTGGATCCCCTCCAGGGAGAACCGGCGGACTGACGCCATCGATGTTTCGCCTGCGACGCTATCGCGATCCGCGAGCTGATGTCGCCCGCACGGATCTACGACGGCCCCACGGCGCCCCATCACTTGAGCGTCACCCATAGTAAACATATGGGCACTGTCTGTGGCTAGGGGTCGGGAGTCCCGAATCCGAAGTGATTACGCTGCGTTGCCGTTTGCCAGCTTCCTCAGTGGTGCACCGGACATGCGGAAGACCGTCCACTCCTCCATCGGTTCGGCGCCAAGCGATCTGTAGAAACCGATTGAGGGGTCGTTCCAGTCCAATACCCACCACTCGAAGCGTTCATAACCCCGCTCGACACAGATTCCGGCAAGGGCTGAAAGCAGTTGCCTCCCGTGCCCGGAGCCGCGGGCCGCCGGCCGTACGTACAAGTCCTCCAGATACACACCGTGAGTGCCGGTCCAAGTGGAGAAATTGAGGAACCACAGAGCGAAACCGACGGGGTCACTCTCCGTGTCCTCCTCGGCGATCAACGCGAAGACCGCGGGGTGCTCGCCGAACAACGCGTCGTGCAGCTGCCGCTCGGTGGCCTTCGCGTGCTCCAGCGACCGTTCGTACTCCGCGAGTTCGCGGATCATCGCGTGGATCGCCGGTACGTCCTCGGGCGACGCGGCTCTGATCATGCGTCCACGCTAACGCGGCCCTGTGACAACGGCGGTGACGGTGCTGCCCGGTGCGAAGGCGCCCTCCTCGGCGAGGGCGGTGAGCGCGAACAGCAGCTTGGCGACGTAGAGCGGTTCGAGCGGGGGCAGGCCGTGCCGGGTCGCGAAGTCGGCGGCGAAGTCCTCCAGTTCGGCGGTGGTGCGCGCGTAGCCGCCGAAGTGGAACCGCTCGTCCAGCCGCCATTCGCCGCGGACGCCGCCGAAGGCCGCCCGTTGCAGGTCACGCACTTCGGCGGCGAGGAAGCCGCCGCGCAGGACCGGGACGCCGAGGGCGCGCTGCCCTTCGCCGAGGCCCGCGGCCAGTCCGGCGAGGGTGCCGCCCGTGCCGCAGGCGACGGCCGCCACGTCGGTGCGTCCGCGAAGTTCCGCTCCGAGGGCGCAACACCCCTGTACGGCAAGGGCGTTGCTGCCGCCCTCGGGTATTCGGAAGGCCTCGCGCGGCAGTTGCGGCGACCGCGCGGCTTCCGCGGTGGGCTCTGTCCGGCCTTGCTCTTCGCGGTCCGCGGCCTCCCGGAGCAACTGCCGTGCGTAGTCCGGGTCTTGGCGGCGCCGGTAGTCGGAGCGGGAGACGAAGTGCAGCCGCATGCCGTCGGCGGCGCAGCGCGCCAGTGAGGGATTGAGCGGGCGGGCCGCCAGTTCGTCGCCTCGTACGACGCCGACGGTGGTGAGTCCGAGCATCCGTCCCGCGGCGGCGGTCGCGCGCAGATGGTTGGAGTAGGCGCCCCCGAACGTCAGCAGGGCGGTGTGGCCGCCTTCGAGAGCGGCCCTCAGGTTAGGGGCGAGTTTTCGCCATTTATTGCCTGGAACGGCTGGGTGTATCAGATCGTCGCGCTTGAGCAGCAGCCGTATGCCCCGCCGTACGAAGCGCTCGTCCCGCACCTCCTGGAGCGGTGAGGGGAGCCGCGGCGGCGGGTCGACCGCCGCGAGCACCGCGTCGGCGTCCGGGGCCGAGGGGCGCGGGGGAGGGGCGGGAACGCCGCTGATCCTGCTGCTCACTCCTGCATTCTCGCGCGTGCCGGCGCGCTGCGGCGTCCCGGCGTCCCTCCCCGCAGTCGCTTCAGGCTCCTCTCGCTCCCGGCGTACGGACGGCTCCCGGTGTACGGATCCCTGCCGGTGTACGGGCGGCTCCCGGTGTGCGGCTCACTTCAGGCGGGCGGCGATCCGCTTGCGCATCGCGTCCATCGTGAAGCCGCGCGGATCGGACTTCTGGTCCGTCCACTCCAGATGCCCGATCACCGAGCCCTCGTTCCAGCCGTGATGCCTGCACAGCGCGGCTGCGGCACGTTCGATGGCGTCGAGCTGCTCCTCGGGCCACGGGTCGTCGCCGTCGCCGAGGTTCTCGCATTCGAAGCCGTAGAAGTACCGGTTCCCGTCCGTGTTCATCTGGTTGGGTCCGGGCAGTTCGTCCTCGGCTGTCACCGCGCGTAGCACGTCGTCATCGCCGAGCCCGGCATGGTTCGCGCGGCCGTGGCCGACGAGGTGGACGGTGCCGTCCTTGGTGATCACACCGTGCGCCAGCGGACCGGGCAGATCGGAACGTCCGTCGTAGACGAGGTCGACCGTCTCCTTGGCGCCGCTGGTCACGGTGTGGTGGATCATGATGCCGTGCACCGGGCTCCACGGGCCCTTGTGGTTGCGGTTGTGGTTCCGCCAGTCGCGGACCTCCTCGACCGTGACGCCCTCCTTCTCAAGGGCCGTGATGAAGGCGCTTGCCGTGATGGGTGTGGCCATCTCTGCCCCGTACCTTCCCTGTGCGCTCTCGTGTGTTCGAGGGTGATGCCCGTCAGGCCGGGCGCTTACTCCGCTCCCGGGCCCTTCGGCAGCAAGCCCGTTCGGGTCAACAGGCCCTGTACGCAAGGCTCGTGCGCGTACGGGCGCAGCAGCCGCGGCATCCGGTCCCGGGCCCGGCGGGCACGCCCGGAGCGTACGAGTGCCGAGTCCTCCAGGAACCCCTGCCACGCCGCGCAGGCCTCTTCCAGGCGCCCGGCCGCCAGCAGGAGTTCGGCCAGCTCCGCCTCGCTGAGCGCGCGGGAGCGGCGTTCGCCGGCGGGCCGGGAGCGCAGCGAGGCGTGCAGTTCGCGGACCGCGCCGGCGCGGTCGCCGAGGGCGGCGCGCACCTGGCCCGCCTGGTAGTGGAGCGCGGCGTCCTGGTAGGCGCCGACGGGCTCGCCGCCGTCCGGCGACTCCGGGCCCGTCGTCAAGTCGGCCGGGGCACGGGCGAGTTCGTGTTCGGCACGGCTCAAGGCCGCCGTCGCGCGCGTACGTTCGCCCTCCGCGGCCTGGGCGACGGCCAGCCCCGCGTACAGGAACGAGCGCGTCGAGGGCGCCGCGTCCGCGGGAGCCGTCTCGCACGCGGACTCCGCGAGGACGAGGCTCTGGCGGGGGTGCCCGAGCTGGTGCGCCTGGGAGCTGAGCGCCCGGTGCACGAGCGCCACCGCCTCGGGGTCGTGCCCCTCGGCGGCCAGCTCGGCCGCGGTGCCGAAGGCCCGCTGTGCCAGCCCGTGCCGCTGCTCGTCCGCGTAGACGCGCCCCAGCAGATAGCTCAACCGGGCGGCACCGGCGACCAGTTGAGGGTGGTACGGGCCCTCCCCGCCCGTACGCAGCCGCCGCACCAGCCCCGCGAGGCAGGCGGCCAGCGGCGTCCTGATGTGGCCGCCGCCGTGACGGTCCGCCTGCTGGGCGAAGAAGCGCGCGTGCTCCCGTACGGATGCGACCTCGTCCGGCGTGGTGCGCCGGGCGGGCCGCCCGCCCCGGGGGAGGGAGGGGAAGTGTGCCCGGGGCGGACGGGGACGGAGCGGCTCGGCGGTCTCGGTGGGGACGTCGCCGATGCCGGGCTCGTTTGGTGCGTGTGCGGTGTCGGGGGTGCTGCCGGTGCGGGTGCCGGTGCCGATGCGGGTGGCGCTGCTCGCTGAGCTTGCGGCGCTCGCGGTGCTTGTGGTGCCGGCGGTGTGAGCAGTGCCTGCCGCGCTAGGGATGTCTCCGGTGGCATCTGTCCTCGCGGAGGCCGTGGCGCCCACGGGCAGGCCGAGCGCGAGCCGGTACGGCGCGGGCGGCGGCGGATCCGCGCGCGGCGGGCCCACCACCGCGGCCGTGAGGGCGGCCAGTTGGTCGGCGGGGCGTGCCTCAGTCCGCAACTGCCCGCGAAGTCCGGGGAGTTGCCGCATGCGGTCCGCGTTCCCCGTGCGGTTTTCGGTGTCGCCGTCGGCGCTCCGGCGCCGCCCGGGCCCGCCGGACAGCCCGTCGCCCATGCCCAGTCCGGTCACCGGCACGGGGCGGCCGAGCCGCCTGGAGAGCGCCTCGGCGATGTAGCTCTGCACCCGCGGCGAGGGGCGGCTGCCGCGCAGCCAGTGCGCCACGGACGTACGGTCATAGCCCACTCGTACCCCCGCCTCGGCGGCCACCTTCGCGATGGCGCGGGCGAAGGACTCCTGCGTCCAGCGGGTCTCCTCAAGTAAGGCGCGCAGCACGTCATTCGGCGTCGGGTCACGGCGCCGGTGCTCACCGGGCCGCACGGCGGACCGTCCTCAGAAGACCGAAGCGGAATCGGATCGGGTCGTTCACGGTATTCCCTCCTTGGATGCTCCGCGCGCGGGGTCGCGTACGGAGTGCTTCCAAGCGAACCGCAGCGTCCGCTTCTTCGGGAGCATGTGCGGTGCGCACGGAGAGGTGTGACTTTCACACCCCGTGTGAACGGATGTCCGTTACTCTCTGAAACAAGGGTTGGACGACCGGAGGGCGAGATGGAGCCCAACAGTCAACTGGACGTGCTGCTTGACCAGTCCGGAATCTCCCGGGCCGGTCTGGCCTTGAGAGTCAATCGCCTCGGCGCGGAGCACGATGTCACTCTGCGTTACGATCACACGGCTGTCGCGCGCTGGGTCAAGGGCCAGCGACCGCGCGGCCGCGTACCGGAGTTGATATGCGAGGTCCTCGGTGCGCGCCTGGAGCGCACACTGACTCTCGCGGACATCGGCATGGCGGGTCCGCCGGGCGCACAGCCCGCTTCCTCCCGGCCGTCCGGAACGGCGGGCGAGGACGACGACGGGCAGGCCACGCTGGGCAGGTTCGTGGAGCGGGCCGCCGTCTCCTGGCGGGCGGACGAGATGCACACGTACAGCCAGGGGCCCGCGCTGCTCACGGGTGCCGCGGCGGTCGCGCCCGTATGGGAGTGGGAGAACCCTCCCGACGACCTGGACGTCTCCCACAAGGGGAAACGCGAAGTCTCCGGCGTGGACGTCGCGTTGCTGCACGCCGCTCGCGGCCACTACGAGCACCTCTACCGCAACGCCGGCGGCGTCGCCACGCGCCCCCGAGTCGTCGGCTTCCTCACCGGCGAGGTTGCGCCGCTGCTGCGCGGCGAGTACGGCGACGGCACGGGACGCGAACTGTTCCACGCCGCGGGCGCGTTGGCGGCCGTCAGCGGCATCTGCGCGTACGACGCCGACGAACAGGGCCTGGCGCAGCGCTACTTCCACCAGGCGCTGCGCCTCGGAAAGGCCTCCGGCGACCGGCTGTTCGGCGGCTACGTCGTCTCGCTCATCGTCAACCAGGCGCTCTTCCTCGGGGACAACAGGCGCGCGATCGCCTGCGCCGAGGCGGTGTTGCGCACGCGGGCGCCCCGGTACACCCCGGCGCTGGCGACCGACCTGTACGCGATGCAGGCGAAGGCGTACGCGCGCATCGGCGATCGCAGGGGTGCGCACGACTGCATGCGCAGTGCCGAGTCCTCCTCCGCACGCATACGTCCCGAGGAGGAGCCCGAGGAGACCGGCTACGTCCAACCGGGCCTGGTCCAGGTGCGATTGGCGGAGGCTCTCCTCGTACTCGGAGAGCTCGAACCGGCCCGCCGGTATGCCGAGGAGGCGGCGCGGGCACCCGCCCATGTGCGCGGCCGGGTCAACCGGCTGGCCACGCTCACCGGAGTCGAACTTCGCACCGGCTCGCCGGAAAGCGCTGCGGAGACGGCGGTGCGGATGGCCGATCAGGCGCAGGGCATCGAATCACAGCTGCTGCGGCAGCGCATGCGGCAGGTGCGGGAGCGGCTGCTCCGGCACCCCGGTGCGCCGGTCGCGGAGGCGGCGGAGCTGATCGAGGAGACGCTGAGAGTTCCCCTCTGAAGGGAGGGCGGGCCGTACGGCGCCTCTGTCAGGGGGACGCCGCGGCGTGCTGGGATGTGCCCAACCTCCGTCAGGAAGGGGGCACATACGTGCGATGGAAGAACCTGGGTGAACACACGGTGTACGAGAACCAGTGGTTACGGGTCAATCTCGCGGACGTACTGCTGCCGGACGGCCGTCATCTGGACCACTATCTGATCCGGCTGCGGCCCGTGGCCATGGCCACGGCGGTCAACGAGCGCAACGAGGTGCTGATGCTCTGGCGGCACCGCTTCATCACCGACAGCTGGGGATGGGAACTCGCGGCCGGAGTCGTCGAGGACGGCGAGGACATCGCCGAGGCGGCCGCGCGCGAGATGCTGGAGGAGACGGGCTGGCGGCCCGGTCCGCTGCGTCATCTGATGACGGTGGAGCCCGCGAACGGGCTGACGGACGCGCGCCATCACATCTACTGGTCGGACAGCGCCGCCTACGACGGCCACCCCGAGGACGACTTCGAGTCGGACAAGCGCGAGTGGGTGCCGCTGAAGGAGACGCCGGATCTGATCGCCGGAGGTGAGGTGCCCGCGGCCAACACGGCGGCGGCGCTGCTGATGCTGTACCGGCTGCGCTTCGGATAGCCGGGCCGCGGTCGGGAACGGAAGGCCGGGCCGCGGCCGGGCTCTCCGGTACGGCCGGACGGCCGGGCCGCGGTCGGGAACGTCATGGCCTGGCCGTGGTCGGGAACGTCACGGCCGGGAACCTCACGGCCGGGACGTCACGGCAGCAGAACTGCTTCGGCAGCAAAGTGCCCCGGTCCGCCTTCGGGCGGGCCGGGGCATGCGTACGTGCGGCAGGGGTGCGGCGGGATCCGTCAGCGGAGCCGCGGCGGCGCGGCAGCAGCGCCCCGGGCGGACCGTGAGACGGACCGGACCGGACCGGACCGGACCGGACCGTGGACCGGCACCGGCCGTGGCCCGCCTCAGCTCTGACGCAGGAATCCGTCGCCGTGCTGCGCGATGTGCTGCTCCAGTGCCGACAGCGCCTGCTGCACCTGCGCCGCGGAGCCGCTGCCCCGCTGCTCCGCGTAGTACGCGGCGCCCAGCTTGCGCAGCAGCTCGCTGCCCTGACGCTGCGCCTGGACCTCCTCCACCTTCTCCTTGCCCTGCGCCAGTCCGCGCTGTGCCTGCTCCTTGGCCCTGTCGAGAAAACCCGCCATCGCTCCCGCCTCCTGTGCCTGTCTGCGGCCGGTGCCCGATCCGTGTCCCGGTCCGTCTCCCGATCCGTGTCCCGGTCGGGTCCCGGTACGAGTCCGTATCCGGTCCGGCTCAGTGCCTGATTCGTGTCCGTCTGACTGCTCGTCCAACGTATGCGGTGATCAGGGGGTTCCCTGTGCATCCTCGGCCAGCACCTCAAGGGCCACCCGTACGAGCTGCGGAACGGCGGGATGCCCTGGCCTGCCCGAACCCACGGGGCTCTCCCGCCAGATGAGCATCAGCGGTACGTCGCCGGCTCCCGCGAGCGGCCGGTAGACCACCCCCGGGTGCGGGTGCATCTCGGCGGTCGCGGACGTCGAGACGCCGACGGCGTCGCCGGCCGCGATGGCGCCCAGCCAGTCGTCGGTGTTGGCGACGAGCACGGCCGCGTCCGGGTCGGGACGGATCGGCGCCGGCCACAGGTCGAGCGTCGTGAGCCCGGAGACCGTGTTCAGCGCGATGGGGTGGTGTGCGAGGGCCGCGAGGTTCAACGGGCCGGTGTGCGCGGCCAGTTCGCTGTCCGCGGGCACGGCGGCCACCCGCGGTTCGTCGCACAGCCACTCGCCGAGCAGGCCCTCGGCGTCCCGCGGGATCGAGGGTGCCCGTACGAGCGCGACGTCGACCTTGCCGCTGAGGAGTCCCGCCGTGCGTTCGTCCACGCGCATCAGCTCAAGCGGGGTCTCCGGGCTGGTCTCCTTCCAGCGGCGCAGCAGCGGCGTGGTGTGCCGTCCGAAAGCGGACCAGGAGTGGCCCAGCCGCAGCGGCCAGGGGCGCAGCCGAGCGGGGTCGAGCGCCTCGTCGACGGCGGCGACTGCGGTGGCGGCCTTGTCGCGGAAGCGCCGTCCCTCGGTGGTGAGTTCGAGATGGTGCGTGCTGCGGTCCACCAGCCGCGCCCCGAGGTGGATTTCGAGCTGACGGAGCGTACGGGACAGGGCGGGCTGGCTCATCCGCAGCATCGCGGCCGCGGACGTCACGCTTCCGGCATCCGCGATGGCGAGGAAGGCGCGGAGATGGCGCAGTTCGGCGGTCATGCGCACGGAGCATATCCGCAGGCCGAAACGCATTTCACTCGCCGACGCGGCGGCCATAACGTGTGCTTCATGAGTTCTGGTGACGGCACGTCCGGGGATCGACCGGCACAGGCCGCGGCCCCGGCGGCACGGGCCGGGGCAGGGGGCGGGGACCGGCGCCATGGCCCTGGTGAAGGCCCTGTTCGAGACCCGGGGCGAGGCCCTGTTGAACGCCCCGGGCGAGGCTCTGCCGGCGGTGCCGGTCAGGCCCCCGCGGACGACCCCGGCGGCGGTCCCGGCCAAGGCCGCCTCGGTGCGGTCGGCATGGTCGTCGGCAGCGCCCTGTCGCTCCAGTTCGGGGCGGCCGTGGCCGCCACGCTCTTCCCGCGCGCCGGTGCGCTCGGTGTGGTCGCGCTCCGTCTCGTCTTCTCGGCGGTGCTCCTGCTCGCGGTGTGCAGGCCGCGGCTGCGCGGTCATTCACGTGCGGACTGGGCCGCGGTGACCGGGCTGGGCGTCGCCCTCGGCGCCATGAACACGCTCTTCTACCAGGCCATCGAACGCATCCCGCTGGGTGCCGCCGTCACCCTCGAACTGCTCGGCCCGCTCGTGCTGTCCGTGGCCGGCTCGCGCCGGCTCGTGAGCCTGCTGTGGGCGGGCCTCGCGCTGACGGGGGTCTATCTGCTCGGCAGCGACGGCTTCAGCGGGAGCTTCGGCGGCGTTTCCGGCGGCGGTTCCGGAGGCGGTCCCGGCGAGATCGACCTCGCGGGCGCCGGCTTCGCGCTGGCAGCCGGTGCGATGTGGGTGGCGTACATCCTGGCCAACTCCCGTACGGGCGCCCGCTTTCCGAAGGCCGACGGCCTCGCCCTGGCGATGGCGCTGGCCGCGGTGCTCAGCGCGCCCCTCGGGGTGGCGAGCGCCGGGCGGGCCCTGCTGGACCCGGTGACGCTCGGGCTGGGCGCCGCGGTGGCGGTGCTGTCCTCGGGCGTTCCGTACACGCTGGAGCTGTTCGCGCTGCGCAGGCTGCCCGCGGCCACCTTCGCGCTGCTGATGAGCCTGATGCCGGTTGCCGCGGCGGCGGCGGGCTTCCTGGTGCTGGGGCAGCGACTGGAGACGCCCGAACTGGTCGCGATCGCGCTCGTCATCGTCGCCAGCATGGGCGCCGTACGCACTTCGCCGCGCGCTTAGTCTGGCCCGGTGGACGAGGGCGAGCGGCCGACGGCCGTCTGGAGCGAGGACGGCCGTGAACGGGTGGCGCTTTGGCGTTCGGAGAGCGGCATGCGGCCGCCGCGGCACATCCGCGTCGTGGACGACCGGATGCCGGCGGACGCCGCCTACAAACTGGCCTGCGAGGGGACGGCGCTGCTGTGGCGCGGCGACTACCACGGAGCCAGGCAGCTGCTGTCCGCGCTGGGGCGGCGGGTCGACCGCAAGCAGCCGAAGGCGGGCGCGGATCCGCGCGAGAGATTCCACCGCCATCGTCAGGCGCAGTCGCGGCGGGCGCGGGTGCTGGGCATGCTGCTGGTGCCGCTGGACGCCGGACCGGAGCGCGGGGCTCACGCCGTACCGCTGCGCCGCGCGCCGGATGTGAGCGAAGCGTGCGTCGAGGCGTACGGACCGGCGGCCGGGGCCCCGGAGCACTCGCTGGTGCCGCTGCGTGAACTCCTCGGTGTCGTCGGCGCTCACGAGTGGCACCGCAGGGGTGTACCGGTCCCGGCGCTCGGCGGCGACCGGGTGCACCCGGCGTACGGGGTCTTCGCGCCGGTGCGCGGAGAGTACGTCGACCTGGTGGCCCGTGCCGAACTGCCGCCCGGCGGGCCCGCGTTCGACATCGGCACCGGTACGGGCGTGCTCGCCGCGGTGCTCGCACGGCGCGGCGTGGCACGGGTCGTCGCGACGGACCGGGACGAGCGGGCGCTGGCCTGCGCACGCGACAACGTCCGGCGCCTCGGTGCCGGCGGGCAGGTGACGGTCGTCGCTTCCGACCTCTTCCCGCCCGGCGGCGAACGTGCCTCCCTCGTCGTCTGCAACCCGCCCTGGCTGCCCGCGAAACCGGCCTCTCCGCTGGAGCACGCCGTCTACGACCCGGGCAGCCGGATGCTGCGCGGCTTCCTGTCCGGACTGGCGGAGCGGCTGACGCCGGACGGTGAGGGCTGGCTGATCCTCTCCGACCTGGCGGAGCTGCTTCGGCTGCGTACGCGCGAGGAGTTGACGTCCTGGATCGCGGCGGCCGGTCTCACCGTGGCCGGCCGCGAGGACATCCGCCCGCGTCACCCGCGTACCGCCGACGCCTCGGACCTCCTGCACGCCGAACGCGCCGCGGAGGTCACCTCGCTGTGGCGGCTGCGGCGCATGTGAGGCCGGTCCGCGCGATCCGGGACCCCTTGAGTGCGGGGAGGCGCACCCGGCGTGGCCGCCGGACCGCAACCGGGGCCTGGGGAAGGGGCCGGGGGAAGGGGAGTCAGGCTGCGGACCGCCTCCGTCAGCCGGTCGCCCGCCGGACCTCCGCCGGAGCCGCCGGGTTCTTCTTGATGAGCTCGATGAGGCCGGGGAAGCGGTCTTCGAGGTCCTTGCTCCGCAGCTGTGCCATCCGGCTGTTGCCCCGGTCGACCTGCCGGATGAGCCCGGCCTCCCGAAGGATGCGGAAGTGGTGGCTCCGGGTGGACTTGGAGACCGGAAGCCCGAAGGACGTGCAGTGCCGTTCGGTGCCCTCGGGCTCCCATGCCAGGCGCGAGATCACCTCGTAGCGCATGTGGTCGGAGAGGGCGTCGAGAACCGTCCGCAGGTCCATCTCCTCCACCGCGGGGTGGCCTTCTGAATCGGGCATCGTCGGCGGCTCCTTCGTAGGCGGGCGGGGAAACCGGTAGGTTCTACTTGCATGATACCTAAGGGCTGTGGGATGTTTGCCCCGGCAGGTTCGACATATTGCGAACCTATTGCGGCGGCGGCTTCGCGAACCTGCTTCACGAACCTGCCGAATCCGATGACCGGCCCCGGGTGGTCCTGCCCCGGGCCGCCCTGGGAGCTGAGATGTCCACACAGACCGACCCTCCGGCCGAGGAGCGGACCGCCACCGAAGCGGAGTCCGGGCGGGCGCCCGGGCAGGGCAGCGGAGGCTCGTCCCGGCGGGGGCTCACGCTCTTCGCCGTCCTGCTCGCGGTGTTCGTCGTGCCGACCTCGATCTCCGGGACTGCGGTGGCGCTGCCCGGCATCGGAGCGGACACCCACGCCTCCCTGATCTCTCTTCAGTGGGTGGTCAACGCCTTCAACGTCGCGTTCGCCTGCTTCACGCTCGTCTGGGGCTCGGTCGCCGACATCGTCGGCCGGGTGCGGGCGTTCGCGCTCGGTGCGGGCGTCTACGCTCTCGCCTCGCTCGCGGGGGCACTGTCCGCGAACGTGGTCCTGCTCGATGTGACGCGCGCGCTCGCGGGACTCGGAGGCGCGGCGATCTTCTCGTGCGGCAGCGCGATCCTCTCGACCGTGTTCGACGGGGCGGCACGTGCCAGGGCGTTCGCCCTTTTCGGCACCGTCGCCGGTGCCGGGGTCGCCGTCGGGCCGTCGCTCTCCGGCCTGCTCGTGGAAGGCCTGGGCTGGCGCTCGGTCTTCGGCCTGCACGCCGCCGCCCTGGCCGTCGTGCTCCTCGCCGTGCCCGCCATGGCACGCAACACCCCCGCCGCGCGCCGTGAGGGCGCCCGGATCGACGTCGCCGGCAGCGCCCTGTTCGTGGCGGCCATGGCCTTGCTGACCACCGGAATCGTCCAGGGCTCGCAGTGGGGCTGGGCCGGTCCCGGGGTGCTGGGCCTCTTCGCGGGCGCGGCGGTGGTCCTCGCGGCCTTCGCCGTGGTGGAGAAGCGCCACTCGTCCCCGATGCTCGACCTGGGCCTCATGGCCGACCGCCGCTTTCTCGCGCTGTGCCTCGTGCCGGTCGCCGCGTCCTTCGGATTCGTCACGATGCTCACGTACCTTCCGAGCTATCTGACGACGGTCACCGGTTACAGCAGCGGCAAGGCCGGACTGGTGATGGTGCTGCTCACCCTCCCGGTTCTGCTCTGCCCGATGCTCGCGGCCAGGCTGGTCTCCCGCGGCGTACGGGCGTTGACGGTGATCCGGCTCAGCCTGGTGTGCCTGGTCGTCGGCGACATCGCGCTGAACCTGTTCAGCGCGGACGTGGCCGTCGTCCTCGTGGCCGTGCCGATGCTCGTGACGGGCGCGGGGATGGGGCTGTCCGCCGGGCTGGTCGACGGACAGGCGCTGGAGATCGTGGAGCCCGGGAAGGCCGGCATGGCGGCGGGCTTCCTCAACACGCTGCGGCTGGGCAGCGAAGCGGTCGCCGTGGCCGTCTACGGGTCCCTCCTGGCCACCGTGCTGTCCGCCCGCGTACGGGAGGGCATCGGCGCCTACGCGGACGCCGGCGACCCGTCGCGCGTGGCCAACCAGGTCGCCGGAGGCGATGTGTCGGGACCGGCGCAGGCCGTCGCGGCAGGCGAGCGCGGCCGGTTCACCGACTTCCTCGCCGGTGCCTACGACTCCGCGTTCCACACCGTGCTGTGGATCCTGGCCGTCGTCTGCCTGGTCCTCCTCGCCGTCATCACGGTGCTGCTGCGCACGGGCCGCAACGACCGGCCGCACGGCGCCCGTTGAGCGCGGGGCGCGCCATGTCCGCGTCGGGGGCGGGCAGTTCCGGATTCGGCGGTCCCGGATCCGGGGCTGCCGGATCGGACGCCCCGGGCGCCTCAGACGCACCGGGCACTCCGCGCACAACGGTCCCGGGTACCACGGCACCCGGGGAGCCGCGGCACTTCGAGGTCGCCATCGTCGGCGGCGGTCCCGTCGGGATGCTGCTCGCCGCGGAGTTGGGGCTGCACGGTGTCCGCACCGTCGTGCTGGAGCGCAACCCCGCCACCGTCGATCAGCCCAAGGCCGGGACGCTGCACGCGCGTACGGTGCAGTCCCTCCTCCGGCGCGGTTATCTGCCGGCTCCGCGCGACGGCCGCCCGTACGCACGGGCCACCGCGCCCTTCCACTTCGCCGGGCTGCCGGGCCTGGTCATCAGCGCACCGGCGAGCGAGGGCCCGCCCGTCGTCGGACGGTCCCAGGCCGATCTGGAGCGCGCCTTCGAGCGGCGGGCACGCGAACTCGGGGCGGAGGTCCTCCGCGGCCACGAGGTGACCGCGCTCGAACAGGACGACCGGCGGGTGCTCTTGACGGCCCGGGACCTGCACGGGCAGCCGGTGCGCGTGAGCGCCCTCCATGCCGTCGGTGCCGACGGCGCACGCGGCGTCGTACGGACGCTCACCGGCATCCCCAGCGACGAGACTCCGCCGACGCTGGCCGCCCTGCTGGGCAGTGTGCGCCTCGGCGACCCCGGCGGCACGCCTCCCGGGTGGCGGCTCACCGACCGGGGCTGGACGGTGATCAACGTCGATCCGTACGGGCACAGCCGCGTGATCACCTTCGATTTCACCGGGCCGCACGAGGACCGCGGCGCTCCGCTCGGCCTGGAGGAGTTGCAGGCGACCGCCGGCCGCATCGCGGGCCGGGCCATTCCCATGACCGACCTGGTCTTCGCGAGCCGCTTCAGCGACTACTCGCGCCTCGTGCGCACTTACCGCAGCGGGCGCGTCTTCCTGGCCGGCGACGCGGCGCACGTCCACTTCCCGGTGGGAGGCCAGGGGCTCAACCTGGGGCTTCAGGACGCGCTGAACCTGGGCTGGAAGCTCGCGCTGACCCTGCGCGGCTTTGCCGGGGACCGCCTGCTCGACACGTACCACGAGGAACGGCACCCGGCCGGGGCCCGCGTCGTCGAGAACACCCGTGCCCAGCTCGCCCTGATGAGGCCCGGCGCGGAGACCGCACCGCTGCGCGCGCTCTTCTCCGAGCTCCTCGGACTCGAAGAGGTCCGCTCCCACCTCGGCGACATGATCAGCGCGCAGGAGACGTCGTACGGCATGCCCGGCGAGCCTTCCGGGCAGGGCCGCTTCCTGCCCAACGTGCCGCTGACCGTGGGCGGTCGGGCCACGTCCGTGGCCGAGGAGCTGCACGCGGCCCGGCCGGTCCTGCTGATCTTCGGGGCGAACGGCTCCGGCACCGGCGGCCTGGCCGGCGAGGCGGCGCCGTGGGCCGCGGCCGTCGACGTCGTCCATGCGACCTCGTCGGTGAGGATGCCCTGGGACGCCGTCCTGCTGCGCCCGGACGGCTATCTGGCGTGGACGCCGACGGGGCCGGTGCCCGAGCCGGGGGGTCTGCGTGCGGCGCTTACGCATCTGTTCGGCGAGCCCCCGGCGGCACGGGCGGCCGCCGGGGGACGGAGCGAGCGGGACGTCCAGGGCGTCCACGGCACACAGGGCGGCCGGGCCGTCCAGGCCGTGCGGAGTGCTGGTGCTCAGGGCGCGCAGAGCCCCACGCAGAGCCCCACGCAGCGCCCCACGCAGAACCCGCAGCGCCCGTAGGCCGTCACCAGCGGACGGGCAGCGCCGTGGGGCGGCGCAGCAGTACGCCGTGGTCCCACGGCAGGGAGCGGGGTTCCGCGTCCAGGGCCAGGCCGGGGAACTCCTGGGCGAGCCGGGCGAGTACGAGCGGGATCTGCATCCGGGCCAGCGCGGCCCCCATGCAGTGGTGCATGCCGTATCCGAACTGGAGGTGGCGCTTGCCGGCCCGGTCCGGATCGATGGTCAGGGGGTCGGGGAACGCCCGCGGGTCCCGGTTGGCGGCGAACGCGTCGGCGTAGACGACCTCTCCGGTGCCGATCACGCCGTCGCCCACCGCGACATCGCGGGTAGCGACACGGGGGAAGGCGGAGATGGTGCCCAGCGGCATCAGACGGATCAGTTCCTCCGTCATGCGCGACGCGAGGTCCGGATCGTCGACGAGGCGCCGCCACAGCGGCGGCGCGCACAGCAGCGCGTACACCGCCTTGGTCAGCACGGACAGGATGTTCTGGTCGGCGCCGAGCAGCGAGCCGAGCAGGAGACCGGTCAACTCCTCGTCGCTGAGCGGTGGTTCCGCACTGTCCCGTCCGGTGACGAAGCGGTCGACGAGTCCGCCGGGCTGCACGGGCCGGGCTCCCGTCACCAGGTCCGTCACATAGCCGTAGACCTTCCAGAAGTGGTCGAGGAGGTGGGATATGTCCTCGGCGGAGGCCATCTGCACCGTGCGGGCGTACGGGCGGAAGGAGGCGATGTCCGAGGCCGGGATGCCCAGTAAGCGGCAGTTGACGGTGACGGGCAGCGGATCGAGCACCGTACGGAAGAGGTCGGGGGCCGCGGCGGCGCGCAGCTCCGTGAAGCGTTCGGCGATCACCGCCTCCACGGTGGGGCGGAGCGACTCCACTCCCGCCGCGCTGTAGTCGGCGGCGACGAAGCCCCGCATCCTCGCGTGGTCGGGGACGTCGAGGTTGAGCAGCAGCTCCGGCGGCATGACCGTCGGAAGGAAGCTCGGGCCGGTCTCGACATTGGTCTCGGCGCGGGCGAACGTCGCGTCGGTGAGCACCTTGTGGACGTCGGCGTAGCGGGTCAGGTGCACGGCGGTGTGCCCGCTGGGCAGGACGACCTGCGGCAGGCCGCCGGGAGAACGGGTGCTGTGGGCGCGGTAGGCGGGCGGGGGATCGAGGTGCGGGATGTCCGTGGTCGTCACGGCGGGGGTGGCGGTGGTCATGGGCTGCCTTCCTGACAACGGGCGGGCTTCCTGACAACGGGCGAGGGACGGTCACAACAGGCTCGGGAGACCGGTGAGTTGCTGGAGGTCTGCCAGCGCCTGCCGGTTCTGGCGGAAGTGCACCGCGCGCCAGCCGCGGGCACGTGCCGCGTCGCAGTTCTCGGCGAGATCGTCGATGAGCACGCAGTCCCCGGGGTCCGCGCCGGCCGTCCGTGCCGCCAGGTCGAAGACGGCCGCCTCCGGCTTGCGGTGGCCGGCCTTGCAGGAGTCGACGAGGCAGTCGAGGTCACCGGCGGGAGCGATGATCCGGCGCCAGTGCTCCTCCCACTCCACGACGTTGTTCGACAGGACGCCCACGCGGAATCCGTTGTCACGCGCGTACCGCAGTGCGCACACCATGACGGGGTTGGCCTCGACACCGTCGAACCACTGCTCCCCGAAGCTCTCCAGCCGTGCACGGGAGAGATCGAGGCCGGGGTGGCGGTCGGACAGGACGCGTCTGAGCCGGCCTCCCCACTCGGCCTCGCTCAGCAGGGCGAGTTCGACGGGCGCGAGCGGCGGTAAGTCCATCGCCGCGGCGACCTCCTTGATCGCCCCCTTGAGTTGCTCGGGGGCGATGCCGGTCTTGGCCTGGTACGCGTCGTAGAGGTCGTCCAGCGGTGGGGACAGGACCCCGCCGAAGTCGAACCAGAGCATGGGTGGGGACATGGGGGTTCCCTTCTCTGAGGAGGGCGGCACCGGGAAAGCGAGGCGGCACCAGGAGAGATGTGGCACCGGGAGAGAGATGCGGCGGGCGCTCAGGCCTTCTCAGCGCTCTGCCGTCGTCCTACGGCGCCGCGGCGGCTGCGTGGACGACGCGCTGCCCGGCGGGGCTGGTGCACTTCAGGGCGATCTGCGCGGTCGAGATGACGGCTTCGTCCTGGAGCATCTGCAACTCGAAGACGAGCGCGGAGCGTTCGGGGTCCTCCACCAGCTCGGCCCGGCAGGTGGTGGCCAGTTCGAACTCCCCGAAGCGGGTGAACTCGGCGGCGCACCTGTGGAGCGTCAGCAAGCGCGGGGAGAGACCGAGCAGTTCGTGCGCGGCGTGTACGGCGGTCTGCCGGCAGGCCTCGAAGAGCAGCGCCCCCGGGATGTGGTCCAGCGGGTGGTCGAAGAGCGCGGGGTGCGACTGGTCGACCTCGACCTGGGCCACGACCTCGGTGTCCAGGACCACGGCCTCGCGCAGCACCACGTTGCGCGGCGAGGTGCGGCCGACCGACTCGGGAGTGAGCCTGCTCCCGACGGAGGGCGGTCTCGGGCTGCTCAGATCGAGCCCCGCACGGCCCCGCTCCCGTAACCCGTTCCACACTCCGGGCGGCATCCACTGGATGGACATCGTCATCGACGCCGCGCGCCGCTCGTCGATGGCCAGTCTCATCTCCAAGGTCACGCCGACGAGTTGGCCGTCGCGGCGCTTCTCGGCGACGACGGCGGCGTCGACCACGGCGTGCCCGGGCAGCGGGCCGACGCGCAGCGCGTCCGTGTCGATCACCCGCAGATCGCCGGAGTTGAAGACGAACCTGCTGTCCTGGGGTATGGACAGGTGCTTGTGCGTGAGCAGGATCGAGGTCTGGCGGAAGACCTCCAGGAGAAGCAGCGGATCGTAGGACGCGGGGCTCGCGGCGTGATCGCTGTAGTAGCTGTGCACTCGCGGCAGTTGGGCCGCGACATGGAACTCCGTGTCGGAGAGCCGCACCGAGTCCGTCAGGAAGACTTCGCAGACTGCGGCCCGGTGAACCAGCTGGCGGGAGACGGTCGTGGCGTATGACAGACCTTGTGGGTCACCTGCGGACATTTCGATCCCCGTTTTCGTTCGGCATGGCGATAGGTTCGAAACTGAACGTACCAAGGTTCGATGGAATTAGGCTGTGCCGGGAGTCACACGAGTTGCGTCCTGTGAGTTAAGAGTTCATTGCCGGGCGGTTTGCGGGCGTTTCGCCGGCACGCTCCGAAGCCGGCCACCGCCCAACTCGCCGCAGGAGCCGCCTTGTTGTGGCGGCCGCGGGGGTGCGGCACGTGCGGGCATGTACAACTCCCCTCCCGCCGGGCCGAGTTGCCGCTCCGAGGTGGGCCGGTACCGCACTGCGCGCCGTGCGCTAGCATCACGTGACCGTCGACACAGCGAGGAGCGTGCGGAGATGGCGGACGACGCGGAAGCCGGCGGCGAACCAGGGGTTGACGTCCCGCTGATCGTCAGTCGTGATGTCCCGATGGTTGTCAGCAATGTGCCTCACTCGGCACGCATGTGGGACTACTGGCTCGGCGGCAAGGACCACTATGAGGTCGACCGGCTGGCCGGTGAGAAGGCACGCGAGGCGTATCCCGGCATCGTCGACATCGCGCGTACGAGCCGGGCGCTGCTCAGCCGGGTGGTGCGGTACCTCATAGCCGAGGCGGGAGTCCGGCAGTTCCTCGACATCGGCACGGGGCTGCCCACCGCCGACAACACCCACGAGATCGCGCAGCGGGCCGCGCCCGAGAGCCGCATCGTCTACGTGGACAACGACCCGCTGGTGCTCACACACGCCCGCGCGCTGCTGACCAGCGCGCCCGAGGGCGCCACCGACTATCTGCACGCCGACGTCAACGAACCGGGCCCGATCCTCGAAGAGGCCGCGCGGACACTCGACTTGTCCCGCCCGGTGGGCCTGATCATGTTCGGCATCATCGGGCACGTGCCCGAGCACTCCGACGCCGTCTCCATCGCACGAGGCCTCATGGACGGTCTCGCCCCCGGCAGTCATCTCGCGCTCTACACGGGCACCGACGCCGACCCCGACCTGGTCGAGGCGGAGCGGCAGGTGGGGGAGCACGGCGGAGTCCCCTACCGGCTCTCGAACCTGGAGCAGGTCGAGGAGTTCTTCGCGGGCATGGAGCTGGTCGAGCCGGGCGTGGTCCCCGGGACCCGCTGGCGTCCCGAGGGAGAGGTCGTCGAGTCGGCGGCGGACGTCGCCTCGCTCGGCGGCCTCGCACGCAAGCCCTGACGCTCCGGGGCCCGGCGTTCCCGGGCCCTGACCGACCGGGCCCCGAACTGCCCGGCGGGCCCCTGCGATTGCCCCGGCGCCGCTCAGCGATCCGCCCCTGTACGACGGTCGAGTCCCGTCGTACAGGGGCGGATCGGGCTCGTCCGGCCCGAAGTGCCGGACGTCCGTTGCGGTTTCAGCCCTTCTTCGTCTCCCAGAAGATCTTGTCGATCTGGGCGATGTAGTCGAGGGCCTTCTGCCCGGTGGCCGGGTCGGTCGAGCCCTTCGCGGTGGAGAGCGCCTTGAGCGTCTCGTTGACCAGCTGGTGCAGGTCCGGGTACTTCTCGAAGTGCGGAGGCTTGAAGTAGTCGCTCCACAGCACGGAGACGTGGTGCTTGGCCAGCTCGGCCCGCTCCTCCTTGATCGTGGTGGCACGAGCGCGGTAGTGCGGGTCGTCGTTGGCCTGGTACTTCTCCTGGATGGCCTTGACCGACTCCGCCTCGATGCGGGCCTGCGCCGGGTCGTAGACACCGCAGGGCAGGTCGCAGTGGGCGCTGACCTTCACCGTGGGCGCGAACAGACGGGAGAGCATAGAGCCGTCCTTCCTCGTGATCGTCTTCTCACCTGTGAGATTACTCCGTAGGGGAGGCCCTTTCGCGTGTGCCCCCGGGGGCTTAGGACAAAAGTCCGGTGTTGGGTGAACGTGAGGACGGGGACGAGGTGAGCGGCACGGATGCGGCCGGCGCAGGAAGTGCCGGACGCGGATCGGGAGCGGGCGGTGCGAGGCTACGGAGAGCGGAGGAACGGGGCCGTGAGCGGTTCGGGCGGTTTGCTGAAGCGGATCGGGCTCGCCCGGGTCTACAACCCGTCGATGCTGCCCACGCTGCGTCCCGGCGACCGGCTGGTGCTGAAGTACGGCTCGCGCGTGCGCCCCGGGGCCGTGGTCGTGGTGCGCCATCCCCTCCAGCACGATCTCCTCATCGTCAAGCGGGCCGTGGAGCGCCGTGCGGGGGGCTGGTGGGTGATCGGTGACAATCCGCAGGTGCGCAATGACAGCAGGGAGTTCGGGCCGGTGCCGGACGATCTGATGGTGGCGCGCGCGTGGGTGCGGCTGCGTCCGCCGCGGGGGCCTCAGCGCTCGCTGCGGCCCGTGCTGCTGTGGGCGCTGTCGGCGGTGCGGCCGCTGGTGGCGCCGCCGTCGGCGGCACGGTCCGTGGCGCGCTTGCGGGCGCGGTAGGCGGCCACGTTGGCGCGGGTCGCGCAGCGGTCCGAGCAGTAGCGCCGGGAGCGGTTCGTCGAGGTGTCCAGGTACGCGTTGCTGCACGCCGCGGCCTGGCAGATGCCCAGCCGGTCCACGCCGAGGTCGGTGAGGTGGAAGGCGAGGCCGATGCAGGCCGTGGCGGCGTAGCCGGCCGCGGCTGTGACCGGGTGCTCGGCGAGATGCATGTGCCAGCGGGGGCGCCCGTCGGCGGCGCGGTCGCCGTGGCCGCTGATCCGGGGGCTCGTGGGGAACTCCATCAGCAGGGCGTTCAGCAGGTCCACGGCGCGGGTCTCGTCGCCCTCGCCGGCAGCGGTGAAAACGGCCCGGAGGCGGGTCCGTACGGCGCGCAGACGCGCCACGTCGGCCTCCGTTGCGCGGCGGGCCGTCTGGCGGTTGCCGCCGCACAGCTCCCGTACGGCCTCGACCGACGTGAGGGTGTCCTCGTCGCGCTCAGGCTGCTCGGTGTTGACCAGGCGCACGGCCAGGTCCGAGTAATAGCTGAGTTCCACTTGTGGTCCTTACGGTACCGGTCTATCGTCGACCGTGTCGGTAATGAGTGCGATCGGTGCGAGGGTATTACATCCGTTTCCACCCGGCAGGAGGACGGCGGCGTGACTGCGTACACGGACAGCACAAGCGAGGCGAACTGGCAGGCGTGGCAGGACAGTTGGGACCGGCAGCAGGAGTTCTACCTTCCCGACCGCGAGGAGCGCTTCCGGGTCATGCTCGACATGACCGAGGCGCTGGTGGGACCCGAACCGCGGGTGCTGGACCTGGCCTGCGGCACGGGCAGCATCTCCGCGCGGGTGCTGCGGCGCTTCCCCGCGGCACGCTGCACGGGAGTCGACCTCGACCCGGCGCTGCTCACGATCGCGCGGGGGTCCTTCGAGGGCGACGAGCGCGTGGAGTTCGTGAGCGCGGACCTGACCGGCCCCGAGTGGACGCGCGCGCTGCCGCACCGCTCGTACGACGCCGTGCTCACGGCCACGGCGCTGCACTGGCTGCGCCTGCCTCAACTGAGCGCGCTGTACGGGCAGTTGGCGGGCGTGCTGCGCGAGGGCGGCGTCTTCATGAACGCCGACCACATGCCGGACGGCTCCACGCCGCGCATCAGCGAGGCCGCTCACGCCTTCGCCCGGATCCGCTGGGAGCGGAGCGGCGCAGGGGGCTCGAAGCCCTGGATCGACTGGTGGCAGCGGATCGCCGGTGAGCCGGAGCTGGCGGACGCGGTCGCCGAGCGCTACCGCATCTTCGGGAACCCGGTGAACGGCGATCACGCGGACGGAGAGGTCCAGTCCGCCGGCTGGCACGCCGAGACGCTGCGGGCGTCGGGCTTCGCCGAGGCGCGGCAGGTGTGGTGCTCGCCGGAGGACGGGATGGTGCTCGGGCTGCGCTGACGGCGTCCGGAACGCGGAAGGGCGGTGGGGGCGTTTCCGCCCCCACCGCCCTTCCTGATTCGCGTACTTGCTCCTTGGCGCCGGCCGGCGACCGGTCAGCGCCGCGCGACGCCTTCCGCGCGCGCGGCCGCCGCGACCGCCGAGGTCACGGCAGGGGCGACGCGCTCGTCGAACGGCGAGGGGATCACGCACTCGGGGCTCAACTCGTCGGAGACCACGGCCGCCAGGGCCTCGGCGGCCGCGAGCTTCATCCCCTCGGTGATGTCCGTCGCCCGCACCTGGAGGGCGCCCGCGAAGACACCGGGGAAGGCGAGCACGTTGTTGATCTGGTTCGGGTAGTCGCTGCGGCCCGTCGCGACGACCGCGGCGTACTTGGAGGCGACGTCCGGGTGGATCTCCGGGTTGGGGTTGGCCATGGCGAAGACGAAGGAGTCCTCGGCCAGCGTCGCCACCGCCTCCTCCGGGACCGTACCGCCGCTGACGCCGATGAAGACGTCGGCGCCGGCCATCACCGACTCCAGCGAGCCGGTGCGTCCCTCCTTGTTGGTGAACCGGGCCAACTCCCGCTTGACGTCCGTGAGATCGCCGCGGTCCTCGGAGACGACGCCCTTGCGGTCGCAGACGACGACGTCGCCGATGCCCGCCTCCACGAGGATCTTGGCGATCGCGAATCCCGCCGCGCCCGCGCCGGAGATGACCGCACGCAGGTCGCCCAGCGTCCGCTTCGTCAGCAGCGCGGCGTTGCGAAGTGCCGCGAGCGTGACGATGGCCGTGCCGTGCTGGTCGTCGTGGAAGACGGGGACGTCCAGCCGCTCCTTGAGCCTGGCCTCGATCTCGAAGCACCGCGGCGCCGCGATGTCCTCCAGGTTGACGCCGCCGAAGGACGGTGCGAGACGTGCGACGGTCTCCACGATCTCGTCGGTCTCGCGGCAGTTCAGCGCGACCGGGAACGCGTCCACGCCGCCGAACTGCTTGAAGAGAATGGACTTGCCCTCCATCACCGGGAGGGACGCCTCCGCTCCGATGTCGCCCAGACCGAGCACCGCGCTGCCGTCCGTGACCACGGCGACCACCTGCGACTTCCAGGTGTAGTCCGCGACCAGCTCCGGCTGTTCGGCGATGGCGCTGCAAATCTTGGCGACGCCGGGCGTGTACGCGAGGGACAGTTCCTCCGCGTCGCGGACCGGGACGGTCGCCTGCACGGCCATCTTCCCGCCGCGGTGCAGGGCGAAGGCCGGATCGATCACGTCCTCGTCCAGTCCGTCCTTCGAATTGACGATCTCCGCTGCCACTTGTCGAACCCCTTTGTCGAAAAACCTTGTGAGAGTGGCCGCTCCCTGGTTGAGGAACGGGCGGGCAACCACGTCCGCCGCCGCGGCGCCCCTTGGCCCTGGTGGGAGCCCCGGGCCGAGCCCGGTCGGAGGCCCCCGGGCCGCTGGGCCCAGGGGGAGAAGGCGAACGCCGGGCGCGCCGCACACGCGCCCCGGTCCCCGGGTGAGGGGTGTAATCGACCTTTGTACCTGACGAAGCCCTCCCGTTACGACCCGCTTTCCTCATGAGCGACCGCCGACAACCGGACATTAGCCGACAGAACGCCCGGAAGGTGACGGGGTGTCGGGGATCCGCGGGCTCAACGCGCCCGCCGTTGAAGGGTCTTCGGCGGGGCCCGCCGATGTGCCGAAGGTCTCCTGCCGGACTGAGCGCGACACCTCGTATGCGACGAGTGAGTGCCCTGTATCCGGATCCCGGCCTCCGTTATCCGATTTTGACTCCGGAAGCCTCGGTAAGGGCTCGAACGGATGGCAGGATTTCCATCCAGCCGAGCATCCCCCAGACCGGCCGCTCCCTCATCCGCAGGAGGACCCCGTGATGACCGCACGCACTCCCCGACGCCCGGGCGCCGCGCGCAGGCGGAGCTCCCTCAGGGCCTTCGGCCCGGGAGGCAACCGCCGCATGGCCGCGTCCGTCGCCGTAGCGGTCACCGGCGCCCTGCTGCTGGCCGGCTGCGGCGACCAGACGGACTCCGCGGGCGGCGGCAAGGTGAAGGGCAGCAAGGCCCCGCTCTTCGACAAGCTGCCGAAGAAGATCCAGAAGGCCGGCGTCATCAAGGTCGGTACGGACGCCGCGTACAAGCCCATGGAGTACAAGGACGGGCAGAAGATCGTGGGCCTCGACCCCGATCTCGCGAACCTGCTCGGCAAGCAGCTCGGCGTGAGCTTCCAGTTCACCAACGGCACCTTCGACGGTCTGATCACCTCCATGCAGACCGGGCGCTTCGACCTGATCATGTCGTCGATGACGGACACCAAGGACCGGCAGCAGGGCCTCGACGAGCAGGGCAAGAAGGTCGGCAAGGGCGTCGACTTCGTCGACTACCTCACCGCCGGGTCCTCGATCCTCGTCAAGAAGGGCAACCCGGAGAAGGTCAAGTCGGTGGACGAGCTGTGCGGCGAGAAGGTGGCCACGCAGCGCGGCACGACGTCGCACGAGATCCTCAAGAAGCAGATCGACAAGTGCAAGAAGAACCGTGAACGGCCGCTGACGATCGAGCCGTTCGAGACCGACGACCAGGCTCGCATCCGTCTGGAGGCCGGGGGCGTCGTCGCGGACATCTCCGACTTCCCGGTGGCCGCCAACGCGGCCAAGGGCGGCCAGTTCGAGGTCGTCGGCGAGCAGATGGAGTCCGCGCCGTACGGTATCGCCGTCGCGAAGGAGAACAGCAAGCTCCGCGACGCGCTCAAGGAGGCCCTCGCGAAGGTCATCGAGGACGGCTCGTACAAGAAGGCGCTCAAGAAGTGGGGCGTCGAGGACGGCGGCGTGACCGAGGCGAAGACCAACAGCGGTACGTGAGCCGTGCGGTGACCGGCCGGCCGTGAGAGCACGCGGCCGGCCACGCCACGACCGACGACCCCGGGCGCCCGACGGCGCGCCCGCCCGAACGACAGGCAGCAGCATCCATGACCGCACCCCTCGACAAGGCGCCGAGCGACGCGCCGCAACCGGCCGAAAGAGCGCCTGAAGCGATCAAGGCGATACCGGTACGGCACTACGGCCGCTATGTGTCGGCCCTGGTCGTCATCGGTCTGCTCGGTCTCCTCGTCAACGCCTTCGCCACGGCGGACGAACTCCGGTGGAGCTCCGTCGGCGAGTTCTTCTTCGACGGAGAGGTGCTGGAAGGCGTCAAGAACACCCTCCTCGTGAGCGTGCTCTCGATGCTGATGGGGCTGATCCTGGGCATCGTCCTGGCCGTGATGCGGATGTCGAAGAACCCCATAACCTCCTCCGTGGCGTGGGGCTACATCTGGTTCTTCCGCGGCACTCCCGTGTACGTGCAGCTGCTGCTGTGGTTCAACCTGGCGCTGGTGTTCCCCGTTCTCAATCTCGGGCCCATCTACAAGGACGAGATGACGGACGTCATGACGCCGTTCATGGCGGCCCTGCTGGGGCTCGGGCTCAACGAGGCCGCGTACATGGCGGAGATCTGCCGTGCGGGCATCCAGTCGGTGGACGAGGGGCAGACCGAGGCCTCACAGGCCCTGGGCATGACCCACGGACAGAACATGCGCCGAATAGTGCTCCCGCAGGCGATGCGGGTCATCGTGCCGCCCACCGGCAACGAGTTCATCAACCTGCTGAAGACCTCGGCCCTGTGCGAAGTGGTCCTGTTCGAGGAGACACTGCGCAAAGCCCGGAACATCGGCAACAACGCCGGTTCCGTCGTCGAATTGCTGCTCGTGGCCACCGCCTGGTTCTTGATCATCACGACGGTCTTCAGCATCGGCCAGTACTACCTGGAACGGCGGTACGCGCGCGGTTCCTCCAGGCAGCTCCCCGCGACGCCCTGGCAGCGAGTCCGCCGGCTCGTCTTCAGCATCGGCCGCGGCACGGGATCGGGAGCAGGGGGAAGCGCATGAACGCGATGGTGAAGGCCGAGGCCGTCCACAAGTCCTTCGGGCCCCTGGAAGTGCTCAAGGGCATCGACCTGGAGGTGGCGTCGGGCGAGGTGTTCTGCATCGTCGGGCCTTCGGGCTCCGGCAAGTCGACGTTCCTGCGGTGCATCAACCACCTGGAGAAAATCAACGCCGGGCGCCTGTACGTCGACGGCACCCTGGTCGGCTACCGGGAGCACGGCAACAAGCTCTACGAGCTGCGTGACCGCGAAGTGGCCGCGCAGCGCCGCGACATCGGGATGGTCTTCCAGCGCTTCAACCTCTTCCCGCACATGACGGCCGTCGAGAACGTGATGGAAGCGCCGGTGCAGGTGAAGGGCGAGAGCAAAGCGAGCGCCCAGGAACGCGCGCGGACCCTGCTCGACCGCGTCGGGCTCGTCGACAAGACCGACACCTACCCGACGCAGCTCTCCGGCGGTCAGCAGCAACGCGTCGCCATCGCCCGTGCGCTGGCGATGGAGCCGAAGCTGATGCTCTTCGACGAGCCCACATCCGCGCTCGACCCGGAGCTGGTGGGTGAGGTGCTGGACGTGATGCGGGACCTCGCTCAGGACGGCATGACGATGATCGTCGTCACGCACGAGATGGGCTTCGCGCGCGAGGTCGGCGACTCGCTCGTATTCATGGACGACGGCGTGGTCGTGGAGTCCGGGAATCCGCGGGACGTGCTGAGCGACCCGCAGCACGAGCGGACCAAGTCCTTCCTCTCGAAGGTGCTTTGACGCCTGGCGAAGGTGGCGTGGGCCGGGGTGCTGTAACCCACACCGCATCCGGGGTCCCCGCCGCGTAGCAGGTGGGAGTACCGTCTGGATCATGTTTGCTGCATACGCCGCGCGCATCGACAAGGACCGGCCGCTCGACGGGCTGGAGCTGGGCGACCGTCCGGAGCCCACCGTTCCGGACCGCTGGACGACCATCGACGTCAAGGCGGCGTCGCTCAACCATCACGACCTGTGGTCGCTGCGGGGCGTGGGCCTCGGCGAGGACTCGCTCCCGATGATCCTCGGCTGCGACGCCGCGGGCGTGGACGCCGACGGCAACGAGGTCGTGGTCCACTCCGTGATCGGCGCCACCGGGCACGGCGTCGGGCCGCGCGAGCAGCGGAGCCTGCTGACGGAGAAGTACCAGGGGGCCTTCGCCGAGCGGGTCGCCGTACCCGAGTGGAACGTGCTGCCGAAGCCGAAGGAGCTCTCCTTCGAGGAGGCCGCCTGCCTGCCGACGGCCTGGCTGACCGCGTACCGCATGCTCTTCACCAACGCCGGTGTACGGCCGGGCGACAGCGTGCTCGTGCAGGGCGCGGGCGGCGGCGTCGCGACCGCCGCGATCGTGCTCGGCGCCGCCGCCGGACTGCGGGTCTTCGCCACGAGCCGGCACGAGGACAAGCGGGCGCGGGCCGTGGAACTCGGCGCCGAGGCCGCCGTGGAGAGCGGGGCGCGGCTGCCGCAGCGCGTCGACGCCGTACTGGAGACCGTCGGCGCGGCCACCTGGTCGCACTCGCTGAAGTCGCTCAAGCCGGGCGGCACCGTCGTCATCTCGGGCGCCACCAGCGGGCCCAACCCGCCCGCTACCGAGCTCAACCGGGTCTTCTTCCTCGAACTGAAGGTCGTCGGCTCGACGATGGGCAGCAAGGAAGAGCTGGCCTCCCTGCTGGACTTCTGCGCCGCGAAGGGCGTACGCCCGGTCATCGACTCGACGCTGCCGCTGGACAGGGCTCGCGAGGGCTTCGCGAAGATGGCGGAGGGCGAGCTCTTCGGCAAGGTCGTGCTGACGGTCTGAGCCGTGCGGTGGCGGGGCCGGGAGCTGCGGTCGGCACGGGGAGCCGGAATCCGCTGACCGACCGCGACCCGTCCGTCAGCCGGCGGCTCCTTTGCCTCCGGCGCCTTCCGTGCCTCCGGTGCCGTCGGCGCCTTCCGAGTCGCCGGTGCCTTCCGGGCCGCCGTCTCCGTCGCGCAGCAGGGCGACCAGGTGGGCCGCCGTGGCCGACAGGTGGTGGCGGGCCTCGCGGAGCTGGTCGTCCGTCACGCCGTGGTCGCGTGCCGCGTCGCGCACGTCGTCGCGGAAGTGGTCCAGCAGCCGTGCCAGGTCGCGGCCCGGATCGTCGCTCGGGGCGTCCTTCTCCTGCGCCCAGTCGGGGCGCCCGGCCGCGCCGTCCACGGGCCACTCGTGCCCCGCGAACGGGAACCACGGCGTGGTGTGATCCGTGATGCGGCCCAAGTTGCCCATTTCGCGGGCGAGTTCGGACATGCCTTCGCGGACCGCGCCGGGCCAGTCGCCGGACTTCGCCCGTGACTGGACCTGGTCCTGGACCTGCCGGGCGATGCGCCGCACCTCCTCGGCCGCCGCCGCGCGCGCCTGGGCCTCCTTCGCCTGGCGCCTGGCCTGCTGGGTCTCGCGCTTGGCGCGGCGGGCCTGCTCCTTCCACTCCTCCTTGGCGCGCTTCATCTCCTCCTTGGCCTGCTGCCAGGCCTCCTTCTCCGCCTTCCCGGGCCAGCCGTGCACGCCCGTACCGCCGTTGTCCGTACGGGTGCGGCGGGCCTGTTCGCGCATCTCGCGCCGCAGGTCGCGGGCGGAGCCGCTGACGTCCTCGCGGATGTCGGCGGCCAGGGTGGTCAGCGAAGCGCTGATTTCGACCTCCAGCTCCGCCAACTCGTCCTCGCGGTCGGCCAGTTCGGCGCGCCCGGCGTCGGTGATCGAGTAGACCTTGCGGCCGCCGCCCTCGGTGGTGTGGCTGACCAGTCCCTCGGCCTCCAGCTTGGCGAGCCGCGGGTAGACGGTGCCCGCGGACGGCGCGTAGAGGCCCTGGAAGCGCTCTTCGAGCATGCGGATCACCTCGTAGCCGTGGCGGGGCGCCTCGTCGAGCAGCTTGAGCAGGTAGAGGCGGAGGCGGCCGTGCGCGAAGACCGGAGGCATGTCAGGCGTCCTTGCTGAGGAGGAGGTCGTCGTCGTGGAGGGGGGCCGCGCGCCGGAGGAGGGCGATGGACCCGGAGACGCTGTTGGCGCGGAGCCGGCCGCTGCCGGTGCCGAGGGTGCCCTTCACCTTCTTCGCGCCCCACTCTCCTTCGACCTTCAGCTCGTCGAAGGCGCTGGAGACGGCGCCGCTCGCGGTGCTCGCCTCCACCCTGGCGTCGACGGGGTCCGCGAGCCGCAGGGCGACCTCGCCGGAGACCGTGCCGAGGGCGATGTCGGTCTCGGCGTCGCCGCCGCCCGTGTCGAGGTCGAGGATCATCGAGCCGCTGACCGAATCGGCCTTCACGGAGGAACGGCCGTCGATGACGGTCAGGTCGCCGGAGACGGAGTTGAAGCCGATGCGTCCGGTGAGGCCCTGCGTCTCTACGTTGCCGGAGACGGTCTCGGCGCGGACCGGGCCGTCGATGGCCACGAGTGTCGTGTCGCCGCTGACGCCGCGTACGTCCGTACGTCCCGTGATGCCGGAGACGAAGGCGTTCGCGTCGACGACGCCGACCGAGAGCCGCACCTTCGAGGGCACCGAGACCGAGACCACCGCGTGCCGGTTCCAGCCTTTGCGGTCGAGCCACTTGAGGAAGCCCTTCCAGGGCACGTCCTCGTAGGCGATCACCAGCGAGCCGTCCTTGAGGGTCACGATGAGGGGCGGTCCCTGCACCTCGCCGACCTCGACGCGGGTACCGGGCTCGGAGGAGCCGACGACGTTTACGCTGCCGCCCACGATGCGCACCTGGAGCGATTCGACGCGGTCGTCGATGTCGAGGGTCTGCGGCTCGGAGATCGGCCACGAGGAGCTTTCGGCGGGCACGGCGGCCTCCCGGGTAGGCGGGCGTGAGCACGGGCGCGAAGCGACGACATATCGCGTCCATGCGAGAGAACATGGAACACGATATGTCGTGTGTGGGTCCGCAGGCAACCGTACGACGGACGCGGCCCGGCCCCGGCTCCCAGCCCCGCCCCGGCTCCCTGCCCGGCCCCGGCTCCCTGCCCGGCCCCGGCTCCCTGCCCCGCCTTCCCTCGCTACCCGGCCTCGCCTCCGCCCGCCGCCAGATCGCGCAGCGAGCCGACCGTCATGCCCGGAGCCAGCCGCCCCTCGGCGGGCCGCAGGCAGATCAACGCGGGGCGTCCGGAGCGGCAGTGGGTGAGGGAGCGTTCCAGGGCGGGAGCGAACTCCTCGGTGGCCGCGACCGTTTCGCCGTGTGCGCCGAAGGCCCGGGCGTAGGCCGCGAAGTCGGGATTGCGCAGACCGGTGCCGCTGACGCGGCCGGGATAGGCGAGCTCCTGGTGCTTGCGGATGGTGCCGTAGGTGCCGTTGTCGACGACGAGTATCAGCAGCGCGGCCTCCTCGGCCACGGCGGTGGACAGCTCCTGGCCGTTCATCAGGAAGCAGCCGTCGCCCGCGAACGTGACGACCTGGCGTCCGGGGCTGCTGATCGCGGCGGCGACGCCCGCGGGGACGCTGTAGCCCATCGAGCCGTTGCGCGGCCCGAGTTGGCGCATGCCGTCGCGGTACGTGAGGAAACGCTGGGCCCAGAGCGCGTAGTTGCCGGCGCCGAAGGTGATGACGGCGTCCGGTTCCAGACGGGCGTCGAGGGCGGCCGACACGGCACCGAGGTCGAGCGGTTCGGGATCGTGCAGGGGTCGGTGGAAGGCGAGTTGGGCGGCGTGGCCGGCGCGGGTGAGGTCCGTCCACGGAACGGGCCCGGCCGGCTTGAGAGCCGCCACGGCCTCGCCGAAGGCGGCGGGCGCGGCGAGCAGCGTGAGGTCGGCGCGGTGCCAGACGCCGGGCGGCGGCGAGTCGGGAAGCACATGGACGATCCGCCGGGAGGTCCGCGGCGCCGTCCCCGGAGGCTCGGCGGCATCGGCATCGGCATCGGCATCGGTGTCCGTGTCCCGGTCACCGCGGTCGGCGATCTCCGCCGGGTCGGCCGGATCCGCCGGGTCGGCCAGGCCCACGGGGTGCACCAGCGAGAAGCCGTCAGTGCCCACCTCCCCCGGCGCGGCCCCCACGCAGATCAGCAGGTCGGCCGAGGCGACCTGCCGGGCGAGGGCGTCGGAGCGCCCGTAGCCCAGGTGTCCGGCGAAGAGCTCGCAGTCCGCGGATATCAGGTCCTGGCAGCGGAAGTCGACGGCCACGGGCAGCGACCAGGCCTCGGCCCAGGCACGTACGTCCGCGCGTGCCGTGTCCGTCCAGCGGCTGCCGCCCAGGATCACCAGCGGGCGTTCCGCGTCGGCCAGCAGGCCGTCCAGCTCGCCGAGTTGACCGGCGGAGACGGCGCCCTCGGGCACCGGCAGCGGGCGCGCGTCCGCGACGGCCGCGGTGTCGGTGAGCATGTCCTCGGGAAGGCCGACCACCACGGGGCCGGGACGTCCGGAGGCCGCGGTGGCGAAGGCGCGGGCGGTCACCTCCGGCAGCCGCGCCGCGTCGTCCGCGGTCTCGACGAGCTTCGCGTGCGCGCCGAACGTGCCGCGCAGATCGAACTCCTGGAACGCCGCCCGCCCCGTGTGGCCGCGGGGCACCAGCCCGACGAAGAGCACCAGCGGTGTCGCGTCCTCGTCGGCGGTGTGCAGTGCCACCAGCGCGTTCGTCGCGCCGGGGCCGCGCGTGGTGAAGCAGACGCCGGGACGCCCGTTGAGCTTGCCGGACGCCTCGGCCATATAGGCGGCCCCGCCCTCCTGGCGGCACACGACCATCCGTACGGGAGCGTCGTACAGCGCGTCCAGCACCGCTAGATAGCTCTCGCCCGGCACGCCGTAGACCCGCTCCACGCCGTGTGCCGCCAGCTGGTCGACGAGTATCCGGCCGCCCGTGCGCGGGAGCGTCATGCGATGGCCTTCGACGTCTCGTGCTGCTTGCTCGGGTCGTGGCCCAGCCTGCGCGCGAGCTGCGGGCCCGCCAGGTACGAGCCGACGGCGGTGCACGCCGCGATGAAGATCAGCAGCAGCGCCGCGCTCCACGACGCGCCCCCGGACAGCCCGAGCAGCGAGGCGGCCACGAGCGGCACGAAGCCGGAGAGGACGCCCGCCAGGTTGTAGGACATGGCGACGGCGCTGTAGCGGAAGTTCTCGGGGAACATTCCGGAGACGACGGCGCCGATCGGCGCGTACGGGATGGAGATCGCCCCGATCCCGAGCGCGACCCCGAGGACCACGAGCGGAGTCTCCCCGGTGTCCACGAGCCAGAAGGCGGGGAACGCCGCGAGCACGGAGACGACGCCGCCCACCACGCACACCTTCCACGGTCCTGCCCGGTTGGCGATCCTGCCGCCGACGACGAGCACGCCGATCTCCACGACGGCCCCGACGAGCGTCGCGTTGAGCATCACGGACTTGTCCACGCCGAGCTGTCCGGTCCCGTACGAGATGATGAACGTGGTCAGCAGGAAGAAGCCGCCGATGCCGAGGAAGGCCGCGGCGATCCCGATGAGGATCCGGCCCCAGGTGCGGCGGAAGGCCTCGATCAGCGGTGCCGGGGGCGGCCCGTTCTTCTCGCTGTCGGCCATCATGGCCTGGAAGACGGGCGACTCCTCGATGCGCAGCCGCATGTAGAGGGCCACGAAGAGCAGCACGAAGGCGAAGAGGAACGGTATCCGCCAGCCCCACGAGTAGAAGGCGTCGTCGGGCAGGGCCCCCACCGCCGCGAAGGCGCCGCTGGAGAGCAACGTACCGACGGGGGAGCCGAGTTGGGGCACGGCGG
Organism: Streptomyces sp. HNM0575; assembly: GCF_012726265.1. Lineage (GTDB taxonomy): Bacteria > Actinomycetota > Actinomycetes > Streptomycetales > Streptomycetaceae > Streptomyces. Next base: position 171,338 of record NZ_JAASAG010000002.1, on the reverse strand, counting down.
AGTAGCTGCCGTGCTTCTCCTTCGGGGTGTGCTCCAGCGTCAGCAGCATCGCGCCGCTCCACTCGCCGCCCACGGAGACGCCCTGGAGGAAGCGCAGCGCGGCCAGCAGTGCCGGCGCCCAGATCCCGATGGTGCCGTAGCCGGGCAGCAGTCCGATGCAGCCGGTGGTGAGGCCCATCAGCACGACGGTGACGATCAGTGCCGTGCGCCGCCCGTAGCGGTCGCCCACGTGCCCGAAGACGGCGGCGCCGATGGGACGGGCGACGAAGCCGACGGCGAAGGTGATGAATGCGGCGATGGTGCCTACGGCCGGGTCCAGTTCGGGGAAGAAGAGCCTGTTGAAGACGAGGGCCGCGGCGGTGCCGTAGAGGAAGTAGTCGTACCACTCCAGGGCCGTGCCGATGAACGCGGCCGAGAGCAGGCGCCTGATGTCCGCCGTGCCGGGGGCGGCGGAGGCGGTCGCGGACTGAGCCGTGGGCGAGGACGGGGACGGGGAGGAGGACGACGACGGGGACGGGGGCGTGGCGGGGGACGGGGAGGTGCTCATGCGGTCTCCTAGGGGACGGTGACCAGACTGTGCGGGTCGTGTACGGCGGCACCGCCGACGGCGGTGGCCAGGACGCTGATCGAGCCGATGCGGGCGGGGTCGGTGCCGAGCGGGTCGGCGTCGAGCACGGCGAAGTCGGCGAGCATGCCGGGGCGCAGCCGGCCCTTGCGCGCGGCCGTGCCCGTGGCCTGCGCGGACCCGGTCGTCCAGGCGCGCAGCGCGCTCTCGGCGGGCACCCGTTCGTCCGGGCCGAAGGGCGCGCCCGATTCGGTCAGCCGCAGCACGGCCGCCTCGATGGCGGGCAGCGGCGCTCCGGGTGCGACGGGCCGGTCCGAGGAGCCGGGCACGGTCAGCCCGTGGTCGAGGAAGGAGCGCAGCCGGTAGGTCCAACCGGTGCGTTCCGGGCCGCAGTCGGCGGCCATGGCGTCGCCGAAGGCCGCGAGGAAGTTGTGCTGCGGCACGGGGACGATGCCGAGGGCGGCGAAGCGCGGCAGCTGGTCGGGACGTTCGCCGTCCAGCGTGCGGATCTCGGCGTCCCGCACGATCAGATCGAGCCGCATGTGTCCTCTCCTGCGTCAGGCCAGGTGGTGGAGTCGGGCGAGCGGGACTTCCGTGGCGGCGTCGGTGGCGGTGGGCCTGCCGTCGACGAGTACGGGCCCGGCGGAGCGGGGCACTTCGACCCGGGGCGTGGCCGTGTTGTGCAGCATGTCGGCGCGTCCGAGCCCGCGGCTGTCCCGTACGGGCGCGTAACACAGCCCGGAGGGAAGGGAGTTGCGGGCGCCGGTGTCGGCCAGTGCCTCGGCGCCGACGAAGACGCGCGCGAGCTGCGAGGCAGCGTCGCCGAGCGCTCCGTAGTACGGGCGGTAGGTGCGGGGCTGGGTCAGCCTTGTCGAGCCGGAGCCCGATCCGGTGTTGCCCCACGCCACGAAGCCGCTCTTGATGACGAGTTCGGGCTTGGTGCCGAACCAGGCGGGGTGCCACAGCACGATGTCGGCGAGCTGCCCGGGTGCGACGCCGCCAACCTCGTGCGAGATCCCGTGCGCGACGGCCGGGTTGAGCGTGATCTTCGCGAGGTAGCGCAGCACCCGCTCGTTGGCGCGGTGTTCCACGCCGCTCTCCCCGCTGCGTACGGCCTGAAGGTGGGCCAGCTGCCAGGTGCGGCGCACGGTCTCGGCGATCCTGCCCATGCCCATCGAGTCGGAGTTGACGATGCTGATGGCGCCGAGGTCGTGCAGGGAGTTCTCGGCGGCGATGGCGTGCGCGCGGATCCGTCCGCGCGAGACCTCCACGTCGCTGTCGATGTGATGGTTCTGCCGGTGGACGGTCATCGTCATCGGGAACAGCTCGTCGACGGTGTTGACCGTGTACGGGACGGTCGGCGTCGTCGACGACGGCAGGATGTTCGCCTCGGAGAGGATCTCCAGCAGGTCGGGGTGACCGCCGCCGCCCTCCACGTGGTACGCGTGCACGGTGCGGCCGCGGGTCGCGCCCACGGTGTCGCGCAGATAGCCGGACTCGTTCATCGAGTCGGTGTGCAACGCCACGGGCAGATCGGCCTGTTCGGCGGCGTCCAGGCAGGTGTCGACGATGCGCGGCGTCGCGCCGAAGTCCTCGTGGATCTTGAAGCCGCCCGCTCCGGCCAGCACGATCTCGTCCAGCAGCCTGCGAGAGGAGGACGAACCGCGGGCCAGAAAGGCCACGTTGAGCGGAGTGCCGCGCCACGCGCTCATCAGCGTGTGCAGATTGCGGGCCGGGTTGCAGCCGATCTCCCACATCCCGCCCAGGCCCATCCCGACCACGGTCGTCACGCCCGCCGACAGCGCGGCGGGCGCGATCTCGGGCGAGGAGAGATGCACGTGGCTGTCGACGATGCCGGGCGTCGCGAGCAGCCCCTCGCCGGGAACCATCGACGTATGGGAGTCGACCGCGAAGTCGACGGGCGCCACGTCCGGGTTGCCGACCCCGCCGACAGCCACGACACGGCCGTCCTTCACGCCGATGTCCGTCTTGCGCACGCCCAGCCGCGGATCGAGCAGCACCACGTTGGTGACGACCATGTCCAGGGCGGAGTCGCGGTCGGAGCGGGGCGAGGCGAGCAGGCCGTCGCGCACTGTCTTGCCGCAGCCGCCGAGGAGTTCGTCGCCCGGAGTGCCGTCGTCCGTCTCGACCTCGACCCACAGGCCGGTGTCGCCGAGACGGATCCGGTCGCCGGTCGTCGGGCCGTAGAGCGCGTTGTAGGTGCGCCTGTCCACCTGGGCGTGGGTACGCGGGGTGCTCATGCGCGGGCCTCCACCAGTCCGACCTCGCGTTCGCCGCCCGGCTCGAAGACGAGCGCGGTGCCCGCGGGGATGTCGAGCCGCATGCCGGCGGCCGCTTCGCGGTCGAAGCTCAGCGCCGCGTTGGTCTCGTCGAGGGGGTAGTGCGAGGAGACGTAGACGGCGCGGTCGCCGGTGTTCCGCACGGTCAGCCGCAGCCTGCGCCGGCCCTCGTTGATGCGTACGGGCTCGGGAGCGGTGCGCACCGCACCGGGCGGATCCGCCTGCGCAGGGCCCGCGGCGCCCGGTGTGATCGGCGCGTCCACGGCGACGAGCGCCGTGCCGCTCGGGAACAGCGCCTCGACCTGGACGGTGGGCACCATCGCGGGCACCCCCTCCATCACGTCGTCCTCGGTGAGGACCGAGCGGCCCACGGCGATCACGTCGTCCATGCTCAGCCCGTCCCACGCGGCTTCGAGGATCTCGTCGCAGATGAGGGCGACGGCCTCGGGTGCGTTGAGCCGCCGGCCGCGCGCGCGGCGCCTGCGCGCCAATTCCGCGGCGGTGAACAGCTGGAGCCGCTCGTTCTCGCGAGGAGTCAGATGCACTGTCGGGGCCTCCGGGCTCGACCGGCCGGTCGGTGGGACGCGGGCGATCGACCCAGGATTGCTTGCGGTGAGCGGAAGGCCAACGTTGAAGTATCGCGGACCTGAGCCTCACAATTGTGCATATGCACACCCCGCAGGACCGCGCGGCCGAACTCGCCGTCGAGTGCCTCAAAGGCGTCGACGGCCTGCTCGGCGACTGGCTGGAGGCCGTGCAGCCGCTGCGCGACACCTACGAGGGCGCCGTGCCCGACGACGACTTCCGTGAGTCGGCGCTCCAGGCGTTCGAGCTGCTGCTGCGCACGGTCGCCGAGCTGCCCGTGCCCGCCGAGCTGGCGGGGATCTCGGAGCGCATCGGCGAGCGCCGGGCCCGCCAGGGCGTGCCGCTGGACTCGCTGCTCTCCGCGGCACGGCTCGACTTCCGCGTGGTGTGGGACGCGCTCGTCGAACGGGCCGACGACGAGGACAAGGTGCGGCTCGTCGCGTCCGCCTACCACGTGTGGGAGGCGGTGGAGGCGCACGTCACCGGCATCATGACCGCGTACCAGCGCACGGTGCTGGAGATGGGCAGGCAGCGCGAGGACGAGCGCAGGCTGTGGTTCGACCGGCTGCTGGAGAGCGGCGGCCACAATCCGACGGTCGTACGCGACGTGGGGCTGGCGCTGGGATTCGTGCCGTCGGGGCGCTTCCTGTGCGCTGCGGCGCTGCCGGGACCCGGGCCGGGCGGCGGGCTGCACGGAGCGGCGGCGGCGCTGCGCTCCGCGGGGGCCACGCTTCAGCGTCAGACGCTCTCGTCGGCCTCACTGCTGGTCGTGCAGCTGGCGCCCCGCGTCACCGAGGAGACCGTGCTGGACAGGCTCGACGGTGTGCCGTGCGGGGTGTCACCGCTCGCGGACGGTCTCGCCGGGGTGCCGCGGGCCGTCGAGCTGGCCACCGCCACGGTACGGGTGCTTCCCGAGGACGCGGACGGGCCGCTGCGTCTCGCCGACGCCTGGCTGGACGTACTGGTCAACCGGGCGGGCCACTTCGCCGCGCACCTCACGGACGACGTGCTCGGCGGCCTGTACGACGGCGAGGGCGGCGCGGTGCCCGCCGCGGAGAAGGAACGGCTGCTGCACACGGTCCGGGTGCATCTGGCGGGCAACGGCTCCATCGCGGAGACCGCCCGCGCGCTCTACTGCCACCGCAACACCGTCCAGCAGCGCTTCACCCGCTTCTGCGAACTGACCGGCCGCGATGTGCGGCGCCCAGGGGACGCGGCGCTGCTGGCGTTCGCACTGCGGGCACGGGACAGCGGGGCGGCCAAGTAGGCACGGGCGCGGGCGGGTTCGGTTCGGGGAACGGGTCCGCGGAACGGGTCTGCGGGCCTGTCCGGGAAACGGGTCCGCGGAACGGCGGTGCCCGGTGGGGTCCGGCGGCGCCCGTCAGCCTTCGCCCCTGTCAGCCCTCGCCCGTCAGCCCTCGCCCGTCAGTCCTCGTCGTCCTCCTCGTCGAGGCGCGCCAGCCAGGTCGCCAGCCGCTCGACGGGAACCTCGAAGTCCGGGTTGAGATCCACGAACGCCCGCAGCTGCTCCGCCAGCCACTCGAACGTGAACTCCTCTTCGCCGCGCCGGCTGGACAGCTCTTCGATGCCGCGGTCGGTGAAGTACACGGGGACTCCTGGCTCCTTCGGACGGGACGTTGCCTCCCCAAAGATAATGCGCGAGGGGCACCGGAGAGACCGGCCGCCCGCCGAGGGGGAGGGACACCTGTGGAACGGGGCATCCAGGAGATCGAACTGCCGGGCGGCGAGCGGGTGCTCGCGTCCGTGCGCGTGCTGGAGCCCGGGCGGCTGCCCGGCATGTCCGGCGGGTACGAGGAGGAGTCCGAGTTCGAGGACACGGCAGCGCCGGAGTGGCTCGGCGCACGTGTCGAACGGCTCAACGAGCTTGTGAGCGGCGTCGGTTCGGCCGTTCTCGACGCCGCCGCCTCCGCTCGCCCCGACGAGGTGAGCGCGACCTTCGGCGTCGAGGTGATGGCCAAGCCGGGCAGGGCGGTGGCGATGCTCGCGGACGGCGAGATGAAGGGCGCGATCTCGGTGACGCTGACCTGGCGGCCCGAAGCGCGCTCGGCAGGCCGGGAGGGGGCAGATCGGGAACGGCGGGAGCAGTAACCTGGCTGCTGCTTCACACGCCGAGTACCGGGGCAACGGGGGGAGTTGGGGAGCATGGTCACTGAACTCGGGACCGGCACGGCACGGGCGGCACACATCCTTCTGCGGTCGTGCGCCGTGCGTGTCCCGTGAGCGCCGTCGAGAGCGCCGCCCGGGCCGCCGTCGTACGGATTGGTGCACCCGCCGACGGGTATGACGGCGGAGACGATGGTCCACGTGCGGAGTTCTGGGGCAGCGGCTTCTTCATCGCGCCGGGCTGGGTGCTCACGAGTGCGCACGTCGTGGACGTGGGGAGGCGTGCCGTGTGGAGGGGTGAGCGCGTCATCGGCATCACCACCGAGAGCGGCGACAGGCTCGTCGGTGAGCTGGCGTGCGGCCTGCCCTGTCCGTCAGGTGACGGGCCCCGGTCCGGGCCCTGGCCCGATCCCGACCTCGCTCTCGTGCGCGTGCCGGACGCCGTCTCCGGCACCAGCGCCCTCTGGCTGAGCGACCGTATGCGGCTCAGCGCGCCCCAGGTGCAGATGCACGGCTACTCCGTGGCCCTGGGCAGCGGTGGCGAACCCGGATATGTGCAGGGCTCCGGCAAGGCCAGCGCACCGGTCGACGGGCCGATGATGCTCCAGGGCGCGTATGTGCCGCCCGGCTGCTCGGGCGGGCCCGTGGTCGACGTGGAGCGCGGCGCCGTAATCGGCGTCAACAAGGGCCGCTCGAAGGACCCTCAGGTCGCACGGGCGACACCGATCACGGCGCTGCGCAGCTTCATCGAGGCGGGCCCGCGCGAAGCGGAGGCGTGGCACGAGGCGCTGTGCGCGCACGACCGGCACCATCTCCAGCGCTTCCGCGGGCCCGACTGGAGCTGGCCCCGGCTTCAGTTCGACCGGGGCAGGCAGCGGGACAGCGGTTACGCGCTGGGCTTCAACGCACATGACCGCGCCCAGCTCTTCGGCTGTTTCGCCGAGCTGCCACCGCCGGACAGCGCCGGCGAGGTGCTGGGCATGGTGCAGGAGGCACGCCGCGAGGTGGTGCAGGAGGCCATCAGGCTGCACATCAACAAGCCGAGCAGCTGGCGCGAGGGCGTCGGACTCCTCTACGCCGAGGGCGGCGACCGCGACTTCGAACGGGCGGCGGTGGTGCTGTACGCCGCGCAGGTCTGCCAGGCGCTGGCGGGCCGCGGCGTACCGGACGGTGCGCTCACGGAGCTGCGGGAGTGGGTCCGGAACATCGCGATCACCCTGCCGACGGGCGACCTGAGGAAGAAGGTGCGGGACATCCTGGCGGGCGGCGCCGCCGCGTCCGGGGCCCGTACCTCCTACGCCGACGTGCTCGTCGAGATCGACCCGGATCTGTACGGCACGCACCCCTGGCGGATCAAGCTCGTCCAGCCGGACGGCCAGGCGGCCTTTGTGAAGGGGAACGAAACCGGCGCCGAGCGCGACCAGTTGGAGCGGGACATCCGGACAGCGCTCGCCGAGGCCCTCGACCAGGGCGACGTGGGCGAGCATCTGGCCGCCGTGGACTTCATGCTGCCGCGGGCGCTGTTCGACGAGCCCGTGGAGCTGTGGCGGGCCCACGAGCTGGACCCCGGGGAGACGTTCAGCCCGCGCAGCCTGCCCCTGGGCCACCGCCGCACGGTCGCGCTGCGCGACCACCACCGGTGGCAGAAGGGCGAACGCATCCCGGAGTGGCACCAGCGCTGGCGGGCCGTGCGCAGGGGGCAGATGACCGCGGCGCCGCTGTGCCCGGGGCACGACCGCCAGGAGACCCAGCTGACGGCCTGGGGACGGCTGAGCGGGCTGCCGCGGAACGCGGTGCCGGTGCACTGCTCGGGCGTCTCGGAGGAGCCCGGCGCGATGGCGATGGGAGTGGCGCTGGGCGCGGGCCATGCCGTGGCCCTGTGGCGGCGCTGCGACGAACCGCACGCCGACTGCGACGAGTTCAGGGCCCGCGTCGCCGAACTGCTGCGCTCCGCGAAGCCTCACGGTCTGGCGGAGTCCCTGCGCGAGCTTGTCCGGGACGTGCGCAATCAGAGCGCGGGGCTCCACGTCTCGCTGCGCGGTGAGCTGGTTCTGCTCTACGATCCGCCGCACGGGGGGCCGCAGTTCGAGGACGAACCCCTGCGTGCACCGCCGACTCGCCCGTGACCGCCGCCGTCAGCCGACCGATGACCGTCAGGACCACTCACCAGAACCCGGCCCAGGACAGCACCAGCAAGGAGCTCGCAGTGAGCGATTGGCGGATCTACCGGGGAGCGGGGACACCGCACACGGGCGCCCAGAGGTTACCGGACCCCCCGCCCTGGCGGGACTTCACGCAGGAAGGCGACGCGGGCCGGCGGCTGGGCGTGCAGCGGCAGCTGGTGGAGAATCTGCATCCGCGCCCAGAAGAGGTCGAGGCGGTCAACGCGGCGCTGTATCTGCGCCGTCCGCTGCTGGTGACGGGCAATCCGGGCACCGGCAAGTCGACGCTCGCGCACGCCGTCGCGCACGAACTCCAGCTCGGACGGGTGCTGCGCTGGCCCATCGTCAGCCGCACCACCTTGCAGGACGGGCTCTACCAGTACGACGCCATCGGCAGGCTCCAGGACGTACAACTCGAGCAGGCCGTAGAGGGAGAGCGGGCCGAACGGCCGCCCATCGGCTCGTACATCAGGCTGGGTCCGCTGGGGACGGCGCTGCTGCCACGTCCCACCGGCGCGGACGGTGAGGCGCCCCTGCCGCGGGTGCTGCTCGTCGACGAGCTGGACAAGAGCGACATCGATCTCCCCAACGACCTGCTCAACGTCCTCGAAGAAGGCGAGTTCCCCATCCGGGAGCTGGAGCGCAGCGCCGACCGGGAGCCCGTCAGCGAGGTGCTCACGGACGACGGGGACAGGGTGGCCGTCACGGGCGGCTGGGTGCGCTGCACGACCTTCCCCTTCATCGTGCTGACGTCCAACGGCGAACGGGACTTCCCCGCCGCCCTGTTGCGCCGCTGCATCCAGCTCGAACTCAAGCCGCCCACCGACAAGCAGCTCGCCGGGATGGTCGCGGCCCACCTCGGGGAGGAGGCGCTCTCGGAGGGCGAGGAGTACATCCGCCGCTTCCTGGAGCGCGACGCCGGGCAGGTCGTCGCCACGGACCAGCTGCTCAACGCATTGTTCCTTACGCAGCGGGCAGTTGGAGCGGAACGGGTGACGCGCAGCCGTCTGGCGGACATGCTGCTGCGGCCCCTCGACCGCCCGAGGTGATGGCCGATGGACCCGAACGGGCCCGCGCCTCAAGGCCGTTCGCGGCAGCCTGAATCGCGGCTGCCCGAATTCGTCTCCCGGCTGCGCGCGGCGGGCTGGGAGCCGACGGCCGAAGAGATCGCCGAGGCGCTGTGGTTCGCCCGCTGGGCGGACCACAGCACAGGTGAGGCGGAGCCCGCCGACGCGGTACCGGAGGAAGACGGCTCGGACGCACCCAGGCAGGAGGACCCCGCACGGCGCCGCCGGCCGTCCGCGACCCGTGGCCGGGGCGAGCCGCCGTCGCGCACCGGCGCCGTCACGGAGCGTCTGCCGTCCGTCTCCACCGTGTCGCTGTACGCCCCGGACCGGCACGGCGGCGGCGCGGGCGGAGCGGGCACCGCCTTCCCCGTGCGCGCCCCGGCCGCCACCACCTTGCCGGGTCTGCTCGAATTCCAGCGCCGCATGCGTCCGTTACTCGGGTACCGGCCGCCGCTGCGGGCGGTCGAGACCGTACTGGACGAGGCGGCCAGCGCCGAACTGAGCGCCCGGAGCGGCGCCGTACGCCCCGTCTTCGGCCCGTCACCGCGACCCGACGCCGAACTGCTGCTGCTGATGGACGCGTCGGCGACCAACTCCGTCTGGCAGCTCACGTTCGACAAGCTCCGGCAGACCTGCGAACGCCTCGGCGCCTTCCGTGACGTACAGGCCCTGTATCTGCACCGGGGCGCGGACGGCACACCCTTCGTCGGAACCGGCCCCGACCCGAAGACGACCCGGCTGCGGCCCGCCGACCAGTACCGCAACACCACCGGGCGACGGCTGACGCTCATCGTGAGCGACTGCGTCGGCTCGTTGTGGCAGGACGGACGCGCACAGCGGCTGCTGCACCGGTGGTTGAGAAGCGCGCCGTCGGCCGTCGTGCAGCCGCTGCCGCCACGGCTGTGGCGGCGCACCGCCTTGCCGGGCGAACCGGGGCTGCTGATCCGCGACAAGGGCGCGGGCGGGCCCGTCACCTTCGAACCGGACGGCTACGGGCCGCCGCCCGCGGACGACGCACTGCCGGTGCCGGTGCTGCTTCCCACGCCCGCGGCGCTGGGCAGTTGGGCGCGGCTTCAGGGCGGCGAGGGGCGGCAGACGGTGCGCGGCGCCGCCGCGTGGGTCAGGCCGCGACACCACGCGATGCCCCCGCCCACCAGCCCGCGCCGCGGCGAGCCCCGCGAGATGCTCGCCGCCTTCCGCGCCTCCGCCTCACCGGGCGCGCTCGACCTGGCCGTCCATCTGGCGGCCGTACCGCTGCTGCTGCCCGTCATCCAGCTCGTCCAGGAGGCGATGCTGCCCGACACGGGCCCGATGGAGCTGGCGGAGGTGCTGCTCAGCGGCCTGCTGGAGCGGCTTCCGGACGTCGAGGACTCGCCGGGGCCGCGCTACGACTTCGTACACGGCGTCCAGGAACTGCTGCTGCACTCCCTCGACCAGGGCGCCGCGGAGCTGGTGCTCAAGCACCTCTCGGAGTACGTGACGAGGCGCTTCGGCAACGGCACCCGGAACTTCCCCGCGATGGCCGTGGCACGGCTGGGCAACAGGCCCGTGGGGGACGTCGCGGAGGAGGATCTGCGGGCCTACCCGCCGGACGTTCCCGACGAGCTGTTCGCGCAGATTCCGGCGCGGGTGGTACGGCAGTACATCCCGGACCCGGAGACCGCGCCCGACGACATCTCGCAGGCGGAGCTGCTGTTGCGGCGGTGGCGGGCGCAGGCCGACCCGTGGCTGCTGGACGAGGCGCGCAGGCACGCGGAGTCGGCGGTGGAAGCGGCGGGGCCGGCGGCAGCGGCGGGAGCGGCGGCGGACGGGGATGCGCCCGCGCGGCCGCGGCGTGTACTCGGACAGGTCCTGCATGCCATGACGAAGACGGGCCCGGTGCGCCGCAACCCGAAGCGCGTACGGGAGCTGCTGCACGAGGCCGCCTACGTGCTCACCGCGAGCACCGCGGCCGGCGACGAGGCCGCCGCCGGGATCGAACTGGCCGCCGTGCGCTACGACTTGTGGAAGGCCGAGGCCGCCGCCGGGCATCTGCACAGCGCCGTGCGGACGCTGCGCGCCATGGAGGAGCGGATCCGGCACCGCGCGGACGGGGCGCTGCGCGAACACCTGGAGGCCGAGCGGCGCATCTGGCTGGGCAAGGCGCTGCTGGAGCTGAGCCGGGCCGGGGAGACCGCGGAGCAGGGCGCGCCCTCCTACGAGGTGCAGGCCGCGGACGAACTGGGCGCCGCCGCCGAGCTGTTGACGGCCGGCGGTTCGCGCGGCCGCCGGCTCTGCGAGGCGCTGCTCGACCGCGGTGCCGCGCTTCGCCGGGCGGGCGCGGAAGTGGGCGAGCGGCTGGCGAATCTCGACCGGGCCGAGGCGGCGGCGACCGGCGACGCCGAACTCCGGCTGCGCTGCGCCCGCGAGCGGGCCCGGGTGCACCGGGACTCGGGCCGGCGGTCCGCGGCCGAGGCCGCCTATGCGGAGGCCGAGACCTACACCGGCCGGTACAGCTCGCAGAGGGCCGAACTCCTCACGGAATGGGGAGTGATGCTGCTACGCGCCGACGACGAGCCCGCCACGGCGGAGGGCGAACCGGAGGCAGAGGCGGCCGCCCCGGAAGCCGTCGGGACATCGCCGGGCAGCAGGGCCGGCCGTGCCGAGGGTCTGCTGCGTGAGGCGCTCACCACCGCACCGGCCGACGGAGCGCTCGCCGGGCGTCTCCAGCTCCTACTCGGCGGCGCCCTGGTGGACCGCTTCGAGCGCGGCGGCTTCCGGCCCGACCTCTACGAGGGCTGCCACATGCTCGAACAGGCCGCCCGCAAGGCCCCGGAGGGCGAACTCCGCGCCGACGCCTGGCTGTTGCTCGGGAAGGCGCTCGACTCCTTCCAGGACGGCGGTGCCGACCGCGCGGCCGAGGCATTCTCCAAGTCCGCCGACGAGGCGCGGCAGGTGCGCGGCGGTGCCGCCGGGGCGGTGGCGGTGGCGCGTGCCCTGATGGGCCGGGCGAAGGTCAACGAGCGCCGCTCCCACCACGGGGAGGCGCTCGCCGACTACCGGGCCGCGCGCGAGGAGTGGCAGCAGCTGACGGGCCGCCTCGCCGACGACATTCCGTGGGACGAGGTGCGCGAGACCATTGAGCGGCTTGCCGCGCTGGAGGGTCGATGAGGGGCCGGGGGACGGGACTTCACAAGGCCGAAACGCGTCAGGCGGGTCGTCCCGCCCGGCGGCCGAACACGTTTCCGATGCAAGGCGCTTGGGAAGAACCCTGCACTGTCGTTGCCGAACTCCCGCGTGAGGCGGCAGGGAGGAGACCAGCGTGCCGAAACTGGGCCGAGGCGCGCCTGCATCCGCAGGCTCTGACAACACGGGGAGTCCGCCCCTGCCCGACCTCACCGGCGTCGACCTGCACGTTCTGCGGGTCGCCGAGGATCCCGCGCTCCGTGCCGCGGTGGACGACGTGCTGCGTGATCCGTACCGGTGCACCGATCTGTGGTGGGGACCGTCGGACGGCGGCGACACGGGGAAGCTGCACTGCGTGCCCGCACAAGGCGGAACGGGCCACAGAACCGTCTGATCGCGCCAAATCTCGGAGCGGGGGAGGAGGCACGATGCCGCATGCCACGCCATCGTTCGCCGTCCCCCAGGCCACAGTCGGCGCGCTGGCAGGCACCCGTCCCGCTCTCCGCGAACTGCGGCTGTTAGGGGCCGGGTTGCACAGCCGGCGGCTGGTGCTTCTCAAGTCGCTGCTGGTGCGGGCCGAACGGCACGGCGTGCCGCCCTCCGTGCGCCGGAACCTCAACGAGCACTGGCAGTTGCTCGCCCGCGCCGAGGCCCGGGACCCGGTCGCCGCCCGCGAGGCGCTCGACTATCCGTCCGTGGGCAACTGGCTGCTGCACGGCCTGGGCATCCCGCTCAGCCGCCCGTCGGCCTTCGCCGAGTTCCTCGGCGGCCTCGGCGCGCTCGCCGCGTCCGTCGCGCTCCAGACGGGCACCGGCTTCCGTCTCACGCTGCCGGCCCGCAGCGGACGGCTCGTCCTGCCCGGGCTCGGGGTGTACCGGTCCGGGGCCTCGCGTGTACGGGTCGTCGCAGGTCCGCGCAGTCTCCGGCTGACGCCGGGGCGGCGCGGCACCGGCACTGTGCTGGCGCCGCCGTACGAGCGTGCCGCGGGCGCGGGCTGGCACGGGCTCCTGCCGCTGCACGGAGGGGCCACGCTGCTCGACGCACTCGATCCGCACCGCGCGGGCATCCGTCCCCGCGAGCCCGGAACGCCCTCGCTAACCCCGCGGACCGCCCGCCGCTGGGCGGCACGCTGGCGAGGCGCCCTGGTGCTGCTGGAGGCCGCGGACCCGGAACGCCGGGTGGAGGTCGCCCGCCTGGTGCGTGCCCTGGTGCCGCTGCCGCGGCCGGCTGGCAGGACGAAGGGCGCCTCGGCGAGCGGCACGCTGCGCTCCGCGCCCCTCGCCGTTATGACCGAATTGCCCTGTTCCGCACAGGAGTTGGCGGCCGTACTCGTTCACGAGGTGCAGCACAGCAAGCTCGCCCTGCTCTCGGACCTCACCCCGCTCCACCACGCGGACGGCACCCCTGCCCACCGCGTCCCGTGGCGCACGGACCTCCGCCCGTTCGACGCGGTGCTACAGGGCGCCTACGCACACCTGGCCCTCGCCGACCTCTGGCACCGGTTCGCCGCCCGCCCCGGCGCGACCACGGCTGCCCGCGCCGCCGCCCGCGCCACGTGCGAGGGCTACCGCGCACAGGTCGCCGAGGCGCTCGCAGTGCTGGGCGCATCGGGCGAACTCACCGACACAGGAGCCCGGTTCACGGACGGCATGGCCCGCCGTCTGGGGGCTCTGCACAGACATCCGAGCTCTGCATCCCGTACGTGACCCCGTTACCACGGGGTGACGTACGGTGATCCCTGCGGAGCGGCCGGGACGGATCCGGCGGCCCGTGACCACCACTGACGAGGGAGAACGTGCCCATGGTCGAGCAGCGGTACCCGGACGGGAGCAGTGCCCCGGGGGACCTCGGGCAGGAGCCGCAGCATGTCACGGTGGCCTTCCCCGGCTACCACCGTTCCTGGGCGACCTGGCTCGCCCACCGCCTGGAGACCCACGGCCACAGGCCCGCGCTCCAGCGCTGGGACCCGTCGCGCGAACAGCCCCTGGAGGAGGCCCTGGAGGACCTGCTGCTCGCCCGCGGCCGGGTGCTGCTGGTCCTCAGCGACTGGTTCTTCCAGCTCGGGCCGCGTCCCGAGGGCGAATGGAACACGGTGCTGCGCGGCTTCGTACGGGACAACTCCGAGCGGTTCGCGGCGGTCAACCTCACCAACCGTCCCCTGCTTCCGGCCACGGCCGTGCTGGAGCCCGCCGACCTGTGGGGCGTCAGCGAGGAGGAGGCCGAGCGGCGGCTGTTCTCCCGGCTGGGCCTGCCGCGCCGGAGCGAGCCGCTGTCGCTGCCGGGCGGTCCCGGCTCCCGCTTCCCCAACGACCCGGTGGCCGTCTGGGGCGAAGTGCCGCGCCGCAACCGTCAGTTCACCGGACGGGACGAGCTGCTCAACGAGATCCAGCAGCGGCTCACCGACTCCAGGCCGGGCGCCGCGGCCTGCACGCTGGTCGGGATGTCCGGCATCGGCAAGACGCAGATCGCCGCCGAGTACGCCCACCGCTTCAGCCCGGACTACGACGTGGTCTGGTGGATCAACTCCGACCAGCGCAACACCCTGCGCGAACGCTTCGGCGAGCTGGCCGTCGAACTCGACCGCACGGAGAGCTTCGAACTCGGCGAGCGAATCCGCGCCGCACGCGAGGCCCTGCACCGCGGACGGCCCTACGGGCGCTGGCTGCTCGTCTTCGACGGCTGGGACGAGACCGAGGAGGCGAGCCAGTACCTTCCTCAGGGCGGCACCGGGCACGTGCTGATCACATCGCGCAACCGCTCGTGGGGCGAGGTGACGGACGTGATCGATGTGACGGGCTTCCGCCGCGCCGAGTCCACCGGCTATCTGATGCGCCGCGCACCGCACGTCGGCGCCGCCCAGGCCGAGCAGATCGCGGGCGAGTTCAACGACGTACCGCTCCAGATGGCACAGGCCGCGGCCTGGCTCGGCGAGTCGAAGATGGACCCGGGCGAGTATCTGCGGATGGTGCGCCGCAGCGAGAGCGGCGGCACGGCACGGCCGTCTGTGATCCCCGACTACTCGGACTCCTCCATCACGTCCTGGTCGATACTGATCAACCGGCTCCGCTCCTCCGAGCCCCACACCATCGAACTCCTCAAGCTGTGCTGCGCGTTCGCCCCCGGCCGTATCCCGCTGGGCCTCGTGCGCGGGCTCAACCCGGCCGACCTGCCGGAGAACCTGAAGTGGATCGCCACCGACCGCCCCGCCTGGGCCCGGGCCCTGGACAGCCTCGTCAACTTCTCCGTGCTCACCCGGCAGTCGCGCGGCAGCGCACGCAGCGAGGGCGGCCCGGAGCGGGAATCCGTGCACATGCACCGCACCGTGTACAACATCGTCGGCGAACTCACCGTCTCCACCGACCGGCCCGTCTACCAGGAGGTCGTGCGGAAGGTCCTGGCGATGGCCAACCCCGGCGCCCCGGAGGACAGCCGGAACTGGACCGCCTACACCGAGCTGATCCCGCACCTCGGCCCGTCGGGCGCCTTCACCAGCGAAGCGCGGGACACCCAGGCCCTGGTGCTCAACTGCGTGCGCTACTGCCAGTCCGGAGGGGAGTACCGGGCGGGCGCGGACCTCGCCGAGACGGTCCGTGAAGAGTGGTCGCAGTTCCTCGAACCCGACGCCACGCCGATGCTGCACCTCACCACGATCCAGGGGAACATCCTGCGCGCCGCCGGCCGGTTCCAGGAGGCGTACGACCTGGACAGCAGCCGGCTGGAGCGGCTGCGCGGCGTCCCGGACACCGACGAGGAGAAGCTGATGACGGCGACCGCCTCGTTCGCCGCCGACCAGCGCTTCCTCGGGCAGTACGCCGAGGCGCTCCAGATGCAGCGCGAGGTCGTCTCCACCGCGGAACGCCTCCTCGGTCCGGACGACTGGACGACGCTGCTCGCTCACCACAACCTCGCGGTCGGCCTGCGCCTGCTGGGCCGTTACGCCGAAGCGTACGAAGTCGACCTGGAGACGCTGCGGCAGCGGGAGACGCTGCTGCGCCACCGGCACCCCGACACCCTCAGCTCCGTCAACTCCTGCTCCCGCGACCTGCGGCTGATGGGGCGCTACCAGGACGCCCTCGCGCGGCAGGAGCTGTGTGTACGGCGGCACGTGCAGGTCATGGGAGCGCAGCACCCCAAGACGCTGTGGGCACGGCACAACCTCATGCTGTGCGAACGACGTGCCGGCACCTCCAAGCAGGACACCGGCACGGTGCTCGAGAGCCTGCTGGAACAGCAGCAGCAGACCTACGGGCGCAGCCACTACAGCACGTTCGCCCTCATCACCGACTACGGCAACTTCCTGCGGGTGCGGGGCGAACTGGACCGGGCGGCCGACCTGTTGAACGAGGCCGAAGAGGGCTACCGCCGACTGCTCGGCCAGGCACACCCCGTCTCCACCGGCATGCAGTCGAACATCGGCCTCGTCCTACAGGCGGAGGGCGACAGGGGCGGCGCCCTGAACATGTTCGAGCAGGCGCTGGCCGGTCTGCGGACCACGCTCGGCGACAACCACCCGGCGACGCTGGGCTGCGCGCTGAACGCCGCATGCGGGCGGAACTTCATCGGGCGGCTGGACGACGCCGTGGAGCTGAGCCGCGAGACCCTGCGCCGCGCACGGCACGTTCTCGGCGACGACCACCCGCTCACGCTCTCCTGCCAGGTCGCACTGGCCGCTGATCTGCGGGCCGTACGGGAGCGCAAGGAGGCGGGCAAGCAGGAGGAGGACGCCCTCCAGCGGCTCACGCGCTCGCTCGGCGCGCAGCACCCGCACACGCTCTCCGCGCGTCAACGGGTGCGCCCGTACTGGGACTTCGAGCCCTACCTGGGCTGAGCACCCACTGCTGAGAACGCTGCTGGGCACCCACTGCCGCAGCACACGGCGGAGGGCCCGCCGGTACCTTCCGTACCGGCGGGCCCTCCTCGCTGTGCGCGGAACGGCGCGCCGCGGGCGCCGAGTTCGGCTCCTCAGAGGTCGAAGACCTCCTGGATCAGCCGCTGCTGCTCCTCCTGGTGCCGCTTGCCGGAGCCGACGGCGGGCGACGAGGAGGAGGAGCGGGAGACCCGGCGCAGCCGGTCCGCGTTGGGAACCGGCTCGGAGCCGATGATCAGGTCGAGGTGGTCGACCAGGTTGAGCGCGATGAACGGCCACGCGCCCTGGTTGGCCGGCTCCTCCTGCGCCCAGACGAACTTCGCCGCACCGCTGTAGCGCGCCATCTCCGCCTGGATCTCCCTGCCGGGCAGCGGGTACAGCCGCTCCAGCCGGACGATCGCGGTGTCGGTCAGTCCGCGCTTCTGCCGCTCGGCGTCGAGGTCGTAGTAGACCTTGCCGGAGCAGAAGACGACCTTGCGGACGTCGGCCGGGTCCACGGACGCGTCGCCGATGACGGGACGGAAGCCGCCGGAGGTGAACTCCGACGCCTTCGACGCCGCGGCCTTCAGCCGCAGCATCGACTTCGGGGTGAAGACGACCAGCGGCTTGTGGTGCGGGTTGTGGACCTGCCAGCGCAGCAGGTGGAAGTAGTTCGACGGCAGCGTCGGCATCGCGACCGTCATGCTGTTCTGCGCGCACAGCTGGAGGAAGCGCTCGATGCGGGCCGAGGAGTGGTCCGGGCCCTGGCCCTCGTAGCCGTGCGGAAGCAGCAGCGTGACCCCGGAGGTCTGGTTCCACTTCTGCTCGGCGGAGGAGATGAACTCGTCGATCACCGTCTGCGCGCCGTTGGCGAAGTCGCCGAACTGCGCCTCCCACATCACCAGCGCCTGCGGGCGGGCCAGCGAGTAGCCGTACTCGAAGCCCATCGCCGCGTACTCGCTCAGCAGCGAGTCGTAGACGTTGTAGCGGGCCTGGTCGTCGGAGAGGTACAGCAGCGGCGTGTAGTCGTTGCCGGTGTTCTGGTCGAGGAGCACCGCGTGGCGCTGGCCGAACGTGCCGCGGCGCGAGTCCTGCCCGGACAGCCGGACCGGCGTGCCCTCCATCAGCAGCGAACCGATGGCCAGGGTCTCGCCCATGCCCCAGTCGATGGTGTCGTCCTCGATCATCGCCGCGCGCCGCTGGAGCTGCGGCAGCAGCCGCGGGTGCACGGTGACGTGGTCGGGGATGTTGACCTGCGACTCGGCGATCCGCTTGACGACCTCCTGGCCGACGCCCGTCTCGACGTGCACGGGGAACTCCGCCTCGGGCTGCGGGACTTCGGCCGGTGCGGGCGCGTTGGCGACGTCCCGCACCTCGGTGAAGACCTTCTCCAGCTGGCCCTGGAAGTCCTGGAGCGCCTGCTCGGCCTCCTCCAGCGTGATGTCGCCGCGGCCGATGAGGGACTCGGTGTACAGCTTGCGCACCGAACGCTTCTTGTCGACCAGGTTGTACATCAGCGGCTGCGTGAACTGCGGGTTGTCGGTCTCGTTGTGACCGCGGCGCCGGTAGCAGATCAGGTCGATGACGACGTCCTTGTTGAACGCCTGCCGGTACTCGAAGGCCAGCCGCGCGACGCGGACCACGGCCTCCGGGTCGTCGCCGTTGACGTGGAAGATCGGCGCCTCGATCATCCGGGCCACGTCGGTGGAGTACATCGACGAGCGCGCCGACTCGGGCGCCGCGGTGAAGCCCACCTGGTTGTTGACGATGATGTGCACCGTGCCGCCGGTGCGGTAGCCGCGCAGCTGCGACATGTTGAGCGTCTCCGCGACGACGCCCTGGCCCGCGAAGGCCGCGTCGCCGTGCAGCTGCACGGGCAGCACAGTGAAGTCCGTACCGCCCTTGCCGATGATGTCCTGCTTGGCGCGGGCGACGCCCTCGACGATCGGGTCGACGGCCTCCAGATGCGAGGGGTTGGCCGTCAGCGAGACCGTGATCTGCTCGCCGTCGAGACCGGTGAAGGTGCCCTCGGCGCCCAGGTGGTACTTCACGTCGCCGGAGCCGTGCATCGACTTCGGGTCGAGGTTGCCCTCGAACTCACGGAAGATCTGCGCGTAGGACTTGCCGACGATGTTGGCCAGCACGTTGAGCCGGCCGCGGTGCGCCATGCCGATCACGCACTCGTCCAGGCGCGACTCGGCGGCGGCGTCGAGCACGGCGTCCAGCATCGGGATGACGGACTCGCCGCCCTCCAGGGAGAAGCGCTTCTGGCCGACGTACTTGGTCTGGAGGAAGGTCTCGAAGGCCTCCGCCGCGTTCAGCCGGCGCAGGATGCGCAGCTGCTCGTCGCGCTCGGGCTTGGAGTGCGAACGCTCCACCCGGTCCTGGATCCACTTGCGTTCCTTCGGATCCTGGATGTGCATGTACTCGATGCCGGTGGTGCGGCAGTACGAGTCGCGCAGCACGCCGAGGATGTCGCGCAGCTTCATCATCGACTTGTTGGCGAAGCCGCCGACCGCGAAGTCCCGCTCCAGGTCCCACAGGGTGAGCCCGTGCTCGGTGATGTCCAGGTCGGGGTGCTTGCGCTGCTTGTACTCCAGCGGGTCGGTGTCGGCCATGATGTGGCCGCGCACCCGGTAGGAGTGGATCAGGTCGAAGACGCGGGCGGCCTTGGTGACATCGGAGTCGTGCGAGGTGTCGATGTCCTGGTTCCAGCGCACCGGCTCGTACGGGATGCGCAGCGCCTTGAAGATCTCGTCGTAGAAGCCCTCTTCGCCGAGCAGCAGCCTGCTGACGATGCGCAGGAACTCGCCGGAGGCGGCGCCCTGGATGACCCTGTGGTCGTAAGTGCTGGTCAGCGTCATCACCTTGGAGACGCCGAGCCGGTTGAGGGTGTCCTGCGAGGTGCCCTGGAACTCCGCCGGGTACTCCATCGCGCCCACGCCCAGGATCAGGCCCTGGCCGGGCATCAGCCGCGGCACGGAGTGGACGGTGCCGATGCCGCCGGGGTTGGTGAGGGAGCACGTGACGCCGGAGAAGTCCTCCATCGTCAGCTTGTTGTTGCGCGCGCGGCGGACGATGTCCTCGTACGCCTGCCAGAACTCGAAGAAGGTGAGCGTCTCGGCCTTCTTGATCGCCGCGACGACGAGCTGGCGGTCGCCGTTGGGCTTCACCAGGTCGATGGCGAGGCCGAGGTTGACGTGGTCGGGCTTGACCAGCGTCGGCTTGCCGTCCTTCTCGGTGTACGAGTGGTTCATCGACGGCATCGCCTTCAGCGCCTGCACCATGGCGTAGCCGATCAGGTGCGTGAAGGAGACCTTGCCGCCGCGGGCGCGCTTCAAGTGGTTGTTGATGACGATGCGGTTGTCGAAGAGCAGCTTCACCGGGACGGCACGCACCGACGTGGCGGTGGGCAGCTCCAGCGAGGCGTTCATGTTCTTCGCGACGGCCGCGGACGGGCCTCGCATCTGCACGTAGTCCGGGCCCGCGGGCTGCTCCGCCCCGGCGGCGGACCCGGCCGGCGCCGCCGTGGGCTTGGCTGCCTGCTTCGCAGCGGGCTCGGCGGCGGGCTTCGCGGCCTTCGCCGCCGGCGCGGGCTTGGCCGGTGCGGACTTCGCGGGCGCCTGCGCGGCGGACCCGGCCGCCGCCGGCTTGCTCTCCGCCGGCCTGGCGGGCGCGGGGGCGGCCTGCTGCGCGGGCTCGGCGGGAGCCGGTGCGGCCGCCGCCTGCTTGGCGGTGGCCGGCGCTGCGGGCTCCGCCACGGTCCCGGTGGATTCGGCGCCCGGCTTGTAATCGGCGAAGAAGTCCCACCAGGCTCGGTCTACCGAGTTCGGGTCCTGGAGGTACTGCTGGTAGATCTCGTCGACGAGCCACTCGTTTGGTCCGAACACGGCGGCGGGATCGCTTCCCTGACCGTCCTGCTGGGTCGAGACGCTCGAGCTGTTGGGGGACTGTGACGACACGGCGGCAACCGCCCTCTTCCGCGTTCCTTAGGTGGTGGACAGCGGGAACAAAGGCTACGCCCCTCCCCGCCTCCCTTGCAGTCCAGCCCGGGTTGTCGTCACGCAAGTCACATCACGAGTCCGGTTTCGGCGCATGATCTGGCGGGAAACAAGCAAGGTTCGCGACAGAGCGGAACCGATGGACCCCGTTCCGCGTCGTACACCTCAGGGCCCGGGCGGCGCGGTCACTTCTGCGCCTCCTCCACCCCCGGGAGCGTGACCTGGATACGGCACCCCTTCGGGGACTCCGCGACCCTGATCCAGCCGCCGTGCAGGTCGACCGCCCAGCGAGCGATCGCCAGGCCCAGCCCCGTACCGCCGTCGCCGCCGCCGGGGCCCCCGCCCGAGACCCCGCTGCGCTGCGAGGAGCTCTCGGCGGCCTTCGTGGCCTTCGTCCGGTTGAAGCGCTCGAAGACGTGCGCGCGCTCGGACTCCGGGATGCCGGGCCCCTCGTCGAGCACCTCCACCTCAAGGCTCTCCGCGGTCGCCCCGGGCCGTGCGCGCACGGTGACGCGACCGTGCGGCGGGCTGTGCTTGACCGCGTTGTCGATGAGGTTGGCGACGACCTGGTGCAGCCGCTCGGCATCGGCGTAGGCCGTGAGTTCGGGCGGGGAGACGTCCAGGTGCAGATGGACGTCCGTACGCGAGTGCCCCTGCCCCTTGCTCATGTTGGCTTCCTTGAGCACGCCCGCCATGTACGGCCACACCTCGAAGCGGCGTGCGTGCAGCGGCACGACACCGTTGTCCAGGCGGGAGAGGTCGAGGAGGTGCGCCACGAGCCGGCCCAGCCGGTCCGTCTGCTGGAGCGCGATGCGCATCGTCTCGGGATCGGAGTCGGAGACTCCGTCGACGACGTTCTCCAGCACGGCCCGCAGCGCCGCGATGGGGGTGCGCAGCTCGTGCGAGACGTTGGCGACCAGCTCCTTGCGGTGCTGGTCGACCGCTTCGAGGTCGGCCGCCATCTGATTGAAGGTCTCGGCGAGTTCGCCGAACTCGTCCCTGCGGTCGCCCCGCACCCGCCGCGAGTAGTCGCCGTCCGCCATGGCGCGCGCGGCGTCGGTCATCTCGTCCAGCGGCGCCGTGAGCGACTGGGCCACGAACTGCGTGATCAGCAGCGAGGCGATGATCGAGATGATCGTGATCACGCGCAGCTCGGTCGCCGAGTTGACCGCGAAGAGCGCGAGCAGCGTGGTGATCACCACGGAGACGATCACCAGCGCGCCCAGCGCCGCCTTCACCGAGCGGTACGGGTCGAGCGGGCGCAGCCCCTCCCAGATCCGGTCGAGCCAGCCGATCCATACGGGCTCCCAGCGCCGGCGCAGGCGCTGGTGCAGGCGGCCCAGGGCACGCAGAGCGCGCCACAGGAACCGCCCGGTGACCCGGACCGCGTACGGCAGGCGCAGCCTGGGGCGCCTGACAGGCGTGTCGGACACCTCTGTCACGTCGCGACGCCCGCCCGTCAGGAGCCGTCCGCGGCCGGCGCCGGGTATCCGCCGCCCTCCGCACCGGCACCACCGTTCGCACCGTTGGAGCCCGAAGAGGGGGTCTCCAGCGCGTAGCCGACGCCGTGCACCGTACGGATGCGCTCCGCGCCGATCTTGCGGCGCAGCGCCTTGATGTGGCTGTCGACGGTGCGGGTGCCGGAGGCGTCCGCCCAGTCCCACACCTCGGCGAGCAGCTGCTCGCGCGAGAGCACGGCCCGCGGGGAGTGCGCCAGGCACACCAGCAGGTCGAACTCGGTGGGCGTGAGATGCACGTCCTCGCCGGTGACGCGCACCCGGCGCTGCGAGTGGTCGATCTCCAGCTCGCCGAGGCGGAGGATCCCGCTGCGCGGCGTGTGGGCGGCGAGCGTGGCCCGCTCGACGCGGCGCAGCAGCACGTGCACCCGCGCCGCCACCTCGCGCATCGAGAACGGCTTCGTCATGTAGTCGTCCGCGCCCACGCCGAGCCCGACGAGCATGTCGGTCTCGTCGTCCCGCGCGGTGAGCATCAGCACGGGAACCGGACGCTGGGACTGCACCCTGCGGCAGACCTCCAGCCCGTCGAAGCCCGGCAGCATCACGTCGAGCACGATCAGATCGGGCTGCCACGCCTCGGCGGTGTCGACGGCGGCAGGGCCGTCGCCCGCCGTCTGCACCTGGAATCCCTCCGCGCGCAGCCGCATCGCGATGGCGTCGACGATCGTGGGATCGTCCTCGACGACCAGGATCCTGCGCTGTGCGCCGGGGGTGGTCGTCGCGGACGCGTTGCTGCTCTGTGCCGTTGTGATGTTCTTCTGGTCCATTCGACCCCGCCCCTGCAATGGCCCCGTGGCTTGTTTGTATACGTGCTTGCAGCAGCGTAAGGGGCTCGTGTCGGCTGCGGCTATGCCGGTTTGGTTGCGAAGTGGACCACGTCGGGGACGCCTCGGGCGACGGGGATCTCTTCCGTGCGAACCCTCTGGAATCCGGCATTCCACAATGCGTCCGCGAATGTCGGGGAGCTTTGTGCGGACCAGACGGCCAGTACGCCGCCGGGTGCCAGCCGGGCCCGGCAGGCGGCGATTCCCGCGGGGGAGTAGAGGGAGGCGTTGTCCTCGGTGACGGTCCATTCCGGGCCGTTGTCGACGTCGAGGCAGAGCGCGTCGAAGGGGGGCCGCCCGCCGGACGGGTCGCACGGCGCCGCGTCAGGCGCCGCTTCCGGGGCCTCTCCCGGATCCTCCCGTCCGGCGCCCTCCCGCAGAAAGGCGCCGAGGTCCGCGTGCACGATCTCCGTACGGGGGTCGCGCAGGGCAGCGGCCGTCAGCTGCGAGAGCGGACCGCCCTCTCGGTGCCAGTCGACGACGGCCTCTTCGCGCTCAACGACGGTGATGCGGCCCCATCGCGGCTCCCGTGCCGCCTCCGCGAGCGAGAAGCCGACGCCGAGACCGCCGATGAGCAGCCGGGGCGACCGGGGTGGCCGGGACGTCCGGGGCGGCCGAAGCGGTCCGGGGTGCCCGCCGTACCGCTGCTCGCGTCCGCGGTCCAGCTCCGCGAGGGCGGCCCGTACGAGCAGCCGCTCGGAGCGCCCGTCGGAGGTGTCCATGAGGAAGGTCCCGTTGGCGATGATCTGAAGCAGCTCGCCGTGGCGTCGCAGTACCACCTCGCCGTACGGCCCGTCCCTGCGGTCGAGAACGACGGGACGCGCCCCACCGGTCTCCCGGGTCCCGGTCTCTCCGGTCCCGATCTCTCCGGTCCCGGAATCGCGGGCCACGGAATCGCCGCCGGTGGGTTCGCTGCTTACAGAGGTGGGCCGCTGATGCATGGGCCCATCCTGCCGCTTGTGCACCGCCGTCCGGTGGGCCGGTGATCGCTCCTGGCGAACAGCCGGGACCCTGCGGAACATCCGGGGCCCCGCGTGCATTGAGGAAGCACAGCTTGAGCGAATACAGCTCAACTTGCATGCCGAGGGAGAGATCATGGCTTCGATGTCCACACCGCTCACCCTGCCCGTGCTGCCCCTCGATGACGAGGTCGTGCTGCCGGGAATGGTGGTGCCGCTGGACCTGTCCGACAGCGATGTACGGGCGGCGGTTGAGGCCGCACAGGCCGCCGCCACCGGAGGAGAGAAGCCGCAGCTGCTGATGGTGCCGCGGATCGGCGGAAGCTATGCGGCCATGGGCGTGCTCGGCAGCGTCGAGCAGGTCGGACGGCTCGCGGGCGGCGACCGCGGCGCCCTGATCCGCGCACGCGGACGTGTGCGCGTCGGTTCCGGTACGAGTGGTCCCGGCGCGGCCCTGTGGGTCGAGGGCACCCCCGTGGCCTCCGAGGACGGGGGCCCGGGCACGGAGGAGAGCGGCAGCGGCGAAGCACCGGACGCCGCCGCGGACGGGCAGCGTTCCGAGCTGATGACCGAGTACAAGGCCCTCGCCGCCGACTGGCTCCGCAAGCGCGGCGCCTGGCAGGTCGTGGACCGGCTCCAGCAGATCGACGACGCGGGCCAGCTGGCCGACAACGCCGGCTACTCGCCGTTCCTGTCCACCGAGCAGAAGATGACGCTGCTGGAGACGCTCGACCCGGTCGAGCGGCTGCGCTTCGCCGTCTCGACGCTGCGCGAGCACCTCGCCGAGCAGGACGTCGCCGAGTCGATCGCGAAGGACGTGCAGGAGGGCGTCGACAAGCAGCAGCGGGAGTTCCTGCTCCGCCGCCAGCTCGACGCCGTGCGCAAGGAGCTCGCCGAGCTCAACGGCGACCCCGAGGACGAGGGCGAGGACTACCGCTCCCGTGTCGAGGCCGCCGCCCTGCCCGAGCACGTGCACAAGGCCGCGATGAAGGAGCTGGAGAAGCTGGAGCGGTCCTCCGACCAGTCGCCCGAGGGCGGCTGGATCCGCACCTGGCTCGACACCGTGCTGGAGCTGCCCTGGAACGAGCGCACCGCGGACGCGTACGACATCGCCGGAGCACAGGCCGTGCTGGACGCCGACCACGCCGGACTCCAGGACGTGAAGGAGCGCATCACCGAGTACCTGGCAGTCCGCAAGCGCCGTGACGAGCGCGGTCTCGGAGTCGTCGGAGGCCGGCGCGGAGGTGCCGTCCTGGCGCTGACCGGGCCGCCCGGAGTCGGCAAGACCTCGCTGGGCGAGTCCGTGGCGCGTGCGATGGGACGCAAGTTCGTGCGCGTGGCGCTGGGCGGCGTACGCGACGAGGCCGAGATCCGCGGTCACCGCCGTACGTACGTGGGTGCGCTGCCCGGACGCATCGTGCGTGCCGTGAAGGAAGCCGGCTCCATGAACCCGGTGGTGCTGCTGGACGAGGTGGACAAGCTCGGCGCGGACTTCCGCGGCGACCCCTCGTCGGCGCTGCTGGAGGTCCTGGACCCGGCGCAGAACCACACGTTCCGCGACCACTACCTGGAGGTCGAACTCGACCTGTCCGACGTGGTCTTCCTCGCCACCGCCAACGTCATGGAGGCGATCCCGGACGCGCTGCTGGACCGCATGGAGGTCGTGCAGCTCGACGGCTACACCGAGGACGAGAAGGTCACGATCGCCCGCGACCACCTGCTGCCGCGCCAGCTGGAGCGGACCGGCCTGGAGGCCGACGAGGTCCGGCTGGAGGACGGCGCGCTGCGCAAGCTCGCCGGGGAGTACACGCGGGAGGCGGGCGTACGCAACCTGGAGCGCTCCGTCGCCCGGGTGCTGCGCAAGGTCGCGGCCCAGCACGAACTGGGGGAGCGTGAACTGCCCTTCACCGTAGGGGCGGACGAGCTGCGCGCGCTGATCGGCCGGCCGCACCACACCCCCGAGTCCGCTCAGGACCCGGCGGAGCGGCGCACCTCCGTGCCCGGCGTGGCGACCGGACTCGCCGTGACCGGCGCGGGCGGTGACGTGCTCTTCGTCGAGGCGTCGCTCGCCGACCCCGAGACGGGCGGCTCCGGGCTGACCCTGACCGGGCAGCTGGGCGACGTGATGAAGGAGTCCGCGCACATCGCGCTGTCGTATCTGCGGTCGCGCGGCGCGGAGTTGGAGCTGCCGGTCGGCGATCTGAAGGACCGCGGAGTCCATCTGCACGTGCCCGCGGGCGCGGTGCCCAAGGACGGGCCGAGCGCAGGCGTCACCATGACCACCGCGCTGGCGTCGCTGCTGAGCGGACGTCAGGTGCGTACGGACGTGGCGATGACCGGAGAGGTCTCGCTGACCGGCCGGGTGCTGCCCATCGGCGGCGTCAAGCAGAAGCTCCTCGCCGCGCACCGTGCGGGCATCACCACGGTCGTCATCCCGAAGCGGAACGAGCCCGATCTGGACGATGTGCCCGAGGAGGTGCTGGAAGGGCTCGACGTCCGGCCGCTCTCCGACATCCGCCAGGTGCTCGAACTGGCCCTGACGCCCGCGGAGTCCGGCCGCGCCCCCGGCGAGCAGGAGCTCCCGGTGGCGGCCTGAGCCCGCCGCCCGCTGCCCGCCGCGCGCAGGGTGTGCGGCGGCAGACGGGGCTCACCGGCCGGGAAGCCGGTGCCGGACCCCGCCCACACTGCCCGTGGGCGGGGCCGGAGCGCGCCGGAGCCGAGCGCTACCCGTTGGCGAGCGCCTTGAGGCGGTCCATCGCTCCGTTGAACAGATCGTGGTCGCCCACGGTCGGCCCGCTGGAGGTGTACTGCCAGAAGGTGTAGAAGCCCCAGCCCTTCGGGAGCGTGCCGGCCGACGAGGCATAACGCGCGACCCACAGCGGGTTGCTGTTGCCGAAGCCGCCGTTGTTGCCCGTGCACTGGCTCCACCAGTCCGTCGTGGTGTAGATGACGGCGTCACGGCCGGTCTGTGCCTTGTAGGTGCTGGTGAAGTCCTTGATCCAGCTGACCATCGCGCTGTCGCTCTTCCCGTAGCAGGTGGAGCCGTACGGGTTGTACTCGATGTCGAGCACGCCGGGCAGCGTCTTGCCGTCCTTGCTCCAGCCGCCGCCATGGGCCGTGAAGTACTTGGCCTGCGCGGCGCCGCTGGAGTTGTCCGGCAGCGCGAAGTGGTAGGCCCCGCGGATCATTCCGACGTTGTACGAGCCGTTGTACTGCTGCGTGAAGTACTCGTTCGTGTACGAGGTGCCTTCGGTCGCCTTGACGTAGGCCCACTTCACGCCGCTGCTCCACAAGGTCGACCAGCCGACGTTGCCCTGATGGCCGCTCACGTCGACGCCGTGCACGCTTGCGGCGAGAGCCCCCGGCTGTGAACCGCCGGTGGAATCACCGCCCTCGTGCATGCGCACGCCGACGCCCATCGAGGCTTCGCCGGGTTTGACAGGGTCGGGTTGAGGGGATGCCGCGCTCGCCGCACCGGGTGCGGTGATCAGCAGGGCGAGTGCGGAGATGAACAGTGCCGCCGCAGTGAGGAACCTTCCTCCGCGGCGAGCCGTACCGGATCCGTGACCTGGCATCGCTGCCTCCGAGGCCGTGGGGGGGCGGGGGACGAATGGCGGTGCGTGTAGGCGGTGTTGCGGTTCCGTGGGGGGCTCGGCATGCCCTTTCTGGTGTGGGCATGTCATATCTGTAACGGTACGCGCACAGACATATTCGGGGAAGACGGACAGCACGCCTCAGGAGCCCGTACCTGCGAAATCCAGCCGCAGCTGCGACGATCGCCGTCGGCGACGCGGAGTCTGCGCGCGTAGGTGCGGGGACGGGAAGACGGAAGAGGCGTACAGGTGGACGAGTCCATGTGGCAACACGCACCCGAACTGCTCGAACTGGAGCGGGAGTTGGCCGTCTTCCTGCGCCGGGCGCGTGCCTTCTCGGGTGAGCTCGCCCGCGAGGTCCATCCGGAACTGGAGCCCGCCGCCTACGGACTCTTCGTACGGATCGACGACGGCGGCCCCCAGCGGGCCACCGACCTCGCCGTCTACTTCGGCGTCGGCAAGGCGACCATCAGCCGCCAGCTGCGGGTGCTGGAGAACCTCGGGCTGATCTACCGCGCCCCCGACCCGGACGACGGCCGCGCCTCCCTCGTGCATCTCACCCAGCGGGGCCGCGAACGCTTCCGCGCGGTGCGGGAGGCGGTACGGGCCGAGTACATGCGCAAGCTCGGGGCCTGGGACCCGGTGGAGATCGCGGAACTGGCCCGGCTGCTGCACCAGCTCAACGCCATGTCCGACGGCGAGAGTTGACGCTCCGCGCGTCAGGTCCCGACGGGCTCCGGCCCGCCCAGCTCGGCGAAGACCGCCGACGCGTCGTCGTGCCGCTTGCCCCGCGGGTGCGCCGTGCCGTGCGGATCGGCGCGCTCCGCCTCCCGTACGGCTGCGATCAGCGCCGCGGTGCCCTCCTTCCGTACGAAGGCGAGCAGCGCCGCCCAGTCACCGTGCCGGAACGTCTGGCTCCAGCGTGCCGCGCCGTCGCTGAGGGCGAGCAGCGCCCGTACGTCGGCGCGCGGCGTCGAGCCGGTCACCGCGAGCGAGGCGACGCCGGGGTCCGCGGCGGCCGTGTAGAAGCCGGTGCCGCCTGGGGCGTTGCGCAACGCCTCGACGGCGCCCACGTATTCGTCGCGCGCGGCGCCGCGCTCCGGGCTGCCTTCGGGGAGCGCGCGCACCTGGTCGCGGAGCGTGCGGACGTGCTCGGGCAGCCGGTCGAGCCGGGTGTCGAGCACCTCCGTCACCGAGCCGCCCGGAGCCTCGACCAGCAGCGCCGAGTCGGACAGGACCAGGTGCTCCACGCGCTCCTCGTTCCAGCGGACCGCGACGACGGTCGCCTGCGGAGTGCGACTGTGAGAAAGGTCACAGATTGAACCATGTGCCGCGGCGGTAGACGAAATGGCTTCCGCAAGACATGCATCCAGCGTCAGATCCCGCTGTGCGGTGGCGAGTTGGAGCAGCGAACCGCCCAGCCGCGCCGTGAACCACGGCACTCCGTGCACGCATCCGGTCCCGCCCCGAGGGGGCGTCACACCGTCCAGGAGCACCAGCGCGCCGCCCTCTCCGGAGGAGGGGAGAGCCGCCGACACGTAGTCCTCGTTGGGGCGACGAGGATCTCCGGGTTCGCCGGTCATGTCGATGCGCATGCCGTCAGTCTGCACTCCGCCGCCAGCCGGCCGACGGCCCGCTCGCACGTGTCAAGAGCCGGAGAGCCACCTGAGGACCGCCAGGTCAGCGTCCCGGGGGGCCGGAGTTGACCGGAATTAGTCCGTCCGCAAGTATGCGATCGCGCATCCTGCCAGGGCGCCGACGGGTTTTCCAATTGAAGCCCGTTGCAGGCTGGTTGGGGTGCACAAGGGGAGTTGTTCGCCGACTCCCGGTTACGGTTCACTCCTTCGAGTGGTCCAGCAGGAGATGGTCACACCGCCTGTCATCCGTACTGGAAGGGTCTGACGGCGTCCGAGGGGATGCACAGGGACGACACGGGACCAATTCCGCTTCTGCGACACGAGGTTGGAATGAGCCGACCCCGGGCCGGTCCCGGGGCAGGCCCCGACGAGATTGCGAGCACGGGTGCGGACGAAGCTACTGCGGAAACCGGGCGGACCTGGTCTACCGGGCGGACTGCGGGCCAGGCCCGCGAGCCGGACCACGGGGGCGACGGCACAGGGCGGCGGTCCGTCCCAGCAGACCGGTCCCCGCCGCGCCCGGGTGCGCAACCGCCTGCTGGCCTCCGTCGCGCTCTGCTCGATCGCGGTGCTCGGCGCCGGCACCCCCGCGCTGCTCAACGCCTACGACGACCTCACCGAGTCCCAGCAGCTGGTCGACCGTGCCGAACTCGACAAGCGGGCCATCTCCCTGAGCCACGCCCTCGCCGACGAGCGCGACGGAATGGTCGAGTACGTCGCCGCGGGCCGTACGAGCCGCAACGGTGCGGGCGTCACCGAGGAGCAGCGCTCCCGGGTCGACCGGCAGATCACCGAGATCCGTGAGACGGCGCCCGCCTCCGTGCGCAAGGCGCTGGGCAAGCTGCCCCGCATGCGTCAGGAGGCACAGGCCGGCGACAGCGGCCCGCTGGACATCTACGCGGACTACACGGGCACCATCAAGACGCTTCAGGACGTGAGCGCCGGCGTCGCGCGTTCGCTGCCCGCGCGCGCCGACGGGCCGGGCGGCTCGGGCGCGGCGTACGCGCTGCCCGACCTGGGCCAGGCCGCAGCGCAGGCCTCCGCGGTGCGCGGGCTGCTGCGCGGCGGGCTCGCCGCGGGAGGACCGCAGCGCGCGCTGACCGCGGAGGCCCAGCGCGCCTCCGTACGCGAGCAGGGCGCGCTCGCCGACTTCGGCGACGGGGCCGACCGCGCCGCCCGCGATTCGTTCGCGAAGACGGTCACCGGCGCCGATGTCTCCCTCGCCGAGCGGTACTTGGCGCGGCTGACCGACCAGCCGTATCTCGCCCCGTCCGACCGCGGCCTGAACCACGGCCGCGTCGACGCGGCCCTGTCCGCCCGCATCGACGGCATGCGCGGCGTCCAGTCGTCCTTCGCGGCCGACGAGTTGAAGCATCTCGAACGGCTGCGGGACGACGACGTCACCGCCCTGGAGTGGGGGATCGCCCTTGTGGCGGCCTGCCTGCTCCTGGGCGCGGGCATCAGCGTGCACACGGCACGGTCGATGGCCCGCCCGCTGTCCGTGCTCAAGCGCGGCTCGAAGCGGCTGGCGGGCGACCCGGCAGGCGAGGAACCGGTCGTCTTCAACGGCAGAAACGATGAGTTCGCCGAAGTCGTACGGTCGCTGAACACGCTCCGCGAGACGGTCGTCGCCGCTCAGGAGCGTGCCGCCGAGGCCGAGGCCGACAACACCTACCTGGTCCGTCACAAGGACGCGCTCACCGCCGAACGGGACCGCGCCCGCAGCGAGTTCGAGACGCTGAAGGAGCGTCTGGACGCGCTGTCCGGCGCCGTGCACAGCACCTTCGTCAACCTCGCCCTGCGCACCCTGGGCCTCGTGGAGCGCCAGCTCGGCGTCATCGAGGACCTGGAGGAGCGGGAGAGCGACCCCAGCCGCCTCAGCACGCTCTTCAAGCTCGACCACCTGGCGACGCGGATGCGGCGCTACAGCGAGAACCTGCTGCTGCTCGCGGGCGCCGAGCACGTCACCGCGGGCCACTCGGGACCCGTACCGCTGCTGGACGTGCTGCGGGCCGCGATCAGCGAGATCGAGCGCTACGAGCGGGTGGAGCTGGGCACGCTGCCGCCGCACGTGCAGGTCTCGGGACACGCGGCCGACGACCTCAGCCACCTCGTCTCCGAACTCCTGGACAACGCTGCCACCTTCTCCCCGCCGGACGCCCAAGTGCAGCTCTCCGGCTGGCTGCTGGAGAGCGGCGAGGTGATGCTCTCCATCGAGGACGAGGGCATAGGCGTGACGAGCAGAAGACTCGCGGCGCTCAACGCCCGGCTCAGCGTCCCCGAGGGGCAGGACCCCCCGGAGATGGAGCCGGTGGGCGCGCAGTCCGCGAACCGCGGTCCGGAGGCCGGGCTCGGCATGGGCCTTTACGTGGTCGCACGGCTCGCCGCGCGGCACGGGCTGCGCGTGCAGCTGCGGGAGCGCCGGCAGGGCGGCGGCATAGCGGCCGTCGTCGCGGTGCCCAGCGCGCTGCTGCCCTCGCGACCCGCGCCGGTCGCGGCGGGAGCGCACGAGGCCTCCGGCACACGCCTGCCGGAAGCGCCGTCGTCCGCCTTCCCCGGATCGGTCGCGGAGGCCAACTCCAATGCGCTGCCCGACCGTCGGAGCAGCGGCGACCCGCTGGTCACGGCCGCGGAACAGGCCGTGCGGGACGCGGGCGCCACGGGGCGGGACGGCGACGGGGCAGCCGACGCCGCGGAGGAACACGGCTGGGCGCCGGGCGAGTCGGGCACACCGGCCGGTCATGAGCCGGAGCCGGGGGACCAGGCGGAGCCGGAGAGCCGCTCCGGGCCGGGCGGCGGCTCCGGGGCCCGTACCGGATCCGAGTCCGTGTCCGGGCCGGGACCCGAGTCCGTGTCCGAGCCCGAAGACGGCGCGGAGTCCAGCGGAATCCCGGAGCAGCCGACGGTGACCGACAAGGGTCTGCCCAAGCGGACCCCGCATCACGTGGAGGCGCAGACGAAGCCCGCACCGCCGTCCAGCCAGGGCGCGAACGCGGACGAGATGCGCCGCCGCCTGGGCGGTTTCCAGCAGGGCGCCGCCCACGGCCGCCGTGACGCGGCCGCCGAGACCGGCGCTGAGGAGAGTGTGATCGACCGACGGGGGGCGCAGTCAGATGGTGGCACCGCCGAGGAGGCTCGCACGTGAACGCGTCCACCACGCGCACTACCGACAGCACTCAAGCACGCAATGTGCGCTGGCTGTTGGAGAACCTTGTCGACGAGGTGCCGGGCATCCTGTCCGTCGCCGTCGTCTCGTCCGACGGGCTTCTGCTGCTGGCCTCTGACCAGCAGACGGCACCCGACGCCGACGACGCCGCTGCGGGCGCACACGGCCGCCCGCACCACGGCGGCGACGGCGGCGAGTCCGGCGGCACCGGCGAGAGCGGCGGCTCCGCAGGCCCCGCCGGGCACAGAGAGGCCACCGGCCGCCCGGCCGCCCGCAGGGGCGCCCGCCGCAGCCCGAAGGGGTCGAGCGCCGATCTGGCCACCATCGTCTCGGGCCTCGGCTCGCTCACTCTCGGCGCCGCGAAGCTGATGAACGGCGGCGAGATCCGGCAGACGGTGGTCGCGATGGAAGAGGGCTCGCTCTTCGTGATGTCGATCAGCGACGGTTCCCTGCTCGGTGTGCACGCCACGCCGGAGTGTGACATGAGCGTCATCGCGTACCACATGGCGCTCTTCGTCGGCCGCGTCGGCCATGTCCTCACCCCCGAACTCCGAACCGAACTGCGCTCGTCGATGGAGCTGAACCAGTGACACCTGCTGCTTCTCCCTCCCCTTCCTCTCCGCCTCCGTTGCCCGTACGGCGCGAGAGCGGCAAGTCGAAGAGAGTCCGTCCCTACACCCTCACCGGAGGCCGTACCCGCTTCGGCCATGTGCTGCTGGTCGAGACGATCGTCGCGGCGATCGAAGCCCCGGAGGAGCGCCCGGAGTTGACCTCGGGCGGTCTTCGCGACCGCGTGATGCCCGAGATGCGGGCGATTGTCGAACTCTGCCGCCGCATGCGGTCGGTGGCGGAGATCGCAGCACTGTTGAAGATGCCTCTGGGCGTGGTACGGGTTCTGCTGAGCGACCTCGCCGATCAGGGACGGGTACGCGTTCACGGCACCGGGCACGGCAGCGACCGTCCCGACCGTGCGCTGTTGGAAAGGGTGCTGGGTGGACTTCGCAGGCTCTGAGCCGGTCGTGGAAGAAGTGAAGGCTGCGGACGGGACGGCGCCCGGAGTGCAGGACTGGCAGGAGGATCTCTCGCAGGCCCCCATATCCACGAAGATCGTGGTGGCGGGCGGCTTCGGCGTCGGCAAGACGACGCTCGTGGGCTCGGTCTCCGAGATCGAGCCGCTGACGACCGAGGCGCTGATGACGCAGGCGAGCGAGTCCACGGACGACATCGCCGAGACGCCGGAGAAGACCACGACGACGGTCGCGATGGACTTCGGCCGCATCACGCTCGAATCGGACCTGGTGCTCTATCTGTTCGGGACACCGGGCCAGCAGCGCTTCTGGTTCATGTGGGACGACCTGGTGCGGGGCGCCATCGGCGCCGTGGTGATGGCGGACACCCGTCGCCTGGAGGACTGCTTCCCCGCTCTGGACTATTTCGAGAGCTGCGGGTATCCGTACGTCGTCGCGGTGAACCACTTCGAGGGCACCACCGCGTATGCCGCCGAGGACGTGCGGGAGGCCCTGTCCGTCCCGCGGCATGTGCCTGTCGTGGTCATGGACGCACGGGAGCGGCCGACCGTTCTGAAGTCCCTGCTCGCGCTGGTCAGTCACGCCCTGGAAGTCACTCCCGCCTGAACGGGCGCGGGACGCGAACTGCACGTACGTACGGAGAAGAGAGACCGCCATGCGGAAGATACTCATTGTCGGAGCCGGCCAGGCAGGACTTCAGCTCGCGCTGGGCCTCCAGGCGCAGGGCTACGAGGTCACCGTGATGTCGAACCGCACGGCGGACGAGATACGCGGCGGCCGCGTCATGTCGACGCAGATGCAGTTCCACACGGCGCTTCAGAACGAGCGCGACATCGAGGTCAACTTCTGGGAGAGCCAGACCCCCAAGGTCGAGGGCCTCGGCGTCTCCGTCGCGGACCCCGAGTCCGTGCAGGGCCCCGGCGAGACCAAGCGCGCCATCAACTGGCTCGGCATGCTGGACGGTTACGCCCAGTCCGTCGACCAGCGCGTGAAGATGTCCGGCTGGATGGAGACCTTCGCACAGCGCGGCGGCCAGCTCGTCATCCACGGCGCCGCCGTCTCGGACCTCGACTTCTTCGCGCAGAAGTACGACCTGGTGCTCGTCGCCGCCGGCAAGGGCGAACTGGTCTCGATGTTCGAGCGGGACCCGGAGCGTTCGCCGTACGACGCGCCCCAGCGGGCCCTCGCGGTCAGCTACGTCAACGGGCTCGGCCCCCGCCCTGAGCACCCCGACACCGAGGCCGTGCGCTGCAACCTGGTGCCGGGCGTCGGCGAACTGTTCGTCATGCCCTGCCTGACCACGTCCGGGCGCTGCGACATCCTGTTCTGGGAGGGCATCCCGGGCGGTCCGCTCGACGTCTTCCAGGGCGTCAAGGACCCGAACGAGCAGCTCGCCAAGACCCTTGAGCTGATGGAGCAGTTCACGCCCTGGGAATACGCGCGGGCCACGAAGGTGGAGCTGACGGACGCCAACGGCACGCTCTCCGGCCGTTACGCGCCGACCGTGCGCAAGCCCGTCGGGCGGCTGCCCGGCGGCGGCGCCGTGCTCGGCGTCGCGGACGTCGTCGTCGCCAACGACCCCATCACGGGCCAGGGTTCGAACTCCGCGTCCAAGTGCGCCGCGGCGTACCTCGCCTCCATCCTGGAGCGCGGCGACAAGCCGTTCGACGAGGAGTGGATGCACCAGACCTTCGACCGCTTCTGGGCCGACGTGCAGCACACCACGAAGTGGACGAACGCGATGCTCGCGCCGCCGCCCGAGCACGTGCTCAACATCATCGGCGCGGCCGGCCAGCTCCAGCCCGTGGCCGACCGTTTCGCCAACGGCTTCGACAACCCGGCGGACTTCGAGGAGTACCTCTACGACCCGGCGAAGGCCGAGGCGTACCTGGGCAGCGTCGCCGGCGGCTGATCCCCGGCTGATCCCCGGCCTCTCTCCGGCTGGGACTCCCGCCCGGTCTTCCCGTCTCCCGGCCCCGGCCGCCGCGCCCGGTGTTCCCGGCGCGGCGGCCCGTCACGGGCGGGGAAGGGGGACCCGCCCGTGGTCTGCGTGCCGTCCGCGCCTCAGCGCAGCGGCTTCGGCAGCCGGTAGTGGAGCAGCGAGCGCGCACCGGCGTCGGGCCGCACCGCGCCCCGTACATGCGGTACGGCGCCGACCGGCGACAGCTTCACGTCCGAACCCGGCCGCGGCGCGTGTACGACCTTGCCGCGCCCCGCGTACATCGCCACGTGCGACGCGCTCTTGTAGTAGACGACGAGGTCGCCGGGGCGCAGCCGGTTCATCGGCACGTGCCGAAGACCCTTCCACTGGCCCTGGCTGGTCCGCGGGATGGAGCGCCCCGCCTTCTGCCACGCCTTGTGCGTCAGTCCCGAGCAGTCGTACGCCTTCGGGCCCTGCGCGCCGAAGCGGTACGGCTTCCCGATCTGACGCAGTGCGAAGCTCACCGCCTCGGCGCCCGCGCTCGACGGCCTGCGCCGCACCTTCGAACCGCTCAGCCCGTGCGCCGACATCAACGAGCGCTGGGCACCGGCCTGTTGGGCCGTCTCCAGACCGCGCAGCCGGGTCAGCTGCTCGGGGGAGAGCGAGGCCAGCGTGCGTTCGACCTGCTTCAGCCGGGACCGTACGGTGTCGCGCTGCTTCTTCTTGCGGTCCGCGAGCCGCTGCTGTCCGGCGAGCGCCTTGCGGGCGACCGCGGTGAGATGCCGCTGCCTCTTCTCGCCCGCGACCAGACGCTGCACGGTCAGCGCCTGACGTCCCGCGGCGCGGGTGAGCACGCGCATGCCGTCCATCGCGTCGCGGGTGTCGCGGGTGAGCAGCAGCTGGACGACCGGGGGGAGCGCGATGTCGCCGCGCCGGTACTGCTGGCGGGCCAGGCGTCCGGCCTCGCGGCGGGACCCGGCGAGCGCGGAACGCAGCGAAGTCAGCGCGCGCTCGGCCTTCTTGGTGCGCTTGCGCTGCCGCTCCAGCTTGCCGGCCGTGGTGTTGTAGGCGTCGGAGGCCGACTCCGTCCGCTCGTACATGACCCGCAGGTCGCGCAGCAGCTCGGCGACCGGCTTGCCCACCGGGTCCGCCATGACCACGGGCACGGGCTGGAAGGCGAGTGCTGCCGCTGCCACCGTGGCCACCGCCCCGGCGGCGACGGAGCGTGGGACCCGTACGTGCGACACCGCTCGCCTCCGATCTGACTCGCTGACGGAGCGATCGTGCACGGCGCCGCCGGTTACCGGCGGGGATGTCCCGTTCCCGGCCGTGGTCAGTCACCCGAAGGGTGCGCGGGCGTCGTCCGTGCGGCGGCGGCAGGGAGCGGGCGGCGCGGCACGGGCCGCGGGAAGGCGGTTCGGAAGGTCCTTCCGGGCCGGGAACCCCGGGCTCACCTGCCGAAGAGGCGGCGTCCCGTGAGGCGGCGGGCGGCGTCAGCGGCGAGCCCGATCTCGTGCCCGTAGGCGTCGGGCAGCCACCGGAGGGCGGGCTGGTCCGCGGTGTCGGCCAGATCGAGCGCGGTCGCCAGCACGCTGGGAGACGGACGGGACTCCGGGGTCTTGTGCAGGCACGCGAAGAGCGCGGGGCACAGGCCGTCGGGCACGCCGGTCAGGTCGGGATCCTCGCGGGCCATGGGCAGCATGTTCCCGGCGAAGGGCTGGTGGGCGCTGGAGGCGAAGACGAGGGTGGCGCCGAGGTCGAAGACGTCGTCGGCCCGCTCGTCGGTGGCGGGGCCGCTCATCCTGCCCAGCGCGAGACCGTAGTCGACGACGCGGGGCGCGTCGCCGGCGAGTATCACGTTGTGCGGGCCCAGATCGCGGTGGGTTATGCCCGCCGAGTGCAGCGCCATCAGCGAACGGGCCAGCGCACCGCCGAGAGCGCGCACCGACGACTCGGGGAGCGGGCCGTACTTGGCGACCAGCACCTCCAAGGAGACGCCGGGAACGAAGGCGTTGGCCAGCCAGGGCCGGGCGCTGTCGAGTTCGCAGCCGGCGGCGTCCGCCACGTACACGCTGCTCACGTTCGACGAGGCGGACTGCATCTCCTGCCGGAGCCGCGCTCTGAGCGGCCGGTCGCGGATCAGCTCGGGCCGGAGCGTGCGCACGGCGACGAGCATCTTCCGCGCACCGCGCTGTGGTGCCCCCCGCCCCAGGTACACCGCGCCCATGCGCCCGTCGCCGAGAACCCCGTGAAGGCGGTAGGGGCCCAGCTGCTGGGGGTCTGTGCTGCCGAGGCTCGCCATCCCTTGGATCACGCTGAGCAGCCTAGGCGTACTGCGAGTACAAGGGGACGTCGCGAACAGAACCATCGCAGTTCTTCGCAAACTTCACGTGAGCCTCAGAAATCATCACGGATGTGCTAGAGGCGGTTCTGACTCAGCGTCGGATCCGGCCTTGCGCCGGACGGGCCTGCGGGTCGTAGACGTAGCGCCAGCCCCGCGGGATGCCCAGCCTGGATGTGAAGGCGGCCGGTTCCAGACAATAGACGTGGACCGTGTCAGGACCGTCTCCGTCCGCCGAGGGCACCGGGACCTCGTAGCGCTTCGGGGGGCGGCCGTTGATCCCGGTGAGCACCGGCAGCACGCGGCCGTCGAGCGGCCCCCCGACGAAGAGGCTCTCCTCGCTGCGCATCAGCAGCACCCGTCCGTCGAGTCGCAGCCCGCGAGCGAACGCGGGCCGGGGCCTTGCTCGCCGAGGGTGTCGAACGGGTTGGCCAGCGTGCAGTGGTCCAGCGAGAGGCAGCCGCAGCCGATGCACTCCGTGAGGTGGTCGCGCAGCTGCGTCATCAACTTGATGCGCTGGTCGAGGTCCTCCCGCCAGCACTCCGAGACCTTCGCCCAGTCCTCTCTCGTGGGCGTACGGCCCTCGGGCAGCAGCGCGAGCGCCTCGCGGATCGCGGCCAGCGGCATGCCGAGGCGCTGCGAGGCGCGGATGAAGGCGACGCGGCGCAGGGTGTCGCGGCTGTAGCGGCGCTGGTTGCCGGAGGTGCGGCGGCTGCGGATGAGGCCCTCGCGCTCGTAGTAACGCAGCGCGGAAGTGGCGACTCCGGCCCGCTCGGCGACTTCGCCGACCGTGGCCTCCTTGGCGTGCCAGGGCAGATGAGTGGACATGGAGCCACGATAGAGGTTCTTCAAGCGGTGTTTAAGTTCGAGTTCCGGATTTCCGCCGCGACGGGTCGTGCGGACCTGCGGACCGGGTCGGGTGCCTCAGAGTCCGCCGGGTGCCTCCAGCAGGTGCCCCTTGTCGCCGACGACGGGCAGCATCCGCCGCGCCAGCTCGCCGACGGGGCCGTCGCCCTCCTCCAGGTCCAGCGCGTGCCGGACGATGCGGGCGGTCTCGGCGTCCCTCGTCGCCGACGCCATCAGCAGGGCGACGAAGTGGTCGAGCAGCCAGTCGCGCAGCTCGGTGACCGGCGGCTGCTTCTCCTCGTCCAGCCACATCAGCGAGGCGGCCTCGACCACCGTGATCCAGGTGCTGACGGTCATGCGCAGCCGCGAGCCCGCCTCGCCGGGCTCGAAGCCGAGATGGAAGAGGATCTGGTCGGCCGCGGCCCGGCGCACCTCGTCGACGATCGCGTGCGTACGCGACGTCTGTACGACGCTGCCGCCCTGGAGGAGCGCCATGAAGCCGGCGTCGTGCTCGTCGACGAAGGCCAGATAGCGCTCCAGCGCGCGGACCAGCCGCCGCGTCAGCGGTCCGGTCTGCGGCTCGGCGAAGCACTGCTCCAGCTCGTCGGCGGCGCTGCGCAGCGCCGCCTCGTACAACTGCTGCTTCCCGCCCGGGAAGTAGCGGTAGACCAGCGGGCGCGAGACGCCGGCGCCGGCCGCCACGTCGTCGATGGAGACCTCCTCCGGCGGGTGGTGGGCGAAGAGGCCGAGCGCGGTGCCGATCAGCTGCGTACGCCGTTCGTCCACGCTCAGCCTGCGATACGCCGGGGCCGTGCCGCTGCTGCTCATGCCTTGAGCGTAACCGGCAGGTCCCGGCACCGGGCGCCCCGGCCGCTACCTCGGCAGGAGACCCGAGCTGACCCACAGCTTCCGGCCGATACCGCGCATCACGCCGATCTCGTCCAGGAAGTCCGTGAGCCGCCGGGCGCCGGTCTGCATCACGTCGCGGCGGTGGCCGCTGGCCTTCACCTGGGCCATGGCCTCGCGCTTGTCCAGGCCCACGTTCGTATAGACCTCGGGGTTGATGAAGGAGATGGAGAAGACGCGGGCGGCCTCTCCCGAGCTGATGCGGGTGAACTCCGCTTCCCAGCGAGGGCAGTTCACCATCTGGCGGCGCAGCTCCTCACGCGCGTAACGCACGTGGCGCGCCTCCTCCACGACGTGGATGCGGGTGACTCCGCGGATCAGCGGCTGGACCCGCTCGTCGGGGAAGGTCAGCCGCTGCATCCAGTCGAGGATCTCCTCGCCGAGGAGCGTGGCGGTGAACGAGCCGGGCGTCGTGGAGACGGTCTTCAGCAGCCGGGCGAGGTTGTGGTGGATGCGGGAGACGGGGTAGGTGGGCGCTCCGGACTTGGTGATCATGCGGGCGAACATCTTCGAGTGGCGGCACTCGTCCTCGATCTCCGTGAGGGCGTACCGCACATGGCTGCTGGTGAGGGGCTTGTCGTAGATGTGGCGCACCAGGAGCTGCATGAGGATGACCTCGAACCAGATGCCGAGGGAGGCGAGCGAGGCCGCCTCGTGGCGTGCGAGGTCGAGGCGCTGCTCCTCCGGCATCCGCTTCCACAGCGGGGTGTCGTAGAGGGAGACGAGCTCCGGCGGCCAGAACCACTTGCCCTCTTCGAACTCCGCGTCCCAGTCCAGCTCGGTTTCCGGGTCGAACGAGTGCTTCTTCGAGGATTCGAGCAGGCGCTCCGCGACCCGTTCCCTGTCCTTCAGCAGGCCGAGGGCGTCCCGGAGCGGCCGGTTCGGGTTCTCTTCGGTGGTGGCCGTGTCAGGGGTGATCGTCATGCTGCGGCACCTCTTCGTGCGTTACCGGAGTGCTTCCCCTAGGTCTGCGACCTGGGGAGGCCCCAGGCCGTCCTGTCTTATGAGACTGCCTGTCAGTAAGGGAGTCAATCCCCTCGACATACATTGCGCGACTGTTGTTGACCCGGTGGTAACGGCCGTGTGAGCCTGCCAACTGTCTGCCGCAGGGCCCTTGTTGAAGCCGCCGTCGAAGCCGCGGAAGGCCCAGCGACCCCGGAGTCAGGAGGCGTCCATGTCCACCCACGACCTCTATACGAACAGCCCGGGATCCGGTGGCTGGGAGGTTCCCGCCTCGGGGGACGCCCGTTTCAGCTGGGACTACGACGACGGCCGCGACCGCCTCCTCGCCCTCTACCAGAAGGGCAAGGACAAGCAGTGGGACGGGCAGCTGCGCATCGACTGGGACCTGGAGGTCGACCCGAAGGACCCGCTCGGCACCCCCGACGAGGCCATGTCGCTGTACGGCACGTCGTACTGGGACAAGATGAGCGCCGCCGAGCGTGCCGACCTGCGCCAGCACTACGCCTCGTGGCAGTTCAGCCAGTTCCTGCACGGCGAGCAGGGCGCCATGGTCTGCGCGGCGCGCATCGTGGAGTCCGTGCCCGACCTGGACGCGAAGTTCTACTCCGCGACCCAGACCATGGACGAGGCCCGGCACGCGGAGATCTACGGGCGCTTCCTC
The DNA here is from genome assembly GCF_012726265.1 of Streptomyces sp. HNM0575. GTDB lineage: Bacteria > Actinomycetota > Actinomycetes > Streptomycetales > Streptomycetaceae > Streptomyces. The sequence continues at coordinate 130,161 of NZ_JAASAG010000002.1, read as the reverse complement.
CACGAGAAGATCGGGATGCTCTACCCGATCAACGACAACCTCCAGTCCCTGCTGGGCGACACCCTCCGCGACTCCCGCTGGGACATGCCGTACCTGGGCATGCAGGTGCTCATCGAGGGCCTGGCGCTCGCCGCGTTCGGCATGATCCGCGACACCACCAACAAGCCGCTGCCCAAGCAGATCCTCGCCTACGTCATGCAGGACGAGGCCCGTCACGTCGCCTTCGGGCGGATGGCGCTGCGCGACTACTACAAGCAGCTCACCGAGGCCGAGCTGCGCGAGCGCGAGGACTTCGTCATCGAGGGCTGCTACCTGATGCGCGACCGGCTCAAGGGCGTGGAGGTGCTGGAGAACTTCGGCGTACCGCGCGAGGAGGCCGAGACCTTCAGCGAGCAGTCGGAGTTCCTGAAGCTCTTCCGGCAGCTCCTCTTCAGCCGCATCGTGCCCTGCGTGCGCGACATCGGGCTGTGGGGCGAGCGGCTACAGCGCGCGTACGTCGACATGGGCGTCTTCGAGATGGGCAACCAGAACCTGGACCTGCTGATGGCACAGGACGAGGAGATCGCCGAGAAGCTGGACGCGGAACGGTTCGCCGCGGAGGAGGCCGAACGTACCGCCGAGGTCGCCGACGCCATCGCCGAGGGCGAGCGGGAGGAAGCGGAGGCCGGCGGTTCCGCGCGCTGACGCTGAGTCGCTGCTGAGTCGCCGGGCGCGGTACGCCGCATAGGCGCTGCTGAGGCGCCGACGTCGCGGGAGGGCCCCGGGTGTGCTGCTGCGCACCCGGGGCCCTCGTGTGTCCGCTGGGCGTGAGGAGCCTCGTGTGCCGGGGCGGCACCAGGGGCCGTCACCGGAAGAGCTGTGCCGAAACACGGCGTACGTGTGGCACGAGACTCCGGCGCGACGTAGTTTGAAGGGGATCGGGAGTAATGAGGATGTAATTACTCTTCGGGTGTTTTGAGCACCATGTGCTTCGGTCAGTAGGCACAGCTGCGGGAGGGCGGTCGGCGCCGCCGCGCTTGATCGCTGTGTCGGCTCCCGTGGGGACCGCGCTACCCGTAGTCCACCGCGCACCGGGAGGCAGCAAGTCATGTCAGCAGTCCGTTTCCGTGCGAAGCACGCACGCCACCCGCATGACGATGCACCCGACACCGCGGCCCACTTCGAGCGCATCACGTCGCTTCCCGACGGGCCGGAGAAGGAGGAGCTGCGCCAGGAGGTCGTACGGGCCTGGATGCCCATGGCCGACCGCCTCGCCCAGCGCTTCCGCAATCGCGGCGAGAACCTGGAGGACCTACAGCAGGTTGCCGCGCTGGGCCTGGTCAAGGCCGTCGCGCGCTACGACCCGGCCCGCGGTTGCGCCTTCGAGAGCTTCGCCGTGCCGACCATCGTCGGAGAGATCAAGCGCCACTTCCGCGACTACATGTGGGATCTGCACGTGCCGCGCCGGGTGCAGGAGCTGCGCAACCGCGTACGTGCGAGCAGCCGTGAGCTGGGCGTGACCCTCGACGACCGTTCGCCCACCGTCGCGCAGATCGCCGAGCACAGCGGCCTGAGCCAGGAGGACGTCGTCATCGGCATGGAGGCGCTGGAGAGCTACAGCGCGCTGTCGCTCGACGCCGAGCTGTCGAAGAACGAGGACGGCTACTCGCTGCTCGACACCCTCGGCGCGACCGAGCCCGGCTTCGACCGCGTGACCTACCGCGAGGCGGTCAAGCCGCAGCTGCGCAATCTGCCGGAGCGCGAGCGGTACATCCTCTACCTGCGGTTCTTCTGTGACATGACGCAGAGCAGCATCGCCGAGCAGCTCGGGATCTCCCAGATGCACGTCTCGCGGCTGATCAGCCGCACGTGCGAGCGCCTGCACCGCGAGGTCGAGGCCGAGGTGGCGGCGCGCGCGCACGAGCCGGCTTCCCAACGGGCCCCGATGACGGTCTGACCGCTCCTCCGGGGCGTCGTCGGGGCTCGCCGGGGTCACCGGGCCCGCTCGCATCCAAGTCGCCAGGGTGCGGGCGGGCCGTTCCGCTGTCTGCGGGCGGGGATCGGATCCGCGAACTCCCTTGTGCGGTCTGCCCGGAGGCCGTCTCCCGCCGCGTTCGTCCGCCGTACGCCGAGCCCTCAGTCGCGGTGTCTCCGGAATCGATTTCAGCATCCTGCGCCGGGTGCCGTATGGAGACTGTATGGAGGTCGGGTACGCCCATTGACGGCCGCAGGGGTGCTTCCTAAGCTCTGCTGAAATCGATTTCTAGAGCTGGTCGGGAGGCGCTGGGGATGGAGAACGGTCACGACGAGGTGGCCGGAAGCGGTGCGCCGCCGCTGCTTTCGATGCGCGGTGTCGCCAAGAGCTTCCCCGGGGTGCGGGCGCTGCGGGACATGCGGCTCGATCTCCGCCACGGCGAGGTGCTCGCGCTCGTCGGCGAGAACGGCGCCGGCAAGTCGACCCTGATGAAGCTGCTTTCGGGCATCCACACGCCGGACGCCGGGGAGTTCGTGCTCGACGGCGAACCGGTGCGCATCACGGGGCCGCGCCACGCGCAGCGGCTCGGCGTCAGCATCATCCACCAGGAGTTCAACCTGATGCCCGACCTCACGGTCGCGCAGAACATCTTCATCGGCCGGGAGCCCCGCGGCCGTCTGCTGCTCGACGAGCGTGCGCTCAACGACCGCGCCCGCGAGCTCATCGAGCGGCTGGAGCTGCCGCTCGACCCGCGGCGTCGGGTGGGCACGCTCACCGTCGCACAGCAGCAGATGGTCGAGATCGCCAAGGCGCTGTCGTACGACGCCAAGGTGCTGATCATGGACGAGCCGACGGCGGCGCTGAACGACGCCGAGGTGCGCGTACTGCACGCGCTGATACGGCGGTTCACCGGCAAGGACGGCAAGGACGGCAAGGACGGCGACGGCCAGGGCGGCGGCGGAAACGGCGGCGGAAACGGCGGCGGTACGGCCGCAGGCACAGGCACAGGCACAGGCACCGGGGTCATCTACATCTCCCACCGCATGGAGGAGCTGAAGTCCCTGGCCGACCGCATCACGGTGATCCGCGACGGCGAGTACGTTGACACCCTGCCCGCAGCCGGCACCCCCATGCGCGAGGTCGTATCGCTCATGGTCGGACGTGAACTCGACGGCGGCACGGGCCCGCAGGGCGTGCGCGACGACCGCGAGACGGTCCTCACCGTCGACGGCCTCTCCACCAAGGACCTGCTGAAGGACGTCTCGCTGGAGCTGAAGCGCGGCGAGATCCTCGGCCTTGCCGGGCTCATGGGCGCCGGACGCACCGAACTGGCCCGCGCGCTCGTCGGCGCCGACCCGGTCACCGCCGGGACCGTCACCCTCGACGGCCGTACGGTCCGGATCGGCAACCCCGCGGACGCCGCCCGGCACGGCATCGGCTATCTCTCCGAGGACCGCAAGAACTTCGGTCTGCTGCTGGAGCAGGACGTGGCCACCAACATCGGGATCGGCTCGCTCAAGCAGCGCTTCCAGTCGGCCGGGTTCGTCGACGCCCGTGCGGTGCGGGCCGCCGCCGAGGACTTCATCGGCAGGCTCGGCATCCGTACTCCCTCCGCGGGCCAGACGGTCAAGCACCTCTCCGGCGGCAACCAGCAGAAGGTCGTCATCGCCAAGTGGCTGCTGAAGGACTGCGACATCCTCGTCTTCGACGAGCCGACCCGCGGCATCGACGTCGGCGCCAAGGAGGAGATCCACCGGCTCGTCGACGAACTGGCGCAGCAGGGCAAGTCGTTGATCGTGATCTCCTCCGATCTGCCCGAGGTGCTGCGGATGTCGCACCGCGTCCTCGTGATGTGCGAGGGCCGTGTCACCGGTGAACTCTCCGCGGACGAGGCGACACAGGAGAAGGCCATGCACTACGCGACGCTGCGCACGCCCGCGCCCGGGGAGACGGCGGACGATTCCCGTACGCCCGGGTCCGCGTCCGGGGCGCCCCCGGAACCCCCGGCACCTGAAGACGGCAACGGCAGGCAGGAGATGGTCCGATGACAGCCCCGACAGTCGCCGCGCCGCAGCAGGAGTCCGGCGGCGGCACACCCTCCGGCGGCGGGATGCGCGGCGGAGTGCTGGGCAGGGTCCAGCAACTGCTCGCGTTCGCAAGCCTGATCGCGGTCTTCGTCTTCTTCTCGGTCGCCAGCCCCAACTTCCTCAACTACAGCAACATCACCTCGATGCTGTTCTCGACGGTGGTCATCGGGACGCTGGCGCTCGGCGCGACCTTCGTGATCGTCACCGGCGGCATCGACCTGTCCGTCGGCACGGGCATGGCGCTGTGCGCCGTCATGGGCGGCGTGCTGATCATCGAGGCGGGGCTGCCCGTATGGCTCGGCGTGCTCGGCACGCTGCTGTTCGGCGCGCTGATCGGGCTCGTCAACGGGCTGAACGTCACGGTGCTGAAGCTCCCGCCCTTCATCGCGACGCTGGCGATGATGCTCGTGGCGCAGGGGCTGGCGCTGGTCATCTCCGGCAGCGCGCCCATCTACTTCTCCGAGGAGTCGGGGTACGCGGACATCTCCACCGGCAGCATCGTCCCGGGCGCGGAGTTCCCGAACGCGGTGCTCATCTTCGCGGTGGCGGCCGTGGCCGGCGGTGTCGTGCTCAACAAGACGCTGCTGGGCCGCTACACGTACTCCATCGGCAGCAACGAGGAGGCGACGGCGCTCTCCGGCATCGACGTACGCAAGTGGAAGATCATCGTGTATGTCGTCTCCGGGCTCTTCATCGGCCTCGCCGGGGTACTGATCTCCGCACGCCTCGGCTCGGCGCAGCCCGCCACGGGCATGGGCTACGAACTCCAGGCGATCGCCGCCGTGGTCATCGGCGGCACGTCGCTGTCGGGCGGCAAGGGCTCGATCGTCGGCACGGTCATCGGCGCGCTCATCATCTCCGTGCTCAACAACGGACTTCAGATCACCTCCGTGCCGCAGGAGTGGCAGAACGTCATCCTCGGCTGCGTCATCGTCGCCGCCGTCTACGCCGACAACGCACGCAGGAGCAGGGCGTGAGGCGGCAACGGCGCTTCGTGCAGGGGCGGTTCGAGCACGGGCGGTTCGAGCGCGAGGGGTTCGCGTACCGGCGGTCCGCGTACCGGCGGTTCAAGCGGGCGCGGGGAGCCCTGGCCGCGGTCACGGCCGCGGCGGCCGCGCTCGCGCTCGGCGGGTGCGGTGGCGAGCAGACGGGCGCGGGCGGCGGGAAGCCGTACGTCGCGATCGTCTCCAAGGGCTTCCAGCAGCAGTTCTGGCAGGCGGTCAAGAAGGGTGCGGAGCAGGAGGCGCGCGAGCAGCACGCCACCATCAGCTTCGAGGGGCCCGCCACCGAGGCCGATGTCGAGGCACAGGTGAACATGCTGGCCAACAGCATCGGCAGGAAGCCGGACGCGGTCGGCCTCGCGGCCCTGGACTCCCGTGCCCTGGAGCCGTATCTGAAGAAGGCGCAGCGCAGCGACACCCCGGTCGTCGCCTTCGACTCGGGCGTCGACAGCGACATCCCGGTGACCACGGCCGCGACCGACAACAAGGCCGCCGCGGCGGAGGCCGCACAGCACATGGCCAAGGCCGTCGGCGGCAAGGGCAAGGTGGCGCTGGTCGTGCACAGCCAGACCGCGGGCTCCGGCATCGACCGCCGCGACGGCTTCACTTCGTGGATGAAGGCACACGCACCGGGAGTCGAGCTGCTGCCCGTGCAGTACGGCGGCGGCGACCAGACGAAGTCCGCCGACATCACCAAGGCGATCATCGCCGCGAACCCCGACGTCAAGGGGATATACGGAAGCAACGAGGGTTCCGCGATGGGCGTCATCCAGGGCGTGAAGGAGAGCGGTCGCAAGGACATCGCCACCGTCGGATTCGACTCGGGCCAGGGCCAGATCAACGCGATCAACGAGGGCCGCATGGCCGGCGCGATCACCCAGAACCCCGTCGCCATCGGCCGCCAGGTCGTAAGGGCGTCGGTCGCCGCCATCAAGGGGAAGAAACTGCCCGAGGTCATCAACACCGGCTACTACTGGTACGACCGGCGCAACATCGACGATCCGAGGATCCGTTCGGTGCTCTACCACTGAACCGCGGCCCGCGGCCCGGGACTTGCGCCGCCCGACGGCGGGGCGGGGCGGGGCGGGGCGTGAGTGTGGCTGCGCACCATGTGCCGTCCGGTGAAGGTGGCGGTCCGTCACGTGTGTCGAGTGCGGCGGGTGCTCATAGTCTTCGGGCACTCACCGCACTACCGCACCATCACGCCACGGCCCCACCGCACCACGGCACCACCACGCCAACGCCCTTGCGCACGCAGCACCTTCCTCCTGGAGGCCTCGCCGATGAAACGGGCCAGCAGCGCAGCCCCGCGCACCGCAGCCGCACGCCCGTACCGCCTCGCGACGGTCGCCGCAGTCACCGCGGCACTGCTCTCGTACCCCACGCCCGGCGGTGCCGCGGCTCAGCAGCAGGACGCGGGCCGCGGCTGCGCCCGTACGCACGTGCCACGCGTGCCCGGCGCCGCCCGCCAGAAGGCGGCGTGCCTCGACGAGCTGACGACGGCGGGCACCGTCCGTACGGGACACACCGACCCCGCCGACTGGGCCGGGCTGACGCCTTCGAAGCTGCCCACGCCGAGCGGGGTGCCCGGCGTCCAGATCGACGGCTACTTCCCGGACACCTCCAGCACGAACACCGACAACGGCTGGGCGCACGACGCCCAGTTCGTGCTGCGCCTGCCCGCCCGCTGGAACGGCGGACTGGTCGTCGGCGGCACACCCGGCAACCGCGAGCAGTACGCCAACGACCGCGCCATCGGCGACTGGGCGGTCAAGCGCGGCTACGCCTTCGCCGCCACCGACAAGGGCAACACCGGCGCCGGCTTCCACCGCGACGGACGCACGCCCGGCGACGCCGTCGCCGAGTGGAACCGGCGCCTCACCCAGCTCACGCGTGCCGCCCGTGCGACGGTCGCCGGCCACTACAAGCGCCGGCCCGCACGGACCCTGGTCACCGGAATGTCCAACGGCGGCTATCTCGTGCGCTGGCAGCTGGAGAACCATCCGGAGCTCTACGACGGCGGCGTCGACTGGGAGGGCACGCTGTGGCGGGCGGGCGGCGAGCCGCCGAACCTGCTCACCTTCCTTCCGCCGGCGCTGCGCCACTACCCGGCGTACGAGAAGGGCGGCCCGGGGGCGGCGAAGGCGCGGAAGGCCATGCACGGCGCGGGCTTCCCGCGCGGCTCGGAGTTCCTGTGGCCGTACTTCCACAAGAACTACTGGGACCTCACCCAGCGCGTCTACCGCGAGGAGATGGACCCCGGCTTCGACGGCGCCACCGAGGCGGGCACTCCGTTCTGCACGCCGGGCGTTCCGGACGGCCCGCCGTGCGACGCGGACTACGAGTACGCGCAGCGCCCGGCCGAGGTGCGCCGTGCCGTGGCGAAGACCGGGCTGACCGGCAGGATCGGCAAGCCCCTCATCACGCTGCACGGCACGCTCGACACGCTGCTGCCCATCGGCGAGGACTCCGACGTGTACGCCCGCATGGTGCGCGACGCGGGCCGGGGCGGGCTCTTCCGCTACTACCGCGTCGAGGACGGCAATCACGTCGACTCGCTCGTCGACACCTTCCCCGGCAGGCTGCGGCCCCTCACGCCGTGCCACCGCTCGGCCTTCACCGCGCTGGAGCGCTGGCTCGACGACGGCCGGAAGCCGCCGCGAAGCCACACCGTGTCCAGGCCCGAAGGGGCCCGGCAGAGCGAGCTGTTGCGCAGCTGCCCCCTCGACGGCTGACGCCGGGTACGGGCGGGACGGGACCCGCTCGGGAACGGTGACCGCGTCCGGCGGGACGGGACCGCTCCGGACGGTGACCGCCTGCGGCGGGGCCGCCGTCCGGGTCCCGCGGGTGAGGCGGCGGCGGGGCACCCGGACCCGCACACGCGAGGGGCCCGTGACGTCCGGTGCGTCCGTACGTCACGGGCCCCGTCCGTACGTCACGGGCCCTCGCGGCAGGATGCCGTGCGGCGCGCTCAGTTGCCGGTGAGCATGCCCGTACGCAGCCCGGTCAGCGCGCGGCTGAGCAGCCTGGAGACATGCATCTGGGAGAGTCCGAGCCGCTCGCCGATCTGCGCCTGGGTCAGCTCCTCGCCGAAGCGCAGCTCGATGATCTTCCGGTCGCGTTCGGAGAGTTCGGCGAGCAGGGGCTTGAGGGCGTGGAAGTCCTCGACCAGCTCCATGGCCTCGTCGCACTCTCCCAGCACGTCCGCCAGCGAGGCCTCGCCCTCCTCGTCGTTGACGGTGGCGTCCAGCGAGGAGGAGTTGTAGCCGTTGGCCGCGACCTGGCCCTCGACGATCTCCTCCTCGGTCACGCCGAGATGCTCGGCCAGCTCGCTGACGCGCGGCGAACGCCCCAGCTTCGAGGTGAGCTTGTCGTTGGCGCGCGCCAGGTCCATGCGCATCTCCTGGAGGCGCCGCGGCACCCGCACGTCCCAAGTGGTGTCGCGGAAGAAGCGCTTGATCTCACCGACGACGTAAGGGATCGCGAAGGTGGTGAACTCCACCTCGCGCGAGAGGTCGAAGCGGTCGATCGCCTTGATCAGGCCGATCGTGCCGACCTGGACGATGTCCTCCATGTCGTCGCCGCGCAGCCGGAAGCGGCGCGCGGAATACCGCACGAGCGTCAGGTTGATCTCGATGAGGGTGTTGCGCACGTACTGGTACTCGTGCGTGCCCTCCTCCAGGACCGCGAGCCGGTCGAAGAGCGACTTGGAGAGCTGGCGTGCGTCTTCGGGAGCGAGCTTCTCGGGCTCCTCGATCACGGGCAGCTGTTGCGACGCCCCGTCTGCTCCCCGCCCTTCGAGTACGGACGGCTCGCCGCTGACGGCTTCCTCCGCTGTCGTGACGGTCGGCGTTGCGGATGTCATCGCGTGGACCTGCCCTTCCTTCGGTTGTGAAGACGTCGGGCTGTTCCGCTTACCCCGCTCCACTCCGAACAAGCCTATGAGGGCGAAAAGTTGTCGTCTATCGCCGGGTTTGTCATCTATTGCGGCCTGCCCGATGTGCCGTTTGGCATGAGCAGTGTGTGGCTGGGCAAGCGGATCTGGGACCGGAAGACCTGCCACGCCGGGCGCCGTAAGGCGCGGCGGCAGTGGATCGACTGCGTCCTCGGCAGAGGACGGGAGGTGATGCCTGTGCCCGCGGGTACCAGCCCTAAGGCGACAGGCGACGGGGAACAGGCCGTTCTCCAGATGGACTCGGTGTACACCGATATCGGACAGGCGCGTAAGGCGGTCGAGGAGCATCTGGCGCCCGCCTGCTCATGGGTGGACATGGGTGGCGTGCTCCTGGTGGTGTCCGAACTCGTCACCAACGCCCAGCGCCACGCCCGCGGGCAGTGGCAGCTGCGCGTACAGGCGGAACACGACCGTGTGCGGGTGGAGGTCACCGACACGGTCCCGCTGCCGCCGCGGTGGCGGCCCGGCCGGCTCGACGGCAGCGGCGGATGGGGCCTGTGCATCGCGGAGCAGTGCGCCGACACGCTGGAGGTGCTGACCTCTGCGCGCGGCAAGACCATGCGGGCGCAGTGGCTGCACCCGGGAGGCCCCGGCGCCGCCTTCGTCTGACCGCGCCGCCCCCGCCGAGGGGCACGGCCGGTCGCGTCGGTTCAGCGGCGTACGGAGCGGCGTGTGACAAGGTAAGACGCTGTGACGACCGGTGACGACGCGACGGGTGAGCCCCAGGCACAGGGGCGGCACGACGAGCAGGCTGAAGTGACGGCGGAGGACGGCCGTCCCGTGGTCTCACGCCGGAACGAGCAGGGCGTGGAGGTCGTGGTCCTCGCCGGCGAACTGGACTTCGAGACCGTCCAGGACATCGCCCCGGTGCTCGACGAGGCGCTCGCCGCCAGCCCCGGCCGCCTCGTCGTCGACCTCTCGCGGGTGAGCTTCGCGGACTCCTCCGCGCTCAATCTGCTGTTGCGCACCCACTCCCGCACGCGGCTGTATCTGTGCGGGCCGCTCCAGCCTTTCGTGGAGCGGCTGTTCGACGTCACGGGCCTCTCGGGAGTGCTCAGCCTCCACCCGGGTCTCGACGAAGCGGTACGGGCGGCGGCCGCGCGCGACTGATCGCCGCGGGGGCGCACGGGTCGCGGGCACGTGGACCCGCGGCGTCACCTCCGGCCCCGCCGATCCGAGTGCGTGCACGCCGGTCCGGATCCGAGTGCGTGCACACCGATCCGGGTACCAGCACACCGATCTGAGTACGTGTACTCATGCGCGGGCCCGCCGCGACGGTGAAGGATCGGCCGGACACGCGCGACCGTCACCGGGCCGCCGCTGCCGTCGGGCCCGGACCGTCATCGGGCCCGAACGCCGTGGGGCCCGGCCGTCATCGAAGAAGGGCGAGAATTGCGGGACCGCAGCGCCTGGAGGCGAATTCTGTCGGCGGCGACGGACAACTGGCTGTCGCGCGGCTATTTGGCGGTGTGTGCCGCACTGCTGATCTGGACGGTCGGCGACGCGCTTTTCGCGAATGACGAAGGCCCGTCGTTCGCGGGTGTCTGGCCTATTTTCGCGACGCTTCCGACGAGTCTGCTCGTCGTGCTTCTCGTGGGCGGACTCGGATTCCTGCTGCCTTCCGCGGTGACGCTCCCCATTTTCGTGATCTTGCTGGCGGCGGTCGCTCTGATCAATGCCACATTGCTCGGACTGCTGCTGCGCTGGGCGCGCAAGTCCAGGTCACGACCGTAAGTCCGGTTTGAATCGCGCCACTTGGCGCTCGGGACGTGCCATTCGGAAAGCCACTCGGAAGGCTGCGGTCAGTGGTGCGCGAATTCGCATCCTGACATTCGTCATGCATGCGGACCGCCGCCCCGGAAAATCTTGACGCGTTCACTTCACCGCTCCTAGTGTCCCCGTCGTCGGGCAACGGACCGCCGAATCAGAAGCGGGGACGAAGGCCGTGAGGACCGGATCCTCTTCCGGACGGGCCGCTCCCGGACCGGATCCGGTCCTCCACCGCCCGGCTGACAGCCCGTAAGGGAATTCCGAAGAACCACGGGGAAACACATGAACCGCAAGATGCGCATTGTTCTTCCCATCGTCGCGGGCGCTGCCGTGCTCGGCTCCCTCGCCCCGCTGGCCACGGCCGGCGACGCCCCGGCGGACGCCGGTGCCAAGGCGAGCGCGGCGAAGGCGGACGCCGGCACGAAGGGCGCCATCAGCCGCGACACCGTCATCGCGCGTGCGAAGACCTGGCTGACCGCCGTCGACGGCCACCAGGTGCCGTACAGCCAGAGCAAGACGTTCCAGGGCTACCGCACGGACTGCTCCGGCTACGTGAGCATGGCGCTCAAGTACGGCAAGCCGGGCACGAACACCGTGGGCTTGGCGTCCTCGCAGTTCACCAGCAAGATCAAGGTGTCGCAGCTCCAGAAGGGCGACCTGATCATCGACGCGAACGGCAGCAACACCACCCGTCACGTCGTCATCTTCGAGTCGTGGGCCAACTCCGCCCACAGCAAGTACAACGCCTATGAGCAGCGCGGCAGTTACGGCACCGACCACAGCGTGCGCAGCTACGGCATCGGCAGCGACGAGTACGACGCCTACCGGCCGAAGAAGTACTGACGGCCGGCACCGCGGCAGCGCGACCCCGCGACTGTGCCCTCGTCCCGCGGCGGCGGGACGAGGGCACAGTGCCGTCTTCGGTGAGCGGTGCCCCCGTCGGCGGGCGGCGGCCTACTTGTAGATGTCCGCGACCCACTCCGGGTGGTCGATGAACGGGTTCCTGTTGTGCTGGAACTTGTCGAAGATGACCTGGTTGCGGTTCTTCTCGAACTTGTCCGGCGGGTCCTCCTCGCTCCACTTCTTCAGCACCGACAGCTTGCCGATGTTGGGCTTGGAGCCGTTGTCCACCTGGTCGTTGGCTTCCAGGTCCGGGAACTCGTCGTCGCCCTCGTAGCGGACGTCCATGTAGAGGATCATGCGGGCCACATCGCCCTTGACCTCGTCGCGCGGCTCGAAGGAGTCCTCGTCGGTGCGGTTGCCCGGCGCGCCCTCGACCTCCTCGCCGCCCTCGTCGAAGTCCTTGTTGTTGCGGATGCTGTTGACCTTGACGTTGGCCGGGCGCAGGTGGTGTACGTCCGTGCCGGGGCCCTGGGAGGTGCCGAAGTCGCCGTGGGACTTGGCCCAGACGTGCTCGCGGTTCCACTGGTCGGCGCCGCCGCCGCTGTTGTCCGCGGATTCGGACTTGCCGCTGTAGAGGAGGATGACGTTGCCGGCCTTGTCCGGGTCCTTGTCGGTCTCCTTCAGCGCGTCCCAGACGTCGTCGTACGAGAGCGTCTTGACGTTCTTGCTGATGATGCCGTGCAGCGCCTTCTTCAGCTCTTCGCCGGTCTTGCCGTCGGCGTCCTTGTAGTAGTCGTCGTCCTCCGCGGCGCTGAAGGCGGACGGTGCGCCGGAACGCGCGGAGTGCTTGTCCGGTGCGGTGGCCGTGCCCGCGGAGGCGGGTATCTGGATGACGGCGGCTATGAGCGCGGTGCCGGCGAGTGCGCCGAGCGTTCTGCGGCGCGCTGCGGAACGTATGAAGTCCACGTTGGCGTCCTCTCCCCGAGGTGTGGCGCCGTGAGCGCAATGTGGGGGTCGCAGCACGGCACCGGCCGAAGGGTGATCGGCCGCTGCGAAGCCTTCCATTGCTTCGAACACCGATGCGGGCAAATATGAAACGTTCCTGTGAAGAAGCAGTGAAGGAGAGCGTGTCGTCACCCAGGGCGATGTGCGTCTCACGCCTCCAACATCTCGACGGGCAGCCGCTGTTGGGGGTCCGACGGCTGCAAGTCCTTCCTGAATGCTGCGGCAAGGCTTGCCAGATGTGCGGGGCGCCGTTACGTTCCCTTCAAGTTCCCGTGGACACAAGGCAGTCGGGGTCATGCGACCTGCGACGGCCTGCCGACGGGACGTCCGGCTGCCGGCGCGTGCGGCCCTTCCGAAGCGATGTGAAGGAGCCTTCGTGCGTACGCGCATCCCACCGCGCCGGCCGGGAGCGGCCGGCACCCTCGTGCCCGTCCTCGTACTCGTGCTCGGCCTCGCCCTGCTCACCGGAGTCTCCGGGCCACCGCCTGCCGGCGGCCAACGCGCCCTCGCCGCCAGCGAGATGGGCGGGGTCGCGGGCGAGAAGGCCCCCGCCGCGGGCCAGAAGAGCCCCGCGGTGGGCGGGAAGGCCGGGGCCGCGGGCGGGAAGGCGGGCCGCGCGTCCGCCTCGCTCGGCGCCCACTACGACGACGGCGGGGAGCACATCACCTTCCGGGTCCGCTCCTCGTCCGCGACACGGATGCTCGTCGCGCTCTACGACAAGCCCGCGGACGCCGACGACAAGGGCACCCTGCTGCTGAAGAAGGACCCCGAGTCCGGCGGCACCTGGACGGCGACCGTGTCCGCCGCCGAACTCCGCGAGAAGTACGGCATCGACGGCACCGTCTACTACGGCTACCGCGCCTGGGGCCCCAACTGGCCCTACGACAAGGCCTGGACGAAAGGCTCGGGGGCGGGCTTCGTCTCCGACGTGGACTCGCACGGCAACCGCTTCAATCCGAACAAGCTGCTGCTCGATCCGTACGCCCGCGAAGTCAGCCACGATCCGCTGCGCGAGGGCATGACCGACGAGGGCGTCTACGGTTCGGGACCCGCACACCGCACCGAGGACAGCGGCCGTCAGGCCCCGAAGGGCATCGTGCTGCCCGAGACGGCGCCCGGCGACGGGGGAGGCACGGGTGAGAAGCCGAAGCGCGCGCTCAAGGACGACATCGTCTACGAGGTGCATCTGCGGGGCCTGACGAAGAACGACCCGGCGGTGCCCGCGGACGAGCGCGGAACGTACGCGGGCGCTGCGGCCAAGGCGGGGGAGCTGGCCGAACTCGGAGTCACAGCAGTGGAGTTCCTGCCCATGCAGGAGTCGCAGAACGACGCCAACGACGCGGATCCGGGCAGCAGCGCCGACGACAACTACTGGGGATACGTCACCGACGACTTCTTCGCGCCCGACCGCCGTTACGCAGCGGACCGCTCACCCGGCGGCCCCACAAGGGAGTTCCGCGCGATGGTCAGGGCGTACCACGACGCGGGGATCAAGGTCATCGCCGACGTCGTCTACAACCACACCGGCGAGGGCGGTCCCTGGAAGGAAGGGGACAAGGACACCTACGCCATCCACTCCTACCGCGGCCTCGACAACCCGGCGTACTACTCGCTGACCGACGACCGCCAGGAGCCGATGGACAACACGGGAGTCGGCGGCAACTACAACACCCGCAACCCCGTCGCGCAGGACCTCGTCATCGACTCGCTCGCGTACTGGAAGGACACCCTCGGCGTCGACGGCTTCCGCCACGACCTCGCGCCCCTGCTCGGCAACACCTGCCAGCACGGCTGCTTCAAGTACAGCGCCACCGACCCGAAGACCGCGCTGCACCGCATCACGGAGGAGATGCCGGCGCGCGGCCCCGGCGGCGGCGAGGGAACCGACTGGATCGCGGAGCCCTGGGCGCTCGGCGAAGGCACCTACCAGATCGGCGAGTTCCCGGCGGGCTGGTCGGAATGGAACGGCAAGTACCGCGACACCCTGCGGACCGGCCAGAACAAGCTGGGAGTCGAGGAGGTGACGCCGAAGCAGCTCGCCACGCGCTTCGCGGGCTCCTCCGACCTGTACGGAGACGACGGCAGGCGGCCCTTCAACTCGGTCAACTTCATGGTCGCGCACGACGGGTTCACGCTGCGGGACCTGTACGCGTGCAACGAGAAGGACAACGGCCGGTCCTGGCCGTACGGGCCCTCCGACGGCGGCTCCGACGACAACATCTCCTGGGACCAGGGCGGTTCGGCCACGGCCCAACGGCAGGCGGCCCGCAACGGGTTCGCCTTCCTGATGCTCTCGGCGGGCACGCCGATGATGACGGGCGGCGACGAGGTCCTGCGCGGCACCCGCTGCAACAACAACCCCTACAACCTCGACAACGAGGCGAACTGGCTCGACCACGAACCCGGCGCCGACCAGCGCACGTTCCGTACGTACACCCACCGGCTGCTCGAATTCCGCAAGGCCCACCCGGCGCTGCGGCCCGCGGACTTCTACAAGAGCGGTGACGGCAACGGCAACGGCATGGGACAGCTCGACTGGTTCACGCCGGCCGGCGAGGCGCCCGACGAGACGTACTGGAACGGCACGTCCAACCACGCGCTCGGCTGGCGCCTCGACGGCACGGAGCTCGGCGACCCGGCGGACGCGCTCTATGTGGCCTACAACGGGTCGTCGGACCCCGTGGACTTCACGCTGCCCTCGCCCGGCGAGGGCAAGGAGTGGCACCTGGTCACGGACACGGCCGCCGGCTCGGAGGGCCCGGACCAGGTCGCCGAACCGGGCACGGAGCCACGGGCGGGCGGCAAGGGCGACTCGTACGAGCTGGGCGCCCGCTCGACGGCGGTTCTGATCGCCAAGCGGCAAGGAACGACGGGCCGTTGACCGAACGGCTCCGCCCGGCGGTGCGGGGCCCGTGCGGGCGCACCGCGGGGCGGAGCACGGGCAGCCGCTGTCGTCCAGCGCTGCCCGTGCCGGTCCCGAGGGCTCTGCGTGTCTGCTTCTGCGACCGCGGAACGTCAGCACGGGATCACCGTCGGTCGGCGCGGGTCCGTTGGCGGGGCGTCGGGGCGGTGGGTCGGGAGGTGGTGGCGTATGTCTCGACCGGAGGTCTCGGCGGAGCTACCTTTGAAAGTGGTTCTCTCCCTGAATGCCGGGCTTGTACGGCAGTGCAGGAGGCCGTGATGGTCGTCGAGGTGATCGTTGGGCTCGTCATCGCGCTGGCTCTGTATGCGATGACGGCGGCACGTGTGGTCAGGCAGTACGAACGGGGCCTGGTCTTCCGGCTGGGGCGGTTGCAGTCGGGGCTGAAGGAGCCGGGGTTCACGATGATCGTGCCCGGCATCGACCGGCTCCAGAAGGTCAACATGCAGATCATCACGCTGCCGGTGCCGGCCCAGGAGGGCATCACCCGGGACAACGTGACCGTCCGGGTGGACGCCGTCGTCTACTTCAAGGTCGTACAGCCCGCCGACGCGATCATCCGCGTCGAGGACTACCGCTTCGCCGTCTCGCAGATGGCACAGACCTCGCTCAGGTCGATCATCGGGAAGAGCGAGCTCGACGATCTGCTCTCCGACCGCGAGAAGCTCAATCAGGGCCTGGAGTTGATGATCGACAGCCCCGCGGTGGAGTGGGGCGTCACGGTGGACCGGGTCGAGATCAAGGACGTGTCGCTGCCCGAGACGATGAAGCGCTCGATGGCGCGGCAGGCGGAGGCGCAGCGGGACAGGCGCGCCCGCGTCATCAACGCGGACGCGGAGCTGGAGGCGTCGAAGAAGCTCGCGCAGGCCGCCGAGCAGATGTCGGAGACACCGTCCGCGTTGCAGCTGCGGCTGCTCCAGACGGTCGCGTCCGTGGCGACGGAGAAGAACTCCACCCTCGTGCTGCCCTTCCCCGTGGAGCTGCTGCGCTTCCTGGAGGGGCCGCGTGAGGGCACGGTCACGGACGGCGGTCGGGGCGGAGACGGCGGCGGCAAGGCCAAGACGGGCAAGGCGAAGGCACTGAAGGCCGGGAAGACGGAGAAGGCCGCGAAGTCGGAGAAGACCGGGAAGGCCGGGAAGGCGGCTGAGATCGGCAAGGGGGAGCGGCAGAAGCCGCTGCCGGAGGGCGTCGGCGCTCTCCCGCCGGACGCTCCGCTTCCGCCGGAGGCGGTCGTGCCGGAGGGGCCGGCGCCAGGGGCGATCTCCCCGGACGACGTGCAGGAGGAGGCCGTACCCGAAGAGGCCGTATCCGAGGAGCCCGTGCCCGAGGAGGGCGTGGCCGAGGAGCTTTCCGGGACGGACGGGGAGCAGGCGGCTGAGGAGGCGGAGGACTCCGCCCCGGGCGAGGAGGACGTGCCGAGAAGCCGCCGCAGGCGGCGGCGCTAGCGGCCGGTGGCCGGAGGGGCCGGGGCCCGCGGAGGTGCGGGCATGCGTGCCGTCCGTACGGCTCGGCTCGGCTCGGCTCGTAAGGCTCGCACGGTCGGCCGGTGCGAAGGACCGCGGAGGACGGGGACAGTGTGCGTGTCTCCGTCCTCCGCGCTGAGCCCTCCGCACCCGCGGAACCGCGCAACGGTACGGCGGTGCGCCGCGGCGGCGGCCGTACCGGGACGTCGGCCGTAACGAAACGGCCGGGCACCGCGCCGGGTCAGGTCAGGCGGTGCACCGGACGCCCGTCGCCCCAGCGGTCGATCGCCTCTTCGTCGGCGAAGGCGAGCGCCCTCAGCATGTTCCCGCCGTCGCTGACCTTGACGGAGTGCCGCAGACGCTCGACGTGCGCGTCGCTGAGCTTCGTCGTGCCGGCGTCGATTGTGTCGCCGAAGAACGGCTCGAAGGCCACACCCGCGAAGCCCGCCTGGCGCAGCAGCCTCGGCATGGTCTGCTTCGAGTAGAACATCAGGTGGTTCCGGGTGAACCCGTTCCACTTCGAGCCGTACGACTTCAGCAGCATCGACTCGGCGTTGACGGTGAGGATCATCAGCACGCCGCCGGGCGCGAGCAGATTGCGGAACGTGGTGAAGTCGTCGACCGGGCGCGGCAGATGGGCCAGCACCGACCACAGGGTGACGACGTCGAAGCCGCCGGCCGCGATCTCCGGTACGTCCTCGGGGGCGCCGAAGTGCGCGGTGGCCGACGTCAGGCGCTCGTTGGCCTCCTTGACGGAGTCCGGCGAGAGATCCACGCCCTGTGCGTCGAAGCCGCGCTCCTCCGCCAGCTCCAGGAAGAGACCGGCGCCGCAGCCGAAGTCCAGCAGCCTGCGCTTGTCGCCCTCTTCGAAGACGGGCTTGAAGGCGTCCATGGCCTGGCGGTAGCGGCGCTGCCTGTTGGCGGCGTAGTTGCCGGTCAGGAAGCTGCTGTAGTTCTTGGAGTACAGATCGCCGAGGCGCTCGGGCAGGACGTTGGGATTGCGGTACAGGAATCCGCAGGAGGGGCAGCGGACGACGTGGTACGACCACGCGGTCTTGCCGTTCTTCTTCACCTTGGTCGGCTCGTAAAGCGGCTGCTGCCTTGTCTCGCCGCACATATGGCAGGAGATGAACTCCTCGATCGCGCCGAGCTTGACGCGTGAACGGTATTCATCGAGGGATATGACCGGGGAACTGCGCAGGAGCCTGCGGTACTGAAGCTCCCGGAACGTACGCTCGCCCGGCCTGACGTAGACGCGCTGTTCCCACGGAACGCTGTCGTAACGCGAACCGTAAACGGCACGGGCGACGGCTCGTTTGACTGACACCATGTGGGTACCTCTCGAACGGCTTTCGGATCACAGTGTCACTCGGGATCGGTTTTCTTCAAATAGCTCTGTGACTTTTTTGTGCCGTGATTGGCCGCGCGGGGACCACATCTGATCGACGAGGCGAACTCCCCGAGTCGTATGGGGCGTTATGTCCGTTAGTGCGGGCGATTGATGATGATTTGGCGCGCTCCTGGCGGGCTGAATGCTTCGCTCCGCTTCCGCGTGTGCAGCACCCATGGAGTTCGCGCAGCACCTGTAGCCGGTGGTGACGTTGCGTGTCTTTTCCCGGCCCCAGCAGGGCTTTCCGTGACCGGTCTCCTCGTGAATGCACAGCCGAATCCCGCGCCCCTCCAGGCCTCTTCCGGCGATGATTTCACTGCTGTCCGGTCTTCAACCGAAGTGCTTCTCTTCATCAGCCGTCAATGTGTGCACACGCCAACGGAGTTGAAAAGCCGCGCCATGACCAGTGCGGACTTCGCTGCGAAACAAGACGGACACGCAACTGTTCTACGAGGCGGTAATGTGACGGAGGGCGACTGTCATGAGTCGGTAACAGATTCCGCGACCGCACCGGTAAAGCGGCCTCCATTGCCGGGAATTGGGTGCCGTATTACCGGCGATTGATCGTCGCGCCCGCTACGGGAGTCCTTCTCCGCCGCTGCCGGGTACGACCCTCATCGTGTGCCTACGGGCGGCGTAAGGGCTGCGTAATGGCGCGTACGGAAGGCGCACGGAACGCCTACGGAACGCCTGCGGAAAGGCGCACGGGCCGGGGCCGTGACCCTTGCCGGGGTCGGGCGGGGCCGGGCGCGCGTGCCCGGCCCCGCGCACAGCAGCGCCCCCGCTCCGGTGTCCGTGCGGACACCCGGAACAGGGGCGGGTCCGGCCGCCGCCGGTGTGCTCAGAGCCTGCGTACGCGCGCCGAGATGCCGTGCCCCACGAGCAGGTAGATCAGTGCGGGGAGCCCGTAGTTGAAGAAGACCCGCAGGCCCTCGCTCTCCATCGTGAAGATGTCCTGCGCCCATGCGGCGAGCCAGTCGGCGGTGCCCTTCACGAACTCGACGAAGGGGTTCGCCTGGTTCGCCTCCAGCAGGTACAGCATGATCCACAGGCCCAGGATCACGGCCGCGATGTCCGCGATCGTGTGGATGACGAGCGCCGCGCGCTGGGTCCCCTCGCCGTCTCCGCGCGGACGCCGCTCGCGGCGCGGAGGAGGAGGCGGCGGCGGGCTGTTGTACCCGTAGTCGGGGGGCGGGGGCGGGCCGCCGCCCTGATAGCCGGGGCCGCCGGGACCGGGACCGCGGCCGGGACCACCGGGGCCCGGGCCGGGGCCGTAGCCCGGGCCGGGTCCGTAACCGGGGTCTCCAGGCGGGCCGCCCTGCCTGTATACGGGCGCCGGGCCCGGAGGGGGCCCGCTCGGGCCCTGGTTGTACGGCTGCCGGGGCATGGGCTGGGTGTCGTCCACGGGATCGGTCCTATCCGACGCGCAATCAGCGTCTCGTCGCTGTCAGGAGTCTCGTCCAGGAGAAGAACGGTGATGGGCGGCCGCGGGCGGACGGAATCCAGGCGGAGTGCGGGGTGAGTCCGGCCGGAGATCCGGCCGATCCGGATGGAACCCGGCGACCCCGGCGAACCCGGGCGAGAAGCTCCGGAATCCCGTGCCCGCATTCCCTCTGCGCCGCGGCACGCCGACGGCGTTACTCACGTCACCGCACTCGCACACCACGGGTTCAGCCCGCACGCATGCGCTGCACGCACGCTCCACACCGGTTAGTGCCCGGTCCGCGGCGGTTCCATCCCCAGGGAGCGGGTCCGAGGGGGCGGGCCCGGGGAAGCGGTCCCGTCCCGAGGGAGGCTTCGCCGCATCGCGGGCACGCGTCACCGCATCATCGACGCCGCCTTCTTGATCGCCTCACGTATGCGGAAGTACGTCCCGCAGCGGCACACGTTCGCGATCGCGTCGATGTCCTCGTCCGAGGGGTTCTCGGTCCTGCGCAGCAGCGCCACGGCCGCCATGATCTGCCCGGGCTGGCAGTAGCCGCACTGGGCGACGTCCTGCGCCAGCCACGCCTCCTGCACCGGATGCAGCCGGTCGCCGTCCGCCAGGCCCTCGATCGTCGTCACGTCCCTGCCCTCGGCGTCGGAGACGGGCACGACGCACGGGTTCACCGCCTGCCCGTCGAGATGGCTCGTACAGGCCTTGCAGACGTCGATGCCGCATCCGTACTTCGGGCCCCGTACGCCGAGCAGGTCGCGGAGCACCCACAGCAGGGGCATGTCGTCGGGGGCGTCGACCGTGACGGACTCGCCGTTGACGGAGAAGGTGTGGGAAGGCAACTCGGGCTCCTCAACGGGGGAACGGGTCGAAGTCGACGTCGAAGTTCACGGGGAAGGAGCGCGGCCGGGTGCCGGTCGCACGCGCGTAGGCGTTGGCGATCGCGCCGACCGCGGCCGGTACGCCCAGCTCGCCGGCGCCGCCGGGCTCCGCGCCGTCCTCGGCGGGCATCACGTGCACGCGTACGTCACGGGGACTGTCGGCCTGCCGCGCGTAGTGGAACTGCGAGTAGCTGCCCTCCAGCGGCAGCCCGTCGTCGATGTGCAGGCCCGCGCGCAGCGTCGTGGAGATCGCGTCGGTGAGCCCGCCGAGCATCTGCGCCTCCAGGCCGCGCGGATTGACGGGCCGGCCGACGTCGACGGCGATCACCGCCTTGGTCACCCTGGGGTCCTTCGGGTCGCGGGCGTCGATCTCGACGAGGCACGCCGTGCAGGACTTGTACTCCTCGTGGAAGCCGACGCCCTGCGCGAAGCCCTCCGGCAGCTCCCTGCCCCACTCGCCGCTCTCCGCGGCCTTCTCCAGCACGGCCCGCTGACGTGCCGACTTGAGGAACTCCCGGCGGAAGGCGACGGGGTCCTTCTTCATCTTCCGGGCCAGCTCGTCGACGATGATCTCCTCGGCGCCCCGGGTGTTCGCCGAGTAGACCGAGCGCCAGGACGCCGTCGGCATCCTGAGCGGCACCTCGTTGAGGAGCTGCGTCGTGACGCCGAAGTCGTACGGGGACTTCACCGTGGTCAGGAAGAGCGACTGGGCGAGCGTCGCGTTACCCGCGACGGGCAGCTTCGCGGCGTTCGCGGAGAGGATCTCGCCCAGGCCGTGCCGGAAGTCGGTCTCGACGGCGGCGACCCGGTGCTCGAAGCTGATCACGTTGCCCAGCGAGTGCGTGGCGCGGATCTTGTGGTGCGTGGCGGGCCGCATCCGGCCGTGGCGCATGTCGTCGATGCGCGACCACATCAGCCGCACCGGCCGCCCGCTCTTCTTCGAGATGCGTGCCGCCTCCAATGCCGCGTCGAAGAAGAGGCGCCGCCCGAACGAACCGCCGCCCTGGACGACATGGACGGTCACCTTCTCCTCCGGCAGCCCCAGTTCGGCGGCGATGGTCTGAAGCGCCACGATCGGCGACTTCAGCCCGGACCAGATGGTCGCCCCGTCCTCCCGTACGTCCGCGACGGCCGAGTTGGACTCCAGCGGCGCGTGCGAGACGAACGCGAAGTCGAACTCCGCGTCGACGTGGTCCGTCAGCACCGGAGGCACCGCGAGAGGCGGGGCCGCGGCGCGCAGCTTCTTTCGTATGCCGTCGTCGGACAGGCCGTCGACGCTGCCCCCGCCCCAGCTGACGTCGAGGGCGTCCTTGCCGTCGAGCGCCTGCCCGAAGGTCTCCGCGACCACGGCCACGCCCGTCTCGACGACGACCACGTCCAGCACGCCGGGCATGCCGCGTACGGCGGCCTCGTTGTGCACCTTCTTCACGGTGCCGTTGAGCGTCGGGGGCCGGCGCACCATGGCGGGCTTCGCGCCGGGTACGTCCAGATCGAGGGTGTAGTGCTGCTGCCCGGTGACCATCGCCCGCGCGTCGACGCGGGAGGTGGGGCTGCCGACCAGCGAGTGCTCCGACTCGCGCTTCGTGCGGGCCTGTTCGCCGCTCAGCTCCTCGGTCCGTGCGGCCGCCGCGGCCCTGGCGAGAGACGCGTAGGAAGCGCGCCTGCCGCCGGGCCCGGCCACCACGCCCTCGTGGACGGAGAGTTCGTCCGGCTTCATGTCCCACTTGCGCGCGGCGGTGGCGACCATGCGGGCGCGGGCGGCCGCCGCGGTCTGCCGTACGGGACCGTACAGCGACCTGATCGAGTTGGAGCTGCCGGTGAGCTGGTTCCAGAGCAACTCCGGGCGTGCGTCGTCGAGTCGGACCCGTACCTTCTCCAGGGGCGTGTCCAACTCCTCCGCGACGAGCATCGCCACGGCCGTCGTGAGGCCCTGGCCGACCTCCTCGCGCGGCAGCCGGAAGTGCGCCGTGCCCTCCTCGTCGACCGTCAGCACCAGCATGTCCGCCGTGGGCTTCCCGGCGAGGATCAGCACGTCACCGAGGTCGAGCACGTCGGCGGGCGCCGGGGGCGAGGGAACTGAAGCACGGGCCTCGGCGGGCGCGGCGGCCTCCGAGCCGATGCCGGTGGCAACGGCGAGCGTGGGCGCCGCCACGAGGTAGGTGAGGAACGTGCGGCGGGCGGGCCCGGACGGGCCGGGCTCGCGGACCTGCACGGGCTCCCGGGCCTGTACGGGCTCACGGGCCCGCGCGGTCCGCACGGCCTGCCCGGCGCCGCCGGGCTCCTCGTCCGCTCCGGCCATGGTCGGCTCCTTCGCAACGGGACGGCTGCCGGACAGCGGTACGGGCGGGCTGCGGCCAAGACGGCACCGCCAGCCCGCGATCCGGCTGGCGAACACACTTCCGGGCCCTGGCCTGCCGGGCAATGTGCGCCCCGTGAGGATTGTGCGTAAGTACGTGTTCGTGACACGGCCTACTTGCTGGGCGGGTGCTTGCTGAGCGAGACCCCGTGCTCTTCAGCGAAGGCCCGGCGGCACAGGCCGTGGCAGAAGCCGTACAACGCGCCCTCGTGCACCAGAGTGGGAGTGGAGGCGTCGATCTCCACACCCATGCCGCAGACGGGGTCGATCAGCTTGCCCTGTGCCGTTCCCGCCGTCGGACCGCTGTCGCTGCCGTCCCGGTACGGCCGGGAGACGAACTCCATGAGATCCATGCTGCCCATGACCTCTCCGCGGATTCCGATGCCGCCCTCAGAGATCCCATCCACCAGGACCACCGCGTGAGGTTCGCGCCGTACACGCTCGGGATCGCGACCGGCGGCGCGTTCGATCTCGCCCAGGACACCGGTAACGAGCTCGACGACGCTTCTGCTGATCTCCTTGCGCCAGGACGCGGGCGCACTGACCCGCACCAGGTAACGCGGCGGGTCCGCGGGGTCCGCAGAGGTTCGCTGGCCCAGAACCCAAGTGGCGGGCTCATGCACGAGCACCTGCGTGATCATGCGCTGAGCGTCGATGACCTCGATGGCATGGCTGTCGTCCTCAACCATCAGCGTGTCGACCAGTCGTCGCCCCAGGCTTTGGCGTTCCGCTTCACTCAGCGCACCTCTCGGAACCCAGACCTCGATGAGAAGCATCCGTAGTCACCCCTTCCGGCAGACCGTCGGCGAATGGCCAATATACCCACTAGGGGTATATGGGAGTATCCGTCCGGAGAGAGAAGGGACCGCTGCCGGCCGTGATGCCGGAGGCGCACATCCGGCGCACCGCGGGAAGTCGGCTCGGGGTCGAGAACGCGCGCTGGGCATTGGAAACCCGGAATCACATGCGGCGCGGAGATGGGCGGGGGCTTGGAGCGCGGGGCGCCGAGGGTGCGTGGCGGCCGGAGCTCCCGGGGCAGTGGTTACCGCCTTGCACGCGGCCCGGGCGGGGCTGTCTGGCGGGTGAGGCTCAGCCGGTCCGCGCTTGCGGGGCCCTGCCGTGGGGGCCGGGTCTAGGTACTTATTGCTCATGCCTCCGCTGTCACCGTTCTGTGATCCTGGGCGAGGGCAGGGTGCGGACGAGGCGCGGTCGGGTGCCTGCATCCGCGTAGGAGCGACACGGAGGACCGACGGAAGCCGGAGACACGGACCACCGACTGACGGCGTCGGGCTCGGCCGGGGCGCCGTCGACTCCCGGGGAATGAACGAGCGGATGGTATTAACGCGACTGTCTGACGCCGAGCTGCGCCGGCTCGTCCAGGAGGACGGTAGCGCCGCCTCCGGTGCGCGCGAGGAGCTGGAGAAGCGTCACTATCAGGCCGTACGGGCCTTCGCGTTCGTCGCCGGTCCCGGAGCGGGCGACCGGCTGGCAGGGGAGGCGTGGGAGCAGGCGCTGCGGCCCCTGGACGAGGACATCACGGGTGCGGTGCGTCCGCGTGCGCTCACGGCTGTGCTTCGTACGGCCGCCGAGTGGCTGCGTACGGGTCAACGGGGCGAGCTGGCACCGGAGTTGGTGGACTGGTTCGAGCCGGACGGTACGGAAGACGCGGGTGCGGCGGGTGCGTTGGGCGTCGTGGACGGCGCGGGCGGCGCGGAGGACGGAGGTGGCACGGACGGTGCGGGCGGCGGTACCGCCGATGTCGTGGGCACCGCCGACGTCGGGGCGGATCTCGTCCCCGGCCCGGACTCCGCAGCCGCCGTCCGGGCCGGAGCCGCCGACGCGCGGAGTGAGGCGGGGGCCGCGCGGCTCGCGCGCTTCCGTTCGTCGTCGGTGACCGCGCGCGCCTTCGAACGGCTGCCGGCCCGCAGCCAGACCGTGCTGTGGCACCACGAGGTCGAACACGACGACTCCGCCGCCATCCACGAACTCCTCGGCTCCGACGCCGAGGACGTGTCGCTGCTCGACAGGCGCGCACGCCGGGAGCTGTACAACACCTACGTCGCCCTCCACCAGAACGAGACCGTCGACGACGCGTGCCGGCGGCTGCACCGGATGCTGCTCGCCTACGCCGAGCAGACGACCATGAACACCCCCGGCGACCTCGTCTCCCACCTCGACCGCTGCGCCCACTGCGCGAGGGCCGTGGACGATCTGGAGCGCATGCGCTTCGAGTTCGGGAGCGTGCTGGCGGAGGCGCTGCTGCCGTGGGGAGGCGCCGACTACGCACTCTCGGCGCACACGCTCTCGTCCCCGACCCTGGACGTCTCCGGCGCCGCGGGCACCGGTCTGCGCCCCAGGGCCGCGAGCATGAAGGCGTGGGCGGCGGCCGGTCCCGGCGGGCGGCTGCTCGGCGCGATGCGTACGCGTGCGGCTGCGCTGCCCGGCATGGGTGCCGTGGGTGCCAAGGGTGCCGTGGGTGCCGTCGCGGGGCGCGAACGCAGCCCGCGCGCACGCCGGTTCGTGCTGTCGGCCGCGCTCGTCGGACTCTGCTCGCTGGTCGTGGCCGTCGCCTATACGGGCGGGCTGCGGCAGGGAGCGGAGAACAGCGCTGCGCCGCGGCCCGGGGAGTCGGGTGCGGCGGCGCCCGGCGGCTCGAAGCCGACCGCGACGGCCACGTCCACCGTGACGGCCACGCGATCACCCGGCGGGAACGGATACAAGCCCTCATCTCCCGTGCGCGGACCGGTACTTGAGTGGCTGTTCGACGCGGTCGACGACGGTACGACGGTCGACACCTCCGGCCGCGGCAAGGACGGAACGCTCGACGGCGACCCGCTCCCGGAACCGGTGAAGGGCGGGGCGCTGGAGTTCGACGGGGAGCAGTCGGTGGTCTCCGACGGTCCCGTCGTCGACACGTCCAAGAGCTTCTCCGTGTCCGCCCGCGCCAAGTTGAACGGCACCGAGGACTTCCAGACGGTCGTCAGCCAGGACGCCTCCTACATCAGCGGTTTCGCCGTGCAGTACGACCCGGATTCGGACCGCTGGGAGATGATCGCGCCCGAGGAGGACGACGAGGACGCCGAACTGGTACAGGCGGGCGGCTCGCCGGGACCTCCCGCGGACAAGTGGACGTATCTGACCGGTGTACACGACGCCGGTGCGGGTGAGATCCGGCTGTACGTGGACGGAAAGCTGGAGGGCAAGGCCTCAGTTGGGGGAGGCGGTGGCGGCGCCGCTGCCGGCGGCGGTGCTGACGGGGCCGCGGGTTCGGGCGGTTCGCCGACCGCCACGCCGACCGCGACCTCGGGAGGTGGCGCCGGCGGCGGGGGCGGCGGGGCCGGCAGGAACGGTGGTGGCGGGCGCGGCGGCCCGGGCGGTTTCGGCGGTGGCGGGCGCAGCGGCCCGGGCGGCGGTGGGGGATTCTTCGGCGGGCCGGTGGGCAGGGGGGACGACTTGGCAGTCAGCGCGGCCGACGCGGTCGGTGCGGCCGACGCGGCCGACGCGGCCGGTGCGGCCCGTGCCGCGGGCGCCCAAGTCATCGACGCGGACGGGGACTTCGCGGTCGGCCGCAGCCTGGCGGGCGAGGAGTTCGACCGGGGCTTCGACGGGACGATCGACGACGTGCGGGCGTTCAAGAGGGCGCTCACGGCGAGGGAGGTCGCTGCGCTGGCGGGGCGGTGAGGGGCGGCCTGGCGGCCGCGGGTTGTGACGGGGTGGCGGCTGCGCCGCCGCGGTGGGTGTGTTTCCCGCCCGCCCGCCCGTTGCTCCGAGGTGGCGTTCGGACCCGGTCGGCAGCGGCTGGCGCCGTGCCGACGTGTGTGTGGTCGGGGCGTGCGGCGCGTGAACGTCCGTGCGGGTTGGGTGGGTTCGGGGTGCGCCTGGGCGTGGGGCGGGGTGCCGTTGGTGGGCGGGCGCGCCGCCGTGGGGGGTGTTTCCCGCCCGCCCGCCCATTGCTCCGAGGTGGCGCTCGGGGGCGTTCGGACCGGCCGCCGCCGCGCCGCTCGCGGAGGAGGCGGAACCCCCGCCGGAGGTCCGGGTCCCCGGGCGCGGTGGCGCCAGTTGTCGGGGCCGCCCGCCCGTTGCTCCGAGGCGGCGGGCGTCAGGCGAAGTCCTCTCTCAGGTACTCCGCCCGGAGGGCGCGCCGGCTGCGGACGCCCAGCTTTCGGTAGATGTTCTGGAGGTGGTTGTCGACCGTGCGTTTGGAGATCGTGACCGTCTCCGCCACCTCGATGTTCGTGAGGCCGGAGCAGACGAGGCCCGCGATCTCGGCCTCGCGTGCGGTGAGGTGCTTGGCGGCGCCGAGCACTGTGAGGCCCGGGGTGCGGGCGTGTTCGCAGTGGCGCTGGAGGGCGAAGGAGAGGTTCTCGGCGGCCGTCGCCGGGCGCTGTTCGCCGCGTTGGCTCCACTGGTTGCACGCCGAGGCGGCTGCCTCGGCGGCGATCAGTGAGGCGCCGGTCTCCTCCAGCGCGCGGGCGCCGTCCGTCAGCCGCTCGGGGTCTCCCGCGGCGAGCGCGGCGACGAATGCGGCGCGTGCGCGTATGAGCCGTCCGTCCGAGATGTCCGCGATGTGCGTCAGCCGGGGCTCGGGGCCCCGCGGGTCCCCGAGGCGGGCGATGTCGGTGAGGATCCTCGCCTCGCTCGCGAGATGACCCGCCGCACGGGCGTCCTCCGCCGCCTCCCACAGCACGCTGCGCGCGGCCTGCTGCTTGCCCTGCGCGGCGAGCAACCACGCCCGGCCCAGCGGCAGTTCGGAGCGGAAGGCGCCCCAGCGCGGCAGGTCCGCGCTCGCCGCGACGGCCTTCGCCGCGGCGGGCACGTCCTGCATCAGCGCGCACGCCTCGGCCTTGCGGGCCAGTGCGACGTGGAGGGTGCCGGGGAAGGAGTTGCGAGAGGCGATGCACGCAGACTGCGCGGCCCAGCGGCGCGCCTCTGCGGGCCGCCCCAGCAGCAGCGCGCACCGTGCGAGCGCCCCGGCGATCAGCGCCTCCGCGCCCGCGACGTCGTCGGCGAGGGCCTCCTGCCAGCCCCGTTCGCCGGTCTTGTAGGCCTCGTCGAGCCTGCCCTCCTCCTCCAGCGCGAACATGACGATGGCCAGGTACTCCACCGGGTGCGGTATCGCCGGGGACTCCTCCAGGCGTACCCGCTCGTCGTACGCCTCGTGTGCGGCCTCCAGGCCCTCCTTCACCCGGCCCGTGGCGACCAGCGCCGTGGCCCGCGAGCCGTTGCCGAGGACGCCGGCGAGGCAGTTGCCCTCGAATCCCCCGAAGTCCTCGAAGCCCCGCATCTCCCCGAAGCCCCGCATCTTCTCGGAGTCCCGGACCTCCTCGAAGTCCCGGATCTCCCCGAAGTCCCGGGAGTCCTCGAAGCCGTCGGGCCCGGTGCGTCCGGTCACGCGCAGCGCCTCCTCGGGCCGTCCGAAGGCCATGAGGATCGCGCCGCGGGACGCGGTCAGCGCCTCCAGGTGCCGCGGTTCGGTGATCTCGCGGGCAGCCTCCGCGTTGACGTCCAGCGCCTTGCGGGCATCGATGCAGCCCCATGCCAGCAGCCGCGACCTGCCCAGCGCGAGGAGCAGCCGGTCGAACTCGCCGTCCGTACGCTCGGCCGCCTCGTCGAAGACCTCCCACGCGCCGGCGAAGTCGCCGAGTTCGTAGAGGGATTCGGCGAGCAGCAGCCGGGAGAGGAAGTCCTCGCCCTCGCGGCACGCTGCGCGTGAAAGCTCGCGTACCGTACGGAAGTTCTGCGTGCGGCGGGCGAACGTCGCGGCACGCAGCAGCATGTCGGGGTCGGCCGAGCCGGTGGCGGCGAGCTGCCAGGAGGCGATCCGGATCTTGTCCGTGAGCCGCTTCGCGCCTTTGGCCCGCATCAGTTGGGCCTCGTCGCCGAGGATGCGCCGCCGCTCGGTGGAGGGGATCGCGGAGCGCAGCACCTTCTCGTGCGCGGGATGGCGCAGGGAGACCGATTCGCGGCGCCCTTCCCGCACCGTGCGTGTGAAGCCCAGGACTTCGAGCTCGTCGAGCGCGCCGTCGCGGAGGGTGGAGGCGTCCACGGGCTGGCACAGCGCGATCCGGTTCAGCGCCCTGCGGGTCTCGGCCGAGACACCGGCCAGGCTGCGCTCGACCATCTCCGTCAGCAGCGGGGTGACGCCGACGTCGGAGATCAGCGTCCACGACTCGCCGTCCTCGAAGACCAGGCTCTCCTCCGCGAGGGACTGGACGACGAACTCGCGGAGATAGCAGGGGTTTCCGCCGCTGATCCGGTGCAGCAGCGAGACGGTGCGCGGCTCGACGGGGCCGCCGAGCACCCGGCGCATCACCGCGCCGGTCTGCGGCTCGCTGAGGGCGGCGAGGTCGGTGCGGCGGACCTGGGCGCCCGACTGAAGGCGGTACGCGGCGAGGCCGAGGCTCTGTAGCGAGCCGACGGTGGCGACGAGGAACACGGCCTTGGCTTCGAGGAGTTGGGCCGTGAGCGACGCGGACGCCTCGTCGAGTCCGTCGAGTTCGTCGACGACGAGGGTGAACCTACGGGGAGCGGAACGGGCTCCTGCATCAGCGCCGGTCTCGGCCCCGGTCCCGGTCGCGGACCCGCTCCGGGCCGCGGTTCCCGCTCCGGACCCGGTTCCCGTCCCCGACCCGAACCGGGTCGCCGTCTCGGCCCCGGCCCCGGCCCCGGCCCTGGCCCGGGTCTCGGTCCCGGTCACGCCCCCGGCTCCGCCCTCAGCCCCGGCCCCCCGCCCGGCCCCCGGCCGGGCCCCCGCATCGGCGCCGCCGCCGACCGACCCGCTCCTAGCCGTCAGCGCATCGCGGGCCTTCCCGAACAGCGCCACCGCGTCCCCGGTGTTCGTGCCCTGCGGCAGCAGATGCGCCAACGAGGCCAGCGGAAAGCCCTGTTCGAAGGCGGCTATCGCGTTGCCCGTCGCGTGGCCTCGGTGTTCCGCGCGCTCGCGGCAGATCTGCGCGAAGCGCGACTTGCCGATGCCCTGCGGTCCGTGGACGACGTACGCGTGCCACTCTTCGTTCGCCAGCGCCTCGTCGAAGTCCGCGATCTCACGCTCGTGTCCGACGAAGGGCCATGCTGTCGGAGCATCCACGCTGTCGCCCCCTCGCAGGAAGTCGGCTCGCAGCAGAGTAGGGACCGCGCCGCCCGGAGCGGGGCCGTACGTACGGGAATTGGCGGATCCCGAGTGTTCGGGTGTGCGGTCCGGATGCGGCCGGGCGCGGTTCGGAGGTGTGACGTACCGGCTTCCCGTACGGACCCGCGGACCCGCCGTACGGGAAGCCGCCGCGCGGGCGCCGACGCGGGAAAAAGCGGTGGGGGAGCGCGGCACGAGCGGCGATACTCGGCCGGGTGTTCTTGACGATAAGCACCGAAGGAAACGCGCGGGATCCGGCGACCGACCTGGGCTTTCTGCTGCACAAGCACCCGGAGAAGGCCCAGCGGTTCGCCACCTCGTACGGCGACGCGCACGTCTTCTACCCCGAGGCGTCGCCCGAGCGCTGCACCGCCGCGCTCCTGCTCGACGTGGACCCGGTGTCGCTGGTCCGCCGCGGGAAGGGCAAGGGCCGCGGCGGCGCGCCCGACTCCGCGCTCGCGCAGTACGTCAACGACCGTCCGTATGCGGCGTCTTCGCTGCTCGCGGTCGCTCTGCGCACGGTCTTCTCCAGCGCGCTGCGCGGCCGTTGCGACGCCAGGCCCGCCCTCGCGGAGCGTGCGCTGCCGCTGCGCATCGACGTGCCCGTGCTGCCCGCGCGCGGCGGCCCCGCCCTGGTGCGGCGGCTGCTGGAGCCGCTGGGGTGGAGCGTCGGGGCCGAAGTGCTGCCGCTCGACGAGGAGTTCCCCGACTGGGGCGGGTCGCGGTACGTGCGCCTGGCCCTCACCGGGGAGGCGCGGCTGTCGGACGCCTTGCGCCATCTGTACGTACTGCTGCCGGTGCTGGACGACGCGAAGCACTACTGGGTGGCGCCGGACGAGGTCGACAAGCTGCTGCGCGCCGGCGAGGGCTGGCTGCCCGGGCACCCCGAGCAGGAGCTGATCACCCGGCGCTATCTGGCCCGGCGCCGGGCGCTGACCCGTGACGCGATGGAGCGGCTGGAGCTGGCGAGGCTCGCCGAGGCGGACGACAGCGAGGCGGAGGAGCTGGACAACGCCGTCGACGAGGAGGCCGACACCGAGGAGCGGCCGGTGCCGCTTGCGGTGCGGCGCCGTGCGGCGGTCGTTCGCGCGCTGGAGGAGACGGGGGCACGGCGCGTGCTCGATCTGGGCTGCGGCCAGGGGCAGTTGGTGGGCGAGCTGCTGAAGGACGGCCGCTGGACCCAGATCGTGGGCGTGGACGTGTCGGTGCGCGCGCTGAACGAGGCGGCCCGGCGGCTGCGCCTGGAGCGGATGCCGGAGCGGCAGGCGGCACGCGTGAAGCTGATGCAGGGCTCGCTCGCCTACAGCGACGCACGGCTGAAGGGGTACGACGCGGCGGTGCTCAGCGAGGTCGTCGAGCACGTGGACCCGCCGCGGCTGCCCGCCCTGGAGCACGCGGTCTTCGCCGTGGCCGCGCCGCGGTCCGTCGTGGTGACCACGCCGAACGCCGAGTACAACGTCCGCTGGGAGTCGCTGCCCGCCGGGAGCGTCCGCCACCCCGACCACCGCTTCGAGTGGGACAGGAAGCAGTTCCGTGCCTGGGCCGAGGAGGTGGCGGGCCGCTACGGATACGGAGTCGAGTACCGGCCGGTCGGCGACGACGACCCCGAGGTGGGCCCGCCGACGCAGATGGCGGTGTTCCGGGCCGTGAGCCCGGAGGCCGTAGGGACCGGTGAGGCCGTAGAGACCGGTGAGCCCGGAGGGACGGGCGGAGCGAAGGAGGAACCGAGATGACCGGCAGCACGCAGCGCACCGGCACCACGCAGCGAACCGGCGGCCCGGAGACCACCGGGGCGGCTCTCGGCGTGCCCGACCTCTGCCTCGTCGTCCTCGTCGGCGTCACCGGCTCGGGCAAGTCCACGTTCGCCCACAGGCACTTCCTGCCCACCCAGGTGCTCTCCTCCGACTTCTGCCGCGGTCTCGTCGCCGACGACGAGAACGACCAGGGCGCCACCCGCGACGCCTTCGACGTCCTGCACCACATCGCCGGCAAGCGGCTCGCCGCCGGCCGCCTCACCGTGGTCGATGCGACCAACGTGCAGCCCGAGGCGCGCAAGTCGCTGGTGAAGCTGGCACGCGAGCACGACGTGCTGCCCGTCGCGATCGTCCTCGACATGCCGGAGAAGCTGTGCGCGGAGCGCAACGCGCAGCGGCCCGGGCGCGCGGACATGGGCCGCCACGTGCTGCCGCGTCAGCGGCGCGAACTGCGCCGCTCCATGGGCTCGTTGCAGCGCGAGGGCTTCCGCAAGGTGCACGTGCTGCGCGGCCCCGAGGAGGCTGAGGCGGCACGGATCGTCATCGAGAAGCGCTACAACGACCTGCGGCATCTGACCGGCCCGTTCGACATCGTCGGCGACGTGCACGGCTGCCGCGCCGAGCTGGAGTCGCTGCTGGAGCGGCTCGGCTACGCACTCGTGCGGGACGACGAGGGCCGGCCCGTGGACGCGCGCCACCCCGAGGGCCGCACTGCCGTCTTCGTCGGCGACCTCGTCGACCGCGGCCCGGACAGCCCCGGTGTGCTGCGGCTGGTGATGGGCATGACGGAGGCGGGGAACGCGCTGTGCGTGCCCGGCAACCACGAGAACAAGTTCGGCCGGCACCTCAAGGGCCGCAAGGTGCGCCTCACCCACGGACTGGCCGAGACGGTCGCCCAGATGGAAGGCGAGAGCGAGGAGTTCACGCGGCGGGTCGGGTCGTTCATCGACTCCCTCGTCAGCCACTACGTGCTCGACGGCGGCGGCCTCGTCGTCTGCCACGCGGGACTGATCGAGAAGTACCACGGCCGCACGTCCGGCCGGGTGCGCTCCTTCGCGCTGTACGGGGACACCACGGGCGAGACCGACGAGTACGGCCTGCCCGTGCGCTATCCGTGGGCCGAGGAGTACCGGGGCCGCGCGGCCGTCGTGTACGGGCACACGCCGGTGCCGTCCGCGTCGTGGGTGAACAACACCCTCTGCCTGGACACCGGTTGCGTCTTCGGCGGAAAGCTGACGGCGCTGCGCTGGCCCGAGCGCGAACTCGTCGACGTCGACGCCGGGCAGGTCTGGTACGAGCCGGTGCGACCGCTGGACGAGCCGGGCGGGCACGGGCACGGGGCGGACCGCGGCCACCGGGAGCGTCCGCTGGAGCTGACCGACGTCGCCGGGCGGCGGATCGTCGAGACCGCGCACCACGGCCGGGTCTCCGTGCGGGAGGAGAACTCGGCGGCGGCGCTGGAGGTGATGAGCCGGTTCGCCGTCGACCCGCGGTGGCTGGTGTATCTGCCGCCGACGATGGCGCCGTGCGCCACCTCGTCCGAGGAGGGCTTCCTGGAGCATCCGCGGGAGGCGTTCGCGGCCTACCGGGCGGACGGCGTGGGGGAGTTGGTGTGCGAGGAGAAGCACATGGGCTCGCGTGCGGTGGCCGTGGTGTGCCGCGACGCGGAGGCCGCCCGGCGGCGCTTCGGCGCGGCGGACGGCACCACCGGCGCCGTGCACACCAGGACGGGGCGGCCGTTCTTCGACGACGCCGGGACGTGCGAGGAGGTCGTACGGAGGCTGCGCGAAGCGGTCGCGGCGGCCGGGCTGTGGGACGAACTGGCCACGGACTGGCTGCTGCTGGACGCGGAGATGCTTCCGTGGTCGCTGAAGGCGTCGGGTCTGCTGCGCAGGCAGTACGCGGCCGTCGGCGCCGCCGCCCGCGCGGTCCTCCCGCCGGCGGTCGGCGCGCTGCGGGACGCCGGAGCGCGCGGCGTGGACGTGGCGGAACTGCTGGAGCGGCAGCGTGAACGGGCTGGCTGCGCCTCGGCGTTCACCGACGCCTACCGCCGCTACTGCTGGCCGGTGGACGGGCTGGACGGCGTGCGGCTGGCACCGTTCCAGCTGCTCGCCGCCGAGGGACGCTCCCTGGCGGCGGTGCCGCACGGCGAGCAACTGGCCTGGCTGGACCGGCTGGTGGAGGCCGACCGCGGCGCGGCGCAGTCCGCGGGCCGCCGGCCGCTGCTGCGGAGCACCGCACGGATCACGGTGGACACCTCCGACCCGGAGAGCGAGGCCGCCGCGGAGAAGTGGTGGCTGGAGACGACCGCGTCGGGCGGCGAGGGCATGGTCGTCAAGCCGCGGGACGCCCTGGTGCTGGGTGCGAAGGGCCTGGTGCAGCCGGGCGTGAAGTGCCGCGGCCAGGAGTACCTGCGGATCGTCTACGGGCCCGAGTACACCCTGCCGGGGCAGCTTTCGCGGCTGCGCTCCCGCTCCCTGGGGCACAAGCGGTCGCTCGCGCTGCGCGAGTACGCGCTGGGTCTGGAGGCGCTGGACCGGCTGGCGGCGGGTGAGCCGCTGTGGAGGGTGCACGAGGCGGTGTTCGCCGTACTGGCGCTGGAGTCGGAGCCGGTCGACCCGCGGCTGTGAGCGCGTTGCGAGCGCGTTGAGAGCGCCCGCGAAGAGCCGTCGCGTCCGGGCCCGAGGCGCGACGCGACGCTCACCGGAGCCCGGGCCGGGGCAGCCGTGCCGGGATGCGGCTGCCCCGACTGCCGGGCTCCGACTGGGCATTGCTCCTCACGCCGGGCCGCCAAACCCCTGCCCGCCGGGACCGGCGGTAACCACCCGGCGCGGCTACGCCACATCACCCGGGCCCGCCCCGCCGGGTGATTGGACGGCGACATCGGAAGCGGTGCCCGGCTAGGTACATATTGCCTATGGCCTTTTCAGCATCCTTGCGCTGAGCTGGAGATCGACCTTTGTCGCCGGCGCGGTCAGGGCGCCGGCGGGCACGCGAAGCAGCCGGCCCGCACGGGGCCGCCGCCCAACCCGTCGGGGAGATTGAACGAACGGATGGAATGCGCGCACCTGTCTGACGCGGAACTGCTCCGGCTCGTACGAGGGGGCGGGGAGCCCTCGGCTGCCGCTCTCCGCGAGCTGGAGCGGCGCCACTTCCAGGCCGTGAGGGTCTACGCGTCGTCCTGCGCCAACACCTCCTCGGCGGCCGACGCGCTGGCCGGGCAGGCCTGGAAGCTGGCGCTGCGTCCGCAGGACGGCGGCGCCTCCGGTGCCGTGCGTCCGCGGGCGCTGTCGGTGGTGCTGCGCACGGCCGCCGCCTGGTCGCGCACGGACCGGCGCGAGGCGCTCGCACCGGAGTTGATCACCTGGATCGGTACGCATGTGCCTGCGCCGCCGGGTCTCACCGCGGGTGCGGACGGCACGTACGGCGACGGCACGTACGGCGGCGGAACGTACGGCACGGCCGGTGCGGACGCCGCCAACGCACACGTCGCGGAGCCGGAGTTCCTGCCCCTCTCCGTGGCCGGGCGGACCTTCGAGGGCGTCGCCGACCACAGCCAGACCGTGCTGTGGCACCAGGCCGTCGAGCACGACGAGCCCGAGCGCATCGAGGACCTGCTCGGCCCGGACGCCGAGGCGATCCCCCTGCTCGCGCGGCGTGCGCGCAGCGAGCTGTACAACATCTACGTACAGCTCCACCAGGCCGGACTGGCCGACGAGTGCCGGCCCTTCCACCGGATGGTCCTCGCCTACGCCGAGGAGAGCGCCATCGACATGGCGGCGGATCTCGCGCCGCACCTCGAAGGCTGCGCGGCCTGCACCCGTGCCGTCGCCGACCTCGGACGGATGCGCGTCGACCTCGGGGCGTTCCTCGCGGAGGCCGTCCTCCCGTGGGGCGGCGTGGAGTACGCCGCGCTGCGGGCCGAGGAGGACGCCCCCGTCGGCTCCGCTCTCGAACTCCTCCCGGCCGGCGCCCACTTGGCGCGCGCTCCCGGCAGGGTGCGCCGCCGCCTGTTCGGGCGCTGGGGCGCCGGAGTACGCCCGGGAGCGGGCCGTCCCGCGGGCCGCGGACTGCGCGCCAACCGGCTCGTGCAGAGCCTCGTCCTCATCGGACTCGCCTCCCTGGCCGTCGCGTTCGCCGTCTCGGGGAACCTCCGCAACGGAGCGCCGCAGAGCGACGATTCCAAGCCGTCGGAGAGCGCGCAGCCGGCGCCGCCGCAGAAGCAGCCCGGCCCCTCCGGTCCGACGGCGACCGAGACAGCCACCTCCACGGTGACGGCGAGCCCCGGCTCCAAGCCGCCCGGCACCGGCAAGAAGCCGCCGCCGGCCTCGAAGCCCCCGGTGGACGGCGCCATCCTGGAATGGCTCTTCGGCGGGGCGCGCGCCGGAGTCGTGGCCGACACGTCGAAGCACGGCCGCAGCGGAACCCTCAGGGGCTCGCCCCCGGCGACGGTGTCCGGGGGAGCGGTGGACCTCGACGGTGGTCAGGCCGTCGTCTCGGACGGGCCGGTGATCGACACCGAGAGCAGCTTCTCCGTCTCGGCACGCGTGAGGCTGGACGACACGGAGGACGACCAGGCGGTGGTGACGCAGGACGCCGACGAGTCCAGCGGCTTCCTGCTCCAGTACGACGCGGACGAGGACCGCTGGGAGATGCGGATCCCGTTCGAGGACGAGGAGGACGCCGAGGACGCCGACGCCGACGAGGCGGCGGCCGACTTCGGGCCCGAAGAGGGCGAGTGGACGCAGCTGACGGGCGTCTACGACGACCCCGACGACGAGATCCGCCTCTATGTCGACGGCAGGTTGCAGGACACCACCGAGCACGCGGACGACTTCGCCGCAGAGGGCGTCTTCGCCGTGGGCCGCGGGCTGTCGTTCGGCGAGGGCTTCCGCGGCGTGGAGGGCACCGTCGACGACGTACGGGTCTTCGCCAAGCCGCTCACCACGAGCCAGGCGGCGGCACTCGCGCGATAGCGCCGCACGCCGCCCGCCCGGCACCCGCCCCCGCTCGGCTCCCTCCGTGCTCGGATTCGTTGCCGCTCGGTTCGTTGCCGCTCGGCTCCGTCCCCGCTCGGCTCCGTCCCAGCTCGGAGCGGCTTCCCCCGGCGGTGGGTCCGGCCGCGGAACTCCCGTACGGGGTCTGATAGTTGCTTGAGGCTCCCATCTACTAGTGTGCGCCCGGGTGCCGCCCGCACGGGTCACCGGGCCGCCGCACGGCCAGGGCGTGAGCGGCGCCTCGCAGCACGGACCAGCACAACCGCGAACACGGAGGTGTCCGTTGAGCACGGACCAGCAGTGGGACATCGTCACCGGCGTCGGGCTGACCGCCCTGGCGGTGGCCGCCGGCAGAGCGGCCGAGTCCACACGCACGGATGCGCTGATACGCGATCCCTACGCCTCCCGGCTGGTCGCCGCGGCGCAGGCGCCGGTGCCGTTCCCCTTCGCCGACGGTACGGAGAACGGCGGCGCGGACGGTGCCGGAGGCGGCGGCGAGGCGAACGGCGGGGCGAACGGCGAGGCGAACGGCGACGGGCACCCGCTCTCCTTCCCCGGCATGGGGGCCGGCGAGCAGGAGATCTGGACCGCGACCTCGGAGTACGTGGGCCTTCGCTCGCGCGTCTTCGACGACTACTTCCTGAGCGCGTCCGAGGACGGCATCCGGCAGGTGGTGATCCTCGCCTCGGGTCTCGACACCCGTGCCTACCGGCTCGGATGGCCCTCCGGCACCGTCTGCTTCGAGCTGGACCAGCCCGCGGTGCTGGAGTTCAAGTCGAAGACGCTTCAGGAGGAGGACGCCACCGCGGGCTGCGAACACCGCCTCGTACCCATCGATCTGCGCCACGACTGGGGAGCCGCGCTGGAGGCGGCGGGCTTCGACGCCTCCCGCCCGACGGCGTGGCTGGCCGAGGGCCTGCTGCCGTACCTTCCGCCCGAGGCCGAGACGCGGCTCTTCGAGGAGGTCAGCCGGCTCTCGGCGCCCGGCAGCCGGTTCGCCGTCGAGCGGATCGACGACCTCACGAACCTGCTCGACGATCCGGTGCTGCGGGAGCGCTCCAAGGACCTCGGCATGGACATCGGCGCCCTGTTCCCCGGCGGTGAGCGGGTGCCCGCGCAGGACCAACTGGCCGGTCTCGGCTGGCGGTTGGAGCACCGCTCGATCGAGGAGTCGGCGGCCGACCTGGGGCGCCGCCCCGATCCGAGCATGCCGATGTT
Source organism: Streptomyces sp. HNM0575 (assembly GCF_012726265.1). Taxonomy (GTDB): domain Bacteria; phylum Actinomycetota; class Actinomycetes; order Streptomycetales; family Streptomycetaceae; genus Streptomyces. The sequence continues at coordinate 92,003 of NZ_JAASAG010000002.1, read as the reverse complement.
CACCGACCACGTCACCCACACCTTCGGGCGGTTGGGCTGACGCGCGCCCGGCGGCCGGCGACGTAGCGCCGGCGGCACCCGCCCGCCGGCCCACCGGCCGTCACCGGGCGGGTGCCTCACCGGGCGCGAAGTCCCGGCCGTACACGGCGAGTCGGGGAGTCGGGCCGCGGGCCTCCCGGATCAGAGCCGGTAGCCGCCGCCCGCGGGAGGCAGTCCCAGCGGTGGCCGCACCGCCTGCGGCGACCCGGCGGCCGGCCAGACCGTGGTGGGCGCGGACGGTCCCGCCGTCACCGCGAGCGGGCCGTTGCCGCCGGAGGGAGTGGCACGTCCGGGGGCGAGCAGCGCATAGAGGACCGTGTCCCGCCAGCTGCCGTCCGGGCGCCGCTGGTGCCGCCGCATCACGCCCTCGCGCACGGCCCCGATCTGGAGCATCGTCTCGTGGCTCGCGCGGTCGAGGTCGTCGAGCTGCCACTGCACCCGGGAGAAGCCCAGGTCGTTGAAGGCGTGCTGCACCAGCAGCAGATGCATCTCGACGGTGGCGTACGTGCCGGACAGCGAGTTCCCCAGCCAGTGCCAGCCGATGTCGACCCGCTGGTCGATGACGTCGATGTTGAGGTACGCGATCCAGCCCACGGGCCGCCGGATGCCGGGATGCAGCGCTGCGAAGAGGAAGGCCCCGCCGGCGGCCTGCTGGGCGAGCCGCTGCTCGACGATGAGACGCATCTCGGCCGGTGAGCGCGGAGCGTGCACCGGAAGCCAGCCCCATTCCGTCTCAAGGCCGCCCTGAGCCGCGAAGAGGTCGGGGACGTGATCGATCCTGAGGGGCTCCAGCACGACGTACCGGCCTGTCAAGGCCACGGGAGCGGGGGGCCGCGCGGTCATGAGCGCACGCTAGCGGGCCGATGACGGCATGTGTGAGAGATGTGCAGCAAACCATCAGGACTCTTTCACAGGCGCGGGCCGACGGACCTGACCAGAACCGGACGGACCGGACGGGCGCCCTCCGCTCCTCAGTCGGCGGCCGACTCCAGCTCCCGCCAGAAGCGCGTCCACGGGCCCCTCGGAAAGCGTTCCTCCACGATCTTCCTGTTGACCTCCAGCCGTCCCCGCAGCCAGTCGTCGCCCCGGCGGAAGGCCGCCAGCGTCCGTATGAACTCGGCGGCGCCCGTACGGGCCGCCTCCGGCGGGACGCCCGTCCGCACCCGGCTGAACTCGGGCCCGTACACCGGCTCGAAGACGTCGTAGTCCGTCGTCAGGCACGGCAGACCGGCCATCGCCGCGAGTCCCGGCCCGAGCCCCACCGTCTCCACGTCGGTGACGCCCGGGGTGAAGACGACGCCGCCCGACGAGGCGGCGGCCACCCGCAGCAGGTCCACCTCGTCCAGGTGCCAGCCGCCTTCGTCGTCGCGGAAGCTGGTGAGCGGGACGCCGTCGAGGAAGCGGATGTCGTCCTCGACGCCCGCCCGGGCGGCGAGGGCGGTCACCTCGCCCGCGTACTCGGGGTCCTCGTCGAGTCCGCCGAACACCAGCAGATACGGCACGGGCTCGCCTGCGGCGCCTGCGGCGTCCTTCATCTCCGCGAGCAGCCGCACGGCCACGTCCACGCCCTTGATCCTGAAGACCCGCACCGGGTCGAGCAGCACGGGCCGTTCCGCGTCCAGGCCGTGCTGTGCCGCGAACTCCCGGTGGCGTGCCTCCAGCCGGCCTTCGGGTACGGAGGGCAGCAGGTTGGAGACGACCTCCGGTACGGCGTCGGTCGGATAGCCGGCGGCCTCCTCGGCGAGCCCGTCGGAGATGACGATCCACCGCGTGTGCGCGTCGTCTCGGGGGAGCGGCGTCAGGTCGTAGGGCCGTTCCGGATAGACGCGTGCGCCCGTCTCCTCGTCGTGGATGGCGCAGCTGCCGAACAGGTCGTGGTCCCAGAAGACCATTCCCCCGCGGCGCCCGCCCGCGAAGTGGTCCCGCACGGCGGCGTGCAGTCCGGCCGTGGCCGGCACGGCGTCGGAGAGGGTCATGTTGAGCCCGAAGATCCAGTCCGGTTTGTGTTCGGCCAGCCATTCGGCGAAGTACGCGCGGTAGGCGTCGGACAGCCTGTCGATGCGGGACGACAGCTCGCGCCGTGCCGCGTCGTCCAGCGAGCCGTGGGCCGCGACCTGGTCCCTGATGGACAGCAGCTCCTCGGCGCGTTCGGCGTCGGTCATCCCGTCCCGCACGCGCCGCCGCGTTGTGCGCATCCACCCCGAGTCGGCCGGGCGGCGGCCTCCGGCCGGAAAGTACTCGGCCTTGTCCGGGCGCCACGCGTAGCCGAGGTCGGTGGCGACCGGCAGGTCGACGAGGCCGAGGTCGCGGCCGACGTCGAGCACGTTGCGGAACACGGTCAGCAGTCCGGACGTGGGCAGTCCGTCACCGGATACGAGTGCGATGCGCACGCTGTTCCTCCTCGGGGGATCTGTGAACGCCTTTGCGGGGGCGGGTACTTCGGCATGCGGCGGCCGGAGTGCGACCGGGCCGCGGGACGGGCCGGGGCAGGGCGGGCGGCCGCGGGGTACGGATCAGCGGAATCCGGCGGACGGGCCGCCTCGCCGGTGCCGGGCCGCGCTCAGCCGCGCAGTACGCGCGAGCGCGGGTGCCCTCGCTGCCCGGCCGACTTGCGCAGGTCCCGCGTCACCGTCAGCTTTCTCAGCCATCTGTCGGTGCCGTCGAGCCGTGCACGGAACGGCTTACGGCCGTGCACACAGCGCTGGTTGTCGATGACGAGCACGTCCCCCGGTTCGAGCGCCACGTCCACGAGCCCGGCCTGAAGCTGTTCGCAGAGCCTCCCCAGCGCCGCCGCGGCCTCCGGGTCGCCGGGCAGGGCCTCCATGTACGGGGGGTCGACGCGTACGCCCGGATCGTCGCGGTCGCCGAAGAGCACCGCCACGGGCCGTTCGTACGAGGCGATCTCCGCTTCGGTCATGTGCCGCCGGTGCTCCGTGTCGGGCCTGATCACGAACCGCCGCTGGAAGAGCACGTCACGGTCCTCGCCGCTCAGCCGCAGCGCACGGGACGCGCCCACCGTCGTCGGCACCCGGTCGTGATTGCGCAGGGAAAGCAGCAGGATGTAGTCGCAGCGGTATTCGTGGAACGCGTCCTCGGTGTGGAATTCCAGCACCGATGTGCTGCCGTGGCCAGTCTGATGGAGTTCGTTCCCTTTTATGGGATGGATGTCGTTGTAGAGGCGGCCGTCCTGGAGGGTCGACCAGCAGAAGGGGTCGCCGAGAAGCGACGCGAGAAGCCCGAGCCAGAAGTCCTGTGCGGCGGTACGGCCCGGTTCGCGGTGCCTCCAGTGCGAGGGGGTCGGGCCGATGGCCGAGTCGTCCACGGGGAATCCGCGTACGAGCGCCGCGGGAGGAACGTCGTCATAGCGCAACTCCCGTAAGCCCTCGGTCAAATGGGCCGGAAGCGACAGGGACTCCGCCTGGGCGGACCGGAGGAAGTCCTCGTCCTCGGGGCTCGTGTGCCGGTCTCTCAGCTCCTCGACGAGTTCCTGCGCGGAGGCAGCCTGTGCCTCGTCCAAGTCCATGATCGCCAATGCGTCTCGCAACAAAGGCATTCCTTGCGTGGGGGGCTCACTCGAACTTCAGGCGGATACGGGAACGCCGCCCCGAGGACTACCCCGGTAAGCCGCCGCCATTCCCGCGACGCGGAAGGGCGCCGCGGGAAATGCGTGCACCCGGACGAGCCCGCGCACCGTCCCGTCCCTGGTGAAGGCCGTTCACAGAGAACTCACAAGGTCCACCGCCAACATGCCCGGCACGCAAGGGACTTGAGGATCCGAGAGGAGGGCCGATGCCCACCGGCAAGCGTCTTCACCACCAGGGCCGAGGGCTCGGGCGACCGGGCCGCACTGCCGTCGCCGGACTGTGCCTCGCCGTCACCGCGGCGCTGCTGACGTCGTGTTCGGCAGCGCTCGGCACGGACGCGGAGGACTCCGCGAAGGCGTCGTCCGCCGGAAGCAGTGAGGCGGACGGCGGCAAGCCCAACATCGTTCACGTGCAGACCGACGATTTGTCGTGGAATCTCGTGCGGTACATGCCGCACGTACAGCAGATGCAGAAGAAAGGGGTGACGTTCTCGAACTTCTTCGTCACCGACTCGCTTTGCTGCCCGTCCCGTTCGACAGGTCTCACGGGGCAGTATCCGCACAACACCGGCGTATTCACCAACAACGGGAACGACGGCGGCTACGGCGCCTTCAACAAGAAGGGCAACGAGAAGAAGTGCTTCGCGCCCGCCCTCCAGGACGCCGGCTACCGGACCGGATTCATGGGCAAGTACCTCAACGGCTACCAGCCGGCCGACGAGAACGGCACGTCGAAGCCGTACGTTCCGCCGGGCTGGGACGAATGGGACGTCGCCGGGAACGGCTACCCGGAGTTCGACTACGACCTCAACGAGAACGGGCGCGTAAAGCACTACGGACACGAGCCGCAGGACTATCTGACGGACGTGATGGCGAAGAAGGCGTCGTCGTTCGTGGACTCCTCGGCGAAGGCGAAGAAGCCGTTCATGCTCCAGCTCACGCCCTTCGCCCCGCATTCGCCGTCGACTCCGGCGCCCAGGGACAGGGATGAGTACCCGTCGCTGAAGGCGCCCCGCACCGAGGCGTACGACAAGGCGCCGAAGCCGGCTCCCGACTGGCAGAAGGACGTCAAGCCGCTGACCGCGAAGGAGAAGAAGCAGATCGACCGCAAGTTCGCCAAGCGGGTGCGCTCCGTGCAGGCGGTCGACAAGATGATCGGCGACCTTCAGGACCAGCTGAAGGAGAAGGGGCTGGCCGACGACACCTACTTCGTCTTCGGCTCCGACAACGGCTTCCACATGGGCGAGCACCGGCTGCGGCCGGGCAAGCAGACCGCCTACGACACGGACGTCAACGTGCCGCTGATGGTCACGGGCCCGGCGGTGCCCTCCGGCGAGCGGGTCTCGGAGCTCACGGAGAACACCGACCTCAATCCCACGTTCCTAGACCTGGCCGGGGTGAAGCCGCCCCCGTCCGTCGACGGAAGCAGCCTCGCGGAGCTGCTGCGCGGCAAGCCGGGAGAGGACTGGCGCGAGTCCGTACTGGTGGAGCACCACAACGCCAAGTCCAAGAAGGGCGATCCGGACGCGGCGCCCCGCAAGAACCACGGCGATCCGCCGAGTTACGAGGCTCTGCGGACCTCGGACTCGCTGTACGTCGAATACGCGGGCGGCGACCGCGAGTTCTACTCGATGAAGTCCGATCCCGAGCAGCTGCGGAACCGGATCTCGTCGCTCCCCGACGACCGGCGCGACGAACTGCACGACACTCTGCACGACTTGAAGAGCTGTGACGGCTCGGACAGCTGCCGCAAGGCGTCCCGCGTCGGCGAGTGAGATATCGCGGCCGCCCGCGCCCCGTCTGCCCGGATGCGGCGGGCTGGGCGCGGGCGCGGGCGAGGCTCATCGCGGGCGGCGGAGGCGTGCGTTGCGGGGGCAGTGGCTCGGGTCAGCCGCCGTCCCCGGCGCTCGCGGTGCTTCCGCCGCTTCCGGTGTTCCCGGGGTTCCCGCCGTCCCGGCCGCTGTTGCTGTCGTCGCCGTCGCCCTCGCCGTCGGCGTGCTCCTCGCCGGGCGCGGGGTCGATCTCGGGTCGCTGTTCGCCGGACCGGGCGACGCGCTCGGCGAGCCGCCGGGCGAGCGCCCGCCGGGTGGCGGCGCAGCCGGGGTCTGCGACCCGGTTCGCCGACTCCTCCGGATCGGCGTCCAGATCGTAGAGGTAGGTCTCCACATAGCGGTCGGCCGACGGCACCCGCCAGGCGTCGGCGCCCGGTGCCACCACGCCGTACTTCCAGCGGTGCGTGCGGATCGCCCGCCCGACCTCGGACTCGCTGATCTGGATCAGCACCTCGTCCGGCCAGCCGGTGTCCTCGCCGCGCAGCAGCGGCAGCAGCGTGCGGCCCTGCATCCCGGCGGGTACGGCAACTCCGGCCGCGTCGAGGAGCGTTGGAGGCAGGTCGACATGGCTGACCACCTGCTCCAGCCGCACCCCCTGCGGCAGGCCCGGCCCGCACAGCACGGTCGGCACCCGTACCGACGCGTCGTGCAGGCTGCGCTTGTACTCGTCGTTGCGGGTCTTGAAGTGGCAGCCGTGGTCGGAGGTGAAGAGCACGACGGTGTCCTCCAGCGTCCCCTGCTCGGCGAGGGCGTCGAGCACCGTGCCGAGCACCTCGTCGAGACGGCGCACCATGCCGTAGTAACCGGCAAGGTGCTCACGGGAGTTGCCGCCGCCCAGCGCACGCAGATCGGCGGGTGTCCAGGGGTCCGCGTAGCGTTCGCGGTAGCCGTCGGGGGCGGGGTAGTCGTCGCGGGAGTTCTGGTGGTGGGGTTCCAGGAACGACAGGAACAGGAAGAACGGCCCGTCCCGCCGCTCGCGTACGAACTCGGCGGCGGCGGTGCCCAGCGCGTCGGCGCGGTAGCCGTCGAAGTGCCGGGGCCGTCCTTCGCCGTCGTAGAGCGTGGTCGTGTAGGCGTCCGAGGTGAACTCCAGCAGGTTCGCGGCCAGCCAGTGGTCGTAGCCGCCGCGGTAGCGCTCCGGCACGGGCCCCGTGTACTCGTCGGGTGCCAGATGCCACTTGCCGATGTATCCGGTCTCGTAGCCCGCGGCGCGGAAGTGGTGGGCGAGGGTGGGGATGTCGGGTGCGAGGGCGATGCCGTTGCGGAAGACGCCGGTGGTGGTGGGGTAGAGGCCCGTCTGCATGCTCGCCCTGGACGGAGCGCACACGGGCTGACAGGTGTAGGAGTGGTCGACGCTCACGCCGCGCTCCGCCAGGCCGTCGAGGAGCGGGGTCAGGCCGAGCGGATTGCCGTGCAGACCCGTCGTGTCCCAGCGCTGCTGATCGGTGAAGAAGACCAGCACGTTCGGCTTCGTGCGGGGGCCGTCGCCGTTCACGCGGTACCAGCGGCCTTCCGGCCGGAGTGCGGGGAGACGGGCGGGCGTCGTGCTTCGGCTTCGGCGACGTCCTCCCCGCGGGTCTCGGTGAGCAGCACCGTCGAGACGAGCGAGGCGAGCGCCACGACGATCAGCAGCACCGCCGCCGGCCAGCTCGAACCGGACACCACGATCAGCGATGTCGCGACCGCGGGCACGAAGCCGGCCACGAGCGCCGACGCCTGGGTGGCCATGCCCAGTGCCGAGTAGCGCACCCGTGGCCCGAACAGCTCCGTGAAGTAGGTGGCCTGGATGCTGGACATGCCGACGGCGCCGCCGAGCGCGGCGAGGCACATCGCGCTCCAGGCCAGCGGGGTGGAGCGGCTGTCGACGAGCCAGAAGTACGGGAACGCCGAGACCGCGACGAAGACCGCCCCCGCCAGATACAGGGGCCGGCGGCCGATCCGGTCCGAGAGCGCGCCCGCCACGGGCATCAGCGCCAGACCGAGCACGTTGTAGAGGACCACGCCGAACAGCACGGCGTTCCTGCCGTAGCCCACGGTCGCGGTGGCGTAGGCGATGACGAACGGCTGGTAGATCTGCGAGCTGCACGCCTCTCCGATGCGGGCGCCGAACGCGAGCGCGACCGTGCGCGGATACTTCCGCAGGGCCGCGATCAGTGGCATCCGCTCGCGGGTGCCGGAGTTCTTGATCCTCTGGAAGTCCGGGGTCTCGCGGATGGTGCGCCGTACGAGCACCCCGGCGGCCATCAGCACCGCGCTCAGCAGGAACGGCACGCGCCAGCCCCAGGCGAGGAACTGATCCTCCGGAAGCGTGGCGAACAGGCTGGTGGTGCCCACCGCGATCAGATAGCCGATCGGTGCCCCGGTCTGCGGCAGGCTCCCCCAGAAGCCCCGCCGGTGGCGGGGCGCGTGCTCCACCGTCAGCAGGGAAGCGCCCGCCCATTCGCCGCCGAGCCCGAGGCCCTGTCCCAGCCGCAGCACGACGAGGAGGACCGGGGCCCAGATGCCGATGTGGCGGTAGTCGGGCAGCAGCCCGATCAGGAACGTGGCGCCGCCGATGATGAGCATGGTCGCGACGAGCGACTTCTTCCGTCCCACGCGGTCCCCGAGGTGCCCGAAGAGAAGGGCGCCGAGCGGCCGCAGGACGAAACCGGCGCCGAACGTGGCGAGGGCGGCCATGGTTCCCACGGCCGGGTCGGCCTCGGGGAAGAAGATCTTGTTGAAGACCAGGGCGGCGGATATGCCGTAGAGGTTGAAGTCGTACCACTCCAGGGCGGCCCCGGACAGGCTGGCCGCCAGGACCTGGCGCATCGACTGCGGCCGGGGCCCTTCATCGGACGACCCTTCATCGGACGACCGGGCATCGGACGACCGGGCATCGGACGACCGGGCATCGGACCCGGACTGGGACCCGGACTGGGGGACATGATCCGGCGGCGGTGCGGCTGTCACGTCATCACCTTCCGACTGGTGACTGGAGGGGCCCGTCGGTGTCCGCCGGTGCCGGGGCGCGCGGCGGAGCGCGGTGGTCCGGCTCGGGGCTTCGCGGCTGCGGGGGCCGGACGGCGGCGGGCGGTGCGGGGGAGCAGTGCTCGGGGTGGCGAGCAGTGCCTTTAATAAGACTCGTTTATTTATTGCTGGCGTTACGCTGGCATGCCATGCCGAGCACGTCAAGAGATGTCGCGGACACCGCCTATGTCCGCCGGCTCAACGCCCAGCGCGTACTGACCGCGCTTCGCGCCGGCAGCGCGATGTCCGCCAGCGAACTCATCTCGGCCACGGGCATGTCCCGGCCCACCGTGCACGCCGCCGCCCGGCATCTGATCGACCTCGGCTGGGTCGCCGAGGCGGCCGCCGACCACGGGACGAGCGCCCCGCGCAGGGGACGCCCCTCACGGGTCTTCGCCTTCCGTGCCGACGCGGGGCACGTTCTCGGCATCGACGTCGGAGCCCACACCGCACGCGCGGTCCTCGCCGATCTGCGGGGCGAATCCGTGGCCGAGCGGCAGATCACGTTCGACGACCCGGACGTCGAGGCGCGGCGGCGGATCGCCCTCGTCCGTGACCTGGCCGCCGGCACCGTGCATGACGCGGGCTTCGGGCCCGGCCATGTGCTGTCGGTGTGCGTGGGCACCAGCGGCACCATCAGCGAAGCCGGTGTCGTGCGCGTCCGCACCGGCATCCCCGGCTTCCTCGACGTCGATCTGCGCACCGCCATGGCCGAGGGCTTCGGCTGGCACGTCACCGTCGAGAACGACTGCAACCTCGCCGCCGTTGCCGAGCGCTGGCGCGGCACGGCCGCCGGGACCGAGGACTTCCTCTGCCTCCTGGCGGGAGAGCGGCTGGGCGTGGGCGTCTTCACCGGGGGGACTCTCCTGCGCGGCCACCACAACAAGGCCCGCGACCTGTCCTTCCTCAAGCTCATGCCGGGCGCGACGCTCGACGGGATCGGCCTCCTCGCGCGCCGCCGCGGAGCGGAACTGGTGGCCGGGCCGGCCCGGCGGCGCACCGCCCGGACTCCCCGCGCGGCCGCGGCGGTTCTCCACGACCTCGTGGACGGGGACCCGGAGCGCGTCGACGCCGAGGCCGTCTTCAGGGCCGTACGGGAGGGCGACAAGGCGGCGGCCGGGATCCTCGACCAGGCCCTGGACTCCACGGCCAGGGCCGTGGCGACGCTGTCCATGATCCTGGCGCCCGAACTCGTCGTCGTCAGCGGCGCGGTGGCCGCCGCGGGCGACGTGCTGCTCGAACCCCTGCGCCGGGCCGTCGGGCGCATCGTCGACGACGTTCCCCGGCTCGCGGCCTCCCCGCTGACGCACAGAGCCGTCGTCACGGGCGCACTCCACCACGCGCTCCAGCACACCGAGGGGCGCTATCTCGACGCGCTCGCCGAGGCTCCCTCCGGTGTGCGGCCGTGACGTCAACGCGAGCCGGCGTGGGCCGTTTTGTACGGATTTCACGCTTCCCTCATCAGCGCGTGCAAACGATCCCCTAACGGACCGTGCTGCTCCGCAGTGCGATCCGGGCCAGAGTCGCGCCGCCCGCTCTACGCGGGTCAACGCCGCCTGGGGCCGTCAACTCGCCTGTCGCGCCGCTCCGTTGCAGGTGGGAGCGGTCGCCGGGTGCGGGTCGGGGCGCAGCGGGCATATGTTGCGGATTGTGACGCTCCGCTCCTGTTCCGGCCGTACCGGCCCGATGCACCCAGCGTGACCTGGGGCGAAGTCCGCCCCCGCGGGAGGCTCCGCCGCCTGACGGGTTTTCACCCCTGGCCCCGGGGCCCGTAATGAGGGACGCCGGCCGAGCGCGCTGACCTGGCGCTTCTTCCTGACGCGAAGTCAGCCGCACCGGGCGGCACTTGGCGGAACCTTTCCGTGTGGCCGGAAATCACGGCTGTGAGAGCGCGTTCTTCCCTATAACAATGGCGACGCACTCGGGCATCAGGAGTCGCACCACGGGATCGCTGAGTCCGTACGCAACCGCATGCGTACGGCGGGCCGGGACCGGCGGTGAGGCACGGGGGGAAGTTCGCGAGTGCGTCGTCGCGCGCCCTGGCCGGCGCTTCCGACCGGCCTTGTCGTCCCCCTTTCCCCCTGAATGCCGCTGTTCAGGCGCTCGTAGGGATTGGAGGGGGAATGCCGACGAAGCCGACCTACCCCGGTGTTTACGTCGAAGAGATTCCCAGCAGCGTACGTACGGTCACCCAGGTCACCACGGCGGCGACCGCGTTCGTGGGCCACACCCGGCGCGGCCCTCTCAACAAGCCGGTGCGCGTCACCAGTTACGCGGAGTTCGAACGCCGTTTCGGGGGCCTGACCTCGCAGAGCGCCGTCGCCTACGCCGTGCACCAGTTCTTCCGCAACGGCGGGTCCATAGCCGTCATCGTGCGCGTGGCCAAGGCCGGTTCGGGCAAGGCGGCCTGCGTCACGCTCGACTCCACCGAGGACCGCAGCGAATGCCCCGTGCTGGAGATCACCGCCAGGGAGCCGGGCGTGTGGGGCTGCGGGCTGCGGGTGGCCGTCGACTACGACACCGCCACGCCCGAGGAGACCTTCAACCTGCGGGTCTTCGACGCACGCGGCGGTGCACGGGAGTTCTTCGGCGGGCTGTCCATGGACTCCGGCCACAGTCGCTACGTGCAGACCGTCGTCAACTCCGGGTCGGCGCTCGTACGGGCCGAGGTCGTCGGAGAGGGACGGCCCGACCCGTCCGGCACGGTCTCCAGGCCCTACTCCGGTGACCTGCCCGACCTCAACGTCGAACTCACCGTCAAGATCGGCGAGACCGAGCGGCAGTTCGTCCTCTACGAGCCGGACGAGGACGGCGAGGCGCCCTGCACCGTGGCCGAGATGGCGCTGCTCCTGGAGCGCAAGCTGCGCTCACTGCCCGACGCACCGGGCCGCCACGACTTCGCCGCCGCGGAGGTCACGCCGTTCGGCGAGCGGCACCAGACCGTCGCGGGCAGCGACGACCCCGAGGCCGTCGTGCGCTACCTCGGCGAGTGCGCCAACGACCTCGGCCTCGAAGCCTCGGTCAATCCGCCCGTGTTCGCCCTGGAGGGCGGCGAGGACGGCGAGGCCCCGGGGCCTCGCGATCTGATCGGCAGCCAGGCACGCAAGTCCGGGCTGCACGCGCTGCGCGACGTCGACGACGTCAACCTGCTCGCGCTGCCCGAACTCGCGTCGTACGAGTCGACCGAGGACATGATCACCGTCCTCGCGGCGGCCCAGCGGCTGTGCCGCGAGGAACGCGTCTTCCTCATCGCCGACGCACCGGCCGCCTGGTCCTCGGTGGACGCGGTGCGCACCGGCATCTCTGCCTTCGAGTCCGTGCGCGGAAGCCACGCCGGACTGTACTTCCCGCACCTGGAGATGACCGACCCGCTGACCGGGCGGCTGCGTTCCTTCCCGCCGTCCGGCGCCGTCGCCGGCGTCATCGCCCGCACCGACGGCGAGCGCGGCGTGTGGAAGGCGCCCGCGGGCACCGAGGCGCGCCTCGACGGCGTGCACTCCCTGTCGGTGCGGCTGACCGACCGCGAGAACGGGCTGCTCAACCCCCTCGGCGTCAACTGCCTGCGGACCTTCCCGCTGGTCGGCAACGTCGTGTGGGGCGCCCGGACCCTGGAGGGCTCGGACGCGCGGGAGAGCGAGTGGAAGTACACCCCGGTGCGGCGGCTCGCGCTGCACATCGAGGAGAGCCTCCACCGCGGGCTGCGCTGGGCCGTCTTCGAGCCCAACAACGAGCAGCTGTGGCAGCAGATCCGGATGAACGTGTCCTCGTACCTGCACACGCTCTTCCAGCAGGGCGCCTTCACCGGCGGCACCCCGCGCGAGGCCTACTTCGTCAAGTGCGACCACGACACGACCACCGACGAGGACGTCGAGAACGGCGTGGTCAACGCCGTGGTCGGCATCGCGCCGGTGCGCCCCGCCGAGTTCGTGATCGTCAAGGTCCAGCAGATGGCGGGGCAGTTCACGTCCTGACGGCGCCGGGCCGCCCGGCGCACGGGACCCGCCAGGGTCCCGCGGGCGGCCCGGCGGCCGGGCATCCGAACAACCCCAGGAACCGAAGGAATCCGATGGCAGAGTTCCAGATAAACGCCCATCGCTTCGACCCGTACAAGAACTTCAAGTTCCTCGTCCTGTGGGACGGACGTACGGTCGCGGGCATCAGCAAGATCAGCCCGCTGAAGCGGACCACCGAGGTCGTCAAGCACCGGCACGGCGGCGACCCCAACTCCCCGCGCAAGTCCCCGGGGCGCTCCGAGTTCGAGGGCGTCACCCTGGAGCGCGGCGTCACCCACGACCCCGAGTTCGACCGCTGGGCCAACAAGGTGTGGCAGGTCGGCGCGGGGCTCGGCTCCGAGGTGTCGCTGGCCGACTTCCGCAAGGACATCGTCGTCCAGGTCCTGAACGAGGCCGGTCAGGTCGCCGTCTCGCACAAGCTCTACCGGTCGTGGCCGAGCGAGTACCAGGTGCTGGGCGAGATGGACGCCAACGCGAACGCGGTCGCGATCCAGAGCCTCAAGCTGGAGTGCGAAGGCTGGGAGCGGGACTACGAGGTCCCGGAGCCCGCCGAGCCCTCCTTCACGCACCCCGCCTGAACGCCGGGCGGGGAGAGCGAGGGGGAGAGCGACGGCGATGGCGCACACGGAAGCCGCACGTCTGCTGTCGGTCTGGGAGGAGGCCCTCCCACGGACCGACGCGGACCGTGCGCGAATCCTGCACCGGGCGGCGCGTCCGCAGGCCGGTCCGGGCGAGCTGCCACGCGTCCCGGTCGGCGAGCGCGAGGCCGACCTGTACGCGCTGCGGCGCGCGCTGTTCGGCGACCGGATGCAGGTGCTGCTGGAGTGCGCCCCGTGCGGCGAGGCCATGGAATTCGACCTCGACGCGGGTGAGTTGGCGGCGCGGCCACCGCGGTCGCGGGAACCGCTGCGGGTGGCGGCGGACGGCTGGGAGATCGACTTCCGGCTGCCCGCCGTCGCCGACCTCGAAGCCGCGGCGGCCGGAGCGGCTGCCGGAGCGGGTGCCGAGGGCGACCCGGCGGGCGCCGCTCGCGAACTGCTCGTCGCCTCCTGCGTCGTCACCGCGCGCAGGGACGGAGCGGAGGTGCCCGCCGAGCGCCTGCCGCGGATGCTGCCCGCGGCTGTGGCGGAGCGGATCGCGGCGGCGGCCGAGGAGGCCGACCCGTCGGCCGAGATAAGCCTCGACATCGCCTGCCCCGAGTGCGGCGAACGCACCACCGCCGAGCTCGACATCGCCTCGTACCTGTGGACCGAACTGGACGCCTGGGCCCGCGACGTGCTCCTCGACGTCCACCTGCTCGCCACCGTGTACGGATGGACGGAGCCGGACATCCTGGCGCTCAGCCCGGCGCGGCGCCGCTACTACCTGGAGCTGTGCGCTGATGTCTGACTACTTCGACCGGCTGCTGGCGCGGCACGTGCCGGGGGTGCGTGGTGCGGCGGCGGGCGGCCCGGCGGGTGGTTCGTCGCCGGGGGGCGGCGACTCGTCCGGGGCTGGGGCTGGGGCTGCCGCGCGGCCGGTGCGCGTACGGCCGCGGCTCGCGGGCCCGTTCGAGCGCGTCGAGGCGCTGCGCGAACGGTCCGACGCCGGCGACGGGCTCTCCGCTCCGGTCACGGGCGCACCCGCCGCGCGCCCCGTCCGCACCGGCCAGGGAGAGGGCGGAGTGCCGCGCACCGTGCGCGAGATCCGTACGGAACGGCACACCGTCGTACGTGACACATCGGCGGCCCAGGCACCGGCCCCGGAACCCGCGCGGTCCCAACGGCTCCCGGACGGCGGCCGGTTGAGGCCCGCGCCCGGGCCGCCGCGGCCCGCCGGGAACACGCCGGCGCGGCAGGCGGGGCGGCCGGCGGCCCGTGACGCCGGTCCGGACGGCTACGGCGCACCCGCCGCGGGAGCCGCGCCCGCGCTCGTCGCACGCAGCGGAGAGGTGGTGGCCCGCCCGGCCGGAGTGCGGCCGGGGGACGACGGCCTCTCGCCGGAGCGCGGCGCCCGGCAGCAGGCGGCGGCACGGCGCGGCGGGGGCCGCCGGCAGGAACGCGTCGTACACGTGCAGATCGGCCGCCTCGAAGTCACCGCCGCCACGCCGCCCGGAGCGGCACGGGACGGCGCCGGCGGCACGGGGCGGCAGGCGGGCGGGCGGCCCGTGCCGACGGTGAGCCTCGACGACTACCTCGCGCGCGGCCGCACCGGGGAGAGGAGCAACTGAGCCCATGAGCAACGCACTTGCCGTCGCCCATGTGACGCAGGCACTGGCCCTGCTGATCGAGAGCAACCTGCGACCCGAGATCGACATGGCCGTGTCCGTGGAGACCCGCAAGCCGCCGGCCGAGCCACCGACGGAGCCGACGATCACCGTCTTCCTGTACCAGGTCACGCACAACCCGTCGATGCGCAACCACGACCTGCCCACCCGCGCTTCCGACGGCACGCTCCTCAACAGGGCCGTGGCGGCGCTCGATCTGCACTACGTGATCAGCGCGTACGGGGAGGAGAACGAACTGGTCGGGCAGCGGCTCATCGGCTGTGTCGCCCGGATCATGCACGAGTTCCCCGTGCTGCCCGCCGACGTCATCGAAGAGGCGGGCGAGCGGCCCTACTTGGCGGGCAGCGACCTGGCGCAGTCGGAGCAGAAGGTGCGCTTCACGCCGCAGCAGATGGACGTCGACGAGACCTCGAAGCTGTGGGGGATGCTCCATCAGACGCCGTACTCGCTGTCGATGACGTATCAGGCGTCGCTGGTGCTGGTCGAGGGCCGTGAGGAGCCGGAGCGCAGCCGCCCTGTGCGGCGTACGGAGGTCGCCGTCGGCGCCTCGTACGGGGCGGGCGCCGGGGGCGGCGATTCGCTTGCTGCGGGGGGCGGTTCAGCGGCCCGGCCAGGGGCGGGCGCACCCGCGAACGCGTCGGCCGGTGCGTCGGGTGGTGCGTCGGGTGGTGGCGCGCCGGGCGTGTCCGTGACGCCCGGTGGCGGGGAGGCGGGAGCGCGGAACGGCGGTCGTGCGGATGGGACGGTCCCGGCCCGGGCCGGGACCGCTGACGGAAGGGCCGCCGGAACCGCTGCCGGGGCCGAGGCCCGGGCCGCGGGCGCGAAGCGGACCGCCGCGAGGCGGACCGAGCCGCACTCCGGCGCCCGGCAGTCCGCGGCGAAGCAGACCGTCGGGAAGAACGCCGTCGGGAAGAACGCCGTCGGGAAGAACGCCGTCGGGAAGAAGGCCGTCGCCAAGCAGACCGCCGCCAAGACGGCGGCCAAGGGGGCGGCCAAGGGGGCGGCTGCCCAGAGCGCGGGTGCGAAGAAGGCGGGCGCCACGAAGGCGAGCGCCAAAAACACGGGCGCAACCACCAAAGCCGCTGCGAAACAGGCCGCTGCGAAACAGGCCGCTGCGAAACAGGCCGCCGTGAAGCAGGCCGCCGCGAAACAGGCCGCTGCCAAGAAGAGCGGCGCCGCGAAGAAGGCCGCCGGGAGCCCCGCGCGCAAGGCGTCCCCCGGCAGGCCCGCGAACGGCACGTCCGACGGCTGGGGGAGCTGAGGCGCGGTGCACATGACGGGGGGTGAACGGGAGAAGACGTCTGCGGCCGCCGGGCTGCCGGCCGCGGTCGCCGGGGTGCTCGCACGCCTCGACGCGCACGCGGCCCGCGCCCGTACGCGTGGGAAGGGCGCGGACGCCGACGCGGACGAAGCCGTACGTACGGACCCAGGCGCACCTACGGACCCAGGCGCACCTATGGACCCAGGCGTACCTACGGACCGAGGCGTACCTACGGGTCGAGCCGCACGTACGAAGACAGGCGTACGTACGGACCGAGCCGCACGTACGGATCGAGCCGCACGTACGGACCCGGAGCCCGGAGCGGGAACGGACCCGGCGTCGGAGCGGGACCCGGCGTCCGAGCCGGACCACGCACCGGACCCGGCGTCCGAGCCGGACGCGGACCCGGGCCCCGCCCCCGCCGTGCCCGCGCCGCTCGCCACGCTCCGATCCGCCTTCGGGCTCAGCGAGTTCGAGCGCGACGTCGTACTGCTGTGTGCCGCCGCCGAGCTCGATCCGACCACCGGCTCCCGCTGTGCCGCCGCATCCGGCGACCCCGAGCGCGCGCACCCCACCTTCTCCCTCGCGTTGGCGGCGCTGCCGGACGCCCACTGGAGCGCCCTGACGCCCGTGGCGCCGCTGCGCCGGTGGCGGATCGTCGAACTCGCCGACGAGACCCGGCTGACCACCTCCCGGCTGCGGCTCGACGAGCGCATCCTGCACTTCCTCACCGGCACCCCGTACCTCGACCCGAGGCTGCACGGCACGCTCCGCCGGGCCGCCGTGCCAGACGACCTGCCCGCGCCGCACGAGGAGGCCGCCGAGCGGGTCGCCGCGGGCTGGAGTGTCCGCCGTCCCGACGCGCCGTTCCGGGTCGAGCTGGTCGGCGGCGACCTGCGCACACGCGAGGACATCGCCGCAACGGCCGCCGCACGGGCGGGACTCGGGCTGTACGCGATGTCCGCCGAGGACGTGCCCACCGATCCCGCCGCCCGCGACGCCTTCGCGCGCCTGTGGCAGCGCGAGGCCGTACTGCTGCCCGCCGCGCTGCTGGTGGAGACCGGTGAGCAGGACCGCGAACGGGCCGCCGCCACCGAGGCGTTCATCGCCTCCGCCGCCGTACCGCTCGCCGTCGCGGGCGCGGAGCCGCGCCGCACGGACCGGCCGCGCGGCGAACGAGTCGCCGTGCCGCGGCTGGACGACGCGGAGGCGCAGCGGCTGTGGCGGGACGCCTTCGACGGCGTACCGGGCCTGGACGAGGGTCAACTGCACTCGCTGGCGGCCCAGTTCCAGCTGCCGCCGCACACCGTGCGGTCCGCGGCCGTCGCCGTGCGCCGTGACCTCGGCGACGAGACGGGCACGGGGGCGGCGGCCGACGGAGCGAGCGCCCTGGCCTGGCAGGCCGGGCTCGCCGAGGCCCGCGTGGGCCTGGAGGGACTCGGACGCCGCATCGAGCCGGAGGCCGGCTGGGACGATCTCGTGCTCGCCGAGCGGCAGTTGAAGATCCTCCGCGAGATCGTCGCCCACGTGCGCCAGCGTGCCCGCGTGCACCAGGAGTGGGGCTTCGCCCGGACGCTGCGCCGCGGACTGGGCGTCACCGCGCTCTTCGCGGGCGGCTCCGGCACCGGGAAGACCCTCGCCGCCGAGGTGATGGCGCGCGAGCTGGGCCTCGACCTGTTCGTCATCGACCTGTCCCAGGTGGTCAGCAAGTACATCGGGGAGACCGAGAAGAACCTGCGGAAGGTCTTCGACGCGGCCGAACTCGGCGGCGCGCTCCTGCTGTTCGACGAGGCGGACGCGCTGTTCGGCAAGCGCAGCGAGGTCAAGGACAGCCACGACCGGTACGCCAACCTCGAAGTCAGCTACCTGCTGATGCGCATGGAGGCTTACCGCGGTCTTGCCGTGCTCACCACCAACATGAAGAAGGCGCTCGACACCGCGTTCATGCGGCGCATCCGCTTCGTCGCGGACTTCCCCTTCCCCGGGCAGGGCGAACGCGCCGAGATCTGGCGCCGAGTGCTGCCCTCGCAGGCACCGGTGAAGGACGTAGACCCCGAAGCCCTCGCCCAACTGACCGTCGCAGGCGGCTCCATCCGCAACATCGCGCTGTCCGGCGCCTTCCTGGCGGCGGAGGAGGGCGACGCGCTCCAGATGCGGCACATGCTCGCCGCCGCCCGCACCGAATACCAGAAGCTCGAACGTTCGCTGACGCCGTCGGAGGTGCGCGGATGGGTGTGAACGCGGTACCCGGCGACGACCGCGCGCGGGCCGGGAGTTCGGGCGTCACGGGCACGGGCACGGCTGGCTCCGGCACGTCACACGAGCGCGAAGTGCGCGTCGACATAGGCGAGTTGGCGCTCGACGGCTTTCAGGGCGACCCCGACCTGGTGCTCGCCGCGTTCGAGACCGAGCTGGCCCGTCTCGTACGGGAGCACGGCGTACCGCTGGCGGCGGGCGACGGCCCGCACACGGTCGACGCGCTCGCCGGGCTGCCGCCGCTGCCCGCGACCGTCTCCGCGGGCCGGCTCGGCGAAGCCCTGGCCCGTTCCGTGCACGCGGGGCTCGCCGGCGACGGCGAAGCGCCCCGGCGGACCCGGGGTCCGGACGGGAGGGGGCGCCGATGAGCAGCACCCACGTCTCCGCCGGCCAGCGGCGCGACGCGAACGAGGCCCGGCGCCGCAAGCGCAGGGAGCGCGCCGCCAAGTCCCGTACACCCGAGCCGAAGGACATCGTCAGCGGCGCGGGACAGCCCCTGGACGTGGGCGTACGGCGGGAGCTGGAGGAGCAGCTCGGGCACGACCTCGGCAGCGTGAGGCTGCACACCGACCGCGACGCGGACGCGCTGACGGGCATGCTCGGTGCCGACGCCATCGCCGTCGGCCAGGACATCTTCTTCCGCGAGGGCGCCTACTCGCCGGGCACGGCCGACGGCAGGCGGCTGCTCGCGCACGAGGTGCTGCACACAGTCCAGAGCCCTTATGGCGCGGGCCCGTTGACGGCGGGACGCGAACTGGGCGCCGTGAGCCTGCCGCAGGAGGCCGCCGAGCAGGAGGCGGAGACGACGGCGCGGCGCCTGATGCGCGAGGAGACGGCTGCGGAGACGGCGCAGGCCCCGCGGCCCGTGGAGGTCGAACAGGGCGAGACGACCCCCGCCTGGATGCGCTACGCCACGGTCGACGCGGACCGCATGCGCACCGAACGGCTCGACCCCGCGGACCTGATGGAGCGCCTCATAGGCACGGTGCTGCGCTCGCTGCGCGGCGACCCGGCTGACATGTCGGGGCGTGTGCGTCTCGAACTGGCCCGTATGGCACCCGAGTTGCAGGACTCGGTGCTGGACCGGCTCGAAGTGCGGCTCTCCACACCGGAGTACGGGCGGCTGCTGGACATCGTCGGCGAACTCGACCCGGACGGGCCGCTGCCCATGGAGGGGATGCTCGCCCCGGAGTCCGTCCCGGACACGGTCGACGAGGTCGAGCGGGAGCGCGAGCACAAGCGGGCCGGTGCGAAGGCCGCCGAGGACGACAAGGAGAAGACGAAGGACGAGCGCCGCAAGCGCACCCAGCGCCGCAAGGCCGAGGCCCCGGACCGAGAGGACTCGCGCGAACGCCACGCGGGCGGCGGCGGGGGCGGCGGCAAGGCGGCCGCGGGCCCGAAGGGTTCCAACGGCTCCGGCAAGGGCGCCGGCACCGAGTCCGGCGAACCGGAGTCCGTGGACGGCAGCAGCGCGCGCGAACAGGACGGCAAGCAGCGGGAGAGCGACCAGAACTCCGAGGACGCCGACAAGCAGAAGCAGCAGAAGCAGGACGAGGCGGAGCAGAAGAAGCAGGACGAGGAGAAGTCCGGGCAGGACTCCGCCCGCGAGAAGGAGGAGCAGGAGAAGAGGAACGCCGGGGAGGAGGAGGCCAGGGACGAGAAGAAGCAGCAGGAAGAGTCCGGCGACAAGGACGAGGAGGCGCGGAACGAGGAGGACGAGAAGGACTCCGGCGGGCGCGAGGAGGAGCGCGAAGCCGGAGAGAAGGAGGCCGAGTCCACCGCGGAGCGGGAGCGGGACGGCGAGGGGGACAAGGCCGAGGAGGAGAACCGCAAGCAGAGCGCGAAGACCTCCGGCGGACTCGACCGCAGCGACGCAGAACCGGGTGAGAAGAGCCCACAGGGCGGGCACGGCAAGGACGAAGCGGAGGCCGCCGGGGAAGAGGGCGCCGACGACGACGGCCCGCTCGGCGTGGAGCAGGACGGCGAGGACGAGACCGCCGGTCCCGGCGACGCCGCGGCCAAGGACGACGAGCAGGACGCCGAGGACGGCGGGCAGGACGGCGGGAACAGCGCCTGGGACAGGGAGATCAAGCCCCAGGACCACGTCCCCGAGGGGGATTTGGACGTATCCGGTGTGCAGACCGCGGACCGGATGGCCCCCGGCTCGCCGGCGGCGTCCGGCGGCCCCGCTCAGCAGCGGGGCGGCGGGCCGGACTCGGCTGCGGGCGGCCGTACGGACTCCGCACCGGGCTCCCCGTCGGGCACTGCCTCGGCCACGGGCACGGGACCGGCCGGCGACGCGGCACGGCAGGGCGGCGGACAGGACGGCACGGCCTCCGGCGAGTCCGCGGGCGGCGACCGCGAGAAGCCCGGCGGGGCGGCACAGGCCCAGGCCGTCGGCGGGAAGTTCGGCGTACCGAGCGTGGCGAAGCCGCCGCCCACCAAGGCCGACGCCGTCGAGGGCGCCCGGCAGGAGGAGGACGCCGAGGAGGACGCGGACGGACCCGACGGGCAGAACGAGGCCGACGCCGACGGAAAGGACCTGGACGCCGGGAAGAGCGCGGACCAGGAGGTCGGCCCCGATCCCGAGGCCGGAACGGACAAGGACGACGAGGACGAGGAGAGCGACGGGCCGGACGGGCCGGACGGGCCGGACGCGGAGAACGCGGGCCAGGACGGCGACGGCGGCTCCGGCGCCTCGGACGACCCCGAGACGAAGCAGCAGCGCAGCGAGGACCGCGAACGCGACCGGCGGGAGGACGAGGCGCGCCGCGACGGGGAGGACTCCGGCGACGACGCCGGGGCGGACTCGGGCGAGCGTGGCGAGGGCGGCGACGGCAAGGACGGCTCCGCCGAGAAGCTGGCCAAGGCGGACGAGGACAAGCGGGCCCAGGCCGGCGGCTCCGGTTCCGGGTCGGGCCCGGGCTCCGGTACGGAGACGGACGGCGCGAAGAGCGGCACGCAGGACGGCAAGAGCGCGGAGGGCGGCAAGGACTCCGGCTCCTCCGAGGACAAGGCCGAGGACGGCGGCTCGGGCAAGGACCAGAAGGCGGGTTCCGGGGCCGGGGAGAAGTCCTCGGAGGGCAAGAGCGGTGAGCAGTCCGGGAGTTCGGGCTCCGAGCCGGGCGGCAAGGAGTCCGGGAGTACGGACCCGGAGGCCTCCGGCGGTTCGTCCGCCGGCCAGAAGTCGGGGGAGTCGGCGGAGTCGGGGGACGGGCCCCAGGAGGACGGCGCCACGAAGGAAGCCTCGGCGGGCAAGGGGCAGGCCACCGAGGAGGACAAGGCGGCGGGCGAGGAGTCGGCGTCCGCCCAGGCCGCACCGAAGGTGTCCGAGAGCGCGGGCAGCGGCGGCGCCAAGTCCGGCGGAGGCGGGGGCGTACCCGTCGTATCGCAGGCCGCGGGCAAGTCGACGGCGCCCAAGGCGAACGCCGAGCCCAAGGCGGACGCGCCCGCCAAGCACGAGAAGCCGACACCGCAGGCGAAGAAGGCCGCCAAGTCGGCCAAGGCGGCGAAGCCCCAGGCGAAACAGCCCGGCCGGTCCGCCTCGTCCGCCAAGTCCGCCCCGCCGAAGCCCAGTTCACCGAAGGCGGACGCGTCGGCGTCGGCGTCGGCGTCGGCGAAGGCGGGAACGGGCGGCGGCGGAGCTGCGCCGAAGGCCCCCAAGGGCGGAGGTGGAGGCGGTCCCGCTCCGCTGAAGAGCAAGAAGGACGGACCGGCTCCCGACGTCTCGGGCTCCACGCCCGAGGCCGGTCTCGCCACCGCCGGGAAGCTGAAGCCGCATCAGGCGCTGGAGACCATCAAGGGCGTCGACGGCGCGGTCAACAAGTCCGTCGGCAAGGAGAAGACGGCGCTGAAGAAGGCCCCGCCGAAGATGGAGAGGCCCTCCGGCTCTCCCCGGACCCTGCGCGGCGGCCCGAAGCCGGCCGCGCCCGGCCAGTACACCGATCAGAAGGTCGCCAAGACGGACGCGGCCAAGGGCAAGACCCCGGAGATCAACGGAGAGCACAAGCCCAAGGGCGAACTGCCCGAGTCCCAGACGGAGGAGCCGAGTTGGTGGGACATCGGCGGCGCTCTCGTCAAGGAGATCATCAAGCGGATCCTCCCCGGCAAGGTCGCCGACTCCATCGACGCCATCACCACCACCGACGACGGCCTGCAAGGAGCCCGCGTAGGTGACGCCCCGAGGCTGCCGACCGACGCGGACGCCGATCCGGAACGTACGGACCACCAGCAGAAGAAGCTCGACGACAAGAGCCGGGAGATGCACAAGGCGGGCCGCGACGACGCCGCCCGCCCCATGGGCGAGGACCAGATCTACCCGGACGTGCCCAAGGAGACCCTCGAAGCGAAGGTCGACGGCGCGAACGGCGGCGACAAGGGCGGCGACAAGGGTGGGGGCAAGGACGCCAAGGGCGGCGCAGCGCGCGGCGGCAAGGCACCCGGTACGGGCGGCCCCGTGTCCGTCGAAGCGGTCGACGCCGTGGCCGAGCACGACCACGGGCCGAAGATCAAACGGGGCTTCGCACAGGGCCAGAAGCAGATGTCCAAGGCCCGGACCGACAAGGAGAAGAAGGCCCGGACGGACAAGCAGCGCCACGAGCGTGACGTCAAGCGGGAGGTCTCCTCCAGCGGCAAGACGCAGGAGAACGCGCGGAACAAGGGCCGTTCCGACGTGGCCGACTCCCGCGACAAGTGGCGCAAGGAGCAGGACGACAAGACCAAGGACATCGACGGCAAGAAGGGCAAGAAGTACGACAAGGCGCGCAAGGACATCAAAGACAAGAAGGAGGACACCGACAAGCACGTCGACAAGCGCACCGAGGACGACAACAAGGAGATCGACAAGAAGCGTCAGGGCGCCAACAGGGACGCCGAGAGCAAGCGGGACAACGACAAGGACAAGTCGGACGACTGGATCAGCCAGGGCATCGACTGGGTCAAGGAGCAGTTCAACAAGCTCAAGAAGGCCATCAAGGACATCTTCGCGGCGGCCCGCAACCTCGTCACCGGCATCATCGACAAGTTCAAGAAAGAGGTCTTCGACCTCATCGACAAGGCCCGCGACTGGGTCGTCAAGCAGATCAACGACTTCGCCGACGCCCTCATCGCCCTCGGGGACGAACTCCTCAAGGACTACCCGGCGATGCGCGACAAGTGGCGCCGCACCATCGACGGCGCCCGCGACGCCGCGGTCAAGAAGGTCAACGAGGCCGCGGACGCCCTGAAGAAGGGCATCGGCAAGCTCCTCGACGGTCTCGGCAAGCTGCTGATCGCCGGCCTCAATCTGCTGGAGAAGAACCTGCTGGACGCCGTCGACCAGGTGGAGTCCGGCATCGTCAGCGGCATGGAGGCCGCCGGGGCCGTGCTGAAGGGCCTCGGCGAGTGGGCGCAGATCGCGAGCGACATCGTCTCCGATCCCGGCGGCTGGATCGGCAACGCGAAGTCCTCCGCGGAGAGCGGCGCCCGCCACCACCTCTTCACCGAGGTCAAGGCCGCGGTGAAGGAATGGTTCAACCAGAAGGTCCAGGAGATCGTCGGCGTACCCCTGGAGACCTTCAACACCCTCGTCAAGGGCGGCGTCAGCAAGGAGAAGATGGCCAAGATGGCCTGGGACGCCGCCGTCCCCCAACTCCCGCTCATCATCGGCGAGTTGATCGTCACCAAGGTCGTCGCGAAGCTCATACCGGGCGCCGGCTGGGTCATGGCCGTCATCGACGCGCTTCAGACCGCCTGGGGCGCGCTGAGCGAGATCCTCCGCGCCTTCGGCACGTTCATGGAATACCTCAAGGCGGTGAAGGCGGGCGGCGCGAAGGCCGCGATGATGTTCGCCAAGGCGGTCGCCTCCGGCGTCGTCGCGCTGCTGGAACTCGTCTACGAGGCGCTGATCGCCGGCGTGGGCAAGTACATGGGCAAGGTCAGCAAGACGCTCAGCCGCATGGCGAAGGGCCTGCGCAAGAAGAAGCGCCCCCGCGCCAACAAGCCGCGTTCGCCCCGCAAGAAGCCCGGGTCGCGGAAGAAGCCGGGATCACACAGGAAGCCCGGCTCGCACAAGAAGCCCGGCCCGGAGAAGGAGGCCCGCCCCGAGAAGCGGTCCTCCCCGGAGAAGAAGCCCAGGCCCGGCGAGCAGCGCGACCGTGCCAGGCGGGAGGACGACAAGGACCGCAGGGAGGAGCGCCGCGAGGAGGGCAAGGACGTCAACCACGCGCGGCGGCGCGTACGCGCCGCCAACCGCAAGGTGCGCGACGGCGATGGCCGCCGGGACCGCGACGACGGGCCTCGCAGGGGCGCGGCCCGCGACACCCTCAAGCACCCGGACCGCCGGCGCGGGCGCGGCCGTACGGACCGCGACACGACGCGGCCGGGCGGCCGCGGGGACACCCGCCGCCCCGACGACAACCGCCCCGACTCCCCCCGCCGCAACCGCCCGGACTCCCGCCGCCCGGACCGCGACCGCAAGGGCGACGACCGCGACCGCCCCGAGGGCGACCGCCGCAGGGACGCGGACCACCGCAAGGAGACGGAGGGCAGCAAGCGCAAGCCCCACCGCGACGGCGACACCCGCCGCGGCCGCGCGGGCCGCCGCGCCCGCCAGACGGTCAAGTCGGCCCTGAACAGGGCCCGTCGAGCAGGCCGCAAACTCGCAGGCAAGGGCCGCGACCTGGGCCGCAAGCTGAAGCACAACGCGCGGCGCGTGCGGGACGCGTACAAGCGCCGCAGGGATTCGCTGAAGCAGCACCGCCAGCGGCGGGCTGAGCAGAAGCGGCAGCAGAAGGAACGGAAGCGGGAGAAGACGCGGAAGAAGGAGAACTCGCAGGAGTCGAAGAACGAGCGGCTCGAAAAAATTCTGTCACGCATCCGTCCGAAGATCAGGGCGCTGCTAATGCGGGGCGTTCGACGGTTGGTCATGCGCTCCGCGCTTCTTGGGATGCAGGCATGGTATCGCCTTAGCAGCCTGAAGAGCGAAGGCAGCTCATCCAATTTCGTCATCATCGCCCGAATAAACCCCCCGGGGCAGGCGGGATTTGGAATCTTGGCGCAGATGCGGGACCTGTTGGGCTCTGCGTTCATGGAGCAAATCGAGGGTCAGTACCAGATCTCCAGTGATGAAGACCTGAACCGTCTACAGGACGGCCAGTCGACATCGGAATTCGTTAGTGAGATGAAGTCTCTCAAGGTAGACCTAGCGAGTCGTATGGGTGTTGCCAACCCAAACGACTGGGTGATGTTCCTCGATGAGGCAGGGAAGCAGAGATTCGCTAAGGCACTCAGGGATGCGCACGATGAGGGAATGCCCGGTGTGCACCAGGCAAGTCCACTCAGGGGCGGCACTAAGGAAAACCCTCAAAGATATAAGTACCGAAACCCTGCGCTCGACCGCAAAAATACCCCGGAGCCCACTCCGGAAAAGATACAGAAGGCTGGTCGTAGCAAGAATCCGCCCGCCGGCTCAGAAGAGCACATGTATCAGAAATGGCAGAAGTACCAGATGCGCAAAGCCGCAGAAGGGAAGACGCCGCAGACCTGGGCTCGGTGGAGAGCTGGGTATATCAGAAATATGGGGAACGATGCGAAGGGGACTGCTTTCGAAAAGGCCTTTGCTAAGATCCACGGAATCGAGCGTAAGGGCGAAGACTCGGAATGGCGCGGCGCTGCAGAGCAGAATGAGTCGCGCAGGCTCATGAATGAGAGTACGGGAGAAGATAGGAAGCCCGATGGTGTCAACTTTCGCAAACGAGTCATGTATGAGATGAAATCTGGGAAGGGGGTCGATAAAAAGCAAGTAGAAAAGGACCGAAGGCTAGTGCGCAAGGGGTGGCGCATAATCTATATATTCGGAGTGAAGCCCACTAAGGGCACGCAAGATCTGCTTGGAGGGGCACGCATCCTATGGCAGGTCTGGTATGCAGAGGGGACAGCAGAAAGTTGATGAGGGACGCGAGGTGTCAGTGGTGAATGAGGAGAGCCGGTCCATTCAGGAGTATATGGATGCCGATCGCGAGGGGATGACACGTGCTGCCTGTGATTTCCTCGACAAGTGGTTGAGTGAGATGCAAGATGAACTGCGGACCTGGCGATCCACGTATCTTCCTTCCGATTTTCCGTTCGACTTTTCGCTGAACTCCCTGGACATTCTAGAAGGTGTGGCCCTCGAGCGTTACGGCGACCCCGCCGACGTTGAAACATCCGGGAATGCTGAATTCACGAACGGCGCCGTCCGCTACATTGGAGAAACAGTCGTGCGGAATTTTCCCAGTAGGTGGGGTTACCAGGACTTGGGGGATGACAGCCCGGGAATCTACAACAAGATTCCCGTGGTTCGCGCGAATGTACCGCATGAGTTCTTGGACGGATTTGCGCCGGTCTTCGAGCTCAGGCTCCTTGCTGAGGAGCGTCAAGCAGGGATGTTGAAGGAATGCCCTGCGCCTATTGTCAACGCTATTGAAGAGTGTGAAGAGGCGACGGGAGGAAAATCTAATGGCTGAGGTCACGGACTTTGAAATGAAAGTGCGGGCTCACGTAAGGAACGATGAGGCCTCATGACCCGATTCGCAGACATACCCCGACCCATCCGTTGCGGCATCGTCATCGTCGACCCCGAGAGGGGAACCCCGCAGCGCGTCATCGTGTTGCAGTTCAATCCCGACACCCTGGAGCGGTCGCTTCAGCCGCAGGCCGCCGGGGGTGAAGGGGACGGCAAGGGCGGGGGTGACAAGAATGAAGCCCTCCGGCTGAAGGGGCCCGCGCAGGAGAGCTGGAAGTTCACCGCGGAGATCGACTCGACCGATCAACTCGAGATCGCCGCGCCCGACGGGATCCATCCCCAACTGGCCGCGCTGGAGATGCTCGTGCATCCCACGACGGCTCAAATACGGGAGAACAGCCGGCTGTCGAAGAAGGGCGCGATCGAGATCAGCCCGATCGAGAAGCCGTTGACGCTGTTCACGTGGGGGAGCAAGCGTGTGATGCCGGTGCGGCTGACGGAGCTGTCCGTCAACGAGTCGGCGTTCGACGTGAATCTCAATCCGATGCGGGCCGCGCTCAGCATCGGCATGAAGGTGCTGTCGGTCAGCGATCTGCCCGCCGGGCACCGGGGTGCCGAGCTGTACATGGCGCACCTCGCGCAGAAGGAACGCCTCGCGGGCATCGCGCCCGCCGCCGGTATCGGCGCCCTCGGCCTGGGCGCGGGCGGACTGGGCGGCGGCGCTGGTGGAGGCGCGGTCGGCGGCGGGTTCGCAGCCAGCGGGACCGGCAGGGGCTAGGGGGGAAGAGGAATGGCAGGGATCGAGCCGTACGAGAGCGCGCTGGACCGGATACCGGGCGCGCATCCGTATCCGAGCGACAGCCGGTACCACGACGCGGAGATCGGCGTGCACCGCATGCCCGACGGCACCGAAGTCCGGTACGCCAAGCGGCGGTTACTTCCGCCTCTGCCCGAAGGGGAGGCCGGGGACGACGACTTCGCGACGCACACCGTCGCCGCGGGGGAGCGGCCGGACCATCTGGCGCAGCGGTACTTCGGGGACCCCGGCCAGTGGTGGCGCATCGCGGACGCCAACCCGGTGTTCGATCCCGCCGAGTTGACGGAGGAGCCCGGGCGGGAGATCCGTATACCGATGCCGGGCGGCTTCCCGGAGAGCGGGGGGCCGCGTGTCTGAGCAGCCCGTGGGGGGCGGTCCCGTACATCTGGGGCTGCTGATGGGGCCGAAGCTGGCGAAGCCCGTACCGCCGGAGGTCGCGGACGCGCTGCTGTCGGCGCAGATCACGATGACGTCGGGTGAACGCAGCGGTTTCCAGATCGCGTTCGACCTGACGAAGCGGGGCTCGATCATCGAACGGCTGCTGCCCGAGGGGTTCTTCAGCCCCCGTACGCGGTTGATCGTCACCGTCACCGTGAAGGGCACGCCGACCGTGCTGCTGGACGGGCTGATCGTGCGGCACGAGGTCGGCGCGAGCAACCGGCCCGGCCAGTCGACGCTGACCGTCACCGGCGAGGACCTGACGCTGCTGATGGACCTGGAGGAGCGCACGGACCGCTTCCCCAACCTCGCGCCCTCGCAGCGCGTGGCCCGCATCCTCGGCCACTACGCCGACTACGGCATCGATCCACGGATCGTCCGCGAGCAGATACCGCAGCAGCCGCGCCGCGAACTGCGCGTCGACTACCAGACGGGCACCGACCTCAGCTACATCAACGACCTTGCCCGCGCGAACGGTTACACCTTCTATCTGGAGCCCGGGCCGCGTCCCGGCCGTTCCACCGCCTACTGGGGACCCGAGCAGCGCCTCGGCCGGCGCCAGCACGCGCTGAACGTCAACATGGACAGCGAGTCCACCGTCGACCAGCTGACGTTCGCGTACGACGGCACCGCGCGCGAGGAACCGCAGGCCCGCGTGCAGGACCCGCGCAACCGGGAGTCGAGGCTGCTGCCGCAGCGGCCCATCGATCCGCTGCGTCCGCCGCTGGGACTGCGGCCGACGCCCGCGCTGAAGCGCAAGACCCTCTCCGGTACGGCGAAGAAGGACCCAGCGCAGGCCGAGGCCGAGGCCCTGGCCCGCGCCGCCACGTCCGCCGACGCCATCTCCGGCTCGGGGCATCTGGACGTCAACCGTCACGGATACGTCCTGCGCCCGCGGGAGTTGGTGGGCGTGCGCGGCGCGGGACGTACGTACGACGGCGACTACTACGTCAAGAGCGTCACCCACCACCTCAAGCCCGGGTCCTTCCAGCAGAACTTCACCCTCTCCCGCGAAGGACTGATCGCCCGCAGCGACCGCGTCCGTCCCTGAGCCCGAGAGCGGGCCCGGGAACCAGGACCGGGACCGTACCGACCATCCGTCAAAGGAGCGCCCCGCATGCCACCCGCACAGAACAACCGCTTCCTCGGCAAGTACCGGGGGAGGGTCGTCGACAACGAGGATCCGCTGCGCATCGGACGGATCACGGCGCAGGTGCCGGACGTGCTCGGGGACGAGGCGTCGACGTGGGCGCTGCCGTGCCTGCCGTTCACGGGGCAGGCGGCGGGGCAGTTCGTGCTGCCGGAGGTGGGCGCGGGCGTGTGGGTGGAGTTCGAGCAGGGCGATCCGAGCTTCCCGGTGTGGACGGGCTGCTGGTACGGCGAGGCGGCGGAACTGCCGCCGGACGTGCGCAAGGAGCTGCCCGGCAGCCATCCCGTCGTCATCGAGACGGAGGGGAAGCACAAGATCGTCATGTCGGACGTGCCGGGCGGTACGGGGATTCTCCTGAAGGCGCCGGGCGGGGCGTACGTGCAGATCGACGAGAAGGGCGTCGTCATCAACAGCGGTCACGGGGCGTCCATTTCGGTGACCGGAAGCGACGTGGACATCAACGAGGGCGGGCTGACCGTCCGGGGGGACCGATGAGGGCCGGAAGAGGGCTGGGGCAGCAACTGGCGACTGGCAGACGGCAGATGACGGATAACGGCTGGCAGATGACGGATGACGGATGACGGCTGGCAGACGACAGCTGACGGATAACGGCTGACGGACGACAGCCGGCAGACGACAGATAACAGCTGACAGATATCAGCAGGTGTCAGCCGATACCCGCCGCCCGCCTCCGAGCGCCGCACGCAGCAAGACAGCCAGAGCAAGACGCCAGGACCAGCGAGCCAGGCGAGACAGCCAGGCGAGACAGTCAGGCGAGAGAGCCAGGGCGAGAGACGACCAGGGGGAGTACACACCGTGTCCGAGAACGCGGGGACCACAGCGAGTCCCCTCACCAGTGAAAGCGCCCTGCGCTGCCCGCACGGCGGCGCGGTGCGTGCGGCGCAGGGCGCCGCGGGGGCGGTGCACGTCGCGGGCGCGCCTGCCGTCGCACACGGCGCCGCCTTCACCGTCGTCGGCTGCCCGCACACCGACGGCCGCGGCGTCCCCCGCCCGTGCGTCACGGTCCGCTTCACCCCGGACACCGGGGGCGCCCGGGTCCTCGCCGATGGACGCCCGCTGCTGCTGAGCACGACGGCCGGGCAGTGCTTCGCCGCCGATCTGACGCCGCAGGGCCCGCCCCTCGTGGGCGGCGCACAGCAGGGGGTGAGCTGCCGATGAGTACGCGTGACAGGCGCCGGACGGACATCGCGTTCCCGTTCCGTACGGACAGCCGGGGCCGCACCGCGCACGCCCCGTACGACGAGCATGTGCACGACCTGATCGAGCAGTTGCTGTTCACCAGTCCCGGGGAGCGCGTGATGCGCCCCGACTTCGGATGCGGGCTGCTCGACCTGGCGTTCGCGCCGAACAGTCCCGAACTCGCCGCCACCGTCGAGATGTCCGTGCAGGGCGCGCTCCAGCGCTGGCTCGGCGATCTGATCGACGTGGAGGGAGTGGACGTCGCCAGCGAGGAGGAGACCGTGCGCGTACGGCTCCGCTATGTCGTCCGGCACGGTGCGGGCGGCGGCGCCCGCCGCGACGAGACCTTCGAGGGGAGGGCCGCCGCGTGAACGCGAACAGCCCCGCGAACTCCGGGAGTTCCGCAGGCTCCGCACGGCTGCCGGTCTGCCGCAGCGACACCAGGCGCGGCAGGATACGCAGCGCCGCCCTCGGCGGAGTGGACGGAGTGGAGGTCGGCGACGACGGCCGCACCCTCACCGTCACCTTCCTCGGCAAGGCACCGCACGGCGTCGGCCCCGGCAACGTACGCATCGACGGCGGCCGTCGCATCACCGGGCTGACCGCCGAGAGCGTCACCGTGGAGCGCGAGGAGGACCCGGGGCTCGACGACCGGATGACGGTCGTGCTGGACCGTACCGGCGACAGGTCCTCGTATCTGCTCTCGCTCGTCGCGGAAGGGCCCGGCGGGCGGCCGGGCAGCGAGCCGTATCCGGGGTTCGACCAGCGGTACTTCAGCGCCGCGTTCCGCTTCGGCGCGGACTGCCCTTCGCCGTTCGACTGCGCCGACGGCTGCGGCTGCGGTTGCGGTTGCGGCGGTGGAGGCGGGTGCGCGGAGTCCGCGGCCGGAGCCACGGGCGCGGGTGCGGGCACGGGCACGCACGGAGCCCCCGCTCCCGTAATCGACTACACGGCACGCGACTTCGACACCCTCCGCCAGGTCGTCCTGGACCGGCTCGCGCTGACCGCGCCCGACTGGCGCGAGCGCCACGCCGCCGACCTCGGCACCACGCTCGTCGAACTGCTCGCCCACACCGCCGACCGGATCGGCTACGAGCAGGACGCCGTCGCCACCGAGGCGTATCTGGACACGGCGCGCCGCCGCGTATCCGTACGACGGCACGTGCGGCTCATCGACTATCCGATGCACGACGGCTGCAACGCGCGGACGTTCGTGACCCTGGAGGTCGCGGAGCCGCTGGTGCTGCCCCCGTACGGCTACCGCTTCGCCGCGATCGACGTGCGTACGCCCGGACTTCATGAGCCGCCCGCCCCCGGCACCGTCCTGGACGAGGAGGAACTGGCGGCCCTCGACGAGCGGGGAGCGGCGGAGGTCTTCGAGCCGCTCGGCGACCGTTCGCTGCACCTGCACCCCGCGCACAACGCGATCCGGCTGTGGACGTGGGGCGACGAGCAGTGCTTCCTGCCCGAGGGGGCCACCTCGGCGACCCTGCGCGACGAGTGGGCGGACGACGAACGCACCTGCCGCACACTGCGGTTGCGCCCCGGCGACCTGCTGATCCTGGAGGAGGTGCTCGGCCCGCGCACCGGCACCCCCGGCGACGCGGACCCGGCCCACCGGCAGCCCGTCCGGCTGACCTCCGTCACAGAGGGGATCGACGAGCTGGAGGACCGGCCCGTACTGGAGGTGACCTGGGCGCCCGAGGACGCCCCGGACTTCCCGCTGGTGCTCTCCACCGTCGCCGGGCCGGACTGCGAACCGGTCGCCGACGTGACCGTGGCACGCGGCAACACCGTCCTCGTGGACCATGGGCGCTCCCTCACCTGGGCCGGGGCCGAGCCCGAGTGGACGGTGCTGCCCGGCGAGCCCGCCGTGACGGCGTCCTGCGAGCCGCAGCCCGGCTGCGCGGACCGGCGGTCCGGCAACCCGCCCGCCCGGCTCGTCGGCTCCCTGCTGCGCGAGGCGGACCACGGCCGTCAACTCGCCCCGGACTCCGTCCGGGAGCTGCACCGGCTGTTCGGCGCGGACGCCACGGCGCGCGCCGGGATCGGTCTGGAGAGCGCCGGGCTGCGGGGCGCGGGGGCGCCCCCGGCCGGTGGCGGGGAGCGGGTCTTCCCCGCCACCGTGCACGGGCAGGCCGCGGCGCTGCGTACGCTCCTCGCCCAGTCCGTGTATCCGGGCATCGCGCCGCGGCCACGGCCCGTACTGGAGAACCCTCCCCCGAGCTCTGGCCGGGGGTACCCCCACGTCGTGCAGGCCGTGCCGTATCCCGAGCCGCGGCATGTCGCGGGCGGGCAGGCACGGCGGCTCGCGGCCGTTCCGGAAGCCGTACGGCAGCGGCTCACCGCGCTGTGGCGCTCCGCCCGCGACCGCGACGGGCTCTCGGACGACGAAGTCGCCGAGCTGACGGTGCTGTTCGGGCTGGACGTGCTGGAGCGGCTGGCGCTGGAGGAGCGTCCCGCCGCGGCGCTGCGTGAGCTGCTGGCCCGCAGCGACCACTACCTCGTGGGGAAGCTGCGGCGGCTGGAGGTCCTCACCGCCCGGGCCCGCGCGGGCACCGTGCTGGACGGGCGCATCGCCTGGGAGATCGCACAGACCTGGGGACGGGCGTACGCGGCGGGGCTGCACCCGGACGATCCGGTGCTGCACGGGCCGGCGTCGGCGTCCGTGCAGGATCCCCGTTCGGCGCTTCCGGCGGTGGTCGCGGTCGTCGCGGTCGGCCACGAGGGCGCCGGGGACGACCGGAATGATCGCGGCGACCGGGACGAAGACGGAGAGGGAGGCGGAGGCGGCGGCCTCGGTGGCGGTCGCGACGGATTCCAGGTGTGGCGCCCGCGCCGCGATCTGCTCGAAAGCGGCCCGTACGACCGCCACTTCACCGGCGAGCTGGAGGACGACGGGCGCCTCGCGCTCCGCTTCGGCGACGGTCTGTACGGGGCGGTGCCCGAGCCGGGCAGCAGGCTCGCCCTGCACTACCGCGTCGGGGGCGGCCCGGCGGGCAACGTCGGCGCGGAGGCCATCGGACACCTGGTGCTCGGCCGCGACCCCGACGTCGTGGACGCGGCCGAGGCGCAGCCCGTCGCCGGAGTGCGCAACCCGCTGCCGGCCACGGGCGGCACGGCACCCGAACCGGTCGACCAGGTACGGCAGTTGGCGCCGCTGAGCCTGAAGCGCGAGCGGCTGCGCGCGGTCACCGCAGAGGACTACGCGCATCTCGCGGCGCAGGTGCCGGGCGTGCAGCGCGCGGCCGCCGAGATCCGCTGGACGGGAAGCGTGTCGGAGGCGCACGTCGCCGTCGACGGCTGCGGCTCGGCGGAGCCCGCGGCCGGGCTGCTGGCGGCCGTCGAGCAGGCGTTGGAGGGCTTCCGCAGGATCGGTCACGACCTGGTCGTCCGGCCCGCGCAGAGCGTTCCGCTCGACATCGCGGTCACGGTGTGCGCCGCCCCCGGGCACCAGCACGGGCAGATCCTCGACGAGCTGTACCGGGTGCTCGGACCGCGCCGGCTGCCCGGCGGGCGCGGGCTCGGCTTCTTCCACCCGGACGCGCTCACGTTCGGCGAACCGGTCAGGCTCTCCCGCCTGGTCGCCGCCGGAGCGGCCGTCGCCGGTGTGGAGAGCCTCCAAGTGACCAGGCTGCGCAGGCAGTTCCACGAGGTCCCCCTCGCTTCGCGGGGAGGTGCCCCCAGAGGAGAGCTGGAGGACGGAGTGCTGCGGCTGGGACCGCTGGAGATCGCGCAGTGCGACAACGATCCGGTGCTGCCGGAGAACGGCAGGCTGGAGATCACGCTCGCGGGTGGGGGCACCCCCGGCGACGCCTGGGGGAGTGACGCCCGATGAGCCCAGCACGTGACGACTCCGTACGTGACGACTCCGTACGTGACGACTCCGTACGTGACGACTCCGTACGTGACGACTCCGTACGCGACAACTCGGCACGCGACAACTCCGCACGAGGCACCGGGAGTTCACGAACCGGGAGTTCACGCATCGTCGGCGTCGGCGTCGGCGTCGGCGTCGGCGTCGGCGTCGGCCGCGGCCCCGGCTCGGGCTGCGGCTCGGGCTGTGGCTGCGCGGGACGGGGCCATGACGAGACCCGTGCCCCCGCCGCCCTCTACAACCCGCCGGGCCGCACCGCGCTGGAACTGCGTACGGGCACGCACGGCACATTCCTCGCCGCGATGCTCGACCGGCTCGCCTCGCCCGCCTATCCGGCCCTGCGCGGGCTGACCGCCCGTACGACCGACGACCCGGCGATCGCGCTGCTCGACGCCTGGGCGGTCCTGGGCGACCTGCTGACCTTCCACTCCGAACGCATCGCAGACGAGGGTTACTTGAGGACGGCGGACGAGCACCGCTCGCTCGCGCTGCTGGCCCGGCTCGTCGGGCACCGGCCGCGTCCGGGCGTCGCGGCGGACACCCATCTCGCGTACACGGTCGACCGGGATCCCCGCGCCGACCGTGACACCGAGGTGCTCATTCCGCGCGGCTCCCGCAGCCACAGCGTGCCGGACGCCTCCGAGGACGAGGCGCAGACGTACGAGACCGACGAGGACCTGCTCGCCCGTGCGGCCTGGAACCAGCTGAAGGTGCGGCGTCGCCGTCCCTCCCTGATCGTCCCGGGCGATCTGGAGAAGCGTTCCGAGATCCATGTGGCGGGCACGGCCGACTCGGTGAGGAAGGGCGACAAGCTGCTCTTCGTCTTCGGCGGGAACGAGTACCGGCTGCTGTCCGTTGCGGACACCCGCATCGACCGCGACGACGACCTCACCGCGATCCGGCTGCCGCGCTCGGCACCGCCGAGCCTGGAAGAGCTGGTGGAGCTGCTGCGCTCCTGGATCACCGTGCCCGCGGCGGAGGAACCGGGGCAGGAGGACGGGAGTGCGCAGGACGAGGCGCGGCCCGTGCCGAACCCGCGGCCGGTCAGCAGGCTGATCGAGGACTTCGACGAGCAGGTGCTCGCACCGCTGCGCGACGACCTCGAACAGCTCACCGCCCCGGGGAAGTTCGTGCGCAGGCTCACCGGCCCGCGCGAGCGGCTGGCCGAGGCGGAGGCCCTGGCGGCGCCGTACGCGGAAGCCGCCGCATGGTTCGCGGAACTGGCCGCCGTCATGGCCGAACTCAGTGAGCGCGCCGCCGAGTTGGGCACCGCCGACGACTCCGTACCCGACTCGCCGCAGACACCCGCGCCGACCGCCGGGGGCCGCGAGTCCGCCGCGCCCGCAGCCGAGGGCACGGGAACCACCGGGACGGACACCGCCGCGCTGCGGGTGCTCGACTCGCTGCTCCCCGCCTTCCGTTCCACGGGCCGTACCGGGGCCGGGCCGCGGGGGCGTCCCGCCTCCGGTGCTCCCGCATACGGGCAGGCGCCCTTCGCGGGCGCGGGTCTCGGCACCGGGCTGCTCGGGGCGCTGCATCCCGCCGCGGCCGGTGAGCTGTACGGGGCGTGGCAGCGGGCCGACGCCGCGGGCGTCTCCGTGGGGCACGCCCGGCCCACGGCGTTCGCGCCGGGCTCGCCGGGTGCGCAGCCCGTGCCGGACGCGCTGCGTGAGCTGCTGGCGATGCGGGTCACCGCGGCACCGTTCGGTTCCACGGCCCCGCTGAAACCCGTGCAGGACCAGGACGGCCGGAACGTGCAGCAGACCGACTGGCCGCTGAACGGTGCCGAACTCACCGGCGTCCGCATCGAGTTCGACACCACGGGGAAGGTGCCGCAGCGGGCCGAGTTCGGTTACGCGCGCTACGACCTGTCCCGGCAGCGCACCGAGGCGCTGCCCGCCGAGACCTCGTTCCGGCTGGGCCCGGGCCGCGTCGAACTGCACACGCGCAGCGGCCAGGACCACGGCCTCGGCTGGCTCAACCGCCGCCCCGAGACCTCGCAGGAGCCCGGCATCACGGTGCGGCTGCATCCGGGTCTGCCGGAGCGCACCGTGTTCATCTCCCGCCCCGGCGACGAAGGCGCCGTCCAAGTGGCCGTGCACAACGGTGAGACGGCGGGCTGGCTGCTGAAGCCGGGCGAGGAACAGCGTGAGCGGCAGGGCGACATAGAGATCACCGTCCGCTACACCACCCGCAGCGAACCCACGTGCGTCGAGGTCGTGCTCGCCACGATGCCGGACCCGGAGGGCCGCAACGTCCTGCGCCTGGACGGAGTCCACGACGGCATCGAGGTGGGCAGCCGCATCGCGATCCGCAGACCGCGCAAGGGCGCGAAGGGCGGAGTGCCGGGCGACCGCGCGCTCGCGTCCGTCGACACCCGTGTCACCGCCGCGCGTACGGCCTCGTACGCGGACTACGGCATCACGGGCCGCGGCACCGAACTCACCGTCGCCGACCCCTGGCTCGACGAGCACGACGTGCTGCTCTCCCACATCCGGGACACCACCGTGCACGCGGCGGGGGCCGAACTCCACGTCGCGGACGAGCCGTTGCCCGACGACGTGCACGGCAACGAGATCGTCCTGGACCGTCTCTACGAGGGCATAAGGCCCGGCCGCACGATCGCCGTCACCGGTGAGCGCAGCGACGTGCCGCACACCTCCGGCGTCCGCGGCACCGAACTCGCCGTCGTCGCCCGCGCCGAGCCGTACCTCGACCCGCTGCTGCCGGGCGACCACGTGCACACCGTGCTCACCCTCACCGGCG
The DNA here is from genome assembly GCF_012726265.1 of Streptomyces sp. HNM0575. Classification (GTDB taxonomy): domain Bacteria; phylum Actinomycetota; class Actinomycetes; order Streptomycetales; family Streptomycetaceae; genus Streptomyces. The sequence goes on along the minus strand of NZ_JAASAG010000002.1, from coordinate 55,017 downwards.
ACCTGGAGCACCGCTACCGCCGCGAGACCGTGCGCGTACTGGGCAACGTCGTCTCCGCCACCCACGGGGAGAGCCGCGAGGAGGCCGTCGGCAGCGGCGACGCGGGCCGTACGCACCAGACGTTCCGGCTGTGGCAGGCCCCGCTGACGTGGCTGCCCGACCCCGGCCCGCTGGGCGCCCGTCCCACCCTGGAGATCCGCGTCGACGGGCTGCTGTGGCACCCGGTCGACAGCCTCGCCGGCCGGGGCCCCACCGAGCGCGTCTACGTCATCGGCACCGGCGGCGACGGCCGTACGACGGTCACCTTCGGCGACGGCGTGCACGGCGCGCGGCTGCCGTCCGGCCACGAGAACGTCCGTGCCCGCTACCGCTTCGGCACCGGCGCGGACGCCAACGTCGCGGCGCAGCGCATCACCCAGCCCGTCACGCGCCCGCTCGGAGTCACCGCGGTCACCAACCCGGTGCCCGCCTCCGGCGGCGCCGACCCCGACGGGCCCGTGCATGCCGCGCCGTCCCGCAGGCCCGGCCGGCTGCCCGCGGGACGGCGCCGCATACCGCTCGCCGTCTCCGCGCTGGACAGGCTCGTCTCCACGCGGGACTACGAGGACTTCGCGCGATCCCGGGCCGGGATCGGCAGGGCCGTCGCCCGTGAAGTCACCGACGGCAGGCGGCGGTTGCTCCACCTGACCGTCGCCGGCGACGACGACATCCCGCTGGAGCCGGACTCCAGGACCCTGCGCGCCCTGCGTTCGGCCCTGGCCGCGTACGGCGACGCGCGGCTGCCCGTACGGGTCGACGTACGGGAGCGCGTGCTGCTGGCCGTCGCCGCGAAGGTCAAGGTCGCCCGCGACCACGCCTGGCGCGACGTCGAACCACGGCTGCGCCGCGCCCTGGAGGCCGAACTTGGCTACCAGGGGCGGGACTTGGCCGTACCGGCCCGGCCCTCCGACGCGCTGGCCACGGCACAGTCCGTGCCCGGCGTCGACTGGGTCGACCTCGACGTCTTCACCGGGATCCCCGAGGGCACGACGCCGCAGCGGATCGCCGAACGGCTGGCGAATCCGGGGCCGCCGCGCACCGTGCCGGCCCAACAGGCGTCGTATGACGAGCAGTTCCACCTCGTCACCGCGCCCGGCGGGGAGACGCTCAGCCACATCGCCGCGGAGCGCCGCATCCCCCTCGGGGAACTGCTGCGCCTCAACCCCGACATCACCGACACCCGGCCGCTGCCGCGCGGCCGCTCCGTATGCGTCTTCCGCGGCATACGGGCGGCGCAGTTCGTGCTGCTGCCGGAGAAGTCCGCCGACACGCTCGTCCTGACGGAGGCCGAACAGTGACCAGGCAGCCGGACCACATCGCCGACCTGCTCCCGCAGTGGCACCGCCTGCGGGACGCCGAGCAGGGGGAGCCGCTGCGCGCCCTGCTCGCCGTCATCGCCGAACAGTCCGACCGGATACGCAGCCAGGTCGAACAGGGCTATGACGACTGGTTCGTGGAGACCGCCGACGAGTGGGCGCTGCCTTATCTGGGCGACCTCGTCGGCCACCGGCCGCTGCCCGGCTATGAGCGGGTACTGGCCCCCGGCGGCCCGGACGGCCTGCCCGACGCGTCGCGCCGCCGCCTCGCCGAGGTGCTCTCGCCGCGCCGCGACGTGGCCGCGACCGTCGCCAACCGGCGCCGCAAGGGCACCCTGCCGCTGCTGGAGGAGCTGGCCGACGGCGTCGCCGGCTGGCCCTCCCGTGCCGTCGAGCTCTCCCGTCGGCTCGCGCACCATCAGCCGGTGCGGCTCTACGGTGCGGCGACACCCGCCGCCGATGTGCGCAGGGCCGCACGAGGCCGGCTCGCCGACGTCCGCGACGGCGACGAACTCGACCTCGCCGCGGGCCCGTTCGGCTCCCTCGCCCGCACCGCCGACGTGCGGCGCGCGGAGTCCCGGCGCCGGCAGGGCGGGCACACCCCGGCCGGCGTCGGGCTGTACGTGTGGCGGCTTCGCCCGTACTCCGTCACCAGGGCCCCGGCGTACTGCATCGACCGGGCCCGCAACCTGTACACCTTCTCCGTGCTCGGCAACGACACCCCGCTGTTCACGCGGCCCGAACCCGAGCCGCACGCCGCGCACATCGCGACGGCGGACAACCTGCCCGACGCCATCGGGCGCCGCCGCCTCGCGGACCGGCTCGCCGACTACTACGGGCCGGGCAAGAGCCTCACCGTGTGGCGGGACGGCCAGGAGGAGCCCGTGCCGATGGAGGACATCGTCGTGGCCGACCTGTCCGGCTGGCGCTACCGGCCGCGGCGCGGGCAGATCGCCGTCGATCCGGAGCTGGGCCGCATGGCGTTCGGCTCCAGGTCGGCGCCCCGGCAGGGCGTGTGGGTCACCTACCACTACGCGTTCTCCGACGAGCTGGGCGGCGGAGAGTACGTACGAGACCGCCCCGAGACGCCCGGTGCGACCGTCTACGGGGTCGGCCCCGCACAGCCGCACCAGCGGATCATGGACGCGTACGCGCAGTGGCGCGAGGACCGCGCGAACGGCGCCTGCACGGGCGAGGGCATCCTCGAACTCCACGGCGGCACCTTCCAGGAGCAGCTCGACTTCGACCTGGAGGCCGGCGACAGGCTCCAGCTGCGCGCCGCCGAGGGCACCCGGCCCGTCATACGGCTGCTGGACTGGTACAGCAACCGGCCGGACGCCCTCAACATCCGTGCCGTAGAGGGGAGTCCGGGACAGGCGCCGCCGCCCGGCGAGGAGCCGCGGGTGGTGCTCGACGGGCTGCTGGTCACCGGCCGGGGCGTCCATGTGACCGGTCCGGTCGGCGCGGTCGTGCTGCGCCACTCCACGCTCGTGCCCGGCTGGAGCCTTCAGGAGGAGTGCAGCCCGCACTCGCCGCAGGAGGCCAGCCTCGTACTCGAATCGACCACCGCCTGCGTCGAGATCGACCGCAGCATCCTCGGCACCATCGAGGTCATCGGCGACGAGGTCGGCACCGATCCGCTGCCGCTGCACCTGCGCGACAGCATCCTCGACGCCACCGGACACGACCGCGAGGCGCTCTCGGCCCCGGACTGCCGGCACGCGCACGCCGTGCTGCACGCGCACCGCAGCACCGTCATCGGCGAAGTGCACACGCACGCCGTGCGGATCGCGGAGAACAGCATCTTCACGGGGACCGTGCAGGTCGCACGGCGCCAGGTGGGCTGCATGCGCTTCAGCTACGTGCCGTACGGCTCGCGCACGCCGCGCCGCTTCCGCTGCGTCCCCGACCCGGAACGTCCCGGCACCGCCGCGGACCGGCCCGTGTTCACCAGCGAGCGCTACGGCACGCCCGCGTACGCGCAGCCGGCCGCCGCCTGCCCCCGCAGCATCAGCCGCGGCGGCGACGACGGCGGCGAACTCGGCGCGTTCCACGACCTGTTCCAGCCGCAGCGCACCGACGCCCTGCGCGCGCGGCTCGACGAGTACACCCCGGCCGGAACGGACGCCGGGATCTTCTTCGTGACCTGACCTGACCGACCGCATCCGCCCGGTCCGGCCCGCCGGTTACGGGCGCAAGCTTCCGTCCGCACGCAATGCCCGTACCGCACCGGGCACTTCAGAGGGGGACCCCTTCCATGCACGCAGATCTGTCCCGCAGCACATTCCGGCCGCAGCGGCACTACTCCGCCGTCCTCGCCCAGCAGGGACGCGTACAGCTGGACGCCGACGCCAACGAGCAGACGGCCATCCAGCTGCACCGCGACCGCACCGTCACCGCCGACCTGATAGGGCAGCACGGCGGGCCGAGCGGGGCCGCGGGGTTCGCCGTCGAGTTCGCGGCGGGCAGCGGCGAACTGGACGATCTGAACATCGGCTCCGGGCGCTACTACGTCGACGGCATCCTCTGCGACGCCGCACGACCGGCACCGGGCGTCCCCGTACCGGACGACAGGAGCGGCGACGGCGGCGACGGGGACGCGGGAGACGGCGGAGACGGCAAGCAGCCCGGGCCGCCGGACCACTGGACCTACTGGGACCAGCCCGGCGCGCACCTCGACCCGGAGCGCCCAGGCGACCGGCTGCCCGCACGGCCGTTCCTGGCCTATCTGAAGGTGTGGGAGCGTGCCGTGACCGCCGCGGAGGACCCGTATCTGCGGGAGAGCGCGCTCGGCGCCGCCACCACCGACACCGCCGCCAGGCGCAAGGTGATCTGGCAGGTGCGCACGCTCCCCGGCGACGTGCTCGGCGTCGAGGGCGACGAGCCCGGCAAGGACGCCGTACGTGAGGCCTTCGCCAAGTGGACGCGGGAGAAGGACACTTCGACCGGCAGGCTGGGCGCCCGCAGCGAACGCCCCGACGGCGCGGACGACGAGCCCTGCCTCGTACGGCCCGACGCCCGCTACCGGGGCCCCGAGAACCAGCTGTACCGGGTGGAGATCCACCAGGGCGGCGACGCGAAGACGGCGGGCTTCAAGTGGTCGCGTGAGAACGGCTCGGTGACCTTCCCCGTCGACGAACTCGACGGCACCTGGGCGGCGTTGGGCACCCTCGGCGACGACAGCGCGCTCGGGCTGACCGTCGGCGACCTCGTGGAGTTCACCGACACCGCCACGGCCGAACGGCTCGACGTCACACAGCTGCTGCGCATCGAGGAGATCGACCTGCCCGGCCGTCAGGTGCGGCTGTCCGGCGAACCCGAGACGTACCGCCCGCAGAAGAACCCGTATCTGCGCCGCTGGGACCACCGCGCGCCCGACGGCCCCTCGCCACGGGGCGGCCGAAGCGCCCGGAGCGGCCGGGGCGGGGAGGAGGGACGGCTGCGGGCCGGGGCCCTCCCCGTCGAGGAGGGCCGCTGGCTGCCGCTGGAGGACGGCGTCGAGGTCTGGTTCGCCGAGGGCGGCACCTACCGTACGGGCGACTACTGGCTGATCCCCGCCCGTACCGCCACCGGCGAGGTCGAGTGGCCCGCGGACGCCGCACGCCGCCCGCTGCTCCGGTCCCCGGCCGGCATCGCGGTGCACTACGCGCCGCTCGCCTGGGTGATGGGGGAGCGGGCCGCATCCGACCTGCGCCACGTCTTCAAGCCGCTGGCCTCTCCCGTGCCCGCGGCGACCGACGAGGAACTGGCGGTCGAGGCGGAGGCCGCGGCCGAGGAGGACTACGAACAGCGGCGTGCCGAAGCCGACTCGGCACCGCTGTACCCGGGCACCGGCGGCCAGTGAGACGTCCGGCGGGCATTCCGGGAACGAAGGGCGTCGCGGGAGCCGAGGGTCTCCGGGGCGTCGAGGGAAGTCAGGGAAGGGGGACACGGCCATGGCGAAGGCACTGAGCGCGGACCGGCTGGTCAAGGCGCTCAAGGATGAGGGCCTCACGGTCCACGAGGTACGCAACTGGCGCAGCCACAACCGCAATTCGAAAGGGGCCTGGGGCCCGCTGAACGGCGTGATGATCCACCACACCGCCAGCTCGGGCACCGACGGCAGCGTCCAGCTGTGCTACAACGGCCGCTCCGACCTGCCCGGCCCGCTCTGCCACGGCGTCATCGACAAGGACGGCGAAGTGTGGCTCGTCGGCAACGGCCGCGCCAACCACGCCGGTCTCGGCGACGGCGACGTGATGGCGGCGGTCGTCGCGGAACGCAACCTCCCGGCCGACAACGAGGCCGACACCGACGGCAACGCCCGCTTCTACGGCTTCGAATGCATCAACCGCGGCGACGGCAAGGACCCGTGGCCCAAGGCGCAGCTGGAGGCCATCACCCGTGCCTCCGCGGCCATCTGCCGCGCCCACGACTGGTCCGAGCGTTCCGTCATCGGCCACAAGGAGTGGCAGCCGGGCAAGACCGATCCGCGCGGCTTCACCATGGACGGCATGCGGGGGCGCATCGCCGACCGGCTGAAGAAGAAGCCGGGCGACGGCGGCAAGGTCGGCGGCGGTGACGGCGACGGCGGAGGGGGCGGTGACGGCGGTGGCGGTGGCGGTGGCGGGAAGCCCGCCCACGAGCCCTTCCCCGGACGGGACTTCTTCCACGAGGGCCGCACCAGCGCCGTGATCACGGCCATGGGCAAGCGTCTCGTGGCGGAGGGGTGCGGCGAGTACAAGGTGGGCCCCGGCCCCGACTGGACCGAGGCCGACCGCAAGTCGTACGCGAAGTGGCAGCGCCACTGCGGCTATCGGGGCAAGGAGGCGGACGGCTACCCGGGCCCGGACAGCTGGAAGAAGCTCAAGGTCCCCAACGTCTGAGCGGCGGGCGGGCACCGGCGCCGGTGCCCGCCTCCGCTACCCGGCCGCCTCCGGTATCCGCCCGGCTCCGCTTCCGTCCCGGGCGCGGACACGGGTGCCGCCACTGGTCCCGGGGCCCGCCGCCCGGCCCCGGGCACCGTCCGGCTAGCCTCCTTCCCGCACGTGTGTGCTACGCAGCCCACCGCGGGCCGAGAACAGGGAGGGACGCCGTGCCGAACGGGCAGCCGGCGGAAGCGGCGGACACCGCCCCCACGCAGACCGAGGAGCGCCGGCTCCGCCGCGACCTCGGCTTCTGGGGTCTGACGGCCATCGGCTTCTCCAACATCGTCGGCTCCGGCTGGCTGTTCGCCGCCATGTACGCGGCGCAGACGGCGGGACCGGCGGCGCTGCTGTCATGGGTGGGCGCGGGCCTGCTCGTCGGTCTGATCGCCCTCGTCATGGTCGAGTTGGGCGCGTCGCGGCCGGAGGGCGGCGGCACGGTCCGCTGGCCCCTGTACGCCGGCGGACGCCTCGTCGGCACCCTCATAGGCTGGTCGGTGCTGCTGTCCGTGGGCGGCACCGCGGCCGAGATCAGCGCGATCATGCAGTACGCCGACCACTATCTGCCCGGCATCTACAGCGGGGGGACGCTGACCGCCTCGGGGCTCGGCCTCGCAGTCGGCCTGAGCGTGCTGCTGACGGCGCTGAACTGGTTCGCCGTGAGGATGTTCGCCAGGGTCAACAACCTCGTCTCGGCGTTCAAGGTGATCGTCCCCATACTGACCGTCGTCGCGCTCGTGGCGTCCGGCTGGCACTCCGGCCGGCTCACCGACCACGGCGGCTTCGCCCCGTACGGCTACGCGGCCTGCCTGAGCGCCCTCGCGGGCGGCGGAATCGTCTACTCCGTCAACGGCTTCCAGGCGCCTCTGGACTTCTCCGGCGAGACCCGAAGGGCCCGCCGCATCGTGCCGGCCGCCGTACTCACGGGCATCGCGCTGGCCCTTGCGATGTATCTGGCGCTCCAGATCGCGTTCCTTTACGCCGTGCCGGAGAGCATGCTCGGCGGCGGCTGGAAGGGCGTCAGCTTCGACTCCCCCTTCGGGCAGCTCGCACTGATCCTCAACCTGCACTGGCTCTCCAGCCTGCTCTACGCCGACGCCGTGGTCTCGCCCGGCGGTTCGGCGTACGTGGGCGTCGCGGTCAACGCCCGGCACACCTACGCGCTCGCCAAGAACCGCACGCTTCCCCGGTACTTCATGCGGGTCGACGAGAAGACGGGCGTGCCGCACCGGGCGCTCCTGCTCAACTTCCTCGTCATCGTGGTCTTTCTGCTGCCGTTCGGCGGCTGGCAGAGCATCGTCACGGTCATGGGCGACATGTATCTGCTCATCTACGCGGCCTCGGCCGTGGCCGCCGCGGTCTTCCTCGCCGAGCCCGGGGGCACCACGGCCGGCTGGGTGCCCGGGCTGCGCTGGATCGCGCCGGTCAGCTTCGTCGTGGCGAGCGAGTTCGTGTACTGGTCGGGCTGGGACGAGCTGCGGATCGCGCTGCCGCTCGTACTGGGCGGCCTGCTGCTCTTCCTGCTGATGCGCCGCGGCCACCAGGGCGGCGAGTCGCTGGGCTCCGAACTGCGCACGGGCGCCTGGCTGGTGGTCTATCTGGCCGCCCTGACCGCGCTGTCGTGGGCCGGTTCCTTCGAGGGCAGCGGGCGGCTGCCCGCACCCTGGGACACGGCGGCGGTGGCGGCGCTGTCGCTGGGCCTGTTCTTCTGGGCGGTCCGTGCGGGCGTCGCGTACCGGGCGTCGCTGAAGAGCCCGGCCTGAGCGGGACGGGTCTGGGGGGCCGGTCTGAGGGGGCTGGTCTGAGGGGGACCGTACGACCGCAGGCGCGGGGCCCGGCCGCCGTGACGCGGCAGCCCGGCCTCTCGGGGGGAGGAAGAGGCCGGGACCGGCGCGGGAGTTCGCAAGACGCCGAAGGGCGTCCGGGACGTCAGGGAAGGATGGAGTCGACGTAGCCGCCGTCCACCCGGAGCGCGCCCCCGGTGGTGGCCGACGCCAGCGGGGAGCTGAGGTAGACGGCCATGTTGGCGATCTCCTCGGGCTCGATGAGCCGCTGGAGCAGCGACTGCGGCCGGTGCTCGATCATGAACTTGCGCTGGGCCTCGTCCCACGGCAGGTCCCGGCCGACCAGCTCGTACACGAAGTCCTCCACACCGCCGGTGTGAGTGGGCCCGGCGATCACGGAGTTGACCGTGACCCCGGTCCCCGCGGCGTCCTTGGCGAAGCCGCGCGTGACGCCGAGCAGGGCCGTCTTCGACATCCCGTAGTGGATCATCTCGGCCGGGATGACGACGGCCGAGTCGCTGGCGATGTTCAGGATCCGCCCCCACGAACGGTCCTTCATGCCGGGCAGACAGGCGCGGATCATCCTGACCGCGGTCAGCACGTTCACCTCGAAGTACCGGCGCCACTCGTCCTCCGTGATCTCCAGCGCCGGAGTCGGGCCGAAGACGCCGAGGTTGTTGACGAGGATGTCCACGTCCGGGGCGGCCGTCGCGACCTCGCGGGCGCCGTCGTCGCCGGTGACGTCGCCGGGCGCGGCGACGAACGCCTCGCTGCCCGTCTCCTCACGCAGCCGTGCGATCGCCGCCTGGACGGACTCCCGCCGCCGTCCGTTGACGGCCACGCGCGCGCCCGCTCTGGCCAGGCCGGCGGCGATGGACCAGCCGATCCCCTGGGTGGAACCGGTCACGAGGGCGGTGCGGCCTGTCAGGTCGATGAGCACGTGTTCTCTCCTCGTCGAAGGCGGACGCGGTGGGTCTGGTCGATCCACTCCGACCGAGCGTACCCAGCGGCCTGTCGACGGCGCGGAGGCCGGGCGGGCCGAGCGGACCGGGCTCGCCCCGCAGGCCGTTCCCGTTCCTGTGCGCTGCTGCCACCGGGCCGTTCCGGACGGGCGTCAGGCGCCCTCGGCGTCTCAACGCCCCTCGCAGCCGGGCGAGTTCGCCGTATGCGACGGTGCGCGGCGGTGCGGCCCGGCGGCGCCGCGGCACTCGCCCGACGCGGAAGGGCCGCCGAGCGGTAACTCGGCGGCCCAGTGCAGAACACGAGCAACCGATTGCATGCGGATAAAACCCTCGCGGAGTTCGCTGGCAACGGTCCGCGCGGGTGCCGCATTCCCACTGAGGGAGATCACCCATGCTCGCTGCTTCCAGCGTAGCCACCGACACCGGCGCGTACGCGGTTTCCATCGCAGGCTCGGAGGACGAAGTACGCGCCGCCCAGCGGCTGCGCCACCGGATCTTCGCCGAGGAGAAGGGCGCACGGCTGCGCTCGCCGCTCCCCGGGCACGACGTCGACGTCTACGACGAGGTCGCCGACCACTTGGTCGTCACGTCGCGCGCAGACGGCGAAGTCGTCGGCACATACCGGGTCGTGCCGCCCGCCCGCACCGAACGCCCGTACTCCGAGGGCGAGTTCGACCTGCGCGCCCTGCCTCCGGAGGTCAGGACGTCGATGGTCGAGGCCGGCCGTGCGTGCGTACACCCCGATCACCGCTCGGGAGCGGTGATCAACGCCATGTGGGGCGGGCTCGCCCGCTACATGCTGCTGTCCGGGCACCGCTATCTGGCCGGCTGCGCCTCCGTACCGCTGGCCGACGGCGGGCAGTCCGCCGCCGACGCCTGGCTGCTGGCCACTTCCAGGCACGCCGCTCCGCCCGAGTTCCGGGTCCACCCGCTCGACCCGTGGCTGCCGCCGGGACCGCTGACCGCACGGCCGAGCTACGCGGCGCTTCCCGCGCTGCTGCGCGGCTATCTGCGAATCGGCGCCTGGATGTGCGGCGCGCCCGCCCACGACCGGGACTTCGGCGTCGCCGACTTCTTCGTGCTGCTCGACATGGAGCGGCTCAACGAGCGCTACCGGCGCTACTTCCTGGGCGCGGGCCGTTGAACGCCTGGGACGTCGTCTCCCCCTGCACCCAGCGGTGCGTCACACCGCCGTACGGCGACCGCGCGGGCGCCCGCAACCGGCGGGTGCCCGCAACGGCCCGCAACGGGCGGATGCCCGCGGCGGCCCTGCTCCGCCGGTACGCGTCGCTCACGGCAACCGTGGGCGGCGCGCTGGCGGACGGTACGCGGCTCGCCGAGCCGCGGGTGCTCCAGCGCCGTGCCCGCTCCGTGCTCGACGCGCTCCGCGTCGGCCTGGACGCCACGGGGCCGCTGCGTGTGCCCGGCACGGCCACGGGGACGCTGATCGTCGCGAACCACGTGTCCTGGCTGGACGTCGTCGCGCTGCTGGCCGTCGAGCCCGTCCCGCTGGTGGCCAAGCGGGAAGTGGCCGGGTGGCCGGTCGTGGGACCGCTGACCCGCAGAACGGGCAACCGCTTCCTCAACCGGGACGCGCCCCGCGAACTGCCTGTGTTCGTACGGGAGTTGGCGGCGCATCTGCGCGGCGGCGGATCGGTCGCGGTCTTCCCGCAGGCGACCACCTGGTGCACGGCCCCGGGCGGCCCGTTCCGGCGTGCGATGTTCCAGGCGGCGCTGTGGGCGGCGGCGCCTGTACGGCCCGTCGCCGTCGACTACGACCGCCACGGCACCCGGAGCACGTCCGCGGCCTATGTCGGGGGCGACACCCTCACCGGTTCGCTCCACAGGGTGGCCGCCACCGGCGGGCTCAGCGTCCGCATACGGGCCCTGCCGCCGCTGCTGCCGCAGGGCCACGACCGCCGCTCACTCGCCGCCGCGGCGCACGCGGCGGTTTCGGGGGCGGTCGGCGGTGCCGGCCTCGTCGGCATCGGTGATGTGGTCGCTATCGGTGTCGGCGGTCCCGGCGGTCTCGGTGGCGTCGGTGATGTGGGCGGTGTCGGCGGTGTCCCGTCCCGCGCGCCGTGCTGCGGCGGCGCGTCACGGCGGGCGGAGGACCGCACGGCTGCCGCGTCGCATCCATGAGCGCGCCGGGCCGGGGGAGAGGTCCCGTCCGGGCGTGACGGCGCCCCGGCGCGGGTGGTCGACGGGAGCTCGCGCCGGGGGCGCCCGTCGTGCGCTCAGGTCTCCGCCGCGCGCGAGGGAAGCGACGTGCCGGAGCCGTGAAGCGGGGGCCGGGGCGCCGGATCCGTGCAGCGCGGGCCCGGCCCGCCGGAGCCGTCAGGCGCTCTCCGGCTCGCCCGTCTCCCCGCCCGCCGTGGCCCGGACGCGACGGCGGCCCAGCAGGGCGCTTCCCGCGATCACGAGGCCGATGGCGATGACCTTGGCGGACTGGTAGTAGCCGGTCGCCGGCATCTCCGGGGTGCCGGGCAGCCGGAAGAAGACCCAGCCCGCCGCGAGACCCCCGAGGACGATCAGCGCGACCGCGCCCCACGTCCCCAGATCCGCCCACCAGGGCTCCGGGGCGTATGCCTGGATCCGCTCGCCGGTCTCTTCAACGTCCTTGTCGGTCACGGGAGTTCTCCTGCGGGGGTGGTGGCTGTGCGAGGGAAGACGCGGTCCTGTCGCGTGCGGTTCAACGGACGTGCCGTGATCTCCCGCGCCGCGCCGCGCCGTTCCGCGCCCCGCGCGCCCGCCGTCCCGGTCTTCGCCGTCGGGATCACCGCCCGTGGGCGGTCACCGTACGGGCGTAGCGCCCCGGAGCGATCCCCACCAGCCGCTTGAAGTGCCGGTTCAGATGCGACTGGTCGTAGAAGCCGGCCGCTGCCGCGACCTGGCCGGGCGGCCGACCGTCGAGCAGCAGCCGACGGGCGCGGTCGACGCGACGCGTCATCAGGTACTGGTGCGGGGCGATCCCGAACGCCGCGGTGAAGGCCCGCACCAGGTGCGTGGGATGGGCGTGCACCAGCTTCGCGGCCTCGTCCAGGGCCACCCCCTGGAGGAGCCGTTCGTCGAGGAGTTCCCGCAGGCTGTGAGCCACGCCGCGGTCGCGTGCGGGAGGGCGGTGGACGAGCCGCGGCCGCAGGTGGCCGCGCAGCCGCTCGCCGATCAGGGCGAGACGGCAGTCCGCCTCCAGTTCGTCACCCGGGTTCTCGAGGGCGGTGTGCAGCTGTCCCACGCGCCGCCGCAGTACGGGGTCGACCAGGTCGGGCCCGTCGACCGCGGGGCCGATGAAGCTCTCGTCGAGCCGGGTCAGGTCCAGATAGAGCACCCGCTTGCGGAAGCCGCCGGGGGTCGCGGGCGAGCCGTTGTGCGGCACCTGCGGCGGGAGCAGGGACACGGTGTCGTGCGGGGTGCCGTGCTCGTGGCGGTCGAGGTCGTAGCGGACCGCGCCGTCGTCGACGATCAGCAGGGTCCATGCGTCGTGTACGTGCATCGGGTACGAGTGCCGGGTGAAGCGGGCGTGGAAGACCTCCACGACACCCGGGACCCGCGGGCGCCATGCGGAGATCTCCGGTCGGCCCACCATGCAAAGAACGTACAAGACGGCTCGTTGCGACGGCCGTCAGTCTCGGAGCATGACCACCGAGCACACGCCCGTACGCTTCGACACCAAGATCGCCGTCCTGCTGCGCGAGGACCTGGAGCCCTGGCAGCGGCTGAACGTGACCGCGTTCCTGGTCAGCGGCCTCGGCTCCGAACTCCCCGAGGTGATCGGCGAGCGATACGCGGACGCCGACGGCACCTCCTATCTGCCGATGTTCCGTCAGCCCGTACTGGTCTTCCGGGGCGCGAAGGAGACGCTGACCGCCGCGCACGGCCGGGCCCTCTCCCGCTCGCTCCACCTCTCGGTGTTCACGTCCGACCTCTTCGCAACGGGCAACGACCGCGACAACCGCGCGGCGGTACGGGCCGTGCCCAAGGACCGGCTGGACCTGGTGGGTCTCGCCGTGTACGGGCCGCGCAACGCGGTGGACAAGGTGCTCAAGGGCGCCTCGATGCATCCCTGAGGGCAGCGCATGAAAAGGTCCCGTACCCGCTCGTCGCGAGCGAGTACGGGACCCTGGCGTTCACAGCCGACGAGTCACGGCAGGTCGGTCACCGGAAGGTGTTCCTTCGGCGCAGCCACCACACCTGGGCGCCACCGGCGGCCACCACCGCGGCGGCGATCCCGATGATCACGCCGATCGGGGTGCCGGAGCCGGTGCCGGTGAGTTCGCCGTCCCGGTCCTTCGCCACCTGGGCCGACTCGTCCTCTGCGGAGGACAGCCCGTCCCGGCCCGTGGCCGAGGAGGCGGAGTCGTCCGTCTTCGAATCCGGCTTCGAGCCCGGCTCCGGGTCCACGGCAGCGGACGACTCGTCCCGCTTCGCGGCCGAGGAGATGGAGCCGTTCGACTTCGAGTCCGGTGCCGAGGACCGCTCATCGCGGGTGGCGGTCGAGGACTTGGAACCGTCCTGCTTCGAGGACGGCTTCGAGTCCGCTCTCGACTCGGGCTTCGAGCCCTCCTTCGAGCCGGAGCCGGACTTCGCGTCCGGCTTCGACTTGGAGTCGGACTTCGACTCCGAGCCGGTCTTGGAGCCGGAGCTTGAGCCGGACTTCGAGTCGGGCTTGGAGGACGGCTTGTCCGGCTTCGACGGCGACTTCGCGGGCGGCGCCGAGTCCGAGTCCTTCCCCTTTCCGCCACCCGTTCCCTTGCCGTCGTCCGGGCAGGTCTTGTCGTCGTTGATGCAGTCCACGGCCTCCTTCATCAGGTCCTCAGGCATGACGTTGATGAAGTCGCTGTGGTCCGTGATCGGCTTGTGCAACTGCTCCGGGAAGGAGTCGACGGCGAACGGCGTATCGGTGTCGAGCAGATTCTTCTGCGGGATGTCGTACTTGATCGTCTGCTGCACCTGCGGGATGTTCTGGAACCCCTGGGGGCAGTTGCCCTGGTCGTCCGAGAACTTCATGTGGTCGCGGTGGTTGCCGCTGTCCGTGTTCTTACCGTCCCAGCAGTTCTGGAACTTGAACGTACGGATCGTCTTCTTGCCCTCGGGGCAGATCGGGTACTTGTCCTTCAGCTGACGGTCCTCGAAGCCCTCGCAGCTCCACGACGCGTTGGCGTTCTCGTCGCCGTTGGTGAAGGACTTGGCGTCACCGGTGATGATGCGCAGGAAGCGCGGCATCTCGGTCACCCGGTCCGCTCCGCCGGAGGTCAGTTTGATCGTCGCGTCGGGGTCGAGGATGCTGCCGACGTTGAGGTCGTTGGCACCGCCGTCACCAGGCTGGGCCTCGGCACCCTGGCCGCCGCCGACCTTGTCATCGCCCTGGCCCTGATCCTGACCCTGATCCTGACCTTGGTCCTGACCCTGGCCCTGGTCCTGGCCCTGGTCCTGGCCTTGGTCCTGGCCTTGGTCCTGTCCCTGGTCCTGTCCCTGGTCCTGGCCTTCGGCGGGGGGCTGCTGCTGTCCCTGGTCCTGCTCCCCGGCGGGCGGCTGCTCCTGGCCCTGATCCTGGCCTTGATCCTGTCCCTGGTCCTGTCCCTGGTCCTGGCCTTCGGCGGGCGGCTGCTCCTGTCCCTGGTCCTGACCCTGGCCCTGGTCCTGACCGGCGTCCTCACCGGTCCGGTGGCCCTGCGGCTTCTGCTGGTCCTGGCCGCCCTGCTCCTTCTGGACGTCGCCCTCCTGCACGGCGCCCCGCTGGTCCTCGTTCCCGTCCAGCGAACGGATCACGGGCCAGTAGTGCGTCGACTGGTCACCCTTGGCGCACGTGGTGCGGGCCGCGGCGAGGGACTCGTCGCTGGACCGCGCGTTGGTGTCCTCGTTACCCACGTAGTCGTGCACGTGGTGAGCACCGTTGAGAACACCGGGAGCGGCGATCACGTTGTCCGAATTGAAGTGCTCTTCCTCGTTGTTGCCGCACTTCGTCTCGAAACTGCCGCCCTTGTCCTCGGCCTTGGAGGTGTTGGGCTGGACGTCTTCGATCTTGACGAAGTCCTCGGCGACCGGGCCCTGGACCTGCTTGCCGTCGTCGCCTCCGCCCTGCTGGCCGTCCTGGGTGGCCTGGTCCTGCATCATCCGGCACTGGGCCATGGACTGCATGTCACCGGGGGCCTGGCCGCCGGCGTTCCGGATGTCCTGCCCCATGCTCCTGATGGTCTCGGAGCGCTGCTGCTTCAACTGGCCGAGGGCCTCCTCGGAGTTCTGCTCCTGGGAGTTCCACTGGCCGTAAGCCTGCGCGACCTGCCGGTCGAGAGTGGCGAGCTTCTGGCCCACGGGCTCCTTGGCACCCTTGGGTACCTGGCCCAGTGCGAGGCTCACATCAGGACAGTCGATCGTGCTCGCGGCAGGAGCGGCGTCGTCCGATCCCGCGAAGGCGCTCACACCGATCGCCGCTGCGCCGCCACCACCGACCACCAGCGCCGCGACGATCGCTATCGATCTGTTCGCCGTATGCGAGCGTCTGTGGCCTTTTCTTCCCATATCGACTTCACTCCACTCATATCGCGTCATTCAGCGCCCCGAATTACGCGAGCCCGGTTTCCAGGGCTGCGAGATGTTCGAGGACAATGGCGTTGGGTCAGGTCGTCGCGAACGACAACACCATTGAGTTGCAGGTCTGATCGCGTGCAAGGCCAAGGCCTACGAGGGGCCTGAAGGCGGCGCGAGCCTAGCGCAGCCCGTCGGAGCGGAGAGCAGTCTCGTACCGATGGAACAACTTTGTGGTGGCCGAGCACTCTCCGGCGCCGTACCACTTCGCTCTGCTGAGTGCGACGCCGAGAGGATTGAACGGCGTCACAGCGGATTTGCGCCGAATTGCTCGGAGATTCCCGCAAGATGACGCCGCGGTCGGCCCCGGCAGCGTCGTCGACGCATCGGCCCGCGGCGGTGTCCGGCCCGGGGATCTCGGTACGGAAAGCGTCCGTTGCCGATGGCTGCGGACGCCGCCCGGTGGCCGAGATGACTGCGGTGCAGCCGGCCGTCGGCTGCCGCCCGGAACGCGGGCGCGTCAGGCTCGTCCCAACTCGTGCCCGCCGACCGGGTGTTGCATTACCCTCCCCCCTTGTGAAGCCGGTCGGCCACTAGGGGTCGGTGTTGGAAATCGGAACGGAACCCACCGACGCTTCCGGCGGCCGGTCTTCCCAGGCACAGCCTTCGGACGAGCCGTCCGAGACCACTCCGACCACTCCGACCACTCCGCCGAGCGACGACAAGGGGAATCCGCCGCATTCTTCGGACGGGGAGTCCATCACCCTGAAGCCTTCCTCCGGTCCTCCCGGTACGAGGTTCACCGTGAGCGGAAAGGTCGAAGAGTTCGAGATACGAGCTGTGTTGATGCTGCGGGACGGCTCCGCGCTCGGGGCGCCTCTGGGAGCCGTCACAATCAAGGACGGAGGGGAGTTCTCGGAATCCGCCCGCATTCCGAAGGACACCTCTCCCGGGGAATATCAAGTCGTGCTGAAGGACGAGGACTTCTCGGTGGAGTCCTCTTTCGACGTCGAGTAGACGGGTGGTCGACTGCCCCGCCGTGCATACGACATGGCCGCACCTGCGCCGCGGCGTGACCGCCCCGACCGGGACCATCGGCGACGCCCGCTGACGGCGGGCCCTCGGAGGCAGAACCCGGGAGGCCGGACACGCTATGCGCCGGTCCTCGCGCGGGCGCGGAAGGCGCGTTCACGCCTCACTTCTTGGATGTGACTGCCCGTCCCGTTCCGCGCGCTCCGTCGTTCGAGGGGTTGGGCCTCACGGCTCTTGTTCGCGCTGTTCAGCCGCCGCATTACTTGGGGGACTCATTCCTGTTCGGCCTTCCCCTGCCCGGCGCTGACCGGCGCTGAGGCGTGCGCCGTCATGCCCTTCTCCGTCCGGCCGGTCGACGGCAAGGCGGCGGCAGGGGCGGCGCGAACAGGCCCAGACTCCATGAGGGAGACGAAGAATGGCCTCGACCAGATCCATCGTCAAGTCGCTCCTCAGTACCGGCATGGCCGCCCTGCTCTGGGCGGCCGGTCTCGCCGTATCGCCACCGGCCGCCGCGCAGGCGGTGATCGTCGTGGGCACCCCGAGCGCGGCATGTCCGAACCCCCAGTACGCGACCATTCAGGCCGCGGTCGATGCCGCGTCAGCGGGGGACACCATCCGCGTCTGCGCCGGCACCTTCAACGAGGCGGTGACGGTGAACAAGTCATTGGTCTTCCGCGGAGCGCGGGCGGGTGTGGACGCACGCGTCGGCCGTACGAATCCCGCGCAGGAATCCATCGTCCAGCCTCCGGCGGGGTCCACGGGGTTCACCGTCACCGGCGGAGTCAGCGACGTCACCATCGACGGCTTCACCGTCCGCAACTCCACGGCGGACGGGATCAGCACGCTGGCGGGCGGCAGCGGCTTCACCATCGTCAACAACATCGTCAGCGGCAACCGGATCGGCATCAACTTCCGTTCCCCCGGCACGAGTTCCAGTCCGTCGCTGATTCGCCGGAACCGGCTGACGGACAACAACAACAGCCTGCCGCAAGGCGGGACCGGCATCTTCCTGGGCGGCGGCCAGGGCACTGACTTCACTTCGATCACCCAGAACCGGTTCAGCGGTCACGTCAACGCGGATGTCAACACCCAGGGCGTCCTGGCCGGCACCGACCCCGCGGAAGAGCTGAGCATCACCAACAACACGAGTGCGGACAGCTCCACATTCCTCGTGCTGGTCAACGCCGACGCTCCCGAGGTGACTTCGAACCAGATCACCAAGAGCTCCGCTCTCCCCGCCGGCACCGCCGTGCTCGTCGACTCGAACACCGATCAGGCGCAGATCCAGGGGAACACCATCACCGGCGGCGCCGGCAACGGCATCAGCGTGACGGCGCAGTTCGGCTCGCTGGACCCCAGCACCGCACTGAACGTACGGGGGAACATCATCACTTCCCGCACCAACGGCGTGAACGTCAGCGCGCTGGGCTCCGGCACGTTCTCCAGCAACGTCATCAGAAGCAGCAGCAACAACGGAATCCAGGTGAACTCATCGGTGGCGCCGACGGTCCCGCTGGTGTTCAACGGCAACGTCGCCACAGGCAACGCCGTATGGGACGCCAATGACGACACCAGCGGCGGCGGCACGGCCGGCACCGCCAACACCTGGACAGGGAACGTGTGTCCCAAGGACGACCCCAACGGGATCTGCGTCTGAGACCGGCTCTGACCGGCCGCCGTCCGGCGGCGCCGGCGGGCCTGCTCCACAGGCCCGCCGGCCCCGGGCCGGGCACGGATTCCACCCCGCCCCGGCTCACCGCTGCCCGAAGTAGACCTCCAGTTCCGCGATCGAGGTGAAGGTCCGCGTGCTGCCGGGTGTGCCGATGATCCGTACGCCGTCGCCCTCGGCGGCGTCGAAGGACAGCTCGTACGTCTTGTGCGGCCCGGCGCCCGCGTCGCCCGGGTAGGAGGGCGAGATCCTCAGGCCGGCACCGCGTACACGGCCCTCCCGTGCGCCCCGCCTATGTGCGCACTGGCGCGTCCGCCCTCTCCAGCCGCTGCGTGCCGGACAGGGTGCGGTAGGAGCGCGCCACCTCGGCGGTGGCGTCGGGGTCCGTCTTGTCGGAGAGGACGAAGTAGTCCATCTGCACGCGTTCGGCGTCGACGTCCAGGACTCCGTATCCGTGGGAGTCCGTGTCGAGCCACCGCACATGGGGGTTGCTGCGGCGGATCGCCGTCTGCGCCCTGGGGGAGGCCTCGACGGCGGGGACCAGCGAGATGTCGTCGAGGTTCGGGGAGGTGACGGACGTGACGACGAACTCCGTGGCCACCGGTGCCCGGTGCGACGAGCCGGCAGCCCGTAACGGCACGTCGTTGGCGAAGGCCATGTGCATGTCCCCGGCGACGAACACCGTGTCGGCGATCCCGTTGTCGCGGAGGTGGGTCAGCAGCTCACGGCGGTCGTCGGTGTAGCCGTCCCATTCGTCGAGAGTGAGCGAGGAGCCCAGCAGCCGCTCCAGGGACCGGAGCGTATCGGCGGGCACGGTGTCGAAGGCGAGGGGCGTGATCATCACCGAGGTGCCGACCAGCCGCCACCGGGCCGTCGACCCGGACAGTCCGGCCTTCAGCCAGTCCAGCTGCGCGCGTCCCGTGATGGTGCGGCCGGGGTCGTCGCGGACCCGGCGGCCGAAGAAGCCGGGCGGCTGCCGGTCGCGGAAGGAACGCAGGTCGAGCACGTGCAGGTCGGCGAGCCGGCCGAAGCGGAAGCGGCGGTACGTGGTGCCTTCCGTGGACGGCCGCACCGGCATCCACTCGAAGTACGCCTGCTTCGCGGCCCGTACGCGTCCCGCCCAGTCCTCTTCTTCCCCTCGGCCTGCCGGCCCGTGAGGCGCCCCCGCTTTGGACGTGTGGTTCGCGGCGCCTCCGGACCAGGCGTTGTTCGCGAACTCGTGGTCGTCCCACATGGCGATCACGGGGTGCGCCGCGTGCATGGCCTGAAGGTCGGGGTCGAGCTTGTGGTGTGCGTGCCTGCCGCGGTAGTCGGCAAGGGTGACGGCCTCGTTCTCGGGCTGGACCTTGCGGACGATCCTCCCCGCCGAGGCGTACTCGCCCGTGCCGCACTCGTAGATGTAGTCGCCGAGGTGGAGGACGGCGTGCAGGTCGGTGCGGGCGGCCAGGTGCCGGTAGGCGGCGAAGTAGCCGCTCTCGTAGTGGGAGCAAGAGACCACGCCGAAACGGAGGTTGGGGACCGCGGCGTTCTCGGCGCCGGCCGTACGCGTGCGCCCGTGGGGCGAGCGGACCGTGCCGGTGCTGAAGCGGAACCAGTACGTGGTGTCGGGGCGCAGCCCGCGCACGTCGGCCCTGACGGTGTGGTCGGCGGCGGCACGGGTCTTCGCCCTTCCCCGTGCGACGACGGTGGTGAACTGCTCGTCCTCCGCGACCTCCCAGGTCACATGGACGGGTGCTCCCTTTCCGGAACCGGGTACGGCCTCCCGGGAGGGGGTGACCCGGGTCCACAGCAGAACGCCGTCGGGCAGCGGGTCACCGGAGGCGACACCGTGCAGGAAGGCGGGGCCTTCGTCCGACTGTGCGCCGATGAGGCCGTTGCTGAGCGGCAGCAGCACGGCGGTCGCCGCGGTGGCCACGGCGACGGTGCGGCGCCGGGGGGTATGAGCGGATCGGCCTTCGGGAGCGGGGTCCTGGGGGGCGGCCCTGCCATCGGTCACGGCACCGGACATTACCCCCGTACATGCATAAACCAGTCGTTATCCGGTGCCCGGCGATTGGCGTCACAAGGAGCGTCGAACGGCCGGGACGAGCGAGCGGATCAGCGGATCACGAGGGCCCGTGGACGGTTTCACAGTCTGACGATCACGCACTTGAGCTGCGAGTAGTGGTTGAGCGCCTCGATGCCCTTCTCGCGGCCGTAGCCGGAGTTCTTGTAGCCGCCGAAGGGTGTCTCCACGCGCCCCGTGACCCAGGTGTTGACCCCGATCTGCCCGGCCTCGATCCGCTCGGCCACTCGAAGCGCGCGGGAGATGTCGCGGCTGAAGACCGCTCCGGCGAGACCGAATTCGGAGTCGTTGGCGATCCGGAGCGCGTCCTCCTCGGTGTCGAAGGGGATGGCGACCAGGACCGGGCCGAAGATCTCCTCGCGCGCCAGCTTGTCGTCGGGGTCGACGTCGGCGTAGAGCGTGGCCTCTACATAGGCGCCCTCGGCCAGTTCGGCGTCGTCAGCCGGGCGGCCGCCGACGACCGGTTGCCGGCCCGACGACGCCGCGTGGTTCAGGTAGTTCTTGACCTTCTCGAACTGGTCCCAGGTGATCATCGGCCCGTAGTGCTCGCCTGCCCGTATGGAGTGGAGCAGTTCGGCGACCTTGCCGACGAACTCGTGGTGAATCGAGCGCTGCACCAGCAGCCGGGTGCCCGAGGAGCAGACCTGGCCCGCGTTCGTCACGAAGGCGCGTACCGCCTCGCCTGCGGCGGCGTCCAGGTCGGCGTCCTCGAAGACGATGTTGGCGCTCTTGCCGCCGAGCTCCAGCGTCAGCGGGATGATCCTCTCAGCGGCGATCCGGCCGATCGTCCGGCCGACGTCGACGCTCCCGGTGAAGGCCACTTTGCGGACCAGAGGGTGCCTGACGATCGCCTCGCCGACGACCGGGCCGGACCCGCAGACCACGTTGAAGACCCCTTCGGGCAAGCCGCACCCGGAGGCCAGCCGAGCCAGCGCGACGGTGGTCTGCGATGTCGGCTCGGCCGGCTTGCAGACCACGGTGTTGCCCGCGGCGAGAGCCGGAGCGATCGCGCGAGCGGCCTGGTTGAGCGGCAGGTTCCACGGGGTGATCACGCCGACCACCCCGAAGGGCTCGCGCCGGGTGAAGACGTGCTGGTCCGGGGCCACATCGAGCACGTCACCGACCGGGAGGTTCACAAGGCCGGCGTAGAACTCGAAGTAGGCGGCCGAGTTCTCGATCTCGCCGAGGACGGTCGTACGCACCTTCCCGGTGTCCGCGATCTCCAGCCCGGCCAGCTCCTCGGCGTTCGCGCGGATCCCGCCCGCGATGTCGCGCAGCAGCCGGCCCCGGTCGGCGGCGGTGAACCATCGCCAGCCGGCGGCCGCGGCGGCGGCCGCCTCCGCCGCCGCGTCGACGTCGGCCACGGTGCCTGTGGCGACGGCGACATGAGGAAGGCCGCTGACGGTGCTCCGGATCTCCTGGACTTCGCCGCCGGACTCGACGAACGATCCGGCGATCCAGTGGCCGACTGTCCTTGTCATGCCTTCTCCTCCTCCGTGACGCGGAGCAGGATGGGGGCGGCCGTCATCGTGCCGTGGATGCCGAGGGTACTGGCGATCTCCATCACCTCGAGGATCTCCTGGGCGGTGGCGCCATGGCCGAGGGCGTTCTTGACGTGCAGCCGCAGGCCGGGCTCGTAGAGGTGTGTCGCGGCCGTGTCGAAGGCGATGTAGATGAGCTCCTTCACCTTCGGCTCCAGAACCCCGGTCCGCCAGGGCACCGAGGAGAACTCCAGATACGCCTCGAACATCTCCGGGTCGAGTTCGAGCATCTCGTCCCAGAACGAGTGCCAGTATCCGCGGCTCTCGGTGAACTCGTCCTTGAGCCGCTGCTGGTATTCGCCGAGCGGCGCCGGCCCCTCGTATCGGCCGGTCTCCTTGAGCACGTCCACCAGGATCGGCACTCCGATGTTCATCGCGTGGATGCCGAGGGTCGCGATGAGTTCGAGAACCTCCATCAACTCCTCGCGGGTTGCCCCCAGTTCGAGTGCCTTGCGCAGATGGGGCTCGACGCCGGCGGTGAACATGTGGGTGGCGTTCGCGTCCACCGCGAGGAAGACCAACTCCTGGGTCTTGGGGTCGAGATGGCCCTTGCGCAGCGGTGTCATCGACAGGCGGCGATATGCGTCGAGGAAGTCCGGGTCGAGCCGGCCCACGGCGTCCCACGCCGGGCTCCAGCTGCCGCGCTCCTCGATGAACCTGGCCTTGGCGGCTTCGAACTTCGAGCCGTTGGCGTCGGTGCTGGTGCTGGTGCTGGTGCTGGTGCTGGTGCCGGCGTTGGCGCTGGCGTTGGCGTCGGCGTGGTCCTGCGTCGACGAGGACGTGCGGCGCTCGGCGGTCAAGTTGCCCTCCCGGGGACGTGATCGGCGATTTCGTTCAAGGTGCGGCGGATGAGCGGTGCCACGGCGGGATAGTTCTCGGCGACGGGGAAGTGGCCGATGCCCGGCAAGGAGCCCCCCACGATTCCGGGATTGAGCCGGAGCGTCTCCAGGGTGTCCTGGGGACGGCAGGCATGGTCGTACTCGCCCGTCCACAGGTGCACCGGGCAGCGGTCGGTGTCGATATCGGCGATCCGGCCGGTCAGGTCCGAGTCCTCGGAATAGAAGTAGGTGTCTCCGCGATAGACGCCGGGCCCGCCCTGGGCATACGTCCACCACACCTCGCGGCGGGCGCCTTCAGGGCTCTGCGGCGCCATGAGGCCGTACGTCCACGACGGAATCGACTGGTGCGCGTTGATGTCCGGGCGCATCGACCAGTCCATGAAGCGGCCCGGTACCTTCGCCGCGCCCGAGAAGCCGAGCACGCCCCGGAACTCCTCCGGGTGTTCGAGCGCCAGGTGCAGCACCAGCGACGCGGCCATGGAACAGCCGACGACGATCGGCCGGTCCAGGCCGAGACCGGCGACGACGGCGCGCACCGTCTCGACGTAGCGGGACCGGGTGAGCAGGTACTCCTCGCGCCACCAGCCGTCCGGCGGCGAGGACTTGCCGTGGAAGGGCAGGTCGAAGGCGCTCAGCTGACAGCGCTCCGTCAGCCGCGGGTCGGCGAGCATGTGCCGGTACTGCCGGGAGTCGGAGCCCGCGGTGTGCAGGCACAGCACGGGAACGCCCTCGCCGGCACGCTCGACGTAGATCCGGCAGTCCCGCCCGTCGATCGTCAGCGTCACATATCCGCCCGTGACCGCCTCGAACTCGGCTCGGCCGTGAACGCCGGCCGTCATGCCGTCTCCCGGGCGACCTCGACGAACCGGTTGAGGATCCGCAGGTTCCGTACGAGCACCTCCAGCGAGGGCGACACCGTGAAGGTCGTCGCGGACTTGCCCAGCGAGAGCAGATCGTGCAGTCCGGGCGACGGCGCCGGGTCCAGCAGCGCCGTCCAGTCGGCCGCCGTTCCGCGGAGCGTGACCTCGTCCGAGTGCTCGGACGGACGGCCGAGCCGGACCACGCGGCGCTCGCCGTCGCAGTCGATCACGACGGCGACGGGACCGAACCGGGCCAGCAGGTCCAGTTCGGCGTCGGCACCCGACACCGCGGCCGACGCGAGCCGGTCGAGCACGGACTCAGTCGGTCGTGAAGTCGACATTCTTGGTCTCCGGACCGAGCGCACCTCCGATGCCGCCGAGCAGTCCGCCGACGGCCAGCAGCGTGACCGCGGCGGCGGTGGGCGACATGAAGCTCTCCAGCCCGGTGAGGTAGAAGGCGTAGAACGAGGGGATGACCACCGAGGCGCTGAAGCCGAGGCCGAAGCCGGACGCCCGCACGCCGGTGTGGAAGCGCTCGGTGATGTAGGGCAGCACGACGCCCCACGGCGCGGTGACCAGGATCGAGAAGAGGCAGACGATCAGGGTGATGAAGCCCCAGGACTCGTCCTTGCCGTTCATCAGGACGACCAGCAGGACCGAGCCGACGACCGCGATCAGCGGCCCGACGACCATGAAGAAGGTGCGCCGGCCGATCCTCTGGCCGAGCAGGCCCGCACCGATGTAGCTGAAGACCAGGCAGAAGTAGGCGATCAGCAGCGTGGTGGTCAGCTGGGTGCCGGTCAGGCCGAGGGTCTTGGGCAGCGCGGAGGCCGGCAGGAAGAGGGTCACCATGTTCTGCGTCAGCCAGAAGCCGGTCATCATCAGGAAGACCTGAAGGAAGTTCCGCAGACTGGCGCCGCGGAACACCTCCTTGAGAGGCGACCCCTTGGTCTCGGAGACCTTCCAGATCTCCGACTCCGACACGCTCCTCGTGTAGTAGAGCGCCAGAGCTCCGGCGAGCAGGGCGCCGATGACGAACGGGATTCGCCACCCCCACTGCACATAGCTGGAGTTGACGTCCCCGACGGTGAAGATGCTGAACGAGGCCAGACCGACCAGGTTGATCACGATGTACGCGGCCGGGAAGGCGGCGAGGACCAAGCCGCCGACCAGACCGCGGCGTTCCTTCGGCGAATACTCCATCGCCAGCGGCAGCGCGCCCGTGTAGCCGCCGCCGAGGAAGACGCCGTCGAGGAAGCGCAGGGCGATCAGGATCCAGAAGGACGCGATGCCGATGCCGGCGTAACCGGGCAGCAGCCCGATGAGCAGCGTGACGACGCCGAAGCCCGCGACGGACAGGATCGTCGTCCTGCGCCTGCCGAGGCGGTCGGCCATGTGACCGAAGATCGCGGCGCCGACCGGACGGCCGACCAGGGTCGTGGCGAAGATGAGCGACGTCATGATGGCGTCGAGACCCGGGCTGACGTCCTTGGGCCTGAAGTAGAGCATGGCCGGCGTAAGGATCACCGTGGGCAGATAGATGTCGAACATGTCGACGAACTCGGCGTAGACCGCGCCTCGCGTCGCCGCCTTGCGCTTGGTCTCGCTCCGGGCGGAGTCCTCCGCCGTGATCCCCGGCCGGGGCACGCGCTGATCGGGCCCGGACTGAGCATTCGCCATGGCTCCCACTTCCCGTCCCGAGATTGTCAGACATTCGAGATGCGGGACATCGTGGATGCCGGCTTCCGCGCTGTCAACCCTTTGTCGGGCACGCGCTCCTGACCGTGATCCTCCCTCTTTTCTCCGTCCTAAACAGTGGGCTAATCATGACAGAAGGGGCGTAACGGCCCGTGGAAATGCGATCGTTGGGCGGCGAACCGCGGGACCTGCCGTCACGTGGAGAACCCGTCTTGCGTCACGAATTTTTGTCAGACAAACTCTGCGGCGGAGGAGGTGGGCAATGACGGACACCTATGAGGTGCTCGCGCTGCGATACGCATCGCGGACGACCAGCCGCGCGCAGGTCTTCCTCAACTACCACCTGTACGACGAGCCCGACGCCCCGATACAGATGGACTACTACGTGTGGGTCGTGCGCAACCACAGGCGCACGGTCGTGGTGGACACCGGCTACGGGGAGTCGGGCGGCCGCAACCGCGGTCGCGGGCACCTGGTGCATCCTGTCCGGCTGCTGTCGCGGGCGGGGGTCGACGCCGCAGACGTCGGCCTGCTGCCCATCACGCACGCGCACTACGACCACATAGGCAACCTCACGTCCTTCCCGGCCGCGCGCATCAGGATCGCCCGCTCCGAGCGGGACTTCTGGCGCGGACCCACGGCGGACCGGTTCATGTTCAATCACGCCTGCGAGGCGGCCGAACTCGCCGAGCTGGAGAAGGCCGACGCGGAGGGCCGGGTCGAGGTCTTCGAAGGGCGCACGGAGATCGCGCCGGGCATCGAGATGATCGAGGTCGGCGGTCACACCCACGGCCAGTCGATCCTGACCGTCCCGACCGGCGAGGGCCTGGTGGTGCTGGCCAGCGACGCGGCCCACTACTACGAGGAGATCGAGCGGGACAGGCCGTTCAGCATCGTCGACGATCTCGACCGGATGTACCGCGGATTCGACCTGCTGCGCTCGCTCATAGAGAACCAGCAGGCGATCGTGCTGCCCGGACACGACCCCGACGTGATGCACCGCCACCGGCCCCTCGACGGAGAGCTGGCCGGTCACGGAATCGTGATCGGGGACATGGGCGAAGGAGCGACCTCATGACTGCCGCGCCACCCGGATCCGGATCAGGAGTGGAAGGCGCCTACGGCCCGGTCGGATGCATCGGCCTGGGCAACATGGGCGGGCGGATGGCGGCCCGGTTGTTGCGCGCCGGCCACACCGCGGTCGGCCACGACCCGCACACCTCGGGCCCCGAGGGCGCAGAGCGTGTTTCTTCGCCCGCCGAGGTCGCTCGCCGCTGCCGGACGATCCTGCTGTCGCTTCCGTCCTCGCGGACCGTCGAAGAGGTGATGCACGGCGCGGACGGCCTGATCGACGCCGTACGGCCCGAGACGGTCGTCGTCGACCTCAGCACCTCGGAGCCCGCCTCGACCATCGCGCTCTCGCCGAAGCTCGCGGACAAGGGCGCGGAGCTGGTCGACGCCGGAGTCTCCGGCGGTGCGGCAGCGGCCGAGGCCGGTGAGCTGACCCTGATGGTGGGCGGACCGGAGGCCACGGTCGACCGACTCGCGCCGGTCTTCTCCGCGTTCGCCACCAACGTCTTCCGGCTCGGGTCGGTCGGGGCCGGGCACACCGCGAAGCTGCTGAACAACTTCCTCAACGCGATCGCCCTGTCGGCCACGGCCGAGGTGATGGTGGCCGGGCGCAAAGCCGGGCTGGACCTCACGGTCCTGCTCGACGCGATCAACGTCAGCTCGGGGGTCAACTTCGCCACCCAGAAGCGCTTCCCGAAGATCATCGAGGGCGACTACCTCAAGGGCGGCCTGACGAACGCCCTGATGATGAAGGACGTGCTCGCCTACGTCGATCTGGTGGCCGGGCTGGGTGTCGCCAGCCCCAACTCGGCGGCCGCCGTCTCCTCTTTCGGCACGGCATTGCAGCTGGGCTACGCCGACGTGATCAGCAACACCGTCGTCGACGCGATCGGCGACCTCTCTGGCGGCGTCCGGGTCCACGACAAGGACCACGACACCGGAAGGAACGGGAAATGAAGCTCATACACGGCACCGAACAGCACGGCATGGGAACGAAGTCGGGGTCACAGTTCACCGGCTCGGTGAACTCCTATCTCGTGATGCCCGCCACCGACGGAGTGGTCGTCAACACGGTGAACTTCAATCCCGGTGCGCGCACCTTCTGGCACGAGCACGAGCGCGGACAGATCCTTCAAGTGCTCGCGGGCGAGGGCGTGGTGTGCACGGACGCCGACGGGATCCGGCGGCTACGCGCCGGGGACACGGTGTGGTGCCCGCCCGGCGAGCGGCACTGGCACGGGGCCGCGCCGGACTCCTACATGGTGCACACCGCGATCTCGCTCGGCACGACGGTCTGGGCCGAGGAGGTCTCCCAAGAGGAGTACGAGGCCCCGCAGAGCGAAGAGGCCCCGCAGAGCGAAGGAGAGCGCTGATGTCCAGCGGCACACGCGAGGACGGCACACGCGAGGACGGCACACGCGAGGACGGCACACGCGAGCCTGGCACACGCGAGGACGGCACACGCGACGACGTCTACGACGCCGGCCTCCGGATGCGGAAGGCGGTTCTCGGCGCCGAGCACGTCGAGCGGTCGTTGGAGGAAGTCAGCGACTTCGCCCGTCCGGTGCAGGAACTGGTCACCGAGTACTGCTGGGGCGCGGTGTGGACCCGGCCGGGCATCGACAAGCGGACCCGCAGCATGATCAACCTCGCCATGCTCACGGCGCTCAACCGCGGGCACGAGCTGGCCGTTCACGTGCGCGGGGCGCTCACCAACGGGGTCACCGAGGAGGAGATCCAGGAGGTGCTGCTCCAGACCGCCGTCTACGTAGGCGTACCGGCCTCGCTCGAGTCCTTCCGCGTGGCGGAGCGAGTGATCAACGAGGTGAACGGCGATGGCTGAGCCCGTTCCACAGGACGCCGAATCCGCAGCGGGCGCGGGCGTCATCGCGTTCATCGGCCTGGGCAAGATGGGCATGCCGATGGCGAGTTGCCTGATCGGCGGCGGCCACGGCGTCGTCGGCTTCGACGTCTCGCAGGCCCCGCGGCAGAAGCTCGCGGCGGCCGGGGGCACGGCGGTCGCGACGCCCGCGGAAGCGGTGACGGGCGCCCGGACGGTCATCCTGATGCTGCCCGACTCGCGAACCGTCGAGGCGGTAGTCGACGACATCGGCGACTCGCTGGCGGCCGGGACCACGGTGATCGACATGAGTTCCTCGGAACCGACGTCGACCCGCAGGCTGGCGGATCTCCTGGCTGCGCGGGACATACGGTTCATTGACGCCCCGGTCTCCGGCGGAGTGATCCGGGCCGTGGACGGATCGCTCACGATCATGGTGGGCGCCCCGGAGGAGGAGTTCGAGCGGCTGCTCCCGGTCCTGTCGCTGATGGGCACACCGCAGCGCGCCGGCGAAGTCGGGGCCGGTCACGCGGCCAAGGCGATCAACAACCTGCTGTCGGCGACTCACTTGCTCATCACCGCGGAGGGCATCGAGGCGGGCAGGCGGTTCGGACTGGACCCGGCGCTGCTCATCGACATCGTCAACACCTCCAGCGGGCGCAGCGGTTCGACCGAGACCAAGTACCCGAAGTTCGTGCTCCCGGAGACCTTCGACTCGGGCTTCGGACTCCGGCTGCTCGTCAAGGACATGCGCATAGCGGCCTCGCTCGCCAGGGAGGTGGGCTCCTCGACCGAGCTCACGGACGCGGCGATCGAGCAGTGGGCAGCGGCGGCCGAGGAGCTCCAGGCGGACGCCGACCACACTGAGATCGCCCGCTGGATGTCCGCACGCCACGGGTAGGATGTTGGCTTTCGGTGGTGAAGGGGGTGGATCCGTGCCCAAGGCTCCCGAGCGAACGACCAAGGTCCGGCGGCCGGTTGAGCCGTCGGCCGGCGCCGACGGAGCGACCGTCCGTCTCAAGGTGACGACGGCCCTGCGCGACGCGATCCGCGATCTGACCCTCTCGCCCGGTCAGCGGCTGGTGGAGCGGGAGCTCGTCGAGTCCTACGGGGTGTCGCGGGCGACCATCCGCGAGGTGCTTCAGACGCTTTCCAGCGAGGGCCTGGTGACGTGCGTCCCGCAGCGCGGCGCGACGGTCTCGACGGTCGACATCTCGGATGCGCGCGACATATACGAGATCCGCGAGAAGCTCGAATGCATGCTGGTGCGCCAGTTCGCCGAGCGCGCGTCGCGCGCCCAGCGCCTCCGACTGGAGGTCGCCGTCGAGGAGTTCGCCGAGGCGGTCGAGGCCGGTCTGCCGATCGGCCGGACCCTGACGGTCAAGGACCGGTTCTACGAAGTGCTCCTGGAGGGCGCGGACTCGAACGTGCTGAAGGAGGTCATCGGCAGCATCCAGGCGCGGGTGACCCAGCTGCGGGCGACGTCGATGTCGACCTCCGGCCGTGGCGAAGTCGCCGCCCAGGAGCTGCGTGCGGTCGCGGCGGCCGTGTCCGGCGGGGACGCCGCCGCAGCAGTCAGCGCGTACGCCCACCACATCCGGCGGGCGGCGCAGACCGCCACCGACGCGCTCAGCCGGACCGGCCCGGACCGTGAGGAAGCCGGCGCCGGGCTCACGGAGCAGGCGTCCTCGTAGCACGCTCTGTGGGCGAACGCCCCGACGTGCAGGCCGGGTTACGTGCAGGCCGGGTAGGGCCGGACTTCCCAGCTCACAGGTGGCCCAGGCTGCGGGGGCGGCCGGTCCGGCGGCGAATCCGCGGTGACCGCGCCGGGAGCGGCGGGTGATACTGGTCCGCGACCGAGTAGATGTACCAGGAACCGGAGTTGCGGTGGACGGCGCGGAGACCACAGGCGAGGACACCGCGCGGGCGGAGGGCAGGCAGGCCGGGCGGGATCTCCCGGCGGCCCGGGACGCGCCGGTCGACGATCCGCCGGGCACCGACGCGCCCGTCAACGACCTACCCGTCAACGACCTGCCGGTCAACGACCTACCCGTCAACGACCTGCCGCCGCGCGCCGGTTGGCGGCGGCTGATGATGGACACCCGCCCGCTGCGCCACCTGCCCTTCCGCCGGCTGTGGCTCTCCACGGCCGTCACCGCGGTCGGCAGCCAGCTGACCGCCGTGGCCGTGCCCAAGCAGGTGTACGACATCACCGGCTCCTCGGCCTGGGTCGGCTACGCAAGCTTCGCCGGGCTGATCCCGCTCGTACTCTTCGCGCTCTGGGGCGGCGCGATCGCGGACACCGTGGACCGGCGCAAGCTGCTGCTCGTCACGAACGCGGGCATCGCCGTCACCTCGCTGCTGTTCTGGGTGCAGGCGGCCACCGGCGCCGATTCGGTTCTGTTGCTGATTCTGCTGCTGGCGTCACAGCAGGCGTTCTTCGGCATCAACCAGACCACCCGCAGCGCCTCCATCGCCCGGCTCGTGTCCCTGGAGGAACTGCCCGCCTCGAACGCGCTGATGTCGACCGTGGGATCCACCGGCATGGTCTTCGGCCCCCTGCTGGCCGGTGCGCTCATCCCCGTCGTCGGACTGCCGGAGCTGTATCTGATCGATGCGGTGGGACTGTGCGCGGCGCTGTGGGCGGTGTGGCGGCTGCCCGCCCTGCCGCCGCTGACCGGGACCGGGACCGGGACGGAGGCTGGGACCGCGACGGAGGCGGGTACCGGAACCGGGAGTCGGACTCGGACTGGAACCGGGACTCGGACCGGGACCGGGACCGGGACCGCGGCCGCGGCTCCGCGGCGCGCGGGCTGGCGTGAAGTGGCGGCCGGATTCCGGTACATCACCGCCAGCCGGGTCCTGCTGCTCTCCTTCGTCGCCGACATCGTCGCCATGGTCTTCGGCATGCCCCGCGCCCTGTTCCCCCAACTCGCCGCCACGACCTACTCGCCGTGGGGCGAAGGCCTCGCCCTGGGCCTGCTGTTCGCGGCGATCCCTATCGGTGCGGTCGTGGGCGGGCTGTTCTCCGGGACCTTCTCCCGGGCACGCAACCACGGCGTCATGGTCATCGCAGCCGTGGTCGCCTGGGGGATCGCCGTCGCGGGCAGCGGCCTGAGCCCGAGCCTCTACTGGGCGGTCGGCTTCCTCGTGGCGGGCGGCGCCGCCGACATGGTCTCCATGGTCTTCCGCGGCGCCATCCTCCAGTCCGTGGCCACCGACGACATGCGGGGCCGCATGCAGGGGGTGTTCACGGTCGTGGTGGCGGGTGGCCCGCGAGTGGCTGACCTGGTGCACGGCATGGCGGGCGCCGCCCTGGGCACGCGCACGGCCGTCACCGCCGGCGGCCTTCTCGTCGTCGTCACCATGCTGGCCCTGGCGCTCGCGATGCCGGCGCTGCGCCACTACCGGGCCTGATTCCGGGGCGACTTCGGAGCTTCCCGGGCGGTGGCGCGAACCTCCGCCAGAGCCGCTGGGGCCGGGCGAGGTGCCTCCGACTCTCCGATGCTGCCGGACTGGTAAGAGCGCCAGGTGGCTTAGCTGCCCGGCGGTCCACGGTTTTCCTCGTACCGGCCCTCCACCCGCCGTCGGCGAGGATCGCGCCTCCGCCGTGGACGGGACCGCCGCCCGCGCCGACCACTCAGCGGCGCAGCCGGGCCGCGAGCCCGTCGAGCACGCAGTCCAGGCCGAACGCGAACTCGGCGTCCGGGTCCTGTTCCTCGGCTTCGTGTACGCGGCGGGCGAGCATCGGGTGCTCGCCCGCCGCGAGGACCTCGCTGATGTAGGGACCGACGCTGCGCTGCCACTCCTCCTCGGTCAGGCCGGTGCGCTGCTCCGCGCGCCGATGGGCCTGCTGGGCCGCGACCGAGCCCAGCACGTACGCGTGCACCACGCCGAGCGCCTGCGAGGCCGGCGTGATGTCGGGCGTGAGCGCGACGGCGGCACGCAGCGCGGACTCGGACCGCCGCAGCGAGTTGGGGCCGAGCGCGGGCCTGCCCGCCAGTTCACCCGCCAGCCAGGGGTGCCGCAGCAGCGTCGCCCGCAACGCGTGGGCGACCGCCCCCAGATCGGCACGCCAGTCCCCGGTGGACTCGGGCAGCGGATCCTCGCCCTGCGCCGCGTCGACCATCAGGTCCACCAGTTCGTCGCGGTTGGTGATGTACCGGTACAGCGAGGCGGTGCCGGAACCGAGATCGCCCGCGACCCGCCGCATCGACACCGCCGCCAGTCCCTCCGCGTCCGCGACGGCCAGCGCGGCGGCCACGTACTGCTCCACGCCGGGTGCGCGTCGACGCGGCTCGGGGCGCGGCCGGGTCCAGACCGACGAGGGGACGGGCTCGGTCATCGGGCGGTTCCTTTCCTCGTTGACCCGCATCGTACCTTCTGGCTACGGTGTGCCTATGGTGGCTACAGCGTATCCAGAAGCAGTGCATCCAGAAGTGCCGGTGATCGTGGTCGGAGGCGGCAGCGTCGGCCTGCTCACCGCGGCGCTGCTCGCCCATCACGGCGTCCACGCGGTGCTCGTGGAACGCCGGTCGGGGCCGTCGGTCCACCCACGCGCCACCGGCATCGGACCGCGCACCGTCGAGATCCTCCGCGAACTCGGGCTCGACACCGCCGTGGACGCCGCCGCGGTCGACCTCCGGGGCGCCGCGGGCAAGGCGGTGGCGCGGACCGTCGTCGAGATGGGCGCGGGCGATGTCGTGAGCGTGCCGATGCCGGCGCCGTCCGCCGACGAGCCGGACGTGACGCCGTTCCGGCTGCGCGGCGTCTGCGCCCAGGACCGGCTCGACGCCGTCGTGGCAGCCGAACTGCCGCGCCGCGGGGCGGACTTGCGCTGGTCGACCAGCCTGGTCGGCATCGGGCAGGACGCCGACGGGGCCGACGTCGAACTGGAGGGACCCGACGGCCGCTACACCCTGCGCTGCGCGTACGTGGTCGCCGCCGACGGCACGCACAGCACCGTGCGGAGCGCCCTCGGCGTGGGCACGTCCGGTCCGGGCGACCTCGGCAAGTCGATGATCAACATCCTGTTCCGCGCCGACCTCCGGCCCCACCTGCGGGGCATGTCCTTCGCCACCTGCACCATCACCACGCCGGAGGCACCCGGCCTGCTGGCCACCGTGGACGGCGAGACGGACTGGGTCTTCCACGTGGCCTGCGACGTCGACGCCGGCGAACGCCCCGAGGACTTCACGCCCGAGCGCTGCGCCGCGATCGTACGGACGGCGGTCGGCGATCCCGGTCTCGATGTCGAGGTGCGCAGCGTGCTCCCGTGGCGTCCCCGTAGCGCCGCGGCGGAAAGCTTCGCGGTCGGGCGCGTGTTCCTCGCCGGCGACGCCGCGCACACCGTGTCACCCCTGGGCGCGTTCGGCCTCAACACCGGCGTCGCCGACGCGCACAACCTGGCGTGGAAACTGGCCGCCGTGCACAAGGGCGAGGCAGGCGCCGCCCTGCTCGACACCTACGCACAAGAGCGTGAACCTGTCGCCGCGGCGACGCTGGACCAGGCGAGGCGCCGGCTCGCCGACCCGGAACTGCACTGGGGACGCGGACCCGAGGCCGACGCCGCAAGGGCGGCGGCGGGAGTGTGGGCAGCACCGGTCGTGCACCTCGGCCAGCGGTACGACTCGGCTGCCGTCGTCGATCCGCAGCCGGAACTCCCGTCCACGGTGGACCTGGTGGCGGTGCTGGACGGTTCACCGGGCTCACGGGTGCCCCACGCGTGGATCGACGGGGTCTCGACCCTCGACCTGGTGGCGTCCCGGTGGACCCTGCTGGCGGGCACCGCGGGCGAAGACTGGCTGACCGCCGCGGCGGACGCCGGACTTCCCGCGCACCGCGTCCCGGTCCCGTGGCTTCCCGCCGAAGGGGCCCTGCTCGTCCGCCCGGACGGGATCGTCGCGATGCGGAAGACGACGTCCGTCCCGGAACCGGGGCGGTTCCTCACCGAGGTCCTGGACCAGGTGCTGGCGAGGTCCGCCCCGGTGCGGAGCACCTGAGCGTGGGGCCCGGCCGTCGGCGGCGCACGCGACTGGTGACTCTGTCGCGTGGGGTGGGGGCGATCCGGAAGGGGAAACGGGAAAGCGCCAGGGGAGACGGGAAGGCGCCAGGGCAACGGGAAGGCGCCAACGGCCGGTCGGGTCAGGGACGTTGGGCTCGGCATCCCGTGTGCCGGTGGAGTCCGATGCACGACGAGGGGACGGGGGACAGGGGACGTCGCACTGCTCGCGGTACGCGTCGCCCGCCTGCGATGGGCGACGCGTACCGCGAGCGCCGCAACCGTCTGCGGCTTCCGTCGTGTCATCGCCAGCGGATGTGACCTTGTGACCGAAGGAAGCAACGCATGAGCCCCGTACGAAAAGGCACCGCCGCCCATGACGGATCGCGCACCCGCAAGAAGCGAGCCCTCCGTGCCGGGGTGACGTCAACTGCCTTGCTGCTGGCGGCCGTCGGCGGCCTGACCGGCTGCGCGCCCGACTCGCAGGAGGCGGAGCCGGCCGCGCGGAAGCCGCCGCAAAAGGAGGACTTCAACGGCGACGGCTACGCGGACCTGGTGGCCGGTGCGCCGGGCGGCACCGTCGGCGGCAAGGAGAGCGCCGGCTATGTGGTGGTGACGTACGGCTCGGCCAAGGGGCTCGACCCCTCCCACGGAAAGACGGTGAGCCGTTCGACGAGCGGCGTGCCCGGATCGGCCGCCGCCGGGCAGGAGTTCGGCACGTCGTTCAGCAAGGGGGACCTGGACGGCGACGGCTACGGCGACCTCGTCGTCGGCTCCGCGGACGATGCCTCCGTGGACGACGCCTCGGCGGACGGCGTGATCCTTTGGGGCTCGTCCAAGGGCCTGACGGGAGGCACCGCGATCCCCTCGTACGGAACGTCGCCGCAGATCGGCTACTTCGACGGCGACGGCAATGCCGACCTGGCGCTGCTCGGATACCCCGACCCCGATGAGATCGGAGACATCCCCGCGGCGCAGCCCGCAGCCCTGTGGAAGGGGCCCGTCTCGCGGAAGGGCACCCCCGCCAAGCGGCTCGACTTCCTGGACGAGTCCGAGTGGGGCGAAGGCACCAACGGGCCCAAGTCGGTCAGAGGGCCATCGATGGCCCGCGCCGTCGGCGACGTCAACGGCGACAACCGGCAGGACATCGCGGTCTGGCTCAACGACGGCGACGGCCTGTGGAACGGCGACGTCCTGCTCGGCGGTGATTCGGGCTTCACGCTGACCAAGGGGCCCGAGGACGGCGACGACATGGACCTGCACGACATGGACCTGGGCGACGTGGACGGCGACGGCTACGACGACCTGGTGGTGAACACGAGCGACGACAGCTGGGGGGACAAGGTCACCGTCGCCTTCGGAACGAGGCACGGCCTCTCCGCCGGCCGCCGTCAGACCGTCGACCGGAGCCTCGACGGATTCCCCGGCAAGCACGGGGAAGGCACCATGGAGGACTCCTGCGTCTCGGTCGCCGACGTCACCGGCGACGGCCGCGCGGAGGTCGCGCTCGGTATACGTACGGAGGACGACGACGATGCGCGCCCGGGCGCGGTCGCCCTGCTGCACGGCTCCAAGTCGGGCGTCACGGGCGCCGGCAGCCGGCTGGTCCACCAGGACACCGAGGGCGTGCCCGAAGTCGACGCGGAGGGCGACGAGTTCGGCGCATCCTGCGCCCTTCTCGACGTCGACGGCGACGGGCACCGCGACCTCAACGCGTCGGCACCCTACGGAGGCGAGACCGCCGGCACCGTGTGGTCGCTGCACGGCACCGCCAAGGGTCTGACGACGAAGGGCGCGACGGCCTTCGGACCGGGCGACCTCGACGCTCCCGCCAAACAGGCCGCTCCCGGCGCCCAGTTGCCCTGAACCGGGCCGCCGGGCGGAGCGAGTCGCCCCGCCCGGCGGCCGGCCACCCTGTTCAGCCACGCCAACCGGGCTCAGCAGTCGAAGTTCTTTCCGGCGCCCAGGTTCTCGCAGTGACTCCTGAACGATTTGATCGGCCCCGCCGGCGCCGTCACAGTGGCGCGTTCGCTCAGCGGCGCCGATGCCGCGCCGGGGTGTCCGTCGGGAGCCACAGGGGTATGTCCTTCGCCTGCCGCGGCGGGAGTTGCGGCGCCTCCTGCCATGGCGGCCGTGACGGCGAGTGCGACAAGGACCGTCCTGGTGCGGTTCATATTCCACGCCCCTTCTTCGGCGCTGGTGGTGGCCGCTCGGACGGCGACCCCACGTACCCGTTGAGACGGTGAACTCCTGACGTACGCGTCTCGCACGAACGTCTCGCATGAAATCGAGGTGCGATTCCCCCCGACACCGTCTCCCCACCAGGCTGACGCGGTCCCGGCGTGCGGTCGTCAGCGCTGAGTCCACAGCTCTTAGCAGTGCGTGCACTGACGCACGTCGAGAGCTTCCCGGCGGTAGTCGCTGGGAGTTCTGCCGTAGGCAGCACGGAAGGCCCTGGTGAAGTCGGCTGCGCGGACGAAACCCCAGCGGGCCGCGATGGCGTGAATGGGAGTGGCCCGCATGCCCGGGTCGGCGAGGTCACGGCACGTCTTCTCCAGGCGCCGATTGCGGATCCACGCAGCGACCGTCTCGTCCTCGTATCGGAAGAGACGATGCAGATAGCTGAGGGAAATGTGGTGCGCAACGGCGATCCCACGCGGCGTCAGCTCCGGGTCGCGCAGATTCTGCTCGATGAAGGCCTGGATACGCAGGACCAGAGTGCGCCAACGGGCCTGTTCCGGGAGGGAGTTGTCGGCATCTACGGCGTGAGCGAGAAGCGCGGTCAGCAGGTCGGCCACGACCGTCCCCAATCGTGGCCCGTCGGAGGGCCGGTAGGAACCGGCGTCTGCCGCCAGCCGCGTGAGCATGTCCGCGAGCAGTGCGCCGATGCCGTCCCGCCCGGACAACCGCCGCGTGATCAGCGTGTCGATGCTCTTCCTCGGCAAGGGCAGTGCCTCCCGGGGTAAGAAGGCCCCGGTTCCGGCGATCCGCCTGTGGCCGTGGCCGGTGATCGCCTGTATCGAGTACGGACGCGAGGTGTCCAGGAGCACCAAGTCATACGGGGCGTACGTGATCTCGCGGTCGAGCTCGGTCAACCCCATCGTCCCGCGCCGTACGAGCGACAGGTGATACAGCTCGGGGTCGGACCGGCGGATCAGCTTCGGCGTCCGCCGGAGCGTCAACGCCGGGTGTTCCATGGTCCACAGCTGTACGGCACCCAGACTCAGGGTGCGCTGGCACGCTGAGAAGTCCTCCACGTGGTCGGCGTGGATCTCCGTCGGCGCATACGCCTGGGCCATGTGCTCCCGCCAGTGGGAGAACCGATCCGCCGCGGGTACGTCCTCGCTCCGGAACACCGACTCGACCAGCACGTCCGCACCGCCTCCCCGCAACTGCTGAACCCGCGCGACCTCTGCGGCCTGTTTGCAGGACAGGAGTTCACCAGCGGCCGGTACACACGTGATGAACGTCGAGGTGGGGCGCCGATGCGCCGATGACCGGGATGCTCTGCCCGGCGCCGACGGCTTCCCTTCCGCGCCACCCCACCCCGCATCCCGAACGCCTCGTGGACGAAGCCGAGTTGAGCGCCGCGTCCACTCAAGCCGGCGCCCCCCGGGGAAGGCCGGAGCTCCCGAACGCGGCGGTTCGACCTCGCGGTGAGCGACGGCCGCTATTCCAGCCACGTCCCGTCGCGCATGATGACCCTGCCGCGTAGTTCCGGTTCACCGCGCCAAGCGCGGACGCTCTTCGGCACCACGCGCACGTACAGAAAGGAACCTTCCTCCGCACGCGGATCCCACCCGAACTTGGCGGCGAACGCCTCGGCCGCGTCTCCGGGCACGTCCTGGTCCAGGAAGCATTCCGCCTCACCCTGGATGAGCACCACGTCGAAGGTGTCCGGCAACGCCAGGCGCACGCGCGGCTCCTCGCGGACGTTCCGCGCGGTCGCGGAAGCGGCACCGGTGCACATCCACACGACTCGTCCGTCCCACATGAACCACAACGGCACCTGATGCGGCCCGTGATCGGGATGTGCGGTCGACACCCATACATCCCGCTCGGCGACGAGCCGATCCAGAGTGTCACGCCTACGCTCCGCCACCTGGCGGCGAACAGTCCCCGTGGTCCGCATGGATGCCGACCATAGCCAGCATCCTCAAAGCACGCATGAGCCGAGCGACCTACGCCGGGCGACGGATGAACGCCGGAGTATTCGCGGCCGAATCCAAGGCGGTGGGCTACGGCGCGAGCTGTTGAATCGACGCGATCGGGGTCCGGCCGGGTCGGCCGGACCCCGATCGCTGAGCTGCCGCCTGTCAATACCTTGCTCCCGTGCCGCGATCGCCGCACATTACGGGTTGCTTCCCCGGGAATTGGTCAAATGCCATATCTGGTGGTCTGGGGTCTGGTGGTCGGTCATTTACATCCCATAGCCGGGTATCTCTCGTAAACCTCGCCACCATCTACGCGCCAACACCGGGTCTCCAGCCGGGCGTTGGCTTCTTGCCTCTCGGTGTTGAGGTACTGTTGGCGGGGCCGTGGCCTCTGGCCCTGGAGCGGCTATGAATCGGGGATTACTCAGTCAGCCGTGGGAGAAGCCCGCCGCATCAAGTATGCACGGGGCTTCGATACCGACCTTCACGGAATGACCCTTCCGTCAAGCCGCATCGGTGTAACTCAACTACGCAAAACGGGGAGTTCAACAAGTGAAGTTCAAAAACATGCGACGTATTGCGGCTGTCGCAACGGCCGCAACTCTGGGATTGGGCGGCCTTGTTGCCACCGCACCCAGTGCAAGCGCTGTCCCCTGTTACAAGAACGTCAAGAACCACTGGCGCAACGTCGACGTTCTCGAAGGAACTTGGATGCGCAAAGGGCCAGGGACAGACTGGAGCAAGAAGAAGCGCATGGATTTCAAGGACACCTTCGTCGCCTACTGCTACGGCTACAGCGTCCACGACAAGAAGTGGTACTACGGCAAGACCCCGAGCGGAACCAAGGGCTGGGTCTACGCAACCTGGACCTCGAAAGGCAGGGGCTACTAGGATGCCGGTCACGGCGTTCCCCTGAGGCCCACACCCTTTTAAGTCCTCCTCCTCGGTCCTCTGGGAGCCGGCTTTGCTGACGGGCCGCAACATCCCGGGAAGAGCCAGTAGCGGCAGGTCCTCACCGCCGTGGCAGAGCGATAGCCGTCGGCCCTCTACACGCACCGCAGGATCAGATCCCGTCCCACCGCGGAGCAGCAGGGTGGGCGCGGATGCTGAGAGAGGGTGGGAGTCAGCTGGACTGACTCCCACCCTCTCTTTCGTGTGTACGTGCAGGCCGGGGGTGCGATCACGCTGGTTGAGGAGCGGGCGGAGAAGCTGCCAAGGACTACGACGTCCCGGGTCGGCCGGCGGCCCTCGTCATGCACCCCGATCCGTCGTTCCGTCGCGGGGCAGCGGCCAACGTGCCAGGACGAATCACGTCAAGCCGCAACCCGCGTGGGCCGGTATCGCTGGGCGACCGCCCCAGACCGGAACTCATGGCGATCCACGAGCTCGAGCTGGATGCGCTCGCGCAGACCGGCGAGCAACGTCGGCCCGTGTCCGGCAAGGACCGGCTGCACAAGGAACATGTACTCGTCGATCAGTCCCAGATCTGCCAACGCCGAGGGGAGCGTCACGCCACCAACGAACAGGCCGTCGCCCGGCTCCTGCTTGAGCCGCTGAACCGCTTGCCCCAAGTCGCCTCGCACCAGCTCGGCATTCCAATCGACCCCGCTCAGCGTGCTCGACACCACGTACTTCTTCGCCCGGTCGATGGTCTCGGCGAACGGAATCTCCCACTCGCCCATCCAGTCAGGCCACGTGCCCGTGGCCGGCTGCCGCCACGCCGACTCCATCATCTCGTAGGTCACCCGGCCGAACAGCAGGGCATCGGCTCGTTCCATCTCGGCGGTCCAGTAACGCATCGACTCCTCGTCCGGGGGGAGCCCTGCCTCGTGGTGGCAGCAGCCGTCGAGCGTGACGTTGATCGAGTATCGAAGTGGTCTCATCTCGTGGCTCTCCCTCGATGCGCGCCGCGCGTTCACCGGACCGTACTCAGACGACTGTCGGCGCCATTTCTCATCGGCGCCCGATCGCACCTGCTCGACACCGTCGTGCTGCGAACCCACCGCAGACCGAGCGCGCGACCGATTCGGCGCTCGGGCCGCCGCCGCGACTGCCACCGCTGCTGTCACCGAACACGCGGGGCCCGGCCCCGGCCCAGCAATCGTGCCCACCAACGCCGCGGCTCAGAGTCACGCTCCGAACATCGCAAACGTTGCCTGACGCGGCACCAGCTCAGTACGGGAGCCTCACTTCGCGAGCCTCCTGCCACGGACGGTGCTCCACGACCTGCTCGTGGAAGTCCCGAACGGGCGCGGCATTGCCCAACTGCTGGGCCATCAACGGATGACTGATCCGCGTGGGTCGCATATGGGCGCGATCGTGATCAGTGAGAGACAGCAAGAGCGGGCGGGAGTCAGCTGACTCCCGCCCGCTCTGTTCATGTGTCCTTGCAGCCGGAGGCAGCCAACGGCGGCTGTCAGGGCGCGAGCAGGAGGTTGTTGCTGCGCTCCTTGGCGGCGGTGTAGCGCTTGGCGACGTCCTGCCAGTTCACGACTTGCCACATGGCTTCGATGAAGTCGACCTTCTGGTTCTTGTACTGGAGGTAGAAGGCGTGCTCCCAGGCGTCGAAGACCAGAATCGGGGTTGAGCCCTGGCCGACGTTGCCCTGGTGGTCGTAGACCTGCTCGACGACGAGCCGGCCGCTGAGGGGCTCGTAGGCGAGGACGCCCCAGCCCGAACCCTGGGTGGTGGCCGCGGCCTTGGTGAGCTGGGCCTTGAACCCCGCGAAGGAGCCGAATGACTCGGCGATCGCGTCTGCGAGTTCGCCGACGCCGTCCTTCTCCAGCGGCTCTCCGCCGCCGTCGCCGGTCATGTTGTGCCAGTAGATGGAGTGCAGGATGTGGCCGGAGAGGTGGAACGCGAGGTTCTTCTCCAGGCCGTTGATCGCGCCCCACGTCTCCTTGTCGCGTGCCTCCGCCAGCTGCTCCAACGTGTCGTTGGCGCCCTTGACGTAGCCGGCGTGGTGCTTGTCGTGATGCAGCTCGATGATCTCCGGGCTGATCACGGGCGCGAGCGCCGAGTAGTCGTAGGGGAGTTCGGGGAGCGTGTAGGTCGCCATGGCTGGTCCTCCGCATCATCGTCTATGGCTTCGGCTCCTAGCCGGGGCCAGTTGTTGCGATCGGTATGCAGGTGAACAGTAGTGGCAGTTGGCTCATTCCTTGCGAAGGGGGAGTGGGCTGCGGCGCCGCGGGCTTCCGGTGTGGCGCTATGGCCACGATGCCCGGGGTTGTTCCGGGCGTCGGCTCGGTTCACCTTGTCGCTGTCAGGACGTCGATCAACTTGCAGAGGGCCTGGCCGAGTTGGCCGGCGGGGATGCCGCCGCCCTGGGCGATGTCGTCCGTGCCGCCGCCGCGGCCGTGTAGTGCTTCCTTGACCAGGGTGCTGGCGGAGAGTCCGGCTGTGCGTGCGGCGGGGGTGAGGGCGATGGTCATGAGGCCCTTGTCGCCGTCCCGTGCGCCGATGGCGGCGATACCGGGCCGGTCCTGGGGGAGCTTGTCGCGTACGTGCTGGGCCAGCTGCCGTGCTGCGGTTCCGTCTCCGTCGATCACCGATGAGGCGAGCCGTGTGCCTGCGATCTCGCGGCTCTCGGCGGCCAGTTCGGCGGCCCGGACCGCGTTCGCGTGCTCGCGCAGGCGCTGGTTCTCCTGGTCGGTGGTCTTGAGGCGGTCGAGGAGGGTGGCGATGCGGTCGGGGAGCTCGGCGCGTGGAGCCTGGAGTTGTTCGGCGATGCGGGTGACGAGGTCGCGTTCGCGTGCCAGGTGGCCGAACCCCTCGTTGCCGACGGCTGCTTCGAGGCGGCGCATGCCGGCGCCGACGGAGGTCTCGCCGGTCAGAGCGACGACGCCTACTTGGGAGGCGTGGGCGACGTGGGTGCCGCCGCACAGTTCGCGGGACC
This sequence comes from Streptomyces sp. HNM0575, assembly GCF_012726265.1. Classification (GTDB taxonomy): domain Bacteria; phylum Actinomycetota; class Actinomycetes; order Streptomycetales; family Streptomycetaceae; genus Streptomyces. Next base: position 12,822 of record NZ_JAASAG010000002.1, on the reverse strand, counting down.
AGGCTCCGCCGATCTCGACGACCCGCACCTGCTCGCCGTAGGTCTCGTCGAACAGGGCGAGCGCACCGAGTTCCTTGGCCTCGGGGAGGGGCATCCATCGCACGTCCACGGGCAGATCGCGCCGGAGGGCGCGATTGGCGGCGTCTTCGATCTCGCTGCGGGCGGACGCGGACAGGGCGCCGCGCCAGGGGAAGTCGAGGCGGAGGTGTCCGGGGCGGTTGTAGGAGCCGGACTGTAGGGCGCCGGGTCCGAGGATCTCCCGCAGGGCGGCATGGAGGACGTGGGTGCCGGAGTGGGCCTGGCGGGCGCCGAGGCGCCATTCGGGGTCGACGGCGGCGTGTACCAGGCCATCGACGCCCAGTTCCCCTGCGGTGACGCGGACTTGGTGAACGACGAGCCCGGGCAGGGGGCGCTGGACGTCGAGGACGTCGGCCTCCACGGAGGCGCCGGTCAGGCGCCCCGCGTCGCTCTCCTGGCCTCCGGATTCGGCGTAGAAGGGGGTGCGGTCCAGGACCACGGTGACGATCTCTCCCGCATGGGCGACCGGCTGCGGTCCGCTGGGGCCCAGCAGGGCGAGGACGCGGGAGTCCGTCGTGAGGGTCTCCCAGGCGCGCCAGTCGGTGGCGCCGTGTTCGTCGAGGACGGTGCGCAACGCTGAAGTGTCCGCTGTGCCACCGGACTTGCGGGCGCGGGCATCGGCGCGGGCGCGTTCGCGCTGCTGTTCCATCAGTGCGGTGAAGCCCTCGCGGTCGACGGCGACGCCCTGTTCTGCGGCCATCTCCAGAGTGAGGTCGATGGGGAAGCCGTAGGTGTCGTGCAGCAGGAACGCCTGTGAGCCCGGCAGTCTGCTCTCTCCCTTCTCACGCACTTCCGCGACTGCGGTGTCGAGGATCGTGGTGCCCTGACGGAGAGTGGAGCGGAAGGCGTCTTCCTCGGCATACGCCTGGTCGGCGATCCGCGCGAAGGAGTCCGCGACATCGGGGTAGCCGGGCGCCATGCACTCGCGTGCCACGGGCAGCAGTTCCGGCAGCGCCGGGTCGTGGTGCCCGAGCAGGCGCATGGACCGTACGGCGCGGCGGAGGATCCGCCGCAGCACGTAGCCGCGGCCCTCGTTGCCCGGAGTGGTGCCGTCGGCGAGGAGCATCAGCGCGGTGCGCACGTGGTCGGCGACGACGCGGAGTCGTACGTCGTTCTCCTCGCCGGATCCGTAAGCCACGCCTGCGAGTTGGGATGCACGGTCCAGGACGGGCCTGGTCTCGTCGATCTCGTAGAGGTTGCCGACGCCCTGGAGGAGCGTGGCCATGCGTTCCAGGCCCATGCCGGTGTCGATGTTGCGGCTGGGCAGTTCGCCGAGGATCGGGTAGCCGGACTTGCCGTGGCCCTCGCCCCGTTCGTACTGCATGAAGACGAGGTTCCAGAACTCCATGTACCGGTCCTCGTCGGCGTCGGGCCCGCCCGCCCGGCCGTAGTCCGCCCCGCGGTCGTAGTACAGCTCCGAGCAGGGACCGCAGGGGCCTGGCACGCCCATGGACCAGTAGTTGTCCTCATCGCCGCGGGAGACGATCCGCTCGTCCGGCAGGCCGGCGACGCTCCGCCACAGGCCGCGTGCCTCGGCGTCGGTGTGGTGGACGGTCACCCAGATCCGGTCCGGGGCCAGGCCGTAGCCGCCGTCGGCGACGGGCGCGGTCGACAGCTCCCAGGCGAAGGCGATGGCCTCCTCCTTGAAGTAGTCGCCGAAGGAGAAGTTGCCGTTCATCTGGAAGAACGAGCCATGCCGAGTCGTCCGGCCGACTTCCTCGATGTCCAGTGTGCGCACGCACTTCTGCACACTGGTCGCCCGCGGCCAGGGGGAGGCCGTCTCGCCGGTCAGATAGGGCTTGAACGGCACCATGCCGGCGTTGACGAACAGCAGCGTCGGGTCCGGCGTGGGCAGAGCTGCGCTGGGGACCACGGAGTGGCCGCGATCGGCGAAGTAGTCGAGGAAGCGGGTGCGGATCTCAGCGGTGCGCAAGATGACTCCGGGACGGTCAGGGAGGTGCGGAGCGGAGTGGTCAGAAGGGGAGTTCGGCGGGGTGGCGGGGGCCCAGGAAGACGGCTGCTCCGCGGCCGGAGGGAGCCGGGTGGGTCACCTGATGCCATCCGAGGCGCCGGTAGAAGCGCAGCGCGGGCTCGGCGCGGATCGAGGTCAGCAGCCAGCACCGGCCGTCGTCGACCGCGCCAGTGACGGTCTCCAACAGCCCGCGGCCCACGCCACAGCCACGCGCGGCTTCGCCCACGGCGAGTTCGTCGACCTCCAGGCCCCCGCACAGCCACTCCTCGGTCCGCCGGGCTCCCAGAGCCGCCGCGGCCTGGGGGTAGCAGCGCCCGGAGGGAAAGGGGGACGGCGTGGTCCAGGCGGCAGCGAAGCCCACCACTTCGGAGCCGGCGACTGCCAACGCCGATGTGAATCCCGGCCGTTCCACGTCGCGCGCGAGGCGTTCCAGGTAGGCCTCCGCCCGGTCCTCGCTCTCCTCCCAAGGTGGGGAGCCGAAGGACTCCAAATAGACCTTGCGTACCCCCGCCGCATGCCATGACAGCGAGGCCCCATCGGCGAGTTGAACGGTGACGGTCATAACGCGACCCGCCCCGGGGCTGAGGACGGCTGGAGCGCCGCGAACTCCAGGGGTGCCGACGGGTCGATGGACACATCGAGCGGTGCCGCGGGCGAACCTGCCCGCACCAGCAGATCGCCCACTGCGGCGATCATCGCGCCGTTGTCCGTGCACAGCTTCATCGGCGGTACGCGCAGCGAGATTCCCGCCGCGTCACAGCGCTCCTGGGCGAGGCGACGCACCCGCGAGTTCGCCGCGACGCCGCCGACGACGACGAGGGTGTCCACACCGTGCTCGGTGCAGGCGGCCACCGCCTTGCGGGTCAGCACGTCGGCGACCGCCTCCTGAAGCGATGCCGCTCCGTCCGCGACGGGCAGTCCACCGGCGACGTCACGCAGGCTCTCCGCCCAGCGGGCCGCCGCCGTCTTCAGACCGGAGAAGGAGAAGTCGTACGGGGCGTCGCGCGGCCCGGTCAGCGGACGGGGAAATGAGACCGCGGCGGGATCACCCTGCCGTGCCGCACGGTCGATGGCCGGCCCGCCCGGATAGGGAAGACCGAAGACCCGGGCGACCTTGTCGAAGCACTCGCCGGCCGCGTCGTCGAGGGTGTCGCCCAGGTGCAGGATCGGCTCGCGCACCAGATCGCGCACGAGCAGCAGTGAGGTGTGGCCGCCAGAGACGATCAGCACCATGCACGGATCCGGAAGCGGACCGTGCTCCAGGGTGTCCGCGGCGACGTGCCCCGCCAGGTGATGGACGCCGTGGAGCGGCACACCCAGCGCGTAGGCGAGCGACTTGGCGGCAGCGACGCCGATCTGGAGGGCCCCGGAGAGCCCCGGCCCGGTTGTCACGGCAACCGCGCCGACGTCGCCGAAGGTCAGGTCTGCTTCGTCCAGCGCCTGCCGGATCACCTGCTGGATGGCGTGTACGTGAGCGCGTGCGGCGATCTCCGGCACCACCCCGCCGAAGCGCGCGTGCTCGTCCATGCTCGACGCGAGGGCCTGCCCCAGCAGCTGTCCGTCCCGCACCAGCCCGGCACCCGTCTCGTCACAGGACGACTCGATGCCCAGCACCACCCCTTGGACCACGTCGCAGACCTTCCTGCATCAGTCATGTTGTTGCAACCAATATGCAGTAAGGCTACCCATGGCGGAGCCCGGCAAGGGCGCGGAGCCGCCGGGTCAGGAGAGTGCGCCGCGGCGTCCGTTGACAGCTCCGAGGAATCTGGCATTGGCCAGCGCATCTGCGGCAGTGCCGCCTGTGACAATCGGCGGGCTGGTTCGGGGGTTCAGAGACAGGTCCTCGGCTCACTCTCGGGGAGTCGAGCAACAAGTCGGAACGCGTCTGGGTCGCGAACACTGAGAGAGGGCGGGAGTCAGTTGGACTGACTCCCGCCCTCTCTTGCGTGTGTACGTGCAGGTCAGCGGCGCTTTCACGCTGTTCTCTGCGAAGTACCCCCGGCAGGATTCGAACCTGCGCACACGGCTCCGGAGGCCGTTGCTCTATCCCCTGAGCTACGGGGGCTCGTCGGGCTGGCAGTTGTGCTGTCAGCAGCGACAGGAAGAACAGTACCAGCTCGGTGGTGGTGCGCCGGAACCCGGTTTTGTCCGCCCCAGAGCCGCCTCGAAGCAACCCCGGAGGGGCTCCGCGTCCGCCCGTTGGGCCCGTCGCGGGCGCGTACCGCCCGCGCGGAACCCCCTCCCCGCACGGGTGGAAAAGGGCAAAAGCCGGACGCCGGAGCAGGGGTGTGCCTAGGCTCTGGGTGTGCCAGGTACCTCGGGCCGGGTCCTCGTCGTGGACGACGACAAGGTCATCCGGCAGCTGATCAAGGTCAATCTCGAGCTGGAAGGCTTCGAGGTGGTGACCGCTGCCGACGGTGCCGAGTGCCTGGACGTGGTGCACGGTGTACGGCCGGATCTCGTCACGCTCGACGTCGCGATGCCGCGGCTCGACGGGCTGCGTACCGCTGAGCGCCTGCGTTCCGATCCGCGCACTCGGCACATCCCGGTCGCGATCGTGAGCGGGCACACGCAGTTCGACGGTGAGGACGGCAAGGAGCCGCCGGTCGACGCGTTGTTGGCCAAGCCCTTCGAGCCGTCCGAACTCGTGCGCATGGTGCGGCAGTTGACGGGCCGCAGCGGCGGTGGCGAATCCCGTGCGGGGGATGCGGACGAACAGGAGCCGGCCGGTTGGCCGGCTCACCACTGAGCCGTCCGTAAGCCCGCAGCCGTAACCCCGCGGGTCACTCGCAGCCGTGCGGCTCACGATGCCAGGTCGGCCTCCTCGCGCACCGTCGCCCTCCCCGCTTCCGTCCGCCAGCGGAATCCCGTTCGCGCCGACCCACCCCCTCTCCCATACGCTTGCTCTGTGACACCCGCCCAGCTCTCCCGCACCGTGCTGCATGCGGTACGCCGTACCGCGGAGGACGGCGAGCTGGGGGCCGTACGCGCGGGCACCGGGTTGCCGCAGCGGGTGACCGTCGAGTCGCCGCCGCGCCGCGGGGCCGGGGACTACGCGGTGAGCGTGGCCTTCCGGCTGGCCGGACCGGCGGGCATGACGCCGTACGACGTGGCCGGAGCGCTGCGGGACAGGCTCGTGCGGGAAGCCGGGATCCGCAACGTGGAGATCACCGGAGGCGGGTTCCTCAACGTCACCCTGGACGAGCGCGCGCGGGCGGACCTCGTCGCGGAGCTGTCCCGGCCGCAGCGGCGGCCCTCGCACCCGGCGTCGAAGAACCCCCCGGGCCGGTCGCCCAACGACGACGACCAAGAGCCCCCCGTCTCCTTCGGCACACAGGTCACCGACGCTCCCGCCGCCGACATCGCGCGGTGGAGCGGTGCCACGGGCGAGGCCCCGGCCGCGCTGGCCGTTCGTACCGCGGAGGCGAGCACCCTCTTCCGGGTGCAGTACGCGCATGCGCGGGCCCGTGCGCTCGTACGGAACGCCCGTGACCTGGGCTTCGGCAGCGAACCGTACGCGGCAGCCGACGCCGGATCCCCGTACGGCCCCAGCGGTGCGGCGCTGCTCGCGCTGCTCGCCGATCAGCGGCGCGTCAGCGAGCAGGGGGACGCCGGACGTCACGCCCGCCACCTGGTCGCCGTAGGTGACGCCTTCTTCGACTTCCACGACCGGTGTCCGCCGCTGCCCAGCGGCGACGAGAAACCCGGGGCCGCCCACCGCGCCCGGCTGGCCCTCGTCGAAGCCACCGGGACCGTGCTGGCAGGCGGCCTGACCCAGCTCGGCGTGAGCACGCCCGCACATCTCTGAGCCCGGGACCCGGGCACCGGATACCGGCACCGGATACAGAGACCGGACACAGAGACCGGAGCCCGGCACCTCAGACCGCACCGGAGCGAGCCACCGAGCCCGAGCCTCCGAGAACCCCGAGCCCGAGCCTCCGAGAACCACGAGCTTCAAAGAACACCAAGCTCCAGAGACCCCCGAGCTTCAAAGAACCCCCGAGACCCCAGACTTCTAACCGCGCAAAGGACCACCGCATGAGCCGCTCCGCGCACCCCGCAGGGCCCCGGCACGCCGATGTGCTCCCCGAGGGCCACTACACCGCGCCTCCCGACGACCTCAACGAGCTGAACCCCCGCGTCTGGCCGAAGACCGCGGCCCGCACCTCCACCGGTTCGGTCACCGTCGGCGGCGTCGACGTGAAGGATCTGGCCGAGGAGTTCGGCACCCCCCTCTTCGTGCTCGACGAGGCCGACTTCCGTGCCCGCTGCCGCGCCTGGCGCGACGCCTTCGGCGCGGACGCCGACGTCTTCTACGCGGGCAAGGCCTTCCTCTCCCGTGCCGTCGTGCGCTGGCTGACCGAGGAAGGGCTGAATCTCGACGTCTGCTCGGGCGGCGAACTGTCCGTCGCCCTCGCCGCCGGCATGCCCGCGGAGCGGATCGCGCTGCACGGCAACAACAAGTCCTCCGCGGAGATCGAGCAGGCCGTGAAGGCGGGCGTCGGGCGGATCGTGCTGGACTCCTTCCAGGAGATCGTCCGGGTCGCGCACGTCGCCGAAAGCCTCGGCCGCCGGCAGCCCGTCCAGATCCGCGTCACGGTCGGCGTCGAGGCGCACACCCACGAGTTCATCGCCACGGCGCACGAAGACCAGAAGTTCGGCCTCGCGCTCGCCGGCGGCGCCACCCAGCCGGAGGCCGGGGGAGGCCAGGCCGCCGAAGCCGTACGCCGCGTGCTGAAGCTCGACAGCCTCGAACTGGTCGGAATCCACTCGCACATCGGCTCCCAGATCTTCGACACCTCCGGCTTCGAGGTCGCCGCGCACCGCGTCGTCGGCCTGCTCGCCGACATCCGCGACGAGCACGGACTGGAGCTGCCGGAGATCGACCTCGGCGGCGGTCTCGGCATCGCGTACACGCCCGAGGACGACCCGAGCGAGCCGCATGAGATCGCCGCGTCGCTCCGCGAGATCGTCGGCCGCGAGTGCCGTGGCGCGGGTCTCGCCGTGCCGCGGCTGTCGGTCGAGCCGGGCCGCGCCGTCGTCGGCCCCTCCGCGTGCACGGTGTACGAGACGGGCACGGTCAAGGAGCTCCAGGGCCTGCGTACGTACGTGAGCGTGGACGGCGGCATGTCGGACAACGTGCGCACCGCCCTGTACGACGCGGAGTACAGCGTCTCGCTCGTCTCCCGGTCCTCGACCGCAGGGCCGATGCTCTCCCGGGTTGTCGGCAAGCACTGCGAGAGCGGGGACATCGTGGTGCGGGACGCGTTCCTGCCCGCCGATCTGGCCCCGGGGGACCTGCTGGCCGTGCCCGCGACGGGCGCGTACTGCCGGTCCATGGCGAACAACTACAACCACGCGCTGCGCCCGCCGGTCGTCGCCGTGCGGGACGGCGGGGCGCGCGTGATCGTGCGGCGGGAGACGGAGGAGGATCTCCTCCGGCTGGATGTCGGTTAGCGAGACATTCGTCCCACATCTTGGAACGAGCGTGGAATCTCCGTACCGGTACGTGAGACTGACAGCACAGGAAATGACGAGAGGCGAGGTCGGATGATGCGTACGCGTCCGCTGAAGGTGGCGCTGCTGGGCTGTGGGGTCGTCGGCTCAGAGGTGGCACGCATCATGACGACGCACGCGGAGGACCTCGCCGCCCGTATCGGCGCCCCGGTCGAGCTGGCCGGCGTCGCGGTGCGGCGCCCCGACCGGGTGCGCGAGGGCGTGGACCCGGCGCTGGTGACGACGGACGCCGCCGCCCTGGTACGGCGTGCGGACGTCGACGTGGTCGTCGAGGTGATCGGCGGCCTCGAACCGGCGCGCAAGCTGATCACCTCCGCCTTCGAGCACGGCGCGAGCGTCGTGACGGCCAACAAGGCCCTGCTCGCCGAGGACGGCCCGACCCTCCACGAGGCGGCCGAGAAGCACGGCGCCGACCTCTACTACGAGGCGGCGGTGGCGGCCGCGATCCCCCTGGTCAGGCCGCTGCGCGAGTCCCTGGCGGGCGACAAGGTCAACCGGGTGCTCGGCATCGTCAACGGCACCACGAACTTCATCCTCGACCGCATGGACTCGACCGGCGCCGGCTACGCCGAGGCCCTGGACGAGGCCACCGCGCTCGGCTACGCGGAAGCAGACCCCACGGCCGACGTCGAGGGCTTCGACGCCGCGGCAAAGGCGGCCATCCTCGCGGGGATCGCCTTCCACACGCGGGTTCGCCTGGACGACGTGCACCGCGAGGGCCTCACCGAGGTCACCTCCGCCGACATCGCCTCCGCGAAACGCATGGGCTGCACGGTGAAGCTGCTCGCCATCTGCGAGCGGACCGCCGACGGCCGCTCCGTCACGGCCCGCGTGCACCCCGCGATGATCCCGCTCGGCCATCCGCTCGCGGGCGTACGCGAGGCATACAACGCCGTCTTCGTCGAGTCGGACGCCGCCGGCCAGCTGATGTTCTACGGACCGGGCGCGGGCGGTTCCCCCACGGCCTCCGCCGTGCTGGGCGACCTGGTCGCCGCCTGCCGCAACAAGCTCAACGGGGCGCGGGGGCCGGGCGAATCGGCGTACGCGCAGCTGCCGGTCTCACCGATGGGCGAGGTCGTCACGCGCTACCACATCAGCCTCGACGTGACCGACAAGCCCGGCGTCCTCGCACAGGTCGCCACCACCTTCGCGGAGCACGGCGTCTCCATCGACACCGTGCGCCAGCAGGGCAAGGACGGCGACGCGTGGCTCGTCGTCGTCACGCACAGCGCGCCCGACTCGGCGCTGAGCGCGACCGTGGAGGCGCTGCGCGGCCTCGACACCGTGCGCGGCGTGGCCAGCATCATGCGGGTCGAGGGCGAATGAGAGCACGGACGAGCCATACGGGGCGTCGTACGTACGGGAACCGCAACGGGTCCCGGGCACAGGGGAATCGAGGACAGTGACGACCATGGAAACCGCAGCACCCGCCACCTCCCGCCAGTGGCGCGGCGTCATCGAGGAGTACCGCGAGCGGCTGCCCTTCGGCGCGGACACCGCTCCCGTCACCCTGCGCGAGGGCGGCACGCCGCTCGTGCCCGCGCAGCTGCTCTCCGAACTCACCGGCTGCGACGTCCACTTGAAGGTGGAGGGCGCCAACCCCACGGGCTCCTTCAAGGACCGCGGCATGACGACGGCGATCACTCGCGCCCGCGAAGACGGCGCGCAGGCCGTCATCTGCGCCTCCACGGGCAACACTTCGGCGTCGGCCGCCGCCTATGCCGTACGCGCCGGGATGGTCTGCGCCGTCCTCGTGCCCCAGGGCAAGATCGCGCTGGGCAAGATGGGCCAGGCCCTGGTGCACGGCGCCAAGATCCTCCAGGTGGACGGCAATTTCGACGACTGCCTCACGCTTGCCCGCGGGCTTTCGGAGAAGTACCCGGTGGCGCTTGTCAATTCGGTCAACCCCGACCGCATCGAGGGCCAGAAGACCGCTGCGTTCGAGATCGTCGACATGCTCGGGGACGCTCCCGACGTGCATGTCCTCCCGGTCGGCAACGCCGGCAACATCACTGCGTACTGGCGCGGTTACAGCGAGTACCTCGCCGACGGTCCCGCCACACGCGCTCCCCGCATGTGGGGCTTCCAGGCCTCCGGCGCCGCACCCATCGTGCGCGGTGAGCCCGTGAAGGACCCGAGCACGATCGCCACCGCGATCCGCATCGGCAACCCTGCGTCGTGGCAGCTCGCGGAGCGCGCACGGGACGAGTCGGGCGGCTTCATCGACTCCGTGACGGACCGTCAGATCCTGCGCGCCTACAAGCTGTTGTCGTCGCGGGAGGGCGTCTTCGTCGAACCGGCGTCGTCCGCTTCGGTCGCCGGTCTGCTCCAGGCCGCCGAGCAGGGCAGGCTGGAGCCGGGGCAGCGCGTGGTCTGCACGGTCACCGGCAACGGCCTGAAGGACCCCGACTGGGCGGTCGCCGGCGCTCCGCAGCCGGTGACGGTGCCGATCGACGCGGACGCCGCGGCCGAACGCCTGGGCCTGGCCTGAGAGTTGGGGACGGGAGCGGACGGGAACCGGCTCTCGACGGCCGCGGTCCTGACCGTCGCCGAGTCTTCCGTTTCGAAGCCGTCGGCCGTACGGTTCGTACGCGCGGGCGGCGGGCAGTCATCCGTCGACCGGCGCGGCACCCCGCAGCCGGTGACGAAAGCCGTCCGGTACGGAGACCGGTGGCGAGGGAGCGCGCAGCGGCTTGCGACACGCATCGTGCGCCTCCCGTGCGCCCTGTGTCGCCACTGAACCTTCCTTCGATAAGCTTGCGTTCATCCCACCCCCCGTACGTACTCCGGGGCATCTCCTCGTCCCCAGCAGTGGAGCACTGGAGACCCCACCCGGTCCGGCGGGCCGGAACCGCACAGGGTCGCCTGGCCGCGACCCTCCCGGCGTCGCCGCCGCGGTCCATGGGAAATCGCGTCAACAATCCAAGGAGAGTCATCGGGAGATGGCCGGTCCCGCCTTCCGCGCCGCAGCCGTCCGCGTGCGCGTTCCCGCCACCAGTGCCAACCTCGGCCCCGGCTATGACGCACTGGGCCTCGCACTGGGTCTCTACGACGACGTCGTCGTCCGGGTCGCCGACTCCGGCCTGCACGTCGACATCGCGGGAGAGGGCGCGGAGACCCTGCCGCGCGACGAGGACCATCTGCTCGTACGCTCGCTGCGTACGGCCTTCGACCTGCTCGGCGGCCAGCCGCGCGGCCTCGAGGTCGTCTGCGCCAACCGCATCCCGCACGGACGCGGCCTCGGCTCGTCGTCCGCGGCCATCTGCGCGGGCGTCGTGGCCGCGCGTGCGGTCACCACGGGCGGCGAGGCCAAGCTCAACGACGCGGCGACGCTGGAGCTGGCCACCGAGATCGAGGGACACCCGGACAACGTCGCGGCCTGTCTGCTGGGCGGATTCACCCTGGCCTGGATGGACGGGGGCGCGGCGCGGGCGATCAGGATGGAGCCCTCCGAAGCCGTCGTGCCGGTGGTCTTCGTACCCGCGAATCCCTTGCCGACGGAGACGGCCCGGGAGCTGCTGCCCCGTCATGTCCCGCATGTGGACGCCGCGTTCAACGCCGGCCGCGCCGCGCTGCTCGTCGAGGCGCTGACCAGGCGCCCCGATCTGCTGCTGCCGGCCACGGAGGACCGGCTGCACCAGGAGTACCGCGCACCCGCCATGAAGGAGAGCGTGGAATTGGTGAACCGGCTGCGGGCCGACGGCGTCCCAGCTGTTGTCTCGGGTGCGGGCCCCACGGTGCTCGCACTCCCCGAGGGCCACGGTGCCGCCGACAAGGTGGCGCAGCTCGCGGGCGAGCAGTGGACGGCGAACAGGCTGAGCCTCGACACCGCGGGGGCCAGTGTCCTGCCGCTCAAGGCGGACGGCGGCGCGGATCGCGGCACGTCCCGGTGACGACGTTGTACGGCCCGGCGCAGCCGGCGGGGGCCCGGGAGAGGCCCATGATCCAGGAAGGGGGAATGTTTGTTGGGTCCGGTAGTGTTAACCTCAAGTCAGTGCTCGCAGTCTCGTGATCCACACGTGAAACTCTGTGCTGGTCCGTAGAGTGCAGTGCTTGAGTGATCCCCAGGGCAGAGGCCCAGGATCGCCTCTTCCTCCAGGAGCCTCCCACGCTGCTTCGCTTTGCGGAGCGGTCCCGAGCACGCTCCGGAGCCGACGTGAAGGACGCAATTCCTCCTTGCACGCCGAACCATGAATTGATCTCCCCGCCGTACATCCGGGCGGGAACCACCGTTTCGGCCAGGTCCGCGCGCACAGGACCATCGCCGGACAGCACGACCGGTCGCCGAGCCAGACAGGCCGACGTCCGCTCCAGGGAAGGACCCTTTGTGAGCGACACCACCGATCTGATGGGCGTGAACGCCGCTCCTCCTGAGTCCGAGGGCTCGGGTGGCGACTCCTCCGGGAGCGCTCCTGCGGAGAAAGCCGACGCGCCTGCCACGGACGCTGCTGCCGCGCCTGCCTCCGGTGCTGCGCCCAAGCGTCGGCGCTCCGGCACCGGGCTCGAGGGCATGGTGCTCGCCGAGCTTCAGCAAGTTGCCTCCGGTCTCGGCATCAAGGGCACTGCGCGCATGCGCAAGAGCCAGCTGATCGAAACCATCAAGGAGCGGCAGGCGGGCGGGAGTTCGGGCTCCGGCGCGGACGCGTCCGCGGTCCGCGGCAAGGACTCCGAGGGCGCCGCCGGCGAAGGCGACGAGCAGTCGGCCAAGCCGAAGCGCCGCAGCACGTCCCGGGCGCGTACGGGCGATTCCGAGGCGGAGACCCAGCAGGACGGCCAGATCGACATTCCGGGACAGCCCGCGAACGAGGAGAAGGCCGGCGGCGAGCGCCGCGGCCGGCGCGAGGGCGGTGGCGGCAAGGCGGAGGCCGCCGCGGACACCGCCGAGGGCAAGACCGACGGCCGCGACGGCGGCGGCCAGCAGCACAAGGGCGACGGCGGCGGCCGTGGCGACGGCTCCCGCGGTGACCGCGAGCGCGGTGACGGCGGCGGTGGCCGTCAGCAGCAGGACCGCCAGTCCAAGCGCGACCGCCAGCGCGGCCGCGGCGGCAAGGGCGGCGACGGCGGCGGCCAGAACCAGGGCGGCCAGAACCAGAATCAGGGCGGCGGCCGTCGTGACGACGACGACTTCGACGGTGGTCGTCGTGGTCGTCGGGGGCGTTATCGGGATCGTCGTGGGCGTCGTGGTGGGCGTGAGGATGCTGAGCCGCAGGTCGCTGAGGATGATGTGCTGATCCCGGTGGCGGGGATTTTGGACA
>NZ_JAASAG010000019.1 GCF_012726265.1 Streptomyces sp. HNM0575 | reverse complement strand
CGGGCATTACGGTGGTACACGAAGGCCTCCCTGCGGTGCAGTCCTTAGACAGCTCCACCACAGCGGAGGCCTTCGCCATGATCAAGACCCACAAGTGTCAACAACGCTCGTGATCAATACAGCTAGCGCCCGGCCGCGCCGCATCACGGCAGGCACCGGTACAGCACCTGTGCAGCACCGGCCACCTGCACGGGCACTGCACTGCACGGCGGCAAGCGGTACTGCCCTGCGCGGCGCGGGAGGCGGCGGTGGCGCTACGCCGCCTCCCGCGCATCCTCGACGACCTTCTTGTCGAGCGCCGCACGCACCAGTGCCGCCGCGAACCGCGCCCGGTCGCGCTCGGGAACGAGTTCCGCCAGCTTCGAGGGCGACTTCGGCAGCCCGAGCCGCTCCGCGCCCTGCTGCGCCTTCTTGCCGAAGTACGGCCCGAACTCCGGCCACACTTCCTGCGCCTCCCGCAGGAAGATGTCGACGCCCGTGGGCCCGATGCCCGGCACCTCACGCAGGCGTTCCGCGGTGCGCGGGTCCTCGCGCATGCGGCGCAGATCGCCCCCGTACTCGTTCAGCACCAGCTCCGCGCCCTGCCCGAGCTGGGTGGAGGTGCGCTCGTCGTAGCGCCGGTAGCCGCCCACGCCGAGGGCGTCGACCCGCTGCTGCCAGGTCGCGTCCGCCATCCGCCGTGCGTCCTTCATCCCGGCGTCCGAGAGGGCGCGCGACGAGGCCACGGCGACGTCCGCACGGATACGGGCCGAAAGCAGCATCGACAGCACCAGCAGCCGGTACAGCGGCGACGGCGTGTCCCGCAGCGCGATGCCCGCCTGCTCGGCGTACGTCTCGCCGTGCGTCCTCAGCAGCGCCCGCGCCTTCACCCGGTCCCCGGTCTGCCGCGACGACTCCGTCCCGGGCCTTGTCTGCGTCTGTGTCCGTGTCTGTGCCATGGGGGCCTCGCTCGGCTGTCGCCTTCAGAGGCCGTACGGGTGCCCACGACCCCCGGCGGGCACACGGCGACGGCGACGGCCGGCCCTACGAGACAGCGGGGGACGGATGGACAGCGGGACGGTGGGACGGCGGGATGGCGACGCCGCGCGACCGGGCGGCCCCGCCCGCCGTCGTCACCCCTCGCGCAGCAGCGACCGCGTGCGCGGACCTCCCGCGTGCGAGAACGGCTGGGTCCGCCAGTCCAGCCCCTCCGGAAGCGTCAGCAGCGCCGTCAGCCCGTGCTCACCGCCCGCCTCACCGTCGGCGGCCGCCGCTTCGGATGCCGGTCGCCCGGACCCCTGGCACACGGTCAGCCCGAACGGGTTCCACGGCGAGGCGCACAGCGCATGCTCGGGCAGGCTCTCCTCGTCCGCGAGGAGCGCGATGGGCTGCCGGCAGTCCGGGCAGCCCACGCGGAAGATGTCGTAGATCTCGTCCTCGTACGCCCTGTCGGCCAACGCTTCTTCCTCCACCGCCGTCGCGGCCGCCACAGACGTGCGGAACCGCTTCTCAGTGCGCATGCAAATCCCCCTCCGGGTGGGCCTGCCGGGCACCCCGCCCCGGCCTCAGCAAGCACTTCCCGTGGCGTCATTCGCATAATCGCCGCACGCCCGGGGACACGGGAGCATCGATGTGGCCTTGGTCACACACCGCGCCCGTATGTGCGCTCCTCCCTGCGCCCGCTGTGCCGGAGTGCGCCCGGCACAGTAGGTTGACCTGCTGTGGAGGAAGTGGACCGGCAAATCGTCGACCTGCTCGTCAAGGACGGGCGGATGAGCTACACCGACCTGGGCAAGGCCACGGGCCTGTCCACCTCGGCCGTGCACCAGCGCGTACGCAGGCTCGAACAGCGCGGGGTCATCCGCGGATACACCGCGCTCGTCGACCCCGAAGCGGTCGGCCTGCCGCTCACGGCGTTCATCTCGGTGAAGCCCTTCGACCCCAGCGCGCCCGACGACATCTCCGAACGTCTCGCCGAGGTACCGGAGATCGAGGCCTGCCACAGCGTCGCCGGCGACGAGAACTACATCCTCAAGGTCCGCGTGGGCACGCCCATCGCGCTGGAGCACCTGCTCGCCCGCATCCGCACCCTGTCCGGGGTGTCCACCCGTACGACGGTCGTGCTCTCGACTCCGTACGAGGCACGCCCCCCGCTGATCTGACCGCAGCCGCACGCGTCCTGGTCAGTCCAGCTCCGGCGGCCCGACCCGCCCGGCGCCCGCGCGCGCCCTGGCGGGAGACTTGACGCCATGAGTGAGCGCACCGCCCATGGGCACGAGACCCGTACCGTCCTGCTGCGCGGCGGGGAGGTGCACAGCCCGGCCGATCCCTTCGCCACCGCGATGGTCGTGCAGGGGGACAGCATCGCCTGGGTCGGCTCCGAATCGGCGGCCGACTCCTTCGCCGAAGGCGTGGACGAGGTGGTCCACCTCGAAGGGGCGCTCGTCACCCCCGCGTTCACGGATGCACATGTGCACACCACCGCCACAGGACTGGCGCTCACGGGCCTGGACCTGACGGGAGCGCCCACCCTCGGCGACGCTCTCGCCCGCATCCGCGAGTACGCCGCGGCACGCCCCGCCGACCCCGTACTGCTCGGCCACGGCTGGGATGCCACCCACTGGCCCGAGGGCCGCCACCCCTCCCGGGCGGAACTCGACGAGGCGGCGGGCGGCCGTCCGCTCTACCTGTCCCGTACGGACGTGCACTCGGCCCTCGTTACTACGGCCCTCCTCGAACTCGTCCCCGGCGTCGCCCAGTTGACCGGCTTCGCCGACGGAGCACCGCTCACCCGGGACGCACACCACGCCGTACGCGAACGAGCACACTCCACCCTCACCCCCTCCCGCCGCGCCGAGGCCCAGCGCGCCGCACTCGGCCACGCGGCCTCCCTCGGCATCGGAGACGTGCACGAGTGCGCCGGGCCCGGCATCTCCGGCGAGGACGACTTCACCGCCCTGCTGGCGCTCGCCGCCGAGGGCAACGGCCCACGCGTGCACGGCTATTGGGCCGAACCCGTCACCTCGCCCGCCGACGCCGCCCGCATCCGGCGCCTCGGCGCGGTCGGCGCCGCCGGCGACCTCTTCGTGGACGGCTCACTCGGCTCCCGCACCGCGCATCTGACCGCCCCGTACGCAGACGCGCCGCACTCGGGCAGCGCCTACCTCGACGCCGACGGCGTCGCCGCCCATGTCGCCGCCTGCACCGAAGCCGGCCTCCAGGCAGGCTTCCACGCGATTGGAGACGCCGCCGTGACCGCGGTCGCCGAAGGCGTGCGCGCGGCCGCAGGCCGAGTCGGCACGGACCGGGTGCGCGCCGCACGCCACCGCGTCGAGCACGCCGAGATGATGGACGAGCAATCCGTCGCGGTCTTCGCGGAGTTCGCACTCACCGCGTCGGTGCAGCCCGCGTTCGACGCGGCGTGGGGCGGCACCGACGGGATGTACGCGGCACGTCTCGGCGAGGCGCGCGCCGCCCGCCTCAATCCGTACGCGGCCCTCCAACGCGCGGGCGTACCCCTCGCGTTCGGCTCCGACAGCCCGGTCACACCCCTCGGGCCCTGGGAGGCGGTGCGTGCCGCCGCGTTCCACCGCACGCCGCAGCACCGCATTTCAGTACGCGGCGGCTTCACCGCGCACACCCGCGGCGGGCGCCGCGCCGTCGGCGATGACGAGGGCGGCGTGCTCGCCCCCGGCGCACCGGCGGACTACGCGCTCTGGCGTACCGGTGAACTGGTGGTGCAGGCCCCCGACTTGCGCGTCGCCAACTGGTCGACGGATCCGCGCTCCGGCACTCCCGGTCTGCCAGACTTCACGCCCGGCGGCCCGTTGCCCGTGTGCCTGCGGACCGTCGTCGGTGGACGCACCGTCCACGAGCGGCCGAACGAGTGATGTACGAGGGCATGTTGAGGCCTGCCGACGCCCCCTCAGCCTGTCGCCCTCGCGGCTCTCACGCCGGACTGACCTGCTGATTCGGCGAAACGCCGCAGGTAGCGTGGCTGTTGACAGGCGACGCCCGCCGACGGGTAGGTTCAGCCAAGTCCACCACAGGACGTCCGGCCGGCCATTCCCCGCGCAGTCGTCGAACGCCGCTGGGCCAGGGGGTGGTGTGCCGCACCGGGACATCACCACTGGGAGCCAGGTCCAGCGCCCGCGGCACGGGGGCGGAAGGTCGAGGCCGGCCGGCGGGTGTGACCCGGGTGGGGCCCGGATGCTCAGTAGACAACGGCTCTCGGTCGACTCGCAGCCAGCGGGTCCCAGGTCGGCCCGAAGGGCACCGGGCCCCGACCCGCAGCGACGACTCCCGTTGGGGACGACCACCTGACGGCGAGCGCGGCGAGCGGCGGAAGCCGCCCGCGCTCCGCTTCTTCTCAGCGCCCCTTCGCCCCCGGGGACTTCCCTCGCCTCCCGTGCTTCCGCTCGGCATGTGCTCCGCCGCGCTGCGTGCCGTCTGCGCAGGGCGTTCCGCCCCGCTGCCCGCCCCTGGCATTCCCAGCCCTGGACCCGCGGAGGCCGAACGTCGTTATACGGTCGCTTCACCACCGCACGACCTTGCAGGAAGGGCGCGACCTTGCCATCGGGTTCCGAGACCACCGCCGCATCCGCAGCCGACGGGCCCGCCGCCGGCCCGAACGGCGCGGACGGCACGCAGCGCGGCGGCTCGCGGGCCGCGCAAGCCGAGAACGGCGAGGGAGCGCGCGGCGCCGCCACCGCGGCGGACCGCTTCGAGCCCGGCACGGACGGCGAGGACGTCCCCGCAGCGCCCGCGCCCGCTGACGTCCCGGCAGAGCCCACGGCCGCCGAGTCCCCGGACCCGGGCTCACGTCCCGATGAAGCCGCCCCGGCCGGACGAGGTGCGCGCGCCGGGCGGCTGCAACGGCTCGGAGCCCTCATACGGCGCGAGGCGGTGCGCACGGCCTGCGCCGTCACCGCCGGAATCGTGCTGGCCCTCGCCTTCCCCCCGTACGGCCTGTGGCCGCTGTCCCTGCTGTCCGTCGCCGCGCTCAGCCTGCTCACCCGCGGCCGCACCGCCCGCCAGGGCGCCTGGACGGGATTCGCCTTCGCCTGGCCCTTCTTCATCATGCTGCTGCGGTGGCTGCACGTCGTCGGCTGGGACGCGGTCGTGGGGCTCGCGTTCATCGAGTCGCTCTTCCTCGCCGCTCTCGGCGCCGCGCTCGCCGCCACCTCCCGGCTGCCGCTGTGGTCCCTGTGGGGGGCCTGCCTGTGGGTCGCGGAGGAGTGGGCCCGCGACCGTCTGCCCTTCGGGGGCTTCCCGTGGGGCAGGCTCGCCTTCGCCAACACCGGTTCGCCGTACACGCCGCTCGCCGCGCTCGGCGGCGCCCCGCTGGTCACCTTCGCCGCGGCCCTCACCGGTACGGCGCTCGCCGCGGCGGCCCTCGTCCTGTGGCGCATGCGCGGCACGCGACCCGGCACGAGCACCGGCGACAGCACGAGCACCGGTGACAGCGCGGACAAGGGCGACGGCGCGGACAAGGGCGACAGCGGCGGAGCGGAGGAGGAGGGCCGCGCGGCCGTCGCATCCGCGGAGCCGTCCGCCCGTACGGAATCCCGCCGGCGCACCCTCGTGCCACTGGTGTCGTCCCTGGCTCTCGCGACGGCCGTCACCGCGGCCGGCTACGCCGTGCCCGTGCCGACGGCCGCGGACGACTCCGCCGACATCGCCGTCGTGCAGGGCAATGTGGAACAGCCGGGCATGAACTTCCTCGGCCGCCCGATGAAGATCCTCAACAACCACGTCGACGCCACCCTCGACCTCGCGCGAAGGATCAAGGCCGGCAAGGCCGAGAAGCCCGAGCTGGTGATCTGGCCCGAGAACTCCTCCGACCTCGACCCCTACCGCTGGCCCGAGGCCCGCGAACGCATCGACGAGGCGGCCAAGGCGGTCGGTGTCCCCATCCTCGTCGGGGCGCTCGTCGACCACCCCGGAACCAAGGGGTACGTGGAGAACCAGGGCATCGTGTGGGACCCGCGGAAGGGGCCCGGCAAGTCGTACACCAAGCAGCACCCCGTGCCCTTCGGCGAGTACGTGCCCTTCCGCGACGAGCTGAGCACCGTCATCACCCGCCTCCAGCAGATCCCGCGCGATTTCTGGCCCGGCGACCACTCGGGCGTCCTTCAGACGGGACCGGCGCGGCTCGGCGACGTGATCTGCTTCGAGGTCGCCTACGACGAGATCCCGCGCGACACCGTCAACGCGGGCGCCCGCGCCCTCGTCGTCCAGACGAACAACGCCACCTACGGAAGGACGGGCCAGCCCGAACAGCAGCTGGTCATGTCCAAGCTGCGCGCCGTCGAGCACGGGCGCGCCGTCGTCACCGCGGCCACCAGCGGCATCAGCTCCGTCGTCGCCCCGGACGGCACTATCAAGCAGCGCACAGGGGAGTTCGAGCGCGACGTGATCAGTGCCGAGCTGCCGCTGCGGGACGAGATCACCACGGCTGACCGCGTCGGCGCCGTCCCGGAGTGGGTGATCGCTATGGTGGGCGTTCTCGCCTGTGCCGCGGCGTGGTACGCAGGCCGGCGCCGCGGCCGGACCGGCCTCCGGCACACCTCGCCCACTCCGCTCGCGGCGCAGACGCAGACCGATGCAGGGCGGAAGCAAGAGGGGCAGCAGCGGTGACGGACGGCGGACAGGCGCGGCGGTACGGACCGCTCGGCACGGTTCTCGTGATCATCCCGACGTACAACGAGGCCGACAACATCGAATCCGTCAGCGCCCGTCTGCGTAAGGCCGTGCCGGACGCGCACATCCTGATCGCCGACGACAACAGCCCCGACGGCACCGGCAAGATCGCCGACGAACTCGCCGCGCACGACGAGCACGTCCACGTACTGCACCGGCCCGGCAAGCAGGGACTGGGCGCCGCCTACCTCGCCGGTTTCCGCTGGGGCATCGACCACGGCTACGGCGTGCTGGTGGAGATGGACGCCGACGGCTCCCACCAGCCCGAGGAACTGCCCCGGCTGCTCACGGCGCTCAAGGGCTCCGACCTCGTGCTCGGATCGCGCTGGGTCCCCGGCGGACGGGTCGTCCGGCTTCCGCGCCTTCCGCAGCGAGACCCTCGAGGGACTGGGCATCGACGCGGTGGCATCGCAGGGCTACTGCTTCCAGGTCGATCTCGCCAACCGTGCGGTGCGCGCGGGATACCACGTGGTCGAGGTCCCGATCACCTTCGTGGAGCGGGTACGGGGCAATTCGAAGATGAGCCGCGACATCATGGTCGAGGCGCTGTGGCGGGTCACGGCCTGGGGAGTCGAGGGCCGCGTGAAGCGGGCCCTCGACCGCAGGCACACTTGAGGCATGACGAGCCGCGCACCGTACCCGTACGAGCCGCCCCACGACGAGGGTTCCGGCCACGGAGGGCAGGAGCCGGGCCCCGGCGGACCGCGCCGTTCACGGGGCCGTACGTTCGTCCCGCTGGCCATGGCGGCCTGGGCGCTGCTGGAGATCTGGCTGCTGATCGTCATCGGTGAGACCGCCGGCGGCCTCGCGGTGCTGGCGCTGCTGGTCGCGGGCTTCCTCCTCGGCGTCTACGTGATCAAGCGCGCGGGGCGCCGGGCCTGGAGCCGGCTTGCCGAGAGCGTCCAGCAGGCGCAGCGCGCCGCCCAGACGGGACAGGCGCCGCCGGAGAGCACCGAGCGGCACGGCGGCGGCAACGCCCTCACGATGCTCGGCGGTCTGCTGATCATGGTGCCCGGCGTCGTCTCCGACGTCGCGGGGCTGCTGTGCCTCTTCCCGCCCACCGCCGCGCTGATGAGGCGCACCACGCGGCGCTACCTCGACCGGCGCTCCGGCTTCGCGCCCGGCACCGTCGGCGACGCCTATCAGCAGGCGCGCAAGGCGGAGGAGCAGATGCGGATGCACAAGCCGGACGGGAAGGTCGTCGAGGGCGAGGTCGTACGCGACGACGAGCCGCCCGGCCGCTGAGCGCACGATGTGCCGGACCACGACGTGCCCGGACACAGCACAGCGCGGGCCGGTGACCTGCCAAGGTAGGTCACCGGCCCGCGCTCACTGCCCGCTTACGCGGACTTACGCTTGTTGTTGTTGCCGTCCCGGGGATGCACCGCGAGGTTCATCGTGCCGGACCTGAGTACGGCCAGCCGCTCCGCGAGGACCTCCTCGAGCTCCTCACGGGTGCGCCGCTCCATGAGCATGTCCCAGTGCGTACGCGCGGGCTTGCCCTTCTTCTCTTCCGGCCCCTCGCCGTCCACCAGGAGTGCCTGGGCGCCGCACACCTTGCACTCCCATTCCGGCGGGATCTCGGCCTCGACAGAGAACGGCATCTCGAAACGATGGCCGCTCTCACATGCGTACTCCACGGCCTGGCGCGGTGCCAGGTCGATACCGCGGTCGGTCTCGTAGCTGGTCACCACGAGTCGCGTGCCGCGAAGAGCTCGCTCACTCATGAATTCGTGCCTCCCGGGCTTGTCGCCCACAGGACAGGTGTCGCTGTCGTCGTCATCTGCTCAACGTCCGGTCGGCGGTGAAGATTCCCGAAAAGGGGATGCGTCGCCCGTCGTGCCGCCCTTCGTGTACCCACCAATGACCGGTTTGTCACAACTGACAGGAGATGTCACCCAGCGTTCTCATCTCTTTGGCGTGCAGTAACGGTCCATCCGGCGAGCCGGGGGCGTACACTACCGCGCCGCCCCCGCAAGTCCTAAATCCGCTCCGGTTCCGGGTTTCCGGCGGCCGCCGCGGCCCGATCGACCGGGACCCGCAGCAGCAGGACGAAGCCGAGTACGAAGAAGACCACCAGCGAGATGATCGCAGCACGGTAGCTCTCCGTCAGCTGATAGGCCAGTCCGAACACGAGGGGGCCCAGCCAGCTCGTTCCGCGGTCGCTGACCTCGTACAGAGAGAAGAACTCGGCCTCCTTGCCCGCGGGCACCAACTGCGCGTACAGGGAGCGTGAGAGGGCCTGGCTGCCGCCCATCACCAGACCGATTCCCGAAGCGAGGGCGAAGAAGAACAACGGCGCCCCGGCGGGCAGGAAATAGCCGGCGCCGACGATCACCGTCCACGCCACCAGCGAGCCGAGAACCGTGCGCTTCGCCCCGTGACGGGCCGCTATCCGCCCCATCAGCAGCGCACCCGCCACCGCCAGCACCTGTACGAGCAGCACGGCGCCGATCAGCGTCGTCTGGTCCACGCCCAGCTCCTCCGAGCCGAAGACCGACGCCTGGGTGATCACGGTCTGCACCCCGTCGTTGTAGACGAGATACGCCAGCAGGAAGAGCATCGTCAGCCGGTAGCGCCGCAGTTCGCGGAAGGTCCCGGCGAGCTGGCGCCAGCCGTCGAGCAGCGAGAAGCGGGAGCCCGTGACCGCGCCGGGACGCTCCCGCAGCCGCAGCAGCGGTACGACGGTGAAGACCGCCCACCACACGCCGGCGGAGGCGAGGCAGATCCGCACGGCGGTCCCCTCGGTGACGCCCAGCGCCTCGTGCTGGAGGAAGAGCGCCAGGTTCGCCACGAGCACCACCGAGCCGGCCGCGTAGCCGAAGGCCCATCCCCGTGAGGAGACCGCGTCGCGCTCCTCGGGGCCGGCGACCTGGGGGAGGAAGGCGTTGTAGATCACGACCGAGGTGGCGAACGAGACGTTCGCGACCACCAGCAGCGCACCGCCCAGCAGATAGCGCTCGCCGTCCAGGAAGAACATCCCGGCCGTCGAGCCCGCGCCGAGGTACGCGAAGAGCCCCAGGATCGGCTTCTTGCGTCCCGTGTGGTCGGCGACCGCGCCCGCCAGCGGCATCACCACCACCGACAGCAGCACCGAGAGCGAGACCGCGTACGCGTAGTAGGAGCCCGCGCGGACGTCGAGGCCCAGCGGATGCACATAACCGTCCGCGTCCGCCGCCGCCTTGGTGACCTGCGTCAGATACGGGCCGAGGAAGACGGTCAGCACGCTGGTGGAGAAGACGGAGTTCGCCCAGTCGTAGAAGTACCAGCCCCGCTGCTCACGGCGGCGCCCGGCCGTCCCGTCCCCGGCGCCGGTCACGACAGCACTCACAGCCATGCCCTCTCGCTCTGCGGCGCCGTGCGCGGCTCCGGTACGCGGCGTCCGGCCGTGGCGGACGCGGGGGCGGCGGGGACCACGGTCCGCCGTCGCGGCTTGAGAACGACGGCCTACCGGGCTCCGGACCCGTGCGTCCACGCACCCCGCTCGATGAGGACGTCGCGCAGTGTCTCGATGTGGTCGGTCACAATGCCGTCAACTCCCAGGTCGAGCAACTCCCGCATCCGGTTTCTCTCGTTCACGGTCCATACGTGCACCTGCATCCACCGGGCGTGTGCCGCGCGTACGAAGGCCCGGTCCACCACCCGGATCCCCGACCGGTGTTCGGGAACCTGGACGCACACCGCGCTGGCGCGTACCGCGCGGACCGGTACCAGCCCGTACGAACGCAGCCGTAGCCGCACCACGCCCCGCGTCCCCAGTGAGGTCGCGAGCCGCGGACCGGCCATGGACTGGGCCCGCGCCACCCGGTCCTCCTCGAACGAGCCGACGCACACGCGCGCCCAGGCGTCCTGCTCCTCCAGCAGCTCCAGCAGCGGTACGAGCGCGGCCTCGGCCTTGACGTCGATGTTCCACCTCGCCTGCGGGAAGGCCCGCAGCAACTCCCGCATCAGGGGCAGCGGTTCACGGCCGCCGACGCGGGCGCGGCGCACCTGCGACCAGGGCAGTGCGCGGATCGGGCCGCTCGCGTCGGTCATCCGGTCCAGCGTCTCGTCGTGGAAGGCGACGAGGACGCCGTCGGCCGTGGCGTGCACGTCCGTCTCCAGATAGCGGTAGCCGAGGCCGACGGCGCGGGCGAAGGCGCTGTGGGTGTTCTCCAGGCCGTCGGCCGCACCGCCGCGGTGGGCGAGGGCCAGCGGTCCGCGGTTGTCGAGGAACGGATGGCGCGGCTTGCGCCGCAGCACGGCGGCGGGGTGTGCAGGAGGGCGTGGGTCGGAGGTCACCGCCGCAGTATCGCGCCCCTGCGCCACCATGCGCGCCGCTGCCCCTGATCCGAGGGGACGGGGGACGCGGTGTCGCCGGCCTGCGGGCAGGTGCCGCGCGCCACCACGCGGGAGCCAGCCGCTGGTACGGGGCCGTAAGTGCCGTCCGCCGGTGCCGGTTGGGGCCGGGGCACGGCGAAGACGCGGAGGAAGAGCTGGGAGAGCGGTCCGATGGCGAGGGCGTACACGACGGTGCCCGCGCCCGCGGTGCCGCCCAGCAGCAGACCGGAGACGAGCACGGCCGCTTCGATCGCCGTGCGTACGAGGCGCACCGAGCGGCCCGTGACCTGGTGCAGGCCCGTCATCAGCCCGTCCCGCGGCCCCGGCCCGAAGCGGGCGGAGATGTACAGGCCGGTGGCGACGCCGTTGAGCACCACCGCGACCGCCACCAGCGGAATCCGCAGCGCGAGCGCCTGCGGCGCGGGAGCGAGCCAGATGGTGCCGTCCATCGCCAGCCCCACCAGGACCACGTTGGAGACGGTGCCGAGCCCCGGGCGCTGGCGCATCGGCAGCCACAGCAGCAGTACGAGGGCGCCCGCGATGATCGAGACGGTGCCGATGGACAGACCGGTGAGCCGTGCGAGCCCTTGGTGCAGCACGTCCCACGGAGGGAGGCCGAGGCCGGAGCGCACCATCAGGCCGATGCTCGCCCCGTAGAGCAGAAGTCCCGCGTACAGCTGCACCAGGCGGCGGCCGAGCCGTCTGCCCTGACGTGACGTCGGATGTGCCAACGCTCGCTCCTTCCCTGCCTTGCCCTGCCGCCGTGCGGTGCCGGCCGGTCCGCTGCTGGCGCCGGAGAACCGCCGCATGGCAGTCTGGAACCACGAACCAGGCCACATCCATGGCCAATCAGAGGAAGGTGGACCGCACACATGGTGCAGTGGACCTCTGCCGTCGGTGCACCTCAGCTGGCCCGGCTGCTGTCGTCGCAGCGCGCGGCCACCGCCGCCGACGCCGGGCACCGGGTGCCCGCCTACCGTTCACTCGCCGACGGCGTGCGCCTTCTCGTGCTGGAGGGCCGCATCCCGGTGGCCGCCCGGCTGCCCGCGGAGCGGGAGCTCGCGGCGGCGCTGCGCGTCAGCCGTACGACCGTGGCCGCCGCCTTCGAGGCGCTGCGCAACGACGGCTTTCTCGCCTCGCGGCGCGGCTCGGGCAGCTGGACCGCCGTGCCCGCGGGCAAGCCGCTGCCCACCCGCGGACTGGAGCCGCTGCCACCGGAGTCCGCCGGGTCGGTGATCGACCTGGCCTGTGCCACCTTCCTGGCGCCGGAGCCCTACCTCACCGACGCGTTCCAGGGCGCGGTCGGCGATCTCGCGTCCTACACCGGGACCCACGGCAACTACCCTGGCGGACTGCCCGCGTTGCGCGAGGCCCTGGCCGCGCGCTACACGGCGCGCGGCGTGCCGACGATGCCCGAGCAGATCATGGTCACCACGGGTGCGATGGGCGCGGTCGCGGCGCTCGCACGGCAGTTGGTGCCGCGCAGCGAGCGCGTCGCCGTCGAGCACCCCTCGTACGCGAACGTGCTGCACCTGCTGCGCGACGCCGGGGCCCGCCTCGTGCCCGTGCCCATGGCCGGCGGCCTGTCCGGCTGGGACCTGCCCGCCTGGCGGCAGGCGTACCGCGAGAGCGCGCCGCGCATGGCGTACGTCATCGCCGACTACCACAACCCCACCGGCGCGCTCGCCCCCGACGGGCAGCGCCGCGAGATGGTCGAGGCAGCACGCGCCGCCGGTACGGTCCTCGTCGCCGACGAGTCGATGACCGACCTGACCCTGGACGAGGACGTCGAACTCCCGCGTCCGATGGCCGCGTTCGACCCCGGCGGCTCCACGGTCATCACCGTCGGCTCCGTCAGCAAGGCGGTCTGGGCGGGACTGCGCATCGGCTGGGTACGGGCGGCGCCCGAGATGATCCGCAGCCTCGTCGCCGCCCGCGTCTACGCCGACCTGGGCAGCCCCGTGCTCGAACAGCTCGCCGTGGCCCGGCTGATGACGGGGGACGGATGGGAGTCGGCCGTCGCCGCGCGCCGCGCGGGCGCACGCGCCAACCGTGACGCCCTCGTCGCCGAGCTCCAAGAGCGGCTGCCCGACTGGGAGTTCACCGTCCCGAGCGGGGGACTGACGCTGTGGGCGCGCACGGGCGGCCTGTCGGGTTCGCGCATCGCCGACGCGGGCGAGCGGATCGGGGTGCGGGTGCCCGCGGGGACGCGCTTCGGCGTCGACGGTGCCTTCGAGGGCTATGTGCGGCTGCTGTTCACCGTGGCGGGCCCGGTGGTCGGCGAAGCCGTCGCGCGCCTGGCCAAGGCCGCCGATCTGGTACGTACGGGAGCCGTGGCCGAAGGGGACGTGCCGCGCACCTACGTGGCCTGAGCCCTCGGCCCGGCGGCGTGGACGACCCGGCTAGGACGCCCCCGGCCCATGCGTCTCGGACCGGTGTGTCTCGGATCTGTGCGCCCCGGGCCCGTGCGCCTCGAACCGGGGCGCCCCGGACCGGTGCGGTTCCGTTCTCTTCGTCATGTCCGTGGCCGTCGCCTGTCCCGCGAGGGCCCGGGCCTGCGTCGCGCAGAGCGGCGGCAGCAGCCCCAGCACGGCCTGCCGCCCCGCCTCGCCCGCGGCCTCGTCCAGCGGATCGGGCGCCACCGGGATCTGAAGCCGCAGCACCGGACCCGCCCCCAGCCGAGCGAACCCCCGCCCGGGAGGAGCCTGCGGCCCCGGCGGGGAGACCGTGGCCTCGCCCAGAACCGCCCACGTCTCCTCGGGCGAGGCCGCACCGAGCAGCACCCGCGCCCTGGCGTGGGAACGCAGCGCCCGCCC
Source organism: Streptomyces sp. HNM0575 (assembly GCF_012726265.1). Taxonomy (GTDB): domain Bacteria; phylum Actinomycetota; class Actinomycetes; order Streptomycetales; family Streptomycetaceae; genus Streptomyces. The sequence goes on along the minus strand of NZ_JAASAG010000019.1, from coordinate 56,422 downwards.
CAACTCGTCCGCGCACTCGAAGTGTTCGGCCACCACCACCGTCACCTGCGCCGCCCGCCCGTGTCTGAGCGGCACCCGCAGCAGCTCACGCGGGTCGCGACGCCCCTCCGTACGGGCCAGATGACTCAGCACCGCCGGCCGGTCGAGGACCACCCACAGCGGCCGGCGCACATCCTCCGGCAGGGGGCGGCCCTCCTGCCGTGCGCGGCTCGCGGCGGAAAGCCGCCGCTCCGTCTCGTGCACCGCCCACTCCAGGGACGCGACCGCGCCGGCCGGCGCGGTCTCCACGGCCAGCACGCCCTCGCGCCCGGTCAGACACGCGTAATCGCCCGAGCCGCCGCCGTCCACGATCACGACGTCGCCGTGCTCGAGGGCCTGGAGCACCACCGACCGCAGCAGCATGCTCGACCCCGCACCGGGAGCGCCCAGCACCAGCAGGTGCGGCTCGGCCGAGCGCGCGCCGGTGCGCCACACCACCGGCGGCACGTCGCGCGCCTGTCCGCCGTCGGTCACGGGAATGCGCCGGTGCACGGCCTCGGCGTCGGTGAAGCCGAGCACGATCTCGCCCGGAGCCGTCACGAAACGCTGGGCGGGGATGCCCTGCGGCAGCGGCTGAGGGGCCGTCATCTCCAGCAGGTTGCGCTCCTCGTCCCATACGAAGCGGTACTCGCGGTCCCGCCCGGACTTGGCGCACAGCCGGCGCTCCACGGCCAGCCGGTGCGCGGGGTCGCCGTCGGGGAAGTGGGCCGGATAGCGCACCAGCAGGCGTCCGATGCGCCCGTCGTCGGTGAACTCGGCCTCCTCGAAGGCTCTTTCCCACGCGCCGTCGTAGGTGTAGAGGGGCTCCGGGTCCGGGTCGTCGCGCAGGGCGAAGCAGGGCACCAGCGCCTCGTAGACCGCCTGCAACCGGGAGTTCTCCGCCTCCTCGCCGGAGCCGCCGGGCTCCGCGCCCTCGCGTCCCTGCCATGCGGCGGCTCCCACGAGTACGGCCATGGCGAACGCGGGCCCCCACGGCAGCAGGGCCACCGCCATCACGGCCACCGCCGCGAGGAAGAGCACCGGACCGCGCCGCTCCTTCGGGGCGCGGGACCACCAGCGCAGCGCCCTTACGGTCAGCCGGGCCAGCCCGCGCACGAGCATGATCAGCGGATGCAGCACGTCCAGCACGCCGTCGGCGCCGGACCGCAGGGCTTGCCGGGCGGCCGGACGCACGGGTGCGCCCGTACCGGCCGGCTGCCGGGAGAGGAGCGGCCAACGCACCACGGAACCTCCTGTGACGAATGCGGCGTGCGGTGCGAGCGGCAGCCGCCCGCACCGCACGCCGCACCCGCCGCGCTAGAACTTCAGGCCGCCCAGCAGCCCCGCCAGGCTGGCGCCGCCCGCCTTGATGCTGGGCGCGATCGCGGTGCCCGCCAGATAGAAGCCGAAGAGCGCGCAGATGAGGGCGTGGGAGATCTTGAGCCCGTCCTTGCGGGTGAAGAGGAAGATGATGAAGCCGAGCAGGAGGACGCCGGAGACGCTGAGGATCATGGGGGACTCCTGATGTAGGGGTTGCTCACCCTGAGTTCTCCAAGAGTCACAGAAAGTGGCTGAGCAGGGAAACTGGCAGACGGGTGAATTGGGGGCCAGGGCGGGCCGGGGCCCGGCGTGCGCGGGCTCAACTCCCGCCGGGGCGGCGGTCGTTGACCGAGCCCGGTGACGCCGTGCAATGACCGGACCGCGCCCGTTCCGCGCCGGTCACGGTCGTCCGTTCCTCGTCCGTCCGCCCGGGTGCGGGCTTCCGCCGTGGATGGTTCCGGGGTCCCGTGGCCGCGATCCGCCCCCGGCTGCTGTCCCGGGCCGCACTCCGAGACCGGTGACGGCTTCGTCCCCGTATTGCCTGATTCGGCGTGGAATCATCTGCGCTGTGCTGTCGCTGATCCTCCTTCACTTCGCCGGGGCATGCTCCGCTCCGCTCCTGGTGCGGTGGCTGGGCACGCGTGCGTTCCTCGTGCTGGCCCTGATCCCGGCGGCGGCACTGGGCTGGGCCGTCCGGCAGTACGGGCGCGTCGCGGACGGACATGCCGTGGTGGAGCGGTGGCCGTGGATGCCGGCGCTCGGCGTGGAACTGGACTTCCGCTGCGACGCGCTGGCCCTGCTGATGGTGGCCGTCGTCGGCGGCATCGGCGCGGTGGTCCTGGTCTACTGCGCGGGCTACTTCGCCCGGCCCGCCTTCTCCCTGGGGCAGTTCGCGGGGACGCTCACCGCGTTCGCCGGGGCGATGCTCGGCCTCGTGGTCGCCGACGACCTGGTCGTGCTGTACGTCATGTGGGAGCTGACCACCGTCTTCTCCTTCCTCCTCATCGGCCACGTGCCCGAGCGGCGCCCCAACCGGCTGGCCGCGCTCCAGGCGCTGATGGTGACCGTCGCCGGAGGACTGGCCATGCTGGTGGGCTTCCTGATGCTGGGCCACGCCGCCGGCACGTACCGCATCTCCGGGATCCTCGCCGACCCGCCGCCCGCCGGGCCCGCGGTCGTGGCGGCGCTCGTGCTGATCCTCGCCGGGGCACTGTCGAAGTCCGCGCTGTGGCCCTTCAGTTTCTGGCTGCCCGGCGCCATGGCGGCGCCCACCCCCGTGTCCGCGTATCTGCACGCCGCCGCCATGGTGAAGGCCGGGGTCTACCTCGTCGCACGCTTCGCGCCCGCCTACGCACACGTACCCGCCTGGCGCGCGACCGTGCTCACCCTCGGCGCCGCGACCATGCTGCTCGGCGGCTGGCGTGCGCTGCGCGAGAAGGACCTCAAGCGGCTGCTGGCCTACGGCACCGTCAGCCAGCTCGGCTTCCTCACCGTGCTGACCGGCACGGGCACTCGCGGCACCGCGCTGGCCGGTGCCGCGATGCTGCTCGCGCACGCCCTGTTCAAGGCCCCGCTCTTCCTCGTCGTGGGCATCATCGACCACGCGACCGGCACCCGGCACTCCGACCGGCTCTCGGGGCTGGGCCGTTCCATGCCGGCGGTGTTCGCCGTGGCCGTCGCGGCCGGTGCGTCCATGGTGGGGCTGCCGCCGGTGCTCGGATTCGCCGCGAAGGAGGCCGCGTTCACCGGCCTGCTGCACACCGGGGACGCGGGCCCGCCCGGAGCGGTGACCGTCGCCGTCACGGCGGCCGTCACTGCGGGCAGCGCGCTGACGACCGCGTACACGCTGCGCTTCCTCTGGGGCGCCTTCGCGGTGAAGCCGCCCGTAGCCGGCAGCCCGCCCGCGGCCACACCCATGCGTGCGCGTACGGGCCTGTTGCTGACCGTGCCCGCGGCCGTGTGCGTTCTCGCGGGCATCGCGCTCGGGCCGGGTGTCTTCGTCCTCGGACCGCTGCTGGGCCGCTACGCCCGCTCGTTCCCCGCGTCCGGGTCCGGGCCGTACGAACTCGCGGTGTGGCACGGGCCGGGCGTAGCGCTTCTGCTGTCCGCGATGGCCTGGGCCGCGGGCGGCGCGCTGTTCCTGAGGACGCGTCCGCTGGAACGCCTGGGGCGGCGGCTGGCACTGCCCGACGGCCGCCACGTCTTCGCCCGCTCCCTGTGGGCGCTGGAACGCACCGCCCTGGAGGTCACCGGCACCGTCCAGCGCGGATCGCTGCCCGTGTACCTCGGGACCGTGCTCGGCGTGCTGATCGCCGCCCAGAGCGTCGCCATGATCGTCGACCCGCCGTGGCGGCATGCCGGACCGGTGCGCTGGTACGACTCCGTGCCGCAGCTCGGCGTCGCCGTCGTCGTCTGCATGGTCGCCGCGCTGTGCGTGACGTCGCGTCAGCGGATGACCGCCGTGGTGCTCGCCGGTGTCACCGGATACGGCACGGCGGTGCTGTACGTACTGCACGGGGCGCCGGACCTCGCACTCACCCAGTTCGCCGTGGAGACCGTCTCCCTCGTGGTCTTCGTCCTCGTGCTGCGCAGACTTCCCGCCCGCTTCCCCGACGAGCGGCGCACCAGCACGGTGCGGCGTGTGACCCGGCTCGTGACGGGACTCGCCGCGGGCGGCTTCGCCGCCGTGCTGACGTATGTGGCCGGAGCCGCGCGGGAGAGCGCGCCGTCCGGTCCCGGGCTGACGGCGGCCACCGCACACCACGGGCTGAAGAACGTCGTCTCCACCACCCTTGTCGACCTGCGCTCCTGGGACACCCTCGGGGAGTCCGCCGTGCTCGGGGTCGCGGCGGTCGGCGTGACCAGCCTCGTCTTTCTGCGCCGCCGCACCGGCAGCCCCGTCACGGCCTGGCCCGCGGCGCCCGAGCCGGCACCCGCCGCCACGGGCCCGGCCGCCGCTTCCGCCGCGGGCCCCTCCCCGGCGCCCGGACCGTCGCGGGCACACGAACGCCGAGCGCACGGCGCCCAGGGCCGCGGCGGCGCACAGCGCGCCGGGCACGTGTGGCCCGTACCCGCCAGGTCCGGCGGCAGGGCCGGGCGCGGGCCCGCACGCCGCGGAGCTGTGGGCGCCGTCGGCGCCGTCCCGCGCCGCACATGGCTCACCGGCAGCGGCACCCTCGACCCCGAACGCCGCTCGGTGATCTTCGAGGTGCTGGCCCGGCTCGTCTTCCACCCCATCGTGGTGCTCTCCCTCTACCTGCTCTTCTGCGCCGAGAACCTGCCGGGCGGCGGCTTCAGCGCCGGTCTCGTGGCCGGGCTGGCCCTCGCCGTGCGGTATCTCGCGGGCGGACGGTACGAACTGGACGCCGCCGCACCCGTCGACGCCGGATTCCTGCTCGGCCTCGGCCTGATGACGATGACGGGGACGGGCCTGACCGGGCTGGTGCTGAGCGGCTCCGTGCTCCAAGGGGGCACCTACCACGGGGAGTTGCCGGTCGTGGGGAAGTTCCACGCCGCCAGCTCCGTGCTCTTCGACACCGGTGTCTACCTGCTCGTACTGGGAGTCGTACTGGACGTGCTGCGCAGCCTCGGCTCCGAGATCGACCGCCGCGTGGAGAGGGCCCTGCGCGAAGAGTCCCGCACCGCGCGGGCCGGCGGGGAGGCCGGGGGATGAACGAGACGGTCGCGCTCGTGGCCACCGGCGGCGCGCTCATCGCGGCGGGCACGGTGCTGCTGCTCAGCCGCCCCCTCACCCGCATCGTGCTGGGCGCCGTCGTACTGGGCAACGGCGTCAACCTCCTGCTGCTCGCCACGTCGGGCGCCGCCTCACGGGCCCCGCTGCTCTACCGGGTCCTCGGGCCGCGGCGCATCTCCGACCCGCTGCCGCAGGCGTTCGTGCTGACGGCGATCGTCATCACGCTCGCGCTGACCGCGTTCCTCTCCGCGATGGCCTACCGCGCCTGGCAGCTGTCCGGCACGGACGACGTACAGGACGACGTGGAGGACCTGCGTGTGGCACATCGCGCCGAGTACGGCGAGGAGCACGGAGAGGACGCCGACGCCCGCCGGCCGTTCAGGGAGCGGCGCGAACGGCGCGCCAGACGCCGGGAGTTGATGCTCGGCACCGGCGACGAAGCACGGCGCGCCGCCCGGCGGACGGGCGGGGAACGGTCAGGCGGCGAAGGCAGGGGAGGCGCTCCGGCGCGCATGCGCGGCGCGGGCACCCACTTCCACGAGGCCCGCCGCCGCGCCCGTGCGGAGACCAGGTCGCACCACGCGCGCGGAGTCCGTACGGAAGAGGAACCGGCGGACGAGGACATGTGGGACACCATCCTCGGGGCGGACCGTTGAACGCCCGCTGCCCCGGGACCGCCGGCCGCCCCGGGACCGCCCGCGGCCCCGCCTTCGGTCTCCGCCCCGTCCTCGGTCTCCGCCCCGCACTCGGTCCCCGTTCCGGCTCCCGTCACGGCCCGGTCCCCGGAGCCACCCGGTGATCGCCGCCTCGCCCGCGGGCGCCGACGGCCCGGCCTCGGCGCTGGTCGCCCTGCCGGTGATCCTCCCCCTGTTCGCCGCGGGGCTGAAGCTCGGCATCGGCGTACGGCTACAGCGCGCCCAGCGCGTCATCAGCACGGTCGTCCTCGCGACCGTCCTCGCGGTCGCCCTCGTACTGCTCGTCGACGCCGACCGGTACGGCCCGCAGGTCATGTACGCGGGAGGCTGGCGGCCCCCGGTCGGCATCGTCCTCGTCGCCGACCGGCTCTCTGCGCTGATGCTGGTGATCTCCTCGTCGGTGACGCTGTGCGTGCTGCTCTACTCCGTCGGCCAGGGCATGGCCGATCAGGAGGAGGCCACCCCGATGTCGGTCTTCCACCCCGCCTACCTGGTGCTGGTGGCCGGGGTCTCCGACACCTTCCTCGCGGGCGATCTCTTCAACCTCTACGTCGGATTCGAGATCATGCTGACCGCCAGCTACGTGCTGCTGACGCTCGGCGGCACCGTCACACGCATCCGCGCGGGGGCGACGTACGCGATCGTCTCGCTGCTCTCCTCCGTGCTCTTCCTCGCGGCCGTCGCCGTCGTCTACGCGGCGACGGGCACCGTGACGATGGCCGAACTCGCCCGCCGGTTCGACCAACTGCCCGCAGGCATCGCCGTGCTGGCACAGATCTCGCTGCTGGCCGTCTTCTGCACCAAGGCCGCCGTCTTCCCCCTGGCCGCCTGGCTCCCCGACTCCTATCCGACGGCGCCCGCCCCCGTCACGGCCGTCTTCGCGGGGCTGCTGACCAAGGTCGGCATCTACGCGATGCTGCGCACCCAGACCCTGCTCTTCCCCGGCGACCGGCTCAGCGGGGTGCTGATGGTCCTCGCGCTGCTGTCGCTGGTGGTGGGCATCCTCGGGGCGGTGGCGCAGACGGACCTCAAGCGGCTGCTGTCCTTCACCCTCGTCAGCCACATCGGCTACATGATCTTCGGGATCGCCCTGGCCTCCCGCGCCGGATTCGCCGGCTCGGTCTTCTACGTCGTCCACCACATCACGGTGCAGACCACGCTCTTCCTCGTCGTCGGGCTCGTCGAACGCCGGGGCGTCACCACGGACTTGAGGCGCCTCGGCGGCATCGCGAAGCTCTCGCCGGTCCTCGGGCTCGTCTTCTTCGTACCGGCGATGAACCTCGCGGGGGTGCCGCCGCTGGCGGGATTCCTGGGCAAGTTCGGGCTGCTGCGCGCGGGCGTCGCACACGGCGGCGCTCTGGTCTACGTGCTGATCGCCGCCGGAGTGGCCACGAGCCTGCTCACGCTGTACGCCCTGGCGAAGGCGTGGAACCTCGGCTTCTGGCGGGCGGCGCCGCCGCAGCTGTACGTGGTCGGGGTGGTGCTCGACACCGTCGAGACCGACGAGACGGAAGAGGAACTTCCGCAGGAGTCGGCGGGCGGCGGATCGGGCGGTGGAGCGGCGGGCGAAGCGGGCGGTGGGGCGGCCCTCGGCGGCGGCACCGGAGCCGTCGACGTGGACGTCGTCGCGGGCCGGGCCGAGGCCGCGAGCTTCGGAGGACGTGCCATCACCACCGGACAGCCCCCGGCGGCGATGCTCGTACCGACCGCCGCGCTGGTCGCCTTCGGGCTGGCGGTCACCGTGCTGGCGGGGCCGCTGTCGTCCCTGACGAGCCGCGTCGCCGCCGAGATGACCGCCCGCACCCCGTATGTGAAGGCGGTGATCGGCCGATGAGTGAACAGTCCGCCGCCGGGCCGGGCACGCCGGACCCCGCGGGCGGAGTGCCGGGCGGACCCCCTCGCGGCCGCAGCCGGATCCGGGCCGCGCAGTGGCCGACGGTGCTCGGGCTGACCGTGCTGTGGGTGCTGCTGTGGGGCACGCTGAGCGCCGCCAACGTCCTCACGGGCGTACTCGTCGGCGTCGTGGTGTGCGTGATCTTCCCGCTGCCCCCGATCGAGACCCAGGTACGGCTGCGTCCCGTCGGCGTCCTGCGCTTCACGGTCCGGTTCGTGCTCGACATGGCCGCGTCGAGCTGGCGTCTCAACAGATACATCCTCGGCACGCGGCCTCCGGTGTGCGCGGTGCTGGCGGTACGGATGCGCAGCCCCAGCGACCTGATGCTGACGGCCACGTCCGTCGCGGTCGCGGCCGTCCCCGGCAGCAACGTCCTCGACGTGCACAGGGCTTCGGGAACGATGTACGTGCACGTGATGGGCGCGGAGGGAGAGACCGAGCGCGAGCGGGCGCGGTATGAGGTGCTGCGCCTGGAGGACCGCGTGGTGCGGGCCTTCGGCACCCGCGCCGACGTCGCGGCCCTCGACGCGCGCCGCGGCGGGGTCACGGGCGGTTCCGGCGGAGGGAGCGGCCCGTGGACACGGCCCTGAGCGTCGTCGTGGGGATGCTGCTCGCCTCCGGGGCGCTCGTCACCGTACGGCTGGTACGCGGGCCTTCGACCCTCGACCGTGCCGTGGCCCTCGACGCCCTGGCCGCCGTGGTGATGGCGGGCATCGGCGTCCTCACCGCGGCACGGCAGATCCCGTACTACCTGCCGGCGCTGCTGGTCCTGTCGTTCCTCGGCTTCACCGGCTCGGTGAGCATCGCCCGCTTCCTCGCGCTGCGGGACGAGGCGGGAAGCGAGGACCCGGACGAGGGCGGCGGAGGCGGCGAGCGGGCCGCCGCCGGTCATGACGGCCCGCACGGCGGCCGCAACGGGAAGCGCGCCGACGGCGGCGCGGCGGAGCAGGGGAGCGGCGGATGAACTGGTCGGGGGCCGCGGACATCGCGGCCATGGCGTGCATGATGGCGGGCGCCGTGCTGTGCCTGCTCGCGGGGATCGGGCTCGTACGGCTGCCGGACGTGCTGACGCGGATGCACGCCGCCACCAAGCCGCAGGTGCTCGGCCTGCTGTTCGTTCTCGTCGGGGCGGGCCTGAGACTGCGCAGCGCCGCCGACCTTGGGACGCTGCTCCTCGTCGGGATCTTCCAGCTGCTGACCGTGCCCGTGGCGGCGCACATGGTCGGGCGGGCCGCGTACCGCACGGGCAGGACGGACCGCGAGCATCTCGTCGTCGACGAACTCGCCGCGGCAGCGGAGAAGTCCGACAAGTCTCCGGGCGGGCACAGCCGTTGAGGCACGGCCGCGGCCTCCGTGTGTCAAGGAAAAGTGAAGCTTTCGCCCGGGATGTCCCGGTCGCGCCGCGCGGTGAATGCCCGCGCTCCCGCCGGGAAAGACAGTCCGCAGGTCTCGATTCGCGCAGCCGGCCCCGGCAGCCCCGGGCGTACGCCGGCACCGAGGGGAAGTGAACGTCATGCGCGTGAGTCCGCGCCGGCCGCGGCACATCGCACGCGTCGAGTACACACTGCCGCGCAGGGCCGCGTCGGCCCGCTGGGCCCGCCAGCTGACCACCGGATTCCTCACCGGCAGCCATACGCCTCCGGAGGCGGCGCACCGCGTCGACGAGGCGAGGCTGATCGTCTCCGAGCTCGTCACCAACGCGGCGCTGCACGGTCAGGGACGTTGCCGGCTGCGGCTGAGCAGCGGCGAGGGCACCGTCACGGTCGAAGTACGCGACGAGGGCCGCCGGTTGCCGCGTGTGCGGCGGCCCGCCCGCGAGAGCGAGAGCGGCAGGGGCATCGCGATGGTCAGCAGCCTCGCCCGCCGGATGGACGTCACCGCCGCGCCCGGCGGGGGCAAGACGGTCAGCGCCGTTCTGGACGCGGCTTAGAGGGGAGCGCCGGGCCGCAGGCCCGCTGGCTCGGAAGGCCTCTGGCCCCGGCGGACCTCCGCTCCGTAAGTCCGCCGCGGAACCGTTCCGGTGACGGCCGGGGGGCCGGATGGCCAACTCCTGCCGCGGCGGCGGGAGTTCAGGACTGCCGCGACCACGTGGCCCACGCGGAGGCCACGTCCGAGTGCAGACGGCACCGCGCGTCCGCAGCCAGCCGCTCCCTGAAGTCCTCGTGCGCGCCGACGATGTGGAAGCGCAGCCGGGCGCCTGCCGGCAGCAGCCGGAGGAGTTCGGCTGCGGAAAGGGAGCTGTCCCAGCGCACCGCGTTGAGGTCGAGGTAGATCTGCGTCCGCTCGTCCGTGGCGCGGGCGCTCAGGCTGTAGTGGAGGACTCTGAGCGTGGCGCCGGACAGCGTGCCGCTCACCGCCATCCACACGCGCCGGCCCGCGACGGCCAGGACTCGCACCTGTATCGTCGCCGTCCCCATGAAAGCCCTTGTCCAGACTGCGCGTTCGCGCGCGGCACGGGCAACGCCCGTACTGCTGCGGACCGCGCAGATCGATCGTTCTGACTGCCGTTCCCTGGCCGACGCACACAAGTATCACGGCCGGGTCGACGTTCGGGGAGGCGGGTGAACGAACGGCACGTTCCCCCCTCAATTCCTCACGAGAACGCCCTCGTTCCGGTTGTCTGGTCTTCCCGGGCCGCGGTGCCGCGCGGGGCTCCGGAACCTGCTCGGCGGTACGCCGCGACTCCGGAGGCGCCCTCGACGGTCATGGCAGAACGCGGTTGCTTCGCACGTCACGGGGCGGTGCGCCCCGCGGAGGCCCGGAGGCCCGGGGTCCGGGCCTCCCGGCAGAGCCGTGTCCAGCAGCGCCGTGCTCGCGGCCGGAATGCCCGACAGCCCCAACAGCGCCCCGACGGTGCGTACTTGACGCGGCACCGCACCCGCCAGCAGGCTCCAAGCGTCGGATCAGGCCGGACGGGGGTGCCAAGTGGCCGGTACGGAGGCGGGATCACAGGACTCGCCGCAGCCGCCGCACGCACCCGGCGGGCACGCCGCCGCCGAGCGGCCCGCCCGCAAGGCCGCGCTCGCCGTGGAGACCAACGGCCTCGACATCATCGGCGGCACCGAGCGCAAAGGACGGCCCGCGCAGCTGTTCTGGCCGTGGTTCGCCTCCAACGTCTCGGTGCTGGGCCTGAGTTACGGCTCCTTCGCGCTCGGATTCGGCATCGGCTTCTGGCAGGCCCTGGCCGCCGGCATCGCGGGCATCGTCTTCTCCTTCCTGCTCTGCGGCCTCGTCGCGGTGGCGGGGAAGCGCGGATCCGCGCCGACGATGGTGCTCAGCCGGGCGGCGTTCGGAGTGCGCGGCAACAGGCTGCCCTCCGCCGTCTCCTGGGTGCTGACGGTCGGCTGGGAGACCGTGCTGGTCATCCTCGCCACGCTCGCCACGGCGACGGTCTTCGACCGGCTGGGCTGGGGCGGAGGCACCGGCCCCGGTGTCTCCGCCAGCCGCACGGAAGCCGGTACGGACGAGGGCGGCTGAGCGATCGGGGCCCGGCGGCCGACCGGTGCCGGGCTCAGACGATCAACCGGTCAAGTCCGCCCGTCGCGGGAGGCGTTGCGGCGTCCGGTGACGACGGTGGCGGCCGGTTCCTCGCGGCGGGCCGTCCGCACCGTGAGCCCGCCGCGCTCCAACACCCTTGCGGCCGCCTCGACTTGGTCCTCGCTCGTCTCCACCAGCAGCCGGCCACCCGGTGCGAGCCAGTGCCGCACCTCGGCGGCCACCCGGCGCAGCACATCGAGCCCGTCCGCACCGCCGTCCAGCGCGATCACCGGCTCGTGGTCGCGGGCCTCCGCAGGCAGCAGCCCCAGCGAATCCGTGGGCACATACGGCACGTTGGCGAGCAGCACGTCGACGCGGCCCCTCAGCACCGCCGGAAGCGCCGCGAACAGGTCGCCTTCGTGGACCCGGCCGCCGGCGGCGGCGACGTTGCGGCGTGCACACCGCACGGCTGCCGGATCGATATCGGCGGCGTGCAGTTCGACCGCACCGGCGGCTCCGGCGGCACCGGCGGCACCCGCCGCGCCGCTGCCCTGCTCGTGCGGCGGGTGCTCACGTGCCACCGCAGCCGCGAGCGCGGCGCCCAGCGCGCCCGAACCGCAGCACAGATCGACCACCAGGCTTCCGGGACGGGTGACGGCCGCGGCCTGCCGTACGAGGAACTCGGTGCGCCTGCGCGGCACGAACACCCCCGGCTCCACCACCATCCGCATGCCGCAGAACTCCGCCCGGCCCAGGACGTGTTCGAGGGGGAGCCCCGTGGCCCGGCGCTCGGCCATGGCGGCCAGCTCAGCGGCCGTACCGGCGGCGGACAGCATCAACTCGGCCTCGTCCTCGGCGAATACGCAGCCCGCCTCACGAAGGCGGGCGGCCAGTGCCGAGCACGAGACCCACGGGGGATCGGATGGGGGAGGGACAGACATACGGCGCGTGCCTCTCAGGGGTCCGGACCGGGCTCCCGGCTCCCGTGCGGGCTGCGTCGGCGCTTCAGCGGGACGGAGCGTCAGCGGCGCGGACCTCGCCGCGCGGGAGGGGAACTTCCACGGTGGTGATGGCTCCCACCTCCTCGGACGGCGTGTGTGCTGAGGGAGGCAACCCTACCCGAGGCCCGGCGGGACGGCGGCGGGCGCCGTGTCTCCCTTCCTCCCGGCCGGTCCGGCGGCGTCCGGCGTCTCCTCTGTGACGAAGCCGACCACCGCGCTGAACGCCTTCTCGCCGTGCTGTGTGATCTCCACGGTCACGGTGCGCTCCCCGCTCGGCTGCGGCGCTCCCGCCGCCGGAGCCACGGGACCGGGGGAGACGTCGACCCAACCGGGCTCGTCCAGGTCGACATAGCGGTGGAAGTCCGCGTCCATGCGCGTCAGCCGCGGCCGGTGCGGAGCTGCGGCGAGGTGCGAGACCTGCCGGGCGGCCTCCATCAGCAGCATGCCGGGTGCGTGGTCGACGGGGTGGTCGAAGAGCCACGGACTCGACGTGAGCACCCGCAGCTGCCGGCGAGGCCAACTCCCCTCCCCGCCACGCCCGTTGACGACCCGCCCGGCTCTCCCCGCCACGGCCGTGCCGTCCCCGTCCCCGTCCCCGTCGTCGGCCGCGGCCAGCACCACCTCCCGTTCGCTCTCGCGCCCGACCAGCGCCGGGGCCAGCGGACGCGGCGGCACGAGAGCGGCGGCCATGGCCTCCGGCGGCGCGGGCGTGCCCGGGCCGCGAAGCCGCCGGTACACCGCGGGGCTGTGCGCGCTGTAGACGGTGGACACGGTGCCGAGGGTGCGCTCCCCGCAGTGCACGCTCATCGTCAGCGCGATCTGGCGCTTCCGGGCCCCGTGCTCGGGGGGCCGGGACGCCGACAGCCGCAGCGTCACCTCGGCCGGGCTGCCCGACACCGCCAAGAAGGGCACCGAGAAGACGCAGTGCTGGTGGTCCCATATGAGCTGATGCCCGGCCGGAACCCCGAACGCCGCGTGCGCGAACAGCGGAAGCGCCTGCCGGGTCGTCTCGACCAGCAGCATCGGATCCTGTACGCCTCCGTCGTCCGTACGCCAGAAACCGTGGTCCCGGGGCCACTGCGCACCGACCTCGAACTCCCGCTCCCCGGACTGCCGCCAGCCGGTCAGCAGCACCTCCGTGTGCGCGGTCTTGTGCACCAGCTCCCGCGGCACGGGCCACGAGTACGCTGTGTTCTCCGGCAGTTGGGGCACATCGGGGGTGAAAGCCATGTGCGGTCCTCCGGGCGGGTGCGGTCCGAGAAAATGACAGAGACCTGTGCCTGAAAGACGATAGAACCACTGGGGACGAGATCGGATGGCTGCGGCGAGAGCGAAACCGATGCAGCAACGTGCCGTGGAGACACGCCAGTTGATCCTGGAAGCGGCGGCTGAGGTTTTCGATGAGGGGGGCTACAAGGCGGCACGGATCACGGAGATCATGCAACGGGCGGGCATCACCCAGGGAGCCCTCTACTTCCACTTCTCCTCGAAGCTGGACCTGGCCCGTACGGTCATGCACGCCCAGCGCGACGCGGTCGTACTGCCGCCGGGGCCGGACGGGTTGCAGCGCCTCATCGACACGACCCTCCTCCTCGCCCGCGAGCTCCAGACCAACAAGCTTCTGCGCGCGGGGGTGCGGCTCGCCGTGGAGCAGGAGGAGATAGGCTTCCGCGACGACGAGCCGTACCGGCAGTGGGCGGAGGTCTTCCGCGGCCAGCTCGCCGCCGCGGAGTCAAGAGGCCAGCTGCGCAACGGAGTCGAGGTCGAGCGACTCGCGGTGCTCTTGGTCGGCTGCTACACCGGTGTGCAGCACTTCTCCAAACTCTCCTGCCGGCGCGAGGACTTGCCCGACCGCATCGCGGACCTGTGGCAGTACATGCTGCTGGGGATCGCACCGCCGCAGGTGGCCGCGGAACTCGTCGTCAACCCGGAGACCCCGCTGCTGGCGGCCGGATGACCGCAAGGGTGGTGCTCACCGGCGCGAGCGGCTTCATAGGCTCGGCGGTCCTGCGCCGCCTGACGGGGCAGGACGCGGACGTACGGGTCCTCGCCCGCCGGGACCTCCCGCTGCCCGCCGGGGTCGAGCAGGTCCACGCCGACCTCGCCCGGCCCGGAACCCTCACCGGGGCCTGCTCCGGTGCGCGCGTGCTGGTGCACGCCGCCTCCCACATCGGCTCCGACGAGCAACTGTGCACCCGGGTCAACGACTTGGGCACCGACGCGCTGATGCGCGAAGCCGAGCGGGCCGGCGTGGAGCGCATCGTGTCGCTGTCCACCACCGCCGTCTACGGACGCGGACCCCACCGCGGCGCCGCTGTCGGCGACCTGGAACCCGCTCCGGGCTCGCCCGCCAGCCGCAGCAGACTCGCCGGCGAGGCGCACGCCCTGCGGCACGGCGCCCTCGTACTGCGGACCGGCCTGGTCACCGGGGCGGGGGACCGCTGGGTCGTCCCCGCTCTGGCCGAACTCGTGCGCCGCGTACCGGGTCACTGGCGCGGAGGGCGGGCGGAGCTGTCCATGATCGACGTGAACGATCTGGCGCGGCTCGTCACCACCGCCGCGCTCGCGACGACAGGCCCGTCCGGCTCCGGTGATCCGGCCCGCGGGGTCCGGCACGCCGTGCACCCCGAGCCCGTACGCAACCGGGACCTGCTGGGAAGGCTCGCACAGCTCGGCGTACTGCCGCCCGTCCGCGGGGAGTTGACGTGGCGGGAGTGCCAGGATCTGCTGGAGGCGCATCCCGGCCGCGTCGGCGAACGCCAGCTGAGGCTGCTGGCCTTCGACCACCACTACGCCACGGACGTGTGGCAGGCCTGCCGGTCGGCCCCCGGCGAGGGCCCGTTGGCCGCGCTCGGCGAGGCCGCCCCCTGGTACCGCGCCCATCTCGCGCGTACGGCCTCGTCCTGACCTTCGGACCCCTGGACCCCCTGACCTGCCCCCCTGACTCCTGACGTACGGCCCGAAGTCCGCCCTACGGCCCTGAAGTCCGCCGTACGGCCCGGCACCACCCGCACCGCCGGCACCTCTTCAGCACCCCGGGACGCCTGCTGTCAGGAGACTCTGTCACCCCTTCCGGCGCAAAAAAACAGAACACTTTGTATGTTTGTGGAGGCGGCAGTTTCTCGACTCCCCACAGCACTGCCGCCCCTGACGGTCCGTCTCCCCGCGGACCGGAACGCATTGAAGGGAAAGAAAGCCGAATGAGGCAAGAGCGCGCAGAACTCACCCGGCAGGCACTGACGATGGCGGCGGCGAAGTCGTTCGACCGCCTCGGCTACCAGCGCACCACGCTGTTCGAGGTCAGCCGCGGCGCAGCGATGAGCAAGGGCGCTCTCTCCTTCCACTTCGGAAGCAAGGAAGAGCTCGCCGACACCGTACGCCGCGAGGCCTGCACCCGTTCCTACCGTGCCGCCGAACTGCTCCGGGACAAGGCGCAGCCCGCACTCCAGACCCTCGTCGACCTGACTCACCTCGTGGCCCACCAGCTGGAACACGACCATCTGGCGAGGGCCGCGGTGAAGCTCGCACGCGAACTGGACACCCCGCCAGACCCGGAGGTGAACCCGTTCGCCTGCTGGCAGCAGGTCTTCACCGACGTGGCCCGCGAAGCGGAGAAGGAGGGCACGCTGCGCGGCGAGGCCACCACGGAGGCCGTCGCCGAACTCGCCTTCTGCCTCGCCTCCGGAGCCCACTCCGAACAGACCAGCCGCACGGGCGACTCGGGCGCCGATGTGCACCAACGCCTCGCAGGGCACTGGCAGTTGCTGCTGCACGGCCTCGTGACGCAGCCCGGACCGTCCGGCCTGCGGAGCGCCGGCACCGAGGCGGACTGGCTGCGGACGGTGGAACGACAGCGGATCCGCGAGGCGGACTGAGCCCGTCACGCTACGCGCATAACACCGTTCGCAGGGCCACCGGGTGCCGTGCGGTGGGCGGCCGTCGCCCGCCGTACGGGAGGCTGGCGGACCGGATGTCGACCATGATGGACAACTGTCTGCGCTGCGTACCGGGCACGTGATACGGATCTCACAGGCCCCGCGTTCCACGCGGGGGCGGCGCCCTCGCTTCTGCCGTGGCGGGGGAGTTCCGCCGAGGCCGTGCCGGTGGTAGACGTCAGCTGCCGGGCCGCCCCGGCAATCGCGTCTGCACCGTCCGCAGAAGGAGTCCATCATGGCGAACGCGAGCGGCATCCCGCCGACCTCCCAGGCCGGTCCCTCGGCCGCACGTCCCTCCCGCCCTCAAGGACCGGCCCGTATCGCGCTCGAAGTCGCCCTGTGGGCCGTGCAGTTGTACCTCGCGTACTTCATGATCACGGTCGGGGCGCTGCCTGCGCTGACCGCCGACTCCGGCGCCAAGGGGACCTTCCAGGACATCGGCTTCGGCCTGTGGTTCATGTACCTCACCGGCGTGCTCGAACTGCTGGGCGCCGTCGGCCTGATCACGCCCTGGTTCTCCGGTCTCGCCGCGCTCGGGCTGATGTTCGTGATGTCGGGCGCGTGCCTGACGCACCTCACCCTCTACGACGGCCGCGGAGTCTCCACCCCGGCGCTGATCCTCATCCCGCTCGCGCTCGTCGTCATCGGCCGCTGGTCGACGGTGAGGAAGCTCGGCGCGTGGCTCACGGGCGGACACCGGAACTGACCTGCCAGACGCCGGATTCCGCCCCCTTTGGCCGCCTTGGCCGGGACGGCGGCGTCCGGCGCCTCTTCGACGGGCCCCTGCGAGCCGTCGCGATGAGAAACCCGTGCGCGACGGGTCTGCTCCCGGGGTATGGAAAGTGCACACCCGAGAGGAGAACGTCATGAACCAGTCCGCAGACACCCCGTCGGGCACCCCGGCCGAGGGGCCGGCCGCATCGGGACCGGTGGCCCGGCAGGGACGGGGCAAGGAGATCGCCCTGCGCGTACTACAGGTGGTGGTCGGCCTGTTCTACGCGCTCGGCAGCGCGGTTCCCAAGCTGATCGGCCAGCAGATGGCGGTGGACACCTTCCAGGACATCGGCGCCGGCATGTGGCTGATGTATCTCGTCGGCGTCCTCGAACTCGCCGGCGGAATAGGGCTGATCACGCCGTGGCTGTCGGGTCTGGCCGCCCTGGGGCTGATCGCCTTGATGATCGGTGCGTTCATCACGCAGCTCACCGTCTTCCACGGCGACTCGGCCGCCTTCCCGCTGGTGATGATCGTCCCGCTCGCCGTCATCGCATGGGGACGCCGGAGCACGCTGAAGGCTCTGCCCACGCTGCTGCACGGCAAGCCGGGTGCCCGGCCCGCCCCTTGAGCAGCGGGCTCCTCATTCCAGTACGGACCTGACGGATTCCGGCGAGCGGCCCACCACGGCACTCCCGTCGTCCGCGGTGATGATCGGCCGCTGGATCAGGGAGGGGTGGGCCGCGAGCGCGTCGATCCACCGGTCGCGGCTCTCCGGGTCACGGGGCCAGGAGGCGATGCCGAGTTCGGCGGCGGCGGGCTCGCCGGTGCGGGCGATGTCCCACGGCTCCAGCCCCAACCGCCGCAGTACGTCGACCAGTTCAGCCGGAGCCGGCGGGTCGTCGAGGTAGCGGCGGACGGTGTATTCCGCGCCTTCCTCGTCCAGCACCGACAGTGCCGAACGGCACTTGGAACAGGCGGGGTTGATCCAGATCTCCACGCTCTCGGCCTTTCGGTTCGGCGGCCGGGCGCCGGCCGCCGGGGGTCACTGAGAACAGCCGCGAACGGGGTGGGGCCGGGCGCGGCCGTTCACCGTGGGCCGCTTCCCGCCGCGGCCTGAGGCCCCGGAATCTCACCCGAGCCGCGGGTGATCAGCTTCGTCGGCAGCGTCGTCCTGGCCGGTGCGGGGGAGTGGCCCGCCATCCGCTCGAACATCAGCCGGGCGGCGGTCCGCCCGATCTCCTCGACGTCGTGGGAGATCACCGTGACCGGCGGGTCGATCAGCTCGGCCGTCTCGAAGTCGTCGAAGCCGACCAGCGCCACCTTCCTGCTCAGACCGAGGGCGCGCAGCGCGCGCACGGCCCCGATGGTGCACTGGTTGTTGAGCGTGAAGAGCGCCGTGGGCGGCCGGGAGGAGCCGAGGAGCTCCCGGCACGCCTGCATGGCCTCCTCGGCGGTGCGCGCGCCCAGGCGCGTCGACTCCGGTTCGTAGGGCAGGTTCCCGGCGCGCAGCGCGTCGCGGTGGCCGCTGACGCGCTCGGCGACGGAGAAGATCCGCTCGTCGTCCCCGATGAGCCCGATGCCCCGGTGCCCCTGGCGGATGAGGTGCGTGGTGGCCTCGCGGGCGCCCTCGGCGTGGTCGGTGAGGACGGCGTCTGCCGCTATGCCGTGCGGTGGCCGGTCGACGAAGACGACGGGGACGCCGGCTTGCTGTTCGGGCCGCAGGAAACCGTGATCCTCCCCTGAGGGAACGACGATCAGGCCGTCCACCCGCCGTGAGCACAGCGCCGTCAGCGTCTCGCGCTCGCGTGCGGCCGTACCGGAGGAGGCGGTCAGCACCAGGCTGCCCTGCTCCCGGGCGATCTCGTCGATGCCGTGCACGAGGCTGTCGTGGAAGCGCGTGCCGGCCTGCGGCAGGGCGAGCCCGATGGTGCGCGTCCGGTCGCTCTGGCGCAGGCCCCGCGCCAAGTCGTTGCGGCGGAAGCCGAGTTCGGCCATGGCCTGGAGGATGCGCTCCGAGGTGGCGGCCGAGACTCCCTCTTCGCCGTTGAGGACCCGGGAGACGCTCTTGATGCTCGTGCCGACGTGCGCGGCGACGTCCTTCATCGTGGGGCGTCCCGCCCGGCCGTCTGCCCTGCCCGTCCCGGACACCGGTCCCGGCACCCCCTCATGGGTCGACGGCTGTGCGTGAATTCCGCCGCGGCTCTTGACGTCGGCGCACGACAAGTGTGCACTGCTCCCGCAAGTACGTCAACGTTGTCGGTCAACGTTGACGTTCGTTCTGCGCCCTTCCGTACAGGAGAAACGTGCACGTCCCCGCCCCGTCGCCCGCATCGGCGGCGTCCCAGGAACCCCTCGCAGTCGTGGTGCCGCACACCCACTGGGACCGCGAGTGGTACAGCCCGTTCGAGACGATGCGCTTCGCGCTCGTGCAGTTCCTGGACGAACTGATCGACGTGCTCGAAGAAGACCCCGCTCTGCCCGCCTTCCTGCTCGACGGGCAGGCGGTGATCCTCGAGGACTACACGGAGATCCGCACCGGGCGTAAGGCGCGGCTCACGGCCCTGGTCGAGGCGGGGCGGCTGCGGCCGGGCCCGTTCTACGTGCAGCCGGACGAGTTCCACGTCTCCGGCGAGGCACTGGTGCGCAACCTGCTGATCGGCTGCCGGGTCAGCGGCGAGTACGGGCATGTGATGCGCGAGGGATATCTGCCGGACACCTTCGGCCACGTGCACCAACTCCCGCAGATCCTGCGGGGGTTCGGCATCGGCACCTTCTACGCCATGCGCGGCTTCGGGGACGAGACCGCGGCCGCCGGCAGCGAGTTCCAGTGGAGCGCCCCCGACGGTTCGCGGGTCAGGGTGCACTGGCTCGCCGAGAGCTACTCCAACGCCGCCGTCCTCACCGGCGACCCCGAGACCCTCTCCCTCCACCACGGCATCCTCGTCGGCTACGACCGCCTCGGCGAGCTGCTGGACCGCCTCGGCGAACGGTCCCGTACGGGTGTCCTGTTGCTGCTGAACGGCGGCGACCACCTGCGGGCGCAGCAGGGAGTGCCGGAGATGGTCCGCTCCCTCGACGACGCCCAGAAGTCGGCCGGCGGACCGCGGCTGCGGCTGGGCGGGCTGGAGGAGTTCCGCCGGCTCACCGACGAACGGCCCCAGCCGCAGGCCGAGTTCAGCGGCGAGCTGCGCTACGGACGCAAGCACGACGTCTTCGACGGGATCGGCTCGACCCGTACGCCGATGAAGCGGCTGAACGAATCCACCGAGACCCGGCTCTGCGGGATCGCCGAACGGCTCGACGCCGTCGCCGCCGTGCAGGACGGCCGCAGCCACCTCGACTCGCTCCGCCACTCCTGGCGGGAACTGGTCAAGAACTACGCCCACGACTCGATCTGCGGCTGCTCCGTCGACGAGGTCCACGAGGAGATGCACACACGCTTCGCCCGGGTCGGGCAGACAGCCGACGCCGTGGCCGGAGACGCGCTGGCCCGCATCGCACACGGCGCGGCCGCCTCCGCCGCGCCCGGCGACGGCGGCGATGGTCACGGCGGCATACCCGTCGCCGTGTTCAACCCCAGCGCCTTCCCCCGCTCGGGACAGGTGAGCGTCGACGTCGTCCCCGACCCCGAAGTGCCGCTGGGCCGACGGCTGTTCGGCTGGACCCAGCCCTCCGCCCGTACGGACTGGAGCCGTTGCGCACTCGTCGGACCCGGCGGGCTGCGGGTGCCCTTCACCGCCGAACCCGCCCCGGCCGTACGGGTCGAGGACACCCTGAACCGCCGCAAGGAGATACGCCGGGACCGGCTGACCTTCCACGCCGAGGACGTCCCCGCCCTCGCCCCGGCCCTGTACCGCCTCGTGCCGCTGGACGACGCGCCCCAGAACCCCGGCCCCGCCGCGTACCCGACCACCGTCCGCGAAGGGCGCACCCTCGACAACGGCCTCCTCCGCGCCGGGATCGCACCGGACGGCACCCTCACCGTCACCGACCTCTCCACCGGCCGCCGGCACAGCGGACTGATGGAGCTGCTCGACGACGGCGACGCCGGCGACGAGTACGGCTTCGGCCCACTCACCGGGGACCGGCCCGTCTCATCCAAGGCCGCCGCCTGGGACATCACGGACGGTCCGGGGGAGGGCACGCTGCACGCCCGTACCGTGCTCACCGTTCCCGCCGCACTCAACTCCGGGCGCACCGCCCGCAGCGAGCGCACAGCCGAAGTGGCCGTCGCGCTCACCGTGCGGCTTCCGCGCGGCGCCGACCGCGTGGAGACGGAAGTGACCGTCGACAACACCGCCGAGGACCACCGGCTCCGGCTGCGGCTGCCCACCGGCCTGCACACGGACCACTCGCTGGCCGAGTCCGCCTACGGCATCGTCCGGCGCTCCGCCGAGCAGCCCGGGGGAGAGGGCTGGCGCGACCGTCCCACCGGGGCGTTCGCGATGCGGCGCTTCGCCGCGCTGGAGGACGCGGAGGCCGGGCTGGCCGTCTTCACGGAGGGCCTGCACGAGTACAGGCACACCGACGGCCATGTGCTCGACGTGACGCTGCTTCGCTGCGTCGGCTGGCTGGCACGGCAGGACCACCCGCTGCGCCCCCACAAGGTCGGGCCCGAACTGGCCACGCCCGGCGCCCAGTTGCCGGGCCGGCACACCTTCCGCGTGGCGCTGCGCCCGTACGGCGGCAGTGGATCCACCGCCGGGCTGTACCGCACCGCCGAGGAGTTCGCCCTGCCGCTGCTGACGCACGCGGTGCAGGGTGCCCTGCCCGGCGGGCCCGCACGGAGCGCGCCGCCGCTGGGGCTCGGCGCCGAACCGGCCGAGGCCGTCGTGACCGCCGTGAAGAGCGCGGAGGACGGCGACGGGATCGTGGTGCGCCTGTTCAACAGCGGCGGCACCCCCGTCACCGCCACCCTCGCCCCCGCGTTCCCGGTGGCCTCCGCCGGGTCCTGCGACCTGGAGGAGAACGCCCTTCAGCAGCTGGAGATCCAGCACGACGGCACCCTGCGGCTGCCGCTCCCCGGCGGCCGGATCACCACCCTGCGGCTGCGGCCCGCAGCACCGACCGCCAGGAGGCGATGACGTATGCGACATCCACCGCACGGCGCTCGCGGCACGGGCGGCGGGCCGAGGCCCACCCCGCGGCAGCCCACCTCGCGGCAGCCCACCCGGCGGCAACTGCTGCGCGGCGGCGGTGCGGCCGCCGCGCTCGCCTTCGCCCCGGGCTGCGCGCGGGCCGGAAGCGGTCCGCGGACGACCGGCTGGCAGGCCATACCGCCGTACTCGCTCCAGGCACCCGATCCCAAGAGGGCCGGCTACCTCAAGCGGAAGCTCGCCGCATACCGCGACAGCCACCGGTACGGCATCGAGCCGCTGGTGACCAGCAACGACAGCTCGGCGGCCATGGCGAAGCTGCTGCTCCAGGCGTCACAGGGCCGGGCACCGGACATCGCCCAGGTCGACTCCTACATCTTCGGCCGCATCGCCCCGTACGCGCAGCCGATCCGGCACCACCTGGAGCGGCTGGGGCTCGACCTGTCGGACTGGTTCCCCACGATGCGCCGTGAGATGGAGCCCAGGGCCTCGGACGTGCGGGGCTTGCAGTTCACCTCCGACCTGCGGGTGCTGTACTACCGCCGCGACCTCGTGCGTACCCCGCCCAGCGACTGGGACGAGATGATCGCCATGGCCGGGCCGCTCGCCCGGCGCGGCCACTCGCTGCTCTTCCCCGCCGGACGCAGCGAAGGCGCCGTCACCACCACCCTGTGGCCCGCCTACTGGAGCCAGGGAGCCGAACTCTTCGACGGAGACGGCGAACCCGCCTTCGGCTCCGGCCGGAACTACACGGCCATGCTCTCCTGCCTCAAGGCCGTGGAACGCGCCGCGGCAGGCGGTGCCGCGCCGCGGCGCGTGGCCGCCTTCGACCTGGAGGACGACGAGAACGCCGACGTCGCCGCGGGCCGCGCCGCGATGTTCCTCGGCGGAAGCTGGCAGGCCGCCGTCCTCGACGGACTGATCAAGGACGGCGGCGAGAGCGGCGGCGGGGGCTTCTTCCGCCGGTGGGGCGTGGCCCCCATGCCGACTCTGGGCGGCGACCACCACGTCAGCGCCACCGGCGGCTGGATGTGGGCCGCGTTCACCGACGACGAGGAGAAGATCGCCGCCGGCCTCGACTGGGTGGACTCCGCTTACGTCGGCGACGGCGGCATGGCCCGGTGGTGCTCCCTCGGCGGCTACCTGCCGCCGCGGCAGAGCATCTACGGCCACGAGGCCTATGAGCAGGACCCGTTCACGCCGATCTTCCGTGAGCACATCGCACGCTACGGCCGGGCACGCCCCTCCGACCGTAAGTACCAGGACGTCTCCCACACCCTTCAGATCGCCCTGTCCAGCGTCGCTTCCGGCACGACCGGTGCCACAGAGGCTCTCGACCAGGCCCTCGACCGGCTCGTGGGATGAGCCGAGCAAGGGAGGAAGAAGCGATGGCAACCACCGCGAACCCCGCATCCCGCACCCGTCCTCCGCGCCCGCGGGCGGCGCGGCCGGCGGCGCCCCCGGGCGCATCGGCCTGGCCGTGGCTGCTGCCGCTGGGCAGCGTGCTGCTGCTGGTGCTCGTCTACCCCGTCGTCGAGATCGTGCGGCTCAGCTTCACCGACGCCAGCCTGGTGAGCGGGGAGCCGTACAGCGTCACGGCACAGACCTACACCTCGCTGCTGGCCGGCACGGACTTCCGGCACACGCTTCAAGTGACGTTCCTCTTCGTCCTCGTCAGCGTCGTCTTCCAGCTGCTGCTCGGACTCGCGGCGGCCCTGCTCATCCACGCCGCGGAACGGCGGGGCCTGCGGGGCGTGGTCGCCACGCGCGCGATCGTGCTGACGGCGTGGGCGATCCCCGGCGTGATCATCGGCGTGATCTGGAGCCTGCTCTACCAGGAGACAGGGGCGGGGGTGCTCAACCACGGCCTGTCCCTGCTGGGCTTCTCGGGGAACATCCCGTTCCTCTCCGACCCGGACAACGCCCTCGTCTCCGTCATCGTCGCCAACGTCTGGCGGGGCACGGCCCTTTCGATGATCCTCTGCTACGCGGGGATCAAGACCGTGCCGGAGCACGTGTACGAGGCCGCCCGCATCGACGGCGCCTCGGCGGTGCAGACGCTCTTCCGCGTGACGCTGCCGATGATGCTGCCCATCCTCACCACGAACCTGGTGCTCGCGACGGTGGAGACCTTCAACAGCTTCGACATGGTGCTCTCCCTGACCGGCGGCGGGCCCGGCACCGCCACCCAGGTCCTCGCGCTCGACGTCTACGACCAGATCTTCCGCCAGCTCAACCTGGGCCGCGGCGCGGCCATGGCCGTCGTCCTCATGGCGGTCAACATCCTCGTCATCGCGCTGTACGTGCGGCTGAACGAACGTGAGGAGAAGCAGACATGAGCCGGAGCGTTCAGAGCGTTCAGACCGGCACGGGACGTGCGGGCCGCGGCGGCGCCGGCCGCCGGCGGCGGACCGATGCCGCCTACTACGCGGCGATGCTCGTGCTGGCGGCGCTCTTCGCCTTCCCGCTGTTGTGGGTGGCGTCGCTGTCGCTGAAGACCGGCCCCGAAATACTGCGCTCACCGCCCTCGTTGCTGCCCCGCAGCCCGCAGTGGGGCAACTACGGCCACGTCCTTGAGACCACTCCCATCGGCCGCTATCTGCTCAACTCGCTGCTCCTGGTGGCCGCCAGCGTCACCGGGGCGCTGCTGGTGAGCGTGCCCGCCGCCTACGGCCTCTCCCGCTTCCGCCGCCGCGGCCGTGCCCGCCGTGCCTACTCACGTGCGGTGCTCGCCGCGCAGCTGCTCTCCCCGCTGATCATCGCCGTGCCCGTCTACCGGGTGTTCGTCGCCCTGGGCCTGATCAACAGCCTCGCCGCGCTGGCGGTGGCCTACGTCGCGATCAGCGCTCCGCTGCTGACGTGGTTCCTGCGGGACTACCTCGACACCGTGCCGGTGGAACTGGACGAGGCGGGACGCGTCGACGGGTGCTCGCGGCTGCGCGCGCTCGTACTGCTGGTGCTGCCCGCGGCGAAGCCCGGAATCGCCTCGGCCGCCATCCTGGCGGGCGTGACGACCTGGTCGCAGTTCGTACTGCCCTTCATCCTGGTGGACTCGCCGGACCTGGCGCCCGTCTCCGTGGGCGTCGTCAACCTCCAGTCGACGAGCGGGGAGATCACGACGCAGTACCTGGCTGCGGGCTGCGTGCTGGCCGTCGCACCGGTGGTGGTGCTCTTCGTCGCGCTTCAGCGGCACATCGTGGGAGCCCTCACCACGGGTGCGGTGAAGTCGTAGGCCGCATGGGGCGGTTGGGCAGTCGGCCGGTCTGCCGGGCTCCCCCGCCCCGGGTGGGAGCGGCCTCCGCCGCGAGTCCGCATGGAGGCCCGTGCGGAGGCCGTGCGGTCAGCGGTAGCCGCGGTCGTTCTCCGCTTGCACGGCCTGCCGGGCGATCGTGGCCGCCCCGGCCTGCACGTGCCGGATCGCGAGCGGCTGCTGCATCCCGTGCGCCGGGCCGACGGCCGTGAGCGCCGCGAGAGCGTGGCCGCGGGGGTGTACGACGGGCGCGCTGACGCCGAGCATCTGCCGGCTTCTCAGTACGACCACTCCGCTCGTCGCGGCGCCGCCCTCCTGTCCCGCCGTGCCGGACCCCGCGGGGCCGTCCGCCTGCCCGCCCGGGTGCGGGTGCCCGGTGGCCTCCGGCACGTCGAACCCGTGCTCCCCGAAAGGCGCGTCCTCGGCGGGAGCGGCGGGGGAGTGGGTGCCTGACACGAGCACCTTCGTGACCGCCGCCGTGCACACGGCCCGACTTTCGTTGACCGTCGTCGTGTTGGGCGCGGGGCTGGATCCGCGAACGGTGTCCAGGTGCACGACCTCGCCGCCGTCCAGCACCGACAGATAGGCGCTGGCGCCGGTGGCCGACTGGATGCCGTCCAGCACGGGTCTTGAGACGGTGCGCAGGTGCCGCGGCCCGGGCGCGCGCAGACCGAGGACGAACAGCTGCTCGCCCAGCCGGATCCCCTGCGGCCCGGACTCCAGCAGCCCCGACTCCTCGAGCTCGCCGACGAGGCGCCGCACGACCTGCTGGGGCAGCGCGGCGCGCCGGGAGATCTCCGGCAACGGGACCCAGTCCTCGCCGAGTTGGAAGGCGTTGAGCAGGAGGATCCCGTCACCCAGCGCCGACTGGTGAGCGGCGCCGCCGCTCTCGCTCTGCGGTGCCGACCGCCAGTCCACTGCGTGCTGTGGTGTCTGCTGCATCAACACCTCGCAAGTGAACGGAAAAGAAATCCTATTGAGAACGCCAAAAGTTGTGACGACGGTACCGAAATGTCGTCGTCCGTCAGTGGCCGGAATGAGCGGCCGACTGTGCGGATAGTAGACGGCACCGCTGCCGGCCTGTCAATCAATGGGCGGCCTACCTGCGTTGAGAGCGGCGTGCCCGGTGCCGGTTTGTGCTTTCTTGCCGCCTGCCCCGCCACCTGCCGGAGGCCTCCCAGGTCAGCACGCTCCCGGTGGCGGCGCTCACGATGCGGACAATTCCGGGCTCTGCCGCCGGGGAACGGGCAGGTAATCTACGCGGATTTCCTTCCTATTCCGGGCAGCCCGCGGACGTGCGAGCCCGGGTACGAAAGGGAATTCGGTGCCCCTGGCCGGGATAATTCTCCCGAGTGCGAGGTGAATTCGCGGTGGGTGGCGGCCGGCCCGGCGGGCACGTTTCCCACATGGGCGGGCAGCGGGCGGGCCCGGCGCACCCGTGCCCCCGGCTCAGCCCGCCGGTTCCGCGCGCCTGTACGGGACTTCGGAGGCGCCCGCGCCGGTCTCCGGGCCCGCTGCGAGGTGGACGGCCGTGACGACGAGCGCCGACCGCGCGGCCCAGCGCCCGTCGAAGGAGCGCAGCCGCCGCCCGCCCGGCGCGGTCCCCTCGACGAGCAGCCGCGCGTGGAAGGTGCCCTCCCGCGGTGCCTCCGCGGCGATCGTGATCTCGGCCTCGGAGAAGTCCAGTTCACGGGAGGTCAGCGGATACCAGGCCTTGAAGACGCTCTCCTTGGCGCTGAACAGCAGGCGGTCCCAGTGCACTCCGGGATGCGAGGCCGACAGCGACCGCAGCAGCTCGCGCTCCTCGGGCAGGGACACGGCCTCCAGGACCCCGGCAGGCAGCGGCTCGTCGGGTTCGGCGTCGATGCCGAGACCGGCCGTCTCCGTGGACGGCGCGACGGCCGCCGCGACATATCCCGCGCAGTGCGTCATGCTGCCGACGACTCCCTCCGGCCACCGCGGCGCGCCCCGGTGGCCGGGCACCAGCGGTACGGGCGGGAGGCCGAGCCGCCCTAGTGCGGTGCGCGCACAGACCCGGACCCGGGCGAACTCCCGGCGCCGCTTGGGCACCGCGCGCGCCACGGCCTCGGCCTCCTCGGGGAAGAGGGCGGCGGCCGCGGCGTCGGCGCCGTCCTCCCCGAAGGACTCCTCGGCACACACCCGCTGGGGCAGCAGCCGCTCGATCACCGCTTCTCACCCCCGGCGGACGCGGCGGAGGAGACCGGCAGCGGCAGGATCTGGCGCAGCCTTCCACGGGGCGCCCGCCGCTGCCACTCCCGCGGGTAGCCGACGGACACCTCCTCGAAGCGCACGCCGTCGTACCAGGTGACCCGGGGGATGTGCAGGTGGCCGTAGACGACGGTGACGGCGTTGAACCGCTTGTGCCAGTCCGCCGTGAGCTCGGTCCCGCACCACTGCGCGAAGTCCGGATAGCGCAGGACTCTCGTCGGTGCCCGCACCAGGGGGTAGTGGTTGACGAGAACGGTTCGTTCCGAGGGTGCCAGGGCCTCGAGCCGCCGCTCCGTCTCCCGTACGCGCTCGCGGCACCACTCGTCGCGCTCCGGATAGGGGTCCGGGTGGAGGAAGTACTCGTCCGTGCACACCACCCCCGCGTCGTGGGCACGCCGCAGGGATTCCTCCTTGGTCGAGGCGCCGGGCACGCGGAACGAGTAGTCGTAGAGCAGGAAGAGCGGCGCCACGGTCACCGGCCCCCCTTCGCCCCGCCACACCGGGTACGGGTCCTCGGGCGTGGCGACGCCCAGGCTGCGGCACAGCTCCACCAGGTCCAGGTACCGGTGCTCGCCGCGCAGGTCGCAGGAGTCCTGGGGGTGCGTCCACAGTTCGTGGTTGCCGGGCGTCCAGATCACCTTGGAGAAGCGTTCGCTCAGCAGCCGCAGAGCCCATTCGACGTCCTCGCGGCGCTCCGCCACGTCGCCCGCCAGCACCAGCCAGTCCTCGTCGGTCTCGGGGACCAGCGACTCGGTGACCGTCCGGTTCTCCGCGTAGGCGACGTGCAGATCACTGATCGCGAACAGCTTGCCCTTCATGGAAATCGTCTTCCCCTGCGTGCTCGGAGTCGGGCGGTGCGGGTGGTGGACACACCGGGCCGCAAAGTACACCGCCCGCCGGAGGGGAAATCCCTCGACCTCCCACATGCGGTCCCCGTGCTGTCCGCGGCCGCACCCACCGGCAGGGCCCGCGAGCGCCGCGGCCGGCGGCTGCGGCCAGGACGGGACCGGAGACGGGACCGGAGACGGGACTAGTGAATCCCCTACTCTTCCTGCTGCGAAAATCGCGCCGACACGAGTCGGTCACGTCGGTCGGGGCAGGAGATCGGTCCGGCCCCGCAACGTCCGAAAGAGGTGCAAGGCGATGACGGTCTCCAGCGATGAGGGACTGTGGATCCGGCGCTACCACCCCGCACCCGACGCGCGGCGTCAGCTCGTGTGCCTCCCGCACGCCGGAGGCTCGGCGTCCTTCTTCCACCCCGTGTCGGCTCGACTCTCCTCCGTGGCCGAGGTGCTGGCCGTCCAGTACCCGGGACGGCAGGACCGCCGCGACGAGACCGGCCCCAGCGACCTCGCCACCATGGCGGACCTCGTCTACGGCGCGCTGCGGGAGCACCTGCGCGCCCGGCCGACGGCGCTGTTCGGGCACAGCATGGGCGCGACGCTCGCGTTCGAGGTCACGCGCCGCTTCGAGGCTGACGGCGGTCAGCTGTCCCGGCTGTTCGTCTCGGGACGGCGCGCGCCCTCCCGGTACCGGGACGAGAGAGTGCACCTCATGGAGGACGACGGCATCCTCGAGGAGCTCAAGAACCTTGCCGGGACGGAGAGTTCACTGCTCGGCGACGAGGAGATCCAGCGGCTGATCCTCCCGGCCCTGCGCAGCGACTACACCGCGATCGAGACCTACCGCTGCGAGCCGGGCGCCGCCGTGGAGGCCCCCGTCACCGTGCTCACCGGCGACAGCGACCCGAAGACGTCCCTGGACGAGGCCGAGGACTGGCGTCACCACACCAAGGGCGACTTCGACCTGCGCGTCTTCCCCGGCGGGCACTTCTACCTCGGGCCGAGAGCCTCCGATGTGATCGGGCTGCTCAGAGAGCATCTGAACGCCGGTGTGTGAGGCGTATCTTGGCCGGCGGGAATGGTTCCGCTAGCGTAAACGATCTCCACGTCGTTGCGCGCGCGAGCGACCCCTCTGTGACAGGCGCGGACGTCCCGCCGTGCCTGGAAAGTGACGAGGCTGCGAGGAGTGGCACAGTGCCGGACCGGATGTCTCCTGGCGGCTCAGCCGGCTGCCTCGTGGGCCGGTCCGCCGAAGCGGCCGTGCTCGACCGCAGCGCTGAGGCCGCCCTGCGCGGGCGGGCGGGTCTCGTCACCCTGCTCGGCCCTCCCGGCATCGGCAAGACCAGCCTCCTGCACTCCTTTCTCGCAGGCGACGCCACCCGGGGCATGCGGGTGCTGCACGGAGTGTGCAGCGAGATCGACGCGGGCACCGGATACGGCGGCGTACGGGCCCTGTTCGGCTCGCTCGACCTGTCCGCCGAGGACGAGGACACCTCCCCGTTGCGGGGCGCCGCCCGGCGCGCACTGCCAGCGCTGGCCTTCGACCCCCTCTCCCACGAGTCCTCCGACGCGTACTCGGTCATGCACGGGCTGTACTGGCTCGCGGCGAACCTGATGTCGGAGGGGCCGCTGCTGCTCGCGCTCGACGACGTGCACTGGTGCGACGAACGCTCCCTGGCCTGGATCGACTTCCTGCTGCGGCGCTCGGAGGAGCTGCCGCTGCTGGTCGTCCTCGCACAGCGCACCGAGGTCGTGCCGGTCGCCTCCGGCGCGCTGGCCGACATCGCCGCACGCGGCTCGTCGGTCACCGTGCAGCTCGGGCCGCTGAGCCGGCAGGACATCGTGGAACTCGTCGAGCACGCCTACCAGGGGCCCGTCGCCCCCGGCTTCGCCGAGAGCGTCGCCGCGCTGCCCGGCGGCAACCCGATGCTGCTCAACAGGCTGCTGCTGGAGCTGAAGAGCGCGGGCGTGCACCCCGACGAGGAAGGTGTGCAGCGCGTCAGCGAGGTCGGCGGGCACGTCGTTTCGGACTCGGTGCGCGGCATCCTCGGCGCACAGCCCGATTGGATACGCACCCTGGCACGCGTCGTCGCCGTGCTGGGGGAGGCGCCCCCGCACAGGGTCGGCGCACTGGCGGGCCTGCCGTCCGCACTGGTCGAGAGCGGCGTCCGGGTGCTGCGGCAGGCCGAGATCCTCGCCCCGGACCGCATGAATCTGGTGCACGACCTGGTGCGCTCCGCCGTACTGGACGAGGCCGATCCCGATGAGCTG
Source organism: Streptomyces sp. HNM0575 (assembly GCF_012726265.1). Classification (GTDB taxonomy): domain Bacteria; phylum Actinomycetota; class Actinomycetes; order Streptomycetales; family Streptomycetaceae; genus Streptomyces. The sequence continues at coordinate 25,985 of NZ_JAASAG010000019.1, read as the reverse complement.
ACCGAACTGCGCACCAGCGCGGCCCTGTTGCTCAGCGACGAGGGGCTCTCCTCCGAGGAGATCGCCAACCAGCTGCTCATGCTGCCCGAGTTGACCGCGCCGTGGATGACGGCGGTGCTGCGCGACGCCGCCGCACAGGCCGAGAGCCGCGCCGCGCCCGAGGCGGCCATCCGCTACCTGCGCAGGGCGCGCGAGGCCGACCCGGGCAACCTCCAACTCCGGCTGCAACTGGCCCAGTGCGTCGCGGAAGCGCAGCCCCGCGAAGCGGTGCAGCTGCTGGAAGGGGCGCTGGAGGCGTCGCTGGACCCCCGCGCCCGGGCCGGAGTGGCGCTTCAGTTCGCCCGGGTGTGCCTGGCCGCCCAGGAGTCGCCCGCCGCGGTCCGGGTGCTTCAGGAGGTGCTGGAGGAACTCGAGGCCGAGCTGGGACGCCGGCCCGGCCCCGCCGACCAGGAGCTGCGCACCAGCGTGCAGGCGGCGCTGCTGATGGCCGGCGCCGACGAGACGGCCACGATCAGGGCCGTCCAGCAGCGGGCCCAGGCGATGCCCGTACCGCCGGGCGACACTCCGGCCCAGCGGCAGATGCTGGCGATGCAGGCGCTGCTGGGCGCGCTGGGCAGCGGCACCGCCCGCGAGTGCATCGACAAGGGCCGCCGGGCCATGCGCTCGGCCGACGGCCCCGCCGAGGACCCGGCCCTGTTCGCTTCGGCGTTCACCCTCAGCCTGGCCGACGAGGTCGAAGAGGCGCTGGGCGCCATGGACGAGATGCTCCGCACGAGCCAGCAGAACGCGGCGGTCTGGAGCTACGTGCTGGCCCTGGCCGGCCGCGCGTTCGTCCTGCACGGGATCGGGGCGCTGCCCGAGGCGCTGGCGGACGCCCAGACCTCGTTCGGCATCGTCGGCGACGAACGCTGGGAGCACACCTCGGCGATGCCGCAGACCGCTTTCGCGATGGTGCTCACCGACCTCGGGGAGCCCCAGCGGGCCCAGACCGTGCTCGACGGCATCACCAGGCCCAACCTGGACCGCTTCGTGATGGAGTACCCCTGGTACACGCAGGTGTGCGCCCGCACCCGGTGGTCGCTCGGCGACGTGGACGGCGGGCTCGACCTGCTCCACGAGTGCGGCAGGGCGCTGGAGGCCTCCGGCGTCGCCAACCCCGTCTTCCTGCCCTGGTGGCTGGATGCGGCGGGCATGCTCATGGACCTGGGCAAGCCCACCGAGGCCCGCGACCTGGCCGAACACGGCGACGAGCTCGCGCAGCGCTGGGGCACGCCCCGCGCCAGGGCGCTCGGCGCCCTCGGGCGCGGTCTGACGACGCAGGGCGAAGAGGGCATCGAGCTGCTGAGCCGGTCCGTCGAGCTGTTCACGGGCTCGCCCGCACGCGGCGAACACGCCCGCGCCGAGTTCCTCCTGGGACGCGCACTGCTCGTCGAGGGCGACAAGCGCTCCGCACGCGACCACCTGCGCACCTCCGCCGACCTCGCACAGCGCTGCGGCACCCTGAAACTCGGCGAGCTCGCCCGCACCCTGCTCATCGAAGCGGGCGGCCGCATGCGGAAGATGAGCGCCTCGCCCCTGGACATGCTCACCGGCATGGAGCGCAAGGTCGCCGACCTGGCCGCCTCGGGGACCAGCAACCGGGCCATCGCGGAAGCCCTGTTCGTCACCGTCCGCACCGTCGAGACGCATCTCACCAGCGTCTACAGGAAGTTGGGGGTCAGCAGGAGGGCGGACCTCGCGCCCGTGCTCACGGCGCGCGAAGACCTCGTCAAACAGCTTCCGTTGAGGCGGAAGTACCCACCCGTGCGACGCTGACGGTGGCAGAGGTGGCACGTGTGATGAGCGACACCGGCACTACCGGCACTCCGGCGTGGGATCACGCGTCGCCGCACCCGCGCGGTTCGGCCCGGCCCGAACTCCCGCTGCTGGAGCGGGAACGGGAGCAGGACGCCCTGTCCGGCGTGCTGGACCGCCTGGCGCGGGGCGGCCCGTCGCTGGTCACCGTCGAGGGCAGGCCCGGTGAGGGACAGAGCGCCCTGCTGCGCTCGGCCGTGCGGTGCGCCGACCGGCTCGGGATGAGGGTGCTCCACGCGCAGGCGACGCCCGCCGAACAGGAGCTGCGCTACGGGGCGGTTCTCCAGCTTCTGACGCCGCTGAGCGGGCTGTTGGAGGACTCGCTGCGCTCGATGGCCGAGGAGTACCGGCCCGGGACCCTGCCCGGCCTGGTGGAGGTGCTGCGCTCCGCACCGGGCACGTCGACTCTGCTGGTCGTCGAGGACGTGCAGTGGCTGGACGCCGCCTCCACGGAGTGGCTTCAGGCGCTGGTGCGGCGCCTGTACGCGGACGTGCCGGTCGCGCTGGTGGTCAGCCGCTGCTTCGGCGCGGGCGGTTGGAGCTGGCTGGGGCCCCCGTCGCTGTCGGCGGTGCACGTCAGCAGTCTCGTCATGCGGCCGCTGGGGCCCCGGTCCGTGGCGGCCGCGGTGCGGCGCGTCTGCGGAACCGACGGCGACAGCGGCTTCAACACCGGCGTCGAGGACGTCACGAAGGGCAACCCGGCCGTGCTGCACGAGGCGCTGTGGCGCTTCCGCGAACGGGGCCACCCGCCCGTGGCGGAGCGGCTGCCCGAATTCCGCGCGCTCAGCGACGACGTCGTCGGCGAACGGGCCGTACGGGCGCTCGACGGACTCCCCGCCGAGGCACGGGCCGTACTACAGGCGCTCGCCGTGTGCGAGGACGTGCTCGACTTCCCCCTCGCCCGCACCCTGGCCGGTCCGCGGGAGCTGCCCGAGTCCGAACTGCTCGCGATGCTGGGCTCGGTGGGGCTGATCGAGATCGACGGCGACACGGCACGCATCCGCTACCCCGCGGCACGCCACCGGGTCCTGGAACAGATACCGGCGGAGGAGCGTGCCGAACTGCACGTCCGCGCCGCCGCACTGGCCCACCGGATCGCGGCACCCGACGACGACATCGCCGCCATGCTCTTCCGCGCGACGGCGATCGGCGCCCCGTGGGTCGTCGAGACCCTGCACCGAAGCTGCACCGAGGCCCTCGCCAGGGACGACCTGGACCACGCCTCCGCCTGCCTCACGCGCATCCTGCTGGAACCGCTGGAGCCCGCGGAGCGCGCACGGTTCAGCCTGGAGCTGGCCGGCGCCGAGATCGTGCACACACCGGAAGTCGCCGACCGCCGCCTGGGGAACCTCGCCCGGCACGACAGCGGCCGCGCTGCCGGGACGGTGGTGCAGGCCATCGACCTCGGCCTCGCCCGGGGCGACGAGGACTGGGCCGTGCAGACGGTCGCGGAGACGCTGCCCTCCGTGGCCGACGCCGCCCAGCACGACCTGATCGCCCTGTACTGGCTGGCGCACCGCGACCGGCAGGACGAGGCGGAGCTGCTGCTGCCCGTCGTACCGGCGCTGGCGGACCGGCCGGAGCGGCCCTTGCAGGCCGGCGTACGGGCCTGGCAGCTCGCGAGCCGCGCCGAAGACCTCGAAGCCACGCGGTCGCTGGCCCGCGAGTGCCTGGAGAAGGCCGGCGCCGGCTCCGCCGTCATGCCGCGCCTCGCCGCCTGCCAGGCCCTGTTCGCCGCCGACGACATCGAGGAGGCGCACTCCTGGATCGACGGCCTCATCCGGGAGGTGCGGCGCGGCCACGCGCGGGTCGCGGCGGCGCGGCTGCTGACGCTGCGTGCGGAGATCAATCTGCGCGGCGGCCGTCTGGACGCCGCGGAGCGGGACGTTCACGCCGCACAGCAGGCCCTGCCCCTGCACAGCTGGCACCCCGCGCTCGCACCCGCCCTCGCGGCCGTCAGCATGTGCGTCGCCATGGAGGCCGGCCAGTACGACCTGGCTCGTGAGCTGGCAGGGGCCGAGCTGCCTGAGGGTGCCGAGAGCGGCCCCGCCTGGTGCCGGCTCCTCTTCGCCCGCGGCCAGGTCGCGAGCCTGGACGGTCACTGGGCGGAAGGCCTCCGGCTGGCCCGGGAGAGCGGCCGGGGACTGCTGTCGCGCCGGTGGCTCAACCCCGCGCTGGTGCCGTGGCGTTCGCTGGCCGCCCGCTGCCTGGACGAACTCGGCAGGCACGAGGAGGCGGAGGAGCTGGCGCTGGAGGAGACCGGCCTCGCCCGCGCCTGGGGCACAGGCGGCGCCGTGGCCCTGGCCGCCGTGACCGCCGGGCCCTTGACGGGAGATGCGGCGTTGGCCAGGCTCCGGGAAGCAGCTCGCATACTCGACGGCTCGCCGGAGAGGCTCCTGCACGCCTGGAGCCTGGTCCAACTCGCGGGAGCCGAGCTGAAGTCGGGTGACCACCCGGCGGCCGCGGGGCGTGCGGCACGGCTGACCAGACTCGCCACGACCTATCCGTCCAGCCGGCCGGCGGAGGCCCTGCGCAGCCTCACCGAGGAGCTGGAGCGGCCGGCGACCTCGGCCGCCGCAGTGGTGCCGCAGGCTTCGTCCGCACTGACCGAAGCCGAGCGGGAGACGGCCGTCCTGGCAGTGCGCGGACACGGGAACCGTGAGATCGCCGACCTGCTGTCGGTCAGCAGACGCGCCGTTGAGCTGCGTCTGAGCAGCGTGTACAGGAAGCTGCACATCAACGGTCGCAAGGAGCTGCGCGCGACGTTGCAGACGAGAGAAGGGCGGCCCCCGGATGCTGCTTGAGCGGAAGAAGGAGATTGCTCAGGTGGACGGCGCACTGCGCGCCGCCCGGGACGGCCGGTCGTCCCTGATCCTGCTGACCGGGCCGCTCGGCATGGGGAGATCGGCGCTCCTCCAGCGGCTCGCGGGCTGCGCCGACGGCAGCGACGTTCGCGTACTGACCGCGCACGCGGCCCTGATGGAGCAGGACTTCGCCTTCGGCGTGGTGCGGCAGCTCTTCGACTCCCTGAAGACGGGGGCCGCTCACGAGTCCCGGCACCTTCTGCACGAGGAGCCGGACAAGTTCGCGCGGCTCGTCTTCACCGGCGACGACGGCGCGTCCGGCGTCGACCCGGACACCGACACCGCCGAGGCCACCCTCTACGGGCTGCGGTCGCTGCTGGCCCGGCTCAGCGAGGAGACGCCGCTGCTGCTCCTCCTCGACGATCTCCAGTGGGCGGACGCCCCTTCGCTGCGGTGGCTGGCGTACCTGGCGAAGCGGCTGCACGGGCTGCGGATCGTGCTCGTGTGCACCCTGCGGGAGGGAGACCCCTGGTCGCGCTACTCCCTGGTGCGCGAGGTGACGGACTGCGCCCACCAGACGCTCAGCCCCGCACCGCTGTCCCTGGACGCCACCAGAGCCATGGTCGAGGAGCAGTTCGGCGAGCCCGGCGACGAGGCCTACGTACGGGCCTGCTACGAAGTCTCCACCGGCAACCCGCTGTTCCTGCTGTCCGTACTGCTGGGCATGGTCGTCGGCGGCTACCGGCCCACCGCGGACAACGCCGAGGCGGCGCGCTCGCTGCGCCCCTCCGAACTGCGCGAGCGCCTCACCGGCTGCATACGCACGCAGACCCCGCCGGTGCGGGACCTGGCCGCCGCGATAGCCGTCCTCGGCGACCAGGCCGACCCCGGGCTGATCGCCCAGCTCACCGGGCTCGACGACATCGGCCTGACCTCGGCCCAGCGGGTCCTGTACGAACTGGGGCTGCTCGCCGACGAGAACACGCCGCGCTTCGTCCACCGCGTCGTGCAGGACGCCGTCGAGTCGTCCCTCACGGTCACCCAGCGCGAGGACCTGCACAACAGTGCCGCGGCGCTCCTCTACGAGGGCGGGCGTCCCGCCGAGCAGACCGCGGCCCAGCTCATGGCCGTCACGGGGCGGGGGCCCTCCTGGTCGACGGCGGTGCTGCGCTCGGCAGCCGCCACCGCACTGCGCAGGGGAGCACCGGAGATCGCGGCCCGCTATCTGCGCCGGGCGCTGCTGGACAGCACGGACCAGGACGAGGACCGGGCGCGGCTGCTGATCGATCTCGCCACCGCGGAGCGCACCTTCGACACCGCTGCGTCCGAGCGGCACATCGCGCAGGCCCTGCCGATGCTGCCGCAGGTGAAGGACCGGGCGGCCGCCGTGCAGCGGATGCCGCCCGCGCTGTTCGCGCCCCCCTCCTCCTCGATGGTGGAACTCATGCGGCGCACGGCCGAGGAGCTGGGGGCACCCGAGGACCTGGACGGCACGACGCGGGAGACGGCGCTGCGCCTGGAGGCCAGGCTGCGGCACTACGCGCAGGAGGACCCCGACGCGCTGTCCTCCGCGGTGGAGCGGCTGCGCGAGATGGGCGGCGAACCGCCGCTGGAGTCGGGGGCGGAGCGCGAGCTGACCGCCGTGCTGCTGTGCTCGGCGACCTTCGCCGGACGGCTCTCGGCGAGCGCGGTGGCCCGTACGGCCGGCCGCGTCCTCGAACGTGAACCCGCGGACCGTGCCCGGGTGCACACCACGGTGCCGCTCGCGGCGATCACCCTGCTCGCCGCGGACTCCGTTGAGGGCCTGGAGTCCTGGCTGACGCCGGAGGAGCACCCGGGGCGCCCGGTGAGCGCGGCCGACGACGCGCTGCTGCTGGCCCAGCGGGCCATGGTGCGCGTGGCGTGCGGCGATCCGGCCTGGGCCCGCGAGTACGCGGAGAGCGCGGTGCGGCTCACGGCGCCGTGCTGGTACGAGGCGCCGACCCTGGTGCTGGCCGCGGTCGCACTGGAACTCGGCGATCCGGCCCTGAGCGAGGAGGTCCTCGCGGGCGCCGAGTCGCGCAAGCCCGTGGGTCTGGCGCTCACCGCCATGCTGCGGATACTTCAGGCGTCGGTGCGCGCCCAGCGCGGCATGCGGGCACGGGCCCTGGAGGACCTGCTGGCCTGCGGCAGGCAGCTGGAGTCCCGCGGGTGGCAGAACTCGGCCGTCTTCCCGTGGCGTCCCCGGGCGATCGGCCTCTACCAGCGCCTCGGCGACGACCTGTCCGCGATGGTGCTCGCCGACGAGGAGCACTCCTGGGCGGCGGCCTGGGGCGCACCGGCCGTGCTGGGCCGGGCGCTGCGGCTGAAGGGCCGGCTGCACGGTGACCGCGGCATCCCCATGCTGCGGCAGGCGGTCGACGTCCTGCGCTCCTCGCACAACGAGCTCGAACTCGCCCGCAGCCTCGTGCTCCTGGGCAGCCGGCTGGGCAGCGGGGCGGAGGCGCAGGAGGCGCTGCGCGAGGGAGGCGAGCTCGCCGCCGCCTGCGGGGCGCCGTGGCTCGTGGAACGCGCGGTGAACGAACTCGGAACCGTTCCGGCCCTGAAGAAGCAGGTGCTGACTCCCGGCGAACGCAAAGTGGTGTCGCTCGCCGGCGACGGACTCACGAACCAGGAAATCGCGGAGCAGCTCGGTGTGAGTTCCAGAGCGGTGGAGAAACACCTCACGAATTCCTACCGAAAAATTGGTGTGTCGGGTCGCGCGGAACTCGCCGAGGCGTTGCGTGCACCGGAATTCGCGTATCTTCGGTCTTGATGAGGAAGAGTCCCCCATGGGGTGTTTGAGTACCTTATTGCCGAACCGTCGCTTCCGCCCGCGGCCATTTGAGCTGCACTTGAGGTTGTATCCTCTCCGGAACCGGGGGGTTCGGGACCGCACCCCGGTACCGAAGCCGAACCGCCGACCGAACCGTCCTCGTGCCGGCCCACGGGATTAGCCGGGGCCTGAGTCATTTCGTTGACCCTCGGAGAGGACGCTGCATAGCCTCCTTTTCAGTAGACGGAAAACCAGCCCCCGTCAAAGGTCGGCAGGAGTTCCTTCCGGATCATTTCAGGAAGGTTTCTGATTGGGGGTCGGAAAGGATGGCAGTTAAATGGCGGTTACTGCATCTACGGGCCCGGCGAGGTCGACTACGTGTGCGCAGCCATCGGGCGGCGCCGACGGGATCCCTCTGCTGCAACTCCAGCAGCCCGGGCTGTGCATGGCGTCGCTCGACCCGGACCTGGTCATCCAGCAGACGAACAGGGAGTTCTCCCGGCAGTTCGGCACCCCCTCCGCGGAAGTGTGCGGGCTGAACTTCCGCGATCTGGTCCACCCCAGCGTCAAACAGCCCCTGTTGAGGCAGTTCTCCGGGCTCATCGAGGGCAAGCGTCAGCTCTTCGACACGCATGTGGTCGCGGTGCGGCCCGAGGAGTCGGCGGCGTTCGTCGGCTCCCTCACGGCGGCGGCCGTCTCCGGCGATTCGCCGCAGGTGTCCGCGGTGCTGATCTTCATGCGGGCCTCGGAGAAGGCGGAGGACGTGAACGTGCTCCCGGCCCGCAAGAAGCTGCTGAGCGACATCGACGCACGGATACTCGAGGGCATCGCGGCGGGTCTCTCCACGATCCACCTCGCCTCACGGCTCTACCTGAGCAGGCAGGGCGTCGAGTACCACGTCACGGGCCTGCTGCGGAAGCTGAGGGTGCCGAACAGGGCGGCCCTGGTCTCCCGGGCGTACTCGATGGGTGTGCTCAACGTGGGCACGTGGCCGCCGAAGGTCGTGCAGGACTTCGTCAAGTGACGCTGTCCGGCAGGGCGGACCACGGGCGCGGGCACGGCGCACAGCGGTAACACGCTGCGCCCGCGCCGTAGTTCGCGCCCGGGGGAGCGGGGCCGGCGGAAGTGGGGCCGGCAGAAGCGGAAGGCAGCCGCTTCAGGCCCCGGCTGTGCCCCCGCTGCCTTCCGCGCTGTCTGCGCTGTCGGCGCCGTCTGCGCTCTACTCCGGTCCTTCCGCGTCATCGCGGACGACGATGGACTGCGACGGGCAGATCTTGGCGGCCATGCGGGCCTTGTCGCCCTGCACGCCCTCCGGCTGCGCGTCGAGCACCTCGACGAACCCGTCCTCGTCCTGGTCGAAGACGTCGGGCGCGGTCAGGACGCACTGCGCGGCCCCGATACAGCGGTCGGGCACCACACTGACGTGAACCATGGTTCCTCCTGCGTGAGTTGTTACCAGCGGACCGGGAGGGAGTGCAGCCCGAAGAGCACGCCGTCGTACTTGAACGGCAGCTCCTCCAGCGGCACGGCGACCTCCAGCGTGGGAATCCGCTCGAAGAGCGTGCGGTAGGCGACGTCCATCTCCACGCGGACCAGGTTCTGCCCGAGGCACTGGTGCACGCCGTAGCCGAACGCCACATGCTGCTGCGCGGAACGCTCGGGATCGAACCGGTGGGGATGGTCGAAGAGCCGGGGGTCGTGGTTGGCCGCGGCCACCAGCGGTACGACGCCCTCGCCGGCGCGGACGAGCTGGCCGCCGATCTCCACGTCCTCCACGGCCACCCGCAGCGCCACCAGGTCGGCGACCGAGTGCAGCCGCAGCAGCTCCTCGACGGTGCGCTCGTCGCCGACCCACTCGGGGTTGGCCAGCAGCGTCACCACGCCGAGCGCGATGTTGTTCGCCGTCGTCTCGTGCCCCGCTATCAGCAGCAGCATCGCGATGCCCGACATCTCCTGCGGCGTGAGGGCACCGCCCGCCACCAGCCTGCTGATCAGGTCGTCGGCCGGGCGCTTCTGCTTGATCGCGATCAGCCGCGTCAAGTAGCGCAGCAGCTGCCTGCTGGCGTCCTCACGCTCCTCGTCGGTGGAGGAGATCGTCACCAGCACGCGGGTCTTTGCCTCGAAGAACTCCCGGTCGACCTTGGGCACGCCCAGCAGCGAGGAGATCACCAGCGACGGCACGGACAACGCGAAGTCGGCCATCAGGTCGGCGCCTTCGCCGCGGGAGAGCACCGTGTCGATGCAGCCGTCCACGATCTCCTGCACCGCGGGGCGCAGCGCCCTGATGCGGCGGACGGTGAACTCCGGGATGAGCGCCCTGCGGTACTTGTCGTGGTCCGGGGGATCGAGCGCCACGAACCAGCCGGGCACCGTCTCCGAGTCCGGCACGCCGCCGGTGCGGCCCGGGCTGGGGAAGCCCTCACGGCTGGGATCGGAGCTGATCCTCGGGTCGGTCAGCACGGCACGCACCTCCTCGTGCCGGGTGACCAGCCACACCACGTCCCCGGTGGGCAGCTCCGCGCGGACCAGGCCCGGCCGCTGCCGGAACTGCGCGTACTCCGTGGGCGGGAACGGCTCGCCGGGACGCCGCAGCATGAAGGGGACGAGGTCCGCCTCTGTGCTCGTCATCTGACAACTCCGTGTGCTCGGGGATCAGTTGGCGCCGTAGAACTCGCGGACCTTGCCGATGATGTAGTCCTGGCCGGACTCGGTGAGGTCGGTGTACGTCGGCAGGTACAGCCCGTCCTCGCTGAAGCGCGACGCCTTCAGCGACGGCCAGACGGGGTCGAGGTAGCAGGGCTGCCGGCTCATCGGCTTGAAGAACAGCCGCGTCTCGATGCCGGCGTCGGCGAGGAACGCGCGCAGTTCGTCGCGGCGTTCCGCAAGCAGGTCGAACATCCACAGCACGTCCCGCTCGGGCAGCAGCGTGACGCCGTCGACGTCCTGAAGGCCCTGCTGGTAGTGCTTCTCGATCCGGCGGCGGGCGGCGAGGATCTCGTCCAGGCGCTCCACCTGGGCGAGCGCCACCCCGGCCTGGAGATTGGTCATGCGGAAGTTGTAGGCGACCTTCTTGTGCAGGAAGTTGTGGTCCTTGCTGAAGGCCATCGCCCGCAGGTGCGCCATCTGCTCGGCGAGGCGGGCGTCGCCGGTGAGGCAGATCCCGCCCTCCCCGGCGGTGATGATCTTGTTGGCGAAGAGCGAGTAGCAGGCGATGTCGCCGACGGGCGGCACGCCGTGGGCCTCCGCGGAGTCCTCGACGACGCGCAGGTTGTAGTCGTGCGCCAGCTCCATGATCGCGTCCATGTCGCAGCGGCGCCCGTAGATGTGGACGGGCAGCAGCGCACGGGTGCGGGGAGTGATCTTCTCCTCGATGCGGGCGACGTCGATGTTCAAGTCGTCCCCGCAGTCGACGAATACGGGTGTCGCGCCGGTGTGCGTGACGGCCCACGCCGTGGCGACCATGGTGAACTCCGGCACCACCACCTCGTCGCCGGGGCCCATCCCAAGCGCCCGTAGTGCGAGTGTGAGTGCGGCGGTGCCGGAGGAACAGGCGACCCCGTGCGCGATGGAGTTGTAGCTCGCGAAGGCGTTCTCGAACTCGCGGACGTACGAGCCCTGCGAGGAGATCCAGCCGTCGGTCACGGCGCGCGTCACGTAGTCGAGTTCGCCGCCCAGCAGGGACGGCTTGGAGACCGGGTAGGTGAAGCTCATGGCCGCCTCACTCACCCTCCTGCCCGGACGCCGCCGGCAGGGAGCGGATCAGCTCGGCCGCCCGCTCCCGCCCGCCGGCCTCGCGCTGGAGCCGCCCCAGCCGTTCGGCGTTCTCCCGGAACGAGGGCTCGCCCATGACCCGGGTCAGCTTGTCCACCACGTCGTCGGGGTCGACGGTGCGCGGCTTGTCGAGGGTCAGGCCGACGCCGAAGTCCTGGGCGCGGACGGCCTGGTCGTAGCAGTCCACCCACAGCGGGCGCATCACCATCGGCTTACCGAAGTAGACGCCCTCGTGGTAGGCGTTGCCGCCGCCGTGGGTGAAGAACGCCGACACGTGCTCGTGTGCCAGCACGTCGAGCTGTGAGGGGACCCAGCTCTCCACGCGGAGGTTGCCGGGCAGTTCACCGGCCGGCGGCAGCCACTGCTGCTGGTCCTCGGGCAGCTTCCACAGCACGTGGTGCTCGCCCTCCAGCCGGCGGGCCACCTCCACCAGCGCGCCGACCTGATCACGGGTCAGGCGCGTGATCGTCCCGAAGCCCATGTAGACGACGGACTCGTGGGCGTCCAGCCACTCGGTCAGCTCGCCCGGCTCGGACTGCGGCAGCGGCGGGACCATCGCACCCACCATCCGCACCGAATCCGGCACCGGCAGCGGGTAGTCGAGCTCCGGCACCGAGTAGCACAGCACCATCTCCGCCGAATCCACCCTGGCCAGCAGCGAGTTGGAGGCCGGGTCGATGCCCAGCTCCTCGCGGACCTGCGCGTCGCGCGCATTGCGCTCACGCATGGCGGAGGAGAGGAACATCGCCAGCGTCCGCCACTTGAACAGGCGGTTCGCCAGCCGCTGACGCAGATTCATCTCGTGGGGGAGCCCCGAGTGCGGCACGGGGAAGTCCTTCGGCGCGTACGACCTGCCGACCGGAACCGTGGACGTCAGCACGTTGCTGATGACGAACGGGACGCTCAGCACGTACGGGATCTTCTTGGTGATCGCCAGCTCGCACCCGTACTGGCACATGCTCTCGACCACCATCAGCGCCGGCTGGATCTTCTCGACGGCCTCCTCCAGCCTGCGGTATTTCTCCACCCGCAGCTCCGGGGCGAAGGTCTGCTCGATCACGGCACGTCGGGCCTTGAAGCGCGACCGCTGCGTCACCCGCCGGTAGGTCTCGTCGTCCCACGTCACCGACGACATCTGCGGCACGATTTCGCCCAGGGAGCTGAAGTCGACCGTGCTGCCCACGCTCAGCGCCTCCACGTCGGAGCGCCGCGGCTCGTCCGTGGCGAACCACAGGTCCTCCACGCCCTGCCGGGAGAGCTCCTCGACGAGGACGAGCATCGAGTTGAGCAGACCGCTCTCCGGGAGCCCCACGAACAGAATGGGCTGCTGGCTCGCGCTCATTCGGCAAACACCCTTCAGGAGTGGCAGGCCGTGTCCGGCACGGGATTGGTCCGCCGTGCGGGGCCCTTGACCCCCACATCGTGCACGAGCGCCACGGAGGTGTCCCCGCCCGGCGGCCAACTCGAGGAGATCCCCTAGTTCGCCGGACCGAGAATCAGGATCAACCCCGCGACCTGGGACGACGATCGCCGTGCCGGGCGCCGTCAGGCGAGGAGTTCTGGATCATGAAGGGGACGACGGACCGCAGGGCCTGCCCGCCCCGCCTGGTCGAACGCGGCGCCCAGTGGTCCCGCCTGACGCGGCTCCTGACGGACGCCGGCGGCGGGTACGGGCGGGTCGCGCTGGTCACCGGGCCCGTCGCCGCCGGGAAGACCGAACTCCTGCACGCGTTCGCGGAGTTCGCCGCCGCACCCGGACCGCACGGACCCGACGGACCGTCTGGACCCGGCGGGCCGCACCGGCCGCCCGAGCCGGACGGTGCGGGAGACGGCACCGAGGAGCGGGGCGCTCTGGTCTCCACCGTCGTCTGCTCCGCCTCCGAGTGCGCTCTGCCCTTCGGCGTCGCCTCACGGCTGCTGCGCACCCCTGCCCTGTACGCGGGCGACGCGACCGACCGGCTGCTGGAGCAGGCCCGCCATGTGGCCGGGGAGCAGGGCGAGTCGGGCGGTCCCGACGGCGGTTTCGACGCGGGCACCCCTGCGGCCGCCCGTGTACTGGACGCCCTGTGCGGGACGGTGCTCGCCGCGGCCGGCACCCGCACCGTGCTGATCGGCGTGGAGGACGTACGCCACGTCGACGCCCCCTCGATGCACTGGCTGCTCTACCTCGTGCGCAGGCTCGGCCCGGCCCGGGTGCTGCTCGTCCTCACCGACATCCCGGCGCCGCGCACGGGCTGTTCGCCGCTCCACACGGAGCTGCTGCGCCACCCGTACTGCCGCACCGTCGAGGTGCCGCTGCTGACCGAACGGGGCGTGGCCGCCTGTGTCGCCGCGCACGCCGGGGGCAGAGACGGCGGGGCCGGGGACGCCGTCGCCGCGGACGAGGCGGCCGCTGGCGAGGCGGCCGATGGCGGTGCGGCAGCGGACCAAGGCGCCGGGGACGAGGGCGCCTTGGACGCGGGCGCTGCGGACGACAGCGCTGCGGATGAGGGCGCCGAGATCCTACGGGCGGGCGGCGGCAACCCGCTGCTGGTACGCGCACTGCTGGAGGACCGGCGGTCGGGCGTGCGCGACGGCGGCGTCGGCCGCGGCCCCGACTTCCAGAAGGCGCTGCTCAGTTGCATGGAACGCTGCGAGGCCGCCGCCCCCGCGGTGATGCGCGCGCTGTGCGTGCTGGACGGCCCTGCCCGCACCGACGCCCTCGCCCGCCTCACCGGCTCGGACACCGCCACGGTGGCGGAGGCGCTCAGCAGGCTGGAGGAGACGGGACTGCTTTACGACGGCGGCCTGCGGCACCCGGCGGTGCGCACCGCCGTCCTGGAGAGCCTCTCGTCCGGGGAGCGCAGCCGGCTGCATCTGGCGGCCGCCGCGCTGCTGCACGGCGAGGGAGCCCCCGCCGACCGCATCGCGCCCCATCTGCTGACCGCCGGGCACCTGGAGGACGCCTCGCTGCTGCCCGTGCTGCACGAGGCCGCCGAGCACGCGCTGCGCGCCGAGCGTCCCCGAACCGCCGTGAGCTGCCTGGAGTTGGTGCGCGACGCCTGCACTGATGCGCGGAGCCGGACCGCCGCCGAGGTCAAGCTGGTGAGCGCCGAGTCCCGGGTCAACCCGGCCGCCGCCGCGCGCCGGCTGCCGGAACTGGCCGCGGCCCTGCGCGAGGACACGGTCACCGCGCGGGACGCCACGGCGCTGGTCGGGCCGCTGCTCCGGCACGGCCGCACCGACGACGCGGCCGCCGCCCTGCGGCGCGCACGCGGTGCCGGGCGGGAGCCGCACGCCCGCGAGGCCGCCGAACTGCGCGCTGTGGAGATGTGGCTGGCCTGCACCCATCCACGCCTGGCCCACCGGGAGTCCCCGGTGCCCGCACTGTCGCCGGCGGGTGCGCACGGGCCCTCCGTACGGCCGCTGCTGACGTCTGCGACCGCCCTGGCCCAGGTGCTCGGGCAGGGCGCAACCGACGACGCCGTGGCCGACGCCGAGCACGTCCTCCAGGCCGCACGCCCCAGCGACACGACGGTCTGGGGCGTGGAACCGGCGCTCCTCGCCCTGTACGCGCTCCTCTACGCGGACCGGCTGGAGATCGCCCAACCCTGGTGCGAGCGGCTGCTGGAGGAGAGCCGGGCCGCCGGTGCGACCGTGGCGCAGGCGCACTTCGCCGCCGCGCGTGCCGAAATCGCGTTGCGCTGCGGCGAGTTGCCGGCCGCGTACGAGCATGCGAGCGGTGCGCTGGCGCTGCTGCCGGTGCCCGCGTGGGGCGTGCTCGTGGGACTGCCTCTGGGCACCCTGGTCCTGGCCGCCACCGGCATGGGACGCCACGACGACGCCGCCGCGCACCTGCGGCAGCCGGTGCCCGACGCGATGTTCCACACCCGCTACGGGCTGCACTACCTGCACGCCCGCGGCCGCCACTATCTGGCCGCCGACCGGCACTACGCGGCCGCCGCGGACTTCCTCTCCTGCCGCGAGCTGATGACGCAGTGGGGCGTGGACATGCCCGGTCTCGTACCGTGGCGCACCTGCACCGCCGAGACGTGGCTGCGCCAGGCGGGCGGCGACCGCGACGAAGCCAGGCGCCTGGTCAACGAGCAGCTCGCCAAGCTGGGTCCGGGCCCCTCCCGCACCCGCGGTGTGGCGCTGCGGCTGCTGGCGGGCCTCAGCTCGCCGCACAACCGGCTTCAGCTCCTCGCGGAGTCCGTAGCGATCCTGGAGGAGCGCGGGGACCAGTGGGAGCTGGCCCGTGCGCTCGCCGACCTCAGCGCCGCCCACCGGGAACTGAGGGCTCATCGCCGCGCCTGGACCGTGGCCCGGCGGGGCTGGCACGTGGCCGACGCGTGCGGCGCGGCCGAGCTGTGCGATGAACTGCTGCCCAGTCGCAGCCGGTTGGAGGTCGCGGACTCCGGCAGGGCGCGAGCAGAGACCCTGGGGGCGCTCACCGACGCGGAGCGCCGCGTCGCCGCGCTGGCCGCCGCCGGGCACACCAATCGGGAGATCGCGGCGAAGCTGTGCATCACGCCCAGCACCATCGAGCAGCACCTCACGCGCGTCTACCGCAAGCTGAAGGTGAAGTACCGCCGGGACCTGCCGTCCGAGCTCCAGACGTATCTGCCGGACACCGCCTAGGCCACGCGGAAGGGGCACGGTGGGGGAGCCCCTCCGTCAGGCACGCCCCGGTCATGCGGCGGTGCGTGGCCCGCCGGCCGCCGCGTCGCCCGCTGTGCACCACCCGCCTTGCGACGCCCCGCCGTTGCCGGCGAGGGCGGGCCGCCAGGGGCCGTCAGCGCGCCGCGAGCGGTGCCCGCGACAGGGCCGCGGTCGCCGTCAACTGCCGCCGCAGATCGCCCACCAGCCGCGGCAGGTCCGAACGGTCGCGGGCCGTGCCGAAGACGTGGAAGTCCGGACGCACCAGCACCGCCACCGATCCCGCGCCGTCGAGGAAGGGAAGGTAGACGTTCTCCAGGTCGACGACCTCGTGCGGCTTGACCTGCTTCGGCGGGGTGCCCACGGGAAGCACCCGTACGAGATGTGCGTCCAGGCGTTCCAGGAACGCCAGGTTCTTCCCCTCCAGCACCTCGTACGGGTCGAGCGTGCTGAGGAGGACGAAGCCGCGGCCCGCGACGTCGTCGAAGAGGCCCCGCTCCTCGCCGCGCGCCACGCGGCCCTGCGGCACCAGGCCGCCCGTCGGACCGCCGTCCGCGGCGCGGGCGTCCCGCCGGAGCACGCCGTCCTCCAGGGGGAAGAACGAGGGCGCCACGTCCCGCTCGGGGGCGTCCTCCTTCATGGCCAGCAGATAGGCGTCCCGCCGCTCCGCCGCCTCCTGGTCCAACTCGGAGACGATCCTGCCGACTTCGACGGACATGTCGATGGTGTGCCGCACCTGCTTGCCCCGCTCGGCCTGGTAGGTGTCCAGCAGCCGTTCACCGGCGACACCGCCGAGGACGAGGTCGAGCTTCCACGCCAGGTTGGCCGCGTCCCGGATGCCGGAGCACATGCCCTGACCGGCGAACGGCGGCATCTGGTGCGCCGAGTCCCCGGCCAGCAGCATCCGGCCGGCCCGCCACTTGTCCGTCGTCGAGGCCTGGAAGGTGTAGACGATGTTGCGTGTGAGCGTGGCGTTGTCCGGGGTGACGCCGTGCGGCTCCAGCAGTTCCCACATGCGCTCGACCGTGCTGAGCTCCTCGTTGGTCTCGCCCGGCAGCCGCATGAACTCCCAGCGCCGGTGGCCGCGTCCGCTGGCGACGATGGTCGTCGGCCGCGCGGGGTCGCAGATCTGCACGTCGTTCGGCGTGAACTCGCGCGGCTCGTGGAAGACGACGTCGCACAGCAGCCAGTCGTGCGTGAAGCCCAGATCCGTCACCTTCGCACCCATGTGCTCCCGTACGAAGCTGTTCGCGCCGTCGCAGCCGACGGCCCAGCGTGCCGTGAGCGGGCGGTCGCCCAACTCCGGTCCGGGCGCCAGCACTTCGACATGGTCGCCGTGGTCGGCGAGGTGCTCGGCCCGGTGCCCCGTCAGCAGCCGCACGTTATCCAGGGTCTCCGCGTGCGCCCGCAGCGCCGACTCGAACGTCGGCTGGTGCATCACCGTGGCCTTCGGCCAGCCGTCCCGGTCGGGCCGGTAGGGCGCCTCGAAGCTCAGCAGCTTCTGCCCGGCCGCATTCTGGAAGGCGTACTCGCCCAGCGCCTCGCCCAGTTCGTTCAGCGACTCCCCGATGCCGGCGGAGGCGAAGTTGCGCGCCGTCTCGCCGTCGAAGGCCACCACACGCGGGAACGGGTACTGGTCGGGGTACTGCTCCAGGACGACCACCCGCCGCCCCCGGTGGGCGAGCAGCAGGGAGAGCACGAGGCCGACCGGGCCGCAGCCGACCACGACCACGTCCGCGTCGGTCCCGGCTCCGTCACCGGCTCCGGCTCCGGCTCCGGCACTGTCACTGTGGGGCTCGGCAGAGTGCGACATCCGACTCATCCGCTCACTCTCGCTCGTTCGTTGTTCTTCGTGGCGGGTTCCCCGCCGGGCCGTTCCGTCGGCCCGTTGCGCCGGTACGCGCCGCGCCGGGCGGTCACAGGACGGCGTCGACGAGCTGCCGGGCCTGCTCGGGGCCGAGCCTCGGGTCGCACAGCGACTCATAGCGTGCCGCGAGAGCCGACTCGTCACGGACCGGGCCGCCGACGCACTCCGTCACCTCGTGGTCCGCGACCTCCAGATGGAGCCCGCCCGGGTGCAGTCGCGCGCCTTCCAGGACGCGTACGAAACAGCGGGCCTCCTCGATCATGTCGTCAAGGTGCCGGGTCTTCAGTCCCGACCGGGTGCGCACGGTGTTGCCGTGCATCGGATCGCTGAGCCAGACCACCGGATGTCCCGCGCGCCGTACGTGCCGGACCACGTCGGGCAGCAGCTCCGGCAGCGCTGCCCGGCCCATGCGCACGATCAGTGTCAGCCTTCCCGGTTCGCGGTCCGGGTCGAGGGCCTCGCACAGCCGGACCACGCTCTGCGGGTCGGCCGACGGCCCGATCTTGCAGCCGACGGGGTTGCCCACCGAGGCCAGCAGCCTTACATGGGCGCCGTCGGGCTGTCGAGTACGGGCGCCGACCCACGGGAAGTGCGTGGAGGACAGATACGTCCCTCCCGTCAGCGGGTCCACGCGAAGCTGCGGCTCCTCGTAGTCCAGGACGAGCGCCTCGTGGCACACCCACGGTCCCCGCTCCTTCGGTCCCTGCTCCTCGCCCTGCCTCTCGCCCCGCGCGCCGGTACGGCCGTCGCGGTCGCCGTCGCCGTGGTGGTCGCGGTGGTGGTCCCGCAGCGCGTCCAGCACTTCGGCGCCCGCGCGGTACGCCCGCAGCATCCGGTGCGGATCGTGGCGGCGCGAAGCGGCGTCCGCGGCGGGCGAGTTGACCAAGTCGCCCCTGTATACGGGCAGTTCAGCACCGTCGAGGGTCTCCGTCCCATGGCTGCGCGGCTTGGCGTACTGGCCTGCCATCCGGGCGAAGAGCACGACGTCCTCTCCCACGCGGCGGCTCACATGGCCGGCGAGCCCGCCGAGCGCCGCCGCCTTCGCCCGGGTGCGGGGACGGCCGCTGTCGGCGAAGCCCTCCGCGCAGTCGCCTGCCTGTAGCGCCCGGGCCGAGCCGCGCGCCACCGAGGCCAGCGCGCGGCGTGCCGCCGCCACCTCCTCGGCGGTCACCAGCCCGCGCGCCGCGGCGAGTTCACCCCGGATGCGCTCAAGGTCGGGGTGGTCGTCCCAGTCCGGCTGCTGCGGCGGCGCCGGACTCCGCGTGGCGGCGGGCCGGCCGGCGGGCCGGGTCCCGGTGAGCTGCATGAGGCCGGATCTCCCATGTGGTCTCGGGGTCTGGGGTCTCGGAGGCTGAGGGCCCGTGGTCTCGGGGTCTGGGGTCTGGGTCGAAGGGTGCTGTGGGCGGGGCGGCCGGACCGCGAGTACGGGCCCCTTGCCCGACCGGCGGTCAGTCGACGACGCTCTCGATCTCCACCAGCAGGTCGGAGCGGCAGATGTCGACGTTGAGGAAAGCGACGTCCGCCTCCGGGGAAAAGGCACGGGCGCACATGTCCCGCACCACGGGTATGTCTTCCGGATTGCGTACGTACACCTTGACGTTGCGCAGATCCGTCAGCGCGCGGCCTTCCCGCACCCCGTACGCGGAAAGGTTCTCCTCCCCGATCACATGGGCGATGTTGTCCAGTGCGAGCGCGCACTGCCGCTCGATATCGTCCGGGAAGAGAGTCTCATGACCGCGAATGCTGGCGGTGCCGGAAACGTAGATCTGCTCCGCCGCCGAATCCGCCCCCACACGTGAAAGGCACGTAGCCCTCGAGAACTTCGGAGGCCTCGGCCCGTACCGCGGAGGATAGTGATACGGCGGAATCTGCTTCGAGTTCTCGACCGACGTGAGAACCGCCGACCTGCTCGCCAGGAAATAGAATGCGATGCCGCCGCCGAGTGCCCCGATGCCCGTCGCCGCGGGAAGCTGCGCTTCCCGGAAGCGGAACCGTTCGAAGGCCTCCGCACGGCCCCGGCAGAAGTCCCGGTAGACCTCCAGGCCGTCCGCATTGTCCTCATTGATCCTGTTGACGAAGTTCCACATGCGGAAGCAGTTCGTGAAACCGAGGGTTTCCATCAGGTCCAACGCGTTGACGTACGCCGCCCGTGTGCCCTCCGCATAGCTGGGGCCCGGGGGTATGAGGCCCGCGCAGAACAGGTACTCACCGTCGTGGGCCCAGGCGATTCCGTCGCGCTCGTCCCGCTCCGCCACCGCGCCCGCACTCCACACCTCCGCGAACTCGCTGTCCTCGGAGACCGCCATGTGCACACTCGACTCGACCGTGCCGCCCACCAGTTCAGGCGCCACACATTCCGTCGTGTACCGCACGATTCCAAGAGTGGATTCCCGCGAATTCTCCGCGTCCGCCTCCTTGAGACTCATGAACCTCGAAGAAGGCAACGCCACCGCGACATCGGCGTATGTCATCGTCAATCCCTTCCCGGGCGCTCGGCGCCACACCCGGCAACCAGAAACAAAAAGGCCGGCAAGGGCCGGAGTTCCGAAGTGCGGAGCTTTCCGAACCTCTCCACCGGGACGTTAACAGCGCCGCCGCGGCTTTTTCGCACCCAGCCGCAGCCAACCATGGCGCGGCGAGAAGATAGGGGGGTGACAGGGGTTTGTTAGGTGATTTCCTAGTCCCGGCGGTGGGACGCTCCCCCGGGTAGCAAGCTGACACGGCCGGCCAGGGCCTGAACCAGGGGAGCGCCTCGGGATGTTTCGCATCGAACTGATCCGGCCCTTGCCCGAGCTGCTGGAGGAGCACGCCGAACTCCGCGGCGACAAGCCCGCGTTCCGCGACCGCCGCCGCAGCCTCACCTACCGCGACCTCGAAGAGCGCACCGGCCGCCTCGCCGGCCACCTGGCCGGCCTTCGGCTGCAACCCGGCGACCGCGCCCTGATCTACCTCGGCAACTGCGTCGAGACCATCGAGAGCTACCTGGCGATCATCCGCGCCGCCGGCGTCGCCGTACCCCTCAACCCCCACTCCGCCGACGCCGAACTCGCCTACGTACTCGACGACTCCGGAGCACGCGTCGTCATCACCGACCCCGCCCACCTCGACCAGGTCCGCTCGATGCTCCCCGAGCGGACCCACCTGCGCGTCGTCGTCACCGGCCCCGACCCCCTGCCCTGGGACGCCGCCGGAACCGTCGTCTCCTACCAGGACCTGCTCGCCCGCGAAGCGCCCGCCCCCGCCCGCGACGACCAGGACCTCGACGACACCGCCTGGATGCTCTACACCTCCGGCACCACCGGCAAGCCCAAGGGCGTCCTCTCCAGCCAGCGCAGCTGCCTGTGGTCCGTCGCGGCCTGCTACTCGCCCATCGTCGGACTCCGCGAGGACGACCACGTCCTGTGGCCCCTGCCGCTCCACCACAGCCTCGCCCACGTGCTGTGCGTCATCGGCGTCACCGCAGTCGGGGCCGCCGCCCGCATCCTCGACGGCTTCTCACCCGGCGAAGTCCTCCAGGCCATGCGGGAGGAGCCCTTCACCTTCCTCACCGGCGTCCCCGCCATGTACCACCAACTCCTCGCCGCAGCCCGCGAAGAGGACGACGACGTGCACACCGGCAGCCTCCAGCGCTGCCTGACCGCCGGCTCCGTCTGCCCGGCCGCGCTGCGCCGCGACTTCGAGGAGACGTTCCGGGTCCCCCTGCTCGACGGCTACGGCAGCACCGAGACCTGCGGCCTGATGACCGTCAACTGGCCCGACGGGACACGCATCGACGGCTCCTGCGGACTGCCCGTGCCCGGCCTGTCGCTGCGCCTGGTCGACCCCGACACGGGCCACGACGTACCCACCGGCCGTGAAGGCGAAGTCTGGGTGCAGGGCCCCAACCTCATGTCCGGCTACCACAACCAGCCCGAAGCGACCGCCGAGGCGCTGCCCGGCGGCTGGTACCGCACCGGCGACCTCGCCCGCCGCGACGCGTTCGGCTACCTCAGCATCACCGGACGCGTGAAGGAACTCATCATCCGCAGCGGCGAGAACATCCACCCCGCCGAAGTCGAAGGCGTCCTCCTCCAGGTGCCGTCCGTCGCCGACGCCGCCGTCGTCGGCCGCCCCCACGACGTACTCGGCGAGGTGCCCGTCGCCTTCGTCGTGCCCGGAGGAGACGGACTCGACCCCGAAGCCCTCTACGCCGCCTGCCGGGAACAGCTCGCCAACTTCAAGGTCCCCGAGGAGATCTACGAGACCGACGGCATCCCCCGCACCTCCTCCGGCAAGATCACCCGTCACGTCCTGCTGGAACGCCCCGCACGCCTGCGGGCGGCCGGCGGCAGCCGGCATGAGTCCCTGCTGCACACCGACTGGGTGCCCCTGCCCTCCGTACACGCCACCACCGGCACCACCCCGACCGGCAGAACGCACTGGGCGCTGCTGGGGCCCGACCCCTACGGCCTCGCCACCGCCGTCACCGACGCAGGGCACGACGTCGCCCACCACCCCGACCTGGAATCCCTGCTCGACAACGTCACCGCGGGCGCTCCCGCACCGCAGACGGTCCTGCTCTGCGCACCCGACGACACCGACCCCGCCGGAGACCTCGCAGCCACCGCCGACGCCGAACTCCGCCGCCACCAGGACACGTTGGGGACCTGGGCCGGCCACGAAGCCCTCACCGGCAGCGCCCTCGTCCTCGTCTCCCGAGGCGCCGTCGCCACCGGAGCCGACGAACAGGCCGCAGACCTGGTCCACGCCCCGCTGTGGGGAGCACTGCGCGCCCAGCAGGACCGGCACCCCGGCCGCATCACCCACGTCGACATCGACCGCGACGACGACTCCCGCACCCTCGTGGCACTCGCCCCCACCCTCGACGAGCCCCAGATCGCCGTCCGTTCGGGCGTCGCCCTCGCCCCGCGGCTCACCCGCGCCTCCGCCACCGCCGACCGCGGCGCCGTAGTGCGGCTCGACCCCGAAGGCACCGTCGCCGTCGCCGGCGAACCCGGCCCCACCGGCGCCGCCCTCACCCGCCACCTCGTCGCCGCCTACGGCGCACGGCACGTGCTGCTCGCAAGCCGCCGAGGCCGCGCCGACGACGCCACAGCCGGCCTGGCACGCGAACTGACCGAACTCGGCGCCCACACCACCGTCACCGCCTGCGACACCACCGACCGCGCCGACCTGGCCGCCGCGCTGGAACAAGCCGGCCGCCCCCTCACCGCCGTCGTCCACTGCGCGGCCGACACAGGCGAAGCCGCACCGCCCTCACCCGCGGCACTCGCCCAACCCGACGGCGGACAACCGGTGTTCGGGCCCGTCGCCCGAGCCGCCGTCAGCCTTCACCAGCTCACCAAGGACACCGGCCTCGCCGCGTTCGTCACCATCGGCTCACACGACGGCGTACTCGGCACCGCAGAACACGACGAACAAGCCGCCGCCGGCGCCTTCCTCGACGCCCTCGCACTCCACCGCCGCTCCCGCGGGCTGCCCGCCCTGTGCCTGTCGGCGGGCCCGGCCACCCGGCCGCACGAACTCACCGCCATGTTCGACGTCGCCGCCCCCGCGAAGCTCACGCAGGCACTCGTCATGCGCATCACCGACAGCGGGCCCGTGGAGCGGACCACCGCGGGCGGCGTGCGCCCACTGTTGCGAGGACTGCTCGACACCGCACCGCTGAGCGCCCCCGACCAGGACGAACTGAGCGCGCTGCGCCGTCGCCTCGGCGAGATGCCGCCCGAGGAGCAGACCGGCCACCTCCTCGAACTGGTCCGCAGCGAGACGGCCGCTGTCCTCGGCGCCGCCGGTGCCGAACAGGCCGCCGCCGCAAGGACGTTCCGCGAGATCGGCCTCACCTCCGTGAGCGCCGTACAGCTGAGCAACCGTCTCAGCGCCGCCACCGGCCTGCGGCTCCCCGCACCCGTCGCCTTCGACCACCCCACACCGGAGTCCCTGGCCCGGCACCTGCGCGCCGAACTCCTCGACGAGCGGCCCGACTCGGAATCCGGCACGGCGGCAGGTGCGGGCACGGTGTCCGGTACGGCGGGACAGGACGTGGCGGAGCAGCCGCGGCACGCACCCGACGAGCCCATCGCCGTCGTCGGCATGGCCTGCCGCTACCCGGGCGGCATCAGCTCGCCCGAGGACCTGTGGCGACTCGTCGCGGACGGCGCCGAGGTCACCTCGGACTTCCCGGCCGACCGCGGCTGGGACCTCCGGCGGCTCTTCGACGGCGGCGGCCCCGCCGGCCGGGCCGGCACCAGCGACACCCGCCGCGGCGGATTCCTCTACGACGCCGCCGACTTCGACGCGGGCTTCTTCGGGATCTCGCCGCGTGAGGCGCTGGCGATGGATCCGCAGCAGCGGCTGCTGCTGGAGACGTCCTGGGAGGCGATCGAGCAGGCCCGGCTCGACCCGGCCTCCCTGCGCGGCTCGCGCACAGGCGTGTTCACCGGCGTGATGTACCACGACTACGGCACACACCTGGACGCGGCACCGGAGGGGACCGAGGGCTACTGGACGACCGGCACCGCCGGCAGCGTCGCCTCCGGCCGGGTGTCCTACGCCCTCGGCTTCGAGGGTCCGGCGGTGACGGTGGACACCGCGTGCTCGTCGTCACTGGTGGCGCTGCACTGGGCCGTACGGTCCCTGCACAGCGGCGAGTGCTCGCTCGCCCTCGCCGGAGGCGCGACGGTCATGTCGACTCCGGGCACCTTCGTGGAGTTCTCCCGGCAGGGCGGTCTTGCGGCGGACGGCCGGTGCAAGGCGTTCGCGGATGGCGCGGACGGCATGGGCTGGTCCGAGGGTGTGGGCGTGCTGGTGTTGGAGCGGCTCTCGGATGCGGAGCGTCTTGGGCATCGGGTGCTGGCGGTGGTGCGGGGTTCTGCGGTGAATCAGGACGGTGCGTCGAATGGTTTGACGGCGCCGAATGGTCCGTCGCAGCAGCGGGTGATTCGGCAGGCGTTGGCGAGTGCGGGGTTGTCGGCGTCGGATGTGGATGCGGTGGAGGCGCATGGCACCGGGACGGCGTTGGGTGATCCGATCGAGGCGCAGGCGCTGTTGTCGACGTATGGGCAGGATCGGGAGTCGGATCGGCCGTTGTTGTTGGGGTCGGTGAAGTCGAATCTGGGTCATACGCAGGCGGCTGCGGGCGCCGCGGGTGTGATCAAGATGGTGGAGGCGCTGCGTCACGGCGAGTTGCCGCGGACGTTGCATGTCGATTCCCCGTCCTCGCACGTCCATTGGGACGCCGGCGCGGTCGAACTGCTCACGGAGCGGGTGGCGTGGCCTCAGGTGGGGCGTGCACGGCGCGCGGGCGTCTCCTCGTTCGGGATCAGCGGCACCAACGCCCACGCGATCCTCGAAGAGGCACCTCCCTCCACGGATACCGAAGACCGTGGAAAGACCGGCGACGCCGCTCCGGCCACCCAAGTCCCCGCTGTCGTGCCGGTGTTGGCGTCGGCGAAGGCGGCGGGTGCGTTGGATGGGCAGGTGGAGGCGTTGGGTGCCTGCGCCCGGGAGCGTTCGCGGTTGGATGTGGGTTTCTCGTCGGTGGTCTCCCGGTCGGTGTTCGAGCATCGTGCGGTGCTGCTGGCCGATGAGGAGGGTCTGACCGAGGCTGCTCGGGGTGTGGCGGCTCAGGACCCGGGTCTGCTGGCGGTGGTCTTCTCGGGTCAGGGGAGTCAACGGCTTGGTATGGGGCGGGAGTTGTATGCCCGGTTCCCGGTCTTCGCCGAGGCTTTCGATGCGGTGTTGTCGTATCTGGATCCGGGTCTGCGGGATGTGGTTTGGGGCGAGGACGAACAGGCGCTGAATCGTACGGGGTGGGCTCAGCCTGCGCTGTTCGCGTTGGAGGTGGCGCTGTTCCGCCTGGCCGAATCGTGGGGCATCCGGCCCGACTATCTCGCCGGGCATTCCATTGGTGAGATCGCCGCTGCCCATGTTGCCGGGGTGTTCTCGCTTCCTGATGCGTGTGCGTTGGTGTCGGCGCGTGCGCGGTTGATGGAGGCGTTGCCGGAGGGCGGTGCGATGGCCGCCATCGAGGCATCCGAGGACGAGGTCGCGCCGTTCCTGACTGAAGAGGTGTCGTTGGGTGCGGTCAATGGGCCGTCGTCGGTGGTGGTCTCCGGTGTGGAGGCGGCGGTGGCTGCTGTGGTGGAGCGGTTTGTGGGGGAGGGGCGGAAGACTAGGCGTTTGCTGGTCAGCCATGCCTTTCACTCGTCGTTGATGGATCCGATGCTGGAGGACTTCCGCGAGGCTGTGGCCGGTC
>NZ_JAASAG010000018.1 GCF_012726265.1 Streptomyces sp. HNM0575 | reverse complement strand
CCAACGCACCGCAGCCCTGGCAGACTTCCTCCACACCTACAACCAACACCGCTGCCACACCGCACTCGGAGGCAAGCCACCGATCAGCCGCGTGAACAACGCACCAGGTCAATACAGCTAGCCGGCCCGCCTGACGCTCTCGGGACCCGCGAGCTCGCGGGCGATCACCATGCGCTGGATCTGGTTGGTGCCCTCGACGATCTGGAGGACCTTGGCCTCGCGCATGTAGCGCTCGACGGGGAAGTCGGCCGTGTAGCCGTAGCCGCCCAGCAACTGGACGGCGTCCGTGGTCACGCGCATCGCCGCGTCGGTGCAGAACAGCTTCGCCATGGCCGCCTCACGCCCGAAGGGCACTCCGGCGTCCCGCAGCCGCGCGGCGCTCAGATACAGCGCCCGGCCGGCTTCGATCTGCGTCGCCATGTCGGCGATCATGAAGCGCAGTCCCTGGAAGTCGGCGATGGGGCGCCCGAACTGCTCGCGCCCGAGCATGTATCCGAGCGCTTCGTCCAGCGCGGCCTGTGCCACGCCGACCGCGCACGCCGCGATGCCCAGGCGGCCGGACTCCAGGGACGACAGCGCCACGGTCAGGCCCTGGCCCTCGTCGCCGATGCGGCGTGCGTCGGGGATCCGTACGCCGTCGAAGTGGACCTGGGCGGTGGGCGATCCGTTCATGCCCATCTTGCGTTCGGGCACCGCCGCTGAGACGCCCTCGGCATCGCCGGGCACGAGGAACGCCGTGATGCCGCGGGGCCCTTCAACGCCGGTACGGGCGAGAACGGTGAGGAAGTCCGCGACTCCGCCGTGGGTGATCCACGCCTTGGTGCCGTCCAGAATCCATTCGTCGCCGTCGCGTGTGGCGCGGGTGCGCAGCGAGGCCGCGTCGGAGCCGGAAGAGGGCTCGGAGAGGCAGTACGCGCCGAGAGTGCCGCCGCCGAGCATGGCGGGAAGGTGGTCGGCGCGCTGCTGCTTGGTGCCGAAGACGGCGAGGGCGTGGCAGGCGAGGGTGTGCACGCTGGCGCCGAGGCCGACGGTGAGGCGGGCAGCGGCGAGCTCTTCCAGGACCTGGAGATAGACCTCGTAGGGCTGGCCGCCACCGCCGAACTCCTCCGAGTACGGAAGTCCCAGCAGACCCGACTCGGACAGCAGGGTGAAGATCTCCCGTGGGAAGCGGCCTGCGGCCTCCTCTTCGGCGGCGCGGGGTCTGATCTCCCGCTCGGCCACTTCACGTACGAGTGACAGCAGGTCGCGGGCTTCCTGCGTGGGCAGCCGTCGTTGAACGGGCTGCGGTCCGTGTTCGGACATCACGGCGCTCTCCTCCTGTTCGGGGGCTGCGGCGGCGGAACCGGGGTGTGGTGGCGCCGCCGTACCGGGCAACGGCCGCCGTGGCCGGGACCCGGGTGTGAAAAGCCGCTCACCGGTGGCGCCCCGCCGGGTTGCGACGGCGGCTGACCAGGGGCTGCGGCGAAAAAAGTATGCCCGATCCCAGGCAGCCAGTCATCGGCGGGACGGACCGCCGGTGACATGGGAAGCAACGGAATCCGAAGCGCACTGGTTCAAACCATTGACGCACTGGTCTAGTCCTTCTAGATTCCGGGCCGGACACTTCCGCCGCTGTCATCGCGGAACCCCCCTCACCGTGCACCGAAGGATCACCAGCAGCATCTCCCCCAACTCCCCAGAGGAGAGCCATGATTAGATCTTTCGTACGACGTCGCAGATCTTCCGTACGCGCTCCCCGGCGCCGTCTTCTACTGCTCACGGCCGCGGGATGCGCCGCCGCACTCGCCGTCACGCTCCCGGGCGCCGCCGCGGCGACGCCGGCTAAACCGTCGGAGGCTCACGCGGCCGCGCCCGCGGCCCGGACCGCCGGGCAGACGCAGCAGGACCGGCACGAGCGGCAGGGCGAACACCGGGCGGCGGACGGGAAGTTGGTGGGCTACTTCGCCGACTGGGACGTCTACCAGCGCAATTACCACGTCAAGGACATCGAGACCTCCGGCTCCGCGGACCGGCTCACCCACATCAACTACGCGTTCGGCAACGTGCAGGGCGGCAAGTGCACCGTCGGCGACTCCTACGCGGACTACGAGAAGGCGTACACGGCCGATCAGAGCGTCGACGGCAACGCCGACTCCTGGGACCAGCCGCTGCGCGGCAACTTCAATCAGCTCCGCAAACTCAAGGAGAAGCACCCGCAGTTGAAGGTGCTGTGGTCCTTCGGCGGCTGGACCTGGTCCGGCGGCTTCGCCGAGGCCGCGAAGAACCCGGCCGCGTTCGCCGAGTCCTGCCACAGCCTCCTCGAAGACGAGCGCTGGGCAGGGCTGTTCGACGGCATCGACATCGACTGGGAGTACCCGAACGCGTGCGGTCTGACGTGTGACGAGAGCGGCCCGAACGCCTTCACCGACGTGATGAAGGCGCTGCGCGCGGAGTTCGGCGGCGAGAAGCTGGTGACGGCCGCGATCACCGCGGACGCCTCGGCGGGAGGCAAGCTGGAGTCCGCGGACTACGCGGGCGCCGCACAGTACGCGGACTGGTATCTGCCCATGACCTACGACTACTTCGGAGCCTGGGACGCGCAGGGGCCCACCGCGCCCCACTCCCCCCTCCAGGGCTACGACGGCATTCCGAAGGACGGCTTCAACACCGCGGCGACCGTGGAGAAGCTCAAGGCCATGGGCGTGCCCGCCGGCAAGCTCCTCCTCGGCATCGGCTTCTACGGACGCGGCTGGGACGGCGTCACGCAGTCCGAGCCGGGCGGCACCGCGACGGGTCCCGCGCCCGGCACCTACGAACAGGGCATCGAGGACTACGAGGTGCTCAAGGGGCGCTGCCCCGCCACCGGCACGGTCGCGGGCACGGCGTACGCGCACTGCGGCAGCCAGTGGTGGAGTTACGACACCCCCGAGACCATCGGCGGCAAGACCGGCTGGGCGGCGCAGCAGGGGCTGGGCGGTTCCTTCGTGTGGGAGCTGAGCGGCGACACCCCGGACGGCGAGCTGATCAAGTCGCTCGGCTAGCAGGGCCGTTGCCCGTTCCGGGCCGAATACCGTCACCGTTGCGCGCCCCGTGGACCACCGCGGGGCGCGCGGCGCTGTCAGTGCCCGGTGCCAGACTCACGCGCATGACGGGTGACCCGGGCGGCCCGGGCGCGGTGCGGTGGGCGCTGGCAGAGCGCGAGGACGGGCGTGCCCTGATCTGCCCGCTGGACGGGCTGGGGAGACCGGCCGGTCCGGTCCGTACGGAGGAGTCCGCGGAGTCGGCGGTCCGCTCCCGGCCGGACGCGGTGCGCTGGGTGTGGCGGTCCGGCGCCGGCGTGCATCCGCGGCTGATCGAGGCGGGCGTGCGGGTGGAGCGCTGCTACGACGTGGAGGCGGCGGAGGCGCTGCTGCTGGGTCACGAGGGGCGGGCCGGGGCGCCGCGTTCGCTGCCGGCGGCGTTCGCGCGGCTGCACGGACTGCCCGTGCCGCCGGATCCCCCCGCCGTCTCACGCGGGGCGGAGGAGGAGCCGTCGCTGTTCGACGCCGGGCCCGCCCCGCTGCCGGAGGGCGTCGACCCGATGACGGCCCTGCTGGAGGTCTACGCCGCGCAGCTGGAGCGCACCGGGAGGGCCGAACACCCGGAGCGCATGCGGCTGTTGCTGGCGGGCGAGTCGGCGGGGACGCTCGTCGCGGTGGAGATGGGGCGCACGGGCGTGCCCTGGCGGGCCGACGTCCACCGGGAGCTGCTGGAGGAGCTGCTCGGCGAGCGCTATGCGGGCGGGCTGCCCCGGCGGCTGGCCGAGCTGGAGGAGGAGATCTCGGCGGCCTTCGGACCGGGCGTGCGGGTGCGGCCGGACCTGCCGGCGGACGTGCTGCGGGCCTTCGCGCAGGCGGGCGTGCAGCTGTCGTCGACGCGGGCGTGGGAGCTGCGGGGCGTCTCCCATCCCGCCGTGGAGCCGCTGCTGCGGTACAAGAAGCTCTACCGGCTGTGGACCGCGCACGGCTGGTCGTGGCTGCGCTCTTGGGTGCGGGAGGGCCGTTTCCGTGCGGAGTACGTGCCGGGCGGCGCCGCGTCGGGCCGGTGGACCACCAACGGCGGGGGCGCGCTTCAGATTCCGAAGGTCGTACGGCGAGCGGTCGTCGCGGATCCGGGGTGGCGGCTCGTCGTGGCCGACGCCGGGCAGATGGAGCCGCGGGTGCTCGCGGCCGTCTCCCGCGATCCGGGGCTGATGGCGGTCGCGAGCAGCGACGAGGACCTGTACACGGCGCTGTCGCGGAGGGCGTTCGGCGGGGACCGCGCGCAGGCCAAGCTGGCGCTGCTCGGCGCGGTGTACGGGCAGACGAGCGGCGACGGGCTGCGCAACCTCGCCGCCCTGCGGCGGCGCTTCCCGCAAGCGGTCGCCTACGTCGACGAGGCGGCGAGGGCGGGCGAGGAAGGGCGGCTGGTACGCACGCACTTGGGCCGCACCTGCCCTCCCGCCGGGGCCCCGGGTGGTCAGGAGAGTGGAGGCGACGCAGGAGGCGACGGCGCGGAGGGCAGCGGGCCCGAGGCGGAGGCCGCCTGGGAGGGCGGAGGCGAAGGACCGCCGAAGCCGTCACCAGGCGGAGGCGGGGGCGCGGCACGGGCACGGGGCCGCTTCACCCGCAACTTCGTGGTGCAGGGCAGCGCCGCCGACTGGGCCGTGCTGATGCTCGCGGCGCTGCGGCAGGAGCTGGCCGGGTCCGATGCGGAACTGGTCTTCTTCCAGCACGACGAGGTGATCGTGCACTGCCCGGCTCAGGAGGCGGAACGGGTCGCCAAGGCCGTCGCTGAGGCGGGAGAGCGGGCGGGGCGCGCGGCGTTCGGCGAGACGCCGGTGCGGTTCGCGTTCAGCACGGCGGTCGTGGAGTGCTACGCGGACGCGAAGTGAGAGCGGGCGCCGGACTCCTGGGAGTTGGGCGCCTGGGAGCCGGTGCGGTCCACGGCGGCTCCGCGGCGGGACCACCGCCGCGGGAGCGCGGAGCGACCGGCTCGCGGGACCGGCCGGCGCCGGTCACTCCGCCAGTTCGGCGCGCAGCCGGGCCGCGACGTCCTCGGCCTCGTCCTCGCTGCCGTACCGGCTGCGCGGCCAGAAGAAGCCGCGCAGCCCGTCCTTGCGATTGCGGGGTACGACGTGCACGTGGAAGTGCGGCACCGACTGACTGACCCGGTTGTTCGCCGCGACGAACGAACCGGCCGCTCCCATGGCCGACTCCACGGCCGCGGTGATGCGGCGTACCCGTTCGAAGAGCGGGCCGACCATGTCGGCGGGGAGGTCGGTCAGCGTCTCGTGATGTTCGCGCGGCACGACGAGGGTGTGGCCGTGGAACAGCGGCCTGGCGTCGAGGAACGCCACCACGAGCTCGTCCTCGAAGACGCGGTGGCTTCCGCGGCGGCCGGCCACGATGTCGCAGAAGAGGCAGTCCGGGTGGGCTTGCGGATCCGAGTGCACTCCCCCAGTGAACCGTCTCCTCCCGGGACGGCGGCAGAGGCCGTGCACGGAAGGAGACGGCGGACCGCCGGGCCGGGAGGCGGCCGGGCGGCACCCGGAAGCTCAGACGCCCATGTCGCAGCAGCCCTCCCGGCGCAGTTGCCGGCTCACGCGGCGCCACTCCTCCGCCGTGCCGCCGTGCGCGCCCCTGCCACTGGACGAGCCGCCGGAAGCGCCACTGGACGAGCCGCTGGAAGCACCGCCGGTAGCGCCGTCGGAACTCTTCGTTCCGTCCGACCTTCCGCGTTCCGTCCCGGGCTGCGCTCCGCGTTCCGTGTCCGGTTCGGGAAACGAGTCGGTCAGCTCGGCGGCCTCGAAGTGCTGCCCGCCGCGAAGCACCGACACCGTACGTACGAGATCGTCGAAGTCGGTGAACGGGTCGCCGTCGACGAGGGTGAGGTCGGCGAGCTTGCCCTCCTCCACCGTGCCGAGGTCCTTCTCCGCGCCGAAGACCCGCGCGGGCGTCACCGTCGCCGTGCGCAGCGCCTCGGCCGCCGACATCCCTCCGCGGTGAAGTGCGCGCAGCGCGAGATGCAGATGCAGTCCGACCGGTACGAGCGGCTGGTCGGTGCCGAGCGCGACGAGTCCCCCGCCGTCGAGCACGCGCCGGTAGATCGCCGTCTCCCTTGCCAGCGTGGCGAGTTGGGCTCCCGTGGGCGGCGTGCCGGCGAGCTCTTCGACGGCCGAGGTGTCCCACGGCGGCATCAGCCGCGTCACCCTCGGGTCCTCGGCGAGCGACGGGTCGGCGCCGAGCAGGGGTGCGGCCGTGAAGGGCGTCGCGATGAGGTGGAAGGCGGCCCCGCGTGCGGTGTAGATCTCCTCGACGTCCTGCTGCGACCGGCCGGTGGCGGTGGTCGCGTGCCCGAACTCCAGCCGCTGCGTGGCCTGGAGGTGGGTGGTCAGATCGCCGCCGAGCTGTATGCCGGGCGTACACAGGTGGCTGCCCGCGCGGACGCCGAGCCGCTCGTGGGCGAAGCGCGCCGCCTCGGCCATGATCCAGCCGGGGGCGCGTACATACGTCTTGACGAAGTCCCAGCCGAGTCCTTCCGCGCGCTCCAGCGAGCGGCGCAGCCCCTCGCTGGTGCGGTGCGGGCGGCCCATGCTGTAGGCGACGCGTGCTCCGTCGAGGAGTTCGCCGGTCGCCAGCAGCCGGGGTCCGGCGAGGGCACCGCCGGTGACGGCTTCGCGGATGCGGGCCTGTTCGTAGGCGAAGCCGCCGAGGGAGACGGCGGTGGTGATGCCGTAGGCGAGCTGGACGGCGGTCTGCCGTCCGCCGTAGGTGCTCTGCCAGGGGTGGGTGTGGGAGTCCCACAGGCCCGGCACGACCGTCATCCGGGAGGCGTCGACGTGCCGGGCCGCGGACCGGCGGGCGCCCGCGCGGCGGGGCAGCACCTCACGGATGCGTCCGTCGCGCACGACGATGTCGACGTCCTCGCGGACCTCGTCGCCCGTGCCGTCCCACAGCCGTCCGGCGCGTACGACGGTGTCGCGGGCCCGCGGCGGCCGGTGGCGCAGCCGCAGCGGCACCGTGCGCGCCTCGCCGCCTGCCACGTCGAGGCGGCGCAGCCTGCCCGCCGACAGATACAGCAGCGTGCGCGAATCCCCGGACCAGGACGGGTGGTCGGCGCTCTCGTCGGTGAGGCGGCGCGGCTCGCCGCGCGGCGAGCCGTCGGGCCGTACGGGCAGCAGCCACAGCGCCGACTCGCTGACGACGGCGAGGTGACGGCCGTCCGGGGACCATACGGGGCCGCTGTCGTAACGGTCGGAGAGCGAGGCGTGCGGCGAGAGAGCGTGCAGCCGGTCCTCGCCGCCGTCGGCGTCGACGACGCGGATGACGTTGTAGCCCTCGCGGAAGCGCTGGTTGAGGCGGTTGCGGTCGCACAGCGCGAGGTGGCGGCCGTCCGGCGACCAGCTGGGTCTGCCGGGCAGTCCGGCGGCGCCCAGCGGCTCGGCGAGTACGCGTTCGCGCTGCGCGTCCAGGTCGCGTACGACGAGGTTGCCGCTCATGTCGAGGCAGGCCAGCCTGGTCCCGTCGGGCGACAGCACGGGGAAGACGCGTCCGCCTCCGGCGAGCAGGGTGTCCTCACCGGTCCGCAGATCGTGCCGCCGGGCGGCGAGCAGCCCGTCGCGGTCGTCGGAGTAGACGATCCCGTGCCCGTCGGGTGTCCAGGTGGGGGCGAGCGGATAGCGGGTGCGGGCCCCGGTGACGACCTCACGGGGGCGTCCGTGGCCGGAAACCGGCGCGACCCAGAGGGAGTTGAGGGCGGCGAAGGCGACACGGCGGCCGTCGGGCGAGAGCGCGGGCAGATGGATCGCGCGTACGGGGGTGCTGCCGCCGCCCGGTTCGAAGCCGTAGTCCTTGACGCGGTAGCGGGGACGTTCGAGGTCCGACGTGGCGGTGAACGGGATGTGCTCGGCGTCGCCCGGGTCTCCTGTGCGTACGACGGTGAACCGTCCGTCGACGGTGAGCAGCAGCTCCTCCGCGGAGATCCAGCGCGGCGGCACGGGCTGCAAGTCGCCGTCGACGGCGAGGACTTCGCCGTCGACGAGCAGCGTGCAGGAGGCGTCGGGCGAGGCCGTGGTGCGCAGCAGCGCCAGCCGTCCCCTCGGTGAGACGGCGGGCGTCATCACGTCGGCGGCCTCGGCGTGTTCGGTGTACTCGGTGCGCGCCGCTCCCCCGCCGTCGGCCGCCACGGAGGCGACGATGCGGGTCCGCAGCACCGTCGCCCCGTGATCGCCGGCCTCCGGGGCGCCGCGCGCGAACAGCACACGTCTGCCGTCGGGCGACCATGCGGGGTCGAAGTCCTCCCAGGGGCCGTCCTGTTGGGGCCCGTCCTGCCCGGGCAGGCCCGTCAGCCGGGTGAGTTCGTCCGTACGTACGTCCAGCACCCAGATGCGGTACGGGCTGCCGGTGACGGGGTCACCGCCGCGCTCCGAGGAGAAGGCGATGCGGGTGCCGTCGGGCGACCATGCGGGGCCGCGGTCGTCCCAGGGGCCGTCGGTGCGCTGCCGTAGGCCGGAGCCGTCGGGGCGCAGCGTCCACAGGTGGAATCCGCCGCCGCGGTAGGCGCAGACGGCGAGCTGCTTGCCGTCGGGGGCGAACTCGGGCCGTGTGGGCTCCAGTTCGGGGCCGGTGAGCGCCACGGCCCGGCCGCCCTCGCGGGGCACGGACCACAGCACGTTCTGCACCTCGGCGACGAGCCGGTCGCCGCCGGGGGCGAGGGTGGCGGCGCCGTTGGTGGCGGCCGTGAAGGAGAGCGTGGCGCGGGAGGTGAGGGACGCGGCGGCGCTGCCGGGAGCGGCGGGTGCGGTGGGTGCGGCAGGTGCGGTGGCGGCGGACGCGGTGCCCGGCGTGGCCAGCACGGTTCCGGCGGCGCCCGCGGTGGCCGCGCCCGCGGCGGCCGTGGTGAGGAAGCGGCGGCGGGTGAGGCGGGCGGCGCGCGAGAGCGGGTTGCCGGGGCGGGCGGCCGGATCGCCGTCCGGTTCCCGGGCATCCGGAGCGGGGGACGCGGCGGCGGTGGCCGTGCCAGCCGCGGGATGCGCCACGGCTTCGGCTGCGGAGTCGGCGGAGGCTTCAACTCCGGCTGCGGCTGCGGAGTCGGCGGGGGCTTCGGCGGCGACTTGGGCTGCGGCTGCGGAGTCGGCGGCTGGGTCTCTCGGAGTCACTCGGCCCTCCCGGGGCACCTGTCTCGATCGGAACGCCGCGGACAGGGCCGGCCGGTCGCGTACAGGCGTGCGCGCGTGGCCGCCTGCCCCCGTACCGCGTATCGCCGCGACTTCAGAAGTCTCGATGGTGTCCAGGTCGAACCCGCCGGTCAACACCGCATCCGCGCACCGGTGTTGATGGTCGTTGACGACCGTTGACGACCGTTGACGACCCCGGCAGCGGGGGCCGCCTCCGCGGTGCGCGGCGGTGGGCGCCCCCTACACCGGCTGCGGCCCCGGCTCTCCTTCCGGCAGGTCCAGCAGCACACACAGCTTCCGTGCGGCGGGGCTCGCGGCGTCGCCGGCGGGCAGGGCGACCGAGACCTCCCACACGGGCTGCGGGCCCTCCGTCAGCGGTACGGCGCACACGCCCGCCGCCTGCGGCTTGCGCGCGAAGTGCCGGGGCACGACGGCCACTCCGAGGCCCTGCTCGACCAGTTCGATGAGGCTGTGCACGTCATTGACCTCCAGCGCGACCTGCCGTTCCACCCCGGCGGCGGCGAAAGCGCGGTCCGTCAGTTGACGTACGCCCCAGTCGGGCTGGAAGTCGACGAGCGCCTCCCCCTTCAGCTCCGCCCAGCGCGCCCCGTCTCCCCCGGCGCTCCCCGCGAGCCGGTGCCGGGGGTGGCAGAGCAGCACGAGCTGCTCGCTCGTGAGCGGTGTGAGCCGTACGCCCTGCGGCGGCGGACCGCACAGGGCGACGAACGCGAGGTCGAGGCGTCCCGCGGCGACGTCCTCGGCCAGCAGGCGCGACCCCGCCTGACGCAGCCGTATCTCCACCTCGGGATGCTCCGCGCGGAATCCGGCCAGCAGCCGGGGCACGTCGACCCCGGCTATGCACTGCTCGGTGCCGACGGACAGGGTGCCGCGCAGCAGTCCCTGTGCCGCAGCGACCGCCTCCTTCGCGGCGCGGACGTTTGCCAGTGCCCGGGTGGCCTCGCCGAGCAACGCCCGGCCTGGGCCGGTGAGTTCGACGCTGCGGGTGGTGCGTACGAAGAGCTTGGCGCCCAGTTCACGCTCCAGGGCGCGCACGGAGGCCGACAGTCCGGACTGGGAGACCAGCAGCCGCTCGGCGGCCCGGGTGAAGTGCCGTTCCTCGGCGACCGTGACGAAGTATTCGAGATGACGTAGTTCCACGATTGAGAAGGCTAGTCGCTCAATCCGTTCGCTTTCTTCTATTGGACGTCTGGCTCGGGGCGGGCGAGGGTGGAGAGGTCCACCGGGCCCACCGGGTCCACCGGGCCGGTCCGCGGGCCCGGCGCCCGTCCGCCCGTCCGGACGCCCAAACGCCCAAACGCCCGGATCCTCCGGTCCCGTTCACCGCCGGCCGCCGTGCCGGCGACGACGACACCCGTGCAACTTCCTTGGAGATCAACCGTGTACGAAGCCGACGCCGCCCGCTACGACTCGATGCCCTACCGACGTACGGGCCGCAGCGGGCTCCGTCTCCCCGCGATCTCGCTGGGGCTGTGGCACAACTTCGGCACCGACCGCCCGCTGGAGCGCCAGCAGGCGATCGTCCGCCGCGCATTCGACCTGGGCGTCACCCACTTCGACCTGGCCAACAACTACGGCCCGCCGCCCGGCGCCGCGGAGACCGCCTTCGGCCGCATCGTCCGCCAGGATCTGCTCCCCTACCGTGACGAGATCGTCGTCTCCACCAAGGCGGGCCATCTCATGTGGCCCGGCCCGTACGGGGAATGGGGATCCCGCAAGAGCCTCCTCGCCTCGCTCGACCAGAGCCTCGGCCGCATGGGCCTGGACCACGTCGACATCTTCTACTCGCACCGGCCCGACCCGGACACGCCGCTCGAGGAGACGATGGGGGCGCTGCACACCGCCGTGCAGCAGGGCAAGGCGCTCTACGCCGGCATCTCCAACTACTCGCCGGAGCAGACCCGGGAGGCCGCCCGCATCCTGGGCGGGCTGGGCACTCCGCTCCTCATCCACCAGCCGCGCTACTCCATGCTCGACCGGCAGCCGGAGCAGGGCCTGCTGGAGACGCTGACCGGCATCGGCGCCGGAAGCATCGTCTTCTCACCGCTCGCTCAGGGGCTTCTCTCCAGCCGCTATCTCGACGGCGTGCCCGAAGGGTCGCGGGCGGCCGGGGCGAGCCCCTTCCTCAGCAGCGACCAGATCACCGGAGAGACGGTCGCCATGCTGCGCGGACTGAACGAAGTGGCCCGGGAGCGCGGCCAGTCGCTGGCGCAGATGGCGCTGGCCTGGGTGCTGCGCGACAGCGTCACCTCGGCGCTCGTGGGCGCGAGCAGTCCGGAACAGCTCGCGGACAGCGTCGCGGCCGTCAGCGGCCTGGGCTTCGCGGACGACGAACTCGCGCGCATCGAGGAGCTGTTGGCGCAGGGACCGTCGGTCTGATCGAACGGCGTGCGGCGCAGGACGGGAGCGTGCGGCGAAGGCGGGGCCGTACGGCACCCGGGCCCGTGCGGCACCCGGGCCCTGGCGGGGCGGCCCGGCCGCCCCGCCCTTCCGCGCGCGCCCCGAACTGCCCGCCGCCTCCGGTCAGTTGAGGGTGTCGGGGTCCGGCCCGACGCGTACGCCGGTCTCCAGCGTCTCCATGTCCGCGAGGTCGGTGCCGTCGAGCTGGAAGTCGAAGACGTCGAGGTTCTCCCGGATACGGGAAGGAGTCGACGACTTGGGGATGACCACGTTCCCCAGCTGGATGTGCCAGCGGAGCACGACCTGTGCGGCGCTCCTGCCGTGCTTCTCCGCGATGCGGGCGACGACCGGGTCCTCCAGCACGCCGTTGCCGCGGCCGAGCGGCGACCAGGCCTCGGTGGCGACACCGAGTCCGGCGTCGAAGGCACGCAACTCCCGCTGCTGGAGGCGCGGATGGAGCTCGATCTGGTTGACCGCGGGGACGACGTCGCTCTCCTGCGTGAGCCTGCGCAGATGGGCGGGCTGGAAGTTGGAGACGCCGATCGCCCTGGCCCGGCCCTCGGCGTAGATCTTCTCCAGCGCGCGCCAGGTCTCCACGTACAGGTCGCGGGCGGGCAGCGGCCAGTGGATGAGGTAGAGGTCCACGTAGTCCAGGCCCAGCTTCGAAAGCGACGTGTCGAAGGCGCGCAGCGCGTCGTCGTGGCCCTGGTCGGTGTTCCACAGCTTCGTGGTCACGAACAGCTCTTCACGCGGGATTCCCGACGCGGAAAGGGCGCGGCCGGTGCCCGCCTCGTTCCGGTAGAGGGCCGCGGTGTCGATGCTGCGGTAGCCGACTTCCAGCGCGTAGGCGACCACGCTCTGCGTCTCGTCCTCCGGCACCTTGTAGACGCCGAAGCCGAGCTGCGGCATGCGGATTCCGTTGTTGAGGGTGACTTCGGGTCGAGTGCTCACGCGGCGTTCCTCGTTCCTCGTTCCTCGGTGGCTTGGCTCCCGGCGAGGGCGACCCGCCGGGGGCCGGGACCTTGGGAACCACTGTACGGAGTGCATATTCCGGATCGCGCAGGCCACGGCCCGGGAGCAAAGCCCCGTATCCCGTGGCCGCGTCCGGGTGCCGGGCCGGCCGTCGCACCGCCCTGATCAGCCGTCGCCGGTCGGCCCCAGCGCGTACTCGGCGACGGTCTCCAGCAGCCGCTCGTCCTCCTGCTGCGGCCGCATCGAGGCGGGCTCCCCGCGGTAGGTGTCGAACAGGACGTGGGCGGCACCCAGTTCGGCGAGCTCGTCCAGGTCGCGCCTGATCTGGCCGAGGGTGCCCTGCCCGGCCAGACGGGTCTCCTCCTCCAGCGGCGAGTCCGTCAGCAGCAGCGGCAGCCGCGGCGCGAACTCCGGTACGGGGCGCCCCTCCTCCTCCGCGATGCGGCGCAGCGCCGGAAGGCCCCGCACGCGGTAGAAGTCCATGCGCTGGTTGAGCGGATGCCAGGCGTCACCGTGTCTCACGGCCCGGCGCAGCGCCGCCCTGCTGGCGCCGCCGACCCATACCGGGGGCACGCGCAGCGGCAGCGGCCCCGTGGCGACGTCGTCGAAGGAGACGAACTCGCCGTGGTGGGAGATCTTCTCGTGCCGCCATGCCCTTGTGACGACGTCCAGATGCTCGTCGGTGATCGCTCCGCGCCGCCGGTAGTCCACACCCAGTGCCCGGTACTCGCTCTCGCTCCAGCTCACGCCGACGCCGACGATGAGACGTCCGCCGCTGAATCTGTCGATGTTCGCCGTGGCGCGCGCCGTCAGCAGCGGATGCCGGAAAGGCAGCACGGTGACGGTGGTGCCCAGCTCGATGCGCTCGGTGCGGCCCGCGAGCCAGGCCAGCGTGGTGAACGGATCGTAGAACGGCGCCTCGTACTGCCCGGCGACCTCGGGAGTGACCGCGACGTGGTCGGAGATCATCGCGAAGCCGAAGCCGCGCTCCTCGGCGTAGCGGGCCCAGCGCAGCAGGGTCGAAGGGTCCGCGCCCGTACCGAAGTTGATTATGTTGACGCCGAATCGCACCGGGCCTCTCCGTTCCGCTCCGCCTGCCGTGTCCCGTTCCGAGTGCCGCCGGCGGCGGGCCCGTCCGTGCGGCACCGGTGACAACGGGCAGGCGTCGCGGCGGGATTCCCCGCTTGTCGATGCGGGCCGAGCGGGCGGCGGCGCCCGGCACTGGCCGGTACCCGGTACGGGCCGCGGGCGTCCAACGGGCCCGGCACGCCCGGTCTTTGACGGCCGGGGAGAGAAGGCAGCTCGGGGCGGCGGCCCGGCTCGCACCGCCGCCCCCGGCCGGTCGTCAGCCGCGGCCGGGCGGCCCCCTTGGCAGCCGGCCGGGGCCCTCACCCCGGACGGCCCGTCCGGCCCGTACAGCTTGAGAACGACCGTTCTCAGCCGAGGAGGCTACAGTGCGCAGCGAAGGTTCTCAAGTGGTGAGGAGGGCAGCATGGACACCGAACTCCCTTCGGACACACGCGTGTTGGACGCGGCCGACGCCCTCTTCTACGCCCACGGCGTGCAGGCCGTCGGCGTCGACCGGATAAGGGACGCCTCGGGCGTCTCCCTCAAGCGGCTCTATCAGTGCTTCCCGTCGAAGGGCGCGATCGTGGAGGCGTATCTGCGCCGCCGCGACGAGATCTCACGGGCCGCCCTCGAGGAGCACATCGCGAAGTACGGCTCGCCGAGGGAGCAGCTTCTCGGCATGTTCGAGTGGCTGCACGACTGGTTCCGGCAACCGGGCTTCCGCGGCTGCGCGTTCAACAACGCGTTCGGCGAACTCGGCGCGGGTTCGGCGGCCGTCGCCGAAGTCGTCCGTACGCACAAGGCCGCCCTGCGGGCCCGCATCCTGAGCCTGACGGAGGCCTGCGGCGCCTGCGATCCCGAGGCCCTGACGGCGCAGATCGTCGTGCTGTTCGACGGAGCGATCACCGTGGCGACCGTCGCCGGTACGCCCGAGGCGGCGCTCCAGGCGAAAGAGGCCGCCGCCGTCCTCCTCGACGCCTCGGGCTGACGCCCGCCGGTCCCGGGTGCCCTTGTCCCTGGCCGCCCTTGGGCCTGCGCCACCGCGAGCCGTACGACCGGTGCCGCGAGGCTTACCCAGCCGCCGGGAGCGCCCGTATGGTCGTGGTCGCCGTACCTGCGGGCGGTGGGCCGCGGCGGCGGGCCATGGTCCCGTCACGGGCGGGCACGCTCACCGTCGTACGACAACGCACGAGCGGACGGTCCCCGGCAGGGCCGCCCGGAAGGAGGCCACGGTGGGCGAGTACGAGGACATCTTCCGTGCGAGCGTCGCGGACAGGGAGGGGTTCTGGCTGGAGGCGGCCGGCGCGCTGGACTGGGACAAGGCGCCGACGAAGGCGCTGGACGACTCGCGGCCGCCGTTCTACCGCTGGTTTCCCGACGGCGAGCTGAACGTCTGCCACAACGCGCTCGACCGGCACTGCGAGGCGGGTCGCGGCGGCCACGCCGCGCTCGTCTACGACTCCCCCGTCACCGGCGTGAAGACCACCTACACCTTCGACGGCCTCCGCGACGAGGTCGCCGTCTTCGCAGGCGTACTGCGGGACGCGGGCGTCTCGGCCGGCGACCGGGTCGTGATCTACATGCCGATGGTGCCGGAGGCGGCCGTCGCGATGCTGGCGTGCGCGCGTCTCGGAGCGGTGCACTCCGTGGTCTTCGGCGGATTCGCCGCGAAGGAGCTCGCCGTACGGATCGACGACGCCGCTCCCGAGGTGGTCGTCTCCGCGTCGTGCGGCATCGAGGGCTCACGTGTCGTCGAGTACAAGCCGCTCCTCGACCAGGCCGTCGAACTCGCCGAGCACAAGCCGCGTCGCCAGGTGATCCTCCAGCGTCCGCAGGCCGAGGCGGCGATGGGCGAACGCGACGTGGACTGGGAGTCGGCGTGCGCGGCGGCCTCCCCCGCGGAGTGCGTGACGGTCGCCTCCACCGACCCGCTCTACGTCCTCTACACGTCCGGGACCACCGGCAAGCCCAAGGGCGTCGTGCGCGACAGCGGCGGCTACGCGACCGCCCTGGCCTGGAGCATGGCCAACGTCTACGACGTCGGACCGGGGCAGACGCTCTTCACCGCCTCCGACGTCGGCTGGGTCGTCGGCCATTCGTACATCGTCTACGCGCCGCTGCTCGCCGGGGCGACCACGGTGCTCTACGAGGGCAAGCCGGTCGGCACGCCGGACGCGGGCCAGTTCTGGCGCGTCGCGTCCGAGTACGGGGTGCGTTCGATGTTCACCGCGCCGACGGCCTTCCGCGCGCTGAAGAAGGAGGACCCGGACGGTGAGTTCGCCCGCCGGTACGACCTGTCGTCGCTGAAGTACCTCTTCCTCGCGGGGGAACGGCTCGACCCCGAAACCTACCGCTGGGCCTCGGAGTTGCTCGACATCCCCGTCATCGACCACTGGTGGCAGACGGAGACCGGCTGGCCCATCGTCGCCAACCCCGCCGGGATCGAGCTGCTGCCGGTCAAGCCTGGTTCGCCCACGAAACCGCTGCCCGGCTGGGACGTGCAGGTCCTCGACGGCGACGGCAAGCAGGTGCCGCCGGGCACCAACGGCGCCATCGTCGCGAAGCTGCCCATGCCTCCGGGCGCGCTGCCGACGCTGTGGAACGACGACGAACGGTTCGTCCGGTCGTACATGTCCGCCTTCGACGGCTACTACCTGACGGGTGACGGCGGCTACCTCGACGAGGACGGCTATCTGTATGTCATGGGACGCACGGACGACGTCATCAACGTCGCGGGACACCGCCTGTCCACGGGCGGCATGGAGGAGGTGCTGGCCGGTCATCCGGACGTCGCGGAGTGCGCCGTCATCGGGGTGGCCGACCAGCTCAAGGGGCAGGTGCCGCGCGGTTTCGTGGTGCTGAAGTCCGGCGTGGACGCCACCGTGGAGGGCTATGAGGAACGCCTGCGCGAGGAGTTGGTGCAGCTCGTAAGGGACCAGGTCGGCGCCGTCGCCTCGCTCAAGGACGTGGCCGTCGTGGCGGCCCTGCCCAAGACCAGGTCGGGGAAGATCCTGCGCAAGTCCATGCGGAGCATCGCCGACGGCACGGACGAGCCGGTGCCCAGCACGATCGACGACCCGGGCGTGCTGGAGGCGCTGCGGCCCGCGCTGCGGCAGGGGTGAGGGCGCGGGGCGGCGGCGTTGCAGCCGCACCGCACGGGCCGGCCGTTCCGGTCCGGTCCGTGCGCCCGGCTCCGGCCGGGGCCGGGCGCCGGTGCGGTCCCGGAGGTCCCGGAGGGCCCCGAGGTCCGGTGCGGTCGCGCGTGAGGTCCGGTGCGGTCCCGTGAGGTCCGCTCCGTGGGCGCGCCCCGCGCCCGTCGCCTCAGCCGACGAGAGCCGAGTCGTCGCGGGCCCGGGCGCCGGGCAGGTGGTACCGGGCGGCGATCACGGCCGCGTCGATGTCGTTCGTGCCGGTCGATATGCACAGCGAGTACGCGACGTCGTCGAGACGCTGCTTGACGGCGGCGCCGCCGTGCTCCGCGTGCAGTTCCCGCAGGGTCTCGTACTCGACGAGGGTCTTGGCCAGTACGGCCGGGTGCGCCATGAGCATGGAGTGCTCCTTCTGTCTGCGTAAGGGCGGCTGACGGGAAGGAGCGTCCGTACGGGACCGGCGGCACGACGGTCGACCGGCGCCTATCGGGGCGCTCTCCCGCGACGTGCCTGCTGTCCGAAGCACTTTCCCCTGCTGTCTGTCCGGTATCGGCTGCCCGAAACACCAGCGGCGCGCGTGGATTTGCCCGCCCGGCGGCTGTGCCGGTCAACGCGTCCGGGCCGGGCGGCGACCGGGCCGCGCCCGCGGAGGCACGGCCCGGCGACCGGTGCGTGCGTACGGGTGCGCCGCTCTGCGCAGCGCCCACGGCGACGGTAGAGAGTAGGTATGTCGCAGCGGTTCGCCGATCTCCACCGGTCCATGCGCGAGAGCAACTGGATGCCGGTCGTGCCCCTCGCCTGGCTGGTGATCATCGTCGTTGCCGACGCGACCTCGCCGCCGGACATCCACCTGGGTCCCCTGCTGGTGGCGGCACCTGCCATCACCGCCTCGTTCGGCGGGCCCAGACTGACCGCGCTGATCGCCTTCCTCAGCGTGGTCGCCCAGGCGCTCATCGCGGTGCTCCGCGAGCGGGAGCAGCTCTTCTCCGCCAACCATCAGGCGCAGGTCTACTCCCTGATCCTCGTGGGGGTCTGCCTGGTGATCTTCTGCTCCGTGCAGGAACACCGCGCTCAGGAGCTCTCCCAGGTCAGATACGTCGCCGAGACGGCACAGCAACTCGCCCTGCGGCCGCTGCCGGAGCGCATCGGTCCGCTGCGGGTCGCCTCCCTCTATCTGGCCGCCGAGGCGGAGGCCCGCATCGGCGGCGATCTGTACGCCGCCGCGCGCACCCCCACCAGCACCCGCCTGATCATCGGCGACGTACGGGGCAAGGGGATGTCGGCCGTGGGCGACGCGACGCTGCTGGTGGGCGCGTTCCGGGCGGCCGTCAGGGCGCGTACGGGCATGGCGGAGACCGCGGCGTTCCTCGACGAGAGCGTCGTGTGGAACCTGGGCGAGCCGTCCGACACGGAGCAGACCCGGGAGACGTTCATCACCGCGTCGCTGCTCGACATCCCCGACGAGGACAACAGCTGCGGCCTGATCGTCTGCGGGCATCCACCGCCGCTGCTGCTGCGCAAGGGCCACGTCGCGCCGGTGGAACCGCATTTGCCCGCCCCTCCGCTGGGTCTCGGTGAGATGGCGCCGGCCGAGTACCGGGTGGATGCCTTCGAGTTGGAGGCCGGAGATCTGCTGGTGCTCTACACGGACGGCATCACCGAGGCACGCGACCCCGCCGGACGCTTCTATCCGCTTGCGGAGCGGATGACCGCGTGGACGGACTGCTCCGGTCCCGACGCGCTGCTGAAGCAGCTCAGACGCGACCTGACCCACCATGTCGGCGGGCCGCTCGGCGACGACGCCGCGGTGATCGCGGTGGAGCGCGTGACCTGAGCGCACACCCCGTGGACCCGTGGACCCCCGAGGCCCGCGCCGTGAGCCGTGAGCCGTGAGCCGTCAGCCGTTGTCGAACTCCAGGGTCGCCTGTACGGGGAAGTGGTCGCTGGGGTAACTGCCGTCGTGCGTGAAGGTGTTGATGCGGGCGGACGCCGTACGGACCCCGGGCGAGGTGAGGATCCAGTCGATCCGGGGCCCGGGCGGGGCCGACGTCCCGGCGAAGTCGTGCCACGTGCGGTGGTCCTCGCCGCGGCG
Organism: Streptomyces sp. HNM0575; assembly: GCF_012726265.1. Lineage (GTDB taxonomy): Bacteria > Actinomycetota > Actinomycetes > Streptomycetales > Streptomycetaceae > Streptomyces. The sequence continues at coordinate 53,707 of NZ_JAASAG010000018.1, read as the reverse complement.
GGCGGGCGGAGCGGCGGTGAAGGAGTCGGTCAACTCGCCTTCCTCCAGCAGCGTTTCATAGACACCGCCGCCGCTCTCCTTCTCCGCCGGGACGTTGAAGTCGCCCGTGACGACGCACGGCAGGCCCGTGTCGAACTCCGGGAGGGGGCTTCGCGGACGCCCCGGTTCCGGAGCGCGCATCTGCTGCACCAGCAGCCGTGCGCCCGCGAGCCGGGCCTCGGCGCTCACGTTGTCCAGGTGGGTGTTGAGCGCGTAGAACTCGCCTCCCGTCGTCCTCTCGCGGAAGCGCACCCACGTCACCATCCGGGGCGAGCCCGCACCGGGCCACTTCGCGCCGACGGAGTGCGGGTCCGGGGCGATCCAGAAGTGCTCGTACTCGACGGGCTCCAGGCGTCCCGTGTCGTAGAAGACGGCCATGAACTCGCCGCGGCTGCCGCCCTCCCGGCCCATGCCGATCCAGTCGTAGCTCCGCCCGTGCCGGCCCATGTCCTCGTGGATCTCCCGCAGTTGGCGGTGGAGGCCCTCCTGAGTGCCGATCAGGTCGGGCGACTCACGCCGCAGCAGCGCCGCCACCGCCGGGCGGCGCCGGGGCCACGAGTGCGGGACCGCGGGGTCGCAGTCGGCGAAGCGGAGGTTGAACGTCATCACGCGAAGCTCCATGGCACATCCGTACCACTGCTCCGGGGAGGGGCGGGCCGCCGATCCGGTCCGGCTTTGACGACAATGCCGTGTCCGACCGCGGCCCGCCGGGCAGGGGTCGCCGTGAACGGGGAACCGTTCGGGCCGGGCAAGCGGGAAACGGAACGCGAGGCGGCCGGGAACCGGAACGGCCGGGACGGTCAGGACGCTGTACGGAGGCGGGAAGCACATGCCGGACGATCAGGATTCGCCGACCGTCTTCGAGGTGCCGGGGCTCTCCGCACCGGTGGAGATCCGCATCGACACCTGGGGCGTGCCCCACCTGTACGCCTCCTCGCGCGACGACCTCTATCTCGCACAGGGCTTCAACGCCGCCCGCGACCGTCTCTTCCAGATAGACCTGTGGCGCCGCCGCGGGCTGGGACTGCTCTCCGGGGTGCTCGGCGAGCGCTACCTCGAACACGACCGTGCGGCAAGGCTGTTCCTCTACCGCGGCGGGATGGAGGAGGAATGGCGGGCCTACGGACCGGACGTGGAGCCCGCGGCGAAGGCGTTCACCGCGGGGATCAACGCCTTCGTCGAGCTGTGCCGTCGCCGCCGGTCGCTGCTGCCGCCGGAGTTCGCCCTCCTCGGGTACGAGCCCGCCCTGTGGGAGCCGTCCGACGTGGCCCGCATCCGCAGCCACGGGCTGTACTACAACCTCAACGACGAGGTCGCGCGGGCCCTGACGATGCGGGACTTCGGCCCCGAGGCGGAGGACCTGCGGAAGGTGCGCGAGCCGTCGCCGCACCGGCTGCGGGTGCCCGACGGACTGGATCTGTCCGTCATCCCCGACGACGTGCTGCGCGTCTACCGGCTGGCGACCGTGGCGCCGTGGGCGGGCCCGGCCGCCGTACCGACGGCGGAGGGGCGCACCGGACCGGGGACCGCGGCGCCGCGCACGGGTCTGGACGGCAGCAACAACTGGGTGCTGGGCCCCTCCCGTACCGCGACGGGCCGCCCGATGCTGGCCAACGATCCGCACCGTGCGGTGACGCTGCCCTCGCTTCGCTATCTGGTGCACCTGTCCGCACCGGGACTCGACGTCGTCGGCGGCGGTGAGCCCGCGCTGCCCGGTGTCTCCATCGGACACAACGGCCGGGTCGCCTTCGGCCTGACGATCTTCCCCATCGACCAGGAGGACCTGTACGTCTACCGCACCGACCCGGACGACCCCACCCGCTACCGCTACGGCGGCGGTTGGGAGTCCATGGTCCGGGTGACCGAGTCCGTCCCCGTGGCCGGCGGCGAAGACGCGGAGGCCGAGCTGTGGTTCACGCGGCACGGGCCGGTGATCCGCAGACTCCCGGAACGGAACGTCGCGTTCGCGGTACGGGCGGCATGGCTGGAGCCCGGCATGGCCCCGTACCTCGGCAGCCTCAACTACATGGGCGCGGGCGACGCCGGCGAGTTCACGGAGGCGATGCGGCGGTGGGGCTCCCCCGGCGAGAACCAGGTGTACGCCGACACCGCCGGAACCATCGGCTGGTGCCCCGCGGGCCGGGTCCCCGTACGCCACGGCTGGGACGGGACGCTGCCCGTGCCGGGCGACGGCCGCTACGAGTGGGCGGGGCACCACGAGCCGGGCACCCTGCCCTCGGTGCGCGACCCGCACAGCGGCTGGATCGCCACGGCGAACCAGATGAACCTTCCGCCCTCGTACCCCGCAGCGGAACGCACCGTCACCTACGACTGGTACGCGCCGTACCGATACCTGCGCATCGCCGAGTGCCTGGAGGCGCGTGACGACTGGACCGTCGAGGACTGCGTACGGCTTCAGACCGACCACCTCAGCCTGCCCGCCCGCGGAATCCTGCCGCTGCTGGACGGACTGAGCGGGAGCGGCGAGGACCCGCGCACAGCGGCCGCGCTCGGCCTGCTCCGCGGATGGGACGCGAGGCTCGCGGCGGACTCGCCCGCGGCGGCGCTCTTCGAGATCTGGTTCCGGCGCCATCTGCGTCCGGCGCTGCTGAGGTCGGCGCTGCGCCATGTGCTGCCGGGCGGCCTTGCGAACGGCTCGGCGGACGGCCCGGCGGACGGGCATGCGAACCCGCTTGCGGACGGACTCGTCGAGCGTGCCCTGGCCCGCATCCTCCCCGCCGAGGACGCCGCGGCCGACGCCCGCGGCGACCTGAGTCTGCTGCTCGCGCCGGAGGGACGGCTGGGCCCCGACGGAGCGCGCGAGATGCGCCGCGTACTCCTCGGCTCCCTCGCCGGCGCCTTCGCGGAAGCGGAGCGCCTGCTGGGGTCCGACACCGCCGGGTGGCGCTGGGGCGACCTGCACCGCAGCCTGCTGTGCCACCCGCTGGCGGGACCGGTACGGGAGCGGACGGGCAGCGAGCCGGAGTGGACGACGATCGGCCCCGCGCCGCGCGGTGGCAGCGGCGACACCGTGGGGGCCGCCGCGTACACCTCCGACTTCCGCCAGAGCGGGGGCGCCACGTTCCGCCTCGTCGTGGACGTCGGCTCGTGGGACGACTCGGTCGCCATGAACTCCCCCGGCCAGTCCGGCCGTCCGGACAGCCCGCACTACAGCGATCTGTTCGGCCCGTGGGCGGAGGACTCGTCCTTCCCGCTTCTCTACAGCCGGGCCGCAGTCGAGGAGCACACGGAGCGGATCCTCACCCTGCGGCCCGTGGACGGCGGCACCGCACCGTGACGGGCCCGGACGCGGGCGAGAGCGCGTGGCGGGACCGCTCCCCGCGCCCCGCGAGACCGGTTACCGCCCGGAGCCCGGGAGGTGGGTCTTGGCGTCGTCGTAGCCCGCGTCGCCCGGCGAACCGGCCGGTGCGTAGCGGAGGTTGAGCGCACCGGTACGGAACGCCTCGGACGAGACCAGCCTCAGCGGGATCGCCGGCCCGTCCTCGTCGAAGAGCCGCATGCCCTTGCGTACGGCGATCGGATGGACCAGCAGGTTCAGTTCGTCCAGCAGGCCTGCGGCGAGCAGTTGCCGTACGACCGACACGGAGCCGCTGAGGGCGATGTCACCGCCGGGCTCGTTCTTCAGAGCGGCGACGGCGGTGGCGAGGTCGCCGTCGAGCTGCTCGGAGTTCCGCCAGGTGAAGCCGAGCCGCTGCTTCGAGACGACGATCTTGCGTGCGTCGCCGAGCTTCTTCGCGAACGGGGCGTCCTCGCCGCCGGCCGCTTCGCGCTCGGGCCAGGCACCGGCGAAGCTGTCGTAGGTCCTGCGGCCCAGCAGCACCGTGCCGGCCGCGCCGAGGGTCGCGTCGACGGCGGCGCCCATCTCGTCGTTGAAGTACGGGAAGTGCCACTCGTCGGGTGCCTCCACGACGCCGTCGAGCGAGATGAACAGACCGGCGGTGATCTTCCGCATGATGTCCTCCGGATGGGGTGGCGCGTCGGGCGGCCGTCGGGCCTTCCTCCGTCGGACCACCGGAGCGCGCCGGACTCATCGGCGAACCGGGCGCCGGGGTTCCGGGGGTTCCGGGTTCCGGGACCGGGCTCTGGATGCCGTGCGGCGGTCCCGCCGCCGCGATCCCGCCGCCACGGCCCACCCCGTCCCTAACGTCCGTATGTGAACTGCCTCGCCGGGACGAAGAGCGTGTGCCCGCTCCCGAACTCGATCCGCAGCCCGGCGGCCGTCCAGTGGCTCGACTCGATACCGGCCTCGCCGAGGGCCGCGTCGATCTCCACGGCGTGCCCGTAGGAGAGCCCGGGATCACGGCCGACCGTCAGCCGGTACGACTCGTCCCCGGCGAGGCTGCGCACCCGCACCAGGCCCGCGTGGTGCCGGAACTTGTCCCCGTACGTCACCTGCGACGGCTGGTGGCTGCGGTAGACGGTCTCGGACCGCGGCCACCACAGCACGGCTGCCAGCACGACGGTCAGTGCGACGCCGGCGGCCGCACCGAGGAGCACGGAACGCAGACTCGTGGCCCCGCCGGTGCGGTCCCGCCCGCCGGGCGGCCGTCCGTCGCGTGCGGCCGCTTCGGTCCGGAAGATGACGACTCGCCTCCTGGGTTCGGTGGTCCGTCGCGGGCTGCCCCGCCGAGGAGTGGGACGCGCGGCGGGCCCGCCGGGGTTGAGCGGACGCACGCCGTGTCCCGCACCGTTGCAGTTCCTGCCGAGCCGGTTCACTCGACGAAAAAGCGACAAGCTGCACCAATGGGAATTCATTGCGCGACCCCGTCGTGAACGCACACTGAGAGCATTCTCGGCGAATTCCGCCGCCCCGGTCACAACTTCCGCGAGATGTGAACCGACGGACCGCTCTGGCCGTCTGGCGTGAGTGGGCTCTCTTCGCACAGACCCGGGACATCCGCGGAGCGGACGCCTTGCAACCGCCCCAGGATGCCTGAACAGGCAAAATCGATTCAACTTTAGAAAAATCCCCTACATTGTCTAGGCCATTGTAGGCTTACGCTCGAACTGCTGGAGAACGGCGGAACGGGGCATCTCTGGACTGAAGGGTGTGTAGCAGTGCAATTTGAGGTTCTCGGCGCCTTGAAAGTGGTCGACGATGGCCGCCCGGTGGCACTCGGTGGTGTCAAACAGCGTGCGACGCTGGCATTGCTGCTCCTGCACAGCAACTCCCTGGTCCCCGTAAGCAAGTTGATGAAGGCCCTGTGGCCCTCGAACCCGCCCGCCACGGGGCGGAAGATGCTTCACAACGCGGTATCCGGGCTCCGCAGCGTGCTCGCCGCGAGCACCGACGACGGAGCCCACTCCCCCGCCCTTCTCACCCACTCCCCTGGCTATTTACTGCGAGTGGACCCCCAGCACATCGATCTCACGCGCTTCCAGGCGCTCGCGGAGCAGGGCCGGGCCGAGCTGGCCGAGGGCTCCGGGGAGCGGGCGGCCGTGACGCTCAGGGAGGCGCTGGGACTGTGGCGTGGCCAGGCACTGGCCGACCTGGTCGAGAACGGTATGGAGTGGCCGGAACTCGCCGCGCTGGAGAACGCGCGCATGGCCGCGCTGGAGGACCGCGTCGAGGCCGACCTCATATGCGGTCGCCACAACGAGATAATCCGCGACCTGGAGATGCTGGCCGAGACCGGGCCGCCCCGGGAGAGGCTGTGCGGCCAACTCATGCGTGCGCTCTACCTGGTGGGGCGTCAGGTCGACGCGCTCAGCCTGTACCGGCGTACGCGTACGGCACTGATCGAGCAACTCGGCCTCGATCCGAGCCCCGAGCTTCAGAGCCTGGAGCACGCGATACTCAACCACGATCTGGCTGCGGAGCGGGGCCCGTCGGCCGTCTCGCAGCGGGGCGGGAGTACGGACCCGAAGTCCCGCGCTGCTGCCCCGTCGACGGTGCCGCATCCCGTCGCCGAGGTGGTATCCGTACCGTCCCAGGACGTCATACGGGAGATGCCCGCCCAGTCCGGGGACGAACGCCGCACGCCACATGCGACGGCCGGCTCCGTCGAGCCGGCCGTTGAGTCCGCCGTACCCTCGGCAGTCACCGAGGTTCGCGAATCCGAGGACGGCGACACCGAGTCCGCCGCGGACATGAGCGAGTCGGGCGACGAACTCAGGGAGATCAGCGCCGTTCTGATCATGACCCGGAGCGTGCCGAAGGATCCCGGAACCGATCCGGAGAGCGCCGAATTGATCCGCGGACGTGCCGCCGAGATCGTGCGCACCGAAGTGGAGCGCCGGGGCGGCAGGGTCGTCGGCACGCTGGGACCGGTGTGGCTGGCGGTCTTCGGCGCGACGTGCACCCGCGAGACCGACGCCTCGGAGGCGGTCCGTGCCGCGGTGACGTCGTCCGAGACGCTGCGGAGGGAACTCGGCGGCTCCGCGGGCGCGGGCAGCGGACTGGTGTCGGCGGCCGTGGTCACCGGCGAAGCGCTCGTGCACAAGGGAAGCGGTGACTCCAACCTCCAGATCAAGGGGCCCCTTCTCGACCGGTGCGTGGGACTGCTGATCTCCGTCCCGCACGGCGAGGTCCGGGCCTGCCGGGTCACGCGACAGGTCACCCGGCGCTCCATCCTCTACGGCCCGCCTGGCCTGAACGGCGACTCACCGGTGCTCGGCCTGGAACCGGACTCGTCCACCCCGCAGTTCGTCACGCCGCTCCTCGGGCGCGAGATCGAGACCGGCATCCTGAAGGACGGACTGAAGCGGGCCAGCCGGCTCCAGCGCCTGGAGTTCGTGACGGTGCTCGGCGACGTGGGCACGGGCAAGACCCGGCTCGTGGACGAGTTCCGGAGTAAGACGGCCGGCCTGCGGTCCTTCGTGGTGAGGGTCGGCGAGGGCCGGCGAACGGCCGGTGGCATGGAGGCCATCGCGGACCTGGTGCGGGTGTTCGCCGGGATACGGGAGACGGACCTGCCGGCGGCGGCGAAGGAGAAGCTCGCCAAGTCCCTTGAATGGCTGGTCGGTTCGGGCAACCGCACCGCCTGGCTGCTGCGGCATCTCTGCATCCTGCTCGGTCTCGCCGCGGATCCCGGCGACCCGGAGACGGCTGCCAGCTCCTTCGCGGCCTGGCGCCAGTTCTGCGAGGAGGTCGTCGCCGACCGGCCCACCGCGCTGGTCATCGAGGACCTGGACCGGGCCGGGGAGCGGATGCTCGACTTCGTCGACTACCTGGCGAGCAACGCCGCTCCCGTACCGCTTCTGCTGGTCGTCACCGCGCGCCCCGAGCTGCTGGAGCGGCGTCCCGGCTGGGCGGGCGGCAACCTGCACGCCACCACCACGACGCTGGACCGCCTTTCGGACGAGGAGACCGCCGAACTCCTGGACGCGCTGTGCATGGGCTCCTGGAGCTGGCGGGAGGGCACGGACACCACCGCGGTGCTGGACCGGGTCGGAGGAAACCCGCTGTTCGCCGAGGAGTACGTCCGTCACATGCAGGACAAGATTCTCGACGACCTCCTGGCGGAAGCGGCGCCGATCGGAGAGGGGCCCGCACCGGGCGGGGAGCACAGCCGGACGACCATCCGCGTACCGCAGCCCCGCCAGTCCGATACGCCCGCGGCGCTGCCGTACTCGGTGCGCAGCGTGCTGGCTTCACGGGTTGATGCGCTGCCTCCGGAGGTCAAGTCCGTCCTACTGGACGCCGCCGCGCTCGGTCGCGGGCTGTCCGCGAGCAGCATCGCGGCGATGGGCGGGCGGGAGATGGCGGAGGCGGTCCGCTGCCTGGAGTTCCTGGAACGTCGCGGGTTCCTGCGCAGGACGCGTCGCGGCCCGGGATCCGGCGACCCTGAATACGTCTTCGCCTACGCACCGGTCCGGGACGTCGCCTACTCGCGGCTGCCGAAGGCGGTACGGGCTCTCAAGCACCGCTCCGCGGCGCAGTGGCTGGAGGACCAGGCCGGCGACCAGGACCTTCTGACCCACCATCGGGACAGGGCGTCCGCCCTCACCGACGCCCGCTTCGTCGAGTCCTGCGGCGCGCTGTGAGAGACGGCGGCGGCATGCGCTGAAAGGGCGCCGGGCCCTGCGCCTGGTGCCCTCTCAGCCCGAGGGTTCCCGTTTTCGCCGGGTCGCGTACGTGAGACACAGCGTCGCCAGGAGGGCGATGAACGTCAGCGCGATCGAGCACGTGAACGTCTGCGCATAGGCGGTACCTGACTTCGGGCCGCCCGTGTGGGCCAGCCGGTTCTGGAGGATGACCGCCAGCAGGGCCGTGCCCAGCGCGCCGCCCAGCTGCTGGAGCACGGTCACGATGCTGGTGGCCCGGGGGATCTCGGCGGGTTGCACGATCTTGTAGACGACCGAGGTGATCGGCATCAGCGAGGCTCCGAAGCCGATGCCGCGGGCGAACAGGACGGCGATCAGCCACCAGTAAGGGGTGTCCTGGTCCACGAACGCCAGCGGAACGCTGGCCACGGTGCACGCCAGCAGCCCGACGCTGGCCACCGGTCCGCCTCCCACCCGGTCCGTGAACTTGCCCGCGAAGCGCATCGCCATCGCGGAGCCGACTCCCTGCGGGGCGATGAGCAGGCCGGCGGACAACGGGCTCTCGCCCCGGCCCTGTTGGTAGTAGAGGGGAATGATCAGGGAGGCCCCGAGCAGCGCGCCCCCTACCAGGAAGATCGAAGCCGCCGCCGCGCTGAACGCGCCGCGCCGGAACAGCTTGACGTCCACCAGCGCCTGCCGGATCTGACGCGAGTGCCGCGGCTGGCGCAGGCGGCTCGAGTGCAGCACGAAGAGCGCCATGAGCACGGCTCCTCCCGCCAGCGGCGGCCACACCTCGGAGCTGCCGAGCCCCCCTTCCGACTGGGTCTCCGACAGCCCGTAGAGCACGGCCGCCAGTCCCGGCGCCAGGAGCACCAGTCCCCGCAGGTCGAGCCGGACCCTGGAAGGGCCGGTGCGGGGCGGGGCGTTGAGCACCCGGGCCGCCATCCAGAACGCAACCACCCCGATGGGCACGTTGATGTAGAAGATCCACCGCCACGAGACCTGGTCGACGATCGCCCCTCCGACCAGCGGACCGAGGACCGGCATGAGGAGCACGGGGATGCCCGCCACCGCCATGACGCGCCCCAGCCGCTGCGGGCCCGCCTGCTGGGCGATGATGCTCATCGCCACGGGACTGATGAGTCCGCCGCCGATGCCCTGTAGGACGCGGAAGGCGATGAGCGGCCCGAGCTCCCAGGACGCACCGCACAGCACCGACCCGGCGATGAAGATGACCAGCGCGATCAGCCACAGGCGGCGCGTCCCCAGCCGCTCGCTGGCCCAGCCGGAGAGCGGGATGACGACGGCCAGGGTCAGCAGGTACGAGGTCGCCACCCACTGGATCGACGACGTGGAGGCCCCCAGGGCATTGGATATGCCGTCGAGCGCGACGTTCACGATGGTGGTGTCCAGAAGCACCATGCTCTGGCCGATGACCACCGCCGTGACCGCGAGCCATATGCTCCGGCCGATCGGAGAAGGGCCTTCGGGAGCCTCGGCCGTCGCTTCCCCGGGGGGCGGGCCCGTGGGCTCTTGTGGTCTCGTTTCAGTCTTCACGCGGCTTGTCTTCCTCGTCCTTTTTCCGGGCCAAGTCGCACAGCGTCCTCAAGTCCCGCCCGTCGGAGCCGGAGCGACAACACTAAAGTGCGGTACCCGGTTTTCGGTGCGCTTCTTCGGCGTCACGGCCCATCGCCGGGTAATAGAGCCCTCAGCGTTGCTCATGAAGGAATTACCGTGCCGTGAGCCCTTGGTGGCCGATAACGGTGGCGGGACCCGCGTGCAGGGCCTTGGCTGTCAGAACCGGCGGACGGCCGATTCCGCCGCGGCTGAACCGGCGGAGCACGACACCGCACGACACCGGCTCCCGGCCGGTCGCACTTTCCCCGCCCGTATCCGACGGACGGGGAAAAGCAAGGGGGTCCGCGCGGGGAAAGGCCCCAAAAGGCGCACGGGAGACCAATTGCCTTTCGTGTCCGATCACCATTGCCGACATCCTTGGATATCCAGTCCGTGAAGTCAGCACGAGCGGCCCAAGAGGATCAAGAGTGAGCGGTACCGAACACACGACATTCCTCAGCTTTCCGGAGCCACGCAACGCCGAATGTCCGCTGCACCCGCCGCGGTCGTACGCGCGGGCGCGGGAGCAGATGCCGGTCTCCCGGGTGGCCTTCCCGTCGGACCAGCGGGTGTGGCTGGTGACAGGGCACGAGGAGTGCCAGAGGATCCTGCTCGACGAACGTGTGAGCGCGGACTGGAGCAGACCCACCTTCCCCTTCCCGACGGAGAACCCGCGCCAGACCCTCGACCACCTCTACGGCTACACCCGGGCCCTCACGACGATCGATTCGCCGGAGCACACCGAGCGGCGACGCGCGCTCATGTCGGAGTTCACGGTGCGTCAGGCGGAGTCGCTCCGGCCGAGGATCGAGGAGATCGTCGACCGCCAGATCGACGAGCTGCTGGCCTCCGGCCCCCCGGCCGACCTAGCCCACCACGTGTCGCACACGGTGTCCTCGTTGGTGATCTGCGAGTTCCTCGGCACTCCCCCCGAGGACTCCGGCTTCGTCAGGCAGCGGACGTCCACGATCCTCAACCGCAGCACGTCGGCTGCCGAACACGGCGCGGCCACGGACGAGTTGCTGCTGTACTTCGAGCAGCTCGTGGAGGCGAAGCAGCGGAACCCGGGCGACGACGCGTTCTCGCGGATCATCGAGAAGAACCAGGACACCGGAGTCTTCGACCGGGACCTCCTCGTCGCGCTCATGGTCCTGCTGCTGATGGGCGGCCACGAGACCACCGGCGAGATGATCTCGCTCGGCACCGTCGGACTCCTCACCTTCCCCGACCAGCTCGCCAAGGTGCGGACCGATCCCGCGCTGATCCCCGACGCGGTCGAGGAGTTGCTGCGGTTCTTCAGCGTGTCCGGCGGGACGCTGCGGGTCGCGAAGGAGGACATCACCGTCGGCGGCGTCGAAATCCTCGCGGGCGACGGCATCATGCTGCACCTGGCGACGGCGGCCCGCGACCCGCACGTCTTCGCCCACCCCGACGAGCTCGACGTCACGCGGGGCGCACGCAATCACCTGGCCTTCGGGCACGGGGCGCACCAGTGCATCGGGCAGAACCTCGCACGCGTCGTGATCGAGGTCGCTCTGGCGAGGCTGTTCGAGCGGATACCCACGCTGCGCCTGTGCGAGCCGCTGACCAAGATGTCGTTCAAGACCGACTCCCTGCTGTTCGGCATGTACCGCCTCGCCGTCTCCTGGTGACCGGCCCCGAGGAAGCATCCATGAGCACAGAGACCACTCCCGCCGACGCCCCCGGGCTTTCGTCCCGGATGCGGCAACTCGCCTTCCTGCTGGGCTCGTTCGAGTGCACCGACCCGGAAGATCCGGGCAGCGAGCCGAGTTTCCTGCACACACGCGTGCTGATGGACGGTCATTCCCTCTGGTCGGAGGGGCGTTGGCAGGGCTTCACCGCGGGGCGCGTCTTCGCGTGGGACGCCGCGCGGAGCGTCTTCATCGAGCACTTCTTCCTGGAGACGGGTGCGTCCGGCGTCGCCACGTCGCCCGGCTGGGAGGACGGAAAGCTGGTGCTGACCGGGTCGTTCACGCTCCCCGACGGACGGTCGAGCAAGGTCCGCGACACCTTCCTTCCGGCCGGCGCGAACGCTTTCACCATCGAGTCCGAGGCGCTCGTCGAGACGAGCTGGGTGCGGGCTGGACGGTTCCTCTGCCGGAGACAGTGAGGCGCTGAGGAAGACCGCGACAGAAGAAGCGAACGATCAATCGGAACCGCCTGCCGCACGCCGGGAGCGAGCGAGGCGGAACCACCGACGAAGCCGATCGGACAGGTCCTCATGGCACGAATTCCCTTTCCCGACCCCGAAGAACTGCCCGAGCAGACCCGGGCCGCCATCGGGAAGATGGCCGCGCCGCTGAACCTCATTCGCATGACGGCGCACGCCCCCATGCTGGTCAAGCCCGTCCTCATGCTCAGCACCACGCTGCTGACGAGAACCGAGCTCGGCCCGCGCGAGCGCGAGCTGTTGATCCTGCGGACGGCCAGCAACAGCCGTTGTGAATACGTACTGGCCCAGCACCGCGTGCTCGCCGCCGGGCTCGGGCTGGCCGAGCGGGAAATCGAGGCGGCCTGCGCGGAACCCGTTGTGGAAGGGGTCTTCGGCGCGGTCGACACGGCGCTGCTGCGCGCCGCGGACCAGCTCGACCAGGGCGCCGACGTCGACGCCGGGCTCGTCGCGTTCCTCGACGGCGAGCTGGGCCACGCCCGCTTGGTCGAGGCCTTCGTCATCGTCGGCCAGTACCGGATGCTCGCGGGGCTGCTCAACGGGCTCGACGTGGACATCGACCCCAGCGGCGAGAAGTTCGTGGCGCTGGCGCAGCAGACCGCCCCCACGGGAAAAGCCGGAGATGAGTGACGCCCGATGGCCGAAGAACCAGTTGCCATAACCGGGATGGGCGTGGTGCTTCCCGGCGCCGACGACGCCGCGTCCTTCTGGGACCACCTGCGCGCGGGCCGCTCCCAGGTCTCCGCGCTCGACAGGTTCGACTCCGACGCCGAGCAGCTCCGGGTCTTCGCGGGCGGCCAGCTCCGGGACTTCGACCACCGCGGGTTCCTGCCCGGCCTGCCGGACCGGCACGCCGCGAAGTACAGCACCGAGATCCTCGCGGGCCTGGCCGCCGTCAGCGCCGCGCACCAGGACTCCGGCATCCCGCAGGCCGGCGGACTGGACCCCCGGCGGCTGAGCGTCGTCCAGTCGACATCGCGCGGCGGGCTGAGCTGGTGGGTCGGCGGCGACAACCCGCCGGGTCCCGGCGCGGACCTGGACAACGGCGCGATGTTCCGCGGTCTCGCGGGCTCCCCGGCCAGCCTGGCGGCCATCCACATCGGCGCGAAGGGCCTCGTCACGACGGTGAGCAGCGCCTGCGTCGGCGGTCACCACGCCATCGGCCTCGCGCTGCGCGAACTGCGGTCGGGCGCGAGCGACGCGGTGCTGGTGGGCGGGACCGAGTTCCCGCTCGTACCGGCGGTGCTGCGGACCTTCCAGGCGCTGGGCCCCGGCGTCCTCTCCCCCGAGCGCGACGTCCCGGAGCAGGCGGTGCGCCCGTACAGCGCCCACCGCAACGGCATGGCACTCGGCGAGGGCGCGATCTGCCTGATGCTGGAACGCGCCTCCGACGCGACGGCGCGAGGTGCGGACGTGTACGCGCACGTGTACAGCGCGGCCGCCATGAACGAGGCCGGGCACGCCACGTCGATGGATCTGACCGGGAAGGTGACGGCGGAACTGATCTCCGACGCCGTGGAGGACGCGGGCAGGTCCCTGAACGACGTCGGCTACTTCTGCGGCCACGGCACCGCGACCCACTACAACGATCTCGCCGAGAGCCGGGCGCTGCGGGCCCTCTACCCGCACCGCCCGGTGGCGTCGCTGCCGCCGATCGGCTCCAACAAGCCCGTGTTCGGGCACACGCTCGGCATGGCGGGCATCGTGAACGTGGCGGCGACCGCGCTGATGCTCCGGCACCAGGAACTCGCGCCGACCATCAACGTCGGCGAGGTGGCGCCCGAGTGCGACCACGACCACGTCGCGGAAGGCGCGCGTACGGCCGGGTTCGACCTCGCCGTGTCGCTCGCCTTCGCGATCGGCAGCCAGACCTCCGCCGTCGTCCTGGGCAGGGCGTGATCGCCGTGGTCCCGGTCTCGCCCACCCCCGACGACCTCGTCCGCCGGCACGTCCGCCCGGACATGCACGTCCACTTCAGTGCCACCCCGTCACGGCCCAACGCCGTGCTCAACGCGGTGGCGCGGGCCTTCCGGGACACGCGAAGCCTGACCGTGAGCGTCGCCGCGGTGCACGGCAACGCGCACGCGCTTGGGATCGCCCGCGCGGCGCGGAAGGTGATCACCGGGTTCCTCGGCGAGACCTGTCCCACGCCGCGGCCCTCCCCGCTCTACCGCGACCTGCTGCACGGCGAACCGTTCGAAGCCGAGATGTGGTCGCTCCTCACGCTCCAGCAGCGCCTGCACGCCGCGGCGACGGGCCAGCGCGCGGTGCTCACCTCCTCCCTCGCCGGAACCTGCCTGGCCGAGGGCAAGGAGGACTCGCTTCGGCACACCACGGACCCGTTCACCGGCGAGGAGGGCGTGCTCATGCGGCCGCTGCGCCCGGACGTCACGGTGGTGCACGGGGTGTGCGCCGACCGGCGCGGCAACGTCGTGCTGTGCCGTCCGCACGGTGAGGGTCCCTGGCCCGCCTACGCCGCGCGGCTGGGTGTGCTCGCCTCGGTGGAGTGCATCGTCGACGACGAGGTCGTGGACGCCATGCCGGACCAGGTCGTGGTGCCCGGCCAGCGGGTGCTGGGGCTGTGCGAGGCACCGTTCGGCTGCCATCCGCAGTCGCTGCGCACCCAGGGTCTCGCCGGTGTGCCCGGCTATCTCGACGACTACGCGTTCCTCTCGCACACCGCGGAGGCCTGCTCGGACGACGAGACCGCGCGCCGCTGGTTCACCGACTGGATCGCCCCGTCCCACGACGACTACCTCTCCGGGCTGGGCGAGAAGCGCCTGCGCGCGCTCACCGGTCCCCCGCCGACCGCGCCGCCGCCCGTCCGCGACGGGCCGGAGCCCAGCCGCAAGGAGTCGCTGATGATCCTCGGCGCCCGCACGATCGCGAACCTGGTGCGGGGCGGAGACTACGACACGCTGCTCGCCGGGATAGGCGCCTCCCACGTCGCCGCCTGGCTGGCGGCCGGGCGGCTGCGCTCCGAGGGGCGCACCGTGCGGCTCGTCTCGGAGCTCGGCTTCTACGGGATCCGGCCGCACACCGGCGACGTGTATCTCTTCAGCCAACTGCACGGGGCGGAACAACTGTCGTCCATCGCCGACATCCTGGGCGGCATGGTCGCCGCCAACCCGCGCTGCCTGGGCGTCCTGGCCGCCGCGGAGACGGACTCGTCGGGGAACGTCAACACCAGCGTGCTGCCGGACGGGACCTGGCTCACCGGTTCCGGAGGCGCGCACGACATCGCGAACGCGGCGGACTGCGTCGTCCTGGCGGCTTCCGGCCGGCGGCGGTACGTGCCGAAGGTGGCCGCGGTGACGTCGCCCGGCCGCCGCGTGAAGGCCGTGGTGAGCGACTTCGGCGTGTTCGCGCGGCGTTCCGAGGGGTTCGCGCTCGCCAGTCACTTCGGTGCGGTGGACCCGGACCGGCTGGTCGCTTCGCGTACGAGCTGGGACGTTCCGGCCGATGGAGCCGTGGTCGAGGAGCCCGTCACGGCGGCGGAGCTGGACGCGCTGCGGAGGCTGGATCCGTACGGGCACCACCGCTGATGCTTCGTCGCGGACCGGCCGGGCCGGTACAAGGAAGCGGCCCGGGTCGTCCGCCGCGCGCCGCCACCGGTGCTTCCGGAAAGGACCGGCGCCCGGTTACCCGAGAATGAGCGGGCGCACCTGCGGAGACTTCGCCGATTACCAGGGAATTACCCTGCCGCAGAGATGACGGACCGGCCTTCCGGGCTGCGGACGAGCCGGCCCACCGGGGCGGCGGATAAACCCATCGCGCTCCCATCGGCCGGGAACCGGCGCCGGGCGCATTGGCCGAAAACCGGGGAAGTTCCAGGTCAGCGAGTTCCGCGCGGCAATTCGGACTTCTTTGACGTACATGACCGCCGGGCCCAATCATGACCACACCAAGCGCGTTACCGTCGGCCCGTTCTCCCGAAAACGGTGAATCCTTGACCAGCCACCAGATCATCTTTCTCTTCGTCGACCTGGCGCTGATTCTCCTGCTGGCCCGGCTGCTCGGCATGGCGGCGGCCAAGCTCGGGCAGCCCCCGGTCATCGGTGAGGTCCTGGCCGGGATCCTGCTTGGTCCGACGCTGTTCCACGGCGCGATCTCGGACACCCTGGTGCCCACCGACGTCCGCCCGTTCCTCAGCGCTCTCGCGAACGTCGGCGTCGCCATCTTCATGTTCATCGTCGGGCTCGAACTCGACAAAGACCTGATAGGCGGCAGGGGCCGCACCGCGGTGTCGGTGTCGGTGCTCTCGATCGTGCTGCCGTTCCTGCTCGGCATGGCGCTGGCGTGGTTCATCCACACCAACCACCACAGCGCCGAACGGACCGCCTTCGTGCTGTTCATGGGCGCGGCGATGTCGGTCACCGCGTTTCCGGTGCTCGCCAGGATCCTCTCCGACCGCGGGCTGCAACGCACACCGCTCGGTGCGATCTCGCTGGCCAGCGCCGCGATGGGCGACGTGATCGCCTGGTGCCTGCTCGCCGTCGTCGTCGCACGGGCCGGCGCTGCGAACGCCGGGCAGCTCCTCATCCTCGCCGTGATCCCCTACCTGGCGCTGATGTTCCTCGTGGTCCGTCCGCTGCTGCGCCGCCTCACCAGCCGCTACGAGGGAGCGGGCGAGCTGAGCCTGGGCGTGCTCGCCACCCTGCTGGGCGGGCTGCTGGTCTCCGGGGCGATCACCGAGTGGCTGGGCCTGCACTTCATCTTCGGGGCCTTCCTCTTCGGTCTCGTCCTGCCACGGGACGGAGTGAAGGCGCTGCGCGACGACGTCATCAAGCGCGTCGGCCAGGTCAGCGGTGTGCTGCTGCTGCCCGTGTACTTCATCGTGGCCGGCCTCCGGGTCGATCTCTCCCACCTCGACCTCTCCGGTCTCGGTGAGCTGGTGCTCATCCTGCTGGTCGCCATCGGCGGCAAGTTCCTCGGCGCCTTCCTCGGCGCGCGGCTCAGCGGCATGGCGAACCGGGAGTCGGCGGTGCTGGGCACGCTCATGAACACCCGCGGACTGACAGAGCTGATCATCCTCAGCGTGGGGCTCGAAATGGGCGTACTGGACGACGAGTTGTACTCGCTGATGGTCGTCATGGCGGTCGTGACCACGGCGATGGCCGGGCCGCTGCTCAGCCTCCTCCGTCCACAGCAGGCGTTCCTGGACGAACGGCCCCGCGTCACCACCCCCGCCTGAGCCCGACCGATCCGAGGGAGCCCCGCATGACGGAAACAACAGAAGAGACCGGCCTTTTCCAGTACCCGCAGTGGCGGGACCCGGCCGACCCGCTCACCCCGCCGCCCGCATATCTGGAGGTGCAGGAGAAGGAGCCGCTCACCAGGGTGATGCTCCCGTCGGGGCGTACGACGTGGCTGATCACCGGCCAGGACCTGGGCCGGCAGATCCTCACCGAGCCCGACGTCAGCGTCGACCGGACGAACCCCGCCTACCCCTTCCCGGTGCCCAACCCGGAGGCGGTGGTCGCGCAGCTCGCCCGCTGGACGCAGATCCTGCTCGGCGACGACCCTCCCCTGCACACGGCACGGCGGAGGATGCTGATCACGGAGTTCACCGTCCGGCGCGCGCAGGCCATGCGGCCGCGGATCCAGGAGATCGTCGACGCGGCGATCGACGATCTCGTCGCCGCCGGGCCGCCCGCGGACCTCGTCAAGCACGTGGCGCTGTCCGTTCCGTCGCTGGTGATCTGCGAGCTGCTCGGAGTGCCGTACGAGGACCACGAGTTCTTCCAGACGCGCACGATGCTGCAACTCGAGCGCGACGTCTCCGTGGCGGAGCAGAAGCAGGCCATCGACGAGCTGCTGGCCTACTTCGAGGTGCTGATCTCCAAGAAGGAGGAGCACCCCGAAGACGATCTGCTGAGCAGGCTCATCGTGAACAACCGGGAGAAGGAGGCCTTCGACCACGAGGCGCTGGTCGCCCTGGGCCTGCTGCTGCTCGTGGGCGGACACGAGACGACCGGCAACGTGATCGCGCTCGGTACGGCTGCGATGCTCAACGATCCGGAGCAGTTCGCCGCGCTGAAGGAAGACCCGTCGCTCATGCCGTCGGCCGTGGAGGAGTTCCTGCGCTACTTCAGCCCCGCGACCGCCACCAACCGTGTCGCGACGGCGGACATCGACCTCGACGGCACCACCATCAAGGCCGGCGAGGGAATGATCGTCCACCTCACGGCCATGGCCCGCGACGCCCGTGTCTTCCCGGACCCGCAGCGGCTCGACGTACGCCGCAACCCCAAGGGCCACATGGCCTTCAGCCACGGCATCCACCAGTGCATGGGCCAGAACCTCGCCCGGGTCGAGCTGGAGATCGTCTTCAACACCCTCTTCCGGCGCCTGCCGGACATGCGGCTGACCAAGCCCTTCGACGAACTGTCGTACAAGTTCCGGGGGTTGGCGTTCGGAATCCACGATCTGGAGATCGCCTGGTAGTCCGGGCAGCGACACGGGCGCCCCGCCGGGCATTCCGGGCGGGGCGCCCGTGTCGTTCCCGCCCGGCGGGCACACATGACGCGCGTGGGCGGCACCACCGCCCGGTCCCTCCGGTGGTGCCGCCCACGCCGCGGGATCAGTACAGCCGCACCGGCAGCGAAACCGGGCCGCGGAAGAAGGAGTTCACCAGCCACTCCACGGCGTCGTACTCCACGGCCGGCTGCAAGTCCGGGAAGCGGTCCAGCAGGCGGCCGAGCGCGACCTCCAGTTCCAGCCGGCCCAGGGGCGCGCCCACGCAGTGGTGGATTCCGTGGCCCATGGCGAGGCTGCCGGACGTGGAGCGGGTGATGTCGAAGCGGTCCGGTTCCGGGAACTTGTCGCCGTCCCGGTTGCCCGAGGCCAGCGAGAGCAGCACGAACTCCCCCTCGGGGATGGTCACCCCGGCGACCTCCACCGGTTCCGTGGTGAAGCGCAGGCTGGCCGACAGGCCGGAGCCCTCGAACCGCATCAACTCCTCGACGGCGGCGGGGATTCGGGACGGGTCGGCGCGCAGGGCGGCGAGCTGGTCCGGATGCCGCAGCAGGGTGAGCACGCCGTTGGTGAGCTGCTTGCTGGTCGTCTCGTGCCCGGCGGTGAGCAGCAGCAGCGCCATCGACACCAGCTCGTCCGGGGACAGCCGGTCCTCGTCGTCGCTGACCTGGACCAGGGCGGTGAGCAGGTCGTCGGTGGGGGTCTTCCGCTTCGCGTCGCACAGGTCGCGCAGGTAACCGACCACGTCGGCATAGGCCTTGCCGAGTTGCTCGGGAGCCGAGAAGCCTCCGTAGAGCGTGTCCACGGACGCGTAGAAGTCCTTGCGGTCGGACTCCGGCACACCGAGCAGCTCACCGATCACGAAGATCGGCAGCTGCGCGGACAGCGTCGTGACGAGGTCGGGCTCGCGGTCGCGCGCCATCTCGTCGAGCAGTCCGTCGACGATCTGCTCGACGCGCGGGCGCAGCATCCCGATGCGGCGGACCGTGAAGACCCGGCCGACCAGGTTCCGCAGCCGCGTGTGGTCCGGCGGATCGCTGTTGACCATGTTGGCGGTCAGCCCGGCCGGAAAGCCGGTGGCGTTGCCCGCCACCTCGCTGTGGCGGGCCATCAGCTCCCCGATCCGGTTGCCGTCCTTGCCCAGTCGCGGGTCGGCGAGGAGCCTGCGCACGTCGTCGTAGCGAGTGACGAGCCAGGCGTTGAGCCCGCGGTGCGTGGTGACCTGCCGTACCGGTGCGTGTTCGCGCAGCTCGGCGAAGACGGCGTACGGGTCGGCGGTGAACGCGGGGCCGTAGACGCCCTCTTCGAAGATCTCAGTGGCGGGCATCGGGGTTCTCCTCTCGCGCCTGCTCCGCGGTGATCCGGTGGGCCTCGAAGACGTCGAGCAGGATCCAGCGCCCGTCCTCCTCGGAACGGACGTAGGAGTGGGTGACGAATTGGCTCTCGTCGCCGCGGGAGAACACGTCGCGCACGGCCCGGTGCGCGTTCATCTCGGCCACCGAGTACTCGCCGGTGATCTGGAACTCGTCCCCGGACCAGCCCGCGGAGGCGGCCGTGCCCTGTGTGCCGGAGTCGGCGAGGTAGTACACGTTGTACTCCTCGTCCACCGGGTTCCAGCCGAAGATCCAGCGCCCGGACATCACGCCCGGCCAGGTGAAGTCGACGTTGTAGTAGTGCCCGCCCAGCGTCGGCCGGCCGTGCATGTACATCACGGTGGGCGCCGAGCCGTCCTCGGGCGCACGGCCCACGCAGCGGTGGTGCCCCAGCAGGAAGTCCAGCTCGCGCATCCGCTCCGAGGGCGGTCGCAGGACGGACGTGGTTTCGGAACTCATCGGGGTCTTCTCTTTCTCGGGGCCTTCAGGGTCTCGGGGTGTGCCGCGGACCGTCCGCGGCGGGCGCTCACAGGGTCTTCTCCAGCCAGTGGTGCACCGCGGCGGCGGTGGACTCCGGGTACTTCGACATCATCGAGAAGTGGTTGCCGGACACGGCGACGGTCTCGTGGAAGGTGCCGCCCGGATCGGTCTCCTCGAGGACCTCCGCGGGCTTCGGCTCGTCGTCCATGTACTGCGCGGCCCGTACGAGCAGCGTCGGCGCCTGCGCCGGCTCCGGGGCCCAGGCGTCGAACTGCCCCAGATACCCGCCCATCGCCACGAGTTGATGCCCCAGCGGCGCGCTGTCGTCCGCCATCAGCTCGTGGCGTTTCGCCTGCGCCCGCATAAACTCCCGCTGGGCCTGGAGGAAGACCTTGCCGGGCCAGTAGGTGTCGAGCAGGACCGCGGCGGCGGGCGGGCGGCCGATCCCGGCCAGATACGTGGCCGTACCGTGCGTGATCCAGCCGC
This sequence comes from Streptomyces sp. HNM0575, assembly GCF_012726265.1. Classification (GTDB taxonomy): domain Bacteria; phylum Actinomycetota; class Actinomycetes; order Streptomycetales; family Streptomycetaceae; genus Streptomyces. The sequence continues at coordinate 33,037 of NZ_JAASAG010000018.1, read as the reverse complement.
CCGAGGAGTGGCCGACCAGCACGACCGGGTCGAGCCCGGCGTGGGCGAGCACCGCCTCGCCGAAGACCTGGAACATCGTCTCCAGGTCGGCGGGCAGCAACTCGTCCTCGGCGAATCCGGTCGGGCGCAGCACCGCCACGTCGCGCTTCTCCGGAAGGCTCTCGGCGAACATGCCGTACGCCGTCTCGACCATCGGCGCGATCGGCGGGGCGACGCACACCAGCGCGGGCCGCAGGTCGCCGGACGCGACCGTGGTGATCTTCGGCGCGCCCGCCGGCTCACCGCCGGTGAACCTGCGGCGCAGGCCGGCCGCCGCGGTCAGCATCGCCATCGCGTCGGCCGCGCGGCCCTCCTCGACCGCGCCGAGGTACAGCGAGACGACGGTGTCCGTGCCCGTCTCGACCGGTGCGGAGACCGGGGCGGAGGCCGCTGCCTCGCCGTTCTCCGGGATCACCAGCTCCGACAGCAGGAAGTGGGCCAGCTCGTTCGCGGTCGGGTAGTCGAACACGGTCGTCACACGCATCCGTACGCCGGTGGCCGCGTTGACGCGGTTGCGCAGCTCCACGGCGCTGAGCGAGTCGAACCCCAGCTCCCGGAAGGTGTCTTCGACCTCGATGTCGCTCACCGAGCTGTGGCCGAGCACCAGCGCGACCTCACGGCGTACCAGGTCCGCGAGCGCGGTGAGTCGTCCCTGCTCGTCCAGCCCGGCGAGCCGCGCGAGCAGGGCGGACGCGCCGCCGTCGGCGGATTCGCCCCGGCCGGAGCCGGCGGCCCGCCTGCGGCCGGAGCCGCGGACGAGGTTGCGCAGGAGCGCCGGCGTGGTCCCGTCGGGGTCGCGCGCCGCGGATGGGTCGAGGGTGATCGGCACGGTCACCGGCTCGTCGGCGTCGAGGCTCGCATCGAAGCAGCGCATGCCCTCGTCGAGGTCGAACGGGGTGATGCCGCCACGCGTCATCCGGCTGCGGTCGGCGGTGCCCATGTTCCCGGTCATCTCGCTGACCGGTGCCCACGGGCCCCAGGCGAGCGAGACCGCGGGGCGATCGTCGGCACGGCGCAGCTCGGCGAGCGCGTCGGTGAAGGTGTTGCCGGCGTTGTAGCCGGCCTGGCCCGCGGTGCCGAGGATGCCCGCCGCCGAGGAGTAGGCGGCGAACACGGCGAGGTCGGCGTCCGCGGTGAGCTCGTCGAGATTCAGCAGGCCGTCGACCTTGGGGCGCAGCACTGCGTCGAGCCGCTCGGGTGTGAGCGAGGCGATGACGCCGTCTTCCAGCACGCCCGCCGTGTGGACCACGGCGGTGAGCGGGTGCGCGGCGGGCACGCGGTCGAGCGCGGCCGCCAGCGCCGCGCGGTCGGCGACGTCGCACGCCGCGACCGTGACCGCGGCACCGGCCTCCTCCAGCTCGGCGACGAGCTCCTCGGGCGCGGGCCGGCGGCTCAGCAGCAGCAGGTTCCGTACGCCCCGGGCGGCCAGGTGCCGGGCAGCGGCACCGCCGAGCAGCCCCGCGGCGCCCGTCACGAGCGCCGTTCCGCCGGGGTCGAGCGGGCGCGGCATCGTGAGCACGACCTTCCCGATGTGACGGGCCTGCGACATGAACCGGAAGGCGGTCGGTGCGCGGCGTACGTCCCAGGTGCGGATCGGCGGCAGCTTCAGCGCGCCGGAGCGGAACAGGCCGAGCAGCTCTTGCAGCAGCTCCCGCACCCGGTCGGCCCCGATCTCCGGCAGCTGGAAGGGCCGGTAGGCGATGCCGGGGTGGTCGGCCGGGTCCCGCAGATCGGTCAGTCCCATCTCGACGAACCGCCCGCCGTCGCGCAGGACTTCGAGGGAGCGGTCGGTGTACTCGCCCGCGAGCGAGTTGAGCACCACGTCGACGCCCCCGGAGAACTTGTCCCCGAACTCGGTCGTGCGCGAGGAGGCCAGGTGCCCGTCGTCCACGCCGAGCGAGCGCACGAAGTCCCACTTCGCCGGGCTTGCGGTGGCGTACACCTCGGCGCCGAGGTGCTGCGCGATCTGCACGGCGGCGGCGCCGACCCCTCCCGCGGCGGCATGGATGAGAACCGACTCTCCGGCGCTGAGCCCGCCGAGGTCGCGCAGCCCGTGGAGCGCGGTCAGGAACGCGACGGGCACGGCGGCGGCCTGCGCGAAGGTCCAGTCGTCCGGCATCGGGGCGAGCGTGCGGCGGTCCGCGACGGCGAGCGGGCCGAACGCGTCGCCGAAGGCACCGAAGACCCGGTCGCCCGGGGCGAATTCGGTGACGCCGGGGCCGACCTCCACGACCACGCCCGCGCCTTCGCTGCCCAGCCGCGGCTCGCCCGGGTACATGCCGAGGGTCATCAGCACATCGCGGAAGTTGACACCGGCCGCGCGCATCCCGACCCGCACCTCGCCGGCGGCGAGGTCCGCCGTCGCGGCGGGCGCGGGCTCCAGCGCAAGGCCCTCGATGGTCCCGGCGGTGCGGGCGCCGAGGCGCCACGGTCCTTCGCCGGGCACCGTGAGCCGCTCGCCGGTTCCGATCCGGCCGAGCCGCGCCACGGACGCCTGTCCGCCGCGGACGACGACCTGCGGCTCACCCGCCGCCGTCGCGGCCTCGACGACGGAGGTCAGCGCGTCCAGCGTGGACTGCGTGGCGTCGGTGTCGACGGCCAGGAGGCGTCCCGGGTTCTCGCTCTGCGCGGAGCGCAGCAGCCCCCATACCGACGCCGATACGGGGTCGGGCCGCTCGCCGTCCGCGACGGCCATGGCGTTCTTCGTGAAGACGACCATCCGCGAGCCGGCGAACCGCTCGTCCGCCAGCCACCTTTGCAGGTGCAGCAGCACGTCGGCGGTGAGCCGCCGGACTCCGGCGGGCACGTCCTCGTCCGCGGTCCCGCCGCGCGCGTCCAGCGGCAGCACGACGATGTCCGGCGCCGTGGACCCCTCGGCCACGAACTCCTCAAGGGACTCCCAGTGCACGAACGGCCGCACCGCCGTGTCGGACGCGGTGAGGGCCCGGACCGCGGGCGAGTCGCCGACCGCCACCCAGCGGCCGGAACCGGCGCGCACCGCCGTGACCGGCAGCGGAGTCCACTCGGGACGGAACAGGGAGCGGTCTCCGCCGAGTTGGGCGGCCGCGGCCACCTGCTCCGCCGAGACCTCCCGGGAAGCCAGGGAATCCGCCGCGAACACCAGCGCGCCGTCCGCGTCGAACGCGGTCACCGCGACCGCGTCGTCCCCCGCCGCGAGCTTGACCCGCAGCGTGGTGGCGCCCGTCGCGAAGACCTGGGCACCGTTCCAGTTGAACGGCAGCCGCGCGGCACCGCCCTGTTCCAGGTCGTCCAGTCCGGACAGGACGACGGCGTGGAGCGCGGCGTCCAACAGGGCCGGATCCAGGGCGAATCCGGGGTCGGTGCCCGCGACCGCGACCTCGGCGTAGAGGTCGTCGCCCTGGCGCCACGCCGAGCGCAGCCCCTGGAAGGCGGGTCCGTACCCGTAGCCGACGGCGGCCATCCGCTCGTAGAAGCCGTCGAGCGGCAGCGGTTCCGCACCCGCGGGCGGCCACTGCTGCCCTTGCGCGGACGGCGGCGCCGGAGGCTCCGGCCCGAGCACGCCGGTGGCGTGGCAGGTCCACTCGCCGTCCGCTCCCTCGGGGCTGGTGTGCACTGTGAACGGGCGGCGGTCCTCGTCGTCCGGCGGGCCCACGGCCGCCTGCAACGACACCCCGCCCTTCTCCGGGAGCACGAGCGGCGCCTGTAGCACCAGCTCGTCGATGCGGCCGGCGCCTGCCTGTGCTCCGGCGTGCAGCGCGAGGTCGAGCAGCGCGGTGCCCGGTACGACGACGGAGCCGAAGACGGTGTGATCGGCCAGCCACGGGTGCGTGGCCGCCGAGATCCGTCCGGTGAGCAGGAGTTCGCCGCTGTCGGCGAGCGTGAGCTGCGCCGGGGCGAGCGGGTGCGTGCCGGTGGCGAGTCCCATCGCGGACGCGTCGCCGCCGCGGAACGGGTCGTCCATCCAGAACCGCTCACGCTGGAAGGCGTACGTCGGCAGGTCCACGAGCCGGGCGCCGTAGCCGGTGAACACCGCGGCCCAGTCGACGCCGACGCCGTGCACGTAGGCCTCGGCCAGCGACATCAGGAACCGTACGGGGCCTGACTCGCCGCGGCGCAGCGTGCCGAAGGTGACCGCCTGGCCGTCGGTCTCGTCGAGCACGTCCTGGACGGCCATCGACAGCACGGGGTGCGGGCTGACCTCCACGACGGCCCTGCTGCCCCAGTCGAGCGCCTCGCGGACCGCCTGCTCGAAGAGCACCGGGTCGCGCATGTTGCGGTACCAGTACGCGGCGTCGAGGGACTCCCCGTCGCGGCGGGCGCCGTCGACGGTGGAGAAGAACGCCACGGAGGTCGCGGCCGGTTCCGTCGAGGCCACTCCCTGCTCCAGCTCCCGTCTGATCCGCTCGACCTGCGGGGAGTGGGCCGCGTAGTCGACGGGGATGCGGCGGTGGCCGATGCCGGCGGCCGTCAGTTCGGCCTCCAGTTCGTCGAGGGCGCCGAGTTCACCCGACACCACGGTCGCCCGGGGGCCGTTGACCGCTGCGACCGACAGCTTCCCGGCGTGGGCCTCGATCAGCCCGGCCAGGCCGGCGCTGTCCGACTGCACGGAGGTCATGCCTCCGGTGCCGGCTATCGCGCCGACGGCGATGCTGCGAAGCGCGACGATCTTCGCGCCGTCGCGGCGGGACAGCGCTCCGGCCGCGGTCGCCGCGGCGATCTCGCCCTGGCTGTGCCCGATCACCCCGGAGGGCTCCACGCCGTACGAACGCCACAGCGCGGCGAGCGCAACGTCGACGGCCCACAGCAACGGCTGGACGACGTCGACCCGGTCCAGTTCGGCGGCGCCGGAGAGCACCGCCTCGGGCGACCAGTCGACCCACTCCAGCAGGGCTTCGGCACATGCGCGGAACTCGTCGGCGAACACGGCACTGGTGGCCAGCAGATCGGCGGCCATCCCGGCCCACTGGGGTCCCTGTCCTGGGAAGACGAACACGGGACGGCCCCGGTCGGCTGCCCTGCCGACGGTGACGCCCAGCGCCTGCTCCCCCGCGCTGAGCGCCTTCAGCCCGGTCCGCGCCTCCTCCAGGTCCCGGGCGACGACCACCGCGCGGTGCTCGAAGGAGGCGCGGGCGGCGCCGAGCGTGTACGCCACGTCCACGAGGGCCGGTGCGGGGTCCGCGTCGAGCCGTTCGAGCAGCCGGGCGGCCTGCGCGCGCAACGCCTTGGGCGACTTCGCCGACAGCACGAGCGGCACGGCCTCCGGCCTCGCGGCCGCCGGTTCGGGCTCCTCCTCGACGGCCGGCGCCTGCTCCAGGACAGCGTGCGCGTTGGTGCCGCTGGCTCCGAACGCGGACACCCCGGCGCGGCGCGGACGGCCCGTCTCCGGCCAGGGCCGCGCCTGCGTCAGCAGCTCCACGGCGCCGGCGGACCAGTCGACTTGGGGGGTGGGCTCGCGGAGCCACAGGGTCTTCGGCAGTTCGCCGTGGCGCAGGGCGAGCACGGTCTTGATCACGCTGGCCACACCGGCGGCCGCCTGCCCGTGGCCGATGTTCGACTTCACCGAGCCCAGGTACAGGGGGCGTTCCCGCTCCCGTCCGTAGGCGCCGATGAGGGCCTGCGCCTCGATCGGGTCGCCGAGTTCGGTGCCGGTGCCGTGTGCCTCCACCACGTCGACCTCGGCGGGCGTGAGGCCCGCTTCGGCCAGCGCCTGACGGATCACGCGCTGCTGGGACGGTCCGCTCGGGGCGGTGAGGCCGTTGGAGGCGCCGTCGGAGTTGACCGCGCTTCCACGCAGGACGGCGAGTACCGGGTGGCCGTTGCGGCGAGCGCTGGAGAGCCGCTCCAGCAGCACCCAGCCCGCGCCCTCGGACATGGAGGTCCCGTCGGCGGCGGCGTCGAACGGCTTCACGCGCGCATCGCCGGCGAGCCCGCCCTGGCGGCTGAACTCGACGAACGTCGTGGGCGTGGCCATCACCGTGACTCCGCCGGCGAGCGCCAGCGTGCTCTCGCCCTTGCGCAGCGACTGCGCGGCGAGGTGCAGGGCGACGAGCGAGGACGAGCACGCGGTGTCGAGCGCGAGCGCCGGGCCCTCGAAGCCGAAGGTGTAGGAGACCCGGCCCGCCGCGATGCTCGCGGCGCCGCCTGCCAGCAGTTGGCCTTCGAAGCCGTCGGGCACCTCGCGCAGCCGCGACACGTAGTCGTTGTGCGTGACGCCCGCGAAGACACCGGTGCGGCTGCCGCGCAGCGTGCCCGGGTCGATGCCGGCCCGTTCGAACGCCTCCCACGCGGTCTCCAGCAGCAGCCGCTGCTGCGGGTCCATCGCCACGGCCTCCTTCGGGCTGATCCCGAAGAACGCCGGGTCGAAGCGGTCCGCGTCATGCAGGAAGCCGCCCTCGCGGACGTAGCTGGTGCCGGTGTGCTCGCGGTCGGGGTGGTAGAGCTCGTCCTCACCGGGCCAGCCGCGGTCCTCCGGGAAGCGCGAGACGGCGTCCCTCCCGTCGAGCAGGAGCTGCCAGAACTCCTCCGGGGAGTCGGCGCCGCCGGGCAGGCGGCAGGCCATGCCGACGATCGCGATCGGCTCGGAGTCGCGCTGCTCGACCTCCCTCAGCCGCTGCCGCGTCTGGTACAGGTCGGCCGTGACACGCTTGAAGTAGTCGACGAGCTTGCCCTCATCGGGCTTGGCCGCATGGGGGATGGCCTCATCGAGGCTGGACTCATCGGGCTTGGGATCGGACATGGTCTTCCACCGCCATTCGAAGGGCGCGTACCGGACACGATGACCGCAGCCACCGCAGGTGCAGGTCGGGTTGGGTCATCGGCCGAACTCCTGGTCCACGAAGGCGAAAACGTCTTCAACGGAGGCGGAGCGCAGCTGCTCGGACACCGCTTCGGTGTCCTCGGCCCCGTCGTCGCCGAGCTTTGCGAGCACGGCGCGGAGCCGCGGCGTCAGCTCGCCGCGAACGGTTTCGGTCGAGGAGGCGGCCGCCAGGGCGGACTCCAGCCGCTCCAGGTGGTCGAGCACCGCCCGGGACGGATCGGCTGCGTCCAGGCCCAGTTCGTCGAGCAGGTACGCGGCGAGCCTGGCCGGTGCCGGGTGGTCGAAGACCAGCCCGGCGGGCAGGGTCAGGCCGGTCCTGGACGCGAGCCGGTTGCGCAGCTCGATACTCGCGAGCGAGTCGTAGCCGAGGTCGCGGAAGGGCTGGTCGACGTCGATCGCGGACCCGTCGGCGTGGCCGAGGGTCGTGGCGACCTCGTCGCGGACCAGCCCCAGCAGCTCGGCGGGCCGGTCCTCGGCGGGCAGCGCCGCGAGCAGGTCCCGCCAGCCCTTGCCGCCCGCCGGTTCGGCGGCGTCCGCTGCCGCCTCGGGCAGGCCGGTGAACAGGCGGCTCGGCCGGTTGCCGGTGAACAGCGGCGCGAAGCGGGCCCAGTCGACGTCCGCGACGGTCACGCAGGTCAGGCCGGCGGCCAGTACCCGGTCCAGCGCGGTGAGCGCCGTGGAGGTGTCCATGACCGGCAGGCCGCGGCGCACGGCCTCGCGGTGGGCGTCCTCACCGCCGCCCATGCCGCCCTCCGCCCAGGGGCCCCAGGCGACGGCGGTCGCGGCGGCGCCACCGGCCCGGCGCCGCACCGCGAGCGCGTCGAGGTAGGCGTTGGCCGGTGCGTAGGCGCTGTGCCCGCTGCTGCCCCAGATCCCGGAGATCGACGAGAACAGTACGAAGCGCTCCACCGAGCCGGGCACCAGCGCGTCGAGGTGCCGTGCCCCGTCGACCTTCGCGGAGAGCACTTCGGTGAGGATCTGCGGCGTGGTCGCCTCCAGCTCCTCGGTCCTGACCACGCCGGCGGTGTGGAACACCGAGCGCAGCGGACGGTCCGCCGGGACGTCCGCGAGGACGCGGGCGAGCTGGTCCTCGTCGGCGACGTCGGCGGCGGCGATCGTGACCGCGGTGCCCGACGAGCGCAGCTCCCGGGCGAGTTCCGCCGCTCCGGGGGCGTCATCTCCCCCGCGGCTGAGCAGCAGCAAATGCTCGGCTCCGGCCGCAGCGAGACGGCGGGCGACGTGGGAGCCGAGCGCGCCCGTGCCGCCCGTGATGAGCGTGGTGCCCGGATAGGACTGCTTCGATCCGGGCGGCGCCGGCGGGGTGTCCAGGCGCCGCAGTCGCCGGCCGAAGGTCCCGGACGCCCGCACGGCGACCTGGTCCTCCTCCGGACCGCCGCCCAGCAGGGCGGCGACCCGGGCTCCGGCGCGGGCGTCGAGGACGGCGGGAAGGTCGACGAGTCCGCCCCAGCGCTCGGGGTGCTCCAGGGCGGCGACCCGGCCGAAGCCCCAGAGCGCGGCCTGGTCCGGATCGCCGACGCCGTCATGGACCGCCTCCCGCGTGAAGCACCACAGCGGGGCGGGGACCCCGGCGTCGCCCAGCGCCTGTACGAGCGCGACCATGTCGCCGAGCGCTGAGCCGCCGTCGAGCGCGAGGAGGGAGACGATCCCGGTCGCGTCGGCCCCGTGCATTCGCCGCGCGAGTTCGGCCCGTCCGGTCCCGGGGGCGACCTCCACCAGGTCGGCCTTGGCGCCGGCGGCGGTCAGGCCGTCGACGACGTCGGCGGTCCACTCCGCCTTCGCGGCACCGCTGGGAGCGACGACGAGCCAGGTACCGGACAGGACGCCCGGCGGCGGCTCCGGCAGGGGCTGCCAGTCGACCTCGTAGCACCACAGGTCTGCCGCGGCCTCCGTCTCCTGCCGCCTGCGCCAGTCCGCGAGCACGGGCAGCGCGGTACGCAGCGACTCCCGCACGGCCTCGTCGGTGGAGAGCAACTCCGGGTCGATGCGCTCCATTTCGCGCCAGAAGCCGCCGTCGGCACGGTCGGCGTCCGGCGGTGTCTCCAGCCAGTAGCGCTGGTGCTGGAAGGCGTACGTCGGCAGGTCCACGACCCGGGCGCCGGAGCCGGCGAACATCGTTGCCCAGTCGACCTCCGCCCCGCGCACGGAGACCTCCGCGGCAGCCTGCACCGCCGCCAGGACCTCGGGACGCTTCGCCCGGCAGGCGGGTATCCAGTCGAGACCGCCGCCGCCCATCCCGGTCAGCACCGCGTCCGGCCCGACCTCCAGCACCGTCGAGACGCCGGACTCCGAGAGGGCGCCGACGCCGTCGGCGAACCGCACGGTCTCGCGGACGTGACCGGTCCAGTAGTCGGCGCCGGGCACGTCCGCGAGGACCTCTCCGGACACCAGCGACAGCAGCGGAATCCGCGGCGGGTTGTACGCGAGCCCCCCGATCGCCGTGCGGAAGTCCGCCAGCATCGGCTCCATCAGCGGCGAGTGGAACGCGTGCGAGACGCTGAGGCGCTGTGTGCGGACACCGCGCACGGAGAACCGCGCGGCGAGTTCGACGACGTCCGCCTCGGCGCCCGAAAGCACCACGGACTCCGGCCCGTTCACCGCGGCGATGCCGACTTCGCCGCCGGTCTCCGCCACGAGCGCACCGACCTCGTCCGCACCGGCTTCGATGGCCACCATCGCGCCGCCCTCTGGCAGCGCCTGCATCAGCCCGGCCCGCGCGGTCACCAGCGTGCAGGCGTCTTCGAGCGAGAGCACACCGGCGACGTGGGCGGCCGTGATCTCGCCGACCGAATGCCCGCCGACCACGTCGGGGCGCACGCCCCAGGACGCGAGCAGCCGGTAGAGCGCGACTTCGAAGGCGAACAGGGCGGGCTGCGCCAGACCGGTCTGCTCCAAGTCCCCCGACTCGTCGAGGACCGCGTCGCGCACCTGCGACCCGAGCAGCGCGCACGCCTCGTCGAATGCCGCCGCGTAGACCGGGAACCGCTCGTGGAGCCGGCGGCCCATACCGGCCCGCTGCGCGCCCTGGCCGGTGAACAGCACGGCGAGGCCGCCGCCCTTGCGGCCCGTCGCCACCAGCGGGCTCTCCTGCCCGTCGGCGAGGGCGCGCAGCCCGCGCTGAAGCTCGTCGCGGTCGCGGCCGAGCACCACCGCGCGGCGGTCGAACGCGGAGCGGGTGGTGGCGAGCGAGAAGCCGACATCCGTCACGGGGACGTCCGGGTTCTCGTCCACGTAGGACAGCAGACGGCCGGCCTGCGCGGCGAGTGCCTCATCGGACTTCGCGGAGACGGTCCAGGGCACGATCTCCGGCGGCTCCGCGGCCACTTCCTCCGCGACCGCTTCTTCGGCGGCGGCTTCCTCCGCGACCGCTTCTTCCGCGTCTGCCTTCTCGGCGTCGGTTCCCTCGGCGGCTGTTCCCTCGGCATCGGCCGTCTCGGGGGCCTGCTCGAGTATCACGTGGGTGTTGGTGCCGCTGGCGCCGAACGACGACACGGCCGCGCGGCGCGGTTGTCCGGTCCCGGGCCATTCGACGGGCTCGGTCAGCAGTGACACCCCGCCCGCGTCCCAGTCCACCTGGCCGGTCGGCTCGCCGACGTGCAGCGTCGTCGGCAGCTCGGCGTTCCGGATCGCCTGCACCGTCTTGATGATCCCGGCGATACCGGCCGCGGCCTGTGTGTGGCCGATGTTCGACTTCACCGAGCCGAGCCACAGCGGCCGCCCCGCCGGACGGTCGCGCCCGTAGACGGCCATCAGCGCCTGCGCCTCGATCGGGTCGCCCAGCGAAGTGCCCGTGCCGTGCGCCTCGACGGCGTCGACCTGGCCCGGGGCCAGCCCGGCGCTGTCCAGCGCCTGCCGGATCACCCGCTGCTGCGCCGGGCCGCTCGGCGCGGTCAGGCCGTTGGACGCGCCGTCCTGGTTCACGGCGGTGCCGCGCACCACCGCGAGCACCCGGTGCCCCTGGCGTACGGCGTCCGACAGCCGCTCGACCACGAGCCAGCCGACGCCCTCCGCCATCGACGTGCCGTCGGCGTCGGCGGAGAACGACTTGCAGCGCGCGTTCGAGGAGAGCCCTCGTTGCTGGCTGAACCCGACGAAGAGCGTCGGCGTCGTCATCACGGTGACGCCGCCGACCAGGGCGATCGGGCACTCCTGGCGGCGCAGCGCGCCGACCGCCAGATGCAGCCCGACCAGCGAGGAGGAGCAGGCCGTGTCCACGGTCAGGGCCGGACCCTCGAAGCCGAAGGTGTAAGAGACGCGGCCGGACATGATGCTGGCGGTCGCGCCGGTGACGCTGTGCTGGGAGAACTCGGCGGGCGCACCGGACAGGCCGATCACGTGGTCCTGCCCGTTGTTCCCCACGAACACCCCGGTACGGCTGCCGCGCAGCGAGGCCGGGGCGAGGCCCGCGCGTTCCAGCGCCTCCCACGCGGTCTCCAGCAGCAGCCGCTGCTGCGGGTCGGTCGCGACGGCCTCGTGCGGGCCCATACCGAAGAACCCGATGTCGAAGTCGCCCGCGCCGTCGAGGAATCCGCCCTCGCGGACGTAGCTCTTGCCGGGCGTGCCGGGCTCCGGATCGTAGACGCCGGGATCCCAGCCGCGGTCGGCGGGGAACGGCGAGATGGCGTCGCCCCCCTCGGCGACGAGATCCCACAGCTCCTCCGGCGTGCTCACCCCGCCGGGGAAGCGGCACGACATTCCCACGATCGCGATCGGCTCCTGCTGCCGCTCCTCGCTCTCGCGGAGCTTCTCCCGGGTCTCGGCCAGGTCCGTGGTGACCCAGCGGAGATAGTCGACCAGCTTGTCTTCGTTCGTCATGGTGAGTTCCTAGGGATGTGCGGCGTTCCGGACGGACCGGGTGCTGCTGGTGACGGCCCGCCGTGGGCTGCTTCGAGGACGCCGTGGGCTGCTTCGAGGACAGGTCCGCCCGGTCTCCGGCACCTCCGGCACGGTTCCGGCGTACGGCCGGCGACTGCGGTCACCTCTGCCCGCGGAGTGCGCTCCGCTCCGCGGGGGCCGCACCGCGTACGGCGCCGGGTTCGTACCCGTGCGGACCGCCCGGCCGCGGATGACGGTGCCGCCCCGAGGCGGGCGGGCGCCCCGAGGCGGGCGGGCCGCCCGGCACGTTCGCGCCCCACGGGCTCCGGCCCCGGGCGAGCGGGTCGCGGGCACCGGCCGGGCAAGTGGCGCGCCGGACCGCCCTGTTCGCTCCGTACGCCGACGGACCGGGGTGCCGGGGGCCACGCTGCCGGCAAGGGAATGCTCACCCCCGCTCAGCCGGCCGCCCGGGCGGTTCGGCACGGTCATCGGGATTCCTTTCTCCGCGGCGGGACTCACGCGCGACTTCGGCCGAGGTCGTTGTCGATGTAGGCGAGCAGGTCGTCGACGGAAGCGGTGCCGATCGCGGCGGCCGGCGCCGCGGTGTCCGAGGCCCGGGCCCGGGTCCAGGAGTCGAGGATCTTCTTGAGTCGCCGTGCCACCCGCTCGTCGCCCGCGTCCTGCGCGGGGGCCGCGGCGAGCGCGGCCTCCAGCCGGTCCAGCTCCGCCTGCGCCGGGGCGACGTCCTCGGTCTCGCCGTCGCCGAGTTCGCCAAGCAGGAACGCGCACAGAGCGCGCGGGCTGGGATGGTCGAACACGAGCGTCGCGGGCAGCGTCAGCCCGGTCGCGACCTTGAGCCGGTTACGCAACTCGACGGCGGTCAGCGAATCGAAGCCGAGGTCACGGAACGCCTCGTCCACCGGCACCAGGTGCGCCGAGGCGTACCCGAGCACGGCGGCGGCCTGGCCGCGGACGAGGTCGAGCAGGAACCGCTCGCGCTCCGAGCGCGACAGTGTGGCGAGCCGGTCGGTGAGCCCGGCGGCCGACTGCGGCGCGGCCTCCGCGGCCCTGCGCACCGGTGCCTTGACCAGGCCCCGCATCAGGGAGGGGATCGGGCCGCCCGCCGAGCGCAGCCCGCTGATGTCCATCCGCATGGGGAGCACCACCGGGTCCGGCAGGCCGACCGCGGTGTCGAAAAGCCGCATGCCCTGCTCGAACGAGACCGGGAGCAGGCCGCCGCGGCCGGCGCGGCCGCGGTCGGTGGTACCGAGGTGCCCGGCGAGCCCGGGGTTGTCCGGGTCGCCGCTGTCCTCCCACATGCCCCACGCCATCGAGGTGGCGGCGAGGCCGTGCCCTCGGCGGTGCGCGGCGAGGGTGTCGAGGAACATGTTGGCCGCCGCGTAGCTGCCCTGGCCGCCGCCGCCGAGCGTGCTCGCCGCCGAGGAGAACAGCGCGAACACGGCGACCGGCAGGTCCCGGGTCAGCTCGTGCAGGTTCCACGCGGCGTCGACCTTGGGCCGGTAGACCGTGTCGACGCGGCCGGGGTCGAGCGAGCCCAGCACGCCGTCGTCGAGTACGCCCGCGGTGTGTACGACCGCGGTGAGCGGGTGCTCTTCCGGGATCGCGTCGACCGCCGCACGCAGGGCTTCGGGGTCGGCGGCGTCGCAGGCCGCGACCGTCGCCGTCGCGCCCTCCAGCGCGAGGTCGGCGACGAGCCGCGCCGTGGTCGGCGCGGCGTCTCCACGGCGGCTCAGCAAGGCGAAGTGGCGCGAACCGGAGGCCGCGAGGTGCCGGGCGACATGCCCGGCGAGCAGTCCCGAGACACCGGTGATCAGCACCGTCCCGTCCGGGTCGAGCGCCGGTGCCTCGGCCGGTTCGGCGGCCGCGGGCACCCGGGCGAGCCGGCAGGCCAGCAACTCGCCTGCGTGGAGCGCCAGTTGCGGCTCGTCGGCGGCGACGGCCGTGGCCACGGCCTGCGGAACCATACGCAGCGAGTCGGCGCTCTCGTCGAGGTCGACCAGTACGAGCCGGTCCGGGTTCTCGGACTGGGCACTGCGCAGCAGACCCCACAGCGGCGCCTGGAGGAGGTCCGGGTCGCCGGTGGTGGCGTGGGTGGCGTGGGTGGTCGCCACGACGAGCCGGGTGTCGGCGAACCTCTCCTCGGACAGCCAGTCCTGGACCAGGGCGAGCACGTCCGCGGTCACGCGCCGGACGGCGGCCGGCACGTCGGGGCAGCCGGCCGTACCGTCCGGGGCGCCGACCGGCAGCACCAGCGTGTCCGGCACCTCGGCGGCTGCGGCCAGATCCGCCCAGGAGGAGAAGTACGCCACCGTGGAGTCGTCCGCGGTGAGCGACTTCGTGAGCGGCGAGTCGCCGACGACGGCCCACCGTCCCGTCTTCCCCGCCTGTACGCCCAGCGGCGCGAACTCGGGCCGGAACAGCGAGCGGTGGTGGCCGCCGCCCGGCTGGGACGGCATGGCGACCGCGCCGATCTCCCGCACCAGCAGCGAGTCGACGGCGACCACGGGCCGCCCCGTCTCGTCGACGGCGGTGAGCGACACCGTCTCCTCGCTCGTGAGGTCCATGCGCACGCGCATCACCGAAGAGCCGGCGGCGAAGAGCCGCACCCCGGTCCAGGAGAACGGCAGCCGCAGCGGCTGCTCGCGGTCGCGCTCCTGTCCCGCGATCAACGCGTGGAACGCGGCGTCGAACAGCGCCGGATGGAGCCCGAAGTGCTCGGCGTCGGAGCGTGCCTGCGTCGGCAGGGAGACTTCGGCGAACACCTCGCGGCCGCGGACCCAGACGTCGCGCAGGCCTTGGAAGACCGGGCCGTAGCCGTAGTCGCGGGCCACCAGCATCCCGTAGACCTCGTCGGCCGTGACGTGGGAGGCGTCCTCGGGGGGCCAGGAGAGCGGCGCCGCGGGGCCGGACCCGGCGGGCGCGGTCGCACGCAGCCAGCCGGTGGCGTGGCAGGTCCACTCGGCCTCGTCGAGCTCCTCCCGGTCGTGCTCGGGCCTGGCGTAGACGGTGAGTTGCCGCTGGCCGGTCTCCAGCGGGGCGGCGACCACGACCTGCACGGCGTGTGCGCTGCGCTCCGAGAGCAACAGCGGCGCCTGCACGGTCAGTTCCTCGACCGACTCGCAGCCGACCCGGTCCGCGGCGTGGAAGGCCATCTCCATGTACGCGGTCCCGGGCAGGATCACCATGCCGGAGACCACGTGGTCGGCGAGCCACGGCTGCGCGGCGAGCGAGACCCGGCCGGTGAACGCGACCGAGCCCGAGTCGGGGAGGTCGACCTCGGCCGACAGCAGCGGGTGAGCGGCGGCGGTCAGGCCCATCGCCGCGGCGTCCGCGGGACGGCCGGACGCCGTGAGCCAGAAGCGCTCGCCCTGGAAGGCGTAGGTGGGCAGTTCGACGAGCGCGGCCCCGGTGCCTTCGAACGCGGGCGACCAGTCGACGGCCGCGCCGTTCACATGCGCCTGGGCCAGCGCCAGCAGGAACCGCGTCGGGCCGCCCTCGCCGCGGTGCAGGGTCCCCCACGCCGCCGCCTCGCTGCCGGCGTCGGCGGCGATCTCCTCGACGGCCGTCGAGAGCACCGGGTGCGGGCTCGCCTCGACCAGCATCCGTACGCCGTCGTCCAGCACCCCGCGGACGGAACGGTCGAACTGCACCGTGTCGCGCAGGTTCCGGCGCCAGTACTCGGCGTCGAGTCCGGCGGTCGGGCGGCGGGCACCGTCGACACAGGAGTGGAACGGAACGGCCGTCTCCACGGAGGTCACGGACGCCAGCAGGTCCAGCAGTTCCTCGCTGATCCCGTCGACCTGTGCGGAGTGCGCGGCGTAGTCGACCGGGATGATGCGGGCGCTGACGTCCTCCGCCACGAGCTCGGCGTGCAGCTCGTGCAGCGCGGCGACCTCGCCGGCCAGTACGACGGCGCGCGGTCCGTTGACGGCGGCCACCGAGAGCCGGTCGCCCCGGGGCGCGATCCGTTCGGTCACCTCGTCACGGCCGAGCTGGACGGACATCATGCCGCCGGTTCCGGCGATGCGGGTCAGCGCACGGCTGCGCAAGGCGACGACCTTTGCCGCGTCGTCGCGGGACAGCGCACCGGTCGCGGCAGCCGCGGCGATCTCGCCCTGGCTGTGCCCGAGTACCGCTGCCGGTTCCACCCCGTGGGCGCGCCACAGCGCGGCCAGCGACACCATGACCGCCCACAGCATCGGCTGCACCACGTCGACCCGGTCGAGTCCGGGCGCGCCCTCGGCGCCGCGCAGCACGTCCACGGGCCGGAAGTCGATCCACGGCGCGAGCGACGCGCAGCAGGCCGTGAACTCCTCGCGGAACGCGGCCGACGAGTCGTACAGCTCCAGCGCCATCCCCGCCCACTGGGAGCCCTGGCCGGGAAAGACGAACGCGACCCGGCCGCCGTGGGCCGCGGTGCCCCGCACCACGTTGGCCGCCGGCTCGCCCGCGGCGAGCGCGGTGAGTCCGCGCACGAGCTCGTCGCGGTCGGCCCCGACGACGACGGCCCGGTGCTCGAACGTCTCCCGCGTCTCGGTGAGAGAGCGAGCGATGTCCTGGACGGACAGGTCCGGACGGTCTCCGGCGTGGGCGGCCAGCCGTCCGGCCTGCGCACGCAGGGCGCGCTCGCTCCTGGCCGACAGCACCCACGGCACCGGCCCCGCGGCGGGCTGCCCGGCGGCCAACTCCCGGTCCTGGCCCTGGTCTTGGACCCGGCCCTGGTCCCGATCCCGGTCCTGGTCCCGGTCCTGCGCCTGGCCCTGTTCGAGGATCACGTGCGCGTTGGTCCCGCTGATGCCGAACGCCGACACCCCGGCCCGGCGCGGGCGACCGGTGTCGGGCCAAGGCCGCGCCTCGGTGAGCACCTCGACCGCGCCACCGGACCAGTCGACCTCGTGCGTCGGCTCCGTGACGTGCAGGGTCTTCGGCAGCACGCTGTGGTTGAGCGCCAGCACTGTCTTGATGACGCCGGCGACCCCGGCCGCGGCCTGCGCGTGACCCAGGTTCGACTTGAGCGAGCCCAGCCACAGCGGCTGCTCGCGGTCGTGTTCCCGGCCGTAGGTGGCCAGCAGCGCCTGGACCTCGATCGGATCGCCCAGTGCCGTGCCGGTGCCGTGCCCCTCGACCGCGTCGATCTCTCCCGCCGACAGGCCCGCGCTGCCCAGCGCCTGGCGGATCACCCGCTGCTGCGCGGGACCGTTGGGCGCGGTGAGCCCGTTGGAGGCGCCGTCCTGGTTGACCGCCGAGCCCTTCATGACGGCGAGTACGCGGTGTCCGTTGCGGCGGGCGTCGGAGAGCCGTTCGAGCACGACCCAGCCGGCGCCCTCGGAGACGGCGAACCCGTCGCCGCCCGCCGCGTACGCCTTGGACCGCCCGTCCGGGGCCAGCGCACCCTGCTTGCTGAACTCCACGAACTGCGTGGGCGTGGACAGGATCGAGCAGCCGCCCGCGAGGGCGAGCGAGCATTCGCCGCCGCGCAGCGACTGCGCGGCCAGGTGCAGGCTCACGAGCGACGAGGAGCAGGCCGTGTCCACGGTCATCGCCGGGCCTTCGACACCCAGCGTGTAGGAGATCCGCCCCGACATCACGCTCGCGCTCACGCCGGTGGCGCGGTAGCCCGCGAGGGCGTCGTCCGCGTCGGCGAGGACGATCGCGTGGTCCTGGCCGTTGCTGCCGACGAATACGCCGGTGTCGCTTCCGCGCAGCGAGGCCGGGTTGATGCCGGCGCGCTCGATCGCCTCCCAGACGGTCTCCATCAGGAGCCGCTGCTGCGGGTCCATGGCGAGTGCCTCGCGGGGGCTGATGCCGAAGAAGCCGGCGTCGAAGGTGCCGGCGCCGTCGACGAAGCCGCCCTCGCGCACATAGCTGGTGCCCACGGCGTCAGGGTCCGGGTCGTACAGGGCCTCCAGGTCCCAGCCGCGGTCGTCGGGCATGCCGGTGATGGCGTCGGTCCCGTCGGCGACCAGGCGCCACAGGTCCTCGGGCGATCCGACGCCTCCGGGGAAGCGGCAGGACATGCCGACGACGGCCACGGGCTCGTCGGCCGGGGCGGCAGCACGCACCGGCTCCGCCGAGCGCGTCGTGCCGAGGACGAGTTCGAGCAGCTTCTCGCCGAGCGCGGTGGCGGACGGATGGTCGAAGACCAGCGTCGCGGGCAGTGCCAGCCCGGTCGCCGCGGCGAGACGGCCGCGCAGCTCCACCGCCGTGATCGAGGCGAACCCGAGGTCGCGGAACTTCTGCCCCGCCGGGATCGCCTCCGGCCCCGCGTAACCGAGGACCACGGCCGCCTCGGTGCGCACGAGGTCGACGACGGCCCGTAGCCGCTCGGCCTGCGGCAGCGCGGAGAGCCGGGAGCCGAAGCCGGACGACGGCGCGGACGCACCCGATGTGCGCCGGGCGGGCCTGTGGACGAGGTCCTTCAGCAGCGGGTCGACCGCGCCGTCCGCCGCGGGCCGCAACCGCATCGGGACGAGGCAGGGATCGTCGAGCGCGAGAGCGGTGTCGAGCAGTTCCATGGCCTCGGCCGCGGAGAGGCCGGCCGCCGGCCAGGAACCCCACGGCAGCGCCACGGCGTTCCGGCCGCTCGCCCGCCGGTGCGCGGCGAGCGCGGCCGCGAACGCCGTCGTCGGGGCGTCCTCCCCACCGAAGAGGCCGTCGGCGGAAGCGAAGAGCACGAAGGGCGCATCGCTGGTCACCAACTCGTCGAGGTGTCCGGGGGTTTGGGAGTCGGCGGGGTCGGTGCACACGACGGCGCCGAGCGGCCCGGGCAGTTCCGCCAGCAGCGCGGCGAGCGCATCCCGGTCCCGCGTCTCGCAGGCCCGTACGTCAGCGCCGGGGCACTCGTCGAAGGCACCGGCCAGCACCACGTGCTCGGCGCCGAGCACGTGGAAGTGGTCCACGAGGTGCGGGGTCCGTTCGTCTCCGGTGCCGGTGACCAGCACCGTCCCGGTCCATCGCGGAGGTACGGGCTCGGTGGGCGGAGCCACCCGCGCCAGCCGGGGCACGTGTACGGCGCCCTCGCGTACGGCCGTGACGGGCTCGCCGTCCACCGTGCCCAGCACGCCGCGGGAGGCCGCCGTCCCGTCGTGGTCGGTCAGGCGGACACGGGGGGAAGCGGCGGCCCGGACCACGCCGGGCAGCGCGGCGAGGCCGAGGTCGGGCTGCTCGCCGTCGAGGGCGACCGCAGAGCGGGTACGCACCACCAGCGTGCTCGTGACGTACCGGTCGTCGGCGAGGAACTCGTCGACGAGCTTCGCGAACCGGCCGGTCAGCTCCGGGCCGGTCAACTCCGGGCCGTTCAACTCCGGGCCGGGCTCGCAGGCGTCGGCATCGACGACGAGCACCGGCGCGGGCGGCACCGGCCACTCCGCGAGGTCGAAGCGGCAGACCTCACCGTCGTCCGGTTCGGCGTCGGGGGAAGTCGCGGTCCACTGCGGACGGAAGAGGGAGCCGCTCTGCGCGGCCGCGGCGGCGGCGAGTTGCGCCGCCGTCACCTCGCGCACAACCAGGCCGTCCGCGACGGCGACGGGCTCGCCCTGCCCGTCGGTGGCCAGCATCGACATCGAGTCGTCACCGGTCAGCGTGAGCCGCACGCGCAGCGCGGTCGCGCCGGCGGCCAGCAGGCGGACGCCGCTCCAGGCGAAGAGCATCCGCATCGGGCGGCCGTCGTCCTCGGTCTGCGCTGCGAACAGCGCGTGGAAGGCCGAGTCGAGCAACGCCGGGTGCAGCCCGTACCCGCTGCCCTCGCCCTGCTCGGACAGCGTCACCTCGGCGAACACGTCCTGACCGCGCCGCCAGGCGGCACGCAGGCCACGGAAGACCTCGCCGTAGCCGAACCCGGCGGCGCCGAGCCGTTCGTAGAGCCCCTCGACCGGTAGCGGCCGGGCACCCGGCGGCGGCCACTCGGCGAGCGTGCCGGCGTCCGCGGCCGCCGTCGTGCCCGCCGTCGTGCCCGCAGCGGTGCCGAGGCTGCCGACGGCGTGGCAGGTCCACTCCTGGTCCTCGGCCCGCACGCCGCCGTCCGGCCGGGAGTGGATGGAGATCTCGCGGTTGCCGCTCTCCTGGATCGCACCGACGTGGACCTGGATCGCGACCGAGCCGTGCTCGGGCAGGATGAGCGGCGCCTGGAGCGTCAGCTCCTCGACGGTCCCGCAGCCGACCTGGTCCCCCGCGCGGAAGGCGAGTTCCAGGTGCACGCTCCCGGGCACCACCACCTTGCCGAGCACCTCGTGCTCGGCGAGCCAGGGGTGGGAACGCCGGGAGAGCCGGCCGGTGAGCAGTCCGCCCGAGGCCGGCAGCGTGACCCCGGCCGGCACGAGCGGATGCCCGGCCGGGACCAGGCCGATCGAGGCGATGTCGCCGGTCGCGGCGGGCTGGAGCCGGTAGCGCTCGTGCTGGAAGGCGTAGGTCGGCAGGTCCACCCGGCGACCGCCGGCGAACAGCGCGGTGAAGTCGACCGGTGCGCCGTGCACGTGCGCGCCGGCCAGCGCCCGCAGGAACTGGGCGAAGCCGCCCTGGTCACGGCGGAGCGTGCCGGTCACGGCCGCGGCGACGCCGACGTCCTCGGCGATGTCCTCGACGCCCATCGAGACGACAGGGTGCGGACTCACCTCCAGCAGCAGGCGGTAGCCCTGGCCGAGGGCGGCGCGGGTCGCCTGGTCGAAGCGGACCGTGTCGCGCACGTTGCTGAACCAGTGGGCGGGCCGCAGTGCGGCGGTGTCGACGCGCTCGCCGGTGACGGTGGAGAAGAGCGGGGTCCCGGTGGCTCGCGGGGAGAGCGTCGCGAGGACCTGCTCCAGCTCACCGCGCAGACCCTCGACGTAGAACGAGTGGCCCGCGACGTCCGTCGGCAGCTTGCGCACCTTGACGTCGCGCTCGTCGAGCAGGGCGGCGCATTCGTCGATCGCGGCCTGCTCGCCCGTGATCACCACGGCGCGCGGGCCATTCACGGCGGCGACCTCGATGCGGCCCGCCCACGTCTCGATGAGCGGGGCCAGTTCGTCCTCGCTCATCTGAACCGAGGCCATCGCACCGGTACCGGCGAGCGTTTGCAGCGCCTTGCTCCGCGCGGCCACCACTCGCGCCGCGTCCTCTCTGGACACCGCGCCGGTCACGCAGGCGGCGACGATCTCGCCCTGGCTGTGGCCGATCACCGCGGAGGGCTCCACGCCGTACGAACGCCACAGCGCGGCGAGCGAGACCATGACCGCGAACAGCAGGACCTGGGCGACCTCGACCTGCGCCATCTCGGGTGCGTCGGGGGCGCCCCGCACGACGTCGGTGAGCGAGTACCCGACGTGCGGGGCGAAGGCGGCCTCGCAGGCCTCGAACTCGGCGCGGAAGGCGGGGGCTGACTCCAGCAGTCCGGCGGCCATGCGCGGCCACTGGGAACCGAAGCCGGGGAAGACGAAGGCGACCCGGTCGCCGTAGGCAGCGGTGCCCGTCACCACGTTCGCGGCGGACTCGCCCTCGGCGAGCGCGCGCAGGCCGCGCAGCAGCTCGTCGCGGTCGGCGCCCAGTACCACGGCACGGTTGTCGAACGTGGAGCGCGTGGTCGCAAGCGACAGCCCGATGTCCGCAGCGGACAGTTCCGGATGTGACTCGGCGTGGTCCAGCAGGCTGCGGGCCTGGCCGCGCAGACCCGGCTCGCTCCGCGCGGACAGCAGCCACGGCAGCGGCCCGTCCGGCTCGGCCACGGGGCTCTCCGCTGCCGCGGCCCCGGTCTCGGTCTCGGCCGCCTGCTCCAGGACGATGTGCGCGTTGGTTCCGCTGACGCCGAACGACGAGACCGCCGCACGGCGCGGCGCACCGGTCTCCGGCCAGGGACGGGCGTCGGTGAGCAGCTCGACGCTGCGGGCCGACCAGTCGACCTCGTCCGTGCGCCGGTCCGCGTGCAGGGTGCGCGGCAGCTCGCCGTGCCGGAGTGCCATCACCATCTTGATCAGGCCGCCGACGCCGGCGGCGGCCTGGGTGTGGCCGACGTTCGACTTGAGGGAGCCCAGCCACAGCGGCCGGTCCGCGCTGTGCGCACGGCCGTAGGTGGCGAGCAGCGCCTGTGCTTCGATCGGGTCGCCCAGCGCGGTGCCGGTGCCGTGTGCCTCGACGGCGTCGACGTCCGCCGCGCCGAGGCCCGCGTCGGCGAGCGCGTCTGAGATGACCCGCTGCTGTGCCGCGCCGCTGGGCGCGGTGAGGCCGTTGGACGCACCGTCCTGGTTGACGGCGCTGCCGCGGACCACGGCGAGGATCGTGCGCCCGTTCCTGCGTGCGTCGGAGAGCCGTTCCAGCAGCAGCCAGCCGACGCCCTCGCCCCAGCCCGTGCCGTCCGCTTCGGCGGAGAACGCCTTGCACCGGCCGTCGGAGGCGAGGGCGCCCTGCCGTCCCGCCTCGACGAACATCGCGGGCGTGGCCATCAGCGCGACGCCGCCCGCCATCGCCAGCGTCGACTCACCGCGCCGCAGCGAGTCCATCGCAAGGTGCACGGACACCAGTGACGACGAGCAGGCGGTGTCGACGGTGACCGCGGGCCCCTCGGTGCCGAGGAAGTAGGCGACCCGGCCGGAGAGGACGCTCTGCGTCGCCCCGGTCACGCCCTGGCCCGCGACGTCCGAGCCGGCGCCCGCCACCACGATCACGTGATCCTGGTTGTTGCTGCCGACGAACACCCCGGTGCGGGTCCCGCGGACGGTGAGCGGGTCGAGGCCCGCGCGCTCCAGCGCCTCCCAGCCCGTCTCCAGCAGCAGCCGCTGCTGCGGGTCCATCGCGGTGGCCTCGCGGGGGCTGATGCCGAAGAAGCCGGCGTCGAAGTGGTCGGCGCCGTCGAGGAAGGCGCCCTCCTGCACGGAGGACTCCCGCGTCAGCTCGTCGAGGTCCCAGCCGCGGTCGTCCGGGAAGCCCGTTACGGCGTCGGCGCCCTCGTCGACGAGACGCCACAGCTCCTCCGGGGACCCGACGCCGCCGGGGAACCGGCAGGACATGCCGACGACCGCGATCGGCTCCGTCTGTGCGTCCTCCAGCTCGGCGAGGCGCTCCTGGGTCTCGTGCAGCTCGGCGGTGACGCGCTTGAGGTAGTCGAGGAGCTTCGGTTCGTTCGCGAGTTTCGGTTCGTTCGTCATCGTGCAGAACCCATCCGTGTCAGGGCGCGGATCACCGGCTCCGGCGGCCGCGGGAGAGCGTGGAGTCGATCAGCTTGAGGACTTCGTCGGCGTCCGCGTCGTCCAGCGCCTCGCTGAAGCCCTGATCCGCGGGGGGCGGCGCCGCCGACCGCGCGGCCAGCAGCTTCCGGAGCCGCTCGGTCACCGCGTCGTCCGGCGGTGCGGTGGCCAGCAGCGACTCGAGCCGGTCGAGCTCGGCCAGCAGCGAGGACGCCGCCGGTTCCTCGGCCGGGGCGAGCGCTCCGGTGAGGAACCCGGCCAGCGCGCGGGGGGTCGGATGGTCGAAGACGAGCGTCGCGGGCAGCGTGAGCCCGGTCGCCTCCTTGAGCCGGTTACGCAGCTCGACCGCGGTCAGCGAGTCGAAGCCGAGGCCGCGGAAGGACTGCTCCGGCGGCACCGCCTGCGGGGAGTGGTGGTCCAGCACGAGCGCGATCTGCTCGCGGACCATTTCCAGCACCACGTGTCCCGCCTCGTCCGGCGACAGAGTGGGCAGCCGCGTCAGGAACTCGTCACGGGGGCCTGCCGGTGCCGTGGCGGCCACGGGCTCCGCCCGGGCCACGGCCGGGGCCAACTCCCGTAGCAGCGGCGGCGGATCGGTGAGACGGGCGACGTCCAGCCGCATCGGTACGAGCACCGGCTCGTCCGCGGCCGCGGCAAGGTCCCACAGCGCGAGGCCGTCCTCGGCGGTGAGTTCGACGGCGCCGGTCCGGCGCATGCGCGCGGTGTCCGCAGCCGTGAGACCGCCCGTCATCCCGTCGCTCGCGTCCCAGGGGCCCCAGGCCAGGGCGGTGGCGGGCAGCCCGGCCGCCTGCCGGTCGGCCGCGAGGGCGTCGACGAACGCGTTGGCCGCGTTGTAGGCGGCCTGCCCGGCCGAACCGAGCAGGCCCGCGGCGGAGGAGAAGAGAGTGAACGCCGCGAGGTCGTCGTCGCTGGTGAGCTCGTGCAGGTGCCAGGCGCCGCCGGCCTTCGCCCGCAGTACGGCGTCGACGCGCTCCGGAGTGAGCGACGTGGCGAGGGCGTCGTCGAGCACACCGGCCGCGTGGACGACGGCTGTGAGTGGGCGGGCCTCTTCGAGGGCGTCGGCGAGCTGGGCACGGTCGCCGACGTCGCACCGCCGCGCGGTGACGTTCGCGCCGAATCCCCGGAGGGCGTCGACGAGTTCGGCGGGGACGTCGCCCCGGGCCAGCAGCAGGAACTCACGCGCGCCCTGCCCGGCCAGATGCCGGGCGACCAGACCGCCGAGGCGGCCGCTCGCTCCGGTGACGACCACGGTCTCCTCCGGGTCGGGCCGCCGCGGTATCCGCAGCGCGACCTTTCCGACGTGCCGGGCCTGCGACATGAAGCGGAACGCCTCGCGGGCACGGCGCAGATCCCAGACCCGCAGCGGCGGCAGGCTGAGCACACCGCGGCCGAAGAGGCCGACCAGTTCGCTCAGCATCTCGCGTATCCGGTCGGGACCGGCCTCGACGAGCTGGAACGCCCGGTAGGTCACGCCCCGGTCGGCGGCCAGGGCCTCGGGGTCGCGCACGTCGGCGAGCCCCATCTCCAGGAAGCGCCCGCCGGGGCGGAGCAGGTCGAGCGACGCGTCGGCGAACTCGCCCGTCAGGGCGTTCAGTACGACGCCCACCTTCGGGAAGCGCTCACGGAAGTCGAGCGTGCGGGAGGAGGCGATGTGGTCGTCGTCGACGCCCAGCGCACGCACCGCGTCCCGCTTGCCGTCGCCGGCGGTAGCGTACACCTCGGCGCCGTAGTGCCGGGCGAGCTGCACCGCGGCCGTACCGACCCCGCCCGCGGCGGAGTGGATGAGCACGGGCTCGCCCTCGCCCAGCTCCGCCAGGTCGTGCAGGGCGTACATCGCCGTGAGGAACGCCATCGGCACACTGGCTGCCTGGTCGAACGTCCAGCCCGCCGGTATGCGCGCCACCGTCCTGTGGTCGGTCACGGCCGAGGAGGCGAAGGCGTGGCTGAAGATCCCGAACACGCGGTCTCCGGGCGCCAGTTCCGTCACGCCGGGCCCGGTCTCCTCGACCACCCCGGCGCCCTCAGTGCCGAGCTTCGGCACACCCGGGTACATGCCGAGAGTCATCAGCACGTCGCGGAAGTTCATGCCCGCCGAGCGGACCGCGATCCTGATCTCACCGTCGCCCAGGGGTTCCCGGGGCGCCTCGGCGACGGTCAGGTCGTCGACCGTGCCGGGCTTGGTCACGTCCAGCCGCCAGGAGCCCGCGGGCGGTACGAGGCGGTCGTCTCCGTCGGGGCGCGTCAGCCGCGGCACGAAGAACTCGCCGTCGCGCAGCAGGAGTTGGTCCTCGCCGAGTGCCACGGCGGTCCGCGCGGCCCCGCCGAGCAGGTCAGCGGAGGCGGCATCGATGCCGGCGCCGGTGCCGGTGCCGGTGCCGGTGTCGGCCAGCAGCAGACGACCCGGGTTCTCCGTCTGCACCGAGCGCAGCAGCCCCCAGGCCGAGGCGAGCGCGGGGTCGGGGGCGTCCGCGTGCGCGCCCGGGGCCGCCACGACGAGCCGGGCGGCGGCGAACCGTTCGTCCGCCAGCCAGCGCTGGACCACGTCGAGCGCCGCGGCCGTGACCTGCCGGGCGCCGGTGAGCGGGTCGGCCTCCGTGGCCGCGAGGTGGTGCAGTACCAGGTCCGGCACGTCGTCCCCGAGGTCTTCGAGCAGCGGCAGCGGCTCTCCCTCGGCGACCTCCAGCGGGACCCACGCGGGCCGCAGCAGCTCACGCTCCCCCGCCGCGACGGCCGCGCGGGAGACCTCGCGCGAGACGAGCGAGTCGGCTGCCAGTACGAGCCGCCCGTCGGAGTCGGTCGCGGTGACGGCCACCGAGCCGTTCTCCCCCGTGTCCAGCCGGACCCGAAGGTCGGCGGCTCCGGTGCCGAACAGACTCACCCCGGTCCAGCTGAACGGCAGCCGCGCGGGCGGTGGTTCGGACTCGTCGGGCCGTTCGGCCAGGTCGGCGACGACGACCGCGTGCAGCGCGGAGTCCAGCAGGGCCGGCGAGACGGCGAACCCCGCGGCGGACTCGGCGACGGAGACCTCGGCGCACAGGCCGTCGCCGGTGCGCCACACCTTGCGCAGGCCCCGGAACGCGGGCCCGTACTCGTATCCGGCGTGTGCGAGCCGGTCGTAGGCACCGGCGATCTCCACCGGGACCGCGCCCTCGGGAGGCCAGACCGTCTCCGGCTCGGCAGGCGCCTCCTCGGCGACGAGCCGTCCGGTGGCGTGACAGGTCCACTCCGCGCCGCCGGCGACGGCCCGCCGCGAATGGACGGCGACGGGCCGGCCGCCGTCGTCCTCGGGGCCTTGGACGACGACCCGCAGGGCGAGTTCGGCTTCCGGCGCGAGGGGCAGCGGGGTCTGGAGCGTCAGTTCGCCGACCCGCGGCAGGCCGACGAGGCGGCCGGCGTTCAGACAGAGGTCGAGGAAGGCGGTGCCCGGCACCAGCGGAGTGCCCAGTACCGCGTGGTCGGCGAGCCACGGGTGCGTACGCAGGGAAATCGTGCCGGTGAAGACGTCGATGCCCGTGCCGGGCACATCGGCGGCAGCGGTCAGGACCGGGTGCCGCACGGTGCCGAGGCCCCAGGCGGCCGCGTCGGCGGGGCGGCCGGGGACGAGCCGGTAAGTCCCGTGCTCGAAGGCGTAGGTGGGCAGCTCGGTGCGGCGGGCGCCGCTGAAGAGGGTGTCCCAGTCCACGTTCGTGCCGCGCACGGCCGCGCCCGCGACCGCGGTCAGCAGGGCGGCCGTCTCGTCGCGGCCCTCGCGCAGCCCCGCGAGCCAAGTGCCCTGGCCGCTCTGGCAGTCCGGGCCCATCCCGGCCAGCACCCCTGCGGGGCCCAGCTCCAGGAAGGTCGTGACGCCCTCGGTCTCCAGTACGCGGACGGCGTCGGCGAACCGCACGCTCTCGCGTACGTGCCTCACCCAGTGGCCCGGCTCGGCGACGGACCCGGCGGACCCCGCGGACCCCGCGGACCCCGCGGACCCCGCGGACAGCATCGACACCAGCGGGATGCGCGGCGGGTGGAACTCCAACTCGGCGACGACGCGCGCGAACTCGTCGAGCATCGGCTCCATCAACGGCGAGTGGAAAGCGCAGGAGACGGTGAGCTGCTTCGTCCGGCGGCCGCGCTCGTGCAGTACGCCCGCCACGCGTGCCACGGCGTCCTCGGCACCCGCGATCACGACGGAGGCCGGGCCGTTCACCGCGGCGACGTCGACCGCCTCGTCCTCATCGGGCAGTTCCCGCGCCTCGTCCTCCGAGGCTTCGACGGCGACCATCGCGCCGCCGGGCGGCAGCGCCTCCATCAGCGACGCCCGCGCCGCGACCATGCGGCAGGCGTCGGCCAGCGACAGCACCCCCGCGACATGTGCCGCCGCGATCTCGCCGATCGAGTGCCCGGCGACGTGGTCGGGCGTCACGCCCCACGACTCGACGAGCCGGAACAGCGCGACCTCCAGCGCGAACAGCGCGGGCTGCGCCCATTCCGTACGGTCGAGGTCGTCGCCGCCCGAGAAGACCATGTCCCGCAGTCCGGGCGGAAATTGCTCGCACACGGCGTCGAAGGCCTCGCGATAGGCCGGGAACTGTTCGTACAACTCCGCGCCCATGCCGGGCCGTTGCGAACCCTGGCCGGAGAAGACGACCGCGAAGCCGCCGGCGTCCACGTGCCCGGTGACCACGCCGTTCTCCGCCCGCCCGTCGGCGAGTGCCCGCAGCCCGCGGGCGAAGTCCTCGTCCCCGGATCCGAGCACCACCGCGCGGTGTTCGAACAGCGACCGGCCGGTCACCAGCGAATGGGCCACGTCGACGGCGGGCCGGCCGACCACGTCCGCCAGCCGCGCGGCCTGTCCGCGCAGCGCCGCCTCGGACCGCGCGGAGACGACCCAGGGCACGACCGCGGGCCCGGTGGCGGTCTGCGGCTCCGGCTCCGCCTCCGGATCCGGCTCCCCCAACGGCGCCTGCTCAAGGACGACATGGGCGTTGGTCCCGCTGATCCCGAACGAGGAGACCGCGGCACGGCGGGGTTCACCGGCCTCCGGCCACGGCGCGTTCTCGGTGAGCAGTTCGACGCCGCCCGTCCAGTCGACGTCCGGGGTGGGCCGCGACACATGCAGCGTCTTCGGCAGCAGGCCGTGGCGCAGGGCCATGACCGTCTTCACGACACCGGCGATGCCCGCGGCGGCCTGCGTGTGGCCGAGGTTCGACTTCACGGAGCCGAGCCGCAGGGGGCGGTCCGCCGGCCGGGCCCTGCCGTAGACCTCCAGCAGCGCCTGCGCTTCGATCGGGTCGCCCAGGGCCGTGCCGGTGCCGTGCGCCTCGACCGCGTCGACCTGCTCGGGCCGCAGCCCCGCGTTCTCCAGCGCCTGGCGGATCACCCGCTGCTGTGCGGGGCCGTTGGGCGCGGTCAGCCCGTTGGACGCGCCGTCGGAGTTCACCGCTGAGCCGCGCAGCAACGCGAGGACCTCGTGCCCGGCCCGCTCGGCGTCGTCGGCGCGCTCCAGCAGTACGAACCCGGCCCCCTCCGCCCACACGGTGCCGTCCGCGTCGGCGGAGAACGCCTTGCACCGGGCGTCGGAGGAGAGCCCGCCCTGGCGCCGGAACTCCTCGAAGGCGTCGGGCATCCCCAGCACGGTGACTCCGCCGACGAGCGCCAGCGAGCACTCCCCCTGCCGCAGCGACTGGGCCGCGAGGTGCAGCCCGACGAGCGAGGAGGAACACGCGGTGTCCAGCGTCATCGCCGGGCCCTCGAACCCGAGCGCGTAGGCGATCCGTCCGGACAGGACGCTGGCGCTGACCGCCGTGGCGGCGAACCCGTCCAACTCGTCCGTACGGAACCGGACTCGGTGGTCCTGGCCGTTGGTGCCGACGAACACTCCGGTCCGGCTGCCGCGCAGGGCCGCCGGGTCGATCCCCGCCCGCTCCAGCGCCTCCCACGCGGTCTCCAGCAGAAGCCGCTGCTGCGGGTCCATCGCCGCGGCCTCGCGCGGGCTGATGTCGAAGAACGCAGGGTCGAAGTCGTCGGGCCGGTCGAGGAAGCCGCCGTGTGGCACGGTCTCCACCGTCCAGCCGCGGTCGGCGGGCACGGGCCCGATGGCACAGGTGCCGCTCTCCACCAGCTGCCAGAGCCCCTCCGGACCGCTCACTCCGCCCGGGAACCGGCAGGACATGCCGACCAAGGCCAGCGGCTGCCGGGCCGCTTCCTCGGCCTCCCGCAGACGCTCACGGGTACGGCCGAGGTCGACGGTGACCTTCTTCAGGTACTCGCGGAGTTTCGCTTCGTTCTGCATGGGTCTCCTCGCGGGGCGGTGTGAGCGGGTCAGCGCTTGAAGGAGACGCACATCCGCTCGAGGCCGCGCACGACGATGTGCCTGCGGTACTCGAGGGACGACTCGTCCAGCTCCATGTCGCTCAGCCGCTGGACGAACTCGGAGATCGCTATCTCCGCCTCGAGCTTCGCCAGGCTGGAACCGATGCAGAAGTGGGCGCCGGCACCGAAGGCGAGCGACATGGGCTTCGGCTTGCGCCGCACGTCGTAGGCGTCGGGGTCCGGGTAGGCGCGCGGGTCGCGGTTGCCCGCGGCCATCAGCGCCACGACGATGTCGCCCTCCCGCAGGTCGTAGCCGCCGATGGTGGCGGGCGCCTTCGCCATGCGGGCCGCCAGGTGCACCGGCGGGTCGTAGCGCAGCGTCTCGTCGACCAGCGTCGAGATGACGCTCGGGTCCTCCCGCAGGATCGCGAGCTGGTCGGGGTTGCGCAGCAGGGCGAGCAGGCCGCCGGAGATGAGGTTCGTGGTCGACTCGTGGGCCGCGACGAACAGCGTGGACAGCACGCTGGTGACCTCGTGGCGGGTGAGCCGGTCGCCGTCGCTCTCGGTGGCCAGCAGGCTGGAGACCAGGTCCTCGCCGGGGTTCTTGCGACGCCGGTGGATGAGGTCGGCGAAGTAGGCGTGCGCGGCCATGGCGTTGCTGCCGAACCGGTTGATCTCGTCGACCGAGAACACGTTCTGGACGCCGATCGCGGCGCCGAGCGTCGGCATCTCCGTGGAGAGCGCCAAGTCGTCCGACCACTCCTTGAGCATGTGGCGCTCGTCCTGCGGGATGTCGAAGAGGTCGCAGATGATGCCGATCGAGACGGGGAAGGCCAGCTCGCTCACCACGTCCAGCTCGCCCTTGTCGATGAAGTCCTCGAAGAGGCCGTCGACGATCTTCCTGATCTGGCTCTCGAAGCCGGACACGATGCGGGGGGTGAAGGACTTGGAGATGAACTTGCGCTGCCGTCCGTGCCCGGGCGGGTCCATGAAGAAGATCGAACTGGCCGCCCGGTCCTCCTCGTTGACCACGAAGTTCTTGATCATGGGCGACTCAGAGGTGTCACTGCCCATGTCGCGGTGGCGCAGGATCTGCGAGCAGTGCTCGTACTCGCCGAAGATGACCACCGAGCCGTCGAGCACCGAGAACGGGCCGCGCTCCCTCAGCTCCGCGAGGTAGGGATACGGGTCCGCCCGGATCGCATGGTCCATCAGCGCGCCGAGCGGATTGTGCCCGACCCCGACCTCCGGGGCCGATTGGCCAGTGGTCATGGTGTTTCCTTCCGCCAACCTGGTTCTCGCCGTGCCAACCCGTCCCGTCCACGGGCCGGTTGAATCCGCGGGCCGATTGAAGCAGCGGCCCGGCGGCGGATGAATTGCCCGGCTCCACCGGGAGCACATCGTGGGGTAATCGCTCGTCCACGCCCTCGGGCGCGGGCGCGTCACTGGAGGCCGAGGTCCTCGTCGATCACGCGGAAGATCTCGTCGTCGGAGGCGGAGTCGAGGTCCTCGACCGCCATCTCGCCGCCGGCGGCACGCGTCTCGTGCCACCGCGACAGCATGGCCTCCAGCCGGGCGGCCACGCGGGCCCTGGCGTCGTCGTCGCCGTCCCCGCCGCCGAACAGGGCCTCGAGCTCGTCCACCGCGGACGGTTCCGCCTGCTCGGTCCACAGCCGGCCGCGCAGGTGCGCGGCCAGTGCGGTGGGCGTCGGGTAGTCGAAAGCCACCGCGGCGGGCAGGTTCAGCCCGCTCGCCCTGCTCAGACGGGCACGCAGCTCGACGGCGGTGAGCGAGTCGAAGCCGAGGTCGCGGAACGCCTGGTCCGGCGGGATCTTCGTGGCGCTGCTGTGCCCGAGGACCACGGCGGCCTCCTCGCGCACCAGATCCGTGAGGACCTTGGTCGCCCGGTCCGCGGACAGACCGGCGAGGCGGCGGCCCAGGTCGGGCGTCCCGGACGCCGGGCGTTCCGCCTCCGGCCGCACCACGCGGTACAGCGGGGCGCCCTCGGCCGCGGGCGCGAATCGCTCCCAGTCGAGGTCGGCGACGACGGTGTGGGCCCGGTCGAGGCCGGGCGCCGACGACAGGGCGCGCAGGGCTCGCTCGGCCGCCATCGGGACGATGCCCTGCGCACGCAGGTGCTCGCCGGTGTCGCCGGCGGCCATCCCGGCTTCGGCCCACGGCCCCCACGCCACGGACACCGCCCGCTCTCCCGCGGCCCGGTACCCGTCGACCAGGGCGTCGACCGCCGAGTTGGCCGCGGCATAGGCCCCCTGGCCGGGCAGGCCGAGCGAACCCGCGATGGACGAGAAGACCACGAAGGCGTCCAACTCCCCTGTCAGCTCGTGGAGGTTGGCGACCGCGTCGGTCTTGGCGCGCAGCACGGCCTCCAGGCTCTCCTGCGTCACCGACCCGACGAGCCCGTCGTCGAGCACGCCGGCGCAGTGCACGACAGCGGTCAGCGGATGCTCCGCGGGGATCCCGGCCAGCACGGCCGCCAGCGCATCGGCGTCCGCCGCGTCGCAGGCCACCACCGTCGCCGGCAGGTCGGCCGCCAACTCCCGCGCGCCCGGCGCGTTCTCGCCCTGACGGCTGGCCAGCACGAGGTGCGCGGCACCGTGGGCGGCGAGCCACCGGGCGACACGGGCACCGAGCGCGCCTGTGCCCCCGGTGACCAGCACGGTGCCGCTGGGACGCCATTCGGTGCCGCCCGGTTCGGGGGCCGGGAGCAGCCGGCGTGCGTACGTGCCCGACGGCCGCAGCGCGACCTGGTCCTCGTCGCCGGCCAGTGCCGCCACCACTCGCGGCCACTCCGGGGAGCCCGCGAGGTCCAGCAGACCGCCCCAGCGGTCGGGGTGTTCGAGCGCGGCCACCCGGCCGATGCCCCACACCGCGGCCTGTGCGGGACTTCCCCCGGCTTCGGTGGCCCCGGCGGTCACCGTCCACATGGGAGCTTCGACCCCGGCTTCGCCCAGGGCCCGGACGGTGGCCGAGAAGGTGAGCACCGCGTCGGCGATCTCCATCTGGCCGAAGTGCAGCAGCGAGAGCACTCCGGCGTACGGGCGCTCGGGCACGCTCGCGGCCAGGGATTCGCCGCCGGTCACGACCAGTTCGGCTTCGACGCCGGCGGCGGACAGCGCCTCCACACAGCCCGAGACCTCCTCGGTCTCCTCACGGCACAGCACCAGCCATGCGCCGTACGGGACGGCGTCGTGTTCCGGCACCGGTTCCCAGCCGATCCGGTACTGCCAGTCGCCGACGCCCGCGGCCTCCTCCTGACGCCGCCGCCACGACGAGAGAACCGGCAGCGCGGCCTCCAGCGCATCGCGCTCCGTGTCGTCCGCAGGCCCCAGGGCGTCCACTTCGGAACTCTCGACAAGCTCCCAGAACCGGCTCTCCATCGGGCTCGCCGCCGATACGGCCGTCTCCTGGTAGGTGCCTTCCAGCCAGTAACGCTGATGCTGGAACGGGTAGGTGGGGAGGTCGACGCGGCGGGCCCCATGGAACAGCTCCGCCCAATCCAGCGTCACTCCCCGCGTCACCAGCTGCGCCAGCCCGGTCATCAACGAGACGGGCTCGTCCCGGCCAGCACGCAACGACGGCACGAACAGCCCGTCGGGTGGGAGGAGTTGTTGTCCCATGCCGCTCAGTACGGCATCCGGGCCCAGCTCCAGCACCGTCGACACACCCTCCGCGACCAGCCCTTGGACGGTGTCGGCGAACCGTACGGCCACCCGCACATGCTCCACCCAATACTCCGGCCCCAGCGCCTCCACCCGCTCACCGGAAACCATCGACACCAACGGAATACGCGGCGAGTGGAACTCCAACCCGGCGACGACACCCGCGAATTCATCGAGCATCGGCTCCATCAACGGCGAAT
>NZ_JAASAG010000017.1 GCF_012726265.1 Streptomyces sp. HNM0575 | reverse complement strand
GACCGGCCACAGCCTCGCGGAAGTCCTCCAGCATCGGATCCATCAACGACGAGTGAAAGGCATGGCTGACCAGCAAACGCCTAGTCTTCCGCCCCTCCCCCACAAACCGCTCCACCACAGCCCCCACCGCACTCTCCACACCGGAGACCACCACCGACGACGGCCCATTGACCGCACCCAGGGATACCTCTTCAGTCAGGAACGGGGTGACCTCTTCCTCGGATGTCTCGATGGCGGCCATCGCACCGCCCTCCGGCAACGCCTCCATCAACCGCGCCCGCGCCGACACCAACGCACACGCGTCCTCAAGCGAGAACACCCCGGCAACATGAGCGGCCGCGATCTCACCAATGGAGTGCCCGGCCAGGTAGTCGGGCCGAAGGCCCCAGGACTCGGCCAGGCGGAACAGCGCCACTTCCAGGGCGAACAGCGCAGGCTGAGCCCACCCGGTTCGGTTCAGCGCTCCTTCGTCCTCGCCCCAGACCACATCCCGCAGACCCGGATCCAAGTGCGCCAAGGCGGCATCGAAGGCTTCGGCGAAGACCGGGAAGCGACCGTACAACTCTCGCCCCATACCGAGCCGTTGACTCCCCTGACCCGAGAAGACGACCGCCAGCGGACCCGGGTCCTGAGCCGCAGCGCCGCGAGCGGCCTCGGTCAGCCCGTCCTCGTCGGCCAGCAGCACCGCACGATGCTCGAACACCGACCGGGAGACCACCGACGAGAAACCCACATCCAACGGCGAACGCTCCCGGGCGCAGGCGCTCAACGCCTCTACCTGCCCATCCAGCGCACCCGCCGACTTCGCCGACACCAACACCGGCACCACACCAGGCGAGACCGACACCGATTCCGGCTTCTCCGGTTCAGCGACCTCAGCGGGCTGCTCCAGGATCACGTGGGCGTTGGTGCCGCTGATCCCGAACGAGGAGACACCGGCACGACGTGCACGCCCCACCTCCGGCCACGCTGTGTGCCGCGTCAGCAGCTCCACCGCGCCCGCATCCCACTCCACATGCGAGGACGGAGCGTCGACGTGCAACGTCCGCGGAAGCTCGCCGTGACGCAGGGCCTCGACCATCTTGATCACACCTGCGGCACCCGCAGCGGCCTGCGTATGACCCAGATTCGACTTCACCGACCCCAACAACAACGGCCGTTCGGCATCCCGATCCTGCCCGTACGTCGACAGCAGCGCCTGCGCCTCGATCGGATCGCCCAGCGTCGTACCCGTGCCATGGGCCTCCACCGCATCCACATCCGACGCCGACAACCCCGCACTCGCCAACGCCTGCCGGATCACCCGCTGTTGGGACGGACCGTTGGGGGCGGTCAGCCCGTTGGACGCACCGTCCTGGTTGACGGCACTGCCCCGTACCACCGCCAGCACCGGGTGGCCGAGACGCTCCGCGTCCGAGAGCCGCTCCAGCACCAGCACGCCCACGCCCTCGGACCAGGCCGTACCGTCCGCACCGTCCGCGAACGCCTTGCACCGGCCGTCCGCCGCAAGACCGCCCTGCCGGGTGAATTCCATGAACGCGCCCGGTGTGGCCATGAGTTGGACGCCGCCCGCGAGGGCCAGGGAGCATTCGCCCTCGCGAAGTGCCTGCGCCGCCAGGTGCATTGAGACGAGCGCGGAGGAGCACGCCGAGTCGACCGTCATGGCCGGGCCTTCGAGGCCGAGGGTGTAGGAGAGGCGACCGGAGATGACGCTCGCGGAGGTGCCGGTTCCCGAGTAGCCCTCCATGCTCTGCTGGGAGGCGAGGACGAGGTGCGCGTAGTCCTGTCCGCTGGCGCCGACGAAGGCGCCGGTGCGCGAGCCGCGCAGCGACACCGGGTCGATTCCGGCCCGTTCGATCGCCTCCCAGGACGTCTCCAGCAGCAGCCGCTGCTGCGGGTCCATCGCCACCGCTTCACGCGGGGAGATCCCGAAGAAGCCCGCGTCGAAATCGGCCACGTCCTTCAGGAAGCCGCCTTCCGCGGTGATGCTGTTGGCGGGTCCGTCTCCGAGCAGGCTCTCCAGATCCCAGCCGCGGTCGGTGGGGAACTCCCCGATGGCGTCGCGCTCTTCGAGCAGCAGCCGCCACAGGTCCTCCGGCGTGGCGATGCCGCCGGGGAACCGGCAGGACATGCCGACGACGGCCACCGGGTCGTCGGTGACGCGTGAGTCCGGGAGTGCGGCGGCGTCCGCGGTGTCCTCGGGGCTCTCCTCGCCGAAGAGTTCGCCGACCAGGTGCCGGGAGAGGAGCCGCGGCGTCGGGTAGTCGAAGACGAGCGTGGCCGGAAGCATCAGTCCGGTCGCCGAGCCGACACGGTTGCGCAGTTCGACGGCGGTCAGGGAGTCGAAGCCGAGCTGGCGGAACTCCCGTTCGGCGTCGACCGATTCGGGCCCCGTGTGGCCGAGTACCTTGGCGACTTCGCCGCGGACCAGTTCCAGCAGGTGCCGTTCGCGTTCCGCCGGGCGTGCCGAACGGAGGTCGCCGACGTCCGGTCGGGGTCCGCCTGCTGCGCTGCGGCGGCCGGGCCGCAGCAGGGAGCGCAGTATCGGGGGCACGAAGCCCGCCGCCGGGCCGGTCATGGTGCCGGTGCGGATGCGGGCGGGCACCACCAGGGGTTCGTCCACGCCGGTGGCGGCGTCGAAGAGCGCGAGGCCCTGTTCGACGTCGAGGGGCGGCATGTTGGAGCGTTCGAGGCGTTGCAGCGCGGCGCCGTCGAGGGTGCTGGTCATGCCCGAGGCGTCCGGCGCCCAGGCACCCCAGGCCAGCGACAGCCCCGCCAGCCCCGCATCACGGCGATACGCAGCCAACGCATCCAGGAACGCGTTCCCCGCCGCATAACCACCCTGACCCGCCGCGCCCACGACACCCGAGACCGACGAGAACACCACGAACGCCGACAGACCCTGATCACGGGTCAGTTCATGCAGGTTCCACGCACCGTCCACCTTCGGACGCAGCACCGCACCCACACGCTCCGGCGTCAACGACCCGATCACACCGTCATCCAGCACACCCGCCGCATGTACCACGGCGGACAGCGGATGTTCCTCCGGCACGTCCGCCAGCAGGTCCGCCAGCGATTCGCGGTCCGCCACGTCGCAGGCGACCACGGACACGTCGACGGCGCCCGACGACAGCAGTTCGTCCCGCAGTTCCTCGGCGCCCGGGGCCGACAGTCCGGTACGTGACGTCAGCAGCAGGCGGCGCACACCACGCGACGTGACCAGGTGCCGCGCCATCAGTGCGCCAAGTCCGCCCGTGCCGCCTGTCACGAGCACGGTTCCGTCGCCGTCGAGCGATCGCGGCGTGGTGAGGACGATCTTGCCGACGTGCTGGGCGCGGCTCATGTGCTGGAACGCCTCGCGGGCGCGCCGTACGTCCCAGGCGGTGACGGGCAGCAGCCGCAGGGCTCCCTCGTCGATGAGGCCGAGGACCTGGCCGAGCATCCGCTGGATGTCGTCGGGGCCGACCGTGCCCAGGTCGAAGGCGCGGTAGTGCACGTCGGGCAGGTCGCCGGGGTCGCGCACGTCGGTCTTGCCCATTTCGAGGAAGCGGCCGCCCGGGCGCAGCAGGCGCAGGGACGCGTCGACGAACTCGCCGGTCAGCGCGTTGAGTACGACGTCGATGCCGCCTTCTCCCGCTACGTCGCGGAAGGCTTCCTCGAAGCCGGTGGTGCGGGAGGAGGCGATGTGGTCCTCGGGGACGCCCAGGTCGCGCACGGTCTGCCACTTGCTCTCGCTCGCGGTGGCGAAGACCTCCGCGCCGAGGTGGCGGGCGAGCTGGACGGCGGCCATGCCGACGCCGCCGCTCGCGGCGTGGATGAGGACCTTCTCGCCGGGTCGTACCGAGGCGAGGTCCACCAGCGCGTAGTGGGCGGTGAGGAAGACCAGCGGTACGGAGGCCGCGTCCTCCCACGACCAGTCGCCGGGTATGCGCACGAGATGGCGTTCGTCGACGACGCCGACGGGGCCCATGCCGCCGAAGAGCATGCCGGTGACGCGGTCGCCGGGGCGCAGCGCGGTCGCCTCGGGACCGGTCTCGGTGACGACGCCGGCGGCTTCGGCGCCGAACAGCCCGGCTTCGCCCGGGTACATGCCCAACGCGTTCAGTACGTCACGGAAGTTGAGGCCGGCGGCGTGCACGTCGACGCGGACCTGGCGGCCGGTGAGCGGTTCGAGGACCTCCGGGCAAGGTGCCAGGGTCAGGTCGTCGAGGCTGCCCTTGCCCGCGGTGTCCAGCCGCCAGGGGACGCCGGCCGGCGGCACGAGGGAGGGCCCGGAGGAGAGACGGGTGAGCCGGGCCGCGTACACGGCGCCGTCGCGCACGGCGAGTTGCTGCTCGTCGGTGGCGAGCAGTTCGGGGGTGACCTCCGCTTCGGCGTCCAGGTCCACCAGCAGGAAGCGGCCGGGGTTCTCGGCCTGCGCTGTGCGCAGGAGTCCCCACACGGCAGCGGCCGCCAGGTCCGTGATGGGCTCGCCGCCGGTGGCGACGGCGCCGCGGGTGGTGAACACCAGCCGGGTGCGGGCCAGTCGGGCGTCGTCCAGGGCTTCCTGGAGGAGTTTCAGCACGCGGGATGTCTCGGTGTGCACCGCCTCGGGCCCGTTGTCGCCGCCGCCTACGGGGACGACGACGGCCTCGGGCGGTGCGGTGCCGTCTTCGGCCAGCGCGGCGAGGGTGTCCGTCGTGAGGATTGCCAGGGACGGGCCGGCGCCCTCGGTTGCGGCGCCCTCGGTCGGGGCGGCCTCCTGGGTCGCGGGCAGCCAGGCGATGCGGAAGAGCGAGTCGCGGGTGAAGTCGGCGGCGGACGGGGCCACTTGGGCGGCGGCGGGCTTGCGCACCGCCAGCGACTCCACGGAGACGACCGGGCGCCCTTCGGCGTCGTAGCCGGTGACGCCGACGGTTCCGGTACCGGTGCGCGTCAGCCTGGCGCGCAGCAGCGACGCCCCGGCGGCGTGCAGGGACACGCCGCTCCACTCGAAGGGCAGGCCCTCGCCCGCGTCGTCGACGAGCCCGATGGCGTGCAGGGCGGCGTCGAGCAGCGCGGGGTGCAAGCCGAACTCGGCGGCGTCCTCGGCCTCTTCGGGCAGTGACGCTTCCACGAAGACGTCGCCGTCCCGGCGCCACGCAGCGTGCAGGCCCTGGAAGAGGGGGCCGTAGGCGAGCCCGCCGTTCTCCGCCAGCCGGGCGTAGTAGCCGTCCAGTTCGACCTGCTCGGCGCCGTCCGGCGGCCACTGCGCGCAGGGTTCCCCGGCCGGCCGGGTGCCGTTGCTCAGGGTGCCTTCGGCATGTGCCGTCCACTCCCCCTCCGGCGTGCCAGCGGGACGGGAGTGGACGCTTACGGAGCGGCGGTCCTGCTCGCCGGGGGCGCCGACGCGGACCTGAATGTCGACGGCTTCCCGTTCGGCGAGGACGAGCGGCGCGGTGAGGGTGAGGCTCTCCACCCGGTCGCATCCCGTGAAGTCGCCCGCACGGACGGCCAGTTCGAGGAAGGCGGTGCCGGGGAAGAGGACCGTGCCCCCGACGACGTGGTCCGCGAGCCAGGGGTGGGTCGAGAGGGACAGCCGTCCGGTCAGCATCGCCTCGTCGGAGCCGGCGGTCTTCAACGCGGCGCCCAACAGCGGGTGTTCGGCGGGCGACAGCCCCAGCCCGGGCACGTCGCCGCTGCGTCCCTTGCCGCGCACCGCGGGCCAGTAGCGCTCGCGGTCGAAGGCGTAGGTGGGCAGCGAGGTGCGGCGGGCGCCGGTCCCGGCGAACCACTCACGCCACTCCACCCGGTGACCGGCCACGTGCAGGCGGGCGAGTGCCTGCGCGGCGGCGATCTCCTCCGGGCGGTCCTTGCGCAGGGCCGCGACCGTGGGCACGGCGCCGGTGAGGGACTCGGCGGCCATCGCGGCGAGCACTCCGTCGGGGCCCAACTCCAGGAGCCCGGTGGCGCCTTCGGCTTCGAGGGTGCGGACGCCGTCGGCGAAACGCACGGTCTCCCGCACGTGCCGCACCCAGCACTCCGGCGAGCGCAGCTCATCGCCCGTGGCCACACGGCCCGTGAGGTTCGAGACCACGGGGATGCGCGGCTCGTCGAAGTCCAGGCCCTCGACGGTGGTACGGAAGTCCTCCAGCATCGGGTCCATCAACGGCGAATGGAACGCGTGCGAGACGTGCAGCCACGTCGCCTTCCCGAACTGCTCCGCCACCCGTGCGACGGCCCGCTCCTCACCTGAAACCACCACCGAGGACGGCCCGTTGACCGCCGCCAGCGACACCTCCTCGTCGAGGAACGGCGTGACCTCGTCCTCCGACGCCCGCAACGCGGCCATCGCGCCACCGGGCGGCAGGGCCTCCATCAACCGGGCGCGGGCCGAGACCAGCGTGCACGCGTCGGGGAGGGAGAGGACCCCGGCGACATGTGCGGCCGTGACCTCGCCGATGGAGTGCCCGGCGAGGTAGTCGGGCTGGATGCCCCAGGATTCGGCCAGGCGGAACAGCGCCACCTCCAGGGCGAACAGGGCAGGCTGCGCCCAACCGGTCCGATTCAGCGCCTCCGCATCCTCACCCCAGACCACATCCCGCAGACCCGGATCCAGGTGCGCCAGGACGGCGTCGAAGGCCTCGGCGAAGACGGGGAACCGGCCGTACAACTCCCGCCCCATACCGAGGCGTTGACTGCCCTGACCGGAGAAGACCACTGCCAGCGGACCCGGATCGGACATGCTCACACCGCGAGCCGCCTCGGCCACCCCGTCCTCGTCGGCCAGGAGCACCGCACGATGCTCGAACACCGACCGGGAGACCACCGACGAGAAGCCCACGTCCAGCCGCGGCTCCTGGGCAGCCCGTTCCCGCAGCCGCTCGACCTGCTCGTCAAGTGCATCCGCCGACTTCGCCGATGCCAGCACCGGCACCACGGCGGGCGTGACCGACACCGATGCCGGCTTCTCCGGTTCGGCGACCTCGGAGGGCTGCTCCAGGATCACGTGGGCGTTGGTGCCGCTGATCCCGAATGAGGAGACGGCCGCACGCCGTGCACGCTCCACCTCCGGCCACGGCATCCGCTCCGTGAGCAGTTCGACCGCGCCGGCGTCCCAATGGACGTGCGAGGACGGGGAGTCGACGTGCAACGTGCGGGGCAACTCGCCGTGGCGCAGCGCCTCGACCATCTTGATCAGACCCGCGGCGCCCGCAGCGGCCTGCGTATGACCCAGATTCGACTTCACCGACCCCAACAACAACGGCCGTTCGGCATCCCGATCCTGCCCGTACGTCGACAGCAGCGCCTGCGCCTCGATCGGATCGCCCAGCGTCGTGCCGGTGCCATGGGCCTCCACCGCATCCACATCCGACGCCGACAACCCCGCACTCGCCAACGCCTGCCGGATGACCCGCTGTTGGGACGGACCGTTGGGGGCGGTCAGCCCGTTGGACGCGCCGTCCTGGTTGACGGCACTGCCCCGTACCACCGCCAGCACCGGGTGGCCGAGACGCTCCGCGTCCGAGAGCCGCTCCAGCACCAGCATGCCCACGCCCTCGGACCAGGCCGTACCGTCCGCACCGTCCGCGAACGCCTTGCACCGGCCGTCCGCCGCAAGACCGCCCTGCCGGGAGAAGCCGGAGAAGCTGGTGGGGGTGGACATCACGGTTGCGCCTCCGGCGAGCGCCATGTCGCACTCGCCCTGACGGAGGGCCTGCGCCGCCCAGTGCAGCGCGACCAGTGCGGACGAGCAGGCGGTGTCCACCGTGGCCGCGGGACCTTCGAGGCCGAGGGTGTAGGAGAGGCGGCCGGAGATGACGCTCGCGGCGAGCCCTGTTCCGGCGTGGCCCTCCAGGTCGTCGCGCGCGGCCATGACGACGTGCTGGTAGTCCTGTCCGTTGGTGCCGACGAAGGCGCCGGTGCGCGAGCCGCGCAGCGACACCGGGTCGATGCCGGCCCGTTCGATCGCCTCCCAGGACGTCTCCAGCAGCAGCCGCTGCTGCGGGTCCATCGCCAGCGCCTCACGCGGCGAGATCCCGAAGAACCCGGCGTCGAAGTCGGCCACGTCCTCCAGGAAGCCGCCGCGCACGGTGTCGCTGTCGAGCTGGTCCATTTCCCAGCCGCGGTCGGTGGGGAACTCCCCGATGGCGTCGCGCTCTTCGAGCAGCAGCCGCCACAGGTCCTCCGGCGAGGTGACGCCGCCGGGGAAGCGGCAGGCGGTGGCCACGACGGCGATGGCGTCGTCGCCGGTCCAGGCCGCGGGGGCGGTGGAGTCCTGCGGCGCGGACTCGCCGGTGGTGCCGACGAGTTCGGAGAGGAGGTGTTCGGCGAGGGCTGTCGAGGTGGGGTAGTCGAAGACGAGGCCGGCGGGCAGGAGGAGCCCGGTGACGGCGGCGAGTTGGTTGCGCAGCTCCATCGCGGTGAGCGAGTCGACTCCCAGGTCGCGGAAGGCCTTGTCGGGGCTGACGGCTTCCTTGCCGGTGTGGCCGAGCACGGCGGCGGCCTGGGTGCGTACCAGGTCCAGTACGGGTTCGAAGCGGGCGTCCTCGGGGAGGGCGCGCAGGGTCCGGTGGAAGTCCGAGGCGGCGGACTCGGCTTCCCTGCGGGCGGTCTCCACCTCGTCGATGACCCTGCGGGCTTCGGGCAGTGCGGACAGCAGCGGGGCGGGACGCAGGCTGAGCAGGGCGTTGAGCATGGCGGGCTGCCGCAGGTCGGCCGCGACGGCGGTGGCGGCGGCCTCGGCGGTCAGCTGCCACAGGGCGGAGACGGCCAGTTCGGGGTCGAGCGTCGTGGCGCCGCTGCGCCGGATGGCGTCGCCGGCGCGGGAGTCGCCCGCCATGCCGGCGCCGGACCAGGCGCCCCACGCGATGGATGTCGCGGGCAGGCCCTGGGCGCGGCGGGTGTGGGCGACGGCGTCGAGAACGGCGTTCGCGGCGGCGTAGTTGGCCTGCCCGGGGTTGCCGACGGAACCGGCCACGGAGGAGAACAGCACGAAGAAGGACAGGTCCTTCTTGCGCGTCAGTTCGTCGAGGAGCATGGCCGAGACGACCTTCGACTGGAACACCTCGGTGAACTGCTCCGGGGAGAGCCCGTCGAGCACGCCGTCGTCGAGCACGCCGGCGGTGTGCACCACGCCGGTCACGGGCTGGTCGTCGGGGACGGCGGTGAGGACGTCGGTGAGGCTGTCGCGGTCGGCGACATCGCAGGCCTGGATGCTGACGTCGGTGCCGAACCGGGCGAGTTCCTCCTGGAGTTCGGCGGCTCCGGGTGCGTCGGGGCCGCGGCGGCTGAGGAGCAGCAGCCGTTCGGCTCCGTTGCGTGCGAGGTCGCGGGCGACGTGGGCGCCGAGCGCACCGGTGCCGCCGGTGATCAGCACGGTTCCGGTCAGGGGCCGTTCGGCGGGGGCCGTGCCGCGGGGTGCGGGCGTGAGGCGCCGGCCGAAGAGGCCGGAGGCCCGTACGGCGATCTGGTCCTCGCCGGAGCGGTCGGTGAGCGCGGACGTCAGGCGCCGGGTCACGCGCTCGTCCAGCACCTCGGGCAGGTCGACCAGGCCGCCCCAGCGTTCGGGGTGTTCCAGCGCGGCCACGCGGCCGAGTCCCCAGACGCCGGCCTGCCAGGGGCTTTCCACCGGGTCGCCGCGTCCGGTGGAGACGGCGCCGCGGGTGACGGCCCACAGCGGGGCGGTGATGCCGGTGTCGCCGAGGGCCTGTACGAGGCCGAGGGTCCAGGCGAGTCCGGCGGGGGCGGGTGCGGCCAGCGGATCGGGGGCTTCGACCAGTCCCAGCAGGGAGAGCACGCCGGTGAACCCGGCGTCGGCGACGGCGTCGAGCTGGGCGGCCATGCGGTCGCGGTCGCCCATGACTTCGATCCGCGTCACGTCCGGGCCGAGGGCGGTGAGCACTTCGGAGACCCACTCGTCGCCGTCGAGTCCGACGGGCAGCACCGCCAGCCAGCGTCCGGGGGCCTGGGGCGGGGGGTTGTTGCCGGTCAGGGGCTGCCATGTCTCGCGGTAGAGCAGGGAGCCGACGGTGGCCTGCGTACGGCTGCGGTCGCGCCAGGCGGAGAGGGCGGGCGCCACGGTCGAGACCGTCTCGTCGTCCAACTCCAGTGTGGCGGCGAGGGATTCGAGGTCCTCACGTTCGACGGCCTGCCAGAAGGCGGCGTCCACCGGGTCCTGGGAGGGGGCCTGGGAGGCGTGCGTCTCCGGCCAGTACCGCTGGTGCTGGAAGGGGTAGGTGGGCAGGTCGACGACGCGGGCGCCGGTGCCGGCGAACGCGGGCGTCCAGTCGACGGGCACACCGGCGACGTGCAGCCGGGCCAGGGCCGTCAGCAGTGCCGTCTCCTCGCCGCGGTCCCTGCGCAGTACCGGAACGACGGGGGTGCGCTCGGGCAGCGACTCCTGTGCGGCGGCGCAGAGCACGCCGTCCGGGCCGAGTTCGAGGAAGGCGTTCACGCCGCGTTCGCCGAGCGCGGTGACTCCGTCGGCGAAGCGGACGGTCTCCCGCACGTGCCGCACCCAGTAGCCGGGTGTGCTGATCTCCTCGCCCGCGAGGTCCCCGGTGAGGTTGGAGACGAGAGGCAGCGAGGCGGGGTGGAAGGTCAACTCGCCGACGGTGGCGCCGAATTCAGCGAGCATGGGGTCCATCAGCGCGGAGTGGAAGGCATGCGAGACATCCAGCCGGGACGTCCTGCGCCCCTCGGCCCGCAGACGGGCCGCGACACTCTCCACGTCCTCCGCCGCGCCGGACAGGACGACGGACGCGGGTCCGTTGACCGCGGCGACCGCCACCCCGTCCTCCAGCAGCGGCGCCACCTCGTCCTCGGAGGCCTGCACCGCCACCATCGCGCCGCCCTCGGGCAGCGCCTCCATCAGCCGGGCACGGGCCGAGACCAGCGTGCACGCATCGGGAAGGGACAACACCCCGGCGACATGGGCGGCCGTGATCTCGCCGATGGAGTGCCCGACAAGGTAGTCGGGCCGAAGGCCCCAGGACTCCGCCAGCCGGAACAGCGCCACCTCCAGCGCGAACAGCGCAGGCTGCGCCCACCCCGTACGGTTCAGCGCCTCCGCATCCTCGCCCCAGACCACATCCCGCAGACCCGGATCCAGGTGCGCCAAGGCGGCATCGAAGGCTTCGGCGAAGACCGGGAACCGGCCGTACAACTCCCGCCCCATACCAAGCCGTTGACTGCCCTGACCCGAGAAGAGCACCCCCAGCGAGCGCTCGGACGCCACGCCGCGGGCCGCCTCGGTGAGACCGTCCTCCCCCGCCAGCAGCACCGCACGGTGGTCGAAGAGGGCGCGGGAGGCGGCCAGCGAGTGCCCGATGTGCGCGGGCGCGGGGGCGTCTTCGCCCTCGGTGTGGACGTGCAGGCGTGCCACCTGGGCGTCGAGGGCGGCGTCGGACTTGGCGGAGACGGGCCACGGCACCACGGTGGGGCGGACGGCCCGGGTCTCCTCGGGATCGCTCACCGGGTCCGGCTCCGGGGCCTGTTCGAGGATCACGTGGGCGTTGGTGCCGCTGAGGCCGAAGGAGGAGACCC
The DNA here is from genome assembly GCF_012726265.1 of Streptomyces sp. HNM0575. GTDB lineage: Bacteria > Actinomycetota > Actinomycetes > Streptomycetales > Streptomycetaceae > Streptomyces. The sequence continues at coordinate 78,856 of NZ_JAASAG010000017.1, read as the reverse complement.
CGGCGCGCCGGGGTCGTCCGGCGTCGGGCCAGGGTGCCGCTTCGGTGAGCAGTTCGACGGTGCCCGGCGACCAGTCGACGTGCGAGGAGGGCGCGGTCACGTGCAGGGTCTTGGGGAGTTCGGGGTGGGCGAGTGCGAGGACGGTCTTGATGACGCCGGCGATGCCGGCGGCGGCCTGGGTGTGGCCGAGGTTCGACTTGACGGTGCCGACGAGCAGGGGGTGTTCGCGGTCCTTGCCGTAGGTGGCCAGCAGGGCCTGTGCCTCGATGGGGTCGCCGAGAGTCGTGCCCGTGCCATGGGCCTCGACGGCGTCCACGTCGGCGGGCCGCAGCTCGGCGTCGGCCAGGGCGGCTCGGATGACGCGCTGCTGGGAGGGTCCGTTGGGCGCGGTCAGGCCGTTGGAGGCGCCGTCCTGGTTGACGGCGCTGCCCCGTACGACCGCGAGCACCCGGTGGCCGTTGCGGCGGGCGTCCGAGAGGCGTTCTACGACGAGCACGCCGACGCCCTCGGACCAGCCGGTGCCGTCGGCGTCGTCGGAGAAGGCGCGGCAGCGCCCGTCGGGTGCCAGGCCGCCCTGGGCGTTGAAGCCGGCGAAGTTCATCGGCGTGGACATCACGGTGACGCCGCCGACGAGGGCGAGGGAGCACTCGCCGCGGTTCAGGGACTGCCCGGCCAGGTGCAGGGCCACCAGCGACGAGGAGCAGGCGGTGTCGACGGTCAGTGCCGGGCCTTCGAAGCCGAAGGTGTAGGAGAGGCGTCCGGAGATCACGGCTGCGGCGAGGCCGGTGCTTGCGTGGCCCTCGATGTCGCCGCCGGAACGCAGCACGAGGTGCGTGTAGTCCTGGCCGTTGGTGCCGACGAACACGCCGGTGCGGGAGCCGCGCAGCCGGTCGGCGCTCAGGCCCGCACGTTCGACGGCCTCCCAGGAGACCTCCAGCAGGTGCCGCTGCTGCGGGTCCATCGCCAGGGCCTCGCGCGGTGAGATGCCGAAGAAGCCGGGGTCGAACTGGGCGGCGCCGCGCAGGAATCCGCCCTCGGCGGTGCCGTCGCCCACCAGGGCGCTCTCCTGCCAGCCGCGGTCGGTGGGGAAGGGCGAGATGGCGTCGCCGCCGTCGGCCAGCAGCCGCCACAGTTCCTCGGGTGAGGTGACGCCGCCGGGGAAGCGGCAGGACATGCCGACGATCGCGAGGGGCTCCTCGGTCACCGGGGCGGCTTGTGCGGGCGCGTTCTCCTCCTCGCCGGTGCCGAGCAGTTCGGCGAGGAGGTGTGCGGCCAGTACGTGCGGCGTCGGGTAGTCGAAGACGAGCGTGGCGGACAGGCTGAGGCCGGTGGCCTTCTCCAGCTGGTTGCGCAGTTCGACGGCCGTCAGCGAGTCGAAGCCGAGCTGGCGGAACTCCCTTTCGGTGCCTATCGGTTCGGGCGAGTCGTGGCCGAGGACGCGGGCGGCTTCGCCGCGCACCACGTCGAGGAGGTGGCGCAGCCGGTCGCTCTCGGGCAGATCGGAAAGCCGTGCGGCGGTGCCCGTGGCCGTGGCGCCGCGGCCGCTCGCGGCCCGTCGGCGGCCGGGCCGGATCAGGCCGCGGAAGATCGCGGGGACGTCCTCGGGCGCGGCGGCGGCACCCGGGGCTGCGGCACCGGGTGCTCCGGCGCCCGGGGCGAGCGGCACGAGGTGCGGCTCGCCGGAGCGTGAGGTGGCGGCGTCGAAGAGCGCGAGGCCCTGTTCGGCGGTGAGCAGCGGGGCGCCGGCGGAGGTCATGCGGCGCAGGCTCGCCTCGTCGAGGGCGCTGGTCATGCCCGAGGCGTCCGGCGCCCACGCGCCCCAGGCCAGCGACAGCCCCGCCAGCCCCGCATCACGGCGATACGCAGCCAACGCGTCCAGGAACGCGTTCCCCGCCGCATAACCACCCTGACCCGCCGCCCCCACGACACCCGAGACCGACGAGAACACCACGAACGCCGACAGGCCCTGATCACGGGTCAGTTCATGCAGGTTCCACGCACCGTCCACCTTCGGACGCAGCACCGCACCCACACGCTCCGGCGTCAACGACCCGATCACACCGTCATCCAGCACACCCGCCGCATGCACCACGGCACCGACCGTGTGCCGGGCGAGCAGTGCGGCGAGGTCGTCCCTGTCGCCCACGTCGCAGGCGGCGACCTCGACGTGCGCTCCCAGCTCCGTCAGTTCGGCCGCCAACTGCGCGGCGCCCGCGGCCTCCTGGCCGCGGCGCGAGACCAGCAGCAGGTCCCGGACGTCGTGTTCGGACGCCAGGTGGCGTGCCACCAGGGTGCCCAGGCCGCCCGTACCGCCTGTCACGAGCACGGTTCCGGCGTCGCGCCACAGCGGTGGCGCGGCGGGACCCTCGTCCGCCGGGGGGCGGGGGGCGGGTGCGAGCCGGGCGACGCGTACGCGTCCCTCGCGTACGACCGCCTGAGTCTCCCCTTCGTCCAGCAGAGCCGGGAGGCCGGGCAGGACGGCGGCGGACTCGGGGGTGTCGTCGAGGTCGGCGAGGAGGAAGCGCCCGGGGTTCTCCGACTGGGCGGAGCGCACGAGTCCCCATACCGCGGCGGCGGCCGGGTCGGTCACCGGCTCGCCGTCGGCGGCGACGGCGCCGCGGGTGACGAACAGCAGCCGGGAGCGGGCGTATCGGGGGTCGGTCAGCCGGTCCTGGAGGAGTTCGAGCACGTCGGCGGTGAGGCGGTGTGCGGAGTCGGCGACGCCGCCGGTGCCTTCGGCCGCCGCTCCCCCGGCGCTGACTCCCGCGCTGACGGCTGCGACGGCGACGCGGGGTGCGGGGCCCTGTGCCGCGGGGTCCGCGGAGGGTATGCCGAGGCCGAGGGTGTCCTCGCCGAGGAGTTCCCAGTCGTCCGTGCCGCCGGACAGGTCGGCGGTGGTCGCCGCCTCGGCGGCGTGGTCGGCCCACCGGATGTGGAAGAGGGAGTCGGGCCGGGTGCCGGTGGTGTCCTGCGCGGGGACGTTGAGGGGCCGCAGCGCGACGGAGCGGGCGGAGAGCACGGGGACGCCTTCGACGTCCGCCGCGTCGAGGCAGACGGACTCCTCCCCCGGCTCCTCCGCCGTCTCCTCCCCCGTGCGCAGCCGGATGCGCAGCACGGACGCGCCGGAGGCGTGGAGACGCACTTCTCCCCACTCCGCGGGCGTGAGGGGGAGGCCGGTCTCGTCGCCGGGCGTGACGCCGCCGCCGGGAAGGAGGGACGCCGCGTGCAGGGCGGAGTCGAGCAGCGCCGGATGGACGCCGAACGCGGCGCCGTCCTCCACCTCTTCGGGCAGCGCCACCTCGGCGAAGACCTCCCGGCCGCGCTGCCAGGCGGCCCGTACGCCCTGGAAGACGGGTCCGCGCGTGAGACCGCCGGTGCCCAAGTCGTCGTAGAAGCCGTCGAGTTCGACGACGGTCGCGCCCTTGGGCGGCCAGACGGCGGTGTCGAAGCCGCCGTCGGCGGGCTCGGTTGAAGCCCCGGCTCCGCCGCCGGTACCGGCCCCGGTCTCGGTGCCGGTACCGGTCACACCGTCGGTGCCGGTCTCGCCGTCGGTCTCCGTCTCGGTCTCGGCGTCCGTCTCGGTGAGGCTGCCGGTGGCGTGCAGGGTCCACTCGGCCTCCGGCTCTCCCGCGGGGCGGGAGAACACTCGTACGTCGCGGTGCCCGTCCCCGGCGGGCTCGCCCACCCGCAGCTGTGTCTCGACGGTGCCGGCTTCGGGCAGCAACAGCGGTGCGGTGACGGTGAGTTCACGGATGCGGTCGCAGCCGATGCCGTCGGCCGCGCGCAGCACCAGCTCCACGAATCCGGCGTCGGGGAAGCGCGCCGCGCCGCCCGCCCTCAGCTCCGCGAGCCAGGGATGGGTGGCCAGGGAGAGCCTGCCGGTGAGGATCAGCTCGTCGGAACCGGCGACAGGCGTGCCGGCCGTCAGCAGCGGGTGACCGTCGCCGTCGGGGCCGGGGGCGGCGCCGACGGTGCCCGAAGGCCAGAAGCGCTGGTGCTGGAAGGCGTAGGTGGGCACCTCGACACGGCGGGCTCCGGTGCCGGTGAACGCGGGTGTCCAGTCGACGGGGACGCCGACGGCGTGCAGCCGGGCCAGGGCCGTCAGCAGCGCCGTCTCCTCGCCGCGGTCCTTGTGCAGCGCCGGAACGGCGGTGGCGCGCGGCAGCGACTCGGCTGCCATCGCCGACAGCGAGCCGTCGGGCCCGAGTTCCAGGAGGGCGCCCGTACCCTCCTCGCCCAGAGTGCGCAGCACGTCCGCGAAGCGGACGGGCTCCCGCACGTGGCGCACCCAGTAGTCGGGCGAGCACAGTTCGGCGCCGGTGGCGGTGCGTCCGGTGACGTCCGAGACCACGTCGAGGGACGGCTCGGTGAAGGCGATGCCTTCGACGGCGGACCGGAAGTCCGCCAGCATCGGGTCCATCAGGGGCGAGTGGAAGGCGTGCGAGACGCGGAGCCGTGAGGTGCGCCGGCCGCGTTCCGCGAAGTGGACGCGCACCTCCTCCACGTCCTCTTCCCGGCCCGAGACCACCACCGACGAGGGCCCGTTGACGGCGGCGAGGGACACCGCGCCGGTCAGCAGCGGCATCACCTCCTCCTCGGTGGCCTGGACGGCGGCCATGGCGCCGCCGTCCGGCAGGGCCTCCATCAGCCGGGCCCGCGCGGAGACGAGGGTGCAGGCGTCCGCCAGGGAGAAGACGCCCGCCACGTGGGCGGCGGCGACCTCGCCGATGGAGTGCCCGGCGACGTGGCCGGGGGTCACGCCCCAGGACTCGACGAGGCGGAAGAGGGCCAACTCCAGGGCGAACAGGGCCTGTTGGGCGGTGCCGGTGCGGTCGAGCCGCTCCTGCTCCGCGCCCCACATCACCTCCCGCACGCCCGGATCGAGGTGCTCCAGCACGGCGTCCAGGGCGTCGGCGAAGACGGGGAAGCGCCCGTACAACTCCCGTCCCATGCCGAGGCGTTGGCTGCCCTGCCCGGAGAAGAGCACGCCGGGCCGCACGCGTGACTCCGCGCTGCCCGTGTGCACGCCGGGTGCGGTGCCGCCGGCGAGCCAGTCGGCGAGTGCGTCGCGAGGTGTGGCCGCGGCCGGTGCGACGACGGCCAGCCGGTGTTCGAAGCGGGTCCGTGCCGTGGCCAGCGAGAACGCCACGTCGGCGGGGCGCTGACCGGGGTGGTCGGTCAGCCAGGTCTCCAGGGCGGCGGCCTGGTCGCGCAGCGCCGCCTCGCTCCTGCCGGAGAGCACCCACGGCAGGATCGCTGGAGGCTGCGGTGCCTGCTCGCCCGGAGGGGCCTGCTCGCCCGGAGGGGCCAACTCGCCGCCCTGCGCCGGGTCGCCGGAGGTCTCCGCGTCCTGCGCCCGTACGGTCTCCGCGCCCGTGGTCTCCGCGCCCTGCTCCCCCGCCGCGGGGGCCTGTTCCTTCTCGGCCTGCTCGGTGTCCGGCTGCTCGACGATGACGTGGGCGTTGGTGCCGCTGACGCCGAAGGAGGAGACGGCGGCCCGGCGCGCCCTTCCCGTTCCGGGCCAGCCGGTCTGCTCGGTCAGCAGCTCCAGGGCGCCGGAGGACCAGTCGACGTGTGAGGAGGGGGCGTCGACGTGCAGCGTGCGGGGCAGCACGCCGTGCCGCATCGCCATGACCATCTTGATGACGCCCGCGACGCCCGCGGCGGCCTGCGTGTGCCCGATGTTGGACTTCACCGAGCCGAGATAGAGGGGGTGTTCACGGTCCTCGCCGTAGGCGGCCAGCAGGCTGTGCGCCTCGATCGGGTCGCCCAGGGGCGTGCCGGTGCCGTGCGCCTCGACCACGTCCACGTCGCCGGGAGTGAGGCCCGCGCGCTCCAGCGCCTGCCGGATGACGCGCTGCTGTGCGCGGCCGTTGGGCGCGGTGAATCCGTTGGAGGCGCCGTCGGAGTTGACGGCGCTGCCCCGCACGACGGCCAGCACCCGGTGCCCGTTGCGGCGCGCGTCGGAGAGCCGCTCCAGCAGCAGCATGCCCACGCCCTCGGACCACCCGGTGCCGTCGGCGCCGTCGGCGAACGCCTTGCAGCGGCCGTCGCGGGCCAGGCCGCCCTGGCGGCTGAACTCCACCAGCGAACCGGGTGTCGCCATGACGTTGACGCCGCCGGCGAGGGCGAGGGTGCACTCGCCGCCGCGCAGCGCCTGCGCGGCGAGGTGCAGCGCCACCAGCGACGAGGAGCAGGCCGTGTCGACGGTCACGGACGGCCCTTCCAGGCCCAACTCGTAGGCGACGCGGCCGGATTCGGCGCTGGCGGCGATGCCGGTTCCGATGTCGCCGGTGGCGTCGGAGACGGAGCGGATCAGCAGGTGCGCGTAGTCCTGGCCGTTGGTGCCGACGAACACGCCGGTGCGGGACCCGCGCAGCGTCGCCGCGTCGATCCCGGCGCGTTCGACGACCTCCCAGGAGGACTCCAGCAGCAGCCGCTGCTGCGGGTCCATGGTCAGCGCCTCACGGGGTGAGATGCCGAACAGGCCCGGGTCGAAGTCGGCTACGCCGCGCAGGAATCCGCCGCGGAGGCTGAGGCTGGTGCCGCGTTCGTCGACTCCGCTGCCGTAGAGGGCGTCGACGTCCCAGCCGCGGTCGGTGGGCAGTTCGGTGATTCCGTCGGAGCCGGAGGCCACCAGCTCCCACAGGTCCTCCGGGGAGAGCACGTCGCCGGGGTAGCGGCAGCTCATGCCGACGATGGCGATGGGTTCGGTGGCCGCGGAGACCAGCCGCCGGTTCTGCGTCCGCAGGCGCTCGGTCTCCTTCAGGGCGGCTCGGAGGGCCTCGACGACCTTTTCGCTGGGGGTGTTCATCGCTTTGCTCCGTCAGTCCTGCGACGTGTGGGGACCTTCGAGTGCGGCCTGCACCAGGTCGTCCACGGCCATCGAATCGATCGAGCTGCTGCCGTCCTCCTGTGCGGCGGTGCCGGATGCGCCGTTGCCGCCGGCGAGTTGGAGCAGGGGCTCCAGTACGCCGATCTCCCGCAGCCGCGCGAGCGGCACCGCGGCCAGCAGTTCACGGACGCGTGTCTCCTCCTCGTCGGTGCCGCCGTCCTGGCCGCCCCCGTCGTCCCCGGGGGCGAGCTGAGCGAGGACATGGGCGGCCAGGTCGGCGGGTGTGGGGTGGTCGTAGACGAGCGTCGAGGCCAGGCTCAGGCCGGTGGCGGCACCCAGCCGGTTGCGCAGCTCGACGACGGCGAGGGAGTCGAACCCGAGGTCGCGGAAGGGACGTTCGCCGCGCACCGCTTCGAGGTCCTGCTGCCCGAGGACCTCCGCGGCCAGTGAGCGGACCACGTCGAGCACGGCGTCCTGGCGGCGCTCGGGCGGCAGCTTCAGCACCCGCTCGCGCAGGGCGCCTTCGGCGGGCGCCCCGCCGGGCCCTGCCTGCGCCGGACCGGGCAGTCCGGGCAGGTCCCGCAGCAGGGAGCCGGGCCCGGAGCCGTTGGCCATGCGGGCGGTGTCGACGGCGGCGACCATCGCGGTCGGCGCGCTCTCGGCGGCGAGCTGGCGCAGAGCGGTGCACGCCAACTCGGGGTCCATGGTGACGACTCCGGCGTGCCGGGCCTGGCGGGCGGCGTCGGCGCCGTCCGCCATGCCGCCTCCGCCCCAGGCGCCCCACGCGATGGACGTCGCGGGCAGGCCCCTGGCCCTGCGGTCCTCGGCCAGGGCGTCGAGGACGGCGTTCGCCGCCGCGTAGTTGCCCTGTCCGGGGTTGCCCACGGCGGACGACGCGGAGGAGAAGAGCACGAACGCCGACAGGTCCTCCTCGCGGGTCAACTCGTCCAGCAGCAGGGCGGATCGGACCTTGCTGCGGAAGACCTCCTGGAAGCGCTCGGGGGTGAGCCGGTCCAGCACGCCGTCGTCGAGGACGCCCGCGGTGTGCACGACGCCGGTGAGCGGATGCTCCGCGGGCACGGACGCCAGGGCTTCCCGCAGCGCCTCGCGGTCGGCGACGTCGCAGGCGACGATGCTCACCCCGGCGCCGGCGCGCAAGAGTTCGTCGCGCAGCTCCTCCGCGCCGGGCGCGGCCGTGCCGCGCCTGCTGGCGAGGACCAGGTGCGCGGCTCCCTCGCGGGCGAGGGTGCGGGCCACGTGGCCGCCGAGTGCGCCGGTGCCGCCGGTGATGAGCACGGTGCCGTGCGGCTGCCACATGCGTTCCGGGTCGGGTGCGGGTTCGGGGGTCAGGCGCCTTCCGTAGACGGCACCGGCGCGGACGGCGACCTGGTTCTCGCCGTCGGCTCCGCGCAGCACGGGAGCCAGCCGGGCGGCGCTCCTCTCGTCGAGAGTCGCGGGCAGGTCGACCAGGCCGCCCCAGCGGTCCGGGTACTCCAGCGCGGCGACGCGTCCCAGGCCCCATACGGCGGCCTGTTGGGGAGCGGCGACGGTCTCGGACCGCGCCACGGACACCGCGCCGCGGGTCACGCACCACAGGGGCGCGGTGATGCCGGCGTCGCCGAGCGCCTGGAGGAGCACGGTGGTGCGCACGGTGCCCTCGGGCGCCGCGTCGTCAGCGTCGTCAGCGTCGTCCGCGTCTCCGGGGGCCAGGGCCAGCAGGGAGAGCACGCCGTCGTACGCGACGGTGCCGCGGTGCCCCGCGCCGCCGTGGCCGTTGGCGCCGTTCCCGTTGGCGCCGTTGCCGGTCTCGGCGCCCGGGAGGCGGGCGGCGGCGCGCAGCGTTCCGGCCAGCTCCTCCCGTCCGGCGGCCGGGACTTCGACGGTCTGGACGCTGGTGCCGCCGGCGCCGGCCGCGGCGAGCGCGGCGGAGATCCACTCCTGGTCGCCGCTTCGCCCGTCGCCTGTGCCGTGCGGTACGACGGCGAGCCAGCGGCCGCCGGGTGTGCCGGTCGGCTGCTGTAGCGGCTTCCAGTGGATGCGGTGGCGCCAGCTGTCGACGACGGCCTGGTCGTGCTGGTGGCGGCGCCATTCCAGCAGTGCGGGCAGGACCTGCGCGAGCGAGTCGCCGTCGACTTGGAGCGTGGACTCCAGGGAGCCGAAGTCCTCGCTGCCGACGGCCTCCCAGAAGGCGTCGTCGGTGGATTCGAGGTGGCTGCCGCCTGCGCCCGGCCGTGGCGCGGACGTGGCGGCGCCGGGATGCGGCATGTGCTCGGGCCAGAACCGCTGGTGCTGGAAGGGATAGGTGGGCAGGTCCACGGCGCGGGCGCCGGTCCCTTCGAAGAAGGCCTCCCAGCCGACGCTCACGCCGCGGGTGTGCAGCCGCGCCAGGGCCGTGACGAGCGTCGTCTCCTCGCCCCGCTCCTTGCGCAGCACGGGTACGGTCAGCGCCCCGTCCGGAGCGGACTCCGCGGCCGGCGCGCACAGGGAGCCGTCCGGGCCGACCTCGACGAAGGCGGTGGCTCCGCGCTCCGCGAGGGTGCGGACGGCGTCCGCGAAGCGGACCGTCTCCCGCACGTGCCGCACCCAGTACCCGGGCGAGGTGATCTCCTTCTCGCCGGTGCCGTGCGCTCCGGCGGCGACGAGCGGGACGCGCGGCTCGTGGAACGTCAGACCGCGCACGACGGCCGCGAAGTCCTCCAGCATCGGGTCCATGTGCGCGGAGTGGAACGCGTGCGAGACGGGCAGGCGCGTGGCCTCCCAGTGCCCTGCGACCTCCTCGACGGCCTTCTCGTCCCCGGCGATCACCACCGAGCGCGGTCCGTTGACGGCGGCGAGGGACACCCCGTCGACGAGCCGGGCGCGCACGTCCTCCTCGCAGGCGCGGACGGCCGTCATCACGCCCCGGGCCGGAAGCGCCTCCATCAGCCGGGCGCGTGCCGAGACCAGGGTGCAGGCGTCCGCCAGGGAGAGGACGCCCGCCACGTGGGCGGCTGCGATCTCGCCGATGGAGTGCCCAGCGACGAAGTCGGGGCGGACCTCCCAGGACTCCAGGAGGCGGTAGAGCGCCACCTCCAGGGCAAACAGGGCGAGTTGGGCCCAGCCGGTGCGGTTGAGCTGCTCCTGCTCGGCGCCCCACATCACCTCCCGCACGCCCGGGTCGAGGTGCTCCAGCACGGCGTCCAGGGCGTCCGCGAAGACGGGGAAGCGCCCGTACAACTCCTGCCCCATGCCGAGGCGCTGGCTGCCCTGCCCGGAGAACACGAAGGCGGTGCGGCCGGTGCGCAGGGCCTCGCCGTGCAGCACGTGCGGCGCGCTGCCGCCGGCGGCGACGGCGGCGAGCCCCTCGGCGAGGCTCTCGTGGCCTCCCGCGACGACGGCCGCCCGGTATTCGAAGGCGCCACGGGTCGTGGCGGCGGAGAACGCCAGGTCCGTGAGGACGGGCCGGACCCCGGTGCCCGCCACGTCGCCGCCGGACGCCGTCGAGCCGTCCGTCTCCAGCCGGGAGAGCAACGCGGCCGCCTGGTCCCGCAGTGCGGCGGGTGTGCGGGCGGAGACCAGCAGCGGCAGCACCTCGGGGACGCGGTCGACCGCGGGCGCCGGCTCTTCGGCGTGCGGCGCCTCCTCCAGGACGAGGTGGGCGTTGGTGCCGCTGGCGCCGAAGGAGGAGATGCCGCTGCGCCGCGGTACGTCGAGTTCGGGCCGCTCGGGCCACGGGGTGCGGCCGGTGAGCACCTCGACGGCTCCGCCGCTCCAGTCCACGTGCGTGGTGGGCGTCTCCACGTGCAGGGTGCGGGGCAGTTCGCCGTGGCGCATCGCCATGACCATCTTGATGACGCCCGCGACACCCGAAGCGGCCTGGGTGTGGCCGATGTTGGACTTCACGGTGCCCAGCAGCAGCGGCCGTCGGGTCTCCCGGCCGGTGCCGTAGGTGGCCATGAGCGCCTGCGCCTCGATGGGGTCGCCGAGCGTGGTGCCCGTGCCGTGCGCCTCGACGGCGTCCACCTGCGACGGTGCGAGGCCCGCGTTGGCCAGCGCCTGGCGTATGACCTTCTGCTGCGCCGAACCGCTGGGCGCCGTCAGGCCGTTGGAGCCGCCGTCGGAGTTGATGGCGCTGCCCCGTACGACGGCGAGCACCCGGTGCCCGTTGCGCTGCGCGTCGGAGAGGCGTTCGACGACGAGCATGCCGACGCCCTCGGACCAGCCGGTGCCGTCGGCGTCGTCGGAGAAGGCCTTGCACCGGCCGTCGGGCGAGAGGGCGCCCTGGGCGCTGAACTCGATGAAGCCGACCGGTGTGGACATGACCGTCACGCCGCCGGCGAGCGCCATGGAGCACTCGCCGGAGCGCAGCGCCTGGGCGGCCAGGTGGAGCGCGACCAGCGACGAGGAGCAGGCCGTGTCGACGGACACGGTGGGCCCGTTGAGGCCGAAGGTGTAGGCGAGGCGTCCGGAGAGCAGGCTCGCCGACTGGGCGGTCTGCCACTCCTGGCCGACGAGTTCGGCGGGCGCCCGGTACTCGCCGGTGCCGCCGCCGACGAACACGCCGGTCTGGCTGCCGCGCAGCGCGGACGGCGGTATCCCGGCCCGCTCCAGCGCCTCCCACGCGGACTCCAGCACCAGCCGCTGCTGCGGGTCCATCACCAGGGCCTCGCGCGGCGAGACGGAGAACAGGCCGGGGTCGAACTCGGCGGCGTCGTCCAGGAATCCGCCGTGGCGGGTGACGCTCTGCCCGCCGTCGAAGAGCGCGTCGAGGTCCCAGCCGCGGTCGGCGGGCATCTCGCCGACGGCGTCGGTCTCCTCGGCCAGCAGTCGCCACAGGTCCTCCGGGGAGCGGACGCCTCCGGGGTAGCGGCAGGCCATGCCGACGATCGCGATCGGGTCGTCGGCCGCGCCCTGGGCCGCGGGCACGAGGGCGGCCTGCGGTGCGGCCGCGCTCTCGCCGAGCAGCTGCGCCACCAGATGCCCGGCCAGTTCCCGTGCGGTCGGCTGGTCGAAGACGAGGGTCGCGGGAAGCGGCAGGCCGGTGCCCGCGGCGAGCCGGTCGCGCAGGTCCACTCCGGCCAGGGAGTCGAAGCCCAGGTCACGGAAGGGCACGTCGGGTTCGATGGCCTCCGGTCCACTGTGCCCCAGCACCTGGGCGGCCTTCTCCCGTACGAGAGCGAGGAGTTCGCCGCTGCGTTCGCCCTCCGGCAGCGCCGACAGCCGCGTGCGCAGCGAGGCGGCGGCCCCGGCGGCCTCCCGGCGGGCGCCACGCGCCTCCTCCAGGGCACGGCGCGCCTCGGGGACGCCGGTGAACAGGGCGTGGCCGCGGTCCCCGGCGAAGGCGGGCGCGAAGGTCTCCCAGCGCACGTCGGCGACGGCGACGGCGGGACCGTCGCAGGCCACGGCGCGGCCGAGGGCCGCCATGGCGGGCTCGGCGTCCATCACGGGAAGTCCGCTCAGCCGCAGATGGTTCGCGGTGGACGCGTCGGTGGTCTGCGCCCACGGGCCCCAGGCGACGGACAGCGCGGCCCGGCCGCGGGCACGCCGCGTACGGGCCAGCGCCTCCAGGGACGCCGCGTGGGCGGCCTGCGCGTACTGGCCCCGCAGGCCCCACACTCCGGCTACGGAGCCGAGCAGGACGAACGCCTCCAGCTCTCGGCCGGCCAGCAGGGCGTCCAGGGTGGCGGCGCCCGCCGGCCAGGAGGTCTCCGCGGAGTCACCGGTGTCGGGGGCGGCCTCCTCGCCGGCGTATACGACCGCGGTCAGCGGCGTCTCGTCACCGATGCCCTCCAGCACGGCGGTCGTCGCTTCGCTGTCGCGCAGGTCGCAGGGCGCGAGCGTGACGGCTGCGCCGAGGGACTCCAACTCCCCTGCGAGCGCCTCGTTTTCGGGGCCGGTGACGGCGTCCGGGCCGGTGAGCACGAGATGTCCGGCGCCTTCGCGGGCGAGCCAGCGCGCGACGTGTCCGCCGAGCGGTCCGGTGCCGCCGGCGACGAGCACCGTGCCGGACGGGGTCCAGGCGGCCGCGTCGGCAGCTGTGGTGGCGCGGGTGAGCCGCCTGCCGTATGTGGCGTTGTCGCGGACGGCGAGCTGGTCCTCGCCGTCGGGACGCGACAGCGCGGCGGCGACGGCGGTGCCCGCGGCGGGGCTTGTGGCGGTGCCGGGTCCGGCGGGCAGGTCGATCAACCCGCCCCAGCGGTCGGGGTGTTCGAGCGCGGCGACGAGCCCTTCGCCCCAGACGGCGGCCTGGGCGGGGTCGGCGGCCTCCTCGGCGCCGACGGCGGCGGCGCCGCGGGTGACGCACCACAGGGGTGCGGTGATGCCGGAGTCCGCCAGGGTCTCCAGGAGCACCGACGGACGGGCCGTGACGGGAAGAGGCGCGCCGTGCTCCGAGGGCGTCAGGGCGACGACCGCGCCGAACTCCTCGCCCGCGGCGGCGGTTTCGCTCAGCTCCCGCACGAACGAGCCGTCGGACGTGGGGTGTTCGGGGACGAGCACGATCTCCGCGCCGAGCGCGGACGCCGTATCGCGGGCCCACTCGTCGCCGTCGGCGGCGGACGGCACGAGCATCAACGTCCTTGTGCCCGGAGCCGGTTCGGCTGCCTGCGGCTGCGCGAGCCGCTCCCATGTCACCTCGTACCGCCAGCTTCCGGCCGCGGAGCGGGCTCGGCTGCGGCGCCGCCAGGAGGAGAGGGCGGGGGCGAGGGTACCGGCGGTCGTCTCGTCCACGTCGAGTACGGAGGCCAGTGCGCCGGGGTCGCCGCGTTCGACGGCGGCCCACAGTTCCGCGTCGGCGGTGTCGGGGGCGGGTACGGCGCCGTCGGACGTGGTGGGCCAGTACCGCTCGCGCTGGAAGGCGTAGGTGGGCAGGTCGACGCGGCGGGCGCCGGTCCCGGCGAAGTAGGCCTGCCAGTCGACGGTGCTTCCGGTGCGGCCGGGCGCGTGCACGAGCCCGAGCGCGGTGGCGAGGGCGGCCTCCTCACCGCGGTCCTTGCGCAGCAGGGGCGTGGTGAGGCTGTCCTCGGGCAGCAGGGCGGCGGCGAGCGCCGACAGGGTGCCGTCGGGGCCGAGTTCGAGGACGGTCGTCACGCCGTCCTCGTGGAGGGTGCGGACGGCGTCGGCGAAGCGGACGGTGTCGCGGACGTGCCGCACCCAGTGCTCCGGATCACACACATCGCCCGAGACCGCCACCGGAATCCGCGGCCGCTCGAACGACAACCCCGACACCACGGCACGGAAATCCCCCAACACCGGCTCCATCAACGGCGAATGGAACGCATGCGAGACCCGCAACCGCCGCGTACGCACACCCTGCGCCTCAAACCGCTCGGCAATCTGAAGCACAGCCGCCTCATCACCGGCCACGACCACCGAGGACGGCCCGTTCACCGCCGCCAGCGACACACCCTCCGACAGAAGCGGCACCACATCCGCCTCCGCCGCCTCCACCGCGACCATCGCACCACCCTCGGGCAGCGCCTCCATCAACCGCGCACGCGCACACACCAACGCACACGCATCCTCCAACGACAGAACACCCGCCACATGCGCCGCCGCGATCTCACCGATCGAATGACCCGCAAGGTGGTCGGGTTCGATGCCCCACGATTCGATCAGGCGGAAGAGGGCGACCTCCAGCGCGAACAGAGCAGGCTGCGCCCACCCCGTACGGTTCAGCGCCTCCTCTTCATCACCCCACACCACCTCACGCAGCGGACGCTCCAACTCCACATCCACAAACGCCGCCACCGCATCGAACGCCTCCGCGAACACCGGAAAACGCCCGTACAACTCCCGCCCCATACCAAGACGCTGACTCCCCTGACCCGAGAAGACCACCGCGGTCTTGCCGCGTGCGCCCTTGCGCACGGTGCGGGCGGCTTCGGTGACGGCGCGCGTGCCGCCGTCGCCTTCGGCGAGCAGCACGGCCCGGTGCGGGAACGGCGTGCGGCCGGTGGCCAGGGAGTAGCCGACGTCCAGGGCCGTCAGCTGCGGGTTGCGCGCCATGTGGCCCTCGAGAGCGGCCAGTTGCTCCTCGAGTGCTTCCGCGGTGCGCCCGTAGACGATCCAGGGCACGGCGGCCGGCGTGGCGACGGGTTCCACGGGGGTGTCCGTGGCGGGCGCCGCGTCGGGGGCCTGCTCGACGACGACGTGCGCGTTGGTGCCGCTGAGCCCGAAGGCGGAGACGCCGGCGCGGCGCGGGTGTCCGGTCTGCGGCCACTCCGCGGTCTCGTGCAGCAGGGACAGGGCGCCGGAGGACCAGTCGACGTGCGAGGTGGGTGCGTCCACGTGGAGGGTCTTGGGCAGCTGCCCGTGGCGCATCGCCAGCAGCATCTTGATGACGCCGGCCGCGCCCGCGGCGGCCTGGGCGTGCCCGATGTTGGACTTCACCGAGCCCAGCAGCAGGGGCCGTTCGGCGTCGCGGTCCTGCCCGTAGGTCGCCAGCAGCGCCTGCGCCTCGATGGGGTCGCCGAGTTCGGTGCCGGTGCCGTGGGCCTCCAGTGCGTCGATGTCGCCGGGTGTGAGGGCGGCGTCGGCGAGTGCGTTGCCGATGACGCGCTGCTGCGAGGGCCCGTTGGGCGCGGTCAGCCCGTTGGAGGCGCCGTCGGAGTTGACGGCGGAGCCGCGTACGACGCCCCACACGTCGTGCCCGTTGCGCAGCGCTGCCGACAGCGGCTCCAGTACGAGGACGCCGACGCCCTCGGACCAGGCGGTGCCGTCGGCGCCGTCGGCGAACGCCTTGCAGCGGCCGTCGGGGGCGAGGCCGCCCTGGCTGGTGAACTCGATGAACGAGTCGGGTCCGGACATCACCGACACGCCGCCGGCGAGGGCGAGTTCGCATTCGCCGGTGCGCAGGGCGCGCAGCGCCCAGTGGAGCGCCACCAGCGACGAGGAGCAGGCGGTGTCGACGGTGACGGCCGGGCCCTCCAGGCCCAGTACGTAGGCGAGCCGCCCGGACATGATGCTGGCGGTGGTGCCGGTGGCGAGGTAGCCGCGCATGTCCTCGTCGACGCTGCGGCGCAGCACGGACTCGTAGTCCTGGCCGTTGGTGCCGACGAAGACGCCGGTGCGGGAGCCGCGCAGCGTGCCCGGGTCGATTCCGGCGCGCTCGATCGCCTCCCACGAGGTCTCCAGCAGCAGCCGCTGCTGGGGGTCCATCGCCAGGGCCTCGCGCGGTGAGATGCCGAAGAAGGAGGCGTCGAAGTCGGCGATGCCGCTGAGGAATCCGGCTTCGCGGGTGGCGGACGCCCCGCCGGCCAGTGCGGCCAGGTCCCAGCCGCGGTCGGCGGGGAAGGGGCTGACGCCGTCGCGGCCCGAGGCCAGCAGGTCCCACATCTCCTCGGGGCCGGTGACGCCTCCCGGGAAGCGGCAGCCGATGCCGACGACGGCGACGGGATCGTCCCCGACGGCGCCCGATACGGCCGCCACGGGCGCGAGCGCGGGGGCGGCGGGTGCGGACTCGCCTGTGACGTGGGCGAGTTCGGCGAGGAGGAAGCCGGCGAGCTCCAGCGGGCTGGGGTAGTCGTAGACGACGGAGGCCGCCAGGCTCAGGCCCGACGCGGCGGCGAGGCGGTTGCGCAGCTCCAGGGTGGTCAGCGAGTCGAAGCCCAAGTCGCGGAAGGCGCGGTCGGGTTCGATGTCGCGGGTGTCGGCGTGGCCGAGTACGGCGGCGATCTGGCCGCGTACCAGGTCCAGCACGGCACGCTTGCGGTCGGCGTCGGACAGCCCGGTCAGTTCCTGCCGCAGCCGCGGTTCGTCCGCCGGCTCGGAGCCGCGTCCGGAGGCCCTCATGCGCTTGACCTCGGGCAGCTCCTCGACCAGGGGCGCGGAGCGCAGTCCGGCGATCGCGGGCAGGAACCGGTTCCAGTCGATGTCGGCGACGGTGACCGCGCTCTCGCCGCCGTCGACGGCCTGCCACAGGGCGGCGAGGGCCTGCTCGGGCGGCAGCGGCGTGAATCCGCCGCGCCGCAGCCGGGCCTCGACGCCTTCGTTGTCGCCTGCCATGCCGCCGCCGGCCCACGGGCCCCAGGCGATGGAGGTGGCGGGCAGGCCCTGGGCGCGGCGGTGCTCGGCGAACGCGTCGAGGTAGGCGTTGGCGGCGGCGTAGCTGCCCTGTCCGGCGGCGCCGAGGACGGCCGCGGTGGAGGAGAACAGCACGAACGCGTCGAGTTCTCCCGTCAGTTCGTGCAGGTTGCGCACGGCGTCGGCCTTGGCGCTCAGCACGGTGGCGAAGTCCGCGGGCGTCAGGTCCTCGACGAGGGAGTCCTCGACGACGCCGGCGGTGTGGACGACGGCGGTGACGGTGTGCTCGCCGAGGACGGCGGCGAGCGCGTCCCGGTCGGCGGCGTCGCAGGCGGCGATGGTCACTTCGGCGCCCAGGCCGGTCAGTTCGGCGGCCAGTTCCGCCGCGCCGGGGGCCTCGGATCCCCGCCTGCTGAGCAGCAGCAGCGAGCCGGTGTCCGCGGCGGCCAGTGCGCGTGCGACATGTGCGCCGAGCGCTCCGGTGCCGCCGGTGATCAGCACGGTGCCGTCGGGCCGCAGCCGGCGCCGCTCGTCGCCGCGCAGGGAGGGCGCCGGGCTGTGCGCGAGGCGGCGTGCGTAGACGCCGGAGGCCCGTACGGCGACCTGGTCCTCGCCGTCGCCGGAGGCCAGGACGCCGGCGATCCGGCGCAGGGTGTGCTGATCGGGCTGCTGCGGCAGGTCGATCAACCCGCCCCAGCGCAGGGGGTGTTCGAGTGCGACGACACGGCCCAGGCCCCACAGGGCGGCCTGTTCGGGGCTGCGGAGGTCCTCGGACCGGCCGACCGATACGGCGCCCCGGGTGACGCACCACAGAGGCGCCTCGTAGCCGGCGTCGCTGAGCGCCTGCACGGCGGTGACGGTACGGGTGAGGCAGGCGGGCACCCCGTGGCCGGGAACCCCGCCTTCGCTCTCCCCCGCTGCGAGCAGGGAGAGGACGCCTGCGAACCGCGGCCCGTCGGCGACGAGTTCACTCAGCCGTGCCGCCAGTGCCTCCCGGCTGTCCGCGGTGGTCTCCAGCACGGTGGCGCGGGCGCCGAGCGCACCGGTCAGTTCGCCCCCGTCGTGTCCCTCGGGCGTGAGGACGAGCCATTCGCCGGTGAGGGTGCCGGAGACGGTGACGGGCCGCCAGTGCACGCCGTAGCGCCAGCCGTCGAGGGTGGACTGCTGCTGCCTGCGGCGGCGCCAGGAGGAGAGGGCCGGGACGACGGCACCGGCGGTGGTCTCGTCGAGGTCGAGTACGGAGGCGACGAGGGCCGGGTCCTCGCGTTCGACGGCGGACCACAGTTCGGCGTCGGCCGGGTCGGCGGTCTTGGGACCGGGCGGCGCGGTCTCGGCCTCGGGCCAGTAACGCCGGTGCTGGAAGGGGTAGGTGGGCAGGTCGACCCAGTCGGTGCCGGCGCCGTCGAAGAGGGCGTTCCAGTCGACGGCGGTGCCCCGTGTGTGCAGGCCGGCGACGGCGGCGAGCAGTCCGGGCTCCTCCTCGCGGTCCTTGCGGAGTGCGGGGAGCAGGTGCGCGCCGGCTTCCGTGGCGCGCTCGTGTGCCATGCCGCACAGCACGGAGTCGGGGCCGAGTTCGAGGACGGTCGTCACACCGTCCTCGTGGAGGGTGCGGACGGCGTCGTCGAAGCGGACGGTGTCGCGGACGTGCCGCACCCAGTGCTCCGGATCACACACATCGCCCGAGACCGCCACCGGAATCCGCGGCCGCTCGAACGACAACCCCGACACCACCGCACGGAACTCCTCCAACACCGGCTCCATCAACGGCGAATGGAACGCATGCGAGACCCGCAACCGCCGCGTACGCACACCCTGCGCCTCGAACCGCTCGGCAATCTGAAGCACAGCCGCCTCATCACCGGCCACGACCACCGAGGACGGCCCGTTCACCGCCGCCAGCGACACACCCTCGCCCAGCAGCGGCACCACATCCGCCTCCGCCGCCTCCACCGCGACCATCGCACCACCCTCAGGCAGCGCCTCCATCAACCGCGCACGCGCACACACCAACGCACACGCATCCTCCAACGACAGAACACCCGCCACATGCGCCGCCGCGATCTCACCGATCGAATGACCCGCAAGATGATCCGGACTCACCCCCAGCCACTCCACGAGCCGGAAAAGAGCCACCTCCAACGCGAACAGAGCGGGCTGCGCCCACCCCGTACGGTTCAGCGCCTCCTCGTCATCACCCCACACCACCTCACGCAGCGGACGCTCCAACTCCACATCCACAAACGCCGCCACCGCATCGAACGCCTCCGCGAACACCGGAAAACGCCCGTACAACTCCCGCCCCATACCGAGACGCTGACTCCCCTGCCCCGAGAAGACCACCGCGGTGCGGCCCCGGGAGGCGGTGCCCTGGACGAGTGCGGCGTCGGGCCGTTCGTCGCGCAGCGCGGTCAGGCCGCGGACGAGGGTGTCGCGGTCGGCGGCGAGGACGGCGGCCCGGCGTTCGAAGGCGGAACGTCCGGTGGCGAGGCTCCATGCCAGGTCCGGGGTGTCCGTCTCCGGTTGCCGCTCCAGTAGCCCCAGCAGGGCGCCGGCCTGGTCGCGCAACGCGTCGTCCGTGCGGGCGGAGACGAGCACCGGCCAGGTGGAGATCTCCGGATGCGGGAGGCGGGGCGCGCCCTCCTCGCTCTCCTCGCCCTCCTCGGGCGCGTCGGCGGCCGTCTCCGCGTCGGGGGTCGTCTCCGCGTCGGGGGTCGTCTCCGCGTCGCCGTCGCGTTCCGCGGCCGACGGCGCGGTCTCCGCCGGGGCCTCTTCGAGGATGGTGTGGACGTTGGTGCCGCTGAGCCCGAAGGAGGAGACTCCGGCGCGGCGGGCCCGTCCGGTGCCGGGCCAGTCCGCTTCCTCGGTCAGCAGCTCGATGGCGCCCGTGGACCAGTCGACCTTGGTCGAGGGACGGTCCACGTGCAGGGTCCTGGGCAGCCGCCCCTCCCGGAGGGCCATGACCATCTTGATGACTCCGGCGACGCCCGAAGCCATCTGGGTGTGGCCGATGTTGGACTTCACCGAGCCCAGCAGCAGGGGCCGTTCGGCGTCGCGGTCCTGCCCGTAGGTCGCCAGCAGCGCCTGCGCCTCGATGGGGTCGCCGAGGGCCGTGCCGGTGCCGTGCCCCTCGACGGCGTCGACTTCGCCGGGGCTGAGGCGTGCGTTGGCGAGGGCCTGTTCGATGACGCGCTGCTGCGAGGGCCCGTTGGGCGCGGTCAGCCCGTTGGAGGCGCCGTCCTGGTTCATGGCGGAGCCGCGTACGACGGCGAGCACCGGGTGCCCGTTGCGCCGGGCGTCGGAGAGCCTCTCCAGCATCACGAGGCCGGTGCCTTCGGCGAGGGTCATGCCGTCGGCGGCGTCGGAGTAGGCCTTGCAGCGGCCGTCGGGGGCGAGGGCGCGCTGGCGGCTGAAGCCGACGAACGCGCCGGGAGTGGCCATGACGCTGACGCCGCCCGCCAGGGCGAGGGAGCTCTCGCCCTCGCGCAGCGACTGGCAGGCCATGTGCAGGGCGACCAGCGACGAGGAGCAGGCCGTGTCGAGGGTGACGGCCGGGCCTTCCAGCCCGAAGAGGTAGGCCATGCGTCCCGACAGGACGCTGGAGAGCGTGCCGGTGATCATGTGGCCTTCGGAGCCGTCGGCTCCGCCGGGCACACCGCTCGTGTAGTCCTGGTATCCGGCGCCGATGAAGGTGCCGGTGCGGCTGCCGCGCAGCGTCGCCGGATCGATGCCGCAGCGTTCGAAGGTCTCCCAGGCGGTCTCCAGCAGAAGCCGCTGCTGCGGGTCCATCGCCAGGGCCTCGCGCGGTGAGATGCCGAAGAAGCCGGGGTCGAAGTCGGCCGCGTCGTGCAGGAATCCGCCCTGCACGGAGTAGCTGCTGCCGGGCCTGTCGGGGTCCTCGTCGAAGAGGGCGGCGGAGTCCCAGCCGCGGTCGGTGGGGAAGCCGGAGACGGCGTCGGCGCCGCCGAGCACCAGATCCCACAGTTCCTCGGGCGAGGTGACGCCGCCGGGGTAGCGGCAGCCCATGCCGATCACGGCGATGGGCTCGTCGGTGGCGGCGGGCGCGGCGGCGGCCGGCGCGGTGGGCCGTCCCTGCACGCCCATGATCTGCGAGAGCAGGAAGTCGGCGAGCACCACCGGGTTGGGCCGGTCGAAGACCATGGTGGTCGGCAGGGACAGTCCGGTGGCGGCGGCCAGCCGGTTGCGCAGGTCGACGGCGGTGATGGAGTCGAAGCCCGCCTCGCGGAAGGCGCGGTGCTCGGGCAGCGCGTCGGCGGAGGTGTGGCCGAGTACGGCGGCGGCTTCGGAGCGCACGAGGTCGAGCAGGGTGCGTTCGGCCTCGGCGGGCGGCAGTCCGCGCAGCCGGGCACCGAACTCCCCCACCTCCGGGGAGGCGGCGCCCTGTTCGGCGGCGTCGGTCAGCTGCCGTACCTCGGGCACCTCGTCGAAGAGCGTGGTGGGGCGCGAGGAGGTGAAGACGGGGTGGTAGCGGCCCCAGTCGACGGCGGCGACGGCGAGTTCGCCCTCGCCGTCCACGAGGGCGCGTTCCAGTCCGGCCAGGGCGAGCCGGGCGTTCATGAACTCCAGTCCGCTGCCGCGGATTTCGTCGGAGTCGACGCGGCCGAGGCCGATGTCGTCGGACCAGATGCCCCAGGAGAGGGCGGTGGCGGGCAGGCCGCGGCCGCGGCGTTCGGCGGCGAGCGCGTTGAGGTAGGCGTTGGCGGCGACGTACGCGGAGTGCCGGCCGCTGCCCCACATGCCGGAAATGGAGGAGAACAGCACGAACGTGTCGAGGTCGTCGCCCAGCAGCGCGTCGAGGTTGGCGGCTCCGGCGGCCTTGGCGTGGGTGATCTCGGCGAACGCCTCGTGGGTGGCGTCCTCCAGGGTGTGCGTGCCGATGACGGCGGCGGTGTGCACGACGTTGCGGACGGTGTGGCCCGCGTCGTGCAGGTCTTGGAGCATGGCGGCGAGCGCGTCGCGGTCGGTGATGTCGCAGGCGACGACGGTGGCGGTGGCGCCCAACTCGGCGAGGTCTGAAACGAGTTGGTCCGCTCCGGGCGCGTCGGGGCCGCTGCGGCTGGTCAGTACGAGGTGCCGGGCTCCCCGGTGGGCGAGCCAGCGGGCGATGTGCGGGCCGAGGGTGCCGGTGCCGCCGGTGACGAGGGTGGTGCCGCGCGGTGTGAAGCCGTCGTCGGCGCCGCCGCGCACGGGTGCGGGCGCCAGGCGGCGGGCGAGGACGCCGGAGGCGCGCACGGCGAGCTGGTCCTCGCCGGTGGTGCCGGACAGGACCGTGGCCAGACGCTGTGCGGCGCGCTCGTCGAGGGTCTCGGGCAGGTCGACGGTGCCGCCGACGCGGCGCGGGTGCTCCAGTGCGGCCGTCCAGCCGACGCCCATCACCTGGGCCTGGAGCGGGCTGGTGAGGCGGTCGGAGCGGCCGGTGCTCACGGCGCCGCGGGTCAGGACCCACAGCGGCGCGTCCGTCCCGGTGTCGCCCAGGGCCTGGACGAGGGTGACGGTCAGTGCGAGTCCGGTGGTCAACTCGGGCCGGAGCGCGCAGGGTTCCTCGTCGGCGGCGAGCAGCGACACCACGCCGGAGGCCTCTTCGGCGCCCGCGAGGCGGGCGGCGAGCACGCCGCGGTCGGTGCAGGTCTCATCGAGCACGGCGTGCCGCACGCGGGCGCCGTGCCGGGTGAGGGCGTCGGCGACCTGCTGCACGTGCCCGGGCCGGCTCTGCTCGGTGCGTTCGCTGCTGACGAGGAGCCACTCGCCGCCGAGGGAGGCGGGGCGGGTGCCGGTGAGCGGCTTCCAGCGCACGCGGTAGCGCCATGAGTCGGCGGTCGAGCGTTCACGGTGCTGCTGCCGCCAGGAGGAGAGTGCGGGCAGCACGGCGGCCAGGGACTCCTCGTCGACGTGCAGGCTCCGGGTGAGCCGTGCGTAGTCGGCGCTCTCGACGGCGGACCAGAACTCCTCGTCGGCGGGGTCGGCCTGCCCGGGGCGCTGGGCGTGGGGGCCGGGGCCGCCGATCCAGTACCGCTCGTGCTGGAAGGCGTAGGTGGGCAGTTGCACGCGCCGGGCGTCGCGTCCGGCGAAGCGTCCCCGCCAGTCGACGTGCACGCCCCGTACGAAGGCCTCGGCGACGGAGGTGAGGACGCGGTGCATGCCGCCTGCGTCGCGGCGCAGCGTGCCGACGACCACGGCGCGGGCCGAGGCGTCGGCGACGGTGTCCTCGACGCCGGGTGCCAGCACGGGGTGGGCGCTGACCTCGACGAAGGCGCGGTGCCCTGCGTCGAGCAGCTGCTCCACGGCTTCGGTCAGGTGCACGGTCTGCCGCAGGTTGCGGTACCAGTATTCGGCGTCGGTCTGCTCGCCGTCGATCCACTCTCCGGTGACGGTGGACAGGAACGGGATGCGGGGACGCTGCGGCCGCACCGGGGCCAGCTCCCGCAGCAACTCCTCGTGGAGGTCGGCGACATGGGCGGAGTGGGAGGCGTAGTCGACCTCGATGCGGCGCACCCGTACGCCCTCGTCGGTGAGCTGTCCGCACAGCTCGTCGAGGGCGCCCAGGTCGCCGGAGACCGCCGCCGAGCGCGGGCCGTTGACGGCGGCTAGGGAGAGCCTGCCCTCCCACTGCTCCAGGCGGGGGCCGAGTTCACCGGCGGGCAGCGCGACGGAGACGATGCCGCCCCGTCCGGCGAGTTCGCGGGCGATGGCCTGGCTGCGCAGGGCGACGACGCGGGCGGCGTCCTCCAGGCTGAGGGCGCCGGAGACGCAGGCGGCGGCGATCTCGCCCTGGGAGTGGCCGATGACGGCGTCCGGTTCGACGCCGTAGGAGCGCCACACCTCGGCGAGGGAGACCATGACGGCGAAGGTGGCGGGCTGCACCACGTCGACGCGGTCGATGGAGGGTGCGCCGGGTGCGTCGCGCAGCACGTCGGTCAGCGACCAGTCGGTGTAGGGGGCGAGCGCGGCGGCGCACTCGGCGACGCGGGCGGCGAACACGGGTGATTCGTCGAGGAGTTGGGCGCCCATGCCGGCCCACTGGGTGCCCTGCCCGGGGAAGAGGAAGGTCAGCGGCCCCTCTTGGCCGACGGTGCCGCGGACGACGTCGGCGGCGGTCTCCTCGCCGAGCAGGGCGTCCAGTCCGGCGCGCAGCTCGCCGCGGTCGCTGCCGAGTGCCACGGCCCGGTGCTCGAAGACGGCCCGGGAGGCGAGGGCGAGTCCGATGTCGGCCGCGTGCCAGTCCTCTTCGGCGTCGACGGCGGCGCCGATCCGGTCGGCTTGGTCGCGAAGCGCGGTCTCCGTACGGGCGGTGAGCACCCACGGCAGGGTGCCGGGCGGTTCCTGGCCCGCGGGCGGCGCGGCCGTCCCGTCCTGCTCGGGCAGGACGGTGCCGGGCACGACGGCCCCTGTGGGCGCGGGGAGCCGGGGCGCTTCCTCCAGCAGCGTGTGCGCGTTGGTGCCGCTGATGCCGAAGGAGGAGACGGCGGCGCGGCGGGGGCGTCCCGTCCGCGGCCATTCGACGGGTTCGGCCAGCGGCGCGAGCGCGCCGGAGCTCCAGTCGACGTGCGTGGAGGGCGCGCCCAGGTGCAGCGTCTGCGGCAGGGTGCCGTGCTGCATGGCCAGCACCATCTTGATGACGCTGGCGACGCCCGCGGCGGACTGGGTGTGGCCGATGTTGGACTTCACGGAGCCGAGCAGCAGCGGACGGTCGGCGTCGCGGTCCTTGCCGTACGTGGCCAGCAGCGCCTGCGCCTCGATGGGGTCGCCGAGGGTGGTGCCGGTGCCGTGGGCGTCGACGGCGTCGACTTCGGACGGGTCGAGCCCGGCGTTGGCGAGGGCCTGGAGGATGACGCGCTGCTGGGAGGGACCGTTGGGCGCGGAGAGCCCGTTGGAGGCGCCGTCCTGGTTGACGGCGGAGCCGCGTACGAGTGCCAGTACGGGGTGCCCGTTGCGCTGCGCGTCGGACAGCTTCTCCACCAGGAGCACGCCGATGCCCTCGGAGAGGGTCATGCCGTCGGCGTCGTCGGAGAAGGACTTGCAGCGGCCGTCCCTGGCGAGGGCCCGCTGCCTGCTGAAGGCGATGAGCGGCTTGGGATTGGGCACGATGGTGGCGCCGCCGGCCAGGGCGAGGGTGCTCTCGCCGCTGCGCAGCGACTGGCAGGCCAGGTGCAGGGCGACCAGCGAGGAGGAGCAGGCCGTGTCGACGGTGACGGCCGGGCCTTCCAGTCCGTAGACGTAGCTGACGCGTCCGGACAGCACGCTCGGTGAGCTGCCGGTGACCTGGTAGCCCTCGGAGCCATCGCCCGCGCCGCCTTCCCCGTACTCGATGTAGCTGGATCCGATGAACGCGCCGGTGCGGCTGCCGCGCAGCGCGGCGGGGTCGATGCCGGCCCGTTCGACGGCCTCCCATGTGGTCTCCAGCAGCAGCCGCTGCTGGGGGTCCATGCCGAGCGCCTCGCGCGGGGAGATGCCGAAGAAGCCCGCGTCGAACTCGGCGGCGTCGTGGAGGTATCCGCCCTGCGTGGTGTAGGTGGTGCCGGGGTGGTCGGGGTCGGGGTGGTGGAGCGCGGCCATGTCGAAGCCGCGGTCCTCGGGGAAGTCGGTGACGGCGTCGGTGCCGGAGGCGAGCAGGGACCAGAACTCCTCGGGCGTGCCGGCACCGCCGGGGAAGCGGCAGCTCATGCCGACGATCGCCAGGGGCTCGTCGCCGCCGTCGGACTCGGCGCGGCGCGCCTGCGGCTCGTCGTCGGCGCCGACGATGCGGTCCCGCAGGTGGGCTGCGAGCTCCCGGGGGCTGGGGTGGTCGAAGACGAGGGTGGCGGGCAGCGGCACGCCCGTGGCGCGCACCAGGCGCTTGCGCAGTTCGACCGCCGTCAGCGAGTCGAACCCGATGTCGCGGAAGGCGCGTTGCTCGCCGACGTCCTCGGCGGAGCTGTGCCCGAGGACGGCGGCGGCCTCCTCGCGTACCAGCGTCAGCAGCCGCCGCCGCTGCTCGGCGTCGCTCAGGCCGCGCATCCGTGCGGCGAACTCGGAGGTCTCCCCCGCTGCCCGTTCGGCCTCCTCGGCCAGGGCCCGCACCTCGGGCAGGTGGGCGAGGAGGGGGCTGGGCCGCACCGAGGTGAAGACGGGGGCGTAGCTCTCCCAGTCGACGTCGGCGACGGTGACCGTCACGTCGTCCTGCACCACGGCGCGGCCGAGTTCGGTGACGGCGTGCTGCGGCGGCAGCATGCTCAGGCCGCGCCGCACCAGGTTGTCGGACATGACCTCGTGGGTGGCCATGCCGGTCTCGGCCCAGGGACCCCAGGCGATCGACGTGGCGGTGAGGCCGCGGGCGTGGCGCTGCTCGGCGAGGGCGTCGAGGAAGGCGTTGGCGGCGGCGTACGCGGCCTGGTTGCCGGCGCCCCACACGCCGGCGATGGACCCGAAGAGCACGAACAGGTCGAGGTCGCGGTCGCCGAGCAGCTCGTCGAGGTGGATGGCGCCGGCGACCTTCGCGGACAGCACGTCCGCGAACTCGGCGGGGGTCATCTCCTCCAGCGGCGTGGACTGGCCGACTCCCGCGGTGTGCACCACCCCGGTCAGGGGCGGCTGCGCGGTGAGGCCGTCGAGGAGCCGTGCGAGGTCGTCCCGGTCGGCCACGTCGCAGGCCGCGATGTCGACGCCGACGCCCGACTCCTCCAGTTCGGCGCGGAGTTCGGCGGCGCCGGGCGCGTCGGGGCCGCGACGGCTGGTGAGCACCAGGTGCTGTGCGCCGCGGGAGGCGAGCCAGCGGGCGACGGTCGCGCCGAGGCCGCCGGTGCCGCCGGTGACCAGGACGGTGCCGCGCGCGGTGAACGCGTCGTCGGCGGGCAGCGATTCGACGGTGCGGTGGGCGAGGCGCCGTCCGAAGACCCCGGAGGGCCGCATCGCGAGCTGGTCCTCCCCGTCGGACGTGGTCAGCAGGGAGGGCAGCCGGTCGAGGAGCTGTACGGCGGGGTCGGCCGTCTCCGCGGCGCCGTGCGCGGACGCGGTGTCGTGCCCGGATTCGGCGCCATGCGTGGAGGCGGAGGGGTTACCGGGCGCGGCGGGCAGGTCGATCAGGCCGCCCCAGCGTTCGGGGTGTTCCAGCGCGGCGACGCGGCCGAAGCCCCACACGGCGGCCTGGGCGGCGGATGCGACGGGGTCGTCGGCGGGGCCGGTGCTGACCGCGCCCCGCGTCAGCGTCCACAGCGGGGCGTCGAGCGTACGCACCACGGCCGCGGTCAGTGCCATGCCGCGGGTGAGGACCGACTGCCCGTCGCTGTGCGGGCGTTCGTCGAGCGCGAGCAGCGACACCGCGCCCTGGATGTCGTCGTCGCCGGGCAGCAGCGCGGCGAGGGTCTCCTCGTCGGCGCAGCCCTCGTCGAGCGTCACGCGCTCCACGTGGGCGCCGTGTGCGCTGAGCGTGTCGTGGATGCGGGAGGCCAGCTCGTGCCGGGCGTCGTCGTCGCCGGTGACGAGCAGCCAGGTGCCCCGCAGAACGGGTGCCGCGGGCAGGCGCAGCGGCGCCCACAGCACGCGGTAGCGCCAGGAGTCGAGCAGCGTCTTCTCCCGGCCGGCCTGGCGCCAGGAGGAGAGGGCGGGCAACAGCGAGGCGAGGGAGGCCTGTTGTTCCTCGCCGAGGGAGAGCAGCGCGGCGAGCTCTCCCGCGTCGCCGCGGTCGATCGCCTCCCACAGCAGGTCGCTGGACGGGTCGGCCTCGCCGGGTGCGGACTCGTCGGGTGCCTGCGGCCAGTAGAAGTCGTGCTGGAAGGCGTAGGTGGGCAGGCCGGTGCGGCAGGCTCCGCTTCCTGTGAAGTAGGCGTCCCAGTCGACGGCTACGCCGCGGGCGTGCAGCCGGGCGAGTGCGGCGTCGAGGGCGGCGGTCTCGGAGCGGTCGGCGCGCAGCAGCGGCACCAGCCGTGTGGCGTCGCCGCCTTCCTCCGCGGTGGCTTCCTGCTCGGCCGTGCCACCGGCTTCCTCTTCGCCTTCCGGGGGCGTCGCGGCGAGCACGCTCTCCGCCATGGCGAGCAGCCCGCCGTCGGGGCCGGCTTCGACGAACGTGGTGGCGCCTGCGCGGCGCAGCGCCCGGACGCCGTCGGCGAAGCGGACGGTCTCCCGCGCGTGCCGCACCCAGTACTCCGGGGAGGCGACCTGCTCGGCGGTGACGACGTCGCCCGTGAGGTTGGAGACGAGCGGGATGGCCGGTGCGGCGAAGTCGAGCTGCGCCACGGCCTGCCGGAAGTCCTCCAGCATGGGGTCGGTCAGTGGCGAGTGGAAGGCGTGCGAGACCGTCAGCGCCTTGGTGCGGCGGCCGAGTCGGTCGAAGTGCGCGGCGACGCGGTCCACTTCGCCGGCGTCGCCCGACACGACCACGGCGCGGGGCCCGTTGACGGCGGCGAGGGAGATCCGCCCGGTCAGCAGCGGGACGACCTCTTCCTCGTCGGCCTCCAGCGCGGTCATCGCACCGCCCGGCGGCAGGGCCTGCATCAGCCGGGCACGGGAGGCCACCAGGGCGCAGGCGTCCTCCAGGGACAGCACTCCGGCGGCGTGTGCGGCGGCGATCTCCCCGACGGAGTGCCCTGCCACCGCCTGCGGCCGCACTCCCCAGGAGAGCAGCAGCCGGTGCAGCGCCACCTCCAGGGCGAACAGGGCGGGCTGCGTCCAGCCGGTCTCGTGCAGCAGCGCCGCCTCGGCGGTGTCCTCCTCGGCGAAGAGGACGTCGCGCAGGGGCTGTTGGAGATGCCCGTCGAGGTGGCTGCCGATCAGGGAGACCACTTCGTCCAGCGCTTCGGCGAAGACGGGGAAGCGCTCGTACAACTCCCGTCCCATGCCCGGCCGTTGGCTGCCCTGCCCGGAGAAGAGCAGGGCGAGACGCCCGGGTTCGGCTTCGTCCTCGACGACGGCGCCGTCTGCGGAGTCGGCGGCCAGCGCCGACAGCGCCCGCAGCGCCTCGTCCCGCTCCCCCGCCACGACGGCGGCGCGCCGCTCGAACGCTGTGCGGGTCGCGGCCAGGGAGTAGGCCACGTCGAGGACGGGGACCTCGGGGTATGTCTCCATGTGCCGGCGCAGCCGCGCCGCCTGGTCCCGCAGCGCACGGCGGGACTTGGCCGAGAGCGGGAGCGGCACGGTGCCGGTACGGAGGGGGCCCCCGGCCGCGGGAGCCGGGAAGACGGCCGGGGGCTGTTCGAGGATGACGTGCGCGTTGGTGCCGCTGATGCCGAAGGAGGAGACGGCGGCCCTGCGCGGGCGGCCCGTCTGCGGCCAGGGCGAGGCGGACGTCAGCAGTTCGACGGCGCCCTCTTCCCAGTCCACGTGGGAGGAGGGCGAGTTGACGTGGAGGGTCCTGGGCAGTTCGGAGGCGCCCAGCGCCATCACCATCTTGATGATGCCGGCGGCACCTGCGGCGGCCTGCGTGTGCCCGATGTTGGACTTCACCGACCCCAGCAGCAGCGGCTGTTCGCGGTCCTGCCCGTAGGTGGCGAGCAGCGCCTGTGCCTCGATGGGGTCGCCGAGGGACGTGCCGGTGCCGTGTGCCTCCACGGCGTCCACGTCGGTGGTGGCGAGGCCGGCGGACTCCAGCGCCTGCCGGATGACGCGCTGCTGGGACGGGCCGTGGGGCGCCATGAGTCCGTTGGACGTGCCGTCCTGGTTGACGGCGGAGCCGCGTACGACGGCCAGCACCCGGTGCCCGTTGCGCCGCGCGTCGGAGAGCCTCTCCAGTACGACGAGGCCGACGCCCTCGGCCCAGCTCACGCCGTCCGCGGAGTCGGAGAACGCCTTGCACCGGCCGTCGGGCGCCAGGCCCCGCTGCCGGGAGAACTCGATGAGCGCCGTCGGGGTGGACATCACGGTCACGCCGCCGGCCAGCGCGAGCGAGCACTCCCCCGAGCGCAGCGCCTGCATCGCCCAGTGCATCGCCACCAGCGACGAGGAGCAGGCGGTGTCGACGGTGACGGCGGGACCCTCCAGGCCGAGGGTGTAGGAGACCCGCCCGGAGACGATGCTCGGCGAGGTGCCGCTGCCCTGGTGGCCCTCGAAGTCGCCGCCGGCCAGCCGGGCGCCGTAGTCGTTGTACATGACGCCCGCGAAGACGCCGGTGTCGCTGCCGCGCAGCGAGGCGGGGTCGATGCCGGCGTGCTCGAAGGCCTCCCATGTCGTCTCCAGCAGCAGCCGCTGCTGGGAGTCGGTGGCCAGGGCCTCGCGGGGCGACATGCCGAAGAAGGCCGCATCGAACTCGCCCGCGTCGTGCAGGAATCCGCCGGAGCGGCTGTAGGTCGTGCCGGGGTGGTCGGGGTCGGGGTGGTAGAGCCGCTCCACGTCCCAGCCGCGGTTGGTGGGCAGCCCGGAGACGGCGTCGCCGCCTTCGGAGACGAGGCGCCACAGCTCGTCGGGTGAGGTGACGCCGCCCGGGTAGCGGCAGCCCATGCCGACGATGACGATCGGGTCGTCGGCGGTGTGGGGGCTGCGGGGCGTCTTCCGCGTGCGTGGCGCCACGGCGGCCTCGGAGCCGAGGAGTTCGTCCAGCAGGTGCCCGGCGAGCAGCCGGGGCGTGGGGTGGTCGAAGACCATGGTGGCGGGCAGTCGCAGACCCGTGGCGGCCGTGAGCTGGTTGCGCAGCTCGACGGCCGTGAGCGAGTCGAAGCCCAACTCGCGGAACTGGCGCTCGGGTTCGACTTCGCCGCCGTCGGCGTGCCCGAGTACGGCGGCGGCATGGCCGCGCACCAGCCTCAGCAGCGCCTCCTGACGCTCCTCCCCGCTCATCCCCTCCAGGCGGCGCACGAGGGAGTCGGCGGTCTCCGAACCCGCCAGGGCCCGGCGTACGCGCGTGCGGATCAACCCGCGCAGCAGCGGCGGCACTTCGCCCCGGGACTTCAGCACGGGCAGGTCGAGCCTGACGGGTACGAGCGCCGCCTGGTCGGCGGCGAGGGCCGAGTCGAACAGCTTCAGGCCTTCGTCCGTGGTCAGCGGCGGCATGCCCGAACGGGACATCCGCTCGGCGTCCGCCTCGGCGAGCATGCCCTCCCCGGCCCAGGCGCCCCACGCCAACGACACGGAGGGCAGGCCGAGTTGACGGCGGTGGACGGCGAGCGCGTCCAGGAACGCGTTCGCGGCCGCGTAGTTGCCCTGACCGGCGTTGCCGAAGACTCCGGCGGCGGAGGAGAACAGCACGAACGCCGACAGGACACGGTCACGGGTGAGTTCATGCAGGTTCCAGGCGGCGTCCACCTTCGGACGGAACACGGCCTCCACGCGCTCGGGCGTCAACGACTCGATCACACCGTCATCCAGCACGCCAGCCGCATGGACCACCGCACCGACCGGGTGCTCCGCCAGCAACGCCGACAGCGCCTCGCGATCGCCGACGTCACACGCAGCGACCTCCGCCCGCGCGCCCTGCTCCGCCAGTTCAGCGGTCAACTCCTCTACGCCGTCGGCCTCCTGGCCCCGGCGCGACACCAGCAGCAGATCCCGTACACCATGCTCGGAGACCAGATGCCGCGCCACGACCGCACCCAGACCACCCGTACCGCCCGTCACCAGCACGGCTCCGTCCACGTCGCCCAACGGGGCCGGGGACGGTTCCGCGGAGGCGACGCGCGCGAGGCGCGGGGCCCGTATCTCGCCCTCGCGGAGAGCCAGTTGGGGCTCGTCGGCGCCAATGGCCCGCGGGAGTGCTTCGACGGACGCGTCCGACGCGTCGAGGTCCAGCAGGCCGAACCGGCCCGGGTGCTCGGACTGCGCCGAACGCACCAGACCCCACACCGCCGCGGCCGCCGGATCCTCACCGGAGACCGCACCACGGGTCACGAACACCAGCCGTGAACCCGCGAACCGCTCCTCGTTCAGCCACAGTCGGACCAGGTCCAGAGCGCCGGTGGTGAGCGAATGAGCCGCACCCGCCGCATCCACCTCCGCGTCCGGGTCCTCGCCCGCCTCCTCATCCGTCCCACCGGACAGCGGCACGAGAACCACGTCCGGCACCACCTCACCGACAGCGCCCACATCCGCATGGGCGTCCGCGTCAGCCAGCCCATGCGCGAGACCCAGCGGATCCGGACCGACGACGGCCACGGACTTCCCGGACTCCCCGGAGGGCTCCGCGGCGGAGACCTTGACCCACTCCAGGCCGAAGAGCGCGTCGCGCGAGGCCTCGGCCGGGGCGGTCTCCGCCTGCGAAACGGCCCTGAGGACAAGGGAGTCCACGGAGGCGACGGGTGCGCCGGCGGTGTCGGCCACGTCGATCGTCATGGCTCCGCCGGCGCCGCGTGCGAGCCGGACGCGCAGCGCCGTGGCGCCGGAGGCGTGCAGCGTGACGCCTTCCCACGCGAACGGCAGCCCCGCCGCTCCCTGTTGGCCGCCGTCGCTCCCGCCGTCGCTCCCGCCGTCGAGCAGAGCCGCGTGCAGTGCGGAGTCGAGCAGGGCGGGGTGCAGTCCGAAGCCTTCGCCGCTCTCGGTGCCTTCGGGCAGTGCGACCTCGGCGTATAGGTCTCCGTCGCCGCCGCGCCAGGCCGTTCGCAAGCCCTGGAACAACGGCCCGTAGTCGAAGCCGAGTTCGGCGAAGCGTTCGTAGCATCCGTCGGTGTCGAGCTGTTCGGCGTCCTGCGGCGGCCACACGGAGGCGTCGAAGCCGGGGGCGGGAGCGCCGGTGGTGAGGACGCCGGTGGCGTTGGGCGTCCAGGGCCGGGAGTCGTCATCGTCGGGCCGTGAGTGGACGGTGACGGTGCGCCGTCCCGCGGCGTCGCTCCGGCCGACGGAGACCTGCACCTGGACGCCCTGGTCGTCGGGGACGGCCAGCGGCGAGGTCAGGGTGAGTTCCTCGACGTGGTCGCAGCCGACCTCGTCGCCGGCCCGAACGGCCAGCTCCAGAAAGGCGGTTCCGGGCAGCAGGACGGTGCCGCGCACCCGGTGGTCGGCCAGCCAGGGGTGGGACTGGAGGGAGAGCCTGCCGGTGAGCAGTGCGCCGTCGGTGTCGGCGAGCGAGACGGCGGCGGACAGCAGCGGGTAGTGGGCCGCGCCGAGCCCGGCGGAGCGCAGGTCGGCGGGCTGCCCGAAGCCGCCGCCGCGCGGCCAGTAGCGCTTGCTCTGGAAGGCGTATGTGGGCAGGTCGACGTGGCGGGCTCCGGTGCCGTCGAAGTAGCCGTGCCAGTCGACGCTGAGGCCGTGGGCGTGGAGGCGGGCGAGGGCGGTGGTGGCGGCGGCGGGCTCGGGGCGTCCGGCGCGCAGCAGCGGAACTGCCGTGAGGCGGTCGTCGGCGCCGTCGTCCAGGCATTCCTGTGTCATGGCGGACAGCACGCCGTCCGGGCCGAGTTCCACGAAGCCGGTCACGCCGTGGTCGCGGAGCCATGCGACGGCGTCGGCGAAGCGCACCTCGCGGCGGGCCTGTTCGAGCCAGTAGCCGGAGGAGGTGAGCTGCTCGACCTGGGCCTGCTCGCCGGTGACGCCGGAGATCAGCGGTGTGAGGGGCTCGTTGAGGGTGAGGCCGTCGACGACTCGGCGGAAGTCCTCCAGCATCGGTTCCATGTGCGGGGAGTGGAACGCGTGGGAGACGTCCAGGCGGCGGGTCTTGCGTCCTTCGGCCTCGAAGTGGGCGGCGATCTCGGTGACGGCGTCGGCGTCGCCGGATACGACGACGGAGCGCGGTCCGTTGACGGCGGCGAGGGAGACCCGCCCTTCGCGGGCGGCGATCAGCGGCGCGGCCTCCTCCTCGCTCGCCTCCAGGGAGACCATGGCGCCGCCGGCGGGAAGGGCCTGCATGAGCCGGCCGCGGGCGGCCACCAGCGTGCAGGCGTCCGGCAGGGAGAGCACTCCGGCGGCGTGTGCGGCGGCGATCTCCCCGACGGAGTGTCCGGCGAGGTGGTCGGGCCGCAGCCCCCAGGAGGCGGCCAGCCGGTGGAGGGCGACCTCCAGCGCGAACAGTGCGGGCTGCGCGTAGGCGGTCTGTTCGAGGGCGCCGGCGTCCTCGCCCCACATCACCTCGCGCAGCGGCCGTTCCGTCTCGCCGTCCAGGTGTCCGAGCACCTCGTCGAGCGCGTCGGCGAACACGGGGAAGCGGGCCGCGAGTTCGCGTCCCATGCCGAGTGTCTGGGCGCCCTGCCCGGTGAACAGGAACGCCACCTTGCCGCGGCTCTGGGCGTGCCCGCGCACCAGCCCCGCCGTCTGCTCGCCGGCGGACAGGGCCCGCAGGGCGTCCCGCAGCTGTGCGGTGGTCTCCGCCACGGCGACGGCCCGGTGCTCGAACGCGGTGCGGGTGGTGGCGGCGGAGTGGGCGAGATCGAGGAGGCGGGGCGCTGCGTCGTCCTCGACGAGGGTGAGCAGCCGGGCGGCCTGGGCGCGCAGGGCGTCGCGGGACCTGCCGGAGACGGGCACGGGTACGGCGCCCGCGTCGGCGACGGTCCCGGGCTGCGGGGCGGCCTCGTCGTCGGCGGGTTCGGGGGCCTGCTCGACGATGGTGTGGGCGTTGGTGCCGCTGATGCCGAACGAGGAGACGGCGGCGCGCCTCAACTCCCCGGTCTCGGGCCAGGGTTGGTGATCGGTGAGCAGCCGTACCGCGCCCGCCGACCAGTCGACGTGCGAGGAGGGGGCGTCGACGAGGAGCGTGCGGGGAAGCTCCCCGTGCCGCATCGCCATGATCATCTTGATGACGCCTGCGACGCCGGCGGCGGCCTGGGTGTGGCTGATGTTGGACTTGACCGAGCCGAGGAGCAGCGGCCGGTCCGCCTCCCGGTGCTGCCCGTAGACGGCGAGCAGCGCCTGCGCCTCGACGGGGTCGCCGAGGGTGGTGCCGGTGCCGTGCGCCTCGACGGCGTCGACCTGTGCGGCGGTCAGCCGGGCGTCGATCAGCGCCTGCTGGATGACGCGCTGCTGTGAGGGCCCGTTGGGCGCGGTCAGCCCGTTGGAGGCGCCGTCCTGGTTGACGGCGGAGCCGCGCAGGACGGCGAGCACACGGTGGCCGTTGCGCTGCGCGTCGGAGAGGCGCTCCAGCACCAGTACGCCGGCACCTTCGGCCCATCCGGTGCCGTCTGCGGAGTCGGCGAAGGAGCGGCAGCGCCCGTCGCCGGACAGTCCGCCCTGGCGGCTGAACTCCGCGAACGTGGCCGGGCTGGACATGACGGTGCAGCCGCCCGCCAGGGCCAGGGAGCATTCGCCGGCGCGCAGCGACCGGGCGGCCAGGTGCATCGTCACCAGCGAGGAGGAGCAGGCGGTGTCGACGGTGACGGCGGGGCCCAGCAGTCCGAAGGTGTAGGAGAGGCGGCCGGAGAGGACGCTGTGGGAGTTGCCGAGGAGCTGGAATCCGTCGCCGGCGTCCTCGGGGCCGACCTGGTAGTCCTGCGCCATGGCGCCGACGAAGACGGCCGTCTCGCTGCCCTTGAGGGACGTGGGGTCCATGCCGGCGCGTTCGACGGCCTCCCAGGTGACCTCCAGCAGCATGCGCTGCTGCGGGTCCATGCCGACGGCTTCGCGCGGGGAGACGCCGAAGAATCCGGCGTCGAAGTCGGTGGCGCCGTCGAGGAATCCGCCGAGGGAGGTGTCGGAGAGGCCGGTGAGTTCCGGGTCCCAGTTGCGGTCGGTGGGGAAGCCGGAGATGCCGTGGCGTCCTTCGGCGACCATCCGCCACAGGTCCTCGGGTGAGGAGATGCCGCCGGGGTAGCGGCAGCCGATGCCGATGACGGCGATCGGCTCCTGGGCGGCCGCCTCGACCTCCTGGAGCCGCTGCCGGGTCCGCCGGAGGTCCGCACCGGCTCGCTTGAGGTAGTCGCGAAGCTTCTCTTCGTTGTCCATCTCAACTAACCCATCTCGACGGTCGGTCGGGAGCTGCGGGCGCGGGGGTCCCGGGCGGCGGGTGCGGCATCGGCGAGTACGGCACAGGCGGGGGCGGCATCGGCGGCGGTCACCAGGTCACCGGTAGCTCGCGGAGGCTGTAGACGATCGCGGTGTCGCGGAACTTCAGCTCCTCCGCGCGTCCTGCGAGCTTCAGCGTGGGGATGCGGCGGGCCAGCGTCCCCAGTGCGACCTGGAGTTCCACCCGGGAGAGGAACTTGGCGATGCAGCTGTGGATGCCGTGTCCGAAGGCCAGCGGGGTGCTGCCGGCGCGGGTGATGTCGAGCCGGTCGGCCTCGGGGTAGACCGTCTCGTCGCGGTCGGCGGAGGAGAGCAGCACGATCAGGCCTTCGCCGGCGGCTATGTGCTGCCCGCAGATCTCCACGTCCTCGGTGGCGACACGGCCCACACCGCACTGCATGACGTTCTGGTGGCGCAGCAGCTCCTCGACGGCTCCGGCGATCAACTCGTCGGTGTTCTCCCGCAGCCGGGCGAACTCCTCGGGGTGTTCCAGGAGCGCCAGCGTGGTCAGCGCGATGGAGCTGGCGGTGGTGTCGTAGCCGGCGGACAGCAGCATCATGCCGGTGACGACGACCTCGTCGTGCCCGACCTCGCCGTTGCGGAGCTGGTTGCCGGTGAGGCGGCCCAGCACGTCGTCGGTGGGCTCGCGTTCCTTGTCGGAGACGAGCTTGTGCATGTAGCGGAAGAGGGCTCCGGCGGCGGCGTCGCGGCGTGCCTGCGTGGTGCTGGTCTCCACGAGGGTGTTGATCCAGCGGCCGAAGGCGATCCGGTCCCGGTAGGGCACGCCGAGCAGTTCGCACACCACGGTCAGCGGCACGGGGCGGGCGAAGGTCGTCACCAGGTCGACGGGGCGGGGCCCGGCCAGGAGCCGGTCGACGCGCTCGTCGACCAGTTCCTGGATGCGCGGGCGCATCGCCTCCGCCTGCTTCTTGGTGAAGTGGCTCATGATCATCCGCCGGTAGCGGGTGTGCTCCGGCGGGTCGACGGTGACGAAGGCGCCGGGCTGCGGGTCGACGGGGAAGAGGTAGCGCGGGTATCCGGGGTTGGCGACCTCGGCGCTGAAGCGCGGGTCGGAGAGCACGGCCCGCACGTCCTCGTAGCGGGTGACGAGCCAGGCCACGTCGCCGCTGGGCGTGGTGACCTTGCGTACGGGCTGTTCCCGGCGGAACCCGGCGTACTCCGGCGGCAGGTCCAGCGGCCGCTTGCGGTCCCGCGGCATGGGGAACGGGCACTCCTGCGTCGCTGTGAGCCCTTCATGCATGTGCTTCTCGTCCCAACCTCTGTTCGCCACGTGGTCGCGGTCCGCCGGCCCTCCGGCCGGCCGCTCGTTCCGATGTCGCTTCGGTCGCGTCCGGCTTCGTCACCCTCGGAAGCGGTTGATGGCCTCCAGGTGCCGCTGGCGTTTCGCTTCGTCGCGCACGCCGTGGCCTTCGCCGGGTGCGAGGGCGAGCACGCCGAGCTTTCCCTGGTGGGAGTTGCCGTGTACGTCCAGTGCCGCCTGGGGCGCGTCCTGGAGCGGGTAGACGCGGGAGAGCGTCGGGTGGATACGGCCGCGGGCGACGAGCCGGTTGGCCTCCCACGCTTCGCGGTAGTTGGCGAAGTGGGAGCCGATGATGCGCTTCAGGTTCATCCACAGGTAGCGGTTGTCGTAGGTGTGCTGGTATCCGCTGGTGGAGGCGCAGGTGACGATGGTGCCGCCCTTGCGGGCGACGAAGACGCTGGCGCCGAAGGTCTCCCGGCCGGGGTGCTCGAAGACGATGTCGGGGTCCTCGCCGCCGGTCAGCTCCCGTATGTGCTTGCCGAAGCGTTTGAACTCCCGGTGGTTCTGGGTGTGTTCGCCGGACCAGAAGCGGTAGTCCTCCTGGGACCTGTCGATGATCAGCTCGGCGCCCATGCGGCGGCAGATGTCGGCCTTGGCGGGGCTGGAGACCACGCACACGGGCACGGCTCCCCCGTTGAGCGCGAGCTGGGTGGCGTAGGAGCCGAGTCCGCCGGAGGCGCCCCAGATCAGCACCGTGTCGCCCTGCTTCATGCCGGCGCCGTTGACGGAGACGAGCTGCCGGTAGGCGGTGGAGTTGACCAGCCCGAGGCATGCGGCCTCCTCCCAGCTGAGATGGGCCGGCTTGGGCATGAGCTGGTTGGTCTTGACGAGCGCGATCTCCGCGAGGCCCCCGAAGTTCGTCTCGAAGCCCCAGATGCGCTGCTCGGGGTCGAGCATCGTGTCGCTGTGCCCGTCGGGAGACTCCAGTTCCACCGACAGGCAGTGCGCCACCACTTCGTCTCCGGGGCGCCAGGCGTTGACGCCGGGGCCGGTGCGCAGCACCACGCCGGACAGGTCGGATCCCAGCACGTGGTAGGGCAGGTCGTGCCGGGCCGCCAGGGGGGAGGTGCGGGCGTAGCGCTTGAGGAAGCCGAACGTCGGCAGCGGCTCGAAGATCGAGGACCAGACCGTGTTGTAGTTGATGGAGCTGGCCATCACCGCCACCAGGGCCTCGCCGGGGCCGAGTTCGGGCGTCGGCACCTGCTGCACGTGCAGCGACTTGGTGGGGTCGCGGTCGCGCCCGTCGACGCCGTCGAACATCCCGGCGTCCTCCTCGCGGACGACGACGGCCCGGTAGCTCTCCGGCAGGGGAAGGGCCTCGAAGTCGCGGGCATCCGCCTCACCGGAGCCGACGGCGTCGACGATCTCCTGAACAGTCATCGAGGAACCTCCTGGCACCGGCCGACCGGGTAACCGTCCGTAGCGGTCTCACCGTAGGTGTGGGGGTACTAGGGAATCTTCGAGACTTCGGGCGGGCGGAACGCCGGTCGGCGGTGCACGCGGCTCGGAAAACGCAGAAGTCTAGGGATTCTTGGAGTTCGCGACGCGGTCGACTGTGAGTGGAGTGCCGCCGTCGTGACCGGAGTGCCGAGTGCTGATCAGACTGCTGTGTGCCTGCCTGCGGCCGTACCGCTGGAGGACCGTGCTCCTGCTGGTGCTGCAACTCGTCCAGACCGTCGCCACGTTGATGCTCCCCACCCTCAACGCGGCCGTGATCGACGACGGCGTGGTGAAGGGCGACGCGGACTACATCGTCGACACCGGCATCGTCATGCTGGCGCTGGCGGTCACTCAGATCGTCACCGCGGGCATCGCGGCCGTGCTGTCCTCGCGCATCACGGCGGCGCTGGGCCGCGATCTGCGCTCCAGAGTCTTCCGCCACGTGATGCGGCTGTCCTCGGGTGAGACGACCAGATTCGGCACGTCGTCCCTCAGCACACGGACCGTCAACGACGTGGTGCAGATCCAGCGCCTGACGCTGACGCTGATGGACGTCGCGGTCTCGGCGGTCATCATGTGCGCGGGCGGCCTGCTGCTGGGCCTCTACCAGGACACGGGTCTGGGGCTGCTGCTGATCGGCCTGGTGGCGGTGATCGGGATCTGCCTGTCCGTGCTGCTGCGCCGCCTGGGCCCCCCGTACGCGCTGATGCAGCGGTGCGTGGACACCATGGCGCGGCTGCTGCGCGAGCAGATCAGCGGAGTGCGGGTGATCCGCGCGTTCGTACGCGACGGACACGAACGCGAACGGTTCGGCAAGGCCAACGACGAACTCTTCGGCGTATCGCTGCGCGTGGGCCGCATCATGGCGACGATCCCGGTGACGCTCATGGTGTTCATGAACGTCCTTACGGTGGCGCTGGTGTGGTTCGCCGGTCTGCGCATCAACGACGGCGCTCTCCGCCTCGGCGCGCTCAACGCGGTGCTGGGCTACCTGACCCTCATCATCGTCGCGATCATCGTGGTGTCGTTCGTCTTCACGGAGGCGCCCCGAGCCCGGGCCTCGGCCGTCCGCATCGAGGAGGTCCTCAACACCCCGACGAGCGTGCCGGTGCCCGAGACGCCCGTCGACCCGTGGGTGACGACCGGCCATCTCGACGTGCGCCGCGCCACGTTCGGCTATCCGGGCGCGCAGGCGCCGGTGCTCCAGGACGTGAGCCTCAAGGCCGGCCCCGGGGAGACGATCGCGGTGCTCGGCGGCACAGGCAGCGGCAAGACGACACTGCTGAGCCTGGTGCTGCGGCTGAACGACGTGACGGACGGCGCCGTGTTCGTCTCCGGCGTCGACGTACGGGACATGGACCCCGACATCCTCGCCGACAGCGTCGGGTTCGTACCGCAGCGGCCGTACCTATTCGCCGGCACCGTCGCCAGCAACCTGCGGTACGGCAATCCGGAGGCCGGCGACGAGGAGTTGTGGCACGCCCTGGACGTCGCGCAGGCCACCGAGTTCGTGGAGCGCATGCAGAACGGCCTCGACTCGCGCATCTCGCAGGGCGGTTCGAACATCTCCGGGGGTCAGCGGCAGCGGCTGGCCATCGCCCGCGCGGTGCTGGGCCACCCGCTGATCTACCTCCTGGACGACTGCTTCTCCGCGCTCGACCAGGGCACCGAGTCGGCCCTGCGGGCCGCCCTGGAGGAGGAGACCGCGGCGGCGACGGTGCTGCTGGTCACCCAGCGCATCGGGTCCGTGCAGGGGGCCGACCGCATCGTGGTGCTCGACGGTGGCCGCGTCGTCGGCGACGGAACCCACGAGGAGCTTCTGCACGACAGCCGCGCCTACCGGGAGATGGCGGCGTCACAGTCGACGGTTCAGGAGGTCACCGGTGCGCTCGCCGATGCTTGACTGGTTCTCGTCGCCGGTCTTCCAGTGGGAGGGCACGGGCAGGCACCGGCGCCCCAAGGAGAAGTGGCGCGACCGGTACGGCCTCTCCGCACGCCCCGAGGAGCACGGCCTCGTGCGGCGCCTGGCCGAGCGGCTGCGGCCGCAGAAGCGCAGCCTCGTCATCATGGCGGTGCTCGGCATCGGCTCCGTCTTCCTGAACCTGCTCGGCCCGGGGCTCCTCGGCTACGCCACGGACCTGATCTTCGCCGGGCTCGTCAGCAAGGACCTCCCGGCGAACGCCGACAAGAACGACGTCATCGAGCGGCTGAGGGAGCAGGACAAGGACACCCTCGCGGACGTGCTGAGCACCGTCGACGTCGTTCCCGGTCAGGGCATCGACTTCCACCGGCTCGGCCTGGTGCTGCTGCTGATCCTCGGCCTGTACCTGGTGGGGTCGGCGTGCATGCTCGTGCAGGGGCGGATGGTGACGCTCGTCGTCCAGCGGACCGTGCGCGACCTGCGCGAGCAGGTGGAGAGCAAACTGACGCGGCTGCCGGTGAGTTACTTCGACGGCCACTCCAAGGGCGAGGTCCTCAGCCGCGTCACCAACGACGTGGACAACCTCCAGCTCACCTTGCAGCAGGTCCTCGGGCAAATGATCAACTCGGTGCTGTCGGTGGCGGGCGTCGTGGTGATGATGCTCGTCATCTCCTGGGAGCTGGCGCTGATCGTCCTGGTGAACGTGCCGGTGTCGGTGGCCCTGGCGATCTGGATCGGGCGGCGCGCCCAGCCCCGCTTCGGCGAGCAGTGGCAGGTGACGGAGACCCTCAACAGCCACGTCGAGGAGATGTACACCGGCCACGCGGTCGTCACCGGCTTCGGCCGGCGCGACCTGGCCGAGAAGGTCTTCGACGAGCACAACGAGGAGCTGTACACGGCCGCTTCGCGCGCCCAGGCCACGTCCGGGCTGATCGGGCCCACCACGCGGTTCATCACCGACCTCAACTATGTGCTGGTGGCGATGGTCGGGGCGCTGCGCGTGGCCTCCGGCGCGGTGTCCATCGGCGACGTGCAGGCGTTCATCCAGTACTCGGGCATGTTCAGCAGGCCCCTGATCGACATGGCGAGCTTCTCGGGGCAGCTCCAGTCGGGGCTGGCGTCCATGGAGCGGGTCTTCGACCTGCTGGAGACGGAGGAGCAGCCGCCCGACGCGGAACGCTCACCCGAGCCCCGGGAGGTCGAAGGGCGCGTGGAGTTCGAGAACGTCTCCTTCCGCTACCTTCCGGACACCCCGCTCATCGAGAAGCTGTCGCTGACGGCGGAACCGGGGCAGCTGATCGCCGTCGTCGGGAAGACGGGCGCCGGCAAGACCACCCTGGGCAATCTGCTGACCCGCTTCTACGACATCGACGGAGGCCGCATCCTCCTCGACGGGCAGGACATCATGTCGATGCACCGCGAGGAGCTGCGCGCCGGCATCGGCCTGGTGCCGCAGGACACGTGGCTCTTCGGCGGGACCATCGCGGAGAACATCGCCTACGGACGCCCGGACGCCACACGTGAGCAGGTCGAGGCCGCCGCACGCGCCACGTGCGTGGACCGGTTCGTGCGGGCCATGCCCGACGGGTACGAGACGGTGCTCGACGACGACGCGACCGCCGTCAGCGCGGGCGAGAAGCAACTCATCACCCTCGCGAGGGCGTTCCTGTCCGATCCGGCGATCCTGATGCTGGACGAGGCCACCAGCTCGGTGGACTCCCGCACCGAGGCGGCGATCCACCAGGCGATGAACTCGCTGCGGGCCGACCGGACGAGTTTCGTCATCGCGCACCGTCTCTCCACCATCCGCGACGCCGATCTGATCGTGGTGA
The DNA here is from genome assembly GCF_012726265.1 of Streptomyces sp. HNM0575. Lineage (GTDB taxonomy): Bacteria > Actinomycetota > Actinomycetes > Streptomycetales > Streptomycetaceae > Streptomyces. Next base: position 36,668 of record NZ_JAASAG010000017.1, on the reverse strand, counting down.
TGGACTCCGGGCAGGTCGTCGAGAGCGGCAACCACACGGAACTGCTGGCGGCCGGCGGCAGGTACGCGCAGCTGTACGCGGGCGCGGACTCCGGTTCCGGCACCGGGACGGCCGACGACGCCGGCACGGAGGCGGAGGCGGGCGCGGACGACGCCGAGCCGGACGCTGAAGGGACGCTGCCGGCGCCCTCCGGTGACGGGGGCGGGTCCGAGGGGCGGGCCGCGATCCCTGCGGCGCGCTCCGCGCCGGACGGGCAGCACCAGCCGGATGACCTGGACGAGTTGGACGAGCTGGACTTCTCCGTGTGGCTGCCGGGCAACAACTGACCTGCGGGTTACGGCTGATCCGCCTTTGTGCCCGGTCTGCGTGGGTGCCCGGTCTGCGTGGAGCGCCGGGCGCTCCCGGGTACGGAGCGGGAGCCCCGGTGCCGTGTTCGTCAGGAACGCGGCGGCGTCACCAGACACCGGCGAGCAGCAGGTCGGCGTACTGCTGCTCGCGGGCGACGTGTTCGAGGTCGGACTCCGCCATCGTCCGCATCAACTCCGGGAAGTCCATGGTCGGTTCCCAGCCCAGTTCGGCACGGGTCCGTGAGGAGTCGGCGCAGAGGATCTCGACCTCGGCCGGCCGCACCAGCTCGGGGTCGATGACCACGTGGTCCTGCCAGTCCAGCCCCACGTGGTCGAAGGCGATGCGCACCGCGTCGCGCACGGAGTGCATCGCCCCGGTGCCCACCACGTAGTCGCCGGGCTCCTCACGCTGGAGCATCAGGTGCATGGCGCGCACGTAGTCCCCGGCGAAGCCCCAGTCGCGCACGGCGTCGAGGTTTCCCAGGTGCAGCTTCTCCTGCACGCCGAGCTTGATGCGGGCGGCGCCGAGGGAGATCTTGCGGGTGACGAACTCCGCGCCGCGGCGGGGCGATTCGTGGTTGAAGAGGATGCCGGACACGGCGTACATCCCGAACGACTCGCGGTAGTTGCGGGTGATGAAGTGCCCGTAGGCCTTGGCGACGCCGTAGGGGCTTCGCGGGTGGAACGTGGTGTTCTCGTTCTGCGGGGTCTCGGCGGCCTTGCCGAACATCTCCGAGGACGACGCCTGGTAGAAGCGGATCTGCCCGCTGGAGCCGGCGTGGCGGGAGCCGTTGTGGCCGCTGACGATGCGTATCGCCTCCAGCGTCCGCAGTACGCCCATCGCGTTGATCTCGGTGACGAGTTCGGCCTGCTGCCAGGACATGGGGACGAAGGAGATGGCGCCCAGGTTGTAGACCTCGTCGGGCTGCACCGTCTCCACGGCGGAGACCAGGCTCGCCTGGTCCATCAGGTCGCCGTCCACGAAGGACAGCTCGGACATCATCCTGGCCACCCGCGACTTGCGGGGGTTGGCCTGGCCGCGGATGAGCCCCCACACCTGGTAGCCCTGCGAGAGCAGGTGCTCGGCGAGGTAGGAGCCGTCCTGTCCGGTGATTCCGGTGATCAGTGCGCGCCTGGTCATTGCCTGTTTCCTCTCTTCACCGCGGACGGCCCGGGGGCGCAGCCCCGCGTCGTACGGTCACGAGGCCCTGTCGAGGCCGTCGAGTCCCTCACCGACGATGCGCAGAACGCCGGCCTGGTGCTCCGTGAGGTAGAAGTGGCCGCCGCGGAAGACCTCCATGCGGAACCCGCCGGTGGTCCACTCCCGCCATGCCTCCGCCTCTTCGATGGTGGTCTTGGGATCGTCGTCGCCGGTGAGCACCGTGACGGGGCATTCCAGGGGCTCTCCGGGCGGGCAGCGGTAGGTCTCGACCGCCCGGTAGTCGGCGCGGATGGCGGGGAGCACCATCCGCACCACCTCGTCGTCGTGCAGGAGCCGGGAGTCGGTGCCGTCGAGCGAGCGCACCTCCTCCAGCACGCCCTCGTCGTCCCGTTCGTGTACCCGGTCGTCGCGGTAGCTGTGCGGGGCGCGCCGCCCCGACGCGTACAGGTGCTCCGGCCCGCGCTTTCCGCGGGCCGCGAGGGCGCGCGCCACCTCGAACGCGACGACGGCTCCCATGCTGTGCCCGAAGAACAGCGTGGGCCGGTCCTCCAGCTCCGTCAGTACGCGGGTGATGCGGGCGGCGAGCACCAGTACGTCGTCGACGGGCGGCTCGGAGCGGCGGTCCTGCCGCCCCGGGTACTGGACGGCGAGGACGTCCGCACGCGGTGCCATGGCCTCCGCCACGGGCATGAACCAGGTCGCCGCGCCCCCGGCGTGCGGGAAGCACACCAGGCGGGGCGCGTCCGGGGCCGACTGCCGGAATCGCCTGAGCCACAGTCCGGTGTCGGTGTCCGTCGCGGCGTCGCCTCCGGCGGGCGCGGCGCTCGAGGGGGCTCCGTGGGGGGTGTCCGTCGTGGTCTTGGCCATGGGGTCGCGTGTCCTTTCCAGGTCGGCCGGGTTCATTGAAGCAACGGCCCACTTGATGAAGTCCCTAGACCTCGTCGCCCGGTTTCCGCCCGCGGGCGTGCGGCCCGGGGCGGCCTTGCGCCACGGGCGGCGCTCAGGGCGGCGGCCGGGCCGGTGCGGGCGAGGGCCGGGCCGGTGCGGGCGGCGGCGCCGCGTTCACACGGCGGCCTTCGCGGGAGCTGCCTGCGTGGTGAAGCCGCTGCCGGTCTTGCGGCCGAGGTGTCCGTCCGCGACGAGTCCCTCCAGCCGGGCGGCCGGGGCGGTCCACGGTTCCGGCGCGGACTCGTGGAGCCTTCGCAGGATCGCCAGCGACACGTCGAGCCCCACGGTGTCCAGCAGCGCGAACGGGCCCATCGGGTGGCCGAAGGCGGTCGTGACGGCTTCGTCGAGGCCACCGGCGGTCAGCCCGGTGCGCTCCAGCGTCGTTATCGCCTGGTTGAGGAACGGGAAGAGCAGGGCGTTGACGACGAACCCCGCGCTGTCGGTGCACTCCACCGCGCTCTTGTCCAGCTCGCGAGTCAGGGCGTGCACCGCGGCGAGCACTTCGGGGTCGGTGTCGTCGTGGCGTACGACCTCCACCAGCCGCATCACCGGCGCCGGGTTGAAGAAGTGCAGGCCCACTACCTGGGAGGGGCGGCTCGTGGCGTGTGCGCATCCGGTCACGGACAGGCTGGAGGTGACGGTGGCGAGGACCGCGCCGGGCTTCGCCACGGTGTCCATGCCGCGCAGCACGGCGTGCTTGACGTGGGTGTCCTCGGCGACGGCCTCGATCAGCAGGTCGGCGTCGGTCAGTTCGGTGTGGTCGTGGGTCGCCCTGACGCAGCTCAGGAAGGCGAGCCGTTCGCACTCGCTGATCCGGCCGCGCCGCTCGGCACGGGCGAGGGACCGGTCGACGGCGTCGAACGCCGCGCTCGCCCTGGCCTCGTCGCGGGCCACGAGCGTGACGGGCAGGCCGGCGCGTGCGACGGCCTCGGCGATGCCGCGGGCCATGGTGCCGGAGCCGACGATGCCGACGGAGGTGAGGGCGGGCCGCGGCGGCAGCGCGCCGTTCTTCCGCGGCTTGCCGTATTCCCGCGGATCCGCGCTCTCCGAAAGACCCTCGTGCGCTTCACCGTGCGGGGCCGCGGGCCGCCGCGGCGCACTCGGCACGGATTCGCCGTCGGCGTCCCATCGGTGGAAGCCGGCACCCGTCCTTCGTCCGACGCTGCCCTGTGCGACGAGCCGTTCCAGGAGGGAGGCGGGCGCGAACGAGCTGTCGCCGGTGCGGTCCTGAAGGGTGCGCAGGGTGTCGCGGACGGTGTCGAGGCCGATGGCGTCGAGCAGCTGGAACGGTCCGTAGGGCAGTCCGCAGCCGAGACGCATCGCGGTGTCGACGTCCTCGGCGGAGGCGTAGCCGTCCTCCACCATGGCGACGGCCCGGTTGAGGTAGCCGTAGACGAGTTCGGCCGCGGCCCGCCCGGTCCCGTCCGCCAGGGTCACGACCTGGCATCCGGCTTCGCCGAGGACTCTGCGCGCCAGCTCCAGGGCGTACGGAGAGGTCTCCGCGGTCGCCGTCAGTTCGGCCTTCGTGCCGTACGGAGGAGGCACGCAGCACCGCACGGCCAGCATCCGCTCGGGCCGCCCGGACAGCGCGGCGAGCTCTCCAACGGGCAGGGTGGCAGCGGCCGTTACGACGACGGTCGCAGGCGGGCACACCGCGTCGACGGCGCGCAGCGCGGCCTCCTTGGCGGCGGGCTCCTCCGGGCCGGCCTCGATGACGAGGTCAGCCCGCTTGAGGTCCGCAGGCTCGGTGCCGAAACTCAGCCCGGAACCGTGGCCGAGGCCGGAGGCCGGCAGGCTCCCGCGCACCCGGTCCACTGCGCCGGCGTCCTGGTCGACGGCTACCACTTCGGTTCCGGAGCCGCCGGCGAGGACGGCACGTACGATCCCCTCCCCCAGCGAGCCCAGTCCCAGCACGCCGATGACCGGCGTCCGGGCGTCCTTGTGCGTCCGACCGTCCATGCGGCTGTCTCCTCTCCGCCTGTCGACGCTGACAGGACCTCGTGGAGCACATGGTCACGGACGCGGCACTAGTGAACTCACCCGAAGTGAGGCCCGGCAGGGCCCGGCGGGGCCGGGCTGGAGCGCCTTTCCGGGTCGTATGTGTCAGCGCGCGGCGCCGGGCGCCCATATCCCGTCGCGGGTACGGGCGGGTCCGGGCGGGTACGGGCCGCCCGGCACCCGACGGGTGGACACCCGAGGAGTGCCGGGCGGCACCGGCCGCGGAGCCTGAGGGAGGGCTCCGCGATCCCTGTCAGGACAGCCCGAGTTCGTGGTCGAGCAGGTCGAACATCTCGTCGTCCGACGCCGATTCGAGATCCACGTCGCCGTTGTTCGCGGCGTCCTTGCCGTTCTCACGCAGCGACGCCCAGCGGGTCCTGAGCACCTCCAAACGCCCGGCGACCTGCCTGTGCACCTGTGCGTCGACGGTGAGTTCCGCCAACAGCCGCTCCAGCCGGTCCAGTTCGCCGAGGACGGTGCCGGCCCCCGAGGGGTCCTCCGTCCCGCCGGGGAAGAGCTTCTCCCCGAGGAAGCCGACGAGTTCGGCCGGTGTCGGGTAGTCGAAGACGAGCGTCGCGGGCAGCCGCAGCCCGGTGGCCGACGTCAGCCGGTTGCGCAGCTCAACGGCCGTCAGCGAGTCGAAGCCCAGCTCCTGGAACTGCCGGTCGGATTCGATCTCCCCGGCGCCGCCGTACCCGAGGACTTCGGCGACCTGACCGCAGACCAGCTGCGTCAACGCCTCACGCCGCTCGCCGCCGCTCAGCGGCGTCAGCCGCTGCATCAGCGAGTCAACCGTCTCCGAGCCCGCCGCCGCGCGACGTGCACGGGTGCGGATCAGGCCGCGCAGCAGCGGCGGCACCTCCCCGCGGGCACGCAGGGCCGGCAGATCCAGCGGGACCGGTACGAGGGCGGCCTGCTCGCCCGCCACGGCGGCATCGAACAGCTTCAGGCCTTCGGCCGTGGTCAGCGGCGGCATGCCCGAACGGGCCATCCGCTCGGCGTCCGCCTCGGCGAGCATGCCCTCCCCGGCCCAAGCGCCCCAGGCCAACGAGACGGCGGGCAGGCCCAGTTGACGGCGGTGGACGGCGAGCGCGTCCAGGAACGCGTTGGCCGCCGCGTAGTTCCCCTGGCCCGCGTTGCCGAAGACACCGGCGGCCGAGGAGAACAGCACGAACGCCGACAGATCGAGGCCACGGGTCAACTCGTGCAGATGCCAGGCGGCATCCACCTTCGGACGGAACACGGCCTCCACACGCTCGGGCGTCAACGACTCGATCACACCGTCATCGAGGACGCCAGCCGCATGCACCACAGCACCGACGGGGTGCTGGGCGAGCAGTGCGGTGAGGGCGTCCCCGTCGCTCACATCGCACGCGGCGACCTCCACCCGCGCGCCCTGCTCCGCCAGTTCAGCCGTCAACTCCTGTACGCCGTCGGCCTCCTGGCCACGACGCGACACCAGCAGCAGATCCCGTACACCGTGCCCGGAGACCAGATGCCGCGCCACGACGGCACCCAGACCACCCGTACCGCCCGTGACCAGAACCGGTCCCGCGGAGTCCCACTCCACGTGCCCCTCGGCCGGAGTGACCCGGCTGAGCCGTCCGGCCATGACCTCGCCACCGATGATCACCATCTGCGGCTCGTCGACGCCGAGCGCGAGCGGCACCATGATCGACGACGGGCTGGAGGCGTCGACGTCCAGCAGCGTGAAGCGCTCCGGGTGCTCCGCCTGCGCCGACCGCACCAGACCCCAAAGCGCCGCGGCCGCCGGGTCCTCCCCCGTCACGGCACCACGGGTGACGAAGACGAGCCGGGAGTCCGCGAACCGCTCGTCCTCCAGCCACTGCTGGAGCATCTCCAGCGCCCAAAGGGTCACCGCATGAGCGGCCTCGTCCGCCGAACCCTCCGCGCCACGGTCGACGTCGAGGCCGGGAACGAGCACCACGCCGGGCACCGTGTCCTCGGCCACGGCGGCGAGGTCGGGCCGCTCCTCCACGGCAACGCGCGCATCGTGCAGCGCCTCGACCACGTCCAGCTTGTCGGGCCCGACGACGGCCACGGTCTCGTCCGGGGCCGTGCCCGGCGCGATGACCGGCGTCCACTCCAGGGAGAACAGCGCGTCACGGCTGGTGCTCGCCTGCGTGCCCAGCTGATCCGCGGAGACGGGACGCACGACCAGGGACTCCACGGACGCCACCGGAGAGCCGGATGGGTCCGCCAGCGCGATGGTCATGGCGTCGCCGCTGCGGGACAGCCGCACCCGCAGCGCGGTCGCTCCCGATGCGTGCAGCGTGACGCCTTCCCAGGCGAACGGCAGCCCTGCCGCCCCGTTCCGGCCGTCACCCTTGCCGTTCTCTTCGCCGTCACCGCCGTCTTCGCCCTCACCGCTCTCGTCTCCGCCGAGCAGCGCCACATGCAGTGCGGCGTCCAGCAGAGCGGGGTGGAGGCCGAAGTCGTCGGTCCTGGTGTCCTCGGGCAGGGCGACCTCGGCGAACAGGTCACCGTCCTTACCGCGCCAGGCCGCTGTGAGGCCCTGGAAGACGGGGCCGTAGTCGAAGCCCACGTCGGCGAACCGCTCGTAGCAGCCGGACAGTTCGACCGGCTCCGCGGCGGCCGGAGGCCACACGGCGCCTCCCAAGTCGACGCTCGTCGGCTCCCCTTCGGCCAGCATGCCGCTGGCGTGCTCGGTCCACGGCACACCGTCCCCGGCCTCGGGACGCCCGTAGACGACGAGTTGACGGCGGCCCGCCTCGTCCGGCGCGCCCACCGAGACCTGCACCTGGACACCGCCCTGTGCGGGGACGACGAGGGGGGCGGCCATCGTGAGGTCTTCGACGCGGTCGCAGCCGACCTCGTCACCGGCCCGCACCGCCAACTCCACCAACGCCGCGCCGGGCACCAGGATCTGCCCCATGACGACGTGGTCCGCCAGCCACGGATGCGTCCGCAACGACAACCTGCTCGTGAACAACGTCCCTTCAGCGCCCGCCAGTTCGACGGACGCGCCCAGCAGCGGATGCTCCACCGAGCCGAGGCCGGCGGCGCGTACGTCGCCTGCCCGTGTGGACACGGCGGGCCAGAAGCGCTGGTGCTGGAAGGCGTAGGTGGGCAGGTCGATGCGTCGGGCGCCGGTACGGTCGAAGAGCCGCGCCCACTCGACATGCACACCGTTGACGTGCAAACGGCTCAACGCGGTGAGTGCGGCTGCTTCTTCGGCGCGGTCCTTGCGCAGGACGGGAACGGCCGTGGTTTCGGGGGCGATTGCCGCGGCCATGGCGGACAGCACGCCGTCGGGGCCGAGCTCCAGGAATGTGGTGACGTCTTGCTCGGCGAGCCATTCGATGCTGTCGCCGAAGCGTACGGCCTCGCGGACGTGCCGCACCCAATACTCCGGGCTCGACACATCGCCCCACGCCGCCACCGGCACCCGCGGCGCCTCGAAGGCCAGGCCTTCGATGGCGGTACGGAAGTCCTCCAGCATCGGGTCCATCAACGGCGAATGGAACGCATGCGAGACCCGCAACCGCCGGGTGCGCACCCCCTGCTCCTCAAAGCGCTCGATCAGGGCGGTGACCGCGTTCTCCTCGCCCGAAACGACCACCGAGGTGGGCCCGTTGACCGCCCCCAACGACACGTCTTCGGTGAGGAACGGGGTGACCTCTTCCTCGGATGTCTCGATGGCGGCCATCGCACCGCCCTCGGGCAGCGCCTCCATCAACCGGGCACGCGCCGACACCAACGTGCACGCGTCGGGCAGGGAGAGGACTCCGGCGACATGCGCGGCCGCGATCTCACCAATGGAGTGCCCGGCGAGATAGTCCGGCTGGACGCCCCAGGACTCCGCCAGGCGGAACAGGGCCACCTCCAGGGCGAACAGCGCAGGCTGCGCCCACCCGGTCCGGTTCAGCGCCTCGTCGTCGTCGCCCCAGATCACATCCCGCAGACCCGGATCCAGGTGCGCCAAGGCGGCATCGAAGGTCTCGGCGAAGACCGGGAAGCGGCCATACAACTCCCGCCCCATACCGAGGCGTTGACTGCCCTGGCCGGAGAAGACCACCGCCAGCGGACCCGGGTCCTGAGCCGCAGCACCGCGAGCGGCCTCGGTCAGCCCGTCCTCGTCGGCCAGCAGCACCGCACGATGCTCGAACACCGACCGGGAGGCCACCAGGGAAAGCCCGACGTCGGCGGGACGGGACTCGCCCAGCAGCGTCTTCAGCCGTCCGATCTGCCCATCCAGGGCGGCAGGAGACTTCGCGGAGACCACCCACGGCACCATCGGTGACACATCACCGGCCGCCTGCTCCGTCTCGTCGCCCTGGGTGAACTCGGCGGGCTCGTCGGGCTGTTCGAGGATCACGTGGGCGTTGGTGCCGCTGACGCCGAACGACGAGACGGCTGCCCGGCGGACGCGCTCGTCCTGCGGCCACGCCGTCTCCTCGGCCAGCAGCTCAACGGCACCGGCCTCCCAGTCGACATGCGAGGAGGGGGTCTCCGCGTGGAGCGTGCGCGGCAGACTGCCGTGCCGCATCGCCTCCACCATCTTGATCACACCCGCGACACCCGCAGCGGCCTGCGTGTGCCCGATATTGGACTTGATCGACCCCAACAGCAGCGGCCGCTCAGCATCCCGCTCCTGCCCGTAAGTCGCCATCAACGCCTGCGCCTCGATCGGGTCACCCAGCGTGGTGCCGGTGCCGTGACCCTCGACCGCGTCCACATCCGACGTCGACAGACCGGCGCTGGCCAACGCCTGCCGGATCACCCGCTGCTGCGACGGACCGTTCGGCGCCGTCAGACCGTTGGAGGCGCCGTCCTGGTTCACCGCGCTGCCGCGCAGCACCGCCAGCACGCGGTGTCCGTTGCGGCGGGCGTCCGAGAGCCGCTCCAGTACGACGAGGCCGACGCCCTCGGACCAGCCCACACCATCAGCAGAATCCCCATACGCCTTGCAGCGCCCGTCCTCCGACAACCCCCGCTGCCGCGAGAAGCCCACAAACGGCCCCGGCGTCGACATCACCGTCACACCACCAGCGAGCGCCAGCGAGCACTCGCCCGAGCGCAACGCCTGCGCGGCCCAGTGCATCGCGACCAGCGACGACGAGCAGGCAGTGTCCACCGTGACCGCCGGACCCTCGAAGCCGAAGGTGTACGACACCCGACCCGACACCACACTCGGCGAGGTCCCCGTGCCCTGATGCCCCTCCGTCTCCGCGCCCTCCAGCAGCTGCGCGTAATCGTTGTACATCACACCCGCGAACACGCCCGTCTGGCTTCCCCGCAGGTCCGCCGGGTCGACACCGGTACGCTCCAGCGCCTCCCACGTCGCCTCCAGCAACAACCGCTGCTGCGCATCCGTCGCCAACGCCTCACGCGGAGACATCCCAAAGAACTGCGGATCGAACTCCGCCGCCCCACCCAAGAACCCACCACGACGCGTATACGAGGTGCCCGGGTGATCCGGATCCGGATGGAACAACCGCTCCAGATCCCACCCACGGTCAGTGGGGAAGTCACTGATCGCGTCCGCACCCTCCGACACCAACCGCCACAAATCCTCAGGAGAGGCGACCCCGCCCGGATAACGGCACGACATCCCCACAATCACAACCGGATCATCCGCCAACGACGGCAACACCCGCGACGGCATCAAAGCCGCGGACGGCGCATCTGCACCGATCAGCTCTCCGAGAAGATGACGGGTCAGCGCCTGGGCCGTCGGATAGTCGAAGACGAGCGTCGCCGGCAAGCGCAGCCCCGTGGCCGACGTCAGCCGGTTGCGCAGCTCGACGGCCGTCAGCGAATCGAAGCCCAGGTCCTGGAACGCGCGGGTTGCCTCCACGGCTGCCGCGTCTGCGTGACCCAGCACCCCGGCGACCTCGCCGCGCACCAGATCCAGCAGCGCGTCGAACCGCTCGCTGTCGCCGAGGCCGTTCAGCCGCTGCACCAGCGAGGCCGCCGTCTCCGATCCGGCGACGGCCCGACGTGCACGCGTACGTATCAACCCGCGCAGCAGCGGCGGCACTTCACCCCGGGACCTCAGTACCGGCAGGTCCAGGCGCACCGGTACGAGCGCCGCCTCGTCGGCGCCGAGGGCCGCATCGAACAGCTCCAGCCCCTCGGCCGTGCCCAACGGCGGCATGCCCGAACGGGACATCCGCTCGGCGTCCGCCTCGGCGAGCATGCCCGCCTCGGCCCACGCACCCCACGCCAACGACACCGCAGGCAGGCCCAGTTCACGACGATGTGCAGCCAGCGCGTCCAAGAACGCATTGGCCGCCGCGTAATTGCCCTGACCCGCATTACCGAACACCCCGGCGGCCGAGGAGAACAGCACGAACGCCGACAGATCGAGGCCACGGGTCAACTCGTGCAGATGCCACGCCGCGTCCACCTTCGGGCGCAGCACGGAGTCGACACGCTCGGGCGTCAGCGACTCGATCACACCGTCATCGAGGACGCCGGCCGCGTGGACCACAGCATCGATCGTGTGCTGGGCGAGCAGTGCGGTGAGGGCGTCCCTGTCGCTCACGTCGCACGCGGCGACCTCGACATTCGCGCCCTGCCCGGCCAGTTCAGCGGTCAACTCCCCCGCACCGTCGGCCTCCTGGCCACGACGCGACACCAGCAGCAGATCCCGTACACCGTGCTCGGAGACCAGATGCCGCGCCACGACCGCACCCAGACCACCCGTACCACCAGTGACCAGAACCGGTCCCGCAGAACCCCACGCCACAGCCTCACCAGAAGAAGCAACCCGACCCAAACGCGCAGCCAGAACCCGGCCTTCACGAATCGCCACCTGCGGCTCATCCGCACCCAGGGCAGACCGGATCGCCGCGAGCGAAGCCTCGGACGTGTCGAGGTCCAGCAGCCCGAACCGGCCCGGATGCTCCGACTGCGCCGAACGCACCAGACCCCACACCACCGCAGCCGCCGGATCCTCACCGGAGACCGCACCACGGGTGACAAACACGAGCCGCGAACCCGCGAACCTCTCCTCGTTCAGCCACAGTTGGACCAGGGCCAAAGCAGCGGCGCTGAGCGAATGAGCCGCACCCGCCGCACCCGCGTCCTCGTCCGTCCCGCCGGACAGCGGCACCAGAACCACTTCCGGCACCACCTCACCGACAGCGTCCAAATCCGCGTAGGCGTCCGCGTCAGCAAGCCCACGCGCGAGACCCAGCGAATCCGAACCGACGACGGCGACAGTCCGGCTGACGTTCTCCACCGAGACCGGCGTCCACGAGACCCCGAACAGGGCGTCCCGTATGGCAGAGCCGGCGTCGGCCGACTGCTCGGTCTGAACCGGCCGGGTGGCGAGCGATTCGACTGCGGCGACCGGCGCGCCCAGGGTGTCGGTCAGCGCCAACGCCATGCTCCCGCCGGCGCCTCGCGTCAGGCGCACACGAACCGTCGAGGCCCCGGTCGCATACAGCGACACGCCTTCCCAGGAGAACGGCACGGCCGCTTCGTCCCCGTCGTCGAGCAGTGCGGGGTGCAGGGCTCCGTCGAGCAGTGCGGGGTGGAGGCCGAAGCCGCTGGTCCCGGTGTCCTCGGGCAGAGCGACCTCGGCGAAGAGATCACCGTCCTCGCCACGCCAGGCCGCCGTCAGGCCTTGGAAGACGGGGCCGTAGTCGAAGCCCGCGTCGGCGAACCGCTCGTAGCAGTGGTCCAGTTCGACCGGTTCCGCACCGGTCGGGGGCCAGGCGGTCGTGTCGAACTCCGGTGTCGTCCGGCCGACGGCGAGCGTGCCGGCGGCGTACTCCGTCCACGGGAGATCATCCGTGTCGGCGGCCCGTCCGTGCACGGATATCGCCCGCCGCCCGTCACCGTCGGCGGCGCCGACGCGAAGCTGCACCTGTATGCCGCCGTGCTCGGCGACGACGAGGGGGGCGGCCATGGTGAGGTCTTCGACGCGGTCGCAGCCGACCTCGTCTCCGGCCCGCACCGCCAGTTCGACCAGCGCCGCGCCGGGCACCAGGATCTGCCCCATGACGACGTGGTCCGCCAGCCACGGATGCGTCCGCAACGACAGACGGCCCGTGAACAACACCCCATCGCCGTCGGCGAGTTCGACCGCTGCACCCAGCAACGGGTGCTCCGCGGCGCTCAGTCCCAGCCCGGATGCGTCGCCGCCGCGGGTGGACACGGCGGGCCAGAAGCGCTGGTGCTGGAAGGCGTACGTGGGCAGGTCGACGTGCTGTGCGCCGGTACCGTCGAAGAGCCGGGCCCAGTCCATCTCATGGCCGGTGACGTGGAGTTGAGCGATCGACGCCAGGGCGGCTGCTTCTTCGCCACGGTCCTTGCGTAGTACGGGAACGGCCGTGGTTTCGGGGGCGATTGCCGCGGCCATCGCGGAAAGTACGCCGTCGGGGCCGAGCTCCAGGAACGTGGTGACGTCCTGCTCGGCCAGCCACTCCACGCTCTCGCCGAAGCGCACCGCTTCCCGGACGTGCCGCACCCAATACTCCGGGCTCGACACATCACCCCACGCCGCCACCGGCACCCGCGGCGCCTCAAACACCAGATCCTCGATGGCGGTACGGAAGTCCTCCAGCATCGGGTCCATCAACGGCGAATGGAACGCATGCGAGACCCGCAACCGCCGCGTGCGCACCCCCTGCTCCTCAAACCGCGAGACCAGAGCGGCGACCGCGCTCTCCTCACCGGAGACCACCACCGACGACGGACCGTTGACCGCCCCCAGGGATACGTCTTCGGTGAGGAACGGGGTGACTTCCTCTTCGGTGGTTTCGATGGCGGCCATGGCGCCGCCCTCCGGCAACGCCTCCATCAACCGCGCCCGCGCCGACACCAACGCACACGCGTCGGAAAGGGACAACACCCCGGCGACATGCGCGGCCGCGATCTCACCAATGGAGTGCCCGGCGAGGTAGTCGGGCTGGACGCCCCACGATTCGGCCAGGCGGAACAGCGCCACCTCCAACGCGAACAGCGCAGGCTGCGCCCACCCCGTACGATTCAGCGCCTCCTCGTCCTCGCCCCAGACCACATCCCGCAGACCCGGATCCAGGTGCGCCAAGACGGCATCGAAAGCTTCGGCGAAGACCGGGAAGCGGGCATACAACTCCCGCCCCATACCGAGGCGTTGACTGCCCTGACCCGAGAAGACCACCGCCAGCGGACCCGGATCGGACATGCTCACACCGCGAGCCGCCTCGGCCACCCCGTCCTCGTCGGCCAGCAGCACCGCACGATGCTCGAACACCGACCGGGAGACCACCGACGAGAAACCCACATCCAGCCGTGGCCCCTGGGCAGCCCGCTCCCGCAGCCGCTCCACCTGCCCATCCAGCGCCACCGCAGACTTCGCCGACGCCAACACCGGCACCACACCAGGCGAGACCGAGGGCGCACCTTCCGACGTCTGGTCAGGCGGCGACGCCGATTCCAGCTCCTCGCTCTCGTCCAACTGCTCCAGAATCAGATGGGCGTTGGTGCCGCTGACGCCGAACGACGAGACGGCTGCCCGGCGGACGCGCTTGTCCTGCGGCCACGCCGTCTCCTCGGCCAGCAGCTCGACAGCACCGGCCTCCCAGTCGACATGCGAGGAGGGGGTCTCCGCGTGGAGGGTCCGCGGCAGGCTGCCGTGCCGCATCGCCTCCACCATCTTGATCACGCCCGCGACGCCCGCGGCGGCCTGCGTATGCCCGATGTTGGACTTGATCGACCCCAACAGCAGCGGCCGCTCGGCATCACGTTCCTGCCCGTAAGTCGCCATCAACGCCTGCGCCTCGATCGGGTCACCCAGCGTGGTGCCGGTGCCGTGACCCTCGACCGCGTCCACATCCGACGTCGACAGACCGGCGCTGGCCAACGCCTGCCGAATCACCCGCTGCTGCGACGGACCGTTCGGCGCCGTCAAACCATTCGACGCACCATCCTGATTCACCGCGCTGCCGCGCAGCACCGCCAGCACCCGGTGCCCATTACGCCGCGCATCCGACAACCGCTCCAGCACCACCAGCCCGACACCCTCGGACCAGCCCACACCATCAGCAGAATCCCCATACGCCTTGCAACGCCCGTCCTCAGACAACCCCCGCTGCCGCGAGAAGCCCACAAACGGCCCCGGCGTCGACATCACCGTCACACCACCAGCCAGCGCCAGCGAGCACTCACCCGACCGCAACGCCTGCGCCGCCCAGTGCATCGCCACCAACGACGACGAGCACGCCGTGTCCACCGTCACCGCCGGACCCTCGAAACCGAAGGTGTACGACACCCGACCCGACACCACACTCGGCGACGTCCCCGTGCCCTGATGCCCCTCCGTCTCCGCACCCTCCAGCAACTGCGCGTAATCGTTGTACATCACACCCGCGAACACGCCCGTCTGGCTTCCCCGCAGGTCCGCCGGATCGACACCGGTACGCTCCAGCGCCTCCCACGTCGCCTCCAGCAACAACCGCTGCTGCGCATCCGTCGCCAACGCCTCACGCGGAGACATCCCGAAGAACTGCGGATCGAACTCCGCCGCCTCACTCAGGAACCCACCACGACGCGTATACGAGGTGCCCGGGTGATCCGGATCCGGATGGAACAACCGCTCCAGATCCCAACCACGGTCGGTGGGGAAGTCACTGATCGCGTCCGCGCCCTCCGACACCAGCCGCCACAAATCCTCAGGAGAGGCGACCCCACCCGGATAACGGCACGACATCCCCACAATCACAACCGGATCATCCACCAACGACGGCAACACCCGCGAAGGCACGACGAGTTCGCCCGGCTCCGCACCGAACAACTCCTCCCGCAGATGCGTCGCGAGAGCAGCAGCAGTCGGATAGTCGAAGACGAGCGTCGCCGGCAGCCGCAGGCCCGTGACGGAAGTCAGCCGGTTACGCAGCTCGACCGCCGTCAGCGAATCGAAGCCCAGGTCCTGGAACGCACGGGACGCGTCGATCTCCGCACCGCCCCCAAAACCGAGCACTCCGGCGACCTCGCCGCGTACCAGATCCAGCAGCGCGTCGTACCGCTCGCTCTCCTCCAGACCACCCAACCGCTGCACCAGCGAGACAGCGGCGTCAGAACTATCGGCGGTGCGACGCGTACGCGTACGTATCAACCCGCGCAGCAGCGGCGGCACTTCACCCCGGGACCTCAGTACCGGCAGGTCCAGGCGCACCGGCACCAAGACGGGCTCGCCAGTCGCGAGAGCCGTGTCGAACAGCTCCAGACCCTCGGCCGTACCCAGAGGCGGCATGCCCGAACGGGCCATCCGCTCGGCGTCCGCCTCGGCGAGCATGCCCGCCTCACTCCAGGCGCCCCACGCCAACGACACCGCAGGCAGACCGAGTTCACGACGATGGGCGGCCAGCGCGTCCAAGAACGCATTGGCGGCCGCGTAATTGCCCTGACCCGCATTACCGAACACCCCGGCGGCCGAGGAGAACAGCACGAACGCCGACAGATCTAGGCCACGGGTCAGTTCATGCAGGTTCCAGGCGGCATCCACCTTCGGACGGAAGACACTCTCCAGACGCTCCGGGGACTGCGACTCGATCACGCCGTCGTCCAGGACGCCCGCCGCGTGCACCACCGCACCGACCGGGTGCTCGGCCAGCAGCGCGGACAGCGCCTCGCGATCGCCGACGTCACACGCAGCGACCTCCACCTGCGCGCCCTGCCCGGCCAGTTCAGCGGTCAACTCCCCCGCGCCGTCGGCCTCCTGGCCACGACGCGACACCAGCAGCAGATCCCGTACACCGTGCTCGGAGACCAGATGCCGCGCCACGACCGCACCCAGACCACCCGTACCACCGGTGACCAACACCGTGCCCGCAGCGTCCCACGCCACAGCCTCACCGGAAGAAGCAACACGACCCAAACGCGCAGCCAGAACCCGGCCTTCACGAACCGCCACCTGCGGCTCATCCGCACCCAGCGCCTGCGCCAGCACGTCCAGCGACGCCTCCGCGCCATCCAGATCCAGCAGCCCGAAACGGCCCGGATGCTCCGACTGCGCCGAACGCACCAGACCCCACACCACCGCAGCCGCCGGATCCTCACCCGACACCGCACCACGGGTGACGAAGACGAGCCGCGAACCCGCGAACCGCGGGTCGATCAGCCACTCCTGGATCGACTCCAGCGCCTGCCCCGCCGCCATGTGCGCGGATTCGGCAGTCGTGGGCCCGGTGGTCTCGCCCGTCAGTGGGGCCAGGACCAGGTCCGGCACCAGCCCGCCCATGGACATCAGGTCCGGCTGGACGTCGACGGGAACGCGGGCCGCATCGAGCACGTCGGCCAGTCCCAGGGTGTCCGAGCCCACGAGCGCCACCTGATCCGTGGGCGCCTCGCCTGCCGGTACGGCAGTCCACTCGACGCCGAACAGCGCATCGGGTGCTCCACGGAGATCCGCGAGCTGCTCCTTGGAGATCGCCCGTATGGACAGCGACTCGACGGTCGCCACCAGAGAGCCCGACCGGTCCGCAACGGCGATGGCCATCGAACGGTCGGCGCCGCGCGTCAGACGCACCCGGACCGCCGAGGCCCCTGTGGCATGCAGCGTGATGCCCTCCCAGGAGAAGGGCAACCCCGGAGGCTGGGCCTGGCTCTCGTCCTCTCCGCCCAGCAAAGACGCGTGCAGCGCTGCGTCGAGCAGTGCGGGGTGGAGGCCGAAGCCGCTGGTCCTGGTGTCCTCGGGCAGGGCGACCTCGGCGAAGAGGTCGCCGTCCTCGCCCCGCCAGGCGGCCTGGAGGCCTTGGAAGACGGGGCCGTAGTCGAAGCCCGCGTCGGCGAACCGCTCGTAGCAGTCCTCGACGTCCGCCGGTACCGCGTCGACCGGCGGCCAGACGTGGGCGTCCGGCCACGAGGCGCCGATCCCCGGTGCTCCCGTTCCGAGTGTGCCGGCGGCGTGCTGGGTCCACGGCACGTCGGTTGCGTCCTCGGGACGGGAGTACACGGCGACCGGCCGGCGCTCGGCACCGTCCGGGGCGCCCACGGACACCTGGACCCGCACCGCGCTCTGCTCGGCCAGCGCCAAGGGGGCGACCATGGTGAGGTCTTCGACGCGGTCGCAGCCGACCTCGTCACCGGCTCGCAGCGCCAGTTCGACCAGCGCCGCGCCGGGCACCAGGATCTGTCCCATGACGACGTGATCGGCCAGCCACGGGTGCGTGGCCAGCGACAGGCGGCTGGTGAACAACACCCCGTCGCCGTCGGCCAGTTCGACCGCCGCGCCCAGCAACGGGTGCTCTGCGGCATCGAATCCGAACCCGGATGCGTCCCCGGGACGAGTGGTGGCCGTGGGCCAGAAGCGCTGGTGCTGGAAGGCGTACGTGGGCAGGTCGATGCGTCGGGCGCCGGTACGGTCGAAGAGCCGTGCCCACTCGACGGGCACACCGTTGACGTGCAGACGGCCCAACGCGGTGAGTGCGGCGGCCTCTTCGCCGCGGTCCTTGCGCAGGACGGGAACGGCCGTGGTTTCGGGGGCGATTGCCGCGGTCATGGCGGACAGTACGCCGTCGGGGCCGAGTTCCAGGAATGTGGTGACGTCTTGCTCGGCGAGCCATTCGATGCTGTCGCCGAAGCGTACGGCCTCGCGGACGTGCCGCACCCAATACTCCGGGCTCGACACATCACCCCACGCCGCCACCGGCACCCGCGGCGCCTCGAAGGACAGGCCTTCGATGGCGGTACGGAAGTCCTCCAGCATCGGGTCCATCAACGGCGAATGGAACGCGTGCGAGACCCGCAACCGCCGGGTGCGCACCCCCTGCTCCTCAAAGCGCTCGATCAGGGCGGTGACCGCGCTCTCCTCACCGGAGACCACCACCGAGGACGGACCGTTGACCGCCCCCAGGGATACGTCTTCAGTGAGGAACGGGGTGACTTCCTCTTCGGTGGTTTCGATGGCGGCCATCGCACCGCCCTCGGGCAGCGCCTCCATCAACCGCGCACGCGCCGACACCAACGCACACGCGTCAGGTAGGGAGAGGACGCCAGCGACATGAGCGGCGGCGATCTCACCGATGGAGTGACCGGCCAGGTAGTCGGGCTGGACGCCCCACGATTCGGCAAGGCGGAAGAGGGCCACTTCCAGGGCGAAGAGCGCAGGCTGAGCCCAACCGGTCCGGTTCAGCGCCTCCGCATCCTCGCCCCAGATCACATCCCGTAGACCCGGGTCCAGGTGCGCCAGGACGGCATCGAAAGCCTCGGCGAAGACCGGGAAGCGGCCATACAACTCCCGCCCCATACCAAGCCGTTGACTGCCCTGACCCGAGAAGACCACTGCCAGCGGACCCGGGCCCTGAGCCGCCACACCCCGAGCCGCCTCGCTCAGTCCGTCCTCGTCGGCCAGCAGCACCGCACGATGCTCGAACACCGACCGCGACACCACCGACGAGAAACCCACATCCACCGGCGAACGCTCCCGGGCACAGGCACCCAACGCCTCCACCTGCCCATCCAACGCACCCGCCGACTTCGCCGACGCCAACACCGGCACCACACCAGGCGAGAGGTCCGCTTCTCGCTTCTCTTGATCGTCGCCCTGGGTGAACTCAGCGGGCTCGTCGGGCTGTTCGAGAATGAGGTGGGCGTTGGTACCGCTGACCCCGAACGACGACACCGCGGCACGGCGCACCCGCTCGTCCTGCGGCCACTCCGTCTCCTCGGCCAGCAGCTCAACTGCTCCCGCTTCCCAGTCGACATGCGAAGACGGAGTTTCTGCGTGGAGAGTGCGCGGCAGGCTGCCGTGCCGCATCGCCTCCACCATCTTGATCACACCAGCAACGCCCGCAGCCGCCTGCGTATGACCCAGATTGGACTTGATCGACCCCAACAGCAGCGGCCGCTCAGCATCCCGCTCCTGCCCGTAAGTCGCCATCAACGCCTGCGCCTCGATCGGGTCACCCAACGACGTCCCCGTCCCGTGACCCTCCACGGCATCCACATCAGACGTCGACAACCCGGCGCTGGCCAACGCCTGCCGAATCACCCGCTGCTGCGACGGACCGTTCGGCGCCGTCAAACCATTCGACGCACCATCCTGATTCACCGCGCTCCCGCGCAGCACCGCCAGCACCCGGTGCCCGTTACGCCGCGCATCCGACAACCGCTCCAGCACCACAAGCCCGACACCCTCGGACCAGCCCACACCATCAGCAGAATCCCCATACGCCTTGCAGCGCCCGTCCTCAGACAGACCCCGCTGCCGCGAGAAGCCCACAAACGCAGCGGGGGTCGACATCACCGTCACACCGCCCGCGAGCGCCAGCTCGCATTCGCCGCCGCGGAGGGCCTGGGCGGCGAGATGCATGGCCACCAGCGACGACGAGCACGCCGTGTCCACCGTCACCGCCGGACCCTCGAAACCGAAGGTGTACGACACCCGACCCGACACCACACTCGGAGAGCTTCCGAATCCCTGGTGTCCTTCGCTTTCGGCGTCGAGAAGTTGGGCGTAGTCGTTGTACATCACGCCCGCGAACACGCCCGTACGGCTTCCCCGCAGCGCGACCGGGTCGGCGCCGGTACGCTCCAGCGCCTCCCACGTCGCCTCCAGCAACAACCGCTGTTGCGCATCCGTCGCCAACGCCTCACGCGGAG
The DNA here is from genome assembly GCF_012726265.1 of Streptomyces sp. HNM0575. Lineage (GTDB taxonomy): Bacteria > Actinomycetota > Actinomycetes > Streptomycetales > Streptomycetaceae > Streptomyces. The sequence continues at coordinate 16,634 of NZ_JAASAG010000017.1, read as the reverse complement.
ACATCCCGAAGAACTGCGGATCGAACTGCGCCGCCTCACCCAAGAACCCACCACGACGCGTATACGAGGTGCCCGGGTGGTCCGGATCCGGATGGAACAACCGCTCCAAGTCCCAGCCGCGGTCGGCCGGGAAGTCGCTGATCGCGTCCGCGCCCTCCGACACGAGCCGCCACAAATCCTCAGGAGAACCGACCCCGCCCGGATAGCGGCACGACATCCCCACGATGACGACGGGGTCATCCGCGGTCGTCGCGAGGGTGGGCATTTCGGAGACGGCGCGCGTGTCCGCGTTGAACAGTTCGTCGACGAGGTGCTGCGCGAGACCCGTCGCGGTCGGGTAGTCGAAGACGAGTGTGGCCGGCAGTCGCAGACCGGTCGTTGTCGTCAGACGGTTGCGCAGCTCCACCGCCGTCAGCGAGTCGAAGCCCAGGTCCTGGAACGCCCGGGTCGCTTCCACCGCTGCCGCGCCGGCATGCCCCAGTACGCCCGCGACCTCCGCACGGACCATCGTCAGCAGCGCGTCGAACCGCTCGCTGTCGCCGAGGCCGTTCAGCCGCCGCACCAGCGAGGCCGCCGTCTCCGATCCGGCGACGGCCCGACGTGCACGCGTACGTATCAACCCGCGCAGCAGCGGCGCCACTTCACCCCGGGACCTCAGTACCGGCAGGTCGAGGCGCACCGGAACGAGCGCCGCCTCGTCGGCGCCAAGGGCTGCATCGAACAGCTCCAGACCCTCGGCCGTACCCAACGGCGGCATACCGGCCCGGGACATCCGCTCGGCGTCCGCCTCGGCGAGCATGCCCTCCCCGGCCCACGCACCCCACGCCAACGACACCGCGGGCAGACCGAGTTCACGACGATGGGCGGCCAGCGCGTCCAGGAACGCATTGGCCGCGGCGTAGTTGCCCTGACCCGCGTTGCCGAACACCCCGGCGGCCGAGGAGAACAGCACGAACGCCGACAGGTCCCGGTCGCGGGTGAGTTCGTGCAGGTTCCAGGCGGCATCCACCTTCGGACGGAACACGGAGTCCACCCGCTCAGGCGTCAGGGACTCGATCACACCGTCATCCAGCACGCCGGCCGCATGGACCACCGCACCGATCGTGTGCTCGGCCAGCAGCGCCGACAGCGCCTCGCGATCGCCGACGTCACACGCAGCGACCTCAACTCGGGCGCCCTGCCCGGCCAGTTCAGCGGTCAACTCCCCCGCACCGTCGGCCTCCTGGCCACGACGCGACACCAGCAGCAGATCACATACACCGTGCTCGGACACCAGATGCCGCGCCACGACCGCACCCAGACCACCCGTACCACCAGTGACCAACACCGGTCCCGCAGAACCCCACGCCACAGCCTCACCAGAAGAAGCAACCCGACCCAAACGCGCAGCCAGAACCCGGCCTTCACAAACCGCCACCTGCGGCTCGTCCACGCCCAGCGCCTGCGCCAGCACGTCCAGCGACGCCTCCGCGCCATCCACATCCAGCAGCCCGAACCGGCCCGGATGCTCCGACTGCGCCGACCGCACCAGACCCCACACCACCGCAGCCGCCGGATCCTCACCCGACACCGCACCACGCGTCACGAACACCAGCCGCGAGCGTGCGAACTGCTCCTCACGCAGCCACAGTTGCGTCTGTTCCAGAGCCCGGCAGGTGAGGGTACGGGCGGTGTCCGCGACATCGGCTTCCGCGCCCGTCCCGCCGCTGACCGGCACCAGAACCACATCCGGTGCCGTGGGGCCGTCGAACTCCGCGAGGTCCTCCACCGCCTCGATGGCGAAACCTGCGCTGCGCAGTGCGCTGACCGCTCCGGCGACGTCCTCGCCGACGGAGGCGAGTGTCCGGCCGTCCGGCACGGGCTGGGCGGATACGGGCGTCCACTGGACGGCCAGGAGCCCGTCCCGCGCGGCTCCGGCGTCACCGAGCTGATCCGCCGAGACGGGCCGGGTGACCAGCGACCCCACGGAGGCTACGGGGCGGCCCGACGTGTCCGCCACGTCGAGTGAAGTCGCCCCTTCGCCGTCGCGGGTGAGGCGCACACGAATCCTCGAAGCCCCGGTCGCGTGCAGCGACACGCCTTCCCAGGCGAACGGAAGCCCAACTCCCGCCCCTGATCCGTCGCTTGCACCGGAGGCGTGGAGCGCTGCATCGAGCAGTGCGGGATGGAGGCCGAAGCCATTGGTCCTGGTGTCCTCGGGCAGGGCGACCTCGGCGAAGAGGTCGCCGTCCTCGCCCCGCCAGGCGGCCTGGAGGCCTTGGAAGACGGGGCCGTAGTCGAAGCCCGCGTCGGCGAACCGCTCGTAGCAGCCCTCGACGTCCACAGCTGCGGCGCCCGCCGGCGGCCACACGGAAGCGTCGAACCCGGCCGTCGCCGGCTGCTCTTCGGCCAGTACGCCGACCGCGTGCTCCACCCACGGAACGTCCTCGCCACCGTCCGGCCTGGCGTGCACCGTGACGCTCCGGCGGGCGGACTCGTCGGGGGCGCCGACGGAGACCTGTACCTGGATCGCCCCTTGCTCGGGGATCACCAGCGGTGCCGCGAGGGTGAGTTCCTCAACGCGGTCGCAGCCGACCTCGTCACCGGCCCGCAGCGCCAGCTCCACGAACCCGGTGCCCGGGAACAACACCCGCCCGAACACAGCATGGTCGGCCAGCCACGGGTGCGTGGCCAGCGACAGGCGACTGGTGAACAACGTCCCTTCGGCACCCGCCAGTTCGACGGACGCGCCCAGCAGCGGATGGTCCACCGACTCCATGCCCGCGGCCCGCACATCACCGCGGCGGTGAGTGGCCGTGGGCCAGAAGCGCTGGTGCTGGAAGGAGTAGGTGGGCAGGTCGATCCGCTGTGCGCCGGTACCGTCGAAGAGCCGGGCGAAGTCCACTGCGTGCCCGTTGACGTGGAGTTGAGCGATCGACGCCAGGGCGGCAATCTCTTCGCCACGGTCCTTGCGCAGTACAGGAACGGCCACTGTCTCGGGGACGATTACCGCGGCCATCGCGGAAAGTACGCCGTCGGGGCCCAGTTCCAGGAATGTGGTGACGTCCTGCTCGGCCAGCCACTCGACGCTGTCGCCGAAGCGAACGGCCTCCCGGACGTGCCGCACCCAATACTCCGGGCTCGACACATCACCCCACGCCGCAACCGGCACCTGCGGGGCCTCGAAGGCCAGGCCTTCGATGGCGGTACGGAAGTCGTCCAACATCGGGTCCATCAACGGCGAATGGAACGCATGCGAGACCCGCAACCGCCGGGTGCGGACCCCCTGTTCGTCAAAGCGCTCCACCAGGGCGGTGACCGCGCTCTCCTCACCGGAGACCACCACCGAGGACGGACCGTTGACCGCCCCCAGCGACACGTCTTCGGTGAGGAACGGGGTGATCTCTTCCTCGGATGTCTCGATGGCGGCCATCGCGCCGCCCTCGGGCAGCGCCTCCATCAACCGCGCACGCGCCGACACCAACCCACACGCATCAGGAAGGGACAACACCCCCGCGACATGAGCGGCCGCGATCTCACCAATGGAGTGCCCGGCGAGATAGTCCGGCTGGACGCCCCAGGACTCCGCCAGGCGGAACAGGGCCACTTCCAGGGCGAAGAGCGCAGGCTGAGCCCACCCCGTACGATTCAGCGCCTCCTCGTCCTCGCCCCAGACCACATCCCGCAAGCCCGGGTCCAGGTGCGCCAGGACGGCATCGAAGGCCTCGGCGAAGACCGGGAACCGCCCATACAACTCCCGCCCCATACCAAGCCGTTGACTCCCCTGACCCGAGAAGACCACAGCCAACGGACCCGGATCGGACATGCTCACACCGCGAGCAGCCTCCGCCAGCCCGTCCTCGTCGGCCAGCAGCACCGCACGATGCTCGAACACCGACCGGGAGACCACCGACGAGAAACCCACATCCAACCGCGAACGCTCCCGGGCACAGGCACCCAACGCCTCCACCTGCCCATCCAACGCCACCACCGACTTCGCCGACGCCAACACCGGCACCACACCAGGCGAGACCGACACCGAAGTCGGCTTCTCCGGTTCAACGACCTCGGCGGGCTGCTCCAGAATCAGATGGGCGTTGGTCCCGCTGACACCGAACGACGAGACCGCGGCACGGCGCACCCGCTCGTCCTGCGGCCACGCCGCCTCCTCGGCCAACAGCTCGACAGCACCGGCCTCCCAATCCACATGCGAAGACGGGGTCTCCGCGTGGAGAGTGCGCGGCAGGTTGCCGTGCCGCATCGCCTCCACCATCTTGATCACACCCGCGACACCCGCAGCCGCCTGCGTATGCCCGATATTGGACTTGATCGACCCCAACAACAGCGGCCGCTCGGCATCCCGCTCCTGCCCGTAAGTCGCCATCAAAGCCTGCGCCTCGATCGGGTCACCCAACGACGTCCCCGTCCCGTGACCCTCCACGGCATCCACATCAGACGTCGACAACCCGGCGCTCGCCAACGCCTGCCGAATCACCCGCTGCTGCGACGGACCGTTCGGCGCCGTCAAACCATTCGACGCACCATCCTGATTCACCGCGCTCCCGCGCAGCACCGCCAGCACCCGGTGCCCGTTACGCCGCGCATCCGACAACCGCTCCAGCACCACAAGCCCGACACCCTCGGACCAGCCCACACCATCAGCAGAATCCCCATACGCCTTGCAGCGCCCGTCCTCAGACAGACCCCGCTGCCGCGAGAACTCCACGAAGGGGTTGGGCGTCGACATCACCGTCACACCACCGGCCAGCGCCAGGTCGCACTCACCCGACCGCAGGGCCTGCGCCGCCCAGTGCATCGCCACCAGCGACGACGAGCACGCCGTGTCCACCGTCACCGCCGGACCCTCGAAACCGAAGGTGTACGCGATTCGGCCCGAAGCGATGCTTCCGGAGCTGCCCTGTCCTTGTTGGCCTTCCAGTTCTCCGCCGTCCAGGAGCGAGGCGTAGTCGTTGTACATCACGCCCGCGAAGACGCCCGTCTGGCTGCCACGCAGATCGGCCGGATCGGCGCCGGTACGCTCCAGCGCCTCCCACGTCGCCTCCAGCAACAACCGCTGCTGCGCATCCGTCGCCAACGCCTCACGCGGCGACATCCCGAAGAACTCCGGGTCGAACTCCGCCGCGTCGCGAAGGAACCCACCACGGCGGGTGTAGGAGGTACCGGGGTGATCCGGATCAGAGTCGAAGAGCGACTCCAGATCCCAGCCGCGGTCGGCCGGGAAGTCGCTGATCGCGTCCGCGCCCTCCGACACCAGCCGCCACAAATCCTCAGGCGAGGCAACGCCGCCCGGATAACGGCACGACATCCCCACAATCACAACCGGATCATCCGCCAACGACGGCAACACCCGCGAAGGCACGACGAGTTCGCCCAGCTCCGCACCGAACAGCTCCTCCCGCAGATGCGCCGCGAGAGCAGCAGCAGTCGGATAGTCGAAGACGAGCGTCGCCGGCAGCCGCAGGCCCGTGACGGAAGTCAGACGGTTACGCAGCTCCACCGCCGTCAGCGAATCGAAGCCCAGATCCTGGAACGCACGGGACGCCTCCACGGCTGCCGCGTCAGCGTGACCCAGCACCCCGGCGACCTCGCCGCGCACCAGATCCAGCAGCGCGTCGTACCGCTCACTCTCCTCCAGACCACCCAACCGCTGCACCAGCGAGGCCGCCGTCTCCGAGCCGGCGACGGAGCGTCGAGACCGGACACGGATCAGTCCTCGTAGGAGTGGGAGAACTTCGCCGCGCGCACGCAGTACCGGCAGGTCGAGCCTGACGGGTACGAGCGCCGCCTCGTCGGCGCCAAGGGCCGCATCGAACAGCTCCAGCCCCTCGGCCGTGCTCAGCGGCGGCATACCGGCGCGCGCCATCCGTTCCACGTCGGTCTCGGCGAGCATGCCCGTCTCGGCCCACGCGCCCCACGCCAACGACACCGCGGGAAGGCCCAGTTGACGACGGTGGGCAGCGAGCGCGTCCAAGAAGGCGTTCCCTGCGGCGTAGTTGCCCTGGCCCGCGCTTCCCAGCACGCCGGCGGCGGAGGAGAACAGTACGAACGCCGACAGATCCCGGTCACGGGTCAACTCGTGCAGATGCCACGCCGCGTCCACCTTCGGACGTAGCACGGAGTCCACACGCTCCGGTGTCAGGGACTCGATCACACCGTCATCGAGCACGCCGGCCGCGTGGACCACGGCACCGATCGTGTGCTCCGCCAGCAGCGCCGACAGCGCCTCGCGATCGCCGACGTCACACGCAGCGACCTCAACTCGCGCACCAAGCTCGTCCAGCTCGGCGGTCAACTCCCCCGCGCCGTCGGCCTCCTGGCCACGACGCGACACCAGCAGCAGATCGCGTACACCGTGCTCGGAGACCAGATGCCGCGCCACGACCGCACCCAGACCACCCGTGCCGCCCGTCACCAGGACCGTGCCCGCAGCGTCCCACGCCACAGCCTCACCGGAGGACGTGGCGCGGGACAGACGCGCCGCCCGCACCTCTCCCTCCCGCACCGACAGCTGCGGCTCGTCCGCACCCAGCGCGTGTGCCAGGACGTCCAGCGACGCCTCCGTGTCGTCGACGTCCAGCAGCCCGAAACGGCCCGGGTGCTCGGACTGCGCCGACCGCACCAGACCCCACACCACCGCAGCCGCCGGATCCTCACCCGACACCGCATCACGGGTGACGAAGACGAGCCGCGAACCCGCGAACCGCTGGTCGCTCAGCCATTCCTGGATCAGCTCCAGGACATGAGCGGAGGTCGCGTGCGCGGAAGCGGCCGCATCGTCGTCCGTCGCGCCGACGACCGGCGCCAGAACCACGTCCGCCACCGCCGGAGCGACAGCGCTCAGATCCGCATGGGCATCCGCCTCGGCGAGGCTTTGCGCAAGCCCCAGCGGATCCGGCCCGACGACGGCGGCAGTCCGGGCGACGTCCTGCACCGAGACCGGCGTCCAGGACACGCCGAACAGTGCGTCTTGCGCGCGGCGCTCGTCCCGAAGCTGGTCGGTCGACAGCGTGCGCGTGACCAACGCCTCGACGGACGCGACCAGTTCGCCCGACGGCGACGCGGCTGTGAGCGCCATGGCTCCGTCACCTGCCGACTTCAGGCGCACCCGTACCGTCCTCGCGCCTGATGCGTGCAGCGACAACCCCTGCCAGGAGAAGGGCACTTCACCGCTGCCCGCCTGTGAAGCGTCGACGGCACCGGTGTGCAGGCTTGCGTCGAGGAGCGCGGGGTGCAGTCCGAAGCCCTCGATCGGGGTGTCCTCGGGCAGAGTGACCTCGGCGAAGAATTCGCCGTCCTCGCCACGCCAGGCGGCCTGGAGGCCTTGGAAGACGGGGCCGTAGTCGAAGCCGACGTCGGCGAACCGCTCGTAGCAGCCCTCGACTTCCATCGGTGCCGCGCCAGCCGGCGGCCATACGGAAGCGTCGAACTCGGCCGTCGACGGCTGCTCTTCGGCCAGTACGCCGACGGCGTGCTCCACCCATGGAAGGTCTTCTGCGGTCTCGGGCCGTGAATAGACGGCGAGTCGGCGGCGGCCGGCCTCGTCGGGGGCTGCGACGGAGACCTGTATCTGTACGGCGCCCTGCTCGGGGATCACCAGCGGTGCCGCGAGGGTGAGTTCCTCGACGCGGTCGCAGCCGACCTCGTCACCGGCCCGCAGCGCCAGCTCCACGAACCCGGTGCCCGGGAACAACACCCGTCCGTAGACGGCGTGATCGGCCAGCCACGGGTGCGAGGCCAGCGACAGGCGACTGGTGAAGAGAAGGGTGTCCGCCCCCGCCACCTCCACGGCCGCGCCCAGCAACGGGTGCTCGACGGCGGTGAGTCCGAGTCCGGATGCGTCGCCGGTACGGGTGGACACGGCGGGCCAGAAGCGCTGGTGCTGGAAGGCGTAGGTGGGCAGGTCGATCCGCTGTGCGCCGGTGCCTTCGAAGATCCGGGCCCAGTCCATCTCGTGGCCGGTGACGTGGAGTTGAGCGATCGCCGCCAGGGCGGCTGCTTCTTCGCCACGGTCCTTGCGCAGTACGGGAACGGCCGTGGTTTCGGGGGCGATTGCCGCGGCCATCGCGGAGAGCACGCCGTCGGGGCCGAGCTCCAGGAACGTGGTGACGTCCTGCTCGGCGAGCCATTCGATGCTGTCGCCGAAGCGTACGGCCTCGCGGACGTGCCGCACCCAGTACTCCGGGCTCGACACATCGCCCCATGCCGCCACCGGCACCTGCGGGGCCTCGAAGGACAGGTTCTCGATGGCGGTGCGGAAGTCCTCCAGCATCGGGTCCATCAACGGCGAATGGAACGCATGCGAAACCCGCAACCGCCGCGTCCGCACCCCCTGTTCCTCAAAGTGCGAGACGAGTTCGGTGACCGCGCCCTCCTCACCGGAAACCACCACCGATGACGGACCGTTGACCGCCCCCAACGACACGCCTTCAGTCAGGAACGGGGTGACCTCTTCCTCGGATGTCTCGATGGCGGCCATCGCACCGCCCTCGGGCAGCGCCTCCATCAACCGCGCACGCGCCGACACCAACGCACACGCGTCCTCAAGCGAGAACACCCCGGCAACATGAGCGGCCGCGATCTCACCAATGGAGTGCCCCGCGAGATAGTCCGGCTGGACGCCCCACGATTCAGCCAGGCGGAACAGCGCCACCTCCAACCCGAACAAAGCAGGCTGCGCCCACCCCGTACGGTTCAGCGCTTCCGCGTCCTCGCCCCAGACCACATCCCGCAGACCCGGATCCAAGTGCGCCAAGACGGCATCGAAGGCTTCGGCGAAGACCGGGAAGCGGCCGTACAACTCCCGCCCCATACCGAGGCGTTGACTGCCCTGACCCGAGAAGACCACAGCCAGCGGACCCGGGTCCTGAGCCGCCACACCGCGAGCCGCCTCGGTCAGACCCTCCTCATCGGCCAGCAGCACCGCACGATGCTCGAACACCGACCGCGACACCACCGACGAGAAACCCACATCCAGCCGCGGCCCCTGAGCAACCCGCTCCCGCAGCCGCTCCACCTGCCCGTCCAGCGCACCCGCAGACTTCGCCGACGCCAACACCGGCACCACACCAGGCGAGACCGACACCGAAGTCGGCTTCTCCGGTTCAACGACCTCGGCGGGCTGCTCCAGAATCAGGTGGGCGTTGGTCCCGCTGACACCGAACGACGACACCGCAGCGCGACGCACTCGCTCGTCCTGCGGCCACGCCGCCTCCTCCGCCAGCAGCTCGACAGCACCGGCTTCCCAGTCGACATGCGAGGAGGGGGTCTCCGCGTGGAGCGTGCGCGGCAGACTGCCGTGCCGCATCGCCTTCACCATCTTGATCACACCAGCGACACCCGCAGCCGCCTGCGTGTGACCGATGTTGGACTTCACCGACCCCAGCAGCAGCGGATGATCACGATCACGGCCGTATGTCGCCAGGAGCGCCTGCGCCTCGATCGGATCGCCCAGCGTCGTACCGGTGCCATGCGCCTCGACGACGTCCACGTCACCGGTCGACAGCCCCGCGCTCGCCAACGCCTGCCGGATCACCCGCTGTTGGGACGGACCGTTCGGCGCCGTCAAACCATTCGACGCACCATCCTGATTCACCGCCGAACCGCGAAGCACCGCCAGCACCCGGTGCCCGTTACGCCGCGCATCCGACAGCCGCTCCAGCACCACCAGCCCGACGCCCTCGGACCAGCCCACACCATCGGCGGAATCCGCGAAGGACTTGCAGCGTCCGTCCGCCGACAGCCCCCGCTGCCGCGAGAAGGCGACGAAGGAGCCCGGTGTGGACATGACCGTCACACCGCCCGCGAGCGCCAGCTCGCATTCGCCGCCGCGGAGGGCCTGGGCGGCGAGATGCATGGAGACGAGCGAGGACGAGCACGCGGTGTCCACCGTCACCGCGGGGCCTTCGAGTCCGAGTGCGTAGGCGACGCGTCCGGAGAGCACGCTCTGTGCGGTGCCGGTGCCCTGGTAGCCCTCGAAGCTGTCGTCGCTGATCAGCGTGCTGTAGTCGTTGGACATGACGCCGGCGAAGACGCCGGTGCCACTGCCGCGGAGCGTCACCGGGTCGATGCCGGCGCGTTCGAACGCGTGCCAGGAGGTCTCCAGCAGGAGCCGCTGCTGGACGTCCGTCGCGAGGGCTTCACGCGGGGACATTCCGAAGAAGCCGGGGTCGAACTCGTCGGCGTCGTGCAGGAATCCACCCCGGACGACGTGTGTCTTCCCGGGTTCGTCCGGGTCGGGGTCGTACAGGTTCTCCAGGTCCCAGTTCCGGTTGGTGGGGAAGCCGGAGATGGCGTCGCCGCCTCCGCGTACGAGCCGCCACAGGTCCTCCGGTGAGGCGACGCCGCCGGGGTAGCGGCACGCCATTCCGACGATCACGACCGGGTCGTCCGCGACGGGCGGCAGTGCACCGGCGGCGCGTGAGACGAGTGCCGGGAGGCCCGATTCGCCGTCGGCGCCGAAGAGTTCGTCCCGTACGCGTTCGGCGAGAACCGTCACCGTCGGGTGGTCGAAGACGAGCGTCGCCGGGAGCCGCAGTCCGGTGGAGGCCGTCAGCCGGTTGCGGAGTTCGACTGCGGTGAGGGAGTCGAAGCCGAGGCCCTGGAAGGGACGGGTGACGTCGACCGATGCGGCGTCGGCGTGTCCGAGTACCGCTGCGACTTCGCCGCGTACCAAGTCGGTGAGTTTCTCGGTGCGTTCGGAGTGGCCGAGCCCGGCGAGGTGCGCGATGAGTCCGCTCTGCGTGCCGGTCTCGGCGGCCACGGTCCGGCGGGCTCGCGCCGGTGTCCGTATCAGGCCACGTAGCAGCGGCGGTGTCTCGCCCTGTGCTCGGGCCGCCTTCAGGTCGAGCCGCAGCGGCAGCACTGCCGCGTCGCCGCCTGCGAGAGCGGCGTCGAAGAGTTCCACCCCTTGCTCGACGGTCAGGGGGGCCATGCCCGTGCGGGCGATGCGCCGCATGTCGCTCTCGGTGAGGTCGCCGGTCATTCCGGCGGTCTGTGCCCAGGCGCCCCAGGCCAACGAGACGGCGGTCAGGCCGAGTTGGCGGCGGTGGGCGGCGAGCGCGTCGAGGAAGGCGTTCGCGGCCGCGTAGTTGCCCTGGCCCGCGCCTCCGAAAACTCCGGCGGCCGAGGAGAACAGCACGAAGGCCGACAGGTCGAGGTCGCGGGTGAGTTCGTGCAGGTTCCACGCCGCGTCCACCTTCGGACGGAACACGGAGTCCACGCGCTCGGGCGTCAGCGACTCGATGACACCGTCGTCCAGCACACCCGCCGCGTGCACCACCGCACCGACCGGGTGCTCGGCCAGCAACGCCGACAGCGCCTCGCGATCGCTCACATCGCACGCGGCGACCTCCGCCCGCGCACCAAGCTCGTCCAGCTCGGCGACCAACTCCCCCGCCCCGTCGGCCTCCTGGCCACGACGCGAGACCAGCAGCAGGTCACGTACACCGTGCTCGGAGACCAGATGCCGCGCGACGACCGCGCCCAGACCGCCCGTGCCGCCCGTCACCAGGACCGTGCCGACCGTGCCTTCGACGTCCCAGGGGCTCCGCGGCTCCTGCCGGTCAGCGGCCTTGGCCAGGCGTGGGGCCGTCATCTGGCCGTCGTGGAGCCTGAGTTGGGGCTCTCCGGTGTCGAGCGCCTGCGACAGTGCGCCGATGGACGCGTCGGTGCCGTCGAGGTCGAGCAGGCCGAACCGGCCCGGGTGCTCGGACTGCGCGGAGCGCACCAGGCCCCACACCGCGGCGGCCGCCGGATCCTCACCCGTCACCGCGCCACGCGTGACGAACACCAGCCGGCTGTCCGCGAACTGCTCGCCCGCCGCCCGCTGTTGGAGCAGTTCGAGGGCGCGGGCCGCCGCCGCGTGAGCGGATTCCGCCGCATCGGCGCCGGATTCGCCCGCCACGGGTACGAGGACGGTCCTGGGGGATGCCGCGGCATCGACGGTCACGGTGGAGCCGAGGTCAGCCCAAGGGGTGCCTTCCACGCCGAGGCTTTCGCCGATGCCCAGCGTGTCGGGACCGACGACGGCGAGTCCCGGCGGGTCCGTCGGCGATGCGGGGGTGACGGGGGCTGTGACGGGTGCCCAGTCCAGGACGTACAGGGCCTCGCGCGGACCGTGCGCCTCCAGCTGACCGGCCGCCGGAACCGGACGCGTCACCAGGGACTCGACGGTGGCGACGGGCGCACCGGCGGCGTCGGCCACCTCGATGCTCATGGCGTCCCCGGCCGCCCTGGAGAGCCGCACGCGGACCGAGCGGGCGCCGGTTGCGTGCAGCGAGACGCCCTGCCAGGAGAAGGGCAGACCCTCCTGGCCGACGGCACCGGCGTCCGGGAGGCCTGCGGCGTGTATGCCGGCGTCGAGGAGGGCGGGGTGCAGTCCGAAGCCCTCGATCGGGGTGTCCTCGGGCAGGGCGACCTCGGCGAAGAGGTCGCCGTCCTCGCCCCGCCAGGCGGCCTGGAGGCCTTGGAAGACGGGGCCGTAGTCGAAGCCGAGCTCGGGGAAGCGCTCGTAGCAGCCCTCGACCGTCATCGGTACGGCGTGCGCGGGCGGCCAGGCCGAGGCGTCGAATCCGGCGGTCGCGCCGTCGACGGACAGGACGCCGACCGCGTGCTCCACCCACGCCGCGTCCTCGCTGCCGTCGGGCCTGGCGTGCACCGTGACGCCGCGGCGCCCGGCCTCGTCGGGGACGCCGACCGAGACCTGGAGCTGGACCGCCCCCTGCTCGGGGATCACCAGCGGCGCCGCGAGGGTCAGTTCATCGACACGGTCGCAGCCGACCTCGTCACCGGCACGCACCGCCAGCTCGACGAACCCGGTGCCGGGGAAGAGCACCCTCCCCTGCACGACATGGTCCGCCAGCCACGGGTGCGTGGTCAGCGACAGGCGGCTGGTGAACAACGTCCCTTCGGCGCCTGCCAGTTCGACGGACGCGCCCAGCAGCGGGTGCTCCACCGCGCTGAGTCCCAGACCCGAGGCGTCACCGGTGCGAGCCGCCGCCGTGGGCCAGAAGCGCTGGTGCTGGAAGGCGTACGTCGGTAGGTCGACGTGCCGGGCGCCGGTGCCTTCGAAGAGCCGGGCGAAGTCCACTGCGTGCCCGTTGACGTGGAGTTGAGCGATCGACGTCAGGGCGGCAATCTCTTCGCCACGGTCCTTGCGCAGTACGGGAACGGCCGTGGTCTCGGGGGCGAGTTGGGCGGTCATCGCCGAGAGCACACCGTCCGGGCCCAACTCCAGGAACCCGGTGACGTCCTGCCCGGCCAGCCACTCGACGCTGTCGCCGAAACGCACCGGCTCGCGGACGTGCCGCACCCAATAGTCCGGCGAGGCGATCTCCGCGGCGTCGGCCACCCGGCCCGTGAGGTTCGAGACCACCGGGATCTCGGGCTCGCTGAACGACAGACCGGCCACAGCCGTACGGAAGTCGTCCAGCATCGGGTCCATCAACGGCGAATGGAACGCGTGCGAAACCCGCAACCGCCGCGTCCGCACCCCCCGCTCCTCAAACCGCTCAACCAGGGCGGTGACCGCGCTCTCCTCGCCCGAAACCACCACCGAGGACGGGCCGTTGACCGCCCCCAGCGACACGTCTTCAGTGAGGAGCGGGGTGACTTCCTCTTCGGTGGTTTCGATGGCGGCCATCGCGCCGCCCTCGGGCAGCGCCTCCATCAACCGGGCCCGTGCCGACACCAGCGTGCACGCGTCCTCAAGCGAGAACACCCCGGCAACATGGGCGGCCGTGATCTCACCGATGGAGTGCCCGGCGAGGTAGTCGGGCTGGACGCCCCAGGACTCCGCCAGGCGGAACAGCGCCACTTCAAGGGCGAACAGGGCAGGCTGCGCCCACCCCGTACGATTCAGCGCCTGTTCGTCCTCGTCGTCATCGCCCCAGACCACATCCCGCAGACCCGGATCCAGATACGACAACACCGCATCGAAAGCCTCGGCGAAGACCGGGAACCGGCCATACAACTCCCGCCCCATACCGAGGCGTTGGCTCCCCTGACCGGAGAAGACCACCGCCAGCAGGGCGCCTGCGTCGTCGGGGACCGCGCCCCGCGCCACCTCGGTGCGACCGTCCTGCGACGCCAGCAGCACCGCACGATGCTCGAACACCGACCGGGACGCCGCCAGCGAGAAGCCCACGTCGGCCCGGGAATACTCGGGGTGGCCCTCCACGAAGGAGGCCAGCGAGTCCAGTTGGGCCTGTAGCGCACGCTCCGACCGGCCCGACACCACCCACGGCAGTACGGACGGTACGGCCAGCTCCCGGCTTCCCGCCGCTGCCGCTGCCTCGTCCTCCTCGGAGGTCGTCTCGGCCTCGGGCGCCTGCTCCAGGATCACGTGCGCGTTGGTGCCGCTGACGCCGAAGGCCGAAACGCCGGCACGGCGTGGACCGTCCGCCTCGGGCCAGTCGGCCGCCTCCGTGAGGAGCCGGACCGCGCCCGCGTCCCAGTCGACGTTGCCGGACGGCTCGTCCACGTGGAGCGTCCTGGGAAGAAGGCCCTCCCTCAGGGACATCACCATCTTGATGACGCCCGCCACGCCCGCCGCTCCTTGCGGGTGGCCGATGTTGGACTTGATGGAGCCGAGCAGCAGCGGGTGTTCACGCTCCTGCCCGTACGTCGCGAGCAGGGCCTGTGCCTCGATGGGGTCGCCGAGGGAGGTGCCGGTGCCGTGCGCCTCGACGGCGTGCACATCGGACGGCGAGAGACCCGCGTTGGCCAACGCCTGCCGGATGACGCGCTGTTGGGACGGGCCGTTGGGCGCGGTCAGCCCGTTCGACGCGCCGTCCTGGTTGATGGCCGAACCACGCAGTACGGCGAGGATGTCGTGGTTCTTGCGCTTGGCGTCGGAGAGCCGCTCCAGCAGGACGACACCCGCGCCCTCGGACCAGCCGGTGCCGTCGGCGGCGTCGGAGAACGCCTTGCAGCGCCCGTCGGGTGCGAGGCCGCCCTGCGAGGTGAAGGCGGCGAAGCCGCTGGGGGTGGACATGACGGCCACTCCGCCGGCCAGTGCCAGATCGCACTCGCCCTGCCGCAGGGCCTGCGAGGCCAGGTGCATGGCCACCAGCGACGACGAGCACGCGGTGTCCACCGTCACCGCCGGACCTTCGAGCCCCAGCAGGTAGGAGATGCGGCCGGAGAGGACGCTCGCGGCGAAGGCGGTGGTGGCGTAGAGGCCCACGTCCTCGGCGGAGCCGGCGAGGAGGTCGGCGTAGTCCTGGGCGGTGGTGCCCATGAAGACGCCCGTCTGGCTGCCCCGCAGCGCCTCCTGGCCGATGCCGGCGCGCTCGAACGCCTCCCAGCTCGTCTCCAGCAGCAGCCGCTGCTGCGGGTCCATCACCACGGCTTCGCGGGGCGAGATCCCGAAGAACTCGGCGTCGAACGAGGCGGGGTCGGTCAGGAACCCGCCTTCACGGGCGGCGCTCTGGATGGCGTCGAGGTCCCATCCGCGGTCAGTGGGGAAGCCGGAGATCCCTTCGCGGCCTTCCGCGACGAGCTGCCACAGCTCCTCCGGGGTGCTCACGCCGCCGGGGTAGCGGCAGCCCATGCCGACGACGGCGATCGGTTCGACGGCGGCCGCGATCAGCTGCTGATTCTGCTTGCGCAGCCGGTCGATCTCCTTCAAGGACGACCGCAGAGCCTCGACGTACTGGTTATCGGAGGAGGTCATCAGGTTCCCTTAGATCGCCGTCAGTTCGGGGGGTTCGTGTGCTCGCTGGCGAGTCGCAGCAGGCTCTCGGCGTCCATGTCCTCGATCGAGGTCGCGGTCGCTTCCGTGGACGCCGGTTCCTCCGCCGCCTCTCCGTCCTCGTCCGCGAGTTGCAGGACCAGGTCGAGGAGACCGGCCTTGCGGAGGCGGCTGACGGGGATGGACGCGAGGGTCTCCTTCACCTGTGCCTCCGGATCGTCCTCGGACCGCTCGGCGGCGGGCACGTCCGGAAGCAGCTGCGTGCGGACGTACTTGGCGAGGGCGTTGGGTGTGGGGTGGTCGAAGACGAGGGTGGCGGGCAGGGGGATGCCGGTGGCGCGCTTGAGACGGTTGCGCAGCTCGACGGCGATGACGGAGTCGAAACCCACATCGCGGAAAGCACGATTGGCCGGCAGCGCCTCGGCATCGCTGTAACCCAGGGCCGCTGCGGCGTGGGTACGGACCAGCTCCAGCAGCTCCCGGGAACGCTCCGCCTCCGGCAACCCCGCCAGGCGCGCCTTCAGCCCCGACTCGCCGCCGCCGTCGCCCGCACCACCGTCGGGGTCGGTGTCCGGTTCGGCCAGAGCGCGCTGGACCTGGGGGATCTCCGAGAGCAACGCGCTGGGACGCTCCGCCGTGAAACTCGGCGCGAACAGCTCCCAGTCCGTGTTCGTCACCGTCAGCAGCGTCCGGTCCTCGGCGACCGCCTGGCCCAGCACCCACAACGCCAACTCCGGCTCCATGGGGAACACTCCGCGGCGGCGCAACTGCGCGGCGCCTTCCTCCTGCGTGGCCATGCCCGCGTCGCCCCAGGCACCCCAGGCGAAGGAGGTGGCAGGCAGGCCCTGACCACGCCGGTACTGCGCCAACCCGTCCAGGAACGCATTCACCGCCGCATACGCCGGCTGACCACCACTGCCCCAACTCGCCGCACCAGACGAGA
>NZ_JAASAG010000016.1 GCF_012726265.1 Streptomyces sp. HNM0575 | reverse complement strand
TCGTTCGACTTGCATGTGTTAAGCACGCCGCCAGCGTTCGTCCTGAGCCAGGATCAAACTCTCCGTGAATGCCTCAAAAAGACAGACCACAAAGAGCGGCACAACCAGGAGGAATAATCCCAGCCATGCACAGCATCCTCGCTGTCATCAAAGAAATCCCCACCCCAAAGCAATCCAAGCCTCAGGGCACGGGGTATCAACATATCTGGCGTTGACTTTTGGCACGCTGTTGAGTTCTCAAAGAACGGACGCTTCCATCACAGACCCACAACAGGCCGCTCCGGGCACTTCCATCTCGGTGATCTCAACTCTACCAGGGTGACCATCCGAATTTGTTTGCCGGACCGTCGAGTTGATTCTGGCTGCGGGTGCCTCCCGGCGAAGATCGCCCGGTACCCGCGGAGTTGAGGCTGTAAACCTACTGGAGCGGAGCGCCTCAACGCAAATCGCGGCGCTCCGCCCGTCGTTGAGGCTCAGACCTCGACGACCACCGGGAGGATCATCGGCCTGCGGCGGTAGGTGTCGGAGACCCACTTGCCCAACGTGCGCCGCACGAGCTGCTGTAGCTGGTGCATCTCCACGATCCCGTCCTGGGCCGACTTGGACAGGGCCTCCTCGATCTTCGGCACTACCTGTCCGAAGTCGGCGTCGTCGATGCCGGATCCACGGGACTGGATGTGGGGGCCACCGACGATCTTGCCGGTGCTGCTGTCCACGACCACGAAGACCGAGATGATCCCCTCGTCGCCGAGGATGCGGCGGTCCTTCAGCGAGGACTCGGTTACGTCGCCGACCGAGAGGCCGTCCACGTACACGTAACCGGCGTGCACCTTGCCCGCGATGGTGGCCTTGCCGTCGATGAGGTCGACGACGACGCCGTCCTCGGCGATGACGACCCGTTCCCGGGGAACGCCCGTGGCGGCGCCCAGTTCCGCGTTGGCGCGCAGGTGCCGCCACTCGCCGTGTACCGGCATGAGGTTCTTCGGCTGGCAGATGTTGTAGAAGTACAGCAGTTCGCCCGCGGAGGCGTGGCCGGAGACGTGGACCTTGGCGTTGCCCTTGTGCACGACGTTGGCGCCCCACCGCGTAAGGCCGTTGATGACCCGGTAGACGGCGTTCTCGTTGCCGGGGATCAGGGACGAGGCAAGGATCACGGTGTCGCCCTGGACGATCCGGATCTGGTGATCGCGGTTGGCCATGCGGGAGAGCGCCGCCATCGGCTCGCCCTGTGAACCGGTGCATACGAGCACCACTTCGTCGTCCGGGAGGTCGTCGAGCGTCTTGACGTCGACGACCAGGCCGGCCGGCACGTCGAGATAGCCGAGATCCCTCGCGATCCCCATGTTCCGGACCATGGAGCGGCCCACGAAGGCCACCCGGCGTCCGAACTCGTGGGCGGCGTCGAGGATTTGCTGGATGCGGTGCACGTGGCTGGCGAAGCTCGCCACGATGATGCGTTTCTGCGCTCCGCCGAAGACCTGCCGCAGCACCCCGGAGATGTCGCGTTCCGGCGGGACGAAGCCCGGCACCTCGGCGTTCGTCGAATCCGAGAGCAGCAGGTCGATGCCCTCCTCGCCGAGGCGGGCGAAGGCACGCAGGTCCGTGAGGCGCCCGTCCAGCGGGAGTTGGTCCATCTTGAAGTCGCCGGTGTGCACGACCATGCCCGCGGGTGTGCGGATGGCCACCGCCAGCGCGTCGGGGATGGAGTGGTTGACCGAGACGAACTCGCAGTCGAAGGGGCCGATGCGTTCGCGGTGGCCTTCCTCGACCTCCAGCGTGTACGGACGGATGCGGTGCTCCTGGAGCTTGGCCTCGATCAGGGCGAGGGTCAGCTTGGAGCCGATGAGCGGGATGTCGGCCTTCTCGCGCAGCAGGAACGGTACGCCCCCGATGTGGTCCTCGTGACCGTGCGTCAGGACGATGCCGTCGATGTCGTCGAGGCGGTCCCGCAGGGAGCTGAAGTCCGGCAGGATGAGGTCGACTCCGGGCTGTTCCTCCTCGGGGAACAGCACGCCGCAGTCGACGATCAGCAGCCGGCCGCCGTACTCGACGACCGTCATGTTGCGGCCGATCTCGCCGAGGCCGCCGAGCGGTGTGACCCGCAGGCCGCCTTCGGCCAGTTTCGGCGGCGAGCCGAGCTCGGGATGCGGATGACTCAAAAGACTCTCCTCACATGACGCGCGCCACGCTCCCCCGGGCCTTGGCATGGGGGACCCCACTGGCCTCCGGCATGGGGGACCCCGTGGGACACGTGGCGCGCGCGATATTCGTGAATGGGTTCGGTGTTTCTACGCTCGTGCTTGCTTACTGATGTCTCTACGTTTCAGATCTTGCCCGTTATGCAGTTATGACGTCTGGTTCAGATCTCCACGCCGCCGTGCGCGAGGTCGTGCCTCAGCTGCTGGGTCTCCTCCGGGGAGAGCTCGACGAGCGGCATCCGGAGCGGCCCGCCCGGCAGCCCGCGGAGGGTGAGGGCCGCCTTCGTCGTGATCACACCCTGCGTACGGAACATGCCCGTGAAGACCGGGAGAAGCTTCTGGTGGATCTCGGTGGCCTTCGTCACATCGCCGCTCAGGTGGGCTTCCAGCAGCGAACGCAGCTCGGGTGTGACCAGGTGGCCGACGACCGAGACATAGCCGATGGCGCCGACCGAGAGCAGCGGGAGGTTGAGCATGTCGTCGCCGCTGTACCAAGCGAGTCCGCTGGTGGCGATGGCCCAGCTCGCACGGCCGAGGTCGCCCTTGGCGTCCTTGTTCGCGACGATGCGGGGATGCTCGGCGAGGCGGACGATCGTCTCGGTGTTGATCGGGACACCGGAGCGGCCCGGGATGTCGTAGAGCATCACCGGCAGTTCGGTGGCGTCGGCGATCGCGGTGAAGTGCCGGTAGAGGCCCTCCTGCGGCGGCTTGCTGTAGTACGGCGTCACCGCGAGGAGCCCGTGGGCGCCGGCCTTGGCGGCGTCGCGGGCGAGTTCGAGGCTGTGCGCGGTGTCGTTCGTACCGGCTCCGGCGACCACGTGGGCGCGGTCTCCGACCGCCTCGACCACGGCCCGCACCAGCTGGGCTTTCTCGACATCACTGGTCGTCGGGGACTCGCCCGTGGTGCCGTTGACGACCAGGCCGTCGTTGCCGGCGTCCACCAGATGGACGGCGAGCTGCTGCGCGCCGTCGAGGTCGAGAGCGCCGTCCGCGGTGAACGGCGAGACCATCGCTGTCAGAACCCGCCCGAAGGGCGTGTGCGGTGTGGAGGTCGGAGCCATAGGGTCCACGCTACTCGCAGCACGGGTGGTAGTGCCCCCTCGGGGCCTTGGTCTTGGGCTCCGGGCGGGGCGGCCGAGGCACGGGAGGCGGTGGCTCGGGGGTCGAAGACGCCTGGAACACCCGCCGGGACAGAGCGACCCGGCACTGCCTGCTCGGGGGTTCAAGCAGTACCGGGCCGTGATTTCAGCGTAGACGTACTGGCGGAAAGCCCGCAATCCGGGCATCTCTGCCCCGGGAAGAACCGGGCCGCAGTGTGCTCGCTAGGGGGCGACCCGGCCGTTGGTGTTGAAGGCGTCGTAGGTCAGGGGCATGAGCTTGGCCCACTGCTCCTCCATCAGCTCGCCCACCATCTCGATCTCCCGCTGCGGGAACGACGGCACCTTCGCCTGCTCGTGCTGGGTGCGCAGGCCGAGGAAGTGCATGAGGGAGCGGGCGTTGCACGTCGCATACATGGAGGAGTACAGGCCGACGGGGAGGACGGCGCGGGCCACCTCGCGGGCGACGCCGGCGGCCAGGAGGCGCTCATAGCTCTCGTACGCCTGGCGGTAGGAGTCCTCCATGGCGGAGACCGTCAGCTCGTGCTGCTCGGGGGTGCCCTCCACGAACTCGTACTTGCCGGGGCGTCCGCGCTGGACGAGCTTGCGCGTGGCCTCCGGAACGTAGAAGACGGGCTGGAGCTCGCGGTAGCGACCGGACTCCTCGTTGTACGACCAGCCGACGCGGTGGCGGTGGAACTCGCGGAAGACGAATAGGGGAGCGCTGATGAAGAAGGTCATCGAGTTGTGCTCGAAGGGGCTTCCGTGGCGGTCGCGCATCAGGTAGTTGATCAGGCCCTTGGAGCGCTCCGGGTCCTTGTGCAGCTCCTCCAGGGACTTCTCGCCGCCCGTGGACACCCGGGCCGCCCACAGCACATCCGTGTCGGCAGCGCTGTGCTTGACCAGCTCGACGGTCATCCCGCCGCGGAAGGTCGGAGCGGCGGATTGCTCTTCGGTGTCGGTCACGGGTGATGCCTCCTGGTCGTACGGCTGCCGGGCGCGCCCAGCCTAAGGCGCACCACTGACAGCGCGGGGACGGTGGGCGCACGACCGTTATGCACCTTGCGTCCGGACAAAAGGGACTGTCTGTCGTGATAAGGGGGGTCGGTGTGCGAAGGCGCTTGGCGGCTTGGTATTTTTTGACGCACGTCCCCTTCGACCCGGCACTTCTGAGCCGTCAGGGACGTTCTACCTACGAAACCTTCCAGAACGATCCTGACAGGAGTTCCCTGCCCATGCCCAGCCGCGGAGAGTCCGTACCGTTCGCGTTCATCGCCGACGCCGACCGGTTCCGCAGCAATGTCACACCGCCGCCCCGTGCTCACCGCAGCGTCACCGAGAAAGCGGGCAGCGCGCTGTTCGGTCTGACTGTGGTGGCGGGGCTGGTCGGCTCGCTGGTTCTGGGCGTTCCCGCCCTCGATCCCGATCGTCAGTCGCAGCATCACGGGCCCACGGCCGCCGAGAGCCGCTGACGTACCGATCCGTGGGCCCGTCCCGGCCCACGGTTCCTGCGGGCCGCCGACCAGCGGTGCTGGCCGCGTCCCGTACACCTCGCTAGTGTCCTCGCGCAACAGCCGATCCACCCGATCGAGACCGTTCCGAACGAGGACCACCAGTGCCCCTGCCCTTCATGACGGCCGCAGGACAGACCGGCGCGGCCGAACCCGCAGAGCCCGGACCGCTGCCGCACGACGCCCGTGAGCACTGGCGCCGCCCGTACCGGCCGGGGCCATGGAGGGTCGGTGGCGCGGCGGTGCTCCTGCTGCTCGCCTCGTACATGCTGTTCTCCGCGCTGATCATCGCGCTCGCCGGGTCGGTGCCGGGCGCGCTCGTGTGCGTGGGCGCGGGGCTGGTGGTGATCGCGCTCTCGCTGCGGCTGCTGCGCGTGGGCGTCTGGGTCTCGGCGTACGGAGTGCGGCAGGTGGGGCTGCTGAAGACGGTGACCGTGCGCTGGTCCGAGGTGGCCGCCGTGCGCACCGTGCAGCAGCCCGTGCGGTGGCTGGGCCTGCCGCGCACCGTGCAGGGGCAGGCGCTGACCGTCGTGCGGGCGGGGAACGGCGAGCCACTGCGCACGCTGCTCACCGACCACAACGCGGACTTTCTGGCGAGGCCGGAGGCCTTCGACCGGGCCACGGACGTCATAGAGGGATGGGCGGCCGAGTCGTGGGCGGGAGCCGGCGCCGGTATGTAGGAGGCCGGACCGTCTAGAGGAGCTGCTCGCCGCCGGCGGTGGTCCGGGGACCGCCCCCGTCCTGGTCCTGCACCGAGTCCTGTACGGAGTCGTGTACCGGGTCCTGTGCCGAGTCGTGCAGGGAGATGGCGTGCTGCATCGCCTTGCGGGCGCGCGGGGTGTCGCGCGCGTCCCGGTAGGCGACGGCGAGCCGGAACCAGCTGCGCCAGTCGCCGGGGGCCGCCTCGGCTTCGGCCTTCCTGCGTGCGAACACCTCGTCCGCGGAGTCGCGGTCGATGCGGCCCGACGGCGTGCGCCGCAGCTCGTCGGGCGGAAGTCCGCCCTCGGCCTCCAGCTCGCGCGCGAGCCGCTCGGCGTTGTGCGCGAAGCGCGTGGTCTGCCACAGGAACCAGACGCCGATCAGCGGCAGCACGAGGACCGCCAGCCCGAAGGGGACGGTGATGGCTGTGCCCTGCTCGATCAGCAGCACCCCGCGGCTGCCTGCCAGTACGAAGTAGGCGAGCAGAACGGCCGCCAGGGTGAAGTACGTGATCTTCGCGCGCACGGTGTCACGCGTCCAGGCCGAGGAAGTGCTCGAGACCGTGTGTGAGTCCGGGTACGGAGCCGACGCGGCGCACTCCGAGCAGCACACCGGGCATGAACGAGCTGCGGTGCAGCGAGTCGTGCCGGATGGTGAAGGTCTCGCCCTCGCCTCCGAACAGCACCTCCTGGTGGGCGACGAGCCCCCGCAGCCGCACGGAGTGCACGTGCACGCCGTCGACGTCCGCGCCGCGCGCGCCGTCCAGGGCGGTGGTGGTGGCGTCGGGCTGCTCGGGCAGTTCGGCGTCGGCGCGGGCGGAGGCGATGAGGTGTGCCGTGCGTGCCGCCGTGCCGCTCGGTGCGTCCGCCTTGTCCGGGTGGTGCAGCTCGACGACCTCGGCGGACTCGAAGAAGCGCGCCGCCTGCTGCGCGAACCGCATCATCAGCACCGCGCCGATGCCGAAGTTGGGGGCGATGAGGACGCCGGTGCCGGGCGAGGCCTCCAGCCAGCTCCGTACGGTCGCGAGGCGCTCGTCCGTCCAGCCGGTGGTGCCGACGACGGCGTGGATGCCGTGGCCGACGCAGTGCTGGAGATTCCCCATGACGGCCTCGGGGTGTGTGAGGTCCACGGCGACCTGCGCGCCGGAGCCGGTGAGGGCGTCGAGGCTGTCGTCGCGGTCGAGGGCGGCGGCCAGCTCCATGTCGTCGGCGGCCTCGACGGCTCGTACGGCCTCGGAGCCCATCCGTCCCTCGGAGCCGAGTACGGCCACGCGCAGCTTGCTCATCTTGTCTCGTTCCTCCGGTACTTGCGGACGGGGCGGGGCGCCGTGCGGGACAGCGGTGTCAGGCGACGGCCTCGTGGAGCTGTGCGGTCTGGCGGTCGGTGAGCGGGCCGATGACGGCCAGGGAGGGGCGCCGGCCGAGCACGTCGCGGGCGGCCTCCCGTACGTCGTCGGGCGTGACGGCGGAGATCTTCGCCAGCATCTCGTCGACCGATAGCTGCTCGCCCCAGCACAGTTCGCTCTTGCCCAGCCGGTGCATGAGTGCGCCGGTGTCCTCCAGGCCGAGCACCGTCGCACCGGACAACTGGCCGACGGCGCGCCGCAGTTCGTCGTCGGGCAGGCCGTGGCGTGCTGCGTGGTCGAGTTCGTCGCGGCAGATCTTCAGCACGTCGGAGAGCTGGCCGGGGCGGCAGCCCGCGTAGACGCCGAAGAGGCCGCAGTCGGCGAAGGAGGAGGTGTAGGAGTACGTGCTGTAGGCGAGGCCGCGCTTCTCGCGGATCTCCTGGAAGAGGCGGGAGCTCATGCCTCCGCCGAGGGCCGCGCTGAGCACGCCGAGCGCCCAGCGGCGGTCGTCGTTGCGGGAGTAACCCGGCATGCCCAGGACGAGATGGGCCTGTTCGGTGCTGCGGTCGGCGATCTCCACGCGGCCGTTGGCGCGCAGGGGGCGCGCGCCGGCGCGGGGCCCCAAGGGGGCGCGGCCCTCCGTACGCTCCAGTGCACCCGTCCTGTCGAAGGACTCGCGCACCTGCCGTACGACCGTGTCGTGGTCGAGGTTGCCGGCGGCGGCGACCACGAGGTGCGGGGCGTCGTAGTGCTTGCGGTAGAAGCGCACGAGGCGGTCGCGGGTGAAGCCGTTGACGGTGTCGACGGTGCCCAGCACGGGGCGCCCCAGCGGTGAATCGCCCATCAGGGCCCGTGCGAACAGGTCGTGTACGCAGTCGCCCGGGTCGTCCTCGGTCATGGCGATCTCTTCGAGGATGACGCCCCGCTCGGCCTCGATCTCGGCGGCGTCCAGCACCGAGCCGGTGAGCATGTCGCCGAGGACGTCGATGGCCAGGGGCAGGTCGGAGTCGAGGACGCGGGCGAAGTAGCAGGTGAACTCCTTGGCGGTGAAGGCGTTCATCTCACCGCCCACGGCGTCCAGCGCGGCGGAGATGTCGAGGGCGCTGCGCCGCTTCGTGCCCTTGAAGAGCAGATGCTCCAGATAGTGGGTGGCGCCGCCGAGCGCCGGGGTCTCGTCACGGGAGCCGACGTGCGCCCAGATGCCCAGCGTCGCGGAACGGACCGTGGGCACCGTCTCGGTGACGACCCGCAGCCCGCCCGGCAGGACGGTCTTGCGGACCTCGCCTCCGCCGGCGCTCCGGCCGGCGCCCGTGCCTCTGCCCGTGCCCGCGTGACCCCGGCCCGCATGCGGACGGCCGCCGCCGGACATCGCCTTCACTCCCGATGCTGTACGGGCGACGGCCCGCCCCTCCGCAGTGGTGGGGCGGGCCGTCACACGGTGCTTGCGCGTCACTGGTCACCCGCGGCGGCGTCGGCCGTCGCGGACTCCTTCCCGTCGGGACCGCCGGAGCCCTCGGACTCCTCGTCCTCGAGAACGGGGATCAGCGACAGCTTGCCGCGCTGGTCGATCTCGGCGATCTCGACCTGGACCTTCTGGCCGACGCCGAGGACGTCCTCGACGTTCTCCACGCGCTTGCCGCCCGCGAGCTTGCGGATCTGCGAGATGTGCAGCAGACCGTCCTTGCCGGGGAGGAGCGAGACGAAGGCGCCGAAGGTGGTCGTCTTGACGACCGTGCCCAGGTAGCGCTCGCCGACCTCGGGCATCGTCGGGTTCGCGATGCCGTTGATCGTGGTGCGGGCGGCCTCGGCGGCCGGGCCGTCGGCAGCACCGATGTAGATGGTGCCGTCGTCCTCGATGGTGATGTCGGCGCCGGTGTCCTCCTGGATCTGGTTGATCATCTTGCCCTTGGGGCCGATGACTTCGCCGATCTTGTCCACGGGGATCTTCACGGTGATGATCCGCGGGGCGTTCGGGGACATCTCGTCCGGTACGTCGATGGCCTCGTTCATCACGTCGAGGATGTGCAGCCGGGCGTCGCGCGCCTGCTTGAGCGCCGCGGCGAGCACGGAGGCCGGAATGCCGTCCAGCTTGGTGTCGAGCTGGAGCGCGGTCACGAACTGGCGGGTGCCGGCGACCTTGAAGTCCATGTCGCCGTAGGCGTCCTCCGCACCGAGGATGTCGGTGAGGGTGACGTAGTGCGTCTCACCCTCGATCTCCTTGGAGATCAGGCCCATGGCGATGCCGGCGACGGGGGCCTTCAGCGGCACACCGGCGTTCAGCAGGGACATGGTGGAGGCGCAGACCGAGCCCATGGACGTCGAGCCGTTGGAGCCGAGCGCCTCGGAGACCTGACGGATCGCGTACGGGAACTCCTCGCGCGTGGGCAGCACCGGCACGAGCGCGCGCTCGGCGAGGGCGCCGTGGCCGATCTCGCGGCGCTTCGGGGAGCCGACGCGACCGGTCTCGCCGGTGGAGTAGGGCGGGAAGTTGTAGTTGTGCATGTAGCGCTTGCGGGTCACCGGCGACAGGGTGTCCAGCTGCTGCTCCATGCGCAGCATGTTCAGCGTCGTCACGCCGAGGATCTGCGTCTCGCCGCGCTCGAAGAGCGCCGAGCCGTGCACCCTCGGGATCGCCTCGACCTCGGCGGCGAGCGTACGGATGTCCGTGACGCCGCGGCCGTCGATGCGCTTCTTCTCCTTGATGACGCGCTCGCGGACCAGTTCCTTGGTCAGCGTGCGGTACGCGGCGGAGATCTCCTTCTCGCGGCCCTCGAACTGCGGGATGAGCTTCTCCGCGGCGAGCCCCTTCACGCGGTCCAGCTCGGCCTCGCGCTCCTGCTTGCCCGCGATGGTGAGGGCCTGGGCCAGCTCGTCGCGCACGGACTCGGTGAGGGCCTCCAGCACGTCGTCCTGGTGGTCCAGGTAGAT
This sequence comes from Streptomyces sp. HNM0575, assembly GCF_012726265.1. Taxonomy (GTDB): domain Bacteria; phylum Actinomycetota; class Actinomycetes; order Streptomycetales; family Streptomycetaceae; genus Streptomyces. The sequence continues at coordinate 87,939 of NZ_JAASAG010000016.1, read as the reverse complement.
CGGGAACTCCGCGACGGGCTTGGCGGCCTTCGCGGCGAGGTCCGACTGGGCCTTGCACAGCACCTTGATGAAGGGCTTGGCGGCCTCGAGTCCGGCGGCGACGACCTCCTCGGTGGGGGCCTCGGCGCCGCCCCGTACCAGCTCGACGGTCTTCTCGGTGGCCTCGGCCTCGACCATCATCACCGCGACGTCGCCGTCGGGGAGGGTGCGGCCGGCGACGACCATGTCGAAGACGGCGTCCTCCAGCTCGGTGTGGGTCGGGAAGGCCACCCACCGGCCGCGGATGAGGGCGACGCGGGTGCCGCCGATGGGGCCGGAGAAGGGCAGGCCCGACAGCTGCGTGGAGCAGGAGGCGGCGTTGATGGCGACCACGTCGTAGAGGTGGTCGGGGTTGAGCGCCATGATCGTCTCGACGATCTGGATCTCGTTGCGCAGGCCCTTCTTGAAGGAGGGGCGCAGCGGCCGGTCGATCAGGCGACAGGTGAGGATGGCGTCCTCGGAAGGGCGGCCCTCGCGGCGGAAGAAGGAGCCGGGGATCTTCCCGGCGGCGTACATCCGCTCCTCGACGTCGACCGTCAGCGGGAAGAAGTCGAGCTGGTCCTTGGGCTGCTTCGAGGCGGTCGTGGCCGACAGCACCATGGTGTCGTCGTCCAGGTACGCCACGGCGGAACCGGCGGCCTGCTTGGCCACCCGGCCCGTCTCGAATCGGATCGTGCGGGTGCCGAACGCGCCGTTGTCGATGACGGCTTCGGCGTAGTGGGTCTCGTTCTCCACCAGGGATATCTCCTCGTCTGCGTCCGGCGCCCGGATGGCGACGGACCGGCTGCGGAGGAGCGCTCCGTTTGCGGGCCGGTCTTCGATCGAAGCACCCGGAACCTGCTGTCCGGGGGCCACTACCGAGGACCGGCGACGGGCGGCGCGCCCCTGCCGCGTCTGTTTGCCTATGTATGCGTGTGTGCGTTGTGCCGGCGTGCGACCGCAGCCCTGTGGGGGCGGTCCCGTGCCGCACGCCGTGATGTACGCCGTGCTGGGGACCAGCCTACAAACCATCCGGTCCTTCAGATACGGCGAAGGGAGCGGCCCCCTTTTAGGGAACCGCTCCCCGAGTCACATGTCAGCGGGCGCCCGCCGCGCCGCGGCGGATGCCGAGGCGCTCGACCAGGGCGCGGAAGCGCTGGATGTCCTTCTTCGCCAGGTACTGCAACAGGCGGCGGCGCTGGCCGACCAGCAGCAGCAGACCCCGGCGGGAGTGGTGGTCGTGCTTGTGCGTCTTCAGGTGCTCGGTCAGGTCCGAGATGCGCCGGGAGAGCAGCGCCACCTGGACCTCGGGGGAGCCGGTGTCACCCTCCTTGGTGGCGAACTCGGAGATGATCTGCTTCTTCGTCGCGGTATCGAGAGACGACACGCGTACTCCTCTTCCGTTCAGGCCCTCGAGCGCCCCTGGTCTTCGTCTCAGGGGATGCTTCGGCTACTCGCAGGACCGACCCAGCCTACCAGCGCTTCCTCATGCCTCCGCCCGCCCCCTGAACGGCCAGGGAGCGGGCGGACGGCGTGAGTTCGTCGCGTACGGAACGCCGCGTACGCAGGCTCCGGTCAGCCTCCGATGGAGCCGCGGACGTCCGCGTAGACGTCGAGGACCGCGAGGCACAGCGGGATCAGCGAGAGCAGCACGAACGTCTCGGTGAGCTCCATGAACCGGCCCCAGAAGGGCGTCAGCCCCGTACGCGGCACGATCAGGCCGATGGCAGTGATCAGCGCCGCGGCGACCGCGATGGACGCCGCGATCCAGACCGTACGGACGTCGAGCCCGGCGCTGTCGCCCGTGACGAAGTCGCGCACCAGCTGGGACGGAGGGTTGAGGGACAGCCCGAGCGCGAGCAGCGTGAGGGTGCCCAGGCCCGCCGCCAGGGAGCACGTGACCTGCGAGGTGTACCGGAAGAGGCGGGCGCGCAGCAGCATCGAGATGCCCGTGGCGAGGGCGAGCAGCTGGCCCCAGCCGTTGTGCGAGAAGCCCAGCACGGCCGCGGTGCCCACGACCGCCGCGCACCAGCCGCCGACCAGGCCGACGAGCATCTCGTGGCCGCGGCGGGCCTGGGCCGCGATGCGCTCCGCGTCCACGGGCCCCTGAGCGCGGGCGCTCTCACCGCCGTCGTATCCGCCTGGGCCCGCCGCGCGGGGCTCGAAGCCTATGGGGAGCCGGGCGAAGCGGGCGGAGAGACCGGGCAGGAAGGCGATGGTGCCCACGGAGACCGGGGCCGCGATGGCCGCCGCCCCGGAGGCGTCGAGGTCTGCGAGGACCGCGACGAAGGTGAACACCGTGCCGACCGCCGAGACGATCGCGGAGGCGACGAACGGGCCGTCGCCCCTCGGCGTGATCGCGATGAGCACCGCCGAGGCCAGCAGCACCGCGACGCAGCCCAGCAGGAACTGGAGACGGCCGATGCCCTCGCCCGCCGGGAGGGGAAGGATCCCCGACCCGGCGATCATGATGTGCGGCATGGCCCCGAGGCCGAGCGCTATGGACGACGCCCTGTCCCCGTACACGCGCGCCCGTACGCACGCGAGCGCGACGAGCAGGACGCCCGCCGCGCCGGCGATGATGCCCGGCAGTCCGTGCATGTCGTGCTCGACGGGGTCGGCGAACCATAGCGAGAAGGCCATGAGCACCAACAGGACGCCGCCGCCGGTGAGTCCGGCGGCACGCATCCGCTGCTCGTTCCACAGCGCGCGGTCCTGGCGCACCGCCGTGGCGACCGCGTCGCTGACGTCGTCGAAGACGGCGGAGGGCAGGGAGTCGGCGAACGGGCGCAGCAGCAGCACCTCGCCGTCCCTGATGCCGTTGCCCGCGAGGGACAGGCCCGATTCGAGGACCCGCCCGTCCCGGCGGACGAGGTGATACCCCGACAGGGCGCCCTCGGCGGGGCTGCCTCCGGAGAGCCGGGCGATCTCCGGATAGACGTCGGACAGGGGCACGTCCTCGGGCAGTGCGACGTCGATGCGCCCCCCGGGTGCAACTACCGTGACGCGGCAGAAGCCTGTCGCTGCGGTCGTGGCCACCTTCTTGTTCCCCCTTGCTCACCGCTCGGACTCGGCGTCACGATGAATTACAGACATCTCGGGCTCGTTGATTGCCCCAAGCTCCCGCGGCGGGGAAGCACTTGGGAAGATTGCGGGTCACCTTACCGTCCATGGCGGACAGTCGGTCCTCCCGGATCCCGGAGACTCCCGCACCGACTAGGATCAGCGTCTGCATGACCGGTAGCTGTTGCGATGGCGGGGGCGTCGGTGCGTAATTGCGAATTTATCGTGAAGGACTGATGTAACGGTGAGTGTGGTCATCGTGAAGCGGCAGCCACGGGTCATGCCGCCGACCGTGCCCGAAGGGGATGTCAAGCTGGAATCCCCTCCCGAACTGCCGCGCGACGGTGACAGCGACATCTGGATGAATCTCCTGCCCGTGATGGGCATGGGGGGCTCGGTCGCATTCTTCTTCATGCCGGGCTCGCAGGCCTACATGAAGGTCGTCGGCGGCCTGATGGCCGTATCCACGGTCGCAATGGCGATCGCGCAGGTCGTCAAGGCCAGACGGGGAGGCCGGGCCCAGATGGGCCAGGCGCGGAGGGATTACTTCCGCTATCTCGACCAGATCCGTAAGGACGTGCGCAAGACCTCGGATGCACAGCGGAACGCGCAGCTGTACCAGCATCCGAGTCCGGATCAGTTGTGGGCGATCGCAGGCGACGGCAAACGCCTGTGGGAGAGGCGCCCCTCCGACAACGACTTCTCCTCCGTGCGAATCGGCACCGGCTGGCAGCAGTTGAGCACTCCGCTCGTCGCGCCGGAAACGGCGCCCAAGGATGAACTGGAACCGCTCACGGCAGAAGCGATGAAGTCCTTTCTGGACATTCACCGTTCGCTTCCGGACCTTCCCATCGCCGTGAGTCTGCGCGCCTTTTACCACGTGGTCGTCACCGGCGGCACCGACGAGGTGTACGGCAATGTCCGTGCCGCGATCGGTCAGCTGTCCGCGCTGCACTCCCCCGAGGAGATGCTGATCGCCATCGTCGCCCACCCGGGCTCGATGGCCGAATGGGACTGGACGAAGTGGCTGCCGCACGCGCAGCACCCGTCGCAGTCCGACGGCGCCGGGCAGGCACGCCTCTTCTACGACGACCTCGGCCAGCTGGAGGAATCGCTCCACAGCCAGCTCGACGGCCGTCCCCGCTGGAACCGCGACGGCACGCCCGTGGCCGACCAGCCGCACCTCATCGTGATCCTCGACGGCGGGTCGATACCTCCGGACTCCCAACTCGCGGGCGCCGAGGGCCTTCAGGGCGTCACCTTCATCGAGGTGGCCCCCGGCACGCTGGACGACCAGATGTCCGGCGGCCTGACGGTGCACGTACGGGAGAAGGCCCTCGACTTGTACGTCGGCCGTGAGTCGGCGTACTCCGGCCGGCCCGACCTGCTGAGCTACGAGCAGGCCGAGGCCCTCGCCCGCCAGCTCTCGCCGCTCCGCATGGGCAGCGGCGAGGAGGGCGAACCCCTGCTGTCCAACCTGGACTTCACCGACCTGATGGGCATCGGCGACGCCGGCTCCGTGGACATGGCGCGCACCTGGCGGCCGCGTTCGCTGCACGAGCGGCTGCGGGTCCCGATCGGGATCGGCGGCGAGGGCGAGCCCGTGATGCTCGACATCAAGGAGGCCTCGCAGGAGGGCATGGGCCCGCACGGGCTGTGCGTCGGCGCGACCGGCTCCGGCAAGTCGGAGCTGCTGCGCACGCTCGTGCTCGGGCTGGCCGTGACGCACTCGTCCCAGACGCTCAACTTCATCCTCGCCGACTTCAAGGGCGGCGCGACCTTCACGGGCATGGCCGACATGCCGCACACCGCGGCGGTCATCACCAACCTCGCCGACGAACTCACCCTGGTCGACCGCATGCGCGACGCGATCACCGGTGAGCTGAACCGGCGTCAGGAGGTCCTGCGCAGGGCGGGCAACTACGCCAACATCACGGACTACGAGAAGGCGCGGGCGGCGGGCGCCGCACTCGACCCGCTGCCGTCGCTCGTCCTGATCATCGACGAGTTCAGCGAACTCCTCACCGCCAAGCCCGACTTCATCGACATGTTCATCCAGATCGGCCGCATCGGCCGTTCGCTGGGCGTGCACATGCTGCTGGCCTCGCAGCGCCTGGAGGAGGGCAAGCTGCGCGGTCTGGACACGTTCCTCTCGTACCGGATCGGTCTGCGTACGTTCTCGGCCGCCGAGTCGCGCACCGCGATCGGCGTCCCGGACGCGTACCACCTCCCGAACGTGCCGGGCGCCGGCTTCCTCAAGTACGACACCGAGACGATGGTGCAGTTCAAGGCGGCCTACGTCTCCGGCGCGTACCGCACGGCGGGCCCGACCCGGGTCAGCCAGGCCACGCAGACGCGGCCGGTGAAGTTCACAGCGACGCCCGTGGCACTGCCCGCGGCGCCGGAGCCGGAGACCTCGGAGACGGACACGGTCGACGACGCGCTCGCCGACACCGTGCTCGACGTCATCGTGCAGAAGATGGTCGGCCAGGGCCCCTCCGCACACCAGGTGTGGCTGCCGCCGCTGGACGAGCCGCCGTCCCTCGACCAGTTGCTGCCGGCGCTGGCCGCCACCCAGGACCGCGGCCTCACGGCCCCGGACTACACGGCGCTCGGCCGGCTCGCGGTGCCGGTGGCCCTGCTGGACAAGCCGTTCGAGCAGCGCCGCGACGTGCTCTACCGCGACTTCTCCGGTGCGGCCGGCCACGGATTCGTCATCGGCGGCCCGCAGTCCGGCAAGTCGACGCTGCTGCGCACGCTCATGACGTCGTTCGCGCTGACCCACACCCCGTCCGAAGTCCAGTTCTACTGCCTGGACTTCGGCGGCGGCTCGCTGCTGGCGATGGAGGAGCTGCACCACGTCGGCGGCGTCGCCAACCGCCTCGACGGCGAGAAGGTGCGCCGTACGGTCAGCGAGGTCATGTCGATCCTCAACGAGCGCGAGGAGTACTTCCGCGCGCACAACGTCGACTCCATCGCCACCTTCCGCCAGCGCCGCGCCGCGGGGCAGCTGCCGGACCAGAAGTGGGGCGACGTCTTCCTCGTCATCGACGGCTGGGCGACGTTCAAGAACGACTACGAGATGCTGGAGGGCGACGTCACCGACATCGCCACCCGGGGTCTCGGCTTCGGCGTCCACCTCGTCCTCACCGCGTCGCGGTACACGGAGGTGCGTCCCGCGCTGAAGGATCTCCTCCAGAACCGCCTGGAGCTGCGGCTGGGCGACCCGTCCGAGTCGGAGATCGACCGCAAGGTCGCCGCGAACGTCCCCGTGGCCATGCCGGGCCGCGGCCTCAGCCCGGACAAGCTGCACCTGATGACGGCACTGCCGCGCATCGACGGCTCCGCCACGCTGGAGGACCTGCCGGACGCCACGCGGCAGACGGTCAGCTCCATCAACGAGCACTGGAAGGGCGAACCGGCACCGGCGGTCCGGCTGCTGCCGACCATGCTGGAGGCCTCAAGGCTCCCCAAGGGCTCCGACTACCCGGATCACGGCCTCGCGTTCGGGATCGACGAGAGCTCGCTGCGGCCCGTCTTCGTCAACTTCGAGACGGACCCGCTGTTCGTGGTCTTCGGCGAGAGCGAATCCGGCAAGAGCGCGCTGCTGCGGCTGCTGATGCACCAGATCACGGAACGCTACTCGCCGGACAAGGCGAAGATCGTGGTCGGCGACTACCGGCGCGCCCATCTCCAGGGCGTACCCGAGGCGCATCTCTCGCGGTACTGCGCCGCTGCGCCCTCGCTACAGGAGACCCTCGAAGGGCTCGCCGGATCCATGTCGCGGCGCATGCCGGGGCCGGACGTCACACCGGAGCAGCTGCGCAACCGCAGTTGGTACGACAGCCCGGACGCGTTCGTCGTCATCGACGACTACGACCTGGTGGCCACCGGGCAGAACCCGCTGATGCCGCTGCTGGAGTACCTGCCGTTCGCCCGCGACGTCGGGCTGCGCGTCATCCTCGCCCGCTCGTCCGGCGGCGCCAGCCGTGCGCTGTACGAGCCCGTGATGCAGCGCATCAAGGAGCTGGGCGCACAGGGCGTCGTCCTTTCCGGTGACAAGTCGGAGGGCGCTCTGCTCGGCAGCATCTCTCCGACGCAACTGCCGCCGGGCCGCGGCTACTTCCAGACGCGGCGCAGGGGCGGGCAGCTGGTCCAGACGGGCTGGATGCCGGCGAACAACTGAGAAGCCGGGCGGGCCGGGGAGCGGTCCCCCGGGGGGCGCTTTGCGGGTCGCTCCGGCCGCCCGTGAACAACGCCTGAGACGCCGGGCCGGGAACGCCTTCCCGGCCCGGCGTCGTACGTATTGACGGCTGACGGGTGACAACTGACAGCCGACGGCTCGTACGATCCGTACGGATCCGGGGGCGGCTCGTACGGACGGGCTCGATCCGGGCTGTGGGGAGCCGGTGCATGGAATGATGGGCGGGGCTGCGAAGACGGGGCCGGGGGCCGGGCCGAGTGCCCCGGGGCTCACCTTTGCCACTGGACGCTGACCGCCGGGCAAGCAGGTCCGGTCAGTGCGGCAGATCCGGTCGGGGTCGGTACGGCCCGTTCAGTCCGTGCAGCCCGTTCGGTCGGTGCAGCCGGTGTCGAAGAGGGGAGCATGCGCCATGGGGACGCAGCAGGAGAAGGACGAACTGTACGCGATGGACATCTCCGACGCCGTCTGGGAGTCCGCGCCGGGCGGGCCCGAGGAGGAGAGGGTCGAGATCGCCCACCTTCCGGACGGAGCCGTCGCTATGCGCAACTCCAAGGACCCCGGCACGGTGCTGCGTTACACCGCGGCCGAGTGGCGCGCGTTCGTACTGGGCGCGCGTGACGGCGAGTTCGACCTGGAGCCGACGCGGGAGAACGGCGGGGTCTGAGGACGCCGGAGGACGGCGCGGTCTGAGGCGGCGCCTGGGGCGCCTCCGCTCACGGCCCGCCGGCCCGGGAAGAGTCAGTCCCGGAAGAGTCAGTCCCGCCCCGGCGCGGCCGCGAGGATGCGCTCGTGGTCGGTCCTCCCCGGCTGACGGTCCATGGAGAGCACCTGCATCCTGCGCTGAACGGTCATCAACCCGCTGCCACCGGGCAGCGCGAGGACGCCCCCTATCGCGACGTCACCGGCGTACCAGGCGCCCCGTTCCATCGACTCGTTCCAGCGGTTCCAACGGAGCGGATTACGGGCGGACATGCTCTGGGACCAGACCGTGCCGTCGTCGTCCACGTACACGTCGTCCGCGGACGAACTGTCGCCGCGGCCCGGTTCCTCACCGCGCTCGGCGAGGCGGAACTGCACCGGCACGCCCGCCGGGTCCTTCCCGGACAGCCTCCGCACTGCGGGGAACCTCCGCCATGGATACGCCTCCAGGATGCTGCGGGCCTTGCGCAGCCGGGACAGCGCACCGCAGCAGGTGTACAGCGCGAACACGTAGCCCAGAATGCCCACACCGCCGATGAGGCCGCCGACGCTGTTGTCACTGCGGGCGGTGGGAGCGGCCCACCGCACCTCCGCGAGCAGACCGCACAGCGTCAAGGCGCCGACCAGCAGCACGCTCCACAGCGACAGCTTGAGTCTCACCCGGCGACGCGTCGCCTTCCACTCCGACCGCGTCTCGGGGTGATCGAATGCGACCTTGGTCAGCGGGACCCGCAGCTCACTGCCGTGCATCACGCCTTGTCTCTCCTCCGAGCCGGGAATGGGCATTGGCGCAGTTCGCGGGCCCGCTTCAGCAGTCGATTCAGATCAGTTTCCGGTGGAAACCAGCGTGTTCAGCAGCCTGCTGACGTGCTGCTTCAACTCGTCCACGCTGCGCACTCAACGCTGCCCACTCGAGCGGCTGCACCAGCACCAACTCCCCGCTGCCGGGCACGAGGAGGGCCCCACCGAACATGTCGTCCCCGGCGAACCACACGCCATCGTGGATCGCCTCGGGCCACTCGAGGCCCAACGGCTGACGTGCCGACATCTTCGGAGACGCCTGCTCCCCTTCACTGAGCCGGAGAATGCGCTTCCCTCCGCTCTGCCGTCCCAGCTTCTCCACCGGCGTGCGGAATTCCGCGTCGTATGTCTTCAGGGCCCGGGAACAGTGCCGAAGCCAGGTCAACTGCTGCACCAGCACGATCGCCGCCACAACGAGACTCATCATCCCCACGACGATGAGCGGGAAGAAATACGAGATCTCCGTGATGAGCGGCACTGCTCCGAGCGCCCCTGCCACCAGGACGAGCAACACGAACCTCCGTGTCACGACCAGGCGGTGATACCTCAGGGCACCCCTCGGGTCCGTGCAGTCGGTGGCGTAGGGGACGGCGTTCACCGACTTGTACATCCACCCCACGGCCGTCATGACGGTCGCCGTGACCAGGCCGATGATCCCCGGAATCCCCAGAATGAAAAGGGAGTCGCTGAAGATGGCCAGGGTGAGTGCATAGCTGACCAGCCACGTCGACGTCGCGAGGATCGCCAACCGGCGCCGCCCCGCCCTTTCCTTGTCGGTCGAGGGGCCCGCCGTCTCGCTCCGTGCCGCTGCGGGCTCCGGCACCGCATTCCCCTGGCTGCTCTCCGCCGTCATCCGAAATCATTCCTCACTGCCTCGGCGATCGCCCCGGCATCCCGTTGCAACGCTCCACCCGTTGAGTCTGCCGACTGCGGATCGGTGTAAGTGACCGTGCTGGCCACGCCGAGCAGCACACTTCGGTACTCGTCAGCGAGATGCAGAGACGGAGTGACGAGTTGGAGAACCGTCACCGAAGAGGAGCGCGTGTCCGGGATCGCGACCATACCGCGCCAGACTGGAGCCTTCGCAGGGGCTTCGCCTGGTACCGCTTGAGGTTCCGGCACGTCCGTCTCCTCGACGGTGCCGGTGACGAAGGCTGTGCCACAGGGCAGTTCGACGGGCACGACGCCTGTTTCCCTGGTCTCACCCGCTCCGGACGCCAGCAGCAACGTCAGCGCCGCCTTGGGATTGACACCTTGCATCTCGACGATGGAAACCGTCAGTACCGACATGGAGGCGCTCTCGCCATCCGGGTGCAAGCCGAGCGCACAACCCACCACACGATGCTTCTGCAGCTCCCACATCATGAGGGCATACATGCGGAACACCTGGTCCGCTCGATCGCGGAGGCCTTCGGGCAACGCAAGGATCTCGCGCGCCAGTTGCTCCATGCGCTCGCCGCCGGGATAGACGTCGATCTGCAGGTACCCGTAGGGGAGGTCGTACCAGAACGCCGGCCGTGGCTTGACCGCGGAACCTTCCTGGATGCTGTTCACAGCAGTTGGAGCCCCGCCCTCAGATCTCCCAGTCCCTCCGTCAGGACCTCGATGTTGCCCTTCGCACCTTGAGCCGCGACACCTGCTTTGACGCCCTCGGCGGTGTAGTGGCTGCTTCCGTCTTCAGGCAGAACGTCCAACGACTCCAAGGAAGATGCGGTGTTGGCCAGAGCGTTGACACCGTTCACGCCGTAATCCACCATCCCTGTTCCCGGGTCGGTGGCGACGTCGAGTGCCTTGAAGTTGAACGCCTCGACGGTCTCCCGCCCGAAGGCGGCGGCCTTGGAGCCGGCGGACATCGCCTCGCCGCCCTCCCTGGCCGCGCCCGCCAGCATGGCTGCCTCGCCACCGCCCTTGGCCAGCGCACCGGCCCCGGGCAGTACGCCGAGCGCGTCGCCGGCGACGGAACCCCAGGCACTCAGGGCCTCACCGGTGCCGTACTTGCCGGTCAAGGAAGCCCGGAAGTCCTCGCTGGCGAAGTTCTTGCCCAGCGAGGCGGCGCTCGCGACGACCGCGATGCCCGCGAAGACCGGAGCCAGCGGTGTCGGAAAGAGCGCCAGCAGGCCGGCGATCGCGCCGATGGTGCCCGCGTGTTCGAGAACGAAGTCGCCGGCTGTCTTCAGCGCGTCGCCGATCGTACTGAGGGTCTTGCTGAGCCAGCCGGGCTCGTCGGGAGCAAGGTCGTCGTCCGCCTTGTCCAGTTCCTCCGCGACCTTGTTGGCCTGCCGCTCGTGCTCCCCTTCCAGAGTCTTGGCCTTCTCGATGACGCTGTTGTACGCCTCGTTGGCCTTCTCCAGGCTGTCCGAGGCCTCCTTCAGCCGGCGCTCGGCCGCCCGCAGCCGCTCCGTCGCCGCGTCCGCCTCGGCCTGGCTGGGGAACTCCTTGCCGCCCAGCTTGAGGTCCGGGTCCTTCTGGGCGGTGTCCTGCCGCTCCTTGGCGGTGCCCGCGGCTTCCTTCTTCTCCCGCGCCTCGTCGTCGTACTTCTTGGCGAGCTCGCGGTTGGCATTCAAGTCGCCGTCCCACTTGGCAAGTTGGGCGGCGGCCTTCTCCATCGAGGTGGCGGCGTCCTTCATGTACTTGGGCAGATCGCCGTCGAGCTTGTCGCGGAAGGCGTCAGCGGCGTCACCTTCCCAGTGGCTGCTCTCGCCGATCAGACGCTCGATCTGCGTGTGGCAGCTGCGAAGTGCAGTGGCGGCCTTGCTCACCTTGTTCTTGAGCGCCTCGACTTCCGAGGGAATACCGGGAACCGGGTTCCAGCCGAGGTGAGGATAAGGATTCGCTACCATCACTTGCCCCCCGCCGAAGTGCCCTGCTGCTCCATCTCGTTGAGCGCCTTCGCGAGGTTCGTCTCCATTTCCTTATAGCTCTTCTTGTTCGACTCCACACCCTCTTTGATGCCGCCGATCATCTCGCTCATCTGCTCGGCACCGTACTTCCATTCCTCCTGGAAGTCGTCGCAGGCCTTGTCCAGCCGGGAGGTGCCGATCTGGTCGCCCCGGACGTGCGACAACGCCGTGCGGGCATCGTCGAGATCCTTGACGCTGCTGTTCAACGTCTTGACAAACTGATCCAGTACACCCAGATCCGTCTTGAAGTGGTCCCCCATGAAGTGCTTCTCCTCGGTGGTGAATGGAGCGAACAAGCCGGGCGAGAGGCATGCAAATAGGGGGAATCCCCCTGGTGACGGTGATGCATCCCGCAGCCGGCGCTGATTATACGAGCAGGAACGGACACCTGGAACGCGCTCGTCCTGGGCTCCGACAGCTTGGAGACTGTTGCGCGCCGAACGCCGACGGCCTTACGCGGTAAGGGAGTTGAGAGCACTGAGATCGGGCCGCAAACAGCCGCGGATCTCAGCAGGACCCTTCGGGAAACCCCACAGGAAATCCACACCGCCCTGTGGCGTAACGGCCGGTGCCACGTACGGTATGGCCAGGGTGAAACCGCCCTCCAGGCACTCCCGACAACAAGGCAGAAGGGTTCCCGCGTGAAGAACCAGCCCCGGGACGGGCAGACTTCCGATGCACGTTCCCTCAAGACCATCGAGATGTACTGGTTCGTGGGTCTTCTGATCCTGGCAGTGGCCGTAGTCCTCGGCCTCTCGCTCACCGGCACACCGATCGGGGAAGCCATCCAGATCATGGCGTGGATCTACGTCCCACTCGCCGTCGTGGTCAGCTTCTGGCTTCGCCGCCGGAAGCGGCTCACCATGCCGCAGCAGTCGACGTCCCTCGACGACGTGCGCGACCGCATCGACACCGACGCCGTGCGCTCGGTGAAGGCGAGCAAGGGCGAGGTCCGCGCGGTGAAGGAGCTGCGCCGCCAGGAGCCGCGGCTGTCCCTGAAGGACGCGGTGGAGATGGTCAAGCAGCTCTGAGGGGGGCGCCTCCGGCGCGCGACTGGCCGCCCAGGGGCTCCGCGGGCGGCCACCGGGCCACTCCGGCCCGGTGGCCTAGCGCCGCCGGTGCACTAAGTCGGTCGCTTACACGGTGGTTGTCGACACGGATGAACCCCGGCCGTCCTTCTCATCCTTGGTGGAAGGCACTACGTACGTGGCAAGAGCGCCAAGCAACGCAACCGTCCCGATGACCCCGAGCCCCCAGCGCCACCTGACGCCGAAATCGGTGATGAGTGCTGCGGCGGAAGCCAGAGCCAGCACAATGCACAGCAGTGAACTGCCGCGCAGAATCAGCGGCCAGGAGAGCACCGGGCTCCACAGCCGCATCTTGCGGTGATCGTCGACGGGAACACCGCCGCGTCCCGGGTCGATTGCGTGCCGTTCCAATTGACGTGCCTGCTCGGCCCACACTTCGCCATGCAAAGCCCAACCCGAGTCCGCCAGAACAACGGCGGCGACCTTCTTGTCCCCGCCTGTCCCGGCCTCGGAGGGCTTCCAACAGACCCAGACCGGCTCGCTTCCCGCGACCTCTGCGACCGCGGAGGCATTCCGCTCGACCCAGAAACCCAACTGCTCGCCGCTGTCCATAGCAACGAGTAGACACTCGCCACCGGTGTTCGACCGGGAATCGCGTACGTCCCAAGGCCCCGAGCCGGCGCAGGCACCCCGACCGACACGAGCGCCCTGTCCGACACGTGTGATCGGACGAAACTCGCCCGTCAGAACACTTGCACCGACAAGGAGGAGTCCCACCCCGACCCACGCCAGGGTCAGTCCCCAGCTCAGCTCCGGACTCATGGCCTTGCCACTTGCCAAACGGGTCAACGTCGCCGAGTCCCCGTGTACAGCACCGAGTTCAGGAGCGCTCGGCGCGTACATCACATTGAGCGAGCCGCCACGTCGGGGTTCCTCGTGTGTACGGACATCAATGGTTGCCGGATTTCTGTCTGCCTCCGGTCCGGAACCGGGAAGCAACACCGTGACGGCCGCTGAGAACTCGGTGTCCGTCCGGCCGCCGTACCGCTCGAGGCCGCTCACCTTCGTCACCGGGACCTCAGCTATCTGAGCACCCGAACTGCGAATGTCCGCAGCTTGGCTGGCATGTATGTCATCTCCACCCGCAAGCCCCCAAATACCGATGAGGGCAGCGAAGAAGCCCACCATTCCCACGAGTCCACGGATCCTCAGTGAACGTCCGGAGGGTACGGAGGCAGGCAGCACGCTCGATGCGTCCACCTTGCTCGTCGGGGGACATACGGCCGCGTACGCCTGAGCGAGACCGGGACGACCCGCGCCCCTCTTGGCCACGACGAGCGCAACTATGCATACCAGCAGGACGCCGATGCAGACGAGTACTGCCGTACGCCGCACAACCAGGGATGACGAAACCGCCCAGAGAACCAACGCACCCACTACAATCATGGCGGCGATGGGCGTCGTGAACCAAACAGTCCTGCTGGTGCGCTCGGCCGCCCGCACGGGCGCGTGATGAGTGCTCACCGGCCCGAAGCCCCTCCGATCGGGTTGAGCTGTAGATCCCGGCTGCTCCGCTTCCGCCGGCTCATCGCCACGGAGTAGGCGGAGGCTGGTTCGGCGGCGGAGGCGGCGAGCTCGGAGGTCCGCCGAACTGCCCCGTCGGGGCCTGGACCTGCTGCCCCGGATACTGCTGCGGCGGCACCGCCGGACCACCACCTGAACCCCAGGGATCACTCACCCGATCCCGACCGTCCTTCCGCTTCACCAGCACCACAACCAAAACCGCGACACCCACGAGCACAAGGAAGATCAGCCCGAACAGAACGATCGGCGGACCCAGCACGAACATCCACCCCGAGGGACCCTCCGAAGACGACCCCGACCCCGAAGACGCATCCCCCGCCGCCGCATCCGACGGCTTGTCCGCCTGAGCCAACGGCCCCGCCTTCGGACCCGCCGGAATGTCGTATGTCACGGCCCGGTACGGGCGGACCACCCCGTAACCGAACTTCTCGTCCGGCAGTTTCGGATCACGTGCTTCTTCCGGACCGGGCACCTTGGCGGTCTTGATCAAGCGATTGATCACCTGACCCGCAGTGAGATCGGGGTGTTCGGCACGTACCAGAGCCGCTGACGCTGACACATACGCCGTCGCGTCCGACGTGCCCTTGGCCATGGCGTATCCCGACTCGTAAGTCGAGTTCGTCACAACATTGTTGACAGCAGGAGCGGCCAGAGTGGTATTCGACCCCCAGGAGGAGTCTTCCCACACCGCTCCGCGGTCGTCGACGCCACCGACCGACACCACACCCGGATAGGAAGCGGGGTAATTCTTCTTCTCGATGCCCTCGTTGCCAGTTCCGGCAACGACGACCACGTCGTGCTTGGTCGCGTACGCAATGGCCCGAGCATCCTCGGCATTGCGATGAGTCACCTGAGAGATGTTGATGACATCGGCACCTTCACGAACCGCGTACCGCACGCCCGCATCCAATGAAGCACCTGCTTCAGAGTCCTTGTGCTGATACCGGATGGGAAGAATCTTGGAGTCCGGCGCGAGCCCCTTCACGCCTGATCCGCCCCCCGCTCCATGACCACGCCCGGCGATCAACCCAGCCATAGCAGTCCCGTGGCCGTCAGAATCCTCTTGCGCACTTCCCCCTTCCTTCGTGAAGTCCTTGCCCTTCAGTACCTGTCCTTTGAGATCCGGATGGGAGGCGTCAACTCCAGAATCGACCACGGCGACGGTGACGCCTTTGCCAGTGGACTGCTGCCAAATCTTGTCGGCATCGAAGGCGTCAAGGGCCCATTGCCGGTCTCGAATATCATCCGCACCGGCAGCGGGCGCGGAACCGAGGAGCAGGGCCCCCGTCAACGCTCCGGTGCCCACCAGGTGCAGCGCTCGTCGGAGACTCAACTCCTGCTCCTCTTCATACTTTCGACGACGGCCCCCGCGAGATTGGTTCCCGCGAGGGCCGTCGATGGGCGCGAACCAGCTCAGCGCGACGGAGGCTGGTTCGGCGGCGGAGGCGGCGAGTTCGGAGGTCCACCGAACTGCCCCGTTGGAGCCTGGACTTGCTGCCCCGGATACTGCTGCGGCGGCACCGCCGGACCAGCGCCCGAACCCCATGGATCACTCACCCGATCCCGACCGTCCTTCCGCTTCACCAGCACCACGATCAAAACCGCGACACCCACGAGCACAAGGAAGATCAACCCGAAGAGAACGATCGGCGGGCCCAGCACGAACATCCAGCCCGAGGAGTCGTCCGAAGACGAGCCCGAATCAGAACCAGAGTCCCCAGCGGCCGCACCCGACGGCTTGTCCGCCTGAGCCAACGGCCCGGCCTTCGGACCCGCCGGATAGTCAGACGTCACAGCCCGGAAGGGCCGAACCACGCCATAACCGAACTTCTCATCCGGCAACTTGGGCGCATTCCCCTTGGCATCCGTCAGCGGCTTGGCCGACTTGATCAAGCGATTGATGACCTGCCCCGCAGTGAGGTCGGGATGCTTCTCCCGAACCAAGGCCGCAGCGGCAGAGACGTACGCAGTGGCGTCGGAGGTGCCGCTGGTGATTCCATACCCGGATTCATGCCTCCTGTTCGCCGTGATGTTTTCCTCGGCCGGCGCGACCAGGGTCGTGTTCGACCCCCAGGACGACCCATCCCACATGGTCCCGTCACGCCCGAGACCACCCACGGATACCACTCCGGGATAAGCCGCAGGGTAGTTCCTGTGCTTGCCAGGAGAATTGCCGGTACCCGCCACAACGACGGCATCCTTCGAGATCGCGTACTGGACCGCCTCGCGATCTCCCTGGTCGTCAGGTCCCGCATACGAGAGATTGACTACATCAGCGCCGTGATCGACTGCGTACCGAATACCGTTGCCGTAACTGGAGGCAGTCGGCACGGTGATGGGCATGATCTTGGCTTCGGGCGCCAGCCCTTTCATGCCGGACTTGCCGCCTGCGCCATGACCGTGCGCAGCAATCAGGCTGGCCATCGCCGTGCCATGCCGACCACCGTCAATGGTGTCGGATTTCCCATCCGTGTAGTTCTTGCCGGCAAGTACGGAGCCCTTGAGGTCAGGGTGACCTTTGTCCACTCCGGTGTCGACAACAGCTACGGTCACCTCCTTGCCTGTGGCTTGCTGCCAAATATCCTCTGCTGCAAAGAAGTCCAGGGCCCACTGACGGTCACGGATGTCATCAGCAAAAGCTGATGGAACGAAGCCGAGGAGCAGGGCCCCCGTCAACGCTCCGGTGCCCACCAGGTGCAGCGCTCGTCGAAGACTCAACTCCTGCTCCTCTTCGTACTCTCGACGACGGCCCCCGCGAAGCCGCTTCTCGCGAGGGCCATCCGTCTTCCTCAGTGGCTATCTGCCACCGTTTCTACTCGATCGTCTTCGGCACGCTACGGCCGTCTTCCGGCGTCCAGGTCTCTTCGTCCTCAACCAAGTAGTCGGGACGGCTTCCCTGGTCGCGCTCTTCTTCTCCGGGCCGCTGGCTCGTGCCCCGTGCACCGCCGAGCATCCCGGCGCCGCCTCGCCCGGCGGCTCCCGATGCACCACCCCGGCCCTTCCCAAGACCCGTGCCACCGGGAGTCGCAGGCTTGCCGCCGCTGATCCCCTTGGGGGCTCCGGCGACACCGCCCCTCGCCCTTGCCAGCGCGCCACGCCCCGCAGCACCTGCGGCTCCCCTGCCACCGGCAGCGGCACCGCCTCCGCGAGCGCCCATGCCGCCCGCACCGCCGATACCCGCACGTCCGGCGGCGCCCCGGGCGGCCCCGGCAGCGGCTGCTCCGCCGATGAGTCCGCCACCGGGCACACCGGCGGTGGCCCCAGCGCCTCCGGCACCGGCTACGCCGCCACCCGCCCCGGCTCCGGAGACAGCACCGCCGCCCGCGGCGCCGGCAGTTCCTCCACCGGAAATACCCGACGGCAGGCTGTCGACGTTCGTCTGACTCGCCGGTACTTGTTGACCGCCGGAGATTCCAGGGTCGCGGGGGCCGGTCGTCTCGGGCACCTTGCTGGTACCGGCCATGCTCGTTGAGGACTTCACCCTCCCACCGGATGAGGGTGTGGATGCGGAGCCCGACGGCGCTGGAATGGGCACGGGCATCGGCGTCTGGGGGTTGGAAGGCGGCACGCCCTGATCCGGAGGGTCGACCGGAGTTTTGATCCGCTGTCCGTACCCGACGTAGCTCCGCCCCAGGTTCTCCATGATCGCGACGGCCTTGAGCTGCTCTTCCTTCTCAGCCCCGATGTAGCCCTCGTTGGCCTGCGCGATCAGATCCTTCGGGATGTTCCCGCTCTTGATGTCCTGCTCCGTGTACTTGTCGTCACGTCCGGAGTCCGTGACGCAGTCCCATGCCTTGGAGAACCAGCTGGGCTTCTCGATCTTGCTGATCGCGTCCCGCTGTGTACGGAGGTCGTCCGACGCCTGCGTCATCACCTGAGACACGTTGTGGGCGTGCGACGCGCTGTTGGTGATCTGCTGAAGGATTCTCTCAGCCTTGGCCTTGAACTGGTTGGCGCTCTCGCCTTCCCAGTGTTCGAGTACGTCGTCGACGGCCTTCTTCAACTGACCGTAGGCACTGTCGCCCGAAGGGGACCCGCCACCGCCCTCACCGACCAGCTTGTCGTGAACTCGCTTCCAGTTCTTGCCGATTCCGTCAACGCCGTCCGGGTTGGCGTGCTCGATCATGCCCTTCAGCTGATCGATGTCGTGAGTCGTGAAGTCGGTCTTGAGGTGGAACTGCTCATTGACCTTCTTGTAGTCCGAGATCTCTTTCTCGTGACCTTTCAGGCCTTCGTTGTGAGAGTCCGTCTTCGCCTGCTCGATCGCCCGCCGCTGAGCCTCGATCTGCTCCTGTGACGGCGCTTCGTAAGCCGGATATCCCATCAGCTGCCACTCCCCACCGTTGAAATCTGGTCAGCGCACGTCACTTGCCGCCACCGGCTTCCGTCGATACACCGTGCTTGGTCTTATGCTCCTGGTCGTCGTAGTTGCGGCGGACCTGCGACGCATTGGAGCTGAACTGATTGATCAGGCCTTGCAGTTGCTTGATGTAGCCCTCGATCGCGTCCTTCATTCCGGAGTGCGCACCGCGGAAGCCCTCTTCCTCCGCGAAGCCCTTCCCCAGCCACCCCGGAGGCAGGTACGTCTCGTACTTGGCGCAGGTGTGCGGGCCGCCCATGTCGTCGACGACGCGGTTGAGCTTCTTGATGACCTCGTCCAGGGCGCTCAGATCGACCTTGTATCCGCTGCTCATTGCCCCGTCTCCTCTCCCCCTGCTGCCTAATGCCTCGTTGAAGTTGTGGTGTCTGCCGCGTTGCCCTCGGGTGAGCGCTTGCGGCGGTGGTCGCGGGCTGCGATGGCAGTGCCGCCGATCAGAAGTGTCAGTACGGTGCCTGCGGCCATGACGTAGACCGAGATGCGCTGGGTGCGTTCCGTGGCGCTCTCGCCGACGGTGAGGTTCATCGGCGTGACATGGCGGCTCTGCTGCCGGGTGTCCGAGTGCGGCTCGTCCTGCGGTGGGTCGTCGTCACCGGTCAGGGCGGCGACGGGATCGACGACGCCCCACCCGAGTTGGGTGTCGTTCCTGGAGCCGGGCCGGTCCGCGGTCTGCTGCATCCGGCCGGCGATCTGCTGTGCGTCCCAGTTGGGGTACTTCTCGTACATCAGCGCCGCCACACCCGCGACGTACGGCGCGGAGAACGAGGTGCCGTCGGCCGGGCACTGG
The DNA here is from genome assembly GCF_012726265.1 of Streptomyces sp. HNM0575. Lineage (GTDB taxonomy): Bacteria > Actinomycetota > Actinomycetes > Streptomycetales > Streptomycetaceae > Streptomyces. The sequence goes on along the minus strand of NZ_JAASAG010000016.1, from coordinate 68,477 downwards.
CCGCCGTCCGGGACGGTGGAGACCATGCCGACTCCGGGTGCGGCGATGTCCACGAAGCGCCCGGACTGGGAGAAGTAGGCCCGCTCGTTGTTGCGGTCGGAGGCCGCGACGGCCAGAACCCCCTCGTACGAGGCGGGATAGGTGTACTCCTGCTTCCCGTTGGCTCCGTCGTTGCCCGCGGCGGCCACCACGAGGATCCCCGCGTCCACGGCCTTCTGTATCGCTGCTTGAAGATCGGGACTCGACTTCTTGTCCGCGGTGTCCGAGGAGATATTGATGATCTTGACCTTCTTCGACACCGCGTAGTCGATGGCCTTGGCCAGCGTCCTCGCGTTGCCCTTCTCCTCCGGGTCCTCACTGCCCGTGTAGCGCAGCGGCAGGATCTCCGCGGCCGGCGCGATGCCGGTGAAGCCCGATTCCTTGTCCTTGGACTTACGGGCGGCGATGATGCCCGCGACCCGGGTGCCGTGGCCCTCGACGTCGGTCGTGCCGTTCTTCGACTTGCCGACGAAGTCCTTGCCGCCGGAGCCGAGTGCGGGGCGGATCTGCGGATTGTCCTTGTCGACGCCGGTGTCGATCACTGCGACCGTGACGCCCTTGCCGGTGGCCTCGCTCCACAGCTCGTCCAGCAGTACGCGCTGGAGCGACCACGGCGTGCTCTTGATGTCCTTGCCGCCGAACTTGCATTCGCCGGTGCTGTCCAGACCCGGATCCTGGCCCGTACGGGCATGCTCCCGGCCGGCGGACGAACCGCCGGGCTGCCGGTGATGCGCCTCATCCGCGGTGGCGGGCACCGCGGTGCCGACGGCCGTGAGTCCCAGCGCCGCGAGCACCACGAACGCCCGCTGCGCGCAGCGGGTCTTGCGGGAGCGCCGCCCGACGGCCCCCGTGCTCAGGGCGTTCTCATCGGACCCGCTGACATCGGATCCACTGGCAGGCATGGACATGGTGTTCTTCTCCCCCGGGGGACGCCGGTCCGTGCCGACGTGCTCACCCCGGCCCGGTCGAACGCCCTTGACGCAACGGCAGGAGCGGGCCGGCCGGTGACGGCCGGACCCACTCCTCGTACGGGCGCTGCCGGTAGCTCAGTTGCCCCAGACGTTCGCGTTGCTCTTCTCGGTGGACTGGTAGTTGTCCGCCGAGTTCTGAAGCGCGGTCGAGATCTTGAGCAGAACCTGGTGCAGGTGGTCCGCCGTCTGGTCCCACTGGCGCTGCTTGGCCTGGTAACCCTCCTGGGCGGAGCCCTCCCAGGTGTTGGCGACGCGCTTCACCATGGCCTCGAGGTCGTCCAGCTGGCTCTTGATGCGGCCGGCCGTGGACCTCACGTCCTGGGAAGCCTGCGACACCGTCTGAAAATTGACGAGAATTCCGGACACTTTACGACTCCTCCTTCAGCGATTCTTCGGTAGCAGTAGCTGTGAACTCGTATGGCGCGGACGCCGGTTGACCGGTCGAGTGGACCTTGATCAGCCGAAGTCCGACATGATCTTGCTGACCTCGGAGTTCTGCTGCTCTTCCGTCGCCGAGTAGTTCTGGCGGGTGGAGTCGACCGCTTCCTTGATGTCGTTGAGGATGTTGTTCATCTTGCGCGCATCCTCGTTCCACTGCTGCTGGAGCCGGTGGTAAGCGCTGGCCGCCTGACCCTGCCATCCGCCGGCGATCTGGGAGATCACACCGTCGAGGCGCTTTACCTCACCCTGGACGGAGCTGTTGACCTCGCTGATCTTGGACGACAGAGCCCGGAGCTCGTCCTCTGTTACCCGAAACTGTCCTGCCATGGCGCACCTTCCCCCATGTCTTCTGTAACGTCTCAGCAGCCCGCGTCGGGCTGATGGGTCACCCTATGCCACGTACAGAACGGGCCGTCAGCTGACACCGTGAGAACACTACCTTGCCCCACCGACACAGCCGTTCGCATGCCATTACCGTCACGTGGTCAACACACCGCCGCGATCGATTCGTGATCGCGGCGCAGCCGGCACTTTCGTGCACCGCACTGACCCTGCCCCCGGCCCACCCCGCGAAACCCTTCAAACCCGCGGGAATGACGCAACTCCCGCCCCTAAGACGGGACTTGTGCGCTACACGGGAATCCGCCGGCCGATACGCGAAGTCGTTACGGCTGTCACGCGCCCCTCACAGTCCCTGTTCCTGCGACGCGCTCCTGGTGTCCAGCGTGGGCCCCTTCGGCAGCAGCGAGGACCAACTCCGCGGCACGGGCGCGACCTTGGCCTTCTCGTAGCCGAGGCGCGCGGTGGGGCTCTTCTCGCTGGAGCCCGAGCCCTGCTGGCTGTCACCGCCGCCCTTGGGCAACGCGTAGCGCAGACCGGAGTCCGTCAGCAGGTACTGGGTGCCGCTCCGGCTTCCGCTCCCGGTGACCTCCTGGTAGAGCAGCCCGGAACCGGAGCTGACGTACGCGCTCGCCGCGCCGTCGACGATGTTGGCCGGGTACCGCGGGCCCGCCCACGCGGCGAGTTGCGGCTTGCCGCCGGACGTCTTGCCCGTGTAGACGCTGCACGAGACGGTGCGCGAGGTCGAACCAATCCCCTCAGCGGGGCGGTTGACCTGGTTCATGATGTCCCGCGGCCAGCCCTTGCCTCCGGTGGCCGTGTTCTCGCTCGCACCCGCGTTGGCCATCTGGAGCTCGTTGACGGTGATTGGCTTCTGCTGTCCCAGGCCCGCCCCGCCCATGGCGAGCTTGCCGACGAGCGGTGTCGTGCGCTGCACCTTGTCCTTCATCACGACGTAGTAGTACGACGTGTTACCGGCCCTGGACCTCAGCACCTTTCCGACCTCTCGGCCCTCGGGCGGGAGTTGGTCCGCCCCGGAGAACGACGCGGGACTCCCCGCCCCGGCGCCGCCCAGGTACGGAAAGGTGAGGGGGTCGCCGGTGTTGAGCGTCTCCAGCCACTGGCTGGACACCTTCTGCGGGTCGCCGGGGTTCTTGATGGCGAGCCTTGTCAGCAGGCTCCGCTCCTTCAGGAACTTGGCGTTCTCCCGCATGCGGTCGTGAAGAAGCATCTTGGTGCCCGTCCCGTCGACCATGTACTGGTCGCCGGTCTTGCTGTCCTCGACGAACATTGCTTCGCCGTCGCCCAGGCGGTTCTTGTCCTTGAGCTTGTTCTTGTCCTGCCCGCCGAGTACGAACATGCCCTGCTGCGGCTCGCCTCGGGCGTGGGAGCCCGGCTTCTCGCAGACGGCCCACTCCTTCGGGGACTCGGCGTCGGCCGTGCTGGGCAGCCGGTCCGGCGCGTAGGGAATGCCGATGGTGGAGCCGCGCGCGACGGTGCTCTCGTCGATGTCCTTGCCGGAGACCTCTATGACCTGGCCCTTGCCCTTGTCCAGGACGAGCTTGGCGGAGGCGAAGTTCAGCACCGGGTGGAGCTGGGGGACCTTCTTGCCGTTCTTGTCGCGCTCCTTGAGGACCACATACCTGGTCGTGGAGTCGCTGTCCACGATGATGTGCTCGCCCACCGTGCTCCAGCCGTGGGGCGCGCTGGGGGCGATCGCTCCCCACGCGACGGCGCCGGCGACCAGCACCAGCCCCACCACCATGCTGGGCATCATCGCCCGTACGGGACGCGGGGCCTCCTCGTCGGACACTCTCGATTCCGGCTGTAGAAAGGCTGCAAGCGTGCGCTTCCGCGCGAAGGTGTGGGCGCTGAGCTCGTCCCGCCGCGTCGCCATCGGTCCCCGTCTCTCCCGTTTCCGTGCTGGTGAAGTACCCGGTGCTGGTGGTGACTTGGAGCGTGCACCGGCGTGCGCACCGGTCCGCTCCGCCTCATCCTCCGGCGGTGTGCGGTCCCGGGTCGTCGTGTGCGCCGTGTGCGCCGCCGCCCTGCGCGGCTCCGCGCCGCCCCCGAGTCCGCCTCCCCCGACTGCACTACTATGCCGCGCCGCGGTGTGTACGCAAACGACAGGGTGGCGCGGGAGCGGGCACATCCGCCAAGGGTCGCGGTATCCGCACAATGCCCTCACTTGCGATGACCACCGGCCGCCTGCGGGACCCCGTCCGCGATGAGTATCCTGACGTCCGGCCGGCGTCCGTTGCGTTGCGGGCCGGTCCGGTTCCGCGTCGTACGCGCACGTCACGCGCGCACACGTACATGTGGAGCCTGTGAACCGACGGCACGGCAGGGGGCGACCGCAGACGCCGAATCGGCGGGGACCGCGAACACGACGTCGGTCTGCACGCGTCCGCGAGCGGAATCGGCGGGCGCGGTCGGCAGCCGTTCCGGGAGCCGTGCAGACGACATCTCGAAGGGGAAGTACGGGGGATGACGAGCGCCACCCGCAGCCGGTCCGGGGACCGGCGCGTTCCGTCGCAGCGGAACGACGAGCAACAGGCCGCAGGCGCCTCGCAGCCGCCCGCCAACGCGACGCTGCGGCTGAGCAGCAAGGCCGGCAGCTTCGGCCCCGTGCGGCTCCAGCAACTGGTGCTGATCGAGATCGCCGCCGGGCTGCTGCTGCTCGCGTGGATCGTGCAGAAGTGGCTGCTGCTGCCCGCCGCCGTGGCGGCCGGGCTGCTGACGGTGTTCGCCCTGGTGCGCCGCAGGCAGCACCCGTTGTCGGAGTGGTACGAGCTGAAGCGCTCGCTGCGGCGGCGCAAGCGCGGCGCCAAGTACCCGGTCCCCGCGGGCACGGATCCCAGCCTCGTGCCGGTCGTCGAGTGCGATCCCGCGGTGCAGACGTCCACCTATGTGACGCGTGAGGACCGTGCGGTCGGCATGGTCGGCGACGGCACGTTCCTGACCGCTCTTATCGCGGTGGAGGGCAAGGACGCTCCGCTGCGCCCGGGGCGCACCGGCCGCGTCGAGCGCCCCGTACCGCTCGATGTGCTCCACGACGCGCTGACGACCGACGACATCCGTCTGGAGTCCGTGCAGATCGTGCAGCACACACAGCCCGCTCCGGCGCCGCACCTGCCCGAACAGTCCGTGGTGGCCCGGTCGTACGGGACGCTCCAGGAGGCTTCGGGAATCCCGTCGCTCCGTATGACCTGGGTGGCGCTGAAGCTCACGCCCGAGCTGACGCCCGAGGCGATCGAGGCGCGCGGAGGCGGACTCGGCGGCGCGCAGCGCTCGTTGGTGCGCGCGGCGGATCAGCTCGCGAGCCGGCTCGAAGGCGCGGGGTTCAGTGCGTCGGTGCTCAACGAGAGTGAGGTCGTCCAGGCCCTCGCCACCTCCTCGTGCCTCAACCCGCGTGCGGGCAACGCCGCTTCGCCCGACGGCCGCCCGGCGCAGCGCCGTACGGAGGAGTCGGTGCGCGGCTGGCGCTGCGACGACCGGTGGCACACGACGTACTGGATCAGCCGCTGGCCGCAGGTCGGCCCGAGCGCGGTGAGTTCGGCGCACCTCGCGTCGATCCTCACTTCGCTGCGCGTGTTCACCTCCGTCTTCAGCCTGACGCTCGGCCGGGGCGACGGGCGTTCGGCCGCCATCTCGGGGCACGTGCGCATCGTCACCCACAGCGAGAACGACCTGTCCACCGCGCGGCGTGAACTCCAGCGCACGGCGAGCCGGGCGAAGACCGGACTCGTCCCGCTGGACCGGGAGCAAGTGCCCGGCGTGCTCGCCACTCTGCCCCTCGGAGGCACCGCCTGATGTCCACTCCGATGATGCCCAGGCAGACCGGCATGCCCGGTGCGGGCCTGGGGCGCCAGCAGCCGCAGGGCGGCCTGGGGCAGGACGGCGAACCGGCACAGCCGCGGCACGTGGCGACGGCCACCGACACGGGAGTCATCCCGGTCTTCGGCCAGTCCGACGAACAGGAGCAGGCGGCCCGGCCGCGCCGTCCCGGATTCGGCCTGCGCGGGCCCCGTCATCTGCGGCACCGCGTCGCGGTGGAGCAGCTGGGCGCCATAGGGGTGCCCCTCGGCGACGACGGCGTGGTCATCGGCACGGACGCGCAGCGGCAGCCCGCGGTGCTGGGCCTCAGCCGGCGGACGGCGTACGACGTGCTGCTCATCGGCGGTCTGTGGACGGCGCAGGTGCTGGCGCTGCGGGCCGCGGGCACGGGCGCGCGCGTCGCCGTGGAGACGGGCCGTGCACATGTGTGGACGTCGCTGGTGCGGGCCGCGGGCGCGGAGCAGCAGTGCATGACGCTGTACGACGTCGGCCATGTGCCGTCGCTCGGCCCGTCCGTGAGCAGCCCCGTCGTCATCATCCGCGATTGCGGCATGAAACCGCCGCGCGGGCGCGTGACTTCGGCGCCGTGGCAGTCCGTGGTGACGCTGCTTCCCTACTTGAGCCCGGCCGCGCCACGGCTGTTGCAGACGTCGTCGCTCGTGGGCATCCAGCGGGTGTCCCCGGAGGAGTCGTCACATCTGGCACGGACGATGCGGCTGCCGCGCGAGGAGACCGACGCGCTTCCGACGCTGGGCGACGGCGTCACTCTTTGGTGCACTCGCAAGGACAGGTACTACTCGCTGACGCAGCCGACGGACGTCGAGGCGGGACTGCTCGGCAACGCCCGGCGTCTGGACTGAACTTCGTTCCGGTCCGGACCGAACTCCGTTCGGCGCACGGCCGGTTCGGCGCGGCCGGTTCCGCGGGCACCGGGCCCCTGCTCCCGGTGCCGTCACCCGTCAGCGCCCTCCTCGCCTGACACTCGTCACCCGTAACGCCCCTGCCTCCGCACATGCCTGCCCGCACCGCCGGGGTACAGGACGGACAGCAGGCGTGAATCGGCGGAAAGTTGACCGCCGGACGGCGTGCTCCGAGACTGGACCGAGACCTTCGGCTGGTTGAGTCGGAGCAGAGTCGAACAGAAGTGGCCCCCGGGCACTGAGCACGACGGGGCCACAGTGCCGTGCCCGGAGCCATCGTGATTAGGCTGGGCCACTGCGCAACAAACGGGGTGTGCGACCACACAGCAGGAGGCATTGTGAGCAGCGATCGGGACGAGATCCGCTGGGGCAGGACGGGGCCCGATACCGATCGGTTCGACGCTGACTCAGCGCCCGAGAACGACACTGAGTCGACGGGGCAGTTCACCATCGACTACACGCCCCCTGCCTGGTACACGCAGGACGCGGACAGTGCCGCCGCCCCCAACACCCCCGGCGTCGGGGAGAATCCGAGCGGTCCGACGACGCCTGCCCCGTTCGCGGGTACGAGCCCGCCGCAGCCGCTTCCGGGTGCGCAGCCCGGGGAGCCGGCGGGTCCAGCCGGTCACGGGCCGGGTCCCGGTAACGGTCCCTTCGCTCCCGAGCCCCCGTATTCGGCGCCTTCGCCGCCTCCCCCTCCGCAGGCCCCCCCGACGCCGGAGCCTGTCGAACACGACCCCCGGAACCAGCCGTTCAGCCCGTCCGGGCCACCGAGCGGCTCGTTCGGCACGCATGCCCCGGACGCCACCCGGATGTTCGCGCCCCTCACGCCGGACGACTCGAGGCCGCAGCCGGATCAGCAGGAGCAGGGCGGACGGCAGGAGTGGCAGCAGCCGGCGGGGGCCGAACCGGAGGCGACGGAAGCGACTGCGGAGGCGCCCCCGGAAAGAACCTCGGAGACCTCTGCGCACTCTCCTCCGTCGTTCCCCTCTTTCCCTTCCTTCCCGTCCGTCCCGCAGTCGGCCGAGGACTGGCGGTCGCCGGCAGACGACGGTGACCGCGCTGAGGGCACGGTGGGCGCCGACTCCGGCGACGTGTCCCCCGCCGCGGCTGCGGACGACGACTCCCGTGCCGATGAAGGGACTTCCGCCGAGGACGATCCGTCCATGACGGGCGAGACGCCCCGGCCCGACGGTCAGGACACCGGCAGCACGGGCATCGCGGACGGCACCTACAGCACGGGCAGCGTCGCGACCGGGGACATCGGGAGCGCCGAGGAGTCCCGTACGTCCGGCGAGGAGCCGGCGGATGAGGACGGCCCCGGGACGGCGGACGCCGCTGCCGAGGAGGAGGCGGAGGAGTCCGTCTCCGCCGACGACAGCGGAGACGGCCACTCCGGCATAGCACCGCCGCCGGAGGAGGGCCCAGTCGCCGGACCGGCGCCACTCCCCCAGGAGAACGCGCCCTGGGCACCGTCGGCCGACGGCGGCGATGTGGCACAGCCCGCTCAGTCCGACGAACTGCCGCCGCTGCCCCCGGACTTCCAGCCCGCGACATCCGAAACGGACGGCGCGCCCGTAGCGGCCAATCCGCCGCCCGCCGCCGCGGCCCCGTCCGCGGAGACCCCTGCTCCTGGTACGCCTGCGGCCGGTACGCCTGCGGCCGGTACGCCCACGCAGCCGCCGCAGCAGGGCGGTTATGGCTACCCACAGCAGGCCCAGCCTCAACCGCCGCAGGCACAACCGCCACAGCAGGCCCAGCCTCCGCAGGGTTACGGCTACCCCCAGCAGGGCTGGCAGCAGCAGCCCGCACAAGCACAACAGCCCGCACAGCCCGGCTACGGCTATCCGCAGCAGGCACAGCCACAGCCGCCGCAGGCTCAGCCACCACAGCAGCAGACGCCTCCCAACCCCCAAGCCGCACAACCCGGTTACGGGTATCCCCAGCAGGCCCAGCCACCACAGGGCTACGGCTACCCGCAGCCGGGACAGCAGGCACAGCCCCAACCCCCGCAGGCACAACCGCCACAGCAGCAGACGCCTCCCAACCCCCAAGCCGCACAACCCGGTTACGGGTATCCCCAGCAGGCCCAGCCACCGCAGGGCTACGGCTACCCACAGCCAGGCCAGCAGGCCCAGCCCCAACCCCCACAGGCACAGCCACCCCAGCAGCAGGCCCAGCCTCCACAGGGTTACGGCTATCCGCAGCAAAGTCAGCCGGGCGCACAGGGTTACGGCTACCCCCAGCAAGGCCAGCCCGGCCCGCAGGCTCAGCAGCCCCAGCCGGGTCAGCCGCCCCAGCCCGGGCAGCCCTACCAGCAGCCTCAGCAGCAGCCGGGCCCGGCAGGACCTGCCGGACCGGCGGGCCCCGGCCCCCAGGGTCCCCCGCCGCCCGGTGCCGATCCCGGTGCCGTGGCGTCCGGACAGTCGCCCGCCGAGGACGCGCGGCGCCAGGGCCAGGGCGGCAACCCCCTCGGCTACACGGCAGCGGTGGAGCTCTCGTCGGACCGTCTGGTCAATAACCGCAAGAAGCCGCGTTCCCAGAACCCGGCGCTGGGCGGCAAGTTCCGCTTCGGCGGCAAGAAGGAGGAGGCGGAGCGCGAGCGGAAGCTGAGCCTGATCCGTACGCCCGTGCTCTCCTGCTACCGCATCGCCGTCATCAGCCTCAAGGGCGGCGTAGGCAAGACGACGACCACGACGGCGCTCGGTTCGACGCTCGCGCAGGAGCGGCAGGACAAGGTCATCGCCATCGACGCGAACCCCGACGCGGGCACCCTCGGGCGCCGCGTCAGGCGTGAGACGGGTGCGACGATCCGCGACCTGGTGACGGCGATCCCGTATCTCAACAGCTACATGGACATCCGCCGCTTCACCTCGCAGGCGGCGTCCGGGCTGGAGATCCTGGCGAACGACGTGGACCCGGCCGTCTCCACCACCTTCAACGACGACGACTACCGCCGGGTGATCGACATCCTCGGCAAGCAGTACCCGATCATCCTCACCGACTCGGGCACCGGGCTGCTGTACTCGGCGATGCGCGGAGTGCTCGACCTCGCCGACCAGTTGGTGATCATCTCCACCCCGTCCGTGGACGGCGCCAGCAGCGCGAGCACGACGCTCGACTGGCTCTCGGCCCACGGGTACGGGGACCTGGTGCAGCGGAGCATCACCGTCATCTCCGGTGTCCGCGAGACCGGAAAGATGATCAAGGTCGAGGACATCGTCGCGCACTTCCAGACGCGCTGCCGCGGCGTGATCACCATTCCTTTCGACGAACACCTCTCCGCGGGCGCCGAGTTGGACCTGGACATGATGCGTCCCAAGACGCGCGAGGCGTACTTCAACCTCTCGGCCCTCATCGCCGAGGACTTCGCACGTCAGCAGCAGGAGCACGGACTGTGGTCGGGGAACGGCAACAACCCGCCCGCACAGATGGCGCCCCCGCTGCCCGGCCAGCAGCAGGGCCAGCCCCCGCAGCAGCAGCCGTACGGTCAGCACCCGTTCCCGCAGCAGCAACAGCCACAGCCGGGGCAGCAGCCGTATCCGCAGCAAGGCGGTGGCGGCGGGTGGCCGCAGCAGCCTCCGGGGCAGGTGCCGCCGCAGCGCTAGCGGTCTCGACCGGCCCGGAGGGCGCCGACGCTCGAAGGGCCGGACGGGGTGCGCCCGTCCGGCACTCGCCGTGTGCCTGTGACGTACGTACGACGGCGTCCGCCCGGTCCGGCCGGTCGTCAGCGCGGTCCGGCCAGTCGGTGCGGCGTCCCCGCGTCAGCCCGTTCCGCGAGCGCGTTCCGCGAGCCCGTTCCGCGACGTGCGGCCGCCCCGGCTGCGGTTACGCCTCCGCGCCCGCCACCAGCGCACGGCAGCGGTCGACGTCGTCGGCCATCCGCTCCATCAGGGCGTCGAGGGTGTCGAACTTCTCCTGGCCGCGGATGTACTGGAGGAAGTCGACGGAGACGTGCTTGCCGTACAGGTCCAGATCCACACGGTCGATCGCGTACGCCTCGACGGTGCGTTCGGTCCCGTCGAACTGGGGGTTCGTGCCCACGGAGATCGCCGCGGGCATCCGCTCGCCGTCGGCGTTCAGCCAGCCCGCGTAGACGCCGTCGGCGGGCACCGCGGTGTGCGGGACGGTCTCGACGTTGGCCGTGGGGTAGCCCAGTTGACGGCCGCGCTGCGCGCCCCGTACGACCACGCCCTCGACACGGTGCGGACGTCCCAGGACCTCCGCGGCGCCCTCGGTGTCACCCTCCGCGATGAGGCGCCGCACGAGCGTCGAGGAGAAGGGCTCGCCGCCTCCGGCCGCGCCCCGTTCGTAGAGGTCGACGACCACGACCTCGTAGTCGTACGTCTGACCCAGCTCGGCCAGGAACGCGACGTCGCCCGAAGCCCTGTGCCCGAAGCGGAAGTTGGGCCCCTCCACGACGCTGCACGCGTGCAGCTTGTCGACCAGTACCTTCGCGACGAAGTCGGCGGGCGTCAGCTGCGAGAACTCGGCCGTGAAGGGCAGCACGAGCACCTCGTCCACGCCCAGCTCCCCCATGATCTGCGCACGGCGCGGATGCGGCGCGAGCAGCGGAGGGTGGCTTCCGGGCCGTACGACCTCGCTGGGGTGGGGGTCGAAGGTGACGACGACGGCGGGCACGCCCAGCTCACGGGCGCGTGCCACCGTCCGGTCGATGATCAGCTGGTGCCCGCGGTGCACCCCGTCGTACGAGCCGATGGTGACGACGCTGCGCCCCCACCCCTCCGGGATGTCCTCCAAGCCACGCCAGCGCTGCACGTCCCTGCTCCTCGCCGATGCCGATGTCCCGATGCTTTCGCCGGTCCAAGGGTGCCATGCTGCTCAGCGGCTCACGCACGGGACCCGGGCCCCGGCGGCTCCGCGGGTGCCCGGGGCGGTGGGCTCCGCGGCGACAGGGGCGGTCAGGGCAGTGGGGGCGGTCGGTCCGGCAGAGGCCGGGGCGGTCGGTCCGGCAGAGCCCGGGGCGTGCGGTCCGGCATCCGTAGCGGTGCCCGGGGCGGTGCCCGGAACGGCGGCACTCGGGCCCGCGGCGTTCGCGCCTTGTGCGCCCGTGGCTTCGCGGGCGGCGGCCCGCCGTCGGTGCCCCGAGGCTTCCAGCGCCGCGTCCAGCACCGCCGGATCCCGCTCCCCCACGAGCAGCACGCTCAGCAGTTCCTCCGCCACCGGTCCTTCGAGGGCGCCCAGAGCACGAGCGAGGCCCGCCCTCAGCGGCGCATACGGCGTGCACAGCAGCGCATCGGTGAGCAGCTGTAGCCCGGGACAGCACTCGCGCGGGCGGTGCGCGAGCCTGCCCCGTACGAATGTCGCCAGCGCCTCGGCGGCGGTCTCCGGCCGGATCTCCGCGTACTCGCGCACCACTTCCGCGACCGGTACGGCGAGATCCGCACGCCGGACGCGGGCGAGCACCCCGGTGAGGTGGTGCGCCCCACCGCCGGGCCGGTCGCACAGATATGAGCGGAACGCCGCGAGGGCGGGTGCGGGCCGGTCGCAGACCTCGCCGGCGAGCGCGTCCGCCAGTTCGGCGGAGCCCGTGGCGGCGAGCAGGCCGAGCGCGGCGTCGAGATCACGGTCCCGTTCGGCGGAGGCCGCGGACGCCCCTGGCTCCGACGCACCCTGCTCCGCGGACGGCCCGCCCTCCGGAGGCGCCGGGTGCGCGACCGGGTGCGCGAGCGGGTTCGCGGGCGGGGACACCGACCGGGACGCGGTCGGAGACACAGACGGGGACGCAGACGACTGCGAACCCTGCCGGAGCCTCAGCAGCATCGCCATGGCCGACGGCGCGTGCAGTGCCGAGCCGCCGGGGATACGCAGCAGCGCGTGCGCGGCACGTTCCAGATGCCGTCGGTCGGCCTGCGAACGCGCCCTCCGCGCCAGCCGCGGCCCGTACTCGGCGGCGGCGATCTGCCGGAGGGTCGCCGCGTGGTTCGCCCAGCGTTCGACGGCGCGGCACAGTGCCGAGGGTTCCTCTTGCGCGAGTTCGCCGAGTAGTTCGTCCGCACGCGGATGGCAGGCGTCGGTCAGCAGGTCCAGCATCAGGTCGCCCGCACGCCGGCCGTGTGCGTACAGGAGTGCCTGAGCGGCGGACGCGACGGTGGGCCGCGGCAGTCCGGCCTCCCGCTGCCCGTCCCTGTCGTCCTGCCCGTCCCTGTCGTACTGGTCGTCCCGGGCCGGTACGGAACCGGAGCCTGTCCCGGAGCAGCCACCGGAGCCGGAGGCGCCTTCCGATGCCGCGCGTTCGGTCAGCGGCCGGCGGTCGGTGAACCAGCCGCACAGCAGCGGCAGTACGGTCTCCGGCTCCGCCGCCAGCAGTTCGCCGACGACGTCGATGTACCGCTCCTCCGGCTGCTTCCCGCTGCGGCCGCCAGCGGGTGGTGCGTCCGCGGGGAGCAGCAGGCGCAGCAGACCGATCCGCTGCGGGGCCGGCAGCGCGAGCCGCCGCCAGAACGACGGCCCCAACTCCCCTGCCGCTCCACGTACTCGGGTGCCGAAGTGCTCCGCCAGCCCGCGCAGCAGCCCGTAGTACGGGCGGGCGTCGGGCACGCGCAGCAGCGTGTCCCTCAGCAGCCGCCCGGCCCACCAGACGGCCTCACCGCACGGATCCTCCGGACCGGCCGGGCTGGACCCGGCGGACGCGATCACGTCGGCGAGTGGACGCAGCCGCCTGTCCAGGGCGTCCGCCCCCTCCAGCGTTTCGCAGAGCACCAGGGCGTGTACGACGGGGCCGATCCGTCGCCTCGGGATGCGGGGCTCCGCGGCGGCGGCACCACCGGCTCCGTCCGTGGCGTGGCCGCGTCCGTGCACGAGCGCCGCCAGCGCCGCGTCCACATCCAGGTGCCGGCCCTGCAACCAGTCGCCGAACTCCTCGTCGGCGAACCGGAATCCGTCGCCCGCCGCTTCGAGCACCCCCACCGAGAGCACCGCCTCGGCCCAGCCGCCCGCTCGCGGGAACACCTCCTCGAAGTCGTACCGGCCGAGGGAGCCCCCGACCGGTCCGAGACTGCGGCGCGCGGCCTCGTGCAGCGCGCCTGCCGTACGGACGGCGAGGCGCCGCAGCACTACGGGCGGTGCCGCAGCGGGCAGTTCGCGTGCGATCCGCAGAGCGGTGAGGTCGAGATAGGCGGCGAACACGGCGTCTCTGCCGAGGGGTTGGCGTGGTCGTGGGGGCTGGGGCGAGTGCCCTGGCGGGCGGCAGTCTCCGGCAGGCGCCGCGACACCGACGGCGGCCTGACCGCACCCTTCGACGAGGTCCACGCGCCCGACGAGACCGACGCGATCGAAGGGTCCGGTCCGATCGCCCTCGTGATCCGGTCGGCCCCGGTGTCTGTGATCTCCCCGATCGTGTTGATCGTCGCGGTCGTTCTGATCTTCGCGGTCCTGTTGACCGCCGCGGTCGTTCTGATCTTCGCGGTCGCTGTGCTCATCGTCGTCGTTCGGCTCATGTCGGTCGTTCTGATCCGCACGGATCTCCGCCAGCATGCGCATCGTCAGCGGGTGTCCCGCATCGGGTGCCGCCAGGTCGTCGGCGCCGAGCCCGTACAGCGCGCGTGCGTGAGCCGCCTCGGCGGCGGCCAGCTCCGGGAGAAGCACGCACGGCGGCAGCCCCCGGGGAGCGTCGTCGGCCCGGCGAGCACCGGCGGCGAGGCGGGTGCCCGGCCCGTCGTACAACAGGCCGGCGGGCATCAACGGACCGAGCTGCTCCCACTGTTCGGGACCGCAGGCGACGATCATCCGGGCACCGGCGGCACGCAGCCAGCCCGCCGTTCCCGCCGTCCACCGGCGCAGGTCCCGGGAGAGGCGTGCGGGCATCTCCTCGGGCGCGTCCAGCAGCACCAGCAGCGGGCGGCGCGCCTCCCGCGCCAGCCGCGCGACGACGTCCGCGAGGGACGACGCATCGGCGCACGGGGATTCGGCACGAGACCCAGACTCATCGGCGCACGTCGACTCGTCCGTGCCGCCCGCCGGGTGCCTCGCCGGTGGCGCCTCCGCCGTCAACGCCCGTCCCACGGCCTCCCTTACACTGCCGTCGCCCTCGCGCAGTTGCGCGCCGCGCAGCCAGATCGTGGGTGCGGGCTCGGACTCGGCCGCCCGCTCGGCCGCCCGCTCGGCGGCCAGCGCGGCCAGCCGAGTCGTACGGCCCGTTCCCGGTCGCCCCACGAGGGCCGTCACCGAGGCGTCGCTTCCGCTGAACTCCCGCAGCGCCCCGGCGACTTCAGGGCGGTCCACATGGCGGGAGGCGGTGGCAGCGGCGCGCTCCAGCGCCGGGCGCACGGTCGTGGCCGTGAGCCGCAGCGCGCCCGCGAGATTGAGGTCCGGGCCCGTCCCGGGGACGGTCGCGCCGTTGCGGGCGAGCGTGGCCGCCAACCGGCCCTCGACGTCCCAGAGTCCCGCCGTACGCAACGGGACGGCGAACCCCGCACGGCGGTCGCAGCCGCCGGGAGCGTGCAGCGCCGTGCCCACCACGGCGAGGACCGCGCCCGTGACAGCGTCCAGTACGGGAGAGCCCGACGCGGGCCCGTCCAGGCGCAACCGTACGTGCGCGCCCTCGGGGAGCCTCAACTCCAGTGCGCCTTCGAGGTCTTGGAAGCGGGTCGTGGACGTGTAGGTGACGGTGGCGGATGCCCCGGCCAGCGTCGCCCGTGTCCAGCCGCCGTCCTCACGCGCAGCGCCCTGCCCCTCACCGCCCTCGTGCCCACCATCGTGCCCGCCGTCGTCGCACCCTTCGCCGTACCGGCCGTCCTCGTGCCCATCGCCGTACCGGCCGTCCTCGCGCCCACCGCCCTCGTGCCCGTCGCCGTACCGGCCGTCCTCGCGCCCCGTGAAGATCCGTACGGGAATCCCGGACGTGCCCGGAGCGCCTGCCCGGTCCGCGCCGATGAGCAGCGGAGCGATGCCGAGACCGTCCGTACGGATCAGGGCGAGGTCCCACTCCGGCAGCGACGTGATCCCGTCGTCCTCCACGAGCAGACCCGGGCGGCCCCGCGCGTGCACGACGACGCGGGCCAGACCGTCCACCGCCTCATGGCTGGTGACGACCGTGCCCGTGCCGTCCGCGACGAAGCCCGTCCCGCGCGTACGCCCCGCCAGATCGCAGATCCGCACCAGCGCCTGCTCCGCGAGCACCGCTTCCCTCAACTGCAACGCACCGCCACCCGCAACGCACCTCGGCAGTTCCACCGGTCGAACCCGGGCGGACTCACCGTCCGGACCCCGGACCAGACCCCGGTCCGAACTCCCGGCGTGAACTCCCGCTTCCGACGTCCGGACTCCTTGCCCGGCCTGAATGTCCCGACCGTAGAACGCAGTTGATCACCGGCGACAGAGCCGACCGGGAAAGCGCCCCCGCACACGCCCTCGACTCACGCCGAGCGCCCGTCCGTTGGGGTGAATACCGCGATACGCAGGAATGCAACGCAAAAGGGGACAAGCCCTGAGAGGGCCCCGCTGCCCGCCCCGACCGGCGGCTACGCGGTCACGACCTCGCACTTCACATCCGCCGCGATCAGCGACAACTGCTCCGGCACCGCCCGGGCATCCGTGACGAGCGTCCACGCACCGCCGTGCCGCGCGTGATACGGGAACGGGCTGCTGCCCAGCTTGGAGGAGTCGGCGAGCACGAACACCTCGCGCCCGCGCGCCGCCATCAGCTCCTTGGAATGGGCCTGTTCGAGGCTGGGGCAGGAGAGACCGTCGCGGGCGTGCACACCGTCCGCGCCGAGGAAGACCAGATCGGGTGTGAGCCTCCGCAGCGTCTCCTCGCCCTCCGGGCCGAGGATCGCACCGTTGGGACGGCGCACCCGGCCGCCGAGCACGACCAGTTCGACGCCCTGCGCCTCGGCGAGATGGCGCAGGGCGATGGTGGAGTTGGTGATGACCGTGAGCCCGGTACGGGCGTTCAGCGCCCGCGCGAGTCGACCGGTCGTGGTGCCCGCGTCGATGAGGATCACGTCGCCGTCGCGCACCCGCTCGGCCGCGGCCCTTGCGATGGCCTCCTTCTGAGCGCTGTTGCCGGACTCCTTCTCGTCCAGGGTGCGTTCGGCCGCGTGCCCGCCCGCGACGGCGCCGCCGTAGGTGCGGTGGATGTGCCCGTCCCCGGCGAGCTGTTGCAGATCGCGGCGGACGGTGGAGACGGAGATGCCGAAGCGCGCGGCGAGTTCGGTTATGTCGCCGTTGCCGGCCAGCACCTCCCGGAGGATGTCGTCGCGGCGCCGCGCCGTACCACGGCGCGGCGCGCGGACGCGTGCGGCGGTCAACTCCCGTCCTCCGCGGGGTCCTTCGAGGTGGACGACCCGGACCCTGAAGCCGATTCGGGCACCGAACCGGAGACCTTCCCGGGCGGTACGGACGCCGTCGTGGCCGCCGCCGCAGCGCCCCGCGCCGGCTCCGCGGAAGGACGCAGCCCGGTGAGCACCAGCACCACCGCCACCGCGAGGAACCCGGCGAGTACGGCGAACCCGGTCACGCTCGTTCCCGTGCTGTCCGTCAGCCAGCCGACGATGTAGGGGCCCACGTAACCGCCCAGATTCCCAAGGGCGTTGATGAGTCCCATGGCGACCGCCACGACCTCGAAGCGCAGCACGCCGCCCGGGATCGCCCAGAACGGACCGTACGGCGCGTACACGGCACCCGCGGTGACGCACAGCAGCAGCATCCCCCACACGCCGCCCTCCACGACCTGTCCCAGCAGCAGAGCGACGATCGCGACGACGAGAGGCACCGCCACGGCCTGACGGCGCTTCCCCGTACGGTCCGACCAGGCCGCGTTGGCGACCATCACGATCAGCGCCACAGTGAACGGGATCGCGCTGAGCAGCCCCACCTCAGTCGAAGAACCGTCGTGCGTAAGGGTCTTGACGACGGACGGCAGCCACAGCGTGAACCCGTAGAAGCCCGTGATCCAGAAGAAGTAGACCCCGATGAGGACCAGCACGGACCGCTGCCTAACGGCGTCCAGATACGAACCCGAGCCGGTGGCGGGCTTGCCGGCCTCGTCGGCGGCCAATTCGCCCTCGACGTACTCGGCCTCGCTCCGCGAGATCCAGCGCGCCTGCGACGGGCGGTCGGCCACGGCGAACCACCACACCACCGCCCACACCAGCGGCGGAAAGCCCTGGAGCATGAGCACCCAGCGCCAGTCCATGTGGTCCAGCATCAGCCCCGACAGCGGGGCCATGAGGATGGAGGAGATCGGCAGGCACGCCATCCACAGGGCGTTGGCCCTGGCACGCTCCCGCAGCGGGAACCACGAGGCCAGCAGGATCAGCACCGCCGGCCACACCCCGCCCTCGAACAGCCCGAGGACGAACCGCGCGACGTAGAACTGCTCCTTCGTCTGTACGAGCCCGCAGGCCATCGCGGCGACGCCCCACGCCACCATCAGGATCACCACGGTCTTACGGGCGCTCCAGCGCTGCGCGAGGATCGCGCCGGGAATCTGGAGGAAGACGTAGCCCAGGAAGAAGATGCCGGTGACCATGCCCTCGTCGGCGGGCGACAGGCTCAGGTCGCCGTGCATGTAGGGCAGGATCACGGAGACGTTGCTCCGGTCCACGAAGGCCAGCATGTACATCACCACGGCTACGGGGATGACGTACGTCCAGCGCTTCGCAGGTATCGGCGTCCCTGACTCGGAAGATGTGGCGGCTGTCATGTGCGGCTCCAACTGCGCTGCTCGGTAAGGGAATCGGGGGCTCAGGCTCCGTCGCCGTACGCGGCGCGGATGCGTTCGGTCGAACCGCTGAAGTCGGCGCCCGCACGGAACGCGGCGGCCATGGTCTCCGGGGACGCCTTCCCGGTGCCCGCGATGTCGAAGGCCGTTCCGTGGTCCACGGACGTACGGAGGATCGGCAGGCCGACGGTCACCGAGACCGTTCCGTCGAAGTCGACGGTCTTCGCGGGGATGTGGCCCTGGTCGTGGAAGTGCGAGAGCACCCCGTCGAACCGTCCCTGAAGTCCCTGGTGGAAGACGGAGTCCGCCGGGACGGGCCCGGTCACGTCGAGTCCCTCCGCCGCGGTCCGCTCGACCGCGGGCCGCAGCGCGGTGATCTCCTCGTCCCCGAAGTGGCCGTTCTCCCCGCCGTGCGGGTTGATGGCGGCGACGCCCAGGCGGGGCTCGTCGTGGCCGAACACCCGCAGCGCGGTGACCGCGTGGCGGATGCTGGCGGCGACCCGCTCCTCGTCGATCTGGTCCAGCGCCTTGCGCAGGGAGACGTGACGCGTCGTGAAGAAGATCTTCAGGCCGCGGACGACGAACATCGTGTCGAAGTGTGCGGCGCCGGTGAGTTCGCCGAGCATCTCGGTGTGGCCGAGGTGTTCCGCTCCGGCGGCCCAGACCGCCTCCTTGTTGATGGGGGCGGTGACGATGCCGTCGACCTCGCGCGCCATGGCGGCACTGGTCGCCGCCTCGATCGCGGCCACCGCCGACCGGCCCGCCACGGCGCTGACCTGTCCCCATTCGAGGTCGTCTCCGGCGATGCCGAGGTCCAGGACGTCGATGGTGCCCGGCGCGAAACGCGCTTCCCCGACCGACGCGACCGCGTTCACCTCCACGTCCAGGCCGCACACCTTGGCGGCGCGCCGCAGCACGGCGGCGTCCCCTACGGCGATGCCGCGCCCGATTTCCGCGGTACGCGGACCGGCGAGGGTACGGGCCGTGATCTCCGGCCCGATCCCTGCCGGGTCACCGAGGGTGACGGCGAGTACGGGAAGCCGGCGGTCGGTCATGGTGAAACCTCTTCTGCTCTGGGGTGGTCGGGACTCGGACGTTCGGGACTCGGACGTTCGGGACTCGGACGTTCGGTTCTCAGTAGGTCGGAACGCGGGCGGTCGGGGCTCTGTCGGGGACCGCCGGGGAGACCGGGGAGGCGGGGAGCGCCGCGGGAGTGCATGGCACGCAGCCGTTCCAGACAGGCCACGGCGGCGTCGGGACCGCCGATCAGGCCGCCCTTGGTGGCGAAGGGCATCCCGCTGTGCGGACCGCCGACGAGATGACCGGCGACGGCCAGCGGCAGCACCTCCGCCTCGATGGCGAACCCCTCGGCGCCGAGCGCCCCGGTGACGGCGGCCGCGACATCGCCGCCGGAGGTGTAGAGCCCGCCGGGGCCGAGGGCG
The DNA here is from genome assembly GCF_012726265.1 of Streptomyces sp. HNM0575. Lineage (GTDB taxonomy): Bacteria > Actinomycetota > Actinomycetes > Streptomycetales > Streptomycetaceae > Streptomyces. The sequence continues at coordinate 48,802 of NZ_JAASAG010000016.1, read as the reverse complement.
CTCACGGCCTGCACGGCGACCTCGGCGAGGCAGCGCAGGATGCGCTCCGCCGCGTCGGGATCGCGCACCGCGCGCGGAGCGACCCGTACGCCCAGCACCGAGGCCCCGGAATCCGCCGCCGCACTCAACTCGCGGACGATACGCATCGGTTCGGGCGCCGCCTCGTCCGGATCCATCAGCACGTAGTGGGCGCCGAGCGCCTTCTCGGTCCTGGCGAGCTGTTCGTGCGTGGCTTCGGTGACGCTGCCGACGATCGCGAGGATGCGCGGCGCGTCTCCGGACGGCCGGACTCCCAGCTCCGCGGCGAGCGCGGCGCCGAAGGGCCCGGAGTCGAGGGAGATCCAGCGCGTGCCGTCCTCGGCGCTCAGCCGGGCGGCAGCCGCTGCGACGGTACGCAGATGTCCGTTCTCGGTCGCGTCGCAGATCACGACCTGCCCGGCCGTACGGCGCAGCGCGTCCAGCACGCCGTCCTCGCCCTCGTCGACGACGTCGAGGGGGATTTCGGCCGTGCGCAGCGTGCTCTGCTCACCGATGACGGAGGCGACCCGGGAGTGCCGTACCGAGTTGAAGAGGTCCTGCGCGGCAGCGGTACGGGTGAGCGGCACTCCGTCCACGAGATGGATGCCCCCGACCGTCGTGCGCCCGGCGTCGGGAAACGCCGGAACGGCCAGTACCCGTACGGGAGTTGAGACCGGAGCCCCCGCGGACGAAGAGCGTGCCGGAGCGTGGCGGGCGGTCATCGCGTCGACCACGGCGTCGAGTTCACGGCCGGGGTTGCCGCGCAGGGTGGTGTCGACGCGCTTGACGACGAGCGCCTCACCCACGCCCGTCGGCCCCGATGCGGCCCCGTTCGTGACGGCGGCGGTGGCGGTGGCGGCGCTAGTCGCCGCGTGGACGACGTCGTAGCTCTCGGCGGCCGTGAAGCGGCGCGAACCGGTGTTGACGACGAGTACGTCGACGGCGTCCCTGTAACGCGGTACCTGCGCGAGATCGCTGACCGTGACGGTGTGCAGACCGAGCCGGGCGAAGAGAGCACCGGTGGCGTTGCTGCCGGTGAGGTCGTCGGCGACCACCAGAATCTGCGCCACGATGCCCCTCCGCGCTGCCCCTGCCACTTCAACTTGATCGATTCGCGCAATGTTTCCTGCGCGTTTCGCTCAGCGAAGCGTCGTCGCCGCGCTCTTCAAGTGTCAAGAGGTACGGGGCGAGGACTTCTCGCACGACTTCTCGCACGGATCGCGCAAGTCCGGTGCGTGACGGCTGACGGCTGACGGCTGACGGATTTCAGATGACCAACGACAGATGACAGATGACAAACAACAGGTGGCAGCTGACGGATGACAGATATCAACATCTGTCATCTGCCACCTGCCAGCCGTTAGCCCTCAGCCCTCAGCCCTCAGACGAACACCGCGAGGCTCTTCGCCCGCCCCGCGCGATCCTCCACGAGCGCCACCAGCCGCCCCTCGGGGTCGAACACCGCGGTGGGCACCGTCCCGGGCGCCGACTCGCGTGCGGGCATGCGCAGTTGGACCCCGTTGCCGATCAGCCGCGCCTGCTCCGCGTCGACGTCCCACCGCGGGAACGCGGCGGCCGCCGCCTCCGCGAGCGGCACCAGCGGAACGCCCGCACCGCTGTCGGTCTCGCCCTGCAACTCCTCCAGCGACCGCGCGTCCTCCAGCCGGAAGGGCCCGACCCTGGTGCGCCGCAGCTTCGTCAAGTGGCCGCCCGTGCCCAGGGATTCGCCCAGATCGCGCGCCAGCGCCCGTACATACGTGCCGGAGGAGCACACCACCGACACGAGTACGTCGGTGACCTCCGTACCGTCCGCGGCCCGCTCCCCGCTCCGCACTTCGTGCACCCGGAACTCGGAGACCGTGATCTCGCGGGCCGCCAGCTCCACTTCCTCGCCCTCGCGCACGCGCTGGTAGGAGCGCTTGCCGTCGACCTTCACCGCGCTCACCTTCGACGGCACCTGACTGATGCGGCCCGTGAGCTTGCCGACGGCGGCTTCGAGAGCGCCGTCCGTGATGCCGGACGCCCCACGGGCAGCGGTGACTTCGCCCTCCGCGTCGTCGGTCACGGTGGTCTGCCCGAGCCGGACCGTGGCGGCGTACTCCTTCTCCGTCAGGGCGAGATGCCCCAGCAGCCGCGTGGTCTTCCCGGTGCCGACGACGAGCACGCCCGTGGCCATCGGGTCCAGCGTGCCCGCGTGCCCGACGCGCCGGGTGCGGGCCATGCCGCGCAGTTTGGCGACGACGTCGTGCGACGTGAAGCCGGCGGGCTTGTCGACGACGACGAGCCCGCCCGGTTCCTGGTCCTTCTTACGCGCCACAGGTCATTCGTCCCCGGCCGGCCCGCCGCCGGGCCGCTCCTCGTCGGACTGCTCGCCGGACTGCTCGCCCTCGTCCGGCTTGCGGTACGGATCGGCCCCGCCCGCGTAGTCCGCCCCCGACGAAGCCTTGCGCACCTCTTCGTCCGAGGCCCTTGCCTTTGCGAGGAGGTCGTCGATCGTACGGGCGCTCTCCGGCAGGGCGTCCGCGACGAAGCTGAGGCTCGGGGTGTGCTTCACGCCCGCCGCCGCACCGACGGCCGTACGCAGCACGCCCTTCGCGCTCTCCAGCCCGGCGGCCGCCGCCTTACGGTCCTCGTCGTCGCCGTAGACCGTGTAGAAGACCGTCGCCTCCCGCAGGTCCCCGGTGACGCGGGTGTCCGTGACGGTCACATGTGTGCCGAGCCGCGGGTCCTTGATCCCCCGGTGCAGCTTCTCCGCGACCACCTCACGGATGAGGTCTGCGAGCCTCTTCGCCCGTGCATTGTCGGCCACTGGTCCGTCTCCTCGCTAATCGTCTTCTTCTCCGTGGAAGCGCCGCCGCACCGACAGCAGTTCCACTTCCGGACGTGCGGCGACCAGCCGCTCGCACCGGTCCAGCACGTCCGTCACGTGGCCCGCGTCCCCCGAGACCGCCGCCAGCCCGATCCGGGTGCGGCGGTATAGATCCTGCTCCGCGACCTCGGCCACGCTCACCGCGTACTTGCGCTGAAGCTCGGCGAGGATCGGTCGTACGACGGAGCGCTTCTGCTTGAGCGAACGCACGTCGCCCAGCAGCAGATCGATGGAAAGAGTCCCCACATACACCCGGAGATCGTAGAAGATGCCGCCGGGGCCGATCGACGGAGTTTCCTCCGCCGACCGGCCCCGGACCGGCTCAACTCGCCTGCTGTGGCGCCCCGGCGGCGTCAGCCGCGGGGCTTCTCCCGCATCTCGTACGTGGCGATGACGTCGTCGACCTTGATGTCGTTGAAGTTGCCGAGGTTGATACCGCCCTCGAAACCGTCACGGATCTCGGTCACGTCGTCCTTGAAGCGGCGCAGCCCCTCGATGTTGAGGTTCTCCGCCACGACCTTGCCGTCGCGCACGACGCGGGCCTTGGTGTTCCGCTTGACCTCGCCGGTACGGATGAGCACACCCGCGATGTTGCCGAGCTTGGAGGAGCGGAAGACCTCGCGGATCTCCGCGGTGCCGAGCTCGACCTCCTCGTACTCCGGCTTGAGCATGCCCTTCAGCGCCGCCTCGATCTCCTCGATGACCTGGTAGATCACCGAGTAGTAGCGGACGTCCACGCCCTCGCGCTCGGCCATCTGCGTCGCGCGCCCCTCGGCGCGGACGTTGAAGCCGATGACGATGGCGTCGGAGCCGGTCGCCAGGTCGATGTCGGTCTCGGTGACCGCACCCACGCCCCGGTGCAGGATGCGCAGGTCGACCTCCTCGCCGACGTCCAGCTGCATGAGCGAGGACTCCAGGGCCTCGACCGAACCGGACGCGTCGCCCTTGATGATGAGGTTGAGCTGCTGCACCTCGCCAGCCTTGAGCACCTTGTCCAGGTCCTCCAGGGAGACCCTGCGGGTGCGCTTGGCGAACGCGGCGTTCCGCTCGCGGGCCGCACGCTTCTCGGCGATCTGACGGGCCGTACGGTCCTCCTCGACCACCAGGAAGTTGTCGCCGGCGCCGGGGACGTTCGTCAGGCCCAGGACGAGGACGGGGGTCGCGGGACCCGCTTCCTTGATGTTCTCGCCCTTGTCGTCGAGCATCGCGCGGACCCTGCCGTAGGCGTCGCCCACGACCATGGTGTCGCCGACGCGGAGCGTGCCGCGCTGCACCAGGACGGTGGCCACGGCGCCACGGCCGCGGTCGAGGTGGGCCTCGATCGCGATGCCCTGTGCGTCCTGCTCCGGGTTGGCCCGCAGGTCGAGCGCGGCGTCGGCGGTCAGCACGACCGCCTCCAGCAGCGCGTCGATGTTCTCGCCCTGCTTGGCGGAGATGTCGACGAACATCGTGTCGCCGCCGTACTCCTCGGCCACCAGGCCGTACTCGGTCAGCTGACCCCGCACCTTCGTCGGGTCGGCACCCTCGACGTCGATCTTGTTGACCGCGACCACGATCGGCACCTCGGCCGCCTTGGCGTGGTTCAGCGCCTCGATCGTCTGGGGCATGACGCCGTCGTTCGCCGCGACCACGAGGATCGCGATGTCCGTCGACTTGGCACCGCGGGCACGCATGGCGGTGAACGCCTCGTGACCAGGGGTGTCGATGAAGGTGAGCTTGCGCTCCTCGTCGTTGACCTCGGTCGCGGCCTGGTAGGCACCGATGTGCTGCGTGATGCCGCCGGCCTCGCCCGCGATGACGTTCGTCTTGCGGATCGCGTCCAGAAGACGCGTCTTGCCGTGGTCGACGTGACCCATGACGGTCACGACCGGCGGACGCGGCATGAGCGCCGTCTCGCCGCCCTCGTCCTCGCCGAACTCGATGTCGAAGGACTCGAGAAGCTCGCGGTCCTCCTCCTCCGGGCTGACGATCTGGACGACGTAGTTCATCTCCTCGCCGAGCAGGCTCAGCGTCTCGTCGGAGACGGACTGGGTCGCGGTGACCATCTCGCCCAGGTTGAACATCACCTGGACCAGCGACGCCGGGTTGGCGTTGATCTTCTCCGCGAAGTCCGTGAGCGAGGCGCCGCGCGAGAGCCGTACGGTCTCGCCCTTGCCGCGCGGAAGCATCACGCCGCCGACCGACGGCGCCTGCATCTGCTCGTACTCCTGGCGGCGCTGCCGCTTCGACTTGCGCCCGCGTCGGGCCGGACCGCCGGGACGGCCGAACGCGCCCTGCGTACCGCCGCGGCCGCCGGGACCACCGGGACGGCCGGCGAAACCGGGACGGCCACCGCCGCCGCCGGGACGACCCGGACCGCCGCCGGGACCACCGCGGCCGGGGCCCGGACGCGGAGCGGCAGCGGGACGCTGCGGCATCATGCCCGGGTTCGGCCGGTTACCACCGCCGCCGCCGGGACGCGGACCGCCCTGGCCGCCGCCCTGCGGACGAGGCATGTTGCCCGGAGTCGCACCACCACGGCCGCCCGGCGCCTGCGGACGCGGACCGCCCTGGCCCTGACCGGGCTTCGGGGGCTGACCCGGCTTGGGCGCACCGCCGGGCCGCGGGGCCTGCGGGCGCGCCATGCCGGTCGAACCACCGGACGTGAAGGGGTTGTTGCCCGGACGGGGACCCGACGGGCGGCCGCCCGGCTTGGGCGCTCCCTGACCGGGACGTGCGGCCTGACCGCCGCGACCGCCCTGGCCCTGGCCCTGGCTCTGGCCCTGGCCCTGGCCCTGACCGGGCTTCGGCGCGGACTGACCGGGCTTCGGCGCCTGGCCCGGCTTGGGAGCCGTCGCACCCGGCTTGGGGGCGTCGGCCGAACCGGCCGGAGCCGAGAACTCCGGCTTGGCCGGACCGGGCTTCGGAGCGCCCGGCTTGGGCGCCTGCGTCTGCCCGGAGGCGGGAGCGGCCGGAGTGACCGGGCCGCCGGCCTCGCCCTCGGACGTGGCGGCAGGCGAAACAGGGGTCTCCGGCGCCGGCTTCGGGGCTCCCGGCTTGGGGGTCTTGGACTGGCCCGTCTTCGCGGCTCCCGCACCGGGCTTGGGCGCCGCTGCGCCGCCGGGCTTCGGGGCGGCCGCGCCACCGGGCTTGGGTGCGGCCTTCTTCGGGGCCGCGGGCTTCGCCGCGGACTTCTTGGCGCCGGAGGCTTTGCCGGCACCACCGCCCGCGTCGAACGCGTCGGTCAACTTGCGTACTACCGGCGCCTCGATCGTCGAGGACGCCGAGCGGACGAATTCGCCCAGTTCGTTGAGCTTGGCCATGACGACCTTGCTCTCGACTCCGAGCTCCTTCGCGAGCTCATATACCCGGACCTTAGCCACTTCGCTCCTTACGGTCCGGGGGGCCATCCGCCGCCGGACCTTCGCTACTTATGCATGGGCGTACTCATCGCGTACTCATCGAGTGCTCATCGCAATCTCGACCTACTTCCGACTCGCGAGGTACCTCTCCGAACGGAGGGTTCCGAACGGACTGTCTTACGGTTCCGCCTTCTCGATCTGCTCGACCTGCCGCCGCAGCCCTGCCACGTCGAACGGCCCCGGGCCACGGAAGGCCCTGTTGAACGCCCGTCGGCGGACGGCCTGGTCGAGGCAAGCCGACGTGGGATGCAGATACGCGCCCCGGCCGGGCAGCGTACCGCGAAGATCAGGGACGCAGCGGCCCCCGCTCAGCACCACACGCAGCAGATCGGGTTTGTCCGAGCGCTTCCGACAGCCCACGCAAGTGCGCTGTGGGCATGCTCGGACTCGCGTCCGGCCAGACACCGTTAAGTCTACCTCCCCGTACCGTCACACCCCTTCGGGGGTAACGAGCACCCTGTTGGTTTCAGCCCTGCTCGGCAGCCTGCCCGGGTGCGGGCTCGGGCTCCGCGGAGACCACTTCGCCGCCGTCGGCCGTGTCCGGGCGGATATCGATGCGCCAGCCGGTCAGCCGGGCGGCGAGGCGGGCGTTCTGGCCCTCCTTGCCGATGGCGAGCGACAGCTGGTAGTCGGGCACCGTGACCCGCGCGGACCGTGCCGCCAGGTCGATGATCTCGACTTGATTGACACGCGCCGGGGAGAGCGCGTGCGCGACGAGATCCGCGGGGTCCTCGGACCAGTCCACGATGTCGATCTTCTCGCCGTGCAGCTCTGCCATGACGTTGCGCACCCGGCCGCCCATCGGGCCGATGCAGGCGCCCTTGGCGTTCAGCCCGGAGCGCGTCGAACGCACCGCGATCTTCGTACGGTGGCCGGCCTCGCGCGCGATGGCGGCGATCTCGACGGAACCGTCCGCGATCTCCGGCACCTCCAGCTCGAAGAGCTTCTTCACCAGGTTCGGGTGGGTGCGGGACAGGGTCACGGACGGTCCGCGCACGCCCTTCGCCACGCGCACGACGTACGTACGCAGCCGGGTGCCGTGCGCGTAGTCCTCGCCCGGGACCTGCTCCTGCGGCGGGAGGATCGCCTCCAGCTTGCCGATGTCGACGAGCACGCTCTTGGGGTCCTTGCCCTGCTGGACCACGCCCGCGACGACGTCGCCCTCGCGGCCCGCGTACTCGCCGAAGGTGACCTCCTCCTCGGCGTCCCGCAGCCGCTGGAGGATGACCTGCTTCGCGGTGGTGGCAGCGATGCGCCCGAATCCGCTGGGGGTGTCGTCGAACTCCTGCGGCTCGGCGCCCTCGGCCAGGTCGGCCGCGCTCTCCTTCGCCCAGACGGTCACGTGGCCGGTCTTGCGGTCCAGTTCGACGCGGGCGTCGCGGTAGCTGCCCTCGGTGCGGTGGTAGGCGATCAGAAGCGCGGACTCGATCGCCTCGACCAGCAGATCGAGCGAGATCTCCTTCTCCCTCACCAGCCCGCGCAGGGCGCTCATGTCGATGTCCACGGCTACGCCTCCTCCTTGCCTTCGTCCTCAGCGGCCGCGGACTCGTCCTGTGTTCTCTTCTCGGCGGCCTTGCGGTTGAACTCGATCTCCACCCGCGCCTTGGCGATCTCGCCGTAGCCGAGCCGGCGGGCGGTGGGCCTGCGGCCCTTCACGCCGGGGACCTCGAGGTCGATGCCCTCCGCGTCCACGCTCGTGATGCGCGCCGTCAGCTCTCCGCCCCCCGCGGCCTCGGTGAGGTTCGCCTTGACCAGCCGGCCGCGGGCTCGGCGGAAGTGGCGCTCCTCGGTGAGGGGACGATCGGCTCCGGGCGAGGTCACTTCCAGTACGTACGGGGTGCCGCCCATGGTGTCGGTCCCGTCCAGGACCTCGGAGAGGATGCGGCTCAGCTCGGCGCAGGTGTCCAGCTGGACTCCGTCGTCGGAATCGACCACGACGCGGAGGACCCGCCGCTTCCCGGCGGGGGTCACCTCGATCTCTTCGAGATCCAGCCCCTTCTTGCTCACGAGGGGCTCCAGCAGTCCGCGCAGCCTCTCGTTCTGGGTGGTGCTCATCCGGGTGACTCCTCGGCCGCGTGTGCTGTTGTAGGGGTGCCTGTACCAGGGACCTGTACTGGGGGAGTTGACGTCGGCGTGCAGGGCTCCAAGCCTAACGTCTGCCGCGGGTGCCGCCGACCAGACGGGCGATCCGGGCGCGATGTCAGGGGACGCGGGGGTATTGATGGGCCCAGTGAGGGTGGCCCGTCGAGGCGTTCGGAAGCGCGCGGGTACGCTCTCGGGCGGTGATCACCGCACACGTGTGCCCGCCGCGCAGTTCCGAGCGATGCCGACGCCGACCAGGGAGCCCCCATGCCGCTCACGCCGTCGCCGCCGGACGGCCCGCGCAGGCGGTCCATGGTCGCCGGCACGCTGGGCGCGCTGGGGCCGCTCGGTGCTCTCACGACGCTCACGGGCTGCTCCGGGGACGGCGGCGGCGAGGACTCCGCGCAGGTCACCGCGGCGGACAAGCGGCTGCGCCGGCAGGCGACCCGGCAGAGCCTGGACCTCCTGGCCCGCTATGACGCCACAGCCGACGCCCACTCCGGTCTCGCGGAACGGCTCCGCCCGCTGCGTGCGGCGACGATGCGGCACGCGGAAGTCCTCAGCGGCGAGGACGAGAAGAACAGCGAGGGCGGCAAGGGACGCGACGGCCGAGGGCGCGACGGGACCGGGCCCGGTGACGACGGCACGGGCGGCGGGAAGCGCGGGCAGGACAAGCCGAGGGTGCCCGGTGACGAGAAGGCGGCGCTGACGGCACTGGGCGACGCGGAGCAGCGTACGGCCCGGGTGCGTACGGCTGCGCTGGTGACGGCGCCCCCGGAGACGGCACGGCTGCTGGCTTCGCTCGCCGCGGCGGGCGCTGCGCACGCGTATCTGCTCGGCGCGGGCGAGGGCACGTACGAGGACGGGAAGGGCGAGGACGGAGAGGACGACGGCGCATGAAGAAGCTGGTCGACGCCGTGCAGGCGGCCCTCGCCGCGGAGCACGCCACCGTCTACGGCTATGGCGTCGTCGGCGGCCGTATCGACTCGTCACGCCAGGACGAGGCGCGCAGCGCCTACGACGCACACCGCTCCCGGCGTGACGCGCTGCGCCGCGAAGTCCGCGACCTGGGCGGTGAGCCGGAGCCGGCGGCAGCGGCGTACGCTCTGCCGTTCGCCGTGCCCGACAGCGCGGCCGCCGTGCGGCTCGCGGCGGAGCTGGAGGACCGGCTGGCCGGCGTGTACGCGGATCTCGTACGTGCCAGCGGGGGCGCCCGGAGGCGCGAGGCAGCGGGGGTGCTGCGCGAGGCGGCGGTCCGGTCGGTGCGCTGGCGGGGCAGCAGCGTAGCCTTCCCTGGTCTCTCCGAGCGCTCCGCCTCCGACGGCCCGGAGGCTTCGGGGTCGCCGACGCCCGGTGAGACGTCCGGTTCGCTCTGACCGTCCCCCGGACCCCGGACCGGCCCGCGTACTCGCACCGCAGCGCAACGCTGTTCGCAATGCCCGCACGCCCGCAGCACACAAAACGCCCACATCACAAGGCCCGGATGACGCGGCACCGCCTCGCGCCGACGCAACGATGCACCGGCGTGCCGCCGCAACGACGTGCGAGGCCGGCCACGTCCGATGCCGGCCGGAAGGACAGGTCACTGTCAGCCGCAACGACGGTCAGCCGTAAAAGATCAGCCGTAAAGAAAGGTCCCCTTCACCGCATGGCTTCTGCACTGCCTCTCGATCCTCCGCAGCGGCTTGTGCGCACCCTCGGCTCGCAGCAGGGGCACGCCGGCGAACCGACGGCCCGTGCCGGTGAGCAATGGCTCGCGGAGTTGCCTTCGCTGCTGGAGCGGATGCTGGAGAAGTGGGAGCTGACGGCTGAGCGCGTGGTCTCTCCCGGCGGACGCGGCAGCCTGGTGGCGCTCGTGCGGGAGGCCGACGGGAGTCCGGCGGCGCTCAAGCTGCTCGCGCCGTACGCCGCCGGCGCACGGGAACGCGCCGAGCGCGAGGCCGCGGCCCTCACGCTGTGGGACGGCCGGGGCGCCGTACGGCTGCTGCGCTCCGAGCCCGGCGAGGGGGCGCTGCTGCTGGAGCGGCTGCACGGCGAGATGTCGCTGCGTTCGCTTCCGGAGGCGAAGGCGATGCTGGAGGCGGCCTCGGCGGTACGGAGGCTGTGGATCCCGGCGGAGGCGGCGTCCGCGGAGGCGCCGGGTGCCGCGGCGGGGGCGCTGTGCACCGTGGCCGAGCACACGGCGGCGAGCAGCGAGTTCCTGCGTTCGCCCGCGACGCCGGAGGAAGCGCGGCCGCTGCGCGACGAGGCGCTGGAACTGCGGGACGCCCTGCTGGACGGTCCGCCCGAACAGGTGCTGCTGCACGGCGACTTCAGGCAGGGCGCGGTCCTCTCCGCCGACTCCGGGCGCGCTCCGTGGCTCGCGGCGGGGCCGGATCCGGTGGTGGGCGAGCGTACGTACGACCTGGCACGGCTGGTGCGCGACCGGCTGCACGATCTCGTGGCCTCCCCCGGTGCCGCCTCGGCGACGCGGCGCCGGGTGCACAAGCTCGCCGACTCCCTCGACGTCGACCGTGAGCGGCTTCGGGGCTGGTCGCTCTACCGTGCGGTGGAGTCGGGCGTACGGCACATCAGCAGCGGCAGCAGGGAGGACGGCGAACTGCTGCTGGAGTTCGCCGGCTGGCTCTGACCGCGACCGGGGCCGGCGTCCGTACGCCCGGACCGCGACGCTCAGCCGGCCGCCGACAGGCGTGCGACCGCGTCCGCCACCGTCAGTTCCTCGCGCTCGCCGCTGCGGCGGTCCTTCAGCTCGACGAGCCCGTCCTTCGCGCCCCGGCCCACGATCAGGATCGTGGGCACGCCGATCAGCTCCGCGTCCGTGAACTTCACGCCCGGCGAGACCCCAGCACGGTCGTCCACGATCACCCGCACTCCGGCCGCGCCGAGCTTCTCCCCGACCTCCACGGCCGTCTCCGTCTGGAGCGCCTTGCCCGCGGCGACGACGTGGACGTCGGCCGGGGCGATCTCCCGCGGCCAGCACAGACCCTGTTCGTCCGCGGTCTGCTCGGCGAGGGCCGCCACGGCACGCGTGACGCCGATGCCGTACGAACCCATCGTCACGCGCACCGGCTTGCCGTCCTGCCCGAGCACGTCCAGCTCGAAGGCGTCGGCGTACTTGCGGCCGAGCTGGAAGATGTGGCCGATCTCGATCGCCCTGTCGAGCTCGATGCCCGAACCGCAGCGCGGGCAGGGGTCGCCGGGCAGGGCCACGACCACGTCGAGGTAGTCGTCGACCTCGAAGTCGCGGCCGCACACCACGTGACGTGCGTGCCTCTCCGGCTTGTTGGCGCCGGTGACCCACTCGGTGCCCGGCGCGATGCGGGGGTCGGCGATGTAGCGGAAGGCCTTGCCCGCCATGCCGTTCTGCGGGCCGACGTAGCCGCGTACGAGATCGGGCCGGTCGGTGAAGTCCTCGGCCGTGACCAACTCGACCTCTGCGGGCGCGAGATGCTCCGCGAGCTTGCCCAGGTCCACGTCGCGGTCGCCGGGAACGCCCACCGCCGTGATCTCGCCGTCGACCTTCACCAGCAGGTTCTTCAGCGTGGCCGCCGCCGGTACGCCCAGGAATCCGGCGAGCGTCTCGATGGTCGGGGTGTCCGGTGTGTCGAGCTCCTCGACCGCCGGATGCTCGGCGGGCTCCGCGGCCACCACGGGATGGGTCAGCGCCTCGGTGTTCGCCGCGAATCCGCAGGAGGGGCACTGCGCGTAGGTGTCCTCGCCGGCGGCGGCCGGCGCGAGGAACTCCTCCGAGGCCGAGCCGCCCATCGCGCCCGAAACGGCGGAGACGATGCGGTAGTCGAGGCCGAGGCGGTCGAAGATGCGCCGGTACGCCTCGCGCTCCTGCGCATACGACTCGGCGAGGCCCTCGTCGCTGACGTCGAAGGAGTAGGCGTCCTTCATCGTGAACTCACGGCCGCGGAGGATGCCGGAGCGGGGACGCGCCTCGTCGCGGTACTTCGTCTGGATCTGGTACAGCGTCACCGGCAGGTCCTTGTAGGACGTGCACTGGTCCTTGACGACCTGGGTGAAGATCTCCTCGTGCGTGGGGCCGAGCAGATAGGCGGCGCCCTTGCGGTCCTCCAGGCGGAAGAGCAGGTCGCCGTACTCCTCGTACCGGCCGGAGATCTCGTACGGCTCCTTGGGCAGCAGCGCCGGCAGCAGCACCTCCTGGGCGCCGATGGCGTCCATCTCCTCGCGCACGACCCGGGTGACGTTCTCCAGCACCGTCAGGCCCAGCGGCAGCCACGTCCAGATGCCGGCCGCGGCGCGGCGCACGTACCCCGCGCGCACCAGCAGCTTGTGGCTCACGGTCTCGGCGTCGGCCGGTGCGTCGCGCAGCGTCTTCAGCATCGACCGGGACAAACGCTGGACTCGGGCTGCCATGGAATTCTCCGTGCGGTGATTGACAGCAGAGGGGACTGCTGCGGAACGACTGCTTCTGCGGGAAACGACTGGGGACGAGACTATCCGGCCCCGCGCACGCCACGGAAATGCGATTCCCCGCCCCGGCCCGGGCCATGGGGACCCGCGGGCCTTCGCCGCCGGGCCTGCCGTCAGAGCCGAGATCAGAGCCCGACGTCAAGGTCCGACGTCAGGGCCCGACGTCAGAGCCGGGGCAGCGGCAGCCAGGCCCCCATCACCGCGTACGGGCTCGGGGCGCTCGGAAAGTGCACGTTGCGCGCCAGATCCCGGTAGCCGAGGCGGTGGTAGAGGGAGCGGGCGGGGCTCTCGGTGTCGATCGCGGAGAGCAGCGAACGCGCTTCCCCGGCGGTGTCGGTGAGCGAGGTGATCAGCCGGCGGCCGATACCGCGCCGCTGGTACAGCGGAAGCACATGCAGCTCCGTGATGACGAAGGAGTCGTTGAGCCACTCCTCGAAGCCCTCGGCGCGCAGCGGGCCCGCGACGACCGTGGACCACCACTGCGTACGGTCGTTGGGCATCCCGTAGACGAATCCGACGAGCCTGCCCTCCGGCGTGCGCGCGCCCAGCGCCCGGGCGCCGGGGGACTTCAGATGGCGCAGCACGATGTGCCGCCGCACCCCGATCTCTTCGTCGCTCAGCCCGAAGGCGACGGCCTGCACCGCGAGCGCGTCGTCCACGTGCGCTTCGAGGTCGAGCGGTCCTACGACGGGCTCGCGGGGGTCCTGGGGCGGCGGACCCCCGGCGGAATGCAGCATGACGGGGAGGCTACAGCCAGTCATGGGTACGGCGGCGGGCGGTGCGCACGACGGGCCGGCCGGATCGCGCCGGGACCGTCGCGGCCCGGGCGGGACCTCGCGGGCACGCCCTAGAAGAGGACGCTCATGAACGAGCCGACCTCGCGGAAGCCGACGCGTCTGTACGAGGCGCGCGCGGCCTCGTTGAAGTCGTTGACGTAGAGGCTGGCCACCGGCGCGAACTCGTTGAGCGCGTAACGCAGCACCGCCGCCATCCCGGAGACCGACAGTCCCTCGCCGCGCCGCTCGGGCGTGACCCAGACCCCCTGGATCTGGCAGGCGCGGGGCGTGGCCGCGCCGATCTCCGCCTTGAAGACGATCCGGCCGTCCTCGACGCGGGCGAACGAGCGCCCGGAGCCTACGAGTTCGGCGACCCGTGACTGGTAGACGAGGCCGCCGTCGCCCGCGAGCGGGGAGACGCCGACCTCCTCGGTGAACATCTCCACGCAGGCAGGCAGCACGGTCTCCATCTCGTCCTTGCGGATGCGGCGTACCAGCGGATCGGGCCGTACGTCCCGCGGAACCTCGTCGGTGACCATGAGCGGCTGCCGGCGGCGGACGTCGCGCGCGGGGCCCCAGTGCGGTTCGAGCTGCGACCACAGGGCGGCGGTGGGGCGGGCCGGTCCGACGATGGACGAGCAGCGGCGGCCCTGGCGCCGGGCCCGCTCGGCGAAAGCGCGCACGGCTTCCGGGCCGGCGCACAGCGGCACGAGGTTCGCGCCCGCGTAGCAGAGGGACTCCAGCCTGCCCCGGTGGTACCAGCCCCACATCTCGCCGCCGAGGCGCAGGGCGTCGAGTCCGGCGGTGTGCACGCGGGAGGCGATGAAGGCGTTGTTGACGGGCTCGCGGTTCATCAGCGCGAGTACGTCGTCGAGTTCGCCGGGCTCGACGACCCGGGTGGAGGTGGTGGTCAACAACGTGTCGGCTGCCTCACCGTGACGTGCCCTGGGGACTGAGGAGATGGGGGGAAGGCGCTCTTCCGACTGTACCCCGCAGCCGGCGGGGCGTACCTACGGGCCCGTAGGCACGGGGCGGCTCCGGAGGCCGGACCGCGGATCCCGGAAGGGGTGCCGCGGGGCCTCCGGGGCCGTCCCGGAGCCGATGTCTGCCGGCCGTGTCCGGCCGTCCCGCCCGTCGCCGCGGCTCAGCCGCTGACGGCGACCTCCGGCTCGCCCGAGGCGACGCCGTCCTTCTCCATCTGCTCGGCGATCTTCATGGCCTCGTCGATGAGCGTCTCGACGATCTTCGATTCCGGAACGGTCTTGATGACTTCGCCCTTGACGAAGATCTGTCCCTTGCCGTTGCCGGAGGCGACGCCGAGGTCCGCCTCGCGTGCCTCGCCCGGACCGTTGACGACGCAGCCCATCACGGCGACGCGCAGCGGGACCTCCATGCCGTCGAGGCCCGCGGTGACCTCGTCGGCCAGCTTGTAGACGTCGACCTGGGCGCGGCCGCAGGACGGGCAGGAGACGATCTCCAGTCGGCGCTGGCGCAGGCCCAGCGACTCCAGGATCGAGATGCCGACCTTGCACTCCTCGGCGGGCGGCGCGGACAGCGAGACGCGGATGGTGTCCCCGATGCCCTCCGCGAGCAGCGCGCCGAAGGCCACGGACGACTTGATGGTGCCCTGGAAGGCGGGGCCGGCCTCGGTGACTCCGAGGTGCAGCGGATAGTCGCACTGCGCGGCGAGCTGCCGGTAGGCGTTGATCATGACCACGGGGTCGTTGTGCTTCACCGAGATCTTGATGTCGCGGAAGTCGTGCTCCTCGAAGAGCGAGCACTCCCACAGCGCGGACTCGACGAGCGCCTCCGGAGTGGCCTTGCCGTGCTTCTCCAGCAGCCGCTTGTCGAGAGAGCCGGCGTTGACGCCGATGCGGATGGGGACGCCCGCGCCGGAAGCGGCCCGGGCGATCTCCTTGACCTTGTCGTCGAACTGCTTGATGTTGCCCGGGTTGACGCGGACGGCCGCGCAGCCGGCGTCGATCGCGGCGAAGACGTACTTGGGCTGGAAGTGGATGTCGGCGATCACGGGGATCTGCGACTTGGCCGCGATGGTGGACAGCGCGTCGGCGTCCTCCTGGGTGGGGCAGGCCACTCGCACGATCTGGCAGCCGGACGCCGTCAGTTCGGCGATCTGCTGGAGCGTCGAGCCGATGTCGGCCGTGCGCGTCGTGGTCATCGACTGTACGGACACCGGCGCGTCACCGCCGACGGCCACCGGGCCCACCTGGATCTTCCGGCTCTTGCGCCGGTCGGTGAGCTTGGTCGGTACGTCCGGCATTCCGAGCGAAATCGCTGTCGCTGTCATCAGGCGTGCAACCCCAAGGTGTGAATAGAGAAGTCCGGGGAGATCGGCGGGCTCCGGTCACCGAGATTACGGCACCGTCACCCGTACGAGCACATCCCTGTCCCGAGAGCGGGACGAAGCGCACACGCCGGGCCGAATCCCGCCCGGATGGCACGGACGGTACGGACGGGACCGCCGTGCCGACCCGTCGTGCTAGCCCGCCAGCCGCACCGGATTCACGACGTCGGCGACGAGCACCAGCAGCGTGAAGCAGATGAATATCCCGGCGACCACGTACGCGACGGGCATCAGCTTCGCCACGTCGAACGGACCGGGGTCGGGTCGCCTGAAGACCTTGGCGAAGGCCCTGCGTACCGACTCCCAGAGGGCTCCCGCGATGTGGCCGCCGTCCAGCGGCAGCAGCGGCAGCATGTTGAACAGGAAGAGCGACAGGTTGAAGCCCGCGACGAGGAAGAGCATCGTCGCCACCCGCTGGGTCGGCGGGATGTCGAGTGAGAAGACCTCACCGCCGACGCGTGCGGCGCCGACGACGCCCATCGGGGAGTCCTGCTTGCGCTCGGCGCCGTCGAACGCGGCGTTCCACAGGTCGGGGACCTTCGACGGCAGCGCGACCAGCGCCTGCACGCCCGAGGCCATCATGTCGCTCATCCGGTCGACCGACTGCGGGAACGACTGCTGGATCACGCCGCTGGCCGGAGTGAAGCCGAGGAATCCGGCCGTGACGTACTCGCCGTCGACATAGCCGCCGCGGCCGTCGGACTTGGCGACCTTGTTCGAGATCAGATCGGCATCGAGGGTCTTGCTGGCGCCGTCGCGCCGGACGGTGATGGTGGCGTGCCCCGTGGTGTCCCGGATCGACTGCTGGAGGGTGCCCCACTCGGTGACGGGCTTGCCGTCGAAGGCCACGATCTTGTCGCCCGGCAGCAGGCCGGCCGCCTTCGCCGGGGAGTCCTTCGCCCCCTTCGGGCACGAGTCGGACTTCGCCGACGCCGGGATGACGCACTTGGAGACCGAGGAGACCGTGGTGGTCTGGGTGTTGATGCCGAAGGACATCAGGACGACGAGGAAGATCACGACGGCGAGGATCAGGTTCATGAACGGGCCGGCGAACATCACGATCACGCGCTTCCAGGGCGCCCTCGTGTAGAACAGCCGCTTCTCGTCGCCGGGTTGCAGCTCCTCGAAGGCCGCGGCCCGTGCGTCCTCGATCATGCCGCGGAACGGGGAGGTCGAACGCTGGCGCAGCGTCCCGTCCTCGCCGGGCGGGAACATCCCGATCATGCGGATGTAGCCGCCGAGTGGCACCGCCTTGAACCCGTACTCCGTCTCCCCCCTGCGGCGGGAGAGGATCGTCGGCCCGAATCCGACCATGTACTGCGGTACGCGGATGCCGAACATCTTCGCCGTCGAGAGATGCCCCAACTCGTGCCAGGCGATGGAGAAGAGCAGGCCCACGAAGAAGACGACTATGCCGAGGATGGTCATGAGGGTCGTCATGCGCGGGCCTCCGCTGCTGCCGTCGCCAGTTCGCGGGCGCGCTCGCGCGCCCAGTTCTCCGCGTCGAGGACATCGTCGAGCGTCAGCGCCGCCGCGCGGGGCGTCCCGTGCTCCTCGACCACAGCGGCAACCGTATCCACGATGCCGGGGAACGGCAGCCTTCCGCCCAAGAACGCCTCCACGCACTCCTCGTTCGCGGCGTTGTAGACGGCGGGCGCCGTGCCTCCCGCGCGGCCGACCTCGAAGGCGAGCGGCACGGACGGGAACGCGTCACCGTCCAGCGGGAAGAAGTCCCACGACATCGCGCGGGACCAGTCGAAGACAGGCCCGGCCTCCGGCACCCTCTCGGGCCAGCCGATCCCGAGCGCGATCGGCAGCCGCATGTCGGGCGGTCCGCACTGGGCCAGGGTCGAGCCGTCGTTGAACTCCACCATCGAGTGCACCGCCGACTGCGGGTGCACGACGACCTCGATCCGCTCGAAGGGGACGCCGTAGAGGAGATGGGCCTCGATGACCTCCAGGCCCTTGTTGACGAGCGTCGCCGAGTTGACGGTGATCACCGGACCCATGTCCCAGGTCGGGTGGGCCAGCGCCTCCTTGGGCGTGACGTCGGCGAGCGCGTCCTTCGTACGTCCGCGGAACGGGCCGCCCGAGGCGGTGATCAGCAGCTTGCGCACCTCGGAGTGCGTGCCGCTCATCAGGGCCTGGAAGAGCGCCGAGTGCTCGGAGTCGACGGGCACGATCTGGCCGGGTGCGGCCAGCGCACGTACCAGCGGTCCGCCGACGATCAGCGACTCCTTGTTCGCCAGCGCCAGCATCCGGCCCGCCTCCAGAGCGGCGAGGGTGGGCGCCAGCCCGATGGAGCCCGTGATGCCGTTGAGCACCGTGTGGCATTCGCTCGCGGCCAGTTCGGTCGCCGCGTCCGGCCCTGCGAGTACCTCGGGGATGGGCTCGCCCGGTCCGTACTCGGCGCGCAGCGCCTGGCGCAGCTGCCCGACCTTGTCCTCGCGGGCGACGGCCACGGTCCGCACCTGGAGCCGGTGCGCCTGGCCGGCCAGCAGCTCGATCCGGCCTCCCGCCGCGGAGAGCCCGGTGACCCGGAACCGTCCCGGATTGCTCAGTACGACGTCGACCGCCTGGGTGCCGATGGAGCCGGTCGATCCGAGGATCACGATGTCGCGCGGGCCTGCCGGGGCGTCGATGCCTTCCGGGAGGTCCGGGGGGCCGGGGGCGGGCCGCAGATGCGGATCAGCGAGAGGTTCCGTCATGGATCCATTCTGACGGCTCCCCGGCCTGCCGCGTTCACCGCCTCCGGGCCCGGCCGAGCGGACCGCGGCGGGCCCGTGCGGTCCGGGTGCCGCCGCGGTGCCGCGGGACGCCGTCGCGCCCACGGTGGCGGCCGTGCCCGCTGCCCTGTCCTGCCCGCATACGGATGGCGAGAGCAGCGCCCAACGATGGTGCACGCGCCCCCACTTCACCGCGAACGCCCGGCGCACGGTCATCGGCCGCGCACCGGGCGTCCGCCCCCTCCCGGGAGGGCGTGGGCGTCAGCCGATCCGCCTGTGCACGTTCTTCTTCTTCGACGGCCCGTGCGGCGCCTCCGCGATCCACGGCCCGTCCGACGAGGCGTCGACGATGCCGTCCTCCAGCCACGTGTAAGCGCCGTCGAGAATGCCCGTCACGACCTTCCGGTCCAGGTCGTCGGTGTTGTGCCAAAGCCTGCCGAACAGCTCCTCGACGCGGATCCGCGACTGGCGGCAGAAGGCGTCGGCCAGCTGGTACGGAGCCCTGCCGTCGGGCCCGCTGCTCAGCGCGTCACGGCGCAGCTTCTCCGCACGTACGCATGCGGCGCTCATCGCGAACAGCTCCGCGCCGATGTCCACGATCCGCCCGAGGAAGCCCTGCTTGGTCTCCATCCGGCCCTGCCAGCGCGACATCGCGTAGAACGTGGAGCGGGCCAGCTTGCGCGAGGTGCGCTCCACGTACCGCAGGTGCGCGGCGAGTTCGCCGAAGTCGGGGTACGTGCCGGGCAACTGGCCCGGCCCCGCGACGAGTTTGGGCAGCCAGCGGGCGTAGAAGCCGCCGGCCGCCACGGCCGCGCGGCTCTTGTCGGAGAGCGTCTTGTCCGGGTCGATCAGGTCGCCCGCCACCGACAGGTGGGCGTCGACGGCCTCGCGGGCGATGAGGAGATGCATGATCTCCGTCGAGCCCTCGAAGATCCGGTTGATGCGCAGGTCGCGCAGCAGCTGCTCCGCCGGTACGCCGCGCTCGCCGCGGGCCGCCAGCGACTCGGCGGTCTCGAAGCCCCGTCCGCCGCGGATCTGCACCAGCTCGTCGGCCATCAGCCAGGCCATCTCGCTGCCGAACAGCTTCGCCAGCGCGGCCTCGATGCGGATGTCGTTGCGCTCCTCGTCGGCCATCTGGCTGGAGAGGTCGACCACGGCCTCCAGTGCGAACGTCGTCGCGGCGATGAACGACATCTTCGCGCCGACGGCCTCGTGCTTCGCGACGGGACGGCCCCACTGCACCCGCGCCTCGCCCCACTCGCGGGCCACCTTCAGACACCACTTGCCGGCGCCGACGCAGGTGGCCGGCAGGGAGAGCCGCCCGGTGTTGAGGGTGGTCAGCGCGATCTTGAGGCCTTCGCCCTCCTTGCCGATGCGGTTGGCCGCGGGGACGCGGACCTGGTGGAGGCGGGTGACGCCGTTCTCCAGGCCGCGCAGGCCCATGAAGGTGTTGCGGTTCTCGACGGTGATGCCCTCGGAGGCCCCCTCGACGACGAAGGCCGTGATGCCGCCCCGGTGGCCTTCGGACTTCGGTACGCGGGCCATCACGACGAGCAGGTCGGCGACGACGCCGTTGGTGGTCCACAGCTTGACGCCGTCGAGTACGTATTCGTCGCCGTCCGGTACGGCGGTGGTCGCGAGCCGCGCC
Source organism: Streptomyces sp. HNM0575 (assembly GCF_012726265.1). Lineage (GTDB taxonomy): Bacteria > Actinomycetota > Actinomycetes > Streptomycetales > Streptomycetaceae > Streptomyces. The sequence goes on along the minus strand of NZ_JAASAG010000016.1, from coordinate 28,477 downwards.
GGGTCCGAGCCCACATCGGGCTCGGTCAGCAGGAACGCGGAGATGTCCGTACGGGCGCAGCGCGGCAGGAACGTGTCCTTCTGCTCCTGCGTGCCGAACATCTTCAGCGGCTGCGGCACCCCGATCGACTGGTGAGCGGAGAGCAGCGCGCCGACGGCGGGGCTAGCCGTGCTGACCATGGCCAGGGCCTTGTTGTAGTAGACCTGCGTGAGACCGAGACCGCCGTGCTCGGGGCCGACCTTCATGCCGAGCGCGCCGAGCTCCTTGAGGCCGCTGACGACCTCGTCGGGGATGCGGTCCTCGCGCTCGATCCGGGCCCCGTCGATCGTCGTCTCGCAGAAGTCGCGCAGCTTCGTCAGGAACTCCTCGCCGCGCCGCACGTCCTCGGCGGGAGGTTCGGGGTGGGGATGGATCAGGTCCAGCCGGAAGCGGCCCAGGAACATCTCCTTGGCGAAGCTGGGCTTGCGCCAGTCCTGTTCGCGTGCGGCTTCGGCTACTTCTCGGGCTTCGCGCTCGGAGACAGTCATCTCACTCATCTCGCCGCGTGGTAGGGACAGTGGACTCCGTGCGGCGCCGTGGGCGCCGCGCACTACCGGCCGGTGCTACTCGCTCGTATGTACCCGATTCATCCGTTGCGTACCAGGCCTCGCGCATACGGTTCCCGCGCGGGACGCACGGGATCGGGCCCGGGGCCCGGGGATCGGGGATCGGGGCGCGCTTGGCGCCGGTGCCGCGGCGCGGGTGCGCTACGGCAGGACGCGGAAGTGGGTCGTGAGGCGGCCGTCGTCGTGGACGTGGTAGGCGAGCATCGGCGGGAGCTCGTAGTCGAGGGGGCCGTTCTGCTCGCCCTCCCACGGCATCCGCAGGCTGGAGACGACACCGGGCGCGGCCACGAGGGGCAGGCCCGCGAAGGCCGTGACCGCGGGGGTGTGGCTGTGGCCGCACAGCAGTGCCGCCACGTGCGGGTGCCGCTCGACGACCGCGGCGAGGCGCTCCTCCCCGAACTGCCGGATGGGATCGACGTACTGGCCGTGCAGCCGCAGCGGCGGGTGGTGGAAGCAGACGAACGCCGGCCGGTCCCGGTGGGCGCCCGCGAGCGCCGCGTCCAGCCAGTCGAGGGTGGCGTCGTCGAGGTAGCCGTCGCCCCGGCCAGGGATGCTGCTGTCGCACATCGCGAAGGTGGCGCCGGGCAGCACGTGCAGCCTGTTCACCGGTGCGGAGTCGTCCGGGTCGCCGTCGAGCAGGGCGGCACGGTACGGGCCGCGCGCATCGTGGTTGCCGGGGCAGTGCAGCACCGTGTGCCTGGAGGCGCCGAGAAGCTTCGCGGCCTGTGCGTACTCCTCCGGGGTTCCGTGGTCGGTGACGTCGCCGGTGTGGACGACGGCGTCCAGTTCGCCGGGGAGGGCGTCGAGCGCGCGCAGCACCCGTTCCGTGCGTTCCAGGGCGCGGGCTCCGCCGTCGGCGCGGTCCTGTCCCAGGTGGGTGTCGCTGATGTGCGCGAAGACGAACAACGGCTCACTCCTTCCAGTCGGCCGCGAAGGCGCGGGCGGGATTGCGTACGGAGATGCGCTCGGCGGTCTCCTTGCCCGACTCCCGTGCGATACGCGGCAGAAGGACCTCCGGGAGGTGGCGCATCCCCGGTGCGCCGCGCTCCGCCGCCGTCGTGGTGTCGGAGCCGAGCAGGACGCTGTCCGCGTGGCCCCGATCGACGAGGGCCGTGATGCAGTCCGCCAGCCTCAGGTCGGTGGCGTGGTGGGCGCGGGAGGGTCCGTCGAAGACGAGCCAGGCGCCGCGGCGCGCGAGCGCGAGGTGCAGCCGCGGGTCCGGCAGTCGGCCGGGGTGGCCCAGCAGCACGCGGTGCGGCGGCACGCCGCGGCGGTCGCAGAGCAGGTCGAGCACGTCGTGCGCCGCGGTGCCGCCGTCAAGGTGCACGGCCACGGGCGCTCCGGTGGCGTGATGGGCCTCGGCGGCGGCGTGGAGGGTGCGGGAGGCGTGGTCGTCGAGGCCGCCGAGAGCGCCCGCCACCTTGATCAGCCCGGCGCGCGGCGCCTCGCCGCACACGCTGCGGCTCACGCCCAGGGTCAGCTCGTCGACGAACAGCCGGGCGAGGTCGGCGACTTGGGTTCCGGGGCCCGCCGGCTGCCCGGCTTGTCCGCGCTCCTGCCCGGCGTAGTGCACCGCCTGATGCAGCCCGGTCGCGGCGACGAGGTGCAGTCCGGTCCGCCGGGCGATTTCGGCGAGCGCGCCCGCGGAGCGCCCCATGCCGTACGGCGTCCACTGCACCGCCGCCGTGCCGCCCGCCTCCGCGAAGGCGGCCGACTCGGCCTCGGCGGCGTCCTGGTCGGCCAGTTCCTCGCCCGGCGACGCGGGCGTGCGGAGGAAGAGATGGGCGTGGGCGTCGCAGACGCCGAGCAGGTCGCCGGGGATGTCACCGAGGACGGTACGGACCGCGCCCCCGCCCCACGGACCGGCACCCGTCCCGGCCCCCTCTGTGCCACCGGTCATGGGCATGGGGGGAACGTACCCCGGCGCCGGGGCGACGGACCGCCTCCCGGGGGCAGGCCTTCGCCCGGCCCCGGGAGGCGGCCTGCGGTCTACAGCTCCAGGCCCGTCAGCACCATCACGCGCTCGTACGTGTAGTCCTCCATCGCGAAGCGGACGCCCTCGCGGCCCACCCCGGACTGCTTCGCGCCGCCGTACGGCATCTGGTCGGCCCGGTAGGACGGGACGTCGCCGACGATCACGCCGCCCATCTCGAGCGCCCGGTGCGCGCGGAACGCCGCCTGGATGTCGTGCGTGAACAGCCCTGCCTGGAGGCCGTACTTGGAGTCGTTGGCGGCGGCGAACGCCTCGTCCTCGCCGTCGGTCCTCGTCAGCGTCATGACCGGCCCGAAGACCTCCTCGCAGCCGATACGGGTGTCGGCGGGGACGTTCTCCAGCACAGTCGGGGCGAACGTGGCGCCCTCGCGCTTGCCGCCCGCGAGCAGCTTCGCGCCGCGCGAGACGGCCTCGTCGACCCATTCCTCGACACGCTTGGCCGCGTCCTCGCTCACCAGCGGCCCGACGTCCGTGGCCGGGTCGGCCGGGTCGCCCGTGCGCAGTGCCTCGATGGCGGTGACGACCTTCGGCACGAGGCGGTCGTAGACCGAGCTGTCGGCGATGACGCGCTGCACGGAGATGCAGGACTGGCCGGCCTGGTAGTTGGAGAAGGTGGCGATGCGCTGCGCCGCCCAGTCGAGATCGGCCTCGGAGGAGAAGTCGCCGAGCACGATCGCGGCGCCGTTGCCGCCCAGTTCGAGGGTGACGCGCTTGCGCGGGGCGGAGTCGAGGATGGACCAGCCGACGGGCGCGGAGCCGGTGAAGGAGATGATCGGCAGCCGCTCATCCTGGACGAGCTCCGGCATCCGGTCGTTGGGCACGGGCAGTACGGACCACGAGCCGGCGGGAAGGTCGGTCTCCGCGAGCAGTTCGCCGATGAGGAGGCCGGACAGCGGCGTGGCCGGCGCGGGCTTGAGGATGATCGGCGTGCCGACGGCGATCGCGGGGGCGACCTTGTGGGCGCACAGGTTGAGCGGGAAGTTGAAGGGCGCGATGCCGAGCACCGGTCCGTACGGGAAGCGCCGGGTGTAGGCGAGGCGTCCCGTGCCGCCCGCGTCGGAGTCGAGCCGCTGGGCCTCGCCTCCGTTGAAGCGGCGGGCCTCGTCGGCGGCCCAGCGGAAGACGGAGACGCAGCGGCCGACCTCGCCGCGCGCCCACTTCATCGGCTTGCCGTTCTCCGCGGAGATGAGTTCGGCGATCTCCTCGGAGCGCTCGCGGACCCTGGCCGTGATGTGGTCCAGGGCCGCGGCCCGTACGTGCGCCGGCGTCGCGGAGAACTCGTCGGCGACGGCGGCGGCCGCGGCCACGGCCTCCTCGGTCTGTGAGGCCGTGGGAAGGCTGATGCTGCCCACGAGCCGGCCGTCCCACGGCGAGGTGACGTCGAGCGTCTCGTCGCCGGTGGCCTGACGGCCGGCGAGCCAGAACGCGGTCGGGGAAGTCGCTGTCGTCACTGCGGGCCCGCCTTCCGAAGTGGTGCTGTCGTGGAATGAGGTGCGGGAGAGGGCCGGAGTGGTCCGGTACGTACCGACGTGGGCGTGCCCTCCCCGATACGCGGCGGACGGCACCGTCCGGCTCTCTCCCCTCTCAACCGTAGGGGCTGCCCGCACCGGGATTTCTTGTCCGGCGCGTAGCAGTCGTGATCCGGCACACGCCGGATTGTCACGGACACTTCGGCGGGTGGGCGGGGGTAGGCGCGGGCGCTGTCTCCCGTGCCCGTGCCTTCGTAACGGGGCGCCCGCCCGTCGTGTGCGGCGCCGCGTCGGACCCGTCGCGGGCCCGCGTCGCCCGCGTCGCCCGCGTCGCCCGCGTCGCCCGCGTCGCCAGCAGGCCGTCAGCCCGTCTCGCCGTCGTCAACCCGCCGTCAGCCAGCCCTCAGACCGCCGTCAGCCCGTGGCCTTCAGCGCGAGCCACAGCTCCATCCGTACGTCCGGGTCGTCCAGCGAGCGTCCCAGGATCTCCTCGACGCGGCGCATCCGGTAGCGCAGCGTGTGCCGGTGCACGCCCAGGTCGGCGGCTGCCGCGTCCCACTGGCCGTGCCGGGAGAGCCAGGCTCGCAGGGAGGCCACGAGGTCGCCCCTGCCGTTGGCGTCGTGCTCGCGCAGCGAGCGGAGCAGGCCATCGGCGAAGGCCCGCACCGCGTCGTCGGCGAGCAGCGGAAGCACCGATCCGGCGGCCACGTCCTCGTGCTCCACGAGCGGTGCGCCGCGGCGGCGGGCGACCGACAGCGCCTGGTCGGCCTGCTTGAACGCGACCGCGGCCCCGGCGAGACCGGTCGGCGCGGAGACCCCGATGACGAGGGCGTCGTCGGGCACCGACCCCGCGCGGCCCGGCTGGTGAGGCCCGCCGGAACGGGAGGATTCGAGCGCCTCGGCGCACGCCGCCGCGTACTGGGCGCAGGAGGCGACCGCGGCGCCGCCGTCGGAGGCGAGGACCACGATGCGGCTGCCGTCCGGGACGACGAGGACCGCCTCGCCGTTGCGCGCGGCGGAGGTCTCGATGAGGTCGGAGAGCTGCTCGAGAGGGCCGGGCAGGTCCTCGGCGACGCCCTCGGGTACGGGCACGGAGACAGCCGAGGCCTCGGTGACGGTCACGACGGGCAGATTGCCGGGCGCCGTCCCGTGGCCGTTCCCGGTGCCCGCGCGTGCGCCCGGATCCGCGGCCCGCGCACCGGCCGCCGCGGCGTTGCCCGCGCCGCCGCCCGCCGGTCCGCTCCCGTTCACCGGCTGCCCGCCGGCGGTCGCGCTCCCGCCGCCGCGCACCCGGGACGCGGAACCGGCGGCCGGCTCGGCCACCAGCACGCGCATCGGCGCGTCCAGCAGCCCTCCGTACAGCCTTCCGGCGACGGCGCGCGCGTGGTCGGCCTCACCGGACAGCAGCATCCTCATCACCGCTGCGCCCAGGCGCTGTTCGGCCTCCTGAAGGGCGCGCGACCGCTCCATCGTGAGGGTCAGCAGCGCGATCGCAGAGTGCACGGCGTAGCGCTCGGCGGTGCCCAGGGGTGCGGCCGTGCCGACCGCGAGCACGGCCTTCGCGCGGCGTCCGCCGCCGACCGACTGGAGCTCGACCCGGTCGTCGCCGGCGTCCGGTCCGCTGACCACCGCGCTCGCCGGTGCGGGCCTGTCGCGCAGCCGCTCCGCGTCCGCCACGAAGCGGGCGGCACGGCGCACCGCCCACGCCGGCGCGTGGGCGACCATGGCGCCCGACGCGTCGTACAGCGCGGCCCAGCCGTCCACCTCCGAGGCGAGCCTGCTGAGCAGCGCCGACGGACCCTCCTGGGAGAGGGCCGCCCGCGTCATCTCGCGCTGCGCCTCGAAGCCGGCCGTGACCGCGCGGTACTGCTCGGCGGCGATGGCCGCCGAGACCGCCTTGCTGATGGCGATGAACGGTGTGCGGCGCGGCACTTCGAGCAGCGGCAGGTCCGCCTCGCGGCACGCCTCGACCAGTGCGTCCGGCACCTTCTCGTAGTTGACCCCGGCGGCGAAGCCCATGCCGACCACGCCCTTTTCGGTCAGCCGCCGTACGTAGGAACGCATCGCCCCGGGGTCCTCGGCGTCCAGCTTCAGGGCCGTGACGAGGAGCAGTTCGCCGCCCTCGAGATACGGAGTCGGATCGGCGAGCTCGCTGGCGTGTGCCCAGCGCACATCCGTGTCCAGCCGGTCCTGCCCCGTGAGCACGGCGAGCCGGAGTGCGGAGTGCTGGACGAGCGAGGCGAGTGTCGGTGGCATAACAAGCCTCACCGTACAGGCGCCCGGTTCATTTCGGTCATTCCCGAAGTCCTCACCGAACCGGCTCCGGCGGTCACTCCCCCAGCTCCGCCAGGATCGGAGGAGTCCGCTCCCCGCGGACGTTCGTCAGCGACAGCACGGCATGGCCGGGCGGCACGTCGTTGGCGAGGTCGGAGGCGGACCAGCGCTCGCGCTGCACGGTGCGGACGGTGACCGAACTGGTGGTGGCCCGTACGCCGGTGAACAGAGTCCGGATGCCGCGCACCCAGCGGGTGATCAGACCACCGTGGAAGTCCGGTGTGCGTGTGACGTCCTCGGTCTGGACCCACTCCTGGCCCCAGGCCTGCGCGAAGATCTCGCCGTCCCAGGTATTGATACCGGACAGCACCACCCTGCAGCCGACCGCTCCGAGGGCGGCGGATCGCAGGCGCTCGGGGACTTCGGCGAGAGACCGCAGCCCGAACAGGACCCCCGCATTCGCGGTGCGGAGCCGCTGGATCTCACGCACCGACGCAGGCGTGAGCGTGTGCGTGGCGTCGTCGAGAACCAGGCATGCGAAGCGGGACTGATCGGCGCGTGCGACCACGCATGCCGAGAACTGGGCGAGCAAGAGCCGACTCAGAAGCCGCGACGCCTCCGCATGTCCCCGCTCAGGGAGATCGATACGGACACGGACCGCGTGCTCGAGCGCCCGCATCGAAAACGGACGGGCATCGGCGGCCGTATCGAAGAAACCGGCGAACGCGGGACGGTCCAGGAGAGCCACACGATCTGCGAGAAGACGTCCAGGGTCGTCTTCGCGGCTGGACTGCCGTTCACGCGCGTCCAGTTCACGCAGCGCGGTCCCCGCCGTCTCCGGCGCCTCCTTGCACGCCTCGCGCAGCGCGGCAAGGGCGACAGGCACCCCGTCCAGCAATTCACGGAGCACGGGAACGGGAGGGTAGTGCCCATGGGCGGCGCGGTAAGGACCGATGAGCTGAGCCAGCACCGTGGCCGCACGGCGCGTATCAGCCTGCGGGTCGTCACCGATCAATGCCTCGGCAAGAACGGTGGCTGCCTCGTCAGGGTCGGTGGTGCCGCCGTAGAGGTCCAAGTCATGTGCGGAATCCGGGTTTCCGAGCTTGATCACCACGTCGAAGCCGGACTCCGGACCCAGCTCGGATCCAGGCGGCCCGACCGCGACAACGGCAGTGCGTCCCACGAGAGCCTGGAGCGCGAGGTTTTCGACCACGGGGCGCGCGACCTTGGTGGTCTTGCCCGCACCCGAGGGGCCGACGACGAGCAGTGAGGTGCTGAGAGAGCCGGGATCGACGGCGACCCCGGCCCCCCGGTAGCGAGACGGGTTCCGGTCGGCCTCCGGCACGGTCCCGAGCCGCACCTGACCTGTGAGGAGATCGTGCCGGGCAAAACGGCCGGGCAGGTCCCGCGCCCCGGACGGATGGGTCCAGGCAGCGGCACCACACCTGAGCACCTCGGCAGCGAAGGAAGCTCGTTCCGCGGGCTGTGCCCGTCCGGACTGCCACTTCCTGTCGATACGGACGTAATCCACGTCGTTCATCCGGCCCGCCTGCACTTCGCGGGTGAGCAGATCAGCGGCTTCATGCTCGCCGGCATCCCGGACCGCAGGCCACCCGACGGGGTCGGCCGGACCACTCACCTCGTCAACAGCAAGGTCCGCATGAATCATTGGTCGTGTCTCGGGCCGACCCACGCTGGTACTCGGGCGGCCTTCTGCGCTGATTCGGTCCGTGCTGCTCCGTACCGCACTGCTGGAAGACGAATTGGACTCCGCGCCACGAATCCCACGGAGCCGGGGAAGGCCGTGACGCCGCCACACCTCTGCCCAGCGCCCCACGCGCCCCGTCACGTAGAGGAGTGGGGCAAGTATCAGGACATAGGAGACGAAGTAACTGAACAACTTCCTTCCTGCATCCACATGACCGTGGGCATCAGGGACAGGGAGCCACGACTTCGGGGAGATCGCAAAGATCCAGTCGATGAGCGGAAAGTAGCCGTTCTTGATCAGCGACCAGACCAGGCCTCCGACCAACAGGGAAAGAAGCGCTCCACCCAACAGTTGCCGATCACCGACCCGGTCCGGATCCTCAGGAGGCCGCATCCGGTGGCCGAAGCGCCAGATACCGGGGATCGCCTCGGGGCGCGGGGTACGCAGCCACTCGGCGAGCGACGGGCCCGATCGCGGCATCCGCTCCGGCATTGCGGGCGTGGCCGCGACGCCGCGCTGCTGTCCGTAGGTCTCGCGGTCCGGCCGTACCGCCCCCTGCCGCGGCAGTCCGCCGGCGGGCCACCTCTCCCCGGAGCCGGGTAGCGGTACCTGACCGGCTCCGGGTGTGCCGTCCGAGTCCATCTGCCGCCCTTACCCCTTGACCAGCCTGTGTGCGTGTGTGCCTGCTACCCAATCTAGCTGCCCAGGCGCCGAGTTGGCTCATCGTGGGCGGGCCCTGGGGCCCGTATCGGGCCGGGTTCCGTCGCTCCACGCTGCGCTTGCATCTCCCGGCCCCAATCTAGCCGCCGGAGTGGGGAGTTGGCCCGTCCAGGGCCGCGGGGAGCAACGCCGCGGCGGCCGTGCGCGGCGCCGCGCGGCCGTCCGCTGCCTATAGCCGTGACGGCCAACACGACACGGAGACTTCTCCGCACCGGTGCATGTCCCGCCCTCCGCCGGGCCTCTAGCCTGCGAAGAACGGCAGACCCCTTCGTCCTGAGAGAGAGCGATATGAGCACGATGACGGAACTGTCCGGTGGCCCCGCCCTCCCCCAGGAGCGCCGCGTCGTCACTTCCGTTCCCGGGCCGAAGTCCCAGGACCTGATGGCCCGTAAGCAGGCCGCGGTGGCCGACGGCATCGGCACCGTGATGCCCGTCTTCGCCGCGCGGGCCGGGGGCGGTGTCCTGGAGGACGTCGACGGGAACTCCTTCATCGACTTCGGTTCCGGGATCGCCGTGACCGGTGTGGGCAACAGCGCCGAGGCGGTCGTGCGCCGCGCGAGCGAGCAGCTCGCCAAGTACACCCACACCTGTGTGATGGTGACGCCGTACGAGCCGTACGTGGAGGTCTGCGAGGAGCTGGCGCGGCTCACCCCGGGCGACCACGCGAAGAAGAGCGCGCTGTTCAACTCCGGTGCGGAGGCCGTCGAGAACGCCGTCAAGATCGCCCGCGCGTACACCAAGCGCCAGGCGGTCGTCGTCTTCGACCACGGCTACCACGGCCGTACGAACCTGACGATGGCGCTGACCTCGAAGAGCATGCCGTACAAGCACAGCTTCGGGCCCTTCGCGCCCGAGGTGTACCGGGTCCCGGTCGCCTACCCCTTCCGCTGGCTGACCGGCCCCGAGAACTGCGCGGAGGAGGCCGCCGCCCAGGCCATCGACCAGATCAGCAAGCAGGTCGGCGCCGAGAACGTCGCGGCGATCCTCATCGAGCCGGTGCTCGGCGAGGGCGGCTTCATCGAGCCGGCGAAGGGCTTCCTGCCGCGTCTCGCGCAGTTCGCGAAGGAGAACGGCATCGTCTTCGTCGCGGACGAGATCCAGTCCGGCTTCTGCCGTACCGGCCAGTGGTTCGCCTGCGAGGACGAGGGCATCGTCCCCGACCTGATCACCACCGCGAAGGGCATCGCGGGCGGCATGCCGCTGGCGGCCGTGACCGGCCGCGCCGACATCATGGACGCGCCGCACGTCGGCGGCCTCGGCGGCACCTACGGCGGCAACCCGGTGGCCTGCGCCGCCGCGCTCGGCTCCATCGAGACGATGCGGGAGCTGGACCTGCCCGCCAGGGCCAAGCGCATCGAGGAGATCATGAAGCCGCGGCTGCGGAAGCTGGCCGAGCAGTACGACGTCATCGGCGACGTGCGCGGACGCGGCGCCATGCTCGCCATCGAGCTGGTCAAGCCCGGCGGCAAGGAGCCCGACCCGCAGACCACCGCCGCCCTCGCCAAGGCCTGCCACGAGAACGGGCTGCTGGTGCTCACCACCGGCACCTACGGGAACGTGATGCGTTTCCTGCCGCCCATGGTGATCGGCGAGGACCTCCTGGAGGAGGGCCTGGACGTGCTGGAAGGCGCGCTGGCCGGTCTGTGATCAGGGCCGGCCAAGGGTGCGGAAACCGTTCGGCGTGAAGAATGTGTGCGAGGCCGATGGCCGGTACGTAATCCGGCTGTCCGGCCTCGCCGGGCTGCCGTACGGTTTCCGTATCCGGGTACTCCGGAACTCCACTCCGGACTCCCGGCCCGGACCCGTCTCTCCCCAAGACGAGCCCGGTAGTGCCCTGGCGCACGCTCCTCACCGATCGGGGGACCGCCCGCTCCATACCCCCCGGGGCTCGCGGAATGCCGATCGATACGGCCGCTCCGGAACTTTCCCCCCTGTTCCGGGGCGGTCGGTTTTTCATGTGGCCCTCTGTGCGCTGTGTTGCGTGGTCTTCGCCCTCATCACCTGGCAGGTCGCCGTCGACGGGCCTCTCGTCGCCGCCGACATGCGGCTGGGGAACCTGCTCCAGCGCAACTCTCCGCCCGACGCGGTCGCCGAACTCCTCGCCGATCTGGGCAACTTGGCGGTCGCCGTTCCTGTGCTCGCTGCGGCCATGACGTATGCGGTGGTCACCGGGGGCGCGCGCCGCTGGGTGCCGCCCGTGTGCGCGGCGCTGGCCCTGACGGCCACGGGCCTGGCCGTCACCCTCGTCAAGGTGTGGCTGGGCAGACCGGGGCCGCCGGGCGGCACCAACTACTACCCCTCCGGCCACACCGCCACGGCGGCCGTCGCCTTCGGCGGCGCGGCGCTGCTGTTCTCCCTGACGGTGCGGCGGCCCCCGTACTGGCCGCTGCCGGCCACGGCCGCGCTGCTCACCCTCGCGTGCAGCGCGGGTCTGGTCTGGCGCGGCTACCACTGGCCGCTGGACGTGGTGGCGAGCTGGTGCCTGAGCTGGGTGGTGCTCACGTCGGCGACGGCAGCGGCGGTGCGCGGGCTCCGCGGCTCGTGGTCGGCGGACACGGAGACGTCGGCCCCCGGGGCCTCGGCCCCCGGGGCTTCGGCCTCCGAGAGCTCGTCCCCCGAGGGCTCGTCCGCGGAGCCGTCCGGTCAGGCACGCGCCGCGGCCCCCGGTCGACGGGGGCCGCGGCGCGGCGGGCCGCACGCCGGACGGTGAGCCCGGCCGCAAGAGGGGGGGTGAGCGGCCGGATGGGAGGACCTGCCCGGCGTACGGCGTCCCGGGGCCCGGACCGTCACGGCGCATCGGAGGCGTCGGGCACACCGGACCGTGACGGAGGGACCGGTCGTCAGGCCGCGTATCCCTTCGGCGGAATCAGGGACGCGAGCTGGTCGAAGGAGAGCCAGTAGATCTGGTTGCCGGAGAAGGACGCCGGGTCGGCTATCAGTACGGTCTTGTTGGCGTCGTCGTAGCCGATGACCGTGAAGTAGTGGTAGATCGTCTGGTCCGACGGATAGCCGGGGGGCTGATTGCCGGGCGGCGCCACGATGTTGGTGACGAGCGGCAGGTTGTTGTCGATGCCGCCCACGACGTCCTGCCACAGCAGGTCCTTCTGCTCCTGCGACGGCGGGTCGCCGGGCATGTACTTCGACTCGTAGTCGCTGCCGCCGAGGTTGGCGTTGAGCACGCCGGTGACCTGGCTGATGTCGTCGGTGCCGTTCTCGGTGGTACCGAGCTGTGCCGCGAGGTCCGCCTGGCTGGGCGGCGCGATGCGTGCGGAGAGGGCGATACGGGTCGCGGCGGGGCCGCACCAGTAGCCCATCTCCTGGACCTGGTAGTCCACTTCGAGGGTCTTGGCGGCTTCGGCCTCGCTGCCCTCGGTGCGTATGTGCGAGCCGTCGCGGCTCACTTCGACGGGGGCCGCCGACGCTCCCGGCTCGGCGGCGATCCGCGTGACGGCGCTCCCGTGGGACTCGTCCGCCATCGCCGTTCCGGGTACGGCCAGCAGTCCCGCGGCCGTCAGGGCCACGGTCGCGGCCATGGGTCTGATGCGCATGCGCATTCAACTGCTCCTTGGTGGGGGGTAGTTGAACGGAGCATGCCACCACGGAGGCAGGGCGGGGCAGAGGTCTGAACGGCCTTTCACCGGGCCCACCAGTGACGACGCGGAGCGCCGCTGCCGCCGCGCACGCCGGTGGCGCGCGGCCCGCCGTCGGGTGTCTCAGGTGTCGAAGCCCATTCCCGCCGCGTCCATCGCCTTCAGCCACAGGTTGCGGCGGCCACCACGCGCGTCCGCACGCGTGAGGGACCACTGCGTCATGGCGATCCCGGCCCAGCGCACCGGTTCCGGGGGGAAGGGCAGCGGCTTCTTGCGCACGAGTTCCAGTTCCGTGCGTTCAGTGGACTCGCCGCTGAGCAGGTCGAGCATCACCTCGGCCCCGAACCGGGTCGCGCCCACGCCCAGCCCCGTATAGCCCGCCGCGTAGGCGACCCGGCCGCCGTGTGCCGTGCCGAAGAAGGGCGAGAAGCGGGAGCAGGTGTCGATTACCCCGCCCCAGGTGTGGCTGAAGCGCACGCCCTTCAACTGCGGGAAGGTGGCGAAGAAATGGCCCGCCAGCTTGCGGAACGTCTCGGGCCGCTGGTCGTACTCCGCGGCGATCCGGCTGCCGTAGTGGTAGAGCGCGTCGTAACCGCCCCACAGGATGCGGTCGTCGGCGGTCAGCCGGAAGTAGTGGAAGTGGTTCGCGCTGTCGGCGAGCCCCTGCCGCCCCTGCCAGCCGAGGGACGCCAGCTGCTCCTCGCTCAGCGGCTCGGTCATCAGCGCGTAGTCGTAGATGGGGACGATGTACGGGCGCAGGCGGCGCAGCAGCGACGGGAACGCGTTCGTCGCGAGGGCGGCCTGCCGGGCGCGGACGCGTCCGTGCGGGGTGCTCACGATGACCGCCCCGGCGCTGCCGCCCTTCCCGCTCTTCTCCGCGACGCTGCCGCCCTTCTCCCCGGCACCGCCTTCACCGCCCCGGCCGTCCGTCAGGCCGCGCGCCGGCGTGTGCTCGTAGATGCGCACGCCCGCCTCCAGACAGGCACGCTTGAGTCCCCAGGCGAGCTTGGCGGGGTGGAGCATCGCCACGCTGTGCCGGAACCACAGGCCCGCGAGGAAGGCGGGAGAGTCGACCTGTTCGCGTACGGCGGCGCGGTCCAGGAACGTCACGCGCTCGCCGAGCCCGTGCCGCGCCGCCTCCTCGGCGGCCTCGCGCAGCTCCGCCACCTGATGCGGCTCGGTCGCCAGGTCGATCTCCCCGGTGCGTTCGAAGTCGCAGTCGATGCCGTGGCGCGCGACGGCCTCTTCGATGGCGTCGAGGTTGGCGAGCCCGAGGCGCTCCAGCGTCTCGATCTCGTCGGGCCAGCGGGCGAGTCCGTTGGCGAAGCCGTGGGTGAGGGAGGCGTCGCAGAAACCGCCGTTACGGCCGGAGGCGGCCCAGCCGGTCTCCTTGCCCTCCAGCAGCACCACGTCGCGGGACGGGTCGCGCTCCTTCGCGATCAGCGCCGTCCACAGACCGCTGTAGCCGCCGCCGACGACGAGCAGATCGCACCGGGTCCCGCCGGACAGCGCGGGCAGCGGCTCGGGGCGGTGCTCGGGGTCGTCCAGCCAGTACGGCACGGGCCGCGCGCCCGCGAGGGCCCGTACGGCCGCCGCCCCGTCCGGTGTCATGGCCTCCGCCCCCTCGGTCATGCCTGCCTCTTGCGCCGACCGGCCGCGATCCGGCCGCCCAGCACGATCCCGACCGCGATCAGGAACATGGCCGTGCCGATGACGTTGACCTGCACCGGGACGCCCCGCTGCGCGGCGCCCCACACGAACATCGGGAAAGTGACCGTCGAGGGCCCGGCGTTGAACTGCGTGATGATGAAGTCGTCGAAGGACAGGGCGAAGCTGAGCATCGCGCCCGCCGCGATCCCCGGCGCCGCCAGCGGCAGCGTGACCCGTACGAAGGTCTGGAGCGGCCCCGCGTACAGATCGCGCGCCGCCTCCTCGAGCCGCGGATCCATGCTCATCACGCGGGCCTTCACGGCGACGACCACGAAGCTCAGGCAGAACATGATGTGCGCGATCAGGATCGTGACGAAGCCGAACGCGACGCGTGTGTTGAGGAACAGCGTGCCGAGCGAGGCGCCCATGACGACCTCGGGCATGGCCATCGGGAGGAAGATCAGCGCGTTGCCCGTGCCCTTGCCGCGGAAGCGGTAACGGGCCAGGGCGAACGCGGCGAGCGTGCCGAAGGCGGTGGCGAACACCGTTGCCAGCACGGCGATCTGGAGGCTGAGCCCGAGCGATCCGCACATGTCGGCGACGCCGCACGGGTCGGTCCAGGCGTCGGTGGAGAAGGTGCGCCACTCGTAATTGAAGCGGCCCGCCGGCTTGTTGAAGGAGAAGAGCATCACCACCGCGTTCGGCAGCAGCAGGTAGACGAGGGAGGCCGCACCGGCGAGTACGACCGCGTTGCGGCGCAGCCAGTGCAGCGGCGCGAGAGCCCGGGAGCGTGTTGCAGCGGCCATCACACGAGTTCCTCCGTTCCCGCCTTGCGCATATAGACACTGACCACGATCAGGATGATCGCCATGAGGATGAAGGACATGGCGGCCGCCGCGGGGTAGTCGAGGACGTTGAGGAACTGCTTCTGGATGGCGTTGCCGACCATCTGCGTGTTCGGGGAGCCGAGCAGCTGCGCGTTGATGTAGTCGCCCGAGGCCGGGATGAAGGTGAGCAGCGTGCCGGCGACGACCCCCGGCAGGGAGAGCGGGAAGGTCACCTTGCGGAAGACGGTCGCCGGTTTCGCGTACAGATCCCGTGCCGCCTCGTGCAGCGACTGGTCGATCCGCTCCAGCGAGCTGTAGAGCGGAAGGATCATGAACGGCAGGAAGTTGTACGTCAGCCCGCACACCACCGCCAGCGGTGTCGCCAGCAGCCTGTCGTCCCCGGTGAGGCCCAACTGGCTTGTGAAGTCCAGTACATGGACAAACTTCAGTACGCCGACGACCGGGCCCGCGTCGGAGAGGATCGTCTTCCAGGCCAGCGTGCGGATCAGGAAGCTGGTGAAGAAGGGCGCGATCACCATCACCAGCAGCACCCCGCGCCACCGCCCGGCGCGGAAGGCGATCATGTACGCGAGGGGGTAGCCGACGAGCAGGCACAGCAGCGTGGCTGTGGCGGCGTACAGGAACGAGCGCACGAAATGCGGCCCGTAAACGGCCAGCGCATCGGTGTAGTTGGCGAAGTGCCAGGTGACGCGGAAGCCCTCTTCGAGGGAGCCGCTCTGCACGGACGTCGAGGCCTGGTAGAAGAACGGCGCGACGAAGAACACGGCGAGCCAGAGCCCCGCGGGAAGCAGCAGCCAGTACGGGGTGAGGCGGCGCCGGGAGCGTGCGGGCGTGCCGCCCTTCGTGCCGTCCGGCTCCGCGGCGCCCGACGGCTCGGGACCGGACCCGCTACCGGAACCCGAACCGGACGGCGGCGGTGCGCCCGGTGAGGCCTGCGCGGTCGAGGCGGTCACAGCGCCTCCTCCACGGTGCCGGCGTCGGCGTCCTGTGCGGCGTCCAGCGCGAAGGTGTGGGCGGGCCGCCAGTGCATCACGACCTCGGCGCCCGGTGTCAGCCGTGCGTCACGCTCGACGTTCTGCTCGTAGACGCTGAACTCGGGGCAGACGGGGCTGTCGACGACGTACTGGAGGGAGACGCCGAGGTAGCCCGCGTCGCGTATCCGGCCGGTGAGGCGGTTGTCGGAGCCAGGGCCGGGCGCGGAGCCGGAACCCGAACCGGAGCCGGAGCCCGAGCCGCCGGAATCCTCACCACCGTCCTCGGCATGACTGAGCGAGATCTTCTCGGGCCGCACCCCCACCAGCACCTTGACGCCCGCCTGCGGGTTCTCGACCGCGCACCGTTCCACGGGCAGCCGCAGCGGCGTGCCGGAGCCGACGGCCTTCAGCAGCAGCTCCTCGCCCTTCGTCTCGGCGATCTCCGCCTCGATGAGGTTGGAGGTGCCGAGGAAGTTGGCGACGAAGGTGGAGCGGGGCCGCTCGTACAGCTCGTCGGGCGCGCCCAGTTGCTCGACCCGTCCCGCGTTCATGACGGCCACGGTGTCGGCCATGGTCATGGCCTCCTCCTGGTCGTGCGTGACGTGTACGAAGGTGATGCCGACCTCCGTCTGGATGCGCTTGAGCTCCAGCTGCATCTGGCGGCGCAGCTTGAGGTCGAGGGCGCCGAGCGGCTCGTCGAGCAGCAGCACCTGCGGCCGGTTGATCAACGCGCGGGCGAGCGCGACGCGTTGCTGCTGCCCGCCGGAGAGCTGGCGGGGCTTGCGCTTGGCGAGCGGGCCGAGTTCGACCAGCTCCAGCATCTCCTCGACCTGCTTGCCCACGGAGGTGACGCCGCGCCGCCGCAGCCCGAAGGCGACGTTCTCCTCCACGTCGAGGTGCGGGAAGAGCGCGTAGTTCTGGAAGACGGTGTTCACGGGGCGCTTGTGCGGCGGGAGCGCGGTGATGTCCTCGTCGCCGAGGAGGATGCCGCCGCCGGTCGGCTCCTCCAGCCCCGCGATCATGCGCAGGGTGGTGGTCTTGCCGCAGCCGGATGCGCCGAGGAGGGCGAAGAAGGAGCCCTCGGGAATGGTGAGGTCCAGCGGGTGCACGGCGGTGAAGTCGCCGAAGACCTTGCTGACACCGGAAAGAGTGATCGTCATGGTCTGGTCTTCCTGGCCTAGGCGCCGATGAGCTTGGCGAACTTGTTCTCGTAGCGGGCGTGTTCACCGGTCGACATGGGCCGGAAGTTCTTGCCGAGCTCGATGGTCTTGGCGTCCGGGAAGATCAGCGGGTTGTCCGCGAGGTCCTTGTCGATCTTCTCCATCTCGGCCTTGGCGCCCGTGACGGGACATATGTAGTTGACCCAGGCGGCGAGTTCGGCGGCCACCTCGGGCTGGTAGTAGTAGTTGATCAGCGCCTCGGCGTTGGCCTGGTGCCGGGCCTTCGCGGGGATGAGGAGGTCGTCCGTGCCGTAGAGGTAGCCGCTGTCGGGCAGGGCGAACTCGACGTCCGGGTTGTCGATCTTCAGCTGCACTATGTCGCCGGCCCAGGCCAGACAGGCGGCGATGTCACCGGAGTTGAGCTCGTCGAGGTAGTCGTTGCCGCTGAAGCGGCGCAGCTGCTTGCCGTCGACGGCCTTCTGGAGGCGGGCGAGGGTCTTGTCGAAGTCGTCCGCGGTGAACTTCTCGGGGTTGATGCCCCCGTCGAGCATCGACAGGCCCATGGTGTCGCTCATCTCCGTGAGCATGGACACCCTGCCCTTGAGGGAGTCGTCCTCCAGCAGCTGCGAGACGCTGGTGACCTTCTTGCCGCCGGTGGCCTTCTTGTTGTAGGCGACGACGCAGGCGGTGCCGGCCCACGGATAGCTGTACTGGCGGCCGGGGTCGTGGGGTGCCGTACGGAAGCGGTCCTCCAGGTTGGTGACCGCGTTGGGCAGATGCGCGGGGTCGAGGCGCTGCGACCAGCCCTGGCGGATGATGCGCCCGGACATCCAGTCGGTCAGGACGACCAGGTCGCGTCCGGTGTCCTGGCCCGCGGCGAGCTGCGGCTTGATCTTGCCGAAGAACTCGTTGTTGTCGTTGATGTCCTCGACGTACTTGACCTTGATGCCGTGCTGCCGCTCGAAGCGGTCGAGCGTGGGCCGCTTCTTCTTGTTCTTGTCGTCGACGTCGATGTAGAGGGGCCAGTTGGCGAAGTTGAGGACCTTCTCCTTCTTGGACCAGTCGGGAGTGTCCTCCGGGTCGTTGCCGCCCTGGCCGCCCGCCGCGGGCGGGATGCCGCACGCGGCGAGCGCGGCGCCGCCCATCGCGAGCGAGCCGAGGCGGAGCAGCCGGCGGCGGCTCATGGCGGCGCGGCCGTCGGCGAGGCTCCGTTCCCAGGCCTTGCGTATGGGGTCGGGCAGGCCTTCGTACAGCTGCGGGTCCAGGTCCATCGGGGGCTGCCTTCCGGTTGAGGGGCGGGGAAGGAAGTGCGGGCGGATCGCGGGTGGACGGTGGTACGTGGTACGGGGCGGCGTCCGGCGGGGGCGCCGGGAGCCCGGGGGCGTCGGCTGCGTCCGGGGGCCATCGGTGCGCGCGGTGCCAGCGATGCGCCGGTGGCACAGGCACCGGCACCGGCGCCCTCAGCGGTCGCCGAACACGGTGCGGTGCCAGTCCTTGCGCGGCTCCGCGGTGACGTCCTGCATGACGTGCTTGATCTGTGTGTACTCCTCGAAGGAGTACGCGGACATGTCCTTGCCGTAGCCGGAGGCCTTGTAGCCCCCGTGCGGCATCTCGCTGATGATCGGGATGTGGTCGTTGATCCACACGCAGCCGGCCCGGATCCGCCGGGCCGCGCTGCCCGTGCGGAAGACGTCGCGGCTCCACGCAGAGGCGGCCAGTCCGTACGGGGTGTCGTTGGCCAGGGCGATGCCCTGGTCGTCGGCGTCGAAGGGCAGCACCGTCAGCACGGGCCCGAAGACCTCCTGCTGGACGATCTCGCTGTCCTGCGGCGCGTCCGTGATGAGCGTAGGGAGATAGTAGGCGCCCTTGGCGAGTTCGCCACCGGGTGTATCGCCGCCGGTGACGACGGTGGCGTACGAGCGGGCCCGCTCCACGAATCCGGCGACGCGGTCGCGGTGCGCGTACGAGACGAGGGGGCCGAGGTCGGTGCCGGGCGCGAAGGGGTCGCCGACGCGCACCTCGCGCATCAGGTCCGCGACGCCGGCGACGAACTCGTCGTAGAGCGGCCGCTGTACGTACGCGCGGGTCGCGGCGGTGCAGTCCTGACCGGAGTTGATCAGGGCGCCGGCGACCGCGCCGTGCACGGCGGCCGTCAGGTCGGCGTCGTCGAAGACGACGAACGGCGCCTTGCCGCCCAGCTCCAGGTGGAGCCGCTTGACGGTGCCGGTCGCGATCTCCGCGACGCGCTTGCCCACCGCGGTCGACCCGGTGAAGGAGGTCATGGCGACGGACGGGTGGCCCACCAGGGCCTCGCCGGCGTCCTGACCGGCGCCGGAGAGGATGTTGACCACGCCGTCCGGTATGCCCGCCTCGCACGCCGCCTCCGCGAACATCAGCGAGGTCAGCGGGGTGAGTTCGCTGGGCTTGAGGACGATCGTGTTGCCCGCGGCGACGGCCGGGAGGATCTTCCAAGCGGCCATCTGGAGCGGGTAGTTCCAGGGGGCGATCGACCCGATCACGCCGAGCGGTTCACGCCGTACGTACGAGGTGTGGTCGCCGCTGTACTCGGCGGCGGCGACACCGGGAAGCTGCCGGGCGGCGCCCGCGAAGAAGGCGACGTTGTCGAAGGAGCCCGGCACGTCGAACTCCTCGGACAGCTTCAGCGGCTTTCCGCACTGGAGCGACTCCGCGTACACGAACTCCCCGGTGCGCTCCTTGAGCAGGGCCGCCCAGCGGTGCATCGCGTCGGAGCGCTCGCCGGGTGTGGCGCCCGCCCACTCCGGCAGTGCGCGCCCCGCCGCCTCCACGGCGGCGCCGACGTCGTCGGGGCTCGCCAGCTCATAGCCGAGGACGCTCTCGCCCGTGGCCGGGTCGACGACGGTGTGCGTCCTTCCCGAGGCGCCGGATCCGAGCCGTCCGCCGGTGAACTGCGCGCCCGCTGCGAACCGTGAGGACACGTCGAAGCGCTGGACCATCGGGCTCCTCCTGCCTACGGCGGGGCGTCAGCTGGTGTCGGACGCCGATCCTGACAGGAGGATCCCGATCAAACAAGGGATTCCGTCGTTACCGTTTGATTGCGCTACGGAATCTGCACCATGACCGGTGCTCAGGCCCCACGATCCGCAGCGCCGCCGCCGATGCCGCCGGTGGCTGCTCCGGCCCCGGGCAGCACGAGGACCACCGCACGCTCACGGGCGTCGAGCGAGGAACCGTCGCCGGAGCCGGGATCGGAGTCGTACTCGCCGAACTCCTCGTTGTAGGCCGTCAGCATCACCACGAGGAACGCGACGAGCAGCACGGACAGCACCGTGCCGATGATGCCCATCACGAAGCCCGCCACGGCCTGGCCGCGTCCGCCCGCCTCGCCGCGGTCGGCGGCCCGCTTCGCGGAGAGGCCGAGGCCCAGGGCGACCGGGCTGAGGAAGATCCCGAGGAAGCTTCCCCAGCAGGTCGAGACGGTGAGCAGACCGATGATGCCGAGCACCATCGCGGCGACCGCCTTGCCGCCGGGCTGCTGCGGCGGTCCGTGCCACCCGTAGCCGACGGGGCCGGGGCCCGCGCCGTATCCGTACGGCTGCGGCGCCGGATTCGGATAGCCGTACGCCGCACCGCTGCCCGCGTAGGGCTGCGGCGCCTGGGGCTGCTGCGGCGGATGCGGGTACTGCTGCTGTTGCTGGTGCTGCTGTCCGTACGGCGACGGTGCCCCGTACGGCGACGCCGCATAACCGGAGCCCGGCCCCCCGCCGGGCCCTCCGGCAGCCGCACCCGGACCCGCCCCTGGACCCGCACCCGGCGCGGGCGGAACGGGAGGCGGAACCGGAGGCGGCACCGCACCCGACCCCGAGGTGATCGTCGGCTGCTCGGCGACCGACCGGCGCTTCCGGTCCTCTTCGCTGTGGTCCATGCTCCCCCTGCCCGGTGCGACCCCGTCCCGAGGAGGCGCCCACGGATTGTGCTGCTCGTCGCCGGACCGCCCGGGGCGTCCGGTGTCGTCTGCCATGTCCCCTCCCGGGGTTCCTCGTCGGCCGCCCATGCTATTCGTCCGCCGTGACACCCCGCATACGATGATCCGGTTCCCTTTCCCGCAGGAGGCCCCGTTGTCAGAGTTTTCCGACCTCGACGCATTCATCGCCGGGCTGCCCAAGGCCGAACTGCACGTGCACCACGTCGGCTCCGCCTCGCCCCGCATCGTCGCCGAACTCGCGGCGCGGCACCCGGACTCCGGCGTTCCCCAGGACCCCGCCGCCCTGCGGGACTACTTCACCTTCACCGACTTCGCCCACTTCATCGAGATCTATCTCTCGGTCGTCGACCTGCTGCGGGACGCCGAGGACGTACGGCTGCTCACCTACGAGATCGCCCGCGACATGGCCCGCCAGCAGGTGCGCTACGCCGAGTTGACCGTCACGCCGTTCAGCTCGACCAGCCGCGGCATACCGGCCGAGGCGTTCCTGGAGGCCATCGAGGACGCACGGACCGCGGCGGAGCGGGAGTTGGGCGTCGTACTGCGCTGGACCTTCGACATCCCCGGCGAGGCCGGGCTCCCGGCGGCCGAGGAGACCACGCGCATCGCCACCGAGAAGGGGCCGGACGGGCTGATCTCCTTCGGGCTGGGCGGGCCCGAAATCGGCGTTCCGCGGCCGCAGTTCAAGCCGTACTTCGACCGTGCGATCGCCGCGGGGCTGCGCAGTGTGCCGCACGCGGGAGAGACCACGGGACCCGGGACGGTCTGGGACGCCCTCACCTCGCTGCGGGCCGAGCGCATCGGGCACGGCACCAGCGCCGTGAAGGATCCGCGGCTGCTGGAGCATCTCGCCGAGCGGCAGATCCCCCTGGAGGTCTGCCCCACCTCCAACATCGCGACCCGCGCGGTGGAGAAGCTGGAGGACCACCCGCTGCGGGAGATGTCCGAGGCCGGCGTGCTCGTGACGGTCAACAGCGACGACCCGCCGATGTTCGGCACGGACCTCAACAACGAGTACGTGATCGCCGCCCGGCTGCTCGGCCTCGACGCGGCGGGCGTCGCCGCGCTCGCCGGGAACGCGGTGCGCGCCTCCTTCATGGACGACTCGGGCAAGCGGCGGCTGAACGAGGAGATCGACGCGCATCTCGCCTCCTGGCACCGCACGCGTACGGGAGACGGGGCCGGCGCCGTGTGACGGCGGGCGGACCGGCCGGTGCGCACCGCGGCACCCGCGGCACCCGCTACGGCCGGCCCGTCCGGTGGGCCGTGCCGTTGCGCGAACCGCTTGACGGGCGGCACATGCCGGATGGTTGGCTGCTTTGGACACCACCGCAACATCCGGATACACATTCAGAAACGGGGATCGCGTGCTCATCTTCGGCACCTCGACCAAGATGCTTCAGCTGGCCATGCTGAATCTGCTGTGCAACTTCTGCGGCAACCCCGCGGCTCATTCGCTGCGCAAGCGCGTCACGAAGTTCTCGCTCTTCTTCATCCCGCTGTTCCCGATCGCACCGGCGAAGCACTATCTCCAGTGCACGTTCTGCGGCGGTGCGAGCGAGGTGACGAAGGAGAACGCCGAGCAGTTGCTCGCACAGGGCGGCGGCGGTCCGCAGCCCGGCGGTCCTCAGCCCGATCACGGCGCTCCGCAGCCCGGCCAGGGGCAGTTGCCGCCGCAGGGCAACCCGTACGCGGGTCAGCAGCCGCAGGGGCAGACGCCTCAGGGGTTCGGCCCGCCGCCGCAGAACCCGTACCAGTCCTGACACGGCGACGCCACCTGCGCCTTGACGCGCGAGGGCCCCGGGGCTCGTCCGCCCCGGGGCCCTCGCGTTCCCGCCGGCAGCCCGGCGGTTCAGCCGCTCACAGCGCCGTCATCACGTGCTTGACGCGCGTGTAGTCCTCAAGTCCGTACGCGGAAAGGTCCTTTCCGTAGCCGGACTTCTTGAATCCGCCGTGCGGCATCTCCGCGACCAGCGGGATGTGCGTGTTGATCCATACGCAGCCGAAGTCCAGCGACTTCGAAAGCCGCATGGCACGGCCGTGGTTGGTGGTCCACACCGACGAAGCCAGCGCGTACTCCACGTCGTTGGCCCAGCCCACCGCCTGGTCCTCGTCCGTGAACTTCTGCACGGTGATCACCGGCCCGAAGACCTCGTTCTGGATGATCTCGTCGTCCTGGCGCAGCCCGGAGACGACCGTCGGCGCGTAGAACCAGCCCTTGTCGCCGACGCGTTCGCCGCCCGACTCGACCTTGGCGTGCGCGGGAAGGCGGTCGATGAAGCCGCTCACCTTCTCCAGGTGCGTGGGGTTGTTCAGCGGCCCGTAGAAGCAGTCCGGGTCGCTGAGGTCGCCGGTCTTGACCTCGCCCGCCGCCTTGGCCAGCGCGGTGACGAACTGCTCGTACACGCCCTCCTGCACGAGGACGCGGGTGGCGGCCGTACAGTCCTGGCCGGCGTTGAAGAAGCCGCCGTCCCTGATGCCCTCGACGGCGGCGGCCACGTCGGCGTCGTCGAAGACGACACACGGCGCCTTGCCGCCCAGCTCCAGGTGCACGCGCTTGACGTCCTTGGCCGCGCTGCCCGCGACCTCGATACCGGCGCGCACCGACCCGGTGATCGACGCCATCGCGGGCGTCTCGTGCTCGACCATGAGGCGCCCGGTGTCGCGGTCGCCGCAGATGACGTTGAAGACGCCCTTGGGCAGGATCTCCCCCATCACCTCGGCCATGAAGACGGCTGAGGCGGGGGTGGTGTCGGACGGCTTCAGCACGACCGTGTTGCCCGCGGCCAGCGCCGGCGCGAACTTCCAGACGGCCATCATCGCGGGATAGTTCCACGGGGCGACCTGGGCGCATACGCCGACGGGTTCGCGCCGTACATAGGAGGTGAGCCCCTCCATGTACTCGCCGGCCGACTTGCCCTCCAGCATGCGGGCGGCACCGGCGAAGAAGCGGATCTGGTCGAGCATCATGGGCAGTTCTTCCTGCCTCGTCAGCTCCAGCGGCTTGCCGCAGTTCTCGCACTCGACGGCCAGGAACTCGTCCGCGCGGGCCTCCAGCACGTCGGCGATCTTCAGGATCGCCTTCTGACGCTCGGCCGGAGTCGCATCGCGCCAGGCCGGGAACGCCTTCTCGGCCGCGGCCATCGCCGCGTCGACGTCGGCGGCTGCGGAAAGCGGCGCGGTGGCGTACACGTCGCCCGTGGCCGGATTGACCACGTCGGTGGTCCTGCCGTCAGCGGCGTCCCGGAACTCCCCGTCGATGTAGTTGCGCAGCCGACGCAGCTCGGTGGTCACTTCGCACCCCTCCTGCTTCGTTGTCCATTGGGTGAGACCGCCACCCTAACCAGCAGTGCAACGCTTTCGATACACCACCACACCGCCTACGACGGATTCTGTTTTTACAAGCACTTATTGCTTCGAATTACATCGCTTACGGGTTGCTATCCGGCGGAGGTCTCATGCACAGTGTCGTGCGTGGCCCGAGACGCGAAGAAGACAAACGGCATCCGCTCGCTCGACGATGTGTCGCTGGCGATCATCGAGCAGCTCCAGGAGGACGGCCGGCGGCCGTACGCCGCCATCGGCAAGGCCGTCGGCCTGTCGGAGGCCGCCGTGCGTCAGCGGGTCCAGAAGCTCCAGGACCAGGGTGTCATGCAGATCGTCGCCGTCACCGACCCGCTCACGGTGGGCTTCCTGCGGCAGGCGATGGTCGGCATGAACATCGAGGGCGATCTCGAGGCCGTGGCCGATGCCCTCGCCGAGATCGACGAGGTCGACTACGTGGTCGTCACGGCCGGTTCGTTCGACCTGCTCGTCGAGATCGTGTGCCAGGACGACGAACATCTCCTGGAAATGATCACCAAGCGGATCCGCTCGCTTCCGGGCGTGCGCTCCACCGAGAGTTTCGTCTACCTCAAGCTGCGAAAGCAGACCTACACATGGGGAACGCGATAACCGTGAGCAAGGATCTCTCCAAGACCGCTTACGACCATCTGTGGATGCACTTCACCCGCATGTCGTCGTACGAGCAGGCGCCCGTCCCCACGATCGTCCGCGGCGAGGGCGCCCACATCTACGACACCCGTGGCAAGCGCTACCTCGACGGCCTCGCCGGGCTCTTCGTCGTACAGGCCGGGCACGGCCGTACGGAGCTGGCCGAAGCCGCCAACAAGCAGGCGCAGGACCTCGGCTTCTTCCCGATCTGGTCCTACGCGCACCCCAAGGCGGTCGAACTCGCCGAGCGCCTGGCCCACCACGCTCCCGGCGACCTCAACAAGGTCTTCTTCACCACGGGCGGAGGAGAGGCCGTCGAGACGGCGTGGAAGCTGGCCAAGCAGTTCCACAAGCTGACCGGCAACCCCGGCAAGTACAAGGTGATCTCGCGCAACGTCGCCTATCACGGCACCCCGCACGGAGCCCTGTCGATCACCGGACTCCCGGGTCTCAAGGCGCCGTTCGAGCCCCTGGTGCCCGGCGCGCACAAGGTGCCCAACACGAACATCTACCGCGCGCCCGCGCACGGCGACGACCCCGAGGCGTTCGGCCGCTGGGCCGCCGACCAGATCGAGCAGCAGATCCTCTTCGAAGGCCCCGAGACCGTCGCGGCCGTCTTCCTCGAACCCGTGCAGAACGCGGGCGGCTGCTTCCCGCCCCCGCCCGGCTATTTCCGGCGCGTGCGCGAGATCTGCGACCGGCACGACGTGCTGCTCGTCTCCGACGAGGTCATCTGCGCCTTCGGACGACTGGGCACCCTCTTCGGCTGCGACAAGTTCGGCTACGTGCCGGACATCATCACCTGCGCCAAGGGCATGACCTCCGGCTACTCCCCGATCGGCGCCGCCGTCATCTCGGACCGCATCGCCGAGCCGTTCTGGAAGGGGGACAACACCTTCCTGCACGGCTACACCTTCGGCGGCCACCCGGTCTCGGCGGCGGTGGCGCTGGCCAACCTCGACATCTTCGAACGCGAGGGGCTCAACCAGCACGTGCTGGACCACGAGGACGCCTTCCTCGCGACGCTGCGCAGGCTGCTCGATCTGCCGATCGTCGGCGACGTGCGCGGCAGCGGCTTCTTCTACGGCATCGAGCTCGTCAAGGACAAGGCCACCAAGGAGACCTTCACCGAGGAGGAGTCGGAGCGGATCCTCTACGGCTTCCTCTCCAAGGCGCTCTTCGACGCCGGGCTCTACTGCCGCGCCGACGACCGCGGAGACCCGGTCGTACAGCTCGCACCGCCGCTCATCTCCGACCAGAGCGTCTTCGACGAGGCCGAGCAGATTCTGCGTTCGGTGCTGACGGAGGCGTGGACGAAGCTCTGAACCGCCGGGCACCTTCACGGTCCGGGTCCGGTACGGGGCCGGGTCCGGTACGGGGCCGGGTCCGGTACAGGGCCGGGTCCGGTACGGCGGCAGGTCCAAGTACCGGGCCGGGCCCGTGCCGTTCCGGCCCGCCCGGTCACAACACCCGGCGGATCAGCGCCACTTGAGTGCGAACCACAGCTCCATCCGTACGTCCGGATCGGCCAGGTCCTGACCCAGCAGGGCGCCGGTGCGGGCGATGCGCTGCCGTACCGTGTTGCGGTGGACCTCCAGCGCAACCGCCGTACGGTCCCAACTGCCGTTCAGCGACAGCCACATGCGCAGCGTCTCCACGAGCCGCGGGCTTCCGTCGAGGGGCGCGAGCCGTCCCTTCGCCAGTGCGCGGGCCTCCTCCGGCGCGACCAGCGAGGCAAGGCCCCCGGCGTCGTCGGCGCCGGCCGCGCGCTGCCGCACGAGCGGGCGGCGTTCGGCGAGTGCCCGGCGCAGCGCGCGTGCGGCCTCGGCGTCCCCGCGGGGCAATTGGGCCGCGGGCACGGGGCGGCTGACGCCGAGGGTCCAGCCCGGCTGGGGCTCGACGTCGAGGGGTGCGGTGCCGCTCCCGTCCATGTCCCCGTCCATGTCCCCTTCCGTGTCCCCGCGCGCATCCACGTGCATGTCCTCGCCGGTGTCCGGGTGCGCGCCGTCCGGGCGCGCGTCCAAGACCGGTACCAGGGCACGCAGTTCGCCGTCCGCCCGGTCGATGAGCGTGGTGCCGAGACCCGCCGCGAGCGCGGCCGTCGCGAACGGGTCCTGCTCGGGCGGCAGTTCGGGCGCATCCTCGCCGGCGGTGCGCTCCGCGCCCGCGTCCGGGCCGCGCCGCCGCCCGTGCACCACGATCCACCGGCGCGCGTCCTCCTCGTCGAGTGCGTCCCCGTCCCCGCGTGCCTCTCCGCGTGCGTGGCCGTGTCCGTGGCTGTGTCCGTCCCCCCGCGGTCCGCCGTCCCCGTCTCCGTGCAGCAGCGACGCCGCCTCCTCCGGGGAAGCGCCCAGCATCAGCCGTACGAGCGCGGCCGAGCGCAGCTCCTCGGCCTCCGCGGCACGCCGTTCGGTGAGCAGCGCCAGCAGCACGACCGCCACGGCCGCGATGGCGCCGTCGATCCCGTCGCGGTGCGGTGCGCACAGGCCGAGCGCGAGAGGCTTGCGCCCGGGACCGGCGCCCCCTCCGGCACGGGCGCCACGACCGCCGGCGCCGCCTCCCAACCCGTAGACGCTCAGCCGCAGTTCGCCGCAGGAGCCGGCGGCTGACGACGGCCCCGGATGCAACAGCCGCGTGAGCGAGGCGAGTTCGGCCCGGGCGTCGCCCGGAGGCGCGGAGCCCGCCGATACGAGTTCACCGCCGTCCCGGTCGAGCAGTACGGCCCAGGCGTCCAGATGCTGTGCCAGCTGACCGAGCACCGCCGGTACGGGATGGGGCCCGGCCGCCGCCGCGGCGAGCGTCTGCTGCGCATCGCTCAGCCTGCGCAGCGCCCGGTGCCTGCGCTGCGTGACCGCCTGCCACAGGGCCCGCGCGACCGCAGTGAACGGCGTGTCCCGCGGCACCTCGACGAGCGGCAGCCCATGACGGTCGCAGGCCTCGGCGAGCTGTGCCGGAACCTCGTCGTGGACCGGGGCGACGCCGAATCCGAGCGCCGCCGCACCGGCCTCCACCGAGCGCAGCACGTAACGCTCCCAGTGCTCGCCCCGGTCCGGCCCCGGCGGGCAGTGCACCCCGGCGCTCAGCAGCAGCTCGCCACCGAGCAGATACGGCAGCGGATCGGCCATCTCGCTGGTGTGCACCGAGTGCACGGGCGTCTCGCCCGAACCGTCCGGACCCGCCACCTGCCGAAGCCCCAGCTGGGCGTCGTCCGTCAGCACGGACAGCGGGACGGGGACGGTCGTCGGCACCAGCTCCTGCACGGCCACCCCCGATGTCATGAGCTATGGACGATTCCTACAGCCGAGGCTGCATCGATGTGGGAAACGTACACTTCCCGGCCGTCTTGACGACACCTAGGCTCCTCGTCACGCGATACGAAAAGCGTCCCGAACCCCCCGCGTCCCCACGCCCATTACCTTCTTCGTGGCCCCGCAATGGGGCTCCCGGCCTCTGGAGCTGGCATGACTGAATCCCCCTGTCGAGTGCATGGCCTGGGGGGTGGTGTCACCGGCTCCGGAGGCACTGACAG
>NZ_JAASAG010000015.1 GCF_012726265.1 Streptomyces sp. HNM0575 | reverse complement strand
AAGCCCTTCTCTGCCTCGCGAGACGACGAGCCGACGTGCTCTTCGCGATGCTCCGCGACGGCACCTTCTACGACCCCAAGCCCGCCCCCACGGGTTGACGAAACCCATAGGGACACCCCCCCGGACCGGGCCCGCTCCCTACGCCTTGATCTCCGAGAACTTCGGCGCCTTGTCCACCAGCTTGCTCTCCAGGTGGAAGCGCCGCGCCGTGTCGTACGGCCGCTTCTCGACCGCCGGCGACTGCGGCATCTCCCTGCGCAGTATCGGCACCAGCGCGTTGAGGGCCTTCTCGTCGGTGCCCTTCAGATACTTCTGGAGCATCTCCCGCACCTTGTCCGGGTCGCCCTGCACGTCCTGCTGCGCGCGCTTGATCGCGTTCTGGAATCCGTGGGACTCGTCCTTCTTCTTCGTCAGCAGCTTCTGCGTGGAGAAGACGACGCCGTGCAACGCGCCCATCATGTCGGCCACATCGCCGCGCGCGGGGGATATGAGTATGCGGCCCGAGCGGTCGGCCTCCGCCTGCTGCCCGATCGGCTGGAAGAAGGAAAGCGCGTCGACACGGCCCGACTTGAGCGCGCCGAGCGCCGAGGTGGCGGCGCTGCCGAGGTTGACGAGCGTCGCGTCGGTCTTCGCGTTCTTCCCGATGCGGTCGAAGAGGTACGTCACCAGGGCCTCGGTGCCGCTGCCCGGCCCGGTGATGCCGATCTTCCTGCCCACCAGAGCCTTGGTGCGCGATTCGAGGCTCGCCGTGTCCCCGGGGGCGGACTTCAGGGACTTGCCCACGACGATGTCGACGTAGTACTCGGTGACGAGGCTGGAGAGGACGCGGGTCCCACCGGACCCGGCGGACTCCGCGAGGTTGAAGGCGTCCGTCAGCACGCCCGCCCCGAGGTCGATGGACCCGGACTTCAGCGCGGCGGCCACCTTCGCCCCGGTGCCCAGGCGCGGACGTTCGCCGAGCTTGATGCCCTCGTCCTTGAAGTAGCCCTTCTCCTCGGCGACGAAGAGCGGGAAGAAGGCGACGGAGTCGCTGATCTGGCCGATGTTCAGGGTGCCGGCCGAGGTGCTGGAACCGTGCTTCGCGCACCCGGCGGCCAGCGGCGAGAGAAGTACGGGCGTCGCAGCGAACGACTTAAGCAGAGTCCTGCGCTCGATGTGCTTGCTCATGGTTCAAGCTCCAATGTGCATGTTCGCCAACTCCGTCCGCCGCGTACGTGAGGTCAGCAGTGGGACGGGGCACGAAGATCGGGAACGGCGGACGGGAGGGTATCAGCCCTGTGACTCAACGGGTTTCCAGCGGTTGACGCGGCGGCCGATGAGGCCGACGCAGACGTTCAGGAGGCCTGCGATCACGCTCAGTACGACGAGCGTCGCGAAGACGCCGGCGGTGTCGAACTGCGCCGCCGCGTCGTTGATCAGATAGCCGAGCCCCTTGTTGGAGGCGACCAGCTCACCGATGACCGCACCGATGAGCGCGTACGGTACGGCGACCTTGAGCCCGGTGAGCACCCCCGTCATCGAGGAGGGCAGCACGACCTTGCGGGCGATGTCCCGCCGGGAGCCGCCCATCAGCCGCACGGCGTCGATGAGTCCGCGGTCCACTTCCCTTACGCCGGCGGCGGTGTTGAGGAAGACGAGGAAGAAGACGGTGGCGGCGGCGAGCAGCACCTTCATGTGCATCCCGATGCCGAACCAGACGATGAACAGCGGCGCCAGCGCGACCTTCGGGATCGAGTACAGCGCCATGATGAAAGGATCCAGCACGCGGTACGCCAACTGGGCCGAGGCCAGGACGAATCCGGCGATCGCACCGGCCAGCGCGCCGAGCAGGAATCCGTAGACGATCTCCTGGATGGTCACCCAGCTGTGCGTCCAGAGGGTGCCGTCGGCCCACCACTCGCCGAGGCGCAGGAAGATGGCGCTCGGCTTGCTGGTGAAGGTGATGTCGAAGAGGGTGCCGCCGGTGACCTCCCAGGTGGCGAGCAGCACGACTATCAGGAGCGTCCGCAGGCCCCATACGGTCATGGTGCGGCCGTGCCGCTCCTTCCAGGTGCGCCGCAGTGCTATGCGCACCGGGCCCGCCGTGCCGGACGGCTCGCCGGGCATGCCCGTGCCGTCGCCCGCCGGGGACGGCTTCCGCTTCCGTCCCCGCGACGGCTTCACGGTCTGCTCGGTCATGACGAGCCCTCCTTCAGCGCCGCGGACATCGCGGTGTGCAGTCGTACGAACTCCGGGTCCACCCGGAGCGAGTCCACGTGCCGCGGCCGCGGCAGGGTGATCCGCTCGTCGGCCACGATGCGGCCGAGCCCGCCGAGCACGACGATCCGGTCGCCGAGCAGCAGTGCCTCTTCGATGTCGTGGGTGACGAACACGACGGTCTGGCCGCTGCCCTGCCACAACCGCAGCAGCTCCTCCTGGAGTTCGGTGCGCAGCTGTGCGTCGAGGGCGCCGAACGGCTCGTCCATCAGCAGGGTGCGGGGGGTGCCCGCGAGCATGCGGGCCAGGGAGGCGCGGCGGCGCATGCCGCCGGAGAGTTCGCGGGGATAGTGCTTCTCGAAGCCTTCGAGGCCGACCCGGCGCAGCAGCCCGGCAGCGGTCCTGCGGCGGTCCCGCGCACGTACGCCCCGGATCTCCAGCGGCATCTCGACGTTGCGCCGCACGTCGCGCCACGGCATGAGCGTGTCGGACTGGGTGAGGTAGCCGATGTCGATGTCCGGCCCGGTGAGCTGCCTGCCCCGGTGGGAGACGACGCCCTCGGTGGGTTCGGTGAGCCCGGCGAGGAGGTTGAGCATCGTGGACTTGCCGCAGCCGCTGCGTCCGAGGACGGTCAGGAAGCTGCCCTCCTCGACGCTCAGGGCGAAGTCGCGCAGGGCGACGATGGCGCTGTCGTCCTTGGTGAACTGCTTGGTCAGCCGCTCGGCGCTGAGCACGGCGGTCATGTCCCCACCCCTGATTCCGGGTTCTCGTCGGCCTCGCGCATGCCGTAGGCGTCGTAGCTGAACTCGCCGGCCGCCCAGCGTGCCCGCAGGCCGTCCTCCTTCGCGATGCGCTGCCGTACGGACTGGACCGCCGCTTCGACGTCGCCGGCGGCGACCGCCGTGACTCCGTCGTCGTCGAGCACGACCACATCGCCGGGCGCCACGGTCGTGCCGCCCACCTCGACCGGGACGTCCACGCTGCCGCGTTCGTCCTTCGTGGCGCCGCGGGCCCGGCGCCAGCGCGTCCACACCCCGTAGTCCAGGCGGGCCAGCTCCGCGCTGTCACGCACCGCGGCGTCGACGAGCACCGCCGCCGCGCCGCAGGCCGCGGCCTGGGTGGCGAGCAGGTCGCCGAAGAGGGCCACGGGCTCGGGCTCCGGCATGGTCAGCACGAGCACCTCGCCGGGCCGCAGACGCGTCATCGCCTCGTGCACGGCGCGGTTGTCGCCCTGGCCGCAGCGGGCGGTACGGGCGGGTCCGGCGGCGCGGAGGCCGGGCTGGAGGGGTATCCACTCCGCGTCGAGCAGACCGCGGCGGCCGTAGGCCTCGTAGACGGTGGCCACGCCGGCGGCGGCGAGCTCTTCGAGGGCCGCGGCCGCCGGTGCCGAACGATCCGGGGTCGCCGCGGTGTTCACAGCGCCCCCACGACGTTGGGCAGCAGCCGGTGGAAGGCCTCCGCCTGCCGGATGTTCTCGTCGCCCGTGACCTTGCGCGCGTGGTTGCCGCGCTGGTCGGCGCGCTGTGCGTAGTACTCCTGAAGATACTGCTGAGCAGCCATGCAGCTCATGGCCTCGACCTTACGGTCGAAGACCGGCGTGATGTCCACATAGACGGTCGGTGTGAAACCGCACAGCTCGGGCTGGTGCGGCTCGAAGGCCAGGAACTCCGAGGGCGGCGCCGTACGGAAGCCGCTGGCCACTCCGGCGCCCGAGGTGAGCAGCCGGGCGCGGGCGACCGCCTCGTGCGCGACGGGATGGTCGGGGTTGAACGGGTCCTTCTCGGGGTGGGTCAGCACCACGTGCGGTGCGAAGTCGCGCATCAACTCGGCCAGCCTGTCGACCGATTCCTGGGAGACCCGCAGCGGGTAGTCGCCGAGGTCGAAGGCGCGGAAGGCGGCGCCGACGGCGGACGCGGCCTTGGCCGCCTCCTCGTGGCGTATCCGCTTGACGTTCTCCTCGGTCTGGCCCTCCTGCTTCCACAGCACTCCGGACTCGCCGCGCTCGCCGTAGGACAGGGCGACGACGAGGGCTTCGCCGCCGGCGGCGGTGTGGGCGGCGACCGTGCCGGCGGAGCGCCACACGAAGTCGGCGCTGTGGGCGCCGACCACCAGCAGGCGGCGGGGGGCCGGGCCGGAACCGCCCGCGCCGGAGCCGGTGCCTGCGCAGGGACCGGAACCGCTCGCGGCGGGCCCTGCGGAGCTGCTCATACGAGGCTCTCCTTACGGTGCCGGGCGGGAGCGTCGGCGAGGGGCTCGGCGCCGACGAGCCAGCGGCTGTTGTGCACCGTCATGGTGCGTACGGCCGTCTCGTCGAAGCCCTCGGCCAGGAGGCGGTCGGCGCAGATGGCCAGGCCGTCCTCGACGGGCGGGTTGAAGGGCTGGCCGAGGTCGCTGGAGATCACCGAGTTCTCGGGGCCGGTCTCGCGGATGGCGCGGTACCAGGTCTCCCACTCGACCTTGCCGGTGTACGGAGTGGTGAAGCACCGCTCCAACAGGGCGCCGTGGGAGGCGAGTTCGCGCTGGCGGTCGATGGCGACGCGCTGCGAGGTGAACTCGGGGTGCGTGACGACCATCCGCTCGACGCCCTCCTCCGCGGCGGCCTCGACGACGACCGCGATCTCGTCGGCGTGCAGGTGGCCGGTCGCGAGCACCATCTTGTGCCGGGCGATCAGGCGGAAGACCTGGCGGGCCGCGGGTACGACCTCGCCCTCGGGCGTGAGGACGTCGACGGGGTCGGCCGCCATGCCGTCGGCGCGCAGGTCGTCCTGGAGCTTGGCCCACATCGGAGGGGTGGCGCCCTCGGGTTCGCGGGCGTGGCACTGGCGCTGGTTGGCGCTGTCGACGGTGGGCAGCCAGACGAACTTCGCCCCGCCGCGGCCGGCGATCTCGACGGCGATGGGGTTGAGGCCGCCGACGGAGGCGTTGAGGGTGATGGCGCCGAGAGCCGTGGCTCCGGGCTCGGCGCGGCGTACGACGGCGGCACGCTCGGCGGTGGGCGCGTAGTGCGACTTCAGCACGAAACCGGCGAGGCCCACGGCGGCGAAGCGCTCGGCGAGCGTCACGTCGTCGATGCGGCGGCGCATCACGTCCGGCGCCACGTGGATGTGCACGTCGTACGCGCCGCGCACCAGCTCTCTCGCACGGTCGGACGGCTGGGGATGGTCCGTCATCTCTCTCCTTCACGGCCCTCGGCACTCGGCCCTATTGCAGCCACAATCTCCGCTCAGATTGTTAACAATCTTGGCTACAGCGGTCAAGAGGGAGGTGAAGGGAAAGGCGCCGGGAGGAGAACGGACTCCGGAGATGCGGTGCGGACGGCGGGCCGGATTCCGGACCACGCGGGAGGCCCGGGAGGCGGGAGGCGCAGGTGGCGGGAGGCCCGAGAGGCAGGAGGCCCGGGTGTCAGCCTCCGGGCGGGAGCCCTGCCCCGCCGACCTCCTTCAACGCCTCGATCACGCTGCGCAGATGCGCGCGTGCGGCCGCCTCCGCCGCGTCCGCGTCGTGCGTACAGATCCCGTCGATGATCGCGAGATGCTCCGGCAGCGAGACCGACGGCCGCCCCGGATGCATCGCCAGCCGGAACTGGTGGCGCACGCTCTGCCCGCGCAGCCGCTCCAGCAGCCGGGACGCGGTCCGCTGGCCGCCGATCTCCCGTACGCGCCTGTGGAGTTGCTGGTTGAGCGAGGAGTAGCCGAGCACGTCGCGGTCGTCGACGGCCTCGCGCATCGAGGCGCCGATCGACCGGAGTTCGCTGATCTCCTCGGCCGTGACGGACTGGGCCGCCTTCGCCGCGCACAACCCCTCCAGCACCATGCGGACCTCGGAGATCTCGACCGCCTCGTCGAGGGAGACGGCGCGCACGCGGGCGCCCCTGTTCTGTATCCGCTCGACGAGGCCTTCGTTGGTCAGCTCCAGCAGCGCCGCCCGCACACTGGCCCGGCTGGCGTCGAACTGGGTGGACAGATCGGCCTCGACGAGCCGCTGGTTGGGCACGAACTCGCCGCGGATGATCGCCTCACGAATCGCCTCCACCAGGGGCACCTGCCCGTTCCGCCCGCCGTCCTCTGCCACGTCCGCTCCGGTTCCTCTCGCCCCACAGATGCACACCGATATTGTCAACAATTTTGGTCGAGCTTAGCCTAACGGCATGGCCTCTGCCTCTGGAACAGCTTCCGGTCCCGTCGTCGCGGTCCTCGGTCTCGGTGAGGCGGGCGGTGCGATCTCCGCCGGTCTGGCCCGTGCGGGAGCGGTCGTACGGGGCTACGATCCGGCGCCCGTGCCCGTACCCGAAGGCGTGACCCGCACCGGCAGCGAGGCGGAAGCGGCGGCGGGCGCAGCACTCGTGCTCAGCGTCAACAGCGCCTCGGCCGCGCACGACGCGCTGCGGGCCGCGGTCGCCTCCGTCGAGCCCGGCGCGGTGTGGGCCGACCTCAACACCGCCTCCCCCGGCGCGAAACGGGCCCTCGCGGCGACGGCCGCCGAGCACGGGGTGTCGTTCGCCGACATCGCCGTGATGGCTCCGGTGCCGGGCCGCGGCCTGAGCGTGCCGATGCTCGCCTGCGGGCCGGGGGCCGAGCGCACGGCACAACTCCTCACGCCGCTCGGGGCGTCGGTGGACACCGTCGAGGGGGACGCGGGCACGGCCGCCGAACGGAAGCTGGTGCGCAGCGTGTTCTTCAAGGGACTGGCCGCGGCCGTCGTCGAAGCGCTCGAAGCGGGCCGTGCCGCGGGGTGCGAGGACTGGCTGCGGGAGAACATCACCGGCGAACTCGCCCGCGCCGACGCCTCCACCGTGGACCGCCTGGTCGACGGCACCCGGCGCCATGCCGTGCGCCGCCGGGCGGAGATGGCAGCGGCGGCGGAGATGCTGGACGAACTCGGCGTCGTCCCCGCGGTGTCGGGCGCCAGCCGCGACCTGCTGGCACGCCTCGCCGCGGACGAACAGGCGGGCGCCGGGCGGGAGTCGGCGGACGGAGGCCGACCCGGGCGCTGACCGCCCGTCACCTCCGGCACGGGCACCGGCACCGGCGTCAGCACCCCACGCCGGCGCCCCCGCACACCGCAGACCCCGCACACCCCGCACACCCCGCACACCCCGCAAGTGACCCGCTACCCCAGCGCCTTCGCCGCCGCCCTGCCCGCCGTACGGCCCGAGAAGATGCAGCCGCCGAGGAACGTCCCCTCCAGCGACCGGTATCCGTGCACGCCGCCGCCGCCGAAGCCCGCGGCCTCCCCCGCCGCGTACACGCCCGGCAGCGGCTCGCCGCCCTCGCTCAGCACCCGGGCATCCAGATCGGTCTCCAGCCCGCCGAGCGACTTGCGCGTCAGGATGTTGAGCCGTACGGCGATCAGCGGCCCGGCCTTCGGGTCGAGCAGCCGGTGCGGCGACGCGACGCGGATCAGCTTGTCGCCGAGGTACTTGCGCGCACCGCGGATCGCCGTCACCTGGGAGTCCTTGGTGTAGGGGTTGCGGATCTCCCGGTCGCGGGCCTCGATCTCGTGCCGCAGCCCGGCCTCGTCGATGAGCTTGTCGCCGGTCAGCTCGTTCATCCGCCGTGCGAGGGCGCCGAGTTCGCGCTCGATGACGAAGTCCACGCCGTGATCCATGAACGCCTGCACCGGACCGGGCGCCCCCGAGCCCACCCGGGCCAGCAGCTGCCGTACGTCCCGTCCCGTCAGATCGGGGTTCTGCTCGGACCCGGAGAGCGTGAACTCCTTCTCGATGATCTTCTGGCTGAGCACGAACCACGTGTAGTCGTGCCCGGTGTGCATGATGTGGTCGAGGGTGCCGAGCGTGTCGAAGCCGGGGTAGAGCGGTACGGGCAGCCGCTTGCCGGTGGCGTCCAGCCACAGCGACGAGGGGCCGGGCAGGATGCGGATGCCGTGCAGGTTCCAGATGGGGTTCCAGTTCTCGATGCCCTCGGTGTAGTGCCACATCCGGTCGCGGTTGACGATGCGCCCGCCCGCCCGCTCGGTGACGCCGAGCATCAGGCCGTCGACGTGCGCGGGGACGCCGGAGAGCATGCGGGCGGGCGGAGTGCCCAGCCGCTCCGGCCAGTTGGCGCGTACGAGCTCGTGGTTGCCGCCGATGCCGCCGGAGGTGACGACGACCGCCTGTGCCCGCAGTTCGAAGCTGTCGGCGACGTCGCGGCTGCTCGCGGTGCCGCGCTCGGCGTCGCTGGGCTCCAGCACGTCGCCGCGCACGGTGTCGACGCTGCCTGCGCTGCGCCCGAGGCCGGTGACCCGGTGCCGGAAGCGCAGCTCGACCCGGCCGCGCTCGACCCCGGCGCGCACCCGCCGCTCGAAGGGCTCGACGATTCCCGGCCCCGTACCCCACGTGATGTGGAAGCGCGGCACCGAATTGCCGTGTCCGGTCGCGCCGTAGCCGCCGCGCTCGGCCCACCCGACGACCGGGAAGAGCTTCAGGCCCTGCTGTCGCAGCCACGACCGCTTCTCCCCCGCCGCGAAGTCGACGTACGCCTCGGCCCACTGCCGCGGCCAGTGGTCCTCCTCGCGGTCGAAGCCGGCGGTGCCGAGCCAGTCCTGCCAGGCGAGTTCGCGGCTGTCGCGGATGCGCATGCGGCGCTGCTCCGGCGAGTCGACGAAGAACAGGCCGCCGAAGGACCAGTGGGCCTGGCCGCCCATCGACTGCTCCGGCTCCTGTTCGAGAAGGATCACCTTCCGTCCCGCGTCGGCCAGTTCGGCCGTCGCCGCGAGCCCGGCGAGTCCTGCTCCGATCACGATGACATCGGCGTCGTACGCCATGCGCCCCACCTGTTCCACGTCCGCCACGTCCGGGTCCGCTCCCGGTCGTCCAGCCCGGCCGTCCAGTCCACCCGGAGGATCCGGTGACGGGAGAGTAGACCCCCTCGGATGTACGCGGCACCCCAGGGCCGGTGGTGGAATGAGCCGCATGAGGAAGATCCGATGACCGAAGAGCCGCGCTCGGCGCAGGAGTTGCTCGACATCGTCGACGAGGACGACCGCGTGGTCGGCCGGGCCCTGCGCGGAGAGGCGACGGCGCGGCGGCTGCGCCACCGCTGCGCCTCCGTGCAGGTGCGCGATCCGCTGGGCCGCGTCTTCGTCCACCGCCGCACGCCGCAGAAGCTGGTCTTCCCGTCGATGTACGACGTGGTGGTCGGCGGCGTCGTCGGCGCGGGCGAGAGCTATGACGAGTGCGCGCTGCGCGAGGCCGGGGAGGAGCTGGGCGTGCGCGGGCTCCCGTCGCCCGAGCCGCGGTTCACGTTCCTCTACGAATCTCCGCGCCACACCTGGTTCGTGCGCGTCTACGAGCTGGTCTGCGAGCTGCCCGTGTCGCCGCAGCCCGAGGAGATCGACTGGTGGGACTTCCTTCCCGAGGCGGAGCTGGAGCGACGGCTGCGGCTGCCCGGGTGGGAGGTGGTCCCGGACGGCCTGGAGTGCCACCGGCGCCTGCGCGCGTGGCACGGGCACGGGGACGGCAACGGGGAACGGGGCTGAGGCGCTGGGCGGCAGCGGGCGGGTGCGGGCAGCGCGGGTGCGGGCGGCGCGGGTGCGGGCATGGTCGGGGCGCGGTCCGGGCCTGGTCCGGGCGCGGGGGAAGCGTCCCCTCCGGGCGGTGGGATGGGGCAGGCACAGCGGAGACGGGCCCGTAGGCTCGTCGGCATGATCGACCGGCTCAGGGCGACTCTCCGGCTGTGGTTCGCACCGCGGGAGCTGCGTGCCGAGGGCAGCACGCCCGACTACCGCTTCTCGCTCGCCAACGAGCGCACCTTCCTCGCGTGGATCCGCACCGCGCTGGCACTCGTCGCGGGCGGCATCGCCGTGGACCAGTTCCTGACGGGCCTGAGCTGGGGCGTACGCACGACGATCTCCGTGGCTGTGCTGGCCTGCGCGGCGGCGTGCGCCTTCCGCGCCGTGAACCACTGGATGCGCTGCGAGCGGGCGATGCGGCGCGGCGAGGACCTGCCCGTCTCCCGCTTCCCCGTGCTGCTGGCGACCGCGACCGCGGTGGCCGCGCTGCTGGTGCTGGTCGCGGTGGTGCTGAGAGGCGGCCGGTGAGCGGAGGCGGCGACCGGACGGAGACGCGCACCGGCGACCCGGCGGCCCAGCCGGAGCGCACACGGTTCGCCTGGCGCCGTACCACCCTCACCTTCGCCGTCGCGGTGGCCCTCGGCGTACGGGCGGCGCTGTACGGCAGCGGCGGCGCATCCGCGACGGAGGCCGCGGCAGCGGCGACGGGCGTACTGGCGTGGCTCGCCTTCCTGGTGCTGGCCCACCGGCGCATCGCGGCCATGGAGGCGGACCGCCCGGCGGTCATGGGGCCCGCGGCCGTGGTCACCGCGGTGCTGTGCACACTGGCGGTGACGACGGTTGGAGTGGTGCTGCTGTGGTGAGTGAGGAAGAGGACCGGGGCCCCGCCGGCAGACCCGGGCCGCTCGTCGTGGTGATGGGGGTCTCCGGCTCGGGCAAGTCCACCGTGGGCGAACTGCTCGCGGAGCGCCTGGAGGTGCCATATGCCGAGGCGGACTCGTTCCATCCGCCCGCGAACATACGGAAGATGGCGGCCGGTACGCCGCTGGACGACGAGGACCGGCGCCCCTGGCTCGACGCCATCGCCCGCTGGCTGGCCGACCACACCGGACGCGGCGGCGTGGTCAGCTGTTCGGCGCTGCGCCGGCGTTACCGCGACCGGCTGCGCGCCAGCGGTGCGCGGATGTTCTTTCTCCATCTGGACGGCTCCGAGGAGCTGATCGCGCAGCGGCTGGAGGGCCGCAAGGGGCACTTCATGCCGCGTTCGCTGCTGCGCTCGCAGTTCGCGACCCTCGAACCCCTCGAACCCGGTGAGCACGGCGCGGTGATCCCCGTCGGCGGCACCCCGGCAGAGGTCACGGAAAGGGCACTGGCCGTTCTCGCGCCGTAGCCGCGGGGCAGTACGCACTGACAGGCTTCGGGCGCCCTCCCGGCGACCCGCTCGAAATCCCGGCGGTATGGGGAGAGATGGAGCAGATGAACGGCGGCGGACCGGCCGCGTGTCACGCGTGATGACCCGCTTCCGCCGTACGACGACGGGCCCGGCGCACCGTTCCGTGCGTGGGTCTCGTCACATGAGGGGCTTTCCGCGCGGTCCGCGTCCGTCCACCCCTAGACGCCATACCGACTAGTCGGCATGATCGGGCGGGCAAGCCCCGTGCCCCTGGCGCCCGTTGCCCGCCGGCCCGT
The DNA here is from genome assembly GCF_012726265.1 of Streptomyces sp. HNM0575. GTDB lineage: Bacteria > Actinomycetota > Actinomycetes > Streptomycetales > Streptomycetaceae > Streptomyces. The sequence continues at coordinate 105,071 of NZ_JAASAG010000015.1, read as the reverse complement.
CCCGAAGCCGTTCCGGCCACGTCCCGTCACCGATCCGCAGCCACCGTCCAGCCGCCGTCACCGATCCGCAGCCACCGTCCAGCCGCCGTCACCGATCCGCCGCCCCTCCGACCCACACCAAGGAGCGCGTACGCATGAGCAAGGAGAATCCGCCCGGGCTCGATCCCGAGCGGCTCGCCGCACATCTCGGCCGGGAGCGCCCCGGCCTGGTGCGGGGGCCGCTGAGCGCCGAGGTGATCCAGGGCGGCCGGTCGAACCTGACGTACCGGGTGACCGACGGCGTGAGCCGCTGGGTCGTACGGCGCCCGCCCCTGGGCCATGTGCTGGCCACGGCCCACGACATGGCGCGCGAGTACCGCGTGATCAGCGCGCTGCGCGGCACGGACGTGCCGGTGCCCGGCACGGTCCTGCTGTGCGAGGACGAGGACGTGCTCGGTGCGCCCTTCTACGTCATGGAGCAGGTCGAGGGCGTTCCGTACCGCACCGCGGACGAACTCGCCGCGATCGGCCCGGAACGCACCCGCGCGCTGACGCTGGCGCTGCCGGACACGCTCGTCGCGCTGCACGCCGTCGACCCGGGAAGCGTGGGCCTTCAAGACTTCGGACGCCCGGAGGGCTTCCTGGAGCGGCAGTTGCGCCGCTGGGGCAAGCAACTCGACGCCTCCCGCAGCCGCGAGCTGGACGGCATCGACGAACTGCACGCCTCGCTGGGCCGGCAGCTGCCCGTCTCGCCCGAACCGGCCGTAGTGCACGGCGACTTCAGGCTCGACAACGTGCTCGCGGACGACGGCGACCGGATCGCCGCCGTGCTCGACTGGGAGATGTCGACGCTCGGCGACCCGCTGACCGACCTGGGCCTGCTGGTGATGTACAGCGAACCGCTCAACATCCCCGACGCGCCCGTCAGTTCGACGGCGGAGGCGCCGGGGCATCCTTCGCCCGACGAGCTGATCGAGCGTTACGCCGCGGGCTCGGGGCGGGACGTCTCCCGTATCAACTGGTACACCGCCTTCGCCTGGTTCAAGCTCGCGGTGATCCTGGAGGGCATCCACTACCGCTACACGCTCGGGCAGACCGTCGGCCCGGGCTTCGACCGGATAGGCGGCCTCGTCCCGGTCTTCATCGACAACGGACTCACCACGCTGCGGAAGGGATGAGGTCTCAGTGGACTTCGCATACGACGCCCGTACGGAAGAGATGCGCAAGAAGCTCCAGTCATTCATGGACGAGCACGTCTACCCGGCGGAGGCCGTCGCCGACGAGCAGCGCACCGAACTGGAATCGCCCTGGCAGACACCGCCGGTCGTGGACGAGCTGAAGAAGAAGGCCCGCAGGTACGGGCTGTGGAACCTCTTCCTGCCCGACCGCACCTACGGCGCCGGCCTGACCAACCTCCAGTACGCGCCCCTCGCCGAGATCCTGGGCCGCAGCCCGCGGCTGGCCCCCACGGTCGTCAACTGCGCGGCGCCGGACACCGGGAACATGGAGGTGCTCACGGAGTTCGGCAACGCCGAGCAGCGCAGGACGTGGCTGGAGCCGCTGCTCAGCGGCGAGATCCGCTCCGGCTTCGCGATGACCGAGCCGGAGGTCGCCTCGTCCGACGCCACGAACATCGAGACGCGCATCAGGCGGGACGGCGACGACTACGTCATCTCGGGCCGCAAGTGGTACATCTCCGGGGCGATGAACCCCGACTGCAAGATCTTCATCGTCATGGGCAAGACCGACCCGGACGCGCCCGACATCCGCCGCCAGCAGTCGATGGTGCTGGTGCCGCGGGACACCCCGGGCCTCGAAGTGCGCCGCGCCATGCGGGTCTACGGATACGACGACCACTACCACGGCGGCCATGCCGAGATCGTCTTCGACGGCGTACGGGTGCCGCGCAGCAACCTCATCGGCGAGGAGGGCGGCGGCTTCGCCATCGCACAGGCACGGCTGGGGCCCGGCCGCATCCACCACTGCATGCGGCTGATCGGCATGGCGGAGCGTGCCGTGGAGCTCATGTGCCTCCGGGCCAACGGCCGTTCGGCCTTCGGGCGGCAACTCGCCGAACAGGGCCAGGTGCGCGAGTGGATCGCCGACGCGCGGGTGCAGATCGAGCAGCTGCGGCTGCTGGTGCTGAAGACGGCCTGGCTGATGGACACCGTCGGCAACAAGGGCGCGCACACCGAGATCCAGGCCATCAAGATCGCCACCCCCCGTGCCGTGGTCGGCATCCTCGACCGTGCGGTGCAGCTGCACGGCGCGGGAGGCGTCAGCCAGGACTTCCCGCTCGCGGAGCTGTGGGCCGCCGCCCGTACGCTCCAGCTGGCCGACGGGCCGGACGAGGTGCATCAACGATCGCTGGCCCGCCGGGAGTTGAAGAGGCACGCAGCCGGCGAGGGGTGACCCACCCCGGGGTCCGGTCCGGGTCTCCCGGCGCCCGGACCGCCCGGACCGCCCGGACCGCTCCCCCGGCCTCATGTCCGCATCCGATGTCCGCATCCGGTCCCGTCCCTGAAGGGACGGGACCGTTGCGGATCCGGACACCTCGACCGGGGCTCCCGGCAGGCACACACGTCTCCCCGCCCGGCGGCCCCCGCGGGCCGGGCAGGCCCAGAAAGGCCTTCTGCGGACGCGTCAATTCCCCTGCGGGCCGAGCGGATTGAGCGATGCGCCCTGACGCCGGAACCGCAGTCTGCGGTTCCAGGCGTACGGCAAAAAAGCGGGAAAGGAATTCCCCACCGGGAGGCCGTCCATATCTCGCCTCCGTCACAGCTGCGATACGGCACTCTCCGCGTCCCGGCTGCTTCAGCAAGTAGTTCCGACTGCGCTTCACCTGCTGGGAGTTCACCACCGGCCGGTTTCTCCCGGGCGGTTACACCGCGGCATCTTTACCCTCCCGTGATGAAGAGCAGAATCACGGCGAAGCCCGGTCCGGCACTGTGCGTGACGTCGTGAAGACCGTTCGAGGGCGACGCGATCCGGATCGTGCCCGACGGTGCGACCGAGGCGCCGGCCGGACCGCCCAGACCCTGGAAGCCTCTCCCACCAGCTCGGACTCCATCAACTGCCGCGTGGCGGGGCCTCCGTGGGCGACCCTACGGAAGGGCGGAGGGCACATGGGATCGGGCCACATACTCAACTTGGTACGTACCTCTGCACAGACCGAGCATTACAACTCAAATCGCTCCCCCGATTCGGCACCGAGCACCCCGGCAGCGGCTGGAAGGAGCGACCCTCTGTAATCGAAAGATGGTCACGGTGCGATTTCTTCCGGTGCGACCTTGGTTGGCGTCGAACCGACAGCCGACCAGAAAGGGGCACCATGGTGTCGACTACACGCGCCATCGCGCGCGCTGTATACGGATCGCGGTACAACAGCGTCCCGTGGGGGCAGCGCGTCTATGTCAGGCCCGGCGAGAGGACATTCAGGGAGTTGCAGTGGCGCAAGCTGCTGCGCACCTCCCCCGTGATATCGCTCGACCAATACCGCTCACGGGTCAAGCTCGGCGCCATCGAGGAATTCATCACCTGCCACCTGTGCGGCGAGTCGCGGCAGCAGCCGCTCTACGAGCCGACGAAAAGGAAGGCCAACGGCAAGATCGCGTGGCGCTACCACGTGGTCCGCTGCCCGTCCTGCGGGTTCCTCTACCGCAATCCCAACATCCTGCCCCACCGGCTCGGTGACCTGTACTCCAAGAACTACAGCACCTTCCTGACCGGCAACTACGCCATGAACAGGCAGCGTCGCTACCGGCAGGCGATGGACGCGTTCACGCCGGTCTTCGGCTCGGGCGAGAACCGGCGGCTGCTCGACTTCGGCTGCGGCGCGGGCTACTTCCTGGAACTCGCGGAGCAGCGCGGCTTCGACGCGTGCGGCGTGGACCTCTCACCGGACTCCGTGCAGCAGGCCAACGAGCGACTGACCTCGGCGAAGGCCCACTTCGGGGCGCCGGAGGACCTGCCCGAGATCGCCGCGGGCGGCTTCGACGTGATCACGCTGTGGTCCGTTCTGGCCCATCTCCCGCGCCCGCTGGAGGACTTCACCACCTTCCGCAACCTCCTCGGGCCCGGCGGGGTGCTGATGATCCTCACCGTCAACGCGCAGTCGCTGCTGCTCAAGGCGTATCAGTCCGAGTGGAACGGGTTCACCAGGAACCACCTGATGTTCTACTCGCGGGAGACGCTGCCCATGCTGCTGCGTCATACCGGCTTCGCGGGCGTGGCCTTCGAGCCGTTCTACGGCGACACGATCGAGGCCGGCACGACGCGGCTGAGCGACGCACACAGCCAGCGCCTGCGGCGCTCGGTCGAGGTGAGCGACGGCGGCAACATGATGCGGGCGCTGGCCTTCGCCGACGAGGAAGCGATCCAGCGCTGGGGCGACGGACGTCCCGTCCACCGGCTCACCTGACGGCTCGCCCGAGACGGACGGCGCGGCCGCCCGATGCAGCGCTGATCCGGGGGAAGAGGACTCCCCCGGATCAGCGCCTCCCATCATCCCGTGCCGGCCGTACCGCCCCGGTCACCCCCGTCCCGGTCCGCGTCCGTGCACACCGGTCGTGGCCGCGGTCCCGTCCCCGCCGGGGGCGGGACCGCGGGAGCGGTTCCGTGTTCCCCCGCAAGTGCCTTGTCGGCTAAGGTCGTTCACATGACTGCCGGGTCGGCCACGGGCCGCACACAGAACGGACGCCCGGCCGGCGTTTGATCACCGCGCGGGCGAGAGGCCCGCCCCCGTCACGAGAAGCGCGCACGGCGACATGTGCAGCCACTCGTGACGGAAGGAGGTGAATTCATGAGCTGGCAGGAGTTTCTCGCCCGTCACCAGGCAGGTGACGTCATCGAAGGCGTGGTCACCAAGGAAGTGCCGTTCGGCTCGTTCGTCGAGTACGAGGGCGTCACCGGCCTCGCCTACCAGGAGTCCTTGCCCGTAGGCACCCGCGTCTCGGTACGCATCCTCGAGATCGATCCCGAGAAGCAGCGGTTCAGCCTGGCCTCGGCCTCCGCCTGATACAGCGCTGATCCGGGGGAAGAGGACTCCCCCGGATCAGCGCCTCGCATTATTCCGTCCCGGCCCGCCCGACGTGCCCGGACCGCCGCACTCGGTACGGGAGTACGGGAGTCGAGGAAGCCGAGCGCCGGCGGAGGGCCATCGCGGAGAACTCCTCGCAACCGCAGGCCAGCCCGTCATCGTCCCCGATGAGGAGCCGGAGTGATCACCGCCCGTGCTTTGGCAAGAGGAGGCTGGAGGGATGGCGAACACCGTTGTGCGCAGGTACCGCGCAGCCGACGGGCGGGGCACCTACCGCCGCGGACGCCGGTGGGCGCTGCTCAGCTGCGGCGTGCTGCTCGCCCTGCTGTTCGTCCTGCTCGTCGTGCGGCTGACCGGACTCGACGCGGGAACCGCGCTCGCCGTGCCCGTGGTCTTGTTCCCCTATGCCGCTGTGCTCAGTGTGCTCGTTCTGACCACTGTGATCGCCGTCCCCGCTCTGCGCTCTCCCCGGCTGGCCATCGTCGCCGCACTGCTCACGGCCGCCCACATGGCGCTGCTGATACCGCGGTTCGTACCGCACCACCGGCAACACATCCCGGCGCACGCGACTGAGCTGCGTGTGGCCACGCTCAACACCCACGTCGGCCAAGCGGATGCGCGGGCACTGGCACGGCTGGTGAAGTCCGAACGGATAGACGTCTTGGCCGTGCAGGAGCTGCCGTCCGCGGGGATCGCCGCGCTCGCCGGAGCCGGACTGGACAAGGCCCTGCCCTACCAGGAGCTCCATCCTGAGAACGACTCCTCGCTCTACTCGCGGATTCCGTTGACGCATGGCGGCCCGCTCAAGGCCGACACCGCCTGGCCCCAGACCACTGCGCAGGTGACCGTCGGCGGGCGCATCGTGTCTCTGGTGGCCGTTCACACGTACTACCCGCTCGGCGATGCAAAGCGCTGGACCCGGGACATGGAGGCCCTCGCCTCCGTCGCCCACGGAAGCGGCCCGGACGCGGTGTTCCTGGGAGACTTCAACGCCTCTCCCGACCACGCACCGATGCGCGAACTGCTCACGTCGGGTGGGCTCGCGGACACTCATGCCGAACTCGGCCACGGCTGGCCTCGCACTTGGCCCGCCGGCAAAGGCCTGGTGCCGCCCCTGGTACAGCTCGACCACGTCTTGCACGGCTCCGGCCTGGCTGGCATCTCGGTTGGCGAACGGACCATACCGGGCACGGACCACCGGGCAATCATCGCCAGGCTGGCGCTACTGCCCTCCAGAGAACGTGCGGGATCAGCCCGCCGCCCCAGCGCCACAACGACCCCACCCAACACGCCCTGAACTGGTCCCGCCGGTACAGACACCGCCAAGCCACCGCACGACACTGCCACTACCGACGAAGACCGGCTCAGGACACGAACTCTCACTGGAGTGCTAGGGCTGGATGACCACGCGGCCCGTCGTGATGCCGTCGAAGACGCGCTGGACGGCCTCCGCGCCGCCGTCGAGGGTGAGGCGTTCGCTGATGTACGGCTTGACCGCGCCCTGGGCGGCCAGCGCCGTCAGCTCCTCGTGGCAGGACTGCACGGCGGCCGGGTCCTTGGTGTTGTACAGGCCCCAATGCAGGCCGAGGATCGAGTAGTTCTTGATCAGGGCGTGGTTGAGGCCCGGTGTCGGGACGGCGCCGCTCGCGAAGCCGACCACGACGATGCGGCCCTCGAAGGCGACGCACTTGACGGACTTGGCGTAGGCGTCGCCGCCGACGGGGTCGTAGATCACGTCCGCGCCGCGCCCGCCGGTGGCCTCCTTCACGGCGGCCACGATGTCGTCCTCGCGACGGTCCACGACCACGTCGCAGCCCAGCTCGCGAGCGGCGTCCGCCTTCGCCTTGCCGCCCACGACGCCGATGACGCGTGCGCCCGCAGCCTTGCCCAGCTGCACGGCGGCGCTGCCGACGCCACCGGCCGCGGCGTGCACCAGCAGCGTCTCGCCGGACTGTATGCGGGCACGGCGGTGCAGCCCGAACCAGCCCGTCTGGTAACCGATATGGAGCGCGGCGGCCTCGGCGTCGTCCAGTGCCTCGGGCGCCTCGCGGATGCTCGCCGCGGTGACGAGCGTGCGTTCGGCGAAGCCGCCCATGGGCAGCGCGGGCTGGGCGATGACTCGTGAGCCGGGCTCGGGGGCGTCGCCCTCCGCGGTGCCCTCGCCGACGGCGAGGACCTCGCCGCACAGCTCCACGCCCGGTGTGAACGGGAACGGCGGCTTGATCTGGTATTCGCCCCGGCACAGCAGCGCGTCGGGGAAGTTGACGGCGGCGGCGCGCACCCGCACGAGCACTTCGCCCGCGCCGGGTTCGGGGTCGGGGATCTCCTCAAGCCGCATGACCTCTCGCGGCTCGCCGTTCATGTGGACGCGCCATGCCTTCACCGGTGCTACCTCCGGAACTAGTTGCCTGCTCTTCGCTCGTCTCTCCCCCTGGGCCCGGCGGCCCGGGAGGTTCCCCCATCGCCCGCCCGCGGTGCCGGCCGCCGCCCGTACCGGGGGTATCCCCGGGTGCAGTTGCCTACCCAGCCACGCAGGGGCGCATGACCGTACTTGCGCACGACCGCGCCCCACTTGCGCACGACCGCGCCCCGCTTCCGAACGGCCACCCCGCACTTCCGCACGGCCCCGGTCCCGCCGCTACGGCCGCAGCGCCCGCAGCAGCAGGTCCGCGAGATGGTCCGCGACCTCCTGCGGCGTGAGCTTGCCGTCGGGCCTGTACCACGTGCTCAAGTGGTGGACCGAGCCGAAGTGGTAGTCGACGACGAGGTCCGGCGGCGTCGCGGGGTTGAAGACGCCGCCGCGCTGCCCTTCCGCGACCAGGTCGCGGAAGCGTTCGTGATAGCGGCGCCGCTCCGCGCGCACCGCCTTCTGCTTCTCGGGGCTGAGCTGGTGCATGGAGCGGAAGAAGATCCGCGCGTCGTCGAGGTTGTCGATGGTGGTGACGACGACGTCGGCCGCGGCGTGCCGCAGCCGGTCCTCGACGGGCCGCTCCTCGTCCGCGTAGGCGTCCAGGCGGTCCTGCTGGAGCCGCAGCAGCCGCCCGTAGATCTCGTGCAGGAGATCGTCCTTGGAACCGAAGTAGTGGTAGAGGGCGCCCTTGGTGACGCCGGCGGCCTCGACTATCTCCTGCACGGACGTGCGGTCGTAGCCGCGCTCGGAGAACAGGCGGGTGGCCGCGGCCATCAGCCGCTGCGGCACGGGCGCGGGACCGTCCGCGGTCCCGGCGTCACGCTGCCCGGCGCCGTGCTTGCCCGCCTTGCGCTTCCCACCGCTCTGTTTCGCACCGCTCTGCTTGCCGCCCGCGCCGGTGCGGGACGCCGTTCCGGGTGTGGCCATGTGCCCTCACCTGCTCTCTCCGTGCGCCCGCCCCCGCGTACACCGCGCTGACCGCCGCTGCCGTCTCATTCGCCGCTGTCACCGCGGGAACGCAGTTCCCGCCTCAGGATCTTCCCACTGGTCGTCTTGGGCAGTTCGCCCAGGATCTCGATCTCCCGCGGGTACTTGTACGCCGCGAGCCGCTCCTTGCAGTGCTCCGTCAGCTCGCCGGCCAGCTCCCCGGGCGCCGCGTCGGCACCCGGCCGCAGGCTCACGTAGGCCTTGACCGTCTCGCCGCGGTAGGCGTCGCCGACGCCGACGACCGCGGCCTCCCGTACGGCGGGATGACCGTAGAGGACGTCCTCCACCTCGCGCGGCCAGACCTTGAAGCCCGAGGCGTTGATCATGTCCTTCTTGCGGTCGACGACGTAGAGCCAGCCGTCCTCGTCCATGAACCCGATGTCGCCCGTGCGCAGTTCACCGCCGGGCATGGCCGCCGCGGACTCCTCGGGGCGGCGCCAGTAGCCGGGCACGACCTGCGGGCCACGGACGGTGATCTCGCCCTGCTCCCCCAGCGGTACGGGCCTGCCCTCGTCGTCGACGATGCTCACCACCGTGTCCGGGCCCGGCACGCCGACCGCGAGCGTGCCCGAAGCGGGATCCACGGGAGCGCGGCGCCCCGGCGGTACGGACGCGCACGGCGCCGTGCACTCGGTGAGCCCGTACCCGTTGCGCAGATAGGCACCGAAGGCCTCGCCGAGCTTGTCCACGAGCGCCGGCGGCAGCGGTGCCCCGCCGGAGGAGAGGACGTGGAAGGAGGCGAAGTGCTCCCGTGTCGCCTGCGGATGGGCGGCGAGCGCCATATAGGCGGTGGACGGGCCGACGGTGAAGGCCGGCCGATGCTCCAGGAACGCGTCCAGCACGACGCCTGCCTCGAAGCGGTAGGCGAGTGCGAGGGTGCCGCGCCCGGCGATGCACGCCGACAGCTCGCACACCATGCCGGTGATGTGGAAGAGCGGCGCGAGTACGAAGATGCAGGCGCCGTCGGGCAGTTGGAGCCCCGTGTGCTGCCGTTCCGCGTTGTAGGCGATGTTGGCGTGGGTGTTCATTGCGCCCTTGGGGACGCCGCTCGTACCCGAGGTGTAGCTGATCAGCGCTATGTCGCCGCCCGCCAGCCCGCGCCCCGACGGTGCCGCTCCGCCGGCCCGCGCCACGGCGAGGAGGTCGTCGGCGTCCACGGCGGGCGCGGCACGACCGAAGCCGAGCACGCGCTCGTCGTCCCGGGACTGGAGGTCCAACTCGCAGGCGGTCAGCACGATGCGTACCGGCGAACCGCCGGCCGCCTCCCGCAGGTACCCGTCCCAGGCACGCTCGTCGCACACCAGCGCCGCCACCTCGGCGTCGTGCAGTACGTGCGCGACCTCCGCCGCCTTGTACATGGGGTTGACGGGCACCACCACCGCGCCCGCCTTCCACGCGCCCAGCAGCGCGAGCACGTAGTGCGGGGTGTTCTGGAGCATCAGCGCCAGCCGGTCGCCGTGCCCGAAGCCCCGCGCGGCCAGGTGCGCGGCTATGCCGTCGGAGAGTTCGTCGGCCTCGCGGTAGCTGAGGCGGCCGTCGAAGTAGGCGAGCGCCGTGCGGTCGGGGACGGTGCGCACCGCCTCGCGGAAGGCGTGCAGCATCGTCTCCGGCGGCTGTACGGGCGCGCGCTGTGCCTCGTTGAGCTGCTTGAGCCAGGGCTTGTCCGCGTACGTCACCGCCGTCGTCAACCCGCCGCCTCCTCCTGGAGAATGGCTTCGAGCTTGCGCTGCATCTTGTTCATGCCGCCCAGCCAGTGGTCGGGGTCCTCGGCGCGGGCCGCGTAGAAGCCGGCGGTCTCGGGGTGCGGCAGCACGAGGAAGCGCCCCTCGGCCATCGCCTCGAACAGCGAGTCGGCCACGGCCTCCGGCTCGATGGCGGTCTCGGCCAGGATCAGGTCGCCCGCGGTGCCGGTGCCGGCGAGCATGTCCGTGCGTACGCCCTGCGGGCAGACGGCGTGCACGTCGATGCCGCGGTGCTTGTACGTCGCCGACATCCACTCCGCGAAGGCGAGCGCCGCGTGCTTGGTGACGCTGTACGGGGCGGAGCCGAGCATCGTGAGCAGCCCCGCGGCGGAGACCGTGGCGACGAACCGGCCGTGGCCCTGCTCCAGCCAGCCCGGCACCAGTTCGCGAGCGGCCCGTACGTGCGCCATCACGTTGACGTCCCACGCCGTCTCCCACTGCTCCTCGCCCGCTTCGGGGCCGCCGGGCGTTCCGACGCCCGCGTTGGCGCAGAAGGTGTCGACGGTGCCGCCGAGCGCCTCGCGCGCGGCCGGCACGATCTCCGAAGCGTCACCCGGTACGGCGACGGCGCCGATCTCCTCGGCGACGGCCTCGGCCTTGGCCGCGTCGAGGTCGTTGACGGCGACGCGGGCGCCCTCCGCCACGAAGCGGCGGGCCAGTGCGGCTCCGATGCCGCCGCCTCCGCCGGTGACGACCACAGTGCTGCCGCGCAAAGACTCCATCCCCGCAACTCCCCTTCGCATTCCCGGCTCTCGGCTCTCCCTGCCGCGGCAGACTAACCAGTCGGTATGGCCGGGGGAAGAGCGGGATCAGGACCCGGGAGCGGGAGGGGGCGGGCGCACGGGCCCGCGCGGGGTGCGGGCGGTGCCCGCGCCGGAGCCGGCGCCCGGCCCCTGACCAGGGGATCCTCGGCCGGCTCCGCCCGTGCGCGCGGTCAGGGCTTGCGGCCCACGCCTCCGTAGGTGGTGACGGGAGTCACCGGGAAGGGAGTGTGGTCCGGCCGCCACTGCGTCACCGGCACGAGTCCCGGCTCCAGCAGGTCCAGGCCGTCGAAGAAGTGCCCCAACTCCTCGGGGCTGCGCAGGTGGTAGGGGACGGCGCCGCTGCTGTTGTACTTCTCGTGCGCCGCCTGACGCGCGGCGCTGACGTCGGTGCCGTCGCTGAGCGTGAGATGGCTGCCCGGCGGCAGGGCGTCCAGCAGCCGCCCCACGAGCGAACGGGCCAGCTCGTCGTCGGTGATGTGGCCCATGATGCCGAGCATCATCAGGCCGACCGGGCGGTCGAAGTCGAGCGTCCTGGCGGCGGCCTCGATGATCGTGTCCGGCTCGCGCACGTCGGCGTCGATGTAGTCGGTGACCCCCTCGGGCGTGGAGGTCAGCAGCGCCTGGGCGTGCACGAGCACCAGCGGGTCGTTGTCCACGTAGACGATGCGGGAGTCCGGAGCGACGGACTGAGCGATCTCGTGGGTGTTGTCGACGGTGGGCAGCCCCGTGCCCACGTCGAGAAACTGCCGGATACCGGCGTGGCCGGCGAGATGGCGTACCGCACGGGCGAGGAAATACCTGGAGCCGCGGGCCGCGTCGACGATTCCTGGAAATGTCTTCGCGAACTCGTCGCCCGCTTCGGCGTCGACGGGATAGTTGTCCTTGCCACCGAGCCAGTAGTTCCAGATCCGGGCCGAATGGGGCACGGAGGTGTCGATCTTCGGCTGCGGGTCCGGCTGGGACTCGTCGTCTGCCATGGTGATCATCTCCCCGTCCGCCCGGTCGTTTCCTCCCCACCCTACGACCGCGCGCACCGGCCGGGCAGCCGTCCGTGCCGCGGAGGTGTGATCACCCCGTACCGCCAACTTCGCGCTCCGCGGGGGACGTTGGGACATCGCCGCGGCACCGGGCGCGGTACCGCGCCCGCGCATCCGGATGGCTGCTCGCGGGTGTGCTCCGGTCCGGAAACCGCCGTTGCGAGGTCTTCACGTCTTCACGCCTGATGAGAGTTCTGTGAGAACTCATGAGAGCCACGTGAGAATTCAAGCTCCCGGAGAGTGCGTCGGCGGTGCCGGGGTAGCTCACGGGCCCGGGAAGCCGGACGCGGAACGCCCGGACAAGCTGAAAGAAATGACTTCGCAACGGGGGGATCCGATTGCGCGGCACTTACGTCATATCGCCGACGAGTCGGGTCCGCTCCGTCGGAGGTGGGATGATTGGCCGGTTTCAGAGCCCTCGCAGAACAGGTCCGCGACCCTGACAGGGCACCCTCCCAGCGCCGGCAGGCGCTGCGTAAGTGCCTTGAGCGCTTCGCCCCTTACGGACACCGCGCGACGTGGCAGCACCTGTGCGCCCGCGCGGGTTTCCACCCTGACGACCGCGAGCCCGACCCGGCGCTGCTTGTCTCCGCCCTCGAGGAGCTGGAGGAGGCGCGCTCGGTGTGGCTGGAGTACGAGTCGCAGGTCGCGATGCGCCGCAGAGCCGAGAAGCGCCACGGAATCAGACAGCCGGCGCAGCACGACGAATGGCACCGCCTGACGTGGGGCGGCAGGTCACTGCTCCCGTGTGACCCGTCGACGCCGCCCACTCCCCGGCTCGCGGACGTGCTGCGCCGGATGATCACAGCCATGGACAAGGACGTCGGCAAGGACGTCTTCCGCCTTGCCGGCCGCAACCGCGGCGTACGCACCGGACTCGGTTCGATGGCGGCTTCGCAGAGTTGAGGCGACCGGCCGGCGACGCCGGCCGGCGGTACCGCACCGCCCCCGCCTCCCGCACCCGCCCGAACGGCACCACCGCACCCGGGTCGCCGCACCACCCTCATGCGGCCTGACCCTCCGGGCGTTGACACGCGCGACGACACCGCAGCATGCTGAGCGAGCGCTTAGCATCGGCGGGCGCGCGACACGTCTGCGGGAGGTTGTACGGATGGCGGAGCCCCGGATCTTCACCTCGACCAGTGAACTGTCGGCCGCGGTCGGCGAGGAGCTGGGTGTGAGCGACTGGCTGGAGATCGACCAGAAGCGGATCGACCTGTTCGCGGACGCGACCGGCGACCACCAGTGGATCCACGTCGACCCCGCCCGCGCGAAGGACGGCCCGTTCGGTACGACCATCGCCCACGGCTATCTGACCCTCTCCCTGCTTCCCGACCTCGTACCGCAGATCATGCGCGTGGAGGGTGTCAGCATGGGCGTCAACTACGGCGTGAACAAGGTGCGTTTCCCCGCGCCGGTGCCCGTCGGCTCCCGCGTGCGCGCACGCGCCGAGCTCGTCGACGTCAGCGAGGCGGGCGGCGGAGTGCAGGTCGCGGCGAAGGTCACGGTCGAGCGGGAGGGCGGCGAGAAGCCGGTGTGCGTCGCGGAGACCGTCAGCCGCTACTTCTGGTAGGCCGATTCCGGTGGGTCGCCCGGTGGGTCCGGTAGGCCGCCCTGTCGGCCGCCGACTCCCGGCTGCCGATGGCCGCTTCGCGGGTCAGCCACTGCCCGCGGTGGACTGCCCGCCGCCGTCCACCGGGCCCTGCGGGGCGACCATGCGCAGCACGAGGTCGGCGTAGAGAGAGCCGATCTCGTACGGGGATCTGCGGCCCGAGGGGCTGTACCAGCGGGCCACGTCGATGCACAGCGACATCACGGCGAGCGTCGTGCCCCGTACGTCCGCCACCTCGAACTCCCCGGAGGCGCAGCCGCTTTCGAGCACGCCGCGCAGGATCTCCTCGCTGCGGCGGCGCAGTCCGACGATCTCCTCGTAGTGCTCCTCGCCCAGCGCCGCGAGCTCGTACTGCACGACGCGTGCCGTGGTGTGGTGCTCGGCGTGCCAGCGCACGAAGGACCGCACGGCGCGCGCCAGCCGCGCCGAGTCGCCCCCTGCGGCCGCTTCGTCGCCCCCTCCGCCCTCGGCGGCCTCGGCCAGCACGCTGACGGAACGCTCGTGTCCCACCTTGCTGATCTGGAAGAGCAGCTCTTCCTTGGTCTTGTAGTGGATGTAGAGCGCGGCAGGGCTCATGCCCGCGCGGCTGGCGATGTCGCGGGTCGTGGTGGCGTGGAACCCGCGCTCCGCGAACGCGTCCACGGCGCCCAGCAGCAGCCTGCGGGCGGCGTCCGGCGAGACGCCTTCGAAGGATTCGTCGGCAGCCGCGACCTGGGGTTCCGCCTCCGATGCCATTGCCTGTGCCTTCCCGTCGACCGGTCGAACACCATACATCGGCAGCTGAGCAGTTGCTTAGAGCACGGATCCACGGGGCCGGGGCGGCCGTGGACGGCCACTGCCGGCCTCCGCGCCCGCCCCGCTACCGTTTACGGCATGGCCAGACCGCCCAAACCGCTGCTCAGCCGTGCGCGGATCGTGGCGTGCGCGCTCGCGCTCGTGGACGCGGAGGGGCTGCAAGCGGTCTCCACACGCCGGCTCGCGGCCGAACTCGGTGTGAGCGGGCCCTCGTTGTACAACCACTTCCGCAACAAGGACGAGATCCTCGACGCGGTGGCCGACACGGTCTGCGCACAGGTCGAGGTGTCGATGTTCACCGACGGCACCGACTGGCGCCGGGCGCTGGTGGACTGGGCACGCTCCTACCGCGAAGCGCTGGCCGCGCACCCGAACATCGTGCCGTTCCTCGCGCAGGGTCCCGGCAGGCGCCCGAGCCAACTGCGCATGGCGGACGCGGTCTTCGGCGGAATGACCCGCGCGGGCTGGCCCAACGCGCAGGCCACCCATATCGGCGCCATGATGCGCTACTTCGTGGCCGGTTCGGCTCTCGGCTCCTTCGCGCGCGGCTTCGTCGGCGACGCGTCGCTGTACGAGGACGACTATCCGCACCTCGACCAGGCGCATCTGCTGGCGCGGCACCAACGCAGGGTCGACGACGGGGCGTTCGAGACGGGCCTGCACGCGCTGGTCGACGGGCTGGCGGCCCGCTTTCCCGGCTGAGAAGCCCCCGGGGCTGTGCCCGGCCATCGCGCCCGGCCATCGGTCAACCGGTCACTGTCTACCCGCCGGGCGGGAAGTCCGCGCCCCGCGAGCGCGCTTCCTGCTCCCGGACGCCCTTGAGCGCGCTCTCGAACTTCCGGACGGCCGTGTCATACGCGCCACTTCCGAGCACGAGCCGCTGCGGAGGTTCGTCCTCGTCCATCGCCGAGAGGACGGCCCGTACGCCCCGGTGCGGATCCCCCGGCTGCTTGCCGTCCTGTTCGACGAACGCCGTGCGGACGGACTCCAGCATCCCCCGGTAGTCCTCATCGGTCTCCCGCACGGGCTCGTCGGCGAATCCCGCGTACGCCCGGGTGCGGAAGGCTCCCGGCTCCACAGTCAGCACCTTGACGCCCAGCGGCTCCAGCTCCAGGCGCAGGACGTCGGAGACGCCCTCGATCGCCGCCTTCGAGGCGGTGTAGTAGCCGAAGCCGGGCGCACCCACGAGAGCGGCCATCGACGACATGTTGACGATCCATCCGCTGCGGCGGGCACGCATGCCGGGCAGCACCGCGCGCAGGACGGTGAGGGCCCCGAAGAAGTTCAGCTCGAACAGCTTCCTGACGGCCGCCTCGTCCATCCCCTCGACCGAGCCGTACCAGCCGCGTCCCGCGTTGTTGACCAGGACGTCGATGCCGCCGAAGCGGCGCTCGGCCGCCGCCACGGACTCCTGGACCTGCGCGGCGTCCGTGACGTCCAGCGGCAGCGTGAGCACGCGGTCGCCGTGGGGCTCTGCCCAGTCGCGCAGCTCCTCGGGCCTGCGCGCGGTGAGCGCGACGCGGTCGCCGCGCTCCAGCGCGGCTTCGGCATAGGCCATGCCGAAGCCGCCGGGCGTGCCTCCCGTGATGAACCATGTCCTCATACGTGAGCCCTTCGCCGTGAGGGAAACCGGGAGCCTTCGGAGACCGGCCCGTGGCCCGGTGCGTCCGCGTCGTCGCGAGCTGTGCTCAAGGGGCGATCTCCAGACGGGAGATCGCGCCGCCGGCGACGGTGAAGCGCCACTTCAGGTCGGCCGTGCCGCCCGGGAAGTCGCCCTCGATGCGGCCGGTGACCAGGAAGGTGCCGTCGCCGACGGCCTCCGTGCCCAGCACCTGCGTCGTGTAGCTGTACTGCGAGGCGGTGCCCTCCCGCCACTCCCGGATCTCACCGGCACCGCGCCAGGTCCGGTCCTCGTCGACGATCGCGGCGTCGTCGGTGAACAGCGCGACGACGGCGTCGGCGTCCCGCCGGGCGTCCGCCTCGAAGTAGCGCGGGATCACATCCGGAACCACCGTGTCCATGGGCCTCTCCTCAGGATCGGGACGGCCGCCAGGGGCGAGCGGCCGGCGCAGGATTCGATGCTCGTTCTTCGGATGCCCGCTGATTCGATGCTCGCTATATTCGCTACAGAGATTCGTGTAGCGCTACATGGGATACCGTAGCGGCATGACCGCCCGATCGCAAAGCGGCGACGCGCGCGACCGGCTGCTGCTGGCCGCGGGTGAGCTGCTGAACAAGTCCGGCGACCGCAACGTCTCGACGCGGGCCGTGTGCGAGCTCGCGGGCGTGCGCGCGCCGACGCTGTACCACCACTTCGGCAGCAAACAGGGCCTGATCGACGCGGTGATCAATCACGGGTTCACCCAGTACGTACGGCCGCCGCACGCGCCTCACGAGTCCGGGGACCCGGCGGAGGACCTGAGGCAGGGCTGGGACAGGCACGTGCGCTTCGGGCTCGAACACCCGGCGTTCTACGCGCTGTTGTACGGGCAGGTCGACGCGGGCAAGCCGTGCACGATCACGGCGCCGGCCCACGCGATGCTGCGGGAGCTGCTCACGGCGGCCGCCCGGCAGGGACTGCTGAGGGTGCCCGCCGAGGACGCGGCCGAACAGATCCTGGCCGCCAACATCGGCGTCACTCTCAGCCTCATCACCCAGCCCGAGGACGAGCGCGACATGGGGCTCTCCGACCGCGTCCGCGAAGCGGCGCTGGCCGGGGTCCTCACGGACGGCGCGGAGCGGGACGCGGCGCACGAGTCCGCAGGCACGCGGGCCGGTGCGGCGCTGACGCTGCGCGCCCTGGTGGACGCCGACCCCCGAGGGCTCACGAGCGGCGAGCACGCCCTGCTTCAGGAACTGCTGGAGCGACTGGCCGTCTCCGGCTGATCCGCTGACGGCTCGGCGCGGCGCGGCGTAGAGGCGGGCCTCAGCCGAAGACCACGAGTGCGCGTCCGCCGCGTCCCGCGAGCATGGCGTCGAAGGCCGCGGGGATGCCGTCCAGTTCGATCCGGTCGGTCACCAACGCGCCCAGGTCCAGGCGTCCTTCGCGTACGTGCCCGGCCAGCACGGGCAGATCGCGGGCCGGGTCGCAGTTGCCGTAGACGCAGCCGGTGAGGGTGCGGGCGAAGTGGAAGATCTCCAGTGCGGAGAGCGTCACCTGCTCCTCCTTGCCGCCGATCCCGACGACCGTCGTACGGCCGCCGCGCCGCGTGGAGTTCCAGGCCGTGTGGATCGTGGCGGCGCGGCCGACGCACTCGACGGCGACGTCCGCGCCGAGACCGCCGGTGAGCTTGCGGATCTCCTTCGCCGTGGTCTCCGAGGCGACCACGAACTCGCTGGCGCCCGCGGCCCGCGCCAGCTCCTCCTTCTCCGGGGAGACATCGACCGCGATCACCGTCTCCGCGCCCGCCAGCCGCGCCGACTGCACGGCCGCGAGCCCGACGCCGCCGGCCCCGAAGACGGCCACCGACTCGCCGCTTCGCACCTTCGCGCTGTGGTGCACCGCGCCGTACCCGGTCAGGACGGCACAGCCGAGCAGCGCGGCCTCCGTGAGCGGCACCCCCGCGGGCAGCGGCAGCACCGAGCGGGCCGAGACGACGGTCTCCTCGGCGAAGACCGCCGAACTGAGGCCCGGATAGAGGTCGTCGCCCTCCTTCGTACGGGCGTAGGGGACGGTGGTGGCGGCGTTGGCGTTCACGCACAGCCAGGGCTCGCCGAGGGCCGCGCAGAAGTGGCATTCGCCGCACGACGGCGCCCAGTTGAGCACGACGGGGTCGCCGGGGGCGTGCCCCTCGACGCCCTCGCCGACGGAGACGACCGTGCCGGCGCCCTCATGGCCCAGCACCGCCGGCACGGGCTGGCGCAGCGTGCCGTTGGAGAGCGACAGGTCGGAGTGGCAGACGCCGGCGGCGGCCAGCCGCACCCGGACCTGCCCGTGGCCCGGCTCGGGCAGGTCGATCTCGGTGACGTCGAGGGGCGTTCCGACGGAGGAGAGTACGGCTGCGCGGACCATGTCGGGCTCCTGGCGGGTGAGTTCGGGCGGAAGGGTACGCCGGGCGGAAGGGCGGCCAGTCCGCCGCCCGGCGGGCGAGGGGGGATCGGCGGCGGCGGAAGGGCGAGCGGGCCCAGGGCCCAAGGCCCTCAGAATTGCAGGGACTTGGTGTGCAGGTACTCCCCCAGCCCGTGCCGCCCCAGCTCCCTGCCGACGCCGGACTGCTTGTAACCCCCGAAGGGCGCAAGGGGGTTGAAGCGTCCGCCGTTGATGTCGACCTGTCCGGTCTCCAGCCTGCGGGCGAAGGCGACGGCCTCCTCCTCGTCCTTCGCCCATACGGCGCCGGCGAGCCCGTAGACGCTGTCGTTGGCGATGCGTACGGCGTCGTCGGCGTCCTCGTACCGAAGGACCGACAGCACAGGACCGAAGATCTCCTCCTGGGCGACGGTCATCTCCGGGGTCACGTCGGCGAAGACGGTCGGTCGTACGTAGCAGCCGCCCTCGTACCCCTCGGGGGCCTCCGGGCCGCCGGCCACGACGGTGGCGCCCTCCTCCACGCCCTTGGCGATGAAACCGGTGACGCGTGCGTGCTGCTTGGCGTTGACGACGGGACCGAGACGCGTCGTCTCGTCCTTCGGGTCGCCCGGCACGTACTTGGCGACGGCCTCCGCGGCGAGCCGCACGGCCTCGTCGTAGTGCTCGGAGTCGACGAGCATCCGGGTCCACGCGCTGCACGTCTGGCCCGAGTTGGCCATGACGTTGGCGACGCCCTTCTTGACGGCCTGGGCCAGATCGGCGCCCGGCAGGATGACGTTGGCGGACTTGCCGCCGAGTTCGAGCGCGACGCGCTTCACGGAACCGCCGGCCGCGGCCCCGATCCGCCTGCCGACCGCGGTGGAGCCGGTGAAGGAGACGAGGTCGACGTCCTCGTGCGCGGCCAGCGCCTCTCCGGCCACGGGCCCGAGGCCGGTCACCAGGTTGAACACGCCCGCGGGGAAGCCCGCTTCGTGCACTGCCTCCGCGAACAGCTGGGCCACGAGGGGCGTGTCCTCGGCCGGCTTGAGCACCACGGTGCATCCGGCGGCGAAGGCGGGCGCGGCCTTGGCGACGATCTGGTGCAGCGGATAGTTCCAGGGCGTGATCGCGCCGACGACGCCCACCGGCTCGTGGAACACCCGGGAGTTGCCGATCTCCTCCTCGAAGGGGTACTCGGCGGCGAGCTTCGCGTAGCTGCCGCAGACCGCCACCGGCACCGAGGCGTGCACCGCCTTGGAGAAGCCCAGCGGCGAGCCGAGCTCCGCGGTGACCGTCTCGGCGATCTCCTGGTGGCGTGCCTTGAGCACACCGTGCAACTCCCCCAGCAGCGCGGCGCGTTCGGCCGGCGGTGTCGCCGCCCAGCCGGGGAGCGCGGCGCGGGCCGCACGCACCGCGGCGGACACGTCCTCCGCACCGCCCGCCGGCACGACGCCGACGACCGTGCCGTCCGCCGGGCTGGTGTCCTCGATCTTCTCCGCCGCTGCCGCGGGGCGCCACGCGCCGTCGATGTACATACCGTCGTGAGCCTGCATGGACCCAAACTAGCGACGCTAGTTTGGGGTGTCAGCACGGCGGCGGGTGCCGTGGGTCACGCGCCCCTTCTCCCCGCGTCGCCCGCGCCGTCCCGGCTCCCCGATTCGTCCGCGCGGTCCCGTCCGTGCCGCGTCGCCCGGGCCGCCCGCGCGGCCTTCGCCACCCGGCTCCGTACGCCGGAAGCCTCCTGCCGCTGCTCCCGCTCCGTGCCTCCGGACGTGAACTGCCGTGCCTCGTCGGTGTACCGGCGGGTGCGCGCGGCCGTGCCCGAGGCTCCCAGCAGCAGACCGCCCAGCAGCACGAACGGGGCCGCCGCCCCCGCCGTCCCGGCGAGCAGCCCCGCGGCGGCGGGCGCGGCGACCTGGCCGAGTCGGTTGCCGGTCAGCCGCAGCGCCAGCGCGGTCGAGCGTGCGCTGCCGGGCGCCGCCCGTACGACGGTGGTCATGGTCAGCGGCTGGCCGACGCCGAGGCAGAAGCCGAGCAGCGCGAGCGCGGCCGCCAGGGCCCACACCGGCACGGGCACGGCCAGCAGCACGCAGACACCGCCCGCCACCAAGGAGCTGAGGACCAGCAGCGTCTGCCTGCCCAGCCGCCGGCCCATGGCGGGCAGTGCGGCGCGCGAGAGCACGGACGCGGCGGCGCGCAGGCTCAGCAGCAGACCCACCACGCCGGGTGCGATGCCGCGTTCCTCGCCCACGACCGGCAGGTAGGCGGTGAGCACGTCCGTGGTGGACAGGACCGCGAGGGAGGCGAAGATGCCCGCCGGGACGCCGCGTGCCCGCAGTATGCGGACCACCGGTACGGGCGCGGAGGGCGCATCGGCTCCGGCCGCCGCCGACGGGGCGGAAGCGGCGCCGTCCGCCGTGCGTCCTTCGATGCGCCACAGCGTCGCGTAGGCGCACAGCGTCAGCGCGGCCGCCCCGAACAGGGCGACGGCGCTGCTGTGTTCGGCCGGCCCGTGCGCACCGGCGTGCGCACCGGACACCGCGCCCGCGCCCGCACCGCCCATCACGACGCCCGCGAGCAGCGGGCCGATGAGCTGTCCCATGGAGCCGCCGATGGTGAAGTAGCTGAAGTTGCGGTCGTGCCGGCCCGGGGTGCTCTGCCGCGCCACCAGCGACTGCGCGCCGATCATGAACACCAGGTGGCCCAGGCCCAGCAGCGCGCTCCACACGGCGAGCCGGACGAGCGTGGACGCCGTACCGGCCAGCGCGGCGCCCGCGGCGATGAACGCGGCGCCGGCGGGCAGCAGCGGCCCGCAGCGCCGGGAGTCGGTGTGCCGCCCGAGCGGTACGGCGACGACCAGCGGCAGCAGCGCGAAGGCGGCGCTGATGACGCCGACGGCGCGCGGGCCCGCGCCCAGCTCCAGCGCCTGGTACGAGACGGCGGGCCTCGCCATGTTCACTGCGCCCTGGGCGAAGACGAACGAGGTGACCAGGCGCAGCAGCCAGCGGTGCGGCGGCGACGGCACCGGGGCGGAGGCCGCCGACGACGCCGCCGAGGACTCCGAAGAGGCCGAAGATTCCGAAGACTCCGAGGACGCAGGGGACTTCGCAGACGCAGGGGACGCCGGGGACTTCGGGGACGCGGCCGGAGCTGCGGCGGCCGGGTCCGGGTCCGGAGCCGCAGCGGTCACCCGGCACCCGGCGCCGTCGCGCGAGCCGCCGGTCCGCCCGTGCCGGGAGCGGTGGCCGTGCCCGGTGCGTCCCCGGCGGACGGCGGTCCGGCCGTCTCATCCGTACCGTCCACCGAAGCTGCCGCCGTACCGGCCGCCGAACCTGCCGCCCTACCGTCCACCGAAGGGTCCTCGGCCGTGGCCGCCGCGACCCGTACCGCGAAGCCGTTGAGGACCGCGGTCCCGGACAGCGGATCCAGCAGCGAACCGTCCAGCAGCTGGTTGACGTTGACTCCCGGCTCACCGGCGGCGACCCGCATCCGCGTACCGGGCCGGTCGTGCCCCCAGCCGTGCGGCAGGCTGACGACGCCCGGCCGCACCGCGTCGGTCACCTCGGCCGGTGCGGTCACCTCTCCGCCGTCGCCCGTGATCGTGGCGTCGCGGCCGTCGGCGACGCCGAGCCGTGCCGCGTCGTCGGGGTGGATCTGGAGGGTGCAGCGGTTCGAACCGCCGCGCAGCGCGGGCACGTTGTGCATCCAGCTGTTGTTGGAGCGCAGGTGCCGCCGCCCCACGAGCACCAGCGCGTCCCCTTCCGTGCGCCGCCGCAGCGCCGCCCGCAGCCGTGGCACGTCCGCGCGCACCGGCTCCGGACAGAGCTCGACCGTGCCGGAGCGCGTACGCAGCAGCCCCGGCAGCCGCGGGCGCAGCGGCCCCAGGTCGATGCCGTGCGGACGGTCGAGCAGCATGTCCAGGCTCAGCCCGTCGGGGTCGGCGCCGAAGCCCTCTCCGTACGGGCCGAGCCGCAGCATCATGTCCAGGCGCCGCTCGACGGTGTCCCGTCCGGTCAGCCGCGCGGCGAGCTGCTCCGCGTCCTCGCCGTGCACGGGCGAGTGCGGGTCGGCGACGGCCTTGCCGAGGGTGCGTGCGATGACGGCGTCGTCGACGGTGTGCGCGGGGGCGCCGGGCTTGCCGGCGAGGCACAGCAGCAGCCGCGCGAGGATCTCCGCCTCGCCCGGCTCGTCGTCCTCCGGCTCGACGACGGCACGCGTGTAGCGGACCTGGTTGCGTACGGGCAGCGCGTTGAAGGCGAAGTCGAAGTGCGGGGTACGGCTCGGCCTCGCGGGCGGCAGTACGACGTCGGCGTGGCGGGTGGTCTCGTTGAGATACGGATCGACGCTGACCATGAACTCCAGCCGGGCGAGGGCCTCTTCGAGCCCTTCGCCGTCGGGCGCGGAGAGCACCGGGTTGCCGGCGAGGGTGATCAGCGCCCGTACCCGGCCGTCGCCGGGTGTGGTGATCTCCTCCGCGAGCGCGACGACCGGCAGCTCCGACTTGGCCTCGGGATGGCCGCTGACCCTGGAGTGCCAGCGCCCCAGCGTGAAGCCCTTGCCGGGGGTGCCGCCGGTGGCTCCGGGCCCGGAATTCCCGGTCCCAGAATCCGTCCCGGAATCCCCCGTCCCGGAGGTCCCTGGCCCGGACGCCCCTGAGGCCGCGGCCGGGCGCGGCGCCCGCGCGGTGGCCGACAGCGGGAACATGGAGCCGCCCGGCCGGTCGAGGTTGCCGGTCAGGGCGCTCAGCACGTCGACCAGCCAGTTGGTGAGGGTGCCGAACTCGACGGTGGAGGAGCCGACCCTTCCGTAGACGGCGGCGCTCTCCGCGGACGCCAGCTCGCGCGCAAGGCTGCGGATCTCCTCGGCCGGCACGTCGCAGGCGTCCTCGACGGCCTCCGGGGTGAACTCCCTTGCCAGTTCCGCCACTTCGTCGACGCCGCTGAGGTGCGGCCCGAGCTCGCCGGTGTCGGTGAGCCCTTCGTCGAAGAGCACGTGCACCATCGCCATCAGGAGCAGCGCGTCGCTGCCCGGCCTGATCGCCACGTGCCGGTCGGCGAGCCTCGCCGTACGCGTGCGGCGCGGATCGACCACGGTGAGGCGGCCGCCGCGGCGGCGCAGCCGCTTCAGCCGGCCCGGGAAGTCGGGGACGGTGGCGAGCGAGCCGTTGGACTCGACCGGGTTCGCCCCGAAGATCAGCAGATGGTCCGTGCGGTCGACGTCGGGGACCGGGATGGCCTGCGGATCGCCGTAGAGGAGCCCGCAGGAGACGTGCTTGGGCATCTGGTCGAGGGTGCTGGCCGTGTAGAAGTTGCGGGTGCGCAGGGCGCCGAGGAGCTGCGGCGGGTACAGCGAGCCCGCCATGGTGTGCACGTTGGGATTGCCGAGGTACACGGCGACGGCGTCGCGCTCGCCGTCCGCGAGCACGGCCCCGAGTCCGGCGGCGACCGCCGCGAACGCCTCGTCCCAGCCGGTCTCTCTCAGCTCACCGTCCGCGCCGCGCACCAGCGGGCGCGTCAACCGGTCGGGATCCGAGTCGAGTTCGCCGAACGACGCGCCCTTCGGGCAGACGAATCCGTGGCTGAAGACGTCGTCGCGGTTACCGCGTGCACGGGTGACGCGGCCGGCCTCGACGGTGACCTCCAGGCCGCAGGTCGCCTCGCACAGCGGGCAGATGCGCAGCCTGGTGCTGCTCTGGTCGTGGGGACGGGTGGCGGCGGGGGCGGCTTCGGCGGACGTGCCGGACGTACCGGTCGCGGTCATGGGGCTCCTCGGACCGTGCTGTTGTCACTCCGTGCCACGACTGTAGGCCCTGCGGACGGCAGTTCACCCGCGGGAGCCGGGGAACGTGACGGGGGTTACGGACGGGAGTTGCGGACGGGTTACGGGAGCGGGTTGCGGGGCCGGGGTTGCGGGCGGGGGTCACATGCGGGCGTCACGGGCCGGCCGGGTCCGCGCGCGCTCCTCCTCCGCCCGTGCACGGGAGACGCCCCGCCGCCGTTCACGCCTCATTGACGCCCGTACCCCGCATTCCTATGGTCAAGTACAGGAATTCAGGGGGACCATGAGCGGCAGGAGACCCGATGACCAACGGCAGCGGCAGCGGCAACGGCAACGGCAGCGGCGCCGGAGCCGGCACCGGAAGCGGTACGGCGGCCCGGGAGCAGGCGCGCAAGACGGCGGAAGGACTCGTCTACCTCTCCGGCTTCGGCAACCAGCACAGCAGTGAGGCCGTCCCCGGAGCGCTGCCCACGGGACGCAACTCCCCGCAGCGCGCCCCGCTGGGCCTGTACGCGGAGCAGCTGAGCGGCACGGCCTTCACCGAGCCCCGCGCGCACAACCGCAGGTCGTGGCTCTACCGCGTCCGCCCCTCGGCCGCGCATCCCCGTTTCGCACGCACCCGCAACGGAGGTCTGCGCAGCGCGCCCTTCACCGAGGCCGAGCCCGACCCGAACCGGCTGCGCTGGAACCCGCTGCCCGACCCGCCGCCCGGCACCGACTTCGTCGGCGGGCTGTGGACCCTCGGCGGCAACGGCGACGCGGCACAGCGCTCCGGCATGGCCGTACACCTCTACGCCGCCGACACCTCCATGACGGACCGCGTCTTCTGCGACTCCGACGGCGAGCTGCTGATCGTCCCGGAGCGCGGCGGGCTGCTGCTGCGCACCGAGTTCGGGCTGCTGAGGGCCGAGCCCGGGCACGTCGCGCTGATTCCGCGGGGCGTGCGCTTCCGTGCCGTACTGCTGGAGGAGACCGCTCGCGGCTATGTCTGCGAGAACTACGGACAGCCCTTCAGGCTCCCGGAGTTGGGCCCGATCGGTGCCAACGGCCTCGCGAACCCACGGGACTTCATGGCGCCGGTCGCCGCGTACGAGGAGGAGGGCGTTCTGGACGGTCCCGTGGAGGTGGTCAACAAGTTCTGCGGCAACCTCTGGGCGGCCCGCTACGACCACTCGCCGCTGGACGTCGTCGCCTGGCACGGCAACCACGTCCCGTACGTCTACGACCTCGCCCGCTTCAACGTCATCGGCAGCATCAGCTACGACCACCCCGACCCGTCGGTCTTCACCGTGCTCACCTCGCCGTCCGACACCCCGGGCCTGGCCGGCGTCGACTTCGTGGTCTTCGCGCCGCGCTGGCTCGTGGGCGAGGACACCTTCCGGCCCCCGTACTTCCACCGGAACGTGATGAGCGAGTACATGGGCCTGATCGAGGGCGCCTACGACGCCAAGGCGGAGGGCTTCGTGCCGGGCGGCGGCTCCCTGCACAACATGATGTCCGCGCACGGACCCGACCGGGAGACCTTCGACCGGGCCAGCTCCGCGGAGCTGAGGCCGCAGAAGATCGACGACGGTACGGCCTTCATGTTCGAGACGCGCTGGCCCGTGATCCCCACCGCACAGGCCCTTCAGGCCGCCCATCTCCAGTCCGGCTACGACGACGTGTGGCAGGGTCTCCAGCGCAACTTCCGCCCGTAGGGGGTGCCGTGTCCGTCTTCGCTCCCGACTCGCTGGAGCTCAACCGCAAGCTGCCGCTGTGGTATCAGGTCTCGCAGTCGCTGCGGGCCTCGATACTGGGGCGCACCCCGCAGGCCCCGCTGCGGCTGCCGACCGAGGAACGCCTCGCCGAGCACTACGGCGTGAGCGTGCTGACCATGCGGCAGGCCCTGAAGGAGCTGGAGACGGAGGGGCTGATCTCCCGGCACCGGCGGCGCGGCACCTTCATCGAGCCCGAGGCTCGCAGGACCAGGCCGGTCCGGCTGCTGGGCTCGGTGGACACGATCGTGGCCCAGCAGTCCGGCGACGCCACGACGCTGCTGGAACACGGGCCGGCGGCGCTGCCGCCGGAGCTGGCCGAGCACTTCGCCGGCGTCTCGGAGGCCACGGCGTACCGGCGGCTGCGCCGCGACCCGGACACCGGCGAGGCGACCAACTGGGCGGAGAACTACATCCATCCACGCGTCGCACCGCACATCGACCCCGCCGACCTGGAGCGCGGCTGGCCGATGACGAAGGTGCTGCGCGACGGGGTGGGCGTGCGCATCAGCCGGATCACCGACACCCTGGAGGCCCGGCTGGCCGACCCGGAGACCGCGAAGCTGCTGGACGTGCCGCTGCTCAGCCCGATCCTGCATTACACGGGTGTGACGTATGACGAGGACGGGCAGGTGGTGGACGTCGCCCTGATCCACTACCGCGGCGACCGCTTCTCCTTCTCCGTGACCCTCCAGGCGCACTGACGAGGGACCGGGGGCCGGTGCGCTGAGCGACCGGGGGCCGGTGCGCTGAGCGACCGGGGGCCGGTGCGCTGAGCGGCCGGGGGCAGATGCGCTGAGGGAGGGCGGCAGTCCGCGGCCCGGCGCGCATCGACGCACCGGGACGCACGGGACGCACCGGAACGCACGGAAGGAGCCCCGCACATGGCGGGCACCGACGCCGCATACCAGGCAGAGGAGGGCGGTCCGCTCGACGTCGACCGCGCCTTCTACGACAGGGTCGCTGCGCACGGTGGCCGCGAACCGGTGGACTCCTTCACCGTGCCGGTGCGTTCGGGCCGCGCCTGGGAGGTGCCGGCGGGGCACCTGTGCCGCCTGATCACGGTGGAGGGACCCCAGGTCGGCGACCTGAACGTATGGAACCGGCACGACCCGCGCGAGCGCCTGTGGGCCTCCCGCACAAGGCAGTTGCAGCGCGCGCATGTGAGCACCTACGACCGGCTGTGGTCGACGCTGCCGTTCCTGCGGCCGCTGCTGACGGTCACCGGCGACACCCTCGCCGGGTACGGGCCGGACGCGGAGGGCGGCAGGGTCCACGACCTGCTGGGCACGCGGTGCGATCCGTACGTCAACCGCATGCTGACCGGCGAGGACTTCGACCACCACTGCCACTCGAACCTGGTGCGGGCCGTACTGCCGTACGGGCTCACGGAGTTCGACGTACACGATGTGCTGAACGTCTTCCAGTGCACCGGACTGAACGAGCACGACCAGTACTTCATGAAGGACTGCCCCGCGCGGCCCGGCGACCACTTCGAGTTCTTCGCCGAACAGGACCTGCTGTGCGCGCTGTCCACGTGCCCCGGCGGCGATCTGTCCGTGCCGATGTGGGGGCCGGGTTCCGGGGTGGACCCGGTGGAGTTCTGCCACCCGATCGGGGTGGAGGTCCACCGCGTCGATCCCGCGCTGCTGACGGACTGGACGCCGCCCGAGCGGGCCGCGTACGGCGGACTGCACGGCATTACGCGCCCTGACTGGCGCCACGGTCCCGCTCGTAGCATCGAACCGTGAGCGACGACGGACCCCGCACCGACACCGGCACCGGCACCGGAGCCGGAGCCGGAGCGCCCACAGGCACGGGTACGGGCACCGGCACCCGCGCCGAGGACGCACTCGCGTCCGGCGCGCCCCTGCTCGACGAGGTGATGCCCTGGTCCGTCGCGCCGCTGCGCCCGGGACGCGCATGGGTCCTCGCGCCGGACGCCGCCACGCTGCGCGCCCGTTGGAACGCCCTGATCCGCGCCGGGCGCGAGGCGGAGCGCGAGGCGCTGTTCGGGCCCAGCCGCTCCCGCACGCTGCACAGCGCCGTCGCACCGCTGCCGGGGATGCCCGCGCACGAGGGGCGGCTGGTACGGGAGCACGGCCGCTGCCCGGAGCCGGTGCCGGTCCTGCACGGCCCGTTCGACCAGCAGTGGCTCATCCCCGACCACCGGCTCATCGATGCCGCTCGTCCGCAGCTGTGGCGGGTGAGCGACGGGCACCAGACGCATCTGGTGGAGACGGCACACGACCACAGGCATCCCGGGCCGCTGTTCACCTTCACCGCGCTGCTGCCCGACGGTCATACGCCCGCGGGCCGTCCGGGGCGCATACGGCCGCTGCACAGGCGGCCCGGCGGCCGCGAACCCAACGTCCTCCCGGGCCTGTTGGAGCTTCTCACCGGGCGGCTGGACACGCCGGTCACGGCGGGGGACCTGCTGGCCTGGACTGCCGCCGCCGCCCGTCCCGGGCCCGGTGGCCGCGTGGTGCCGCTGACCGCGGACCCGGAGCTGTGGCGGCGCGGTGTGGCGCTCGGCCGTCGCGTGATCCGGCTGCATACGCGGGGCGCGCGCTGCGCTGATGCGGAGAACGACGCAGCGGACCGGGCGGCGGACGGCGCGGGATCCGGCGAGGACGGCGTCGACGGCGCGCGGCCCCGGCTGCCGGGCGGCCACCGTCCGTACGTACGGGCGCCGTTGCCCGCCCCCACGGCCCCGGAAGCCGGTGAGCGCGGCTACGACGACGAGGAGCGCTCGCTGCACATCGGGGACGGGCGGATCGCCCCGGTGGCGCCGGCGGCCTGGGAGTACGAGGCGGGCGGCGTCCGCGTGCTGGAGGACTGGTTCGCGCAGCGGACGGCGGCTCCCGCTCCGGGAGGGACGCTGGCCGCCGTACGTCCCCGCAGCTGGCCGCAGGAGTGGACCTCGGAGCTGCTGGAACTGATCACGGTGCTCACGCTGCTGGACGAACTGCGCCCGGAGCAGCGGGACTTGGCGCGGGATCTGGACAAGGCCGGGGCCGCCGGGGCCGGTTCGGCGGGCGCCGGCGCCGTGATCGGGCGGGCGGACCTCGGCCGAGCGGGGCTGCTGCCCGTGCCCGCGGCGGCCCGGCGCCCGGCGTCGGTCCTCGACGTGCCGGAAGAGGGACCGGACGGCCAACTGGCGCTGCTCTGAGGGGAGTCCGGTCTGAGGAGAGTCCGGTCTGAGGAGAGTCCGGTCTGAGGGTCTGCGGGGCTGAAGGGGCGGGTCCGAGAGGGGTCGGGCAGGCCTCGGCCTTCAAGCGGGCCGCACGCCGCACACATCACTCGTCACATGCCGCAAGACGCACACAAGGGGCGGCGGCCGGATCACCGGCCACCGCCCCGAGGTGCAGGGTTGGGGTCTCCCCCGGACCGAGGGCCCGGGGTTTGGGGTCTCCCCCGGGCCGAAGGCCCCGGGGAACTGCGGAGGAAGCTCAGCCGCGACCGCCGAAAAGTGTGCGGCGCAGTTTGCGCAACGGCGCGAACAGCGAGACGCGTGCGCCCCGGACTCCCGTCCGGTGCCGCCCCGCATCTCGCCGGGTGATCTCGCGCATCAGCGAAGTCGCCTCTTCCGTCTCACCCTGCGGCACGGCGGGGCCGGCGAGCACAGCCAGATGCCGGTCCAGACGCGAACTCGTCGCGCCTGTACCGCATTTGATCGCAGGCACTCGTGCCCTGCCGCTCACTGTTATCTGTTCCATGACACTCCCCACCCGTACGAGGGCACGAGGCCCGGGCACAGCAACCCTAACGCCCGACTGCTCCACCCGTGTATCCCGGTCACAGGATTCACCTGCCCCACAGGCGCGTTGACGAACATTCCAGACGTCCTGTGATACCCGCCCGTGTCCTTCCGGGCGGGGCCGAAACGTGCGTGCACCGCGGCCCCCGATGCCGGATCATGTGACCCATGTCCGCACAGGCCCGCAGGCCGGCCACCGACGACAGGAGCGAGATTCTGACCTCTCCGACCCCGCCCGAGCGCGCGATCGCCCCCTATCTGACCATCGACGACTCCGATTCGCCGTCCGACGTCATCGACGCGCTCTTCCTCGGGCGCTTCACCAACGGGGAGCAGCCCTACTCGCGCAGCCACTCCGTGGACCGCGTCAAGAAGGGCCGCACCCTGCTGCCTTCGGGCGCCACGGTGCTGCGCGAGGCGCAGGCCGACGGCCGCAGCACGGTACTCGCGGAGGGCGAGGGCTGGACGGTGCTGGTCTCGCGCTGGACGCACGGCGCGGACGTCACGGTGACGGCGGTCAGCGGCGAACTCGCCCGGAAGCGGCTGGAGGAGGCCGTGCACGGCGCGGAGGACGAGCCGGAGCCGCAGTCGGACAAGGTCTCCATGGGCTTCTGGTATCACTCGCCGATGCGCGGCCCGCGCCGCACCACCCGTTCCATCACCGCCGGTTCGTGGCAGGAGGTACGCCAGAACTACACGGGGCGGGTCGCCGACGCCATGGACGGGCTGATGAAGGTCACACCGGACGAGATCTCGGGGCGGCTGCTGCTCCTGCACGGTCCTCCCGGCACCGGCAAGACCTCCGCGCTGCGCACGCTGGCCCGTTCGTGGCGCGAGTGGTGCCAGGTGGACTGCGTGCTCGATCCGGAGCATCTGTTCAACAACATCGGCTATCTGATGGACATCGCCATCGGTGCCGACGACAGCGACTCCGACGAGCAGCGCTGGCGGCTCCTTCTCCTGGAGGACTGCGACGAGTTGATCCGGGGCGAGGCCAAGCACGCGGCGGGGCAGGCGCTTTCGCGGCTGCTCAATCTGACGGACGGTCTGCTGGGCCAGGGCCGCAATGTGCTGGTGGGCGTCACCACCAACGAGGACCTGGAGCGGCTGCATCCCGCGGTCGTACGGCCCGGCCGCTGTCTGGCCCGTATCGAGGTCGGCGCGCTCAGCCGCACCGAGGCGGTCAACTGGCTCGGCACGGAGGAGGGCGTCGGCCGTGAAGGGGCCACGCTGGCCGAGCTGTTCGCGCTCCGCAAGGGCGCCTCGCCGGCTTCGCTTCCCGCCCTGGGCAACCGTGAGGGATCAGGCCTGTATCTGTGAGGCGCGTGCCCTGATAAACAGTCGAGCGAGGCGCTCCGTGGTGCCAGAATCTCGGCCATGGTCGCCGATGTCGCCGAACTCGCCGAGCGCGCCGCAAGCGGTGAGCGCTTCAAGTACCTCTACTTCTGGGGCCATCGGCCCAGGCGGGACGGCAGCATCGGCAAGAGCTGCCTCAGCCAGTGGTGGCCCGCGCCCTTCGAGGCGGAGGGAGTCGAGTACGCCACGGCGGAGCACTGGATGATGGCCCGTAAGGCCCGGCTCTTCGGTGACGCGGAGGCGGAGCGCCGCGCCGTCGAGGCCCGCCACCCGCGGCAGGCGAAGGCCGCGGGACGCGCGGTGCGGGGCTTCGACGCGGGCGTGTGGGAGCGCGAGCGGTTCGCCATCGTCGTCGAGGGCAGTCTGCGGAAGTTCGGGCAGTACGGCGAGCTGCGGGAGTTCCTGCTCGGCACCAACAGCCGGGTGCTGGTGGAGACGAGCCCGCTGGACCGGGTGTGGGGCATCGGCCTGGACGCCGACGACGAGCGGGTGCGCGATCCGTCGCAGTGGCGGGGGCAGAACCTGCTGGGCTTCGCGCTGATGGAGGCCCGCACACGGCTGCTGACCCGTACGGGCACGCCGATCTGAGTACGGCGCAAGTGCAGTTCGGGTGCAGGCGGTCAGCTCTCCGTGGGGGGCCGGGTACGGGGGTTCCGCCGGGGACCAGCGGGACCGGGCACGGCACGCACCGCACGCCGTCGCTACCCGTCGCTTACGCCGGTCACCCGTAGACGGCCCGCAGCGCGTCCCCGACCGCGGCGAGCGCCGCGTCCCGGTCCAGGCCGAGCCGCCGGGCCCGCTGCGCATAGGTCTGCGCGGCGGCGGAGATCTCACGGGCCGCCGCGTCGCCCGCCGCCGCGACGAACGTGCCGTGGCGTCCCCTGGTCTCGATGACGCCGTCCGACTCCAGCGCCCTGTAGGCCTTGGCCACGGTGTTGGCGGCCAGGCCCAGTTCCTCGGCCAGTCCGCGCACCGTCGGCAGCTTGTACCCCGTGGGCAGACCCCCGCCTCGCGCCTGCTCGGCGATCTGGGCACGCAGCTGCTCGTACGGTGCGTCCGGCGCGGCAGGGTCGATGGTGATCTGCAACGACACGTGGTCTCCGGTCTGTTCGCGGTCTGCTGACGCCCGCCGATTCTCCCTCAGGCAGCGGTGATCCGGCAGCGGCGCCCCGACGGCCACATGGCCCGGTCCGGTCGACGGCCGGCGAACGGCCCGGCGAACCCGCCCGGCGAAACAGCTCGACGAACCGGCCCCGTGAACCAGCCCCGTGAACCGGCTCAGAGCGCCGAGCGGTTACCGGTGTCGACGGGCCGGGTGGCGGAGGCACCCTCGCGCGCGTGCGGCTGCACCTGCTGGGAGGTGAGCGCGTAGCCGGTGCCGCCGTCGGTCGTGGAACGGGCGAAGATCACTCCGAGCACCTTGCCGTCCTTCGTCAGCAGCGGGCCGCCGGAGTTGCCGGGCCGGACCGTGGAGCGTATGGCGTAGATGTCCCGGGTGCTGAGGTTGTCGCCGTAGATGTCCTGACCTCTCGCCTGCACCCGCTGGGCCACCGCGGCGGCACGCAGATCGAGGCTCCCGTTCTCGGGATATCCGGCCACGACGCCGGGCGCACCGCGTGGTGCGTTGCCCGCGAACTCCAGGGACGGCGCCCGGAGTCCGGGCACGGCGAGCACGGCGACGTCGGTCTTCGAGTCGAAGACGACGACCTTCGCCTCGTAGCGCGGGCCGACGCCCCCGACGCGTACGGTCGGCTGGTCGACGCCCGCGACGACGTGCGCGTTCGTCATCACATGCTGTTTCGCGAAGACGAAGCCGCTGCCCTCCTGGCCGCGTGCGCTTCCGTCGACCTCGGCCACGCCCTCGACCTTGACGGTGCTGCGCTTCGCGGCCTGGGTCGCGGCCGGGGTGACGGAATCGCCGGACGGCTTGGCGACTTCGGTGCCCGGCTCGTGCTCGAACGGGTTGAAGACCGGGGGGAATCCGGCCGTGGTGAGCGCGCCCGTCGCGTCGTTGAACCAGGTGGCGGCCTGGTCCGGCATGCGGTCCTGGACGGTGCCGAGCACCTGGGAGCCGCGGATGGCCTGGTTGAGCGCCGGTGACGGCGACACGGACAGCGCGCTCGCGGCGACCCAGCCGACCACCAGCACGGCTATCGCGTTGACGACCACTCCGCCCACGCCGTCCGCCCAGCGCACCGGGGTCCAGCTCAGCGCGTCCCGCAGCCGCCAGCCGAGCGGAGCGGCCACGGCCTGACCGAGCGCCGCGGGCACGAGCACCGTGAGCAGCGCCACGACGGTCGCCTCCGTGGTGCCGGGCGGCACCTTCTCCAGTACGAACGGCAGGGCCCACACGCCGACGACGACTCCGCCCACGAAGCCGGCGAGGGAGACGAACCCCGCGACGAGACCACGCTGATAGCCGGAAACGGAGAAGACCACCACTGCGAGCAGCAACAGCACATCCAGCAGGTTCACCGCACACCCCTTCTCGCCCCACGCGGGTTACTCATCGTGCTCACGTTGCGGCCCTGTCCTCCCGATTGTGCCTTGACGCTCCTGCGCGTCCGCCACCCGGTCGCGAAACACACGCGAAACCAAGCGGGGTTGGTTCCCTATCACACTCAACGGACCTGCGGCTCACCGGCTTCTGCACCCTTCCCCCGGCCTTCTACCGGAATGCCCGGATGTTCGGCTCCTGTCGCCCTCGTCCCGCGGACGCCCCACCGGTCGGCTATCGTCGACGGCGAGGTAGTTCGAATTTTAACCAATCATCCGGTAGCGGAGAGTGAGGCGATCATGGCCACGGGTACCACCGGGACGAGCACCCGGGCCGCGCCGGGCGCCGGCGCCGCGCAGGACCGCATGCCGGTGCTCTACCTCAGCCACGGCGCGCCGCCGCTGGCCGACGACGAAGTGTGGCCCGGCCAACTGGCCGCCTGGAGCGCGCGGTTGCCGCGGCCGAAGGCGATCCTGATCGTCTCGGCGCACTGGGAGTCGGCCCCGGTCACCCTCTCCGCTACGCGGACGGTGCCGCTCGTCCACGACTTCTGGGGGTTCCCCGAGCGCTACTTCCGGGTCCGGTATCCGGCGCCGGGCGCGCCCGTGCTGGCGGAGCGCGTACGGAAACTGCTCTCCGGGCCCGGTGAGCAGGTACACGACGCACCGGAGCGCGGCCTCGACCACGGGGCGTACGTACCGCTCGTGGAGATGTATCCCGACGCCGACGTGCCCGTCCTCCAGATGTCGATGCCCACCCTCGAACCGGAGGAGCTGCTGCGGCTGGGCCGCAGGCTCGCTCCCCTGCGCGACGAGGGCTGCCTCATCGTCGGCAGCGGCTTCTTCACCCACAATCTGAGTGAGCTGCGGTGGGGTGCCGGCGTGGACGAAGCCCCCGGCTGGTCAAGGGAGTTCGACGCCTGGGGCCAGGAGGCGCTGGAGCGCGGCGACATCGACGCCCTGCTCGACTTCGAGCACAAGTCGCCCGCGGGACGCCGCGCCCACCCGCGGACCGAGCACTTCGCCCCGCTCTTCGTCACGCTCGGCGCGGGCGAGCAGGAACTGGCGGGGCAGCGCACCGTCATCGACGGCTTCTGGGCCGGGCTGGCCAAGCGGTCCGTGCAGCTGGGCGGTTGACGCGTCGACGCCGAAGGCCGGACGGCCGCGCCCTGGCCCGGCCGTCCGCCGGCGGCGCGGGGCGCGGGCCCGCCGGGGCGGGCGAAGTCCCGGGCGCCGTAAGGCCATTGAGCCGTACGGCGCCTCCGGCCCGCCGTCCGGGATCCGTCTCATACGGATCAGGTCCGGAACCCGTCTCATGCGGGATCAGCGCGGCGCCGCCCACGTGTGCGCGACGTCGACGACCAGCCGGTCGCCCAGTGCGAGCACCCGGAACGGCAGCCGGGCCCGGACTCCGAGACCCAGCTGGGTCGTCCCCTCGTAGCTCGCGCCGAAGCGGGCGTCGCGGAAGGTCTTGTATCCCTTGAGGTCGACGCCCGGCAGCGGCTCGCCGCCGCGGCCCGGGTACGTCGGCTCGAAGGTGCCGGGGTCGTAGGCCGGTGCGTCGGCGACGACCTCCAGCACCGCTCCCCCGCCGACCTCGACCGGACGTCCCGAGCCGTCCTGATGGAGCCTGTCGACGTAACGGACCCGGTAGCCCGGGGAGTTCGCGGACGCCCCCGGGCGTACGTCGAGGACCAGGCGGTCGTAGCAGTCGTGGCGTCCCGTACGCACATCGGTGAGCGACCGGCCTCCCGCCCCCTCGCCGGTCTTCGGCATGCTCCCCCAGCCGGCTCCGCAGCCCGCGGACGCGGTGGCGGACGAAGTGGCGGACCCGGCGGCGGACGAGGTGGACGCGGCAGCCGACTCGGACGACACGGACGAGGCGAGCGCGGTCTCTCCGGCTCCTCCGGCTCTTCCGGCTCCGGCGGCGCCCGCCCACGCGGCGGTCAGCAGCCCCGCGCCGGTGAGCGCGGCGACGGCGAGCAGCCTGGTGTTTCGCATCGTAGACCCCCTTTTGTGGTGCATTCGCTGTGGCAAGTGACCGGACCCACGAAACCATGCCGCAGTCGTACGCACACGGGCACAACTGGCAAGCCATAAAAAACGGATGAACGGCGCACATCGTCGCGCCACGGACGGCCCGTC
Source organism: Streptomyces sp. HNM0575 (assembly GCF_012726265.1). Lineage (GTDB taxonomy): Bacteria > Actinomycetota > Actinomycetes > Streptomycetales > Streptomycetaceae > Streptomyces. Next base: position 69,412 of record NZ_JAASAG010000015.1, on the reverse strand, counting down.
TGAGGCCCCGCTTACCCCCGCCTTAACTCCACCATAAGGATGGCCAGTTGGCTTCTCGGAGCGTCGAAAGTGCAGCTGAGCGCGGCTAGCGTGCTGCGTGCACCACCGCACCGGCCCGGCCCGCCCGGCACCAACGGGGCGCGCGGGGCAGGCGGCTCGTAAGCCCCCCACTTCTCAGGAGCCCCAAGATGTCCGCTCGCCGCACCGTCGCCCGCATGGCCGCCGTCGGAGCAGTGCCGCTCGCGCTCTGCATGGCAAGCGCGGCCCCCGCCGCAGCACACGGGTCGATGACGGACCCGGTCAGCCGCGTCTCCGGCTGTTTCGCCGAGGGGCCGGAGAACCCGCAGTCCGCCGCGTGCAAGGCGGCCGTCAAGGCCGGCGGCACCCAGGCGCTCTACGACTGGAACGAGGTCAACATCCCGGACGCGGCCGGCAAGCACAAGCAGATCATCCCGGACGGGAAGCTGTGCAGCGCCGGACGCACCAAGTACAAGGGCCTGGACCTGCCGCGCAAGGACTGGCCCGCCTCGAAGATGAAGGCGGGCAAGCACGCCTTCTCCTACAAGGCGACCGCCCCGCACAAGGGCACCTTCGAGCTGTACATCACCAAGTCCGGCTACGACCCGTCCAAGCCGCTGAAGTGGTCGGACCTGGAGTCCAAGCCGTTCGCCAAGATCAAGGATCCGCAACTCCAGGGCGGCGAGTACAAGTTCAGCGCCGACGTGCCCAAGAGGAGCGGCCGTCACCTCATCTACAGCACCTGGCAGCGCTCCGACAGCCCCGAGGCGTTCTACACCTGCTCGGACGTGGACTTCGGCGGCAGCCAGGCCGGTGCCGCGGCCTCCGGCGCGCAGACCAAGGCCGCGGGCAAGGCGCCCGACGCGCCCAGCGACTCGCAGATCGCCGCGGGCGCGCCCAAGTCGACCGTGGAGCACCACGGGCACGGCAACCCGTCGCACGGGCAGTCCATGCACATGGAGCACAGCGCTCAGGGCGGGCACTCGGCCCACAACGCTCCCGCGACCAAGAGCGAGGGGCAGGGCGACCGGCTCGCCCAGACCGGCGGCGACGACACCATGACGACGAACATCGCACTGACCGGTGCGGGCGTACTCGTCGTCGGTGCCGCGCTGGTCTGCGTCGCCGCTCGTCGCCGGGACCTCGGCCGTCGTGGTGGTAACTGACAGATGTTCGTGAACTGCCGTTACGACCAGGATGCCGAGGAGACCTGCGTGGCCTGCGGAGAAGGTGAAGCAGGGTGGCACATGTGGAACCGCCGGCGGCGACGCGGGAAGTCGCTTCGGAGGCCGAGCTGCGAGAACTGCGGGGCGAACTCGCCCCGCACGCAGCACGGAAGGTCCGGAGCACGCTGCACGCGCACGCGCTGGACCGGGAGTGGCTTGCACACTCGCCGCTGTGTCTGATCGCCACGCCGGGGTCTGATCACCACGTCGGGCAGTGACGGTTCGTGCGACGTGGCACCGAATGGCGATCCTCCGGGCCGGGACGGACCAAGACGTCCGAGCCGCCGGAGCGCCGGCAGGACGCGCTGGAACTGCCGGAGGAGCGCTACGCGCCTGCGTACGCGGAGACGCTCTGCGAGAGCTGACGCGACTGTGAAGTGACGGCTACGACGGCCGTGCCGGGGTTCCGCTGCTGCGGAGCCCCGGCACGGCCGTCTCGTGCGCCTTCTGCGCTGCTCGTCGTGTGGGCGAGCCTGCTACGAAGTGCAGGTGGTCGGCTCGGCGTTGGCGGGGTCGAGCGCGTTGGCCGTCTCGTGGAAGACGAGCTTGTCGAACAGGCCCGCCGCCAGGTGCTCGGAGATGTCGGTCGGGCACAGGTCCTGAAGCAGCACGTTGTTGACGTCCGGGCCCTGGAGGAACTGCGACTTGTAGGGCGTGACGACCTCGTCGTACTTGGTCGCGATCACCGTGTACTTCACGCCGGGCAGGGTGTCGCCGCCCTCGTTCAGGCGGTTGAGCAGATCCGAGCCCTCCTCCTGCTCCAGCAGCGAGGGCGCGAGGCCGTCGACGGCGTCGCCGAGTCCCGGTATGAGGTCGACGAGCTTGGTGAGCCCGTTGAGCGTGGTGCCGTGATTGCTCGGCGCTATGCCGACGAGGGCGTTCACCTTGTCCTGGCCGCCGAGGAACTTCATGTAGTAGCGGGGCAGCATGCCGCCCTGCGAGTGCCCGACGATGTCGACCTTGCCGGTGCCGGTGGCCTCCAGGACCTTGTCGACGAACTCGTCGAGCTGGGCGGCCGAGTCCTCGACGGAGCCGAGGCCGTGGAGCAGCGGAATGCCCTTGTACTGGCCGTAGTCGAGGGAGAAGACGCAGTATCCGCGCTCCTTCAAGTACGGCGCCATACCGAGCCAGTTGTCCACCGCGTTGCCGCCCGTTCCGTGCACGAGCACGACGGGACGGGGGTGTTCCTCTGAGGGCTTGCACTTGTAGTCGTTCCAGCCGCCCTCCGACGAGGCGGCTTCGGACTTGCCGGCCGACTCGGCCTGGCCGGAGGCCCTGGTGTCCGCTGACGAGGCGGTCGCGGAGGCCGCGGACTCCGAGGCCGCGGAGTTCGACGAGGCGGGCTCGGACGGTGGGGCCTCCGACGCGGAGGCGCCCGAGGCCGTGAGCGGGAGGGCGGTGATGACGATCGCGGCCGCCGCGGCGACTGCCGGGGTGCGGGTGTGCTTCCAGGACAGTTTCACTGCCGTCTCCTCGTGGGGGTGAGGGGGCGTTTTTTCTCGTGGCGCCTCGTGGGGGTGGTGCGGGTGCGTCGCCCGGTGTGTGGCTGTGGGGGGTTGTGGGGGTGTGGTTGTGGGGGTGTGGGGTTGAGGTGGCTGTGGGGGTGGCTGTCGGGCTACACGGAGTGAGGCACGCCACATTTGACGAAGCCACGTCAATTAACGCAGCGGTAACATTGAAGGGCCATAACCGTGACTGTGAAGATTCTGTGACCGTCCCGATCCCGTGTAGGCTGCCGCGGCGGCACGAGGTCACGAGCGGGAGGAAGCCGGTGGTTCTGAAGATCACCACCCGCAACGCCCGTTTCCAGCAGTGGTGTTCACTGCTGACCAACCGCAACAAGCGGCAGCGCGCCGGGGAGTTCCTCGTCCAGGGCGTCCGCCCAGTCACCGTCGCCGTCGAACGCGGCTGGCCGGTGCGTACGTTGATCCACTCCACCCGCGGGCCGCTGTCGCGCTGGGCGGAGGAGCTGCTGCGCGACGTACGCGCGGAACGGGTCGCGATGGCGCCGGAGCTCCTCGCCGAGCTGGGCGGCAAGGACGCGACCGCACCCGGGGCGGCGCCCGAGATCGTCGCGGTGCTCGAGATGCCGGAGGACGATCTCTCCCGCATCGACGTCGCGGGCGACGGCTTCCTCGGCGTGCTCTTCGACCGACCCTCCGGCCCGGGGAACATCGGCACGGTCATCCGTTCCGCGGACGCCTTCGGCGCCGACGGCGTGATCGTGGCGGGTCACGCCGCCGACGTCTACGACCCCAAGTCGGTGCGGGCGAGCACCGGTTCGCTCTTCGCGCTGCCCGCGGTACGGGTGCCCTCGCCGCGTGAGGTCGTGGCGTGGCTGGAGCGGCACAGGGCGCTCGGGCGGCGGATCGCCGTCGTCGGCACGGACGAGAACGGCGACGCCGACCTCTTCGACGCCGATCTGACCGGCCCCGTACTGCTGCTCGTCGGGAACGAGACGACGGGGCTGAGCGCCGCCTGGCGCGAGCTGTGCGACCGCACGGTGCGCATCCCGATGGCCGGTTCGGCGAGTTCGCTCAACGCGGCGGGCGCCGCGACCGCCGTGCTCTATGAGATCTCCCGGCAGCGGCACCTCGCCGCTCGCCGGGGCTGAGGCTGCACCGGCCGGCCCCCGCTGCACACAACGCACCGGCCGGCGGGGCCCGTTCTGCCCGGCCGCGGGCGGAATCACCGGCATGCCCCGGTGGTTGCCCTCGGCATGAGCCGACCTCCGGGGCCCCGCGCCCTGTCCGAAGAAGCCCTCTCCGAGCTGCTGGGCGCCCGGCACTTCGGCGTCCTCGCCACCAACAAGAGCAGCGGCCACCCGCATCTGACCACCATGGTGCACAGCTGGGACCCCGAGGCCCGTATCGTGCGCTTCTTCACCACCGCGGACCGCGTGAAGGTCAAGCACCTGCGACGCGACCCGCGTGCCTCCGTGCATGTGCCGGGCCCCGACGTGTGGACCTTCGCCGTCGCCGAGGGCGAGGCGGAGGTCTCCGAGATCACGAGCGTGCCGGGTGACGCCGTCGGCAGGGAAGTGCTCGCGATGCTCCCGGAATCGATGAGGCCCGCGGACGAACGCGCCTTCCTGGAGCAGCTGGTGGACGAACGCCGGGTGGTCCTCCGGCTGAGGGTGGAGCGCCTGTACGGGACGGCGCTGGACGTCGGGGCCTGAGCGGCCGCCGGACCACGAGGGCCCGACGGCCCGGCGGCCGGGCGGCCCGGCAGCCCGACCCGGCCCGGCGCCGGTGCTACGCCGCGTCGCCGAACAGCCCCGCCGGATGCGCCGCCGACGGGCCGAACCGCAGCCGCGCCCGGTCCGCCGCCGCCTCGGCACGCCTCGCCTTCTCCTCACGGGGGTCCAACGAGAGCTGCCGGGCGGCCAGTTCGGCGGGCATCAGCTCCTCGGCGCGCAGGGCGACCGCCCGTACGCGGGCCCGCTGAAGCCCGAGCCTGTCGTGCAGGGCGTAGGCGGCGGCGGTCAACGCCGGTGTGTGCGCGGAGGGTTCGGCGAGCCTGCGGGTGCGTGCGGTGACGGAGCGGTCGGCGTAGCGGACGGTGAGGGTCAGCGCGCGGGCGGCCTGCCCTCCCGCGCGCATGCGGAAGCCCAGCTCGTCGGCGAGGGTGAGCAGCGCACGGCGCCGTGCGCCCGTGTCGAGTTCGTCCCGGCCGAAGCGGAACTCCGCGCTCTCCGAACGCGCCGGCTCGTCGGGGACCACGGAGGCCGGGTCGACGCCGCGGGCACGCTCGTGTAGAAGGCGTCCGCTCTTCGCGCCGAGGATGCGCTGCAAGGTGGCGGGGGCGGCGTCCGCGACGCGGCCGGCGGTGTCCAGTCCGTACGTCCGCAGGGTGCCGGCGGTCGCCGTGCCCACGCCGTGCAGCGCCGCGACGGGCTTGTCCGCGAGGAACGCGGCGGTCTCCTCCGGGTGTACGGCACGGACCGAGCCCGGGGGCCCGCACTGCGCCGCCATCCGCGCGAGCAGCGGATTGACGGCGACCCCGACGGTGCAGTCGGTGCCGTGCAGGGCCAGCGCACGGAGCCGGACGAGGCGGGCCAGCCCGGCCGCGTCGCGGTCGAAGTAGCGCAGTGCGCCCCGTACATCGGCGAGCGCGGCGTCGGGCGGCAGCGCCTGCACGACGGGGGTGAAGTCGGCGAGCAGTCCGAGCAGCGCGGAGAACCCCTCTTCCGTCTGCTCCCCGAAGTGCACGTACAGCACGTGGAGTTGGGGACGAGGGCCGGATCCGGGGCGGGGCCCGGATCCGGTTCCGGTTCCCGTGCCGCTGCCGGTGCCGGCGCCGGCGCCGATGCCGGTTCTGGTGCCGGTTCTGGTGCCGGCGGTCATCCCGCGCTCCCCGGGCTGGAGTGCCACAGCTTGCGCAGCGCCTTGGCGGAGTCGGCGGAGTCTCCGGCGGGACGCAGGTCCGCCCACGGATGCATCCGGTACCCCTTCGCCACCTCGACGGTACGGCCGCCCGCGCCCCGCCCGTCGCCCTGCCCGGGCTCATGCTCCTGCCCGCTCTCCTGCCCGCTCTCCTGCCCCTCCTCAGTCCCCTCTTCCGTCCCCTCCTCTGTTCCTTCCTCCGTCCCTTCCTCCAGGGGCTCGGCCAGCCTGGCCGCGACCGCGTCCAGGCCGCCGGTGCGGCGCAGTCCGGCCAGTTCGGCCAGGTCCCACGCGGCCGATCCGACCACGCTGAGGCTGCGCGGCCCCCGGCGCTGCACCACTCCCCGCACCAGCAGCAGCCAGGAGTGGAAGACGGTGTGTGCGCACGCGGCGTGGGAATCGTCGAAGAAGGCGAGGTCGACCAGCCCTGTGCCGTCGTCGAGGGTGCTGAAGATGACGCGCCGGCCGGAACGGATCGGCGGGGTCTGGGTCGCGGCCTTGGCACCGGCGACCAGTACCGTCTCGCCGTGCCGGACGTCGCGCAGCGCCCGTGCGGAGTGCACGCCCAACTCCCGCAGGAACGCGGCGTGATCCTCCATGAGGTGCCGGGAGGTGTCCATGCCGAGAACCCTCAGCTCCGCGCCCAGCCGCTCGTCGGCGTCGAGATCGGGAAGCCCGGCCGGTTCGGGCGCCGCCGCCTCACCGAGCGCCAGCTGTCCCTCGCGTACACCGGAGGCGCCGCGCTGCTGACGATGGAGTTCGGCGATCTGGAGCAGCAGGTCGCGGCGGTTGCCGCCGGGGGCGAAGGCGTCCAACGCCCCCACGGACGCGAGCTTTTCGGCGACCGGACGCGGCGGCCGCGCCCGCCGCCAGAGGTCGGCCAGCGAGTCGTAGGGCCGTCCTGCGGCGATGCGCTCCGCGTCCGCCTCGCTGATGCCCTGCACTTCGGAGAGGGCGAGACGCAGTCCCCAGCGATGCCGCCCCTGGGGGCCCTGCCCCTGCCGCTCCGGCTCCAACTCACGTACTGCCACTGCCGTTTCCGCTGCCGTTCCCGCTTCCGCTGTCGTCTCCGCGTCCTCAACTCCCTTGGAATCAGACACCAGTTCGATCCGATAGGAGTCCGACGACCGGTTCACATCCAGCGGCAGCACCGGCACCCCCTGCCTGCGCGCGTCCGCCAGCAGCAGCCGCTTCGGGTACATCCCCGGATCGTGCTCCAGCACTCCCGCGAAGAAGGCCGCAGGGTGGTGGGCCTTCAGCCACGCCGACTGATACGTCGGCACGGCGAAGGCGACGGCGTGCGCCTTGCAGAAGCCGTACGAGCCGAACGCCTCCACGATCTCCCAGGTGCGCCCGACGACTTCGGCCTCGTACCCGCGCCGGGACGCCTCCTGCGCGAACCAGGCCCGCACCCTCCCCTGCCGCTCCTCGTCCGAGAGCGCACGCCGCGCCTCGTCGGCCATCGCACGGTCGCATCCGGTCATCACCGACAGGATCTCGATGATCTGCTCGTGGAAGACCACGACCCCGAACGTCTCCCGCAGCGCCGGCTCCAGGTCCGGATGCGGATACGCCGCGGGCCGCCGCCCGTGCCGCGCCTCGATGAACGGCCGCACCATGTCGGCGACGACCGGCCCCGGCCGGAACAGCGAGATGTCGACGACGAGATGGTGGAAGCTCTCCGGCTGAAGCCGCCCCACCAGGTCGCGCTGTCCCGGCGACTCGATCTGGAAGCAGCCGAGCGTCTCCGCGGAACGGATCAGCGCGTACGTCTCCGGGTCGTCCTGCGGCACCTCGTCCAGCACGATGCGCCCGCCGCCGGCCCGTTCGATCTCGGTGACCGCGTGCGCCATCGCCGACTGCATGCGCACCCCCAGCACATCCAGCTTCAGCAGCCCCATCTCCTCCACGTCGTCCTTGTCGAACTGCGACATCGCGATGGGCGCGCTCCCCGACCCCGGAGGGCTCAGCGGCACCTCGCCGCTGGTGGGCACGACGGGCGTACGGGCGCGGAGCGAGGAGTCCGAGAGCAGCACACCGCACGGGTGCATGGCGATTCCGCGGGGCAGCGCGTCCAGCGACTCGACCAGGTCCCAGAAGCGGGGCCCGTACCGCTCGGCGTCCACGCCGCGCAGCTCGGGGAGTTCGTCGAGCGCGGCACGCGCGTCACGCGCCCGTATGTGCGGGAACGCCTTGGCGAGCCGGTCGGTCTCGGCGGGGTCCATGCTCAGCGCCGCGCCCACGTCGCGGATCGCGTGCCGCACCCGGTAGGTCTCCGGCATGGCGACGGCGGCGACGCGCTCCTCGCCGAAGCGGTCGAAGACGGCGCGGTAGACCTCCAGCCGCCGTGCCGACTCCACGTCGATGTCGATGTCCGGCAGTGCGCCGCGGCGCGGTGAGAGGAACCGCTCCATGAGCAGGCCGTGTTCGAGGGGGTCGGCGTTCGCGATGCCCAGCAGATGGTTGACGAGGGACCCGGCTCCCGAGCCGCGCGCCGTGACCCGTACGCCCATCGCCCGTGCGTCCTCGACGACTTGCGCGACGGTGAGGAAGTATGAGGAGAAACCGAGCCCTTCGATGATCCGCAGCTCGTGTTCGAGCCTGTCCCAGCGGTCCCGCAGCCCCTCGTACCGCCGTGCGACCATCCCGGCAGCGCACCGTGAACGCAGCACGCGCTCCGCGCTCCTGCCGCCGCCCGCCCCGACCAGCCACGGCTCGGGGAAGTGCACGCGCCCGATGCCGATGTCGTCCTGCGGGTCGACGCGGCAGGCCTCGGCGGTCTCCTCCGTCAGGGCCAGCAGCCGCCTCGCGGTGTCGCTCCGGTAGCCCGCGGCACGGGCGATGCGTTCGGCGGCCGCCGCCATGGCCTCCGGGCCCTTGAGCCAGCGCTCGCCGCCGTCCAGTCCCTTGCGGGGGTCGACGGGCACGAGGCGGCGTGCCGCGTCCAGCACATCCGCGACCGGGCCCTGGCTGGGATCGGCGTAGCGCACCCCGTTGGCCAGTACGGGCTTGACCCCCTGCTCCGCCGCGAGCCCCAGCATCCGCGCGGACTCCCGCAGCGGCAGATGCCCGGCGACCTCCAGGCGCAGCGCGCCCGTGCCGAAGATCTCCCGCCAGCCGTCCAGCCGTCGTGCCGCGCGGTCGGGGCGTCCGGCGGCCAGCGCGCGGCCGACGTCGGAGTCGGGACCGAGCAGCACGGTCAGCGCGTCCCCGGATCCGGGTCCGAGTCCGGGTCCGGGTCCACGGGCGTGGGCGCCTCCGCGTACGTCCCCGTACCGGTGTCCGTCCGCGGCGGACCGCGACGCGGCTCCCCCGCCTCCCAGCGCGGCCAGGTCCTCCCACTCCAGCCGGGGGCGCTCGCCGCCGCCGGCGTGCGCCGCGGTGACCAGCCGGCACAGCAGTTCCCACCCCACGGCTCCCCGGCCGGCCAGGAAGACGACGCGCTGCGCCGTCTCGTCGATGAAGGCGCCGCCTCTGACCGGGGTACGGCGGCGGCGTACCGCGCTCCTCTCCTCCGGCGGCTCCGCCACGGCCAGGTCCACCCCGTACACCGGACGTACGCCGGCGCCCGCGCTCGCCCGCGCGAAGCGGACCGCCCCGGCGAGGGTGTCCCTGTCGGTGAGGGCGACCGCGTCCATGCTGCGCTCGGCGGCGCGTTCGGCGAGCGTCTCGGGGTGCGAGGCCCCGTATCTCATGGAGAACCCGGAGGCGACGTGCAGGTGCACGAATCCCGGCATCGCACGCACCTCCTGCCGCATCCGCACCTTGGGCCGTCCTCAGGTACACCCCCACCATAGACCACCTATCGAACTCGCGTTCGACAGGTGTCCGTGTCGTCTCTCCGCAGCTCACCGGCGGTACGGGGCCGCCGCGACCCGCGCCGGGAGCCTCCGCGACCCGCGCCGGGAAAGGCCCGCGAACATCGGCCGGACGGAGCGCGCGAAGGCCGCCCAGACCTGCCATCCGGGGTTCCGCGTCCGGAGAACCACCCCGTGTGACCGATGTCAAAGAAGTGGCCGATCGTAGCGGCGGCAGGGCAGGGTAGAAGAGCCGACGCCCGGACGTCCGCCCACCGCGGACGGACAGGGCCCGGACCCACCCGCACAGGACACGCACATAAGGAGCCCCATGAGGATCGGGATCGTCGGAGCCACCGGCCAGGTCGGCAGCGTGATGCGGGAGATTCTGGCCGAGCGGAAACTCCCCATCGAGCAGCTGCGTCTGTTCGCCTCCGCCCGTTCCGCCGGGCGCACCCTCCCGTGGCAGGGCGGCGAGATCACCGTCGAGGACGCGTCCGCCGCCGACTACTCGGGGCTGGACGTCGTGCTGTTCTCCGCCGGGGGCTCGACGTCGAAGGCCATCGCGGAGAAGGTCGCCGCACAGGGCCCGGTCGTCATCGACAACTCCTCCGCCTGGCGGCTCGACCCCGAAGTGCCGCTCGTCGTCTCCGAGGTGAACCCGGACGCGGCCCGGCAGCGCCCGAAGGGCATCATCGCCAACCCCAACTGCACCACCATGGCCGCCATGCCCGTGCTGCGCCCGCTGCACGACGAGGCGGGGCTGACGGGGCTGGTCGTCGCGACGTACCAGGCGGTCTCCGGCAGCGGCCTGGCCGGCGTCGCCGAGCTGAACGAGCAGGCGAGCAAGGCCGTCGAGAGCGACGCGACCCGGCTGACCTTCGACGGCGACGCCGTGGACTTCCCCGAGCCGGACAAGTACGCCCGCCCGATCGCCTTCAACGTGCTGCCGATGGCCGGTTCGATCGTCGACGACGGCCTGGACGAGACGGACGAGGAGCACAAGCTGCGCAACGAGAGCCGGAAGATCCTCGGCATTCCCGGTCTGCGGGTCTCGGGCACCTGCGTGCGCGTGCCCGTCTTCACGGGCCACTCCCTCCAGGTCAACGCCCGCTTCGAGCGGGCGCTCACACCGGAGCGCGCGCGTGAACTGCTGGCGGCCGCACCGGGGGTGGAGCTGTCCGACATCCCCACCCCGCTTCAGGCCGCGGGCAAGGACGCGAGCTACGTCGGCCGCATCCGTGCCGACGAGACCGCCGAGCACGGCCTCGCGCTCTTCCTCGCAGGCGACAACCTCCGCAAGGGCGCCGCGCTGAACGCGGTGCAGATCGCGGAGCTGGTCGCCGCCGAGTGAGCTGACGAGCGCCCGCGTACGCGGACTCGGGCGCGGGCGCGGGCGCGGGCGCGAACGAGAACGAGAACGAGAACGACGGAACCCCCGGGCTGTGCCCGGGGGTTCCGCATGTGCTGACAGTGCCCTTCTCCTGGGCGGACGGCGCTCAGTGCGAGGTCACACCGAGCGCCTCAGACGCGTCGTACGCGCCCGCCCCGTCAGGGAAGCTCGGCGCCCAGCGCCTCCAGAGCCGCGGGAACCGGCTGGAAGAAGGTCTCGCCGCCCGAGGAGCAGTCACCGCTGCCGCCGGAAGTGGTGCCCAGCGCCTTGTCGTCGGCGAAGAGCGAACCGCCGCTGTCACCGGGCTCGGCGCAGACGTCGGTGTCGATCAGGCCGTCGACGGTGCCCTCGGGGTAGGTGACGGAGGCGTCCACGGCCTTGACCGTGCCGTCGTGCACCTGCGTGGTGCTGCCGCTGCGCTGGACCTTCTGGCCGACCTCGGCCTCGGCCGCGCCCGAGATCTTCTGGGTACTGCCGTTGTACAGGTCCACCTCGCTCGGGTGGTCGGTGTCGCCGGTGTAGGTGGCGATGCCGTAGTCGTTGCCCGGGAACTTGCCGTCACCGCTCTCGGCGATCGGCTCGCCACCCTCGCTGTCCGACCAGCTGGCGATGGCCGTCGTGCAGTGGCCCGCCGTGAGGAAGGCCGGCTTGCCGTCGAGCGTGACGTTGAAGCCGAGCGAGCAACGGCCGCCGTCACCCCAGATGGCGTCGCCACCGGCGATCTTGGTGGTGAACTTGCCCGCGCTGCGCTTCAGTTCGACCTTGCTGCCCTCGGCCTTGGCCGACTTCTTCAGCTCGGCCAGCTTCGCGCCCTTGACCGTCTTGTCCGCGGTGACGACGACCTTGTTGGTCTTGACGTCCACAGAGCGCGCGGTGCCCGGGATCTCCTTCTTGGTGAAGGCGTCCTTGACCGAGTTGAGCTGGGCCATCGTGTGCTGGACGATCTTGGCCTCGGCGCCGGCCGACTCGACCTTCTCCTTGGCGTCCTGGTCCGTGACGTTGACGACGAGCTTCTTGGCCTTCGCGTCGTAGTACGAGCCCGCGTCGCCCTTGATGTCCGAGGTGAGCTTCGTGGCGAGCTTCGAAGCAGACACGGTGGAGAGCGTCTTGAGGCTCGGCGCGCTGTCCTCGGCGGCATTGGCCGTCGACAGGGTCAGCGATCCGGCGACGAGCGCTGCGACACCCGCGCCCGCGATGACCATCTGGCGCTTCGATATCTTCATGAACTCTGAACCTCCAGTGGGGGGTTGAGGCCGCCCTGCTTTTTTGGGGGAGGCCCCGGAGGAAGTACGGACACGTCCTCCCTTCCGCGAAGGAGTCGCGTCCATGCCAACTCGTACCCATGAGTATTACGAGAACGACTGTTTCCGCACAAGGCCGAGTCGGCGTCACCCTGTGAAAGTCGGGCCCGTTGCAGGTCGACCGTACACATCACAACTCACAACGTCGATCCCTTGTTTGAGCGCAAGGGAGGACAACGGAAGATCATGGCGTCAACTGCCGCAACAAGCGCACTTGTCCGCTTCTGTCCGGCGATTCCTGTTCTATCCGCGGGATTTCGTCCCATTCTTCAAGCGGTGACCGGGGAAACGTCATGCGGGACAAGGGGTCCGGCGTTCTCTCCGTCCGCCGTAGCGCTTTTCCGCGATACGGGGCGGGGCCGCCGCGACAGTTCTCCCGAACGCCCCAACCGGCCGCGAACGTGGGCGACATGGACGGGAACACGGGCCACAGTGCCCGACGGAGAACCCGAACACCCCTTCTCCGCCTCCCTGTTGACCCCTCGCACAGTGTTTCGCACGCGTCGCACGGCGGCATCACAAGGACGGCAGGACACCATGGTCCGCGGGGCGACCCGCACCCGTCCGCCTCCCGGCCGGCACCCGGCAGGAGGTGCACAACCTGCACACCGTCACCACGAATGCCCCACAAGTTCCTTGACCCGGCGCCATATGTTCTGCACCAGTACCGTCACGAAACCGGTTCTGAGCATGTATCCACTTGGCGCAACATCCGCATCATGGACGACCATAGAGATGCGGACTCCCGGGGGGGGAGCTGCTCGACATGACTGCGGACGACCGCGCAGAGGAGAGGAGGCGTCCATGGGATCGGTGCGCAAGGCGAGTGCCTGGCTGGGCCTCGTCGACGACAGCGAAATGCGTTACTACGACGACGACTACGCCGAAGGGCCGGAGCCCGGCGACGCCGCCCAGGAGCCCTGGGTCACTGACCCGCGGATCCGGGTGACGGCCGAGGCCGCTCAGGACCAGGGCACCCGCATCGCGACGGTCACGCCCGACGGCTTCCGCGACGCACGCGGCATCGGTGAGCTGTTCCGGGACGGCGTGCCCGTCATCATCAACCTCACGATGATGGAGTCCGCGGACGCCAAGCGCGTCGTGGACTTCGCGGCAGGACTCACCTTCGGGCTGCGGGGATCGATCGAACGGGTCGCCACACGCGTGTTCCTGCTGACGCCGGACGACTACAAGATCGTCGGCAATGAGAACCGCCGCGCCTCGGAGGGCGGCTTCTTCAACCAGAGCTGACCGGTGCCGGACGGCGAAGTCGCCCCTCCGGCGAAGTCGCCCCTCTCCCCCGGGATTTCGGCGCCGGTGGGCGGCAGGGCCGGGCATGCGCGCTGCGGCGGCGCCGCGTGCCGGACGGCCGGGCGCGTACGGCGTCACGCCCAAGTGCCCTGGATCCGCTGGCAATTGTGAAATTACCGACCGGCGACCGCCTACCGCGGACGAGGGCTTCGGACTTCCGGCTGCCCGAGTGACCCGCCGCCCCCGCGATCACGGACCGGCGATGCGATCACAGCCCGGCGATCATCACCCCCGGCGGTCACGCCGATCACGGGTTGCGGGTTGCGGGTTGCGGGTTGCGGGTTGCGGGTTGCGGGTTGCGGGTTGCGGGTTGCGGGTTGCGGGTTGCGGGTTGCGGGTTGCGGGTTGCGGACCTTCGTCAGGGCCGGGTGGTGCCGCTCGGCAGGAGGCCGCTGCCGCCGCGCCCCGCCTCACGGCCGGTCCCGTGACCGCGTCCGTCGCCCTCTCGCCGGCCACCGCCGCGGCCGTCTCCCTTCGCCTTCGGGCGGCCGTCGCCGTTCGCGTGGCCGTCTCCGTTGGCGTGGCCGCTGCCGTCGCTGTTCCCGGACTCTGCGGAAGCCGCCGGAGAGGCCGTCACGGGCCGCTCCTGGCTGCGGTCGGCCTGGCGCGGGAGCCGTCCGTGCGCGGACGCGGGCACCGGAGCGCGCCGCTCGTCGGTGCCCTGGACGCCGGAAGGTTCCGCATCCAGGCCGCCGTTCCGGCCGCTCTCGCGGTCCTCGCCCGTGCCGTCCGCGGTGGCCTCTTCCGACTCGGCGGCTTCCGACTTGACGGCTTCCGGCTCGGCGGCCTCCGGCTCGGCGGCACGGGCGCCCTGTTCGGCCTCGTCGGCGCAGCTCCCGTTCTCCATCGTGCGCGGCAGCCTCAGCGCGGCCAGCGCGCCGAACAGCAGCAGCACGGCGCTGGCGATCAGCGTGACGTGCATTCCGTGCAGGAACGCCTCGCGCGCCGCCGAGCGGAGCGCGTCCCCGGCCGAGCCGCCGAGCCGCCGGGCGGTTCCGTACGCCTCGCCCAGTGAGTGGCTCGCGTCGACGCTCGCCGCGGCCGAGACCCCCCGCACACCGCGCACGCCGGGCGCGTACGCCGCGTTCATCACGCTGCCGAGCACCGCGATGCCCATGCCGGCTCCCAGCTGGTACGCCGTCTCGCCGATCGCGGCGGCGCCGCCAGAACGGGACGGAGGCGCCTCGTTGAGCATCGACTCGTAACAGCCGAAGAGCGTGGTCTCCAGTCCGAAGCCGAGGAGCACGAACCCGCCGACGAGCAGCCCGGGCCGGTCCTCCTGGCCGAGCCCCGTCAGGCAGAGCACGGCGGCGATGGTGAGCAGGAAGCCGAGTACGACCATGCGCCGCGGTCCCAGCAGCCCCAGCAGCCGGGAGCCCGCGAGCCCGGCGGCGATCGCCGCGAGCGAGAGCGGCAGCAGCCGCAGGCCGGTCTGCAACGGCGAGAGGCCCAGCACCAGTTGGAGGTACTGCGCGGCGATCAGCGCGAGACCCACGAGGGCCAGCACCGTGAGCACGATGCAGCCCACGGACGTACCGAAGGCGCGGCGCGCGACCGTGCGGACGTCGATGAGCGGATACCTGCGGCGCCGCTGCCTGCGTACGAACACCCCGAGCAGCACCGCTCCGGTCAGCAGCGGCACGACCGTGCCCGGGGAGAGCGGTTCGCCCCCGCCGGCGTGCTTGACGCCGAGGATGACGCCGAAGAGGCCGCCCGCGCCCACGAGCGCGCCGAGCACGTCCCACGGGCCTTCGCGGGAACCGGTCGACTCGGGCAGCAGCCAGCGCCCCACGAGGAGCCCGGCGGCCATCAGCGGCAGGTTGACGAGGAAGACCGAACCCCACCAGAAGTGCTCGAGCAGCAGCCCGCCGACGAGCGGGCCGACCGCGGCGCCGACGGCGGCGACGGCGCTCCAGATGCCGATCGCCAGGGCGCGCTCACGGCGGTCGGGGAAGACGTGCCGGAGGATCGAGAGCGTCGCGGGCATGATCATCGCGCCGCCGACGCCCAGCAGGGCACGCGCCCCTATGAGCATGCCCGGTGTCTGTGAGTAGGCGGCCAGGGCCGAGGCGGCCGCGAAGAAGGCGTAGCCGAAGAGCAGCACCCTGCGCCGTCCGACGCGGTCGCCCAGCGTGCCGAAGAGGATCAGCAGGGACGCGCAGACCAGCGGGTAGGCGTCCACGATCCACAGCAGCTGCACGGAGCCGGGCCGCAGCTGCTCGGAGACGGCCGGCACCGCCACGTGCAGCACGGTGGCGTCGATGGCGACCAGCAGAAGGCTCGCGCAGAGGACGACGAGGACGGTCCACCGGCCGGCGCGGGGCACCGCTGCGGAGGCGGTCCGTGCGGCCCCGTGCGCGGGAACGTCCGCCGCCTCTCCGGCCGCGGGCGTGGGCGTCCCGGGCATCTGCGCACCTCCTCTCGCGCTCGCTCCTTCGGTACGTGGGGGGATCTCCGGGGCCGCTCGCAGGCGCTCTCCCGTGAGCGGGGCGGAACGCGGAGCGGCCCGGAAAGAAGGACGAGTGGCCGTCAGGGTACGCGAGTCTGCCAGGCGACCGCGTGGCGCATCTCACCCGGGCTCCGGCCTGCACCGTCGCCGCACCCGCCTCACGCGCCCCAGCGGTGGCGCGAGCGCCCGCCGTACGACGGCCCCCGGGGGGCGGACCGGGCACGCACCGACGAGCCCCGGTGGAGACGGTTACGGTGTGGGCCGAGCCGCGCCGGACGACCGGGGAGCAACGGAGCCGCCGTCAGCTCCCGCTCAACTCCCGGGCACGGCAGGCGAATCCGCCGGGAAAAGAGGAAACGAATTCCGCACCGACCGGCGGTGAACAGAAATTGCTCGGCGATCCGCACGACACCGCGCGGCACGCCATCCGGAATGCGGTGTCTAAACCCCGGATAAGCTGCGGGAATTCACCGTCACAAAGGCCGGGTGAGACACACTCCACATCACATCGTCATCACGAACGCCCGTCACGTGTGCGGTTACCTCACAGAGCCGTTGTAACGTCGACTGGGTGCGTACCGACCGACTACTCGCCCGGCTGGAACAGGAGCCCGAGCGACCGAGCAACCGCGATGTCCCGCGGATGAGCCGAACACGCAAGCTGTTGTTCGGCGTTACTTCGGTGCTCTATGCGGTGATTGTCATCGCCGTCCTGGTCCGGGCAGATCTGGTGCGGCTCGACTGGCAGGTGATGCTCTTCCGGCCCTACAAGCAGTGGCCGCAAGTGCACGAGTTCCTCGACTACTTCGTGGTGCTGGGTCAACGTGGCCCCACGGCCGTGCTCGTCGCGGCCTGGCTGGGCTGGCGCTCCTGGCGGCAGCGCACGCTGCGCCCGCTCCTGGTGCTCGGCGGCGCGCTGCTCGCCCTCAACGCCACCGTCGGCGCCGTGAAAATCGGCCTGGGAAGACTCGGGCCGCACTACGCCACCACCGTCGGATCCGCCGAACTCTTCGCCGGCGGAGACATATTCCCCTCGGGTCACACGGCCAACGCCGTTGTGACCTGGGGGATTCTGGCGTATCTGGCCACCACGCCGCGGGCCCGCAGGGTGCTGTCGGTGGTCGCCGCGAACTTCGCCCTCGGCGTCGGCGCGACCACCGTCTATCTCGGTACGCACTGGGTCAGCGACGTGCTGCTCGGCTGGGCGGCCGGCCTGCTGATCCTGCTCGGGCTGCCGTGGGGCGAGCCCGCCATCGCCTGGGCCGAGGACCGTATCCAGGCATGGAGGGACCGCCGACGCAGCCCGACTCCGGGCCGCCGCCTCGTGCCCTCGCCGCTCTCCCCCGTCACCCGGGGGTCGCTGGTGCCGTCGCGTCGGGGCCTCGCGGCCGAGGAGATGGCCACGGCACAGGACGAGGCCCAGCACGGCGAGACCGCCGTCATCGGCGGCCGCGCCGCCTCGTCCTCGGGTACGGGCATAGGCGCCGCCAGGCTCCACCACCCGCCCGTGCGCCAGCACCCGCTGCGTGCGGAACGGGCGCCGGTCAGCCCTCAGCCGCCCGTCGGCCCGCGCCGTCCCTACTCGGACCGCTCACAGCCGCGTACGGCATATCCCGTACCGCGCAGCAACTAGCCGGGCGGGAGCCTCCGGCCGTCACGGCGGGCCCGAGCGGCACGACCGGATCGACCGGATCGACCGGATCGACCGGCAGGACGCACGACCGGCACGACCGGGCGGATGAGCAGCCGCGAGCCGGACGCGGAGCGGCCCCGGTGCCCCTGAAGGCGGGCACCGGGGCCGCTCGCTTTGCGCCGCCGTGCGGCCTGCGCCTCGCAGGCCTTCCGCAGGCCGGCCGGGATCAGCCCTTCCAGCAGCGCACCACGTTCCCCGTGCTCTTCTCGACGGCGAAGTTCAGCCGCCCGCTCAGATACTCCATGGTGATGATCGCGTCCGGCGGCAGCGACCGCACGCTGGTCCAGCCACGTGCGTACGCGCGTTCCTCGGCCGCTTCCGCCGTGAGCCCGACGTAGCTCTCCGGGTCGTCCTGCGGGGTGTCCTGGGCTGAAGATTCCGGTGCCATGCCGCCACCGTACCGCCGGAAGTCCGGGCCGTATCGTCAGCTGGTCACACTCTTGTCACAGGCATCGCGGCGTCGTTCCCCGTTCACCGTGTCACTCGTACGTGGCCTCTTCGGCGGCCCGTATTCCGCCCTTCGCCCGGTCCGGATTCGTTCGCCGGAATTCGTCCGCGGACCTGGCGCCTGGAATTGCGTGGCACCCCGGAATTCTTCCGTGGGCACTGTGATCCGGTAACGCTGCGGAGCCGTACGGGACTTGTGTGTCGCAACCGCTTGCACAATTCCGGGCGTAACGAGCCTTCCCGCCCCTGCGGAGACGCGGGGAAGAGAGAGCGGCGGGGAAGTGACGCGGGGCACGGAGAACGAGAAGAGGAGAACCAAGGGAAGGGGGAGATGGGCGAAGGGACGGAGACCGCGAAGAAGAGGAAGCGGGTCCTCAACTTCCGCCAAGGGCCCGGTCGAGCCTGTCGCGCAACGCCCTGACCTGGCTGAACAGCCCTTCAGGCGCTCGTACTTCGAAGTCGAATCCGAGCATCAGGATGTACGGAAGGACCACTTCGAGCGACGGGCCTCCGGTGCGCAGCAGACAGCTGTGCTCGTCGACCGCCTCCAGCGTGCCCGTCGAGATCGTGACCACCTCGGCCGCCCGCTCGATCGGTACCCGAAGCAGCACGGTCACCTGCGCCGGGTACACCCTGACGGCCACGCCCTCCGACACCCACGCCGCCAAGTCCTCGGCGGGCGGGCGGCGCGGGGCGAAGCGCGGGCCGTGCGGCGGTGTGAGCGTGATGCGGTCGATCCGGAAGGTGCGCCAGTCCTCGCGCTCGGTGTCCCAGCCGACGAGATACCACCGCCGGTAGGTGCTGACGAGCCGGTGCGGCTCGACGGTGCGCCGGGTGACGGTGCCGTCGTGTGTCTCGTACGAGAAGCGCAGCTGCTGCTGATCGCGGCAGGCGTGCGCGAGTTCGGTGATGACGGACGCCTCGACGGAAGGCCCGTGGTGTGCCCGCGTCATCGGGACGGTGTAGGCGTTCAGCGCGTTGACGCGGCGGCGCAGCCGGTGCGGCAGCACCTGTTCGAGCTTGGCCAGCGCACGCGCGGACGACTCCTCGATGCCCTGCACGCCGTCGCTCGCGGCGCCCCGCAGGCCGACCGCGACGGCCACGGCCTCCTCGTCGTCCAGCAGCAGCGGGGGCAGTTCGGCCCCCGCGCCCAGCTGATAGCCGCCCGCGGTGCCGGTGCTGGAGTGCACGGGGTAGCCGAGGCCGCGGAGCCGGTCGATGTCCCTGCGGACCGTGCGCGTGGTGACGCCGAGCCGCTCGGCCAGCTGCGCGCCGGACCATTCACGCGGGGACTGGAGAAGCGAGAGCAGACGCAGCAGCCGTGCCGAGGTCTCGACCATGAACGTGAGTCTGCCACCCGTCGCGGACACCTTCTGTCCGCGACGGGTGGCAGTAGGGGCAGTTCAGAGACAGCCGTCGTGACCTCGCTCGAAGCGGGGCCCCGGACCGGCCGCCCGGCTCGCTACCAGCGGTACCAGCGCGCCCTCTTCCCGCCGGCACCGGTGCTGCGCAGCAGGAAGCCGAGCAGCCAGATCACCAGAACCGCTATGGCGATCCACCACAGCGCCTTCAGGGCGAAGCCGGCGCCGAAAAGTATCAGCGCGAGAAGCAGTACGAGCAGTACAGGAACCATCGGGACAACACCTCCTGGCGCAACGGGTGGCCCCTTTGCGGGTTTTCACACCGGCTCCGCACAAGTCACACGCACGGACAGGTCGTTGTCGCGCGTGTAGTACGGCCTGACCGAGGTCACCGCACCGCACGGAGCCGTCACACGCTGCGGCGGATAGCTGAAGATCTGCTTCTTGTCCGGTACGTCGTCCAGAATCCGGGCGAGGCGCACCGGCTCCTCCTCCGCGGACGGGCGCACCCACAGGTTCCACACGCGGTCCCCGTACGGCAGGAGTTCGAGGGGCAGCCGGGCGGTGAAGCCGGGGGGCGGGCCGCCTTCGCCCTCCGTACGGTCACCGTCCGTCCGATCGCCGTCCGCTCGATCGCGGTCCGTACGGCCGCCTTCCGTGCGACCGCCTTCCGCGGTCTGGCCGTCGGCGCCGCCGCGTTCATGACCGGGCTCCCGCCCGTATCCGTGCCCGTGCCCGCCCCCGTGTCCGTGGTCGTCGCGGAGCAGCGGCACGCTGACTGGCGCCTCCCCGCCGCCGCGCGGGCGCGCCTCCAGGGTCGCCGTGTCCGAGAGCCGGGCGCCGTAGAGCCTGCCGCGCAGAGCCACTCCGCCGTCCCCGACCTCCAGCGGACCGGCCTCCGCGTGCGGCCAGCGCAGCCATGAACGGACCGTGAGATTCCCGTACTTGGTGGCGTACGGGATGCGCACGCCCAGCCACGTACGTCCCTCACGCGGCACCCGGTCGATGAGGGAACGCAGATCGTGCACGCCCGGCAGCAGCCGCCGCGGTTCGTCGCCGCCGAGGACCAGATAGGCGTCCCAGCGGCCCTCCGGAAGGCTCATGATGCTGGGCAGCACCGCGCGCAGGACGCCCTCCGCCTCGGCAGGGCCCAGCGGCAGCCGCACGGTACCGGACGGGCCTTCGCCACGGCGCAACCGCAGCAGCAGCGCACCGTCGCCCCGCAGCGGCGACGCGGGCGCACCGTCGTCGAGGCGTATGTCGAAGGTCAGCCCGCCCGCGCTGTCGGCTGTGCAGTCGGCGCGGGGGCGAGTACGCACTGCGGTGGCCGGCGACGACGAGGCGTGCGCGGCCCCCGCCGTACGGAGACCTTTCCTCACCGCATCCGTGACGGGGCCCAACGGCCCCTGCGCACCGGTCACATACGCGGTCATGCGCGTCCTCCCTGGAGTACCGGTCTCACGGCCTTGACGGCGTCCTTCGCCGCGTATGCCCCGCCGAGCAGCAGACCGCGGGCCCTGTGCACGGCGCCGCCGGGCCGCTTGGCGAGAGCCCTGAGCAGGTCGTCGTAGCGCGCGCCCACCTTGGACGGGTCGAAGCGGGCCGAGGAGGCCACCGCGGCCTGTCCCATGCGCCGGCGCAGATCGTCGTCGTTCATGAGCCGCAGCAGCGCACCCGAGACCGCCGGTATGTCGTTCGTGGGTGCGAGGAACCCGTCGACGCCGTCGCGGATGATCTCGCCCGGCCCGTGCGGGCAGTCGGTCGCCACGACCGGCAGCCCGCACCGCATCGCTTCGACGATCGTCATGCCGAAGGACTCCAGGCTCGAAGTGACGGCGCCGATCGCGCCCTTGGCCCACTCGGCCTCGATGGGGTGCGCGGGCCCCATGAGGAACACGTGGTTGTAGAGGCCGAGTTCGTCGATGAGGGCACGGAGCCGGTCGCGCTCCCGCCCGTTCCCGTAGATGCGCAGGCCCCAGTCGGGCCGTTCGGCCACGGCCTCGCCGAAGGCGCGTATCAGCACGTCGTACCGCTTGGCGGGCGCGAGCCGTCCGGCTGCGACGACCCACTTCCCCGTGCCGTCCGCGGGCCTGACGTCCGGCACGGGCACGCTGTTGGGCAGCGCCTCGATCCGTACGCCGGGCAGCCGCAGGATCCTGCGGTAGTCGCGGGCGTCCGCCTCGGTGACGGTGGTGACCGCGTCCAGCCGCGGATAGGTGGCACGGAGGATCAGCTTCAGGCGCGCCGGATGTGTGGCGAGCGTGAGGTGCTCCTGGCCCAGCCGTGCCGGGCCGCGGCGGGTCTGGCGGGCTATGTGCGCGTTGAGCCCGGGGCGGGTGCCGATGACGACGTCCGCCGTGGTGCTTCCCAGATGCTCGCCGATACGGCGGTCGGTCAATGCGCTGTACAGCGGATACCGCCCGTCGCCGCGCGGGAACACCCGGGCGGGCAGGGCGTGTTCGGGATCGTCGCCCTCGTAGCCCGGGCTGTGCCGGCGCATGTCGACCAGCGAACGCAGGCGCACCCCCGGCCCCGGGTCGAAGAACGGCGTGTCCCTGTAACGGAACACCGACACGACCTCCACGTCGTGATGTTCGGCAAGCGTCCGCGCCAGATTGAACGTGGTGCGGATGGTTCCCCCCATGCCGTACGCGCTGCTGATCAGAAAAGAGATGTGCATTCTGCACCGACTCCCACGCATATAGAGCGTTCGTTCCCCCAACTCCCCGTCTGTCACCGGTTAGACGGCCTTGTGCCGGTGATGGTTGGACGACCGGTGGATGCCATGGCGGTTTTGTTCCAGAAGAGTTCCGACATCGTGAAGAAAGTTCTGGAACTCCGGTGGGGACAGCGCCGTTTCGCACTCCGCACGTCTCCCCGAGGGCCGGAGCGCCGACGGCGCCCGCCGCCGGACTCCCTCGTCGGCCGCCGCGATTACGCGTCCGCTCACGCGTGACCGGTGCCACGGCTCCCCCGTTGTTCATACGGACAAGAACCGAACGCCCAGGGAGCCCCCGTGTCCCCCATGCTCGATGTCAGCGACGACGTACGCGCCGAGATCGGCGACGATGAAGCCAACCGGCTGCTCACGGGCGACAACGCCCCGGGCGGCTACGACTGCACCTCGTGCCGCGCCCCGGGCGACACGGGCCAAGTCCCCACCAGCACCGTCCTGTTCGTGGGCGACGAGACCGCGGTGCTCGCCTTCGCGCACGCCGCGTGCGTCCCCTCGCAGGTGATCAGGGTCTCGGAGGAGGAGGTGCAGGGCGCCGTCCGTACGATCACCGCCGACGCCGCGGCCGCGGGACAGGCGGCACAGCAGGGACCGATCGCACCGCAGGGACCGATGACGCCGCAGGGTCCGATCGCACCGGGGCCCGCCCCGGCTCCGGCCCCCGCCCCCGCTCCGGCGCCCACGGTCTCGCCCGGACCGGCCGTGACCGTACCGGCACCCGCTCCGGGTCCCGCGCCCGCCCAAGCTCCCGGCCCCGCGACCGGACCCGGCGGCACGACGGCGCCACGCGCCCAGGAGCCCGCCCCGGCATACACCGCGGCGCCCGTACCCCCTTACGCCGCAGCTCCTCCGCACACCCCCCAGACCGCCGCCCCTCTCCAGCAGCCCGTCCAGGTCCCCCCATCCGGGCAGCCCGCGCAACGGTCCCCGGAGCGCGCCGTTCTCGGCGTCACCTGCGGCCAGGTCCTCATCGACGAGACGGTGTACGCGGCGGTCGTCGTCGAACCGACGTCGCGCATCGCCCGGCCCGGCTCGGACGGCCAGGGCGACGACTTCCTGCCGCTCCTGCTGGAGCAGGGCTTCCTCCCCGTCACCGGCCTCACCCGGCCCCCGGAGCCCGTGCCCGGCTGGTCCGTACTCGTCGCGATGGGCCAGCTGCACGCGATCCTGCAACCGCCCTCGGGCGGCTCCGTACAGCAGAACATCTGGTGGCAGGCGCACCAGGCGCTCGGTGTCACCGACGGCTGGCGCGACGCGGCGAACCACAGCAACACCGTGCTCGTATACGCCGCGCCCGTCGGCGCCATCGGGCCGCAGCCCCGCGAGGACCTGCTGCGCGAGGCCCTGGTGCAGGCCGCCGCGCAGGGAGTCCTGCTCGGCGCCGCGATGCCGCTCGCCGGTTCCTGACGGCACGGCACCGTCCACGCCGACGGTGCCCGGCGGTTCGCGCGCACGGACCGGGGCCCGCCCCGCGCCCCCTGCGAACCCCCGCCACCCCCTGCGAACAGGTCATCCGTCGCGCCGCCCCGCATCCGCGGGGCGGCGCCGTCGTTGGCCCAGACGTGCAGCCTTACGAACCTTCACGAGCCCACCGCCCCTACCGCGACCAGGGCAGAGGCCCCGGCCTCGGCATCCCCGCGATGCGCACGGGCCACGAGGCCCCCGCGCCCCACGTCTCCTCGACCCCCATCTACGACGCGCTGTACGCGGAGTACGGCCGGCTCTTCCGCACGCTGCCGGGCGACCGCACCGGTGAGGAGGAGCTGCGCTTCCAGGGCTTCGGCACGGTGCACGGCACGGGCACCGGCAGCTGGGGCGACGACGGCCGGCACCGCGACGACTGGACGCGGGACGCGCTGCCCCGCCGCGGCGGCCATGTACAGGCGGCGCTGCCGCCCGCACCGCGCGACGGCCAGGCGAAGACGTACTGACGGCAACGGGCGGCCGGGCCCGCCGCCCCGCCGCTACCGCTTCTTCCCGCGCTTCTCCCGCACCCGCACCGACATGTGGATCGGCGTCCCCTCGAATCCGAACTCCTCGCGCAGACGCCGCTCCACGAAGCGCCGGTAGCCCGCCTCCAGGAAGCCCGAGGCGAAGAGCACGAAACGGGGCGGCCGGGTGCCGGCCTGCGTACCGAAGAGGATGCGGGGCTGCTTGCCGCCGCGCACGGGATGCGGGTGCGAGGCGACGATCTCGCCGAGGAACGAGTTGAGCTTCCCCGTCGGCACCCGCGTCTCCCAGCCCGCCAGCGCCGTCTCGATGGCGGGCACCAGCTTCTCCATGTGCCGCCCGGTGCGGGCCGAGATGTTCACGCGCGGCGCCCAGCGGACCTGGACCAGGTCCCGCTCGATCTCCCGCTCCAGATAGAAGCGGCGCTCGTCGTCCAGTCCGTCCCACTTGTTGTACGCGATGACGAGCGCACGCCCGGCCTCGACCGCCATGGTGATGATGCGCAGGTCCTGCACGCTGATCGACTCGGTCACGTCGATCAGCACGACCGCGACCTCCGCCTTCTCCAGCGCCGCCGCGGTGCGCAGCGACGCGTAGTAGTCGGCGCCCTCCTGGAGGTGCACGCGACGGCGGATGCCGGCGGTGTCGACGAACATCCAGTTCTTTCCGGCCAGTTCGATGAGTTCGTCGACCGGGTCGCGGGTCGTGCCGGCGATCGCGTCCACGACGACCCGCTCCTGCTTGGCGACCTTGTTCAGCAGCGAGGACTTCCCGACGTTGGGACGGCCGATGAGCGCCACCCGTCGCGGGCCGCCCGGGCCCGTTCCGCCGAAGGTCTGCTCGGGCGCCTCGGGCAGCGCGTCCAGCACGGCGTCGAGCAGGTCGCCCGTGCCGCGCCCGTGCAGCGCCGACACGGGGTGCGGCTCGCCGAGTCCGAGCCCCCACAGGTATGCCGCGTCCGCCTCGCCCGTCGGTCCGTCGACCTTGTTGGCGCAGAGCACCACGGGCTTTCCGGCCTTGCGCAGCATCCGTACGACCGCCTCGTCGGTGTCGGTCGCGCCGACCTGGGCGTCCACCACGAAGACCACGGCGTCCGCCGCCTCGACGGCGAACTCCGCCTGCGCGGCGACCGTGGCCTCCATACCGAGCACGTCCTGCTCCCAGCCGCCGGTGTCCACGACCTTGAAGCGGCGGCCGGCCCAGTCCGCCTCGTACGTCACACGGTCGCGGGTCACCCCGGGACGGTCCTCGACGACGGCCTCGCGACGGCCGAGGATCCGGTTGACCAGGGTCGACTTGCCGACGTTGGGGCGGCCCACGACGGCCAGCACGGGCAGCGGGCCCTGCGAGGCCTCCTCCAGGGCGCCCTCCACCTCCTCGGCGTCGAACCCCTCCTCGGCGGCGAGCTCCATGAACCGGTCGAACTCGGCGTCGCCGAGCTCACCGTGGTCGTGCCCGGGCTCGTACACGCCGTGCTGTCCGTTGTCGTCCATGCGGTCTCGTCCTCGTCGTTCATGTTCAGGTGGTCCGCCGCGATACGGGATCCGCGCCGCGGCTGCTTCAAGTCTGCCGGGACACCGGCCGCCCGGGCCCGCGCCGAGTCGGGCGCACGGCCGTCAGCGTCCCGTGCTCCGGCGGGCCTCCGCCAGGTGGTCCGTGAGCCGGTGCTGGATGCGCACCGTCGCCTCGTCCAGCGCCCCGCGCGTGCGCCGCCCGCTGCCGTCGCCTGCCTCGAACGGGTCGCCGAACACGACGTCGATGCGCCCTCGCAGCGCCGGAAGGGCCTTCACCAGCCGGCCCGGGCGCTCGTTGCTGCCGAGCACGGCGACGGGGACGACGGGCGCCCCCGAGCGTACGGCGAAGTACGCCAGCCCCGAGCGCAGCGAGGCGAAGTCGCCCTCGCCGCGGGTGCCTTCGGGGAAGATGCCCAGCATCCCGCCGCGCTCCAGCACGCCGAGCGCGGCGAGGACCGCGGCGCGGTCGGTGCCGCTGCGGTCGACGGGGATCTGCCCGATGCCGCGCAGGAACGGGCCGAGCGGCCCGATGAACGCCTCCTGCTTGACGAGGAAGTGCACGGGCCGCGGCGATGTGCCGATCAGCATGGGTCCGTCGACGAAGTGCGAGTGGTTGACGGCCAGGATCGCGGGCCCGCTCGGCGGTACGCGCCGGGCGCCCAGCACACGCGGACGCCACAGGCCGTGCATCAGGCCCAGACCGATACGGCGTCCGGCTGCTGCCCCTCGCGCACCGGGGGCGGAGCCGGTCGATGTCACTTGGAGATCTGCCCCGCCTTCTCATCGGCCCCGCCGGCCCCGCCGGCCCCGTCGGGCCCTCGGGACCCGCCGGACTTCGCGTCGGCCGCCTTCTCGACGAGCGTGACGACGCACTCCACGACCTGCTCCAGCGTCAGCTGAGTGGTGTCCACCTCGACCGCGTCGTCGGCCTTCTTCAGCGGTGACGTCTTGCGGCCGCTGTCGGCCGCGTCCCGCTGGATCAGCGCCTCGCGCGTGGCCGACAGGTCGGTGGCGTCCTTGCCCTTCAGCTCTCCGCTCCGCCGGGAGGCCCGCGCCTCCGGCGAGGCCGTGAGGAACACCTTGAGATCCGCGTCGGGAAGCACGGTCGTGCCGATGTCCCGGCCCTCGACCACGATGCCGCCGGCCGCCTCCGCGGCGATGGACCGCTGAAGCGCGGTGATGCGGGACCGCACCTCGGGGACGGCGCTGACGGAGCTGACCGCCGCCGTGACCTCCTTGGTGCGGATGGGCCCCGAGGCGTCCGTGCCGTCGACGGCGATGGTGGGCGCCGCCGGGTCCGTACCGGAGACGATCACGGGCTCGGAGGCGGCGGCCGCCACCGCCGCGGCGTCGTCCACCGGCACGCCGTTGGTCAGCATCCACCAGGTGATCGCCCTGTACTGCGCGCCCGTGTCCAGGTAGCTCAGGCCGAGGGTCTCCGCCACGGCCTTGGAGGTGCTGGACTTGCCCGTGCCGGAGGGGCCGTCGATGGCGACAATCACGTCAGACACGCTGTGGGGGACCTTTCTCGAGCACGGGCAGAGCGGCGGGGGCCGTGCCGTACCGGCCCGGGCACAAGGCTACCGGCTCACCGCCGGGCCCCTTCCCGCCGCCCTCGCGGGCCCGTTGTGCGCGCTCACTGCTGCCGGAGCGACCAGCCTCGCTCACGCAGCGCGGTCTCCAGCACGGAGGCCGCGCCCGGCTCGACCATCAGCTGCACATGGCCGGCCTGCTGTCCCGTCGCGTGCTCGATGCGTACGTCCTCGATGTTGACGCCCACGGCCCCCGCGTCCGCGAAGATCCGGGCCAGCTCCCCAGGCCGGTCGCTGATGAGGACCGCGACGGTCCGGTAGGAGGCCGGTGCCTGGCCGTGCTTGCCGGGCACCCGTGCGCGGCCCGAGTTGCCGCGGCGCAGCACGCTCTCGATGCCCGCGACGCCACCGCCCCGCTTCTCCTCGTCCGCGGAGCCGAGCGCGCGCAGCGCCCGTACGGCCTCGTCGAGGTCCGTCGCCACGTCCGCGAGGATGTCGGCGACCGGCCCGGGGTTGGCGGAGAGGATCTCCACCCACATCGCCGGGTCGGAGGCCGCGATGCGGGTGACGTCGCGGATGCCCTGGCCGCAGAGGCGTACGGCCGTCTCGTCGGCCGCCTCCAGACGCGCCGCGATCATGCTGGAGAGCAGCTGCGGAGTGTGCGAGACGAGGGCGACGGCCCGGTCGTGGGCGTCGGCGTCCATCACGACGGGCACGGCGCCGCACAGCGCGATCAGCTCGAGCGCGAGGTTGAGCACCTCGGTGTCGGTGTCGGCGGTGGGCGTGAGCACCCAGGGCCGGCCCTCGAAGAGGTCGGCGGTCGCGGCCAGCGGTCCGTTCTGTTCTTTGCCCGACATGGGGTGGCTGCCCAGGTATCCGGCGAGGTCGCCGCCGAGCTCCGTGAGCTCGCGCCGCGGCCCGCCCTTGACACTGGCCACGTCGATGCAGCCGCGGGCGAGGCCGCCGCGCTGGACGTCCGCGAGGGTGCGTGCGACGTGCGCCGGCGGTACGGCCACGATCGCGAGGTCGACGCGGCCCTCCGGCTCGGCGTCCGTGCCCGCGCCGAGCGCCGTCGCCGTACGCACCCGCTCCGGGTCGATGTCGCGCAGGTGCACCCGCACCCCGCGCCCGGTCAGGGCGAGCGCGGCGGAAGTGCCGATGAGGCCCGTGCCGACGACGAGAGCTGTACGCATTACTGGGCGATGTCCTTGCGGAGTGCGGCCGCCGCCCCGAGGTAGACGTGGTTGATCTCCGACTTGGGCAGCTCCGACTCGACGTGCGCGAGCACCCGCACCACACGGGGCATGGCGCCTGCGACGTCGAGTTCCTGCGCGCAGATCAGCGGTACGTCCACGATGCCGAGCTTACGTGCGCCGGCCGCCGGGAAGTCGCTGTGCAGATCGGGGGTGGCCGTGAACCAGAGGCTTATCAGGTCCTCCGCGGTGAGGCCGTTGCGCTCCAGCAGGCTGGTCATCAGCGCCGACACCTGCTCGTGCATGTGGCCGGATTCGTCCTGCTCAAGCTGGACGGCTCCCCGCACCGCTCGTACCGCCAACGCCTTCCCCGCTCTCGCTGCTGCTTCGCCACCCGCCGCGGGGCATGCGCCCGTCGCCGTGGCCTGGCCGGCGCCAGCGTAGATCGCCGGGACGGGACGGCGTCCGGGCGGACCGCACACTGAGACGCCGATCCCCGGGCGCAGCCGGATCCGCAGCCGGAGCTACAGCCCGACCTCGTTCATGAGCATCCCGACCTCGGTGTTCGTCATGCGGCGCAGCCAGCCGGACTTCTGGTCGCCGAGCGCGATGGGCCCGAAGCGTGTCCGTACGAGCCGTTCGACGGGGAAGCCGGCCTCGGCGAGCATGCGGCGCACGATGTGCTTGCGCCCCTCGTGCAGGGAGACCTCGACGAGGTAGTTCTTGCCGGTGTTCTCCACGACCCGGAAGTGGTCGGCGCGGGCGTAGCCGTCGTCCAGCCGTACGCCGTCCTTCAGGCGCCGGCCCAGGTCGCGCGGCAGAGGACCCTGGATCGCGGCGAGATAGGTCTTCTTCACGCCGTAGCGGGGGTGGGTGAGGCGGTGGGCCAGCTCACCGTGGTTGGTGAGGAGTATGAGGCCCTCCGTCTCGGTGTCGAGGCGGCCGACGTGGAAGAGGCGGGTGTCCCGGTTCTGCACGTAGTCGCCCAGGCACTGGCGGCCCTCCGGGTCCTCCATCGACGCGACCACGCCCGAGGGCTTGTTGAGCGCGAAGAAGACGTACGACTGGGAGGCGATCGTCAGCCCGTCGACCTTGATCTCGTCCTTGCCGGGATCCACGCGGAGGCCCTGCTCGACGACGATGTCGCCGTTGACCTCGACCCTGGCCTGCTCGATCAGCTCCTCGCACGCGCGCCGCGAGCCCATGCCGGCGCGGGCCAGCACCTTCTGGAGGCGCTCGCCGTCCTGCTCGCCGAAGGTCTTCGGCAGCTTCGTGGCGGCCTTGGTGTGGCGGGCGCGGTTGCGCTCCTCGATCTGCGCCTCGTACTCGCGGGGGCGCGCGGGCGCGGAGGCGTTACGGGCACGTGCCTTGGGGGCGCCGCTGCCGGTGACCTTGCGGGGGCCGCTCTTGGCGGCGTTCTTCGCCGCGACGCTCCTGGCCGCGGCGCCGCGGCCGGTGCCGGTGCCGGTGCCGGTGCCGGTGCCGGTGCCGCTTGCGCTCTTCCCGGTCTGCTTGGGGCCCGCCGCCTTGCGTGCGCCCTTGGGGCCGGGCGCGGATCCTGCCTTGGGACCGGACTTCGGGCCGGACTTGGCGCCGGGCTTCGAGCCGGACTTAGGACCGGATTTCGGGCCGGACTTCGGGCCGGACTTGGCGCCGGAGCTCGGGCCCGGCTTGGAGCCGCCCGCGGCCCGCTCCTCGGAGCCCCTGCCGTAACGGCGCTCCTCGGGGCGCGGACGCTCCGTCCGCTTCTGCCTGCCTCCGCCCCCGCCGGCCGCACGAGGGGAGGACCTGCCGCCCGTGCCCCTGTTATTACGGTTACCGCCGGTGTTGCCGCTGCTTCGCATCAGTGTTCCGTCTGCGTTCTGTCGTGGACCGCGTCGCCGCCGTCATCTGCGTCTACGTCGAACGACGGCACGCCTTCCTGTGAATCCCCCTCCACGGCGTCCGCCTCGGGAAGGAAGGGCGCCAGCTCCGGAAGCTCGTCCAGTCCGCGCAGGCCCAGCCGTTCCAGGAAGTAATGCGTCGTCGTGTACAGGATCGCACCCGTCTCGGGTTCCGCGCCCGCCTCCTCGACCAGCCCCCGTTGCAGGAGCGTACGCATCACGCCGTCGCAGTTGACACCGCGTACGGCCGAGACCCGGGAACGGCTGACGGGCTGGCGGTAGGCGACGACGGCGAGCGTCTCCAGCGCCGCCTGCGTCAGCCGGGCCTGCTGGCCGTCGAGCACGAAGCTCTCCACGGCCTCGGAGAACTCCGCCCGCGTGTAGAAGCGCCAGCCCTCCGCGACCAGCCGCAGCTCGAAGCCCCGGTGCTGACGGTCGTACTCGTCGGCGAGTTCGCGCAGGGCGTCCGAGATCTCACGGCGCCGACGTTGCAGCACCTTCGCCAGATGCTCCTCGGTGGCCGGCTCGTCGACGACCATGAGCACGGCTTCGAGCGCGGGCTTCAGCTCCAGGGCGGCGACGCCCTCGGGGACCTCGGCGCCCTCGTCCGCATCGGCGTCGGTCTCGGGGTCGGGGGCGGTGTCGAGATCGGGACCGGCGTCGGGGGCGCCGTCGGCGTCCGCGCCGGTGCCCGCCTCGCCGTCGGTGCCGCCGCCCGTGTCCCGGGCCGGGGGCTCGGGCGCATCCCCGTCGCGTACCGCCGCGGGCACGGGCCCACGCACCGGCTCGGCCGCCGCGTCCGCCGCCGCCTCCTGGACCTCGTACGTCTCCTCGCTCACGTCCTCAACTCCTCCTCGGGCGCGGCCTCCTGCCGCACCTCCGGCTCGGGCTCGGGCTCCGGCTCGGGCTCGGGCTCCGGCTCGGGCTCGTCGCTCTGCTGTCCGGGCTCCTGGTCGAACTCGTCCGTCACCAGGGGCTCCTTGTCGTCCTCGCCGCTCCAGCGGACGGTGAGCGAACCGAGCGCCTCCTCCTGTTCGAGGGAGACCGCACGTTCGCGGAACAGCTCCAGGAGGGCGAGGAAGCGCGCGACGACGGTCAGGGTGTCCGGGGCGTCCTGCGTGAGCTGCTGGAACGTGACCTCGCCGAACTCCCGCAGCCGGGCCACCACCACTTCGGCCTGTTCGCGCACGCTCACCAGAGGCGCGTGGATGTGCTCGACGTACACCTGCGGCTTCGGCTTCGGGCGCATCGCCTTCACCGCGAGCCGGGCGAAGCCCTCCGGGCCGATGCTGATGGCGACTTCGGGCAGCAGCTCGGCGTGGTGGGGTTCGAGCCCGACCGTACGGGGGTGGCGGTGCGCCTCCTGCGCCATGCGGCCCGCGAAGATCGCGGCGATCTCCTTGTACGCGCGGTACTGGAGCAGCCGCGCGAAGAGCAGGTCGCGCGCCTCCAGCAACGCGAGGTCCGCCTCGTCCTCGACCTCCGCCGCGGGCAGCAGCCGGGCGGCCTTGAGGTCGAGCAACGTCGAGGCGACGACGAGGAATTCGGTTGTCTGGTCGAGATCCCAGTCCGGGCCCATGGCGTGGATGTAGGCCATGAACTCGTCGGTGACCTTGGAGAGCGCGACCTCCGTGACGTCCAGCTTGTGCTTGGAGATCAGCTGGAGGAGCAGGTCGAAGGGGCCCTCGAAGTTGTCGAGCACGACCTTGAACCGCCCGTCGTCGGGCTGCCCTTCACCGTCGCCCTCCTCCGACGCCCGAGCCTCCGGGGCCCGAGTCTCCGGGGGCTGTGCCTGCGGGTCCGGTACGTCCGGGCCCTGTACGTCCGGCGCTTCTGCGTCCGGCAGTTGTACGTCCGGGTTCTGCTCCGGCTCGGGATCCGGCTCGGGCTCCGGATCAGGCTCGGCCTCAACTACGGCCTCGGGCCCGGCCACCGGCTGAGGCCCGGCCACCGGCTGAGGCCCGGGATCCGGTTCGGGATCCGGCTCACGTACGGGCTCCGGTGCCGGAGCAGCAACCTCCGGCTCACCGCCCGTTCCCGCGCGTTCTTCCGGACGTCCCGCGCCGGAAGCCGACGACGACGTGCCCGGCCCCCGCCCCAGTGTGCGGCGGGCGGTGCGGGCTACCGGTTCGGCGTGGTCGTCAGGACTGGGCATCGCGGGGCAGCGTACTGGGGAGGAGCCGGTCAGGGCGTTCCGGCTCACTCATGTGCCCGCGCTTTCGGATGTGGTGGCGCAAAGGTCGGCTCAGCGCCCCCGCAGCCGCCGTACGAGGATGCTCGCGTCCCCGCGGGATTCCAGATCGGCCAGGACCACCGCGACGGCCTCGCGCACGATACGGCCGCGGTCAACCGCCAGCCCGTGCTCACCGCGCAGCACGAGGCGGGCGTGCTCCAGGTCCATCAGCTCCTCGGCGGAGACATAGACGGTGATCTTCTCGTCGTGCCGTTCGCGCCCGCTGGGACGGCGATTGGCGCCGCGGCCGCCGCGCCTGGCCGAACCGCCCGCCTGCTGACGGCCCCTGGGCTCGGCGGTGCGCGAACTCTTCGTCTGCTGCGGCGACTTGGGTGCCGCACCGCCGGCCGGACCCGCCGCCGCGCTGTGGCGGGACGGCATCTCCGCGGACCCCGCGGCACCCGCACCCGCGGCACCCGCACCCGCGCCCGCGGAACCGGCGGAGCCCTGCCCGCCGCCCGTGCGCCCCACGCCGCCCTGCGGAGCGCCCTGGCCCGGCACCGTACGCCGCTGCGCCGCCTGCTTGTCCTGCCCGTCGCCGCCCTCGCGGCCCGTGTGCTCGCCGCCTCCCGAGGCGGGCCCGCCGCCGGACGCCGGGCCGCCGCCCTCGGCACCGGACTCGTCGCCCTCCCCCGCGGCGCTGTGCTCACCCCGGCCGCCGTCGCCGGCTCCCGGTGCCGTGTCCTCCGCCGCGTCGGCGGAACCCGCGTCCTCCGCGGTGTCCGCCTGCGACGCGGCGTCCGGGGACTCCTGATCGCCGGCCGGCGCCGGCACCCGGGTCGTGGACTGCGTGCCCTTGTCGGACGGCTCCTCACCGTTGATGTGGTTCTGGTTCGCGGGGGACGACGGCTGGACCGCTGAGCCCCCGGTCGTACGGAACAGTTCGTCAGCAGCAGGAAGACTCACTCGGCGTGGCACCGGGCGAGCACCTCCCTGGCGAGCTGGCGGTATGCGGCGGCACCTACGGAGTTGGAGGCGTACGTCGTGATGGGCTCGCCCGCGACGGTCGTCTCCGGGAAGCGCACGGTCCGCCCGATGACGGTGTGGTAGACGTTCTCGTCGAACGCCTCGACCACGCGGGCCAGGACCTCGCGGCTGTGCACCGTGCGCGAGTCGTACATCGTCGCCAGGATGCCGTCGAGCTCCAGCTCCGGGTTGAGCCGCTCCTGCACCTTCTCGATCGTCTCGGTCAGCAGGGCGACACCGCGCAGCGCGAAGAACTCGCACTCCAGCGGCACGATCACCTTGTGCGCCGCGGTGAGTGCGTTCACCGTCAGCAGACCGAGCGAGGGCTGGCAGTCGATGACGATGAAGTCGTAGTCGCTCAGCAGGGGTTGGAGCGCGCGCTGAAGCGTCGACTCACGGGCGACCTCGCTCACCAGCTGCACTTCGGCGGCCGAGAGGTCGATGTTGCTCGGCAGCAGGTCCATCCCCGCCACGGCGGTCTTCAGCAGGACCTCGTCCGGAGCCAGGCCGCGCTCCATCAGGAGGTTGTAGACCGTGAGTTCGAGCTCCATCGGATTCACGCCGAGACCGACCGACAGGGCGCCCTGCGGGTCGAAGTCGACGAGCAGCACACGCCGTCCGTACTCCGCGAGCGCCGCACCCAGGTTGATGGCGGAGGTCGTCTTGCCGACGCCGCCCTTCTGGTTGCACATCGCGATGATCTTCGCGGGCCCGGGTTCGCTGACGGGTCCGGGGATCGGGAAGTACGGAAGCGGGCGCCCGGTCGGGCCGATCCGCTCCCGGCGCTGTCTGGCGGCGTCGGGTGCGAGCGTCGCCGCGTACTCGGGGTCCGGTTCGTAGTCCGCGTCCGGGTCGTAGAAGTGCCCTTCGGGCAGCTCGCCGTAGGGGACGCGGTGCGGGTCACTGTAGTCGGCGAGCTCGGCGGACTCGTCGCCCGCCGAGTTGCCGGCCATGGCGTTCACTTGGCGGCCGTCCATGCTCTGTTGGGCTGTTGATGTCGGTGATGCGTTCTGGTGGGAGGCGAAGGTGCGGACAGCTACGGAGCCGACATCCTCGGACCCCGAGGACCCCTGGCCCCGCGCAGGTGCTCCTGGTTGACCACCCCCGGGAGAAAATGTCGACTCATTCACAAGTCGTCCTACCTCCTTGGTGACCAGGAAATTTCTAGACAGGTCAGCGTGACACCATGCCGACGATTGGCGACTCTATGGCGTGTCGGCGGTTCGCAGCAACACAATCCACCGGAGACGGCACGATGTGTCGAGGTGCGAACACTCCGCTGTCAAGGGGCAATGTGCGTCACGGCACCTTCCGGGCGGGGCGGCGCGGGGACGCGCGGAGGCGTGAACTCACCGGAACAAGCCCGCGGTTGAGCCGCCGTCACACCGCCCGGCACCCCTTCTGAAGAGCGTCACCGGCCCCGGACCGCGGCGGCGGTCGCAGAGCCGGTGACACCCGGTGACGCGCCCTGAATGCTGCTCAACGGCAGTTCAGCGGCGTTGACTTGTGCGGTTGACGCCCTGGCCGGCGTCTGAACCGGTGTGAATCAGCCCAGCAGCGTGCCGAGTTCGCGGCTGTCGAGTCCGTGCGCCTCGGCGACAGGCCCGTAGAAGACCTCTCCGTCATGGACGTTGAGGCCCTTGGCGAGCGTGGCGTCCCGACGGAGGGCGTCCCGCCAGCCGCAGTCGGCGAGTTCGACGATGTAGGGAAGCGTGGCGTTCGTCAGCGCGTACGTCGACGTGCTGGGCACGGCGCCGGGCATGTTGGCGACGCAATAGAAGACCGACTCGTGTACCTGGAAGGTCGGTTCGGCGTGCGTCGTCGGGCGCGAGTCCTCGAAGCAGCCGCCCTGGTCGATCGCGATGTCGACAAGCACACTTCCCGGCTTCATGCGGGAGACCAGCTCGTTGCTCACCAGCTTCGGCGCCTTCGCCCCCGGGATCAGCACCGCGCCGACCACCAGGTCCGCCTCCAGCACGGCACGCTCCAGCTCGTACGCGTTGGAGGCGACCGTGCGCACCTTGGTGCCGAAGATCCGGTCGGCCTCGCGGAGCTTGTTGACGTCCTTGTCGAGCAGGGTGACGTGGAAGCCCAGCCCGATGGCGATCTGCGTGGCGTTCCAGCCGGAGACGCCGCCGCCGATGACGACCGCGCGCCCCGCCGGTACGCCCGGGACCCCGCCCGGCAGCACACCGCGCCCGCCGGCCGAGCGCATCAGGTGGTACGCCCCGACCTGGGGCGCGATACGGCCCGCGACCTCCGACATCGGCGCGAGCAGCGGAAGGCTGCGGGCGGCCGTCTCGACGGTCTCGTAGGCGATGGCCGTGGTGCCGGACTCCAGCAGGGCGTCGGTGCACGCCTTGGAGGCCGCGAGGTGGAGATAGGTGAAGAGCGTCTGGTCCTTGCGCAGCCGCCCGTACTCCTCGGCGACCGGCTCCTTGACCTTCAGCAGCATGTCTGCGGTGGCCCAGACCTCGTCGGCGGAGCCCAGGATGGCGGCTCCGGCCGCGACGTACTCCTCGTCCGGGATGGAGGAGCCCGTGCCGGCTCCTCGCTCCACCACGACCTGGTGCCCGTTGCGTACGAGTTCGTGCGCCCCGGCCGGGGTGATGGCCACGCGGAACTCGTTGTTCTTGACCTCGCGGGGGATGCCGACCTTCACGTCGATCACGGTCCTTGACTTCGGGTTGTTTCGGAAGCGCCCGCACCTGTGGGTGCGGGAGGCATCCGTGGCGCACATCCCGATACGGCAGCACACGAGGCACATGACGGATATATGCCGGTTGTCGCCTGGAGGGCCACGGCTCCGCCAGTCTAATGAAGGATCCCGCGCTGTCCAGCCTTACAAACAAGGAATCTTTCGCGTGTTAACTATTGGTTTCTTAGGTCTACTCCAGTCCAACCGTCAGATCATGCGAATTCAGCAGGTCATCGGCGGCCTGACGGTGCCTGCGGCCCTCGCGTACATCGCCGGTCCGGTCGCAGGCGTCGGCCAGCCTGAGCAGCAGCGCCGCCCGCAGCCGCTCGTCCTCCGCCTGGCCCCCGCCCTCGTCCTGTAGCACCTGAAGTGCCTGATGGCAGCAGCGCACCGTCTCCTGCGGACGTCCCGCCAGCTCGTGCACCCTCGCGATCTCGGCCAGCGCGCGGGCGTGTGCGCCGGCGTCGCCCAGCCTGCGGAAGTTCGCGGCCGCCGCGCGCCACTGGCGCAGCGCCTCGCCGTAGCCGCCCGCGCCGGTGTGCACCGCGCCCAGCCGGCCGTGCAGCCGGGCCGCCGCCGCGCGGGCGTCACGGGTCTGGTGGTGGGCGAGCGCGCGGCCGTACCAGTCGGCGGCGCGCTCCGCGTCGCCCATGTCCTCGTAGGTGGAGCCGATGGACTCCAGGGCGCGGGCGGCGGCGGCAGGGTCCTGGCCGCCGCGTCCGCCGTGCGCACCGCCGCGGTCGTCACGGGCGCCACGGTCGTCACGGGCGCCACGGGATCCGCCGCCACCGCGCCCGCTCTCCTCCTCCTCGCGGGCCGCGTCCAGGGCGGCCCGGTAGCGGGTCAGTGCGCGCGGGTGCCTGCCCGAACGGGCGTCCAGATCCCCGAGGTTGAGCAGCGCGGCGGCGCGCTCCCGCTGGAGCCCGGCGCGTTCCGCGACGTCGAGCACCAGCTCGTGCAGCCGGTACAGCTCGGGGGCCGCCTCCTCCGGCGAGCGGTGTGCGTCGAAGGCGCGAGCCAGCGCGGAGATCAGCCGCCGCGCGAGCCCGTCGAGCCTGCCGCCGCCCTCGGCGACGGCGAGCCTGGCCGCGGCGAGTATCGCGGGCCGCCGGGCCTCCAGCCATTCGCGGGCCTCGCGCCGCGAGCCGAAGCGGACCGCGCGCGGCAGGAACGCCACACGCTTGCGGGCCTCGGAGCCCTCCGGCTCGGTGACTGCGTGGCACGCCCTCAGCCGCCGTACGGTCCGCTCCAGCATCCGCGCGCGGGCCAGCACGGTCTCCTCCGGGCCCTCGTGCTCCGCGAGTTGGGCGCGCAGGAGGGGGTCCAGGCAGCGCGGCACCGCGTAACAGCCCTGCGCCAGCGTGCTGTTGCGCAGCAGCCCCAGCCGCAGGAACTCATCCAGGATCTGCCGGGCCGCTGTCACCGGGCAGTTGGCGAGCGACGAGGCGGTGTGCGCGTCGACGAGGCCCTCAGGCGCGAGCGCGAGCATCCGCAGCACCCGCGCCGGCGTCCTCGTCAGGGACCCGGCGACGAGGCCGAAGGCGCGCTCCAGCGGATCGGATCCGCGGGCCTTCCCCAGCTGCTCGGCGGCCTCGGCGACGGACAGCTTCGGGCGGGCGGCCAGCCATCCGCCCGCGAGCACCAGGGCGGCGGGCAGATGTCCGCAGGCCTCGGCGACGAGTTCCGCGCTGCGGGGATCGACGGTCGTGCGGTGCGGGGCCCCGGCCCAGGCGGCGAGCAGCGACACGGCGGCGTCGCGCCCGAGGCCGCCGAGGGTGCACGGCCGTACGTCCGGCACGCCGGTCAGCGGCCCGGAGGCGACGGCCACGACGAGGCAGTCACGGGTGTCGGGAAGCAGGTCGAGCACCTGCTCGGGCAGAGTCACGTCGTCGAGGAGCAGCAGCACTCGGCGGCGGCCCAGTTCGGCGCGGAGGGCCTCGGTGAGTTCGTCCTCGTCCGCGCCCGCGGGTACGGGGTCGGGACCGAGGGCGGCGAGCAGTTCGCGTGCGGTGCGCTCGGTCGGCACGGGGGTGTCGCCGGGCTCGGTGAGCCGGGCCCGCAGTACGCCGTCGCCGTAGTGCCCCGCCGCCTCCCTCACGAACGCCTCGGCGAGCGCGGTGCGTCCGGAGCCGGGCCGCCCGGCGACGAGCAGCACACGGCTGTGCGGGGAGGGCCGTCCGGAGAGGGTGTGCAGTCCGGCCTTCTCCATGTCGGCCCGCATCTGGGCCAGTTCGCTCTCCCGGCCGGTGAAGTGCCCGCCGTCGTGGGCCTCTTGAGGTGCGCCGGCGGAGTGCGGAGCGTCGCCGTGCGGGGAACGGGACGGGTCCTGCGTGCCTGCGGGCTGCACCGCTTGGTCCGTCACGGGCCACGCTCCCGTCCAACTGAGTCCGCGCGTACGAGCCCCGCCGCGACCGCGGCCGGGAACGCACCGAGCGTAGTTCACCCCGGGCGGCGGCACGCGGTACGCGCGCCGCACACGCAGGCACACGCGGGCACAGACGAGCACACGCGGGGCGCACACGGCGGGTTGGGACGAGGCGTCCTGCCGGGCGTGCACGGCGCCGTCCAACGGCCCGCCGTACGCGGCTAGTTGTCGAACGGCCGGGCGGGCCACGGCGCGTCGGCCGGGCGCAGCGAGTCCAGGCCGGGCCCGGAGCGCGCGGCGGTGAGCGCGAGCACACCCACCACGAGGCAGTTGTTGTGCAGCTCCCCCGCGAGCACGCCGCGCACCAGGTCCGCCACGGGCACGCGCGCCAGCTCCATGTCGGCCTCCTCCTCGGAGACTTCGAAGCGTTCGCCCTCGGCCGCCGCGACATCGCGGGCGAGGAAGACGCGTACGGCCTCGTCCGAGCCGCCGGGCGTGGTGTAGACGTCGGCGAGCACCCGCCAGTCCCCCGCCTTGACGTGGGCCTCCTCGTAGAGCTCGCGCTGAGCGGCGCGCAGCGGGTTCTCCCCGGGCACGTCGAGGAGGCCGGCCGGGATCTCCCACAGCTTCTCGCGCACCGGGTGCCGGTACTGGCTGAGCACCAGCACGCGGTCGTCCTCGTCGAGGGCGAGCACGGCCACGGAACCGGGGTGCACCTGGTAGTCGCGGCGGACCACGGAGCCGTCCGGCATCACGACGTCGTCGGTTCGCACGCCGGTCTTCTTGCCCTCGAAGGGCAGCGCGGTCGCGGTGACCTCCCATGCCTCGGGGGCGTCCACGATGGGCTTTCCGTGAGCTGCCGGCAGTGTGTTCTCCGTCATCCCTCAGCCCTCGCCCTGCTGCCGTGCGACGGCCGCCGCGACGAGACCCGCGAAGAGCGGATGGGGGCGCGTGGGCCGCGAGCGCAGCTCGGGGTGTGCCTGGGTGGCGACGAGGTACGGATGGACCTCGCGCGGATACTCCAGGTACTCAACCAGCTTGTTGTCCGGGGAGGTGCCGGAGAAGACCAGTCCGGCCTTCTTCTCCAGCTCCCCGCGGTAGGCGTTGTTGACCTCGTAGCGGTGCCGGTGGCGTTCCTCGACGTACGGTTCGCCGCCGTAGACCTCGCGCACGATGGAGCCCTCCGCGAGCTTGGCGGGATACAGCCCGAGCCGCATCGTGCCGCCCATGTCGCCGTCGCCGGCGACGATGTCGAGCTGCTCGGCCATGGTGGAGACGACCGGATGCGCCGTGCCCTGCTCGAACTCCGTGGAGTTGGCGTCCTCGATGCCCGCCAGATTCCGCGCGGCCTCCACGACGATGCACTGGAGGCCCAGACAGAGGCCGAGGAGCGGGATCCGGTTCTCACGCGCGTATGTGATGGAGGAGAGCTTGCCGTCGACGCCGCGCTCGCCGAAGCCGCCGGGGATGCAGATCGCGTCGCAGTCGCCGAGCTGACCGCGGGCGCCCTCGGGGGTGCGGCAGTCGTCCGAGGTGACCCATTTGACCTTCACGCGGGCGTTGTTGGCGAAACCGCCGGCGCGCAGCGCCTCCGTGACCGAGAGGTAGGCGTCCGGGAGGTCGATGTACTTGCCGACGAGGGCGACCGTCACCTCGTGGTCCGGGTCGTGGACGCGGCGCAGCAGGTCGTCCCACTGCGTCCAGTCCACGTCGCGGAAGGGCAGGTCCAGCTTGCGTACGACATAGGCGTCCAGGCCCTCGGCGTGCACGACCTTCGGGATGTCGTAGATGGACGGGGCGTCCTTGCAGGCGATGACGGCGGGGTCGTCCACGTCGCACATCAGCGAGATCTTGCGCTTGATGGAGCGCGGCACGTCACGGTCGGCGCGCAGCACGATGCCGTCGGGCTGGATGCCGATGCTTCTCAGCGCCGCCACGGAGTGCTGTGTCGGCTTGGTCTTCAGCTCGCCGGACGGGCCGATGTAGGGCAGCAGCGAGATGTGCACCACGAAGACGTTGTCCCTGCCGACCTCGTGGCGCACCTGGCGCACCGCTTCGAGGAAGGGCAGGGACTCGATGTCGCCCACGGTGCCGCCGACTTCGGTGATGACGACGTCGACGTCGTCGGTGGCCATGCGCCGGATGCGGTTCTTGATCTCGTTGGTGATGTGCGGGATGACCTGCACGGTGTCGCCCAGGTAGTCGCCGCGCCGCTCCTTGGCGATGACGGTGGAGTAGATCTGCCCCGTGGTGACGTTCGCGGAGCCGTCGAGATCGACGTCGAGGAAGCGCTCGTAGTGCCCGATGTCCAGATCGGTCTCGGCGCCGTCGTTGGTGACGAACACCTCGCCGTGCTGGAAGGGGTTCATGGTGCCCGGATCGACGTTCAGATACGGGTCCAGCTTCTGCATCGTGACGCGCAGACCACGCGCCTTGAGCAGCGCGCCCAGACTGGAGGCGGTGAGGCCCTTGCCGAGCGAGGAGGCCACACCCCCCGTGACGAAGAGATGCTTGGTCGTCGTGGACCTGGGCGGCAATGCCAAGACGTGCTCCCGTGGTAGCGAGGTGAGGTGCGCACCGGCGCCCTGACCTCGGTACGCAGCGCTGCGCAGCGGATGCTCAGGGATACCGTCGCTGCGGCTCCGGGGGCTTTCCGTGCCGGAGATTCGAGGACGAAATCCGGGAACTCCCGCCCACCGGTCCACGGGCCACCAGGGTATCAGCGACCCTCGGGGGCCGGGTCCCGCCGTAACCGGGACTGCGTCCGGCGTCACAGCTCAGCGGCTTCGGGCGGGCTCCCGCCGTCCCCTACGGTGAGGGCATGGTCGCACCTGGTGAGCGCCTCCGCACACGCTCACCTCATCGGCTCATCCGTCCTGGGGAGAGCGCCGCACGGAGCCCTCCGCTCCGTCGTATCCTGCTCGGACGCTCGATCGGACACATGATTGAGCTGGACGGAAATCCGCAGGTCATCGCACGTCCCAAGGGGCGAGCCACAGTTCGACTGGAGATATACGTGGCTGGGCGCATCGAAGATTACGCACTCATCGGGGACATGCAGACCGCAGCCCTGATCGGCAGGAACGGCTCGGTGGACTGGCTGTGCCTGCCGCGCTTCGATTCCCATGCTGTCTTCGCGAGCCTTCTGGGCACGGGGGAGCACGGCTGCTGGCGGGTGGGGCCCGCCACCGCCGACGGAGCGGAGCCGCCGAAGGCGGACCGCCGCCGGTACCGCGGTGATTCCCTGATTCTCGAATCCGAGTGGGACACCCCGCGCGGCACGGTCCGCGTCATCGACTTCATGCCGCCCCGCGAGCAGCACGCACCGCAGCTGGTGCGGATCGTGGAAGGGGTCAGCGGCCGGGTGCCGATGCGTTCGGCGCTGCGCATGCGCTTCTCGTACGGCTGGGTCGTGCCGTGGGTGCAGCAGATCGAGGGCCGCACGGTCGCGGTCGCGGGGCCGGACTCGGTGTGGCTGGACACCGACGCCGAGACCTACGGCAAGGACCTCACGACATACGCGGACTTCACCGTGGCCCCCGGCGAGCGCGTCGCCTTCACCATCAGCTGGCAGGCGTCGCACAAGAGCCCGCCGGCCGAGCCGGACGCGGAGACGGCGCTGGGCGCGACGGAGGACTTCTGGCGCGAGTGGGTCGACGACTGTACGTACCACGGCCCCTACCGCGAGGCCGTCGTACGGTCGTTGATCACGCTCAAGGCGCTGACGTACGGGCCGACGGGCGGCATCGTCGCCGCACCGACCACGTCGCTGCCCGAGTGCATCGGCGGCATGCGCAACTGGGACTACCGCTTCACATGGCTGCGGGACGCGGCCATCACCCTCTCCTCGCTGCTGCGCACCGGCTACCACCAGGAGGCGCTCGCATGGCGCGAGTGGCTGCTGCGCGCGGTGGCCGGCGATCCGGAGAACCTCCAGATCATGTACGGCATCGCCGGCGAGCGGGAGTTGAGCGAGGCGGAGCTGAACTGGCTTCCCGGGTACGAGAATTCGGTGCCCGTGCGGATCGGCAACCAGGCCGCCGGCCAGCTCCAGCTCGACGTCTACGGCGAGGTCACCGAGGCGCTGCACCTGGCCCACATGACCGGCCTGTCCCGCAACGACTACGCCTCGCTGCTCCAGCTGAAGCTCATCGGCTACCTGGAGGACCACTGGGACGAGCCGGACGAGGGCATCTGGGAAGTACGCGGCCCGCGGCGGCACTTCGTGCACTCCAAGGTGATGGCGTGGGTCGCGGTCGACCGTACGGTCAAGCTGATCGAGTCCGGCGACGTCGACGGTCCGCTGGACCGCTGGCGGGATCTGCGCGACGAGATCCACCGCGACGTGTGCGAGAAGGGCTACGACAAGGAGCGCAACACCTTCACGCAGTCCTACGGCTCGAAGGAGCTGGACGCGTCGCTGCTGCTGATCCCGCAGATGGGCTTCCTGCCGCCGGACGACAAGCGCGTCATCGGGACGATCGAGGCGATCCAGCGGGAGCTGTCCACCGAGGACGGCTTCGTGATGCGCTACCCGACCTCTCAGGTCGACGGCGACAACGTGGACGGACTCCACGGCGAGGAGGGCGCGTTCCTCGCCTGCTCCTTCTGGCTCGCGGACGACCTGGCGATGATCGGCAGGGTCGAGGAGGCACGGAAGCTCTTCGAGCGGCTGCTGTCGCTCCGCAACGACCTGGGACTGCTCGCGGAGGAGTGGGACTCGCGGCTTCAGCGCCAAGTGGGCAACTTCCCGCAGGCGTTCAGCCACGTGCCGCTGATCGACACCGCGCTGCGGCTGACGGCTTCCGGCGCGTACGGGGGCTGAGGCGGCCGTCGGCCGCGCTCACAGCGGCCGGCGGGCACGGCCTCCACGCGGGCCCACGCGGCCCCACTCGGACGCCACCACGCCCGCTGCCCGGCGACAACCGGCAGCGGGCGTGGAGGTGAGGGACGGGGCCTTCCCCTGGGCCTGGCGGCCCGGGGGGACCCCCACAGGCGGGGGGTGGGGGGTGCCCCGTAGGCAGGTTCCCTCAGAACGGGGTCAGCGTGAGCGTCAGTTCGCTGGCCCCGCCGTCTTCGATGTAGGAGGCGAAGCTCGCGACGTCGTCGAATGCGAAGCCGTAAGCCTTGCCGTCCTCGGTGGCCTCGTGCATGGCCTTGACGTATTCGTGCACGACGTCGCCCTTGTAGAACTCCTTGGTGTCCTTGCTGGGCTGCTGGGCGATCGAGGCGAGCGTCGACCGGTTGAACGCGGCGCCCACGATGGCGGCCACCGGACCGGTGGTGCCGTCGTTGGGGGCGGCCAGCTCGCCGTCGCAGAAGAGGATGTCCTTCGTGCTGGGCTTGCTGAAGGAGACCTCGCCGGGACCGGTGAAGGAGAGCTTGTCACCGCTGACCTTGCCGGTGAACTTGCCCGCGTTGGTGGTGACGACCAGCTCCTTGG
Source organism: Streptomyces sp. HNM0575 (assembly GCF_012726265.1). GTDB lineage: Bacteria > Actinomycetota > Actinomycetes > Streptomycetales > Streptomycetaceae > Streptomyces. The sequence continues at coordinate 25,520 of NZ_JAASAG010000015.1, read as the reverse complement.
AGGAGTAGGTCTCCCACACCTTCTCGACGTACGAGTCGAAGAAGTCCTTCGCGAACTTCCCCTCGCCCAGGCCGTGTCCGGGGGCGATGACGCGCTTGTCGTCGATCACCAGGTCGCCGAAGCCCTTGGCCTCCTTGACGGCCTTGAAGATCTGGTCGCGGCCGCCCTCCTTCAGGAAGCCGGTCTTCTGGTCCTTGTCGCCCTTGAGCTGGATGCCCATCGGCACGCTGAACATGTCGACCATGGTGGTGTTGCAGTACATCGCGCCGTCCTTGTAAGTGAACTCGGCGCAGTCGTGCAGCACATCGAAGTTGGGGTCACCCGACACCCAGCCGGCCGGGTAGGCCAGCGCGGCCTTGCCGTCGCCGCCCTCGACCGCCTTGATCTTCAGCTTGTCGCCGCAGGCGACATAGATGCGGCCGGACATCTCGGGGAGCTTGAGCGTCGTCTCCTCGCCCGAGAGCGGGATGGCGTAGTCGGTGAAGCCGTCGCCGCCGTTGTCGCCGGCGGCCACGGTCTTCGCCTCGCCCTCAGGTGTGACGTAGACCTGGTTCTTGCCGTCGCTGCCGACGATGTACACGTTGATCGACTTGCTGTCGAACTCGCCGCTCTTGTTGACGATCTTGAGCGACAGCGGCCCGGCGGCCTTGGACTTCTTGGGTGCCGTGACGCCGCCGGCCTGCGTCACGATCAGTCCCGCCGCCGGCGCGGCGATGGCGGTCGCGGCCGCACCGCGGATGAGAGACCTGCGGCTGATCACTTGGAGGCACCTCCGGTGCTTTCTACGGACACGTAGTCCACGGTCAGGGAACCGCCGGACTTGGTGGCGGCGGTCGGTGTCTTCGATCCGGCGACGCCGTCGGGGAAGGCGCCGCCGATGGCCAGGTTCAGCAGGATGAAGTGGCCGTGGTCCGTGGCGTCGGCCCAGGTCTTCGCGTCCACGTCCGATTCCTTGACGGAGTGGAACTGCTCGCCGTCCACGTACCAGCGCAGCTCCTCCGTACCGCCGCTGCGGTCGAACTCGAGCGCGTACTTGTGGAAGTCGGACTTGCAGCCGCCGGAGCACTCGTGCGACTTGCCGAGGCCGGTGGTCTCCTTGCACGGCCCGCCCTGGCCGGTGCCGCAGTGCAGCGTCCCGTGCGTGGTGTCCTGGCCGTTGACGTTCTCCATGACGTCGAACTCGCCGATACTGGGCCAGTTCTGGTAGTTGCCGCGGAAGGCCTCGCCGAGCGTCCAGAACGCCGGCCAGTAGCCGAGCGCCTCGTCCCCGGAGACGTCGGGGGTCTTCAGGGCCGCCTCGATGCGCATCTTGCCGCCCTTGGGAGCGGTGAAGTCCGTGCGCTTGGTCTCGATGCGGGCGGAGGTCCAGTTCTCACCGTCCTTCTTGGCGGTGATCTTCAGATGTCCGTCGCCGTCGAGCTGGAGGTTCTCCTTGCTGTCGGTGTACTCCTGGATCTCGCCGGTGCCCCAGTTGTCAGCCCCTCCGGGGTAGCTGTGGCCCTTGTCGACGATCCAGTCGTCGCCGGGGGAAGATCCGGCGTCACCGTTGAAGTCGGCGCGGAAGACCTCTTCCATGGCCGCCTTCTTCTGCGACTGTGCTGACTTGCCGCCGTCCTCTCCGGCCTGCGCGTACGGCGCCACGCATGTGCCGATGACGGCCGCCGCCGCTATTCCGGCGAGTGCCCAGCGCCGTCTGTTGCTCTTCAAGAGCATGACTTACGCTCCTCGTTGGTGGGGGGTGAGAGCGCTCTCACGTCACGGGCAGCACACTGCCTATCGAACGCTGATTGGTCAAGACCTAGGCAAAGAAAGAGGGGTTGTCTGTGCACACATTCCGCGGATCCCGTCCGACTCTGGAGGCTGTGGCGGCCCATGCCGGGGTCTCACGGGCGACGGTGTCGCGGGTGGTCAACGGGGGTGCAGGCGTTCGTGCGGAGGTGCGCGAGAAGGTGCGCCACTCCGTCGAGGAGCTGGGCTACGTGCCCAACAACGCGGCCCGTACCCTCGTCACCCGGCGCACCGGAGCTGTCGCCGTCATCATCGCCGAACCCGAGAGCCGGGTCTTCGCCGACCCGTTCTTCGCACAGCAGTTGCGCGGTATCAGCCGCGAACTGGCCGAACACGACACCCAGTTGCTGCTGATGATGCTGGAGCGGGAGAAGGACTACCAGCGCATCGGACGGTATCTGTCGGCCGGGCACGTCGACGGCGCCCTGATGTTCTCGCTGCACGGCGACGACCCGCTGCCGTCCGTCGCCTACCGGACCGGGCTGCCCGCGGTCTTCGGCGGGAGACCCGGCTGGCCGGGCGCCGAGGAGGATCCGGGCCTGCTGTACGTCGACACCGACAACCGGAACGGCGCACGGCAGGCCGTTGCGCATTTGCAGGAGCGAGGACGGCGCACCATAGCCGTGATCAATGGGCCCCTCGACCAGACCTCCGCGCTGGACAGGCTGCACGGCTACTGCGACGCGCTCGGCATCGGCGTGCACGAGGCCGACCCGTCGCTCGTCGCACAGGGCGACTTCACCGCCGAGGGCGGCGAGCGCGCCATGGCCCGGCTGCTCGACTCCGCTCCTCACCTGGACGCGGTCTTCGCGGGCAACGACCTCATGGCCTCGGGAGCGCTGCGTACGCTGCGGGCCCGCGGCCGCCGGGTGCCCCGGGACGTGGCCGTGGTCGGCTACGACGACCTGGAGCCGGCGGCGTGGGCCGAGCCGCCGCTCACGACCGTGCGCCAGGACGTCGAGGGCATGGGCGAGATGATGGCGCGGCTGCTGCTGCGCCGCATCGGGCTCGCCGAGGAGGCTTCGGACGCGGCGCCGCCCGCGCCGGTGGTGACACCGGCCACGCTGGTCGTACGGGAATCGAGCTAGCCGGTCGGGTGGCTGACCGTACGGGCCGTACGGAACGGGCAGGCGCGGAGGCCTGGTTGAGAGGCCGGGCGGTACGCGGGGGCGGCGAGGGGCGCGGAGGCGGCGCGGTGCGCGGGGTCGGTGCGGCGCGCGGAGGCGTGCGCGGGGCTCGTCGGCCGTCGCCACCCGGGGGCCAGGACCGCTGAGGGCAGGCATGCGCGGGACGCCAGCGCCACGGGCGGACGCGCTTCCGTCGGGGCCGGACACCGAGGAGCGGGTCGGCGCCCAGCGGGTCAGGCACGCCCCGGAGAGGTCAACTCGTCGTAGACGCTGAGGACATGGGCCACCGTGGACTCCTCCGTGGGCCATTCGGCAGCGCGGGCCCAGCCCTCCGCGACGAGCCGCTCACGCCGCGAGGGATCCGCCAGCAAGCGGCCGACGGCGGCAGCGAGCGCCCCCGCGTCGCCGTAGGGGACCAACTCGGCGGCCTCGCCGACCAGTTCGGGCACTCCCCCGACCTCCGTGGCGACCAGCGGCACCCCCTGGTGCAGGGCCTCCTGCGCCAGCAGCGGGCGGCTCTCCCAGTGCGAGCTGAGCAGCGCCACATCGGCCCCCGCCAGCAGTTCGAACGCGTCCTCGCGCCGCCCCAGCAGCCGTACCGGCAGCGCCTCGTCGTCGATGCGCCGCTGCAACTCCCCCCGCTGCGGCCCCTCGCCGGCGACCGCCAGCAGCGGCTGAGGGTCGAGATGCCGCCAGGCGCGGGCCGCGCGGAGGGCGGTGGCGTATCCGTGACGCTCGTCGAGGCGGCCCACCGAGAGGATCAACGGGCGTCCCACGGCGCCCACTTCGGCACGCGACTTGTGCTGCCCCCGGCCCTCCACGGCGGCCCGCGGCGTCGTCGGCGCCTCCTCTCCGCCCGGTCCCGGAAGGACGACGGGGGCGAGCCTGGCGTCACGGGCACCGCGCCGCCGGGCCCTGTCCACGAGATCGGTGGTGACCGCGAGCACGACCGACGCGCTGCGCGCCACCCGCCGCTCCATCAGCCGCCGCAGCCGCGCCCGTGCGCCCGTCGCGAGCCCGCGGTGGTGCCAGGTGACGACGAGCGGTACCCGGCGGGCACGCCCCGACAGCGCGAGCGTGGTGAGCGCCAGCAGTCCGGCCCGCACACCGTGCGCGTGCACCAGGTCGGCGTCCGCGCACAGGCGGCGGAGGACGGCCGCGGCCTCCGGTTCGCTGGCGGCGGGCAGCGGCGCGAAGTGGGCGCCCGCGCCCCGGAATCCGTACACCGCCTCGGCTCCGGGCGGCGCGCAGACCGTCACCCGCAGTCCGCGCGCCACGAGCCCCTCGGTGAGCGAGCGCACATGCGCGCCTGTGCCCGCGCTGGCGCCGTCCACGACCTGGACGGCGTGCTGCGGCGACTGGCTGCCGGACGACGGGGACGGCGTGGGGGGAGGGGTCACGGAGGGTCGAGCTCCAAAGCGGTTTCGGGAGTCGGACGGGGGCGGCCGGGATCCGGCGGGGATCGGACGGGCCGGGACGGGAATCGGTTTCAGGCCGGTGCGGAGCCGGGCCGGATACGAGGTCGGATCGAGTACGGAGTCGGGGCGAGTACGGAGTCTGGGCGGTACGAGGTCGGTCGGGCACGGGAAGCCGCACGGCGGGGCCCTGGGGACGGGGCGCACCCGCCGGGGAACGGTCACGGGCCGGGCCCAGCATGCCAGCCGGTGCGGACGGAACGGCACCGCGCCCGGGCGGCCGGTGCGTTACATCGCGCCCGTACGGTACAGCTATCACTCACCCGAGTGACCGCGCCGGGATACCGCCCGGCCGGCCGGGCCCGGGCCTTCGTGGACCGTCCGCGCCCGGGCCGGAGCGGACCGCGCGACCCGGTCCGGAGATCCGGAGATCCCTCCGCGCGCGGGCGGGCGGCTCTTCCGCCGTGCCGGTCAGGAGCCCGTACGCGCCGCCTCCAGCAGCTCCTCGGCGTGCGCGCGCGCCAGTTCGGAGTCCTCCTGCCCCGCCAGCATCCGGGACAGCTCCCGCACCCGGTCCTCCCCCTCCATCGCGTTGACGCCGCTGTGGGTGACGAAGCCGTCGTCGGTCTTCTCCACCACCAGGTGCCGGTCGGCGAAGGCGGCGACCTGCGGAAGGTGCGTGACGACCACGACCTGCGAGGAGCGCGCCAGCCGTGCCAGCCGCCGGCCCACCTCCACCGCGGCCTTGCCGCCCACGCCCGCGTCGACCTCGTCGAAGAGGTACGTCGGCACCGGGTCGGCACCCGCGAAGACCACCTCGACGGCCAGCATCACGCGGGACAGCTCGCCCCCCGAGGCGCCCTTGCCGACGGGACGCGGCTGCGCCCCCGGGTGCGGGGCGAGCAGCAGCTCGACCTCGTCGGTGCCGTGCGGCCCGAACGCGACGCTGCGGCCGTCCAGTTCGAGGCCCTGCGCGCCCGCTGCGGCGTCGCCCCGCTTGAGCGAGAACGAAACGCGGGCGTGCGGCATGGCCAGTTCGGACAGCTCCTCCGTGACGGCGTCCGCGAAGCGCTTGGCCGCGTCCGTACGGGCGTCGGTCAACCGCTGTGCGAGGCCGGTCAGTTCGGTGACGAGGGCGTCGCGCTCGGCCGTGAGTTCGCCGATCCGCTCGTCGTCGCCCTCGAGTTCGGCGAGGCGGGCCGCGCTCTCCTCGGACCAGCCGAGCACGGCGGCGATGTCCTCGCCGTACTTACGGGTCAGCTGGGCGAGGGCGGCGCGACGCTCCTCGACGGCGGCGAGGCGCAGCGGGTCGGCGTCCAAGTCATCGGCGTATCCGGCGAGTTCGCCCGCCACGTCGCCCATCAGGATGGACACCTCGCCGAGCCGGTCGGCGAGCGAGGCGAGCGCGGGGTCGTGGGCGCGCTGCGCCTCCAGGGCCCGGTGCGCGGCGGAGACGAGCGCCGAGGCGTCGACGCTCTCGGGGTCCGCCGGATCGCCCGCGAGCGCCCCGTGCGCGGTGGTGGCGGCGGAGGCGAGGGCTTCGGCGTGGCCGAGGCGTTCGGCCTCCGCGGCGAGTTCGGTGTCCTCCCCCGCGCGGGGCTCCACGGCGGCGATCTCCTCCAGGCCGTAGCGGAGCATGTCGGCCTCCTGCGCACGCTCGCGCGCGAGGGTGGTGATCTCGTCGAGCTCGCCGCTGACGGTACGCAGCCGCTGGTACGCGGTGGTCCACTCGGCGAGCGGCACGGAGACGGCCTCGCCCGCGAACCGGTCGAGCGCCTGCCGCTGCCGCGCCGGGCGCAACAGGCCCTGCTGGTCGCTCTGTCCGTGCACGGCCACGAGGTCGTCGCTCAGCTCGGCCAGCAGCCCCACGGGCGCGGACCGCCCGCCGACGTGCGCACGCGAACGGCCTTCGGCGGAGAGCGTACGGCTGACGAGCAGTGCCCCGTCGTCGAGTTCGGCACCGGCCTCCGCCGCGCGGACCGCCGCCGGGGAGTCCGGCGGCACGACTATCCGCCCCTCGACCACCGCGGCGCTCTCCCCCGCGCGTACGAGGGCGGCGTCGGCCCGTCCGCCGAGCAGCAGCCCGAGGCTGGTGACGACCATGGTCTTGCCCGCTCCGGTCTCACCGGTCACCGCGGTGAAGCCTGGGGACAGTTCGACGACCGCGTCGTCGATGACGCCCAGGGACCTGATCCGCATCTCCTCCAACACGGGTACGACCATACGCAGTCCGCGGGGGTACCCCCACCCCTGGTCCTGCGCCTCACCCCGCCCGGGGACCCGCACCCGCCACCGTCAGCCCGGCGCACCCCGCCAACCCGCCACCGGCAGCGCGAACTTGGCGACCAGCCGGTCCGTGAACGACGCGCGGTGCAGGCGCGCCAGCCGCACCGGCGCCGATCCGCGGCGTACCTCCACCCGCGCCCCCGCGGGCAGTTCGACGCTGCGCCGCCCGTCGCACCACATCACTCCGTGCGGCGTCTGCGGCTGCACCTCCACGGCGAGCACCGAGTCCGGCGCCGTCACGAGGGGCTTCGCGAACAGCGCGTGCGCGCTGATCGGCACCATCAGCAGCGCCTCGACCTCCGGCCATACGACGGGACCGCCGGCGGAGAACGCGTACGCCGTGGAACCCGTGGGCGTCGCGCACACGACGCCGTCGCCGCCGAAGCGGGACACGGGCCGGTTGTCGACCTCGGTGACGACCTCCAGCATCCGCTCGCGGGACGCCTTCTCCACGGACGCCTCGTTGATGGCCCAGTCGTGGTGCAGGATCTGCCCGTCGGTGCGTACGAGCACGTCGAGCGTCATCCGCTCCTCGACCTCGTAGCCGCGGGTGACGACCCGGTGCACGACCTCCTCCAGGTCGTCCCGTTCGGCCTCCGCGAGGAACCCGACCCGCCCCAGGTTGACGCCCATCATCGGCACGCCCGAAGCGCGTGCGAACTCCGCACCGCGCAGCAGCGTCCCGTCGCCGCCGAGCACCACGATCAGCTCGCAGCCCTCCACCGCGTCCTCGGTGGAGGGCACCCTGCGCACCAGGTCGGGCAGCGGCAGGTCGGCGGCCTCGCCCTCCAGCACGCGCACCCCGATGTCCTTGCGCAGCAGGCCCTGTACGACGAGTTCGGCGCTGCGTACGGCAGCCGGGCGGCCCGTGTGCGCGAGGAGGAAGACCGTACGGGCGTCACCGGCTGTCGTCATTTCGGACCCTCCGCCACAGCTCGCTCGACATCGGCCGCGTCGATCCCGGGTGCACCGGCGCGCAGCCACAGAAAGTACTCGACATTCCCGGACGGCCCGGGCAGGGGACTCGCCGTCACCCCGAGCGCGCCGAGGCCGAGCCCGGCGGCCTGATCCGCGACGCCGAGGACGGCCTCCGTGCGCAGCGCGGCGCTGCGCACCACGCCGCCGCTGCCGAGCCGTTCCCTGCCCACCTCGAACTGCGGCTTGACCATCAGCACGAGATCGGCGTCGGGCGCGGAGCAGCGCAGCAGGGCGGGCAGTACGAGGCCCAGCGGGATGAACGACAGGTCGCCCACGACGAGGTCGACGGGGCGGCCGTCCACGTCTTCCGGGGTCAACTCCCGTACGTTCGTACGGTCCTTGACGGTGACGCGTTCGTCGCTGCGCAGGGACCAGGCGAGCTGTCCGTAGCCGACGTCGACGGCGACGACCTCCGACGCTCCGGCGCGCAGCAGCACGTCCGTGAAGCCGCCCGTGGAGGCGCCCGCGTCGAGCGCGCGGCGCCCCTCGGTGCGCAGGCCGAGCGGCACGAACACCGCGAGGGCGCCCGCCAGTTTGTGTCCGCCGCGTGAGACGTACCCGGGGTCGGCGTCGTCGGCCCGTACGACCACGGCGGCGCTGGTCTCCACCTGGGTGGCGGCCTTCGCGGCGACGTTGCCGCCGACGGTGACCCGCCCCGCTGCGATCAGTTGACTGGCGTGCTCGCGCGAACGTGCCAGATTGCGGCGCACCAGCTCCGCGTCGAGTCGGCGTCGGGGCAACGGTCAGCTCCGTGGGTGCTGGGGCCCTGGAACGGGGCGGCCGTGGGCGGGTGCGTGGCCCGGTCCGGGCGCGGGGCCGGAGCCGGGAACGGGCCCTGGAACGGGACCGGTTGGGGAGCGGTCGAGTCCGGCCAGCGCCTCGCGCAGCCCGCGGTGCACGTCCTCGTACACCTCCAGATGACCCGAGACCGCGAGGTGGTCGGCGTCCTCGAGGCGTCTCAACTGCGCGTCCACGGGGGCGTGTCCGGTCGGTTCGACGTGCAGGCCCAGGGGGCGCGGTCCGTCGTCCTCCTCCGAAGGCTCCTCTGCGGGGGTCTCCTCCCCGGGGTGCTCCTCCGCCGGGGCATTCGCCGCCGGGGCATCCCCATCCGCCACCGGGACCTGCTCCCAGGGCGCCTCTTCCACCGGCGCTTCGTCCAGGGGCTCGTCGTCCAACGGGGCTTCGTCCAGGGACTCGGCGTCCAACGGCGTCTCTTCCGCCGGAGTTTCCTCAAGTGGCCCGCCGGATCCGGCCTGCGCCAGGGGCCGGGACTGCGGCAGTGGCCCGGCCTGTGCCGTGGGGTCCGGCCCGTGCCGGTCCGCCGGCTCGGCCGCCGCTCCCGATTCCGCGGTCTGCCGGTGTCCCGCCGGCTCCCCGTGTCCCGTCTGCTCCGCGGAGGCGGCCGGGTCCGCCGCGCTCACTCCGTCCTGCTGTGCCGGCACTGCGCCCGGCATCGGCTCGCTCATGCCCCCGACGCTACCGCTTCCGACCTGCTCTCATGGCGCCGCCCGCAAGCCCGGCGCTCAACCGCCCCGCGCGACGCGCGCACGCTCCCGCGCGGCCGGTACGACCAGCGGCGTCCCCGTCTCCGGATCCTCGATCACCCGGCACGGCATGCCGAAGACCTCCTCCACGAGCGAGGCCGTGACGATGTCGCCCGGGACGCCCTCCGCGACGATCTCGCCGTCGCGCATGACGATCAGGTGCGTGGCGTAGCGCGCCGCGTGGTTGAGGTCGTGCAGCACGGCCACGAGGGTGCGCCCCTCCTCCTCGTGCAGCCGCGCGCACAGGTCCAGCACCTCGATCTGGTGGGCGATGTCGAGGTACGTGGTCGGCTCGTCCAGCAGCAGCAGCGGCGTCTGCTGTGCGAGCGCCATCGCGATCCACACGCGCTGCCGCTGACCGCCGGAGAGTTCGTCGACGTAGCGTTCGCCGAGGTCGTCGACGCCGGTCGCCTCCATCGACTCCCGTACCACCCGCTCGTCCTCCCGCGACCACTGCCGCAGCAGGCTCTGGTGCGGATAGCGACCGCGGGCCACCAGGTCGGCGACGGTGATTCCGTCGGGGGCGACGGAGGACTGCGGCAGCAGTCCGAGAGTGCGCGCCAGCTTCTTCGCGGGCAAGGCGCCGATGTCGGCGCCGTCCAGCAGCACGGAGCCTTCCCTGGGCCGCAGCATGCGGGAGAGGGCGCGCAGCAGCGTGGACTTGCCGCACGCGTTGGGGCCGACGACCACGGTGAAGGAGTTGCCGGGTACGGCGACGCTGAGCTGCTCGGAGACGGTACGCCGGTCGTAGGCGAGGGTGAGGGCGTCTCCGGTCAGCCGCGACGGGGGCGAACCGGGCTCCTGCTTCCCGGGCGCTCCGGCCGGACCCGGACCCTGCTCGGGCCCCTGCTCGGGCACGCGCCCTTTCTCGTACACGTGCCCCTGTTCCTGCTCCTGCGCCTCCGCCTGCGTCCGCTCGCCTTCGTGATCGCGCTCGTGATCGCGCTCGTGATCGCGCTCGTGATCGCGCTCGTGGTCCCCCACGTGGTCGCGCTTCTCGTCGTGCTCCTGCGGGGTCTGCTGCCTCGTCACGGTCGTCGTCCTCGCACTCGCATCCGTCCCTGCATCGCAACTCGCCCCCGTACTCGCCGTGTTCGCATCACCCGCACCGCTGCCGGTGCTGCTTCCGGACCCGGCCCCGGCCCCGGTGCTGCTTCCGGACCCGGCCCCGGCCCCGGTGCTGCTTCCGGACCCGGCCCCGGCCCCGGCGGTGCTTTCGCTCCCGGCCCCGGCCCCGGCGGTGCTTCCGGCCCCGGCGCTGTCCCCGATACCGCTCCCCACCGCGCCGCTCATATCCGTCCCGCCCTGCGCTCCGTCGCCAGCAGCCACACCAGATAGCCGCCGCCCAGTACGCCGGTGACCACGCCGACCGGCAACTCGTGCCCGCCGAAGGCCCGTTGAGCCGCGAAGTCCGCGGAGACCAGCAGCGCGGCCCCCATGCACATCGACGGTACGAGGTTGGGTCCCGGCGCCTTCGTCAGACGCCTCGCCAGCTGCGGTGCCGTGAGCGCCACGAAGGCGACCGGCCCCGCCGCCGCTGCCGCGAGGGCCACCAGCAGCACGGCCGCGCCGAAGAGCACCAGGCGCACCCGCTCCACCCGTACACCCAGGGCGCCCGCGGCGTCGTCGCCCATCTCCATCATCCGCAGCCCGCGTTCGCAGCCGAGCAGCACCACCGGTACGAGCACCGCCATGGCGCCCAGCAGCGGCCCGGAGTCCCCCCAGCCGCGCCCGTCCAGGCTGCCGGTCATCCACAGCACGGCCCGGCCGGCCTCGGTGATCTGGGCCTTGGTGAGCAGATATCCGTTGACGCCGGTGAGCATCGCGGCCACGCCGATGCCCACCAGCACCAGCCGGAAGCCGTGCAACCCGCCGTGCCAGGCCAGCGCGTACACGACGACCCCCGTGACGACGCCGCCGATCACCGCACCGCCCGCGAGCGCCGCGCTGCCGCCGCCCACGATCACGATTCCGGTCAGCGCACCGGCCGCGGCGCCGTGCGTGAAGCCGAGCACGTCGGGGCTGCCGAGGGGATTGCGCACGACGGCCTGGAACACGGCGCCCCCGAGGGCGAGCGCCGCGCCCACGGCGAGCGCGGTCACGGTGCGCGGCAGCCGCAGCTCGTTCACGATGAACGCGTCGGCGGGCGCGCCCTGGCCGGCGAGCGTACGGAGCACGTCGCCCGGCGCCATGGGATATTCGCCGCTGCCTATGGCGAAGACGCCGACGACGAGCGCCAGCACCGCGCACACGCCGCCCGCGAGCACCGCCCGCGGACGGAAGGTGACGGAGTATCCGCCGGCCGTACGTATCACGCTCATGCCCGGGCCACCCTCCGGCGCCGCACGAAGTACAGGAAGAAGGGCCCGCCCAGCACGACGGTCACGATGCCGGCCTGAAGCTCGGCCGGCCGTCCGAGCACCCGCCCCAGCACGTCCGCGCCGAGCATCAGCACCGGCGCCAGCAGCGCACAGTACGGCAGCATCCAGCGCAGGTCGGGCCCCGTCAGGGAGCGCACCATGTGCGGCACCATCAGGCCCACGAAGACGATGGGCCCGCATGCCGCTGTTGCCGCCCCGCACAGCAGCGTGACGGCCACGATGGCGGCGCCGCGGGTGAGTTCGGGACGCGAGCCGAGTGCGCGGGCGGCCTCGTCGCCCAGCGCGAGCGCGTTGAGGGGGCGGGCCAGCGCGAGGGCCACCAGCACGCCCGCCAGCACGAAGGGCAGCGCCTTGAGGTTGGTGTCGTCCTGCGCGCGCGCCAGCGAGCCGACCGTCCAGAAGCGCATGCGGTCCAGCGACGCCGTGTCGAGCAACTGCACCGCGTTTACGTACGAGATGAGCGCCGCGTTCAGCGCCGTACCGGCGAGGGCGAGCCGCGCCGGTGTCGCGCCGCGTCCGCCGCCCACCGCGTACACGGCGACCGAGACGGCCGCGGCGCCCGCGAACGCGAAGCCGATGTAGCCGGTGTAACCGGAGACCCCGAAGAAGGAGATCGCGGTGACGACGGCCGCCGCGGCACCGCCGTTGATGCCCAGCAGCCCCGGATCCGCGAGGGGGTTGCGGGTCAGCGCCTGCATCACGCAGCCCGCGAGGCCCAGCGCGGCGCCGGCGAGCAGCCCGAGCACGGTGCGGGGCAGCCGCATCTCGTGCACCACGGAGTACGCCGGGGAGCCGGGGTCCGAGAGGCCCTGCACCACCTCGTGGAGCGAGAGCTGTTTCGCGCCGACGGCGATGCTCAGGGCCAGTACGAGCACCAACAGGCCCGTGGCGCCGAGCAGTCCGGCGCTGCGGAGCAGGTTGCCGCCGCGCCGGCCTCCGCTTCCGGCGGGCATGCCGTACCGCTCGGAGGCGGCCGTGGCGTCCGCGGTGCCCGCGGCGTCCGCCGGACCGGCGCCCTCGTCCGTGCCCGCGCCTGTGCCGGGCCGCCCGGTCTGCCGGGCCTCCGGGGGCCGTTCGGGATGCGCGGAGTCTGGGGCCGGTGAACTGCCCTGCGCCTGGCGGGACTTGATGAGAGTCACGTACGGCTCCGGTCGGGGACGGGGGCGCGGAGGCCCGGTCCACTGGACAACTGGGACTTTGGTTAGGTTAACCTAACTCGGCATCCGGGCCCACCGCGGTGTCCGGGACCGGTTCCCGAGGCGGAGAACCGCACCTCCGGGAGCCGGACGGCACCTCCGGGAGCCGGTCGGCACCAACTCGCAGCACCGGCAAGGCAAGACCCCGCGGGCCCGGGAAGACCCGGAGACCGAGAAGACGCCGGGAAGCCCGGGAGACCCCGGGCGGACCGGCGTAACCCAGAGCAGCACCCAAACCCCAGAGCAGCACCGAGATCCCAGAGCAGCACCGAGAACAGCCTAGAAGAGAGGGCCCTGTCATGCCCCGTTCGTCCGCGTCGTCTCCCAGCCCCTCCCGCCGTGGTCTGCTGGCCGCAGGCGGTGCCGTGGGACTCGGGGCTCTGCTCACCGCCTGCGGCAGCGGCGGCGGTTCGGGGTCCGGCTCCGGCAAGGGCGGTGGCGCCTGGTCGTTCACCGACGACCGCAAGAAGAAGATCAGTCTCGATGCCGCACCCGAACGCGTCGTCGCGTACGTCGGCACCGCCGCGGCCCTGCACGACTTCGGCGCCGGCGACGTCATCGCCGGCGTCTTCGGCCCGACGAAGAAGAAGGACGGCAGCGCCGACGTGCTGGCGGGAGACCTCGATGTGAAGAAGCTGAAGGTCATCGGCAACGCCTACGGCGAGTTCGACATCGAGAAGTACGCCAAGCTCCGGCCCGACCTGCTCGTGACGAACATGTACATCGACGGCGCCCTCTGGTACGTCCCGGACGAGAGCAAGTCCAAGATCCTCAAACTCGCCCCGAGCCTGGCGCTGCGCACCGCGGAGATCTCCATGCGGGACGCCATCGAGCGCTTCGCCGAGCTGGCCCGCTCCCTCGGCGCCGATCTCAAGGCGAAGCGCGTCACCGACGACAAGGACCGCTTCCAGAAGGCGGCCGAGCGACTGCGCAAGGCCGCCAAGGCGAGCGGCGGCCTGAAGGTGATGGCGGCCTCCGGGGCGCCGGACCTGATGTACGTCTCCGACCCGTCGGCCAACTCGGACCTGCGCTACTTCAAGGAACTGGGCGTCGACATCGTCGTCCCGAAGAAGGTCAGCAAGCAGGGCTTCTTCGAGGAACTGAGCTGGGAGAACGCCGACAAGTACAAGGCCGACCTGATCATCCTGGACAACCGTACGCAGGCGCTCCAGCCTCCGGCGCTGAAGTCCAAGCCGACCTGGTCGGACCTGCCCGCGGTCAAGGCGGACCAGGTCACGACATGGGACGCCGAGCCCCGCTTCTCCTACGCCGGCGCGGCTCCCCTGCTGGAGAACCTCGCCAAGGCGATCGAGGACGCGAAGAAGGTCAGCTGAGCGGCGGCGGGGCGGGCGGGCACGACGGCGCGCCCGCCTCGCCACCGGGCGGCGGACGGGGCGCGGGCGTCGCGTACCCGCCCGCTCGGCTCCGGCCCGCCGTACGCACCCGCCGTCCCGGCATCGGACCGTTCCGGCACCGGACCGTTCCGTCCCTCCCGTCCCGCATCCCGAACACCCCTGTACGGCCCACCCGGGAAGAGAGCCCGCACCATGAGCACCGCAGCCCCTGAAGCCCCGGCCCGCACCCTCCCGTTCGAGTTCTTCGACACCCGCGTGGTACGGACACGGCGGCTGGGCCCGACCATGCTCCGCATCACCTTCGGCGGCGGCTCGCTGCGGCACCTCACCACCGGCGGACGCGACCAGCGCGTGAAACTCTTCCTCCCGCACCCGGGCCAGGACGCCCCGCTCGTACCGACGGACGCGGGCGACGAGTGGTTCACGGCCTGGCGGGCCATGGACCCCGCGGTGCGGGGCATCATGCGCACGTACACCGTGCGCGAGCAGCGCCGCGTCCCCCAGGAGGAACTGGACGTCGACTTCGTGCTGCACGGCATCGGCGATCCGTCCGAGGCGGCACATGCGGATTCGGCGGATTCGGCGGATTCCGCACCGGCGGGCCCGGCGGGCCCCGCCTCCACCTGGGCGGCGAACGCACGCCCTGGCGACCGCGTCACCCTCCTCGGCCCCACCGTGGCCGACAACGGCGGCGTCGACTTCCGTCCCCCGCCCGGCACGGACTGGGTACTGATCAGCGGCGACGAGACGGCGCTGCCCGCGGTGGCGGGCATCCTGGAGTGGCTGCCGCCCGGAACCCAGGCGAAGGTGTGGCTCGAAGTGCCGCACGCCGAGGACATCCAGGAGCTGCCCACGGTCGCCGACGCCGACATCACCTGGCTCGTCAGGGAGAACTCCGCGGCCCACCGCACGGAGCTGCATCTCGCCTCGATCGCCGCGGCCCGCCTCCCGGCCGGCACGCCGTACGCCTGGATCGCGGGCGAGGCGGGGACCGTGAAGACGCTGCGGCGGCACCTCGTACGGGAGCGCGGATTCGACCGCATGCGGGTCAAGTTCACCGGCTACTGGCGGCTGGACGCGACGGAGGAACAGCTCGTCGAGGAGGCCGTGTCGGGCGCGGCGGACACCGCGGACGCCTGAGCGGCCTCGCGCCTCGCGCCCGCCTCGCGCCGGGCGTCACCGCGCGCCGGGCGTCACCGCGCGCCGGGCGTCACCGGATCTCAGCGTCGCTTCGTCAGTGCCCGTACGGTCCGTACGGTCCCCCGCCGTACCCCCCCCGTCCGGACCCGGCTCGTCCGGCCCCAAGCCGTACCGCAGCTGGGCTGGTTGACCCGGCCGGGCTCGTTGGCCCGAGCCGGGCTGGTCGACCCGAGACGGGCCCGTACGATCCCCGGCTCCGCCTCTCAAAGCCCCAGCCGCGCAAGGGCCTTGCCCGACTCCAGTCCGCAACCGCCCTCGTCTCCCGCCGCCGTCCACGCCGCGCCGCACAACGCCCGCAGCCCGTCCAGCACTTCGCCCTCGCCCTCCAGCACGAGTCCGTCCGCGACCGCCCTCGCGGTCCAGCCTCCGCACACGAAGCCGCTCTCCGCGTCGCCGCCGGGCTCCGGGTGCGGCTGCGCCAGTCCGCGCAGGTCCCCGGCCACATAGGCCGGGCGGTGCTCGGGCCGCGCGGCCAGCAGCTGCGCCGCGTCGGTCACCCCCGTCAGCACGAGCATCGAGTCGACGCCGCCCGCGTGCGCGCCCTCGATATCGGTGTCGAGGCGGTCGCCGACGACGAGGGGCCGCCGCGCGCCCGTGCGCAGGATCGTCTCCCGGTGCATCGGAGGACGCGGCTTCCCCGCGATCTGCGGCTCGGGGGCGTCGCGCATCCAGCGCGTCGCCAGCCGTACGACCTCGACGGCCGCGCCGTTGCCCGGCACCACGCCCCTGTCGCCGGGGATCGTCACATCGCCGTTCGAGGCGAACCACGCCGCGCCCCGGCCGACGGCGAGCGCCGCCTCGCCGAGCCTTCCCCACGGCATACCGGGCCCGCCGTATCCCTGGACCACCGCCGCCGGTTCGTCGTCCGCCGAGTCGACGACGCTCATGCCCTGCTCGCGCAGCGCCTCCCGCAGCCCGTCGCCGCCGACGGCCAGCACGCGTGCGCCCGCCGGAAGCTGTTCCGCGATCAGACGTGCCGCGGCCTGCGCCGAGGTGATCACGTCGTCCGCCTCGGCGGGCACGCCCAGTTCGACGAGGTGCGCCGCGACGGCACCGGGTGTGCGCGACGCGTTGTTCGTCACGTACGCCAGCCCCATGCCCGCGGCACGGGCCTCCTCCAGGGACCGGACCGCGTGCGCGACGGCGTCGCCCGCGACGTACACCACACCGTCCAGGTCCAGCAGCGCGGTGTCGTACACCTCCCGCAGCGCCCGGTCGCTCCCGGAAGGCCTCGTGCGCGCAGTGCCGGCCATGGTCTCTCGCTCTCCTCGCAAGGGTTCCCTTTCCTCACCGGCTCCGCCGCCGGCCGCCGGCCGCTTCCCGGTCCGCTCGTCCCGGCACGGCACGGCCCGGCCCGCTCCGCTCCTCCCGATGCCCGGTTCGCCGTCTCCCGTGCCCGGTCAGCCGTCTCCCGATCATCCCCCGCCCCGGCCGTGCGGACCTCACGGCCCCCGGCGGCCGCGGCATAGCATGCGGTGATGACCGATGACGGCCTCCGGCTCAGGCCCTTCCGCGGGCTGCGTTACGCGCCCTGGAAGGTGGGCTCCCTCGCCGCCGTGACCTCGCCGCCGTACGACGTCGTGGTCCGCCCGGACGAGCTGCGGAACCTGGAGACGGCCGACCCGTACAACATCGTCCGGCTCATCCTGCCGCAGGCCCGCGACACGACCGGCAGGCAGGCCAAGGCGGCCGCGACACTGCGCACATGGCGTGCCGAGGGCGTGCTGGCGCAGGATCCGCATCCGGCGCTGTACGTCTACGAGCAGCGCCGCGGGCGGCTTCTCCAGCGGGGCCTCATCGGCGCGCTGCACCTCTCACCGCCCGAGGACGGCGTCGTGCTTCCGCACGAGGACGTCATGGACGACGTCGTGGAGGACCGTGCCGCACTGATGCACGCCACGGGCGCCAACCTGGAGCCGCTGCTGCTCTCCTACCGCGGCGACGGCACCGTGACAGGAGCCGCCGCCGTCGTCGAACGGGCCGTACACCGCACGCCGTTGCTCTCCACCACGACGGAGGACGGCTTCTGCCACCGGCTGTGGGCGCTCACCGATCCGTCCGAACTCGCCGAGATCGACGCCGACTTGGCCCGGCACCGTGCTCTGATCGCCGACGGGCACCACCGCTGGGCGACGTATCTGCGGCTGCGCGGCGAGCACGCGGACGAACACGACGAGCACGACGACGAGCAGGGCGGCGGGGAGGTCGGCGAACACCCCACGCCTCGGGGGGAGTCGGGCCGCGAGCCGGACTCCCCCTGGGACTACGGCCTCGTCCTCCTCGTCGACACCGTCCGCCACCCCCTGCTGGTGCAGCCCATCCACCGGGTGCTCACCGAGCTGCCGCTCCAACAGGCCCTGCATGCCGTCGAATCCAGTGGCGCCTTCCGCGTACGAGCCCTCACCGCACAGTCGTTGCCGCAGGCCCTCCACGTGCTGGACGAGACGCACGGCAACGCCTTCCTCCTCACCGACGGCGCCGGCGCGTTCCATCTCCTCCACGACCCTTCGCCCCGCCTGCTGGAGCAGAGCCTGGGCACCGAACGCCCCGCCGCCTGGCGCCACTTGGACGCCACAGTGCTGCATTCCGTGCTGCTCGACGCGGTGTGGCGCGTGCCCGACCGCCCGGAGCACATCGCCTACATCCACGACGCCGCGGCGGCCGCCGGCAAGGCCGCGCAGACGCACGGCACGGCGGTGCTGATGCGGCCCGTACGGGAGGAGACCGTGCGCGAACTCGCCGAGCAGGGCGTGAAGATGCCGCGCAAGTCCACCTCCTTCGGCCCGAAGCCGGCGACGGGTCTGGTCCTCCGCGTCCTGGAGAACGGCTCCGGCGGCTCCGGCTCCTGAGACTGAGAGACGCCCCACACCTGACCGGTGTCACGACCGGCCCTCGGGCATCCGTCGCCTGGGACGTCTCCGGACATACTCGGACGTACGCAGGGATCCGAAGACCCGACGGGAACAACCGGAAGCCTGCTCTTCCTCCGCCCCACCATGCCCTTGCCTATAACTCCGGAAAAGTTAGGGTAGCCTTACCTACCCGTACGCTTCGTGCGATGCAGACGACGCCCGCGCCAGGGAGGACAGTTCATGCGCAGCAGGTCGCACCTGCTCAACGACCGGACGGCGGAGCACTACCGACGTTCCCTCACCGAAGGCATCGGCCGCGTGGCGGAGAAGATCGCCGGCACCGAGCACCCCTTCACCGGGATCACCCCGTCACAACTCGCCCCGGCCGTAACCGGAATCGATCTGGAGGAACCGCTCGGCGACCCGGCCGCCGCCCTGGACGAGCTCGAGGACATCTACCTCCGGGACGCCGTCTACTTCCACCACCCCCGCTATCTCGCCCACCTCAACTGTCCCGTCGTCATCCCGGCAGTTCTCGGAGAAGCCGTCATCTCGGCCGTCAACTCCTCGATGGACACCTGGGATCAGAGCGCCGGCGGCACCCTCGTCGAGCGCCACCTCATCGCGTGGACGGCCGAGCGGATCGGTCTCGGCACCGCCGCCGACGGCATCTTCACCAGCGGCGGTACGCAGTCCAACCTCCAGGCGCTGCTGCTGGCCCGTGAGGAGGCGTGCCGCCTCGCGCAGAAGAACTCCGCGAAGCCGCTGCGCAAGCCGGAGATCCTGCCCCGCCTGCGCGTCCTCACATCCGAGTGCAGCCACTTCAGCATCGAGAAGGCCGCGACGCTGCTGGGCCTGGGAGCGGAGGCCGTCGTCTCCATGCCCTGCGACGACGACCGCAGGATGCGCCCCTCCGCGCTCGCCGCCGAACTCGAGCGCTGTGAGCGCGAGGACCTCGTGGTGATGGCCGTGGTGGCCACCGCGGGCACCACGGACTTCGGCAGCATCGACCCGCTGCCCGATATCGCCGAGCTGTGCGAGCGCGCCGGTACGTGGATGCACGTGGACGCCGCCTACGGCTGCGGGCTGCTGGTCTCACGCCGCCGTCATCTCCTCGACGGCATCGAGCGCGCCGACTCGGTGACCGTGGACTACCACAAGTCCTTCTTCCAGCCGGTCAGTTCGAGCGCCGTGCTCGTACGCGACCAGGCCGCGCTGCGCCATGTCACGTACCACGCGGACTATCTCAACCCGAGACGGATGGCGGAGAACGCGATCCCCAACCAGGTCGACAAGTCCATCCAGACCACGCGTCGCTTCGACGCGCTGAAGCTGTGGCTGACACTGCGCATCATGGGCGCCGCCGGCGTCGGCGAACTCTTCGACGAGGTGGTGGACAGGGCGTCGGAGGCGTGGCAACTGCTGCGCGACGACCCCCGGTTCGAGGTCGTCACCCGGCCGCAGCTGAGCACCCTCGTCTTCCGCTACCTGCCGCCGCAGCCCGCGAGCGGGACGCTGGCCGACGAGGTCAATCTGCACGCCAGGCAGGCCCTGTTCGCCTCCGGCGAGGCCGTCGTGGCGTCCACGGTCGTCGACGGACGGCACTATCTGAAGTTCACGCTGCTCAATCCGGAGACGTCGATCGACGACATCGCCGCCGTGCTCGACCTCGTCGCCGAGCACGCCGGCCGCCGCCTCACCGCGCGACAGGGCGGTCTCGACTCCCGACGGCCCGGCACGGACCCGGAGCCGGTCCACCCCCGAGCCAGCTGACCGCCGCCTGCCCCCGGAGATCCGGAGACCCATTCACGTGTCCACCGTGTCCACCCCGCAAGACACCGCCCGCATCCACGACTTCGTAGCCGTCGGCCTGGGCCCCTTCAATCTGGGCCTTGCCTGCCTGACGGAGCCCATCGATGAACTCGACGGGCTCTTCCTCGACGACAAGCCGGAGTTCGACTGGCATCCGGGGATGCTGCTCGAAGACAGCACGCTCCAGACGCCGTTCATGTCCGACCTGGTCACCCTGGCCGACCCGACCTCGCGCTTCTCCTTCCTCAACTACCTGAAGGAGATGGGCCGTCTCTACGCCTTCTACATCCGCGAGAGCTTCTATCCCCTGCGCGCCGAGTACAACGACTACTGCCGCTGGGCCGCGGAAAAGCTGGACTCGGTCCGCTTCAACACCCGTGTCACCGGTGTCGAGTTCGACGAGGACGAGCAGCTCTACCTCGTCCGCGCGGACGACCTCGCCTCCGGCGAGCAGCTCACGTACCGCGGCAGGAGGCTCGTGCTGGGCACCGGCACACCGCCCCACATACCCGACTCCTGCCAGGGCCTCGGCGGCGACTTCATCCACAACTCCCGCTATCTGCAACACCGTTCGGAGCTTCAGGACAAGAAGTCCGTAGCCGTCGTCGGCAGCGGCCAGAGCGCGGCCGAGATCTACTACGACCTGCTCCAGGACATCGGGGCCCACGACTACCACCTGACGTGGGTCACCCGCTCCCCGCGCTTCTTCCCCCTCGAATACACCAAGCTGACGCTGGAGATGACGTCGCCGGAGTACGTGGACTACTTCCACGGCCTTCCGCCCGCCACCCGCGACGAGCTGGTCGCCTCGCAGAAGAACCTCTACAAGGGCATCAACACCGAACTGATCGACGCCATCTTCGATCTGCTCTACCAGAAGAGCCTCCGCGGCCCCTGCCCCACGCGGCTGATGACCAACACCGCGCTGACGGACGCCTCTTACGACGAGGCCTCCGGTTCGTACACCCTCGGCCTGCGGCAGGAGGAACAGAAGCAGGACTTCACCCTCACCACCGAGGGGCTCGTCCTCGCCACCGGATACCGCTACAGCACCCCGGAGTTCCTCGCCCCCGTCGCGCACCGCATCGAACACGACGAACAGGGCCGCTTCGCCGTACGGCGCAACTACCGTGTGGACACCGGCGGTTCCGCCGGCGGCGAGATCTACGTACAGAACGCCGAGCTGCACACGCACGGCTTCGTCACGCCCGACCTGGGCATGGCGGCCTACCGCAACTCCTGGATCATCCGGGAGATGCTCGGCCGCGAGCACTACCACGTCGAACGCTCCATCGCCTTCCAGGACTTCAGCGCACCGGCGCCCGACACGGCACCGGCCCCCGCCACAGGGACGGAGGCTCCGCTCTCATGACCGGCTCCCGCAGCACGAACGGCTCCGGCGGCGCCCGTACGGCTGCCGGACGCGACGAGGCCGACGCACTCACCGTCCACACCCGCACCGACGAGCACTTGGGCCGCTTCGCCCTGCGGCCCGTCGACCCGGCGGCCGACGCCGAGTTGCTGCACGGCTGGCTCACCCACCCCAAGTCGTCGTTCTGGCTGATGCAGGAGGCCACGCTCACCGACGTGGAGCGGGAGTTCATGGCCATCGCGGCCTCCGAGCACCAAGACGCCTACCTCGGCTTCCACGAGCACGAGCCGCGCTTCCTCATGGAGCGCTACGACCCCGCCCACGTCGAGCTGAAGGGCCTCTACGAGCCCCAACAGGGTGACGTCGGCATGCACTTCCTGTGCGCACCGTCAGATGCGCCGCTGCACGGCTTCACCCTCGCCGTGATCACCACCGTGATGGACATGCTCTTCGCGGACCCGCACACTCGCCGTGTCGTCGTCGAACCCGACGTGCGCAACACCGCCGTACACGCGCTCAACGAAGCCGTCGGCTTCCGCATCGAACGCACCATCGCCAAGCCCGAGAAGTTCGCCTACCTGAGCATGTGCACCCGCGAGCAGTTCGAAGCCGCCCGTGCCACGCTCCAGCGCCCTGACGCCCCAGGAGGGACGAAGAGCCCATGAACGACCCCGCCGCCCTCTCCCCCCGCGAGGCCGTCGCCCATCTCACGCCGGAACGCTGGGAGTCGGCCAACCGGCTGCTGATACGCAAGGCGCTCGCGGAGTTCGCACACGAACGGCTGCTGACGCCCGCCCCGCTGCCGGACCACGACCCCCAGCAGCACGAGCCGCAGCGGGACGGAGACGCGAGCGCCCCGTACCGCCGCCACTCCGTGCACAGCGACGACGGAGACACCGAATACCGTTTCACAGCACGGAAGTTCGCCCTCGACCACTGGCAGGTCGAGCCGGACACGATCACCCGTCACCGCCACGGCGCCCGACTCCGCCTCGACGCCCTGGAGTTCATCACCGAACTGCGCGGCTCGCTCGGCATCGGCGACGACATCCTCCCCGTCTATCTGGAGGAGATCAGCTCCACCCTCTCCAGCACGGCCTACAAGCTGGCTCGTACGCCCGTGAGCGCCGGCCGCCTCGCACGCTCCGGCTTCCAGGAGATCGAGGCGGGCATGACGGAGGGCCACCCCTGCTTCGTCGCCAACAACGGCCGTCTCGGCTTCGACATCGCCGAGTACCGGGCGTACGCCCCCGAGGCCGCCGCCTCCGTGCGGCTGATCTGGCTCGCGGCCCACCGCGACCACGCCACGTTCACGGCCTCGGCCGACATCGGCTACGACAAGCTGCTGCTCTCGGAACTGTCCGCGCAGTCGCTCCGCCGCTTCTCCGCCGCCATGCAGGAGGAGGGCCTCGATCTGGACGACTACTTCCTGATCCCCGTCCATCCGTGGCAGTGGTGGAACAAGCTGTCCGTCACCTTCGCCGCCGAGGTCGCACGGCGCAATCTCGTCTGCCTCGGCCACGGCGACGACGAGCACGTCCCCCAGCAGTCCATACGTACGTTCTTCAACACCACCCACCCCGGCAAGCACTATGTGAAGACGGCACTGTCCGTGCTCAACATGGGCTTCCTGCGCGGCCTTTCAGCCGAGTACATGAAGGCCACGCCCGCCATCAACGACTGGCTCGCCGACCTCGTCGCCACGGACGACGTGCTGCGCGAGTCGGGCCTGGCGATCCTGCGCGAGTGCGCCGCCGTGGGCTACCACCCCGCCCACTACGAGGCCGCCGCCCCCAAGGGCTCCCCATATCTGAAGATGCTTGCCGCCCTGTGGCGGGAGAGCCCCGTCCCGCTTCTCGCCCCCGGCGAACGCCTGGCGACCATGGCGTCCCTCCTGCACACCGACGCCGACGGCGCCTCCCTGGCCACGGCCCTGATCGAGGGGTCGGGGCTGGACGCGTCGACCTGGCTGCGCAGATACCTCGACGTGTATCTCACGCCGCTGCTGCACTGCTTCTACGAGTACGAACTGGTCTTCATGCCGCACGGCGAGAACGTCATCCTCGTACTGGACGAGGACGGCTCCCCCAAGCGCGCCGTCTTCAAGGACATCGCCGAAGAGATCGCGGTGATGAACCCCGACGCACAGCTCCCGCCCGAGGTCGAACGCATCCGCGCCGACGTCCCCGAAGAGATGAAGATCCTCTCCCTCTTCACCGACGTCTTCGACTGCTTCCTGCGCTTCTTCAACGCGATCCTCGCCGGCAACGGCACCCTCGACGAGGACACCTTCTGGTCCGCCGTCGCGGATTGCGTCCGCGACTACCAGAAGTCGGCACCCCACCTCGCCGAACGCTTCGCCCGCTACGACCTGTTCGCCGACACGTTCACCCTCTCCTGCCTCAACCGTCTCCAGCTGCGCGACAACCAGCAGATGGTCGACCTCCAGGACCCGTCCGGCGCCCTTCAGCTCATCGGCGAGCTCGACAACCCCCTGGCACGCTTCGCCCCATGAGCGTGCCCCACTCCACGGACACAAGCTCCACGGAGCCATGCTCCATGGACACATGAGAAAGGGAGGCGGAGCCCGTGGGCTCCGCCTCCCCTGCGTTCCGCTCGCCGGCCCTGGTCGCTACTCGCCGGCCGGGGCGCCCGCCGGACCTTCATCCTCCGCGGCCCCGTCGCCCGACGCCTCCTCGGCCTCGGCCTCCGGATCCAGCGCGTCGATGAACTCCACCCCGTCCAGCTCCGCCAGCCTGTCCGACGCATCCGTCGCGCCGCTCTGATCGGCCTCCAGCGCCTTGGCGAACCACTCACGCGCCTCGTCGGCACGCCCCACCTCGAGCAACGCGTCCGCATACGCATAACGCAGACGCGCCGTCCACGGCTGCTGCGAACTGGACGCCAGCTCCGGGCTCTGCAACGTCACAACCGCCGCCTCGGCCTGCCCCATGTCACGCCGCGCACCGGCCGCCACGAGCCGCATTTCGACCTGCCCCGCCTTGTCGAGCTTCTGCACCTCGGGCTCGCCCGCCATCGCGAGCGCCTTCTCGGGCCGCCCCATGCCGCGCTCACAGTCCGCCATGACCGGCCACAGATGCTGCAACCCCGTCATGCGCCGCGCCGCACGGAACTCCGCCAGCGCCTCCGCGTACTTCTCCACGGCGTACGCCGCGAACCCCGCCGCCTCCCGCACGGACGGCACCCGAGAGGCCAGCCGCAGCGCAACCCGCGCATAGCCGTAGGCCGCCTGCGGATCCTCATCCAGCAATCTGGCCACCATCACAAGGTTCTTCGCGACGTCCTCGGCAAGCGTCTTCGGCAGGCTCATCAGCTCCTGCCGGACCTCCCTGTCGATCTCGGCGCCCGTGACGTCCTCGTCGATCGGCAACCGCCTCGGCGGCGCCTCCCGGTCCGGCCGCCGATCGTCCCGACGCCCGTCCCTGCGCTCGTCACGCCCCGGACGACGCGAGGGCCCACCACGTCCGTCGTCCCGGCGCCCACGGAAACCACCACCGCGGCGATCCCGGTCGTCCCGTCCCCGGCCGCCACCGCCCTGCCCATACGGACGACGACCGCCTTCGCCGCCACTGCCGCTCCCGCCACGGCCATCGTCCCGGCGAGGCCCGCGCGGCTTGTCATCGCGGCGCCCCTGCCGCGGCCCTTCATGCCTGCCCCTGTCCGGCCGCTGCCCCCCGGAGCGACGCTCGTCCCGGCCCTCGGTCCGGCCGTCGCGCTCGCCCCACCGCGATCCGCCGCCACGCGGCCTTTCACGGTCCTTCCGCTCACCACGCCGGTCGTCACGAGGACCGTCGTCACGCCGGTAACCACCCCGTCCGCGACCACCGTCGTTCTTCGCACGGTCGTCGCGCTTTCCACCGCGCGGCCGGTCGTCGCCGCTCCTCGGCCCGGACTGGCGAGGACTACGCTCCGGCCGGTCGTCCGGCGAATCGGTGGACATCGACGTGACTCCTGTCTGCCGCACAGAGCCTCTTCGGCAAGACCCCGCACACAATTCCGTTCTGGATGACAAAGCATTCTCAACACAAAAAAGCCCGTGGCCCACAGCGCAATGCACGCTGTGGGCCACGGGCCCTTTACTAATAGTTCGGCGGTGTCCTACTCTCCCACACGCTCCCGCATGCAGTACCATCGGCGCAGTAAGGCTTAGCTTCCGGGTTCGGAAAGTAACCGGGCGTTTCCCTCACGCTATG
>NZ_JAASAG010000014.1 GCF_012726265.1 Streptomyces sp. HNM0575 | reverse complement strand
GTCGTTTCCAAGCCCGGTTTCCACGTATCCGATTCCCCAGCCGGAGGGGGCGCCTTCCGACGCGGCCGCCACATTAGAGGAATCCCCCCGGCACCTCAAAATCGAGACACCGCACACCCCCGCCGAACTGATTTCCGCACACACACGCACACGAAAAACAGCCCCGCGGGAAGCGGGAGACACATCAGTAGAGACTGCCGTCGGACGGCAAGAGTGTCGCCTCATGAGCCGAACGGCTCCGTGGCAACCCGGAGGACACTACGGTTCGGCGTGCACAGTGTCAACTTGCTGCCTGCGAGGCGCGCGACTGCTCAATCCAGGTCGGTCAGACGCCCGCTCGCGTCGGGCTGGGTGTCCTCGACACGGCGCAGCAGCCGCGTGAGCAGCTCGCCCAGCAACGTCCGCTCGACCTTGGTCAGATCCTGCAGCAGGTCTTCCTCGAACACCGAGGCCTTGCGCATCACTTGGAGCCACTTCTCCCGGCCCTCGTCGGTGATGCCGATGATGACCCGGACCCGGTTCTCCGGATCCCGCTCTCTCGTCACCAGCCCCTGGGCGAGCATGCGGTCGATGCGGTGCGTCATGGCGGCGGGAGTCAGGCCGAGGCGCCTGGCGATCGTGCCGGGCCACAGCTGGTAGGGCGAGCCGGCCATCATCAGTTCCTTGAGGACCTCCCACTCGGCGTGACCGAGGCCGAGGGTCACGAGCTGGCGTCCGTACGCGACGTTCATCCGCCGGTCCAGACGGCTGAGCGCGTTCACGACCTTCTCCACCTCGGGGTCCAGGTCGCGGTATTCGCGCTGGTAGATGGCGATCTGCTCGTCGAGCGTGGGCTGTCGTCCGGGCACGGGAGGCATGGGTCCGGAGTATCCCACGTGAAGTCGTTCGACATGAACGCTTGCGCTGTGTAGTCTTTAGCATCGAACTTTAGCTTTGAAGTCTCCTCGCTGGGCGAGGACTTGATGAGAGGTAGGTGAGTGTGACCAGGACGATGAGCGCTGCGCTGCTCCGGATCCAGCTCGGGAACGCCCTGGCGGCGTTCGGCAACGGCTTCACCGCGCCGTTCCTGTTCGTCTACGCGTCGCGCGTGCGTGGGCTCGGGGACGGCACCGCCGGTGCTGTGCTGGCTGTATTCGCGGTCGTAGCGCTCGCGGTTCTCCCGTTCACGGGCCGGGTGATCGACCGGAGGGGACCGATGCCTGTGGCTCTGGCGGGCTCCGGTCTCGGCATGGTCGGGGCGCTCGGGTTCGGCATGGCGGAGAGCGCTCCGTACGTGCTGGCTTCGTCGGCCCTGATGGGGGCCGGAGTGGCCGTTCTGCAACCCGCGCTGGCCACCATGATCGTGTCGTGTTCCACGACGGTGACCCGCTCGCACGCCTTCGCCACGCAGTTCTTCCTGAACAACCTCGGGCTGGGGATCGGCGGGCTGCTCGGTGGGCTGATGGTCGACGAGCACCGTCCCGCGACGTTCACGCTGCTGTTCGTCATCGAGTCGGCGATGTTCGTCGTGCTCGCGCTGGTCCTCGTGACGGTCCGGCTGCCTCGGCTCACGAGCGGGGAGGTGGACGCGGTCCGTGGGCCGGCTGCGGCTTCGGCCACGACGCGGGAGTCGCCGGCGGACAGCTGGTCCGTGCTGCTGCGCGACCGGTCGATGGTGCTGCTCTGTGTGCTGGGCTTCGTGCTGTTCTTCGCCTGCTACGGACAGTTCGAGTCTGGGTTGTCGGCGTACGCGGTGGAAGTCACGCGAATATCGACGTCCACGCTGGGGGTCGCGCTGGCGGCCAACACGGCGATGATCGTGCTCGCTCAGTATGTGGTGCTGCGCCTGGTCGAGCGGCGTCGGCGCAGTCGGGTCGTCGCCCTTGTCGGCCTCATATGGGCGGTGGCCTGGGTGGCCGCCGGGGTCTCCGGCCTCGTGCACGGGACACAGGCGGTGGCGACCACGCTGCTCATCACCACGTACGCGCTGTTCGGTGTGGGCGAGACGATGCTCTCGCCGACCGTGGCTCCGCTGGTGGCCGACCTTGCGCCGAAGCGGCTGTTGGGTCAGTACAACTCGGCGTTCGCGCTGGTGAAGCAGATGGCGCTGGCGCTGGGGCCGGCGGTGGGCGGACTGCTTGCCGCGGTGGGTGCGTACGGGACGTACATCGTGATGCTGGTGGGCTGCTCGCTGGGCGTGAGTTGTCTGGCGCTGTGGCTGGGGCGGCGGTTGACGGCGGTTCAGGACAGGCCGTACCGGTCGGTGGTCGTGGCGGGCAGCAGCGCTGCGCACCGGCACCCGTCCGAGGTCGAGGAAGGGGTGATGACAGAGATGATCACCGAAGAGCGGCGGACGATGGCCTCGGTCTGAGCGGACCGCACGGAGTCCGCCGGCTCGATGCCGAGCCGGCGGAAGCGTGGCAGGGGGCAGGCGGGTCAGGTCGTGGGCAGGGCGAACTCGCACCACACCGACTTGCCCCCGCCCGGTGTCCTTCTGGAGCCCCAGGCCGAGGCGATGGTGGCGACGATGGAGATGCCGCGTCCCGCCTCGTCGACGGCCTCGGCGCAGCGCTGTCGCGGCAGGTGCTCGTCGCCGTCGGTGACCTCGACGATCAGGCGCCGGTCGGTGCGGCGTAGGCGCAGGCGCATCGGAGGGGTGCCGTGCTGGAGGGAGTTGGCGACGAGTTCGCTGGCAGCCAGTACGCCGAGGTCCTGAAGCTCCGTGGGGAAGCGCCAGGAGGAGAGCACGCCGGTGGCGAACGCACGGGCGCGGGGCGCTGCTTCGGTGCCGCCGAGCAGATCGAGGGCGGCGTTGTGGAACAGCTCGGCGTCGGTGCCCGTACGGGCAGGGTGGTGGAGCACGAGGACGGCGACGTCGTCGTCGTGCTCCGCGGTGATGCCGAGGGAGCGCAGCAGGCGGTCGCAGACGATGTCGGGGGAACCGGTGGCGCCCGCGAAGGCTCGTTCCAGCGTGGTGACTCCGGTGTCGATGTCGGCGTCACGCCGTTCGACGAGGCCGTCGGTGTACAGGACGGCTGAGCCGCCGGGTGGAAGCGGGAGCGAGCAGGAGGTGTGCACCCAGCCTCCGGTGCCCAGCGGGGGCCCGGTCGGTTCGGGGGCTCGCTCGACCACGCCGTCGGGGTCGCGCACGATGATCGGCGGGTGGCCTGCGGAGGCGTAGTGCAGGAGTCCCTCGTTGGGGTCGTGCACGGCGTAGACGCAGGTCGCGATCTGGCTGGGGTCGATCTCGGCGGCGAGTCCGTCGAGTAGTTGCAGCACTTCGTGCGGGGGGAGGTCGAGTCGGGCGTAGGCGCGTACTGCTGTGCGGAGTTGGCCCATCACCGCGGCGGCCCGTACGCCCCTGCCCATGACGTCGCCGATGACGAGTGCGGTGCGGCCTGCGCCGAGGGTGATGACGTCGTACCAGTCGCCGCCGACGGCGGCTTCCGTACCGCCTGGCTGGTAGGTGGCGGCGACTCGCAGGTCGTCGGGCTGTTCCAGCTCCTGCGGCAGGAGGCTGCGCTGGAGGGTGACGGCGGCCTCGCGTTGGCGGCGTTCGCTGGCGCGCAGGCGTTCGGCCGCCTCGACCTGGTCGGTGACCTCGGCGGCGAAGATCAGTACGCCGTTCTCGCCGTCGGCGGTGATGGGGGTGCAGGTGAAGGTGTAGAAGGCGTCCCGGCTGTCTCGCGAGTCGGCGGTGCGTGGGACGCGGCGTGACTTGACGGTGCGGGGCTTTCCGCTGCGCAGCACCTGGTCCATGAGCGGGAGCAGGCCGAGTTCGACGAGTTCGGGCAGGGCGTCGCGGGCCGCCTCGCCCTGTGAGCGGGGGCCGAAGACAGCGGTGTAGGCGTCGTTGACGTATGCGATGCGGTGGTCGCCGCCGTGGACGACGGCGGCGAGGGCCGGTACCTGGCCGAGCAGGTCGTGGACTGAGAGCGCGTCGATGCTGCGGGTGACGTGGGCGCTGGCCGCGGCCGCTGCGGATTCGGCGTTCGTACGGGCGGTGCCGGACGGCGACGGCCGAGCGGTCGGAGCCGCGTGGGTCGCGGTGGCCGTACGAGCGGATGAGCCGCTGGATTCCGCTTCTGCCGCGGACGGGGCGTCTCGGCGCCCGGCGCGCGCCGGCGGAACGGTGCCTGCGCCGGCCCTTCCCGGTCCCGCTCCGTCGTCCGCGCCGGCGGAGTCGTCGCCGGCGGATGCGTCGTCCGTGGAGTCTCCACTGCCGTCGCCGACGGTCTCGACGGATTTGTCGGACGTCTGGTGCGCCTGGGCCGCCGCGGCCCTGGCCGCCTGTGCGGCTGAGTTGCGCCGCTGTGTGCCGGGCAGTCGGGCGCTCCAGCGCGTGAAATTCACGGTCGTCCGATTCCTCGTGTCGTTCTGGAGACGGCCCCCCGCTGAGCCGTCGTACTGGTCACTGTGCGCGGATGCGAGCCCACTCATGGTCACACGTTCCGCATGGTGCGCGGCGCAGACATTGGATCACGCACGGGCCATACGCCGGATCATCCGGCGCCCCGGGAGTCGCCCCGTCCGGTCGTCGACGGGCCGGGCAGGTTCCGGTGCGGTCCTCAGTCGTACTTGCCGTCGCTGCTGTTCTTGGTGCCGTTGGTGCTGGTGGTGCCGTTGCCGCCGTGGCGGTCCTTGCCGTTGTCCGGGCGGCGGGAGCCGCCTGCCGCGAGTTCGAACTCGGCCCGGGGATGTTCGAGCGAACCGAGCGAGACGATCTCGCGCTTGAAGAGTCCCGCCAAGGTCCATTCGGCGAGCACTCGTGCCTTTCTGTTGATCGTGGGGATCCGGCTCAGGTGGTAGGTCCTGTGCATGAACCAGGCCGGGTAGCCCTTGAGCTTGCGTCCGTAGACGTGTGCGACGCCCTTGTGCAGCCCGAGTGAGGCGACGGAACCCGCGTAGGCGTGACGGTAGTCGGTGGCGGGCTCCCCCCGCAGGGTGGCGGCGATGTTGTCCGCGAGACGCCTGGCCTGACGTACGGCGTGCTGGGCGTTGGGGGCGCACAGAGCTCCCTTTTCGCCCTTCTCCTCGGCGAGCAGGTCGGGCACGGCGGCGGCGTCACCGGCGGACCATGCGTTCTCGGCGCCGTCGACGCGGAGTTGGGCCGTGCATGCGAGTCTGCCGCGGCCGTTGAGCGGCAGCCCGGACGCGGCGAGCACGGGGTGCGGCTTGACGCCCGCGGTCCACACGAGGGTGCGTGTGGGGTGGCGGGAGCCGTCGCTCAGCACGGCGACGCGGTCCTCGCAGGAGTCGAGGCGCGTGTCCAGGCGTACGTCGATGTTGCGTGCGCGGAGTTCGCGCAGGGCGTACGTGCCCATCTCCTCGCCGACCTCCGGGAGGATCCTTCCGGATGCCTCGACGAGCAGGAATCTCATCTCTTCGGCGCGCAGGTTGTGGTAGTAGCGGCACGCGTAGCGGGCCATGTCCTCCAGCTCGGCCAGCGCCTCGACGCCGGCGTAGCCGCCGCCGACGAAGACGAAGGTGAGGGCGGAGTCGCGCACCTCGGGGTTCCGGGTGGAGGAGGCGATGTCCAGCTGTTCGAGCACGTGGTTGCGCAACCCGATGGCCTCCTCGACGGTCTTGAAGCCGATCCCGTGCTCGGCGAGGCCGGGTACGGGGAGTGTGCGCGACACGGAGCCGGGCGCCAGGACGAGTTCGGCGTAGGGCATCTCGACGGTGCCGGTGCCCTCCTGCTCGGTGGCGAGCGTCTGGACGTGGGCGACGCGACGGTCGTGGTCGATGGAGACGGCCTCGCCGACGACGAGCCGGCAGTCCCGCAGGACCCGGCGCAGCGGTACGACGACGTGGCGCGGTGAGATGGAGCCGGCGGCCGCCTCGGGAAGAAACGGCTGGTAGGTCATGTACGGGTCGGGATCGACCACGACGATCTCGACTCCGCCGGTGCCGCCGGACGAGCCGGGGCCGTCGGAGCTGCCGGAACCGTTCGCCGCCCGCCGGATCTGGTGCTTCAGCTTCTGCTGGAGACGCAGGGCGGTGTACATGCCCACGTATCCGCCGCCGATCACGAGAATGCGCGCGGTTCCGTTCGTTGCCTTGGTCACGAGTCCATGACGCACCCGCGACCCGGTGTTTGTCCACAGGCTCAAAGAATTGTGTGTCCGGCGGAGACCGGGCCTCCGTTTCTCCCGCCACTGCCTTGGCGGTGACATCGATGCAGGTCATGGGCTATTTTTGCGGGTGCGGAGAGTGGCTCGCGGGAGCCGGAACGGCCGCCGCGGCGAGGGCCGACGGACGTCCGCGAGACCGCCCTCTTCTCTCTTGACCAGTGCTCAACTATGTTCGTGGGCGTCGGGGGTGCGGTGCTTGAGGACCAACGGTGCCGACGCCACCGGCCGCGACAGCGTGAGGGTCTCCGGGGGGAGACTTGATGACCGGGGGAAAATTGATGCGCATTCAGGGTATTCACGGCTCTTCTTCCGTTGCTGCCGCCATGTCGGCGGCTCCGGACAACGGGAGCCAGGGGGCGGGCGACGGCGAGAGCGGAATCGGCGCCGTCGGAGGAACCACGAGCGCGGACAAGGCCGGTGGCGCCGGCCTGCGCGGCAGGGCCGCGGAGACTGCGACCGCGCCGCGTCCCACTCCACTGCGAGTGGACGCGCAGCGGAATCTGGAGCACGTACTGCGGGCAGCCCGCGAGGTCTTCGGCGAGCTGGGCTACGGCGCGCCGATGGAGGACGTCGCCCGGCGGGCCCGGGTCGGCGTGGGGACGGTGTACCGCCGCTTCCCGAGCAAGGACGTACTGGTCCGGCGGATCGCGGCGGAGGAGACGGCCCGCCTCACGGAGCAGGCTCGCACGGCCCTGGGCCAGGAGCAGGATCCGTGGTCGGCGCTCTCGCGCTTCCTGCGCACGTCGGTCGCCTCGGGTGCGGGCCGCCTGCTGCCGCCGCGGATACTCCGCGCCGACGGCTGGGGCGGCGACGCATCCGGCGCCGAGGCCGGCCCGGCGCGGGTACCGCAGCAGCGGCAGGCCGCGTACGGGCAGCAGGAGCGGTCCGGACTGCGGCTGGTCGAGGACGGCACCACGTCCGCTTCGGCGTCCGTGCAGCGGCAGGACGACCGTGGCGGTGACGGCCTGGAGGGCTACGAAGACGACTCCGGGTGTGCGGAGTTGCTGGGCGTCGTCGGTCAGATGGTGCAACGCACCCGTGAGGCGGGGGAGTTGCGCGACGATGTGACCGTCGGCGACGTGCTGCTGGTGATAGCCACGGCGGCTCCCTCGCTTCCGGACGCGGCGCAACAGGCGGCGGCGTCACGGCGGTTGCTCGACATACTCCTCGAAGGGCTGCGTCCGCGACCGCAGGGCTGACGGTGGCACGTACGACCGTGTGCCCGACGGCATAGGACCCGACGGCGTAGGAGGAGGGCGCGGCAGCCGGTCCGAGTGGACCGGGCTTGTGCCGCGCTCACCTCAGTCCGGGTGTCCGGGGCGGCACGGGTGTGGACTGGATGATCGAGGTCGTCGTCTGCCCGTGCAGCAGGAAGCGGTCGAGGACTTCCTCGAACGAACCGACGTCTGCTGCGTGGACCTTGATCAGAAAGCAGTCCTCGCCGGTGATGCGATGGCATTCGCTGACCTGGGGGAGGCTCTGCGCGAGTTCGGCGATCTTGGGCAACTGCCCGGGCCCGGGGCGTACGCGTACGAAGGCGGCCACCGGACAGCCCAGTGCCGCCGGGTCCACGTCGAGGCGGTAGCCGCGGATCACACCGCTCTCCTGGAGCCGTCGTACGCGGTCCCGCGCGGTGGGCACCGACACCTCGATACGGCGGGCCAGTTCGGCCGTCGGCAGGCGGGGGTCGGCGTCCAGCTCGGTCAGCACGGCCCTGTCCACAGCATCCATCTTCATCATCGCCAAACAGAGAGGGGCTTTATAGACACAACATGAAACGATCTGGTCGGCATGCTTGCACATTCGCCATGGTTTCAGGCGCTGGTGCTTGCGAGTCTGTCACTCATGGTCAGTGTTTCGCGATTCCGTGCAGGCAGAGCCACGAGGGGCAGGGCGGCCGCGGTCGCGGGGAGGGTGCCGCCGTCCGCGTACTTCGTGACCAGCGCCGTCTTCCACTACCTCGGGCCGGCGTTCGCGGTGCTGCTGTTCGCCCATGTCGATGTGCTGGGGGTCGCCTGGCTCCGTTGTGCCTCGGCCGCGGTCGTCTTCGCCGCCTGGCGTCGGCCGTGGAGGGTGTGGGCGGTGTCGTCCTGGCGGCAGCGCCGGCTGCTGCTGGCGCTGGGAGCGGTGCTGGGGGTGATGAACAGTTCGTTCTATCTCGCCCTGGAGAGGCTGCCGTTGGGGACGGTGGGCGCCATCGAGTTCCTGGGGCCTGTGGTGCTGGCCGCGTTCGGGCTGCGTTCCATGCGTAACGTGAGCGCGCTGGTCATGGCGGTCGGCGGAGTGTGGCTGCTCACGGACGTGCACCTGGCCGCCGAACCGCTGGGCCTGGCCTTCGCGTTCGGCAACTGCGCCCTGTTCGTGCTCTACGTGGTGCTCGGTCATCGGCTGGCGGCCGACGGCGGTGCCGCCGGCATCGACCGGCTCGGTGCGGCGATGCTCGTGGCGATGGCCGTGGTGGCGCCGGTCGGAGCCGGCGACGCGGTGGTCGCGTTCACGTCGCCGCTGCTGTTGGCCAGTGCGTTCGGAGTGGGGGTCTGCTCGTCGGTCATCCCCTACGTCTGCGATCAGCTCGCGATGTCGCGTCTGCCGCGTGCGACGTTCGCACTGATGCTGTCGCTGCTGCCCGCCACGGCGGTCGTCATCGGCTTCGTGGTGCTGGCCCAGACGCCCGCGTGGCTCGAACTGGCCGGTATCGCCCTGGTGGTGACCGGAGTCGCGGTGCATCAGGAACGGGACGCCGTACCGGCGCGGGTGCCGACTCGGGCGCGGGCGCGGGCGCGGACAGAAGCGCAGGGGCGGGCACGGTCGCGTACGCGGGCACACGCGGAAGCCGAGACACAGGCAGAGGCCGAGACACACGCGGAAACCCAGACACAGGCAGAGGCCGAGGTTCAGGCAGACGCACACTCGCGGGCACACCCACGGGCACGGCGCTCCTGACCTGCCGGGCCCAGGGGCCTCACGACCGGAGCCGACTCGTCAGGCCCCGGTCCGGCGGCGGGACTTCAAAGCGCCGGGCGTTGCTGGGCTGCGGGCAGGACGCCCGATGCGACGGCGCGCTGTCTCGGCGCCGCGGAGCCCGTCCAGCAGGTGCCCCGGCGGGAGATGAGCCTGCGCAGCCACAGCTCCGTGGAGACGAGGTCGGCGAGGCCGTCGAGAGGCAGCGGTTCGCCCTGGGAGGCGGCTCGGAGCGCCTTGCGTACGACTCTCGCCTCGACGAGCCCGGCGTCCGCGAGCAGTGGAGAGTCGAAGAGGTCGATGAGTTCGCCGGCGGCGGCGCGCAGGCCTGCCCGTACGGATGCCGCCTGGTACGCGTGGGAGGGAGCGCCCCA
This sequence comes from Streptomyces sp. HNM0575, assembly GCF_012726265.1. Taxonomy (GTDB): domain Bacteria; phylum Actinomycetota; class Actinomycetes; order Streptomycetales; family Streptomycetaceae; genus Streptomyces. Next base: position 142,820 of record NZ_JAASAG010000014.1, on the reverse strand, counting down.
GCCCGCGGGCAGATCGTGCACGCCCGCGCCAGCCAGCACGGCGCGCAGCACCGACGCCCGGGCACCGGGTTTGACGCGGAGGGCCTCGGGGAGGTCGCGGCAGGCCCGTACGACCTGGTTGTCGTAGAAGGGCGCGTGGAGGCGCTGGTTGCGGATCTCGGCGGCCTGTTCGAGCACGCGGTGGTCCGAGGCCTGACGGGCGAGGGCGGCGCGGGCGCGGCGTTCACCGGGACGTTCGACGGTGGGGCGGAGCCTGGCCGCGGCCTCCAGCCGTGCGGACACCTCGGCCAGCGCCTCGCCCGTGAGCCACCGGGCCGCGGGCCCGGGCCGGCACCAGGTGAGAGCGGCCACGGAGGCGCCGACCGCGCCCTCGCTTCCGTAGCCTGCCGTGCCTCCGAAGGCGCCGAGATCGGCAAAACCTTTCCCCGTGCCCGCTTCCGCCCCGGCACCGGAGCCGCCACCGGCACCGTCGTCCGGACCGGCGCCGTCGCGGCCCGATCCGTTGCGCCCGGAGGCATTGCGTCCAGAGGCATTGCGTCCGGAGCCGCCGGCCCGCAGCCGCTCGGCGGTCCGGGTGACGCCGTCGCGGTACTGCGTGCGCGCGAGCTTGCGCGCCGCCCGGTAGACCGTCCACGGCACCAGCACCGACCGGCCCGGCGGTACGTCCTCCGCCCGCGCCAACGCCGCGACGGGACGCAGCAGATGACGCCTGCGCCGGTCCATCAGCAGGTCGGCGAGGCGTGCGGGATGGGCGTCGAGCACCTGGCGTGCGCCGTACCCGACGAAGTGGTCCGAGCTGCCGACGGCCAGCCGCTGCCGGTGCCGGTCCGCGACGACCAGGGACGGGCCCGGCTCGTCCGTGAGCGGTCCCTCCAACTCCGCGAAGGGCAGGGCCCCTTCGCCGCCGGTGACCACGACGTGGTGCAGCCGCGGGTTCTCGGCGATGCTGCGCGCCCGTTCGAGCTCGGCGGCGACCGACGGGTCCGAACCACCGCTGGTGGCAAGGTCGTTGAAGGTGACTGCGAGCAGCCGCTCGCCCCCTTCCGTGCCGTCCAGCATGCCGTGCACGGTGCCCGGCATCCCCGGAAGCCCCGCCGCCAGCAGCGCGAGCGTGCCGGATGCCGGCCCGCCGGAGAGGTCGGCGCCGACGCCGGGCGCGGGCCCGCCGCGTGCGGCACGTCTGTCCGCGGGACCCATGCCGGGGACGGGCCCGGGGTCGCGGCCGTCCATGCCGGGGCCACCGCGACCGCCGCGCGCGCCGCGGCCGTTGTGCCGGTGGGACGCGCCACCGGGGGCCGGTTCGCCGTCGCCGCCCGGGGAGCGGTAGGCGCGGCCTTCGCCGTAGGCACCCTCGGCGTACGCGGCGCCTTGGCCGTACGCCCCTCCGTGGCCGTAGGCGGCGCCTTCCCCGTATCCGCCGCCGTCGCGGTACGCGGAGCCCTCGTGTGTGTCGCGGCCGTAGGCGTCGTGGACGTACGCGTCGTGCCCGTGAGCGCCGCTCGGGTATGCGTCGTCGCTGAACGCCCGCTCGCCGTAGGTCCGTTCGCCGTACGGCTCGCCTCTGTACGCGCCCTCCGGGTACGGGCCCTCCGGGTACGGGTCGTCGCGGAACGGCTCGGCTCCGTACGCCGCACCCGCGTACCCGCCGCCCGCAGCCCCGGCAGCGGCACCGGATCCCGCAGCGCCGCCACCGCCCCCGTATCCGAGGTCCGCCTCCGAGGCGTGCCGCGGCGCAGCCAGCCGCGCCCGTACCGCCTCCACCAGCGCGTCCCGTACCCGCGCCACCGCCGTCTCGGGGTCGACGGGCGGCGGGGCCGAGACGACGAGCGACGACGCGGGCTCGTAGCTGGCGATCTCCCTGCTCCCCTCGCGCAGGATCAGCGCGTGGCCCGGAGCCACGCGCCGCACCCCCTCGTACGGGGTCCCGTCCCCGAGCGCCTCGGGCGCGTCGGGGCAGGCGAGCAGCGCGCCGAGATGACCGATGTCGAGCTGGGCCTCAGTGAGGTCGGCGAGCGGAAGCGCGGCGGTGGCGTAGGCGGTGCCGCCGTCCCACGGGGTGTGGAAGACGGGCCGCGCACCGGCGAGGTCGGCGGCGACGGTGAGCCGGCGGCCGACGCACGCCACCGCCGTGTAACTCCCGGGCCAGGCCGTCAGATGACGGTACGCACCGCCGCGTGCGGCGGAGAGGCCCAGCCGCAGCTCCTCGTCGCTGGCGCCGCAACACCCGAACAAGGCAAGGCGGTTGGCGGCGTCGGCCTCGACGACGCGGACTTCGTCAGGACGCCAGTCCCCCACGGCCCAGAGCGGGTCGGGGTCGCTCCACAGAAGCTGCGCGCCCACCGGCTCAAGCGAGCCCGGTGCATACCGTCCGCGTCCGGGAGCGGCGCTGCTCCACCCCACCAACCATCGCATCGCCGCCCGCCTCCGCTGCCTGAGTGACGCCGTTGAGAGCGTGCCTTCCCCTGCCTCCGGCGGGGGTTTCCGGATCGCCCAACTGCTGCTCTGCGGCCATGTTGCCACGAGACGGGTGCACGAGAGGCGTGAAAGGGGCGCATATCTGACCTCAACGCGCCGCCCGTGAAGGCGGGTTGCACGGTACGTGCGCCCTGCGGCCGACGCGCGCGGCAGGGCTGTCGGGTGCGGTCACGAGGCGGGACGCGCGGGACGGACTCGTGGGCGCATACGGCGGCATATACCGCTGGCTTCGGCGTGCGGCACCGCACGACTGACCGATGTTATTCGGCCAACTATCAGTGCCTACCCTCGCGTTGAAGAGCCGCCGGAACGTCGTTCACAGGTCGCCGATTCCTACGCCCTGTGTTCATCGCGGGTCGTACGGGCGTACGGCGGCGATGCCCTTATGACTCCGGAACGACGCCTCACGGACGAGCTCATGGGCGAGCCCATCGACGTCTCATCCACGGTTTCGTGGACACCTCGACGGGCCCTCGTCGGTCGCTGGACGGCGCTGTGCCAGGCCAGTTGAGGTCGTACGGAAGCGCGCCCGTGTCCGGGATACAGGGGCCCCGGGAGACGAAGCGGAGGAGCCGTGAAGGGCCGGGTCCGGCTGCGGCAGCGCGGCCTGCACGGGCACCTGAAAGCCGTCTCGCACCCCGCGCGGTCGCGCCCCTCATGCCCCGTCCGCATCCGACGCCCGTTCGTACAACGGCCGTTCGGGGCGGCGGAGTCCGCGGCGGGCGAGGCCGTGACGGCGGAGGAGGACGAGGAGACAACGAGGAGGAGACAACGAGAAGGACAACTCCATTGGGAGCACCGGGAATCGGGGAGATCCGGCGGGGCGGGTTCACCGGCCCGGGAAGGCTTCTCCAACTTCCCGGGCCGGACCGTCGCCCGCGGGGAAATGGGGCGGCGGTTTCCCCCAGCCCGCTGGTCCAGTTCAGCGGGCCGACCCACGCACCTCTCATCGAACCTCCAGTCCGGCACGCGGCACAGGCGCATGAGCAGGCGCACGACCACACACCCGGAGCACGGGCGGCACCTCCGGCGGCACCGTTGCCCGACGGTTCCTTCACACGGATTTCGGCCGACTCCCTTGCGCCGTACGCACGTTGGCACGTGACGGACGCACGTACGCGCCCACCTGGACGCACATGTGCCGCCACCACGCCCCGCATCCGTCGCGACCCGGACGCAGACCGCCGCACAACCGGACAAGAAGCGACACATGCGGGCGGGGGCTCGACTCCCGGGCACCGCCCCGGAGTTCGCGCCGTGCCCGGCCCGCCCCCACACGGACACGGCGCAGGGATGCCACGACGAACGCGTGCGACGAACGCGGAGCCCCGGCCCGCAGAGCCTGCCGACCCCCGACCGCTCCCGATCGCCGCGCACCGTCCTCCCCTTGGGCGGCCCGCCGATCCCGCCGAGCCCTCCCCCCGGAGCCGCCGACTGCCGCCGCCCGTACGGGAGTTCAGCCGGACGTTCACACCGGTCTTCACGAGTGCGGTCGTACGACCCTCGCGAATGCGCTCATACGCCCCCGCTGAAGCGGCCGTACAGCCCACTGCGGAGACGGCGGCCCGGCGACCTCCGGCGACAGCCTGTACACAGCCGCGCTCCGTTCCGCCACGTCCCGCACGCCCCTGCGCACGTACACGATTCCCGCCATCCCATCCGGTGCCCCTTAACGGTAGGGATGCGGCGAACTACGCTAAGTCCTCAGTGCGTCCCGCGCCGTGTCTGCCGCGCAGGCCCGGCGGTCAAGGGAGGCATCCCGCGACTCTCGCGCGGGTAGCAGGTGCCTCGCCGCCGGTTCGCGACGGCCGGCGGGGCGGCCGTCGGTGTGTGTCAGGGGTGTGCGCGCATGTCCAGGGAGCCACGCGGGCCGAATGAGAAACTCGGCACCGTCCTAGCCCTCGCAGGAATCAGCAACGCCGGACTCGCCCGCAGGGTCAACGACTTGGGAGCGCAGCGCGGTCTGACGCTCCGCTATGACAAGACGTCGGTCGCCCGCTGGGTCTCCAAGGGAATGGTCCCGCAGGGCGCCGCGCCACACCTCATCGCGGCGGCGATCGGCAGCAAGCTGGGGCGTCCCGTGCCGCTGCACGAGATCGGCCTCGCGGACGCCGACCCCGCTCCCGAGGTCGGCCTCGCCTTCCCGCGCGACGTACGGGCGGCGGTCAAGTCGGCCACCGATCTCTACCGGCTGGATCTGCACGGCGGGCGGCGCGGCGGTGGCGGCATCTGGCAGTCCCTGGCCGGGTCGTTCGCGGTCAGCGCGTACGCGACGCCGGCGTCCCGCTGGCTGATAACCCCGGCCGACAGCTCGGTCGCCCGCGATCCGGAGACCGCCGCCGCCTCGGGCGCCGGCCCCGGCCCGGGCATGACCGGCCCCGGTGGCGGCAGCGCGGCGGACGGGACCGCGGGCAACGCCGACGGCTCGGGCGACCCTGACCACTCGCCCCTGCGCGTCGGTCACACGGACGTCGCGAAGCTGCGCGAGGCCGCCGACGAGGCCCGCCGCTGGGACTCCAAGTACGGGGGCGGGGACTGGCGTTCGTCGATGGTGCCCGAGTGCCTGCGGGTGGACGCGGCACCATTACTCCTCGGCGCGTACACCGACGAGGTCGGCCGGTCCCTCTTCGGCGCCACATCCGAACTCACCCGTCTCGCCGGGTGGATGGCCTTCGACACCGGCCAACAGGAGGCGGCCCAGCGCTACTACATCCAGGCGCTGCGGCTCGCCCGCGCCGCGGCCGACGTCCCCCTCGGCGGATACGTACTGGCCTCCATGTCCCTCCAGGCCACCTACCGCGGCTTCGCCGACGAGGGCGTCGACCTCGCGCAGGCCGCCGTGGAACGCAACCGCAGCCTGGCCACCGCACGCACCATGAGCTTCTTCCGCCTCGTCGAGGCCCGCGCGCACGCCAAGGCCAACGACGCCCACGCGTGCGGCGCCGCGCTGTCCGACGCGGAGAGCTGGCTGGAGCGGGCGCGCGAGGGCGACGGCGACCCGTCCTGGCTGGACTTCTACTCCTACGACCGGCTCGCGGCCGACGCCGCCGAGTGCTATCGCGATCTCAACGCGCCCCGCCAGGTGCGCCGTTTCACCGAGAAGGCGCTCTCGAAGCCCACCGAGGAGTTCGTACGGTCGCACGGGCTGCGTCTCGTCGTATCGGCGGTGGCCGAGCTGGAGTCGGGCAACCTGGACGCGGCGTGCGCGGCCGGAGCCCGCGCGGTCGAGGTGGCGGGACGCATCTCGTCGGCGCGCACCACGGAGTACGTACGGGACCTGCTGAACCGCCTGGAGCCGTACGGGGACGAGCCGCGGGTCGCCGAGCTGCGGGAGCAGGCGCGGCCGCTGCTGGCGGCACCTGCGTGACGCGGGACGGGCGCGGCGGGCGCGGCAGGCGCGGTCGTACGGCGGGTGCTTCCTGTGTGCGTGGGGCGAGCGATGCGGGTCGTGCGGGCAGTGCCGGAGCAGGTCCGCCCGGAACGGCGTCGGCGCGATCGTGACCTGCGTCGCTGCCCGTTGTCAGTGGTGCGGTTCATGATGGAAGACGTGCCCGCCGACACGACCCCGATGAGCGGACCGCACCCGTTCACACGCCCGCAGTCCCGCCCGCAGTCCAGTCCGCACCCGAGCCGTACATCCGCCCGCAGTCCCGCCGCGTCCCCCATCCCCAGCACCACCCCCGGGAGAGCCATGCAAGAGCCGGTGCCCGCGTCGCCCGGCGGCTCCCGCCGCGCCCGTTCCCGCCCCGGGTACGACTGCGACGTCGTGATCGTCGGCGGCGGCATCGTCGGGCTCTCCACGGCGTATGCGATCACGCGGGCCGCTCCGGGCACCCGCGTCGTCGTGCTGGAGAAGGAGCACGGCCCTGCCCGGCACCAGACCGGGCGGAACAGCGGAGTGATCCACAGCGGCATCTACTACCGGCCCGGCTCGCTCAAGGCACGTTTCGCCGTGGAGGGTGCGGCCGAGATGGTCGACTTCTGCGCGGAGCACGGCATTCCGCACGAGGTCACGGGCAAGCTGATCGTCGCGACCGAGCGCGAGGAGCTGCCCCGGCTACACGCGCTCATCCAGCGCGGCAGGCAACACGGCATTCCGGTACGGGAGTTGGGCCCGGCGCAGATCGCCGAGCGCGAGCCGCACGTGCGCGGCCTGGCCGCCATCCACGTCGGCACGACGGGGGTGTGCGACTTCGGCGCCGTCGCCGGGCGGCTGGCTCGGCTCGCCGAGGAGGGCGGCGCGGAGATCCGCTACGGCTCGCGGGTCGACGCCGTCGAGCGCCGCCCCGGCACGGGCGTGGCCGTCCGCGCGATCACGGAAGGCCCGGCAGGCCGGCGGTCAGGCACGGGAGACCGGCAGGCAGGCACGGCGGTCCCGGCCGGGATCGCCGACGCCCCCGCCACGCCCGGCTCTTCCGTCATACGGGCCCGCGCGATGGTCAACTGCGCCGGCCTGCACTGCGCGGGCATCGCCCGCCTCACAGGCGATGAACCGGCGGCGAGCATCGTCCCGTTCCGCGGCGAGTACTACGAACTGACGGCTGCCCGCGAGGAGTTGGTGCGCGGCCTCGTCTATCCCGTGCCCGACCCGGCCTTCCCCTTCCTGGGCGTGCATCTCACGCGCGGCATCGACGGCGCCGTCCATATCGGCCCGAACGCCGTGCCCGCTCTGGCACTTGAGGGGTACGACTGGCGCACGGTGCGGCCGGGCGAGCTGGCCTCGGTCCTCGCGCATCCCGGTTCGTGGCGCCTCGCCCGCCGCCACTGGCGTTACGGGGCGGGCGAGTTGCACCGCTCCCTGTCCAAGTCCGCCTTCACCACGGCGGTTCGGCGCCTGCTGCCGGAGGTCTCCGCGGACGACCTCGTGCCGGCGCCCGCGGGGGTGCGCGCGCAGGCGGTGCTGCACGACGGGACGCTCGTCGACGACTTCCTGATCACCGAGGGCCCGCACGCGGTCCACGTCCTCAACGCCCCTTCGCCCGCCGCCACTGCCTCGCTCCCCATCGGCCGCGAGGTTGCGGCACGTGCGCTGAGCGCGCTCAACGCGCTGGAGGCGGCGGGCCGCTGAGCCACCAGCGCACCGGCCGGCGAACTGCCCGTACGCGACCGCGTTCCGCCCCGTCGGCGCCCGAACTCCGCCCCAGCTCCGCCCGTACTCTGCCCCGCTCCGCGCCCGCATCGTGCGCCCGTACAGTGGAAGCACTGTGCCTGAGACGCCTGAGAACCCCGAGACTCCCGGGAAAGCCGAGCAGCCCCAGCAGCCCGGGAAGCCCGCCATGTTTCCGGACGGCACCGGCCCTTCCGCGGACCCGGCCGGTTCGCACCACGAGCGGCGCATCCGCAGCTTCCAGCCCCGCCGCAGCCGTGTCACGAGCGGGCAGCGCGCGGCGCTGCGCCGGCTCTGGCCCCACTGGGGCTTCGACATCGACGGCCTGCGCCGCATCGAGCTCGCCGAGCTCTTCGCGGGAGACGCGGGCGGTTCCGGCGACTCGTCCGCCGCCGCACCCGAGCCCGCCCGCGAGGCACGCCCCGTAGTGCTGGAGATCGGCTTCGGCATGGGCGAGGCGACCGCCGAGATGGCCGCCGCCGACCCGGACACCGACATCCTCGCCGTCGACGTGCACACCCCCGGCCAGGGCAATCTGCTGCGCCTCGCCGAGGAGCGCGGCCTGACCAACGTCCGCGTGGGTAACGGCGATGCGATCATCCTGCTCCGCGAGATGCTCGCCCCGGAGTCCCTCGCCGGCCTCCGCGTCTACTTCCCGGACCCCTGGCCCAAGAAGCGGCACCACAAACGCCGCCTCATCCAGCCCGAGTTCCTCGATCTCGCGGCGGGCCCGCTCCGTTCGGGCGCCCTGGTGCACTGCGCCACGGACTGGGAGCCGTACGCCGAGCAGATGCTCGACGTCCTCTCCGGCCACCCCGCATACGAGAACACGCAGCTCGACAGCGGCTACGCACCCCGCCCGGCCATCCGGCCCCGTACGCGCTTCGAGGAGCAGGGGGTCGGCAAGGGGCACAAGGTACGCGACCTGCTGTTCCGGCGCCGCTGACCCACGGCCGAGGGCCGGGCGGTGAACCCGGCCCTCGGCTGTCCGGCAACCCGGTGCCCCCGTTGCCCCGTTGTCGCGCTTCGCGCTGTCGCGCTGTTTCGCTGTCGTGTTGCCTGCTGTGTCGACCGCCCGGTGTCAGGCCGCCGTACCGGTCCCGGAGGAGCCGTACGACGCCGAGTCGTCGATGCCCTCGACCTCGATGCGCTCCTTGCGCACGGTGCCGCGGACGGTCTCCTGGTCGACGTGCTCCTCGGTGACCAGGCGTATCCGCTCGACCGGCACGGTCTCGGTCTCGACGACCGGACGCTCGTCGTGCAGAACGATCTCGTAGGCGTCCTCCGAGATCGCGGGCCCGCTCATCGCGGCGTCCCTGTTGGCGTCGGTGATCGGCTCGCGCTCGATCCGCACCTCCTCGTGACGCACCGGGACCGTCTGCTCGACGTCCTCCGTCACCACGTACTTCAGCAGGCGCGCACGACCGGTCTCGATCCGCTCCGTACCGACGCGCAGATGCTCCTCGGAGCGGGTCATGGCATCCTGCCCGGCCGCAAAGCCGGTGGCGGCACCCGCGCCAGCGCCCGTGTCGACGTCCGTGCGTCCGTACGGCCGCGCACCGGCGGTGGCCGCTCCGGCCGCACCCGCGGCTCCCGCCGCGCCTGCGCCCATGGCCGTCTCCGTGCCCTGCGCCTCCTCGGTACCGGCGGCGCCTCCGGTCTCTCCTTCGGCCGGCGCCTGCGTGCCGTCCCAGGCCAGGCCGTAGAAGCTGTACAGCTCGCGCTCCTGCTGCTCGGTGAGGCGGCCCTTCGAGACGTCCATGTGAGGCGCGTCCCTCACCTGGGTCCTCCGGAAAGGCACCTCGATGTTGTCACCGACGAGACGGCCGTCATGGATGGGTACGAACGTCTCCTGGGTGCCGAAGAGTCCCGTGCGCACCGTGGCCCATTCCGGATCGCCCGTCCTCTCGTCGAGGAAGACGTGGCGGGCTTCGCCGATCTTCTTGCCGTCCGGGTCGTAGATCATGTGGTCGACGACTGCGGGGATCTGCTCCTGGGAGATCATGAAGTGCCTCCTACTCCCAATGGCGTATCGCTCCGTCTCCAGGCAAACGCCGCCTGACGAAGCGCGCACGCCCGTACCAGAACATCCATGGGCAAATCACTCCAAACGAGTGAATAAACCGCCTCGTGATCAGCGATGAGGCCCCCGTCGGCAGCACTCGTCCGTCAATCCGGGGCACTCCACTCCGGGCCGCCGCATGCGTCGTTACTGTCAAGTGGTGGACGACGAAGCCTCTGGCGCACGCAACGCGCCCCCGCACGCGGACCGGCCCTCCATGGAGGGGTGGGAAGCAGGTACGGACGGGCCCGCTCCGGACCACGGCGGTACGGCTCCGGAGACGGGCGGACGGGACGCGGGCGGAACGAGCGGCGCGACCGGAGCGACCGGAGCGCCCGGAGCTGGCGGGCCGGGTGGAGCACACGGCGGCGCGGGCGGAACGGGCGGCGCCCCTCAGCAGGCCCCGCCGCCCCCTGCGCAACCGCCGCAGGCACAGACCCAGGCACAGCCGCAGCCGCAGCCCCGGGCGCAACCGCCGCAGCCGCAGCCGCAGGCACAGCCCCGTCCGACGGACCCCTGGTCCCGGCCGCACGCCGCCCCCGGCCCGTACTCACAGCCTCAACTCCCGCCGTACGCACAGCCCCAGCCGTACGCCCCCGTCCCGGCCTGGGCACAGCAGCCCCGGTTCCCCGCGATGCCCGCCTCCCCCGCGGACTGGCGCTACCGCCCGCCCGCGGCCCCCTCCTGGTGGCACCGCCACCGCCGCACGCTCCGCGCCCTGACCCTCGTCACGCTGCTCGCGCTCTGCGGCCTGATCATCCTCGGTCTCGTACGGGAGCAGACGGGCACCGTCGGTCTGCTCGTCGGGCTGGGGCTGGCGGTGCTGCCCGTGCCGCTGCTCGTGTCCGCGTTCCGCTGGATCGACGGGGTCGAGCCGACGCCGTGGCGGAACCATCTCTTCGCCTTCGCGTGGGGCGCGTTCGCGGCGACGCTCGTCGCCCTGCTGACCAACACCCTCGCCACGAGCTGGCTCGTCACGTCCTTCGCCGACGCCGACGCCCAGCCGCGAGCGGACGTGCTGGGCTCCACGGTCATCGCGCCCGTCGTCGAGGAGACCGCCAAGGGCGCCGCGATACTGCTGCTCTTCTTCTTCCGCAGGCGCGACTTCAACGGGGTCGTCTCCGGGATAGCCATCGCGGGCATCACCGCCGCCGGCTTCGCATTCACCGAGAACGTGCTCTACCTCGGCACCGCCTTCGGCGAGGACCAACTCCTGGGCCCGGAGGCCCTGCACGAGTCGGTGACCGCCATGACGTTCTTCATCCGCATCGTCGTGGCGCCGTTCGCGCATCCGCTCTTCACGACGATGACGGGCATCGCCTTCGGCATCGTCGCCGCGCTGCCCTCGCTGGGTCGCACGCTGCGCATCCTCATCCCGGTCCTCGGGCTGCTCACGGCGTCGCTGCTGCACTCGATCTGGAACGGATCCGCGTCGCTGCCCGACTTCACCTTCCTCTTCGTCTACGCCCTCTTCATGATCCCCGTCTTCACCGCGCTGACGTGGCTGGCGATCTGGTCGCGGCGGCTGGAGCTGCGCACGGTCCGCGACACGCTTCCCGCTTATGCGGCGGCCGGCTGGTTCGAGGAGCCCGAGCCGTGGGGGCTGGCGTCCATGAGGGCGCGTGCGGCGGCGCGTTCGCTGGCACGCAGTACGCACGGGCCGACGGGTGCCCGTACGGTCGCCGAATACCAGCACTTCGCCACGTCCCTCGCGCTGCTGCGGGCCCGGGCGCACCACGGTTCGCCGGCGCCGGACTTCCAGGCGCGCGAACAGGAACTCCTGCACCATCTCTGGCAGCGGCACGGCGTCGCCGGACCCGCCACGGCCTCGGCGGCGGTGAGCCTCAACCGCTATCGGCGGCCGGTGAGTTGGGGCGGGCCACCGGCCCCTTACGAGCCTCGGGGCTTCCCGGCGCGGTGACGGCAGCGGGACGGCCGGGTGTGCCGCGAGGGCGGCGGCGGTGGCGCAAAGCCGCCCAAGCTCCTCACTCCGTGTGACCGGGTATCGACCAGCACATACTTGCGGGGCCCTCGTATCGCTGCCAGCATGCCCCCAGTTGGGGCACGTGTGACGGCCGAGGGCAGCAGAGGGGTTGGGGGCAGCAGTGCAACTGACCGATCTCGTCGCTGCCGAGCAGCAGGTACGGAAGGAAGCCGCCGCGGCGGCACCGGAGTTCACCGCCTTCCTCGACGGCTTCCGGCACCGCGCCGTACTCGTGCCCTTCGACGACCAGGGCGGCCTCTGGTCCGCCGAACTCGGCGGAATCCGCTGGATACTGGCCTTCTCCGACGAGAAGACCCTCACGCGCTTCGCCAAGAAGGGCAGCGATCCCGCCGCCGGCATACGGCAGCCCGCCACCTCCGAGACGGAGGGCGAGACGGGCTGGGACTACCGCAAGGTCCTCGGCTGGCGGCTTCTCGACTCCGTCATCCCCGCCGCGGGCCGGCCCTGCGGGGTGGCGCTCGACGCGGGCAGCGCCAAGGGCAAGGTGCTGCCGCCGGTGGCGGGCATCGTCCCGGACCGGGCGACGGTGGAGGCGTATGAGGCCAACGGGGGCCGCGCGGCCCGTCGTTGAGACGGACGGCGGTGCTGGCCGCGGCGCTGGGCGCGGCACTGCGCTGGGTTCCGTGCTGGGTTCCGTGCTCCTAGCGGCTCGTACGAGCGCGAGGGCGCCCCGGACCGGCCTCGACGAACCACTCCCTCCCCAGCAGCAGCCCGAACAGCGGCGCCGGCAGCCGCACGAGGACGCGCATCGCGGGCGCGAGCCTGCCGTCGCTCTTCTCCACCTCGCTGCGATGCATGGCGAGCGCGGCCTGCTTCTGCCGCGCGTACCGCCGTACGTCGACGGCGTGCGTGATGTCCGCGCGGGCGCTCCAGAAGCGGCCGAGCGCCTCCGCGTCGTAACGGACGGGAAGCCGCAGCGCCCGCGCGAGCCTCATCAGGCGGCCGATCGTCTCCCGCGGGACCGTGGCCTCCAACAGCCGTGGTGTGCCCGCGAGTTCGGCGGCCCGCCTCCCCACGTGGTGCACCTTCACATGATCCCGGTGCCCGTATCCGCCGTTCGCGTCGTAGCTGAGCAGCAGCTCGGCGCCTTCCTCCCGAAGCACGTCCGCGAGCCTCCGCGCCGCGTCCTCCGTCGCCGCCCGTGCGAAGCGCGTCCGGTCCGGCGGGTCGGGATACAGCAGGGGCCCGCGCCCGCTGTCGGCATACCCGAGATGCAACACGCGCTCCACCCCGAGCACCTTCGCGCTCGCCCTCAACTCCCGCATGCGCGGCGGCTCCTGGCCCTCGGGAGCCTCCCCCATCAGCCCGTCGGTGGCCACGACGACCACCACCCGATGCCCCTGCGCCGCCGCCTGCGCCAGGGTCCCGCCGGTGAGCAGCACTTCGTCATCGGGGTGGGCGTGGAGGGCTACGAGGGTGGGCATGGGATGGGGCTCGCCCTTCAGCGATCGTGTCCGTCAGAAACGCAATGCGAGGTCCGGCTGCAAAGGGGCTCCTTGCAGTTGAGGGTGTCGTCGGCAACGCCTTGAGCCGGATCAGGCGGTGATCGAGGGCCGAAATCGGGCCGCGTTCACCGGCTGGCGGCCAGCACTGCCGCGAGGCCCTCTTGCAGATCCTTGATGAAATACCCGGGAACCTCAAGCGACGGGAAATGTCCCCCGGTTTCGGGCGAACTCCATCGGACGATCCGCCGGTATCGCTCCTGTGCCCAGGGGCGAGGGCACTTCTCGATGTCGCGGGGATACATGGTGACTGCCGACGGGACGTCGACCCGGAGTTCCGGGTCGAGTGAGTTGTGGCTTTCGTAGTAGATGCGGGCCGACGATGCACCGGTACGCGTCAGCCAATACAGGGTGACGTCGTCGAGAACGCGGTCTCGGGAAATCGTCTCGAAAGGGCTGTCTTCGGTGTCCGACCACTCGGCGAACTTGTCGAGGATCCAGGCGAGAAGCCCGACCGGTGAGTCGACGAGCGAGTAGCCGATGGTCTGCGGCCGGGTCGCCTGCTGCTTCGCGTACGCCGCACGGTGGCGCCAGAAATGGCGGGTCTCCTCGGTCCATTCGCGCTCGGCCGCCGTCAGCCCGTCGGTCGTCAATCCGGGCGGTGCCTCCGCGAACGTCGTGTGGATGCCGAGAACGTGCGCCGGGAACCTGCCGCCGAGAACCGTGGTGATATTGCCTCCCCAGTCACCGCCGTGGGCCGCGAATCGGCCGTATCCGAGCCTTCCCATCAACTCCACCCACGCGGCCGCGATCTTCTCGGTTCCCCACCCGGTGGCGGCCGGTTTGTCGCTGTAACCGAAGCCCGGCAGCGACGGGACCACGACGTGGAACGCCGGCACGTCTGCGTCTTCCGGATCTGCCAACTCGTCCACCACGTCGATGAACTCGGCGATGCTGCCCGGCCAGCCGTGCGTCAAGATCAGAGGAATGGCGTCCGCGCGCGCGGACCGGCGGTGCAGGAAATGGATTCCCAGATCGTCGATGGTCGTACGGAACTGGCCGATCCGGTCGAGGCGCTCTTCGAACGAGCGCCACTTGTATCCGGTGCGCCAGTAGTTCACGACATCGACGAGGTCGGCGAGCGGAACGCCCTGTTCCCATCGGCGGGGGCCGGACTCGGCGCTACGGACCGTCTCGGCCTCCGGCAGCCGCGCCGCTGCCAGCCGGGCGCGCAGATCGTCGAGGTCGGCGTCGGTCGCGCGGGCTTCAAATGCTTGCACGTCGCTGGTCGGACGGGGCATGAGACCTCCTGGCCGTCACGGAACCGGCTGCGAACTCTCGTAGAACCGGCTAAGACGGTTCTACCGCGTCTTCGTGCCCGCGCGCAACCGGCTAAGGTGGTTCCATGCGTGCTGGGTTCCCTGACTTCCGCCTCGGCAGCGTGCTGGCGACCAGCTTCACGGCGACGCTGACGGAGCGCCGTGGCGACGCCGTGGAGCGCATCCCCACGCCGCAGCGGCTCGTCGACTGGCTGGCGGTGAACGGCCTCGCCGTGGACTCCTGCACCGCCGCCCAGCTCGAACTCGCCCGGGAACTGCGGGAGTCGATTCACGCCGCCGCCACAGCGGCCGCGCTCCAGGACGCTCTCCCCGCGTCCGCCGTCCAGGTCATCAATGACCGCAGCGCCGAGGGCCGCGCCGCGGCGATCCTGACGCCCGAGGGCGAGCGGCGATGGCGGCTCAGCTCGGCTTCCCGCGTGGAAGACGCCCTCAGCGTGATCGCCGCCGACGCGATCAGCATCATCGCGGGCGAACGGGACGGGCGACTGGCCCTGTGCGCATCGCCGACCTGCGAAGCCGCCTTCTTCGACACCAGCCAGAGCCGCACCCGCAAATGGTGCGACATGAACACGTGCGGGAACCGTCAGAAGAAGGCGCGCTTCAACGCCGGCAAGCGCAAGAGCCCCCGATCCGCGGGGTGACCGTCACCCCGGTACGCCCACGCCTGCGACGTATCCGTCGCGGGACTCCTGCCGTAGTCACAACTCAGGGCGAGCGACGTCCCGTTGGCGTTGTGTCATGCTCTGTCTGT
This sequence comes from Streptomyces sp. HNM0575, assembly GCF_012726265.1. Taxonomy (GTDB): domain Bacteria; phylum Actinomycetota; class Actinomycetes; order Streptomycetales; family Streptomycetaceae; genus Streptomyces. Next base: position 127,638 of record NZ_JAASAG010000014.1, on the reverse strand, counting down.
TTGATGCCGATGCCTGGCGGAAGCACGCCGCCCGGGGCGGCGTAGGTCGCCGCGAGGAGAGGGCGATGGCCGGACAGAGACACAAGGTGGTCTGCGACATCACGGTCTCGGTCCCGGGCTGATCGACGAACTGCGGCTGCACATCGTGCCGTTCACGCTCGGTGCGCGCACGCGGCTGTTCGAGGGCGTGCCGCCGCTGGAACTCCAGCAGGTGCGCTCGCGTTCGGCGACACTGGTCACGCACGTGACCTACCGTGTGCTGCGCTGAGCCGGGCACCGACGAGGCACGTCACAGGGGACGGCACCCGCACCGTACGGTCGCGCACCGCGTCCCCTGCCCACCACGTACGAGAGGACAGGCCGAGACTCGTGGACGAAGAACTGCTCGCGCTGCTCAGCGAGCACAAGCTGGGCGTGCTGGTGACGCTGAAGCGGGACGGGCGGCCGCAGTTGTCGAACGTCAACTACACCTATGACTCCGCCCGCCGTCTCATCCGGATCTCCGTCACCGCGGACCGGGCCAAGACCCGTAATCTGCTGCGCGATTCACGTGCGAGCTTCCATGTCCGCAGCGACGACGGCTGGGCGTGGACCGTGGCCGAGGGCGATGCGGAGCTGACGCCGGTGGCCGCGGATCCGCAGGACGACACCGTCGAGGAGCTGATCGACGTCTTCCGGGCGATCCAGGGCGAGCATCCGGACTGGGACGAGTACCGGTCGGCGATGGTGGCCGACCGGCGCCTCGTCGTACGGCTTCACGTGCGGCACGCGTACGGGCAGCCCAAGCAGCGCTGACCCGGGGCACCGACGCCCCTACGCCGACGCGTCCGTGAGCAGCTTCGCCTCCTCCGGGGTCAACTCCACGTCCGCCAGGGCCAGTAGCGGTGCCAGCTGGTCGAGGGAGCGGGCGCTGGCGATCGGGGAGGTGACCGTGGGGCGGGTGAGGAGCCAGGCGAGGGCGATCGTCGCGTGGGGGACGCCGCGGGAGTCCGCGATCTGGTCGAGGGCGGCGAGTACGCGCGGGCCGCGCTCCGTCTCCAGGTGCTTCGCGGCACGCTCGGCGCGCGGGCTGTCGCCCGAACTCTCCGACGCCGCACGGTACTTGCCGGTGAGGAAGCCCATGGCCAGCGCGAAGTACGGCATCACCGCGAGCCCGTGCCGGTCGGCGACCTCCGCGAGCGGACCCTCGTAGGTGTCGCGGGAGACCAGGTTGTAGTGCGGCTGGAGCGCAACGTAGCGGGCGGTGCCGGCGCCGGAGCCCGTGCGGCCTTCGCCGCTGAACGCGAGGGAGGCTTCGAGGCGTTCGGGCGAAATGTTGGACGCGCCGATCTCGCGTACCTTTCCGGCGCGTACGAGGTCGTCGAGTGCGCCGACGATCTCGGAGACCTCGACGGACTCGTCGTCGAAGTGCGTGTAGTAGAGGTCGATGCGGTCGGTGCGCAGGCGGCGCAGCGAATCGTCGGCGGCGGCCTTGATGTTGGCGGCCGAGAGGCCCTTGCGTTCGGGGTGTGCGCCGACCTTGGTGGCGATGACCAGGTCGTCGCGGTTGCCGCGTGCCGCCGCCCAATCGCCCACGACCGTCTCGGAGTCCATGCCGCCGGGGACGCCGTGGCGAACGCCCGAGTAGACGTCGGCGGTGTCGATGAAGTTGCCGCCGGCCGCGGTGTAGGCGTCGAGGACGTCGAAGGAGGCGGACTCGCCGGCGGTCCAGCCGAAGACGTTGCCGCCGATGCACAGCGGAGATACGGACAGGCCGCCGAGGGCCCGCCGGGAGGCGAGTCCGCCGCCGTTGGCGGCCGGGTGCGGGGATTCGCGGGTCGCGTCAGGGGAGTCGTACTCAGACATGTGCCGACCGTACTGCCCCTTCGCGCGCGGTGGTTGCCGTAGGCATGGCACGAGGGAAAACCGACGACCCTGGTGTCGGGGGGTGGTCCACCAGGGCCGCCGGAGCATGAGTGACCGCATGGGCGGGACCGCATGGGTCAGGGGCCGTGCTCTTGTGTGGAGGAGGGCCCCCGTCCGCCGCCGCCTCGTCCCCTCCTGTGTACGCCGAGGGGCATGGGCGAGCTGTGCGTGGTCCAGACACCCCGACGGTGCGAGGCGGCGGCGGCGCGACAAGTCATCGCGTAGGCAGATACGAATGTGCAGATGTGGGCGCGCCGTTACGGGGCTGCGCGAGCAGAGGTGCGGGTACGGGGGCGGGCCGGTGTCCGGGTACGGACGGGCGAACCGCGGGTGTGAGCACCCCTGTTGACTGTGGTGGCCGTGACTTGTGACGGGGTAGTGGCGGTGGCGGTGTGACGTGCGCGGGGAAGCAGCCTGGCGGCGGCCCTCTTCCGGACCGCCCTCGGCGTCAGGGGGTGATGCCCTTGCCCCGCAGCCACGCCTCCGGGTCGATCGCGTCGCCGCCGCCCGGGTGGACCTCCAGGTGCAGGTGGGCGCCTGTGACGTTCCCGGTGGAGCCGACGTGGCCGATGAGTTCGCCCGTGCGGACCTTCTGGCCCGCCGAGACGTTCATCGAGGACTGGTGGCAGAACCAGAGTTCGGTCCCGTCGTCCAGCTTCAGGATCGTGCGGTAGCCGAACGAGCCAGCCCAGCCTGCCTCCTTGACGGTGCCGGAGTGGACGGCCCTGATCGGCGTGCCGGAGGAGGCCGCGAAGTCCAGGCCGGTGTGGCCGTTGACCCACAGGCCGCCGGAGTCGCCGAACCTGGAAGTGAGTTGGTAGCCGGAGACGGGAAGCTTGAAGCTCTTCGCGAGCTTGGCCAGGCGGGCCTCCTCCGCCTTCGCGCGCTCCGCGGCGACCTGCTTCTTCTCGGCCTTGGCCGCCTTCGTCCGAGCCGCGTCGGCCGCCTTGTCGACGGCGGCCTTGCGCTCGGATGCCTCGGCGGCGGACTGCTGCTGCTGGGCCTGCTGGAGGATGCGGGAGCGCAGCGCCTCGCCCGCGTCCGTACGGCCGGCCTTGGTGTCGCTCTCGGTCAGTGCCGCCTGGGTGAGGGGCTGACCTGCGACGGTCTCCTCGGAGCCGCCGGAGAGCAGCTTGACGCCCGGAAGGTCCTTGGCCTTGTTCGCGGCCGCCGCCACGTCCGGCATGGAGATGGACGTGGACGGCTTCTCCTGCGCGGTGGCCATGCCGCCGGCGCCGACCGCCGCGATCATGCCGACGCCGAGTACGGCGCCGCTGCGGGCCATGCTGCCGCCGCGCTGCTTGGCGATCTTGTGGCGTCCGCGTACGGGCTGTACGGACTCCTCGGTCGGGTTCCACTCCTCGAAGGGGGCGGCTCCGGGGCCGAAGGCGTCGGGGACGGGCGGCACGGAGTCGGGCCCGAACTCGTACTTGCCGTACTCGGACGTCCCGTACTCGGACGTCCCGTAATCCGGCGTGCCGTACTCGGGCGCGCCGAAGCCGGGTGCCTCGAACTCGTGGGTGCCGTAAGGCGGTTGCGCCTGCGGACCGGTCTCGTATCCGTGGGTCCCGTACCCGTGCGGCTCGAACGTCTCGGTCAGCTGCGAGGCGTAGGCGCCGTACTGGTCGTACTGACCGTACTGTCCGTACGAGGGGCCGAACTGCCGGTGGAATGCGCCGTCGTCGCCGTAGGAGGGGCCGTAGTCGGCGTATCTGCCGGACTCTTCGTCGTCGAGATACTCGTCGTACGTGCCCTCGGGGGCATGCCTGTTGGACGCCACGGGGGCGTTCTCCTTTCCTTCCTTCTCGCCTACCGGGTTAGCTGACGGGTTCGGAGCAGGAAGGTCTCCTACGAACTGCCCGCCCGTGGGCGGAACTTGCCGATTCACCCCATCCCCGCCGTGTGAGCGGCAGGGGGTGGTTCCCCGGTTCCTTTGGTGCAGCGGTATCGAGTTGTCGCTCGGGGTGGTGCACGTTCAGGATTCGGCGACGGCGCACGGAGCCGTCTCTCGTGACGGCGGTGACGACCGCGCTGCGTTATGGAACGTTAATCGAGCGGCGTCTGTGATTCCAAGCGGTTCCGGTGAGATTTGTAGCCGCATGACATGCAGCTTCCGGGACAGTAAGGGCCAATCGGGACACGCGGTCACCGCAGGCGGTGCGTGCGGTCGCGGTGCGTGACCGGTGAATCGCCCGTGAAGGGGCGTCAGTTGGGCATGGACGCTTCCCGGTGCGCGGTGGGGCGGTCGCCCGAGGGGCGCCGAACGGAAGGCGAGGCGTAGGGCGGCAAGGGAAGGCGAAGGGGGAATGCGGGGGGACGGGAGGCGGCGGAAGCTTTCCGGGCCCGCGATCGCCGCAGGTGCCCACGACCCCGGACCGCACGCCCCGGCGCACCGTGCGCGTACAACCCGGCGCCGCGGGCCACCCCGCACCGGCGTCCGTTTGCTTCCGCTTCTGACGGGAACCGAGCTGTATGTCCTATTCACAGAAGCTGCTTGCCTGCGCCGGCGCCCTCCGCACCGTGCTGCCCCACCCCGAGCGGCAGGGACGGGTGCTCGCCGCCATCGAGAAGACCGAGCACGACACACGGCTCGATCCCCCGCTCCAGGGGATGCAGCGGGCCGTGCACGCACTCCCCCTCAGCGAAGAGGACCGCGACCTGCTGCACGGGCACTGGCTCGGCCATCCCCTGCATCCGGCGCTCGTCCAGATCCCCCTAGGCACGTGGTTCTCGGCCGCGCTCCTGGATCTGATCCCGGGCAAGCGGCGCCACTACGCGCCCGCGCTGCTGATCGCCACGGGCCTCGGCGCCGCCGTACCGGCAGCCGTGACCGGCTGGATCGACTGGGCGGAGCTGCGCAAACCGCAGATGCGCGTCGGGCTCGTGCACGCGCTCGCCAACACCGTCGCCATCTCCTTCTACGTGTCCTCGCTGGGCGCACGGCTGCGCGGCCGTGCCCTGCGCGGACGGCTGCTCGGGTACGCGGGGCTGACGGCGGTCAGCGTCGGCGGCGTGCTCGGCGGCCATCTCGCCTACCGGCAGGCGTCGTCCGTCAACCACGCGGAGGACATCTCCGTACGTACGGAACCGGGCTGGCACTCTCTCGGCGCCACCGCGGACCTGCCCGTCGGGAAGGCGGTGCGGCGCGCGGTGGGAGACATGCCGGTCGTGGTCGTACGGGAGAGCGGCGGCGCCGTCCACGTGCTGGCCGACCGGTGCAGCCACATGGCCGGGCCGCTGTCGCAGGGCGAGATCGTCGACGGCTGTGTGCGGTGCCCGTGGCACGGCAGCGTCTTCCGGCTGACGGACGGCCGGAACGTCGCCGGCCCGGCGACCTCGCCGCAGCCCGTCTTCGAGACGCGGCAGAGCGAGGGGCAGGTGGAGGCGCGGCTCGCCTGACGCCCCCCCCGTGAACGGCGGCGGGGGTCGGCTCTCCGTTCCGGCCGTCGTGCGCGTGCTGCCGGGCGGCCTCACGTTCCGCGCCCGGCGGGGCGGGCGGGCCACGCCTGTCCTCCTCGGTCCGTGTCCCTCCCCACCGGTTCGGAACCGATCGCGTCCGGCGGGCTCCCTCGCGCCCGACCGGCTCCCCCACGCCCGACCGGCTCCCTCGTCCGCCGCCCGTACGGAAGCACAGCGAGCCGGATCCGTGCCGGTGGCGGAGACTGAGGAGAGGCCGGAGCAGGGACGACGGCGGCCGGCCCGCCCCGTGGAAGGGAACGGACGAACGTGGACACGGGAGGCAGGGGCAGCGGGCAGGACCCGGAACACCCGGGTCCCACGGGCCGGAACGGGGGCGGTGGCAGGGAAACCGGCACGGAAGCAGGCGGGGAAACAGGCACGGAAACAGGCAGGGGCGCGGGCCGGAGCCGTAGCCGGAGCAAGGCCGGAGCAAGGGACCGGGCCAGAGCCAGGGAACGGGACGGAGACCCCGACGCGGGGCTGCTGCGGAGCCTCGGCGTACTGCGCGACCGGGCGGACCGCGACAGCGCGTTCACCGCACGCCTCTACCGCACCCGGCGCATCGACTGGCTGCCCCGCTGGGTGAAGGCGCTCCCGCCGACGCTCGTGGTCATGGCCCTCGTGCTGGAGCTGGCCACGCCGACGCGCTACTCGTTCGCGTCGTTCCTGACCGCAGCCGTCGTGCTCGCGGCGCTGCTGACACGTCCGTTTGCGACGGTCCTGACCGGCGTGCTGTCCATCGCCCTGCTCACCGGCATGCATCTCGGCCTGTCGGACGTCTATCCCGAGAACGTCGTCGGCCCGATCATCACCCTCGCCCTGGTCACCGCGTTCTCGACGCTGCTGGCGATGATCCTGGAACGTACGACGCTGCGGCTCGTGCAGGTCAACGCGGTCGCCGAGGCCACTCAGCGGGCCCTGTTGCGTCCACTGCCGGAGCGGCTGGGACCGGTGCGGCTCGCCGGCGTATACCGCGCGGCGGACGAGGCGGCCCTGATCGGCGGCGACCTCTACAGCGTCCGGTCCACTCCGTACGGGGTGCGGGCGCTGGTCGGTGACGTACGGGGCAAGGGCATCGGCGCGACGGAGGGCGTGGCGACGATCACCTCGACCTTCCGCGAGGCGGCGATGACGTGCTCGACGCTCGCGGAGACGGCCGACCGGATCGAGGCGGCCATGGCCATGGACCGTACGGACATGGAGGTGGGGGGCTCACAGGCGGTGCCCGTGCGGGGGACGCCGAAAGGCTGGTCGCAGGAGCTGTTCGCGACGGCGGTGCTGCTGGAGTTCCCGCTGGAGGGCGGGCTCGTGCGGGTGCTGAACCGCGGGCATCCGCCGATCTTCCGGCTGGGCGGCCCGGACGGCGTGTGCCGCCTGAACCCGGAGCCGGCGCTGCCGCTCGGCTTCGGCGACCTGTCGGCGGAGGAGCAGCCGGGGGAGCAGTGCCATGTCCTGGCGTACGGCGAGACGCTGGTCGCGTACTCGGACGGCGTCACCGAGGCCCGCAGCCGCGACGGCGTCTTCTACCCGCTGGGCGCGCGGCTCGCGGAACGCTACGGCGACGGGCACGGCGCATCCGTGATCCACGAGGACGGGAACCGCTCCGGTGTCGAACCCGCGGAGATCGTCTCCTTCATCCACAGGGACGTCACCCGCTGGGCCCGGACGATCAACGACGACCTGGTGATCCTCGTCCTCCAGCACGCGCCCGGCTAGGGGGACGCGTCGGCCGGGCCGACGGGCGGGTCAGCGCGGGGCGCGAGTCGCGCGACGCGCGCCGGGGACGACGCGGAACCGGCGTCGACGGGGTCGCCCCCCGGGGGGCCGGGAATCCAAGGGCCCGGCGGCCCGGGGCCGGGAGCGCGGCGACCCGAGGGCCGTGGCGGTCCAGGAGCCGCGGCCCGCCCGCCCGGGCGACCGCCCCAGCGGGGGCTACGCACGAGCGCCCGGGGTGGCCGTCGTCGGACGGTCACCCCGGGCGCTCGGTGCGCTGCGGGCCGGAGAACGGCGCGCGATGCGCGGTGCGCGGTGCGCGTGCGCGGTGCGCGCGAAAACGCGACCGCGTCAGCGGATCAGTCGCGCTCCGCGCCCTCCGGCAGCGAGCGGAGGTCGAGCTTCGGAGTCTTCTGCTCCAGCGACCAGTCGAGCATCTTCTTCGCGTCCGGGTAGCGGTCGCCGCTGTTGAGGATCACGCCGACGACCGAATGCCCGTTGCGCTCCGCCGCGAAGACGAGGCACGGACCGGCCTTCGTGCCGGTGCCGGTCTTGATGCCGATGACGCCCTTGTACGAGCCGAGCAGCTGGTTCGTGTTGTACCAGGTGTACGTACGGCCGTTGGTCGCCTTCTGCTTCGTCGAGGTGGACTTGGCGACGTTGCGGATGTTCGTGCTGCCCAGCGTGTACTTGCCGAGCTTCGCCATGTCGCGCGCCGTGGAGTGGTTGTGCCCCTTCTTCGAGATGCCGTCGAAGGAGTCGAACTCGGTGTTCTTCATGCCGAGTTGGCGTGCCTTGGCGTTCATCTTCGCGATGAAGTCGTCGGCTCGGGCCGTCGTGGAGCTTCCCTTGCCGACCGCGTCGGCCAGCGCGTACGCGGCGTCGCACCCGGAGGGGAGCAGCATCCCGTAGAGCAGCTGCCGCAGGCTCAGCTTGTCGCCCGTCTTCAAGTCGGCCGTGCTGCCGCCCCACTTGGAGACGTAGTCGCGGTACGCCTTCTTCACGGTGATCTTGCGGTCGAGGTCGGCGCCGGAGCTGACCACCACCGCCGCCGTCATCACCTTGGTGGTGCTGGCCATCTCCCGCTTGGTGTCGGAGCCCTTGCCCCACATCTCCTCACCGGACGAGGCGTCCAGCAGGAATGCTCCCTTGGCCTTGACGCCGGAGGGGCCGGCCGCCTGTGCCGTATAGACGAAGGGTCCGGCGGCCAGCAGAGCCCCGGCCGTCACCGCCACGGTCACTCGGCGGGCCTTCTTGGATACACGAATCAACTCGAAGCTCCATCGTCCGCGGGGCTGCCCGACCGCCCGTAGGGACACGGGACGGCCACCCCGAAAAAAGTCTGTGGTTCCAAGGACAACGCAACGCCCCGTTCGGTTGCAGAGAGACCGTCCCGTACGTCAGTTCACGCGTTCACTTCCCCAGCCGGGCTCCGTGTCCGCGTCCGCGCACCGGCCGCCGAGGAGACGGCGGAGAAGGCAGGCGGACGAACGGCACGAACAGCCCGGCAGAGGTCCGGACAACGCGCTTCCCGCACGGGGCGGAACGGTCCTCGTCACCGGCAGCACCCGGGGCACGGGCCGCCGCCTCGCCCGCGGGAATCGGCGGCGGACGGGGCCACGGTGCTGCTGTAACGGACGGGACCGTACACGAGTCGGGCACCCGCCCGCAGATCCGCCTACCCCGCAACTGCCGCCGAGGCCACGGGAGTCGGCGCCCGGCGCCGGTTCACACCCGGTTCACACCTCGGAGCGCTGCGGGATCGCGTCGCCCGACGGGGCGTCACCGCGCCCGTAGTGGTGCGTGGTGAACATGTACAGCAGCCCCGATCCGACGACCACGCCGCCGCACAGCAGCACGATCCAGTTCTCCCACCACGACTGCTCCGGGTTGCGCGCCCAGGAGATGTTGATGATCGCGAAGATGCCGTACGCGAGTGCCGACGCGTTGATGAGCAGTCCCCAGCGGCCCAGCCGGTACTCGCCCGAGGGCCGCCAGCCCTTCAGCCGCGCGCGCAGCGCGGCGAGCACGACCATCTGGAACGAGCCGTAGATGCCCAGGATCGCAAAGGAGACGATCTTCGTGAGGGCGTCCTCCGAGATCAGCGACCCGAAGGCGATCACGGTGGGGATGACGGCCGCCACCAGCAGGGCGTTGTGCGGCACGGCACGCGCGTAGGAGAACGAGCGCAGCAGCCTGTGCCCGACGACCATCTTGTCCCGCGCGTACGAGTAGATGAGGCGGCCCGCGGCGGCCTGGAGGCTGATCGTGCAGGACAGGAACGAGATGAGCACGACGCCCATCACCGTGCGGGCTCCCACCTCGCCCAGCGCGTCGAAGAGCACCCGCACCACCGGGTCGGTGTCCTTGCCCGCGATGACCGCCTTGTAGTCGGAGACGGCGAGCAGCAGGGTCAGGCAGGTGAAGGTGGCGGCGGCGCCGCCGACGTAGACGGTGCGCCGCATCGCCCGGGGGATGACGATGCCGGGACGTGCGACCTCCTCGGCGAGGTCTCCGCACGCCTCGAAGCCGTAGTACTGGTAGAAGCCGATGATGGCCGCGGCGAGGAAGACCGGCACGTACGAACCGCCGCCTCCCGTACCGAAGTTGTCGACGATCACGCCGATTCCGTGGAAGCGGTGCGTGGACAGCAGCCAGACGCCGACGACGAGGGCGCCGACCAGCTCCGCGGTGAAGCCGATGATCGCCGCCTTCGAAAGCGCCTTGGTGCCCGCGTAGTTGATGAGCGCGGCGATGATGATCAGGGCGACGGTGCACAGCACGGTGGTGTGCACGGACGGTTCGAAGCCGAAGAGGATGGCGATGTACGGGCCGGCCCCGTACGCCACGGCCGTGATGGTGACCAGCAGCGCCCACATGTAGACCCAGCCCGTCATCCACGCCCAGCGGATGCCCCACAGCCGGCGCGCCCACGGGTAGACGCCGCCCGCGATGGGGTACTGCGCGACGATCTCGCCGAAGACGAGCGCGACGAGGAACTGGCCGGCGCCCGCGAGCAGGAAGGCCCAGATCATCGGGGGCCCGCCGGTGGCCAGGGCCGTGGCGAAGAGGGTGTAGGTGCTGACGACGGGGGAGAGGTACGTGAAGCCGAGGGCGAAGTTCGCCCACGGGCCCATCTCCTTGCGGAACTCCGAGCCGTGTTCGGCGTGTTCGGCGCCGCCTCCCCCGCCGTCTCCGCTGCTCCCGGGGCCTCCCGCCGCGGCGGGGCTTCCGGCGTCCGTCATCGGTGCTCCTCTCCCAGTTCTGCCGGCGCGTCACCGGGCGCGTCACCGGGCATGCCGCCTGCCGTGCCCGGTGACGCGCCCGCCGTGCCTGCCGCCCCCGTCGCCGCGCCCGCCGTGGGTGCGGCCGTCCGCGTACGGCCGGTGATCAGGTCCGCGGCCCGTTCGGCGACGAGCAGCACGGTGACCATCGGGTTGACGGTCGGCATGCTCGGAAACACCGACGCGTCGACCACCCGTACGCCCTCCTCGCCGCGCAGCCTCAACAGCGGGTCGACCACCGCTCCTTCGTCGTCGGCGCGGCCCATCCGGCAGGTGCCCGCCGGGTGGTAGACGGTGTGCGCCGCGCGTCTGCCGTACTCGGAGAGCTGCTCGTCGGTGGTCGCGTCGGGACCGGGCGCCGTCTCGCGGAGCAGCCACTCGCGCAGCGGACCGGTGGCGGCCACTTCGCGCGCGATGCGCAGACCGTCGACGATCGTGCGCTCGTCGTAGCCGTCGGGGTCGGTGAAGTACCGGAAATCCAGGGCGGGTTTCTCCGCGGGGTCGGCGCTGTGCAGCCACATGCGCCCGCGGGAACGGGACTTGGGCACGTTGGGCGTCATGCACACCCCGTACGGGGGCGAAGGCAGCCCGAGGCGTTCGGTGTTGAGCGTGAACGGCACCTGGTAGAAGTGGAACATCAGGTCGGGCCCGGGTTCGCGGCCGTCGCGCCGCACGAAGAGGCCCGCGTCGGAGTCCATCGCCGACTCCGGCGGGAGCGGGCCCGCCGTCTCCCAGACGACGACCGACTCCGGGTGGTCCAGCAGGTTCTCACCCACGCCCGGCAGGTCGGCCAGCACCTCGATGCCCAGCCTGCGCAGGGCGCCCGCCGGTCCGACGCCGGAGAGCATCAGCAGCCGCGGGGTGTCGACCGCGCCCGCGCACAGCAGCAGTTCGCGCTCGGCCCGTACGGTGCCTTCGGAGCCGTCCGCGTACCGCACCCGCACCCTGGTGAGGCGGCCCGCGGCGTCCCGCACCAGCCGGTGTGCCCAACTCTCCAGTCTCAGCGTCAGGTTGGGCCGGTCCATGACGGGGTGGAGATATGCGACGGACGCCGACGAGCGGTGGCCGGTGACGGGATCGTAGGCGAGGGAGAAGAAGCCGGCGCCCTCGGTGAAGGGCCGCTCGTTGAAGTCGTCGACGACGGGCACGTCGAGCGCGTTCACCGCGGCGTTGACGAAGTCGTGCGCGACGGGGTTGCGGTCCTTCTCGGCGACCGGGCGGATGGTGTTCCGCAGCCGGTGCCGGTACGGGAGCAGCGTGCCGGCGTCCCAGCCGTCGGCCCCGAGGCGCACCCACTCCTCCAGGTCGTGCGGGAAGGGCAGGAAGCTGATGAGGGTGTTGTGGGAGGAGCAGCCACCGAGGACGCGGGCACGGGAGTGCAGGATGTGGGAATTGCCGCGGGGCTGTTCGACGGTGGGGTAGGCGTAGTCGTACTCGGTGCCGAGGAGATTGATCCAGTTCCTCAGCTTCAGCACGTTCTCGTCGCCGACGTCGCTGGGGCCGCCCTCGATGACGCACACCCGGCACCCGGGGTCCTCCGTCAGCCGCGCGGCCAGTACGCAGCCGGCGGTGCCGCCGCCGACGATCACGTAGTCGTAGGCGTCGTCGCCGCGGTCGCCGCCGCCGGTGTTCCCGCTCGTCTCAGTCATGTCGTGCCGCCGTCTCCGCGCTCTCTTCCGCCTGTCCGCCGGGCCGGTGCCGGTGCCGGCCCGGCGATCGCTCCGGCCGGTCCGGCCGGTCCCCCGGCCCGGTCAGCCCTTGAACCAACCGGACGGCGCCGGCGCGAGGTTGTGGTAGATGTGCTTCGCCTCCTGGTACTCCCGCAGTCCCGTCGGGCCGAGTTCGCGTCCGATGCCGGACCTGCCGAAGCCGCCCCACTCGGCCTGCGGTACGTACGGATGGAAGTCGTTGATCCAGACCGTGCCGTGGCGCAGCCTGTCGGCCACCCGCTGCGCGCGGCCCGCGTCGCCCGTCCACACGCCGCCCGCGAGCCCGTAACGCGTGTCGTTGGCCAGCTCCAGCGCCTCCTCCTCGGTGTAGAAGCGCTCCACGGTCACGACGGGCCCGAAGATCTCCTCCTGCACGATCCGCATCGTCGGCTTGCAGTCCGCGTACACGGTGGGCAACAGGAAGAATCCGCGGGCGAGTTCGGGATCGTCGGGACGGCGTCCACCGGTGACGAGCCGCGCCCCGTCCATGCGCGCGATCTCCAGATAGCCCTCCACCTTCGCCCGGTGCTCGGCCGAACTGAGCGGCCCGGACTCGGTGAGCGGTTCGAGACCGTCGCCGAGGCGGATCGCCTCGGCCCTGGAGGCGAGTTCGGTCACGAAGCGGTCGTGCAGGCCGTACTGGACGATGAGCCGCGACCCGGCCGAGCAGACCTGGCCGGAGTGGAGGAACGCCGCGTCGAGGGCGTAGTCGAGCGCGGCGTCGAAGTCGGCGTCGTCGAAGACGATGTTGGGGTTCTTGCCGCCCAGCTCCAGCGCGATGTTCTTCACCCCGGACGCCGCGCTCTCCATGATCCTCCGCCCGGTCGACAGTCCTCCCGTGAACGAGACGAGATCGACCTCCGGGTGCGAGGTCATCGCGGCGCCGACCGTGGCGCCCGCGCCCAGCACCAGGTTGGCCACGCCGGGCGGCGTGCCCGCCTCTTCCAGCAGTCCCATCAGGGCGATCGTCGTCAGCGGCGTCATCTCGCTCGGCTTGAGCACGAACGTGTTGCCCGCGGCCAGCGCGGGCGCGACCTTCCAGGAGGCCTGGAGCAGCGGGTAGTTCCACGGTGCGATCAGCGCGCACACCCCGACCGGCTGGTACACGACCCTGCTCAGCACGTCGGGGCCGACGTCGACGACGCGGCCCGCCTCCTTACCCGCGATCTCGGAGAAGTAGCGGAAGGCGCCCGCGATGTCCTCGATGTCGAGGCGCGACTCGGCGAGCGTCTTTCCGGTGTCCAGGGTTTCCAGGCGGGCGAGTTGCTCCAGGTCGCGCAGGAGGAGTTCGTGCACGCGGTAGAGGACGTCCGCGCGGCGGCGGGTCGGCGCCCATGCCCAGTCGGCGCGTTCGAAGGCCCGCTTGGCGGCCCGTACCGCCAAGTCCACGTCGGTCTCGTCCGCCTCGTCGACCGCGGTGATGACGGAGGCGTCGAACGGGTTGACCACATCGCGCTGTCCGCCGGTGACGGCCCCGGTCCACTCGCCGTCGATGTACAGCTCGGCCATCGCGAAGCCCTCCGCTCGCCCCTGGTGTTCGCCGTCCCCCTGTCGCCGGCATGACCGCTCCAACATCGTGCGGGGCGGGGCGGCTTCCTACGGGGCGCACCGGACGGGGGGACTTGGGGAGGGGATGTTGACCCACGTGGACTAAGAACGGGCGAGCGGCTGACCGGAGTTGACCGCATCCGTCATGGAGAACGACCGCCCGCTGTGCGTTTCCGCCGCCCCGTCGACGCGTCGACGCGTCGACGCGTCCGTACGTCACCGCCGTTGCCCGTCGTCCGCAGCGGTATGCCGCGGGCCCCGTCGTCCGCAGCCGTATCCGGCAGGCCCGCTACCCGCCTTTCTCGTCCGGCTCGTGGCCCTCGTCCACGTCGTCCGGCACCGGTACCCGCCCCTGGGGCCGTACGGCGGGCTCCCCGCGCCGGAAGGAACCCGGAGCGCGCCCCGGAGGCCGGGCGGGCCGGCGCCTGGAGGAGGTGAGATGCCACGGCACGGCGGTGACCATCACGCCGGGCACGAGGAGCAGCCGGCTCTTGAGCCACAGCGCGGACTTGTTGTGCAGCAGGTTCTCCCACCAGCGGCCCACGACGTACTGCGGGATGAAGACGTTGATCACGTCGCGCGGGCTCTCCCGGCGAATCGAGCGGACGTACTCCACGATCGGTCTCGTCACCTCGCGGTAAGGCGACGCCAGCGTCTTCAGCGGTGTCGCGATCCGCGCCGAATCCCACTGCGCCCGCAGCTGCTTGGCCTCGTCGCGGTCGACCGCGACGGTGACGACCTCCAGGGTGTCGGGATGCGATGCGCGCGCGTAGGCCAGTGCGCGCAGCGCGGGCTTGTGCAGCCGGGAGATCAGCACCACCGCCCGTACGCGCGAGGGCAGCACCGCCTCCTCGGACGGGTCGGCCACGGCGAGTTCGTCCGACGTGCTGTCGTAGTGCCGCCTGATGCCGCGCATCATCAGCCAGAGCAGCACCGCCGCGAGCACCGCCAGATAGGCGCCCTCAAGGAACTTGGTGAACAGCACGACGACGAGCACCACACCGGTGATCGACGCGCCCACCGCGTTGACGGCGCGCGCCGTGTGGTGGCGGCGGCGCAGGGCGGCTGCATCCGGGCCGGAAGCCTTGCCCGGCTCGTTCGTACGGACCGAGGCCGTCAGATTGCGCAGTTCGCGGTTCCAGTGCCGGACCATGCCCGTCTGGGAGAGCGTGAACGAGGTGAAGACGCCCAGGATGTAGAGGTGGATCAGGCTCGTCACGGAGGCGTGGTACGCCCACAGCAGCACGGCCGCGACCAGGGCCAGCGCCACGATCCCGTTGGAGAAGGCCAGCCGGTCCCCGCGGGTGTGCAGTTGGCGCGGAAGGTAGCGGTGCCGGGCCAGGATCGACGACAGCAGCGGAAAGCCGTTGAACGCGGTGTTGGCGGCCAGCACGAGAACCAGCGCCGTCACCGCCTGCACGAAGTAGAAGCCGAAGCTGTGATCGCCGCCGAAGGTCGCCGCGGCCAGCTGGGCCACGACGGTGCGCTGCGGCGTGCCCGCGCAGTCGCCGCCGACGCCGGTGAGCCGGCACGTGTCCTGGGTGATGTGCACGTCGGCGACCAGTGCGAGCGCGGTGACGCCGGTGAACATCGTGATCGCGATCAGGCCCATCACGCTCAGCGTGATCGCGGCGTTCCTCGGCTTGGGCCTGCGGAACGCGGGCACGCCGTTGGAGATCGCCTCCACACCCGTCAGCGCCGTACAGCCGCTGGTGAACGCACGCAGCGCCAGCAGGAACAGGGCGAAGCCGGTGAGGCCGCTGTCCCCCGGTACCGGCCGGATTCCGTGTGCCGCCGACTCGGCCACGGGAGCGTCGCCGACGGCGGCACGGAACAGGCCCGTGGCGCACATGACCAGCACACCGCCGGCGAACAGATACGTGGGCACCGCGAACGCCCGCCCCGACTCCCGCAGGCCGCGCAGATTCACCGTCGCGAGCACGGCCACGAACAGCACGGCCAGCAGCGTCCGTTGACCGTGCAGGGACGGTACGGCGGAGATGACGTTGTCCACGCCCGCCGCGACGGAGACCGCGACCGTCATCACGTAGTCCACGAGCAGCGAAGCGGCCACGACCAGGCCCGCGGACGGGCCCAGATTGGTGGAGACGACCTCGTACGAGCCGCCGCCGGACGGATAGGCCTGCACGACCTGCCGGTACGACAGCACCACCACCGCCATCAGCGCCACCACCGCGGCGGCGGCCCACTTGGCGAGATGCAGATACGCCAGCCCGCCGAGCGTGAGCACCAGCAGGATCTCCTGCGTGGCATAGGCGACCGACGACAACGGGTCCGAGGCGAACACGGGCAGCGCGAGCCGCTTCGGGAGCAGCGTCTCCCGCAGGTCCTCCGTCGGGAGCGCGCGACCGATCAGCAGCCGCTTGACCGAGTCGCTCAGGTTCGCCACGTGGGCGAGCGTAAGCGCAGGGGTACGGGCCGGGGCGCTCCGGCACGGCCCGTACCCCCGGGCACCGCACGGGAACCGCGCCCCCCGACACCGGACGGGAACCGGTGGCCCGGCACCCGACGGGAACCGTGCCCGGGCACCGGACGGCAACCGTGCTCCCGGCACCGGCGGACAACCGCCCCCGGCACCGAACGGGAACCGTGGTGCCCCGACACCGGCGGACAACCGCCCCCGGGCACCGCACGGGAACCGGTGCCGCTGTGGCGCCGGAGGCGCCGGGAAGCCGGAGGCCCCGAAGGGCACGGCTGGCGCCGGAGGTGCCCAAAGGCGCCGGAGGCGATCGGAGACACGGGAGGTGCCCGAAGGCACGGGAGGTGCCCGAAGGCGGGCGCCGGAGGCGCCGGAAACCGCGGCTCAAACCCCCCGCACCGCATTGGCGAAGATCGCATCCCGCAGGTACCGCGCCATGCCCGGCTTGATCGCCTCGTAGTACGCGGTGAAGCGCTCGTCCGCGACGTACATCTCACCGAGGCAGGTGTGCATCTCATACGGGCACTCGTAGAAGTTGCGGCCGATCTGCCGCCTGTGCTCCTCGGCGAGATCCATCGCCGCCTCTGACTCCGGCCCCGCGCCGCTCTCCATCAGCGCGGCGAAGTCCCGTCCCCACCGCTCGCCCTCCTCCTTGATCCGCAGCCAGTCCTCCTTCGTGTACGAGGCCGTTCTGCGCTGCGACTCGCGGTACGCGTCGGTGCCGCCCCAGCGCCGCTCGGTCTCCTCCGCGTACTGGTCGGGGTCGAAGTCCCCGAACACCTCGAACTTCTCCTCGGGTGTGAGATCGATGCCCATCTTCCGTGCCTCCATTGCGTGTTCGACGGCGGCGGCCATCTTCCGGAGCCTCTCGATCCGCGAACTCAGCAGCTCGTGCTGCCGCCGCAGGTGCTCCCGCGGGTCCACGTCCGGGTCGTCGAGAAGTACCGCCACCTCTTCGAGCGAAAAGCCGAGCTCCCGGTAGAACAGGATCTGCTGGAGCCGGTCCAGGTCGGCGTCGCCGTAACGGCGGTGGCCGGCATGGCTGCGCTCGCCGGGCACCAGCAGGCCGATCTCGTCGTAGTGATGCAGCGTGCGCACGGTGATGCCGGCGAACCCGGCGACCTGTCCCACGGAGTAGCTCATCTCCGCTCCTCTCTCGTACGCACTTCACGATGAGCCCTCACGTGACGTGAGGTGCAAGCGGAATTTCCCGCGGGCCACCGGACCGCGACCCCGGCCCGCACCCGCACCCGCACCCGCACCGGCACCGGCACCGGCACCGGCACCGGCAGCGCACCCCCACCGCACAAGACCGCCCGCATTTGACAGTGGCCGAATGTGCACGGTTAGCCTCGAAAGATGACAACAATGTTCAGAAAGGCGCTCGGTGCACTGCCCAGGTTGGGTGTGCAGGTGCTCGACCTCGGCCCGGGTGCCGCCGTTGTCTCCCGGCGCGGCGGCTACACCGCTACGAAGACGAGCGTGGATTCGTGGATGGTGGGCGGCAAGCGACCGGACACCGACACCGACACGTCCGCCGACAGCTGGGGACTGCACAAGGCGGCCGCCGCCGACCTGTGCACCCGCCACGTCGCCGAGCTGCTCGCCAACTACGAAGTGAACTGCGTGTTCGACGTCGGCGCGAACAAGGGGCAGTACGGCAGGCAGCTCCGCGAGTCCGGTTACCGCGGCAGGATCGTCTCGTTCGAGCCCGTACCGGAGGCGCTGGAGCGGCTGCGCAAGTCCGCCGGCCGCGATCCCGACTGGCGGGTGTGCCCCTTCGCACTGGGCCGCAGCGAGTCCGTCCAGGACATGCACCTGGGCTGGAAGACCATGAACTCGCTGCTGCCGCCCAGCGCTTACGGAAAGAAGCGCTACAAGCGGTTCGCCGACTCCCGTACCGAACAGGTGCGGATACGGCGGCTGGATCAGGTCATGGACGAGGCCCTGGAGGGGATCGCCGAGCCGCGCCCCTATCTGAAGATGGACACGCAGGGCTTCGACATGGAGGTCTTCGCCGGCGCCGGCGAGCGAATAGGCGACTTCGTCGGGATGCAGTCGGAGGTCGCCGTGCTCCGGCTGTACGAGGGGAGCCCGCACATGAGCGAGGCGATCGCCGCGTACGAGGACGCGGGCTTCGAGATCACCGGGATGTATCCGGTCACGCGTGAGAAGACCACGGGGCGCGTCGTGGAGTTCGACTGCGTACTGGCGCGGGCGGAGTCGGCACCGGCCAGGCTGCGCTGAGGACACGGCGGGCGGAGCCGTAACGCGTCCGCCGCGCGCACCCCGCCTGCCCCACCTGTCTCCAGCCCACCTGCCCGAAGACAGAGGCACCGAGAGGGAGTTGGCGACCCGAGACAGGGAGCGTCGAGGGCCCGCACGCTCAACCACCCCCGCACGCCCACGAGTTGAGAACGGCGAGCCGAGGACGGCGAACCGAGGGACCGCGAACCACACACCCCCGGGCGCCCGTTCCCAGGCCCCCGGCTCGCCGGGGCTTCGGGATCCCGCCACCGCCCCCGGAGTGACATCCGCCACCGCATCTTTCCCGGCAGGCGTGGGACCCGTACGGCGCCCGGCGGCGGTCAGCGCCCGGCGGCGGTCACCGAACTCGCTTCACGCTGCCGGTCCGGAATTCATTCCGGCCGGTCGGACTCCGTTCATCTGGGCTTTACAGCACGCGGGCAACCGCAGGAAACAAGCCGTAATCCAGCTGAAAGGTTGCAGTGCGTACCACGCCCACGGTCAGCAAGCCCCCGGTCAAGGTGAGCGTCGTCGTCCCGACCCACAACACCGGCAGGACGGTGCTGACCGGACTGCGCTCCTTCCTCGCCCAGACCATGCCCCGCTCCGACTTCGAAGTCGTCTACGTCGACGACGGCTCCACCGACGACACCGTCGCGATACTCGAATCCGAACTCGCCCGCCAGGAAGCCGAGTCGGCGGTCCGCGTGATACGCACCGGCAACTCCGGCTGGCCCGGCAGGCCCCGCAACATCGGCGTCGACGAAGCCCGTGGCGAGTTCGTCCACTTCGTCGACGACGACGACTGGCTCGCGCCCGAAGCCCTTGAACGCACCTACGAGCGTGCACGGGAGACGGGAGCCGACATCGTCATAGGGCGCATGGCCGGGCACGGACGCCGCGCGCCGCGCGTCCTGTTCGAGAAGCCCCTCGCCTCGGCCGACCTCCGCACGTCCGCCAACGCGCTGCTGACGTCGATGACCGTGCACAAGCTCTTCCGGCGCGACTTCCTGCGTGACCACGGACTGCGCTTCGCGGAGGGACCGGTCCGGCTGGAAGACCACATGTTCACGCTGCGCGCGTACCTGCTCACCGACCGGGTGGCCACCGTGCACGACTACACCTGCTACCACTGGGTGCGGCACCGCGGCGACGAGCACAACAACATCAGCTACGGGAAGATCGATCCCGGCCCCTACGTCGACAGCGTCCGCAAGGTCCTCGCGATCCTCGAAGCCCCGGACACCCGCGTCGCCTCCGCCCGCCGCCGCCACCGGCTCGCGGCCAACTGGTACGGCAAGAAGGCCCTCGCCCGGATCAGCGGCGAGCGCTACCTCGCACAGCCCGACCACCGGAAGACCGAGTGGTTCGAGGCGGTGGGCGCCCTGGCCGCCGACATGCCGCCGGAGGCGGACGCGGCGCTCCCCACCCGGCTGCGGATCGTCGCGGCACTGGCCCGCCATCACGACCGGACGCCGCTCGACGAGTACGCGAAGTTCGAGGCCGCGGTCGACCAGCAGCCGCACGTCCACTCCGCGAAGTGGGACGACGGCGGGCGGCTCACCGTCAGGTGCGGCACCCGGCTCGTACGCAAGAGCGGCAAGGGCGCCCGTTCCGTGCCGCTGGCCTTCTCACGGACGCGAGGCCGCCACCGGCTGCGGCTGACTCCGGGAACCGGGGAGGCGGCGGACGCCGGAGCCGCGCCGGACACCGCAGCCGCCGCCGCGGGCCCCCCGGAAATCGCCGCCGTCGACGCCGTGCCGGGAGTCGCGGAGGCCGCCGACTTCACGAGCGCGGTGCGGCGCAGCAGCGTCCGCGGCCTGCTGCGCCACCGCGAAGGCGGAACGGTGCTGAGCGTGCCGCTCGACCACCGCGTGGTCGAGGAACCGCTGCGCAACGGCAAGACCCAGGCCACCGCGCCGGAAGCGCTCAAGACGCTGACCAGGGCCGCCGGGGGAGCCGCGCGCCGCCTGAGCGAGCGCCTGGGACTGCCGGGCTCCCCGGGCTCGCCGGGCTCCCATCCGTACGCGGACGGACCGGACCCCCGCGACGAGCGTGCGGAACGCGAAGCCGCCGATCAGCGTGCGGAACGCGAAGCCCACGATCAGCGTGCGGAACGGGCAGCCCACGAGCAGGGCGACGAACGTGACGACTGCGCCCTGAGCTTCGAGACGGAGTTCACCGTCGACCCCGCCACGGCCGACAACGGCCGCCCCCTGGCCCCGGGCACCTGGGACCTCCAGCTCCAACTGGGCTTCGGCGGCTGGCGCGCCGCCCGCACCCTGCGCGGCTACTCCATCGACGTACCGGCGGAGAACGAAACGGACCGGCCACGGCAGCGCACCCCGAAGCTGCGCCGTCCGGTCCTCCAGCCGGCGGCCTGGTGACCGCCCGAGGCTCTGCTACGACGCCGCCTGTCCCTGGAGGCTCCCGACGGCGTCGGTGAGGAAGTCCAGCGGTGCGTCGAGGTTCTCCGTCGAGAGCTGCACCTCCGAACGCCAGGTGAGCAGATGGCCGTAGCGCACCTCGAGCGGCAATTCGCCCGCGCGCGGGTCGGAGATCAGGAACCGGCCCAGCCCGCCGCGCAGGAGCGCCAGGGCGCCCTCCTCGTCCTCGGCGACGATGTGGAACTCCTCGTCGACCTGCGGGATCCCCGTGGCGAGGGAGCCGCCCGAGGTGACCTTGCTGTGCCAACGCCGGTGCAGAATGCGGATGTCGGGAACGTGCGCGCTCAACTTCAGTGCCCACACGGGAAAGTAGTGGATCTGCTGCCTCATGTGATCGTCCACCCCGGACCCCACGCTGAGGGTGCTCTGGTACTCGAAGGCCCGGAAAGCGAACCCGCGGTGCGTCCCGGTGACGACGTTGCCGCCCGGCACGCCCTTCGCGACGGGCAGCGGACCGGCGCCGGAGAACGCGTCGATGAGCCCGGCGACCCCGGGCTCATAGCTCCAACCGCGGCCCTCCGCCAGGGCCTTCAGCTCCGCTCGGCCCTCCACCCTGGCCTGCGTACGCCGAGCGGCTCGCCTCCGGGACGAAATGATCAGGGCCGCGAGCGCGACGAAGAACAGCAGGTAGAACAGGATTTCCATGACGCGCGTTCCTCCCCCGTGTCCCGGCGGGCCGCAGCCCCCGGGCAAGTCCGACACCACCTGTGCCTCAGCATCGCACGTCACTCATACGAGCAGTCCCCGGGCTGCGTGCGCTCCCACACGACGCTTCGCCCGCCCCGCCCCGCACCGGCCACGGGCCGGCAGCGACGGAACAGCGACGGAACAGCGACGGAAAGGGCCCCGACGGGCGGAGAACCGCCGGTCAGGGCCGGGTGGATGTTCGTTCAAAAACGGTCGGTAGGCCGTGAGGGACTCGAACCCTCAACCAATGGATTAAAAGTCCACTGCTCTGCCAATTGAGCTAACGGCCCGCCCCCGCAGCATAGCCCGGCGGGCCGCCGGGCTTCGAAGGCATTGGCCTTCGCGCTGGGGAGGTTTCAGGGGTCAGGAGGGGCGTCAGCCGTTGCGCTTCCAGCGCGGCTTGTCCGTACGGCGGTCGAACGACCGGCCGCCTCCGCGGTGATCGTCGCGTCGGCCGTGCGGGCGGCGGTCGTCGTGGGAGCGGGCGTCGCGACCGTACGAGGACGAGGGGCGCCGGTCGTCCCGGCGGAAGCCCGGGCGGTCGCCTTCGCGGCGCTCGCGGTTGTACGAGTTGTACGACGGACGGGCTTCGCGCCGGTCGCCACGGGGACGGTCACGGTCGCGCCCGTACGCGGGCCGCCCGCCGTCACGCCGGTCGCCACGGTCACCGCCGCGGTCGTCCCGCCTGCCGTCCCGGCGCTGGTCCCGCTGCTCACGCTGGTCGCGCTGGTCCCGCTGCTCACGGTGATCGCGCTGCTCCCGGTCGCGCTGCTCGCGCACCTCGCGGCGCTGCTCCCGGCGCAGCTCGCGCTGCACGTCCGCCTCCACCTCGGCGGTCAGTGCCGCAGACGCCTCGGCGACGGCGGCGTCCGGGTCGTCGCCGCGCTCGCGCGCCGCGCGCGCCGTCAACCGCTCGGATTCCTCGCGGAGTTCGGCCGCACGCTGCTGCGCCCGCTCCAGCTGCCTGCTCAGCTTGGCGGCCTCGCGCTCGGCCTGCTTGGCGGCGTTCGCGGTCGCCTCGGCCTGCACCTCGGTCAGCGAACGCGCACCCGTGATCCGCGTCACTTCCTCGTCGAAGACGTCGCCCCGCCCGATGATGTGCCGCGAGGCGTCGACGCCCGCGTCCTCCATCAGCCGGAAGATCTGCTTCCGCTGGTGCGGCAGCGCCAGCGAGACGACCGTGCCGGACAGCCCGGCCCGCGCCGTACGCCCGGAGCGGTGCAGATAGTCCTTGTGGTCGCCGGCCGGGTCGACGTTCAGCACCAGGTCGATGTTGTCGACGTGGATGCCGCGGGCCGCGACGTCCGTCGCGACCAGCACGTTGACCTTGCCGTCCTTGAAGTCCGCCATCGTGCGCGTACGGGCGCCCTGCGTCATGCCGCCGTGCAGCGCGTCCGCGCCGACGCCGCCCTCCCGCAGCTGCTCGGCCACGCGGTCGGCGCCGAGCTGCGTGCGCACGAAAATGATCGTGCGGCCCTTGCGCGAGGCGATGGCACTGGTCACCGGCGCCTTGTCGCGCGGCTTCACGACGAGCACGTGGTGGCTCATCGTCGTCACGGCGCCCTGCGCGGCGTCCACTTCGTGGACGACGGGCGTGACGAGGTAACGCCGTACGAGGGTGTCGATCTCCTTCTCCATCGTCGCGGAGAAGAGCATCCGCTGCCCGCCCTCGGGCAGTTGGTCCATCAGCTCGGTGACCTCGGGCATGAAGCCCAGGTCGGACATCTGGTCGGCCTCGTCGAGCACGGCCACCTCGACGTCCTCCAGCGAGCAGGAGCCGCGCCCGATCAGGTCGCGCAGCCGCCCGGGGGTCGCGACGAGGACGTCGACTCCGCGCTCCAGGGCCGTGATCTGGTTCGCCATCGAGGTGCCGCCGCAGACGACCTTGAGCTTGAGCCCGAGCACGTCGCCGTACGGCTGGAGCGCGTCGGAGACCTGCATGGCCAGCTCACGCGTGGGCGTGAGGATGACGCCGCGGGGGCGCTTGCGCTCGGTGCGGGCGCCGGTGAGGCGCGTCAGCAGCGGCAGCCCGAAGGAGAGGGTCTTGCCGGAGCCCGTACGGCCACGGCCGAGGATGTCCTTGCCCTCCAGCGCGTCCGGGATGGTCGCGGCCTGGATGGGGAAGGGGATGGTGACGCCGTTCTGTGCGAGCTTGCGCACCACGGGCTCGGGAAGCCCGAGATCGGCGAAGGTGACGGTGTCCTCGTCCTCGGGCAGGACAGCGTCGATCGAGGCAACAGACATGCGAAGTGCGAACCTTCCGGAGTTCAGCAGCACGCGCCCAGACTCCGTGAATTCGCAAAAGACCGCCTCTATGCGGTCAGCCACGGCTGAGAGAAACGCGCCACGCGGCGCGCTCTGCAAGGGCGCCGGGCAAATGGGATCAAACGATCAACCAGCATACGCACCCTGAGGTGCGCCGCGCAAATGAGATCGGAGACGGTCCGCGGCCCCGCCGCGGCCCTCCCGTCGGCCTCCTCACCTCCCCTGACGGAACTATCGCCTGGTGGGCGGCGCCGGCACCGCCGTCGACGGCTGAGGGGGCTGCGGCGGCCGGGTCCGGGTGGGAGTGGGCTTCGGCACACTCGGCTCGGGCGGTGCCGGCGGACGGGGACGCGAAGGAGGAGTGGGCCGCGGCCGGGCGGGGCGGTCCGTACGGCCGGACGTGCCGCCCGAACTGTGGTGCCCCGCACCGGAGTCGGCGCCCTCGTGCGCATGGCGCCGCTTCGTGCCCTCACCGGTCCCGGAGTGCCGCTTGCGGGCTTCCGCGCCGCCGCCGGACCTGCCGTGCTCGTGCTCACGCCCCCGCCGATGCCGGTGGTCCTGCCCGGGTCCTTGCTCGCCCTGGCGCCGCAGGCTCCGGCCGAGCCCGCCCTCCGGGACCTCCGTGCCCGTGCCCGCGCCCGCCGAGGACGAGCCGTCACGCCGGACGGACCCGCCGCCGTCCGCTCCCTCGCCCCGTACCGTCATGCATCCGGACAGCACCGCGAGCACCATGGCGCCGGCCACCGCGCGGGCGGCGGTGCGAGCGACCGTACGGACGACGGGTGCGCGAACTCCCTTACGGCCGGGGGAAGTCGAGCGGGAACAGCCCTCCGGACCCGGCACGGCGCGGGGGTCTGCGGAGCCCGGAAAACGGGACGAGCGCACGGCGGGGCCTCCAGGGCACGCGGGAAGGACTGGACGGGATGGACGGTCGGTCGGTCGAGGCGAGAGAGCGGACCGGCAAACACGGCAAACACCGGCGGACGCCCTGCTCAACTGCCGCGCCGCGCAACAGGTCACGCGAACCGTCGCCCCAACACGCCGCGCGCGAGGGCGAGTCCGGCGACTGCCACCCCCCCCCCCGCACGGCAGGCACCGGCCCGGCCGTGATCGCCAACGTCGTTGTTCCGCGGCGGCGTTCGGTTCGGTCGGCCGCGGCATCCGTCTCGTACGAGAACGCCGAACAAGTCGTCGTGGGCGGGTGGGCGGTCGAGCGGTCGGTCACCGCTTCCGTACCGAAGGCAGTGCGCGGGTGGCCGCCGCCCCCGCCCATACCGCGGCGAGGGCGCCGAACAGCGTCGCGCCGAGATACGCGGCGCCGGTCGCCGCCGCATGATCGCCCGCCCGCAGCAGCTGCGCCGCCGCGACCGCGTACGTCGAGAAGGTCGTGTAACCGCCCAGCACGCCGACGCCGAGGAACGGCCGCAGCAGCGCGGGCGTACGCGCGTCCCGGCCGCCCTCGGCGATCAGCGCCATCAGCACGCCGATCAGGGCGCAGCCCGAGATGTTGACGAAGAAGATCCCCCACGGGAAGCCGGCGCTCCCACGCGCCGGGAGCCACAGTTCGAGCGCGTGGCGCGCGACCGCGCCGAGTGCGCCCCCAACGGCGACGGCGGCGAGCACCACGAGCCCGTGGCGTCCGGCGGTCTCGGCCCGCTGGGCCGGTACGTGCAGATCCACGTCGGGGTCGACGGCACCCTGGCCCGGCGGCGGCACGTCGGACCCGGGGCCGGAGCCGCTCATCCGTACCCCAGTTCATGCAGCCGCTCGTCGTCGATGCCGAAGTGGTGGGCGATCTCGTGCACGACGGTCACCTCGACCTCCGTGACGACGCCCTCCCGGCCGCCGCTCTCGCCGTCCACCATGCGCAGCGTCGGACCCCGGTAGACCGTGATCCGGTCGGGCAGCACGCCCGCGTACCACTCGCCCCGCTCGGTCAGCGGCGTCCCCTCGTAGAGACCGAGCAGCTCCGGATCCTCGGCCGGCGGCTCGTCCTCGACGAAGACAGCGACGTTGTCCATCAGCCGCGTCAGCTCGGGCGGAATGCGGTCGAGCGCCTCGGCCACCAGCTCCTCGAAGTCCTCGCGCGTCATCTCCAGCACCCGGCCATTGTCGCCAGACGGCAGTACGCGGTGCACGGCAGGCCCGGGCACGGTCGGGCCCCCGGCGCACCTCCGCAGCCGTATCGCGTCCCCTCCACCTCTGTTCCGGGCCCGCTCCCGCGCATGGTCCGGGCGGCTCCGCATAGGTGCCCGTCCACGCGGGCATAGGGGGCCTCATGGGCCGCGACGCCAGGAAGCCCCGTAAACCGCTCGCTCTGCCGCATTGGGTACGCAAACCTCCGGTCCCCCGCTTCCTCAAGGCCGGGAACATCCGGAAGGCCCGGTGGACCACCCGCGCCACGGCACGGACCACGGCACCGGCCCCGACCCCGGACCCGGCGACATCGCTCGCCCCCGCGCCCCGCCCGTACGTACGCGCCCTCGGCCTCGCCGCGACCACCCTCGTCGGCGCCTGGCTCGGCCTGCTGATCGTGGGCAGCATCGACGCGCCCGTGGGCCCCGTGGACACCAAGATGGCGCTCCGCCCCTCCCTCACGGGCGGCACCAGGGTCAACGTCTCGCCGCTCGGCGCCCTCGAACTGCGCAGCCACGCCGCGCCTCTCCGCCTCGACGTGAACGTCGACCAGCTCGACCAGCAGCGCGCCTCCGCCCTCGTCGACCACCCGGAACGGCTGGAAGGCCTCGAGGACGAGATCACCTCCGACGTGCAGGCGGGCACCGGCGAACTCGCGCTGCGCTCCGCCGTCGCCGTGGTCGTCGGCGCAGGCGCACTCGGCCTGGCCGTCTACCGGCGCCCGCGCCGCGCGCTCGCCGCGAGCGGTCTCGCGCTGGCGCTGCTGGCGGCCTCGGGTACGACGGCGTACGCGACGTGGAACCCCAAGTCGGTCCTGGAACCGAAGTTCTCCGGCCTGCTCGCCGGCGCCCCCTCCGTCGTCGGCAACGCCCGCAGCATCGTCACCGATTTCGACGTCTACCAGCGGGAGTTGGCCCGCCTCGTCACCAACGTGACCAAGCTCTACGAGGCGACCTCCACCCTCCCCGCGTACCAGCCCGACCCCTCCACGATCCGCGTGCTGCACGTCTCGGACATCCACCTCAACCCGGCCGCCTGGCAGATCATCAAGTCGCTCGTCGAGCAGTACGACATCGACGCGATCATCGACACCGGCGACACGATGGACCACGGCACCTCCGCCGAGAACGGCTTCCTCGATCCGGTGACCGACCTGGGCGCCCCGTACGTCTGGGTACGCGGCAACCACGACTCGGACGAGACGCAGAAGGCCTTCGAGGAGCTGGGCAAGAAGAAGGGCAGCGACGTCCACGTACTCGACGACGGCGTACCGCTGAACGTCGCCGGACTGCGCGTGGCCGGCTGGGGCGACCCCCAGTTCACGCCGGACCGCTCCGTCAAGCCCGAGGGGGACCCGCGCGAACGCAAGGACGGGCGGCGCCTGGCCCTGGCACTGCGCGCCCAGAAGGCGGCGGGCACCCCCGTCGACATCGCCGTATCGCACAACCCCGTACTGGCCAAGGAGACCGACGGACTCGTGCCGCTCGCCCTCGCCGGGCACACGCACCAGCGCAGCAACGAGATGCTGCCGCGGGACACCCGGCTGATGGTCGAGGGGTCCACGGGCGGCGGCGGACTGCGGGCGGTGGAGAAGAAGCAGCCGCAGAAGGTCTCCGCATCGGTCCTCTACATGGACCGGGACGGCGGGGAGCTCCAGGCCTGGGACGAGATCACGCTGGGCGGGCTCGGCCTGACCACGGCGGAGGTCACCCGTCACCTCGCGGAGGACGAAACGGGCTCGTCCCCCTCCCCCTCACCGTCTTCCCCCTCGCCCACGTCCCCGTCCTCGTCGCCGTCGTCCCCCTCGCCCTCGTCGTCGTCCGCGCCGGGATCGGCCGCTCACGAAGAGGGCTCGTACGGCCCCGGACCCGCCGCCGGCCCTGCTCCGGCGAACTCCCCGTAACCGTTTTGGCGAACGCTCCGCTATCCCATATGCTTCTCACGTCCCCGACGCGCTGACTTAGCGAAGCGCCCAGGTGGGCCATCAGCCCTCATCGTCTAGTGGCCCAGGACGCCGCCCTTTCAAGGCGGTAGCACGGGTTCGAATCCCGTTGGGGGCACGCACCACACTGTGCGAGACTTGTCCTCGCGCGACGCTTGGTCCTGTGGAGCAGTTTGGAGTGCTCGCCACCCTGTCAAGGTGGAGGCCGCGGGTTCAAATCCCGTCAGGACCGCTTCCCTCATCAGGTCCCGCACCTCTTGAGGGCCACCCGACTGGGGCTTCGCCCCCAGATCCCGGGCTGGGTAGCTCAGTTGGTACGAGCGTCCGCCTGAAAAGCGGAAGGTCGCCGGTTCGACCCCGGCCCCAGCCACAGCAGTTGAACAGCGAGAAGCCCCCGTCGAGTTCGCTCGGCGGGGGCTTCGTCGTGCCGGAAGCTTCTTGCACGAGGGGCGGGGGGCCTGATCCGGCGGGAACGGCACGGAAGCGGGCGAGGGGCGCGCTCTCACGCAGAAGGGTCCGGGAGTGCGATCGGAGATCCGTTAGCCGATGATTCCGCGGAGCAGCCCCAGAAGGGTGTCGAGAAGGCTCGACAGCATGGCCATCACCTCGATTTCCAGTAGGCGTATCCCCTGGGAGAGGGGGGTCGGGACTGGAGAGAGGTACCCGCCCGAAGGGGCGGATACCTGCGCCGAAGGATCTTCAATCGAACGATTGACGGCCCGCCGAAGGCCGCGAACCGACCGATGAGAAGGCGCGCGACGGTCGACGAGACCGGGGTATCCGGCAGGCATCGAGGCACCTGTTCACGCGACCGTGCCGGGCCCCCTGGTCATCGCCTTGCCGTCGCCCGGCCACGCCGTCACCCAACCGTCGAAATACCGGGCCTCCGACGGGAGTTGAACGCCGCTTGTCGCGAGCGCAGTCCCCGGGACGCCTCAGTACGGCGCGTAGAGCGACGTCCCGTTCTCGTTGGCGAAGGACGTGCCGAAGCCCGCGCCCTTCGCCGGGATGCCCAGGTCCACCGGGTTGAACGCGAGGGAGCCCGTCGCCGTGAGGCCGCCGGACGTGCCGCGCAGGGACCAGACGGCGCCCGTGCCGTTCTCCTCCGGTGCGGAGACGGCGAGTTCGGCCCTGGCGTCCTTCGTGACGTCGAGCAACCGGACCGCGCCGCCGAAGCGGTCGCCGGACTCCGCCACCCCCGGTATCCCCGCGGTGTCCTGGTGGAAGGCCTGCGCGCCCGTGCCGCTGAGCCCGCCGGAGCCGCCCTTGAGCAGCACCGCCGCGCCCGCCGCCCGTTTCGCTCCTATCGCCTCGAACGGCACTCCCGCGACGAGGTCCGCGTAGCCGTCGCCGTCGACGTCGCCCGCGTCCAGCCGGGCGCCGAACTGGTCGCCCTTCTCGCTGGTGCCCGGAACGCCCGCGCTGTTCTGCGTGATCGTCCTGGTGCGGGTGGCGCTCGGGCCGTCGGCGGTGCCGTAGTAGATCTTGACCGTGCCCGGGTCGTACGGGAGGTCCTCCGTGATGCCGCCCGGGACCGTACGGGTCGCGAGGTCGCCCTTGCCGTCCTTGTCGAAGTCTCCCACTACGGCCACGTCCGCGGAGCTCAGCTGCTTCGCGTCGGTCGAGAGGCCGGAGGAGGTGCCCTGCCAGAACCGGCCGCCCTCGGAGTGGTTCTCGTAGACGTAGAAGGTGGCCAGGTCGTCGATGCCGTCGCCGGTCATGTCGCCCGCGGCGACGGTGTACATGTCGTTGTCCGTGGTGAACATGTCGAGGACCTGCTCACCCGCTGGCTCGCCGCCGCGCGTGAACGGCCCGCGGAGGACCGAGCGGGACTCCCAGTCGTCGGCGTGCTGCATGAAGAGGTCGGTGTGCCCGTCGCCGTCGAAGTCGCCGCCGGTCAGATTGACGCCGACCTGCCAGCCGCTGGAGCCGGACGGCGCCTCGATCGTGGCGGCGTCCTGGCCGCTGATCCCGCCCGTACGGCCCCAGAGGACGGTCACCGTGCCGTAGCTGTTCGTCGCCGCGACCTGTTCCGCCGAGGCGCGCACCGCGAGGTCGGTGAGGCCGTCGCCGTCGAGGTCGCGGGCGACGAGCCTGGCACCGAAGCGGTCGTCGGTCTCGGCGACGCCCGGGACGCCCGCGCTGTTCTGCGTGATGTACGTGTGCGCTTCGGGGTCGAGCCCGGACGCCGAGCCGTAGTTCACCACGACGTATCCGGCGCGGGTGTGGCCGGCGACCGTGGCGTTGGGAGCGGCCGTGGCCACGTCCTGGAAGCCGTCGCCGTTGAAGTCCTCCCGGACCGAGCCCGCCTTGGCCGCGGCCTTCGGTGCGGCTTTCGGCCCGGCTTTCGGTGCGGCCTTCTGCCCGGTCTTCGGTGCCGAATTCAGTGCCGACTTCGGTGCGGCCTTCGGCGCAACAGCCCCTGTCGCCGGGCTCGTTGGTGCCGCCTCGGCGGCGGATGCCGCTCCGCTCATGAGAGCGACGGCAAGGCCCGCCGCGGCGGCGCCCAGCGTGCGTACGCGCATGTCCCCTCCAAGTCCCCCCGAGGCGCCCTGGGGGCGCCGGTACGCAAGTGAGACTCGCGATGGGCACGGAAAGTTGTACAAGGGGTCATCGAGCCGGAAAACGTACCGACAGGGATGATTCCGGACCTCGAGTCCCGGACCGCGAGGGGACTTTGGCGTGCGAGGACGGTTACACGAATCAAGCCTGCTTGCTTGGATGTGCCTCGTACGTATCCCTCACCCCCCACGGGAGACGAACATGCGACCCTCAGCGGCATCCCCCACACCGGAGCCCGCCAACGCCGAGCCCCCACCACGCAGGTCCCCAAGAGCCCGTCGCGTCAAGGGACTTGCCGCGGCCGCCGTGCTGGCGGCGTCGGTACTCCTCGCCACCGGCTCGTCCGCGACCGCTGCGCCCGGGGAGCAGCCCCGGGCGGCCGGGCCCCCGGCCCTGAAGGTGCTCACCTACAACACCTTCCTGTTCAACAAGCTCATCTACCCGAACTGGGGCCAGGACCACAGGGGCGACGCGATCCCCGACGCGGACTTCTTCCAGGGCAACGACGTGGTCGTGCTCCAGGAGGCGTTCGAGAACTCCGTGTCCGACAAGCTCCAGGAGAAGGCCGCCGGGCAGTACCCGTACCAGACTCCGGTGCTGGGCAGGAGCAAGGACGGCTGGGACGCGACGGGCGGCTCATGGTCCGACATCGCGCCCGAGGACGGCGGCGTGACGATCCTCAGCAAGTGGCCCGTCGTCCACAAGGAACAGTTCGTGTACGACCACGGCTGCGGCGCGGACTATCTGTCCAACAAGGGCTTCGTGTATGCCGTGCTCGATGTGAACGGCACGAAGGTGCACGTCGTCGGCACGCACGTGCAGGCGGGCGACTCGGCGTGCGGGGACGGCGAGACGCGGAAGACGCGAGCCGAGCAGTTCCGTGCGATCGACTCGTTCCTGGACGAGAAGAAGATCCCGGCGGACGAAGAGGTCATGGTCGCGGGCGACTTCAACACGGACTCGCGGGGCGACGAGTACGGGGAGATGCTCGCGAACGCGGACCTGGCACCCGCCGACGCGCGTACCGGACACCCCTACTCCTCCGACAACCAGGAGAACTCGATCGCCCACGGACGCGACCCGGACGGCGGCCGGTCCGATCTCGACTACGTGCTGCACCGCAACGGGCATGCGCGGCCGTCCGGTTGGCAGAACGAGGTGATCAAGGAGGAGTGCGCGCCCTGGACGACCTCGGAGGGCACGTTCACGAATCTCTCGGACCACTATCCGGTGATCGCCGGGCCCGCCTCGTAACGGAGCGGGAGCACGGAACTGCCCCCCGACCGGGAGCACGGAACGGGCCCCCGGCTCAACGGCCGGGGGCCCGCCGCAGCCGTTCGTCCAGTCTGAGGAAGACGGCAAGCCCCGCCAGCGCCCACGCCGCGAGCACCAGATACGGCAGCGCATGCTGATTGCCCGGGAAGTAGACGGCCGTGTGCTGGGCGTTGACGGACGCACCCGGCGGCAGCCAGCGCCCGACCGTGCCCAGCGCGGAAGGGAGCAGCGGCCACGAGACCGCGCCGCCGGAGGACGGATTGCCGAGCAGCACCATCAGCAACCAGGTGGGGATCATCGCCCACCGCCCGATGAGGGTGTTGAACATCAGGAAGACCATCGCCGACGTGAACATCGTCAGCGTGAGGATCAACCACGAGTGCACGAACGGGAGTCGCACCGCGCCGATCAGCCAGCCGACCATCGCCGCGATGACGAAGCCGCCGAGCAGCGCGTAGGCGGCGACGAACAGGATGCGCGGCAGCGGCCGCAGATCCGGCACGTTGACGCTGAGCTGGATCGCGCCGATGAAGCCGATGATGTCGGCGGCGAGCGTCATGTAGAAGATCGTCAGACCGCGCGGGTCGCCCTTGCCCAGCGGCTTGAGATCCCTGACGGTCACCTCCACGCCCGTCTTGCGGCCCGCCTTCGGCGCCGTCTGCTGAAGCACCTCCGCCACGGAGGCGCCGGCGGCGCTGGAGAGGCCCAGCTCGACCCGGCCGTGCGCCCGCGGCCTCAGCACCGCGAACACCTGCTGCTCCTCGACGGCTTGCTCGGCCTGGGCGAACGTACGGTAGCGGTGGATCTTCAGCGACGAGCCGAGGCCCTTCTCCAGGGCGCCGATGAAGGGGCGGACGCCGCGTACGTCGTCGGCGTCGCCCTGTACGGCCGCCGGGATGTTGCGGGGAGTGGGGTCGGCCATGGCGTAGGTGTACGAGCCCGCGAAGAGGCCGGCCGCCGCGGCGATGATGAGCGCCAGCACGGTCGCCGGGAAGAACGGCGTGTGCGTGAAGATCCGCCACCGTGCACGCAGACCGTGGCGGGGCTCCTCCACGCACCGCGCACCGTGCGCCTCGGACCCCCTCGGCTCGGCCCCATGTGCCCCGGACCCCCGCGACTCCGAACCCCGCCGCGCAGACCCGCCGGACCCGGACCCGGACCCGGACCGGCAGGACCCGGATCCGCCGGAATCCGGCCCCCGATCCGATCCCCCGAACTGCGGTCCCCCTGACTCGGACCCGCCGGACCCCGGCTCCTGCTGCTCGCTCATGATCGTCACTCTAGGACCGGTTTGCCCGCATTCATCCCCGCCTCGGGTAATCCGTTGGCCCGTCGATTCGCGGAAGTGCGATCCTGGAGCCCGTATGCCGACTTCCACGTCCCCCTCCCCGTCCTTCGACGCTCTGCGCGAGCGCCTGCCCGGGCTGATGCTGCGCGACCGGCAGCGGCTCGGCCGCCGCCTGGAGGGCGTACGCAAGATCCGTAAGCCCGATGCCCGGGCCGCCGTCCTCGACGAGATCTCGGCCGCCATGGACGAGTCCGAGCTGAGGGTCGCCGGGCGCCGCGAGTCGCTGCCCGCGATCACGTATCCCGAGCAGCTGCCGGTCAGCGGCAAGAAGGACGAGATCCTGGAGGCGATACGGGACCACCAGGTCGTGATCGTCGCGGGCGAGACCGGTTCGGGCAAGACGACGCAGATCCCGAAGATCTGCATGGAGCTCGGCCGCGGCGTCCACGGCGTCATCGGCCACACCCAGCCCCGCCGCCTCGCGGCCCGCACGGTCGCCGAGCGCGTCGCCGAGGAGCTGCGGACCCCGCTCGGCGAGGCCGTCGGCTGGAAGGTCCGCTTCACCGACCAGGTCGGTGAGCGCACGCTGGTCAAGCTGATGACGGACGGCATCCTGCTCGCCGAGATCCAGCAGGACCGGGAGCTGCGCCAGTACGACACGATCATCATCGACGAGGCGCACGAGCGAAGCCTCAACATCGACTTCCTGCTCGGCTATCTGGCGCAACTGCTGCCCAGACGCCCGGAGTTGAAGGTCGTCATCACCTCCGCGACGATCGATCCCGAGCGCTTCTCCCGGCACTTCGGCGACGCCCCGATCGTCGAGGTAAGCGGGCGTACGTATCCGGTGGAGGTGCGCTACAGGCCGCTGCTCGAAGAGGATTCACCCGGGCCCGGAGGCCAGGGTGGTGCCTCCGCGGACGAGAAGGACCGCGACCAGGTCACGGCGATCTGCGACGCGGTCGACGAGTTGCAGGCCGAGGGCCCCGGCGACATCCTCGTCTTCCTCTCCGGCGAGCGCGAGATCCGCGACACCGCGGACGCTCTGGAGAAACGCATCGCCCGCGCCGGCACCGCACGCGGCGGCGGCACGGAGGTCCTCCCCCTCTACGCCCGCCTCTCCCACGCCGAACAGCACCGGGTCTTCCAGCGCCACTCGGGACGCCGGGTCGTGCTGGCCACGAACGTCGCCGAGACGTCCCTCACCGTCCCCGGCATCAAGTACGTGGTGGACCCGGGCACCGCCCGCATCTCCCGCTACAGCCACCGGACCAAGGTCCAGCGGCTGCCCATCGAGCCCGTCAGCCGCGCCAGCGCCGACCAGCGGAAGGGCCGTTGCGGCCGTACGTCCGACGGAATCTGCATCCGGCTGTACTCGGAGGAGGACTTCCTCTCACGCCCGGAGTTCACGGACGCCGAGATCCTCCGTACGAATCTCGCCTCCGTGATCCTCCAGATGACCGCGGCCGGCCTCGGCGACATCGAGAAGTTCCCGTTCATCGATCCTCCCGACCGCCGCAGCATCAAGGCGGGCGTCCAACTCCTCGAAGAGCTGCACGCGTTCGA
Organism: Streptomyces sp. HNM0575; assembly: GCF_012726265.1. GTDB lineage: Bacteria > Actinomycetota > Actinomycetes > Streptomycetales > Streptomycetaceae > Streptomyces. The sequence goes on along the minus strand of NZ_JAASAG010000014.1, from coordinate 93,165 downwards.
CACCCCGACCGCCGCCTCCGCCACCGCCACCGGCGCCGCCTCCACCTCCGGCGCCGACCGCGCCCCGAAGGGCGGCAGCCGGCTCACCCGCACCGGCCGCAGGCTCGCCCAGCTCCCCGTCGACCCCCGCCTGGCCCGCATGGTGCTGGAGGCCGAACGCAACGGCTGCGTACGCGAGGTGATGGTGATCGTCGCGGCGCTGTCCATCCAGGACCCCCGCGAACGCCCGTCCGACAAACAGCAGCAGGCCGACCAGCACCACGCACGCTTCCGCGAGGAGGGCAGCGACTTCCTCGCCTTCCTCAACCTGTGGCGGTACGTACGGGAGCGCCAGCGGGAGCTGTCCTCCTCGGCGTTCCGCCGCATGTGCAAGGCGGAGTACCTCAACTACCTGCGTATACGGGAGTGGCAGGACATCTGCGCGCAGCTGCGCCAGGTCGCGAAGACGATGGACATCCTGCCGGCCTCGTCCTCGCAGGAGGCGCCGGCCGACGCCGTGCACCAGTCGCTGCTCGCCGGTCTCCTCTCCCACGTCGGCCTCAAGGACACCGACAAGAACGAGTATCTGGGCGCGCGCAGCGCCAAGTTCGCGGTCTTCCCCGGCTCGTCGCTCTTCAAGAAGCAGCCGCGCTGGCTGATGTCCGCCGAGCTGGTGGAGACGTCGCGGCTGTGGGCCCGTGTCAACGCCAAGGTCGAGCCGGAGTGGATCGAGCCCCTCGCCGAGCACCTGGTCAAGCGGACCTACAGCGAGCCGCACTGGGAGCAGAAGCAGGCGGCCGTGATGGCGTACGAGCGGGTGACGCTCTACGGCGTGCCCCTCGTCGCACAGCGCAAGGTCCACTACGGGCGGATCGACCCGGAGACGTCCCGCGATCTGTTCATCCGGCACGCGCTCGTCGAGGGCGACTGGCGCACCCAGCACCGTTTCTTCCATGACAATCGCAAACTCCTCGACGAGGTTGAGGAGTTGGAGCACCGTGCGCGCCGCCGCGACATCCTCGTCGACGACGAGACGCTGTACGAGTTCTACGACGAGCGCCTCCCCTCGGACGTCGTCTCCGGCGCCCACTTCGACTCCTGGTGGAAGAGGCAGCGGCGCGAGGACCCCGATCTGCTCAACTTCGAGAAGTCGATGCTCATCAACGAGCAGGCGGAGGAGATCAGCCGCACCGACTACCCGGACGTGTGGCAGCAGGGCGAGCTGTCGCTGCGGGTGACCTACCAGTTCGAGCCCGGTACGGACGCGGACGGCGTGACCGTGCACGTACCGCTCCAGATCCTCAACCAGGTAGCGCCCGCCTGGGGGTCCCCCCAGGGCGAGCCCGGCGGATTCGACTGGCAGATCCCGGGCCTGCGGCACGCCCTGGTCACCGAGCTGATCCGCTCCCTGCCCAAGGCCGTACGGCGTCACTACGTACCGGCGCCGGACTTCGCCGCCCGCTTCCTGCGCGCGGCCGAGCCGGGCGGGGAGCCGCTGACCTCCGCGCTCGCGCGGGAGCTGCGGCGGATGGTCGGAGTGCCCTTCGAGGCGGGCGACTTCGACCTCTCGAAGGTCCCCGACCATCTCAAGATCACCTTCCGGGTCACGGACGAGCGCCGCCGCACGGTGGCCGAGTCCAAGGACCTGGAGGAGTTGCAGCACCGGCTGCGGGACAAGACGCAGGCCGCGATCGCCCGCGCCTTCGAGTCGTCGGGACGCGGGCGGCGGGGCGGCGGGCCCGGGCCCGGGAAGCGGAGTGCGGAGAAGACAAGCGCCACGGCCGGCGGCGGTGGCGCGGACGATGCCGTCGCCGGCGCCGCCGGACAGGCCGCGCCGCCCGCCCTCTCCTCCCGTACGGGCCTCACCGACTGGTCGTCGCTCGGCACCCTCCCCCGGATCTTCGAGACCCGGCGGGGCGGCCAGCCCGTGAAGGCGTATCCGGCGCTGGTCGACGACGGCGACTCCGTGTCCGTTCATCTCTTCGACACGGAGGCCGAGCAGCAGCAGGCGATGTGGCGCGGCACGCGTCGCCTGATCCTGCTCAACATCCCCTTCGATCCCGCCAGGTTCGCCGCCTCGAAGCTCTCCAACCCCCAGAAGCTCGCCCTCTCGCGCTCACCGCACGGCAGCGTGCAGGCCCTCTTCGAGGACTGCGTCACGGCCGCCGCCGACCGGCTCGTCGCGGCGAACGGCGGCCCGGCCTGGGACGAGGAGGCCTTCCGCAAGCTCTTCGACGCCGTACGCACGGACCTGATCGACGTCACCCTCAAGACCGTCAAGCAGGTCCAGGAGGTGCTCGCCGCCTGGCACTCCTGCGAGCAGCGGCTGAACGGCATCACGAGTCCGGCCCTCGCCGAGTCCGCCGAGGACGTACGGCAGCAGCTGGCCGGCCTGGTCTGCCCCGGCTTCGTCACCCGGCACGGCACGGCGCGCCTGCCCGACCTGCTGCGCTACCTCGTCGCCGCCGACCGCCGCCTGACGCAGATGCCGAACAACGCGGAGCGGGACCGTACGCGGATGGCCAAGGTGAAGGAGATGCAGGACGAATACCTGTGGCTGCTCGAGCAGTTCCCCTCCGGGAGGCCCGTGCCGCAGGCGGCGCTGGACGTGCGCTGGATGATCGAGGAGCTGCGCGTCAGCTACTTCGCGCACGCCCTGGGCACGGCTCATCCGGTCTCGGACAAGCGGATCATGAAGGCGGTGGACGCGGCGGCGCCCTGACCGGCCACGCACCGAGGCGGGGCCGCGCCGTTTGCGGTGACGAGGCGGTCGCGGAAAGTGAGTTCGCGCCGCTCGTGGAGGCTGCTGTAGAGTCTCGTCCGCACCCGCGAGCCGGGTGCGTCACCAAGGTCCTGTGGAGCAGTTTGGAGTGCTCGCCACCCTGTCAAGGTGGAGGCCGCGGGTTCAAATCCCGTCAGGACCGCAGCAGTTCGCAAGAGCCACACGGCAGCGCGAGACGAACGAGCGGCCCGTTCCCCGTACTTCGGGAGCGGGCCGCTCGGCTGTGTGCGCCCGGTGGCCGCCGTACGGGCCGTCGCCGTCGCGTACGGGCCATCGCTCCCGCCCCGGCGCCTCCGTGCCCGCATGAGGCGCCTGCGCGGCCCGTGCAGCGGGCAATTGCCCGGCCGACCGCTGATACCCCGTCAGCAGCCTTCAGAGCGCCGCACAGGAGCGCTCAGGCGTTCCCGCAAGGAAGACGCAGGGAAGAGGCCGCGCGCCGTGCCCCGTGCGCCGTTGCGCCCCGTACGGCGCTTCTTGACGCTCCGCCGTCCTCCCGGTACTTCTCGTATTGGGAGGTGGGGCAAGAATGGGGACAACTCCGCGCGGCCCCCGGCGGCATGAGACCAGGGCACTTCTGCGAGCACACCTGGCCGCTGCCACCCGCTACCGGCATGTGACACGCAACTGCCCCGTCTGTCACCGGCTGTTGAGGCTGGCGACCGAACACACTCCGGAGGAGCCGTACGGGCAGCCAAACGGGCAGCCAAACGGGCAGCCCGACGCCCAGCCGTACGGAGAAGCGCCCGAGGGATCGCCCGAGCCGGCAGCCGAAGGAGAGGCGGCCCACGAAGCGCCCGCGGCGCCTGCCGGAGACCGGGAAGGCGAGCCACCGGCCGGCGAACGGCGCGAACGGGCAGCGAGGCCCCGGCGGATCTCCGCGTCCAAGTAGTCAACGCCCGTTCCGGATAAGGGCGTTCGGTGACGGCTGTGAAGCAGACGACCCCTGCACCGCCACGGCTGCCCCTTTACCGCAGACTGCCCGTCCCGTACAACCAGAAGCGGATGTGACGGGAGTCACCATCCTTCTTCCGGATGTGGGGAAGCTTACGCCCTTCTCATCAAGCGCCAATTTAATATGTGCAATTGCACTACGTTCCCTTGTCCTCCACGGCAGTCCGCACAAGACGTAGCCGGATCCCCAACTCCCCATCCAGCGACCACAGTCGGAGCCCCGCACTCCCCTTGCGGACCCCTCCCGCCGGCCCTCCCCGGCCCCGCACAGAGCACGGGCCGCACGGTGCGAGCGCCCGCAACATGCCCGTCCGGGCACGTCCGGTCCGGGCACGACCAGTCCGGACACGGCAGGTCCGGACACAAAAAGATCGCGCCGGACCCGGCGGAGTCCAGCGCGATCAACGATCAAGCGCCGTTGGGGACAGCGGCCTGATGTCTGTTGCCTCAGGCGCCGATCCGGGGTGAGGGCCCCGAATGCGCCCTGTTATGCAGTTATTTCGCCTGATCAAACCTCACTGCGCTGCTGCGGGATGCCCGCCAGCAGTGCGCGCACCTCCGCCTCGCGGTAGCGGCGGTGACCACCGAGCGTGCGGATCGACGTGAGCTTGCCCGCCTTTGCCCAGCGTGTGACCGTTTTCGGGTCCACGCGGAACATCGTGGCAACCTCAGCCGGGGTCAACAGGGGCTCGGCATCTGGGGTGCGAGCGGTCATGAGCGGCCTCCTCGGAGGAACCGAACCATACGGTTCTTTCCTTGAATTCTGCACCTTGGCCCGCGTTGCCCGATATGGACGTACGCGAGCCGAGTCGGTTATAGGACGAACGGCTTGTCCTCGGCACTACAACTACACCATCTGTCCAGCCACGTCGGCCAAACCGATGGAATTGCCCTCTGAGGTGGTGAACCTCGACGGAAGCCGATGGACCGCCCCATAGCGGACAGTCACCCCACCGTGACGATCAGTCACAGGGCGACCAAGCAGCACCAGCCCCACCAAGGTGGGCAATACCGATCTTTCCGACCATAGTTGGATGGATGGAGCCCCCGTCGAACTCCTTGTCCTATTTTGACACGAGGGACGGCTCTGAGAGCAAGGCCCCGGAAAGTGCTGTCCGTCACGCTTGAGGCTTTGGCCCCTTTCGGGACCTAGGTCCTGGAGGTCCGTGACATGCACAACCCCGTTGGCCCCCGTCCGCGTTCAGTTCACGAACACAACCACGAACGTGAACCTCACGGAGCGAACCCGCGCAGTCAGTTGGCGAACTGTAGTTCTCTCACAGCGCGCCAGCGGTCCGTCAGCCGCTCGTAGGCGACGCCGGCCCGCTCCCCGTCCCCTGCGCGCAGTGCCGCGATTCCCTCCGCCACGTCGGCAGCGGAATCGTCGTCGGCGAGCTGCTCCTCAGGGATCGCGTGCGCCAGACCGCCGTAGTCCAGTTCGACGAGGGACCGCGGATGGAATTCCTCCAGCCATCTGCCCACGTCGACCAGGCCGTCGACGAGCGGCCCCTCCTCCAACTCCTCGCGGAGAACCTTCAGACCACGGGCGAGGCGGCGCCTCGCCTGGACCATCGGCGTGCGATAGCGGAGGACGAACTGCTGAACGCTCTCCTCACCGCTTCCTGGCTTCGCAAACTCTTTCTCCTCCGAAGAAAAAAGAACGAACCAGCGCACAGGCACGTGCCACAGCGCCGTGCGGATCCACGGGCGGGCGTCGGGATTGCGCGTCAGCCAGCGCTCATAGTCCGCGGCGGCCTGACGCCGTACGACCGGAGGAACCGCCGCGTCCAGCACGGTCTGCGGCATCGCCACCTCCTGCTCGCCCGCCGCCTGCGACAGCGCTGCAAGCGCCTGCCAGCCGCGCAGCCGGGTCCGCCAGGGGCACACGCACACCACGCCGTCGACCTCCGCCACGAAGGCGTCCGCGCTCTCGCGCACGGGCACGGCCACGGGCGGTACGGGCAGCAGGTCGGCCAGCGAACGGCGCAACTCGTCCTGGGCGGTGGGCACACGGTCCCGCTTGGCATAGCGCACCCAGTGCGCACGCTCCGGTTCGGGGAACGCGGCCAGTGGCTCGTACACCCGCAGATACGCCGCGTACGGGACGATGACCGACGCCTGCTGAGCCACGCGTTTCCTCCACGGTTCGGGACTGGGGCTCCCGCGGGAACCCGGGCCCGCACCCTTACGGGCGGGCCTCGAGGGACAGTTGACTACCACCGATCGTGGCACCGCAACGATGCGGCCGCGCGCAGGTCGTACCCTGCTGTCGACCGGCCCTCCCCGCCGTGCGCGCCACAAGCTCGGACGGCGACGAAAAGGGCGTACAACCGCGACACCTGGAGTCACCACCGTGGCTGACGTACGTCCCTCCCCACAGCCCGCCGAGGCGCCCACCATCAGCGCCGACGGAGCGAGTGGCACAGGGATTCTGCGGACCCTCTTCCGGTCCGAGCAGGGCGGGCACGAGCAAGTCGTGCTGTGCCAGGACCGCGCCAGCGGCCTGAAGGCAGTGATCGCCCTCCACTCCACCGCCCTCGGCCCCGGCCTGGGCGGCACGAGGTTCCACCCCTACGCGGGCGAGGACCAGCCCGAGGAGGCCGCGCTGCTGGACGCGCTGAACCTCGCTCGCGGCATGTCGTACAAGAACGCGATGGCCGGACTGCCCCACGGCGGCGGCAAGGCCGTGATCATCGGCGACCCCGGGAAGATCAAGACGGAGGAGCTGCTGCTCGCCTACGGGCGCTTCGTCGCGTCGCTCGGCGGCCGTTACGTCACCGCATGCGACGTCGGCACGTACGTGCAGGACATGGACGTCGTCGCGCGCACGTGCCCCTGGACGACCGGCCGTTCGCCCGAGCAGGGCGGCGCCGGCGACTCCTCCGTGCTCACCGCCTTCGGCGTCTTCCAGGGCATGCGCGCCAGCGCGCAGCACCTTTGGGGCGCGCCCACGCTCCGCGGCCGCACGGTCGGCATCGCAGGCGTCGGCAAGGTCGGGCACCACCTGGTGGAGCACCTGCTGGAGGACGGCGCGCGCGTGGTGGTCACCGACGTGCGGCCGGAGGCCGTCGAGCGGGTGCGTACCGCGCACCCCGAGGTCGAGGCCGTCGCCGGCACCGAGGCACTGGTCCGCTTCGAGGGGCTGGACGTCTACGCCCCCTGCGCCCTCGGCGGCGCCCTGGACGACGCGACCGTCCCGGCCCTGACCGCGAAGGCCGTGTGCGGTGCGGCGAACAACCAACTCGCCCACCCCGGCGTGGAGAAGGACCTCGCGGGCCGCGGGATCCTCTACGCGCCGGACTACGTCGTGAACGCGGGCGGCGTGATCCAGGTCGCGGACGAGCTTCTGGGCTTCGACTTCGCACGTGCCAAAGCAAAGGCTGCAAAGATCTTCGACACGACGCTGTCGATCTTCGACCGTGCCGCCACGGACGGTGTGCCCCCGGCCGCCGCCGCGGACCGCATCGCGGAGACGCGGATGGCCGCCGGTGCCGGCGCACCGGACGACGGGACCGACGAGGACGGCGACGGGACCGGCACCGGTGCCGCGGGCGTCCCGCGCGGCTGAACGGCCTTGCCGGGCCCCTTCCCCTGGACCCCTCGGCGGGTCGACACTCGGGCACACGGTAAAATGACAGCTGACCAGCGAAGAGAGAGCCGCAGGACGCCTCCGACGGCGCCCGTGTCGTGCGGGCGGCGTACCGTACGGCGTCGGAAGCAGGTACCGTTGAAGCCCTACGGGACGGTCTCTCCTTCGAGGGTCCGCTCTGAATTGTGAACGCGTGTCAAGACTCTGGGGCCGTCGAGCCCCGTCGTTGAGGGGGTCGAGCCATGGGGCGCGGCCGGGCCAAGGCCAAGCAGACGAAGGTCGCCCGCCAGCTGAAGTACAACAGCGGTGGGACGGACCTGTCGCGCCTGGCTGAAGAGCTGGGCGCATCGACGTCGAGCGAGCCGCCGAACGGCGACCGCTTCGAGGACGATGAGCGTGACGACGACCGGTACGCACAGTACTCGGACGTGTACAACGACGAGGAGGACGAGGGCGAGTCCTCCGACTCTTCGGCGCCACGGCGCCGGAGCTGACGTCCACAGATCCCTGCCCGGTCCGGCCTCTGCCGGACCGGGTTCTGTGCTGTTCCGGGACGTGCGCAGGCCTTGGCGCCCGCGGAGTGCGTCCGCGGGTCACCGCGCATAGTCGCCCGTCAGCGTCACGGCATCGGCGCCCGCCGCGCGCTCGGTGATCTCCCCCGCGACCCAGGCCTCGACTTCACGGTCGGCGAGGGTGTCGAGCGCGGCCTCCGCCGAGCCCGGGGGCACGACCGCGACCATGCCGACGCCCATGTTCAGCGCGCTCTCCAGCTCGTCGCGTGCGACGTCCCCGGCCCTCCCGACCAGGTCGAAGACCGGGCCCGGCGTCCATGTGCCGCGGTCGACGCGGGCGTGCAGCTCGTCCGGGACCACGCGCGCGAGGTTGCCTGCGAGTCCGCCGCCGGTGATGTGCGAGAAGGCGTGCACCTCGGTCGTACGGGTCAGGGCGAGGCAGTCCAGGGAGTAGATCCTGGTGGGCTCCAGCAGCTCCTCGCCGAGGGTGCGGCCGAACTCGGGCACCTCACGCTCCAGGGCCCAGCCCGCGCGCTCGAAGAGTACGTGCCTGACCAGCGAGTACCCGTTCGAGTGAAGACCTGAGGACGCCATGGCGATCACGGCGTCCCCCGTACGGATACGATCCGCGCCGAGCACGGCGCCGGCCTCGACGACGCCCGTGCCGGCGCCTGCGACGTCGTACTCGTCGGGCCCGAGGAGGCCGGGGTGCTCCGCGGTCTCGCCGCCGACGAGTGCGCAGCCCGCCAGCACACAGCCCTCGGCGATGCCCTTGACGATCTGGGCGACGCGCTCGGGGACGACCCTGCCGACGCAGATGTAGTCGGTCATGAAGAGCGGCTCGGCGCCGCAGACCACCAGGTCGTCGACGACCATCGCCACGAGGTCGTGGCCGATGCTGTCGTGCTGGTCCATGCGCTGTGCGACGGCGACCTTGGTGCCGACGCCGTCGGTGGCGGAGGCCAGCAGGGGCCGTTCGTACCGCTTGAGCACGGAGGCGTCGAAGAGCCCGGCGAAGCCGCCGAGCGTGCCGACCGACTCGGGGCGCTGGGCCTTCTTCACCCACTCCTTCATCAGCTGTACGGCGCGGTCGCCGGCCTCGATGTCCACGCCGGCGGCGGCGTAGGTGGCGCCGGCGCCGGAGGGGTCGGCGGGCTCGACAGGCATGGTCGGCTCTCTCGGTCGTGGGGGCAGGCGGGCGGGCAGGCGTGGCGGGCCGGGCGGTGGGGCGGTGCCGGTCGGGCCGGCTACGGGCGCCGCAGCGCGTCGGTGCCGCCGACGCCGGCGGTGAGCGTACCCACGCCGTCGACGTCGGGCACCGAGGGCTGCTCGGCGGGGGCGCTGCCGGGGGCGGTGTCCGGTTCGCGCAGGTGCTTGCCCAGCAGCTCGGGGTCGGGCAGCGGCATCGGGTACTCGCCGTCGAAACAGGCGCGGCACAGCTGCGACTTGGGAATCGTGGTCGCCTCGGTCATCCCGTCGATGGAGATGTACGCGAGGGAGTCGGCTCCCAGCGACTTGCCGATCTCCTCGACGGTGAGGCCGTTGGCGATCAGCTCGGCGCGGTTGGCGAAGTCGATGCCGAAGAAGCAGGGCCACTTGATGGGCGGCGAGGAGATCCGCACATGGACCTCGGCCGCTCCGGCCTCGCGGAGCATCCGCACCAGGGCGCGCTGGGTGTTGCCGCGGACGATCGAGTCGTCGACGACGACGAGGCGCTTGCCGCTGATGACCTCCTTCAGCGGGTTGAGCTTGAGACGGATGCCGAGCTGGCGGATGGTCTGGCTCGGCTGGATGAACGTACGGCCGACGTAGCTGTTCTTGACCAGGCCGCTGCCGTACGGGATGCCGCTGGCCTCCGCGTAGCCGATGGCGGCGGGGGTGCCGGACTCGGGCGTCGCTATCACGAGGTCCGCGTCGGCGGGGGCCTCGGCGGCGAGCTTGCGGCCCATCTCGACGCGGGAGAGGTAAACGTTCCGCCCGGCGATGTCGGTGTCGGGGCGGGCCAGATAGACGTACTCGAAGACGCAGCCCTTGGGTTTCGCCTCGGCGAACCTGGTGGAGCGGAGCCCGTCCTCGTCGACGGCGATCATCTCGCCGGGCTCGACCTCGCGGATGAAGCTGGCGCCGACGATGTCGAGCGCGGAGGTCTCGCTCGCGACGACCCAGCCGCGCTCCAGCCGGCCGAGGACGAGGGGGCGCACGCCCTGGGCGTCGCGGGCGGCGTAGAGGGTGTGCTCGTCCATGAAGACGAAGGAGAAGGCGCCCTTCACCTGGGGCAGTACGACGGGGGCGGCCTGCTCGACGGTGAGCGGGGTGCCGTCCTCGTCCGTCTGGCCCGCGAGCAGGGCGGTCACCAGGTCGGTGTCGTTGGTGGCCGCGACCCTGGTGGCGCGGCTGCCGTTCCCGGGCGACAACTTCGCGACCAGGTCGGCCAGTTCGACGGTGTTGACCAGGTTGCCGTTGTGGCCCAGCGCGATCGAGCCGTGCCCGGTGGCGCGGAAGGTGGGCTGGGCGTTCTCCCACACGGACGCGCCCGTCGTCGAGTAGCGGGCGTGACCGACGGCGATGTGGCCGCGGAGGGAGCCGAGGGAGGTCTCGTCGAAGACCTGCGAGACGAGGCCCATGTCCTTGAAGACAAGGATCTGCGAGCCGTTGCTGACCGCGATGCCCGCAGACTCCTGGCCGCGGTGCTGAAGCGCGTACAGACCGAAATACGTGAGCTTCGCGACCTCTTCCCCGGGGGCCCAGACGCCGAAGACGCCGCATGCGTCCTGTGGGCCCTTCTCGGCGGGGAGCAGGTCGTGGCTGAGTCGTCCGTCACCACGTGGCACGGGACCGAGTCTAGGACAGGGGGCGCGTTGCTCCGAATCGGGTACATGCTCAGCCAATCCGGGTTACTCGTCCACTACTTGCGGTCACGAGGTCGGCAGCCGTTCTTGCGTGGTACGCAGATTTGCGTGATGCGCAAGAATTGCTAGGGTCCCGTGCATGGACAGGGAGGACCCCGGACGCGGCGGCGGACTGCGGGAGCGGAAGAAGCGGGAGACGCGAACGGCGTTGAGCTGGGCGGCGATCCGGCTCACGGTCGAGCGGGGGCTGGCGAACGTACGGATCGAGGACATCGCGGCGGAGGCCGGGGTCTCGCCGCGTACGTTCAACAACTACTTCTCCGGCAAGGCCGAGGCGATCGCCGCGCGGCACGTCGAGCGCGCGCACCGGATCGCGGAGGAGCTGCGGGCGCGGCCCGGTTCCGAGCCGCTGTGGGACGCGGTCGTCCATGCGGCGCTGGCCCGCTTCGCGCTCGATCAGCAGGGCGAGGCGGACCGTGCGCCGGACGAGCGGTGGACGGCCGGGGTCCGGCTGATGGTGGGCGAACCGGCGCTCCAGGGCGAGTTCTTCAAGGCCAACGCCCTGGCCGAGGCGGAGCTGGCCGCCGCCGTCGCCGAACGTACGGGAACGGACGCGGCGCGGGACCTCTATCCGCGGCTGGTGGCGGCGGCGGTGTGCGGGGCCGTCGCGGTCGTCATGGAGCGGTTCCTGGTGGGGGGCGAGGACGGGGGCGAGGGCGGCGGAGCGGGGCCGGGGGGCGGTGCGGGTGCCGGGAGCGGGACCGGTGCCGGGAGCGGAGCGAGGGCCAAGAGCGGGGAGAGCGGGGAGGCCCGTTCGTTCCCGTCGCTGTTGCGGGACGCGCTGGGGCAGCTCGCCGAGGGACTTCCGCCGCCAGCGCCCACACGCGGGTCCGCGCACGGGGAGCGGAAGCGGCCGGAGGACCCCGGGGAGACGGGCTCCCGGGAGACGGAATCCAGGTAGACCGATCCGGGTGGAAGGGCGCGGACATGCCTTGCGAAGAGTGGGACGTCGTCATCGCGGGCGCGGGCCCTAACGGGCTGATGCTCGCGTGCGAGCTGGGCCTCGCGGGCGTACGGCCGCTGGTGCTGGAGCGGCTGCCGGAGCGTACGACGGAGAACCGGGCCAACGGCCTGATCGGGCGGGTGGTCCTCATGCTCGACCGCCGCGGCCTGTACGAGCGCCTCAGCGGCAGCGCGGAACCACCGGACCCCGTGCCGCGATTCGTCTTCGGCGCGATGCCGCTGGAGCTGGGGCGTCTGGAGCCCGGGCAGAACCGGCTGTACGGGCTGGGCGTGCCGCAGCTCCGCGTCGAGCAGGTGCTGGAGGAGCGGGCCCTCGAACTCGGCGTGGAGGTACGCCGCGGACACGAGCTGACGGGGCTCTCCCAGGACGAGCACGAGGTGACGGCGGAGGTCTCCGGGCCCGGCGGGCCGTACCGGATCGGGTGCCGCCACCTCGTCGGGGCCGACGGCGGGCGGAGCCTGACGCGGAAGCTGGCCGGCATCGGCTTCCCCGGGGTGACCAGGGACGACACGGTGCACCGCACGGCGCACGCGACGGTGCCCGAAGCGATGACGGACCCGGCGACGGGCGGTCTGGACGTGCCCGGGCACGGTCTCGTGCAGCCGTTCATCCATCACCGCACGGACCGGGGGCTGTTGGCGTACGCGCCGTTCCCCGGCCGTGCCGCGATGTTTCACACGACCGAGTGGGACCACGGCGACGGGAGCGAGAACGGGGACGGAATCGGCTCCGGGGTCGGCTCAGGGGGCGGGGACCGCGGCGGGGACCGCGGCGGGGACGGCGGTCCGCTGACGCTGGAGGAGATGCGGGCGAGCGTGCGCCGCGTACTCGGGGCCGACGTGCCGCTGGGGCCGCCGGAGGGCGACGGGCCTCATCTGCTGCGCCGCCTGCACGGGGGCAACACCCGGCTCGCGGACCGATTCCGCGCGGGCCGCGTGCTGCTGGTCGGCGACGCCGCACACGTGCACTCGGCGCTCGGCGGGCCCGGGCTCAACCTCGGCCTCCAGGACGCGGTGAACCTGGGCTGGAAGCTCGCCGCCGAGGTGCGCGGGTGGGCACCGCCGGGACTGCTCGGCACCTACGAGAGCGAGCGCAGGCCCGTCGCCGAGCGCGTGGTGATGCACACCCGGGCGCAGTCGGCGCTGATCGCTCCGGGCAGCGAAGTCACCGCGCTGCGCGAGCTGTTCACGGAGCTGCTGGAGCAGCCGGGGAACATCCGGCACATCGCGGACATGATGGCGGGCGCCGACGTCCACTACGGGACGGGGAACGGGGACCCGCATCCCCTCATCGGCGCCTGGGCGCCCGACCTCCTGCTGGACACCGGTGCCGGACGGCCCGTACGGCTGGCGGAGCTGACGAGGAACGCGCGTCCGCTGCTGCTGGATCTGACCGGGGACGGTTCGTACGCCGGTGAAGTAGGGCCGTGGGACGACCGCGTGGACGCTCTCGCCGCGCGATCCGTGCGATCCGTGCGGCCCGGGCAGGAGACGGGGGGCACGGGGGAGCCGGGGGGCACGGACGGCGCCGGCGGGCCCGGTGGCTCCGAGGGCCCGGGGGGTCCGGACGGGGCGGCCGGTTCGCCGCCCGCGACGGCGCTGCTGCTGCGCCCCGACTGCCATGTCGCCTGGGCGTCGTCCGCGGCCCGTCCCGGTCCGGGCGAGCGCGAGGGGCTGCGGGCCGCGCTCGCCCGCTGGTTCGGTCCGGCAGCCGCCGCGCCGGAGCCGGTCAGCCGAGCAGGGGCAACAGGCCGCTGAGGTCGGCCCGTTCGCCGCTCGCGGAGACCGCGTGCGCCGTACGGGCCCGCTCCCAGGTGATCCGTCCGGTGGCGAGCCTGATCCAGGTCAGCGGGTCGGTCTCGACGACGTTGGGCGGAGTGCCCCGGGTGTGCCGCGGGCCCTCGACGCACTGGACGACGGCGAACGGCGGCACCCGCACCTCCACCGACGCACCCGGCGCCTTCACGGCGAGGGTGTCCGTGAGCACCCGTACCGTCGCGGCGAGCGCCTGCCGGTCCAGGGTGACGGGGCTTCCGGTGGCGCGGGCCAAGTCGTCGCTGTGGACGACGAGTTCGACGAGGCGCGTGACGGTGAAGTCGAGCATCCGCATGGGCCCGGCGCCGTGCGGGATGAGCAGATCGCCTCGTACGGCCGACTCCAGTACGGGCTCCAGCTGCGCCACGGCCTCGTCGATCCGCGCGGCGCCGCCCGCGCCGCCGGAGGCCGCTCGGTCGGCCTCCTCGCGGGTCTCACGGTCCAGTTCGGCGGCGGCGACGGCGGTGGACATCGCCCAGGACGTGAGGTCCACCTCCGGTGCGGGCGCCTTGGACTCGGGCCCGGCGAGATAGCGGGGCACGGCGTCGATCTGGAGCGCGATGTGCACGAGCAGCCGGTGCACATCCCAGCCGGGGAGCCCGGAAGGGCGTGCGCACTGCTCGTCCGTCAGCTCGTGCGCGGCGTTGGCGACGGCCTCGACCTGCCCGATGAGGGCCTGGCGGACGCGGGCGGGATCGTAGCTGCGTTTCTGTGCGGCTTTGGTGCGTTTGGCGGGCGGCATGGTCAAGAGGTTAGGGCCTGGACGGGCCGCCGGTGTCCCGCGGTACGGAGCACGATGTCCGCCACCGGGCACGCGCGCACGACCGGGCACGCGCGCACGACCGGGCCGGGCCCGGCCTCGGGCTCCGGCTCCGGCTCCGGCTCCGGCTCCGGCTCCGGCGGGCCCAGCCTTCGATCTCGGCCCTCGCTCACGCCCGCCGCCTCACGCCGTGCTCTCCCGCGCCACCAGCCGGTGCGCGGCGTGCAGCGTCGTGTGCGGCGCCTCGGGGTCGCCCGCGATCCGTGCGAGCAGGGCCTCCACCGCGAGCCGGGCGACCTCCCGCTTGTCGGGCGCAACGGTGCTGAGGGAGGGCACGCCGTACCGCGTCTCCTCGATGTCGTCGAAGCCGACGACCGCGATGTCGCCGGGCACGGTGCGGCCCGCGTCGTACACCGCCCGTACGACCCCGGAGGCGAGCAGGTCGGAGAAGCAGAAGACCGCGTCCGGCGGTTCGGCGAGCGCGAGCAGCGCGCGCATGGCGGTCATGCCGTCGCCGCGGGTGAACGCCGGGACGAGCGGGGTGAGTTCGGGCCGGTGCGGCAGACCGGCCGCCTCCAGTGCCGCGAGATAGCCGCGTGCGCGCTGGTGGGAGGTCGTGTGGTTCGGGTCGGACTGGAAGCCGACGGCGGCGATCCGGCTGCGCCCGCGCCCGAGGAGATGGGCCGTGGCCTCCTGTGCGGCTCGTACGTTGTCGATCAGCACGTGGTCGGCGGGCACCTCGTAGTCGCGCTCGCCGAGCAGCACGAGGGGGACTCGGCGCTCGCGGCGGACCAGGGTGGACTGGTCGAGGCGCTGCGGTGAGAGCAGCACGCCGTCGATCAGCGGGTCGGACAGGCCGCAGGCGACGCGCAGTTCAGCCGCCGGGTCGCCGCGGGTGTCCTCGATGAGCACGGAGACGTCGTGCTCGCGTGCGGCGTCGATGACGGCGGTGGCCAGCTCCGCGAAGTACGGCTGGACCAGCTCGGGGACGGCGAGGGCGATGACGCCGCTGCGGCCGGTGCGCAGGTGGCGGGCGGAGGCGTTGGGGCGGTAGTCGAGTTCGTCGATGGCGCTGAGGACGCGGCGGCGGGTGGGCTCCGCGACCCGTACGTTGCCGCGCACGACGTTGGAGACGGTCTTGATGGAGACGCCCGCACGCTCCGCCACGTCCTTGAGCCTCGTGCCGGCCATCCGTCGTCTCGCCCCCGCTCGGTCGTCCGGTCGTCCTGGTCGCCCCCGGACGGACAAAGGGCCGTCCGATGTGTTGACGTCACATTACGCCCTGAGTACAACGTTGGAAACGCGATTCCCGCGAGCTTAGCGGGGCGGCCCAACGGCCGTCCGCGCCTCTGGGACCCGTGGCTTCCAACGTTGAACGAACGGACGTGGTGCCTGTGCATGGCAGGCGGAGATTCCTCGGCGCCGTCGGCTCCCTCACGGCCGCGGGGGCGCTCGGCGGGTGCAGCAGTCCGGTCGGCCAGGCCTTCACCGGCTCCGCGGGACCGCCGTCGCTGCTCAACTTCTGGCATCCGTTCACCGGGGGCGACGGCGCGCAGCTCGTGACGATGCAGAGCGCATACCGCAAGGAGAACCCGGACACCGACCTGAAGTCGACGACGCTGGTCTGGGGCGCCCCGTACTACACCAAGCTCACGCTGGCGACGCTCGGCGACCGGCCGCCGCAGGTGGCGATCACCCACGTCTCCAGGCTGCCGACGCTCGCCGCCTCCGGGCTGCTGCGCGAGATATCCGGCTCCGAGCTGGACGAACACGGCCTGACCGCGGGCCGGTTCACCAAGGGCGCCTTCAACTCGGCGCACCACGAGGGCAGGCTCTACGCGCTGCCGCTGGACACCCACCCCTTCGTGCTCTACTACCGCACCGACGTGGCGAAGAAGGCCGGACTGCTCGACGACAAGGGGCAGTTGACGGACGTCGACGGGCCCGACGAGTTCCTCGACGCGCTGCGGGCCGCGAAGGAGGTCACCGGCGTGTGGGGCGGCTCGATCGCCACCGTCAAGGACCCCGCGACCTGCTGGCGGCTCTTCTGGTCGCTCTACCGGCAGCTCGGCGCCGACCTCGTCACCGACAGCGGACGGAAAGTGGTCATGGACGTGGGCGCGGCCGAGGAGGCGCTCGCCTACATCCGGCGGATGGCGGCGGCGAAGCTGATCCCGCCCGGCGCGGACGGGGACGGCGGCGCGATCACTCTGCTCACCTCCGGCAAGGCGGGCTTCCTGATGGACGGGGAGTGGCAACTGCTGGCCGTGCAGGGCGCGGTGAAGGACAAGTTCGACATGCGCACCTTCCCGCGGATCTTCCGGGACGCGCCGTACGCGTGCGCCGCCGACTCGCATGCCTTCATCCTGCCGAACGCCCCGTCCGAGAAGGCCCAACGGGCGGACAAGGCGCTGGAGTTCACCCGCTCCATGCTCGACGCCAGCCTCGACTGGGCCAAGGGCGGCCACATACCCGCATGGCAGCCCACGGCACGCTCCGGCGCGTACCACCGGCTGGAACCGCAGGCGCACTACACGGCGGCGGCGGACGGCGCGGCGTACGACCCGGCGGCCTGGTACTCCGGCGCCGACAGCAACCTCTACCGGCGCTTCGGGGACGTCGTCGCCTCCGTCGTGGGCGGCCACACCCGCCCCGGCCCCGGTGCCGCGCGCATGCTCGCGGCCGTGAAGGACCTGGCAAGGACGGAGGCACCGGTATGAGCGCGAGCACGAGCGTCCACCTCGGCGGTGGTACGGGCGCGTCCGCGGCCGGGCACGGGACCGGGCGCGCGACCGGACAGGCGGGGCGGGCAGGGCAGGCACGGCACGCGGCCGGGCGCTGGACGGCGGCCGGGATGCTGCTCCCCTTCGGCGCCTTCTACGTGGTCTTCCTGCTGGGCCCGCTCCTCTACACCGCGATCGCGGGCCTCTTCAACGACAGCCTCGTCAAGGACGGTCCGGGCGAGTGGGTCGGTACGGCAAACTACGCGGAGGCGCTCTCCTCCGGGGAGTTCTGGTCCAGCCTCGGCCACACGCTCTGGTTCACCGTGCTCACGACGGTGCCGCTGATAGTGCTGTCGCTGACGCTGGCCCTGATGACCGACCGCTTCTCCCGCGGCAAGTGGTTCTTCCGGCTGGCGTTCTTCGCGCCGTTCATGCTGCCCTCCTCGGTGATCTCGCTGCTCTTCATGTGGATCTACGCGGACCAGATCGGGCTGGCACAGGCCGTGGTCAAGTGGTTCGGCGTGCACGCGCCGCCGTCCTGGCTGGGCTCGCCGGACTGGGCGATGATCTCGATCGCCGCCGCGACCGTGTGGTGGACGGTCGGCTTCAACTTCGTGATCTATCTGGCCGCCTTGCAGGAGATACCGCGCGACGTGCACGAGGCCGCAGCGATCGACGGAGCGGGGCCCTGGCAGCGGCTGCGGCTGGTGGTCGTGCCGATGCTGGGGCGTGCCACCACGCTGGTCGCCGTGCTCCAACTCGTCGCGTCGCTCAAGGTGTTCGACCAGATCTACATGATGACCAACGGCGGCCCCGACGACGCCACCCGGCCCTCGCTGCTGTACATCTTCCAGACCGGCTTCACCGACGGCCGCGCGGGCTACGCCTCGACGGTCTCGCTGCTGCTCTTCGTCGTCATCCTGCTGATCTCGCTCGTCTGGTTCGCGCTGATCCGGCGCACCGAGAAGGAGGGCTGAGCACGGTGGCCACCCTCACCCCCGCCGCACCGCGCGCCGCGGAGGCCCCCGCGGCCTCCGCGCCCCGCCACCACGCCGACTCCGAGCGGCTGTTCAACCGCGTGACGCTCGGCGTGCTGATCGCCCTGGCGCTCCTCTGGCTGGTGCCCATCGCCTGGGCCGTCGCCACGTCGCTGCGTCCGCCCAACGACGTCGCCACGAATCCGACGTCGTGGGTCGCGGACGAGCCGACGCTCTCCTCGTACCGGGAGCTCCTCTCGGCGGGCCGCATCCAGTACTGGTACGTCAACAGCCTCATCACGTCCTCGCTGACGACGCTGCTCGCGGTGTGCACCACGTCGCTGGCGGCCTTCGCGCTGTCCCGGCTGAGGTTCCGCCACCGGCGGCCGGTGTTCCTGGTCGTCCTCGCGGGGGTCATGATCCCGCCGCAGCTGCTGATGATCCCGCAGTTCCTGACGTTGCAGGCGACGGGGATGCTCAACACGTACTGGGCGGTGATCCTTCCGCAAGTGCCCAACGTCGTCTCCGTCTTCGTCTTCAAGCAGTTCTTCGACGGCATCCCGGTCGAGCTGACGGACGCGGCGCGGGCGGACGGCGCGAGCTGGCTGCGGATCTACTGGCAGATCGTGATGCCGCTGTCCCGTCCCGCCATCTCCGCGGTGACGATCTTCGTCTTCGTGTGGTCCTGGAACAACTTCCTCTGGCCGCTGCTTGCCGTGACGGACCCGCAGATGATGACGCTGCCCGTAGGCCTGAACTCCGTACAGGACGCGTTCGGGCTGCCGCAGGCGCAGTTGATGGCTTCGGCCGTGCTGGGCGCCCTGCCGCTGCTCACCGTCTTCCTCTTCTTCCAGCGCCGGATCGTCGAGGGGATCGCCGGCACGGGCCTGAAGTGACGGGCCGCGAGCGACGGCGGCAGGCCGCCGAGAGCACCGCCGCCGGTTCAGCAGGACCGGCCCGGACCAGTGACAGCAGCGAGCCGGACCAGTGACAGCAGCGAGAGGGGCACCCACCGCATGACCGATCAGCCCGACCGGCCCGGCCAGTCCGACCAGCCCGGGCGGCCTGCCCGCACGGCCCGCATCACCATCGACCCCGGCTTCACCCTCGGCACCGTCGACCCCCGCCTGTACGGGACGTTCGTCGAGCACATGGGCCGCTGCGTCTACACGGGCATCTACGAGCCGGGCCACGACACCGCGGACGAGCACGGCTTCCGCGGCGACGTCTCCGGCCTCGTACGGGAGTTGGGCACGCCCCTCGTCCGCTACCCCGGCGGCAACTTCGTCTCCGGCTACCACTGGGAGGACGGCGTCGGACCCGCCGCCGACCGGCCCCGCCGCCTCGATCTCGCCTGGCGCAGCATCGAGTCGAACCAGGTCGGCACCGACGAGTTCCTCGGCTGGGCCCGCCGCCAGGGCGTCGAGCCGATGATGGCCGTCAACCTCGGCACCCGCGGCATCGACGCCGCCCGCGCCCTCGTCGAGTACTGCAACATCCCCGGCGGCACCGCCTGGTCGGACATGCGCGTCAAGAACGGCACCCGCGACCCGCACGGCGTGAAGCTCTGGTGCCTGGGCAACGAGATGGACGGGCCCTGGCAGACCGGCCACAAGACGGCGACGGAGTACGGGCGCCTCGCGGCCACCGCCGGCAAGGCCATGCACCAGGTCGACCCGTCCATCGAGCTTGTCGTGTGCGGCAGTTCGAACGCGGGGATGCCGACCTTCGGCGAATGGGAACGGCAGGTCCTGCACGAGACGTACGACGAGGTCGACTACCTGTCCCTGCACGCCTACTACGAGGAGACCGGCGGCGACCGTGCCAGCTTCCTCGCGAGCGGCGCCCAGATGGACGCCTACATCTCGGACATCGTCTCCACGGCCGACCACGTACGGGCCGTGCGCCGCTCGCGGAAGCGGATGCTGCTCTCCTTCGACGAGTGGAACGTCTGGTACCAGTCGCGTTTCCCCGGCGAGCGCGCACTGCCGCTGGAGGAGCGGCCGCGGCTGATCGAGGACACGTACAGCGTCACGGACGCCGCCGTCGTCGGCTCCCTGCTGATCACGCTGCTGCGCCACGCGGACCGCGTCGCCGTCGCCTGCCTCGCACAGCTCGTCAACGTCATCGGCCCGATCCGCAGCGAACCGGACGGCCCCAGCTGGCGGCAGACCACCTTCCACCCCTTCGCGCTCACGGCCCGGCACGCGCGCGGCACGGTTCTCCGTACGGACGTCTCGGGGCCGGTGATCGAGACGGAGAAGTACGGTCCGGTGCCCGCCCTCGACACGGTCGGCACGCTGGATCCGGAGACCGGCCTGCTCACGGTCCTCGCCGTCAACCGCGACCAGGAGCAGGGGCTCGGGCTTCGGGCGGCGCTCCGCGGACTCGGAAAGCGCTACCGGGTCGTGGAGCACCTGCTGATCGCCGACGACGACCCGGACGCGGCGAACACGCAGACCGAACCGGAACGAGTCGTCCCGCGCCCCGTCACCGCGACGTCCGTCAACGCCGAACACGAACTGGAGGCGGTCCTCCCGCCGGTCTCGTGGAACGTGATCCGGCTGGCGCCGGAAGCCTGACCGGTTCGCGCCGCCCCGGCACACGGCGGGCGCGGGCCCGGCACCGGCTCCCGCGCCCTCCACGCGGCACCCGCCGACCCCGCCGCCCGGCGGGCACGGGCCCCAACGCGCCCTCCCCGCTCCGCGGGAAAGCCCGCAGGGCCACACGGCTCGGCGCACGCGCCATGGCGAGACGCCCGACGACGAAGACCGGCCGCCCGACGGGCACGGGCCCAACGCGGGGCGCTGCCCACCCCGCTCCGCGGGAAAGCCCGCAGGGCCGCGCGGCTCGGCGCGGGCGCCGCACGCGCCACGGCGAGACGCCCAACGACGAAGACCGGCCGAGCCTCCGCCGCCCGAGCCCATTGCGCGGCAAGCGGCCCCAGCAGGCCACCTCGGGTCGGCACATCGACCGCGCGGGACCGGCCCGCCACCGGCTACCGCGCCCTCCACGCGGCACCCGCCGACCCGGCCGCCCGCCGGGCACGGGCCCCAACGCGGGGCGCTGCCCACCGTCTTCGGCCCGCACCCGCGCGCCGGAGGCGCAGCCGGCATCGCGCCGGAGGCGCAGCCGAACTGCGGCCCGGTCGCGCGGCCCCGGCGCCGAGCCCGACGTCAGCCGAAGAGTCCCGGCAGGGTCCCCTCGTGTGCCTCGCGCAGTTCCCGCAGGGAGATGCCGAACTGGCCCTGGATCTCGATGTCCTCGCCGTCCACGACGCCGATCCTGGCCGCCGGGAGGCCCCGCGCGCCGCACATGTCGTTGAAGCGGACCTCCTCGCTCCGGGGGACCGCGACCAGCGCGCGGCCCTGCGACTCCGAGAAGAGGAAGACGAACGGCGACAGCCCGTCCGGCACGACCACCCGCGCTCCCCTGCCGCCCTTGAGGCAGGACTCCGCGAGGGCCTGGATCAGGCCGCCGTCGCTCAGGTCGTGGGCGGCGTCGATCATCCCGTCGCGTGAGGCCGCGATCAGGATGTCCCCGAGCAGGCGTTCCCGTTCCAGGTCGACTGCCGGCGGCAGCCCGCCCAGGTGCCCGTGTGCGACCTGCGACCAGGCCGAGCCGCCCAGCTCCTCGCGCGTATCGCCCAGCAGATAGAGCAGTTGCCCCTCTTCCGCGAAGGCGATCGGCGTGCGCCGGGCGACGTCGTCGATGACGCCGAGCACGCCCACGACCGGTGTGGGGTGGATCGCCGCGTCGCCGGTCTGGTTGTAGAGGGAGACGTTGCCGCCCGTGACCGGCGTGCCCAGTTCGCGGCAGGCGTCGGCGAGCCCCCGGCACGCCTCGGCGAACTGCCACATCGCCGAAGTGTCCTCGGGCGAGCCGAAGTTGAGGCAGTCGGTGACCGCGAGCGGACGCGCGCCGGTCGCCGCTACGTTGCGGTACGACTCGGCCAGCGCGAGCTGCGCGCCCGCGTACGGGTCGAGCTTGGCGTAGCGGCCGTTGCCGTCCGTGGCGACGGCGACGCCGAGTCCCGTCTCGTCGTCGACGCGGATCATCCCGCCGTCCTCGGGCTGTGCCAGCACCGTGTCGCCCAGCACGTAGCGGTCGTACTGATCGGTGATCCAGGACTTCGCCGCCTGGTTCGGCGAGGCGAGCAGCGCCAGCACGGCGGCGCGCAGCTCCTCTCCCGTGCCGGGACGCGGCAGCGCCGCGGCGTCGTCGGCCTGCAACTCGTCCTGCCAGGAGGGGCGTTCGTACGGACGCCGGTAGACCGGGCCCTCGTGCGCCACCGTCCGCGGCGGTACGTCGACGATCTGCTCGCCGTGCCAGTGGATCTCCAGGCGGTCGCCCTCGGTCACCTCGCCGATGACCGTGGCGATGACGTCCCACTTCTCGCAGATCTCCAGGAAGCGCTCCACCTTGCCGGGCTCGACGACGGCGCACATCCGCTCCTGCGACTCGCTCATCAGGATCTCCTCGGGAGAGAGCGAGGAGTCGCGCAGCGGCACGGTGTCCAGCTCGACGCGCATGCCGCCGCTGCCCGCGCTCGCCAGCTCGGACGTCGCACAGGACAGCCCGGCGCCGCCCAGGTCCTGGATGCCCGCGACCAGCCTCTCCTTGAAGATCTCCAGGGTGCACTCGATGAGCAGCTTCTCCTGGAACGGGTCGCCGACCTGGACCGCGGGCCGCTTGGCGGGGCCCTTCTCGGGGTCGGTCTCCTCGAACGTCTCGGACGCCAGCACCGATACGCCGCCGATGCCGTCGCCGCCCGTGCGGGCCCCGTAGAGGATGACCTTGTTGCCGGTGCCCGAGGCCTGCGCGAGATGGATGTCCTCGTGCTTCATCACGCCGACGCACAGGGCGTTGACCAGAGGGTTTCCCTGATAGCAGGCGTCGAAGACGGTCTCGCCGCCGATGTTGGGGAGGCCCAGGCAGTTGCCGTAGCCGCCGACGCCGGCGACGACTCCGGGCAGCACCCGCCTGGTGTCGGGGTGTTCGGCCGCGCCGAAGCGCAGCGGGTCCATCACGGCGACGGGCCGCGCGCCCATGGCGAGGATGTCGCGGACGATTCCGCCGATGCCGGTGGCCGCTCCCTGGTAGGGCTCGACATAGCTGGGGTGGTTGTGCGACTCGACCTTGAAGGTGACGGCGTAGTCCTGGCCGATGTCGACGACGCCGGCGTTCTCGCCGATGCCGACGAGCAGCGCGTCGCTCTCGGGGGCCTTCTCCCCGAACTGCTTCAGATGCACCTTGCTGGACTTGTACGAGCAGTGCTCCGACCACATCACCGAGTACATGGCCAGCTCGGCGCCCGTGGGGCGGCGGCCGAGGATCTCGCGGATGCGCTCGTACTCGTCCTGTTTGAGGCCGAGTTCGGCCCACGGCTGCTCGGCGTCGGGGGTGCCCGCCGCGTGCTCGACGGTGTCGAGGGCCGTACGCGGCGCGGACGCCGTGCGCGCTTCGGCCGCCGTGCGCGGCTCGGACCGCGAGGACCGTGCGGACTGCGTTGACGGAGTCATGCGGTGACCAGCCTCTTGAGTACCGAGGTGAAGAAGCCCAGCCCGTCGGTCGTCGGCCCGGTGAGGGTCTCGACGGCGTGCTCGGGGTGCGGCATGAGGCCGACCACGTTCCCGGCCTCGTTGGAGATGCCGGCGATGTCGCGCCGGGAGCCGTTGGGGTTGCCGCCCGCGTACCGGAAGACGACGCGGCCCGCGTCCTCCAGCTCGTCGAGGGTGCGCTCGTCCGCGACGTAGCCGCCCTCGCCGTTCTTCAGCGGGACGGTGATCTCCTGCCCGGCCTCGTAGTCGCCCGTCCAGGCGGTGTCGGCGCGCTCCACGCGCAGCCGCTGGTCACGGCAGACGAAGTGCAGGTGGTCGTTGCGGGTCAGGGCGCCGGGCAGCAGATGGGACTCGCACAGCACCTGGAAGCCGTTGCAGATGCCGAGCACGGGCATGCCCGCGCGCGCCTGCTCCAGCAGCGGCTCCATGACGGGCGAGAAGCGGGCGATGGCGCCGCAGCGCAGATAGTCGCCGTAGGAGAAGCCGCCCGGCAGCACGACCGCGTCGACCTGGTGCAGGTCCCTGTCGCGGTGCCACAGCTCCACGGGCTCGCCGCCCGCGAGCCGCACGGCACGGCGCGCATCGCGCTCGTCGAGCGACCCGGGGAAGGTGACGACCCCGATACGTCCGATACCGCCGGTCACGCGGCGGCTCCCGCTCCGCGCTCCGCGGACTCCTCGACGCGCACGGTGAAGTTCTCGATCACGGTGTTCGCGAGGAACTTCTCCGCGAGTTCGTGAATACGGGCCAGCGCCCCGTCGGTGACGGGCTCCGCCACCTCCAACTCGAAGCGCTTGCCCTGGCGTACGCCCTCGATGCCCTCGAAGCCGAGACGGGGCAGTGCGCGCTGCACCGCCTGTCCCTGCGGATCGAGGATCTCCGGCTTCAGCATGACGTCGACTACGACGCGAGCCACAGGTACTCCCGGTGATGGTGGTGAAGCTGAGCGACAGTGCGTGCTGCCAGCGAAGCAACGCGTTCGCCACCCTACCGGCCCCGGAAATCTACGCGCGTGGATATCGGTGCCCGCACACCGCACACGCTTTCCTCCGGGCTCCTCCGCCACGTAGTCGCCCCGCACCTCTGGGAAAAATGCCGTGAAAAAAGTATGGTCCCGATTGCGGTCTGACACGCGAGCCGAAATACTCTCGCTTCACATTGCAAAGCCCTCCGCTGTACAAAAGAAAAAGCCCCAGCCCCAATCCCGTGGATCACCCGGGTCTCCCTCATGGTCTTCCCATGTCAGCACGGAGAATCCAGTGATCCAATTCGCGATCCTGATGGAAGGTCCGATATCCGTGGCACAACGTGTAGTGGTCACCCTCTCCGACGACCTCGAGGGCGGAGAGGCAGCGGAAACGGTCTCCTTCGGGCTCGACGGGAAGTCGTACGAGGTCGACCTCAACATCGAGAACGCGAAGAAGCTGCGCGAGGATCTGGCCCGCTTCGTCGAAGCAGGCCGGAAGCGCGCCAAGTCGGGCAAGGCCTACCACCGCACCTCGGTCGCCCCCGACCCCCGCGCGGTGCGTGCCTGGGCCGAGTCCAACGGCTTCGAGGTGCCCGCACGCGGGCGCATCCCGAAGAAGGTCTACGACGCGTTCAACGCCTCCCGTTGACCCCCGCGCCCGGCCCGAGCGGCACGGCTGCCGCCCCTGGGGGGCGTCCGTACCGCGGGCCGGGCGGCCCGACTTGCCACGCACCCCGGTTGATCCGCTAGAGTCGGGCCCGTCGCCGCGAGGGAAACCTCACGGAACGCGCGGGTGTAGCTCAGTAGTAGAGCGCCCCCTTTCCAAGGGGGAGGCGCAGTGTGCGATTCCTGTCACCCGCTCTCGTCACCGCCGGACCGGCATCGGAAACGATCAGGTACAGTGGGGGCGCGTCATTCGGTGATGAGCCGGATGAAAGCACGCGGACGTAGCTCAGTTGGTAGAGCGCAACCTTGCCAAGGTTGAGGTCGCGAGTTCGAGCCTCGTCGTCCGCTCCAGAGATTCACAGCAGAAGAGACAGCCGAGCCTCGGTCCCCGGACCGGGGCTCGTTCTTTTTCCGCACCGGACCGCATCGCTCCGGTCGGGCCGCTTCACCTCTTGTCCGCCTTTCACCCCCGGCGCCCTTCTCCCTTCCTCCCGCTCTCCCGTCATCGGCGTCATTCACCGCCTCCCCCCGCGGGCCCCGGGTGTGCAAGCCTCCTTGCCTGCGTATGAGGTTCGTCATACGCACTCGTGACAGCACGCATCGGGCAACCGCCGGGACACACGGAAGACTGAGGACATGGATGCGATCGAGGTCGAGGGACTCAAACGGCGATACACGAAGGGCTTCGAAGCCGTGCGCGGCGTCTCGTTCTCCGTACGGGAGGGCGAGATCTTCGCGCTGCTGGGTACGAACGGAGCGGGCAAGACCTCCACTGTCGAGCTGCTGGAGGGCCTGGCACGCCCCAGCGGCGGCGAGGTGAAGGTCCTCGGCTTCGACCCGTTCTCGGAACGCAGCGCCGTGCGGCCCCGCACCGGCGTGATGCTCCAGGAGGGCGGCTTCCCGTCCGAGTTGACGGTCACGGAGACCATAAGAATGTGGGCGGGCTGCACCAGCGACGCGCGCCCCATCGGCGAGGTCCTGGCACAGGTCGGGCTCTCCGACCGGCGCGCGGGCGTACGCGTGAAGCAGCTCTCCGGCGGCGAACGGCGGCGCCTGGACCTGGCGATGGCCCTCGTCGGCCATCCCGAGGTGCTCTTCCTCGACGAGCCGACGACCGGCATGGACCCCGAAGGGCGCCGGGACACCTGGGAGTTGGTGCGTGAGCTGCGCAGGGCGGGTACGACCGTGTTGCTGACCACGCACTACCTGGAGGAGGCCGAGGAGCTGGCCGACCGGCTGGCCATCATGCGCGCGGGGCGCATCGTCACCGCCGGCACTCCCGAACAGGTCGTCGCCGAGCGCCCGTCCAGCATCCGCTTCACGCTCCCGGACGGTCTCGCACCGCAGCACCTTCCGCAGTCGCTGCCGGCGGCCGCCCTGCGCGAGGGGGGCCGCGTGGAGATCCGTACGCCGCATCTGCAGGAGGCGCTCACCGATCTGCTGCTGTGGGCACGGGAGTCCGGCGTCGAGCTGCCGGGGCTGCACGCCCGCACCGCGACCCTCGAAGAGGTCTTCCTGGAGATAGCGCAACGGCCGGAGGAGGAGGACGGCGACGCCGGCGACGGCCGCGGGCCTGGCGGCACCGCCCGGGATACGGACGGGACGGCTCCCGGCGAGATGGAGGTGGAGCGGGTATGAGCACCACGGGCACCACGGGCACCAAGGGCACGGCCGAAGCCGGGGCCGGCGGCGGGGCCGCGGGCGGCGCGGGCGTCAAGGCGCCCCGCGGGCTGGACACTTCGGCGGCGAGCAGGCGCCTGCGCGCGCTGGGACGCGCCGAGCTGACGCTGCTGATGCGGAACAAGGCGATGCTCTTCGTCGCGCTCGCCACCCCCGTACTGCTGACCGTCCTGATGCGCCAGACGATCAGCGGCATGAACCTCAAGGGCACCGGGCTGTCGGTCGGGACGGTGCTCATCCCGGGCTCGATCGGCTACGTGCTGGTCTTCGCCGTCTACGCCAACCTCACCGGCATCTATGTCACCCGGCGCGAGGAGCTGGTGCTCAAGCGGCTGCGCACCGGTGAGGCGAGCGACGGCGAGATCCTGGCGGGCGGCGCGCTGCCGTCGCTGATCGTGGCGCTCGGACAGTGCGTGCTGCTGCTCGTCGGCGGTGCGGCCGTGCTCGACCTCGCTCCGCCCGAGCGGCCCGAACTCGTCGTCGCGGGCGTGCTGCTGGGCCTGGTGCTGATGGTGCTGCTGGCGGCGCTGTCCGCCGCGCTCACGCGCACCACGGAGGCGTCGCAGATCACCACGTTCCCGTTCATGGCTGTCTCCTTCGTGGGGTCCGGCGTCGTGGTGCCGCTGGACGTGATGCCGGACGCGCTCGCCGACGTGTGCTCACTGCTGCCCGTGTCGCCCGCGATGGAGCTCGTACGGAACGGCTGGGTGGGCACCCTGAGCGGAGCGGAAGCCGTCAAGGCGCTGGTGGTCCTGGCGGTGTGGATCGTCCTCGCCGCGCTGGGCGTACGGCGCTGGTTCCGCTGGGAGCCGCGGCGGTAGACGGCTGATGAGGAGCACGGGCACGTGATCGGCGGGTGGGTGGCCCCGAAGTACCGCCGCTGGCAGGAGCGCAGCAGCCACGAGCAGGTCGAGGCGTCGACGAGGTGGATGCTCGTCGCCTACGCCTGGGTGATGCTCGCCGGCTTCCTCGTGCAGCTCGTGCCCAACGTGGCGCCGGGACCGCTGCCCGCCGCCCTGGCATGGACGGTCCTCGGGCTGGGCCTGGTGCAGTGCCTGTCGTGTACGGGCGTACTGCACCAGGCCCTCGACAGCTATCTGGGCACCCGCGTCGTCACCGGCGCACAGCTCGCGCTCCCGGCATCGACGGTCGTGGCGATGACCGCGCTGACGGTGGCGCTGGTCGCGCTGGACGCGGTCGAGGGCGGCGTGACCGTGGGGCTGGCGCTGTACGGGACGCTCGCGCCGTTCGCGGTGACCTTCGGTGTGGCGGTGCCGCGGCGCACGGCGGCGCTCGCGCTGTGCGGCTATCTCGCCGCCGTGCCGTGTGCGCTCGCCGCGGCGGGCATGCCGGGGTCGCGGGTGCTGGTGGCGGGGGTCGTGGCGGGCCTCGGCGGGCTCGTCTCCGTGTTCACCGGGCGCTCCTCCGCCTGGTACATCGCCGTGATCAGGGAGCTTCAGGAGGCCCGCGGCGCACAGGCGCGGCTTGCGGTCGCCGAGGAGCGGCTGCGCTTCAGCCGCGACCTGCACGACGTGATGGGACGCAATCTCTCGGCGATCGCGCTGAAGAGCGAACTCGCGGCACAGCTGGTGCGGCGCGGTGCCTCGGCGGAGGCGTCGGCCGAGCAGATGACGCAGGTGCAGCACATCGCGCGGGAGTCGCAGTCGGAGGTGCGGGCGGTGGTGCGCGGCTACCGCGACGTGGACCTTCCCACCGAACTCGCGGGCGCGCGCGGCATCCTGCGCGCCGCGGGCGTCGACTGCCGTACGGACAACGGAGGTTCGCGGCTGCCGGCACGGGTGCAGGCCGCGCTCGGCTGGGTCGTGCGGGAGGGCGCGACGAACGTGCTGCGGCACGCGGACGCCACGTGGTGCACGGTGTGGGTGGGCACGGACTCCGCGGGCGGCAGTGCGCTGCTGGTCATGGAGAACGACGGTGTGCGTGGAGCCGCGGGCGGCGGTGCACGCGGCGCTTCGGGTTGGGGCTCGGGCTCAGGTTGGGGCTCGGCAGCGGGGCCGGGTGCCGGGGCCGGGGTGGGTTCCGGTTCCGGCGCCGGGGCGGGTTCCGGTTCCGGCGGCGCCGTGGGTTCCGGGCCGGGCTCCGGTTCCGGGCTCGCGGGACTGCGGGAACGGCTCGACGGGGTCGGCGGCACGCTGCGCGCCGAACCGGGCGGCGGGAGCGGTACGTTCCGGCTGACGGCGGAGGTCCCGCTGGGCACGGGCGACGGCACCGGCACCGGCACCGGCTCCGGCGCCACCGGTGGTACGGACGGGAAGGACACGGCGGAGTGAGCAGCGCGCACAGCGATCCGGCCCCCGGCGGCGAGCGGGCATCGGCCGGCGGCACGGGCGGTGGTGCGAGTGGCGGCACGGGTGGCGGCACGGGCCGCGGCATCCGCGTACTGCTCGCCGACGACGAGCATCTGATCCGGGGCGCCCTGGCCGCGCTGCTCGCGCTGGAGGAGGACCTGACGGTCGTCGCGGAGGCCGCGTCCGGACCGGAGGCGGTGGCGATGGCCCGTGCGCACGCACCCGACGTGGCCGTGCTCGACCTTCAGATGCCGGGCGCCGACGGCGTGCAGGTCGCGACGGAGCTGCGCGACGAACTGCCCGCCTGCCGGACGATGATCGTGACCAGTCACGCGCGTCCCGGGCATCTCAAGCGTGCGCTCGCCGCGGGCGTCCGCGGCTTCGTGCCCAAGACGGCGTCGGCGCAGCAGCTCGCGGAGATCATCCGTGCCGTGCACGCCGGAACCCGTTATGTGGACCCGGAGTTGGCGGCCGACGCGATCAGTACGGGCGACTCGCCGCTCACCGCACGCGAGGCCGAGCTGCTGAACCTGGCGGCGAACGGTGCGCCCGTGGCGGAGATCGCGGAGCGCGTCTCGCTCACCCCCGGGACCGTGCGCAACTACCTCTCGGCGGCGACCGCGAAGCTCGGTGCGGAGAACAGGCACGCGGCCGCGCGCATGGCCCGGGAACGCGGCTGGCTCTGACCCGCGGCCGGTCCCTGAACCGTCGGGCGCCCCGCGAACCGGCCGGCCCCGCGAACCAACGCACAGCACGGACGGCCCGCGAACCGCACGGCGCCGACCCCGCGAGACCCCGCGAACGGCCCGTACAACGCCGACAGCCGCTCACAACGGTCGAATTGGGACCATCCAGCGGCTGCGCCACCAAGCCGGAAAAGCGTTGCGAGGCGGATATCTGTCCCTATCCGATACCCGGCCCTTGTGCCAATTCCCAAAGATTGAGGTTTACTTGAGCATGGCGACCGGGAACCTGGAAAACAGGCACTGGCCGGTAGCGAATAGGTCCAGGCCATCCCCGCGCGTGGCATAAAGCTGCCGCATCGCGCTGCAACAAACTGTCACGGATTCCTCTTCTGCCGCGCATCACGTGCTGGCATCTTCATCCCTGCGGAAGCGAACCCGGGCATTAACGGGGAGGCAAGCGTGCGCTCGACCCGCTTCGCTGAAGTTTACGGTGACGACCGAAAGCTCACCGACGGGGGATACGGGCCCGGTGACCGACCCGAGCTTCCTGGCTTCGACCACTTTCGCGAGCAACAGCCAGTCATGTCTCAAAAGCTCGGAGGAATCACATGCTGGAAGAGAAGCTGAATCTGAAAATTCAGGACCAGCTGCACGAAGAGCACGCCGGCGAGATCGCCGAGGAGGCGGCTCCCGTCCTCGCCACCCCCGCTCTCGCGGGCGCCTTCGTCGGCGGCGCGGCCGTGGTGACCG
This sequence comes from Streptomyces sp. HNM0575, assembly GCF_012726265.1. Lineage (GTDB taxonomy): Bacteria > Actinomycetota > Actinomycetes > Streptomycetales > Streptomycetaceae > Streptomyces. The sequence goes on along the minus strand of NZ_JAASAG010000014.1, from coordinate 62,586 downwards.
GCGCCTACGCCGCCGGCAAGGCCGTCGGCTGACCACCGGCACCAGACGCGGCCGGTCAACTCGGTCCGGCCGTCGACCACTTGCCCTCCCGCGGACGGCGACGTCCCGGGCGGCCGACAGAACAGGAGTGCGCACATGACCGATGTGACCTCGCACATCAACGAGACGGCGGAGCTGTCCTCCGTCGGGATCGACGACGCCGAGGGTGTCATCTTCACCGACTACACCCCGGTGATGGGCACCCCCGGCGCCTTCCTCGGCGGCGTCGCCATCGCCTCCGCGACGGTTGCCGCCTTCGAGCAGGGCAACAGCTGAGCAGGCAACTGAACCGCTGATCACACGGCCACGTGGTACCCCCTTCTGCGCGGCCGGGTGACTTCGGGGCTCCGCCCGGTCGGCCGGTCCTGACACCGGCCGACCGGGTAACACCATCACCGATGAAGGTTTCTTTCAAGTCGGCCCGGACCAACTGCCTGGTATTTCCTCACTCTTTCCCGGTTCTCCGCACTCGTCTTCGCGACCGGTGCGACCAATGATTTCCGCACCACGCCAGCACTCCTGCCATTCACCGCGATTCAGACCGCCACCCCCTTCGGGTACGGGCACGAGGAGTCCGATGTGAAATCCCTCGCCAAAAAGCTGACCTCGACATTTCTGGGGCCGGTACCGATCTCCCGCAGCCGTGCGCTCGCCATTTCGGAGCGGCTGACGGCGATGACGTCCCTCACATCGAGTCTCGAATACATCACCCACCAGCGGCAGATACGCCGTGGAGGCCTCAACGACTGGACGATCGCGCGGAAGATGCACGCGTCGTCGACGCGGCCGACCAGGCGAATTCTCGACGCCGTCGGCAATCAGCGGACCACGCAGGCCCTGCACATCGCGCGAATCGCGGCGAGCGCCGCGCTGCTGGCCCCCGGAAACGCCCGCTGGCGGGGCGCCGCCAACATCTTCCTCGGGGTGAGCAACGCCGCCCTCTACCCGCGCCACCGCTACGGAACGGACGGCTCCGACCAGGTCTCCTCGTTCGTGCAGACGGCGGCCGGGCTGGCCCGCATGTCACGTCAACCCGCGGTGCAGGACGCCCTGTTGTGGTACGTGGCGCTCCAGGCCAACCTCTCCTACCTGGTCTCCGGCTGGGTGAAGCTGCTGGGCGAGCCCTGGCGTGACGGCTCCGCGCTCAACGGCATCATGCGCACCCGTACGTACGGGCACGAGGGCATGTACAGGCTGACCAACCGCCACCCGGTGCCCGCCCGTTACCTGGCGCACGGGGTGCTCGCCCTGGAGTGCCTCTTCCCGGTGGCGTACGCAAGGGGCGGTGCGCTCGCACGTCCGGTCATGGCGAGCGCCGCGGCCTTCCACGTGGCCAACGGCTACTTCATGGGCCTCGGCCGGTTCGTCACCGCCTTCGAGGCGATGCACCCGATGGTCGCGTACACCAGCGCGCCCAAGGACCACCCGGCGGTCGCCGGACGCGACGACCGGATGCTGAAGGCCACGGCCTCAATGGCCGCCATCGGTGCGACCATTGCGGGTTTCCTGGCCGCGATGCGCCGGATGCGGGCCACCGACCCGTGGCCGCACGGGAAGGTGCTCACCTCCCGGCACGGCAACGAACTCCACTACAACGAGCGGGTGTCCGAGGACGAGACGTCGCCGGTGCTGGTCTTCGGCACCGGCATGATCTCCACGACGGAGCACTTCGGCTGGATCACCGACAAGCTCGTCGAGGAGAGCGACTACGGGATCATCAGCTACAGCCGGGCCGGTTACGGCCCGAGCAGGCGCCGCAGCGGCGGCGCGTACTCCCTCCAGGAGTCGGTCGACGATCTGGTCGACCTGGTCGGCGGAGCGGTGGCCGACGGCCGTGAGGTGTATCTGGCCGGCCACTCGCTGGGCGGGGAGATCGCGCGGCGCGCCGCCGCCGAACTCGGCGACCGCGTAAAGGGCGTGATCTACCTCGACAGCTCCCACCCGGACGAGCTGACCCGCTCCAAGCAGCAGCAGGAGGCGGCGGACCGGCTCAAGGACGGGCTCAACATGTTCACGCGCAGCCTGCGTGCGGGGCTCGGGGCCACGCTCGTACGTCCCAAGTGGGTGCAGGACCTGCCCGCGGAGGTGCGCAGCCGGGCCTTCGCGCAGTACGCGGACAGCAGGATGTGGCGGGCCGGGATGCGCGAATGGGACGCCACGGAGGCCGACTTCCGCTGCTTCCGCGGGGACCTGCCCGCGATCGGCGGGCATGCGCTGGTGCTGTCCGCGCAGCGCACCGTCGACCGCGATCCCGAACAGCTGCTGATGCACAACGAGTTGGGCGCGGCGCACAGGGGCGAGGGGCGCGTCGTGCACAACTCAGTGATCGAAGGGGCCGACCACGACACGATGCTCACCGACGCCCGCCTGGGCGGGGAGGTGGGGCGCCGGATCCTGGACTTCCTCCGCGAGGCGGAGGGACGGCAGGGCGGCGAGGTCAGCCGCACCGACGGGAACCAGTCCGAGGAGGCACGATGAAGAGCACCCCGAGCGCAGCGAGGGGGAGCATCCCCAGGGCTCTCTCCCGCGCCTTCACCGGGCCGGGCGGTCTCACCCGGGCCGCAGGGGCCGCCCTGCTGCTGGGCACGCTCTCGGCGCAGCATCCGAATCCGCTGTTCAACAGGGCGCAGAAGATGGACATCTTCTCGGCGCTCTTCCCCAACTGGCGCTTCTTCGCGCCCACTCCGGCGCAACACGACTACCACATCCTCTACCGGACGCTGAACGACGAAGGGGAGACGTCCTCTTGGCGGATGGTGCAGGTCATCGTCGGCCGCAGGAAGGCGCAGATGCTCTGGTTCCCGGGCCGCAGGCCCGAGAAGGCCGTCTTCGACATCGTCACCGAGCTGACCACCCAGCTCGACAAGGGCTTCGGCGGGATGAAGAAGCTGCCCTCCTACCGGATGCTCTGCGCGTATCTGCGCCACCGCATCCGCGAGGACGGCGCGGCGGAGGGCGTGAAGGGCTTCCAGTTCACGCTCGTACGGGCCACCGGCTACGAGGAGACCGACCCGGAGATCGTCTTCGTCTCCCCGTACACCCCGATGGCCGGGCCCGGCGAGGCGGGCGGCCACGGGACCGGCGTCCCCGGCTCCGCACGGCCCTCCTACGACTCGCACATACGCGACGACTCACGCGGGGAGGTCCCCGCACGACCGGCCTGATCCAGGCACGCACCACACGTCCGCCTCCGCTGCCGCGGCGGCGGGTGAATCACCGACCGGAACCCGGAAGGGGTCGATGCACATGTCCACCGGCTCGATCGTCATCTCCGTCATCGCCATCGTGATCGTCGCCGCGATCGCGCTGAACGTCTCGAAGAACAGCAAGAAGAAGTAACGGCACGGCAGGCAAGGAAGCACAGCGGAAGGCCCGCACAACGAGACCGAGAGGGGGCCGTGATGAGTTCTGTGGACGACATAGGCTACGGGCGGCAGTTCGGAGACTTCTACGACCGGATCTTTCCGAGCGGCGCCTACACCGAGCCGACCGTACGCAAGCTCGCCGACCTGCACCCCAGCCCCGGTGAACGCGCCCTTGAACTCGGCGTGGGCACCGGCCGGGTGGCGATACCCCTGGCCCGGCGGGCCTTCCCCGTCACCGGCGTCGACTCCTCGCCCGAGATGCTCCAGCAGCTGCGGACGAAGGCGAAGGAGGCCGACGCCGACGTGGAGGCGGTGCACGGCGACATCCGCAAGTACACCGACGACGCGCGGTACGGACTCGTCTACTGCGTCTGCGCGACCTTCTCCATGCTCCTCGACCCCGACGACCAGCGGGCCGCGATGCGGTGCGCCGCGGACCGGCTCGCGCCCGGCGGCACGCTGGTCGTGGAGACCTCCAACCCGGGCGGGCTGCGCGCCCTGCACGAGGGGCAGCAGCGCACCTCGTACTTCATCCCCTATCCGGAGCCGAACACCGGGCTGCTGACGTACTCCACGGTCTTCGAGGAGAAGCGCCTGTGGCACGCGTCGCACATCTGGTTCGAGGACGGCAGGTCCTCCGTCGGATCCGAACTGGCGCGGCTCACCACGCCGGAGGAGGTGGACGAGTACGCGGCCGCCGCCGGGCTGAAGCCGGCCGACCGCTGGGCGGACTGGCAGGAGACGCCCTGGGCGGAGGACTCCCCCATGTTCGTCAGCACCTACACGGCGAGGTGACACCGGCATGAGCAGCACCCTGGAGGCGAAGGACACGCAGGACGCGGCGAGTTCGGGCGAGGGGCGCGAATCCGGCACGGGCCGCGGTCCCGGCTCCGGTGCGGGATCCGGCTCCGGTGCGGGATCCGGCTCCGGCGCGGGATCCGGCTCCGGCACGGGGTCCGGTTCCGGTTCCGGTCCGGCTCCGGACCCGGGCTCCGGTTCCCGGACGCTCCGCGCCGACGAACCGCTGGAGGCGCACCTCGGCCCGGCCCACGCACGCAGACGGGGTGGCGGAAACGGTCCGGCAGCCGTCTGGTACCTGGCGCGGCGCCACCGGGGGCTGCTTCTCGCGGGCATCGTCATCGGCCTCGTCGGCGTGACGGCGCAGCTCGCCCAGCCGTACGCGATCGGAGAGTTGATCAAGCAGGCCGGTGCGCACAAGCCGCTGACGGCGGCGGTCCTCGTCCTCGTGGCGCTGTTCTGCGTCGACGGCGGCTTCTCGGCGCTCCAGTCGTATCTGATCGGACGCGCGGGCGAGAACGTCGTGTACGACGTGCGGATGCTGCTCACCAAGCGGCTGCTGCGCGTCGATCTGGCCGCGTACGGCAAGCAGCAGCAGGGCGACGTGCTGACGCGTACGGTCGCCGACACCTCACTCGCGAAGATCGCGCTGTCGCAGAGCCTGGCGCAGCTGGTGATCAACGGATTCACGGTGGTCGGCGGCGTCGTCGTGATGTTCCTGATCGACGTGTGGATGATGCTCATCACGCTGGCCTGCCTCGGCATCGCCAGCGGCGTCTCGCTGGTGCTGGCGCGCAGCGTCCGCAAGGCCGCCGTCGTCAACCGCGAGGACACCAGCGCATACGGCTCGGACGTGCAGCGGGCGCTGTCCGCGCTGCCCACGGTGAAGGCCTCCCGCGCTGAGGACCGCGAGACGCACCGGATCGGCCTGCTGGCCTGGCGGGCCCGTAACTCCGGGGTGCGGGTCAACGGCCTCAACGCGCTGTTCATGCCTGCCATGAACGTCGGTACGCAGGCGGCGCTCGCCGTCGTCGTCGGCGTCGGCATGACCCGGGTCACCCGCGGGACGATGTCGATGGCGGACCTCACCGCCTTCGTGATGTATCTCTTCTACATGGTCTCCCCGCTGGTGCTCTTCTTCCTGGCCATCGGCCAGTTCCAGCAGGGACGGGCCGCGATCCGCAGGGTCGACGAACTCACCACCCTCCCGCAGGAGGGCGGCGTGCTCGACAGGATGCGGCACCGGCCGAAGCCGCCGCCCGCCAAGTCCTCGCTCTCGGCGGACCAGTACGCCGTCGAGTTCCGCGGGGTGCACTTCACGTACGGCGGCAAGGACGCGGGCGGTGGGGGCGCGGCCGGCGCGAACGGCGAACAGGCCGCGGAGCGGGCGGCGACGCTCTCCGACATCACCTTCTCCGTCGCCTCCCGCGGAATGACCGCGGTGGTCGGCCCGTCCGGCGCGGGCAAGACCACGCTCTTCCAGCTGATCGAACGCTTCCACGCGCTGGACTCCGGAAGCATCGCCGTCGGCGGCAAGGACATCGAGACGATGCCGCTGGCCACGCTCCGCGGGCTCGTCGGCTACGTACAGCAGGACACCGCGGCGATGCGCGGCACCGTGCGCGAGAACGTCGTCTACGCCCAGCCCGAGGCCCGCGAGCAGGACATCCGCGAGGTCATCGAACTGGCGGGTCTCACCAAGGTCGTCGAGGAGCTGCCCGCGGGCCTCGACACCGAACTGGGCGACCAGGGAAGCGGCTTGTCCGGCGGGCAGCGGCAGCGGCTGTGCATCGCACGCGCCCTGCTCCAGAAGCCGGCGGTGCTCCTGCTCGACGAGGCGACGTCGCATCTCGACTCCGACTCCGAGCGGGAGTTCCGCGAAACCCTGCGCAAGGTCTCGGCCCGCTGCGCGGTGATCGCGATCGCGCACCGCATCTCGACCGTCGTCGACGCCGACACCATCGTGGTGATGAACGAGGGCCGTGTGCAGGCCAGCGGCAAGCACGAGGAACTGGTGAAGCGGGACCCGCTCTACTACCGGCTCGCCAACTCCCAGCTACAGGCGGCCACTTCGGCGGCCTCCTGGCCCACGGACCCGTCCGGCGCGGCGGGCGCGGCGGGTGCGGCGGGCGCGGCGGGTGCGGCGGGGCAGAACGGCGACGGTGCGTCCACGCCCGCGTCCACGCGGGACGGCACGCCCGTCGGCGGGCCCCGGTGACGTACACCGTCGACGCGGCGGTCGTCGGCAGCGGCCCGAACGGCCTCGCGGCGGCGGTGACTCTGGCCCGCGCGGGTCTGCGGGTCGAGATGCACGAGGCCGCCGGGTCCGTGGGCGGCGGCCTGCGCTGCGAGGCGTACTTCGACGGCGACATCCGGCACGACGTGTGCTCGGCCGTCCATCCGATGGCCGCCGCGTCGCGATTCTTCCGGGAGTTCGACCTCGCGGCGCGCGGGGTCGAACTGATCGGCCCCGACATCGGTTACGCGCATCCGCTCGACGACGGGCGCGCGGGCCTCGCCTTCCCCGGTCTCGACGCCACGTGCGACGGCCTCGGCGCCGACGGGCCGCGCTGGCGGCAGCTGATGGAACCGCTGCTCGAACACTCCACCGGGCTGGTCGACTTCTTCATGGACGGCCAGCGCTCCCTGCCCGGCGACCCCGTCGCGCCGCTGCTGCTGGCGGCACGGCTGCTGCCCCGCCGGCTGATCCGGGGCTTCCGCGGCGATGTCGCGCCGGCGCTGCTCACCGGGGTCGCCGCGCACGCCGTGGGCAAGCTGCCGTCCCTCGCCTCGGACGCGGTGGCGATGCTGCTGGGCCAGCTCGCGCACGGCGCGGGCTGGCCGCTGCCGCGCGGCGGCAGCGAACGCATCGCGCACGCCATGGCCGACGACGTACGCGCACACGGCGGCACCCTCCACACCGGCTCCCTCATCACCTCCCTGCACGAGCTGGACCACGCCCGCGCCGTCCTCCTCGACACCGGGCCCGACCAGCTGCTCCGCCTCGCCGGGGACCGCCTCCCGGCGCGCTACGCACGGCAGTTGAGGCGCTTCCGCTACGGGCCGGGCGCCGCGAAGGCCGACTTCCTGGTCTCCGGTCCGATCCCGTGGACCAACCCGGAGGTGGGGCGCGCCGGCACCGTCCACCTCGGCGGAAGCCACACCGCGATCGCCCGCCAGGAAGGGCTGACGGTACGGGGCACACCCACCGGCGAGCCGTTCGTACTGCTCGTCGACCCGGCGGCCACCGACCCCGGGCGCGCACGCGAGGGCAGGCGTCCCGTGTGGGCGTACGCGCACGTGCCGAACGGCGATCCGCGCGACCCGGTCGACCTGGTGCGCTCACGCGTCGAGAAGTACGCGCCGGGCTTCTCCGACACCGTCCTCGCGGCGCGCGGCGTGCCCGCCGGCGACCTGGAGACGTACAACCCCAACTACAGGGGCGGCGACATCGGTGCCGGTGCGATGACGCTGTACCAGTCGGTCGCCCGGCCCGTCCCACGCCTCGACCCGTGGCGCACCCCGCTGCCCGGGGTCTTCCTGTGCTCGGCGTCGACGCCGCCCGGGCCGGGCGTGCACGGAATGTGCGGCCACCTCGCGGCGCTCTCCGCGCTGCGTCACCGCTTCGGCATCCGCGAGGCGCCGTCACTTGGGCCGGAGCCGGCGCCGCCGTCCGCGTCGCCCACGTCGGCGCCGGGAGGCCCCGCGGATCCGGCGGACCGGGAGGGCCCGGCGGGCCGGGGCTGAGACGGCACGGACGCCCGAAGACCGGGCACCGTTCCCGGCTCTCGGCCCTCGCGGCGGGCCGCGGCCTCACATCCGCCGCGCCCCGGATCCAGCGACTGCCCCGGATCCCGCGACTGCCGCAATTCCGGCCGCAGTTGCGGCATCGGTTCGGCCCCGCTTCCCGCCGCGCTCTCAGATCCAGCCGCGCTCGCGGGCGAGCAGCGCCGCCTGCGGCCGGTTGCCGGCGCCGAGCAGCTGCATCAGGTCCGCGACGTATCGCCGATAGGTGCGTACGGAGACTCCCAGGTCGCGCGCCCCCGCCTCGTCCTTGCCCCCTGAGCACATGGCCCGCAGCACCATCCGCTCCAGTTCGGAGGGCGCGCTCTCCTCGGGCCGCCACTCGCCGAGCAGCGTGCCCAGGTCCTCCGACTCGGCCCAGATCGACTCGAACAGGGCGAGGATGTTGGAGACCAGGCCCGTCTCCTGCGCGAACAGCGCGCCCCGCGCGTCCTCTTCGGGATCGACGGGCACGACCGCGGTGCGGCGGTCGTACATCTGGATACGGGCCGTGGTGTGGGTGACCAGCCGTACGCGCGCCCCGTGCGACTCCAGCTCCCGCAGATACGCAACGGTCGGCGGGTGGTCGAGGGCCTTGCGGACCATGACCGTCCGCACCGAGAGTCCTCTTCGCAGACAGCGCAGCACCCGCGGGCGTGCCTGGTCGATCTCGTCCTGCCGCAGCGCGACGCCCGGTTCCACGACCGCCACCTCCTCGCGGGCGAAGAACGCCAGGTCGTCGATGCGGTCGCGGATCTTCGGCACGTCCGTGACCTGCTCGATGCCGACGACCGCCGGCTCGCGCACCTCGCCGCGCTCCGCACGCAGCGACGCCACCAACGGCTGGAGCTGGGTGACCCGTTGGAGCTTCTCGTGCAGCTCGTGCAGCCGCAGATCGAGGAGCCTGGCGACCGCCACGTCCGGGTCCGCGGCGGCCAGGCCCTCGTCGTCCGCCGCGCTCCGACCGGGGGAGAAGCCCTCGTTCCGCAGCAGACCCAGCTCACGCAGCCGGCGAAGCTCTCGCCGCGCCGCGTTGGGGGGCAGCCGGAGCTGGTCGATGAGACCGTCGAGACCTATGCCGGGCTCCCTCAGACAGAGCCGGTAAATCTGTTCCTGTTCCTCGGTGAGACCGAGATACGACATCTCGTTCGTACCCAAGGCCGTTTCCCCCTGTCCGGTCGCCCGCCAGACCCCGTGCACATGGGCGGATGGTCAAAGCTTGGCAACCCACGTGCCTGAACAGGCTTCCGAGCATAGAAAAAACGAAGGCGTCCAACACCCCTCATTGAAGGACCATTTCGAAAGGGCCCTTCATATGGTGCGGGTCTGCCCCTCTATGGGCCGGTCCGGGCGGAGGAACCGACTCCGGGAAACTGTCCGCGTGTTCGGCAACTGGCGTGTTCGGCGACCGGACCGTGGCGTCACCAGTCGAGGCCCGTGAGCATTCGGTACGCCTGCACGTACTTCTCGCGGGTCCGTTCCACGATCCGGTCGGGCAGCGGCGGCGGTGGCTCCTGGCCCTGCCTGTCCCAGCCGGAGTCCGGACCGGAGAGCCAGTCGCGCACGAACTGCTTGTCGAACGACGGCTGCCGCCTGCCCGGCTCCCACTGCTCCGCGGGCCAGAAGCGGGACGAGTCGGGGGTGAGCACCTCGTCGCCGAGTACGAGCCCGACGTCCGACTCGGCGTGCACGCCGATCCCGTCCTCGCCTTCGGCCCCGCCGTGCCCGAACTCGAACTTGGTGTCGGCGAGGATGATGCCCCGGTCCAGGGCGACGTCACGGGCCCGCTGGTAGACGGCGAGCGTCAACTGGCGCAGCTGCGCGGCGGTTTCGGCACCGACCTCGCGTGCGACCTCCTCGTAGCTGACGTTCTCGTCGTGGTCGCCGACGGCCGCCTTCGTGGCGGGCGTGAAGATCGGGCCGGGCAACTCCGAGCCGTCGGTGAGCCCTTCGGGCAGCGCCAGGCCGCAGACCGTACGCGTCTGCTCGTACTCCGCGAGGCCCGAGCCCGTCAGATAGCCGCGCGCGACGCACTCCACCGGGATCATGCGCAGCGAACGGCACACCATGGTGCGCCCCTCCCAGTCTGCGGGCGCGCCCTCCGGAACGTCGGTGCCGAGGACGTGGTTGGGGACGAGGTCGGCCAGCTGCTCGAACCACCACAGGGACAGCTGCGTGAGGATCCTGCCCTTGTCGGGGATCTCGGTGGGCAGCACCCAGTCGTACGCGGAGATGCGGTCGCTGGCCACCATGACCAGGTCGCCCGCCTCGTTGCGGTACAGGTCGCGCACCTTGCCGGTGTGCAGGTGCAGCAGGCCCGGAACCTGTACGGGGTCGGGCTTCTCCACGAATCCGGACACGGGGTCCTCCGGGGTCGGTACGGGTCGGTGCAAGCCGGTGCGGGGCGGCACCGGACGGTGCGGCGGCACGCGAGCAGGCGCGCTTCAGCTCCCGATTGTCCCGTACGGCGGCTTCGCACACCTCCCGGGCCCGTGCGGGGACCGTGCCCGGTCGATGCCGGGACCGTGCCCGAGCCGGGCCGGACCGGTGCCGGACCGGTGCCGGCTCAGCTGCCCTTGCGGACCCGGTCGAGGAGGTTGGCCGTGGCCCGCTGGACGCGAGGGTCCACGTGGCCGGGGCGGTCGAGAGCGGGCGACCAGGCGAAGGTGCCGGAGCAGAAGACCAGCGCCCCCGACGGGGCCCGGTAGAGGGACGTCTCCTGGTGGCGGCGGACGCCGCGCGCGTCCCGGTACGGGGAGTGCGCGAGCAGCACACGCTCGGAGTGGGCCGGCAGGCTCGTACGCGGGTGGTAGCAGTCGGCCTCGCCGGCGACCAGGCCGGGCAGTCCGTCGCCCTCGCGCATGCCGGTGGACTCCCACAGCCAGTGGTCGCTGTTCCGCACGACCAGCGGGTGCGGCTCGGGCACCTGCCCGGCGTACTGGATGCCCAGCACGCGCTGCTCGGGCTCGCCCTGGGCTCGCCACTGCACGGAGCGACCGGGGCCGCGGCGCTTCCGGCAGGTCAGCAGCCGGTCGGGGGCGCCGCCGGGCAACGGGTCCAACTGCACCTGCCAGTACATGGTGTTGGCGGAGAGGAAGACCAGCGAGGTGCCCTTGTCGCGCGCCCGCTCCACGGCACGGCGCATGGGCACCGTCCAGTACTCGTCGTGCCCCGGGAAGACGACGCCGCGGCAGCCGGACGGGTCGACTCGGCCGGAGTGCAGATCGCGGGCGTCGGCGTAGGCGATGTCGTATCCGTGGCGCTCGGCCCAGCGGATGAAGTCGTAGGCGTGGCCCACGTGCAGGGGCAGTCCGGCGCCGGCGAAGGGGCGGTCGAAGGAGACGGTGTCGGCCGCGTCCGCCTCGCCCAGCAGGCGCCCGTCCTCGTCCCAGGCGTGGTAGAGGCTGGCGCCCGTGCGGCCGTCCTCCGGGAAGAGGTTGTACGCCTGCCACGTGATGTCCGGCAGCACGAGGAGCAGGTCGGCGGGCGCTCGGTCGCGGACGGTGAACGGGATGTGCGAACGGTGCCGCCCGTCCGCGGTGGTGAGGACCGCGACATATGCGCCGGTGGTCCAGTGCTCGGGGATCTGGAGGCGCCAGGAGAGCCACCAGTGATGGCAGGAGACGGTCTTGCCGGCGCTGAGCGGTGCCGGCTGTCTGATGCCCGACAGGCGCGGGCTCGTGGTGATCTTGCGTGCGCCGTCGCCCTGATAGTGGCCGATGCGGTAGATGTCGACGCCGAAGGACTGCGGCGGATCGACGGTGATGCGGAAGTCGATCGACTCGCCAGGTGCGGTGCCGCCGTCGCTTCCGGCGAAGCCCTTGATCTGGCAGTGCAGATCGTCGGCGGTACGGGGGCGGCCCACGCCCGGGCTGCGGTGGATCCGCTCGCCGGAGAGCACGTCGTCCAGGCCGGTGTGGTCCACGTACCACGGGATCATGCGTCCGTTGTCGAAGTACTGCTCCCCGAACCGGAGCCAGGGGAGCGGCCCCTGCCCGAACGGGTCGGTGACCGCGTGCGCCAGCGCTCCCGACTCCCAGCGCCGGATCTCGTTTCCCTTCCCCACCTGTGACCCGACCCCCACTCCTGTCGACACCCCCCGACGGGGTCACCCCATCACATTACGCGAGCAGTACGTCACCCCCCGCATCAGTGCCCCCGGCGGACGGACCCGGGGACGGCCCCGCGAAACCGCCATGAACGACCCCGCGAACCACCGCTAACGACCTTGAACGCCCCACGGACAAGGGGGCGTTGGCGCACGCCACGGGCCGGAGGCCGTACGCCGAGCGGGGGGCGTACGCGTCAGACGAGGCGGACCGGCTTGTCAGGCCTGACGCCGACGGCGGCCATCCAGTCCCGCAGCGCCCGACCGTCGCCGTCCTCGACGAGCTCCAGCACCGGGCCCGTCAGATCCGCCGTGCTCGCCCCGTCCAGCAGCAGCGCCGGACCGTCGAGCCAGTCCAGGCCCGGGGCGGCGCCCGCGCTGTCCACGGCCGCGCAGCAGATCACCGCCGTGATGTGCTCCGTCATCAACTCCCGCCCGCTGCGGGGCGCCTGGAGCGGAAGGCCCATGGGCGTCACCCCGGATCCGCCGGGTCCGTCGCCCGCCCCGGCTATGAGCGGCGCCACGAGCGGGTCCTCCCAGGACTGGCGGGCCTGCTCGCGCGCGGCGTCGGCCCCTATGCGCGCGGCCAGCTCCTCGGTGCGGCCCGCGCCGCCGTCCGCCAGCCACTTCATGATCCGGGCGGGGGTGGCACCGCCGTCCGCGGGGCCGCCGCCGGGACGGTCCAGCGCGTCGAGCTGGGTGAAGAGGCGGGCGGCGCGGGTGCGCCAGATGCGGTCGACGACCTCTTCCGGATACGCCTGCCAGTCCACGGGCGCCCAGTACGGGCCGGGCTCCGGCGGGCCGCCGTGGAAGAGCCGGGCGGCCAGCAGCGAAACGGCTTCGTCGACTGCGCCCGGCTCGTCCAGCAGATCGCAGGCGGGCCGCTCGCCGAGACGCGAGGTGAAGCCCTCCGCGAGCCGGTCGCGGTGGGAGAGCTCGGTCAGCGCGGAGACCACACCGGCGTCGAGCCGGACGGGCCAGCGGCCGATGCGCCAGGCGGGCAGCGCCACCCTCGTGAGCAGCCTGTCCCAGCCGGCGTAGGCGAGGCCGACCTGCTCCTGAGCCGCCGTGCGCAGCGCGAGATCCACACCCTGTGCACGGGAGGCCGCCGCCGCGGCGACGCCCCGCTCCATCTCGGCCGCGTGCGGCGCGCACGCGCGGAGCATCATGCGCGCACAGAGCCCCGCGAAGCGCAGCACGGCCCGGCGCACGGCGCCTCCGGACCGCACGGACCGTGCCTTGTCGGCGACCGCGACCGCCGCGTCCAGGCCCCGTACGAACCTGCGGGACGCCGCTATGTCCGGGTGCACGGACGGCCCGGTGCCCGCGACGACCGGAGCCAGCAGGGCGCGCAGCTCCGCCACCCTCATCCACCACAGGAACGGCGAGCCGATGACCAGCACCGGCGGAATCCGGCCGCGCGTGCGGTGCGAGCGGTCCTCAAGCCAGCTGTCGCAGTCCGGGGTGAGGGCAACCGCCGAGGGCACGGGGACCTCCAGCCGCTCGGCCAGGTCCCGCACCAGGTCGTACAGATCCGGGGCGGCGCTCTCCTCGACGGACACCGTGGGGGACACGGCCGGGCGCGACCAGGCGATCACCGCGGCGACACCCGCCGCCGTCGCCAGCACCAGCACCGCGAGACAGCTCAGCGCGAGCCGCACGCCCGCCCAGCCGGAGCCGCCGACACGGCCCGTCGTCTCCGCGGCGAAGACGATCACCGCGGCCGCGGCGGGCAGCAGCGCGAGCGCGAGCGCCGTGCCGCGGATGCGGAGCACGGAGAGAGCGTGCGAGCGCGCGGAGCGCGTACCTGCCTGGCGGCCCACCACCGACTGCTCACCCCCATCACGACGGACCCGGACTCCCGGGCGACGGGCCCGGAGTCCCGGGCTTCGATGGTCCCCACTGTGGCACCGCGCACCGACACCGCAATGTGCGAGGGGCCACTCGGGACACCGCCGGGCATACGGTCGTAACGCCCCATGCGGCTTGCGCGGCACCATAGTTGGGGCCCTCCCGACCGTCAGCCGCTCCGCTTTCCGGTCACTCGATGGAATGGCTTTGGGGAGAGCTCTTGCATCTGCGGGGCTGAGAGGAGTGCCCGGAGAATCCCGATCAGCCCCATTTGTCGCGAGAGGCAGAGACGACCGCGGGCAGCCGGTCAGCGGCCGCGGTCACGGGACCGCAGTCACGGGACCATGGGGCTGGGCCATGGGGCTGGGCCGTGATCAAGGGGCCGTGGGCAGGGCCGTGTTCAGGGAGCCGTCGTCCGCTGCCCGGCCCTCCCGGGCCCGCCGCCGGCCGCGGCCTCCGCGTCCGCCGCCTCCGCCGCGATGTCGCTGCGGTGGTGCGACCCGTCGAGCCGGATGCGCCCCAGCGCCTCGTACGCCCGCTCACGTGCCCCCGACAGCCCCGGCCCGGTCGCCGTCACCGACAGCACCCGCCCGCCCGCGCTGACGACGCGGCCCTCACCGTCGCGCTTGGTGCCCGCGTGCAGCACGTACGCCTCGGGGGCGTCCTCACGCGCCACCTCGTCCAGGCCCTCGACGACGTCACCGGTGCGGGGCGCCGCCGGGTAGTCGCGCGCCGCGACCACGACGGTCACGGCCGCCTCGTCGCTCCAGCGCAGCGGCGGCACGTCCGCCAGCCGCCGCGTGGCCGCAGCGTGCAGCAGCCGGGCGAGGGGCGTGCGCAGCCGCGCCAGTACGGCCTGGGTCTCCGGGTCGCCGAAGCGGGCGTTGAACTCGATGACGCGCAGACCGCGCGGGGTGATCGCGAGCCCCGCGTACAGCAGCCCGGAGAACGGCGTGCCGCGGCGCCGCAGTTCGTCGACGGTCGGCCTGAGCACCGTCCGCTCGATCTCCTCAACCAGGTCGAGCGCGGCCCACGGGAGGGGCGAATAGGCGCCCATGCCACCGGTATTGGGGCCCTGGTCTCCGTCGTAGGCGCGCTTGAAGTCCTGCGCGGGCTGAAGCGGGACCACGGTCTCGCCGTCGGTGACCGCGAAGAGCGAGACCTCCGGGCCGTCCAGGAACTCCTCGATGACGACCCGCTCGCAGGCGCGCGCATGGGCGCGGGCCTGCTCCAGGTCCCCGGTCACCACGACGCCCTTGCCGGCGGCCAGGCCGTCGTCCTTCACCACGTACGGGGGACCGAAGGCGTCCAGCGCCTCGTCGGCCTCCTCCGGCGTCGTGCACACGTGGCTGCGCGCCGTCGGCACTCCCGCCGAGGCCATCACGTCCTTGGCGAACGCCTTCGATCCCTCCAGCCGCGCCGCCTCGGCCGACGGCCCGAACACCGCGACGCCGCGCGCCCGCAGGGCGTCCGCGACCCCCGCGACGAGCGGCGCCTCCGGCCCGATGACGACGAAATCGGCGTTCACCTGCGGCGTCTCGGCGAGCGCGGCGACGGCCGCGCCGTCCGTCGGGTCGACGGCGTGCACCGTGGCGACCTCCGCGATGCCGGCGTTGCCGGGCGCGCAGTGGAGCGCGGTGACCTCGGGGTCGAGCGAAAGGGAGCGGCACAGGGCGTGTTCGCGGGCGCCGCCGCCGATGACCAGAATCCTCACGGGAGCAGCCTAGACGTCGTCCTCCGCGGTCTTCGCCGGGCACTCTTTCGAGTGAGAGCGGAATCGCTCCTATACCTGAACAGTGCACAATTCCGTGGGAGATCAGCCGCAAAGTGGTGTTGCGTCCCCACTTACGGCGGTAGGAAGGGCCCTTCCAAGCGGTCGTGGTCGTGTTCATGTGTTGTGGGGTGTGGCAGTGAGCAAGCCGGAGTTGCGACCCGGGGCGGGACGGGCGTTCCCGCTCGGGGACTGGGGAGAGCCCGGGGAACGCCTCGACGAGCTGTACGTATGGGTGGAGCAGCGGGCGCTGTTCATCGCCGACTGGTATCTGGCCGACCGCACCCGCAAGCGCCGCGGCGCGCGGGTGCTGCGCGCCGGCGCCTCGGTCGGGGCGACGGCCGCCGCGCTGCTGCCGCTGCTGGCCCTCACGGACACGGTGTCCGCGGGCCATGCCTCGTGGGGCTATGTGGCGCTGCTGGGCGCGGTGGTGTGCGTGTGCGCCGACCGCTGCTTCGGGCTCACGACGGGCTGGATCAGGGACGTCGCGACGGCGCAGGCGATTCAGCGGAGGCTGGAGACCTTGCAGTACGAGTGGGCGTCGGAGTCGGTGCGGGAGATGCTCGGCCCCAAGGAGGGCGGTGCGAACGAGGCCGCCGAGCGCGGCCTGACCTTGCTGCGCCGCTTCACGGAGGACGTCTCGGAGGTCGTACGGGCCGAAACGGCCGACTGGATGCTGGAGTTCAGGCCCGGCTTCGCCCCGTCGCCGTCGCAGCCGGACACCTCGCCGCAGGTCCGTCCGGCCGAGGTGTGCGTCGCCGCGCAGAACGTGCACCGCTTCCCGAAGTCCCCTGGCTTCCGCCCGAGCATGCCGCGCCAGCGGCCGCCCGAGGACACCCCGAACTGAGCCGGGGCGGGGCGGGGCCGCCCCGTGTGCGGGCGCCGGCGCGGGCGCTAGCTGAAGACGATCATCGAGCCCTGCGCCAGGCTCCGGGTCGCCGCCGCGTGCAGCCCCAGCCATACGTGGCGCTCCTGCGCGAACGGCTCGTCCCCGTAGGCGACCGGCGTCTCCGCGGGCTCCGCGAGGTCCGTGGGCCGCGAGGGGGACGCCGGAGCGGGCGGCGGTGCCGCCGGATCGAGGCCCAAGTACGGTGCCACGGCCTCCAGTTCGCGAAGCAGGCCGTGGCTGGAGCCCAACGGCCCGCCGCCGTCTATCAGTTCGTCGTTGGCGAGCGGCACGGGGAAGTCGAGGGGCACGTACGCGCCCGCGTGGTCGTAGTGCCACACCAGGTGCGACTGCTGCACCGTCGTCTCGAACATCTCCAGCAACTGCTCGTAGTCGCCGCCGAGTTCGTCGACCGGAGTGACCTCCAGGCCGCACAGCTGGAGGATGTGCGCGCGGCGCAGGAAGTGCAGTGCCTCGTAGTCGAATCCGGCGATCGGCGCGACGTCCCCCGACAGGCCCGGCATGTAGTTGTAGACGGGCACCGGCGGCAGTCCGGCCTCGGTCAGGGCCTTGTCATACGAAGCGATCTCCTCGGCGAAGGGGTTGTCGGGGCTGTGGCACAGCACGTCGACGAGGGGGACCAGCCAGAGGTCACATGCCAAGGGATACTCCATCCGCAGCCTGGGAGTGTCAGCGTAATGCCGTGCACGGGCCGCCCGTTCACCATCGCGGCGACTTCTCCGCGATCGCGAGCGCGTGCCGGTGCTGCTCGCCGACGATGCGCCGGGCCGCCTCCGCGTCCTCGCGCTCCACGGCGTCCAGCAGATCCCGGTGCCCCGCCCACAACCGCTTGCCGACGTGGTGCTCCCTGCGCAGGCACGGCACGGCGTAGACCCAGCACTGCACTCGGAGCCGGTCGAGGAAGTCGCAGATGTAGCGGTTCCCGATGGTCTCGCCCAACTCCCGCCAGTAGCGCAGGTCGTAGCCGATCAGCACGTCGAGATCGCCGGCGCGGGCCGCCCGCACCGCCGCCTCCGCCCGGCGGCGCACCGACGCGAGGGCGGGCTCGTCGGGCGCGACGACCGGCACGGGCCCTTCGTCGGAGATGTAGCCGTGTACGAGTCCGTCCAGGACGACCATCCGGGCCTTCACCATCGCCCGGTAGTCGTCGACGGTGAACTCGTGGACGCGGAAGCCCCGGTGCTGCTCCACGTCCAGCAGCCCCTGCGCGGCGAGGTCGACGAGCGCCTCGCGCACGGGCGTCGCCGACACCCCGTACTGCTCGGCGATCTCCTTGACCGTGAAGTGACTCCCGGCCGGGAGCCTCCCGGCCAGGATCTCGTCACGCAGCGCCGAGGCGATCTGCGACCGCAGCGTACTTCGCTTGATCATCACCCGGCGGTCGTGTGCGCGTCCGCGGCGGCGAGCGCCTCGTCCAGCACGGCCAGGCCCTCCTTGGCCTCCGCCTCGCTGACGGTGCACGGCGGCACGACGTGGGTGCGGTTCATGTTCACGAACGGCCACAGACCGCCGCGCTTGCAGGCCGCCGCGAAGTCGGCCATCGGCTTGTTGTCGGCGCCGCTCGCGTTGTACGGCACGAGGGGCTCGCGGGTCGTCTCGTCCCGTACGAGGTCCAGCGCCCAGAAGACGCCCATGCCGCGCACCTCGCCGACCGACGGGTGGCGGGCCGCGATCTCCCGCAGCGCCGGGCCGATGACGTCCTCGCCGATCCGGGCCGCGTGCTCGACGATGCCCTCCTCCGCCATGGCGTTGATCGTCGCGACGGCCGAGCCGCACGCCAGCGGATGCCCGGAGTAGGTCAGACCGCCCGGGTAGGGGCGCTTGTCGAAGGTGGCCGCGATCTCGGCGGAGATGGCCACGCCGCCCAGCGGCACATAGCCGGAGTTGACGCCCTTGGCGAAGGTGATGAGGTCCGGGGTGACGCCGAAGTGGTCGGCGGCGAACCAGGCGCCCGTACGCCCGAATCCGGCCATCACCTCGTCGAGGATGAAGACGATGCCGTGCCGGTCGCACAGCTCGCGGACGCCCGCGAGATAGCCCGGCGGCGGCACGAGGACGCCGGCGGTGCCGGGCACGGTCTCGAGGATCACCGCGGCTATCGTGCCGGGGCCCTCGTAGGCGATGGTCTCCTCCAGGTGCGCCAAAGCCCGGGCGGACTCCTGCTCCTGGGTCTCGGCGTAGAAGTGCGACCGGTACAGATGCGGGCCGAAGAAGTGCACGGCGCCCGCGGCTCCCGTGTCGTTGGCCCAGCGGCGCGGTTCGCCGGTGATGTGGATCGCCGCCGCGGTGTGGCCGTGGTACGAGCGGTAGGTGCTCAGCACCTTGGGGCGGCCGGTGTGCAGCTTCGCCATGCGGACGGCGTTCTCGACGGCCTCGGCGCCGCCGTTCGTCCAGAAGATCTTGTCGAGGTCGCCGGGGGTGCGCTCGGCGACGAGCCGCGCGGCCTCCGCACGCACGTCGACGGCGAAGCCGGGCGCCATGGTGCACATGCGGGCCGCCTGCTCCTGGATGGCGGCGACGACCTTGGGGTGCTGGTGACCGATGTTGGTGTTGACCAGCTGGGACGAGAAGTCGAGGTAGCGGTTGCCGTCGTAGTCCCAGAAGTACGAGCCCTCGCCGCCGGCGACCGGCAGCGGTTCGATCAGTCCCTGCGCGGACCAGGAGTGGAAGACGTGGGCGCGGTCCGCGGCCCGTACGGCCTCGCCGGCGGCGGGATCGGGGACGGAGGCGGGAGGGCCTGCGGCGGGGGACGGTGTGTTCGTGCTCGTGTCGGTCACGTGCTGGCTCCTCAGCTCGGGGAAGGCGCCGGTGGTGCTGCCCACGGCCATGGGACGGCCCACAGCCTAGAGCCCGTCGCGGGAATCGGCCGAACACGGTTGCTGACAGCGTCCGGCGGTACGCCGTGACACCGCGGGACCGGGACCTGCGGCACGCGGGCCCGGGACCTGCGGCACGCGGGCCGAGAGCCTGCGGTTCGCGGGCCAGGACCGGGAGTTGGGGCCTGGGAAACAGCGGGTTTCTCAGGGCTTGTCCGAGAACAGCGTGGTCCGCCCGTCGGCCGCCCGCGCGCGCCCGTTCCGCGCCGTCCGCTTGAGCCTCGGCGGCCGTACGATCCTGAGGATCCGCCGCGCACGGCCCGCTCCGCCGCCGCGCGACCCCCGGTAGCGCACGTCGACGACGGTGAGGTTCCGGCCGTAGTCGACCTCCTGGATCTTCCAGGACAGCGGCTCCCCCAGCCGGTCCCGTACGAACGCCTCGATGGCGTCGGGCTCGGTGACCGCCGCGTCGATCGTGACGAGAGCGCGCTGCGTGCGGGCGAAGAGTCGCGGATGCCCGGCGACGTACACCACCGCGAGCGGCAGCGCGCACAGGAGCCCGGCGAGCGGCAGACTCACGTTCGGCAGGCCGGAGATGAGACCCAGGACGAGCGTCGTGAAGTAGTACGCGACCTCTTCGCTCTGCATGGACTCCGAGCGCAGCCCGACGATCGACAGCACCCCGATCAGACCGAACCCGAGCGCGATGCCCCCCTTGTCGCCGCTGCGGCCGAGCGCCGCGGCGAGGGCGAAGAGCGAGACGTTCATCGCGAGATAGCCGGGAATCAGATCCCGCCGCCGGTGCCGCGGATAGTAGACGGCGAAAGTCAGCACGCAGACGGCGGCGAAGTCCAGGATGAAATGGGCGAGAATCTCGCTTATCAGGTCCATATCGGGAAGTTAAGGGAGGCCGTGGACCTGGGGACCGCTACGGTCACCAGCCCACCGATAAGGGCGAATTGAGAGCTTGTCATCTCAATTGCATCTCAAATGAGGCGACGTGGGCGGCTTCCGGACGGATACCGGGCCCCGCGGCGGTACGTGTTATCGGATCGGATCCCGGGCTCCGCCCAAAGCCCGCCGTCAGCCGACCTATTCTCGTGACAGGCGAATACCCGGGGGGAAGAGGTAGGCACATGAAGCGGCTCGGCGCCGAAGACCCGCGCTGGATCGGTGACTTCCGGCTGCTGGGCAGGCTGGGCGAGGGCGGGATGGGCCGGGTCTACCTGGCCCGCTCCAAGCGCGGACGCACGGTCGCGGTGAAGGCGGTGCAGAACGAACTGGCCCGCCAGGCCGACTTCCGCCGCCGCTTCGCGCAGGAGATCACGGCGGCCCGCAAGGTCGGCGGCGAGTGGACGGCGCCCGTCCTGGACGCCGACACCGACGCCGAGACGCCCTGGGTGGCGACGGGTTACATCGCGGGGCCGTCCCTCGCGGAGGTCGTCGACGACCAGTACGGGCCGCTGCCGGTCGAGTCCGTCACGGCGCTCGCCTCCGGGCTGGTGCGCGCGCTGCACGACATCCACCGGGCCGGGCTGGTCCACCGCGACCTCAAGCCGTCCAACGTCCTCATCACCATCGACGGTCCGCGCGTCATCGACTTCGGCATCGCACGCGCCCTGGACTCGGCGGTGCAGTCGGCCGGTGGTCTGACGCGTACGGGCGCGCTCGTCGGCTCGCCCGGCTTCATGTCGCCCGAGCAGGTGCGGGGGCTGCAGACGACGGCCGCGAGCGACGTCTTCTGCCTCGGCGCGGTGCTGGCGTACGCGGCGACCGGGCGGATGCCGTTCGGCACGGCGGACAGCGGTGTGCACGCGCTGCTGTTCCGCATCGCCGAGGAGGCGCCCGAACTGGCCGGGCTGGAGGGCCCGTTGCTCGACATCGTCGCCGCGTGCCTCGCTAAGGACCCGGCGGACCGGCCGACCGTCGAGATGCTGCTCCAGCACACCGAGGGCGGGCTGAAGGGCACCTGGCTGCCGGGCGAGGTGCTCGCGCAGCTGGGGCGGCACGCCGTGCAACTCCTCGACAGCGAGGACCCGGAGAGCGTGGAGGAGGCGCGTCCCGCGGCCGCCGCGGCCTCCGCCGCCACGGCGTCGCCGGCACCGCCCGGGGCCCTGCCCTCCACTCCGCCGCCCGGGCCTTCGGGACCGTCGGCGCCGTCGACCTCTTCGGTCCCCTCGACGCCGCCGCCCGGACCGTCGGGGCCCTCCACTCCGCCGCCCTCCGGCGGGTACGGGCCGCCCGCGAGCAGCCCGTACTCGACGCCGCCCGGTCAACAGCCGCCGTGGCAGCCGGGGTTCGGGCCGGGAGCGCCGGGACCGGGACCGGGTCCGGGGCCGGGTCCGGGAGGCGTGCCGGGGCACGCGCCGGTTCCGCCCCAGCCGGGCCATCCGGGCCCGCCCGGTCACCCGGCACCGCACAGCCAGTCCGCACGCCCCGCCGTGCCGCCGCGCTCCGCGCGCAAGCTCTCGCAGTCCATCACGGTGCTGATGAGCCTTCATCTGCTCGCCGGCGTGATCGCCGTGATCGTGGACGTCTTCGTGGTCAACGCGCTCAGCGCCTCCGACGCGCGCTCCGGCTACCACTACGACCTCGACCGCATCAGCGGATACGGGGGACTTCAGGGCGCCACCATCGCCGTCGAGGTCATCGGCTTCCTGCTGAGCGTCGCCGTGATCGTGCTGTGGCTCACGTGGTTCTGGCGGATGCGGGTGAACGCCGAGACCTTCGCGCCCGGCCGTATCCGCTACTCGTCCGCGATGTCCGTGTGCTGCTGGTTCATCCCGGTGTGCAATCTCTTCATGCCGAAGCAGATCATCAACGACGTGTGGACGGCGAGCGATCCGTCCGCGGCCCAGTGGTACGGATACGGCCCGCGTCCCCCGGCGAAGCGGGGCCTGGTCACCGCCTGGTGGACGATGTGGCTGATCTACTTCGTCTTCTTCAACTCCAACTGGGAGAGCTGGTACGAGCAGGACGGCGTCGGCTCGGCGCAGGAGACCGTCTCGATCGCCATGTTCAACGACCTGTTCGGCATCCCCGCCGCGATCCTCGCGATGGTCGTCGTCAGCCGGCTCACGAACATGCAGGACGGCAGGCTCTCGGGACGTACCGCCTGACGGGACGTACCGCCTGACGGGAAGTGCGGCTGCGCGCGCGGCGTGCGCGTCGCGTCGGAGGGGCGCGCGGCGCATCAATAGCGGCGCATCAATAGCGGCGCATCAATAAGGGAACGCGTTGGCAGCCCGACCGTGACCTTCGCGACGGAGAGTGAGAGGGTTCCAGCGCACGAAGGCCGAAGAACGACTGGGGGGACGACATGGCACCGCTGGCGGCGGACGACCCGCGGACCATCGGCCGATACCGCCTGCTGAACAGGCTCGGCTCCGGCGGCATGGGCCGTGTCTACCTTGCCCGTTCCGAGGGCGGACGCACGGTCGCCGTGAAGCTGATCAAGGCCGAGCTGGCGGCCGAGTCGGAGTTCCGCTCGCGCTTCCGGCTGGAGGTGGCGGCCGCACGCCGGGTGGGAGAGCGCTGGACCGCTCCCGTGCTCGACGCGGACACCGAGGCCGAGAACCCGTGGGTCGCCACCGGCTACATCGCGGGACCGTCCCTGGAACAGGTCGTCACCGCCCGTACGCAGTCCGGGAGTTCCTCGCGTGCCGAGGGCGCCGGAGAGGGCGAGGGCCCGCTCCCCGAGAACACCATCCGCACCCTCGCGTACGGACTCGCCAGCGCTCTCCTCGACATCCACGGCGCAGGAGTGGTCCACCGCGACCTGAAGCCGTCCAACGTCCTCGTCACCATCGACGGTCCCCGCGTCATCGACTTCGGCATCGTGCGCGCGCTGGACGCCCTTCCCGAGTCCACGGTGACCGGCACGGGGGTCGTCGTGGGCTCCCCCAGCTACATGTCGCCGGAGCAGATCCGCGCCCAGCCGGTCACTCCGGCCAGCGACGTCTTCTGCATGGGCTCGGTGCTCGCGTACGCCGCGACCGGTCGTACGCCCTTCGGCAGCGAGGGCGGCGGCATGCACGCGGTGATGTTCAACATCGCCTCCGGCGAGCCCGATCTGGAGGGCATCGAGGAGCCGCTGCGCGGACTGATCGCCTCGTGCCTGGAGAAGGACCCGGCCGACCGTCCGGCGCCCGAGGACGTCATCGCGGGCGTGCAGCCGATCTCCACCGGCACGGCCTCCGCGCCGTGGCTGCCCGCGACGCTCATCGCCGAACTGGGCCGTCACGCAGTGCAGTTGCTCGACACCGACACCCCGCCCTCGGGCTCGGGGGCGCCCGACGTCCCCGGCGGTGAGCAGTCCTCGGAGGCGCACACGTCGGCGCTGCCCCGTACGGACGGCGCGGAGGCGGCGTCGTCCGCGTCCGGGCAGGACACCCCACGGCAGCCGGGGACGAAGCTCGCGGGCGCGCAGTCCGCGGGTGCGGAACAGGCGCCCGAGCCCGGGACCGGACTCCCGGCCCGCCGCCGGCGCAACCGCATCGTGGTGGGCGCGCTGGCCGCCGTCGCCGTGGCGGTCGCCGCCTTCGCCGCGTCCGGCGCCGAACTCCCCCTGCTGGGCTCGGAGAAGACCGGCGGGACCACCGAGTCGTCGGACGTTCCCGAGAGTTACGTCGGCACGTGGACCGGAGAGGTCGAACGGGACGGCGAACCCACCGGCCAGTACCGACGGTTCGTGGTCTCACACGGCAACGTCGGCGAGGTCGTGGCCAACAGCATCAGCCTCGGCACCGACTACGAGTGCAAGAGCGACGGCAAGCTCGTCTCCGCGGGCAAGTCGATCGAGCTGGACACCAAGGTCGTCAAGAGCGTGCCCGAGGAGAAGTGCTCGGCGCTCGGTTCGCACACGCTCACCGGCAAGTCGCGCTCGACGCTGCGCTGGTCGGCGGCCGGCCGCACCGCCACGCTGCACCGCGTCAAGGAGCCGGAGAGGCTGCCGGAGGAGTACCTCGGCACCTGGCGGCGCCCGCTGCCGGGCGGCGGCGAGCAGACGCTGACGGTCAAGCAGGTCGAGGCGGGCAGCATGTCCGTACGCATGGTCTCCGAGGCGCCCGAAGAGCACTGCGAGGCCAACGCCGACGTCTTCTCCGTCGGCGGCGACGGAGAGCCCGTACGCCTGGGCCCGCCCCGCATCGACAGGGCCGCCTCGTCGGGCGAGTGCGCCACGGGTCCGTCGGCGGCGCTGGAGACCCGAGACGGGGGTCTTGTGCGGACGTTCGAGAAGACCGGCAAGGAGTTCGCCTACACGCGGTCGCAGTGACGCCGCCCGTAGCGCCGCCGGTACCGCCGCCCGTACCGCGGCGCGGGGCCCGGCCCGGAACGGACACGGCTCGCGCCCCCGCCCTCTCCTGCGAACAACGCGTCCGTCCCGGGCCCGCCCCGCTACTTCGTCTCCAGGTCCCTGCGGCGGAAGCCCACGAGGCCCGCCGCGAGCAGCAGCGCGGCGACGGCCGTGAGCGCCGCCATCGGCGTCCAGTCCATCTCCTTCGCGGGCAGCTGCGGTACGTGCCCGAACGGTGAGAGGTCGTTCATCCAGTCCGGGAACTGGAGGATCTGCCCGAGGTAGCCGACGAGGAACGCGTACGCCGGTACGAGCCACGCCGCCGCCGCGATCCGCGGCAGCCACCCGAAGAGCACGGCCACGACGCCGACGGTGACCCACAGCGCCGGTGCGTACGCCAGCGCCGCACCGGCCAGCGACAGCACCAGACCGCCGTCGCCCGTGGACGCGGCGCCCGCGACGCCGAAGCCGAGGCCCGCCAGCAGCAGCGTGAACGTGCCGCCGGCGAGCGTCACCGACAGATGGCTCCAGGCCCACCTCGCGCGGGAGAGGCCCGTGGCCAGCAGCGGTTCGGCCCGTCCGGCGCCCTCCTCCGCGCGGGGGCGGAGCGCGGCCAGCACCACGTAGACGGCGGCGATGACCGCGTTGACGATCATCACCACGGACGCGAAGGACTCCACGAGGGAAGAGCCGCCGGTCTTGGCGAGGACCTCGTCCATCACGTGGACGTCCTTCAGCATGTCGTCGACGTCGCCGAGGATCGCCCCGTACATCGTCCCGAGCAGGAAGACGCCCGCGCCGAAGCCCGCGATCGTCCCGCGGTGCAGGCGCAGCGCGAACCCGAAGGGCCGCGTCAGCGCCGCCGACGCCGTGCGCCGCCCGGGCCGCGTATCGCGCAGGCCCTCGCCCACGTCGCGCCGCACGCTGAGCGCGAAGCCGGCGGCGCACGCGACGGCGGCCGTGACCGCCATCGGCAGCAGCGGCCACCACAGGTCGTCGACGAAGGGGTAGCAGCGCTGCGCCCAGCCGATCGGCGACAGCCAGGAGAGCGTGCCGTCACCGACGTCGCCCGCCGCACGCAGTACGTACGCGAGTCCGATCACGCCCAGCGCCATCCCCGAGGCGCCCCGCGCGTGCTCCGTGATCTGCACGGTGACGGCCGCGACCCCGGCGAAGACGGTGCCGAGGCCCGCGAACGCCGCCCCGTACAGCAGCGATCCCTCCCAGTTCACGCCCTCGATGCCGGAGGTCCCGAGGCCGAGCGCGAGCAGCCCGCCGAGCAGCAGCGAGGCGCCGACGGCGACGGTGAGCGCGGCGGTCAGCGCGGCATGGCGGCCGACGACGGTCGAGCGGACCAGTTCGGCACGGCCGCTCTCCTCCTCGGCGCGGGTGTGGCGTACGACGGTGAGCACGGCCATGAGCGCCGCGAGCACCCCGTAGAAGCCGATCACCTGGTGGCTGAGCATCGCGCCCAGGTTGTAGCCGCCCTCCAGGTAGTGGCGGGGCCCGGTCATGGCGAGCGCTGCGGGACTGCCCATGGTCTTCGCGACGGAGGCGCGGTCGGCGGCCTCGGGGTAGAGCCCTTCGAGCTTGCCGACGGTGGAGAGGCCGACGAGCGCGAGCGCCGCGACCCAGGCGGGGATGCGGACGCGGTCGCGCCGTACGGCGAACCGGATCAGGGTGCCGGTGCCGGTCAGCGAACCACGGGGGCCGCGGCGGCCGTTGACCCCGTGCGGACCGTGGGGGCCGTGCGGACCGTGCTCCGGACGGTGGCCCTCCGCTGCGGCGCCGCCCGCGGAGGGCGCGGCACCCGCGGCACCCGCGGTGGTCGAGCCTGCCTTCGCGGCCATCACACGGCTCCCACGGACCCGTTGACGCCCTGTCCGCCCGCGCCCTGCCCGGCGGCAGCGTGCGCGTGCCCGTTGGCCGCCAGCTCGTCGCCGTAGTGCCGCAGCATCAGCTCCTCCAGCGTCGGCGGATGGCTGGTGAGGCTGCGGACGCCGAGCGTGCTGAGATGCCGTACGGCCTCGTCGAGGTGGGAGCCGTCGACGGCGAAGTGCACACGCCCCTCGTCCGTGCGTACGTCGTGCACCCCCGGCAGCCCGTCGAGCCCGGTGACGGGACGCTCCGTCTCGGCCTCGATCGTCGTGCGCGTCAGATGGCGCATGTCGCTCAGCGTCCCCGACTGCACGATGCGCCCGAGCCGGATGATGCTCACGCGGTCGGCCAGCTTCTCGACCTGGGCGAGGATGTGGCTGGAGAGCAGCACGGTCTTGCCCGCGGCCTTCGCCTGGAAGATGACGTCCTGGAAGACCACCTCCATCAACGGGTCGAGCCCCGCGGTGGGTTCGTCGAGCAGCAGCAGCTCGGCGTCGGAGGCGAGGGCGGCGATGATGGCGACCTTCTGCCGGTTGCCCTTGGAGTAGGTGCGGCCCTTCTTCGTCGGGTCGAGGTCGAAGCGCTCGATCAGCTCGTCCCGGCGTGCGGCGTCGAGGCCGCCCCGCAGCCGGGCCAGCAGGTCGATCGCCTCGCCGCCGGTGAGCGACGGCCACAGCTCGACGTCGCCCGGCACGTAGGCGAGGCGGCGGTGGAGGGCGACGGCGTCCTCCCACGGGTCGTGGCCGAGCAGACGGGCGGTGCCGGAGTCGGCGCGCAGCAGGCCGAGCAGTACGCGGATGGTGGTCGACTTCCCTGCTCCGTTGGGCCCGAGGAAGCCGTGCACCTCTCCGGTGCGCACCTCCAGGTCGAGGCCGTCGAGCGCACGTACCCGTCCGAAGGTCTTCACGAGACCGGATACAGAGATCGCGGTGGCGGATGTGTCCATGCGAGGGACGGTACGCTCGCTTCACAAATTTGTGAAGTTAAGGAAGCGTTAGTATCTGCGGTACGCACGCCGAGCAGGGACGAGCCGAGCGATCAGCAGGGACGAACAGGGAGGAGACACCGGAGCGGTGACCCCCAGAGAGAGACCAGAGCGCGAGCGGGCCCCCGTGCCCGTGCCCGGGCCGGTGCCCGGCTCCGAGCCCCGGTCCGGGTACACGTCCGCGGCCGACACCGGCCCCGGCCCGGCACCCGAGTCCGAGCCCGACGACTACGGCCCCGCCGCGGCCTCCTTCGTCGAACGCTTCGCCGCCGACATGACCGAGGCCGGCATGCAGCGCATGGCGTCCCGAGTCTTCGCCTGCCTGCTGGCCTCCCGCGACGGCTCGCTCAGCTCGGCACAGCTCGCGGCACGCCTCCGCATCAGCCCGGCGGCGGTCTCCGGCGCGGTCCGCTATCTCTCCCAGGTCCACATGGTCAGCCGCGAGCGCGAACCGGGCTCACGCCGCGAGCTGTACCGCGTGCACGAGAACGTCTGGTACGAGGCCCTGCTCGACCGCGACCAGTTGCTGACCCGCTGGACGACCACGCTGCGGACCGGTGAGCACGCCCTGGGCCCGGACACCCCGGCGGGCCGCCGCGTACGGGACACCCACGACTTCCTGGAGTTCATGCAGTCCGAACTGGAGGGAATGCTGGACCGCTTCCGCGCCCACCGCACCGCCCGCGACGGCGGTGAGCACGACGGCGGTGAGCACGACGGCGTCCGGCGGAACGAGGACTTCAAACAGGCCGAGGACCTCAAGCGGGACGAAGACCCCAAGCGGGACGAGGACTTCAAGCCGGACGACGACTTCACCCCGGAAGCGTGAGGCTCCAGGCCCCCGCCAGCGCCGTCCACGTACGCACCCGGACCGGGCCGCCCACCAGGGCGTCCGCCCGGTAGCGGAAGTCCGGGCCCGACACCGTCACGGAATTCGCCCGCGTACGCACCAGACCGGCACGGCCCCGCCCCTCGGGCCGCACGGTCACCTGCGCCAGGCTCGGCGCACCGCCGGCGCTCGGCCGGTTCGAGGAGCCGGGGGAGCTCACCGACACCTCCCGCACCGGCCGGTCCAGATCGGCCAGCAGCTCGCCGTCGGCCTCGACCCGGAGCCGCTGCGCGGCGGCCCGCGAACGGCACGCACGCGACAGCGCCGCCTTCGCCCGCAGCGCTCCGCCGAGGCCCGCGGTCTCCTCCGCGTACGGCGGTCCCGGGATCCGGATGCCGCCCAGCACCACACCGCCGCTGTCGTCTATCAGCAGGCCCAGCCGCTGCCGTACGCCGTCGAGCACCGTGCGCGCCGCCGAGACCGCGTCCGCCGGCACGCCGAGTCCGCACGTCACGGCGATGGTCTCCGCGGCGCCCACCGGGACCACCGAGAGCACCGCCTCGTCCAACTCCCGCTCCCTGTGGAGCAGTCGGACCGCCCGCAGCAGCGCTCTGTCGTCGCCCACCACCACCGGCCGGCGGCTGCCGCGGCGGGCGAGCGCACGCTCGGTCTCCTCCGGGCCGTCCGGCAGGCACAGCTTCACGCCCGGTGCGCCCGCGCACAGCACATCGCGTGCGATGCGTACGGACTCCCCGTCCCAAAGCTTGGCGACGGGGTCGATGACCAGGAGCAGCGAGGGCTGCGAGGTCCCCGCGGGATCTGGAGCCGACACCTTGTTCCTCTCTCAGGTAACCTCTCGGTGCAAGAGCCCCTGTCGCTGTTGCGACTAGGGGCTTCCGCTATCTGGGGCACCGGTCCGCGGCTCTGCGACGGCACTCGCCGCGCACGTGGGACATGCCCCGCCCGGAAGGGGTGTACGCCTGTGCCCGCACTTGTGCTGCTCGGTGCTCAGTGGGGTGACGAGGGCAAAGGGAAGGCCACCGACCTCCTCGGCGGGTCGGTGGACTACGTGGTGCGCTACCAGGGCGGCAACAACGCCGGCCACACGGTCGTCGTCGGCGACCAGAAGTACGCGCTGCACCTGCTGCCTTCGGGCATCCTCTCGCCGGGCTGCGTACCCGTCATCGGTAACGGCGTCGTCGTCGACCCGTCGGTCCTGCTCTCCGAGCTGAGCGGCCTGAACGAGCGCGGCGTGGACACCTCCGGCCTTCTCATCAGCGGCAACGCACACCTGATCACGCCGTACCACACCGAGGTCGACAAGGTGACGGAACGGTTCCTCGGGCAGCGGAAGATCGGCACCACCGGGCGCGGCATCGGCCCCGCCTACGCGGACAAGATCAACCGGACGGGCATCCGCGTGCAGGACCTCTTCGACGAGTCGATCCTGACGCAGAAGGTCGAGGCCGCCCTCGACTTCAAGAACCAGGTGCTCGCCAAGCTCTACAACCGCCGTGCCGTGCGCACCGAGCAGATCGTCGAGGAGCTGCTGGGCTACGCGGACGCGCTGCGCGGTTACGTCGCCGACACCAGCCTGATCCTCAACGACGCGGTGGAGCAGGGGAAGGTGGTCCTCTTCGAGGGCGGCCAGGGCACGCTGCTCGACGTCGACCACGGCACGTATCCCTTCGTCACCTCCTCCAACCCCACGGCGGGCGGCGCCTGTACGGGATCGGGCGTCGGGCCGACGAAGATCAGCCGGGTCATCGGGATCCTCAAGGCGTACACGACCCGCGTGGGCGCGGGCCCCTTCCCCACCGAGCTCCTCGACGCCGACGGCGAGGCGCTGCGCGAGATCGGCGGCGAACGGGGCGTCACCACGGGCCGCGACCGCCGCTGCGGCTGGTTCGACGCGGTCATCGCCCGCTACGCGACCCGCGTCAACGGCCTCACCGACTTCTTCCTCACCAAGCTGGACGTGCTGACGGGCTGGGAGCGCGTGCCGGTCTGCGTCGCATACGAGATCGAGGGCCGGCGCGTGACCGAACTCCCCTTCAGCCAGAGCGACTTCCACCACGCCACCCCGGTCTACGAGTATCTGCCGGGCTGGTCCGAGGACATCACCAAGGCCAAGTCCTTCTCCGACCTGCCGAAGAACGCGCAGGGCTATGTGAAGGCCGTCGAGGAGATGTCGGGCGCCCCGGTCTCGGCCGTCGGCGTCGGCCCGGGCCGGGACGAGACGATCCAGATCAACTCGTTCCTCTGAGCGCGCGCAGCGCGTTCTCCGCGTCCCCGCGTTCCCCGCGTACGGAACCCCGGCCCGCGGGCCGGGGTTCCGGCGTGTGCGCCCTGCCGGGGAACCGCCGGACGCCGACGGGACGGGCGGGCTGGTGCGCGGGACGCGGCCGAGCCGATGATGTCCCCATGGCAGATCACTCCACCCTCATCGACGAACTCGGTCTCCAACCGCACCCGGAGGGCGGCTGGTTCAGGGAGACCTGGCGCAGCGACGTGACGATGCGGCCCGGCGGTTACGACGGTGAGCGGGCCAGCGCCACCGCGATCTACTTCCTGCTGGGGCCCGGTGACGAGTCCCGCTGGCACGCCGTACGTTCCGCGGAGATCTGGCTGTGGCACTCCGGGTCGCCGCTGCTTCTGCAACTCGGCGGCGACGGCGAGGCTCCCGGGGACGAGCCGACGACCATCACCCTCGGCTCCGACGTCGCGGGCGGCGAGCTGCCGCAGGCGGTCGTGCCGCCGGGGGCGTGGCAACGGGCACGGCCCGTGGACCGCGCAGGGGAGACGCTGGTCAGCTGCATCGTCTCGCCGGGCTTCGACTTCGCCGACTTCCGCATGCTGCCGTGAACCCGGCGGAGCCCGGGGTGGGGCCCCGCCCGCCGCTGCCCCGGCCCGGGCCCCGCAACCCCGCACCGTTCGGCTTCGACTCGGTACGGCTCGGTACGGCGGGTCGGCTCACCGAAGCGCGTCCACCAGCACGCCGAAGGCCGGCGTGCCCGGTGTGAACGCCGCGTAGTGGCCCACGCCGGTAAGCAGGTTGAGGCGCGCGCCCCAGTCGTTGGCGTAGCGGCGCGACAGCTCCAGCGGGACCACCTCGTCGGCGGTGCCGTGCAGCAGCTCGACCGGCACCTTCGGCGGCAGCCGCATCGGGTCGGCCTCGGGCAGCCTGGCGTGGATGAGCGCCTCGGCCTGCTCACGGGAGTCCCCGCCCGCGCCCAGGAACTCGTTCACCGCGCCGTCGCTGAGCCGGAGCCGGTGTGCCCGTTCGAGGTCGGCCACGGGAGCGACTGCGACGACGCGGTCCGCGGCGCGGTCGAGCCCCGGCCGCGAGTCCGCGCCGCCCGTGCCGGCCGCCGCCCACAGCGCGAGCTGGCCGCCCGCCGAGTGGCCGAGCAGTACGTCCGCGTGCCCCAGCAGTCCGAGCGCGGCGGCCACGTCCTCCGCGGTCTCGGGCCATCCGCCGCCTCCGCCGACCCGCCGGTACTCGACGAGTGCGACGGTCATGCCCCGCTGCGCGAGCGCGGCGGCGAAGGGCGAGAGATGTGCGCGGTCGTACGCCTCGCGCCAATAGCCGCCGTGGAGCACCGTGATGCGCGGGCCGGTCGCGCCCGTGCCGTACAAGTCGACGATCTGGGAGGGGTGTTCGCCGTAGGAGAGGGTCCGCTCCGGCGGCACCGGACTCAGATCCAGCAGCGCGTTCTCCTCCCGCTCGTTCCCCGCTCCGGTCAACTCCCCGCCTCCTGCCCGTATTCGTGCACCACCTCCGCGAGCACCCGCGCCGCGCGGCCCGCGTCGGCGAAGGACGTGTACAGCGGAGTGAATCCGAAGCGCAGCACGCCGGGACGGCGGAAGTCGCCCACGACGCCCCGCCGGTGCAGCTCCGCCATCACCTCCCCGGCCACATCCCCGGCGTCATCCCGGTCCGCGTCACCTTCTGCCTCCGCGTCCCCGTCGCCGCCCGCGCCCGAAGGGCCCGCGCCCGCGCTCGAAGCGTCCTCGCACAGCAGCGAGATCTGGCTGCCGCGCCGCTCATGCTCCTCCGGGGTCAGCGAGCGCAGCCGCAGCCGCCCGGCCCGGCCCCCGGGCACGTGCGCACGCAGCTCCCGCAGGAAGAAGTCGGTGAGAGCCAGGCTCTTGGCGCGTACGGACGCGATGCCGACGCCGTCCCAGACCCTCAGCGCCTCCTCCAGCGCGAGCATGGAGAGGATGTCCGGCGTGCCGACCCGCCCGCGCGCCGCCCCGTCGCCGGGCACATAGCCGTCCGCCATGGCGAACGGATCCGCGTGCGAGGTCCAGCCGGGCAGCGGGCTGTCGAACCTGTCCTGCAACTCGCGCCGTACGTAGAGGAACGCGGGCGAGCCGGGGCCGCCGTTCAGGTACTTGTACGTACAGCCGACGGCGAAGTCCGCCCCGCGAGCGTCGAGTTCGACGGGCAGCGCCCCCGCGCTGTGGCAGACGTCCCACACGGCGCGGGCTCCCGCGCGGTGCACCGCCTCCGTGAGCGCCGCCAGGTCGTGCAACTCGCCCGTGCGGTAGTCGACATGGTTGACGAGCACGGCGGCGGTGGACTGCCCCACCGCGGCCGCGGTCTCCGCGACGGGCACGGCCCGCACCGTCGCACCCGTCATCCGGGCCGCGGAGCGGGCGATATAGCCGTCGGTGGGGAAGGTGGCGGCGTCGACGAGGATCTCGTCGCGCCCCTCGCCGTGCTCCTCGCGTGCGAGACGCACCGCGCCCACAACCGCCTTGAAGACGTTGACGCTTGTCGAGTCCCCCACGACGATCCGGCCCTCGCCCGCGCCCACCAGCGGCGCGATACGGTCGCCGATCCGCTCCGGCGCGGACCACCAGCCCGACTCGCTCCAGGAACGGATGCGCAGCCGCCCCCACTCACGCTCGACGACCTCGGCGAGGCGCGCGGGCACCGAACGGGGCAGCGCACCAAGGGAGTTGCCGTCGAGATACACGGTCCGGCCCGAGTCCGCGGCCGTGCCGCCGCCATGACCGTCCGGCCCGTCGAGGACGAAGTCCTCGCGGCGGAAGGCGAGTTCGTCGAGCGCGTCCAGCTCCCCGGCCGAGAGCGCCGAACCAGGGCCGGGACCGCGCCCGGGACCACGCCCGGACCCGGACTCGCTACCGCGGTGGGACTCGGAGGGCTCGCCGGCGCGCACACCCACCGCGTCAGACATGGCTGCGCGCCGTCCACAGCTCCGGGAAGACGTTCTTCGCGGCACGCTTCTCCAGCCAGGCCACACCGGCCGAGCCGCCGGTGCCGACCTTGGAGCCCATCGCCCGCCGGGTGGCGACGAGATGGTCGTTGCGCCAGCGCCACACCAGCTCGGCGACCTCGGTCAGCGCCTCGCCGAGCCGTACGACCTCGTTCTCACCGCCGCCCGCTCCGGCGCCCGTGCCCAGGCCGCCGTCCTCCTGCCGCGCATACGCCGCCGCCCACACGGCCTCCACCCCGGGGTGCGGCCGGTACGGCTCCGAGACGTCCCTCGACAGCACCTCGGGCGGCACGGCCTCGCCCCGCCGCGCGAGGTAGCTCAACACCTCGTCGTACAGGCTCGGTTCATGCAGCGCCTTCGCCAACTCGTCGTGCACTCGCGGCGCTCCGCGGTGCGGTACGAGCATCGACGCGGACTTCTCACCGAGCAGGAACTCCATCCGCCGGTACATCGCGGACTGGAAGCCCGAGCCCTCACCGAGCGCCGAGCGGTAGGAGTTGAACTGCGCCGGGGTCAGATGGGCGAGCGGCTCCCAGGACGCGTTCAGCGACAGGAGTTCGTACGCGGAGCGCTTCAACGCGGCCAGCGCACCCGGCAGATCGTCCTCGCGCAGCGCCTTCGCGGCGGTCTCCCACTCGTGCACGACGACGGTGAACCACAGCTCCATCACCTGCGTCGTGACCAGGAACACCATCTCGCCCGGGTCCTCGGAGAGCGGGTGCTGGAGATGGGTGAGGACGTCCGCCTGCACATAGTCCTCGTACGGAGTGGTGCCTTCGAAGTCCAGATCGGGTGCCTGCGTACCGGCCGCGGGGTCTTCGACGTCGTGCGACATCGCTTCTCCTCAACGTGGTGTCCGGGTAGCGGTCCGCTCCTTCTCTCTCTCGGCAATGGAGCCCCGGTCCCCTCAGGCCCGCCCCGGATCTCCGGGCGCACGGGCCTGACACTCATCATCGGGGAGCCGGCCCGCCGGTACAAGAGCACCTGGTCAGCGCCCTGGTCATATGCCCGGCGGGCCGTACGCAGCTGAAAACCGCAGGCTGCGGACCTTCCGGCTACGAGAGGGTCGCCGCCGCGGTTGGCGAACTCTCCTTGAGGAAGGACGAGCAGCGCTCGTACTCCTCGTGCTCCCCGATCGCGCCCGCGGCCCGCGCCAGCGCGTGCAGCGAGCGCAGGAAGCCGCGGTTCGGCTCGTGCTCGAACGGGACGGGCCCGTGGCCCTTCCAGCCGCTGCGGCGCAGCGCGTCGAGGCCGCGGTGGTAGCCGGTGCGCGCGTACGCGTAGGACTCGACGACCCGTCCCGCCTCGAAGGCGTCGTCCGCGAGCAGCGCCCACGCCAGCGACGACGCGGGATACTCGGCGGCCACCTCGACGGGCGCGGCCCCGGACGCGAGCAGCTCGCGCGGGCCGGGGTCGTCGGGCAGGTGGGTCGGGGGCGGCCCCCCGAGCAGATTCTCGTGAATGCTCATGCTTTCCAGTCTGCCTTGTCGGTACGGAACACAGTCCCGAGTGCGCGAACCCGCGGGCGCACGCCGGACACGAGCCGGCGGGCGTACGGCACGGGCCCGCACAGCATGGGAGGGCCGGCCGCGCGAGCACAGCCGGCCCTCCCGGTGAAGCGGTGGAACCGTGAAGCGGATGCGGAACGCCGGGGATCGACCGCGCGAAGCGGTGCGGCCCGCGGTACGGCCCTACTTCAGCCGGGTGCCGGTCGAGCGCAGGTTGGCACACGCCTGCTGCACCCGCTCGGCCATGCCCTTCTCGGCGGCCTTGCCCCAGCTGCGCGGGTCGTAGGTCTTCTTGTCGCCGACCTCGCCGTCGACCTTCAGCACGCCGTCGTAGTTGCGGAACATGTGGTCCGCGACGGGCCGCGAGAAGGCGTACTGGGTGTCGGTGTCGAGGTTCATCTTCACGACGCCGTTCTCCAGCGCCGTGGCGATCTCCGTGTCC
Organism: Streptomyces sp. HNM0575; assembly: GCF_012726265.1. Classification (GTDB taxonomy): domain Bacteria; phylum Actinomycetota; class Actinomycetes; order Streptomycetales; family Streptomycetaceae; genus Streptomyces. The sequence continues at coordinate 26,964 of NZ_JAASAG010000014.1, read as the reverse complement.
GTGGAGCCGGAGCCGCCGTGGAAGACGAAGTCGAACGGGTTCTGCTTGCCGGACTTCGCGGCGACGCCCTCCTGGAGGTCCTTCAGCAGCTCGGGGCGGAGCACGACGTTGCCCGGCTTGTAGACGCCGTGCACGTTGCCGAACGAGGCGGCCAGCAGGTAGCGGCCCTTCTCGCCCAGGCCCAGGGCCTCGGCGGTGCGCAGCGCGTCGTCGACGGTCGTGTACAGCTCGTCGTTGATCTCGTGGCTGACGCCGTCCTCCTCGCCGCCGGTCGGGGTGATCTCGACCTCGAGGATGATCTTCGCGGCGACGGCCTGCGCCAGCAGCTCCTCGCCGATGTCCAGGTTGTCCTTCAGCGTCTCGGCGGAGCCGTCCCACATGTGCGACTGGAAGAGCGGGTCCCGGCCGGCGTCCACGCGCTCCTTGGAGACGGCCAGCAGCGGACGTACGTACCCGTCGAGCTTGTCCTTCGGGCAGTGGTCGGTGTGCAGGGCGACGTTGACCGGGTACTTCTTCGCGACGATGTGCGCGAACTCGGCCAGCGCGACGGCACCGCTCACCATGTCCTTGCTGTACTGACCGCCGAGGAACTCGGCGCCGCCGGTGGAGATCTGGACGATGCCGTCGCTCTCCGCCTCCGCGAAGCCGCGGAGCGCCGCGTGCAGGGTCTGCGTCGAGGTGACGTTGATGGCTGGGTAGGCGAACTTGCCCGCCTTCGCCCGGTCGAACATCTCGTTGTAGACCTCGGGGGTCGCGATGGGCATCTGTCCGCTCCTTGGGGTCCTCGGGGTGCGTTTCGGCTCTGCTGCGGCGTCAGGATTCTCAGCGGCGTCCGTACCGGATCGACGAAGACCCGGAACCGGATCGCCGGGAATCCGAATCGACGGAGTCAACGGAACGACGTCATCGTCGCGTCCCATCCTCCCAGACGGACACCGGCACGTGAGCCGCGCCTCAGCCGTACCCGCGCGTAGCCGGAGTTCCCTCAGGCAGGAGGTCCGCCGCCGCCCGCCCGGGTCCCGTGCGGGCGCTTCCGGGGCCGCGTCAGCCCAGTCCGAGATCCGTCAGGTCGTACGCGTACAGATACGGCAGATCCGCCTGCTCCACGGCCACCGCCGCCCCGCGCTCGACGATCGTCGCCACCGCGACGACCTCCGCACCGGCGGCCCTGGCCGCCTCCACGGCGGTGAGCGGAGAGTTGCCGGTGGTGGAGGTGTCCTCGACGATCAGCACCCGCCGCCCGGCGATGTCGGGCCCCTCGATGCGGCGCTGGAGACCGTGTGCCTTGCCCGCCTTCCGCACGACGAACGCGTCCAGCTTGCGGCCCCTCGCGGCGGCCGCGTGCAGCATCGCCGAGGCCACGGGGTCGGCACCGAGCGTCAGCCCGCCGACGGCGTCGAAGTCGAGACTCCCGGTGAGGTCCAGCATGACCTGACCGGCGAGCGGCCCGGCCTCGCCGTCGAGGGTGACGCGGCGCAGGTCGATGTAGAAGTCGGCCTCCTGGCCGGAGGAGAGGATGACCCTGCCGTGCACGACGGCCTTTTCCTTGATCTGCCGCAGCAGGGCGTCTGAGGTGCTCACAGTGCTCATGTGCCGGAGCCTATGCGGGCGGCGCCGGAGGACGCACAGGAGTCCGGAACAGGAGGAGGGCCAGGAGGAGGGCTAGGAGAGCGCCCGCCAGCTCCACGTGGTGGAGACCTCCAGCGGCTGGATCGGAGTGACCAGGTGCGGATGGGAGTTGAGGCCGTTGGGCGGTCCGGTCTGCGGCTCCACGCACACGGCGTCGGGCTGCTCGTCGAATACGACGACCCACTCGGCACGGCTCGCGACCTTCAGCTCCAGCCTCTCCGGCCAGGTCAGGGTGACGTCGACGCCGTCCGGCATCCCGAAGCAGTCGTCCCACGGCCCGGACCGTGGCGGGACGCGCTTGCCGGTGGGCAGGTGGTCGACGCCGCGCTCCTCCTGCCACTCCGGCTCGAAGCCGATGCGCACGTCGCCGCCACGTCCGTACGGATCGCGCAGGAACCAGGGGTGCCAGCCGGCCTGCGCGGGGAAGCTGGCGTCGGTCGCCTCGACGCCCAGGGTGAGGGTGAGGCTCTCGCCGTCCTCGCCGAGTTCGACGATGTGCGTCACCCGGCCCTCCCACGGCCAGGGGTCGCTCAGTTCGCAGCTGAAGACCGCCAACCGCTCGTCCTGCCGCACGGTGCGCCAGGCGGCGTCGCGCACGGTGCCGTGGATCGCGTGTGGGCCGCTGTCCAGGGGCAGTTGGTACAGCTCGCCGCCGCTGCGGAAGCGTCCCTGATCGGTGCGTCCGCACCACGGGACCATGACGAACGCGCCGTACCTGTTGCCCTGCCGCAGCAGTTCCGTACCGCTGACCTTCAGCGAGCCCAGACGGCCTCCTCGGTGCGGTTCGACCGTCAACTCGGCGTCTCCCGCGCGAAGCGTGACATCGGCGTCGGTGGTGGCGGTGTCAGTCATGACGCGACCCTAAACCTCGGTACTTCCCGGCAGAGTGCGACCCGGCCGTACGGCGCACCGCGGCGCACACCCGGGCACCGCGCCCCGCCGGCGGCCCGTGTGCGGCGGGCGTGCGGTCCGCGTGTGACCGGTCTGCGATCGGCCTTCCACCGGTGTGCGGTCGGCGTTCGGCCGGTGTGCTGCCCGCTCAGCGGCGGCGGCGCAGCGCACGGCCGATGACGACGGCCCCCGCGACCACGGCTGCGGCTGCGGGCGCGATCCAGCGCAGCGCGGCCGAGTTGGCGATGGGCTCGGGCAGGGGTACGGGGGCGTAACGCCCGCGCGGCGGCGCGTGGTCGACCTCCTCGGCGCTGCGCCCGATCATCGTGCGGCGTGCGTGTGCGGCCTCGGCCTCCGCCGCGGCCTCCACATCGGCCTCGTCGAGGGGCTCGTCGTCGTGGAGCGGGTCGAGTGAGGACGGGGGGATCTCGGCACCGAAGACGCCGCCGCGCTCCGAGGGCTCCTGCCCCGACGGCTCCTGCCCCGGCGGCTGTTCCGAAGGCTCCTCGGAGGTCTCCTGCTCGGCGGGCTGCTGCTCAGGCGTCTCCTGCTCCTGGCCCGCCGCTTCCTTGTCCTGCCGGGTCCGCTCGTCCGCGGCCTGCTCGTCCGCGCTCTGCCCGGCCTGCGCGCTCTGCCCGGCTTGGGTTCCGGTGCCCGCGTCCTCCGTCCCGGCACGGTCCGCGCTCTTGTCGGGGGCCGGGATGCCGGGGATGACGCGGTCGTTGTCGCCGGGCTCGCCGATGCCGCCCGAGGGTCCCGCGACGGGCTCGTCGGTGGCCGGCTCGGCGGCGGGGGCTTCGGGAGCGTCGAGTCCGCGGGGCGGGTCCTGCTGGATGCTCTCGCCGAGCGCCTTGCCGAAGCGTTCCAGCAGCCGCTGTCCTGCCGCCGTCGCCGTCTTCTGCTCGACGTCCTTGATGCGTCCGCCGCCCTTGACCGTGCCCGTGCAGACGAGGCGGGTGCCCTCGCCCTCCTTGGACCGCCTCGGTACGACGGTGAGGTCCAGCCGTACGGAGCCGGTGCCGCGTGCCTCCGTGCCGCGGCCCTTGACGGTGAACTCCTCGCCCTGCGGCGTGACGGTCAGGCTGCCCCGGTAGGTGATCGTGGAACCGCCGACGCGGACGCGGAGCCGCCCCTCGGTGGTGGTCCCGGCGCCCCCGGCCTTCGCGCCGTCCGCGCCCTTCCCGCTCTTGGCGCCGCTGCCGCTCTTCGCACTCTTCGCGCTCCCGCTGCCGTCGGCGTCGAGTTGCAGACCGGGGACGCAGTGCGCCACACGCTCGGGCTCGGCGAGTGCCGCCCGTACCGACCCGACGGGAAACGGAACGTTCACCTCGTGCTCCATGGGGGCGAGCCTACCCATCGCACCCCGTACATGTGACCGGTCGGCGCTGTTCCGCCGCGCACCGTACCCGCCTGGGCTTGCGCCGGTTCCAGCGGCGGCGGCCGGTGGGACTTCGCGGACGCGCCCTAGTACCGCGGGTGCGTGAGCGTGGAAGGCGGAAGGCCCGTCATGCGGTCGCGCTCCGCGCGCAGCCCGGCGACGCGCAGCTGACGCGGGGTCAGCCGTCGCATGCCCGGTGCCGCGCCGGCGACCGTGCCGGAACCCGCGCGCGCACCCGCGCCTGAACCTCCGCTCCCGCTCCCGATCCCGCTCAGCGAGGCCAAGTCCCGGTCGCTCAGGGAGCCGGCAAGGCCCGCCCCGTGCAGGCGGCCCCGCGAGGCGAGCACGAACCCCCAGTCCCTGGGCCGCCGGACCACGTACGGCGACGTGTGCAGCCCGGCCCGGCGCAGCGTCGCCTCCACCGTCCAGAACCTGCGCGGATGCGCCGCCGCCGCTCCCGCGTGCACGGCGAGACGGCCGTCCGGCGCCAGCACACGCTCCACCAGCCCGTAGAACTCCTGCGAGTAGAGCTTCGCGAACTCCTGCGCGGCCGGGTCGGGCAGATCGGAGACGACGACGTCGTACGGCGGGGCGCCCGGTGTGCGTGCCCGCTCGCGCAGCCGGGCGAAGGCGTCGCCGGCCGCTTCGAGGCGTACCCGAGGATCCTCGTAGGCGTCCTCGTTGAGCCTGCGCAGGCCCGGGTCCGTACGCGCCAACTTCACTGCCTCGGCGTCCTGTTGGAGCACGGTCACATCACGCACGCCCGGATGGTCCAGCACTTCGCGCAGCGCCAGCCCGTCCGCGCCTCCGAGGATCAGCACCCGCGCGTGCGGGCCGCTCGACAGGGCGGGACGCACGAGCGAGGCGTGGTAGCGGTTGCCGTCCGCCGAGGAGGCCCGCAGCCGTCCGTCGAGGTAGAAGCGCAGCGGCTCGCCGCCGCGCAGATACGCGGTGGGGTCCGCGTCGCCGGTGATCACGGCCTCCTGGGCGCCGGTGCGCACGGCGACCCGTACCTCGTGGCCGTAGACCGCCTCCCGCGCCGCCCGTTCGAAGGAGCCGACGAAGGCGGTGCCGGCGACGAGCAGCAGCACGACCGCGCCGTTCACCGCGAACAGCCCCCAGCGCGTGCGGGCGCTCACGTCGCGGCGGAATAGCCACAGCACGACGACTCCGCCGGCGGTCGCGTTCACGACTCCCGTCAGCAGAGCGCCCGTCAACTGGCCGTAGAACGGCAGCAGCAGAAAGGGGAAGGTCAGTCCGCCGACGAGCGCGCCCACGTAGTCCGCGGCGAACAGGTCGGCGACCGCGCCGCCCGCGTCCTGCTGCCGGATGCGCTGGATGAGGGTCATCAGCAGCGGCATCTCGGCGCCGATCAGCGCCCCGATGACGAAGGAGAAGCCGACGAGCGCGGCGCGCGCACCGCCCAGCCAGGCGAAGCTCGCGTAGAGCGCCATCGCCGAACCGCCGCCGGTGAGCGCCAACATCGCCTCCACCGCGGCGAATCCGGTGGCCGCCCGGCAGCGCAGCCGCTTGGCGAGGAGCGAGCCGATGCCCATCGCGAAGACCATCACGGACAGCACGACGGATGCCTGCGTCACCGAGTCGCCCGCCAAGTACGAGGCGAGCGCGACGAATTCGAGCTCGTAGACGAGGCCGCACGCGGCGCAGACGAAGACCGAGGCGAGGACGAGCCCGCGCCCGAGCCCGGCGGGAACCGGAAGCCGCACCTGCTGCGGCTCGGCGAGGGAGCGCTCCGTCATGTCGCGAACGCTACGTGACACCTTCTGTGCTCTTCGCCACCTACACGCCTTGTGTGGAGGCAAAACACGCGCAAGGAAGCGACAGGAAGCACGGCGTCCGCTTCCGGTCTCCCGGGTGTCCCCATCCGGTCCGGGGTGCCCGTGGCGCAGCCCCTCCGGGTGTCCGTGTACGACGGCCGACTACCGGGCGGACGCGGTGTGTTCGGCCGCCGCGGCGAGCGCCGCGACCGCGTCGGGGGGTGCGGTCACGGCGGCGCCGGCTCCGGCTCCGGTACGTGCCACCCGGGTACGGGTGGAGACCAGCCGGCCCTCCTGCGGATACGAGTGCCACGTGCGCCAGCGGACGTGTCCGGGGGGCCGCTGCACCAGGAGCGCGGTGAACGCCTGCGCGTCGCCCGGGAACGTACCCGCGAGACCGCCCGGATGGTCGGAGACGAGCTCGATCAACTCCTGTGCGCGGCTTGCGAATGCGGTCGGGGAGAGCGTCTCGACGCGGGCCGCGAAGTCGTACTCCCAGTCGCCGGTGCTTCTGGAGACGCCGAGCGGCAGGGGCGTGGAACTGCCCGTCATGCAGGCGACGGTCTCGGAGCAGACGCGCCCGTCCTCTTCGAGCAGCACCTGATGGGAGGCGCCGAGCAGTCTCAACTCCACTGTGGCGCCGTCTAATTCGAGCGTCCGACGGGCCAGGGCCGGCAGCGGTCCGAGACCGAGCGCCCAGCCGAGATCGCCGGCACGGGTGTCGGTGTAAGGGGTGGAGAGAGTGGTGAGCATGGGTCGGCTCCGCAAGCTGCACGGTGGAGGGGTCAGCCGGGTGCCTCCGTCGACGAGTTGGGCGACCGGTGCTCAGCGGTCCATGAGTGGGGCAGGACGGGACCGCTGAACTGTGGTCGGATCTCGTGTGCGTCCGGGGCCGGCTCGTACCCACGCCAAGTCCGGTAATACAGAGTCACCGAATCATGAAATTTATGCTGCCACAGCTCAATGGTCCAACTTCTCCGGGTTTCCATCCCCCCGGGGGCCGGGCAGTTCAGATGTTCAACTGCCGGACGCTCGACGGAAGTACGGGTAGCCGTGTAATGCGCCTGCCGTAGCCCGGTCGCCGCCTGCCGGGTCCGCGCGCACGAACGAGCCCCGCACCGGGCGGTGCGGGGCCCAGGTCGTTCGTGGTCCGCGGGCGGGCCCGTGGCGTATCAGCCGGACCCGTGGCGTATCAGCCGGGCCCGTGGCGTATCAGCCGCCGCCACCGCCGCAGCCGCCACCGCCGCCGCCACCGCACGAGGAGCCCCCGCCACAGGAGGAGCCGCCGCAGGACGAGCCGCCACCGCATGAGTGACCGTGCCCGTGGCCGTGGCCGCCGCCCGAGTCGCCGACCCACCAGCCGCCCGCCGCGCCGCCGCCGCCCGAATACCGGCCGCCCGAGTAGCCGCGGCGGCCCGGCTTGCGACCGCGGGAGCTCTTGGAGAGGCCCGCGACGACCGCGCCGACCAATACCACGAGGCCTATGAAGACGAAGATCTCGCCGCCGCTGCTCATGTGCTTCCCCCAGTTCTCCGCAGTGCGGCTCGCACTGCGCTGCTCTTCCCGCGCTCCGGCATCCACCGGTCCGATCGGGCGTTCCCCGTTCCGTCCGTCCGTACGACGGGACGGCCCGTATGGTCCGCACGCCCGGCCGCGGGCACCGGCACCGTGCCGGTGTGAGGCGCTTCTGCCCGAAGCCCCCTGGCGTAAAAGCGAGTTGAGCAAGAACAGAGCTTCGGCCGTGCGCACGCCGCGCTCGGTCCGGGAGTACGCGAGTACGCCGAATGCCCCGTGCTGATGCGGATGTCCCCCGGCGTCCATACCGTCGTCCTCGGTCCGCGCCGTGCACGGAGTGTGCCCGAGCGAGCGCTTTGCGTACGCGGGCGCAGGCGGCGCAGAGAGTCCAGCGACTCGACGACCTGAACGACCCGAACGATCGGAACTATCTGAACGGCCCCGAACGACCGTAACGAGGAGGAGCATCCGCATGCGCGTATCCACCGCCGCCGTCGCCGCCGCACTCGGTGCCGCGGCCCTGCTCGGCTCCACGCCCGTCACCGCCGCCGCAGCGCCGGGCGCCGCCGAGCCCGCCGGGGGCCACGGCTCGCATCTCGTGAGGCTCGACGGCGGGCAGGAGGTGCCCGGCCCCGGTGACCCCGACGGCACCGGCACGCTCAAGTACCGCATCGACCATGGCGAGTTGTGCTACACGCTCGCCGTCCGCGACATCGCTCCCCCGACCGCCGCCCACATCCACTTCGGGGCGAGGGGCGAGGCCGGGCCGGTCGCCGTCACGCTCAGGACGCCTCCCGAGAACGGCTCGGCGCACGGCTGCATCCGGGCCCGGCAGACCCAGACCGCGCAGAACGCCGCCCGGGTGCTGACCCGATGGGAACTGGACGGCATCGAGCGGAACCCGTTCTCCTTCTACACCAACTTCCACAACGCGGAGTTCACGGAAGGGGCCGTACGCGGTCAACTCTGATCAAGCCCTGACGTGCACCCACGGGGCCGCGGCGCACCGCGGCCCCGTGCCGCGCGGTCCGGGTGCACGGGCTGAGCGCGGCCCGTGCCGTGCGCGGGAGTTGAGGAACAGCTGAGCTTCGCGCAGGATGACCGCCATGACTGCTGATCAGCGTGCTCCGGGACGACCGCTGCTCAACCGGCGGCTCGCGGAGTTCGGCACCACGATCTTCGCGGAGATGTCGGCTCTCGCCGTGCGTACGGGCGCGATCAACCTCGGACAGGGCTTCCCCGACACGGACGGCCCCGAGGCCGTGCGCGAAGCGGCCGTGAGAGCGCTGCGCGACGGCCGCGGCAATCAGTACCCGCCGGGCCCCGGCATCCCCGAGCTGCGCACGGCCGTCGCGGACCATCAGCGGCGCTGGTACGGGAGGCTCGGGCTCGACCCCGACCCGGACACCGAGGTGCTGATCACCGCGGGGGCCACCGAGGCCATCACCGCTGCGCTGCTCGCGCTTCTGGAGCCCGGCGACGAGGTGATCGCCCTGGAGCCGTACTACGACTCCTACGCCGCGGCCATCGCCATGGCGGGCGGCACCCGCGTCCCCGTCACGCTGCGCCCGGACACAGGGAACACCGGGGACTCCGGTGGGGACGGGAGCGCCGGGGAGGACGGGGACGCGCGGCCCGCGGGCCGCTTCCGGCTCGATCTGGACGAGCTGCGCAACGCCGTCACCGACCGCACCCGGCTGATCCTGCTCAACACCCCGCACAACCCCACCGGCACCGTGCTCAGCCGCGAGGAGCTGGCCGCGATCGCGGAACTCTGCGTGGAGCGCGGGCTGCTGGCCGTGACCGACGAGGTCTACGAGCACCTCGTCTACGAGGGCGAGCACATCCCCATCGCCTCGTTCCCGGGCATGCGTGAGCGCACGGTCACCGTCAGCTCGGCGGGCAAGACCTTCTCGTTCACCGGCTGGAAGGTCGGCTGGGTGACGTCGACCCCGGAGCTGGTGGCGGCGGTGCGGTCGGCGAAGCAGTTCCTCACCTATGTGTCGGCCGGGCCGTTCCAGTACGCGGTCGCGGAGGCGCTGGCGCTGCCCGACGACTACTACACGCGGCTGCGCGACGACCTGCGCGCCCAGCGCGACCTGCTCTCCCAGGGCCTGTCCGACGCCGGCTTCGGCGTCTTCCGCGCACCCGGCACGTACTTCGTGACCACCGACATCCGGCCGCTCGGCGAGAGCTCGGGCATCGACTTCTGCCTCGCGCTCCCCGAGCGCTGCGGAGTCGTGGCAGTGCCGACGCAGGTCTTCTACGATCACGAGGCCGCGGGGGCGCCTTTCGTACGCTTCGCCTTCTGCAAGCAGCAAGAGGTGCTCGCGGACGCGGTGAGACGGCTGAAAGGCGTCGTGCCCCGCTGAGGGGCGTGGCCCCGACGAGGGGCGTCGTCGCCGTCCCGGTCCGGCTCACAGCCGGCTCACCTGGGGTTCCCGTACGGGGCGGCTGTGGATCGGGCCTTGCCCGGGCCGCCGAGCAGGAGCCGGGCTCCGCTCATACACTACAAAAACGGGCAATTCGTCCAACACAGCCATGGAAGACCATGCCTTCAGCCTCTTTCACGCTGGATCACGCGGCGCACATCACCTCGTGGAGCCCTGCTGCCGCCGCATGGTTCGGGCGGCCGCCGGACGCCGTGCTGGGCCGGCACAGCCGGTCGATCTTCGAAGGCGCGGCGCTGTACGCGCTGGCCGAAGCGTCGGCGAACGCCGCGCTGGGCGACGACTACAGCCGCGTGCTGACGGTGACGGCCGGTGACGGCGCACCGCACGACGTGCTGCTGAACTGCTCCCCGCTGACGGAGAGCGACGGCCGGTCCAGGGGCCTGCTGTGCCAGGTGAGCGAGGTGGCCGGCACCCGTGGTGCCCCCGGCGTCCGCGACGACTCGGCGGACGCCGGGAGCGCCACGGGCGCCGGGGAAGAAGCCGCTCCCGCGGGCCTGCTCTCCCGCCCCGACGAGGTCCAGGCGGCCTTCATGGACGCCTTCGTACGCAAGTCACCGCACGGCATGGGCGTCCTCGACGCCGATCTGCGGTACGTGCTGGTCAACGACGCACTCGCGGAATTCAACGGCATCCCCGCCCGCGAGCACATCGGCCGCACCGTCAGCGAGGTCGTGCGGCCCGCGGACCGGGGCGAGTACGAGAAGCACCTGCGCAGGGTGCTGGAGACCGGCGAACCGCTGCACAACGTGCTGATATCCGGCCGTACCCAGGGCCACCGGGACCGCGACCGGGTCTGGTCGGTGACCTTCTTCCGGCTGACGTACGGCGACGGCCGGGTGCTGGGCCTCGGCGGCCTGATCGTCGACGTGACCCAGCGGCAGACCGCGCTGCTGGAGGCGTCCGCCGTGCGGCAGCGGCTCGACCTGGTCAACCGGGCCGGCAGCAAGGTGGGCACGACCCTCGAGATGGCGGAGACCGCGCGCGAGCTGGCCGACTTCGCCGTGCCGGAGTTCGCGGACGTCACGACGGTGGAGATGCGCCAGGACTTCCTCGACGGCGCCCGCTTCCCCGACCCCGCCGAGGACGTCGCCACGAGGAGGGTCGCCGGACGCGGCGAGCTCGACGACCCGGCGAGCCGCTGGCACTTCTCCGAGACCGGCGGCGAGTACATACACCCCGTGGGCTCGCCCGCCCACAAGTGCCTCTCCTCGGGACGCCCCTGGCACGACGAGAAGCTGGCCGGGGCGCCGCTCGCCGATCTGACCTCCGCGCAGGGAGAGCCGGGGCTGCGGGACCACGGTCTCGGCTCGGTGGTCATGGTGCCGCTGGTCGCCCGGGGGCGGTGCCTGGGCCTGGTGACGTTCGGCCGGTCCGTGGACCGCGAGCCCCTCGACGACGACGACCGGCTAGTGGCCGAGGAACTCACCGGCCGTGCAGCACTGAACCTCGACAACGCCCGGATGTACGACGACGAGCGCCGGATAGCGCTCGCGCTCCAGCGCAACATGCTGCCCGGTGAGAACGACCTCCCCGTACGCCCCGGCCTGGAGATCGGCTACCACTACTGGTCCACGAGCCGTTCGGCGAACGTGGGCGGCGACTGGTTCGACGTCATACCGCTCTCCGGGCACCGGGTCGCCCTCGTCGTGGGCGACATGATGGGCCACGACATACACGCCGCGGCCGGCATGGGCCAGCTGCGCACCGCCATGCACACCCTGGCCAGACTCGATCTGGAGCCCGTCGACCTGCTCAAACGGCTGGACGACATCGTGGAGTTCAGCCCCGCGATGCAGCACGCCACCTGCGTGTACGCGGTGTACAACACCGTGACCCGGGAGTGCAGCATCGCGAACGCCGGCCACCCGGCGCCCATGCTGCGGCACGCGGACAGCACCACCGCGATGATCCCGGTGGACGCCGGGATCCCGCTGGGCATAGGTCTCGGGACTCCCGAGTTCGCCGTCACCGATCTGGTGCTGCCGGAGGGCGCCACGCTCGCCCTCTACACCGACGGCCTGATCGAGCGCCGCGGCAAGGACATAGACGAGGGCATCGAGGCGCTGCGCACGGCGCTCGCCGCACCCGGGCCCTCCATCCTCTCCGTACAGCGGTGGTGCGACAGCGTGGTCGGGAAGCTGACGGACTGGACCGACGGCGACGACCTGGCCGTGCTCATGGTGCGGGCGACGCCCATGCCCGAGCACCGCAGCGCCCGCTGGACCATCTCCGCGGAGGCGGGGGCGGCCTCCCGCGCGCGGGCGCTCGTGGACGAGACACTGCACGCCTGGGGTCTCGACGAACTGCGGGACACGGCAAGGCTGTTGACGAACGAGCTGGTCACGAACGCGTTCCGGCACGCGAGAGGAGACATCGGGCTCCAGCTGGCCAAGGGCGGGACGCTGGTGGTGGAGGTCTCCGACCGGGACGAGCGCCTGCCGCACCGGGCCGAACCGGCGGCGGAGCCGGCCACCGAGGGCCAGTGGGGACGCGGGCTGACGCTGGTCGACAAGCTGGCGCAGAAGTGGGGAGCGCGCTCCATCACCTCGGGCAAGGTCGTCTGGTTCGAGCTGGCGCTCACCCGCTGACCCGAGGTTTCACAGGGGGTCTCACAGGGGGTCTCACAGGGCCGCCGTCATGCGGGCCCGTCGGCGCACGGGGTCGCGTCCAGGGTCCAGGGCTCCCCGCGCCCCGTCCATGCCGCTCGGTCCGCGCCGTAGTCCGCGCCGCGGAGCCCCGCGCCCAGGGCCCTGCAACGGAGCCCCCCGAAGCTGCGCAGGCTCTTCGCCGCATTGCGCGCATATGCTGGTGGTAGATGTACATGTAGAACCTCGCGCCGCGGAACGGGAACGTCCGCTCCGGGACTTGGGGGCGTGGCCAGCGTGCACTTACGCCGATCCAGCGAGCAGCCGCTATGAGACAGCAGGCAGTGGTCCCGGGAGACCAGCCGGGCAGTCAGTCGGAGAACAGCGCCACCCAGCCGGACACGCTCTTGCGCCGCTTCGACGCTGCGGCCCGGCGCGACCCGTCGGCCGTGGCCGTACGGGCCGGGGCGGCGGCGATGACGTACGGAGAGCTGGCCGATGCTTCCCGCGCACTGGCGCGGCGGCTGGAGCCTCTCGTGGCGGGGCGGCCGGGGCCCGTCGCCGTACTGATCGAGCCCGGTCCGTCGCAGGCGGCCTCCGCGCTGGCGGCGATGCGCTGCGGCAAGCCGTATCTGCCGGTCGATCTCTCCTATCCGCGGCAGCGCATCGACAGCATCCTGGCGGACGCGGCGCCCGCGGCCGTGATCGGCGGACGGGGCTCCGCTCAGGGCGTGACCGGGGCGGGAGCCGCGACCGCGGACGGCGCGAGCACGGGCGGCCCGAGCGTGGGCGGCACGAGCGCGGGCGGCACGAGCGCGGGCGGCACGAGCACGGGCGGCGCGACCGGTTCGGACGTGGATCTGCCGGACGTCGCGGGCGGGGAGTGGGGGGACTCGGCGCGGGTGACGGCCGAGGACGCCTACGTGATCTACACGTCGGGGTCGACGGGCAGCCCCAAGGGCATCGTGGTCCAGCACCGCGGCATCCTGAACCTCCTCGACGAGTCCCAGTCCCGCCGCGAACTCCCCCCTGGCAGCCGGTGCAGCACCTGCGCGAGCCCGGGCTTCGACGCGGCGGTGCTGGAGACGTGGACGTCGCTGGCCTCGGGCGGCGAGCTGGTCGTCACGCCCGACGAACGCCGCTGGCATCCCGCGGAGTTCGCACAGTGGCTGGCGGACGAGCGCATCGCGCACGCGTACATACCGGCGGCGTTCCTGCCCGCGGTGGCGCAGGGGCTGCGAGACGGCCTCGATCTGCGGTCGCTCCGGCGGATCATCGTCGCGGTCGAGCCGATACCCCGTGGTCTGCTCGGCGAGATCAAGCGGGCGCTGCCGTCGCTGACGCTGATCAACGGCTACGGGCCCACCGAGGCGGCGGTGTGCGTGTCGATGTACGAGGTGACCGAGGACGACGAGGGGCCCGAGCGCACGCCGATCGGCATGGCGATACGCGGCACCGACCTGGTCGTCGAGCCGCTGGAGACGGAACCGGAAGGCCTCGCCGGAACCGCGGACGGGAGCGAACAGACCGGCGGGAGCGAACAGACCGGCGGGGGCGAGCAGACCGGCGGGGCCGGGGGCGCCGGCGGCGACGGGCCGAGCGCCGAGCGCGCGGACCCCGCGGCCGCCGCGGACGGAGGCACCCGCGGAGAGCTGCACATCGGCGGCGTCGGAGTCGGCCGGTACATACACGGCGAGAGCGCGGAGCGCCCCGCCTTCTACACCCGGACCGCGGCGGACGGCACGCGCACGCCGTACTACCGCACCGGCGACGTCGTACGCATGGACAGGGACGGCATGCTCACCTTCCTGGGCCGCGTCGACCACATGATCAAGATCCGCGGGCACCGGGTCGAGCCGGGCGATGTGGAGCACGCGCTGCTCGACGAGCCGGAGCTGGCGCAGGCCGTCGTGCTCAAGCGCCCGCCGGGCGGCACGGACGGCACGGGCAGCACGGACGGCACGGACGGCACCGGCGGCGGGAACGGGGCCGACCAGCTCGTCGCGTACGTCGTCCCCGAGGCCGGTGGCTCGCCCGATCTGGCCGGCGCGCGCAAGCGGCTCCGCGAGCGGCTGCCCTGGTACGCCGTCCCGCACCGGATCGTGGTGCGCGACGCGCTGCCGCTGACGACGCACGGGAAGATCGACAGGGCGGCGCTCGCCGCCGACGCCCACGTGCCGGAACTGGCCCCGCAGCCCAGCGAGCACCCGCAGCACAACGATGTCGAACCCGAACTGCTGCGGCTGTGGAACGAGGTGCTGGGCGGCGCCTCCGGGAACCGGCCCGACCCCGGGCTCTCCTTCCTCGCCAACGGCGGCGACTCGCTCGCCGCGGGCAGGATGGCCGTCGACCTCGCGGAGCGCCTCGGCAGACCCGTGCCGGTGCTGGAGGTCCTGCTCGCCGACGACGTCGCCGACATCCAGGAAGTGGTCTCGCGGACCCTCGCCGAGACACCCGCACCCGCCCCCGAAGTACGGTCGCAGGACGGGCAGTTGGAGGGCGGCCGGTCGCAGGACGGGACGGCGGGGGTTCCCCGGATGCGGGCCCCGGAGCCCGGAGAGCCGGTCCCCGCCACGTACGGGCAGCGCGGCCTGTGGTTCCACGACTCGCTGCACCCCGGCAGCACCGTCTACAACGAGCCGCTCACCCTCCGCCTGCGCGGCCCCCTGGACCGTGACGCGCTCTCCTCCGCAATCGACACCGTCGTGGAGCGGCACGAGGCGCTGCGCACCGGCCTGGAACCGGTCGACGGCGAGCTGCGGCAGGTCGTACGGCCGGCCGGGCCGGTGCCGCTGACCGACGAGGACCTGCGCAACGTGCCCGAGGCGGACCGGGCGGCGGCCGAGCAGCGGGCGGTGCGCGACACCCTGCGCGCGCCCTTCGACCTCTCCCGCGGTCCGCATCTGCGGGCGCGTCTGCTGCGGTGCGGCGAGGAGGAGCACGTGCTGGTGCTGGCGCTGCACCACAGCGCGTTCGACGGCGCTTCGGCGGACGTGCTCTTCGGTGAACTCTCCGCGCTGTACACGGAGTACGTCACGGGTGAGGCGTCCGGGCTCGGTCCGCCCGAGGGGCAGTACGCCGAATTCGCGCTCTGGCAGCAGGAGTCGGTCTCCGGCGGCCATCTGGACGAGGACGTGGCGTACTGGCGCAGGCAGCTCGAAGGGCTGCCGGAGACCATGGACCTGCCGGCCGACTTCCCCCGGCCGCGGACGCCTTCGGGCCAAGGCGCGCTCGTACGAGGCCGGCTGTCGCGCGAACTGACCGAGCGGATTGACGAGTTGGCCCACTCGGCGGGGGCGACGCGCTACAGCGCCTTCCTCGCGGCGCTGCACATACTGCTGTCGCGGTACTGCGGCACCGAGGACGTGGTGGCCGGGGCGCCCTTCTCCGGCCGCGACCACCCGCGCACCGCACGCTCCGTCGGCTACTACCTCAACATGCTGCCGCTGCGGGCCGATCTGGGCGGCGGGGAGCACGGGAGTCAGGAGGGCACGGAAACGGCGACGGACCGGGGCACCGACGACGGCCCGGACTTCCGGCAGTTGCTCGCCCGCACCCGGCGGACCGTCACCGACGCCTACGCCCACCAGCAGGTCCCGTACGGCCTGCTGCTGGAGGAGCTGCACAGGCAGTCGCAGGCGGAGAACCCCTACCTCCAGGTGTGCCTGGTGCCGGAGGACGTCTACCGGCACGAGATGACGTTCGCGGGCATCGAGTCGGACTTCGAGTACTACGACACGGGCATCGCCAAGTTCGACCTGACCGTCAACCTCATCCCCGACCCCGGCGGCGGGCTGCGGCTGACGGCGGAGTACAGCACCGACCTGTTCCGCGCGACGACCGTGGAGCGGCTGCTCGGGCACTTCCGCACGCTGCTGGAGTCGGCCGTCGCCGATCCCGGGCTGCCCGTACGGCGGCTGCCGATGCTCACCGGGGCCGAACAGGCCCAGATCCTCGGCACGTTCGCGGGCGGGCCGCCCTCCGCCGCACCGCACGGCACGGCGGGCGCGGCGACCGCCGTGCACGAACTGGTCGGCCGCTGGGGGGAGTCCACCCCGGACGCCGTCGCCCTGGTGTCGGGCGACGAGGAGCCGGAGACGCTCACCTACCGCGAACTGGTCGGCAGGGCCGACCGGTTGGCCCACTATCTCGCCGAGCGGGGCGCGGAGCCCGGTACCCGCGTCGGCGTGCGGCTGCCGCGCGGCACCGACGCGGTGGCGGCCTTCCTCGCGGTGCTCAAGACCGGTGCCGCGTACGTGCCGCTCGACCCCGCCTATCCCGAGCACCGGCTCTCCTTCATGGCGGAGGACGCGGACCTCGTCGTCGAACTCACCACCGGGCTGCTCGAAGAGGACCGGGCCGCGATCGGCGGCAGCCCCGCACGGGCGCCGACGGTCGCCGTGCGCGGCGACGACATCGCCTACGTCATCTACACGTCGGGCTCCACGGGGAGGCCCAAGGGCGTGCAGATCCCGCACAGCGCCGTCGTCGACCTGGCGCTCGGCGCGCCGCGCTGGGCCGGTGTCGACGGAGACGCACGGCTGCTGCTCACGGCGTCGCTCTCCTTCGACCTCGTCACCTTCGACATGTGGGGCACGCTCGGCAACGGCGGACGGCTCGTACTGCCACCGACGGGGCCCATGACTCCGGACGCGCTGGCCGCGCACATGGCACGGCACGAGGTCACGCACGCCGACATGCCCACGGCGCTCTTCCACCGCCAGGCGGAGACCGAGCCCTCCTCGCTGCGCGGGCTGCACACACTGATCGTGGGCGGCGAGGTGCTCAATCCGGCGCTGGCCGCGGCCGCGCTCGAAGCGGCGCCGGGGATGCGGCTGATCAATGCGTACGGGCCGACCGAGGCCACCACCTACGCCACGTACTACGTCATGAACGGCCCCGAGGACGTGCCCGACGTGACCGCGCCGGTGCCGATCGGCCGTCCCACGCCCAACACCCGGGTACGTGTCCTCGACCCGCACGGGCAGCCGGTGCCCGTCGGGATCGTCGGCGAACTGCACCTGGGCGGGCCGGGGTTGGCCGACGGCTATCTGGGCCGTCCCGAGGCGACGGCCGAGCGCTTCACCGAGGATCCGTACGGGCCGCCGGGCGAACGGCTCTACGCCACCGGCGACCTCGTCCGCTGGCGCCCGGACGGCACGGTCGACTACGTGGGCCGGGGCGACGAGCAGATCAAGCTGTACGGCTTCCGCGTCGAGCCGGGGGACGTCGAGGCCGCCCTGCGTGCGCATCCGGACGTGACGCACGCCGTGGTGATAAGGCGCGAGGACCGTCCCGGCAGCCCGTATCTGGCCGCGTACTACACGACGGCGCCCGGACGGGCCGTCTCCGCAAGGGAGTTGACGCGTCTGGCCGCGGACCGGCTGCCCTCGTACATGGTGCCGCGGGTGCTGACCGAGCTGGAGCGCATCCCGGTCACCGCGGGCGGCAAGACCGACCGGGCGGCGCTGCCGGTGCCGTCGGCGGCGGCGGGTGGAGCGGACGCGGCGCCGCGGGACGCCGAGGGAGCGCCGGGTGCCGGGGCGGCGCCGGACGCCGTGGAGTCGGGGCGCGAGCCGGATGCGGCGGACGCGGATTCCCGCGGCTCCGGCGCCCCGGGTGCCGCCGCTCCTGCCGGTCCCGCCGCTCCCGGTCTGGAGTCCGTACAGGACCGGATCACCAGGATCTGGTGCGACGTCGTCACGGTCGACACCCTCGACCCCGACGAGCGGCTCTTCGACATCGGCGGTGCGTCGCTGCACGTCACGCTCATCCACCAGCGGGTCGCCGAGGACTTCGGCCTGTCCCGGCTGCGCATGATCGACCTCTTCGGCCATCCCACCGTCCGTACGTACGCGGCCCATGTGCACCGGCTGTGCGCGGAGGAGGCCGAGGAGCAGGCACGCAGGACGGGGAGGGAGCAGCAGACGGGCAGGGCGGCGCAGGAGGCGGGGAGAGCGGGTGACCGCAGATGACCCCGGCGACGGCCCCGGAGACGACCGCCCGTACCGCGATCGTGGGCATGGCGGGGCGCTTCCCCGGCGCACCGGACGTGGACGCGCTGTGGTCGATGCTCTCCTCGGGCACCGAGGCCGTCCGCCGCTTCTCACGCGACGAACTCCGCGCCGCGGGCGTGCCCGACAGCCGCATCGACGACCCGGACCACCTCCCCTTCGGCGCCGACCTGCCCGGCATCGAGGACTTCGACGCGGAGTTCTTCGGCATCACCCCGGCCGAGGCACGGCTCATGGACCCGCAGCACCGGATCTTCCTCGAATGCGTATGGGCGGCCCTGGAGGACGCGGGGGCCACGCCGGGCGCGTACGGGGGCCGGGTTGGAGTCTTCGGCAGCACGAGCCTCAGCTCGTATCTGCTGCACAACGTGCTGCGCTCCGCCGAGCACCGCGACGCGGCGTTCACCTACCCCGTACTGCTCGGCAACGACAAGGACTTCCTCGCCACCCGCGTCTCGTACGCGCTCGACCTGCGCGGCCCGAGCGTCGCCGTGCAGTCGGCCTGCTCCAGCTCGCTGGTGGCCGTAGACCAGGCGGGCGCGGCGCTGCACGCGGGCCGGTGCGACGTCGCGGTGGCCGGCGGGGTCAGCGTGTTCACGCCGCAGTCGGCGGGCTACCGCTACCAGGCGGGCGGCACGTTCTCGCGCGACGGGCACTGCCGGCCCTTCGACGCGGCGGCCTCGGGCATGGTGCGCGGCAGCGGCTGCGGAGTGGTCGTGCTCAAGCGCCTCGACGACGCGCTCGCCGACCGCGACCACATACACGCCGTCGTCGCGGGCACGGCCGTCAACAACGACGGTTCCGCGAAGGCCGGTTACAGCGCACCGGGCGCCGCCGGGCAGGACGAGGTCGTACGCGCCTGCCTCGACGCCTCCGGGGTCCCGGCCTCCTCGGTCGGCTACGTCGAGGCGCACGGTACGGGCACGTATCTCGGCGACCCCATCGAGGTCGCCGCCCTCCAGCAGGCCTACGAACGCACCGGCGACCCGCCCGCCGAGTGCGCCCTCGGCAGCATCAAGGCCAACATCGGGCACCTCGACGCGGCTGCGGGAGTCGCCGGGCTCATCAAGGCGGCGCTGGTGCTGCGCCACCAAGAGGTGCCGCCGCAGGCCAACTTCACCGAGCCCAATCCCGAACTGCGGCTGCCGGAGACGCCGTTCACCGTGCACTCGCGGCTCTTCACGCCCGAGCACCCCATCGAGGCGGCCGCCGTCACCTCGCTCGGCATCGGCGGTACGAACGCGCACTGCGTGCTCCGGAGGGCACCGGCCCTCCCCACACGCGAAGAGGCGGCCGGCGACTACGTGCTGCTGCTGTCCGCGCCGGACGCGGAGCGCGTACGGGAGGCGGCCGGCGATCTCCTCGACCACCTGGAGCGCCATCCGCGCACCCGGCTCGACGATCTCGCCTACACGCTGGCGCACGGCCGGGTCCCGCTGGCGCACCGCACCGCGGTGACGGCCGGCGACGTGGGGCAGGCCGTCGCGGGGCTGCATGAGGTGCGGGAGGGGCGGTTCGAGGAGCTGGGAGCGTACGGGGAACGCGGATCGTACGGTGACGCGCACCTGGACACGGGGCGGATCGGGGACGTACGGAACGCGCGGAAGATCCGGCTGCCGGGACTGCGGCTGCGGCGCGTACGCCACTGGATCGAACCGGAGCGGGAGGAGCGGCCCGGCCGTGAGGAGTCGCGCGGCCGGGAGGAGCCGCGCGGCCGGGAGGAGCCGACCGGGCGGCAGCGGGCGGCGGGGGCCGGGCGGCGGCCGGAGCCCGGGCAGCGACCTGAGCCCGTCGAGGACCCCGTCGCGACCGCGACCGGCGTCTTCCGCGCCCACCTCGGCATCGAGTCCGCGGGCCCCGACGACGACTTCTTCGCGCTCGGCGGCGACTCGCTGCACGCCGTCGGCCTCGTCGACGCGCTGCGGGAGCGCCTGGGCGCGGAGTTGACGCTGGAGCAGTTCATCGGCCTCGGAACGCCGCGACGGGTCGCCGAGCGGTCAGCGCCGCCGCACCCGGACGGCGGCGGAAACGGAAACGGCAGCGGCGGCGCGCGAGGCGACGGCGTCGGCCACCGCGAACGCGAACGCGGCGGCGACGGCGACCCCGGCGACACGCTCACGCTGGTCAAGGAGGGCCGCCCCGACCGCATCCCCACGGACCGGCCGGTCTTCCTGATCCACCCCTCCGGCGGCTCCGTCTCCTTCGCCCAGGCGCTCACCGCCCACAGCCGCGATCCGAGCCCCGTCTACGGCATCGCCTACCCCGCCGCCCTCACCGGCTCGCTGACCACCGTTCCGCGCATGGCGGAGCACTACGTACGGCTCATCCGCAGGGCACAGGAGCACGGCCCGTACCGGATCGGCGGCTACTCGCTGGGCGGAGCCGTCGCGCTGGAGGCCGCACGGCTGCTCACAGCGGCGGGCGAGCAGGTCGAACGGGTGCTGATGTGGGACACCCTGCCGCCGGAAGAAACGGGCGAACGCGTCCGCAGCGAGCAGGAGTTCCTCGATCTCTATCCCCCGCTGCTGCGGCTGATGTTCAAGCTTCCCGACCCGCCGTCCGAACCCCGGGTCCGTACGCCCGACGAGGCCATCGAGTCGGTGCGCCCGCCCGGCTGGAGCGACGCCGTCGTGCATGAGCTGCGCACCATGTACGACGTGTGGCGCGTCTGCGACCGTGCCCTGGCGGAGTACCGGCCCGAGCCGTACGGCGGGCCCGTGCAGCTCTTCGCGGCCGAACAGCCCCTGCCCGAAGGGCCGTTGACTGCGCTCACCGACGCCGGAGGGAACGGCGCCGGTACCGATGGCGCCGGTGCTGACGGCGGCGAGGGCGGTCACGGTGACGACGGCGGCCACGGTGGCGACGGCGGCGGCGCGTCGACGGCGGAGGGCTGGCGCCGGCTGCTGACCGGGGAGTTCCGAACGGCGGTGGTGCCGGGGCACCACTTCAGCATCTTCGACGCGCCCCGGCTGCCGGGCCTGGCGGAGGCGTACGACGAGGCGCTGCGCCCGCACGCCGCACATACCGACAGACGCGCGGCGCCCACCGAGCCCGCCGCACCCCCCGCACATGCCGCATCCCCCGCATCCTCCGCACCCGCCGCTCCGGCGCCCCCCTCCGGCGGCGACGGTGAACAGCGTCCCGTGGCCCTGCTCTTCCCGGGCCAGGGCAGCCAGTTCGAGGGCATGGGCCGCGAACTCCTCGCCCGCTACCCCGAGTTGACCGCCGAGGCGGACGAGGTGCTCGGCTACCGGATCGCGGACGTGTGCGCCGGGGATCCGCGACGCCCCCTGGGCGACACCGCGTACACCCAGCCCGCGCTCTATGTCGTCTGCGCGCTGGCGCTTCGCGAATGGCGCGAGGAACGGGCCGAGCAGGGCCCGTACGGGGACCGTACGGTCGTGGCGCTAGGCCACAGCCTGGGCGAGTACAACGCCCTGGAGGCCGCCGGGGTCCTCTCGTTCGCCGAGGGTCTGCGGCTGGTCGCGGAGCGCGGCGCCGCGATGGCGAAGATCGGAGGCGGCGGAATGATCGCCGTCAGCGGTCTGCCGGAGGAGGAGCTGCGGACGCTGCTCGACGCCCAGGGCGATTCGATACGGGTGGACCTCGCCGCGGCCAACGCGCCCCGCCTGCACACCCTCGCGGGCCCCGACGAGGATCTGGAGGCGCTGACTTCAGTGCTGCTCGCGAACGGGGCGCGGTCGGTGCGGCGGCTCGACGTGGGCGGACCGTTCCACTCGCGGTTCATGAGCCCGGCAGCCCGCGAGTTCCGCGCCGTGCTGGACAGTATGGAACCGGCCTGGTCACCGCCCGCCTTCCCGGTCGTCGCCAACACGACGGCGCTGCCGCACTCGACGGACCGGGTACGCGAGGAACTCGTGGCGCAGATCGACCACCCCGTGCTGTGGCGCCGTTCGATCGAGGAGGTCGTATACGCCCACGACGACCCGGAGTTCCACGAGATCGGCGGGCGACGGGTGCTGACCCCGATGGTCACGCAGACCCGGAACGCGATGCGGAGCGCGGCCCGCGGCCGCTGATCGGGCACCGTCGCCGGGTACGCGAACACCTCCGCGCCGAGAACGTGCGTCGGCGTCGTGGGCGTCACTGAGCGCGCGGCGGCGGCCACGTAAGCCAACTGGCCTGCTAGGCACCACCGTTGACCAGCCGACCACGGAACCGAGGCCCTACCGCGCGGCGCTGAGCGCGCGGCAGCGGCCACGTAAGCCAACTGGCCTGCCAGACACCACAGTTGACCCGCCGACCACGGAACCGGGAGCCCTGCCGCGCAGCAGCGAGGGCGCCCGTCAGCGGAGCCCGACGGGACCGGCCGCGGCCGGAAGGACCGAAGCCCGGACGGGGCCGGGACCGAGGTCGGGACCGGCCCGAAGCCGGGACCGGGGCCGTCAGGGCCGGAGTCCAGAGCCGCACCCACGGGGCGGTCGGCCCCCGGGGCCTCCGGACACACAACGGCGGGGCGCCCTCGAAACGCGCCCCGCCGCCCGCGTCCTGCGTGGTCACGACCCGACCGGCATCGAGCCGTCTCACGCGAAGTCGTCTCACTCGGAGTCGTCGTCGGGTCCCTTCTCGCCCGACTCCGCGTCCTTCTCCAGTCCGAACTGCTCCACGAGCCACCTGTCGAACTCGATCGACGCGCGCACCCAGCTGACCACGCTGGACACGAAGTGCTCCAGCGAGACGCCGGTGCCGATCAGCAGTTGCGCCTCGCCGATCAGCCGGACCGTGCCGTCGTCGTGCGTGTGGCTGTAGACCTTCGGCCACAGCGTCCGCCGGTTCCAGTCGTCGATGGACTCCAGCAGCTTGGGCTTGTCCTCGATCGCGTGGGGCCGGTCGTAGAACGTACGGACCGAGAAGACCTGCTGCTCCTCCTCGCCCCGGAACATGAAGTACGTGCGGAAGTCCTCCCACGGCGCCGCGAGGTCACCCTCTTCGTCGACGACGTACTTCAGCTCCATCTGGTCCAGGAGCTGCTTGACCAGGTCCTGGTCGGGGATGACAGGGCCGGTCGGACCGGATTCCTGCGGGTCGGGCTCCTGGCCCCCGAAGTTCGGGATCGAGGACGGGTCGATGCTCACCTGTAATTCCCTTCGTACGGATTCCGCCATCCTCCCCCATGCCGGGGCCGTCCTGGCAAGCGACGCGGAGACCGGCCGCCGCCGGTACGCGTCGCCGCCGGTCAGGGGCCCGCGGCCGCGTTCCGCAGGCAGCGGCGGCCACCACCGCCCGCACGCACCGGCCGCCGCTCGCACAGTCCGGACGCAAGCCGCACGCAACGGCCGGACGCGAGCCACCCCCACCGGCCGCACACGCGCCGCACGCGAGCCGCACGCTCATGAGGAGCGCGCGGCCCCGCGCGCCGCGCTCGTCACTCGCTCCCGGACTCCGCCTGCGAGCCGCTGCCGACCATCAGCCCGTCCCAGCCGTCGACGTGGTCGACGCGCACCGTGTCGCCGTCGCGCACCTCGCCGGAGAGGATCTCGCGGGCGAGCTGGTCGCCGATCGCCGTCTGCACCAGACGCCGCAACGGCCGTGCCCCGTAGGCCGGATCGTTGCCCTCGCTGGCCAGCCAGGACAGCGCCTCCGGGGTGACCTCCAGCTCCAGCCGGCGGTCGGCGAGGCGCCGCCGCAGCCCCTCGATCTGGAGCCTCGCGATGCGGCTCAGCTCCTCTTCGCTGAGGGCGGAGAAGACCACGACGTCGTCCAGGCGGTTGAGGAACTCGGGCCGGAAGGACGAGCGGACGGTGGCGAGCACCTTCTCGCGCTTCTCCTCCTGCTTGTCCAGGGGATCCATCAGGTACTGGCTGCCCAGGTTGGAGGTGAGGACCAGGATGGTGTTGCGGAAGTCGACCGTCCGGCCCTGGCCGTCCGTGAGGCGCCCGTCGTCGAGGACCTGGAGCAGGATGTCGAAGACGTCGTGGTGCGCCTTCTCGACCTCGTCCAGGAGCACGACGGAGTACGGGCGCCGCCGCACCGTCTCGGTGAGCTGGCCGCCCTCCTCGTAGCCGACGTAGCCGGGAGGCGCCCCGACCAGCCGGGCCACGGAGTGCTTCTCGCCGTACTCGCTCATATCGATGCGGACCATGGCCCGCTCGTCGTCGAAGAGGAAGTCCGCGAGGGCCTTGGCCAGTTCGGTCTTCCCGACGCCCGTCGGGCCGAGGAAGAGGAACGAGCCGGTGGGGCGGTCAGGGTCGGCGACGCCGGCGCGGGTGCGGCGCACCGCGTCGGAGACGGCGCGCACGGCCTCGGTCTGGCCGATGAGGCGCTTGCCCAGCTCCTCCTCCATGCGCAGCAGTTTCCGGGTCTCGCCCTCCAGCAGCCGGCCCGCGGGGATGCCCGTCCAGGAGGCCACGACGTCGGCGATGTCGTCCTGGCCGACCTCCTCCTTGACCATCGTCTCCCGTTCGGGCTTGGCAGCGGCCTCCTCCTCGGCGGCCGATGCCTCCTCCAACTCCCGCTCCACGTCCGGGATCTCCCCGTACAGCAGCTGGGAGGCGGCCTCGAAGTCGCCCTCGCGCTGGGCGCGTTCGGCCTGCCCGCGCAGCTCGTCGAGCCGCTCCTTCAGCTCGCCGACGCGGTTGAGGCTCTGCTTCTCCTTCTCCCAGCGGGCGGTCAGACCGCGCAACTCCTCCTCGCGGTCGGCGAGTTCGCGGCGCAGCCGCTCCAGGCGCTCCACCGAGCCGGGGTCCGTCTCGTTGGCGAGCGCCATCTCCTCCATCTTCAACCGGTCGACGGCGCGCTGGAGTTCGTCGATCTCGACGGGCGAGGAGTCGATCTCCATGCGCAGCCGGGACGCGGCCTCGTCGACCAGGTCGATGGCCTTGTCCGGCAGGAAGCGCGAGGTGATGTAGCGGTCGGAGAGCGCGGCGGCGGCGACCAGCGCGCCGTCGGCGATCTGGACCTTGTGGTGCGCCTCGTACCGCCCCTTGAGGCCGCGCAGGATGGCGATGGAGTCCTCGACGGTCGGCTCCGCCACCAGCACCTGCTGGAAGCGGCGCTCCAGCGCGGCGTCCTTCTCGATGCGCTCGCGGTACTCGTCGAGCGTCGTGGCGCCGACCATGCGCAGCTCGCCGCGGGCCAGCATCGGCTTGAGCATGTTGCCCGCGTCCATGGCGGACTCGCCTCCGGCGCCCGCGCCGACGACCGTGTGCAGCTCGTCGATGAACGTGATGATCTGGCCGTCGCTCTCCTTGATCTCCGACAGCACCGTCTTGAGGCGTTCCTCGAACTCACCGCGGTACTTCGCGCCGGCCACCATCGCGCCGAGGTCGAGCGACACCAGGCGCTTGTCGCGCAGCGACTCGGGCACGTCGCCCTTCACGACGCGCTGCGCCAGGCCCTCGACGACCGCGGTCTTGCCGACGCCGGGCTCGCCGATCAGCACCGGGTTGTTCTTCGTACGCCGCGAGAGCACCTGCACCACGCGCCGGATCTCCTGGTCCCGGCCGATGACGGGGTCGAGCTTGCCCTCGCGGGCGGCGGCGGTCAGGTCGGTGCCGAACTTCTCCAGCGCCTTGTACGTGCCCTCGGGGTCGGGGTTGGTCACGCGCCGGCTGCCGCGCGCGGCCTGGAACGCCTCCAGCAGCTTCTCGCCCGTCGCTCCCTGCTCCTTGAGCAGGTCGGCCGTCTGCCCGCCCTTGGCCGCGATGCCGATGAGCAGGTGCTCGGTGGACACGTAGGCGTCGCCGAGCTCCTTCGCGCGCTGCGTGGCGTCGGCGATGACGGCCAGCAGCGGACGGTTCGGCTGCGGCTTGCTCACGGTCGAGCCCTGCACGGTGGGCAGGGCGGCGAGCTGGCGCTCGGCGCCCGAGCGCAGGGCGGCCTGGTCGGCCTCCACGGCGGCGATCAGGTCGGAGATGTTCTCGTTCTCCTCGCCCTGGAGCAGAGCGAGGAGCAGGTGGGCGGGGGTGATGTCGGGGTGCCCGTCCGTCACCGCGCGGTCGTTCGCCGCACTGATCGCTTCCCGGCTCTTGTTGGTCAGCTCCGCGTCCACTGGCGTGCGTTCCTCCTTCGTCGTCTGCGGCTGTGTGCTGTGTGTCCCCGGTCGTGACCGTACGCACGACGGCGGGCGACTGCTAGGTTCAGCATCCAGCAAGTTGAGTCTATTCCACTCAACTATCGACGGACTAGATTCGTTCCCATGACGAGCACCGAAGCATCCAGCACCGAAGCCCCGGGGACGGAGGCGTCCGGCCTCATCGCGTTCTGGCAGGAGCGCCACTACGCGACCCTCACCACGCAGCGCCCCGACGGCACACCGCACGTGGTGCCCGTGAGCGCGACATACGAACCCGGCACGGACACGGCGCGGGTCGTCGCCAGGCGCGGCAGCAAGAAGGTGCGGAACATCGCGGCGGCCGGCGACGACGGCATGCGCGTCGCCCTCTGCCAGGTCGACCGGGGCCGGTGGTCCACCCTGGAGGGCCGCGCTCGCATCCGTACCGGCGCGGCGGCGGTGGCGGACGCCGAGCGACGCTACGAGGAACGCTACGGACGCCGGCCGCGCCCCAACCCCGAGCGCGTACTGATCGAGATCAGCGTCGACCGGACGCTGGGCAGCATGCGCTGAGGCGCGGAGGCATCGGGGGGTGTCCCTATGGGTTTCGTCAACCCGTGGGGGTGGGCTTGGGGTCGTAGAAGGTGCCGTCGCGGAGCATGGCGAAGAGCACGTCGGCTCGTCGTCTCGCGAGGCAGAGGAGGGCT
>NZ_JAASAG010000013.1 GCF_012726265.1 Streptomyces sp. HNM0575 | reverse complement strand
CCAACGCACCGCAGCCCTGGCAGACTTCCTCCACACCTACAACCAACACCGCTGCCACACCGCACTCGGAGGCAAGCCACCGATCAGCCGCGTGAACAACGCACCAGGTCAATACAGCTAGTCATCCAACGGCAGCTGGGTGACGAGGAGTCGGCCGTCCATGGTCACGCCTCCGTCCATGGCGAGCGCGAGCCCGTCCGCGTACAGATGCGGTCCGGTGACTGCCGGCAGCACGTCCTCGTCGGCGTCCGCGCCCTCCCCCGCCTCGCCGTTGGCGAGTTCGCCGAGAAGGTAAGGAATGGGGCTGTGACCGTGCACGATCTGCCGCCCGCCGAAGACGGTGAGCAGCTCGCGTGCGGCCATGGAGCCCGTCTCGTCGCGGAAGGCGAAGCGCTTGGTGAACTTGCGGAACAACTCCCAGGTCTCGTCCGCGTCGTTGCGCTGGATCGCCTCGGTGATGGCGTCGTTGACGCCCTCGATCGTGTCGCCGTAGTCGAGATAGCAGGTGGCGTCCGAGTGCAGCAGGAGATGGCCGTCCGCCAGCGCCATCGCGTCGAGCCGCGACATCCACTGCACGTGGTGGTCCTCCAGCCGCTCCATGTCGGAGCGCTGGCCGCCGTTGAGCAGCCACGCCGCCTGGAACGAGGCGGTCCCCGCAGTGGAGTTGACGGGCGTGTCCCCGAACTTCTTCGCGCCGATCAGCAGCAGCTCGTGATTGCCCAGCAGCGCCTTGCAGTAGCCGCCCACGGCGGCCGCCTGCGCGGAGAGGTTCATGACGAGGTCGATGACGCCGATGCCGTCCGGGCCGCGGTCGGTGAAGTCGCCGAGGAACCACAGCCGGGTGTTGCCCGCCGCCCACTCGTCGCGGTCGTCGGTGATCCCGGCGCTGCGCAGCGCCTCGCGCAGCTCGTCGAGATAGCCGTGCACGTCGCCCACGACGTAGAGCGGGCCCTCGCCCTCCTCGATGGCCGTTTGCACGGCGACGTCGACGAGCGTCGGCTCGCCCCCGTCGTCCTCCGCCTCCGGGCGGACGACCGGCAGGTCGCGCTCCGTCGGCGTGTAACCGTCGTCGCCGTGGCCGTCGTCGTCCTCCTGCTCCCGGGGCGGAGCAGGCGCCTGTACGGGGGGATGCTCGGTGTGCACGGGCGCGCCCGCGGCTCCGGGGCCGTGCGCGACGGCACCGCCGCCTTGCCATGTACCCGGTACCTGACCGGCCCCCTGAGTCATCGACCCCTCCACCATCGCGTGCCGCCGTGCACCTGTCCGGGTCTCGCCCTGCCTGCGTCGGCGGGGATACCCGCCCGCTGCCTGTCACGCCGACCCACGGGGCCAAGGTTCCACAGGTCGGGATCGGGTCCCGGTGTCGTGCGCCCCATCATAGGAACGCCGGTCGCACCTTGTGACGCACCTGGGGGTGGCAATTGCGGCTCGCGTGCGACGGCGCGGGCGCATTCTTCCCGAAAATACCCACTCGTCCGCGGTGCTGGCGCGGGCACGCCCGGTCCGGGCCCGTCCGGAGAAGACCGCACGACCATCGGATGAAGCCGCGCGACGCAGGATGACGCCGCGTCAGCCGGGACCGTGCTGTGTCCCCGGACCGGCTTCCGGACCGGCTTCCGGACCGGCTTCCGGGCCGCGGTCCTCGGGACCGCTGTGCTCCGGGTCGCCGTGCTCCGGGTCTCTGTGCTCTGTGCCGGCTGCCTCCGGGCCGCCCGTCTCCGGCCCGGCTGCCTCCGGACCCGCTTCGGATCCCGGCCCGGCCCCGGCTCCGGGGGAGCGTGGCGCGCTGATCGTGGTGCGCTGCCGCCGGCGCTGCGACGACGTACGGACGATGAGGTCCGTGGGCATCACCTGCTGCACCTGCGCCTCGTGGCCGACGCCCTCGATCGCGTCGATGAGCAGCTGGATGACGGTGTTCCCGATGCGGCCGGGCTTGAGCGAGAGCGTGGTGATGGGCGGCTCGGTGGCGGCGTAGACGCTGGACTCGCTACAGCACACCAGCAGCAGGTCCTCGGGCACGCGCAGCCCGTACCGGCGGGCGGCGGCCAGCAGGTCCGTGCCGTTGGGGTCGAAGAGCCCGTACACAGCGTCGGGGCGGTCGGGCCTGGCCAGTAAGCGGTCGGCGGCGATGGCGCCCGCACACGGATCGTGCGCCGGGTAGTGCTCGTAGACGGGTTCCTGTCCCACGCGCGCGCACCAGTCGAAGTACGCGGTGGTCGACAGCCTCGTATACGTGTCGGTGCTGGTGCCGGTCAGCAGCCCGATGCGCCGGGCGCCGGCCTCGGCGAGGTGGTCGAGCAGTCCGCGCACGGCCTCCTCGTGGTCGTTGTCGACCCAGGCCGTGACGGGCAGCGAGCCGGCGGGCCGGCCGTCGGAGACGACGGGAAGGCCGGAGCGCACCAGCTCGGTGACGACCGGGTCCTCGTCGGACGGGTCGATGACGACGGTGCCGTCGAGCGCGACGTTCGACCACAGGTCGTGCCGCGAGGTGGCGGGCAGGATCACGAGGGCGTATCCGCGGGCGAGCGCGGCCGAGGTGGCGGCTCTGGCCATCTCCGCGAAATAGGCGAACTCGGTGAAAGTGAACGGTTCTTCGCCGTACGTCGTGACCGTGAGCCCGATCAGGCCGGACTTGCCGGTGCGCAGCGTACGGGCGGCGGCCGAGGGCCGGTAGCCGAGGCGCTGTGCGACCTCGCGCACATGGCTGCGGGTGGCGTCGGGCAGGCGGCCCTTGCCGTTGAGCGCGTCGGAGACAGTCGTGATCGAGACACCGGCCGCGGCGGCGACGTCGCGGATGCCCGCCCGCCCGCTCAGCCGGTTTCCCCCGTGTGCCCGGCGCGGAGCCGAAGCCGGGCCTACCTGATGCTTCTCTGCTGCTGTCATGGCGCCCCGATCGTAGGCCCGCCGCGGAGGGGGTTCCGTCCACCGCAAGGGGACCCCAGAAGGCACGATTCTGCATGTGCCGTTACGCCCAACTGCCTTGGAAAGCACGTCAGTTGACGAAGCATCATGAAGTTTGGCCGCCTCTGCGGGCGATTGTGCCCACGGATACGGCGATGTTGCGAGGAGGTCTCAACTCACCTTCATGAGTGACGCGCGCCACGGCTCAAGCCACCGGCTTGGAAGTGCGTGAGGGGGCTCATGCTGCACGCCCGCACGCCCCTTGCCTGATTCCTCTTAGGGTTAGCAGCATTGGAGGCTGGCGGCAGGCCCGGCCGGCGGCGGCCGACGGCAGTGACCACCGGCAGCGACACCCACCGGGACGGGCCGGCGGCAGGGACGAGGAGGAGACAGCGGTGAGCGAGAAGAAGCCCAGGCTGCGCGACGCGCTCGAAGGCATCCCCACCTACAAGCCGGGCAGGCCGGCCGCCTCGGGGCCCGCCGCGTACAAGCTGTCCTCGAACGAGAACCCGTACCCGCCGCTGCCCGGCGTGCTGGAGACGATCACCGCCGCGGCGGGCACCGCCAACCGCTACCCGGACCTCGCGTGCACGGTCCTGGTGGACGCCGTCGCCGACCGCTTCGACGTGCCCATCGAGCACGTGGCGACCGGCACCGGCTCCGTCGGCGTCGCACAGCAGTTGGTCCAGTGCACGGCCGGCCCGGGCGACGAAGTGATCTACGCCTGGCGCTCTTTCGAGGCCTATCCGATCATCACCCAGATCTCCGGAGCCGACTCCGTGCAGGTGCCCCTCACCGACACGGAAGAGCACGACCTTGACGCGATGGCCGACGCCGTCACCGACCGCACCCGCCTGATCTTCGTCTGCACCCCCAACAACCCAACCGGCGTGGCGATCCCCGGCGACGCCCTGGAGCGCTTCCTGGACCGCGTACCGGACCACGTGCTCGTCGTGCTGGACGAGGCGTACCGCGAGTTCGTGCGCGACGACCGCGTCGTCGACGGCCTCGGCCTCTACCGCGACCGCCCCAACGTGTGCGTGCTGCGCACCTTCTCCAAGGCGTACGGACTCGCGGGGCTGCGGGTCGGCTTCGCCGTCGCCCACGAACCGGTCGCCGCCGCCCTGCGCAAGACCGCCGTCCCCTTCGGCGTCAGCCGCATCGCCCAGGACGCGGCGGTCGCCTCGTTGCGCAGCGAGGACGAACTGCTGGAGCGGGTCGAGGCGCTCGTCGCCGAACGCGCCCGCGTCTCCCGCGAATTGGTCGCACAGGGCTGGACGGTCCCGGAGTCGCAGGCGAACTTCGTATGGCTGCGACTCGGCGACCGTACGGGCGACTTCGCGGCGGCGTGCGAACAGGCGGGCGTGATGATCCGGCCCTTCCCGGGCGAAGGGGTGCGAGTCACGGTGGGGGAGACCGAGGCGAACGACATCTTCCTTGAGGCGGCGGCGGCCTTCCGCAAGAGCGAACTCTGACAACGGCGGGCCCCGACGGGGCCCGCTGAGCGCCGTCGAGCGGCCACCGCACCGACCGCGGTGGCCGCTCCTTTTTCTTGGGGACCCCCGGGCTCATGTCCGAAAGGCCCGGCCGTAGTATTACTTGTGAATGTGAACTCATTCACGAGCACCACTTGTGGCCGGGGGCATTACGGCCCGAACGCGGGCGAACCTCCGCTTCGGGCGCCGGCCGCAGCCGCGAGGCGAAGGAGAGAGCCGGTGGAGATGACAGCTCTGGCGCCGGAGACCCTGGCGCGCTGGCAGTTCGGCGTCACGACCGTCTACCACTTCCTGTTCGTGCCCCTGACGATCGCGTTGTCGTCGCTCGTCGCCGGTCTGGAGACCGCGTGGGTGCGTACCGGGAAGGAGAAGTACCTCAGGGCGGCGAAGTTCTGGGGCAAGCTCTTCCTGATCAACATCGCCATGGGCGTGGTGACCGGGATCCTCCAGGAGTTCCAGTTCGGCATGAACTGGTCGGACTACTCGCGCTTCGTCGGTGACGTCTTCGGCGCGCCCCTCGCCTTCGAGGCGCTGATCGCCTTCTTCTTCGAGTCCACCTTCATCGGCCTGTGGATCTTCGGCTGGGACAAGCTGCCCAAGCGGATCCACGCCGGGTGCATGTGGATGGTGGCGATCGGCACGGTGCTCTCCGCGTACTTCATCCTGGCGGCGAACTCCTGGATGCAGCACCCCGTCGGCTATCGCATGAACCACGGCAGCGGGCGGGCCGAACTCACCGACTTCGTAAGGGTGTTGACGCAGAACACCGCACTGGCGCAGTTCGCGCACACGCTCGTGGCCGCGTTCCTGACCGGCGGGGCGTTCGTGGTCGGCATCGCCGCGTACCACCTGATGCGGGGCCGGCACGTGCCCGTGATGCGCGCCTCGCTGCGGCTGGGGCTGGTGACGATGGTGATCGCCGGGGTGCTCACCGCCGTCAGCGGCGACCGGCTCGGGAAGATCATGTACGACCAGCAGCCGATGAAGATGGCCGCGGCCGAGGCGCTGTGGGAGACCAAGGCGCCCGCGCCGTTCTCGCTCTTCGCCTACGGGGACGTGGGGCCGCCGAAGACCGGACACAACAAGGTCGCCGTGGAGATCCCCGGGCTGCTCTCCTTCCTCGCGCACGACAACTTCTCCGACGCGGTGCCCGGCATCAAGGACACCGAGTCCGCGCTGCGCGCCAAGTACGGCGGCAAGCTCGACATCGCCGACTACCGGCCCAACATCCCCGTCGCCTACTGGTCGTTCCGCTGGATGATCGGCTTCGGGATGTCGTCCTTCGCCCTCGGGGCCGCCGGGCTGTATCTCACCCGGCGCAGGCTGTGGATCTCCCCCCGGCTCCGTACGGCCGGTGACGAGGTGCCGCGTCTCGCGCTCACCCGCGACCGGGAGCTGGGCCCGGCGCTCAGCGGCTGGTACTGGCGGCTGTCGCTGCTGACCATGGCGTTCCCGCTGATCGCCAACTCCTGGGGCTGGATCTTCACGGAGACCGGCCGCCAGCCGTGGGTCGTCTACGGCGTGCTGCCGACCTCGGCGGGCGTCTCCCCCAGCGTCGCCCAGGGCGAGGTCGTCACGTCCATGAGCGTCTTCATCGCGCTGTACGCGGTGCTCGCCGCCATCGAGATCAAGCTGCTGGCGAAGTACGTGAAGGCCGGGCCGCCCGAGCTGACCGACGCCGACCTCGATCCGCCCACGCGGATCGGCGGGCACGACCGCGACGACCCCGACCGGCCCATGGCGTTCTCCTACTGACCCCCTCCACGTCCGCCCGGCCCCCCCCTTAAGTCCACCGAATCCCACCGCCCCCGCTGAGGAGCACGCGATGCAGCTTCACGACATCTGGTTCGCGGTGATCGCCGTGCTGTGGACCGGCTACTTCTTCCTGGAGGGCTTCGACTTCGGCGTCGGCGTCCTCACCCGGCTCCTCGCACGCGACCGCGGCGAACGGCGCGTACTGATCAACACCATCGGGCCCGTCTGGGACGGCAACGAGGTGTGGCTGCTGACGGCCGCCGGTTCCACCTTCGCCGCCTTCCCCGACTGGTACGCGACGCTCTTCTCCGGCTTCTACCTGCCGCTGCTGGTGATCCTCGTGTGCCTCATCGTCCGCGGCGTCGCGTTCGAGTACCGGGCGAAGCGCTCGGAGACCCGCTGGCAGGACCGCTGGGAGAAGGCGCTGTTCGTCACGTCGCTGCTGCCCGCGTTCCTGTGGGGCGTGGTCTTCGCGAACGTCGTGCGCGGGGTCCCGATCGACGGTGACAAGAACTACGCGGGGGGCCTCGCCGACCTGTTCGGCCCGTACGCGCTGCTCGGCGGGCTGGTCACGCTCGGCCTCTTCACCTTCCACGGCGCCGTGTTCACGGCGCTGAAGACGAGCGGGGACATCCGGCCGCGGGCGCGCCGGCTGGCCGGATACCTCGGGACGGGCACCGCCGTCGCCGCCGTGGGCTTCCTCGCCTGGACGCAGCTGCACTCCGGCGACGGCAGGAGCCTCGCGGCCGCGGCCGGCGCCGTCCTCGCGCTGCTCGGCGCCGTCGCGTGCAACGCCGTCGCCCGTGAGGGCCGGGCGTTCGCGCTGTCCGGCGTGACCGTCGCGGCCGTGGTCGCCGCGCTCTTCCTCGCGCTCTTCCCCGACGTAATGCCCTCCTCGCTCGACCCGCGCTGGAGTCTGACCGCCGGGAACGCCGCGTCCACCCCGTACACCCTGAAGATCATGACCTGGTGCGCGGCGCTCGCCACGCCCGTCGTGCTGCTCTACCAGGGCTGGACGTACTGGGTGTTCCGCAAGCGCATCGGTACGCAGCACATCGCCGGGGACCACTGATGAGGCCCGTCGACCCGCGGCTGCTGACGTACGCCCGCACCACCCGCGTCTTCCTCGCCGCGTCGGTGCTGCTGGGGCTGTTGTCGGCGCTGCTGGTCATCGGGCAGGCCGTGCTGATCGCGGACGTCGTCGTACGGGCCTTCCGGCAAGACGGCGGTGTGGGCGGCGAGTTGCTGCTGCTCGCGGCGATCGCGTGCGGCCGTGCCCTGGTCTCCTGGCTCACCGAGCTCGCGGCGCACCGCTCCAGCGCGGCGGTCAAGTCGGAGCTGCGTACGCGGCTGACGGACCACGCCCTCGCCCTCGGCCCGGCGTGGCTGCGGGGGCGGCCCACCGGTGAGCTGGCCGCGCTCGCCACCCGCGGAATCGACGCCCTCGACGGCTACTTCGCCCGCTATCTGCCCCAACTCGCCCTGGCGGTGGCCGTACCCGCGGCCGTACTGGTGCGCATCGTCACCGCCGACTGGGTCTCGGCGGCCGTCATCGCCGTGACGCTTCCCCTGGTTCCGCTCTTCATGGCGCTCGTCGGCTGGGCCACACAGACCCACATGGACCGGCAGTGGCGCCTGCTGACCCGGCTGTCCGGGCACTTTCTCGACGTCGTCGCCGGGCTGCCGACGCTCAAGGTCTTCGGGCGCGCCAAGGCGCAGGCCCGCAGCATCCGGGCCATCACGGGCGACTACCGCCGCGCGACGCTGCGCACCCTGCGCGTCGCCTTCCTGTCGTCCCTGGTGCTGGAGTTGGTCGCCACCGTCTCCGTGGCGCTCGTGGCGGTCGGCATCGGCATGCGGCTGGTGCACGGCGAACTCGACCTCTACACCGGGCTGTTGGTCCTCGTGCTCGCCCCGGAGGCGTATCTGCCGCTGCGCCAGGTCGGCACCCACTACCACGCCGCCGCCGAGGGGCTGTCCGCCGCCGCCGAGGTCTTCGCCGTACTCGCCGAACCGGCGCCTCCCGCGGGCGGCGTCCCGGCACCCGATCTGCGGACCGCCACCGTCACCGTCGACGGGCTCCGCGTGCGGCACGAGGGCCGCGCACACGACTCCCTGCCGGCGACCGGACTGACGCTGCGGCCCGGCGAGACGGTCGCGCTGACCGGGCCCTCCGGGGCGGGCAAGTCCACGCTGCTGCACGCCATGCTCGGCTTCGCACGGCCCGCCTCGGGTGCCGTACGGGTCGACGGGACCGATCTGCGGGACGTCGAACTCGCCAGCTGGCACGCGCAGATCGCCTGGGTGCCCCAGCATCCGCATCTCTTCGCGGGCACCGTCGCCGACAACGTACGACTGGCGCGCCCCGGAGCCGGCGGCGCCGAGGTCGCCGCCGCGCTGGCCGACGCGGGAGCGGACCTCGACCCGGCGACCGTGCTCGGCGAGGGGGGCGAGGGGATCTCGGCGGGGCAGCGCCGGAGGGTGGCCCTCGCGAGGGCGTTCCTCACGGAACGGCCGCTGCTGCTCCTCGACGAGCCGACGGCGGCGCTCGACGGCGAGACGGAGGCGTCGGTCGCGGGCACGCTGCGCCGCCACCGTCTCTCGCGGGACCGCACGGTTCTCCTCGTGACCCACCGGCCGGGGCTGCTGGCGGCGGTGGACCGGGTCGTCGAACTGCCGGCGCCGCCGGGCGCCGGAGCCTCGGGTCCGGTGGATTCGGGTCCGGTGGATTCGGGTCCGGTCTGCTCAAGTCCCGTGTGCGGTGCGGGGGTCGAGCGAGTCGGGGGACGGGCGGCGGCGGAGACGGTACGGGAGGGTGGCGCCGAGCGTGCGCATGGGCCGGGGGCGGAAGGTGCTGAGCCGAGCCCAGGCCCGCCGTCCGGGGTCTCGGATTCGTCTGGGGCCTTCGATCCGTCCGGGGTGCGCGGGGCCGTTCGCGATCGCGGTGTCCGGCGGCTGACGGCGGCGGCCGTGCTCGGCTCGCTCGCCCTGCTCTCCGCCGTCGGGCTCATGGCCACCTCGGGGTGGCTGATCTCCCGCGCCTCCCAGCAGCCGCCGGTCCTCTATCTGATGGTCGCCGTCACCGCGACCCGCACCTTCGGCATCGGCCGTGCCGTCTTCCGCTACGCCGAGCGCCTTGTCTCCCACGACGCGGTGCTCCGCCTGCTCGCCGACGTACGCGTACGGGTCTACCGGCGGCTGGAGCGGCTCGCTCCCGCCGCCCTCCGCCGTACGCACAGCGGCGACCTGCTCACCCGGCTCGTCGCCGACGTGGACGCCCTCCAGGACCGCTACCTGCGCTGGCTGCTGCCCGCCGTCGTCGCGGCCGTCACCGCTGCCGCCGCCGTCGCCTTCACCGCGGCGCTGCTGCCCTCCGCCGGTGCGGTGCTCGCCGCCGGGCTGCTGTTCGCGGGCGTGGCAGTGCCGCTGGTCACCGGGTTTCTCTCACGCCGTACGGAACGCCGACTCGCGCCGTCCCGTGCCCTGTTGACGACCCGGGTGGTCGATCTGCTCACCGGCGCGGACGAGTTGACGGTCGCGGGCGCCCTGCCCGAGCGCAAGGCGTCGGCCCGCGCGGCGGACCGCACGCTCACGCGGCTCGCCGCCCGCTCCTCCGCCGCCACCGCCGCCGGATCGGGGCTGACGGCTCTCGCGTGCGGGCTCACGGTCACCGCGGCGGCCTGGGCCGGTACCGCGGCCGTGCATGCCGGGCGGCTCGACGGGGTGTGGCTCGCGGCGGTCGTGCTGGTGCCGCTCACCGCGTTCGAGGCGGTCGGCGGCATGCCGCAGGCCGTTCAGTTCCGGCAGCGGGCACGGCGCTCGGCCGAGCGGGTACGGGAGGTGCTGGAGGCGCCCGAGCCCGTACGGGAGCCCGCGCGTCCCGTGCGCGGGCCCGCCTCGCCGTTCCCGCTCCGTCTGCGGGGCGTCTCGGTGCGCTATCCGGAGCCGGTGCGTTCTGCCGGGGCGGGGGCGGGTGCCGGTTCCGGCCTCGGTCTCGGTGCCGGTGCCGGTGCCGGTACGGGAACAGGGGCCGGGCCGGAAAGGGGAGTCGGGACGGGCCGGCCGACGCCACCGCTCGCGGACTTCGACCTCACGCTGACACCCGCCCGCCGGGTCGCCGTCGTCGGCGCCTCGGGCTCGGGGAAGACCACACTGGCCCGCACGCTGCTCCGCTTCCTGGACGCGGAGAGCGGCACGTACACGCTCGGCGGCGGCCCGGACCGCGGCCCGGACCGCAGCGGGGACAGCGGCCCGAACGGCGCCGGGGGCGGCGGGGTGCGCGCGGCGGACCTGGACTCCGACACCGTGCGCCGCCACGTCGGGCTGTGCGCCCAGGACGCCCACATCTTCGACAGCACGCTCCGCGAGAACCTGCTCCTGGCGCGAAAGGACGCCACGGACGGCGATCTGCGCCGCGCCCTCGCCGCGGCCCGCCTGGACGCCTGGACGGACTCGCTGCCCGAAGGGCTGGAGACCCTCGTCGGGGAGCACGGTGCCCGCCTGTCCGGCGGCGAGCGTCAACGGCTCGCGCTGGCACGGGCGTTGCTCGCGGACTTCCCCGTACTGGTGCTGGACGAGCCCGCCGAGCATCTCGATCTGCCCACCGCCGACGCCCTCACGGCCGATCTGCTGGCCGCCACCGAGGGCCGTACGACGGTGCTGATCACACACAGGCTGAAGGGCCTGGAGGCGGTGGACGAGGTGATCGTGCTCGACGCGGGGCGGACCGTGGAGCGCGGTGCCTACGCCGAACTGGCCGCCGCCGGCGGGCCGTTCAGCCGGATGCTGGCCCGTGAAGCGGCGAGCGGCGGCCCGCGGCACCCGGAGCCTGACGGCCGCCGGTCCCCGGACGCGAACCGGGACCCGGACCGGGACCCGGACCGAGACCGGGACCGGGACCGGGACCGGGACCAGGACCGGCGCCGTGAGCGCCCTGAGCGTGCTGCCTCCGCGTACGGGCGCCGCCGTGCAGACGCACCAGCCGCTCGATGACCTCGGCGACTCCGTCGGCCTCGTTGGAGGACGTACGGTGCGTCGTCGCGGCGAGCACGTCGGGATGCGCGTTGGCCATCGCGTACGACGTGCCCGCCCAGGTCAGCATGTCCACGTCGTTGGGCATGTCGCCGAAGGCGACGACCTCCTCGGGACGGATGCCGCGCCGCGCGCAGCACCGCGCCAGCGTGCTGGCCTTGCTTACTCCCGAACCGCTGATCTCCAGCAGCGCCGACTGGCTGGACCGCGTGAACTGCCCGTGCGCGCCCGCGACTTCGCGTCCGAGAGCGAGGAACTCGTCCGGCTCCAGCTCCGGGTGGTAGGCGAGCAGCTTCAGCACGGGCTCCTCGTGCTCGGAGCCGAGCAGCTTCTCGGCGGGCGCGACGACGCCGACCGGGTCGGGGTGCAGCGCCGGGTAGTCGGGGTCGTAGTGGATGCCGCCGCTGCGCTCGACGGCGAAGCTGACCCCGGGCGCGGCCTCCCGCAGCGTGCGTACGGCCGCGAGCGCGTCGTACCGGTCCAGCGGACGTACGTCGACGACCCGCCGCCCGCGGTGCAGGTCGACGACCGCGGCGCCGTTGGCGCAGATGGCGAGGCCGTGGCCGTGCACGTGGTCGCTGACGACGTCCATCCAGCGGGCGGGGCGGCCGGTCACGAAGAAGACGTCGAAGCCGGAGGCCTCGGCGGCGGCGAGGGCCGCGACCGTACGCGCGGAGACGGTCTTGTCGTTGCGCAGCAGGGTGCCGTCGAGGTCGGTCGCGATCAGGCGCGGGCGTACGGCGCGGGGCGCGGGCGAGGGCGGACCCGTCGCGAGGCCGGGCGCCGGGCCGGTCGTGCGCCCGGCGGCCGGGCCACCGGTGAGGCCGGCGGCGAGGTCGGCGCCGAGGTCGGGGGCGGGGTCGGAGGAAGGAGCGCTGGGGGCACGGTATGCGGGCGGCTCAGTCACGGACACCATCCTCCCGCATATGCCCGCACACCCGTGCGGAGGGTGCAGCCGATGAGCGCACGCGAGGCGGTCTCCGCGCTCCGGGGAAGCCGCGCCCAACGGGCCCTCGGGACCGCAACGCACGGACTCGCAACGCACGGGCCCGCAACGCACGGGCCCGCAACGCACCGGGCCGCCACGTCTACCGTCCCCGCAGCTGGGCGAGCCCCTCGGTCGCGATGCGCTCGAAGGTCTTCTCGTCGGCGGCGAACTGCGAGTCCGGGATCGGCCAGTGCAGCACGATCTCGGTGACGCCCGCCTCCGCGTACTTCCCCGCGAAGTCGGCGAAGGCGTCGACGGACGCCAGCGGAGACCCCGGTACGAAGCCCGTGAGCAGGACCTTCTCCAGCTCCGAACCGTCGCGTCCGGTCTGCGCGCAGGCGGTGCCGAGCCGCACGATCTGGTCGCGTACGGCCTGAAGACCCTCGGCCGGTGTGCCGGTCGCGGCGATGCGCGGGTCGCCGGTGGTCACCCATGCCTGGCCGTAGCGGCCGGCGAGCAGCATGCCGCGCGGGCCCGTGGCGGCGACGGCGAAGGGCAGCCGCGGGCGCTGCACACAGCCGGGGATGCCGCGCACCTCGTTCGCCGAGTAGAACTCGCCCTCGTACGAGACGACCGGTTCGCGCAGCAGCCGGTCCAGCAGCGGCACGAACTCGGCGAACCGGTCCGCCCGTTCACGAGGCGTCCACGGCTCCTGGCCGAGCGCCGTGGCGTCGTAGCCGTTGCCCCCGGCGCCGATGCCGAGGGTGAGGCGCCCGCCGCTGACGTCGTCCAGGGACATCAGCTCCTTGGCGAGCGTCACGGGGTGCCGGAAGTTGGGCGAGGTGACGAGCGTGCCCAGGCGGAGGCGCGAGGTGGCCGCCGCCGCGGCGGTGAGGGTCGGCAGCGCGCCGAACCACGTGCGGTCGCGGAACTCGGCCCGCCAGGAGAGGTGGTCGTAGGTGTAGGCGGCGTGGAAGCCCAGCTCTTCGGCGCGCTGCCACTGCTCGCGCGCTCCCTCGTGCCAGCGGCGTACGGGCAGGATCACGGTGCTCAGCCGTGGAATGCGTTCGGTCCCCGGGGAAGATGCCATGCCGCCGAGCCTACGGCGAGCGGTACGCACGGTCCTCGGCGTCAGTCGCGCCGGGTCAGGCCGTAGCTGCTCTCTGTCATTGGCCTTTTCCGAGGCGAAGAGTGGACAATTGGCTCCATAAGTGTCGTACCGGAGCGACGCGGGGCGGGGCTGAACCGGGGACGATCACCGGCCGCCCGGCTCGCCGCGGCGTCCGGCCACGGCACGAGTGAGGGAGGAGCGCCGTCATGGCAGCAGCTCGTGGGCGATACGTAGCCGACCGTGGACTCACCAGCCGGATGGTGGTCACGATGTTCCTCATCGGACTGCTGTACGTGGTGCTCGTCGGCACGCTGATCGCCGTGATGAGCAACGCGTGGCCGCTGATCGTGCTCGCGGTGGGCGGTCTGTTCGTCGCGCAGTTCTGGTTCAGCGACCGGATCGCGGCCTTCAGCATGGGGGCGCGCGAGGTGACACCGGAGCAGGCACCCGAGCTGCACGGTGCGGTGGACAGGCTGTGCGCGCTGGCCGACGTGCCGAAACCGAAGGTCGCCATGGCGGCCAGCGACGTGCCCAACGCCTTCGCCACGGGCCGCAGTCAGCGCAACTCGATGGTCTGCGCGACCACCGGACTGATGCGGCGCCTCGAACCGGAGGAGGTCGAGGGCGTCCTCTCGCACGAGCTGTCGCACGTGGCGCACCGCGACGTCGCCGTGATGACGATCGCCTCGTTCCTGGGTGTACTCGCGGGCGTACTGACCCGGGTCGCGCTGTGGGGCGGCCTGAGCGGCGCGGGACGCAACGACCAGAGCGGCCTCGGCATCATCCTGCTGGTGATTCCGCTGGTCAGCATCCTCGTCTACATCCTGAGCTTTCTGCTGACCCGGCTGCTGTCGCGGTACCGGGAGCTGTCCGCGGACCGGGCGGGCGCGCTGCTGACGGGACGGCCGTCCGCGCTGGCCTCGGCGCTCACCAAGGTCACGGGGCAGATGGCGCGCATCCCGACGCGGGATCTGCGCAAGGCCGAGCCGTTCAACGCCTTCTTCTTCGCGCCCGCCTTCTCCGGCGAGACCGTCGCGACGCTGCTCTCCTCCCACCCGCCGCTGGAGCGCCGCCTGGAGCAGCTGAGCCGCATCTCGGCCCAGCTCGGACAGCAGCAGTGAGAGACGACCGGGAGGCGGTCACGTCAGCAACGCACCCGCTCAGCAACGCACCCGTTCAGTAAAGCCGCCCGTTCAGTAAAGCCGCCCGTTCAGTAAAGCCGCCCGTTCAGTAAAGCCGCCCGTTCAGTAAAGGCAGCCGTTCAGTAAAGGAAGACCCGGCAAACGCAGCCATCAGCAACAGGGACGTGAACTCCGTGGGCATCCTCGACGCGCTACTGGGCCGCAGCAAGCCCGTACGCCCCGACCTCGACCAGCTCTTCGCCCTCCCGGCCGCCGCCGTCACGCTTCAGGCGGGCGCGGACCTCGTGCCGACGGGGCTGGGTTCGGTCTGTTTCGCCAGCGTCGAGGGCGGTGCCTTCAAGCAGTTGCAGCGCGACGTACGGCAGTTGCTGGACGCCGGAGGCGAACGCGGCGGAGTCCCCGTGGAGTTCGGCCAGGACGAGTACGACTACACGTGGCTCGTGGCGCGGCACCGGCCGGAGGGGCTGGGGGAGCTGGTCAACGATCTGCACGCGGTCAACACCCTCCTTGAGGAGAACGGGTTCGGGCCTCAGCTGCTGTGCTCGCTCGTGGGCTTCCGCGCGTCGGCGCCCGCGGCCGGGCCGGGGCCGGACGGCGACGGTGGCCCGGACGGCGACCCGGGGCCGGAGCACGGCACGGGGCAGGACGCGAGGCCGGACGCGGAGCCGGCCACGGAGCCGGCCACGGAGCCGGGGGACGCCGCCGACAGCCGTCCGCTCGCCCTCGTCTACCTCTACAAGCGCGGCACCTTCTACCCGTTCGCCCCGCAGCCCGGCCGGCAGGAGAAGCGCGACAGCGCCGTGGAGTTGCAGATACGGGGACTGCTGACCGACGACCTGCCGATCGAGCCGGATCTGGGCCGCTGGTTCCCCGTGTGGGGAGCCCCCGGGCTGTGAACCGTGGCGCTGTACGCGGGGGCGCTGTACGCGGGCGCTGTACGCGGCGCTCATGTGCTGCCGTCCGCGGCGCTCAGGGACGGCCCCGATGGCGTTCGCGCGCGACGATCTCGTTCAGATCGTCGATGCGGGCGAGGTTCCGCAGCTGCGGCGCCAGGCGCCAATTGCCCGCGAGCCGTTCCTTGTTGCGCGCGAGGAACCACCAGTACCCGGCCGTGTACGGGCACGCGTCGTCGCCGGAGCGCGCGGTCGGCCGGTAGACGCAGTCGTGGCA
The DNA here is from genome assembly GCF_012726265.1 of Streptomyces sp. HNM0575. Lineage (GTDB taxonomy): Bacteria > Actinomycetota > Actinomycetes > Streptomycetales > Streptomycetaceae > Streptomyces. Next base: position 159,063 of record NZ_JAASAG010000013.1, on the reverse strand, counting down.
GAAGTCGCTCATCCTGTTGATGTACGAGCCGCCCGCCGCGTACGGCTTCGTCGTGATCCTTCCGCCGTCCGCGTACTGGGACATCCCGATGACGTTCGTCGCCATCACCCAGGCGTAGCCGTCGACGAAGCAGCGGTGGAACCAGTCGCTGAGCGCGGCCGGGTGCCAGCCGCGCTGGAGGCCGTAGTTGCCCAGCACCATCAGCCGCGGAATGTGGTGCGTCCAGCCCACGTCGCGCACCGAACGCAGCACGTTCGAAAGGCAGTTGGCCTGCACGGCGTCGGCGTCGAGTTCCGCGAACCACTCCGGCGGGCGCCGCCGCGCCCGCAGCGCGTTGCGCCGCGTGTAGGCGGGCCCGAAGTGCCAGTAGGTGTGCCACATGTAGTCGCGCCAGCCGACGATCTGGCGGATGTAGCCCTCCGCGCTGCGCAGTGGCACCTCGCCGTCGCGCCACGCGGTCTCGGCGGCACGTACGCACTCCATCGGGTCCAGCAGCCCGAGATTCATCGCGGCGGACAGCATGCTGTGGCTCATCACCGGGTCGCCGGTCAGCATGGCGTCCTCGTACGGCCCGAACGACGGCAGCCGGTGCCGTACGAAGTCCCGCAGCGCCCTGCGCGCCTCGGCACGGGTGGCGGGGAAGCGGCGCGGGCCGTCGCGGCCCACGAAGGAGAGCTTGCCGCGCCTCTCGGCGGCGTCGAGGTCGGCACGCACCTCGGCATCGATGTCGTCCTCCCGCGGACGGTACGGCGCGGGAAGCGCGAGTCCGCCGTCCGCGGGCGGGGGTTCGCGGTTCTCCCTGTCGAGGTTCCACCGGCCTCCGGCGGGCCGGCCGCCGTCGCGGTCGCCCCGGTCGGCCCGGTCACCGCCGTCCCTTCCGCTGCCGCCGTCGTCGTCCTCCTCCATGAGCGTCCCGGTCAGCCTGCGCGCGACGCGGTAGAAGCTCTCCATCAGCAGCGGACGGTCCCCGCGCCCGGCGGCCCACTCCTCGAAGCGGTCGTGACCGGTGACGAAGCCGCGCGAGGGCAGCACCGTCACTCCGTCCAGCCCTCGTACGAAGCCGTCGGCGGCCCGTGAGGTGGGCCCGCACACGGTCAGCGGCCCGTGCACGCGGGCCAGCGCCTCGCGGTAGGTGTCCGCGCGTACGAACAGGGCCTGCTCGCCCAGCTCCGCGGCCCGGTGGCGCAGAGCCGACAGCACCAGGTGCGCCTTCTGCCGGTGGAAGCGACGGCGCCGCAGCACGGCCCGCGATTCGACGAGCAGCACCGGCTGGTCCCCGCTGTCCAGGAAGTGCGGGCCCAGCTGGTCCGCGAAACACCAACGGCGCTCCGGATCTGCCATCCGTCCACACTGCGGCAGCGCTGCCCGCCGCGCACACGCGGAGGCGTCCGCACGGCGGAGGTCCTGGTCCCCCCCCCCGCGACTAAGGCGTCCGGCCCCGGCCCCGGTCCGTCACAGCCGTGGCTCGATACGGGCGAGACCGCGCAGCGCCCGCGGCGCGACCCGGGAGAGCGCCAGCGCGGCACGGGCCTCGGGCGTCACCGCGACCACGGCCTGGTTGCGTATGACCGCCCGCATGATCGCCGTCGCGACCCTCTCCGGCGGATATCCGCGCAGCCTGTACAGCCGCTCGATCCGCTCCCTGCGGCGCCGCTGCCCCGCCTCGTCGAGGCCCACGAAGCGTGCCGTGCCGGTGATGCCGGTGGTCACCGGGCCGGGGCAGACGGCCGTGACGCCGATGTCACGGCCCGCCAGCTCCGCGCGGAGCGACTCGCTCAGCATCAGCACCGCCGCCTTCGACGTGCCGTACGCGGGCAGCAGCCTGGTCGGCTGATACGCCGCCGCCGACGCCACGTTGACGATGTGCCCGCCCTGCCCCCGCCCGGCCATCCGAGCTCCGAACAGCCGGCAGCCGTGTATGACGCCCCACAGATTGACGTCCAGGGTCCGACGCCAGTCCTCGACGCTCGTGTCGAGGAAGGGGCCCGAGACGCCTATGCCCGCGTTGTTGACGAGCACGTCGACGGTGCCGTGCTCCTCCGCGACCCTGGCGGCCAGCTTCTCCATCTGGTCCTGGTCGCTCACGTCCACGGTCTCCGCCCATGCACGGGGGGCGCCCGCGCGCAGTGCCGAGTCGGCCGTGGCGGCCGCCCGTTCGCCGTCGACGTCCACCGCCACGACCCGGGCACCGGCCGCGGCGAAGGACAGCGCGGTCGCCCGGCCGATGCCGCTGCCCGCGCCCGTGACCAGCACCAGCCGGCCGCCGAAGCGCTCCGCGAAGACCTTGCCGCGCGCCGCGGTCCGCCGACGCGGCTGCCGCCGCCCCTGCTCCGGCTGCTGCCCCGCGCCCGTACGGCCGGACTCCTGGGCGTCGACGAACTCGCCGACCCACGCGGCCAGTTGGTCCGGCCGGGTACGCGGAATCCAGTGCCTGGCGTCGAGCGTCCGCCGTGTCACACCGGGCGCCCACGACTCCACGTCGTCGTAGAGCCGCTCGCTGAGGAAGGCGTCGCGGGTCGGCGTGATCAGCTGGACCGGAACGTGTGCGTGGCAGTCCTCGCGCGGGTGGCGCAGCCTGAAGCGCACGTTGTCCCGGTAGAGCCAGGCTCCGTGCGCGGCGTCACGCGGCAGCGACGCCGTCGGATAGCCGTCGTCCGGGAGCTTTTCGGCGCGGCGCAGCAGCCTCGGCCAGTACCGCGCCAGCGGGCCGCGCCACGCCAGCTCCGGCAGGACGGGGGTGTGCAGCATGTAGACGTACCAGGAGCGGGCGCCCTGACCGGCGGCCTGCGCGAGCCGCCGCGGCGTCGGACGGCTCACCCGCTTCTTGATCCAGTGCCCGAAGTGGTCGAGGGACGGACCGGACATCGAGGTGAGGGAGGCGATCCGGCCCCTGGTCTCCTCGGCCGTGGCGAACTCCCAGCCCTGTACGGATCCCCAGTCGTGCCCCACCACATGGACCGGCCGGTCCGGGGAGACCGCACCGGCGACGGCCAGGAAGTCCTGCGTGAGCTTCTCCAGCGTGAAGCCGCCGCGCAGCGGCCTGGGAGCGGTGGAGCGCCCGCAGCCCCGCACGTCGTAGGCCACCACGTGGAAACGCCCCGACAGCCTTCGCGCGACCTTCGACCAGACCTCCTTGCTGTCCGGATAGCCGTGCACAAGAAGGACGGTGGGCCGCTCGGGATCCCCGAGCTCCGCGACGGACAGCCCGACGCCCTCGGGGGTGCACACCGTCCGCTCACGGGCACCTTCGAGTCCGGCGTCGAGACCTGGATCAAGACCTGGATCAAGACCGGGACCGGGCTTCGGGCCGGGACCCGGATCGAGACCGGGACCGATCGCCCGGCCCCCGGCGCCGCGGCTGCCGCCGCCCCTGCCCTCGTCGTCGTACTGCTCGCTCACTGCGCCCCCCAACTCAGCAACCGGCGGCGCACCGGCCTGCCCGCCCTGTCCGCGTATCCGACGCCGATCGACACCGACCGGCACCGATCAAGGTGACAACGACCGGGCCGCGGGCGTCAACAGGGCTTCCGCGCCTGTGGATACCGGCGGTAAGCGCAAGAAGTCGAGAACCGCCCGGCGGAGGGCCGCGGCTTTGGCACCGACTGCTCCCGACTGGCCCCGTCCTGGTCCCGACTGGCACCACTTGTCCTACGACCCCCTTAAGGGAGCATCACCCTTCGGTACCAGTCGGATCCAGTGCCCTGGGCGGACGTGACACATGCCTGTGAGGCCCTAGCGTCGGGAGGGTGACTGTGATTGCTATCGAAAGCCTCACCAAGCGGTACCCACGGGTGACCGCGCTGGACCGGCTGACCGTGGGCATCACACCGGGTGTTACCGGCCTGGTGGGCGCCAACGGGGCCGGTAAATCGACCCTCATCAAGATCCTGCTCGGGCTCGCTCCCGCGACGGAGGGCGGCGCCGCCGTCCTCGGACTCGACGTCGCGCGCGAGGGCCGGGCGATCCGCGAGCGCGTCGGCTACATGCCCGAGCACGACTGCCTGCCGCCCGACGTCTCGGCCACCGAGTTCGTCGTCCACATGGCGCGCATGTCCGGGCTGCCCTTCACCGCCGCGCGCGAACGCACGGCGGACACCCTGCGCCACGTCGGCCTGTACGAGGAGCGCTACCGCCCCATGGGCGGCTACTCGACGGGCATGAAGCAGCGCGTAAAGCTCGCCCAGGCCCTCGTGCACGACCCGAAGCTCGTGCTGCTCGACGAGCCGACCAACGGCCTCGACCCCGTCGGCCGCGACGAGATGCTCGCCCTGATCCGCCGCGTGTACACGGACTTCGGCATCTCCGTGCTCGTCACCTCCCATCTGCTGGGCGAGTTGGAGCGCACCTGCGACCACGTCGTCGTCATCGACGGCGGCAAGCTGCTGCGCGCCTCCAGCACCGCGGACTTCACCAAGCGCACCCCGTCCCTCGCGGTCGAGGTCACCGACACCGACGCCCACCCGGACGGTGCGGAGGCCCTGCGCTCGGCGCTCGTCGCGGCCGGGCTGTCCGCACAGACCCCAGGTGCCGAGGGAGCGCCCGGCGCCGGACACGTGCTGATGGTCGACGCGACGGACGAGTCGGCGTACGACACCGTCCGCGACACCGTCATCGAACTCGGCCTGGGCCTGGTGCGGATGGAACAGCGCCGCCACCGCATCGCGGAGGTCTTCCAGGCCGGCGGCGACGCCGTCGCCTCGGGCACGGCCGGCACCGGAGACGCAGCCGTCACCGCCCCCGGCGCATCCGCCTCCGCCGCCGACCGCGAACTCCAGCCGCAGAAGGGAGGCAGCGGCGATGTCGCCTGAGCCTCACGCCAGCACGAGCACGCCCGTCGCCACCGCGGGCCGCCCACCGGGGCAGCGCGGCGAGGACGTCATCCACAACATCGGCTACCGCAACTACGACGGCCCCCGGCTGGGCCGCCGCTATGCGCGCACCTCCCTCTTCGAGCAGTCCCTGCGCGGCGCGTACGGCCTCGGCCGCTCGGCCAAGTCCAAGGTGCTGCCGATGCTCCTCTTCGCGGTGATGTGCGTACCGGCCGCGATCGTCGTCGCCGTCACGGTCTTCACCAAGGCCAAGGAGATGCCGGTCGACTACAACCAGTACGTCATCCAGATGCAGCCCGTCATCGGCGTCTTCATCGCCGCCATGGCACCCCAGGCCGTCTCGCTCGACCTGCGCTTCCGCGTCGTACCGCTGTACTTCTCGCGCCCCATCGAGCGCAGCGACTACGTCGGCGCCAAGTACGCGGCGCTCTCGGCCGCCATCTTCGTCTTCACGGGGACGTCGGTCCTGATCCTCTACATCGGGGCGCTGCTGGCGAAGCTCGACTTCGGCGACGAGACCAAGGGCTTCGCGCTCGGACTCGTCTGCTGCCTCGTCTTCGCCGTGCTGCACGGGGGCATCGCGCTCGCCGTGGCCGCCGCGACCCCGCGGCGCGGCTTCGGTGTGGCGGCCATCATCGCGGTGCTGACCATCCCGTACATGCTCGTCAGCGCACTCCAGGCGATCGTGGCCTCGCAGGACAACGCCCCCGCCATCGGCTGGCTCGGTCTGGCGTCGCCCGGTTCGCTCGTCGACGGTCTCCAGAGCAAGCTCCTCGACGGGGAGAACGCCTTCCCGAGGGGCGAGGAGCTGACCTCGATGCAGACCTCGGCCTACGTGCTGCTCACCGTCCTGCTGATCGCGGGCACATACGCGCTCCTGCTGCGCCGCTACCGGAAGGCCGGGCTGTGACCTCCCTTCCCCTCGGGCTCCTCCCCCTCGCTCCTCCCCCGCGCTTCGCGGGGAGGCGCCCCCAGGGGGGACCCCCAGGGCAGAACCCGACGTCGCCCGCCGCCACCCTTGGAAGGAATGGGCCACGCCCATGACGACTCTTCATATCGACCACACGTCCCGCTGGTTCGGGAACGTCGTCGCCGTAAACGACATCACCATGGACATCGGTCCCGGCGTGACGGGCCTGCTCGGGCCGAACGGCGCTGGCAAGTCCACCCTCATCAACATGATGGGCGGCTTCCTGCCGCCCTCGACCGGGAGCGTCACCCTCGACGGGGCGCCGATCTGGCGCAACCAGAACGCGTACAAGGAGATCGGGCTCGTCCCCGAGCGCGAGGGGATGTACGACTTCCTCACCGGCTGGGACTTCGTGCTCGCCAACGCCGAGCTGCACAAGCTGTCCGACCCGGCTGCCGCCGCGCGCGAGGCCCTGGCCACCGTCGAGATGGAGCAGGCGCAGGACCGCAAGATCTCCACGTACAGCAAGGGCATGCGCCAGCGCGTGAAGATGGCGTCCGCCCTGGTGCACGAGCCGTCGGTGCTGCTGCTCGACGAACCGTTCAACGGCATGGACCCCCGGCAGCGCATGCAACTGATGCAGCTGCTGCGGCAGATGGGAGACGCCGGCCGCACCGTGCTCTTCTCCTCGCACATCCTGGAGGAAGTCGAGCAGCTCGCCTCCCACATCGAGGTCGTGGTCGCGGGCAGGCACGCGGCGAGCGGCGACTTCCGCAAGATCCGCCGCCTGATGACGGACCGCCCGCACCGCTACCTCGTGCGCTCCAGCGACGACCGGCGCCTCGCGGCGGCCCTCATCGCCGACGCCTCGACGGCGGGCATCGAACTCGACTGGAACGAGAAGGCCCTCCAGATCCAGGCCATCGACTTCGGCCGGTTCACCGAGGTCCTTCCGCGGCTCGCCCGCGAGCACGGCATCCGGCTCTACACGGTCTCGCCCTCGGACGAGTCCCTGGAGAGCGTCTTCTCGTACCTCGTCGCGGCCTGAAGGGAGCCCTCACGATGTACAACACGACAGTCGCAAGGCTCACCTACCGGGCCCTGCTGGGGCGCCGCCGCGCGCTGCTGCTGTGCGCGCTCCCGCTGCTGCTGCTCGTCGTCGCCGTCGCGGTGCGCCTGCTCGGCGAGGTCGACGACGACATCACCAAGCAGCTGCTGGGCGGCTTCGCGATGGCCACGATCGTCCCGCTCATCGGCGTCGTCGCCGGTACGGGCGCCATCGCACCGGAGATCGACGACGGCTCCGTGGTCTATCTGCTGTCCAAGCCCACCCGGCGCTCCAGCATCGTCGTCACGAAGCTGCTGGTCGCCATCGGCGTGACCGTCGTCTTCTCGGCGGTCCCGACCTTCCTCGCGGGCTACATCCTCAACGGCAACAGCCAGCAGATCGCCGTCGCCTACGCGGTCGCCGCGGCGGCCGCGTCCGTCGCCTACAGCTCGCTGTTCCTGCTGCTGGGCACCGTCTCGCGGCACGCCGTCGTGATCGGCCTGGTGTACGCGCTGATCTGGGAGGCCCTGTTCGGCAGCCTCGTACCGGGCGCGAAGGAGCTGTCCGTACAGCAGTGGGCCCTGACGCTCGCGCAGAAGGTCGGCGGCAGCGGCGCCGGCATCACCTCCGAGGTGGGCATGACGACGGGCGTGACGCTGCTGGCCGTCGCCACCATCGGCGGCGCCTGGTACGCGAGCCGCAAGCTGCGCACCTTCACGCTCGCCGGCGAGGAGTGACGGGCACGGCACACCGGCGCACGCGTCCGGGAGCCGAGGGCGGGGGCCGCGGTCGAGCAGACCGCAGCCCCCGCCCTCATGCGTACGGGCATCGGGCCTTGCGTACGCGCCTTGCGTATGGACCCTGCGTATGGACCTTGCATACGGGCCTGCGGGCGAGCCGGAGGAACAGCCTCCGCCCGCAAGGTGAGACGCCGGAAGCCTCCCGTCACGGGCGCCGCTAACGTGTCCTCATGTCACCAGCGAGCCGCTACGCCTACCTCGGCCCCGAAGGAACCTTCACCGAGGCCGCCCTGCGCACCCTCCCCGAAGCCGCCACCCGCGACCTGATTCCGATGGTCTCGGTGCCCACCGCCCTGGACGCCGTACGGAGCGGAGAGGCCGCGGCGGCCCTCGTACCCATCGAGAACTCCGTCGAGGGCGGCGTCACCGCGACGCTCGACGAGCTGGCGAGCGGCACTCCGCTGACCATCTACCGCGAGGTGCTGCTGCCCATCGCCTTCGCGCTGCTGGCCCGCCCCGGCACCCCGCTGGAGGGCGTCAAGACGGTGACGGGCCATCCCGTCGCGCAGCCCCAGGTGCGCCGCTGGCTCGCGGAGCACATCCCGCACGCGCTGTGGGAGTCCGCCGCGTCCAACGCCGACGGTGCCCGGCTGGTGCAGGAGGGCCGTTATGACGCGGCCTTCGCGGGCGAGTTCGCCGCCGACACGTACGGCCTGGAGCCGCTCGTTACGGACATCCACGACGCGGACGACGCCGTCACCCGCTTCGTACTGGTGGGGCGTCCGGCGCGGCCCGCGGCGCCGACCGGCTCGGACAAGACCTCGGTGGTCTTCTGGCTGCGCGACGACCACCCGGGCGCGCTGCTGGAGGTGCTCCAGGAGTTCGCGTCGCGCGGCGTGAACATGATGCGCATCGAGTCCCGGCCCACCGGAGAGGGGATCGGCCGCTACTGCTTCTCGGTGGACTGCGAGGGCCACTTGCAGGACCGCCGGGTGGGCGACGTGCTGATGGGCCTGAAGCGCGCGTGCGAGCAGGTGCGCTATCTCGGCTCGTATCCGCGTGCGGACGGCGGGCACGCGACGGCGCGGCCCGGCACGACGGACGCGGAGTTCGTGGAGGCGGCCGACTGGCTGACGCGCTGCCTGGACGGGCGGGGCTGAACGGGAGCCGAAGACCGGGTCCTGACGGGAGGCCGTGCGGCGGATGTGACGGCGCTCGTCCGGGCTGTGACCGGCCCGTACCAGGTCTTCGGGCTCCCGGGGCGGAGGCGGGGAAGGCGGTTCTCCCCACCCTCCGAAAGTTATCCACAGGCGGTCCTGGGTGCTGTGTACAACTGCCTTGCCCACCACGGGTGTTATCGACAAAACGGCATGCAGACCTCAAAGGCTTCGGAACGCGTTCCGTCCGGTTTCGTCACGGGGATCCCTCTCGGTCACTCATCGGTGTGACTCAACCCCCCTCGAACGAGGACTTGCTACAGGTTTGCGAGGAAATTTCCCGGGTGGGCGGGATTCCCGGGAACGATCTCCTCCACAATCCACAGCCTCGCCCGAGGGCCTGTGGATAACGTTTCGAGGGTTGATCCGGGCTGTGGATAAGTACGTGGACAACCCCTCGGTTTCCATGCCCCGGCTCTCAACTCCCGGACCCGGCACGGCTGGTGAGAGCCCCCGCGCGGAACTCTCCGAAACGCCGTGCCGGCAGGGCCCCGCACGCCGCCGCGGTACTCGTTAGAGCCGGAGTGATCGCACCGGTACCCTGACGGGGTGATTGACCTCCGACTGCTCCGCGACGATCCAGAACGAGTCCGCGAATCCCAGCGCGCACGCGGAGAGGACGTCGGCATCGTCGACGCCCTGCTCTCCGCCGACGAACGGCGAAGGGCGTCCAGCGTCCGGTTCGACGAACTGCGCTCCGAGCAGAAGCAGCTCGGCAAGCTGATCCCCAAGGCCGAGGGCGACGAGAAGGCCGGACTGCTGAAGAGGGCCGGCGAACTGTCCGCCGCCGTGAAGGCCGCCGACGCCGAGCAGGGCGAGGCCGCCGAGGAGACCCAGCGCCTGCTGCGCCTGCTCGGCAACGTCGTGTACCCCGACGTCCCGGTCGGCGGCGAGGAGGACTTCACCGTCCGCGAGACCATCGGCTCGCCCCGCGACTTCGCCGCCGAGGGCTTCGAGCCGAAGGACCACCTGGAGCTCGGCCAGCTCCTCGCCGCGATCGACGTCGAGCGCGGCGCCAAGGTCTCCGGCTCGCGCTTCTACTACCTCACCGGCGTCGGCGCCCTGCTGGAGCTGGCTCTGGTCAACGCCGCGATCGCCCGGGCCACCGAGGCGGGCTTCACGCCCATGCTGACGCCGGCGCTGGTGAAGCCGCAGGCCATGGAGGGCACGGGCTTCCTCGGCCAGGCCGCGCAGGACGTCTACCACCTGGAGAAGGACGACTTCTATCTGGTGGGCACCTCCGAAGTCCCGCTCGCCGGCTACCACATGGACGAGATCATCGACGCCTCCCGGCTGCCGCTGCGCTACGCCGCCTTCTCGCCCTGCTTCCGGCGCGAGGCCGGCTCGTACGGCAAGGACACACGCGGGATCTTCCGGGTCCATCAGTTCGACAAGGTCGAGATGTTCTCTTACGTCGCCCCCGAGGACTCCGAGGCCGAGCATCTGCGCCTGCTGGAGTGGGAGAAGCAGTGGCTGACGGCTCTGGAGCTGCCGTTCCAGGTGATCGACGTGGCGACGGGCGACCTCGGCTCGTCCGCGGCGCGCAAGTACGACTGCGAGGCGTGGATCCCCACGCAGAGCAAGTACCGCGAGGTGACGTCGACTTCGGACTGCACCGAGTTCCAGTCCCGGAGGCTGTCGATCCGGATGCGGGACGGCAAGAACGTACGGCCGCTGGCGACGCTCAACGGCACGCTGTGCGCGGTGCCGCGCACCATCGTCGCGCTGCTGGAGAACCACCAGCAGGCGGACGGTTCGGTGCGGGTGCCGGAGATGCTGCGTCCGTATCTGGGCGGGCGGGAGCGCCTGGAGCCGGCGGCCGGGAAGTGACGGGCGAAGCCGAGGGGACGGGGACGGGCGAGGCCGTGGCGAACAGGGCGGTCGAACCCGGGGAGCGCGGAGAGGTGCCGGGCCCCGGCCGTTTCCCGTACCGCCTGATCGCCACCGACCTCGACGGCACGCTGCTGCGCGACGACGCGACGGTCTCCGGCCGTACGCGTGCCGCGCTCGACGCGGCGTGCGCGCGGGGCGCCGCGCACATCGTGGTCACGGGCCGCGCGGTGCCGTGGACCAGGCACATCCTGGACGGTCTGGGCCATCGGGGCCTGGCCGTCTGCGGCCAGGGCGCGCAGGTCTACGACGCGGGCGCCGGGCGCCTGTTGACGTCGGTGACGCTGGACCGGCGGCTGGCGCAGCTCGCCGTCGCCAAGATCGAGGCGGAGACGGGCCCGCTGGTGCTGGCGGCCTCGCAGGACGGCCTCGAAGGCGAAGTGCTGATCGGTCCCGGCTACCGCGAGCAGGGCAAGGGCCTCCCGGCGGTGCGGTGCACCGATGTGGAGCAGCTGTGGTCGGCGCCGCTGAACAAGCTGTACCTCCAGCATCCCGCCCTGGGCGACGACGAGTTGGCGAAGGCGGCACGCTCCGCGGCCGGCGATCTGGTGGGCATCACGATGGCGGGCGAGAACCTGGTCGAGATGCTTCCGCCCGGGCTGAGCAAGGCGAAGGGCCTGGCCATCGCCGCGCGGCGGCTGGGCGTGACGGCACGGGAGGCGATCGCGTTCGGTGACATGCCGAACGACGTCCCCATGCTCGGCTGGGCGGCACACGGCGTGGCGATGGCCGGCGCCCACCCCGAACTCCTCGCCGTCGCCGACGAGATCACGGCCTCCAACGAGTCGGACGGCATCGCACTCGTCCTGGAGCGCCTGCTCGCGGACTGAGGGCGCGCGGCCGTTTCCGGCCCGGGCGGTCCCGTATGTGCGTACGGGATACGGCAATCGGATCGAGAGAAGCCGTGACCGTAGGACTATCCGCTCGTTTGGCCCAGTGCGCGGAGACGACTGGAGTGCGTGGCGACGAGGGTGCGTGAAGTGGTGGTAGCCGGTTCTTGCCGGTAGTGCAGTACGTGGAATACATGAGCTGATCTCCGCTCCTGGCTCCTGGATACGGACACCCACACCGAAGCCCTGGGTGATCGGGCTTCCGTCGTGATGTCCGTACGACCCCAGGAGGGGTTTCTTCGTGTACACCGAATCCGTGCTGCTGGAATCGCGCACCGCGCGTTCAGGCGTGAGCCACAGGGTCGAAGTCCTCGACAAGGTGAAGGCGTTGGCGCTGTCGGCCGACGGCGTCCATGCGACGACGCGGGACGTGGCCGAGTACTTCGAGGTGGGCGAGTCGGTTGTGAACAACCTGCTGGGCCGCCACCGTCAGGAGCTGCGGTCCAACGGCCTGCGCGTTCTGAAAGGCGCTGAGCTGCGGGAATTTGTAAACCTCAAAACGAGGTTCACAAGCGGGAACGCAAATAGTTATCCACAGACGCAGCGGCACCTCGCTGTCTACACCCGCCGCACCATCCTCAACGTCGCGATGCTGCTGCGGGACAGCGAGATCGCGCGGCGCGTGCGCTCCTATCTGCTCGACGTCGAGGCGAGTACGAGGACCACCGCGGTTCCCGCGGAGACCGCGCGGTACGAGTCCCTCGACCGCCGGGTGTCGGACCTCGAAACCGCGGTGTCCCATATCGGCCCCGTACTCCAGGAGTTGGGGCCGGTGATCGGGCGGATGTCGGTGCGGCTGGAGCGGATGGACCGGCGGCTGGAGGAGATGGACCGCAGGCTGGTCAACACCGAGCGTGTCGTGGGGGCGATGAGCCAGCGGATGGCGCAGTGGGCTCCGGACCGCGAGGCGGACGACGAGGCGGTCGACGGCTGACCGCTGAACTGCCGGATCCCGGCGGCCCGGTGCGGTTCCCGGTTGCCGACTCGGCTGACGGACCGGGCACTTCGCCCGGCCCGGCGGCCCGGGCCGTCTACTCGGCCGCTTCCGCCGGTCCGCAGTAGAGGGACGTGATGGATGCGGCGGCGCGCGTCAACTCGGCGCGCGCCGCCGCCGGTTCGAGGACCTCCACGTCCGCGCCGAATTGGAGCAGCTGGCAGGCGGCGCGCAGTACCGGGTAGGCGAGGTCGAGGGCGACCCAGTCGTCGCCCTCGCCCTCACCCGGGCCGTCCGCCGGGACCGCCTCGTCCACCGGGACCGCCTCGTCCACCGGGACTGCCTCGTCCGCCGGGCCCGGGCCGTCCGCCGGGGCCGGTGCCGCTTCCTCCGCGTCCAGTACGAACGGACCCACGATGCGCCGGAACATCTCCAGGCGCCGGCGCCTGACCCGCACCTTGAGCCGTACGTTCGCGGGCCGCTCCTCGACCTTGCGGCGCAACGCCTCCCAGGCGTCGGCCAGTTCGACGCCGTCCCTGCGCCGCACGGGCGCCTCCGTCACCGTCGCCGCCTGGATGCGGTCCGCGCGGAACAGCTGCGCACGGGCCCGCCGGTCCGCGACGAGGTACCAGGTGCCGGCCTTCGCGACGAGCCCGTACGGATCGACGGTGTACCGGTGCGTGGCCGTCTCGCCGCCGTGCCGGTAGCGGATGCGCAGCCGCCGGTCGGTGAAGACCGCGGTGTTGAGCACGTCGAGGTCGACCGAGGGCCGCGGCCGGGCCAGCCAGCGGTCGGGGTCGACGAGGATGCGGCGGCTGGTGAGTTCGGCCGCTGGCCGGTGCGGTGCGGGCAGGGCGGCCATCACCTTGCGCAGGGCCGAGCCGAGTGCGCCGTCCAGGCCGAGAGCGGAGTGGGCTCCCTGCGCCGCGAGTACGAACAGGGCGCGTGACTCGTCGGACGTGAGCCCGGTGACGTCCGTACGGAATCCCGCGAGGAGCGAGATGCCGCCGTGCCGGCCGCGCTCGGCGTAGACGGGGACGCCGGCGGTGGAGAGGGACTCCACGTCGCGGTAGATGGTGCGTGTGGAGACTTCGAGGCGCCGGGCGAGCTCGTCGGCTGGTACGCGGCCGCGCGTCTGGAGCAGCAGGAGGATCGAGAGCAGGCGGTCCGACTTCACGTCCGCCAGCATGCCGTAAACCTGACGGCAGGTGTCAGGAAATGCGGGGAGGGTCTCCCCGTCCGCGGGCGGCGACCAGCCGCGTCACCGGACTTCACCGCACTTCACCGACCGTCTGCCCGGCCGTCGCCGGGCCTGCGAGGAGCCGCCGTCATGAACGCCGACATGTCCACCGCCGCATCCACAGCTGAGTCCACCACCGCATCCACCGCATCCGCCGCGGGACTCGCACCCGACCCTTCGGCCACCGACCCCCGCCCGCTCTGGGCCCCCGCTTCCGCCCAGATGGCCAGGCTCTTCGACGCGGTGCGCCCCGGGCGGCTCGAAGACCCCACGCCCTGCGCCGAGTTCGACGTCGGCGCTCTGCTCAGCCATGTCGTCGGCGGTACGTTGCGCGTCGCCCGCGTCGGAGAGGGCGGCGGCCCGGGCGAGGCGGACCCGGACGCGAGGGTCGACTCGGGGGTCTCCGGCGTGCCGGAGGAGGGCTGGTGCGAGCCGTATGCGCGGGCGTGCGAGCGGTTCTCGGCGGCGTGGGCCGACGACTCGAAGCTCGACGCCCTGGTCACGGTGCCCTGGGGCACGATGCCGGGCCGCTTCGCGCTCGCGGGCAGCGTGATGGAGGCGACGGCCCACTCGTGGGACCTGGCGCAGGCGCTCGGACGGCAGGATCTGCTCGATCCCGGGCTGGCGGGCTTCGCGCTGGCGGTGGCCCGCCGCGCGGTGCCGGAGGAGCGCGGCGAGGGCGTGCCGTTCGGGCCTGCGCTCAGCGCACCCGAAGACGCGGACGACTACGGCAAGTTGGCGGCCTGGCTCGGCCGCGGCTGGGACCCGGCCACGGCCACCGGCGGGCCGGGATCGCGGACGGCCCGCATGGGCGGGGCGCCGGAGCGGGACCGTGGCTGACGCCGCGCGGGCCGCCCGGGTCGCCGGGCCCGCGGGCGAGGCCGCCCCCTTCCCGCCCGTACGCGTGAGCGGTCCCGTACTGCGGCCCGGGGACGAGCAGTTCGCCGGCGAGGTGGGCGGCTTCCAGGCGGGCTACCGGCACCGGCCCGATCTGATCGTCTGCACCACGGACGCCGCCGACGTCTCTGCGGCGGTGCGGCACGCCGCCGGGCACGGTCTGCCGCTCGCGGTGCAGGCGACCGGGCACGGGCTGTCGCTGCCGCTCCCCGGCGGCGTGCTGATCAGCACGCGGCGCATGTCGGAGGTCCGCGTCGATCCCGGTGCCCGTACGGCGTGGATCGGAGCGGGCGTCCGCTGGGGCCGCGTCGTCGAGCAGGCCGCCCGGTACGGGCTCGCGCCGCTGAGCGGTTCCGGGCCCGGTGTCGGAGCCGTCTCGTACACGCTGAACGGCGGAGTCGGCCTGCTCGCCCGCGAGTTCGGCTATGCGGCAGACGATGTGCGCGCCGCCGAGCTCGTCACCGCCGACGGTCGCGTACGGCACGTCACCGCGGACGGTGAACCGGAGCTGTTCTGGGCGTTGCGCGGCGGAGGCGGCGGATTCGGCGTGGTGACGGGGCTGGAGATCGGGCTGGTGCCCGTCGAGCGTTTCTACGGCGGCCAGTTGGTCTTCGACGGCGCGGGCGGTGCGGCCGGGGAGGTGCTGGAGGCGTGGCGCGAGTGGACGGCGACGGTGCCGGAACGGCTGACCTCGTCGGTCACGGTGATGCGCCGGCCCGATCTGCCGGCGCTTCCGGAGCGGCTGCGCGGCCGGTACACGGCGCAGGTGCAGATCGCCTTCGACGGCACCGAGGAGGAGGGCGCCCGCTTGGTCGCGCCGCTGCGCTCGGCCGGGCCGCGGATCTCGGAGACGCTGCGGACCATGCCGTACACCGAGTGCGCGAGCGTCTACAGCGAACCGGACCGGCCCCACCCGTACCAGGGCGGGAACGTGCTGCTCGGCGAACGGCTGCCGGACCGGGCGGCGCTGCGTTCCGTGCTGGAGCTGACCGGGCCGCGGGCTCCGGCGATGACCGTCCTGAACCTGCGGCACATGGGCGGTGCGCTGTCGCGGGAGCCCGTGGTGCCCGACGCCGTGGGCGGCCGGGACGCGGGCTGGCTGATGGTGGTGCTGTCCGTGCCCGAGGACGGTGACGAGGGTGGGGACGACGGCAGGGACGAGGGCGAGGACGACGGTGGGGACGGGGCCGTGTCCGAGGGCCGGAGCGGGGGCGACGCCGAGGGGGACGGCACCGGGCCCGCCGGGCAGGACCGGCTGCGTATGCATCAGGAGCGGGTGTTCGACGCGGTCGCGCCGTGGACGGTGGGCTCGAACCTCAACTTCCGGTACGGGCGTTCCGCCGGAACGGAGCCCGGCGCGGCGCGGGGCACGTACCCGCCGGGCGACCTGCGGCGGCTCGCGGAGCTGAAGTCGTCGGTGGATCCGCTGAACCTGTTCCGCTTCCAGCCCGGCCGCTTCCAGCCGGGTCGCTTTCAGCCGGGCCGCCTCCAGCCGGGCCGGCCGTACGGGGCGGAGCGCCCGTAGCGTCGGCGGCGAATCGGGCCGAAGCCACGCGGACGAGGGCCGCCGAATACAGAGCAGCGCGCCGGGACGACAACCCTGGACAGGCCGTCCCGGCGCGCTGCGGTCATCCCGCACCGGCGTCCCTCGCGGTCAGCCCTCCAGCAGCGCCTGCCCCACGTACTCGCCCTCGGACGGCCCGCCCGGCACGGCGAACAGCCCGCTGGCCTCGTGCCGGATGAAGCGCGACAGCGCGTCGCCGCGGTCGAGCTTCCGCTGCACCGGTACGAATCCGCGCAGCGGGTCCGCCTGCCACGCGATGAAGAGCAGCCCCGCGTCCGGCGCACCGTCGTCGCGGAACCCGTCGTGGTACGAGAAGGGCCGCCGCAGCATGGCGGAACCGCCGTTCGTCGCGGGGGCGGTGACGCGTACGTGGGCGTCGGCGGCGACGGCGGGGGAGCCGTCGGCGTCCCTCTTGTCGAGGTCGGGGTCGGTGTCCTCGCTGCCGCCCGAGAGCGGGGCGCCGTCGGACTTGCGGCGGCCGATGACCTTCTCCTGCTTCTTAAGCGACAGCTCGTCCCAGTCGTCCAGCAGCATGCGGATGCGTCGTACGACCGCGTACGAGCCGTCCGCCATCCACGCGGGCGACGAGGACGACGGCACGAAGATGCGTCTGTCGAAGTCGTCCTCGGAGGGCTTGGGGTTGTTGGTGCCGTCGACCTGGCCCATGAGGTTGCGCATGGTCATGGGCCGGCGGGTGGCCCCGGGGGTGCGGGTGAAGCCGTTCATCTGCCAGCGCAGCCGTGCCGTGCCGGCGGCCTGGCGCTGGATCTCGCGCAGCGCGTCGAAGGCGACGAGTCCGTCGTTGGAGCCGATCTGCACCCACAGGTCGCCGTTGGAGCGCTTCTTGTCGAGGGCGTCGCCGGAGAACTCGGGGAGCGGGGCCAGTTCGTCGGGGCGCTGCTTCTCAAGTCCCGTACGGGAGAAGAAGGAACGGCCGAAGCCGAAGGTGACGGTCAGGGAGCAGGGCCCGGCGTCCAGGGCGGCACCGGTGGTGTCCGCGGTCGGCTCGTTCGCCATCAGTTCGCGCGCCGCGCGCGACCAGCGCTTCAGAAGCGCCGCCGCCTTCTTGCGGCTCGCCCCGGATACGAGGTCGAAGGCGAGCAGATGGCCGAAGGCCTGCAACGGCGTGGTGATGCCGGCCTGGTGCTTCCCGTGGAAGGGCACCCGCGTCGAGCCGACGGACGTCAGCGGCGTGGGTGCCTTGCGGTCGCCACGGGCGGCGGCCTGCGCGACCGCACCGCCCGTGGCGCCGACGGCCAGACCGGTGGCGCCCGCCGCTCCGACCGTGCTGACGAGGCGGCGGCGGGAGACGCCCTGGGGTTCGTGGTCGTGCTGAGTCATGGCTGCTTCCTGGCGTGGTCCGGCATGGTCGGGGCGGCACGGCACCCGAGGCCGCGTCCGTGTCCGTCTCCGTGATCCGTGTCCGTACGTGCTCTTGATCGTGCTTGCCTGCGCGCTCGTACGCGGGCCTCGGGTACGTGCTGTTCAGCTATATCTCCCGGAGCGCCACGGTATTCAACTGAATGATCCATCCGAGGCTCGTGCGGGGCTGGGACCTCGGCGCCCCGCACGCCGCCCGCCGTCCCGGTCACTCGATCTCGACCGTCTTGCTCTCGGTGACCTGGTCGATGTCCGACGTACGGATGGTGACGGACGCCTTCCACCGCCCGGCCGCCGGCAGCTGAACCGTCTCCGAACGCCAGCGCCCCTTCGCCTTGTTGATCCTCTCGAACTTCACGGAGAACGGGCCCAGATCCTGCTCGGGAAGCGTGAGCGAGGCCTTGACCTCTTCGGTCGGCAGCTGCTTGCCGTCCGGTCCCTCGGTCATGACCCGCAGCGAGTTCCCGCCGGACTGGCCGGGCGTGATCCACAGCACGGCAGTGCCCTTGCCGTGTGAGCCGCCCGTGTCGAACGGGATCTTCTGCTCGATCGTGCTGCCCTTGCGGGTCTGTCCGGTGCCGGTCGCGGTGCTCTTCCCGGCCGCGGTCAGCTCTTCCGTACGTCCCGGCTCCGTGCCGGTGAGGGCGGTCGCCACGATGAGCAGCACCGCCGCTACGGCGGCCTCGGCGAGCACCGAGCGCCGCAGACCGGCCCGCTCGGGGTCGGCCTCGCGGGCCTTGCGGCGCTGCTCGCGGGCCATCGCGGCACGCTGGCGGGCGAGTTGGGCCG
The DNA here is from genome assembly GCF_012726265.1 of Streptomyces sp. HNM0575. GTDB lineage: Bacteria > Actinomycetota > Actinomycetes > Streptomycetales > Streptomycetaceae > Streptomyces. The sequence continues at coordinate 140,735 of NZ_JAASAG010000013.1, read as the reverse complement.
CGCGGACGGTCTTGCCGGACGCGTTGTCCGGGTCGGCCGCGTCGCCTGCGTTGTCGGTGTCGCCTGCGTTGTCCGTCTCGTGCGTGTCGCCCGTGCCGCCCAGGTCGGTCTTGGCGGTCTTGCCGGTACGGGTGGTCGTGACGGCCGCGCCCGCGGAGGCGGTTCCCTTCGCCAACGCGCCCACGGCCGCGGGCACTTCCTCCCGTACGCCGGTGCCGGCGTCCGCACGGGAACCGGCCGCGGAGTCCTCCTCCGCACCGGCCTCCTGACGCGCCTCCCCGAGCCGCGCCGTCCACTGCCGGGAGACGGACGCGAGGCCGATGAGCACGACGACAAGCCCCACCTTCGCGAGCAGCAGCCGCCCGTACGACGTACCGACGAGCGCGCTGAGCGTGCCGACCTGCCGCCACGACTGGTACAGCCCGGTCACCGCCAGCACCAGCACGCTGCCGAAGGCGAGGCGCGAGAAGCGCCGCACCACCTCGCGCGACGGCGAGGGACCCCAGTGGAGCACGGTCAGGAGCGAGGCCAGCCCGCCGAGCCAGGCGGCCACCGCCAGCAGGTGGACGATGTCGACCGGCATGGCCACCTGCGGCTGGAGTCCCGTGGAGGCGTGCTCGGAGAGCGCCCACGTCGCGGCGAGGCCGACAGCCACCACGCCGCCGCCGAGGACCAGTCCCAGCGTGACGTCGTGTCGGCCGCGTTCCTCCTCGTCCCCGGGCCGCTCCCCCGGCTCTCCTTCGCCCTCGTCCCCCTGGCCCTTCGCCGGTTCGTCGTTCTCCCGGCCGTTCTCCCGGCCGCTCTTCTCCCGGCCGTCTTCCTCGCCCGTCTCCTCCGTACCCACGTCCTGGCGACCGCCGTACGAGCCGAAGAGCACCGCGACGATCACCGCCGCCGTCCCGAGCAGCAGCAGCCGTGCGGCCAGCGCGGCGCCCGGCTTCGAACCGAGGGAGTCGCGCAGCCCGCCGAGGTCGAACACCTCGCTCAACTGCCCCGTGCCCGTATAGGAGTTGCGCAGCAGCAGCATCAGCAGGGTCGCGGCCGTGAGCGTCAGCCAGCCCGCGACCACCAGCCGCTGAAGGCGCCCCACCGCACCGCCCGGCGGGCGGCACACCAGGACGAAGGCGCCGCCGCCCACCAGCAGCACGAAGCCCGCGTACGCCGCGTAACGCGCCACCTGATAGAGCGCGCCCACCGGGCCGCCGCCCGTCCCCTGGCTCGCGTCCGCGACGTTCGCCGAGGTCTGCGACGTATGCCCGACCGAGAAGGTGAACGCCCCGGCCACGGGATGGCTGTCGGCCGACACCGCCTTCCACGCGACCGTGTACGTGCCCTCGGGCCCGTCCGGCTTGACCCCCACGGCACGGGTGTTCTCCTTGCCGGGGACCTCGCGGACCTTGCCGGTGTCGAGCCGCTTGCCGTTCGGGCCGAGCACGCGTATCGAACCGTCCGACATCGAGACCCCCTCGGAGAAGGTCACGGTGACCTGCTTCGGCGGGCTCTTCACCACCCGGCCCTCCGCCGGGCTGCTGTCGGTCTGCACTGCGTGCGCAGCGGCCGGTACGGCGGTGCCCAGCACGGTGAGCAGCGCGCACAGCGCGGCGCCGAGCAGCGCGAGTACGGGCCGCGCGGGCGTGACACGCCGCCCCGCGGTACGCCTGGTGGTGAGCGGCACGGGTCGGTCCCTCATTTCTTCGGTACGAAGTTCGTCGCCTTGACCGGCATCGACACCTCGATGTCGCCGGACTTGCTGAAGTGGAGCGTCACCCGCACCTTCTCGCCCTTGACCGGTTTCCGCTCCGGTTTGAGGAACATGATGTGGTTTCCGCCCCTGCTCAGCCGCAGAGTCCCGTCGGCCGGCACCGGCAGCGACTTCACGTGCTGCATCTGCTGCGCGGACGTCTTGTGCAGCTCCGCCTTGCCGAAGGACTCGCTCTCCACGGAGGTCAGCCGGTCGCCCGTACCGCCGGAGTTCCGCACGGTGAGGAAGCCGCCCGCCATGTCGCCGGTCACGGGCTCGGGCATGTACGCGCCGCTGACGGAGAGCCGGGGCCGCTCCCCGGACCCCGAGCCGGACCCGGAACCGGAGCCCGAACCGGATCCGTCGCCGGATCCGCACGCACCGAGCGCGACGGCACCGGCCGCGACGGCCAGCAGCGCGGCGAGCGGCCGCCGGAGTCCGACGGCCTTCCTGGAAGCGCCCGTCATGGGTTCTCCCCCTTGATGATCGCGGGGAGTTCCTTCTCGAGGATCTCCGGAGTCGTATTGCCCTGGGTGTAGAGGACGTGCGCCTTGTCGTCCTTCGGCGAGAAGGCGAGCAGCTGCGCGCCGTGCGTGGAGACGACGTCCCCGTTCTTCTTCTTGTACGAGGGCTCGATGCTGACGCCCACGGTGCGCGCGCCCGCCTGGATGGTGTCGAAGTCGCCCGTCAGCCCGATGAATGAGGGGTCCTGGCCGCGCAGCCAACTGCCCAGCTCCTTCGGATCGTCGCGCTTCGGGTCGGAGGTGACGAAGACGACCTTGAGCTGCTTCTTCTGCTTCGCGGTCAGCTTCGATCTGGCCACCGCGATGTTGCTCATCGTCAGCGGGCAGATGTCGGGGCAGTGGGTGTAGCCGAAGTACAGCAGCACCGGCTTGCCCTTCGTCTTGTCGATCAGGTCGTACTTCTCGCCGTGGGTGTCGGTGAGGGTGAGGTCCGGCTTCTCGAAGGGCTCGTCGAGCACCGCGCCGCCCTTCTTCTGCGGCTCGACGGATGCGACGGCCTTGTCGCCGCCGCCCTTCCCGCCGCTTCCCCCGGAGCCGCCGCAGCCCGCGACGGCCAGGGCACAGGCCAGGGTGAGCGCGGCGGCGCTGATGGTCGTGGTCTTACGCATAGAGCACTGGGCTTTCTGACTCCCTGCTGCTGAGCAGCGTCGATATGAGGTCGATATGAGGTCGGTGTGCGGTCGGTGCGCGGTCGGGGTGCGGTCGGGGTGAGGCTTTTACGGTCCGGTCCGGTCCGCGCCGGGATGGGATGCCCCGGAGCCGGGGTCCCGCCCCGGCCCGAGCCGGAGCCGGGAGCCCCGGGGCGGGGGACGCCCGTACCGCCGCGGTGCCGCCGTACCGCACGGACACGGCAGCACCACCGGCGATACGGAGCCCATCGGGCACGGACACCCCGGCCCGGCCGGCGTCCGCCGGCTAGGCGCCGCGGCGCCGTCCCGCGAGGACGCCGAAGGCGACCCCGGCGATCCCGGCGACGATCCCGGCGACACCGAGCACGCGTGCTGTGTCGTCGGTGCCGCCGCCCCCGCCGTCCGAAGTGCCGCTCTCGGCGGACGCGTTCTCCGAGTGGCCCGCGGCGTCGCCGCCCTTGGCGTCGGAGTGGCCGCCTGCCGCGTCCGGTGTCAGCTTCAGCACGGGAGCCGGATTCTCCGGTTCGGGCTGTCCCTTCTTGGGCTCTTCGATCCAGCGGACGACCTCGTCGTCGTCGTAGGTCTGGAGCGCCTTGAACACGAGCTGGTCGGTGCCCTCTGGCAGTTCGCCCATCGAGACCGGGAACTGCTGGAACTCGCCCTTCTTCACCTCGCCCCCGGTCCAAGTGATCTTGGTGACGGCCTCGGTGACCTTCTCGCCGTGCATCTTGATCGGCTTGTCCAGCTTGGACTTGGTGACCTTGACGTCCCAGCCGGGCACCGGCTGCGGCATCACGGAAGCGAGCGGATGGTCCTTGGGCAGGTCGACCTCCAGCTTCGTGGTGGAGGCGTCGTCCCGTTCGTTGGGGACCTTGAAGTTGACGACGGCGTGGTCGCCCGGCGCCGCGTTCTCCGGGTCGACCGTCACGTGTGCGAAGGCGGGTCCCGCGCACAGCAGTACGGAGGTGGCCGCGAGGGCGCCGACAGTGGTCAGACGCCGGCGCGTAGTGGTCTGCATGGTGATGCTCCTGGATGACAGGACGGAACGCATGACGGATGTACGGGGCGTACCGGCGCACGGACTTCACGGGCGTACCGGCCGCACGGGATGCACGGGCGCGGCGGCGCGTGAGTCAAGGCGTCGCTGCGGCACGGCGGTTCAGCGATACGGCGGTACGACGTGCCCGTCGCAGGCACACGTCTGTCTCGTGCGCGGCCGTGCGCACGCCGTCGTTCCGTCCTCGGGCGCCGTGCGTCAGGCCGCGAGCGAGTAGCTCTCGTGCGGCGCACGGCGGGGCGGACCACGCCTGTTGAGCGAGTGGTCCAGCAGTACGGAACGGGCCGTTCCATGGTCCTGCGCGTACCGGAACCAGGTCGGCGCGGGCATGGGCGGCAGCAGTCCGCCGCCGAGCGCCCGTACGAAGGCGAGAGCCGCACCCAGCGCACCGAAGGACGCCTTCACCCGACGGACGGCGCTGCGTGCCGAGCGCGCGGAGAGCCGTACCAGCCGCCACAGCGCCGCCTCTCCGCGGCGCAGGAACAAGCCGAGCACGAGCGCGGCGAGGAGGTGGCCAAGGAGCATCGGGCCGTCGAACAGGCTCAGGGCCGCGTGCGCGGCGGAGCGCAGGCACTCCAGCGGGGCCTCGGCGGCGGACGCGGCACCGCCGGCGGCCTCGTGCCCGGCGTGACCCGCGTGTCCGGCATGGCCCATGTGCTGCCCGGCGTGGTGTGCGTGCCCGGCCAGCCTGTCGGCGTCGAGCCCGGCGTCGGAGACGATCTGCCGCGCCCGGGACTGGCTGATCCCGCCCGCGGGCTGTTCGTCGCAGAGCAGCCGCGCGGCCAGGTCCCGCAACCCGGCGCCGTGGGAGAGGCCGTGCGCCCCGGCGTGCGCCGGGCCGGACGGCATCGCGGAGGCGCCCGCACCCGTACCGGCGGCCGTACGTTCACACGAGAAGAGCGTGTGCAGCGCGACCTGTCCGGCGGCCAGCAGCGCGGCTATCCCCGGAAGCGACCGCTCCCGTCCCGCCAGCGGAGCCGCGACCGCGAAGACCACGGCGAAGCCGAGACCCAGCGACCACAGCGGCACGTGCTGCCCGCCCGTCAGCGAGTGGCCCGCCGCGGACAACGTCACACAGACCGCGGTGAACACCGCGGCCCGCACGAGTCTGAGATCCGCCCCGGCAGTCATGGCGGCGTCATCATCTCACCGGCGCCGCGGCCGCATCCTCCAGGGGTCGAAACGCCCGGAATCCTGTGCACTCGTCGCAGTCGTCGCGCTCGCCGCACGCACCGGCCCACCGCGAGCCGCCGGGGCAAACGGCCATGAGCCGCCCACGGCGAACGGTCACGGCAAGCCGCCGCCTACCGCCATGGCCCGGCCGTACGGGCCGCGTCCTCCCGCGTCCTCCGATAGGACGGGTTGAGCCGACACGGGTGCGTAGGGACCGGCCATCCGGCAATACGTATGCGCATGGCCGTGGTGGTCCCGCGGGGCCGACCGTCGAGCCTCGGCCTGTGGAGGGTTGAGCATGAGCATGTGGTGGTGTCTCCGGTTGAGGCGCGAAGCTGCCAGCGTGCCGCTCGCCCGGCGGTTGCTTCTCGATGCGATGGCCGGCGCCGGGGTGGACACCGAGGTCTCGTACGAACTGTCGCTCGCGCTCTCCGAGGCGTGCGCGAACGCCGTCGAGCACGGCCGCGGCGAGCACTCGGACGCCTACTGCGTGACCGCCTACCTCGACGGCGACAAGTGCCGCATCGAGGTCTCCGACTCCGGGCCCGGATTCCGCACCACCGCCCTGCCGCGCACCATGCCCGTGGACGCCGAGACCGGCCGCGGGCTCTTCCTCATCGAGTCGCTCGCCGACCACGTACGCGTACGGAACAGGCCGGGCCACGGCGGAGCCGTCGTCACCTTCGACAAGACCCTCAAGTGGCGGCACGCCGAGGCGGCCGGTACGGCGGGCGGCGGGCACACGTCCGAGAGCGGCGGCAGCCCGCTGCTGGCGGCGGGCTGACCCAGGACTTCAGGCTCAGGGGCTCCCGGCTTCAGGCTCAGGGGCCCGGGCTTCGGATTCCGGACCTCGGGATTCGGGCTCAGGACCTCACCGACTCCAGGTCCCGGATCCCCGCCCCGAGTTGGTGGCCCCCGTAGCGCGCGCTGACCGTCACCGGTCCCGGTGGCGCAGCAGCAGCATCGCCGCGTCGTCGTGCGGCGGCGCTCCTATGTGCTCCGCGAGGTCCAGCCGTACGGCGGTCAACGCCGCGTCCGGATCAGGGTCCTTGAGCAGGACGCCGCGCTCGTGGAGCGGGTAGAAGCGGTTGGTGCGGTCGCGGGCCTCGCTCACGCCGTCCGTGTAGAAGAGCATCTGGTCGCCCGGGACGAACGGCACCAGGTGCGGTGCCGGCGCCGGCCCGTCCTCCAGATCGAGGCCCAGAGGCACGGCACGCTCGGGAGGTTCCGCGTAGTGCACGGAGCCGTCGGGGCGGATCATCAGCGGCGCGGGATGGCCGAAGTTGAGCAACGTCGCCTCCTCGTCCGGCTCGCGCACCTCCGCGAGCACCGCCGTGACGAACTTCTCGCCGAGCAGATGTCTGGCGAGGGCGCGCTCCAGCCGCTTGCCGACCGCCATCAGGTCCGGTTCGTCGTACGCGGCCTCACGGAACGCGCCCACCACCACGGCCGCCGTCTCCACGGCCTCAAGTCCCTTGCCCTGCACGTCGCCCACGATGACCCGTACGCCCGTGGGCGAGGTCACCATCTCGTACAGGTCGCCGCCGATACGGGCCTCGGCCACCGCCGACGTGTACGAGACGGCCGCGCGCAGATGCCCCGCGCTGCGCGGCACGGGACGCAGCAGCACCCGCTGCGCGGCCTCGGCGATGGAGCGCACGCTGGCCAGTTCGGCCTCGCGCCGCTTGCGCATCGACGTCGCCGCCACACCGGCCACGGCGACGCCCGCGACCGAGATCAGCGTCGTATAGCCACGGCGGTCGTCGACCTGGGCGTTGAAGATGCTGAGCATGAGCGACAGCGCCAGCGCGACGACGCCGATCACCACGCTGCGCCGCACATTGCCGATGAGCCCCGCGAACGCGGGCCCCAGGGCCATCATCGGCAGGAAGCCGATCGACGGGCCTGCGAAGACGTCGACGAGCACGACGATGCCCATGGCGATGAAGGGGAGCGCAGCCAGCAGGCGGGGCCGGAACTGAAGCGTGACCACCCTGACTCTCTTCCTCGACCGATACGGATGCCGGACAAAGCAAGGTTAGGCACCTAAGCCGGATTCCGTACCCGCTCTGTGACTAACCGGATGCGGAATAGATCCTGCCGCTCCGTTCCGCGGGTCTGTTCCACGGGTCTGTTCCGCCGGTCCGGCACCCGGTCGGGCTCCCGGTCGGCTCCCGGTCACCTCGCGGCTCCCGGACTGCTTCTCCCGGCCGGCTCCCGGCCTCCCCACCATCGGAGACAGCCGCGAACCGCCCCGGATCGTCCTGCCGTCGAGCGGTCAGCCCTTCAGCCGCGCCATCCACGCCTCGACGTCCGAACTGCTGCGCGGCAGACCGGCGGAGAGGTTCCGGTTGCCGTCGTCGGTGACGAGGATGTCGTCCTCGATGCGTACACCGATGCCCCGGTACTCCTCGGGCACGGTCAAGTCGTCGGGCTGGAAGTACAGTCCGGGCTCCACCGTCAGGCACATTCCGGGCTCCAGCGTGCCCTCGGCGTAGGTCTCGCGCCGTGCGGTGGCGCAGTCGTGCACGTCCAGACCGAGCATGTGGCCGGTGCCGTGCAGCGTCCAGCGGCGCTGGAGCCCCAGCTCGAGCACGCGCTCCACGGGCCCGTCCAGCAGCCCCCACTCCACGAGCCTCGTGGCGAGCACGCGCTGCGCGGCGAGGTGGAAGTCGAGGTACTTGGCGCCGGGCTTGACCGCCGCGATGCCCGCTTCCTGCGCCTCGTGGACCGCGTCGTAGATCTTCCGCTGGAGCTGCGTGAAGCTGCCGCCCACCGGCAGGGTGCGGGTGACGTCGGCGGTGTAGAGGGTGTGGGTCTCCACCCCGGCGTCCAGCAGCAGCAGTTCGCCGGAGCGCACGGCGCCGTCGTTGCGCACCCAGTGCAGCGTGGTGGCGTGCGGTCCGGCCGCGCAGATCGAGCCGTAGCCGATGTCGTTGCCCTCGACGCGGGCACGCAGGAAGAACGTTCCCTCGATATAGCGCTCGGAGGTGGCCTCCGCCCTGTCCAGCACCTTCACCACGTCCTCGAAGCCGCGCACCGTCGAGGCGCACGCCTTCTCCATCTCGCCGATCTCGAACTCGTCCTTCACCAGGCGCATTTCGGAGAGGAAGACCTGGAGCTCGGTGTCCTGCTCCGCGGTCACCTTGTCGGTGAGGGCCTGCTCCACCGCGGCGTCATGGCCCCGTACGACGCGCACCGGGCCTGTGGCGGCGCGCAGTTCGGCGGTGACGTCGCGGACGTCCGCGCACTGGATGCCGTACAGCTGCTGCGCCTCGCTGAGGCTGTGGCGCCGGCCGACCCACAGCTCGCCCTGGCCGTCGAGCCAGAACTCGCCGTTCTCCCGGTTCGAGCGCGGCAGCAGATAGAGCGTGGACTGGTGTCCGCCGCCCGCCGGGTCGGGCTCCATGACGAGTACGCCGTCCTCGGTCTGGTCGCCGGTGAGGTATGCGTACTCGACGGACGCACGGAAGCTGTACTCGGTGTCGTTGGAACGGGTCTTGAGGTTCCCCGCGGGGATCACCAGACGCTCGCCGGGGAACCGGGCGGAGAGACGCGCACGCCGGTCCGCGGTGTGCCCCGCCTGCGGGACGGGCCGGAGGCCGCGCAGCTCGGTGTCGGCCCAGCCGGTCTTCATGTTCTCGGCGAGCTCGTCGGAGACGGCCGGGTAGAGGCCGTTCTTCCGCTGCTTGATCGGCTGCTCGTCAGCGGATTCCGCCACGTCTGCCTCCTGCTTCCGGTGTCCGGTGGTGCCGGTGTTCGAGCGCTTTCCATCGTATGGGGGCCCGTGGGCGCGCGGAAGCTGGTCACCTCGGGCCCGAGCGCGGACGAGCGGCGACGTGGAGGGGCGGACCTGGAAGGGAGCGCGCGGAGCGGAGAGGAGGGAGAGGGGGAGGCGAGTGAGGTACGGGAGCCGGGGCCGAAAGCCGGGGCCGGAAACGGGGCCGGAAGCCGGGGCCGGAAGCCGGGGCCGGAAGCCGAGGCCGGGATCAGAAGCGGGCGGCCAGCAGCACGACGTCCTCCGCGGCGCTCCCCGGATGGGCGGCCTGGCCGTATGCCCCGGGGGCCCCGGCGGTGCCGGGCGCGGGAGTGGGCCCGGTGCCCGCGGTGTCACCGGACGGCAGAGCCGTGCGCAGCACGTGGTCGACGAGGGCCTCGGGATCGGCCCGTACGGCGGGCGGCGCGCACCCGGCCGCGGAGTGCAGGCGCGCGAAGGCACGGTCCATCTCCTCGCCGGTGCGGTGCAGCAGCCCGTCGCTGTAGAGCAGCAGCGTCTCCCCCTCGTACAGCGAGAGCTCGACGCTCGGCGCCTCCCAGCAGGCGAGCATGCCCAGCGGCGCGGACAGCGTCGTCTCCACGTACTCGGTGCGGTGCTCCCCGACGATCAGCGGCGGGCAGTGGCCGGCGCCGGCGAGCAGGATCCGGCGCACGGACGGCTCGGCGTAGGCGAAGAGCGCCGTCGCCGAACGCGCGGGCTCGGTCAGGCGCAGCAGCAGCTCCAGATCGGAGAGGACGGCGACGGGGTCCTCGCCCTCCATCACCGCGTACGCGCGCAGCGAGGCGCGCAGTCGTCCCATGGCCGCGACGGTGCCCGGCCCGCTGCCGGTGACGCCGCCGACCGAGAGCCCGAGCGCGCCCTCGGGCAGCGGCAGCGCGTCGTACCAGTCGCCGCCTCCGCCGGGGCCGGTCAGATGCCGTACGGCCATCGTCACGCCGGGCACGCGCTGGAGCCTGCTGGGCAGCAGCCCCTCGCGCAGGGCGCTGAGATCCGCGCGGGTACGGGCGAGTTCGAGATGGCGGGCGATCTGCTCGCTGGCGCAGCGGAGATAGAGGCCGAGCAGATGCCGCTGGCGCGCGGTCGGTTCGGCGGGCTCGTCATAGAGCCAGACGGCGGCGCCGATGCGGGGGGCGTCGGCGGTGGCGATGCGGGTGGCGTAGCTGGCGGCGTAGCCGAGGCGGGCGGCGACCTCGCGGTGGCGGGGGTCGAGGGTGTCGTCCGTGGCGATGTCGGGGTGGGTGATCTCGGGGTAGCCGCGCTGTTCGCCCCTGCCGGCTGCCAGGTCGGAGTCGTCGGCGGCGGTGCCCGCGAGGGTGCCGGTGCCGGAGACGGTGGCGGCGTCGCGTGCGCGGACTCCGTCGGCCGGCTCGGGGACGGAGGGCAGACCGTCGAGGATGCGCGCGTACGAGGAGGAGCTGCGCGGCACGGTCTCCAGCTCGCCGATGTCGGCGCGGCCGAGGCCGAGGCCGATGGTGCGCTCCGGGCTCTCGCTGTCCACGGGTTCGAGCGCGACGAGGCCGCGTTGGGCGCCGACGAGGGTGGCGCCCGCGCGGAGCGTCTCGCGCAGCGCGTCGTCGAGAGTGGCGGTGCCGGAGAGCCGTTCGGCGAGTTCCTGAAGGGTCGTCAGATCGGTTACCCAGCTGGCCAGACGGTCGTGGACGGCGGCGAGCTGTTCCGAGGAAGCGTCGGAGGAGGGGGGCGCAGTTTGCGGTGGCGGGGAGATCACGGGTTTGAATCCGGCCACTTTCGACCGCTGCGGGGCGCTCATGGGAACGTTCTCCCGCCCTGGGTTCTCTCTCTGCTTTGCATCGCAAACCCCCATGTCACGCTGCTCCGCTGGCAATGCACAAGATGTACACGTAGCAGCAACGGGATGTCCAGCATCGGCCTTGCACTACGAATGGTGTCCGTGTGCTGCTGTTGACATCAGGGGGGCGGGCCGCGGTTGCACGAGGTTGGCGTAAAATCGCCTCTGAGAGACGGCATTTGCTGTCGACTGGAGCAGCCCCGCGCATCTGGTCGCTTCCGAAATCCCGAGGAAGCGCAGGCCGGAGCATCGGCACAGCTGTCGCGGGTACGGAACCCGGTGAGGGAACAGCGCGTCATATCAGGCAGTGGCCTCCCCTTTCCGGTTCGGCGACACGCACGGCCAGCACAGGCGCAATACCAAGCGTTATCCAGGGCACCAGCACAGGTGGCGCACGGCACGCGAGTCCCCAGGCGTGAGCCGCCCCCCGCCGTGCCAGTACGCGCGGCTTACGGAATGACCGCGGTTTTTACGCGCAGTGAGTAATGAGTGACGTGTTGTGATGGGCTGAACGATCTCTGTCTGGACGATCTGTTGGCGTTCACGGAAAGGAACGAGCGCACATGCGCGAGATCCTCGGAAGGCGACGCATGAACCGGTCATCGCTGCGTAACGCGGCGCTGCACTGCGCCACCCGCTGGGAGTGGCCCGTACTTCCCGGAGCGACTCTCACCCCTCCCTCGTCCCCTTCGTCCCGGAGCACCTACCAGTCCAAACGGCCGCTGTCCGCGGTGTGCTCCTGCCCCGACGCCGACTGTGTCGTACCCGGTGCGCACCCGTTCGACCCGGTGCTCCTCGCCGCGACCACCGACGACCGCATGATCCGCTGGTGGTGGACCAACAGGCCGTCGGCGCCGGTGATTCTGGCCACGGGCGGCCGCGGCCCGTCCGCGCTGAGCCTGCCGGCGATCGCGGGCGCCCGCGCGCTCGCCGAGTTCGACCGTCGCGGCGAGCGGCTCGGGCCGGTCGTCGCGACGCCCACGCGCTTCGCCCTTCTCGTGGCGCCGTACGCGCTCGAGGAGCTGGGCGAGCGGCTCTACGCCCATGACAGGGTGCCGAGTTCGCTGCGCTTCCACGGCGACGGCGGCTACATCGCGCTGCCGCCCTCGCACACCGGCGCGGGACGGGTCCGCTGGGAGCGGGAGCCCGTCGCGGCGGACGCGGCCGGCGGGGAGGACGGCGACGGGGAGGAGCGCAGGACCCGCAGGGGCGGCTTGCGCGGCTGGAAGCGTGAGATGTCGCGCGGCGGCTCACGCGGTACGCGCGGCGCGCGGCGGGGCGGCCTCACGGACGGCGCTCCGTTCCTGCCCCGCATGGAGAGCGTGCTCGACGTGCTCGTGGAGGCGAGCACCACGGCCCCCGACTCCGGTACGAGCCTTACGTATTGAGCCTCGCGCACTGAGGCACAGCGGTGCCCCGCCGGGAAGGCGGGGCGCCGCCTTATGTGCGCCCGTGCGCCAAGTCGGCGCCGTCGAGGGGCCGTTGGGTCCGGCCGCACGCAGCGGACCGTCACCGCCCTTGAGTCGTACGCACGAAGGCGAGGGGCTCGCGCTGCGGCGGGCCGCGGTCGGGGCCGTGCTGACCGTGCTGTCCGTGTGCGGATCTGTGCCATGTCCGCGGGGATCCGGACGCGAGCGGACGATGAGGTGCCCGGGGAAGCGGGGCCACGGGGCGGGCGTGGCCGAGCCGTGAGTGCGGGATCCGGTGCCGCGGTAGGGCGGCTGACATCGCCGAGAAGAGAGCCAACTCGCATCCGTCGCGGGGGAGTTGGCGGGCGGCTCCGGCAACGTACGGACCCGCCCATGAAAGAACCCGGTCGCTGGCGACGGGGGATGCACCAGCGACCGGGCTCCTAGAAAGGTAACAAGAGATCTGCCGTTAGCAAATTCGATCGCGCAGATCCGGACGTTGATTTACCTGCCAGTATGCGCATACAAGCGCGCTGTGTGACGCGAGTCACGGCACACTTTCTCCGCGTGGTCGTTGCGGAACGGTCTATTCCGTTCAACTCAGAGTGATTTGGCGGTTCATGAGCCCGCTGCGCGCACGCCGCTCGTCCGCAGTGAGCGCCGCCTCGGAAGCGAGCGCTCCGGCCAGCCGTTCGCTGAACTCGGCCGCCGGCTTCTCGCAGTCCTCGGCGATCATTCCGCCAGGCAGATCCCATACGGGAACGACCAGGCCGTGCGCACGGAACGAGCCGACGAGCCGGGTGTCCTCGCCGAGCGAGGAGCCGCCGGCGGCGTGCAGCCGCGCGAGCGCGTCGAGCAGCTTCTCCTCCGGATGGGTCATGACCCAGCGCAGGTGGTTCTTCTCGGGCGTCTCGCACCAGTACGCGCCCTCCGCCGCCGAGAGCCGGGCGGTGGGAATCGCGGCCGAATTGGCACGCTCCAGGGAAGCGGCGACCTCACCGGCCGCACTGTTGCTGCCGTCGCCCAGCCAGAACTCGAAGCCGCTGTGCACCTCCGGCGTGAACTGCGCGTCCAGGTCGAGCAGATCCTGTAGCCGCGGCCCGTCCGGCGCCGCGCGTCCCGCGTCCACGGGCGAACCGGGGTCGGTCTCGAAAGCACGCTGAAGGGTGTCCGCGAGATCGCGGCTGATGTCACCCGAAGCGGTGTCGTTCTGAAGTCCCACCAGCACCTCGCCGTTGTCACGGCGCAGCGCCGGCCACGCCATCGGCAGCACCGTCGCGAGCGTCACGGAGGGCACGCCCTCGGGCAGGCCGTCCTTGAGCGTCAACTGCGCCGTGGCGGCGGGCACGAGTTCACGCATCGCGACCCAGTCGGGCTCTCCCGGCAGCCCCTCGAAGGGACGCCGGACCAGCTCCGTGACGGCGTGCGACGCCGCGCGCCCGTGGCACGCCTTGTACCGGCGCCCTGAACCGCATGGGCAGGGCTCGCGTGCGCCGACGACGGGGACCTCCCCGCCGGTGGTTCGCGGTGTTGTGGCCTTGGGCTGGGGGCGGCGCTTCTTGGCCATGAGGTGCGGTTCTCCAGGTCTTCGGTCGTGGAAGGGGCCGCCCGGGTCCGGTGGGGACCGCTCGGCGGCCGTCGGTCGGTGTCCGGCTCGGTCCGGCTCGATCTGGCTGGGTCTGGCTGGGTCGTGTGCGGTGTGCAGGTCTCTGTGGTCTGCCGGGTATTCCGTTGTTCGGCTCGGGGTCGGAGTCGGGTGCGCGCGTGCCCATGCCCGGCCGGTGCCTGAACACGGTCGGCATGGTCGGTGCCGTGGGCGCGCGATGCGGTCGGAACGGCCGGCGCGGCCGGTGCCCACTCCGCGCCGCGTACACGCGCGTGGCGGGACCGCGACGCGGGCCGGGCGGTGGTCGGGTCGCCTGCCCGCGGGAAGTGCGTGCGCCGGCTGTCGCCGCGAGCCTAGCCGGTGAGAAGCGGCGCGTAAGGCGTTCCGCGTGTCGCCGGGCGGCCCGCGGGTACGCCCCTGGTGCCGAACCTCCGTGGCCCGCACGGAAGTTGCACGCGGAAGCTCCGCGAGCACGCTGCGGACGACAGCTCCGCCCGGCACTCCGCACTTATGCGCGGCGCCAAGTCTCCGCCCCGGAACCCGCGTTCAGCAGCGGGCTCAGCGGCTCAGCACACCTCGTCGGCTCCCGCCAGATCGAAGGCGAGGCTGTCCGCCAACTTCTCCCCGACATCGGAGCCGGACGCCAGCACCACCCAGACCGTGACACCCCTGACGGACTCGCTCTCGGCCTGACGTATTCCGCCCGCGAATTCCGGCAGCTCGGAGCGCACTTGCTCGGGAACCTGCTGCCGCGCCTCTTCGCGTACGCCCCAATCACGCGCCAGCGCACCGATGATCGCCAGACCGCGTCCGCCGCGGGCGCTGACCGACGGAGTCGCCGGAAGCGGCCGGGTGGGGCCGCCGCCGTCCGTCACGGAAATGGTCAACTCGCCGCGGCCGTCGTGGTTCCAGCTCGCGCGTACGAAGTCGTCCCGGCTCAGCGGCCGAGCATGCCGGCAGGAGTTGCTGAGCAGCTCGGAGAGGATCAACACCGCGTCGTCCACGACGGATTCGGCGGCTCCGCTGGCCAGCAGATCGGCGCGCATCCTGCGCCGTGCGGCCCCTACTCCGGCGGGGCCGTGAGGCACGGCCATCGTCGACGAAGCAGGCACGTTCTGTGCCATAACCAACGCCACCCCCGAGACCTCCTTTGCCCCACGCCAATTCGATAAGTGCCCCGCGAACGTCTGGCGGAAACCGGCCACGCATGCCCGCTTGACGCATTCCGCGGCATCGAATACAGCGCGAATGCACCGGCGCACCCCAGGTAAGCGGCATGGAACCAGGGCGAATTGGGCCGCGCGGCCCGCCTGCCGCCGGTGGCCGTGTGTGTCGCACGTAACACGAAGACGACAATTCGACGTCTCAGCCGAGTTGAGCCACGACTTCCTGTGGCCGGTTTGTGATCAGCGCGTCCACGCCGAGCCGTACGCACAGCTCGACGTCCTCCGGGTCGTTCACGGTCCACACGTGCACCTCGTAGCCGAGCCGGTGCGCCCGCTCCACGTAGCCGGGATGCGCGCGCAGGATGCGCAGGCTCGGCCCCGCGATGCGCACGCCGGGAGGCAGACGGCCGTCACGGTGGCGGGGCAGCAGCAACTGCATGAGGTACACGGTCGGGATGTGGGGTGCGGCGGCCCTGATGCGGTGCAGGGAGCGCGCGGAGAAGCTCATGATCCGTACGGACGGCACCGCGGTCCGGTACTTCTCCAGCAACTCCAGCAGCCGGGCCTCGACCTGACCGGCCCACCGCGAGGGGTGCTTGGTCTCGACGGCGAGACCGACGGGGCGGGGCGCCTCCGCCACGAGTTGCAGCAGACGCTCCAGCGTGAGCACCGACGTACGGTCGCTGGCCTCCTGGTCGGGCGACTCGTACGGGTCCTCGTCCGGCCCCTCCTTCTTCCACGAGCCGAAGTCCAGTGCGGCGAGGTCGGCCAGTTCGAGAGCGGAGACCGCGCCGCGGCCGTTGGAGGTGCGGTTGATCCTGCGGTCGTGCACACAGACGAGATGGCCGTCCGCCGTGAGCCGTACATCGCACTCCAGGGCGTCGGCACCCGCCTCGATCGCCTTACGGTATGCGGCCAGCGTGTGTTCGGGTGCGGCCTCGGAGGCACCGCGGTGCGCGATGACGGAGACCGGGCGGTGGGGGGAGAGACGCGACCCGGAGAGGCTGTGATTGCTCACCGGGTTATCGTGCCACCGGGATACGGGCGGCCGGCGGGGGGTCCGTCGCGGGGGTGTCCGTATGCCTGTTGTAAAGGACTGCTTCCCGGGCTCGGGCGGCGTCTTACGTCCGTCTGACGCACCATGGGAAAGGCTGTGCACGGTGCCGGAGCGCGTGAGCGCCCGGCTTGCGACGGCGTGTAGCTGATGAGGAGATGTCTGTGAGCACCGAGAACGAGGGCGCTGCCGCCACGCCGGCGGCGGGGCCGACTCCCACGCCCCCCGCGGTGCAGGACAGAGACGCGCACGAAGCTGCTGCCGGCGCCCGCGAGCCCGAAGCCGCCGACCGTCAGGGGCAGAGCATGAGCAAGTCCGAATCCACTCCGCCTGCACCGTCCGCACCTCCGGCGTCGTCCGCGTCGTCCGGTTCGCCGGGGCAGACCGAGCAGACCACTCCGCTTCCGGCAGCCGGCTACGGCGCCCCGGGCTCCGGAGGCGGCGGCCCGTGGGGGAGCGGCGCCCCGGGCGCTCCGGGGGGCCATGCCGCGTACGGCGGTACGGGACCGGGCGGACCCGGCGGTCCCGGATCCGGCGGTCCGGAGGGCCCCGGCGGACCCCAGTACCCGTGGGGCGCGCCGCCCGCGCCGCCCGGCCCGCCGCCGAGCGGCAAGCGCCTGCCGCGCGGACTGCTCGCGGCCGTCGCCGTCTGCGCGCTGGTCGCCGGTGGCATCGGGGGAGGCATCGGCTTCTGGGCCGCCGAGCGGGACGACGGCTCGTCGACCACGATCAGTTCCGGCTCCGACTCCGGGGCGCTCAACCGCTCCCCCAAGTCCGTCGCCGGTATAGCCGGCAAGACCCTGCCCAGCGTCGTCACCATCGAGACCAAGGGCGGCGGCCAGGAGGGCACGGGCACCGGCTTCGTCTTCGACAAGCAGGGCCACATCCTCACCAACAACCACGTGGTGGCCTCGGCGGCGGACGGCGGCGCGCTCTCCGCCACGTTCTCCGACGGCAAGAAGTACGAGGCCGAGGTCATCGGCAAGGCCCAGGGCTACGACGTCGCCGTCATCAAGCTCAAGAACGCCGACGACCGCAAGCTCGCCCCCCTCCCCCTCGGCAAGTCCAACCAGGTCAAGGTCGGCGACGCCACCATCGCGATCGGCGCGCCCTTCGGCCTCTCGGGCACCGTGACCACGGGCATCGTCAGCGCCAAGAACCGCCCGGTCGCCTCCAGCGACGGACAGGGCAGCAACGCCTCGTACATGAACGCGCTCCAGACCGACGCGTCCATCAACCCGGGCAACAGCGGCGGCCCCCTGCTCAACGCGCAGGGCGCCGTCATCGGCGTCAACTCGGCCATCCAGTCCGCCGGCGGCGGTGACGGCGGCGGCGGACTGGGCGGTGGCCAGTCCGGCAGCATCGGCCTGGGCTTCGCCATCCCGGTCAACCAGGCGAAGCGGGTCGCCACCCAGCTCATCAAGACCGGTACGCCCGTCTACCCGGTGATCGGCGCCACCGTCACCATGGACCAGAAGGGCGGCGGCGCGGTCATCGCCAACCGCGGCCAGAACGGCCAGGCGGCGGTCACCAAGGACGGCCCCGCGGACAAGGCGGGCCTGAAGTCGGGCGACGTGATCACGAAGCTCGACGACACGACGATCGACAGCGGGCCCACCCTGATCGGCACGATCTGGACCCACAAGCCGGACGAGAAGGTCAAGATCACGTACAAGCGGGACGGCAAGGAGTCCACGACCGACGTGACCCTGGGCGCCCGCAAGGGCGATCAGTGACCCCGGCGGCCATTCGCTAGGCTGACCCCGCGCCGCCCGTCAGGGGCGGCGCGGGGAGGTGTGCCCGAGCGGCCGAAGGGAACGGTCTTGAAAACCGTCGTGAGGTGATCCCTCACCGTGGGTTCGAATCCCACCGCCTCCGCGCTGAGAGCAGGCAACTCGGCCCCCGACCAGGGAAGTTGGTCGGGGGCCGTTGTTGTGGGGTGTGGCCCGGTGGTGACTGCGGTTCCCCGTGTTCCCCGCTCGGCCTGGCACGGGAAGTGGCACGGCAGTGGCCTCCTGGGCATCCTCCCAGTCCGTCCTGGTAATGACGAAAGCTCAGTCTACTTCTTTTGTCACCTTTGGCCGTTTTGAGTTGATGAACGCGTAAGGGATTCAACTCGGTACAGCTAAGGGGTGTTTCACGTGACGACGGTGCTTCGGCAGATTCTCGGCTTCTTAGCAGGGCGACCTTCTTCATCCCTGCCCTTGGGGCTCTCTGATCTGGCTCTTTGCATGGCTGGCAACGCAGTTGGTCTGGCCACTGTTCGGCATCGGGCTGTTCGTAACCGTAGTCGTGATCGCCATCGGGCTCAGCCAAACGTTTCGTCCGCCATCGCCTGAAGCCCCCAGCTGAGGATTGAACGATTCGGCTCGCTCAGTTCTTCTGGGTCTTACTGCGCTTTGTTGGTACCTGCGAGCGTCGGCCTTCGGGTCACAAGCTGGGGCCGGGCTCCCGCATCGGTCGTTGTTGGCCACCCCTCCTGTGTGGCGTCGCACGGCCTAGAGACGGCCCAGAGCCGAGATCTCGGTTGCTGCTCATCATGACGGGTGGAACTGGTCGCTTTTAGGTGCGGGAGTCATCCTGGTCTCGGCGGTTGGGCGTCGTTTGATGTCTCGACGCCCGCCATGCAATCAGGGCTGTGATCAAGCTCGCCATGGCGACGATCAAGCCTGAGGTTGCAGAAGTTGCCGCGGCAGCTACCTCGCCAGGTCCGGCTGCTGCTCCCGACGCAGTGCACTCACACGTGCTCGCTCCCCGGGCCTTCGGCAAGGCGACGGCCCGGATGCGGGCCCGTCGGCATGTCCTCAAGCTGGTCGTATGCCTGCGCAGAGGTTTGTGCCTCCATCGGTCCCGGCCGGCGGACGCCGGTTGACCGGCAACGGACGCGTCCCCTGAACCTCCTGCGGTCGATCACTTCCCTTCGCCCGAACATTGCGAAATTGGCGATCAGAACAACGATGGGACGGAATCATGACGGACAGCGACTCGAACTTCGACTTCGTGGTCGTCGGTGGAGGATCGGCGGGGAGCGTCGTGGCACGTCGCCTGGCCGAGGAGACCGATGCCAGTGTTCTGGTGCTTGAGAACGGCGACGGAGATGCGGACGCGCCGAGCCTCTACGATCCGACACGCTGGGTTGAGAATGTCGGGTCCGCCTTCGACTACGGGTACAGCTACACGCCTCATCCGGCGACGCATGACCGGCGGCATCCACTCGCCCGGGGGAAGCTGCTGGGGGGCTCGGGCGGTATCAATGCGCTTGTCTGGACGCGGGGTCACCAAGCGGACTACGACGAGTGGGCCGCGTCCGGAAACGTCGGCTGGGATTTCGAGTCCGTCCTGCCGCTCTTGAAGCGCAGCGAGGACTGGGAAGACGGTGAGAGCCGGCTTCACGGCTCTGGCGGGCCCGTGCATGTGGAACGCGCCAAGGATCTGCACCCGGTGGCCGCGGCCCTGATCGAGGCCGGGCAGTCCATGGGCATGCCGTATCTGGACGACGTGACCGTCGCCGCTCCCGAGGGAGTCGGTCCGGTCACCATGAACATCCGCGACGGTCGCCGGGTCAATCCGTGGGATGCCTACGTCACGCCTCTCCGGAACAGGAACCGGCTGACCGTCGTGACCGGTGCACGGGTGCAGAAGGTCGTCCTGTCCGGAGGCCGCTGCACCGGCGTCGAATACGTCGTGGACGGAGAGCAGGTGACGGCGTCCGCGCTCACCGAGGTAGTGCTCAGCGCCGGCGCGATCGACACCCCGAGACTGCTGATGCTTTCCGGAATCGGCCCGGCAGGCGATCTGGCGGCTGCCGGCATCGAAACGAATGTGGACCTGCCCGATGTGGGACAGAACCTCCAGGAGCATCCGTTCCTTGCAAGCCTGTGCTTCGACGCGAACGGTCCACTTCCGGCGCCGAACAACAACCTGGAGGGCAGCGTCGCATTCTGGAAGAGCAGACCGGATATCAGTCGGCCGGACCTGATGTTCGTGTCCATGCAAATCCCCTTCGTCACTCCGGAGATCGGTGCTCAGTACACGATTCCGGAGAAGGGCTTCTGCATCGCGCCCGGGCTGTCGCGGCCGCAGAGCAGGGGGTACGTGAAAATGCGGGAGGGGGGTGAGCTCGAGATCCAGCCAAACCTGCTGCAGGACGAGGCAGACATCGCGGCGCTCGCCGACGGAGTGGAGATCGGCTTCGACATGGCTAACGGCCCCGGCTTCCGTGAGATCGCCAAGAGGCTGGTGGCGCCGGGCAGCAGCATGACGCGGGCTGAGACGGTCTCGTTCATCCGGGACGCCGCCATGCCCTACTTCCACCCCGTCGGCACCTGCGCCATGGGAACGGTGGTGGACCCCGGCCTCCGGGTCTACGGCGTCGACGGGCTCCGGATCGCGGACGCGTCGGTGATGCCGACCATCGTCAGCTCGTATCCGCACGCCACCACAGTCATGATCGGTGAATTCGCCAGTCGCCTGCTGACCAGCTGATCGCGCCGGACGCACGCCCCGAGGGCGCCCTGCCGGCTCGGTCGGCGATCGCGTCGCGTCCGTCGAGCAGGGTCAGGTGGCCCGGCCGCCCGTCCTGTGGAATCCCGGTGCGGCCTCGCGCCGAGCTCCGGTCGCGGGGTGCCACCGCCGTTCCTAGATTCGGAGCATGGCCTCTCAGCGAACGTACGACGTGGTGCTCGTGGGCGCGGGCCACAACGCCCTGGTCGCCGCCGTGTATCTCCTCAGAGCGGGCCGCAGCGTCTGCCTTCTGGAACGTGCCCCAACGCCCGGCGGATGGGTGCGCAGCGAGGAACTCACACTGCCGGGATTCGTGCACGACACTTTCTCAGCGCTGCACCCCATCCTCGTCAACGGACCGGTCTTCGCCGAACTCGGCGAAGACCTGGCGGCACTCGGCCTGCGCTACGTCCAGGGGGACATCGCGACGGGTGCTTCACTGCCGGACGGCAGGACGGCGATCATCCCGACCGATCCCGACCCACTCGCCCGTGAACTCGACAGACTGGGCGAGAGGGAGGCGTGGACGGGCCTGCAAACCGACCTCGCCCCGTACCTGGAGTCCCTCTTCGCTCTCCTCGGCATGGATCTTGCCTCCCGCGAGGCCACAGCCCTCATCGGCCAGCTCGACCGGGACAGCGCCGACAGCGCGCTACCGTTCAAGGAGCTGCTCACGGGCAGCGGGTGGGACCTGATCCACGAGCGGTTCCACACCGAAGAACTGCGCTCCGTCCTCCTACCCTGGCTGTTGCACGTCGGCCTCAGCCCCCACGACGCCGGCGGCGCCATGTGGGCAGCGGTGCTGGTGAACATCCTGGGCGCGGGGAATCCGGCACCGGTCGGCGGCAGCGGGAAACTCACCGAGGCGCTCGTCGCTCTGGTCACCCGGCTCGGCGGCGAGATCCGCACGAGCACCGAGGCGGAGCACATCCTGCTCGACAGTGACGGAGCTGCGGGGGTAGGCACGCAGGACGGCGAGAGGTTCATGGCGCGCCAGGCGGTGATCGCCTCCACCACCCCCGACCAGCTCTACGGCCGGCTGCTTCGTGACGCGCCCGGCATCCCCGCCGGGGTCCGGGCTCAGGCCGCCCGCTACCGCTACCGCCGGGGCTGCTTCCAACTGAACCTGGCTCTCTCCGGTAAACCCCGTTTCACCGACCCCCGGCTGGGCCTCGGCGGTGGCATCAACCTCGGGCACGGTGCCGACGAACTCTCCACCTCGGTACGCCAGGCCGAGGACGGGTTCCTCCCGGCCCGTCCTTCCATCTCGTGGCACGAACCGACGGCGGTCGACGACGGACGTGCACCGGCAGGCCGCGCCGTCGCACGTCTCCAGGTCATGGACGCGCCGATTCATCCGCGTGGAGACGCAGCTGGGGTGATCGCAGCCGGTGGGGCATGGACCCGCTCGATGGCCGAGCACTTCGCAGACCGCATGATCGAGGAAGCGGCCCTGCACATCCCGGGCCTCGACCGACTCGTCCTCGGCCGCCATGTGCTGACCCCCGGAGACCTGGCGGCCAGCAATCCCAACGCCGGCCCCGGAGACCACGCCGGCGGCCACAACGGCCTCGTCCAAGGTTTCACGCAGCGCCCGATCCCCGCTCACCGCGGCGGCTACGCCACTGCCGTCCCGCGTCTCTACCTCATTGGTGCCGCGAGCTGGCCGGGGCCCGGCGTCAGCGGTGCCTCCGGTCGCGCCGTCGCACTCACGCTGCTGGCCTGACGCCCTCGCCCGAACCACCGCGGCGGGTCGTGGACTCCACGAGCACCGGTGAGGTGACGGCGGTAGAGACCACGCGGACGCGTGCGGGATGCGGTCACTACGCCGCGGACAGGACACCGAGGTCGTGGTCTCGCTCGGCGTGGCGGCACCGGCGTGGCGTAGGGATCGTTCGATGATCGGCGAGGAAGGTGGGCTGCGATGAGCGATTCAGGGACGGACGGCACAGGGCCTGGTCAGGGCGCCGGGGACAGGCCCCTCGCGATCAAGTTGAGCGTCAACGGTCGGGTTCGGCAGCTTGAGGTGGACCCGCGGGTCTCTCTGCTGGATGCGCTTCGCGAGCATCTGCGGCTCAGCGGGACCAAGAAGGGCTGCGACCATGGGCAGTGCGGCGCGTGCACGGTGCTGATCAACGGTCGGCGGGTCTGTTCATGTCTGACGCTTGCCGTGATGCACGAGGGCGACGAAATCGTCACGGTCGAAGGCTTGGACGGCATCAAGGGGCTGCATCCCATGCAGCGGGCCTTCGTCGAGCATGACGGCTTCCAGTGCGGCTACTGCACACCCGGTCAGATCTGTTCGGCTGTCGGCATGCTCGCGGAGGTGGACGCGGGCTGGCCCAGCCATGCGACCGCTGATGTGGCGTCATCGCGGATCGAGTTGAGCGACGAGGAGATCCGGGAGCGCATGAGCGGCAACCTCTGCCGGTGCGCCGCCTATCCGAACATCGTCGCGGCCATCCGCGACGGCGCCGAGGGGGGTCCGGCATGAGGTCGTTCACCTACGAGAGAGCGATGACCGCAGACGCCGCCCTCGATGCGATGTCCAAGACCGGTGCGAAATTCATCAGCGGCGGCACCAACCTCCTCGACCTGATGAAGCTCGACATCGAGAAGCCGAGCCATCTCGTCGACATCAGCCGGCTTCCGCTGCGGGAGGTCGAGGACCTCCCCGA
The DNA here is from genome assembly GCF_012726265.1 of Streptomyces sp. HNM0575. GTDB lineage: Bacteria > Actinomycetota > Actinomycetes > Streptomycetales > Streptomycetaceae > Streptomyces. The sequence goes on along the minus strand of NZ_JAASAG010000013.1, from coordinate 117,610 downwards.
CGGCGGGCTGCGCATCGGCGCCCAGACGGCGAACTCCGACGTGGCGGCCGACACCCGGGTGCGGACCCGCTATCCGGTGCTGTCGCAGGCGCTGGTCGCCGGTGCGTCGGGGCAGTTGCGCAACAAGGCCTCCACCGGCGGAAACCTGTTGCAGCGCACCCGCTGTCCGTACTTCTACGACACCGCCGCGGATTGCAACAAGCGGGATCCCGGGTCCGGATGTGCGGCGATCGGGGGGTTCAACCGCATCCACGCGATCCTCGGCGCCAGCGACTCCTGCATCGCCACCCACCCCTCGGACATGGCAGTCGCGATGGCCGCCCTGGGCGCGGAGGTCGAACTCCTCGGTGCAGATCAGGCGGTACGCCGCGTGGCTGTCACGGACTTCCACCGGCTGCCGGGCCATACGCCGCACATCGAGACGGTGCTGCGGCCCGGCGAGATGATCACGGGCGTACTCCTGCCTGTGCCTCCTGCGGGCCGGCAGATCTACCGCAAGGTGCGCGACCGGGCGTCCTACGAGTTCGCGCTGGTATCCGTAGCGGCCGTCCTCGCGATCGAGGACGGAGCGATCAGCCAGGCGCGCGTGGCCTTCGGCGGTGTGGCCCACAAGCCATGGCGATCCGTCGAGGCGGAGGACGCGCTGACGGGCCGTCCCGCAACGATGGCCACGTATCGCACGGCCGCGGAGGCGGCCATGCAGGGCGCGGTGGGACAGGGGTACAACGACTTCAAGATCGAACTGGCCAAGCGCACACTGTCCCGGACTCTGGCGCAAGCGGCCCAGGCAGGCTGAGGAGACGCGAGATGATCGGTCAGGCTCTGAACCGCGTCGACGGACCGTCGAAGGTCGCCGGCCGCGCCACCTACGCCTACGAGCACTGGGTGGCGGCCCCACCGCTGTACGGGTTCATCGTCGGGGCGACCATCGGCAAGGGCCGGATCACGCGGATCGACAGCGAAAGCGCCGAGGGCGCCCCCGGAGTCCACGTGGTGATGACCCATCACAACGCCCCGGCCCAGGGCGCCCGCGACGAGTCCATCCCGTTCGAGTACTGGCGCGCCCAGCCGGTACTGACCGGTCCCGAGATCCACCACTACGGCGAGCCGGTGGCACTGGTCGTCGCCGCAACCTTCGAACAGGCCCGTGCGGCGGCCGAACTGGTCGACGTGGAATACGCCGCCGAGCCGGGGCGATTCGACTTCGCTGCTCATAGGGACGAGGGATACGCACCGGCATCGGTCAATGCAGGTATGGCCACCGACACCGCTGCCGGTGACTTCGACACAGGATTCGACGCTTCGGCGGTGAAAGTCGATCAGCGCTACACGACACCGTACGAGCTGTCCATGCCCATGGAGCCACACGCGTGCCTGGTGGAGCCACACGGCGAGGACCTGACCGTCTACGTCAGCTCCCAGATCGTCGACGCGGCACATGCCTCGCTTGCCGGCACGCTCGGCGCCGACCCGGCGCGCATCCACATCGTCGCCCCCTACGTCGGCGGGGGATTCGGCTCCAAGCTGGGCATCCACGCGGAGACGATCCTGGCGGCGCTTGCCGCTCGCGCGCTGGACCGGCCGGTCAAGGTCGCACTGACCCGGCAGCAGATGTTCCACCTCACCGGCCTTCGCCCCACGTCCAGCCAGCGGGTCCGGCTGGGCGCGGCGCGCGACGGGCGGCTGGAGGCGATCGCCCACGACGTCACCATGCACACCAGGCCCGACAGGGAGTACCCCGAGCAGACGGCCGCCACCACCCGCAGCCTCTACGCTGCGCCCAACCGGTCCACGACCCACCGCCTGACTCCTGTCGATCTGCCGCAGGGAGCGGACGTCCGTGCTCCCGGCGAGGCTCCGGGGCTGCTCGCGGTGGAGTCGGCTATGGACGAGCTGGCCCACGCCCTGGAAATGGACCCTGTCGAGCTGCGGATCCGCAACGAGCCCACTGCCGATCCCGAGCGAGACGTGCCGTTCAGCGAAAGGCGCCTGGTCGAGTGCCTCCGCGAGGGGGCGCGCCGGTTCGGCTGGGAGCGTCGCCCCACCGCGCCCGCGAGTGTCCGCGAAGGGCGGTGGCTGGTCGGTTACGGCATGGCCGCCGGTATCCGCAAGCACTTCCAGGGGCCGACGGCGGTGCGCGTGCGGATGGAAACCGACGGGACGGCTGTGGTGCAGACGGACATGACCGATATCGGTACGGGCACCTACACCATCCTCACCCAGGTCGCCGCGGAGGCCCTTGGACTGACGTCCGATCAGGTGCGGGTCGAGCTGGGGCGCTCCGACTTTCCGGCCAGCTGGGGGTCCGGGGGCTCGTGGGGCGCCTGCAATTCGAGCACCGCGCTCCACCGCGCCTGCCAGGCCCTGCGTAAGAAGCTGCTCTCGACGGCGCAGGGCGACCCTCGATCCCCCCTGCACGGTCTGGACCCAGCGGACGCCCTCTTCTCCGACGGCAAGCTGAGCATCGGAGGCAGATCCGAACCGATGAGGGAGATCGTCGCTCGCAACCATCCCCAGGGCCTGGATGCGGAGGGCGAGATTCCTTTCATGGGCGATGATCCGAACTACAGCGACTACTCGATCCACACCTACGGTGCCCACTTCGCCGAAGTGGGCGTCGACGCCGACACCGCCGAGATCCGGCTGCGCAGGATGCTGGGCGTGTTTTCGGTGGGCCGCGTCCTCAACGCCAAGACCGTCCGCTCGCAACTGATGGGCGGCATGATCTGGGGAGTCGGCGCGGCCCTTCAGGAAGAGGCCTTCGTGGACCCTCGGACCGGCGCCATCGCCACCCGGGACTTCGCGCAGTACCTGCTGCCGGTGCACGCCGACATCCCCGACATCGACGTCGCCGTACTCGACGGGCACGACGACAAGGCCAACGCCCTGGGCTCGAAAGGCGCCGGTGAGCTCGGCATCTGCGGGGCCGGCGCCGCTGTCGCGAACGCCGTGTTCAACGCGACCGGAACGCGCGTCCGCGACTTCCCCATCACCCTGGAAAAGGTGTTGCCGGGTCTGCCACCGATGGAAGCGTGAACCGGCGTGTGAGGAGGAACGGACTCCCACGCGATCACGAGCCGGATTCGCCGGACAAGATCCCGCTGAACGTCTTCACGGGTCGGTTTGGACTGTGCGGGCGCCGACCGTCTGGCCGAAGGCCGTCAGGCAACGGCAATTCGGGGTTCGAGAGTAGGTAGTGCCATACCTCGGGCCCACCCCGGCGCCACTCGACGGGCTCCGGGTCGTCGAAGCGCACTTCGTCGGGGTCGAGCCCAGGGTTGGGATCCCATCGCCTCCGCCAGGTGGCAAATGCACACGTCAGAAGGGGCACCCGGTGAAACCCGGGTCCCCCCCCGTAGTCCGCGATCTTGATTTCGGCCGTCACAGTGGACGGCCCTACGGGTGTGCCGTAACCGTTCTCCAGGTGCGCGGCGACGTGCGGCAGCCCGGCGATGCGGGCTTGGGCTTGGGTCACGCAGTCGCAGCCGCCGGTCACCGACGTGCTCGAACAGCACACCTGAGTGGTCCCCGAGCCCGGCTCTGGCCGGGCCGGAGGCGTCGGTCGCCCGCGATCGGGCCCAGCGGCAACCGCCGAGTCCGGTATGGACGGGCCTCAACTCCCCGTCGCCGCAAGGGAGTTGGGACATCTCCACGAAACATACGAGGCGAAGAATTTACCGGTGAGAAACAACACCCCTGAAATCGGATGCGCTGAGTTCCGGTGTGCGCACGGAAAGGTAGATGGTACGTACAGGCAACTGGTTCCTCGTGGAAAGAGGTAGGACTCCATGTGCGGCATCACAGGATGGGTCTCTTACCGACGTGACCTCACCACCCAGCGCAAGACCCTCGACGCCATGACAGAGACGATGTCCTGCCGCGGTCCGGACGCTCAGGGCGCCTGGGTGGATCAGCGGGCCGCGCTCGGTCACCGGCGGCTGGCCGTCATCGACCTCCCTGGCGGTGCCCAGCCCATGGAGGTGCAGACCCCGGACGGGCCGGTGGCGATGGTGTATTCCGGCGAGACCTACAACTACACCGAGCTGCGGGAGGAGTTGAGGCGCCGCGGGCACCGCTTCACCACCGACTCCGATACGGAGGTGGTCCTGCACGGCTACCTGGAGTGGGGCGAGGAGGTGGCCGAGAAGCTCAACGGGATGTATGCGTTCGCCATTTGGGACACGCGGACCGAGAAGCTGGTGATGATCCGCGACCGGATGGGCATCAAGCCGTTCTACTACTACGAGACCGACGACGGCGTGCTGTTCGGCTCCGAGCCCAAGGCGATCCTGGCCAACTCCCTCGCGCCCGCGGTCGTCGGGACGGACGGCCTGCGCGAGGTGTTCACCTTCGCCAAGACGCCCGGGCACGCGGTCTGGGAGGGGATGCGCGAACTCCAGCCGGGCGACGTGGCGGTGCTGGACCGCAACGGCCTGCGCGAGTACGCGTACTGGCGGCTGACCGCCCATGAGCACACCGACAGTGAGCAGGAGACGGTCGCGCACGTACGCGATCTGCTGGAGGACATCATCGCGCGGCAGCTCGTGGCGGACGTACCGCGCTGCTCGCTGCTCTCCGGCGGTCTGGACTCCTCGGCGATGACGGCGCTGGCCGCCAAGCAGCTCGGTGAACAGGGCGAGAAGGTACGCAGCTTCGCGGTCGACTTCCCCGATCAGGAGGAGAACTTCCAGCCGGTCGACGTCGCCCCGACCCAGGACACCCCGTACGTCCACGCGGTGCAGAAGCATGTGCACAGCGACCACAGCGACATCGTGCTGGACGGGGCGGCGCTGTCGGATCCGGCGGTGCGGCGGGCGGCGGTGGGCGCCCGGGATCTGCCCGTCGGGCTCGGCGACCGGGACAACTCGCTGTATCTGCTGTTCAAAGCGGTGCGGGAGCACTCGACGGTGGCGCTGTCGGGAGAGTCGGCGGACGAGGTCTTCGGCGGCTATCCGTGGTTCCACGACGAGCGGCGCGAGGCGGACGTCTTCCCGTGGATGAGCGGCGGCATACGCCTCGACTTCAGCGGGTCGCTGTCGCCGGACGTCGCCGGCAGGCTCGAAGTGGACACGTACCTCAAGGACGCCTATGCGACGGCCGTTTCGAAGACACCGCTCAAGGACGGGGAGACCGGTCTGGAGAAGCGGATGCGGCAGGTGTGCTACCTGCATCTGACGCGGATGGTGCAGACCCTGCTGGACCGCAAGGACCGGATGAGCATGGCGGTGGGGCTGGAGGTCCGGGTGCCGTTCTGCGATCACCGGCTGGTGCAGTACGTCTTCAACACCCCTTGGTCGCTTAAGACGTTCGACGGGCGGGAGAAGAGCATCCTGCGCGAGGCCACCCGGGATCTGCTGCCGAAGTCCGTGGCGGAGCGCAAGAAGAGCGGCTATCCGGGCAGCTTCGACCCGAGCTATCTGGCGGCGATCCAGTCGCAGACGGCGGACCTCCTCTCGTCCGGGCATCCGATGCTGGAGCTGATCCAGCACGCCCCGCTGCGGGAGGCGGCGCAGGCCCCGGGCCCGGAGGTCAGCACGCACCAGCGCATGGTGCTGGAGCGGGCGCTCGACCTGGCGACCTGGTACGACCTCTACAAGCCCGAGGTCAAGATCGACTGAGCGGCAGGGTACGGGCCACGGCCGGATCTCCGCGGCGGTTGTCGCCGGGGACCGGCCGTGGGTCCGGCGGTGGATGTCGCGCGGGTCAACTCGGGGTCGTGGAAGGGCCCTTCAGGTCTCTGGTCCGGGTCGGCTGCATGTCTGAGCCCTCCTTTCTGACCGCCGTGCGCGAGTCGTACGACACGGTCGCCGCCGATTACGTCGAACGCGTCCCGCCTCCAGCCGAGTTCCACCGCACGCTCGCGCCCGGTGGCTGCCTGCTGGGCTTGTTGCAACATCGCTTCCGTATGGAGCGGTTCACGGCCGACGTACGCAACTCCTTGATCGTCCGGGCCAGTTCACGTGCTCACGTCTTGGGTGAGGCGAGGTCACCGACGGCTCGGGATATCGGCCGAGTTGTCAGGTGCAGCACCATTCATCCGTGCAGAGTCTGCTCATAAGCAGAGCACTATCGGTTCTGTGACCGCGATCTCATTTAACGTCGAACGAGCCTGCGGACTGTGCGCCGTGCTCGGCGCGTGAACAGTGCCACGGGAACCCGACCACGACACAGCGGATCCGTTGAGGGGGCCGAGGGTGGCAGCGCTGACGTGCTCAACATGCGGGGCACATATCAGGATCGACGGCACATCTCCCTGTCCGTGCGTACTCATGGCCGCAGCAGAAGTCGATCGGGCCTTCGAGACGTTGCGGTACAAGTGGAGTCCCGTCCCGGTCAAGCCCGCCACGGCCACCGCACCGCTTGCCTCCGCCTCGGACGGTACGGGCGGCCCGCGTACGGGCCGACGTGGCAAGGGCGTTCTCATGGCCATCGCAGCGGCGGCGGCGTTCGGGACAGCGGCGTTCGGCGTGCAGGCGTTCAATGACGGTGGAGCGAGAAACGAGAGCGGCGGCACGCCGTCCCCTTTGATTCCACCGCGCCTGGGCACTGACCCGGGTGATGCGACCGGTGAACACCCGCCCGCTGGGGACGCCGGCGATTCCTCGCAGCCTGGCTGGTCGGACCAAGTCGGTGACGACGACGGCGGGTTGCACCCCAACATGCCGCCCCCCAAGCGGTACCCGGATGAGCCCTCACCGCTGCCCCCGTCGGACGGGGGTGGAGGTGTGCCGCCGGGTGACGGTGGGGGTCTGCCGCCGAGTAACGGCGGGGGTGTGCCTCCGGACAACGGTGGGGGCGGTGCCCCGCCGGATCAGGGTGGGGGCGGTGCGCCGCCGGACAACGGTGGTGGCGGTGCCCCGCCGGATCACGGTGGGGGCGGTGCTCCGCCCGATCAGGGTGGCGGCGGTACCCCGCCGGACAACGGTGGTGGCGGTGCCCCGCCGGATCATGGCGGTGGCGCTCCGCCGAAGGGCGGCGGAGGTAGTTCGTCGAACCAGGGCCACGGATTGGACAGGCTGCTGGGCCACGTCGGCGGCCTGCTCGACAAGGGTGGCAGCCATGGTCGCGGCGGCCAGCACGGCGGCCCGCAGGGAGGTGGCGGTAGCCAGGGCGCCGCCGGTCACCAGGGCGGTGGCTTTGGTGGCGGTGGTCATCTGGGCGGTCAGCAGGGTGCCGGTGGTCATCAGGGTGGTGGCTTCGGTGGCGGTCACCAGGGCGCCGTCGGTCACCAGGGCGGTGGCTTTGGTGGCGGTCACCAGGGTGGTGCCGGTCATCAAGGTGCCGGTGGTCATCAGGCCGGTGGCTTCGGTGGCGGTGGCCACCAAGGTGGCGGTTTTGGTGGCGGTGGTCATCAGGGCGGTCAGCAGGGCGCGGGCGGTCATCAGAGCGGTGGCTTCGGTGGCGGTGGCCACCAAGGTGGCGGTTTTGGTGGCGGTGGTCATCAGGGCGGTCAGCAGGGCGCGGGCGGTCATCAGGGCGGCGGCGGCCAGCAGGGTGGTGGCGGTCCCCAGGGCGGCGGCGGCCAGCAAGGCGGTGGCGGTCCCCAGGGTGGTGGTCCCCAGGGTGGCGGCGGTCAGCAAGGCGCCGGTGGTCATCAGGGCGGTAGCCAGGGCGCTGGTGGTCCCCAGGGTGGTGGCGGTCCCCAGGGCGGCGGCGGCCAGCAAGGTGGTGGCGGCCCCCAAGGCGCCGGTGGTCCCCAAGGCGGCGGTGGTCAGCAAGGTGGTGGCGGTGGTCCCCAGGGCGGCGGCAGCCAAGGCGGCGCTGGTTCCCAAGGCGGTGGCGGTTCCCAGGGTGGCGGTGGTGGAGGTCACCGCTAAGGCCTGGTGCGGAAGTTGACCTCGATCCTCGGCCTGAAGTGATCACGGTGCGGGGCGGAGGGAGCTGACGCGCTTCCCCGCTACTTGCCCGTGGGTCGGGCACGTGAGGGGCCCGGACGCGAGACCCCTTGGACCGTGGCTGCGGGCTCTTCGGACATCGCGGTTGGCGCGGTCGTGTTGACGGCCTCTGCGATCCGGAGAGCGGCCTGGGCGGGGGTGAGGTGCGTGGTGTCGACGACCTCGGCCTGGCCGTGCAGCCACGTGCGGGCCGCCTCGGCGTAGGGCTCCAGATACCCGAGACGGAACGGGGAGTCGGGGCCGAGGACGGTGTCGCCCGCGATGCGCGCGCGGAGGGTGTCCTGGTCGGCGTGGAGGACGAAGTGGCGTACCGGGATGCCGTGTTGGGCAAGGCCCGTGCTGATCTCGCGCCAGTACTGCTCGACCAGGACGGTCATGGGCATCACCAGAGTGCCGCCGGTGTAGTCGAGTACGTGACGGGCGGTCTCGACGACGAGCGGCCGCCACGGCGGCCAGTGCTGGAAGTTGCCCGTCTCGGGAAGCCCCGGGGTGATGTCCATGAGTGTCTCGCCGACCTTCTCGGCGTCGAACACTCGTGAATCCGGGATCAGTTGCTGCACGAGCGCACTCGTCGTCGTCTTGCCCGCGCCATGGGTGCCGTTGAGCCATACGATCACGGACCTGACGCTAGCGCTTGCGAGTCGTGGTAACGGCACCGTCTGCGTGGCGGGCCGTACGTCCGCCGGGCCGGCTTTCCCGGGTTCGGTCGGCGCGGTCGCCGCTCAGCGGACCGGTGTCGTCTGGGCCAGGGCGATGCGCCAGTCGTCGCCCTGACGGGTCACGACGTAGGTCATGGCACCGACCGAGGGCAGCTCGGACGGCCCCTCCGCTTCGGACCGTTCGTCGTGGACGGTCTTGGTGAGGCTGACGACAGCGACGTCCGGGGTGGTGAACCGGATGTCGTCGATCTCCAGCGAGGTCCGGACGTCCTTGAGCGGTGAAGAGAGCGCTTGGGCCATGGCCGAAGCGAAAGCCGCACGGCCGAAGAGACGCCGCCCGGCCAGGTTGACGATCACCGAGTCCGCGGTGTGCAGCGCGGGCAGCGCGTCCGGGTCGTTCTGCGCCTCTTGGGACCGCGCGACCAGCTCGCGGATCCTCTGCTCGTCGGTGTCGTCGGTGTCGTCGGCGGAGTGAGCCGAGGGAGCGGAGGGAGCGGAGTCGGTGTCGTCCATGGGGGAAACCTAGGACTTCAACTCAGGTTGAGGTCAATGCCCTTCGCCGGCACTGCGGGGGCCGTTCGGCGCGGGGCGGGTCCAGGGGATCAGCGCGGGGACGCGGGCGCGATAGGCCTCGTACGAGGCGCCGAACTGACCGGCCATCATGCCGTCTTCGACCCGGACCCGGCGCAGCAGCCAGGGGGTTGCGACCGCCAGGTAGAGGATCCAGATGCCGAAGCCGCCGGCCAGCATGCCGCCGGTGATCAGGCCGAGCAGGCCGGTGTAGATGGGGTGGCGGACGAGCCCGTACGGGCCGTCGGTACGCAGTTCGTGGTGGTCCTGGACCATGGGGACGCTGGCCCACATGGTGCCCAGGGACCAGCGGGCCCACAGCAGCAGGCCGGTGGAGGCGAGTGCGAGCAGGGCGCCCAGGACGGCGAGTTCGGGCTGCCAGTACTGGATGTGCTGCCAGAAGGAATCGGGAACGCGCCCGCCCAGCCGCAGGAACGCGTAGACGGCTGCGATCAGCGCCAGCCGGATGAGCAGGGTCCGGCGCAGACCGCGCGTCCAGCCGCTCAGTCCGTTTCTGCTCTTCACGCCGAAGTAGACGGCGCCGGCGATCCAGGCCACGAGGAAGATCAGGACGCAGACGTCGGTCAGGCCGACGACTGCGGCATGCAGTGAGTCCATCCCCCAAGGCTGCTCCGCATACAGCGCAGATGACCACCCCCGGCGGGCTGAGCCGCGAATACGCCCACGGGAGTAGAGCCCTCGTGCGGTGTACGGCCATCTTGAACCGGGACTCAGCCGGCCTCTCGCACCGGCTCCGCTCCGGTCTCGGTCAGGAAGTCGGTGAGCACCTGGGCGAGTCGTTCGGGCTGGTCCTCGGGGACGAGGGTGGAGGAGTCGGCGATCTCGACCAACCGGCCCCGGGGGTACAGTTCGGCCAGCCGGTGGCCGTGCTCTCGCGGCATGAGTCTGTCCTCGGTGGCCCAGACGACCAGTACGGGGCGGTCGAAGTCACGCAGTCGCTCGCTCCAGGCCAGCAGAGTCTCCCGCTTGGGCGTCGAGGTGGCGAACTTGGCGAAGTCCCTGCGGATGGCCTTGCTCCGGGTCGCGGGGGCGAACCAGTCGTCCAGGATCTCGTCCGGGATTCCGCGCAGGCTCATCCCGCCGTATCCGTTGCGGTTGTTCCGGAACGCCGGGATGCGCATGAGGCGTGTCAGGAGCCGGACGCCACCGGGGATCCTGCACACTCCGGCCAGCGCTTTGGCGGGGCCCGGGGGAAAGTTGTCGAACGCCTCGCAGGCCACCAGCACCAGGCGGGCGACCCGCTGGAACTTCCCTTCCGACACGAGGAATTGGGCACCGCCCCAGTCGTTGAGGACGAGGGTCACGGAATCGAGGCCGAGACGTTCGATGAATTCGCCCACGAGCAGTGCGATGCCGCGCTGGGACAGATCGGCGTCCGCGTTCATCGGCCGGCGGTGTCCGCCCAGGGGCAGCGTGGGCAGGATGCAGCGATATCCGTTCAGCAGGGGTACGACCTTGCGCCACTGCGTCTCGTTCATCGGCATTCCGTGGCAGAAGATCAGCACGGGTCCGTCGCCGCCGGTGTCCTGATAGTCGATCGGTCCTGACGACAGCGCGATCTGCGGCATCCGAGCCCCCATGTGGAAGATCGTCCAATGTAGTTGAGCGAACCGCTCAGGGGGAGCACGCACAGGACCGCTCAGCGCAGAGCTCTACGGCTTCGCCGACGAGCAGTCAGGAGGAGCCGATCGCGCTGCGCACATCCTTCTGCTGCACCCACTGCGCGTCCTCATCCGAGGCGGAACAGACCGGCAGGATCTTCAGCCACAGCCCGTCCGCGCGTTGCTCGCGCTCCTGAACCAGGCCGGCGACCCATCTCGCCAGTCCGTAGTTGTCGCGCCCTGCACGGAACTCGACACGTTCCTCATCCATGGCACGACGCTAGCACCGCAGGACCACACCGGGCGGCGGCAGTTGGCGGGGTCGCTGTGCCGCCTGCGCGCGTTCGCCGGGATCGCGTGAACGCCGCCGGACTGTCAGAGCCGCGTCATATGGTCCCCGGCATGACGGAGCAGTCCTGCACGTATCTGCGCCCATCACGGCTGACGGGTGGCCGGCTCGCTCTGGAGACGTCCGGGGGGAGCGCGCTCACCCGGCCCGGGCCCGCCGCGCACCCTCGTTTCTTCACCGGCTTCCTCACGGAAGCGGCACCGGCCGCGGCGGGGCTGTCAGCGGTCGCCGAAGTGGCGCGCACCCGCTGCTTCCTGCCCGTCCCGGAGGAGGCCCGCGACCCGGTGGTGACCTGCGACGGGGACCGGTTGCGGTTCGAGTCGTTCTCCGCCTGCTGCGGTGTCTACGCCCGGCTCGATGTGCTCTCCGGCGTGCTCGACGGCGAGGTGCACGACCGGGGCACGACCAACGTCGACGTCAACGAGCCGCTGCGCCGGGCGCTGGCCCGCGTCGGCGGCGCGGATCCGCTCCATCTCGCCGTAGGACCGGAGGAGTTGACGGTGACGACCCGGGACGGCGCCGTCGTGGAGAAGAAGGTCCCGCTGCCGCAGCGCTGGCTGCGCGGGTTCGCCGAAGTGCAGGTGATCACCGCTGACTTCGATCCGAGAGCCGAGCTGCCGTCGGCCGAGGCCGCACGGTTCCTCCGGGCCCTGCCCGCCAAGTCGGGGGCGGGTGGCGCCCAGTGGGCAGTCCCGGCGGGCCACTCGCTGCGGCTGTCCTCGCGGCCGGTGCCGGGTGCGGTCTGTCTGGCGGGCCCGGAGCGCCTGAAGGCTCTGGCTCCGCTCCTGCCGTTCGTACGGGCGCTGCGCGCGTACGGCCCGCCGGTCCGTCCGGGTGCCCGACCGTGCGCGAGCGCCTGGGAGTTCGAACTGCCCGGCATGCGCCTGACCGTGGCGCTCTCCCCGGAGGTGCGCCGCGGGTTCTCCGGCGAGGGCGCGGTGCTCGATTCGCTGACCGGCGAGGAGTCCGACGCGGACCTGATCGGTGCGCTGCTCGCCTTCGAGCCGCGGGTGGAGGTCGACCTGCTCGCCGACCGGTCGGGCCTGCCGCCACGCCGCGTCCGAGCCGCGCTGACCCGGCTGGGCACCGGCGGCAGGGTCGGGTACGACCTGGCGGAGGCGGGCTACTTCCATCGCGAACTGCCCTACGACTCCGCGCTCGCCGAGGCGCTGAATCCGCGGCTCGTCAACGCCCGGGCGCTGGTGGCCGCCGGTGACGTACGCATGGACGGCGACACCGCGAACGTCGGGCAGCAGCGGGTGCGCTTCTCGCCGGAGCCGTCGTGCACCTGCCCCTGGTGGGCGAAGTACCGGGGAAGCCGCGGAAAGTGCAAGCACGTGCTCGCCGTGGAGATCGTCCGGGGAGGAAGCCGATGAGGGGCGAGCCGCCGAACGAGCGCGCGCAGGGGACGGGACCGGATCTCAAGGGGTTCGCGCGAGCCGTACAGCTCCTGATCTTCGCCTTCTTTCCCGGCACGGTGAGGACGCGTGCCGAGCGGGCCGAGGTGATCACCGATCTCCGCGAGCATCCGAGATACGCCGCCGTGCTCCCGCGCCTCTTCGAAGTGGAGGAGATGAGCGGCGTATTCGCCGGTGACGGATGGCCGGGCCTGGTCCCCACCATCGAGCGCCCCAGGCTCAACAGCCGCGAAGAAGCCGAGCTTCGAGATTTGTGCGCCACTCATGCGTGGCCGGAGGCGCTGGCCGCGTTCGCCGCGGACGGCGTGGTCGATCGGGCGGTACTGCTGGAGGCCTGCTCAGGCGCGTTGCAGCGCGACTGGCACTTCTTCGACATGCGCGGCTTCCTGCGCGTACACGCCGCCGTCGCTCCCGGCGCCGACGACGTGGCGGCTCGCACGAGCCACTACGCAGAGCTGCTTTCCGGCTCCCGGCACTCCACGTTCGACGCGCTCGCCGCGCTCGCGGCGGACGGCGAGGTCGACCGGGCCGCGCTGCTGGACGCCTGCCTCGGTGCGTTGCAGCGCGGCGGAGGCCCCACCCACATGCGCAACATCCTGCACGTCCACGACGCCATGGCACCCGGCCTCGACGAACTGGCGGCCCGTACGGGCGACTACGCCGCGCTGCTCCCCGGCTCCCACTCCACCGTCGCCGCCACGGCACAAAGCGAACTGCGGCGCCTCGACGAGGCGGGACGGCTGGAGCTCGATACGTTGCTCGCCGTCAGCCGCGCGGTGCTGTCGCGCAGCGAGAAGAAGCTCGTCCGGAGCCAGCTGGCGTGGCTTGACCGCGCAGCGCGGCGTGGCCACGGCGGACAGGTCGCACGGGTCGTGGCCACGGCGTTCACGCAGGAAGCCGCCGACCTGCAACAGCGGGCGCTCACACTGGCGATCAAGCACGCCACCGCCGACGCGCACTCCGAGCTGGCCGATGCCGCCTCCGCGCTCCCGGCCGACCTGCGGGCACGGGCCTGCGAGGCGTTCGGCTCGACCGCCGCCGCCGAGCCGGCGGCGAGCGCGCCGCCCGCCTGGGAGCCGCCGCCTCCACCGGATGCGATCGCCTCCCCCGGCGAACTGGCCGAGGAACTGGCCGCGTTGTTCGCGGGCTCCTCCTTCGCTGTCGATCCGGTCGCGCTGGAGCGGGTGCTCGCGGCGCTGGTCGCCTTCGCCGCCGAGGACCGGACGGCCGTGCACGCGGCCCTCGCACCGGTCGTCAAGCGCTACGGCATATCGCCGGGGCTGGACCAGGAGCCCCAGGACCGGTGGCCCCGCGGGTTCAACATGGTCGCGCCGATCGCCGGGGCCGCCATCGTTCCCGCACGGATGCCCGAAGGCGTGGAGCAGAGGTGGAAGCCGGCCCGGCGGCAGTTCACCCCCGGCCGCATCGGCACCGGCCCCCAACCGGTCCTCGGACTGCGCCTGTTCGAGATCGCCCTCGGTCTCGACCACGCCCCCCGGCCGCTGCTCATGGCCGCCCCGACCACCGCGACCGGGCTGATCGACCCCGCGGAACTGCTGGCGCGGGTCGCACGCGCGGCCCGCGAGGACTGGGAGCCGTGGCCGTACGACTTCGAACTGGCCCTGCTTCGCCTGCCGCGCGAGGCCGACAGCGGCATCGCCGCCGGTGCGCGCCGTCTCGGCACGGCCGCGGGCGGGCGGCTGGCCGAGTGGATCGAGACCGGTGGACTGCCCACGCCCGAGAGCCGCCGGGAGCAGCAGGCGTTCAGCGAGATGTTCACCGAGCACCGCCGGACCCGGATGGTCCTGACCGCCTCGCCGCACGCGACATCGATCGCCGCGGACCTGACGAACCTGCCCGCGCCACGGCGTTGGAACGCCTACGGCAGCATCTGGCTGCCGTGCTGGCCCGCGATGCTTCCCGCGCACAGGGAGATCGCCGCCGCCCATCTGCTCCCGGAGATCGCCCCGCTGTCGGCCACGGGCCGCGGCCTCGGTCATCTGCTGCCGCTCCTCGCCGAGGCCGACGGTCCCGCCGGACCGGCGATGACCCTCGTGTCCGCCTACGGCCTGGCCGCCCGCGAACAGGCGGACCGCGTCTGCGCCGTCGACGCCTTGCTCACGCTCGCCGCCCGCGGCGGGTTCGACTGGGCGGCCCTCGGCCGGGAGATCGGCGACCACGGTCTGCCGCTGAACCGGATCGTGCCCGCCCTGCACGATCTCGCCCGGGCGGGCGCGTGGCGGCAGGTGTGGGAGGTGATCGCGGCGGCACTGCCGCGCGCCCTGCCGCCCGCCGTCGAGCGCGCCCCTCAGCGCCTCGCCGACCTGGTCGCCCTGGGCGTCGAGGTGGCCGGAGTCGTACGGCCCGGCGAGACGATCCCGGAGCTTCGATCCGTGACGGCCCGCGGCGGCTCCAGCCGACTCGGCACCGAGGCGAGACGGCTGCTGGCCGTCTTGTGAACGGCGATCGGAGTCCGCGGGCCAGAATCGCGGACCGGCGGTGGATCGGCGGTGGATCGGCGGTGGACCGGCGGTGGTCGAGGCCGCCTTGCATTCACCGTTCACCGTTCACCGTTCACCGGTCACCGGTCACCGGTCAGAAGAAGCCGGTCGACGGCGGGCCCGCGCCGTTGAGGAGGTGGTCGCCCACCACGCGCGCCTTGTGCGGTACGGGATTGTGGCTGGCGAGCGTGCGGGCGTTGCGCCAGTGCCGGTCGAAGTTGTGGCGCCGCCGCGTGGCGGAGGCCCCGCCCACGTCGTAGAGCCGTTCCGCCGCGCGCAGCGCCGCCTGCGAGGCGATCACCTGGGCCCGTGCGACGTCGATGGACGCCGAGCCCAACTGCTCCTCCGTACCGGCCACTTCGTCCTCCGCCACGGTGGCGATCGCCTGATCGATGCTCTCGGCCGCCCGCAGCACCGTGGCCTCCGCACCGAAGGCCAGGGCGGAGATCTCCCCGACGGCGTGCTGCACGAGCGGGTCGTCCACCGCGTGCCCGACTCCGGAATGCCGCACCGCGCGGGCGGTGTGCCGGGCGTACGCGACGGCGTCGCGCAGCGCGTCGCGCGCGATGCCGACCTGCACGGCCGCGAGATAGAGCTGGTGGAAGGCGCCGATGTGGGTGCGGCGCTCCTGCTGGGTGGGTTCGCGGGTGACCTCGTCGGCGCGTACCGGTACGTCGTCCAGCAGCGTGGTGCCGCTCGCCGTGGTCCGCTGGCCCATGCCGTCCCAGTCGTCCAGCAGCCGCATCCCCTCGCGTCCTCGGGGGAGCAACACCCGTACTCTGCGCTCTTGTTCGTCGACCGCCGCGACCACGACGTAGTCGGCGAAGAGGCTTCCGGTGCTGTAGAACTTGGTGCCGTTCAGCCGGTAGCCCCCGCCGTCGGCCGACCGCGAGAGCAGGGTACGGATCTCCCCGGGGTGCTTGGTGTCCGTCTCGCCCGTGGCGTTGCCGAACAGCGCGCCCGAGACGACCTCGGCGAACCAGCGGCGGCGCTCTTCCTCG
Organism: Streptomyces sp. HNM0575; assembly: GCF_012726265.1. GTDB lineage: Bacteria > Actinomycetota > Actinomycetes > Streptomycetales > Streptomycetaceae > Streptomyces. The sequence goes on along the minus strand of NZ_JAASAG010000013.1, from coordinate 101,595 downwards.
GAGGCCCGGCTGATCAGCCGCTCCACGTACCCGAAGTGCGGGCGCAGCGCCTGCGCCAGGTTGGAGTCGGCCGCAGCGATGTCGATGAGGACCCGGAAGAGCGTCCGCAGGTCCGAGCCCGGCCCTCCGTGTCCGGGCGGTACGCGCAGCGCGCCCAGGCCGCTCTCCCGCACCGACTGCGCCCTGGCGTAGGGCAGTTCGCGTTCCGCCTCGCGTTCCGCCTCGCGTGCCGCCGCTCCCGCCGCAAGCCGCTCGGTGAGAGCGGGGACCGTGCCGAGCAGCCGGTCCAGTGCGGGTGCGGCCGGGCTGCCGCTGCCGGCAGCGGTCCGTTGCGCGGTGTGTGCCATGGCGTGCGGTGCCTCCTGCGGATCGGATCGCGGTCTAGGTGCGTTCGGGGTGTGCCAGCCCCAAGTGGTCGCGCAGCGTGGTCCCTTCGTAGCCGGTGCGTACGGCTCCCTGAGCGCGCAGCAGCGGAATCACGTGGTCCACGAACGTCTCCAGGCCGTCCGGAAGCGCGTCGGGGACCAGGGTGAAACCGTCGACGAGGCCCGCACGCCACCACCTCACGATGTCGTCGGCGATCTGCTCCGGGGTGCCGACGACCGAGCGGTGGCCCCCCAGGGAGCGCGCCGCCAGCTGGGCGAGCGACAGTCCGTCCCGGCGGGCCGCTCCGGCCAGCGCGTGGAAGAAGCCGGTCGGCAGCCGGTCCGGCGGCGGCCCCGACAACTGCGCCTCGGTGAGCGGGGCGTCGGGGTCGGTGAGGTCCGGGTCCAGGCCCAGCGTCCGTGCGGCGCGGGCGACTTGGCCGGCGCCCGGCCTCACCCTCGCCTCCAGTCCGGCGTAGCGGGCCTCCGCCTCCGCCCGGGTGCTGCCGATCACCGGGACCAGGCCGGGCAGCAGCCGGATGCTGCCGAGGCTGCGTTCCGACCGGCGTGTGTGGTCGTCCAGGCGTACGCGGTACTCGCGGGCCGCCGCCTCGTCCAGCAGCGGCGCGTAGACGACCTCCGCCCACTTTCCGGCGAGGGCCGCTCCCCGCTCGGACGCGCCCGCCTGCACCTGCACGGGACGTCCCTGGGGCGACCGCGGCAGGTTGAGCGCGCCCTCCACATGGAAGAACTCCCCGTCGTGGCCCGCCGGGCGGATGCGCGCGGGGTCGGCGAACTCGCCCCCTGCCACGTCGGCCAGCAGCGCGCCGTCCTCCCACGAGTCCCACAACCTCCGTACGATGCCGATGAATTCGTCCGCCCTGCGGTAGCGGTCGGCGTGCTCGTACGCAGCGTCGCGGCCGAAGTTGTGGGCGGCCTCCGGCAGGAAGGTCGCCACGGCGTTCCAGCCGGCGCGACCGCCCGAGGCGTGGTCGAGCGAGAGCACCCGGCGGGCCAGGTTCCAGGGCTCGTTGAAGCTGGTCGAGCCGGTGAGGACCAGCCCGATCCGTTCCGTCGAGGCCGACAGGTACGACAGCAGCACCGACGGTTCGAGCGCCTGCCCGGGGCCGTCGGCGACGCCGTCCGCGAGCGCGGGGATGTCCGCGAGCAACAGCCCGTCCAGGGCGCCGCGTTCGGCGATGCGGGCGACCTCGGCGTGGTGCGCCGGATCGACGTACGAGTCGGGCGCGAGCCCCGGCAGCGTCCAGGCCCCCGGATGGTGGCCGACGCCCGTGACGTTGACCAGGAGGCTCAAGGTGCGCGCGGACATCAGGCGACCGCCGTGGGCGGCACGGAACGGCCGGTGCGCTCCCGGCGGGGCGGCCGGTCGAGGCCGAAGTGCTCGCGCAGCGTGTGGCCTTCGTAGTCCCTGCGGAACAGACCGCGCCTGCGCAGCTCCGGAAGCACGTGTTCGCAGAAGGCCGTCAGCCCCGAAGGCACCACGTCCGGCATCAGGTTGAAGCCGTCGGCTGCGCCCGTGGTGAACCACTCCTCGATGCTGTCGGCCACCTCCTCGGGGCCGCCGACGATCAGCCGGTGGCCCGAGCTGCCGCCGAGCCTCCCGATGAGCTGGCGTGGCGTGAGCTTCTCCCGGCGGGCCAGTGCCGTGGCGGTGGCGTAGAAGCCGTGCGAGGCGCGCTGTTCCTCAACGGGGCCCAGCAGGTGCCAGGGCAGCTCCTTGTCGGGGTCGAGGTCGGCCGGGTCCAGGCCCAGCATCCCGGCGAGCCTGCTCAAACCCAGGTCGAGCGGCACGAGGGAGGTAAGCCGGTGCCAGCGCTCCAGCGCCTCGTCCCGGGAACCCGCGACGACGGTGGACAGCCCCGGCAGCACCAGCAGCCGTTCGGGGTCGCGTCCCAGTTCGCCGGCGCGTGCGCGCAGCGCGGACGCGTAGGTGTGCGCCTCTTCGAGCGTCTGGGCCGCGCTGAAGACGGCCTCGGCGTGCCCGGCCGCGAGTTCCCTGCCGCCGGCCGATCCGCCGGCCTGCACGAGGACGGGCCGGCCCTGCGGCGGGCGGGGTGTGTTGAGCGGGCCCCGCACCCGGAAGAACTCGCCTTCGTGGTCGACGGCGTGGATACGGGCGATGTCGGCGAAGCGCCGTCCCGCCGCGTCGCCGACCAGCGCGCCGTCCTCCCAGCTGTCGAAGAGCCCGGTCACGACCTCGGTGAACTCGCCCGCGCGCCGGTAGCGTTCGGCGCGCTCCGGTTCCCGGTCGAGGCCGAAGTTGCGGGCCGGTGCGGGGCCCGCCGTGGTGACGACGTTGAGTCCGGCGCGGCCGCGGCTGAGATGGTCGAGGGCGGCGAACCTTCGGGCGATGTCGTAGGGCTCGTTGTACGTGCTGGACACGGTGCCGATGAGACCGATCCTGCTGGTGCGCGCGGCCACCGCCCCGAGGATCACGGTGGGTTCGAGCGCGTACTCCGGACGCTGCCGGATGTCGGGGCCGAGCACGGGGGTGTCGGCGAGGAAGAGCGCGTCGAGCTTGGAGGCCTCGGCGATGCGTGCGGCGACGATGTAGTGCTCCACCGAGAACGCGGCGTGCGGGTCGCCGTCGGGTGCGCGCCAGGCGCTGTTGAACAGGCCGGACTGGAGCACGTTGACGTTGAGGTGCAGCCTGCGGTCGCGTCGCGGGGCGCTCACCGGGAGGCCTCCTCGTGGTGTGTGCCGGTCGTGTGCCGGGCCGGGCGGGTCTCCTCGTCGAGGTCGCGGGCGATGAAGTCGTCGACCTTCTTGTCGGTGAACGCCTTCCGCAGCCGTGTGACCGAGTCGTCCCGGGCGTGCGCGCCGGCGGTGACGAGCTGGATGGCGAAGCGTTCGTCGGGTTTCGCCAGCAGGATCCGCTGCTTCTCCGGGATCTTGGCGACGCGGAACTTGTACGCGTAGTTGACCGCCGCGTCCACGTCCGTGATGGAGCGTGAGATGGCGTCCAGGCCGACCTGGTGCCACCGCAGCCGCTTCGGGTTCTCGCTGACGTCGTCGATCTGGGCCTTCAGCGGGTCGACGTCCTTGTCGATCCGGACGAGCCCGGCCTTCTTCAGGACGAGCAGGGCCTGGGACTGGTTGGACGGATCGTTGGGGATGGTGACGGTGGCGCCGCGGGGGAGGTCGCGCAGGCTGTCGTACTTGCGGGAGTAGACGGCGAAGGACTGCGTGAACAGCGGCTCGACGGCCTTCACTTCGTAGCCCTCGTTGGCGACGATGACCTTCAGCCACTGGGCGTGCTGGGTGATGTTGGCCGCCAGGTCGCCGTCGGCCGTCGAGCCGTTGACCTGGTTGGCGTCGTTGACGGGCACGGGCACGACGCGGATGCCGTGCGCCTTGTCGGTCTCGCGCGCGACGTACTTCACGATCGCGCTCTGCGGGATGCTGCCCTGGTTGTAGCCGACCTTCAGGGTCCGGCCGAGCGGTTTGCGGGCCGAGTCGTCAGTGAGCCGGACGACGGCCCAACCGCTCGCCAGTGCAACGGTGATCACGGCGACGGCGGTGAGGGCGAGCCTGCGCCGCCGCCGGTCGCGGAGGTCGAATCCGTGGTCGTGTGAGAAAGACATGGGTGTCCTCGTCGGGGTGCGAGTGCGAGTGAGTGCGAGTGCGAGTGCGAGTGCCGAGGGGCGGAGGCCGGAGGGGCGGAGGCCGGAGGGGCGGGGAGTCGGGGTGGCGAGTGGGGCGGCGGAGGTGGCTCGGCTGAGGCGGCCCGGCCGGGGTGGCGCGGCGGAGGCGGCCCGGCCGGGGCCGGGACGTCAGGACGTCAGTGGCTGAGGCGCCGTACCAGGCGGTCGCCGGTGAGCTGGATGAGCTGCACCAGCACGATGAGCGTCACGATCGTCGCGGTCATGACGGTGCCGTCGAAGCGTTCGTAGCCGTAGGAGATGGCGAGGTAGCCGATACCGCCGGCGCCGATGGTCCCGGCGATGGCGGAGAATTCGAGCATGCCGACGACGGCGATGGTCAGACCGCCCACCAGCGCGGGCAGCGCCTCCGACAGCTGCACGGACGTGACCACCTGAAGGCGCGAACCGCCCGCCGCGCGGCCCGCGTCGGCCGCCTCCGGCGGCACGTCGCGCAGCGCCGTCTCCACCAGCCGCGCGAAGTACGGCGTACCGGCCAGCGACATCGGCACGATCGCAGCCGCCACCCCGATCGTCGTTCCGGCGACGAGGCGGGTCAGCGGGATGATCGCCGCCATGAGGATCACGAACGGCAGCGACCGTCCGAGGCTGACGGCCCAGCTGAGCACGGCGTGCAGCGTCGGCCGCGGGAGCAGCCCGCTCGGCGCGGTGTTGTGCAGCAGCACGCCGAGGGGCGTTCCGGCGAGTACGACGACGAACATCACGACGCCGACCATCTGAAGGGTCTCGCCGATCGCGGGGAACAGCAGCGGCCACAGCTCGTTCAGGGGGCGCCCGGCCGCGAGCGGCGTGCCGGCGACCTGCGCCGAGGCGCTCATGCGCCCGCCTCCACGGCCTGCCGCCGATCGGCGGCGTCCGAACCGGCGGCGTCCGAACCGGCGGCGTTCGAACTCTCCGGCGCGGTACGGTCGTTCGCCTCCCGCAGCGGCCGTTCCTCGGCCTGGATGCCCCAGCCGTGCAGCGCGCGCAGGAGGGCGGGGGCGTCCTGGCTGGGCACCGTGACGACGGCGCGTCCGGCCGCGCGTCCCGCGATCCCCTCGACGGTCGCCGACAACAGCCCCACCGAGAGGCCGTGCCGGGAGCCGAGGGAGGTGAGCCAGTCCGGCGGGGTGTCGGCGGCCTCGTACGTGAGCCGCCACACGGTGTGCGCCGTACCGCCGTCGGTGCCGCCGTCGGTGCCGCTGGCGGTGCCGGGGACGGCGGGGCGGTCGGGGAGCAGCGCGTTGCCCAGCACGGAGTGGGCGTCGGAGACGAGCGCGCCGACCTCACCGGAGTCCACGACGCGTCCGGCGTGCAGCAGCGCCGCCGTGTCCGCGATCTCCCGTACGACGTCCATCTCGTGGGTGATCAGCAGCACCGCCAGCCCGAGGTCGTCGCTGAGTTCGCGCAGCAGCCTCAGCACCGAATTCGTCGTCCCGGGGTCGAGCCCGGAGGTCGCCTCGTCGGACAGCAGCACCTTGGGCCGCAGCGCCAGCGCCCGTGCGATGCCGACCCGCTGGCGCTGCCCGCCGGACAGCTGGCGCGGATAGTGCCCGGCCTTGTCCGCGATGCCGACCCTCTCCAGCAGCTCGTGTACGCGCTCCTTCTGCTGCCGTTCGGTCACCCCGAGATAGCGCAGCGGCAGCGCCACGTTCTCGGCGGCGGTACGCCGGTGCAGCAGGTTGGGCGACTGGAACACGGTCCCGATGGCCCTGCGTGCGCGGCGCAACTCGCCTTCGCGCATGTCCGTCACGTCGACTCCGGCGATGTGGACTCGGCCGCCGGTGGGGCGTTCCAGCAGGTTCACGCAGCGCGCGAGCGTGCTCTTGCCCGCACCGCTCGGTCCGACGACGGCGCCGATGGTGCCCGGGGCTATCTCCAGGTCGACGTCCTCCAGGACGCGGTGACCGGTCCCGCCGGTGAAGAAGGTCTTGCTGAGGTGTTCGGTACGTATCACGCCGGTTCCATGCTCTCGTCGCACGGGTGTCTGTGAGCAGGCCGCGGCGCCGTGGCCGCGGTGCGGGGAAAAGGGCGGGTGCGGGGGAGTGGGCAGGGCCCGGCGCAGCGGGAGTTGCGCAGGGGTACGCGCAAGTGCCGTACGCCGCAAGTGCCGTACGCCGCAAGTGCCGTACGCCGCACCGGAGTTCACTCCCGCACCGCCTGCCGCCGGCCTCCGCGAGGGCCCCGGACCGTGGCACGGACGGGTCGGGAGGCGAGCGGGCACACGTCCACCGGGGACGTCAGCGACAGAGGGAGGAGGCGACGCGCCGGAGGTCGACGACGCGCCTCCACATGAGCGGTATACGCATGCCGACGACGCTAATGAGGCGCAAAACTCCCGGTCAAGAGCGTGCCGTTGACCGCAGCGTGACCGCAACACCCCTTTGGTCCGCGCGCAACCGGCGCGCAACGCGGACCGGTGCGAGCGGGTGCGGGGTGCGGTTGCCTCAACGGCCGTCCGCCCGGGGGCAGTCGGGCCGTCCGCCTCCGGTGCCGGCCGCGCGGCCTGCCGTTGCGGACATGTGCCGGAAGCGTGAACCCGGCAGGAGCACGTATGCCCCTTGTCGCCGTATTCGCCGGTCTTTCCATTGCGCGAAGTTGGCGCTCTCGTCATGACTGCGTACATCCGTCGAACCGCACCGCCGCTGGGGGAACCATCTCGTCCACCGGGCCGCGGAGTTCACCGGCCGGGGAAAGGTGACGACGCGTCACCTCGACCACAGAATGAGGAGACCCCTTTTCATGTCCGAGTCCAGAAGATTCAGCAAGCGCACGTTCACGGCGGCGATAACCACCGCGCTCGTCCTGACGGCGGGAGTCACGGTGGCGGCCGCCCCGGCCGCGGCCGCACCGGCTCAGGGAAAGGTCTACGGCGCGAACGCGCCCGACGCGATCGACGGCGACTTCGTCGTGCTGCTGGACGCGAAGACCGGCAAGGCCGGCAAGAGCGACCTCGCCACCGAGTACGGCGGCACCTTCAAGCGCAACTTCACGTCCGTCAACGGCTTCTCGGCCCGCGGCCTGAGCGGGAGCGAGGCCAGGAAGCTGGCCGCCGACCCGGCCGTCGACAAGGTCGTGCAGAGCAAGAAGTTCACGATCGACGGCGACCAGGCCGATCCCCCGTCCTGGGGCCTTGACCGGGTCGACCAGCCGGACCTTCCGCTGGACGGGAAGTACAGCTACCCGGACAGCGCCGGCGAGGGCACCACCGCCTATGTCATCGACACCGGAGTCCGCATCAGCCACCAGGACTTCGGGGGCCGCGCCTCCTACGGCTACGACGCGGTCGACGGCGACGACGAGGCGGACGACGGGCACGGTCACGGTACGCACGTGGCGGGGACGCTGGCCGGAGCGGATCACGGAGTGGCCAAGAAGGCCGAGGTCGTCGGCGTCCGCGTGCTGAACGACCAGGGATCCGGTACCACGGAGCAAGTCGTCGCGGGCATCGACTGGGTGACCGAGCACCACGAGGGACCCTCCGTGGCCAACCTCAGCCTGGGCGGCGGCGCCGACGAGGCCATCGACACGGCCGTGCGCAAAGCGATCTCCTCCGGAGTGACCGTCGCCGTGGCCGCCGGGAACGAGAGCAGCGACGCCGGCCAGACCTCACCGGCCCGCGTCGAGGAAGCGCTCACCGTAGGGGCGAGCGACAACGCCGACGCCCGTGCGTACTTCTCCAACTTCGGCAGCGTCGTGGACCTGTTCGCTCCGGGTGTGGACATCGTCTCGGCGTCCAACGGCTCCGACGACGCCACGCAGACCTACTCCGGCACCTCGCAGGCCACCCCGCACGTCGCGGGCGCCGCGGCCGTCTACCTGGGCACCCACCCGGACGCGTCCGCGCAGGAGGTGGCCACCGCGCTGGGCGACGCGGCGGCGGCCGACAAGATCAGCGACCCCGGCGAGGGCACCACGAACAAGCTGCTCCAGATCACGGAGTGACCTGAGTCCCACCTGACTCCACCCACGAGTCGGCAGGCACCGGTCGTGGCCGCGGCGGCGGTCACGACCGGTGCCTGTGCGTCTGCGTTCGACCTTGGCCGCGGTCGGTCTCGGTGTCGACGAGTACGCCGCGCGCAAGGGCCGCCACTACGGCACGGTCCTCGTGGACGTCGAGACCCGGCGTCCCATCAGCTGTGCTCGTTGCGATCGGGAGCGTGGACCGGGCGCGGCTCGATGGTGCGCAGCCGTGTGAAGGGCACAGCTGCGGCGAGCGTGAGGGCGATCGCGCCGGCGAGCAGAAGGGCGAGCTCGGCACCGGAGATGTCGATGACGAATCCGGCTGCTGCCGGCGTCAGCGCGGCGCCGAGGTTTACCGAGGTGGTGATCCATGTCGACGCTTCGGTCCGGCTGGTTTCCGGAACGATGGTGTCGGCGATGAGGTACCCGGTGATGAGAGACGGAGCGAGGAACAGGCCGACGAGTGCGATGCCCGCGGCGAAGAGTCCGAGTGTGTCCGGTCGGGATGCGAGTACCGCGGCGAGCGCCATGCTGACGCACAGGGTGAAGAGTCTCCTGCCGATGCCGGACTTGAGGTTCAACTGCCCGTAGAGAAGCCCTCCGAGAGCGCTTCCGCCGGCGAAGGCCGCCAGGAGCCAGCCTGAAGCTGCGACGGCGTCATGTTGCTTGGCGATCGCCGGCGCTGCGATCTCGGCGACGCCCAGTACACCACCGACGCCCAGGAGGACGATCAATACCCTTGCGAAACCTGGCTGTTGCAGGGGGCGGTCACCTCGTGTGATGCCGCCTCCTGTGCCGCGAAGCGCCCTCGACGACGCGCTGGACGTCATCGTTGCGGTGCCGAGGGAGACGGTTGCCGCGGTCACCCAGAGCCCGATGCTGGGAGAACTTGCCACGATGACCGCGGTGATGATGACGGGGCCACCGACGAAGAGGAGCTCTTCGCAGACTGCGTCGATGCTGAATGCTCTTGTTCGCTGGTCGCCGGCCGTCGTGAGCGAGGCCCAGATCATTCGCATCGCCGCACCCAGGGGTGGCGACGTCAGGCCGACCAGGGCGCTGAGTATGAGGAACCAGCTATCGGCGACTCCCTCCGCTTCGGCGATGAGCGCGAGCGCGATGAACCCTGAGGCTTGGCCTGACGCCAGGGTGGTGAGCACGATCCGTTGGCCGAATCGATCGACGGCCCGTGCGCGCCGGGGGGCGGCGATGACGTTGGCTATGCCGAACGCCGTTGTTGCGAGGCCGGCTTGTGTGTACGAACCCGTGCTGTCCTGGACGGCGAGGAGGAGAGCGAGACTGCCCATCGCGAGGGCGGACCGGGCGATCAGGGCGGGGAGGAAGGCGCGAAGCGCGCCAGGAAGCAGAAGCACTGCGAGCACGAAGAAGCTCCGATGATGTGCGACCGGCGTCGTACGCGCGGCCGCGAAGTCTGACGGTTACCGGGGTCCGGAGGGCATGACAGACCGCACCCTCAACGGATCAGAACCTGGGCGGGAGAGACCCAGGACCGTCAGATGAACATCACGATGAACACCCCGAAAGCCTAGCGAGCTGAGGCCTGGGCGCCTACGGAGTACGGGGGCGACCTGGGAGGCGGCGACACTTCACCGAGACCGATCCGGCGCCGGCCGTCACCGACCGTGCGCTTCACGGAAGTTGAGACGGAACCACATCCCGCTCGGGGTCGCTCACGGACCCGCCATGGAGAGGGGACATGCACCGGCTTCGTCACATCCCGGCCAACGTGCCCTGTGAAGCGGGGAGTTAACACCGTCCGCACGCATTCGCCGCCCGGGAGTGATCACCATCATATTCGCGATGAGGACACATTCACGGACGCACGGTGTGGATACGGTGAACCCCGATGCCGCACCGGAGGGCGGGGGAGCCCTCCCAGCAGTGGCATCGGCGGAGTGCGCCGCTGACGCCGCCTCCGCTTGTACCAGCAGTCCTCCTGCCGCGAACGGGGCGTGTGCCCCCGCGGGGACACCACCGGGAAGTGCCGCGCCTGCGGGCGCTCGTGCGACGCACCGCGCGTCCCGGCGGAGTCGCGGCAGGAGCGCCCGCGCGCGGACCACGTGGTGTGCCTGCTCCGCCGGATCCGCGACAGGGCAGAACCACAAGGGGAGTCATGGAGAAGGCCGGCAGGAACAGTCGCTTCGAGGCGCTCGGCGCATATCTGCCGCCGACGGTGCAGACGACCGAGGAGCTGGTCGCCCAGGTGTCCGGGGCGCAGGATTTCGACCTGCAACGGATAACCGGCGTGGCCGAGCGGAGGGTGCACGACCCCCGGCCCGAAGCGGGTGAGGACTCCTACGGTCTGGCTCTGCGGGCCGCGCGGGACTGTCTCGCCGGCTCCCGCTACGAGGCCGCCGACCTGGACGTCGTCATCTCCGCGTCCATCACGCGCTTCCGCGACGGCGACCGGTTCACGTTCGAGCCCTCCTTCGCGCGGATGCTGGCCGACGAACTCGGTGCGCGCAAGGCGATCCACTTCGACGTCTCCAACGCCTGCGCCGGGATGCTGACCGGCGTGTACCTGCTGGACCAGCTGATCCGCTCCGGTGCGGTGCGCAACGGCATGGTGGTCAGCGGCGAGCAGGCCACCCGCGTGGCCGGGACCGCGGCGGCCGAGATCGCCGACTCCTACGACCCGCAGTTCGCCTCCCTGTCGGTGGGCGACGCGGCCGCGGCCGTCGTCCTCGACGAGTCGGTGGACGAGGCCGACCGGATCCACTACGTGGAGATGATGACCTGCTCCGAGTACTCGCACCTGTGCATCGGCATGCCCAGCGACCGGACCGAGGGCATCGCCCTCTACACGGACAACAAGCAGATGCACAAGCGGGACCGGCTGAGGCTCTGGCCGAGCTTCCACGGGGAGTTGCTGGCCAAGCAGGGCCGTACGTTCGCCGACGAGAAGTTCGACTACATCGTCCAGCACCAGGTGGGCACCCGCTTCGTCGAGTTCGTGAACCAGACCGGTGAGGCGGTCTTCGGCACGGAGATGCCGGAGTCGCTGTCGGTCGTCGAGGAGCTCGGCAACACCGCGTCGACCTCCCATCTCCTGGTGCTGCGCCAGCACTTGAGGGCCGGCACCGCCCGCCAGGGCGCCAAGTTCCTTCTGGTGCCCGCCGCTTCGGGAGTGGTCGCCGGGGTCCTGTCCGCGACGATCTCCACGATGGGGGTGTGAGCCATGGCAACGGTCATCACCGCCGCCTCGATCGCGGTGCCGCAGTCCGCCGGCGTCCCCGCCACGTCCGTACGGCTGGCCGGGCAGGCCGCGCGGGACGCCCTGGCCGGGGCAGGGCTGTCACCCGGCTCCGTCGGGGTCCTGATCAACGCGGGCGTCTACCGCGAGTCCAACACCTTCGAGCCCGCCCTTGCGGCCATGGTGCAGAAGGAGGCGGGCATCAACCTGGACTACCTCGCCGACCCGCTGCCGAGCGCCGGCTTCTCCTTCGACCTGATGAACGGCGCCTGCGGTGTGCTCAACGCGGTGCAGCTGGCCCAGTCGCTCCTGAGCAACGGCAGCACCGACCGGGTGCTGGTGACCGCGGCCGACGTACACCCCGGAGGGCGGGCGGCCGACGACCCGGCCTATCCGTACGCGGATCTGGGCGGGGCGCTGCTGCTGGAGAGCAGCGTCGAGCCGGACGCCGGCTTCGGACCGGTGCACCTGAGGAGCGGGCCGGGGCCGACCGGAACCACCGGGTACCTCGACACGGGCGGGATGGGCACCGGCGGCCGGCGGATGATCACCGTGGAGCAGGACACGGACCGCGCGGTGCGGCTCCTCGACCTCGCCGCCGCCACCGCCGGGGAGTACGCCGAGGAGCACGGCCTCGACCTGGCGCGCACCATGGTCGTCTGCTCGCGTCCGGCGCCGGACTTCGCGGAACGGCTGGCCGCGCGGCTGGGTGCGGACCCCGCGTCCGTCCTGGCACCGGCCGCTCCCGGAAGCGGCCCGGACGGCCCGGACGGCCCGGACGGCTCGGGCGAGCCGCACACCGCCGCGCCGGTCCTCGGATACCTGAGCGCTCTGGAGAGCGGACTGCTCGACGGCTACGAGCAGTTGCTCTTCGTCGCGGCGGGCGCGGGGCCGAGCGCCGCGTGCGTGAGCTACCGCCCGCAGGGACGGTGAGCGCGCAGTCATGCTCACCCTGACCGAGCACCGCACGGGTACGGACCCGAACATCGCCCGGTACCTGGAGCACAACGCCCGTGCACACCCCGGCAAGACCGCGATCATCCACCCCGACGGCGGCGACGGCGACGGCGGCGTCCGCTACCGGGAGCTGAGCTACGGCGAACTCCAGTCACGCGTCGAGGAGTTGGCGGACGGATTCCTCCGCGCCGGCCTCGGCCCCGGCACCAGGACCGTTCTCATGGCGGCACCCGGACCGGACCTGTTCGCTCTCGCCTTCGCGCTGTTCCGCATCGGTGCCGTGCCCGTCGTGGTCGATCCCGGCATGGGCGTACGGCGGATGCTGCACTGCTACCGAACCGTGGGCGCGGAGGCCTTCATCGGGCCGCCCGCCGCCCACGCCGTGCGGGTCCTCGGCCGCCGTGCCTTCGCCGGTGTGCGGATCCGGGTGACCCTGGGGCGCCGCTGGTTCTGGGGCGGCCACACTCTGGACGCGATACGCCGCGGGACGGCACCGCACGGGCACGAACCGCCCGCGCCGGCGCCCTGCGGCGACGACCTCCTCATGATCGGGTTCACCACGGGCAGCACCGGCCCGGCCAAGGGCGTTGAGTACACCCACCGGATGGCCGCCGCGATGGCCCGCGGCATCGAGGCCGCGCACCGGCGCAGCGCGGAGGAGGTGTCGCTGGTGACGCTTCCCCTCTACGGCATCCTCGACCTGGTCTTCGGCTCCACCCTCGTCGTGGCACCGGTGAAGCCCGCCAGCGTGGCCGCCGTCGATCCGGGTCCGGTCGTGGCGGCGCTGGCGCGGTTCGAGGTGTCCACCATGTTCGCCTCCCCGGCGCTGCTGCGGGTGGTCGGCGAGCACCTCCTGCGGCACCGCACCGAGTTGCCGGCGCTGCGCTGCGTCGTATCCGGCGGCGCCCCCGTACCCGCGGAACTCGTCGGCGTGCTGCGTACCGTCCTCGACGGCGAGGCCCGGATCCACACGACGTACGGCGCCACGGAGGCGCTGCCGATCACCTCCATCGAGTCCGCCGAAGTGCTGGAGGAGACGGCCCAGTCGGCGGCGCTGGGCGAGGGCACCTGCGTGGGACGGCCCGTACCCGGCGTCGACGTCCGCATCATCGGGACCACCGACGAGCCGATCGCGAGCTGGGAGGCCGCGCCGGCCGTCGAGCCGGGCGGGGTCGGGGAGATCGCCGTGGCCGGGGACGCGGTCAGCCGCCGCTACCACGCCTCCCCGGACGCCGACGCGCAGCACAAGATCCACGAACTCCCCGAGGACGGCGGCCCGTTGAGGGTCTGGCACCGCACCGGCGACCTGGGCCGCCTGGACGGCGAGGGCCGGCTGTGGTTCTGCGGGCGCAGGACCCAGCGCGTAACCGGCGCCGGAGGCGACCTCCACACCGTCCGCTGCGAGGGGGTGTTCAACGCCCACCCGCTCGTCCGGCGCACCGCGCTGGTGGGCACCGGGGCGGCTGGCGCGCAGCGGCCCGTGCTCTGCGTGGAGACCGAGCCCGGAGTGACCCGGCAGCGGTGGCGCACGCTCGTTCCCGAACTGCGGCAGCTTGCGGCGGGGCAGCCGCAGACCCGTCTCGTGCAGGACTTCCTGCGGCACCCGTCGTTCCCCGTCGACGCGCGGCACAACGCGAAGATCGGCCGCGAGCAGCTGGCCCGTTGGGCGGAGAAGCGGCTCGACCGCGGCGGCGACCGCCGGCGGCAGCGGATTCTGCGGGCCGTCCCACTGGTGGGCTGGGCCTATCTGCTGCTCGGAGCGGTGCGGCCGTTCGACTCGGCGGTGCTGACGGCGCTTTGGTGGATCGACGCCTTCCTCAGCGTCGTGGTGCACGCCGCCCAGATCCCCAGCGCACTGCCGCGGGGCCGCGCGGCCGGGCGGAGCACCGCGGCGACGGCGGCACTCACCATGCTCTACGGCGCGACGTGGTGGCGCACGCTCGCCCTCCCGGGCACGCCTGGCACGCCGGGCACGTCGGGTGCGCCGGACGCGTCGGGTGCGCGGGACGCGTCGGAAGCCCCGGACCCCTCGTCTCGCCAGCGCCCCGAGGCCGCGAACCGAACGGGGGCGGGTACGGAATGAGAGTCCTGGTGACCGGAGCGTCCGGATTCCTCGGCGGGCACCTGGTGGACCGGTGCCTCGCGGAAGGACATCAAGTACGGGCCCTGGTACGCGAGAACAGCGACGTGTCCCGGCTGCGCACGGTCGAGGGTGTCGAACTGGTCCACGGCGCCCTGGAGGACGCCGCCTCCCTGGCACGGGCCGTCGAGGGCGTGGACGTCGTGCACCACAGCGCGGCGCGGGTGGTGGACCACGGCACCCGCGCCCAGTTCAGGCAGGCCAACGTGACCGGCACCGAGCAACTGCTCGGCGCCGCCCGCCGGGCCGGTGCGAGCCGCTTCGTGTTCGTCAGCAGCCCCAGCGCGCTGATGCGGGTCAAGGAGGGCGACCGGCTCGGCATCGACGAGTCCACCCCGTACCCGGACCGGTTCCTCAACCTGTACTCCGAGACCAAGGCGGCGGCCGAACAGGCCGTACTGGCCGCGGACGGGCCGGACTTCACCACGGTCTCGCTGCGCCCGCGCGGCATCTGGGGCCCGCGCGACCACTCCGGCTTCCTGCCGCGCATGGTCGCGAAGATGCTCTCGGGACGGTTGCCGGACCTGTCCGCAGGCAAGCCCGTCCAGGTGTCCCTGTGCCACAGCGACAACGCAGTGGCGGCCTGCCTGAAGGCCGCCGCCGCTCCGGCCGAACGGGTCAGCGGCAAGGCGTACTTCGTCGCCGACCGGGAGCGCACGGACCTGTGGGCGTTCCTGGCCCGGCTGGCGGAGCTGTTCGGCGGCCGGCCGCCGACCCGCACGATCCCGCCGCCGGTCAGAGACGCTCTCGCGGCGGCGGTCGAACTGGTCTGGAGGATCCCGCCGTTGCGCGCCCGGGTGGAGCCCCCGTTGAACCGGTACAAGGTCGCCCTGCTCACCCGATCCGCGACCTATGACACGGGGGCCGCCGAGCGGGACTTCGGGTACGTGCCGGAGACGGACCAGGAGACCGGGCTGCGCGGGCTCCTCGACTGGGTCGACTCGATCGGCGGCGGTGAGGCGTTCGTACGCGCCTGCCGGTGACCGGTGACAACTGGCAGCTGACCGGTGACAGCTGGCAGATGCGCGGTGACAGCTGACCGGTGACAGCTGGCAGATGACAACTGACAGATGACAGATAACCGATGCCCGATGCCCGATGCCCGATGACCACGGAGCACCGGACCAACTGACCGCCCTACCGCCGGACCGCCGCAGGGAGACTCCCGCGCGAGCGGAGGCGGAACAGGGCGGAACGGGGGCCGCCCGCGACTACCGACCGACAGAGGAACGCGACGCCCGAAGGGCGAGAACGGACCACGACGGACCACATGACCGATGTTCGACAGGCCCCCGCCGACGGGGCTTCGGGACCCGGGACGGACACGGGCCGCCCGGACCAGAGCGCCCCCTTCCGGCGGCCGGTCTCGCCCACGGAGTGGCTCTACCTCGCGGGCGCCCGGCTCGCCCGGCCCTTCGCGATCCAGATAGTGGTCGAGGGCACCGGAACGATCCCCGCGGACGTGCTGCGCCGCGCCGTCGCCGAGGCGTCCGCCGCCTGCCCCGGAGCGCGCCTGGCACTGCGGGGCAGGACCTGGGCGGACACCGGCCGTGCCCCCGCCGTACGCACCGCCGGCGACTACGACTCGGCGACGCGGGAGCCGCTCGCACCGGCCGAGGGCCGCGGCTGCGAGGTCGTACTCCTGGGCGGGGGCGGGGAGACCACCACGCTCGTCTTCCGAGTCCACCACGCGGTGATGGACGCCATGGGCGCGCTCGCGTGGACCGCCGACGTCTTCCGTGCGCTGCGGGGCGAGGCGCTCGTCGGGGCCCCGTCGCCGCTGTACGATCTCGCGCTGCTCGGCACCCTGGGCGACGGTGCGCGCCGCGAACCCGTCACCCCGCGATGGCGCTCCCCGCTGCCGGGCGTCCGCCGCGGCCACGCGACGCGCTGGCACCGGCGTACGTTGCCCGGTGCCCACCCGGGCATCGTCGCGAAGACGGCCGCCGCGCTGGCGCGCCTCAGCCCGGGCGCGACCCGTGTGATGGTGCCGGTGGACCTGCGCAGGCACCGGCCGGAACTGCGCTCCACCGCCAACCTGAGCCTTCCCGTCTTTCTCGACGGCCGCGCCGACGATCCCTGGGAGCAGTGGCACGAGCGACTGCTGCGGGCCCTCGCCGGGAATCGCGAACTGGCCGCGGGCGAGGAGGAGATGGCGGTACGGCTGCCGCTCGGTGCGCTCGCCGGAGTGCTGACGGCCTCTCACGCGGCGTCCGTCGCCACCGGCCGCTACTCCTGCTCGTCACTGGTCACCGCGCTGGGCCGCGTCGGTACGCACGAGATGTGCGCTCCCGGCTTCGAGGCCGACTCGGTGTACTCGCTGCCCGTCCAGGCGCCGTTCGTGCCGCTGTCGTTCACCGCCGTGGAGTTCGGGGGCCGTACCGAACTGGCGATGTCCCACCCGGGCGGGCCACGGGCCGACGCCCGGGCCGCTGCCCTGCTGGACTCGGTGTGCGAGTCGCTGGCATCGGGGGCTGCATCCGCGCGGCACGTGCCAGCCGTCGCCGGTCCGCGCCGTTCCGTTCCGCCGCTGACGCTGACCGCGCTGCTGCGGCGGCAGGTCGACCGGGCCCCCGGCGCGGTGGCGCTCACCGGACCCGAGGGGCCGGTGACCTACGGGGAACTCGACCGCCGCTCCGACGTGGTGGCGGCCGAACTGCGCGCCCGTGGCGTGGGCCGCGGCTCGGTCGTCGGGCTGCTCGCGGACCGCAGTGTGGCGGCCGTCGCGGGGCTGTGGGGCGTGCTCAAGGCGGGCGCCGCGTACCTGCCGCTGGACCCGGCCCACCCCACGGCCCGGATCGCCTCGGTGCTGGACGACGCTGGAGCGTCCTGCTGCCTGACCGGCCGGGCACAGCGCACGCTGCCCGGCCCGGACTGCCCGACGCTCGTCCTGGACGATCTGCCCGCGAGCGGTGCGGAACCGGTGCCCGACACGACGCGGCCCGACGACGTCGCGTACGTCATCTACACGTCCGGCTCGACGGGCCGCCCGAAAGGCGTCGTGGTCGAGCACCGCGCGCTGGTGAACTACACGCGGTGGGCCACCGACCGCTATCGCGTCGACGCCTCCACCCGGTTCGCCCTGTTCACGTCGCTGGCCTTCGATCTGACCGGTACGACGCTCTTCCTGCCGCCGGCCGCCGGCGGCAGCATCGCGCTGGTGCCGGACGAGCCGGACCACCGCGTGCTGCGCGAGATGCTGACCGGCTCGGGCGTCAACGCGCTCAAACTCACCCCGGCACACCTCGACTTGATCGGCTCCCTCGACATCGAGCCGCGGTCGTTCCGGACGCTGGTGGTGGGCGGGGAGCAGCTGCGCGGAACCGTGGCCGCGCGGGCGCAGCGGATGTTCGGTCCGGACTGCCTGATCGTGAACGAGTACGGCCCCACCGAGGCGGCCATCGGCTGCGTCGTCCACGCCTTCGACCCCGACCGCGACGGCGGACGGCCCGCCGTGCCGATCGGCCTCCCGGCGGACAACACCGAGGCGTTCCTGCTGGACCCCGACGGCGGGTGCACCGAGCCGGGCGGCACGGGAGAGATCCACCTGGCCGGAGCGCAGCTGGCGAGGGGCTACCTCGGCCGCCCCGACCTCGACCGCGAACGGTTCGTGCGCCTCGCCGACGGCACTCGCGCGTACCGCACGGGAGACCTCGCGCAGCTGACGTCCGACGGCGTGCTCCGGTATCTCGGCCGCGCCGACGAGCAGTTGTCGATCCGTGGCCACCGGATCGAGCCGGGCGAGGTGGAGGCGGCGCTGGAGACGCATCCGGACGTGAGCCGCGCGGTCGCCGTCGCCGTACCGCCGCGGGACGGGGCCGGTCCCGTGCTGTGCGCCTACGTCACGGGCGCCGCCGAACCGGACGCCGTGCGGGCGCATGCCTCCCGGCGGCTCCCCGCCTATATGGTCCCCGTCGCCGTCCGCGTCGTGGACGCCTTCCCCTGGACGGTCAACGGGAAGGTCGACGTGCGGGCCCTCCCGGACCCGTTCGGTGAGGCGGGCGCGACCGGTGCCGCGGGGGCGGACAGCGCAACGGCCGGTGACGCGCGGTCCGTCGGCCCGCCGCCGGGCCACGAGCCGCACGACGTCGTGGAAGAGGCCGTGGCCGGCATCTGGGCGCGGATCCTCGGTGACCCCGGCCTGCGCGCCGGACCCGGCGACGACTTCCACCGGCTCGGCGGCGACTCCCTGACGCTGCTGCGCATGCTCGCCGCGGTCGCCGCCGAAGTGGTGGGCACGGCGGGCGAGTCCGCGTTCGACGCGAGGCTGCGGGACCTGATCGCCTCGCCCACCCTCGGGAACGTCTGCGCCGCGGTGCGCCGGTCCCGTCCCGACCGATCCGACCGATCCGACCGATCCGACCGTCCCGACCGATCCGACCGACACACGGAGAACCCATGAGCACCCCACTGCCCGTCGAGTTCCGCACGGCCCGCCCGGAGGACGCGGACCAGGTCGTACCCCTGATGTGGGAGTCGTCCCGCGGCCTCATCGACACCACCATGAGCGCGGTGCCCGGCGGCCCGGCCGCGCTGCTGAGGCGGGACTTCCTGCGCGGGCGCGGGATCTTCGGCCACCGGCAGCAGCTCCTTGCGGTCGCCCCCGGCGGAGAGGTGCTGGCGACCATCACGCTGTACCGGGGGCGCCGCTACCAGGCGCTGAGCTTGCAGACGCTGCTGTCCTCGGCCCGGTTCGGCCCGGCCTGTCTGGCGGCGGTGCTGCGCCGGTCGCTCGCCGTCTCCCGGCTGTTCGCGCCGCCGAGTCCGGACTGCCTCTTCATCGCGAATCTGTCCGTGCTCCCGGAACACCGCTCACGGGGCTACGGCTCGCTGATTCTGCGGGAGGCCGACCGCGTCGCCCGCGACACCGGCCTGACAGGACTCGAAGGGGACGTCTCGATCTCCAACACCCGCGCCTGGGCGCTGTATCAGCGTCTCGGGTTCGAGAGCCTGGGGGAGCGGCACGACAGCCGGGGTACGGGGCTCGACGGGTTCCGCCGGATGCGGCGGCCCGTGCTGCGCCCAACCGCGGCCTCCGGAAGCGGAGATGACACGGGATCGGTCTCCGGCCCGTGACGGCCGGAGTAGCGATTCCGTACGGGGCCGCCGGTGCTCCGGGCCCACGCCGGCGCTCCCGGTCTACGCCGACCCGCGCCGGCGCCGCCGCGCTCCGGCCCGGCGGCGCAGTGCGCTCAGCGGGACGTCGCGGCGTCGAGCAGGGCCTCGGCCGCCGCGCGTGCGTCCCGGCCCGCGCCCGGGTCTCCCTCGATGGCGCTGACCACCGTGGACCCCTCGATCAGCAGCAGCAACTGCCGTGCGAGCGGGACCGGCCGGGCCACTCCGCAGTCGGCGAGCAGTTCGCTCAGCAGCTCGCGGTAGCGGGTGAGATGGCGCCGGGTCAGCTCGCGTACGGGACCCTCGCCGTGGCGGGTCTCGACGGAGGTGTTGACCACCGCGCAGCCGCGGTAGTCACGCTCGGCGTACCAGTGCGCGAGGGTGTCGAACAGCGCGAGCACCCGCTCGCGTCCCGGCGGGGCATCGGCGAGCCGCCGGGCCAGCCAGTCGTGGATGCGGGCGCTGCGCCGCTCCATGACCGCCTCGACGAGACCGTCCTTGGAGCCGAAGTAGCGGTAGATGGTCAGCTTCGAGGCGCCGGCATGCTGGGCGATCTCACCGACACCGACGACGTGCACTCCGCGCTCGTAGAAGAGGCGTGCCGCGCTGTCCAGCACGCGGGCGCGGGTGGCCTCGGGATCGAGGGTGCTTCCCGCCTTGACCGGCATGGGTTCGAGCGTACCGGAGCGCCGGT
The DNA here is from genome assembly GCF_012726265.1 of Streptomyces sp. HNM0575. Classification (GTDB taxonomy): domain Bacteria; phylum Actinomycetota; class Actinomycetes; order Streptomycetales; family Streptomycetaceae; genus Streptomyces. Next base: position 81,485 of record NZ_JAASAG010000013.1, on the reverse strand, counting down.
GCGGTCCTTCAGGGGCGGATTTCTCGCCGGTGGGCGGTACTTGGGGCGGTGACCGGGGACGAAGGGCTCCGCGTTGCGAAGAGATGGTAACGTACCGTACCTTCTCATCCATGGTGACCGCCGCCTCCGACGCCTCCGACGCCTCTGACGCCGCCCCTCTGCTGCGCCTGTGGTCGGCGGTGCTCTGCGGCTATCTCGCCCTCGGCGCGACCTTGCAGGCGCTGCCCTCCTATGTCGTGCGGCACTTCCACGCAGGCACTCTCGCCGCGGGCACGACCGTCGGCATCGCCTTCCTCGCCACCGCGTGCGCCCGGCCGTTCGCCGGACGGCTGGCCGACGCCGGCCACGCCCGCCCGGTCGTCGTCACCGGCGGCACCCTCGCGGCACTGGGCGGCGCCGGACACCTCCTTGCCCCCGGCCTCGTATCGCTGCTGCTGGCCCGGCTGGTCATGGGGGCCGGCGAGGCCGCCCTGTTCTCGGGGGCGCTGCCCTGGGTGCTCGGCCGCGCCGCGCCGGAGCGGCGCGGCCGGGTCGCGGGCTGGTTCGGGCTGTCCATGTGGAGCGGGCTGGCCCTCGGCCCCGTGGTCGCCGTGGGACTCCACCGGGGGCTGGGCTTCTCCGGGGTGTGGTGGGGAGTCGTCCTGCTCGGCGCCGCGGCCGCCGCCCTGGTGCTCACGACTCGGGGCGCGAGCGGAGCGGGCGACGGGCTCGCGCCGCTGCCGCGCGGCTTCCGCGACATCGTTCCGAGGGGCGCTCCCCTTCCCGGTCTCACGCTCGGGCTGTCCAGCTGGGGATACGGCACCGTCACCGCCCTCCTCGTCCTCTACCTACGGCACGAGGACCTCGGCGGTGACGGTGTCGCGCTCGCCCTCTTCGCCTCCGGCTTCCTGCTCGTACGGGCGCTGGGCTCACCGCTGGTGGACCGGTACGGCGGAGCCGCGGTGGCGATCGGCTCCCTCGGTGCCGAGGCCGCCGGGCTCGCGCTGATCGCCGGGGTCGGGGCCGAGGGGCCCGCCCTGCTGGGCGCCGCCGTCGCGGGCGCCGGAGTCGGCCTGATGTATCCGGCGACGGTCGCCACGACGCTCCGCCGGGCCGGTGCCCTGCGCCCCGGTACGGCCGTGGGCGTCATGACCTCCTTCTGGGACCTGGGGATCATGGTCGCGAGTCCCTTCGCCGGTCTGATCGCCGCGGGCGGCGGCTACCGTCCGGCCTTCGCCGTGGCCGTCGCCGTCAGCCTGCTCGGACTGGGCATCGTCGCGCTGAGGCTGCGCACCGCGGGACCCGTCGCGGGCACACGCCGTCCGGCTCGGGATACGGGCGGCGGCACCGGTCCCGGCGACCGCGCCGACGCCGAGGCCGGTCGGCAGCGGTCATGACCGGCCCGCCCACCGCCCGGTCTCATCGCCGTGGGGCAGCGACAGCAGTACGCCGAGGCAGCAGCCCGCCCAGGTGCTCCGGCTCCGGCGCGCCTCGCCGGTCACGCGAAGGGGACGCCGTACCCCGGCCCAGGCCGTCGCCAGGCTCCGTTCAGTCGAGACCGAAGAGCGTGGTGTACGGGCCGACCCTGAGGTCTCTTCCCTTGAGCCGCGAGGTGGCCTCCGGGCCCAGGACGCCCCTGTCGGGGGAGTAGGAGGCACCGCCGCCGGGGCCGAGCGGCAGTGAGATGGCGGGAGCGGCAGGGGTGTATGTGATCAGCTCTCCGCTGCCACGGATCAGCGTGCCGATGTTGTGGGCGACGACGGCGGCGTGCTCGCCCGCGGCTTTGGCGAGCTTGGCCTCCGGGAGGGCGGTGAGGTCGCCCACGGCGAAGACGTTCGGCCGGCCGGGCAGCCGCAGTCGGCCGTCGACCTCGACGTGCCCGTCCCGTCGCCGCGCGGGCGCCAGCTCTCCGGTCAGGTATTCGCTGACGGGTACGACTCCGAAGCAGCGGAACCAGATGTCGGCGGTGATCTTCCGTCCCGAGTGCGTGATCACAGTGAACGTCCCGGTCTCGCCCGGCTCGGAGTCAGGCTCCTCACGCAGCGCGGTGCCGAGCACCAATTCGACGTCCAGCGCGCCGAGTTGACCGCGCAGCTCGGCGCGGAACCCCTCCGCGAAGCCGCCGGACAGTATGTCCTCGGCGGGGTCGACGACGGTCACCTTCTTGTCGGCCCATACGGCCTTGATCTCACCGGCCAGTTCGAGACCTGCCGGGCCCGCGCCGAGGAGCAGCACGCCGCCGGCCCGGGCCAGCGCCCCGTGCGTGGCACGGAGCCTGGCCTCCGCGGCGGCGCTCTCGTCGAGGTCGGGCTTGGAAGGGAACGGGTATCGCGAACCGGTCGCGAGGACGACGTAGTCCGCCGTGATCCGGTCGCCGGAGCCGAGCTCGACCCCCGATCCGTCCACCCGCACCGCACGGTCCCGGACGATACGGCCGCGGCTCAGGAGCCGGTCGTAGGGAAAGAACAACCGCCCCGGCCAGTCCGGGACGACGAGCTTGCGCAGGGCGGCGATGTTGTGCACGAACGCGTCGCGAGGCTCGATGAGGACCACGTCGGCGACGTCGTCGAGCGCTTTCGCCACGGCGACTCCGCCGTATCCCCCACCGATGACGACCACAGTGGCAGCCATGAGACACCTGATTCGTGTGATCCGTGGTAATGATTGTTCGTTGTACCAACTAATATAGTTCGTGATCCGAACTAACGTCAACTACACTCAGCCGAGGAGGTGTCCATGGTCGATGTCGATGCAGCACCGGCGACGGAGGAGACGGCGCTCGGCTTCGCCGACGCGCTCGTGCGCCTGACGCACCTGGTGCAGCGGGTGTTCGCCGACGTCAGCAGGGCCCACGACCTCACTTCTCAGCAGGCCCAGCTGCTCTGCGTCCTCACTCGCGGCCCGGCCGGGATGACGGAGCTGACTCGTCTGCTGCACCTGGAGAAGTCCAGCCTTACCGGCCTCGTCGACCGCGTCGAGCGCCGCGGTCTCGTCGCACGGCGGCGCAGCTCCCATGACCGCCGCGCGTGCCAGGTCGCCCTGACGGGCAAGGGGACGCGGCTGGCCCACGACACCCACGACGGCATCACCGCACAGCTGGAGTCACTGGCCGGGGAACTGCCGCGGACCGACAGGGAGCTGGTGACGTCGGCCGTCGTCCGCCTTCTCGGCGACTCCGGTGCCACGACCGGGAGTTGACCGGCCGCAGGCGGCTCGGGACCGCTCGCCGACGGCTCGGGACCGGGCTCCGTCGGCGAGGTGCGGGAGCCGGCCCCTTCGGGCGGCACCGGTTCCGGCGTGGCCGCCTCCCTGGCGCGAGGCCGGGCCGTCATGTGTCATTGAACGGACATACGGAGGGTGTCCCGGGGAGGTGAGGCACGTGCCGCGGACCAGTGAACCCGGGCGGAGCGTGAGTTCCAGGCTCCTCGACCTGCTGTTCTCCTTCAGCCCCGGCGAGAGCGAGCTGAGCCTGGCCGAGCTGTCCCGCAAGACCGGCCTGCCGCACCCCACCGCCCGCCGGCTCGTGCTGGAGCTGACCAAGACGGGTGCGCTCGAAATGCGCCCCGACGGCCGCTTCGGCATCGGGGTCCGGCTGTGGCAGCTGGGCACGCTCGCGCCGTTGACCGAGTCGCTGCGGACGATGGCGCAGCCCTTCATCGAAGACCTCTACACCGCCCTTCATCAGCACGTGCAGCTGGCCATCCTCGACGGTGAGGAAGCGGTGATCATCGAGCGTCTGTCCGCGCCGCGCGCCCTCGGGCTGGTCTCGCAGGTCGGCGGCCGGCTGCCGCTGCACTGCTCGGGAGTCGGGAAGGCGCTGCTCAGCCACGCCGGGCCGGAGCTGACCGGGAGGATCCTCGCGGGTGAGCTGCGGCGGTACACGCCCAGGACGGTCACCGATCCCGAGATGCTCCGCCGCGAGCTGGCCGAGTGCCGGCGTACGGGCAGTGCCCTCGTGCGAGGGGAGCTGACCACGGGCGCGGACTCGATCGCGACTCGCATCATGGACGGCGAGGGCCGCGTGGTGGCCTCGCTCTCGGTCGTGGTGCGGTCCGGGTCGGTTCAGCCGCAGGCGGTCCTCGCTTCGGTCATCACCAGCGGGCTCGGCCTGTCGCGCAGGCTGGGCTGGCGTCCGGGCGTCAAGGTGCGGGACGGCTGAGAAGCGGTCCTGACCCGCGACCGCGCCACTCCTGCTCATCGGGGCGCTCGCGGGCTTCGGCTCCAACACCCAGACACTGGTCAACGCGTTCATCGGCGGGCTCTACCCGCCGCAGGCGCGGGCGACCGCGCTCGGATGGGCCCTCGGCGTCGGCCGGATCGGCGCGATCACCGGCCCGACGTACGGCGGCTACATCCTCACCCGCATCGACGACGGCTCCCTCTCCGCGCACTGGAGCTTCTACGCCTTCGCCATCCCGGCGGTGATCGCGGCGGTACTGACCGTCGCCGTCCCGCGAGACCGTACGAACGACCCTGCCTACGCGGTCAGTTCACGTGCGCCGGCCGAGCCCACCCCGGTCGCCGGGGACTGAGGGCCCGGTCGGAGTCCGTCTCTCGCCATGGTCTCTCGCCACGCACCCATCGGGTCCCGGGCGTCGACCCGGCCGGGCGCGGGGCTACGGGTCTACTGCCGGGGCACCAGGTCGAGCCGGTACCAGCTGCCCGGCTTGCCGCCGATGTCGGCCGGGTCCGCCGGTCCGTCCCGGGTGAACCCGGCCTTCGTCAGCACCTTCTGGGACGCGGTGTTCGCGTGGGCGGTGGCGGCCCACAGGGTGCGCAGCCCGTGCCGCGACGCCGCCAGCCGGCACAGCTCCCGTACGGTCGCGGTCGCCACGCCGCGGCCGGTGACGTGCTGCGCGACCCGGTAGCCCAGTTCCGCGGTGCCGTCCTCGATGTCGACCAGGTTGAACCGCCCCAGTACCGAGCCGTCCTCGGCGACGAGCACGTGGAAGGCGCAGACGCCGGCCTCCTGCTCGGCCAGCAGGGCGTCGTACCGCTCGGCGAACCGGTCGAAGTAGTCGTCGCCGCGGTCGGAGACGGAGGCGGCGAAGTAGGCGCGGTTCGCCAGCTCGAAGGCCAGGACCGCCGGGGCATGACCGGCACGCAGCCGCTCCAGCTCGGGCACCGCCCGACCGTATCGGAAGGGCGCGCAGCGGCCACGTGGGTTTTCGGGCCCGCGACTTGGAGGCCGGTGTCGGTGTCGTGTCGTGTCGTGTCGGCGTCGGCGTCGGCGTCGGTGCCGGTATCGGTGCCGGTACGGGTGTCGGTATCGGTGTCGGTATCGCCGTATCGGCGGAGGTCAGGGCAGGGGAGTGCCGCCGGTGGCGTTGACGATCTCGGCGGTGATGCAGCCGGACTCCGGCGAGGCGAGGAAGCCCCGCGCCCCGCACGGCGGCACCGCCGCACCGCTCCACCGCCGAGCCCCGCCTCAGCCGCGACGGAGGGTGTTGAGCCGGGCCGCCTGGCGGGTCAGATGGTCGCGTTCGGCGAGGTCGGGTGCCTTGCGGGCCGCCTCCGCGTACAGCCGTGCCGCCGTCGCCAGGTCGCCGTCGCGCTCGTGGAGGTAGGCCGCGACCGCGTCGCGCCGGGGCACGGGCTGCTCCTTGCCCGAAGCGCTCAGGGAGTCCTCCAGCGCCGCGAGTTCCGCCAGCCCGGCCCGCGGCCCGTCGGCCTCGCCGACGGCCACCGCACGGTTGAGCCGGACGACCGGGCTGTCGGTCAGGCGCACCAGCTCGTCGTACCACTCGACGATCTGGACCCAGTCGGTCTCCTCGGCGGTGGCGGCGTCCGCGTGCAGCGCCGCGATGGCGGCCTGCGCCTGGAACTCGCCCAGCCGGTCGCGGGCGAGGGCCGCCTGAAGGATCCCGACCCCCTCGGCGATCGCCCCGGTGTCCCAGCGGCCGCGGTCCTGCTCGGCGAGCGGCACCAGGCTGCCGTCGGGAGCGGTACGGCTGGCGCGCCGCGCGTGGTGGAGCAGCATGAGCGCGAGCAGCCCCGCCACCTCGGGGTGGTCGATGGCGGCCGCGAGCTGCCGGGTGAGCCGGATGGCCTCGGCGGCGAGGTCGACGTCGCCGGAGTAGCCCTCGTTGAAGACGAGGTAGAGGACGCGCAGCACGGTGGAGACGTCGCCGGGCCGGTCGAACCTTCCCCGTCCCCTTCGGGCAGGGGAGACCTCGTGGCCGGAGACCGTGCGCTTGGCCCGGCTGATCCGCTGCGCCATGGTCGCCTCGGGCACCAGGTAGGCCTGGGCGATCTGGCGGGTGGTCAGCCCGCCGACCGCGCGCAGCGTGAGCGCGACCGCCGACGAAGGCGTCAACGACGGGTGGGCGCACAGGAAGTAGAGCTGGAGCGTGTCGTCCACCGAGGACGCGGGGCCCGGTGCGGGCTGCTCCTCGACGAACTCCTCGCGGCGGCGGCGGGCGGCGTCGGCCCGGGTTGCGTCGAGGAACCGCCGCCAGGCCACGGTGACCAGCCAGCCCTTGGGGTCCCGCATGGGCTCCCCGGACCGTTCCGCGTCCGGGGAGCCGGTGGAGGTGCCGGTCTGCCGCATGCGGACCGCCTCGACCAGCGCGTCCTGCACGGCGTCCTCGGCCGCCGCGAAGTCGGCTCCGCGGCGGACGAGGATCCCGAGCACGCCCGGTACGAGGCTGCGCAGCAGGACCGCCTCGTCCGCCTCGTCTGCCTCGGAGGTCACTCAGGTCACTCCGTGATGGTGGGCGGCTCGGTCAGGAACGGGCGCAGCTCCAGCCATTCGTGGATCGGCTTGCCTCCCGCGCCGGGGGCGGCCGACAGTTCCCCGGCCAGCTCGACGGCGCGCTCGTAGCCGTCGACGTCGATCACCATCCAGCCGGCGATGAGGTCCTTGGTCTCTGCGAACGGGCCGTCGGTGACCGGCGGGCGGCCCTCGCCGTCGTACCGGACGAACGTCCCCTCGGGTGCGAGCGCCTGGCTGTCGACGTACTCGCCGGTGCGCTCCAGCCGGGCCGCGAAGTCGTTCATGTACTGCACGTGCGCCGAGATCTCATCCGGCGTCCACTGGTCCATCGGCACGTCGTTGGCCGGGGCGGGGGCGCCGCGGTAGTGCTTGAGCAGCAGGTACTTGGCCATCGTCTTCTCCTCGGTGCTGGTACGGCCCATTCTGGCCGCGCTCACTACGGGGACGGAGCCGGGCACGGGCTCTCGACATGGCCGCCGGATTTTTTTCCGGGCTCTCCTGGACCGGCACCCGGGAGGGCCGCGGGCTGGGCGTCACTCCCCGGCGGACTCCGCCCCGTTCCCGGTCTCGGTCCTGGCCCCGGTCCCGGTCCCGGCGAACCGCTCCCACGCGGACTGCCGGCTGATCCCGAGGGCTTCGCCGATCCTTGCCCAGGCGACGCCCCGCCTGCGCAACTCCCCCACCCACGCGCGCAGATCGGCCTCTGCCTGATCGATGTGCGCGGCGACGCGCGGAATGTGGCTCAGCATCTCCCCGTCCGCCAGCGACTCCCAGACGGGTACGCGCGGTCGCGCCGGGCCGCCGGAGCTCTCGTCGATGACCGAGGCGGCCAGGGCCACGCACTCGTCGCAGATGTGCACTCCGGCGCCGGCGACCAGCTTGCCGACCTCGGTGTCCGGCTTGCCGCAGAAGGAACAGCGGGCGATTTCGGTGACGGTGCCCGGCGATGTCGCGGTCACGGCGCACTCCTCGTCGTCGGCTCTTTGTCAGGGTGACCCTGACAAAGCTAGACGGTGCCAGACGTACCGGCAATGGGTGAACGCAGCCCGGTACGGGCCGCCGGCAGGGACGGGAGGGGACGGGGCGGGGCGGGGACGGCCGATGAGTTTCCCCGCGGTCCCCGGTCACAGAACGCAAGGAGCGACCGTGAGGACGCCAACGCCCTTGCTGCCACGGGGCGTTCGGCCCGTCCGGGCCCGCACGCGTACGGTCGCGTTTCGGCGACGGACAGGAGAGCCATGAGGATCGTGGCCATCGAGCACATCACGCTGGACGGCGTCATGCAGGGACCCGGCCGGCCCGACGAAGACACCCGCGACGGCTTCGCCCACGGCGGCTGGGCCGCTGAGCGCGCCGGCGACGAGGCCGTCACGAGCGAGTGGGGCCGCCGGCTGGCCGCCAGCGGCGGATACCTTCTGGGCCGCCGCACCTACCAGGAGGTTCTGGGGCACTGGAACGCGGAAGGCGGTCCGTTCCGTGACGCCCTCAACAACGCCCCCAAGTACGTGGCTTCCGGCACCCTGACCGAGCCGCTGCCGTGGCCCAACTCCACGCTGCTCGGCGGCGACGTCCCCGCGGCGGTCGCCGCGCTCCGGGACACCCCGGGCGACGATCTGCACATCATGGGCAGCGGCGGGCTGATCAAGTCCCTCGCGCCGCGAGGCCTCGTCGACGAATACCTGCTGTGCGTCCACCCCGTCGTCCTGGGCTCAGGCCGCCGTCTGTTCGCCGAAGGCTTCGCCCCTTCCGCGTTCGATGTCGACGACGTCACCACGTCGGCCGGCGGCATCCTCGTCGCCCGCTACCGTCCCCGCCCCTCGGCCGGGGCAGGGCACGGGAGTTGACGATCCCGCCGCGGGAGCGTCCGGGTCGAGCGCCCCCGGACGGCGGCGCCTCGACGGAGGAGGACGGACCGCACGGGCCAACCGAAGTGACCCCAACGGAGACCGTGGCGCCGGGAGTTGAGCAGGGCGCCGCCCCAACGCCGCCCGGTGGCACCCGCCTTGGCGGCTCCGCTACGCCCTGTCATCATCCTTCTATGACGGGGCCCTCACGGACCGCGGCGATATCCGCCGTCTGGGATCAGCAGAGCGTGTGGTCCCAGGCCGCGGGCCGGCTCAAGGCACAGGTGGTACGGGCCCGGGTGGCGGCGCTGGCGCTGGGACTGGCGGCGGCGGCGCTGGGCACCGCGGCCTCCCAGGCGCTGATGTGGAGCGAGTCCGCCGGGAGGGCGCTGGCCTTCGCCGCGGCGGCCGCCGCCGGATGCGCTCCGCTGGCGGCCCGGCGCGGCGGACCCGACACGGTGAGCGAATGGATCCGGGTGCGCGCCGTCTCCGAGGCGCTCAAGGCCGAGTCGTATGTATGCATGGCCGGAGCCGGCGCCTACCGGGGCAATGAGGCGGCCGGTGAGCTGCTGCGCGAGCGGGCCCGCGGGTTCGTCGCGGACGGCGGGGACCTGCTGCGGCACACCACCGGCATCACTCCCGAGGAGCGTCCGGTACCCGGCGTACGGGACGAGGAGTCGTATGCGGAGCTACGGCTGCGGCGGCAGCTGGAGGGGTACTACCGGCCGCGGGCCGCGTACATGAGGCGCAAGGTCGGGCTGCACGAGCGGATCGAGTTCGCGCTGGGCGGGCTGGGTGCGGTGATGGCGGCGGTCGCCGCCACGTGGGGGGTCGAGCGGCTCGCGGCGTGGGTCGCCGTCGCGGCTTCGGCCGGGGTGGCGGTGACAGCCCATGCGCTGGCGCAGCGATACGCCTACCAGCAGCTGGAGTTCACACGCACCGCCGAGGAGCTGGAGCGGCTGCTGGAGGGGTGGTCGGCCGGCGCCGAGCGGGCACCGGAGGCCGCCGACCGGTTCGTGGCCGAGTGCGAGCACGTGATCTCGGTGCAGAACGAGGCGTGGATGATCCGCTGGACGGTGGGCTGAGCCTGCCGGACCCGCCACGGCGTCCGGCAGGCATGCGGTCGGTGCGTACGCGGCCGGTACGTACGTGATCGGTACGTACACGTACGGGACCTGCGTACCGGTCAGCGCGTACCGGTCAGCATGGCCAGCGGAAGCGTTCCCCGGGCGCCACGTCCTGCCACTCCCGCACGCTGAGCCTTCGGCTGACCATTCCGCACAGCGAGGAGACGCGTCCCTTGGCGGTGACGTCGACGACGGACGTGCCGTAGCGGCCGGCGGTCACCACGCTGTCGCCGTCCGGGGCGATGCCCACGGCTCCGCGGTCGTGCACCGTGGCGATCCGCGGGCCGACGGGCCGGCGGCTGGACAGGTCCCACAGCGTCACGGGCAGGGGGTCCACGAGCCCGCGGTCCGGGTAGCCCACGACCGCGAGCCGGCGCCCGTCGGCGCTGAACTGCACGTCGTACGCGCCCGCTTGGGGCACGAGCTCGCCGCTGCTCCTCCTGCCCGTCCGCACGTTCCACAGCTCCACGGACCGGCCGGGGTAGAACACGGTGGCCAGCGTCCCTCCGTCCGGGCTCAGCGCCGAGCCGGACGCCGAGCCGGACGCATTGCGCACGGTCCGCAGCAGGCGTCCGGAGGGCGCGTCCCGCACGCTGATCGTGCCGCCGCGTCCGGTGGCGGCGAGCGTGGTCCCGTCGGCGCTGAGGGCGACGTCATCGGCGTACCCGTCGGTCCTCGCGACGGTACGGGGCCGACGGGCGGGATGGGCCATGTCCCAGGCGACGACCTTGAACTGCCCGGTGAGCGCCGCGTACAGCTGCCTGCCGTCGGGTGAGAAGACCAGGGACGCGACATGGTTCTTGCTGTCGGCACCCGCGTCCAGCCTGGATATCCGCCGGCCGTCGCGTATCCGGAAGACCTCCACACGGAGCTTCAGCAGTTGATCGCTGCGGTCTCCCGTGGCGACGGCGACCATCGAGCCGTGCCGGTCGAGGGCGAGCGCGCCCTTGATGCCCGAGACCTCGAACTTCCCCGTGCGGCGGCCGGTTCGGGTGTCCCAGGTGCTCACGCCGCGGCTGGTGGCCGAGGCCACGGTGCGTGCGTCCGGGCTGATCGCGTACTGGCCCTTCTGCCCGGGGACCGGCAGGTGCTTGCTGACACCTCCCGAGCCGCCCTTGTTCCACAGCACGACCGAGCCGTCGGCCGCCGCCGTCGCTACGAGCGATCCGTGCGGCGTGTCCGCTTCGGCGTCCGACTCGGCGCGGTCGAACTCCGGCGCCTTCCGGCCCTTGCCCGCCCCGATCGCCTCCTCGACGCTGTCGGCGGACTTGATGCGCCGGTGGTCCGGCAGGTCCCAGAGCTCGAACGGCTTCTCACCGGCGTGGGCGAAGACCGCATAGCGTCCGTCGAGCACGGCGGGGCCGCCGCCCTCGCGGGAGACCACGGCCTTGCCGGGCACCGGCACCTCCGGGTGCTCGCCTCCCGGCCCGTAGAGACGGGTCTCGCCCGAGACGTTGAACAGCATTCCGTCGTCGGCGGTGAAGGCCACGAAGCTGCTGTCCTTGGCGTCGAATGCGCGGGTGTGCTGCTCGGAGTCGGGGTCCTCCAGGTCCGCGACGTCCTTGAGTTCGGGCCGGTCGTCGTCCTCGCACAGGACTCTGCGCCCCGAGGGCGCCAGGGTGGCCAGGCAGTCGAGGGTTCCGAGGGAGCGATGGCGGCGTACGTCCCACACCACGTCGGAGGGCTCGTCCGGGGAGCTGGGGAGCGAGCCGGCCAGCAGATGCCTGCCGTCCGCACTCAAGGCTCCCCATACGAACCGCCCGCCCACGCCCCCTTCCGCCGCCGTGAAGCTGTCCTTGACCTGAAGCGTCCGCGTGTCGACCAGATCGACCTGCGCGCCGTCCACCGACAGCACCGCCATGGTCCGGCCGTCGGCCGACAGGGAACGGGGGCCGTCCTGCGAGTAGAGCAGGCTGCCCGGCAGCAGTCCCCGGCTGCGTGCCCGCTTCACGTCCCACACCTCCGTGCTCGTGTCCCGGTCGATGAGGAGGACGTCTCCCTTGCGGCTGAGCGCCAGCTGCTCCACGGTGGCGCCGCGCGGGGCGACGACGGTGCGCACCGAGTCGAACTCGTCCAGCTGCTCCGCGACGGCGTTCCTCGCCTCGGCGGTGTCCGCCTGTCCGCGCGCGGCCAGCGCGTACTGGACGGCCTTCTCCGGATCGGTGTCCGCCACGTCGCCGGAGAGGGCGGCCAGCTTGCGGGAGAGCGCCGCCCGGTACTGGTCCTCCGCACCGGCCTGCCCCGCGGCGACGAGCCCCGACAGGAGGACGACCACCGCCGTGCCCGCGGCCAGCGCGGAGCGGACGCGGAGCGCCCGCCGCCGTACGGAGGTGCGGCTGGCCTCCAGATAGTGCCGCTGCCTCTCGGTGAGCCCGGCGCGGAAGTCGTCCTCGTCCGGGGTGTGCCGCCGCCACGCCTCGGCGACGGACAGCTCGTCGGCCCGCAGCAGCAGCCCGTCACTGCGGCCGCCCTCCCACCACTGGTGGGCGAGCACGGCCAGCCGTGAGTGGAAGGCCGCCCACCGGTGATGCTGGTGCACGAAGGCGGCGATGTCCTCGACGCCCTGGGCGAGTTCGTCCTCGTCGGGCTCCACCAGCGACAGGTTCTGGTACGCCGTCAGCTCGCTCCACCCGCGTTCCCGCATCACACCGCTGGTGCTGCCGCGCTCCAGCGCCGGGTCGATCACCACGGGAAGGATCCGCTTGCGCAGCTCGATGGCCTGCCGGACCTCGTCCCAGCAGTACGTGGACGCCAGGGCCTCCCTGCTCAGCAGCACGACGAACGCGTCGGAGGTGCGGACGGCACGGGATATGGACTCCCGCCACTCCTCGGACGGGCTGATCGCCTGCCAGTCCACCCACAGTTCGCCCAGCCGCTCCTCCAGGCGGTCACACAGCCTGCGCGCGAACTCGGTGTCCTTGCGGGAGTAGCTGAGGAACACCTTGCTCGTGGACTCGGCGGGCCCCTCGTCCGCACCGGCGCCGCCGTCGAAGGGGTCCGTCTTCGCGGCGGCCCGCAGCAGCGAGTTCCGCAGCAGGAGGGCGCAGCCGACGGCGAGCAGAGCCGCCGCGCCGACCAGGACCGCCCAGTACCACTGCCGGTCGTACGTCGGCCCGAACAGGCTTGAGGCGACCTGCGCGTCGGCCCACCGCGCGGCCCTCTCGGCCTCTGGCGAGATGGGACGCCGGTCTCCCGTGAGCATCAGCCGTAAGGCCGTACGGATCGCCCAGGCGTACGCCCCCGACAGCGCGGCGGTGAGCAGCGCCTTGACGACGAGGGACGACATGGACGGTGCCGCGGGCAGCCCGGTGATCGTCTCCTCGTGGCCGCCGGAGCCGGGCAAGTGGCTGCCGGAGCCGTCCAAGTGGCTGCCGGAGCCGGGCAAGTGGCCGCCGGTCCCGGCCGCTTGACCGCCGGAACTCTCCGAGTGGTCACCAGCGCCCGCCACTTGATCGTGGGGTTCCTCCAAGTGGTCGCTGTCGCCCGTCACTTGACCGCCGGAACGGGCCACGGGACGGATCTCGACCGCGCCGGACACGGCGAACACGACGACGATCAGGGGCAGCGCGAGCACGGCCCGGAAGATCGCCCTGTCGTGCGGGACCACCGTGAGCAGGCCGGCGCAGAGCGCCAGCATCGCCACCGGCAGCGCGAGCGTCTGCACGCGCAGCAGCCCCCGCCACGACCACCTCGCGGTGAAGCGGGCTCTGCGCATCCGCCACAGCGCCGCGAACGGAGGAAACGGGAAGAACGCGAAGAAGGGGATCAGCAGCCCGGCCAGGGCCAGCCACGGCCCCAGCAGTGGCACGAACACGGTCCATGCCGCCAGGCACGCGGCCGACCAGACGGCGGTCCCGCTCGACCGTAACCGCCGCAGTACCGCCCGGAGTTCCCCCGTCACGCTCGCAGAACCGGCCACATCCGCCCCCTCGCCCCGTCGGCAGCCCGCTCGCCGCGCGGCAGTTTAGTGCGGAGGCGGCGAATCGTCCCTTCGCTTCCGGCCGTCGGCCCGCCGAGGGGTCGCGGAGCCGGCGCCCTCCCGTACGACCTCCCGCAGGATCTTCGCCATCGCCGTACCGACCGGCGACGGCGCGCGGTCCGCCGAGTGCGCGAGCATGATGCGCCGCACGGGGGCCTGGCCGCCGAGGTCCAGCACGCGCACGTCCTCGCGCACGCCGCTCAGGGCGAGTTGCGGCACCAGCGCGACACCTAGACCGGCGGCCACCATCGCCTGCGCCTCCTGGTAGTCGTGCGCCTCGAAGGCGACCGCCGGTTCGAAGCCGGCGGCCTGGCAGGTGCGCAGCAGCACGTCCACGACGGGGTGGCGGTCGGCCCTGGTGATCCAGCGCTCCCGCGCGAGTTCGCCGAAGCCGGTGCCGGTACGGCCCGCCAGGCGGTGCCCGGCGGAGACGACCAGCCGCGTCGGGTCCAGGAGCAACTGCTGGATGCTCAGGCCCCGTTCGTCGAGGCGGGACCACTCGTAGTCCCAGAGGACGGCCATCTCGATCTCGCGGGTGTGCAGCAGTTCCAGCAGCCCGGCGAGGCGTGCGCTGCGCACCGTGAGGGAGACCCCCGGGTGCCGCGCGGTGAAGCTGGTGATCGCGAAGGGCAGCAGCGAGGCGCCGAAGGTGGGGAAGGTGCCGAGCCGCAGGGTGCCGGCGCGCGCACCGCGGATGTGCTCCAACTGCTCTTCCAGCGCTGCCAGTTCACGCTCCATACCGGCGACGTGCTCGACGACGGCGCGCCCCGCGTCCGTGAGGTCGACGCCTTTCGCGTGGCGGTCGAGGACCTGTAGCCCCAACTCGCCCTCCAGCTTGCGGATCTGCTGCGAGACCGCGGAGGGCGTGTACGCGAGGCGGTCCGCGGCGGCGGTCATCGATCCGTACCGGGCGACCGCGGCCAGCAGTCTCGACCTGCCTATGTCCACGTGCACACGCGGAATCTAGCAGTGCCTTAAGCAGAACTTAACCCTGCGTGGAGAGATGGGAGATGGCGTTCAGGCCCCACCTGTAGCAGGGTGTGGCCCACTTGGCGTACAGATTGCATGCAACTTGCATGGCGAGTGGGAGGCGGGCGGACGATGCAGGTACCGGCGGTACTGATGCGGGGCGGGACCAGCCGGGGACTCTTCTTCCACGAGGCCGACCTCCCCTCCGATCCCGGACTGCGGGACCGGTTCATCCTGGCCGCGTACGGCAGCCCCGACCCGTACCGCAGGCAGGTCGACGGCCTGGGCGGCGCCACCTCCGCGACCAGCAAGACGGCGATCATCGCGGACGGCAGCCACCTCGGCGTCGACGTGACATACGAGTTCGGGCAGGTCTCGATCGACCATCCGCTCGTGGACCGCACGGGCACCTGCGGCAACATGTCCGCCGCCGTGGGCGTCTTCGCCGTCGAGGAGGGGCTGGTGCAGGCGACCGACCCCGTGACGCGGGTGAGGTTCCTGAACCTGAACACCGGCAAGACCGTCGCCGCGCACGTGCCCACCCGCGGCGGCCGGTACGACCCGGCCGGCGACTTCGCCATCCCCGGGGTCCCCGGCACGGGGGCGAGCATCCGGCTCGACTACCTGCAACCGGGCGGCGCCGTCACCGGCGAACTGCTGCCCACGGGGCGGCTGGTCGACGAGGTGGAGGTCCCCGGGCTGGGCGCGGTCGAGATGTCCGTCGTCGACGCCGCGAACCCGCTGCTCTTCGTCAGGTGGGAGTCACTCGGCCTGACCGGCAACGAACTCCCCGACGAGATCGACTCGGACCCCGCGCTCCTCGCCCGGCTCGAACTCATACGGGCCTCGGCGGGAGTGCACATCGGCACCGCGTCCTCCCCCGAGGATGCGACGGCGCGCACCCCCTCGGTGCCCAAGCTCGCCATGGTCGGTGCTCCGCGCGACTATCCGCTGGCCGACGGCATGGTGCAGCATCGCAACGGCCAGACACTGCGGGCCTCGATGATGTCGATGGGCCGGCTGCACCGCTCGTACGCGCTGAGCGGCGCCATCTGCACGGCCGTCGCCGCGGTGATCCCCGGGACGGTCGTCTCGGGGGTCGCCGGTACGGAGCCGTCGGCGGGCGAGATCCGCATAGCTCACCCCTCGGGCGTGCTGCCGATGACGGCGCAGGTGGAGCGGGACGGGGACGGGTGGTCGGTCCCCGTCGTCTCCGGCTACCGCACGGCGCGGCGGCTGATGGCCGGGGAGGTCGTCGTACCCGACTCGAAGGTCGGCGCCGTGCCCGCGTAGCGAACCGAGAGGACGACCCGGTCCGGAGCCCCGGCCGGACGAGGCAGCCCGGGCGGGCCCGGCGGTCCGGACCCGGCGGCCGGGGCCCGGCAGCCCGTACTCCATGCCCCGTACTCCAGGGCCCGAACTCAATGACCCGTACTCGATGACCGGACTCCAGGGCCCGGACCCGAACGGGACCCACAGCCCGAACAGCCCCGACAGCCGCATCAGTTCACAAGACCGGCGAACCCCCCGCCACAGGCCGTGCCGATCGCAACCCGCCAGCCGTTCAAGCTCGAACAAGCTCGAAGGAGGACCGGCGATGAGCCGCAACCGCCGCAAACCGATGGCCCGGATACGGACAGCCGGAGCGATCGCCGCCGTCAGTCTCGGACTCGCCGCCTGTGGCAATCCCCAGGGCGTCGGGGACGACGGCAAGACCGACGCGGGCGCGAAGATCCCGTCGCGCGTCGAGATGGTGATCCCCTACGACGAGGGAGGCGGGACGGACACCTGGGCGCGCTTCCTGGAGCCGTACCTGAAGAAGCACGTCGCGGGCGGCCCGACGTTCCTGCCGGAGAACAAGCCGGGCGGGGAGAGCATCACCGGGTCCAACGAGTTCGTACGCTCGGGCGGGACGGACGGCAAGCAGGTCCTCGTCACCTCCGGGACCACGTACTTCCAGGCGCTGCTGAAGCGTCCCGAGGTGGAGTTCGACTTCTCCAAGATGCGGCCGCTGATCATGAACGGCTCCGGCGGTGTCATCTACACCTCGCCCAAGACGGGGATCAAGAGCGCGAAGGACCTGGCCAAGTCGAAGAAGAAGCTCAAGTACGGTGGCATCAGCGCCACCGGTCTCGACATGACGATGCTTCAGGCGATGGACGTGCTGAAGAAGCCTGTCGACGCGACGTTCGGCTTCGAGGGCCGTGAGACGGCGATGCTCGCGTACCAGCGCGGCGAGGTCGACATCGACTACCAGACGACCTCCGCGTACAAGTCCCAGGTGGAGCCCCTGGTCAAGAAGGGCAAGGCGGTGCCGCTGATGTCCTTCGGCGTCCTCAAGGACGGGAAGGTCGTGCGGGATCCGAACGCGCCGGAGCTGCCGACCGTCGAGGAGTTCTACAAGGAGATGTACGGCAAGAAGCCCTCGGGCCGTGCCTACGACTCCTACAAGGCGTTCCTCGTGCCCGGCTGCACCTACCAGAAGGGTCTGTGGGCCAACGAGGACACCCCGGACTCGATCGTGCAGGCCTACTGGGACTCGGTCGAAAAGCTCAAGAAGGACGAGAAGTTCGCCAAGAAGAGCGGCGAAGTGCTGGGCGGCTATCCCCTCTACTCCGGCGAGAACGCGGAGAAGCAGATCCAGAAGGCGTTCGAGATCGACCCGGACGCCCGCAAGTACGCCCTCGAGATGCTCGAGCGCGAGTACGGCGAAAAGCTCGGCGGCACCTGATGGGTGGGGTTGAAGTCGGGCGGCCTGGGCCCGGTGCCTGGTGCCCGGTGGTGTTGGGTTCTTGGGCTCGGTGCTTGGGCCCGGTGGTGGTGCTGGTGCCCGGTGTTGGGGGGGCGCTTGCCGGGGTGACGGCTGACATTTGACGAAATCTGTCATCTGCCATCTGTCATCCGACGCCTGTCGTCCGTCATCTGACACCTGCTATCCGTCATCCGTCATCCGTCACCGGACATCCGGTGCGGAGCGCCCGGCGCGGCGCCCCGTGCCGGACGGTCCGGCGAACTCGCGAAACCGGAGCGGCACACCGAAAGGTCTGATCGATGCTGGAAGCCGCGTTCAGCGCGCTGGGCAACCTCTTCGCCCTGTCGAACTTGATATTCCTGCTGCTGGGCGTCGCCTCCGGCCTGGTCATCGGCATGATCCCCGGGCTCGGCGGCACCGGCGCGGTCGCCATGCTGCTGCCGTTCGTCTTCGCGCTCGACCCGACCCAGGCGCTGGCGCTGATCATCGGCGCCGTGGCGGTCGTGCACACCTCGGACACGATCGCGTCCGTACTGCTGGGCATCCCCGGTTCGGCGTCCGCGAGCGTGCTGATGCTCGACGGGCACCAGATGGCGAAGCAGGGGCAGGGCGCGCGGGCGCTGTCCGTGGCGTTCCTGTCGTCGATGATCGGCGGGCTGCTGGGTGCGCTGGGGCTGACGCTGTCGATACCCGTGGCGCGTCCGCTGGTGCTCAGCTTCGGCGCGCCGGAACTGTTCATGCTGACCCTGCTCGGGGTCTCGCTGACCGCGGTGCTCTCGCGGGGCAACATGGTCAAGGGCATGCTCGCGGGGGCGTTCGGGCTGCTGCTCGGGGGCATAGGCGCGGCACCGGCCGCGGCCGACTACCGCTTCACCTTCGGCTCGCTCTTCCTCTCCGAGGGGCTGGACCTCGTCGCCGTCGCCCTCGGCATCTTCGGCATCGCCGAGATCGTCACGCTCGTCGGCAGCCGCTCCAGCGTCGCCACCGGTTCGGGACTGGGCAGCGGATGGCGCACCGGACTGCGCGACGTGGTGCACCACTGGCGCCATGTGCTGCGCGGTGCGCTCGTCGGGATGTGGGCGGGCGTGCTGCCCGGTCTCGGTGCCACGGCGGGCACATGGATGGCGTACGGGCAGGCGCGTGCGACCACGCGCAAGGAGCCCAAGAAGACCTTCGGGAAGGGCGATCCACGGGGGATCATCGCCCCGGAGAGCGCCAACAACTCGGTCGAGGCAGGGGACTTGATCCCCACCCTGCTCTTCGGGATCCCGGGCGGTGCGCCGGCGGCCCTGCTGCTGGGCGCGCTGCTCGCCTTCAACATCGAGCCCGGTCCGCGGATCATCACCAAGGATCTGGACATCGTCTACACGATCATCTGGTCGTTCGCGCTCGCGAGCATCCTGGGGGCGGCCGCCTGCTTCCTGCTGAGCAGGCCGCTGGCGAAGCTCAGCTTCGTACGGTTCCCGGTGCTGGCCGGGGGACTCGTGGTCATCCTGTTCACCGCCGGCTTCCAGGAGTCCGAGCAGATCGCGCTGCTCCAGATCATGCTGCTGCTGGGGGCCTTGGGCTGGGTGATGAAGGCGTGCGGGATTCCACGGGCGCCGTTCCTGATCGGCTTCGTGCTGAGCCTGCCGATGGAGCGCTACTACTTCCTGACGGCCAATCTCTACTCGTTCGACCAGTGGGTCGTACGGCCCTGGGTGCTGATCCTCTTCGGCGTTCTCGTGGTGCCGACCGTCTTCTCCCTGGTGAAGAAGGTCCGTGAGGCCCGCGCCCGGCGCGCCCGTGCCCAGGACCCCGAGGCGGGCGACGAGGCCTCCGCCCTGCCGGACGACGACGAGGGCGAGGGCGGGCCGACGCCGCCGCGGATCTGGGGCGTCGTGGTTCCGGCGGTGTTCCTCGCGGTGTTCGTGGCCGCGTTCGTGATCTCCCGCGGATACAGCAGCCAGGCAAGGCTCGTACCGGGGCTCGTCACGGTGGTCGGAGCGGCGATGGCGGCGGGCGCACTCGTCGCGGGTGTACGCGCGCTGCGCAGGGCGGAGCCGAGGGATCCGGCGCAGCAGGAGGAGTGGGCGGCCGAATGGCGGGCCGTGCTGCGGTCGTTCGGCTGGCTCGTGGGTTTCGTGGCGCTCACGTACGTACTGGGCGTGCTGCTCGCGGCGCTGGTCTTCCTGCCCGTCTTCCTGCGCCGGGTGGCGCAGATGCGCTGGTGGGCGATCGTCGTATACACGGTGTGCACGACTGGTGTGCTGGCTGCGCTCGCCGTCTTCGCGGACATCGCGCTGCCCATCGGGTACCTCACGCCGGTCGGTCTGCTGTGAGCGGTTCCGCTGCGTCCGCGGACTCCGGGGGGCATGCGGGCGGCGGGGGCCGGGAGGGTTCCGGGGGCCGGAGTCGCGGGAGTTCGGCTGATGACGGGCCCGCCGCTCCCCTGCACCGTGCCGTGATCGGACTGGTGGCGGGGGCCGCGGGCGGCCTGCTGCTCACGTGGCTGCGCGTGCCCGCCGGAACGCTGGTCGGTGCGGTGCTCGGCAGCGCGGCGGCAGGCACCATCACATTCGGCGGCGTCGTACCCGGCAGGGCGGCCGGTCGTGACGGCCATGGGCGCCGCACCGGCACACGACCCCGGCAGCGGCAGCGACAGGACGGACAGCCGGACTCGCCGCCGCCCCGGCTCGGGCCCGGGTCGCAGACCGAGCCACCGCCGCAGCATCCGCTTCAACACTGGGCCCGTACGGCCGGGTTGGTGCTGATCGGCTGCGTCTCGGCCGCGCGGCTGGATGGGAAGAGCCTGCGGATGATGGGGCTGGTCGCGCTCCCGGTACTGGCAGGTGTGGTGCTGCTGCTGGCGCTCGACGCGGTGCTCGCACGCTGGCTGATGAGGCGCCACGGGCTCGACGCGACGACGGCGGTCCTCGCGTGCGCGCCCGGCGGGCTCAGCGAACTGTCCGTACTCGCCGTCAAGGAGCGCGCGGACGTGGGGACCGTGACGGTCGTCCACCTCGTACGCGTCCTGGTCGTGGTGCTGCTCGCGCTGCCCGGACTCGTCCTCGTACTGGGGCGGTTCACATGACCGGCGCGGGAAGCGGCCCCGGCGGCCTGGCCCTGTTGCTGGGACTCGCGTGTGCGGGTGCGGCACTCGGCCGGATGCTGCGGCTGCCGATGTGGCCGATGACCGGGTCGATCCTGGGAGCGGCGACAGCCCCGCTCGCCGGTCTCGGCGGCGCCGTACCGCCCGGCTGGTGGTCGACGGCCGGTCAGATCCTGGTGGGCTCCGGGGTCGGGGCGATGGTGGGGCGCAACTTCCCCGCGGCCGTACGGCGCGTCAGCGTGCCCGGAGCAGTCGTCGTGCTGCTGATCGTCCTGCTCGGAGCCGGAATCGGGGCGGCCCTCACCCTCGGCGGGATCCTCGCCCCGACGCCCGCCCTGCTGGGGTCGATCCCCGGAGGGGTCGGCGAGATGGTCGCCGCCGCGGCCGGTCTCGGCGGGGACAGCGGCCTGGTGGCGGGGATGCACCTGATCCGGCTGGTCGTCGTGCTGTCGGTGCTGCCCCTGCTGCTGCGGTGGGCCCGGCGTCTGGAGAGGCGGGACCAAGGATGACGCCCGCGACGAATCCCGCGCGCACCCCTGCGCCAGCGTCCGGTGCGCCTGTGTCCGGTGCGCCCGCCCCCGGCTCGGGTACGCGTCTCGTATACGCCGTGTACGCCGCTCACTTGGGCCCCGGTGCACGTCTCGTATACGCCGCGTACGCAACGTCCGAGGGTGCGCTCGGCGCCGGTGTACGTCTCGTATACGCCGTGTACGCCGCGTACTTGTGCCCCGGCGTACACCTCGTATACGACCCATACGACCCGTACGCAACCTCCCCCGCGGCCCACGCCCCCGCTCGCTCAGCCCCCCAGCAGCACGGCGAGGCGGATCTCGCGGGCCCGGCGCATGTGGGCCCTGGCGTGCTGTTCGGCCACCTCGCCGTCGCGGGCCTGCACGGCGCGGGCGACCGCGTCGTGCTCCGCCAGCACCTCGTCGGGGCGGCCGGGGTGCACGAGGGTCGTCGCCGGAAGCCTCCGTACGGCGTGCTCGACCTGGTTGAGGAACCGCTCCAGATAAGGGTTGGCGGCGCCGGTCCGCAGCGCGCGGTGCCAGGCGAGGTTGAGCTTGGACAGCTCGGCGACGTCCTCGCGGGCGGCCGCCTCGCGCATGTCCGCGTTGATCTCGTCGAGCTGCTCGACCAGGCCGTCGGGGCGCCGTACGGCCGCCAGCCGTGCGGCGAGTCCTTCGAGGTCCTCGCGTACGACGTAGAGAGCGAGCACGTCTTCCAGGGACAGGGCGGCGACCATCGCGCCGTGGTGGGCGGTCTTGACCACGAGGCCCTCGTCGGCCAGCCGCTTCAGCGCCTCCCGGATCGGGGTCCTGCTGACCTTGAACGCGGACGCGAGTTCGCTCTCGCGCAGCCAGGCGGAGGGGGAGAGCACGCCGTCGAGGATCGCTTCGCGCATCGCGCCCGTGACGTCGTCGGTCGTACGGCCGCGGACGGCGACCCCCTCGTGCAGGTATGCGCGGAGGCGGTCCACAGATCCCCCGGATGTCTGTGACCGGTGGTCGATGCCGCCGGCGCCGCTGGTCGTAGGTGCTTCGTCCTCCCGCACGCGTGAACCGTACGGGAGGGGTCAGATCGTCCGCAAGTTGAGTACAATCCCGATCCAATTGCATGCAATGTGGATGCGAGCGCGAGGAGAGTGTGCATGGCCGGCCGTCGAGTCATCGTTGTCGGAGCGGGGAACGCGGCGCTGTGCGCTGCGTTGGCCGCACGTGAGGAGGGCGCCGAGGTCCTCGTGCTGGAGAGGGCGCCGGAGAGCCGGCGCGGTGGGAACACGGCGTTCACCGCGGGCGCCATGCGCGTCGTGTACTCGGGGGTCGAGGATCTGAAGCGACTGATGCCCGACCTGACCGAGGAGGAGATCGCGAACACCGACTTCGGGAGCTATCCGGCCGGGGACTACCTGGACGACCTGGCACGCGTCACGGAGTACCGGACCGATCCTGAACTCGCGTCCACGCTGGTGGAGAAGAGCCTGCCGACCCTGTTGTGGATGGCGGAGAAGGGCGTGCGCTTCGTACCGATCTACGGGCGCCAGGCCTTCAAGGTCGACGGCCGCTTCACCTTCTGGGGAGGCCTCACGGTCGAGGCGTCGGGCGGCGGCATGGGCCTCGTCGAGGCACTGACGCGCGCCGCGGTCCGGGCCGGTATACACATCGAATACGGAGCGCATGCGCTGTCGTTGCTCCAGGACGACTCCGGAGTCGTGCACGGTGTGAGGCTGCGCCAGGCCGGAGCCACCCGCGAGGAGAGCGCCGACGCGGTGGTGCTCGCCAGCGGAGGCTTCCAGTCCAGTGCCGAGATGCGGGCCCGCTATCTGGGGCCCGGCTGGGACCTCGCCAAGGTGCGCGGCACGATGTACAACACCGGCGACGGCCTGCGGATGGCGTTGCGCGCCGGGGCGAGCCCCGCGGGCAACTGGTCGGGCTGTCACGCCGTCGGCTGGGACCGCAACGCACCGGAGTTCGGCGACCTCGCCGTCGGCGACAGCTTCCAGAAGCACAGCTATCCGTGGGGCGTCATGGTCAACGCGCACGGCCGCCGCTTCGTGGACGAGGGCGCCGACTTCCGCAACTACACCTATGCCAAGTACGGACGCGTGATCCTGGAGCAGCCCGGCCAGTTCGCGTGGCAGGTCTTCGACCGGAAGGTCACGCACCTGCTGCGCGACGAGTACCGGATCCGCCAGATCACCAAGGTGAGCGCCCCGACCCTGGAGAAGCTGGCGGAGAAGATGGACGGCGTGGATCCGGCGGGCTTCCTCGCCGAGATGGAGTCGTACAACGCCGCCGTCGACACCGCCACGCCCTTCAACCCGAACGTGCGGGACGGCCGCGGGACTTCGGGCCTCGCCGTCGCCAAGACCAACTGGGCGAACACCGTGGACGAGGGGCCCTTCGAGGCGTACGCGGTGACGTGCGGCATCACCTTCACCTTCGGCGGCGTACGGATAGCCCCGGACAGCGCGCAGGTGCTCGACACCGACATGCGCCCCATCTCCGGGCTCTTCGCCGCGGGTGAACTGGTAGGCGGGCTCTTCTACTTCAACTATCCGGGCGGTACGGGGCTGACGAACGGTTCGGTCTTCGGGCGCACCGCCGGGACCTCCGCGGGACGGGCCGCGTGAGCGGCGGAGCGGCCGAAGTGCCGCACGTACGGCCGGAGTCGGCGGCGCAGTCGGAGGCGGAGCCGCGTTCGGGATCAGGATCGGGATCGGGCGCGGAGTCGCAGCCGAGGTCGCGGTCGCCGGAGGGGGCGGCGGGACCGCAGCCGTCCGAACTCCTGG
Source organism: Streptomyces sp. HNM0575 (assembly GCF_012726265.1). Taxonomy (GTDB): domain Bacteria; phylum Actinomycetota; class Actinomycetes; order Streptomycetales; family Streptomycetaceae; genus Streptomyces. The sequence continues at coordinate 57,737 of NZ_JAASAG010000013.1, read as the reverse complement.
ATCTCGTGGTGATCCCCGGGGACGGCATCGGCCCCGAACTGGTCGGCAGCGCCCTGGAGGTGCTGGAGCGCACAGCCGCCCTGGACGGTTTCGGGCACCGTGTCACGACGATCGAGGCGGGCGCCGGGGCGTACCGGAGCACCGGTCGTGCGCTGCCCGACGGCGCGCTCGAACGGCTGCGGACCGCCGACGGCGTGCTGAAGGGCCCGGTCGGCCTCCCCGGCGTGCGGCACCCGGACGGCACGGAGGCCGGACTGCTCGGCGGGCTGCTGCGCCTGGGCCTGGACACCTTCGCCAACGTACGGCCGATGCGGCTGCTGCCCGGCGTCACCGGCGGTACGCGGCACGGTGCCGGCGAGATCGACTACGTGCTGGTCCGCGAGAACACCGAGGGGCTGTATCTCTCGCGGGGCGCGGGCGCCGCCACTCCGCATGCGGCCTGCGACCAGTTGATGATCACGCGGGCGGGCACGGAACGCGTCGTGCGGTACGCGTTCTCTCTCGCGCGCGGCCGCGCGGGCGCTCCCGCGGACGGGGTCCGCAGGGTCACGTGCGTGGACAAGAGCAACGTGCTGCGCAGTTACGCCCTCTTCCGCCGCGTCTTCGACGAAGTGGCCGCCGAATACCCGGACATCGCGGCCGAGCACCTCTACGCGGACGCCGCCGCCCACGATCTCGTCGCCCGGCCGCAGTGCTTCGACGTGCTGGTGACGGAGAACTTCCTCGGGGACGTGCTCAGCGACCTCGGTGCGGCCACGGTGGGCGGCCTCGGCATGTGCGGTTCGCTCAACGCCGGTGTGCACACCTCGTATGCGGAGCCCGTGCACGGCAGCGCACCCGACATCGCGGGCCGCGGTCTGGCCAATCCGCTCTCGCAGATTCTGAGCCTCGCGCTGCTGCTGGACCGCGCCGGCCGGCATGCCTCGGGTGACCGTGTGCGGGGCGCTGTGGAGTCGGCGCTCGCGGACGGAGCCGTCGAACTCGATGTACGCGGGCGGCCGGCCGGGGGCACGGCCTCGGTCACGTCGGCGGTGTGCGAGCGGCTGGCGCCGTGAGGGTCGTATACGACCGGTAGACCACGAGTACGCGCCATGTATGCGGCCTATACGCGGGCCCCACGCACGGCGGTTGTACGGCGCGTATACGTGGACCGGCAGGCGAGCCGTATGCGTTCCGTACGCGACCGGTATACGAGCCCCCGCGTATGGGGTCTGTATACGAACCCCACCCTGGCCCGGCGAACCATCCGCACGCGGTACGTATGCGGTCTGTATACGAGCCGCACCGCCGCCCTGTATACGAGACGTACACGGGCCTCTCGTAGGTGCCCGGGGCGCCCGCCCCGTACGCAACCGGTATACGACCGGTGCGCGACCGCCGCCCCCCGACGGGTCACGGATCGGATCACCGGCGGCAGTCCGCGCCGGACTCGTCGGCGACCGGGGTTGCCCCACGGCCCGTACGGCTGGGAAGACTGGGAGGACCCGGAGCACCGGGGACCCGGGTGCCGGCCCGTGATCGACCGCGAGCGTGGAGGCGTACACCGATGAGCAGTGGCGACGACAGCGGTCCGACGTCTTCGGAGGCGTCGGGCGAGACGGCCGCGGGCACGGTCGAGGAGACCGTATTCACCTGGGGCGCCCCGCCGTTGAAGTTCGGGGCGGGCGCGAGCGACGAGATCGGCTTCGACATGTCGCAGTACGGCGTGGAGCGCGTTCTCGTCCTGACGGATCCCGGTGTCGCCGCCCTCGGCATTCCGCAGCGGGTGGCCGAGAACCTGAAGCGGTACGGGATCGAGGCCGCCGTCTTCGACGGGGTCCACGTCGAGCCCAGCGACGCGAGCTTCGCCGCGGCCGTCGACCACGCGCGGGAGAGCGGGCCCTGGGACGGGTTCGTCGCGGTCGGCGGCGGTTCGGCCATCGACACCGCGAAGGCGGTGGATCTGCTGACGTCGTGCGGCGGTGAGCTGATGGACTACGTCAACAAGCCGGTCGGCAGGGGAGTCGTGCCGCCGGGTCCGCTCAAGCCGCTGGTGGCCGTTCCCACGACCGCGGGCACGGGAGCGGAGAGCACCGCGATGTGCGTGCTGGACGTGCTGTCGATGAAGGTCAAGACCGGCATCAGCCACTGGCGGCTGCGCCCCGCCCTCGCCGTGGTCGATCCGCTGCTGACGATGAGCCTGCCGCCCGAGGTCACCGCCTCCGCGGGCATGGACATCGTCTGCCATGCGCTGGAGTCGTACACGGCGGGCTGGTACGGGGATTCGGCGCGGCACAGGCCCGAGGAGCGGGTGACGTACTGCGGCTCGAACCCGGTGTCCGACCTGTGGTGCGAGAAGGCGATGGACCTGATCGCGAAGTCCTTCCGGCGGGCGGTGCACCACGGGGCGGAGGACGTCGAGGCGCGTACGGACATGCTCATGGCGGCGACCTTCGCGGGCATGGGCTTCGGCAACTCCGGGGTGCACATTCCGCACGCCAACGCCTATCCGATCGCCGGCATGGTCAAGGACTACCGGCCCGCCGGATATCCGCAGGACGAACCGATGGTGCCGCACGGCCAGTCGGTGTCGCTGACGGCGCCGGAAGCCTTCCGCTTCAGTTTCTCCTCGGCGCCGGAGCGGCATCTGCGGGCGGCCTCGCTGCTCGCGCCGGACGCGGAGCGGCTGTCCGATCCCTCCGAGCAGCTGCCGCGGGTACTGGTCGGGCTGATGCGGGACATCGGCATCCCGAACGGGATCGGCGCCGTCGGCTACGGCGAGAGCGACGTACCGGACCTCGTGCCGGGGACGATGAAGCAGCAGCGGCTGCTGACGACCTGTCCCAAGCCGGTGAACGAGGAGGACATCGAGCGGATCCTGCTCAACTCCGTGCAGAACTGGTAGCGGTGCGGCCGGAGTTCGTGGCGGCTGCGACATCCGTTACGGGTACGGGTTCGGCTCCCGCCGCGGGTCGGGTTCCCGGGGCACGGCTTCATCCCCGGCTCGGGAACGGCTTCAGCTTGGGCCGGTCCCGCTCCGGCCTCGTCCGCGGTTCCGGCTCCGGCCCCCGGCTGGTCCCGCTCCGGGCTCGCCCCCGGCTCCGGTCCGGGCTCGGCTCAGGTTCCGGCTTCGCTCACGGCTCTGCCACCGGCTTCAGCCACGGCTCCGGCTTCGCCCGCGCCCGCGGCTCCGGCCCCCGCTCCCGGTGGCTGCGGAAGCAGGAGCGCCGTGTCGCGGTGGGCGCGCCAGACGACCTCGACGCCCGATTCGCCCGGAGCCGAAGGCCCCTCGATAGCGGGCCGCCGCTCGACCTCCGTGAAGCCGAGCCGCCTCGGTACGCCGCCGCTGGCCTCGTTGGCCTCGTCGTGGTGGATCTCCACCACCTCGACGCCCGGGAGCTCGAACGCGGCACGGAGCAGCGCCGACGCGGCCGACGTCGCGAGACCGCGCCGCGTCCACGAGGGGTGGATCCAGTAGCCGATCTCCAGGCCGCCGGGGCCGATGCGGCGCATCAGGCTACAGCTGCCGACCGTCGAACCGGCCACGGACACCGCGTAGTTGTACGCCTGGCCCTCGGCCCACTCGCGCTCGCACCTGGTGACGAACTCCAGGGACGCGTCGGGGCTGTGACCCTCGCCCGCCCAGGGCATCCACGGCCGCAGATGGTCGATCGACTCGGCGACCACCCGGTACGCCACGTCGGCGTCGGCGACTCGCCAGCGGCGTAGTACGGCGCGGTCGTGACGGAGCAATTCCGGGGGTCTGTCCATGCGTGTAATCGTTCCCATGAACCTCTCGGTGTACAACTCCTTTTCCCCGGTTCGTGGTTCGGGTTCCGCGGTCCTGCGCCTCCGCGCCCGGGAACGGGTTGGGTACGGACGGGCGGCCGGACCGGCGGCCCCGGCTCCTGCCGAGCGGGTGCCTCTACGGCTGCCCCTCGTCGTAGTACGCGACCGACTCCTCGGGCAGCGGCGCACGGCGTCGACGTGCTGTGCGAAAAGCCGCTCGCCACCACGGCGGAGGACGGCGAGGCGATGGTCGCGGCGTGCCGCGAGGCGGGCGTGCGGCTCGGCGTCGCCTACCCCGCGACTTCCTCTACGTGCCGCCGGGCGGGCTGCACGCGTTCAGGAACACCGCCGACGAGCCGGTCTCCATGCTGATGCTCTTCACGCCGGGCGCGCCCCGCGAGGAGCACTTCGAGCGGATCGCGGAGGTGGCTCAGCGCGGCGGAGCTGGAGGACTTCCTGGTGAAGAACGACAGCTACTTCGTCGACGGGCCGTAGCGAGGGACCGGCGACGCGGCCCCCGGAACGGGGTGGGGCGGCACGGCGGACGAGTCCGCCGTGCCGCCCCTTTCGGCCACGACCGCCAGCCGCAGCCACCGCCGCCGGCCGCGCGTCAGCCCTCCGCCGCGCCGTCCCGCAGCCACACCGTCGTCTCACCGGGAAGCTCGTGCCCGGTCAACGGGCCGCTGCTGAGCAGGACTTCGCCCTCCGGCAGCGGCGCTGCCGACGTACCGAAGTTGGTCAGGCAGTGCCAGCCGTCGGGGCGTACGAAGTGCAGCACGCCGTCCTTCGCGGTGTCCTCGTCGCTGACCCACGTCAGCGACTCGTCGCTGCCGACGAGCTTGTGCCGCAGCCGCAGGGCCTCCCGGTACAGCTCCAGCGTGGAGCCCTCCTCGCCCTCCTGGGCCTCGGCCGACAGCTCGCCGAAGTACGCGGGCTGCGGCAGCCACGGTGCGGCGCCGTCCTCGCCGCCGAAGCCGAACGACGGGCCCGTACGCGTCCACGGCAGCGGCACGCGGCAGCCGTCCCGCCCCTTGCGGGTGTGCGAGCTGCGCTCCCACGTGGGGTCCTGGAGCTCGTCCACCGTGAGGGAGGCGACCTCGGGCAGGCCCAGCTCCTCGCCCTGGTACATGTACGCCGACCCCGGCAGCGCCAGCTCCAGCAGCGAGGCGGCGCGGGCCTTGCGCAGACCGCGCCCGGCGTCGGCCTCCGGCCGGGTGCCGCCGCTGAGCAGCCACTCGTTGCTGTCGGTGCCCTCGGGGAGCGCGAAGCGCGAAGCGTGCCGCACGACGTCGTGGTTGGAGAGCACCCAGGTCGCCGAGGCGCCCGCGTCCTGTGCCGTGCGCAGGGACTCGTCGATGACGGAGCGCAGCTCCCGCGCGTCCCAACCGGTCTTCAGATACTCGAAGTTGAAGGCCTGGCCCAGCCCTTCGGGCCGTGCGTAGAGAACCAGGCGGTGCCGCTTGACCCACGCCTCGGCGACTCCCACGCGGGGCGGGTCGTACTCGTTGAAGACCTCGCGCCACTCCCGGTATATCTCGTGCACCTCGTCGCGGTCCCAGAACGGGTGGGTGCCGTCCGCGAGTTCGGCCATCTGCTCGTCGTACGAGCGCGGCCCCATGTCGCGCAGCGGGTCGGCGACGTCCTTCATCAGCGCGTTGGCCACGTCGATTCGGTAGCCGTCGACGCCCCGGTCCGACCAGAAGCGCAGGGTCTTGAGGAAGTCGGCGCGCACCTCCGGGTTCTCCCAGTTGAGGTCCGGCTGCTCGGGGGCGAAGAGGTGGAGATACCACCAGCCGTCCGGCAGCCGGCTCCAGGCGGGACCGCCGAATGCGGACTCCCAGTCGGCGGGCGGCAGTTCGCCGTTCTCGCCCTTGCCCTCGCGGAAGATGTAGCGCTCGCGCTCGGGTGAGCCGGGCCCGGCGCGCAGCGCCTGCTGGAACCACTCGTGGTCCTCGGAGGTGTGGTTGGGGACGATGTCGATGATGACCTTGATGCCGAAGCGGTGCGCCTCGGCGACCATCGCGTCGAAGTCGTCGAGGGTGCCCAGCCGGGGGTCGACGTTGCGGTAGTCGGCCACGTCGTAGCCGCCGTCCGCCAGCGCGGACGGGTAGAAGGGGCTCAACCAGACGGCGTCGACGCCCAGTTCGGCGAGGTACGGCAGCCGGGAGGTGATGCCCGGGATGTCGCCGAGCCCGTCGCCGTCGGAGTCGGCGAAGCTGCGGGGGTAGATCTGGTAGACGGCGGCCTGGCGCCACCAGTCGGGGCCGTCCTGACGGTGCGGTGCTGTGGTGTCGGTCACGTCGGTTCCTCGCAGTGCGGTGCGGGTTCGGTCATTTCGTCACTTCATGGATGTCGCGGTGCTGCCGTGTTGCTGCCGCAGGAGCCGGACGTGCGGTTGTGCGTGCTGGGCGCCGGCTGCCGTACGGGTCTCAGGGATTCGTACTCACTGGCCCTGCTCTGTATTCGGTTGTTGTCCGGGCACGCGTGGTTCGGCACGGACGTGCCCGGAGTCGGTGGCTTCCGGCGTGCGGATGTGTGCGGATGTGTGCGGATGTCGGTGCACGATCTCGGGAACGGCGGCGGGTGCGTCGTGGCGCGCCCGGGTGCGCCTGGGGAGATCCGCGGCGGAAGGCATGTGCAGGTGTGTGCGGGCGGCGTATGTGCGGCCGGCGCCGCGCCCTCGCGGCCCGGCCCCGGCCGGTCGCCCCGGCCGGTCGCCCCGGTCCGGCCCCGCCCCGGTCCGGCCCCGCCCCGGTACCGGCCCCGCCCCGGTACCGGCGGAGAGGCGTGAACTCAGCGGTGCGGCACGGCGATCGAGTCCCGCCGCCGCACCGGCATGGGAATGCGGTGGACCGACGGCTCCGGCTCCTCGGGCGACAACAGTAACGACACGGCCCTACGGCCCATCTCACGGTGGGGCAGGGCGACGGATGTGAGCGCCGGGCGCAGCCACGACGCCAGCTCGGAGTCGTCGAAGGCGACCACCGAGAGATCGTGCGGCACCGACAGCCCCTGCTCCGCGGCGGCCTGGTAGACGCCGAACGCCAGCCGGTCGTTGCAGCAGACGACCGCCGTGGGCCGGGGCCCGGCCTCCAGCAGCCGCCGCGCCGCGCCGTACCCGAACCGGGGCGCCGACCAGTCGCACTCGGAGACGCCCGACAACCGCACGCCCGCCTCCGCGAGCGCCGCCTCGATGCCGCGCATCCGCTCCCGGCCCGCGTAAACGCCGTCCGGGGCGCCTCGGGTGACGCACCGGCCGCCCACGACATGGATGCCCTCCCGGTGCCCGGCCTCCAGCAGCAGCTTCGCGGCCTGCCGTCCCGCCGCCTCCTCGTCCGGCACGACGGAGGCGAACTCCCCGCTCTCGTCGAGGCAGTTGAGCAGCACGGACGGCTGGGAGCGCAGTTGCTCGGGCACCCGGCGCGCACGCGTCGACATGGCCGCGTGGATCAGCCCGTCGACCTGCCGGTCGAGCATGCCCTGGAGCAGCTTCCGTTCGGCGTCCGGATCGTCGCCGCTCTCGGCGAAGTAGAGCAGATGGTCCCGCTCCAGCGCGGCCTCCAGGGCGCCCTGGATCATCTCGCCCGCGTAGTGCGTGCTGGCGACTATGTCCGAGACCAGGCCGACGGTGTACGTCTTGCGCGTACGGAGGCTCTGCGCCGTGAGGTTCGGCCGGTACCCCAACTCCTCGGCCGCGCCCAGGATCCGCTGCCGCGCCTCGATGGAGATCCGCGTGTCCTCGCGGCCGGAGAGGACGAAGGAGACCGTCGTACGCGAGACCCCGGCATGGCGTGCGACATCGGCCTGGGTGACGCGCGACGGCGACGGCGGCATGAACCCCTCCAGGTAACTCGATCTAGCCGAGCATCACCTGGGCTTCGTCGAAGTGTCAACGCCTTTTCGAGTCGCGGCCGCGCAGGCCGGGAGGGTCCGCTGCCGGGGCCCCGTCACGGTTCGTGCCGGAGGTCTTGACAGGGGTGCTCGGGGGGAAACATCCTCCTGCTCACTCGATTTAACCTCGCTGTTCCTCACGGCCGCGGGGCGAGTGCCCGTTTCGGGTCCCGGGCGGCGAGCGCGGCAGGAACGCGCGGGACGGGCCGTGGTGAACGGCGAGACGGCGAACTGCGAACGGCGATACGGCGGCAACGGACTCGGCGGTCCGTCACGGCGTCACAGCGACCACAGCGAACCACACGAGGCCCCAGCAGGCCACAGCCAAGAGGAGATCACGTGCGTGCCATTCCGCGACGACTGCTGCCATGCACCGCCGTCACCGCCGCACTCACGCTCGTCGGCGGCTGCGGGCTCGCGTCCTCGAACGTCGAGAGCGCGGTGGACGCCGACGAGCGCGGCCCCATCACCTTCGCCACGAGCGACACCTCCGGCGTCGTACCGAGCCTGATCAAGAGGTGGAACGACAGGCACCCCGACGAGAAGGCCACCTTCATCGAGCTGCCCGAGGACGCCGACCAGCAGCGGCAGATGATGATCCAGAACGCGCAGCTGAAGACCGACACCTACACGGTGCTCAACCTCGACGTCGTGTGGACCTCCGAGTTCGCCTCGCACCGCTGGATCGACCGGCTGCCCGCCGACTCCTTCCCGTTCGGCAAGACCCTCGGACCGATCAACGACACGGCCGATTACCGCGGCAAGTGGTTCGCGATGCCGTACGCCTCCGACGGCGCGCTGCTCTACTACCGCAAGGACCTCCTGGAGAAGGCAGGCATCGACAAGCCGCCGGAGACCTGGGACGAGATGCGCGAGATCTGCGACAAGGTCCTCGGCGGGCAGAAGTCCAAGATGTCCTGCTACGGCGGCCAGTTCGAGAAGTACGAGGGCCTGACCGTGAACTTCTCCGAGGCGATCAACTCCGCCGGCGGCGAGGTCACCGACGCCAAGGGCATACCGCACCTCGACACCCCCGAGGCCAGGCGCGGCATGGACCAGCTGGTCGAGAGCTTCAAGGACGGCACGATCCCCAAGAGCGGCATCACGTACATGGAGGAGCAGGGCAGGCGGGCCTTCGAGAAGGGCGACCTGCTCTTCTACCGCAACTGGCCCTACCAGTACGCGATCTCCGACAAGAAGGCCAAGAACAACGAGGTCGCGGGCAAGTTCGGCGTCGCGCCGATACCCGGCGAGAAGGGTCCCGGCGCCTCCTCCCTCGGCGGGCACAACCTCGCCCTGTCCTCCTCGGCGCGCAACAAGGCCACCGCGCTGGACTTCATGCGCTTCATGACGAACGAGCAGAGCGCCCGCATCAAGCTGGAGAAGGCCTCCCTCGCACCGGTCTTCTCCAAGCTCTACGACGAGCCGGAGTACGTGAAGAAGTTCCCGTACCTGCCGGTGCTGAAGAAGTCGATCCTCGGCGCCGAGCCGAGGCCCCGCGTCGTGCAGTACGGAGACGCCACGAAGGCCGTGCAGAACGAGTCGTACAACGCGCTGACCGGAAAGAAGAGTTCGCAGGCCGCGCTGCGCGGACTCCAGCGGCAGCTGCGCGCCCTGGCTCCGTGACCCGCGACGACCGTGAACCGCGACGTGAACCGCGATGACCATGATCCGCGACGACCGTGACCCGGTGACCCCGTGAACCCTCCCCGCAGTCCCCAGGCCGTACCGCAGGCGCGGGCCGCAGCAGCAGTCCGCCCGAAGTGCCCCCGGCCGAGAAAGGAAGAGATCGACCCATGTCGCTGACACCTCCATGGCGCCGCGGTAGCGGGCCCACCGCGCGACCGGGCCTGCACGGTGAGGGGCGCATGGCCGCTCTCCTCGTATCACCGACGCTGCTGGTGCTCGGTCTCGTCATCGCCTATCCGGTGCTGTCGGCGGTGCACTCCTCGCTCTACAGCGTTCCGGGCATCGATCCCAAGACGGGCTTCATCGAGAACGGCGACCCCTTCGTCGGCCTGGACAACTTCACGAGGATCTTCACCGGCGGGGGCGCCCGGTTCTGGAACGCCTTCTGGAACACGTCGTTCCTGACCGTCACTTCGGTGATCCTGGAGACCGCCATCGGACTGGCGATGGCGCTGATCATGCACCAGGGGCTGCGCGGGCGGGCCTGGATACGGGCCAGCATCCTCGTGCCGTGGGCGATCCCGACCGCGATCTCCGCGCTGCTGTGGCGCTGGATCTTCGACAGCGAGGGAATCGCCAACACCCTGCTGAACACCAAGGTCCTGTGGACCACCGAGGGCTTCCAGGCGCAGGTCGCCGTCATCGTCGCCGAGGTGTGGAAGACGGCGCCCTTCGTCGGCATCCTCGTGCTCGCCGGGCTCCAGATCATCTCCCAGGAGGTCTACGAGGCCGCCCGCGTCGACGGAGCAGGACCGATTCGCCGCCTGTGGAGCATCACGCTTCCCCTGGTCAAGCCCGCGCTGCTGGTCGCCGTGCTCTTCAGGCTGCTGGACGCGCTGCGGATGTTCGACCTGCCCTACATCCTCATCGGCGCCGGCAAGCAGTCCGTCGAGACGCTGTCGATGCTGGCCCAGGACGAGGCCTCCAACGTCCGCTTCGGACCGGCGTCCGCGTACTCGGTGGTGCTGTTCCTCTACGTCTTCCTCATCGCCTTCGCGTTCATCAAGCTGCTCGGCGCGGACCTGCTCGGCGCCCGTGACGCGACGGGCGGCAGGACAGGCGGCAAGAAGGGCAAGGGCAGGATCCCGCGCCAGGTGACCGGCGATGACCGGAAGCTTCAGAAGGAGGCCACCGCATGACCGGCACCACGTCCACGGCGACCACACCGGCCCCCGAGGCTCCGGCCGCGGCGGGACCGCCGCCCGGGCGCAGCGACGCGGCCCGCAAGGCTCCGGGCACACCCTGGCGTACGGCGCTGCGCACCACGGGCATCGTGGCGGTGGCCGCCTGGTGCCTGGCGCCCTTCTACTGGATGCTCGTCTCCAGCCTGCGCCGCCCGTCGGACATCTTCGACGTCTCGCTGTGGCCGTCGCCGGTGTCCTTCACCAACTACGCGAACGTGCTCGACCCTTCGCTGGGCTTCGTACGCTCCCTGGGCAACAGCTTCGTCGTCGCCGGGACGACCACCGTGCTCGCCCTGATCGTCGGCGTCACCACCGCATACGCGCTGGCCCGGCTCGACTTCCGCTTCAAGCGGCTGGTGCTGACGGGCATCATCGCCACGTCGATGTTCCCGGTCGTCTCGATCACGATTCCGCTGCTGAAGCTGTTCGTGGGCATGGGCTGGATCAACACGTACCAGGCGATGGTCGTGCCCAGCATGTCCTTCGCGCTGCCGCTCGCCGTGTGGAACCTGACGTCCTTCTTCCGTCAGATGCCGACCCAGCTGGAGGAGTCGGCGAGGGTCGACGGCTGCACCCGGGGACAGGCCTTCCGGAAGGTGATCCTTCCGCTCGCGGCGCCCGGGCTCTTCACGACGGCGATCCTGACCTTCGTGATGGCGTGGAACGAGTTCCTGATCGCGGTGTCCATGGTGAACAAGGAGTCGATGCAGACGGCTCCGGTGTCCGTCTCGAAGTTCACCGGGGCCTCGCAGTTCGTGGCGCCGCACGGCAGCCAGATGGCGGCGGGGATCATCGTGACCGTACCGCTGGTGGTTCTCGTGCTCTTCTTCCAGCGCCGCATCGTGGCGGGGCTCACGGCGGGGGCGGTCAAGTAGCGGCCGATGCGTCAAGTGGCGGCCGCCACCGGCCCGTTGGGCAGCGGGCCGCCTTCGCGGGAGGCCGCCGGTGCCGTGCGGGGTACGGGCGTACGCGTACGGCGTGACGCGTACAGGGGGTGCGGGCGGAACTCCGCCCGCACCCCCTGCCGTCGCCCGCGGCACCCGCCGGGGGCCGTCGGTCCCGGGGACCGTCAGTCGTCGTCGTTGTGGAACTTCACGCCCTGCCAGTCGGTGACGCAGTCGCGGTCCATGAAGACCCAGCCCAGATTCGAGTCGCGTACGACGACCGCCGGGTTGGAGCCGTTCGTCGTGTAGCGGTACTGCACCTGTGCCGCCGGGGTGCCCGCGGCGTCGCGCAGTGCGCCGCTGCTGTAGTCGCTGGAGCCGTAGTAGTTGAGGAACGCGCCGCCCGAGCACGCCGGGTCGACCGTGACGGGGCTGCCGTCCTCCGCGTCGTGGGCGGCCGCGTTGAAGTCGGAGCCGAACGAGCGGCGGTGGCCGATGCGTTCCTTGGTCTCCGCGCTGCACGACTCGTCGGCCGTGCCGCTGGGCGAGCCGCTGAGCGCGCCCGGCGGCACCCAGGCGCACAGGTTGTTGTTCCCGTAGTTGTGCCCGTAGTGGTAGTCGCTCTGCGCGGTCTCGTGCACGTCGAAGGCGCTGCCGGCCATGGCCGTGCCGACGAAGTAGCCGCACACCTTGTTCTGGAGCCAGGAGCCGGCCGGGACGGTGCCGTGGTTGTTGCAGGCCTCCGGCTTCGGCGAGTTGGCCTGGATCGTGTAGCGGTTCACGGCGGCCTCCGCGTCCGCGGACCACAGCGTGAGGGTGCTGCCGAGCGCGGCGATCAAGGCGCCGGCGAAGACGAGTTGGAGCTTCTTGAGCTTCATGGTCATCGGTCTCTCTTCGAGTCGTCCGTCGGTGGGGTGGCCCATGCGCTCCGGAACGTCGCGGCGGCCTGGGCGGCCGGGGCGTGCCGGGTGCGTGCCCGGGTGCCGCGTGGCCGCCCGGTGCCGCGGCGGTCGCCCGGTCGCAGGCGTACGGTTCCGGCACCGCGTCCGCCCGCCGCGTGAGAGCATGCGGGCGCCCCCGGAGCGCGGCGGCCGTCGCCGGTCGCCGAAGTGCCCGGAACGCGAGCCGGGTTGATTCTTCGGCCTCCGTCCCCGGCACCGCCACGGGCGGCGCGCGACGAGGGACGCCGGGAGACGCGCAGGCCGCCGACCTGCGATGAGGGACGTCGACGAGGGAGGCAGGGACGTGTCCGAGCCAGGCAGACGCCCGCTGAAACCGCTGCCGCCCGAACTGGACGGGCCCGTCAGGGAGTTCACCGAGCAGCTGCGCGCCGTCTTCCGTGACAGGACGGAGCTGAACCAGCGCGGGCTGGCCGAGGCGCTGCACCTCACCAAGTCGCCGGTCTCTCGCTACCTCAACGGCCAGGAGGTCATGCCGGCGGACACCTTCGCGGCCCTGTGCGAGCTGGCCGGACTGACCCCCAGGGAGCGGCAGCGGCTGGGCAGGCTGCGCCAGGAGGCGGCGGAAGCGGCCGAGCGCGGCAGGAGGTCCGAGCAGCAGGACGAGGGGGCCGCGAGCACGGGCGGCGTCGCGGGAGGACCTGCGGGAGGACCCGCGTCCATGCGCACGCCCGCCGGTGCGAACACCCCCGCGGGCCCCGCGGGCTCCGCATGGCCTGCCCGCCGGGCCCGCCTGGCCGCGGTGCTCCGCTCGCCCGCCGGACTGGGTGCGCTGGCCGCGGCGGCTGCGGTCTGCGCCGGGACGTTCGCGGTGGTGGGCGCGCAGACCTCCGGCGGTCCCGCGGACACGGGCAAGGACACGAACATGACGGCCGACAGGCCCGCCGACGGCCCGAGTTGCCGTACGACCCGCGTGTACCGGGTGATCGAGGACGGCGACATCCTCGACGCCGGCCGCAACGACATCGGAGACGTGCACGCCGACGACGTCTTCCGTCTCGACAGGGCGCCCGCGGGACGCCCGTACCGCTTCCGCGACTACGGCCACGTCGCCGGCACCCGCACGAAGGGGTATGTCGACCAGGCCAAGCTCAAGGCACTCGGCAGCCGCTGCGTCGACGAGCACGGCTGATACGGCGGATAAGGCTGATACGGCTGAACACGGCGGATAAGGCTGACACGGAGGAGCCGGGCGCCCGGGGTTCCCGGCGCCGGGGGCCGAGGACACCGAGTCGCGGCAGACCTGCCGGCCCGACGGCCGCACCGCCGCCGTCGGCACGCGCACGGCGCCCCCGCAACACCGGCGGACCGGACGGGCGAAAGGCCCCGGTGCGCGGCGAGCCTGAGCTTCGCCTCCGACGGGAGCCTCTTCACTCGGCTCCATGTGGCATAAGAATCACATCATTCGCAGAGCTGCCGTCTCTTTCGCCTCCCTCACCGTGCTCGCCGCGTTCACAGGTGCCGACGCCGGCCGCGCCTCGGCCACTGCCCCCGGCACTTCGCCGGCCGCCGCACCGTCCGCGCCGGATTCCCCGGCGTCGTCCGGCGGCGAGACCTTCCACGGGCAGGCCTTCGACACCTGCCACACCCCGTCGTCCGCGACGATGCGCGCCTGGGACGGCACGTCACCGTTCGGCGCGGTCGGCGTCTACATCGGCGGCCGCGCCCGCGCCTGCCCCAACGAGCCCAATCTGACCGCCTCCTGGGTGTCGGCCGTGGACAGCATGGGCTGGAGACTGCTGCCCGTTTACGTCGGATCGCAGTCGCCCTGCGTCGAGTCCCCGAATAAGCGCCGGTACGCCATGAGTCACAAGGCGCCCACACAACGCGGGCTGCGCGAGGGCCGCGACGCCGTCGCCGCGGCCAAGCGGCTGGGAATGGCGAAGCACAGCGCCGTCTATCTCGACATGGAGTCCTACGACAACTCCTCGGTCCAATGCGCCGCCACCACCCTGCGCTTCGTCCAGGGCTGGGACCGGGCGGTGCGCGCCGCCGGATACCGCCCCGGCTTCTACAGCAGTGCCGACTCCGGCATCGAGCACATGGACGGCGCACGCAAGGCAGGCCGGAAGGACCTGCCGGAGGCGCTGTGGTTCGCGCAGTGGAGGACCGCGCCCTCCGTGTACGCCACCTCGTACATCGCGAGTGACGCCTGGCGCCCGCACCGCCGCATCCACCAGTACGACGGCAACGTGACGCGGACGTACGGCGGTCACCGGCTGAGCATCGACCGCAACCTGGTGGACGCCCCCGTCGCCGTCGTCCCCTGACTCCTTACCCGCACGAGCCCCCACGCCCGGCGGCCGTCCCCCGACGGTGCCGGGCGCAGGGGAAGCCGAGGAGAGGACGGGGAGAGGGGAAGAGGGGGTGGTCTCAAGGGCGGGGGAGAGGCGCGGGCGACCCGGACGCGGCCCCCGGCGCCACCCTGATCCCCCGCAACGCCGGGTCCACCCTACGTAGGTGGGGCCCGCGCGCCCTCTCCCCCCAAAGGGGGAGGAGTCTTCGGGACCTCTGGGCGATCCGCTGCCGGGCGCCCGCTTCTAGCGTTGAGCCATGACCACGCCTGGGACAGCCGGGAGCGCCCGGACCGCCTCTACGGCCGTAACGCCTGTGAGGCCTGTGGCGCCCGTGACGCCGCCGACGTTCACGTCGTACGTACGGGCCCGCGGGCCGGTGCTGCTGCGCACCGCGCGCTCCCTGACCGCCAACCGCTGCGACGCCGAGGACCTGCTCCAGACGGCGCTCGCCAAGACATATCTGGCCTGGGAGCGCATCGAGGACCACCGCGCGCTCGACGGCTACGTACGCAAGGCGCTGCTGAACACCCGCACTTCGCAGTGGCGCAAGCGCCGCGTCGACGAGTTCGTGTGCGACGAACTGCCCGAGCCCGAGCCACAGCAGGGCCCGGACCCCGCGGAGGCGCAGGCCGTCCGCGACGCCCTGTGGCATGCCGTGCTGAAGCTGCCCGCGCGGCAGCGCGCGATGGTGGTGCTGCGCTTCTACGAGGATCTGAGCGAGGCGCAGACGGCGGCGGTGCTGGGGGTCTCGGTCGGTACGGTCAAGAGCGCCGTGTCGAGGGCGCTGGTGAAGCTCCGCGAGGACCCGCAGCTCGCCTCGGACGTGCTCGGCGGCGCCCCGGACGGCGCCCGCGCGAGACCGGCGGGCGAGGAGCTGACCGCCGCATAGCCGCGGCGCGGGCCGGCGCCGGACAGGGAGCGCGGGGGAGTACGGGGAGGGTACGGGGGAGCCTGACGCGGACCGGACGGGGAGCACGGGGCCCGCGCCGAATCGTGGACGGGGTAGTGACATACCGGCCGGTACGGACGCAGAATCGGCGCCACGATTACCCAGGCGTAACCGGCCCCGGGAGGCTCCCCCGATGCAGAGCACAATGCAGGACGTACCCCTGCTCGTTTCGCGCATCCTCCGACACGGTTCGACCGTTCATGCCGACTCGCGGATCACCACGTGGACGGGGGAGGGCGAGCCGAGGAGGCAGACCTTCGGGGAGACGGGCGAGCGCGCGGCGCGGCTCGCCCACGCGCTCCGCGACGAGCTGGGAGTGGTCCGCGACGACCGCGTCGGCACCCTGATGTGGAACAACGCCGAGCACGTCGAGGCGTACTTCGCCGTCCCCTCCATGGGCGCGATACTGCACACCCTCAACCTGCGCCTTCCCACGGACCAGTTGGTGTGGATCGTCAACCACGCCGCGGACCGGGTGATCGTGGTCGACGGCTCGCTGCTGCCGCTGCTCGCTCCGCTGCTGCCCTCGCTGGAGTCGGTCGAGCACATAGTCGTCTCGGGCCCCGGCGACACCTCGGTGCTCGCGGGCTGCCGCCAGTCCGTGCACGACTACGAGCAGTTGCTCGAAGGCCGACCCGCCGTCTACGACTGGCCCGAGCTGGACGAGCGCGCCGCCGCCGCCATGTGCTACACGTCCGGCACCACCGGCGACCCGAAGGGCGTCGTCTTCTCCCACCGCTCGATGTATCTGCACAGCATGCAGGTCAACATGACGCAGTCGATGGGCCTCACCGACGCGGACACCGCGCTGCCCGTGGTGCCGATGTTCCACGTCAACGCCTGGGGCCTGCCGCACGCGACGTTCATGACCGGCGTCGGCCTGCTGATGCCCGACCGCTTCCTCCAGCCCGGTCCGCTCGCCGAGATGATCGACGCCGAGCGCCCCACGTACGCCGCCGCCGTCCCCACCATCTGGCAGGGCCTGCTGACCGAACTCGCCGAGAAGCCGCGCGACATATCGTGCCTGCGGCTGGTCACCATAGGCGGCTCCGCCTGCCCGCCCGCGATGATGCGGGCCTTCGAGGAGGACCACGGCGTGCGCGTCTGTCACGCCTGGGGCATGACGGAGACCTCGCCGCTGGGCAGCTTCGCCCACCCGCCGGCCGGGCTCAGCCCCGAGGACGAGTGGCCGTACCGGATCAGCCAGGGCCGCTTCCCCGCCTCCGTCGAGGCCAGGCTCGCCGCGCCTGACGGCACGTTCGCGCCGTGGGACGGGCGGTCGCCGGGCGAGCTGGAGGTGCGCGGCCCGTGGATCACGAACGCCTACTACGGCGGTACGGACGCCGAACCGCTGCGCCCCGAGGACAAGTTCAGCCCCGACGGCTGGCTGCGCACCGGCGACGTCGGAGTGATCACCCCGAACGGCTATCTGACGCTGACCGACCGCGCCAAGGACGTCATCAAGTCCGGCGGCGAGTGGATCTCGTCCGTGGAGCTGGAGAACGCGCTCATGGCGCACGAAGCCGTCGCCGAGGCGGCGGTCGTGGCCGTGCCGGACGAGAAGTGGGGCGAGCGGCCGCTGGCGACCGTCGTGCTCAAGGAGGACGCGGAGGCCGTGGGCTACGAGGAGTTGCGCGCCTTCCTCGCCGAGCGGATCGCACGATGGCAGCTGCCGGAACGCTGGGCGATCATCCCGGCGGTGCCGAAGACGAGCGTCGGGAAGTTCGACAAGAAGGTGCTGCGCGGCCAGTACGCGGCGGGGGAGCTGGACGTCACGCAGCTGTGAGCGGGCCGCCCGCCGCACGGCCGTGAGGAGGCGGCGGACCGCCGGACCCCCGAGAGGGCCGGGCCCGGCGGTCCGCCCGCGACCACGCGTGCGCCGCCGCCCCGTGCGCCGGCGACCGTGTGCCACCGCCGGTACGCGACGGCCCGTACGCGACGGCCGGGTACCCGACCCGGCCCGTGATGGGCGGTCAACGCGCGAAGATCAACTTCCCGGCCGTACGGCTCAGTTGGTGCCGATCTTGGTCAGCATGTCCACGATGCGCTGCTGCACCTCCTGGCTCGTCGAACGCTCGGCGAGGAAGAGCACCGTCTCGCCCGTCGCCAGCCTCGGCAGATCCGCGGGGTTCATGCTGTCCGACGTGTAGACGACGAACGGCGTGCTGCTCAGCAGCCCGTTCACCCGCAGCCAGTCGATGATTCCGGCACGCCGCGTACGCACCTGCATCAGGTCCATCACCACGAGGTTGGGCCGCATCTGCGCCGCGACGTTCACCGCCGCCTCGTCCGTCTGCGCGTGCGCGACCTGGATGCCGCGCCGCTCCAGCGACGCCGCCATCGCGCCCGCGATCGGCGGGCGCTCCTCGACCAGCAGTACGCGCGGAGGGTGCTGCTCGCTGTCGCGCGGTGCGAGTGCCTTGAGGAGCACCGCCGGATCGGCGCCGTACGCCGCCTCCCGGGTCGCCTGCCCCAGCCCCGAGGTGACCATCACGGGAACCTCGGCCGCGACCGCCGCCGTACGCAGCGACTGGAGCGCGGTCCGGGTGATCGGGCCGGTGAGCGGGTCGACGAAGAGCGCGGCGGGATACGCCGAGACCTGCGCGTCGACCTCTTCGCGCGAGTGCACGATGACGGGCCGGTAGCCGTGCTCGGAGAGCGCCTGCTGGGTCGAGGGGTCCGGCTCGGGCCACACCAGCAGCCGCCGCGGATTGTCCAGCGGCTCGGGCGGCAGTTCGTCGTCGGCGGGCTGCGGCGGTACGGGCACCCCGCGGCCGTCGCTCATCTCGACCGGACTGTTCGGCCCGTCCAGCGGCTCGGGGCCCTCGGCGCCGTCGGCCGCCGGTGCGCCGATGGTGAACTCCCGGGCGGGGGGCGGGGGTCCGGAGCCGGGGCCGCCGGGGCCGCTGGGACCGGGAGCGCCCGAGCCCTGCCCGTTGCCCGGGGCGTGCCCCGGCGCGGGAGCCGTGCGGCCCTGCGCCTGTGCCTTGCGACCGCCGGGACGGCTCGGGGCGGGGCCGCCCTCCTGCGCGGGCTGCGCCAGCTTCCGGCGCCTGCCGGAGCCGGGCGGCGTCGAGGGAGTGGACGGTATGGCCGTCGCCGGCGCGGGAGCGTGCGCCTGACGCTGCGGCGCCGCGGGCGAGGGCGTCGGCGCGTGCGCGGCCGAGTGCCCGTACGACTGCGGCCCGCCCGGCCGCTCCGTCATCCCCGGCGTCACCGGGACGCCCTGCCCGAGCGTCTGCACACGGTGCGCCCCGGTCTCGTACGAGGCCTGCTCCTCCGCGGTCGGCGCTCCGGGCATCGGCAGTCCGCGCGGCTGCGGAAGGTTTTGCGGCAGGGGACCGCCGCCCAGGATGGGGCTCGCGGCGACCACCGAGTGCTCCACGGCCTGCGGCTCGGCCTGCTCCTCCGCCTGCGGGTCCGCCTGCTGCGGTGCCTCGGCGGGCTGCGGCGGCACGGCCTGTGCCGCCTGCTCCGCCTCCTGCCCGGGCTGCGGCTGTGCGGGCTGCGGCTGTGCGCCCTGCTGCGCGGGCATCTGGCCCGGCATCTGCTGTGGCGGTGCGGGCTGTGGCGGTACGGGTTGGGGCGGTGCGGGCTGTGCCGGTACGGGCTGTGCCGGTACCGGTCGGGGCTGCGCACCGTTCTGCTGTGCGGGCTGTGCGGGCTGTGCGGGCGCCGCCTGGGGCTGCGCGCCGTTCTGCCCTGCCTGCTGTGCCTCGGCGGGCTGCGGCTGACCCGGCGGCGCCGCGAACTGGACGCCCTGCGGCGCCGGTTCGCCCTGCGCCTGCGCTTGCGCCAGCCTGCGAGCCCTGCGCCCGCCGGGCTGCGCGGCCGCGCCGTCGTCGCCCGCCACGGGCTGCGCCTGCGGTACGGGCTGTGGCTGCTGACCGGGCTGTGCCTGCTGAGCGGGCTCCGGCTGCGCGGGGCGGCGTCCTCTCCGTCCCGTACCCGGCTGTGCTTCTGCCTGCGGCTGCTGTGCCTGCGCCTGCGGCTGCGGCTGTGCGGGCAACTGCGGCGCGCCCGCGGCCTCTTCGGCCTCCGCACCCTGCGACGGCGACGCCAGCGCACGCCTCGACCGGCGCCCCGCGCCCGCCTGCTGCGGAACCGTCGCCCCTGCCGCGTCCGCCGCCGCGGGCGGCAGCTCCAGCGCCTCCCCGCTCCGCGCCACGGCCGTCTGCTGCGGCTGCTGGGCCTGCTGTTGTGCCTGCTGCTCCTGGTGAACCTGCGCCTCGGCCGGGCTGGGACGCCCACGGCGACGCCCCGTCGGAGCGGTCGCCTGTTCCTCCTGCACGGGCCCCGGCAGCTGCTCCGGCTGCTGCTCCTGCTCCACGGGTGCGGGCGCGGGTACGGGTGCGTGCGCCGGCACCTGCCCCTGCGCATGCCGTGCCTGGAACTGGTCGGGAATCCCCGCGGCGGGCACCGCCCCGGAGACGTCGCCGGTACCGGTCCACGCCCCGGCGGGCCCCGCCTGCGCCCCGGCGGGTGCCTCCGTACCGCGCACGGGCTGCGCGGGCACCGGCATCACCGTCGTCTCGTTCTCGCGGCCTTCGCGTCCCCGCTGCTGCCCGGTCCCGGGCGCCGTCTCCCCGGCGCCCGCGGCCCGCTCGCCGCCCGCGGCTCCGGCGGCGTCCGCAGCGGCGTCGCCGTCCGCCTTGAGCGGCACCTCCAGTACGTACGCGCTCCCGCCCGCGCCCGGCACCTCATGCGTCTGAAGCACTCCGCCGTGCCGCTCCACGGTGCCCCGGACGATCGGCAGATGCACCGGATCGCCCCCGCTGTACGGCCCGCGCACCTCGATCCGTACGACGTCGCCGCGCTGGGCCGCGGCGACCACGATCGTGGTGTCCAGACCCGGCGTGACGACGGGAGCGTTGCCCGTCGCGTCCACGCCCGCGACGTCCGCGATCAGATGCGCCAGCGCCGTCGTCAGCCGCTCGCCGTCGACCTCCGCCTCGATGGGCGGCGCGTGCACCGCGAACTGCGCGCGCCCCGGCCCGATCAGTTCCACCGCGCCCTCGACGCCGTTCGCCACGACCGAGTCCAGCGACGTCATCTCCAGCCGCAGCTTCTCGCGGCCCGCGTCGAGGCGCTGATAGCCCAGCACGTTGTCCACGAGCGTCGTCATGCGTGCGTAGCCGGCCGCCAGGTGGTGCAGGATCTGGTTCGCCTCCGGCCACAGCTGGCCCGCCGGGTCCGCGGCCAGCCCCGACAGCTCGTCCCGCAGCTGGTCCAGCGGCCCGCGCAGCGAGTCCTGGAGCACGGCCAGCAGCTGCTCGTGCCGCGCGGCAAGCGACTCCTGCGCCCGCCGGTCGCTGAACGTCACGACCGCGCCGACCAGCTGCTCGCCGTCGCGCACGGGCGCCGTCGTGATGTCGACGGGCACCGCCCGGCCGTCCTTCGCCCACAGCACCGTGCCCGCGCGCACCCGGTGCTTGCGCCCCGACTTGAGGGTGTCGCTGAGCGTGGTCTCCTCGAACGGCAGGGCGTTGCCGTCCGGCCGCGAGTGCAGCAGCAGCGAGTGCAGCTCTTGGCCGCCCAGCTCGCCCGCCCGGTAGCCGAGGATCTGCGCCGCCGCCGGATTGACGAGGACGATCACGCCCTCGGTGTCCACGCCCATGACGCCCTCGGACGCGGCGCGCAGGATCATCTCCGTCTGCCGCTGCTGGCGGGCGAGTTCGGCCTCGGTGTCGAGCGTGCCGGTGAGATCGCGCACGACGAGCATCAGCAACTCGTCGCCCGTGTAGGAGTTCCCCGTGCCGGGACCGTGATCCGCGAAGGCGGCCTCGAAGGCGGAGGCATAGGGCGTACGCCCGTCCTCCAGGTTCGCGCTCGTGACCTCGACGTAGAACTCGCTGCCGTCGGTGCGCCTCGCCACCATGCGGGTCGGCCGCTGGCGCTCCTCGAGCTCGGCGGCGGCCTCGTCCGGCCTGCGCATCGAACCCGGGATCCGCTTCGAGTCGAACTCGGGCAGCAGATCGAGCAGCCCTCGTCCCACCAGGGCGGTGCCGGGGGCCTCGAACGCTTCGAGCGCGATGGTGTTGGCGTTCACCACCGTGCCGTTGCAGTTGACCAGCAGCAACGCATCGGGCAGCGCGTCGAGTATGGCGGCGAGACGAGCAGCGCCTCGGGATGGCCTGCTCACGACGGAAATTCCTCCCTGCTGACCACGATGCGGGTGACCGGTCGCCCGGTCCTGTACCACCGGTCACGGCTGCCAGTGTGCCGCTGACCCCGGGCGTGCCACCAGAGGGGAGTCTACGGCGAGCGCCCGATCAGACGGCCGGTGCTGTGCGGAGCGCACAAGAGACCCCTGGACGAGGGCCGATCCACGCTTGCCCGGCGCCACGGGCCCCATGCACCGGGACCCACTTTGTGCGCCACGTCTCCCCATCCCCTCCGGATTCCCCTCCGGAACTTCCCGGCGCAGTGGATCAGCGGTCGTGGAGCAGCGGTCGTGGATCAGCGGTCGTGATCGGCGGGCCCGGATCATTCCCGGTCACGGCCGTCCGGTGCCTGCGAATCGCTTTGCCGGTCGGCACCGGGACCGAGTACGGTAGGGCCCGATTGGAGACAGCCCACGGGGCTGTGCCATCATCAGCACGCACTTCTCCGTCAAGCGGCGGATGTGCGGGGAGGCTTCGCCTAGTCTGGTCTATGGCGCCGCACTGCTAATGCGGTTTCGGGGTAACCCCCTGATCGAGGGTTCAAATCCCTCAGCCTCCGCTTCCGGTCTTCCGAGACCGCAGCCGATCTCCAAGATCGCCGAACCCCGGCTCTCAGGGCCGGGGTTTCGTGTGTCCGGGCCCTCCCGGACCCCGTTCCGGCGAATACTCCACGAAGCCTTCCGAAGCCCCTTTGTGCAGGTCAGCCCGTGTACGGCTAACAGATTTCGCCTCTGGGCACCGTTCATGTACTGTTGTTCCCGCAACATCGCAGGGTTGATCAACAGCCCCCGCGTAAAGCGCTCGTAGCTTAACGGATAGAGCATCTGACTACGGATCAGAAGGTTGCAGGTTCGAATCCTGCCGAGCGCGCAGCAGGTCAAAGGCTCCTTGGAATCATCCAAGGAGCCTTTGCTTATGCCGTTGACAGCAGTGATTGACAGCAACCGCCACTGATCAACGCTTCAGACGACTGCAGAGCCGCGCCGGGGGTCGCCGTCTTCGTCCTCGTCGTTGCTGTCGTTGAGGGCATCTCCGACGCGACCGAAGGCCGACCTCAGCCGGAGCTGGTCTCACGTAATCGGTCGGATCACCTGGTCTGGCCCACCGAGCCACACCTGGTGGCCTTCCGGGCTGACGGTCAGTCCGAACTGCTCCGACTCGGGTCGGCCGAGATCGACATACTCTCCGTGCGTTGCTTCCACCTCGCGCCACAGGTCCCGCGGCCCGAACTGCACGACGGGCTCACCCACGTCGGCGATGGCCCCAGAGCCGTGCCGGTCCATCAGCCACACACGCGTCGTGTCCTCGCTGTCTCCCTGCACAGCGTGCACGAGCTTGAGGTCCGGTAGCCGGGCTCCGCCGTACAGGGCGAACCCGAGCGTCAGCAACTCCCGCGGATCGAGCGCGCTTTCGTACGAGCGTGCCGAGTCCTGATCCACCGGAACGGCAGCCGGGGCCCGGTGCGACTTCATCGGCATGTACGAGGCGCCGCCGCAGAAGAACCCGGATGCGGTGCCGTCGTCCTGCACGATCAACTGCACCAACGCGCCCGACCAGAAGTCGCGGGCCAACGGCGCCACGATCACGCCACTCGGTCTCACTTGCTCTGGCAGCGTCGGCGGGATGTGTCGGAACGCGCACGTAGCAATCAGCCGGTCGTACGGAGCTGCGTCCGGCCAGCCCTGCTCTCCGTCGGCGCACACCACTGTGGGTTCGTACCCGGCCGCGTCCAGGGCCTCACGCGCCAACGTGGCCAGGGCTGGGTCTACTTCGATCGTGAACACCTGCTCATCGCTCAGGCGCTCGCACAGCAGCGCCGCCACGTAACCGGTTGCGGTGCCGATCTCCAGCACCTTGTCACCGTCTCGCACGTCGAGCAGGTGCAGCATCTTCGCGACCATCGACGGCATCGAGTTCGAGGATGTCGCAACGGCGGGCCCGTCAGGCCTGCCGTCATCCACCTGCGTCACCACGGGCCGGTCACTGTAGATCAGCGCGCTTCGGTCATAGTCCCGTACGACCGGCTCGCAGCGCTGCGGGCCTTGCCTCCAGATGTGCGGCGGGATGAAGTTCTCCCGCGGCACCTGCTCCCACACCTTGCGCCACTCCGGGGTCAGGAGGCCGCGCCCGCCCAGCAGGCCAACGAGCGCGGCCTGCCCCGGGTGCTCCTGGGCGGTGCTGCTCATATCAGGCGCCGACCCCGCTGTTGCTGGGACCGCCACCGTCGGGTGACGGAGGCTCGGGTGGCGGAGTCCACGGCTTGTCGGAGGGCTGGCCTCCGTGCTTGCCGCCACTGTCGGCGGCAGTCGGGCATGTGAGCATCTTCTTCCTCCCTGTGTCGGTTGTACTCCTGTGCATCCCGCCCCGGAGCCGCATGAGGTTTCCCCGGGGCGGGGGTCTTGGGTCACTTGCGGGTCGTCGCCGTGCGGCAGCTCTTGCAGCGTCGGACGCCTCCGCCGAGGTCTTCCAACTTCCCGCCGCAGTGGCGCACTTCGCGGACATCAGCCAGTCCTCACAGTTGGGCGCAATCCAGAGCATCGCGCAAGCAGCGGGCGGGAGTTCGCAGTCGTCCCTCGGTGGGGTTGCTGATCCAGCGAAGGTCACCGGCCTGGACCCGGTGCGATGGGGGAACGACGATCCAGCAGCCTTTGCCCAGCAGCTTCGCGCACGCTGCTTCAGGGATGCGCCAATCGGCGGCGGCCCCCCGCTCTGAGAGGAAGTACAGGTAATGCCCGTACGGATCTCGGACGACGGCGCCGCAGCGCTTGCCGAGTATGGCGCGGACCCGACCCCCGAGGTAAGCGGGCAGTCGAAGCGCGTCGAAGTGGACGCCGGTCGCCGTGAGTTCGGCGTCGAGCCCAGCAGGTGGAGCCCAGGAGCCCATGCCCGTAGTCATCACGATTCCTCGCCTCGTCCATGTAATCGCCTGCGACGAGATAACTCCTCAGAGCTACGAGACGGGTAGCGTTGGAGGGAGGGCAATGCATGAACGCCATGAAAGCTGTCGGGAGTTGGAATGGCACGCACCCGTAACTCCGCGCTGGCCCACTTGCTTGACCAGGCAGGATGGTCGCGGACACAGATGGCCTCAGCCGTGAACAGAACCGGCGCTGAGGCTGGCATGTCCCTGCGGTACGACCAGACCGCCGTATCCCATTGGGTCGGCGGCACCATGCCGAAGTCTCAGGTCAGGCCCTTCATCATCGAAGCGCTGTCGCGCAGGCTGAAACGGCCGGTGACCCTCGCGGAAGCCGGTCTGGCCCCTGAAGGTTCCGACGTCACTGGGAGCGACGGTGACACTGTTGCCGAACTCCTCGACGTCGGAAGGCAGGACATGGACCCATCGCGCCGAAGCGTGCTCGCTGCCGGTGTGTATTCGGCCGCTCTCCCGATCCCCGGATTTGACGAAGTGCTCGGTCGGTCGGCGACTGCCGCAACGTCTCGCGTTGCCCGCATCGGCGAAGGGGAGGTGGCGACAGTACGGTCCATGACGGAGAAGGTCGCCGACATCCTCGACGAACTCGGCGGCGGGCACGCCCGGCCCATGGCTGCGGCTTTCCTGGTCAACACCGTGGCGCCGTATCTGAAGGCCACCGCGACCGAGGCTGTACGGAAGGACATGCTCGCCGCCGCGTCCGACCTCGTGTATCTCACCGGGTGGATGGCGATGTACGAGCGCCGACACGCGCTCGGGCAGCGTTACTACGTGAAGGCGCTGAAACTCGCCGGCGCCGCCGAGGACCACATCACCTACTGCCGCACCCTGCGGGGCATGAGCTTGCAAGCCTCCCACCTGGGCCACGGTAGGAAGGCGCTGGAACTGGCGGACTCCGCAGCCGAAGCCTCACCCAAGGCGGGGCCCCGGCTGCGCGCGTTCCTGGCGGGACAGCAGGCGCACGCCGAGTCGATGACCGGCAGTCGTCACAAGGCCATGGCTCGACTGCGTGAGGCCGAGACGGCGCTTTCGAAGGCGGATGGTCGGCAGGATGCCATTGGCGGATACTCCTCGAGTTCCTATCAATTCCACGTCGCACATGTGCTTTACGAACTCAACGACCTCGCCGGTTCAATCGCGGCCATGCAGGAATCCCTGCGGCTTCAACCGAAGCAGCAACGGCAGGGGCGCGTGCACTCCAACGCCGTCCTTGCGCAACGGCAGTTCGAGCTAGGGCACCTGGATGCCGCGTGTGCGACGTGGAACGCCTTCCTGGACGACTACGTGCAGCTGAGGACGTCACGGGGTGACGAGCACTTCGACACGATGCGGCGCCGCGTGCGCCCGTACGGCAGGGTGCGGGCCGTGCGTGAATTGACCCAGCGGGCTCGGGAGGTTGCCGTGCTGAAGGGGCAAGCGGCCTGAAACGAGGGTGCCCCGGTGCCCCCAGAGTGTCGGGACTCCGGGGGCACGGCGTAGGTAATGCTTAAATGAGACATGTGGGTTGAAGTCTCAATAGTTCTCGGTTAGTTCTTCTGCATGAGCCTTCCCGCTGTGTCCGTTGATGCGTCGAACTCGCCGTCCTACGCCCACGATTGGGCCCTGGTGGACGTCGAGACCTCCGGGTTGATCCCGCGTCAGCACAGGGTGCTGTCCATAGCCGTCGTGACTGTCGACGCCGACGGCACGCAGTCCGACGAGTTCTCAACCTTGCTCAACCCCGGGTGCGATCCAGGGCCGGTGCGCGTACACGGGCTGACGGCGGGACGCTTGCGGGGTGCGCCCAGGTTCGAGCAGATCGTCGAGCGCGTCGCGCCCATGCTTCGAAACCGGGTGTTCGTCGCGCACAACGCCCAGTTCGACTATGACTTCCTGGCGCACGAGTTCGCCCGTGCGCGGTCGTGGCTGCCTGTCTCGCAGCGGCTGTGCACCCTCGCCCTGAACCGTCAGATGGATCCGCCCACAAACGATCTGCGCCTCGGAACGCTGGCAGCGCACTACGGGATACGGCAGTTGCGGGCGCACGAAGCCCTCGACGACACACGTGTACTCGCCGGGATGTTCAAGGGCTCGCTCCAGGAAGCCGCGAGGCTCGGCGTCCCCTTGCCGTTGGTCGCCTGTCCGCCCAGGCAGGACGCACAGTTCGTGCCGCAGCCGCCGAAGACGCCGTGCGAGTTCACAAACCCCGGCCGGCTGTCCCCCGCCGGTCTGCTGACGCAGGGCATGAAGGTGGCCGTGACAGGTGATACCTCCGCATCGCGCCCGGAGTTGGTCGCCAGGGCTGTTGCTGCCGGCCTGAACGTGATGACCAGCGTCAGCCGCCATACCAGCGTTCTGGTGACCAACGACCAGAGGTCAGACTCCGCCAAGGCCCTGCGCGCGCGGGCAGAGGGCGTGCCGGTGATCGACGAGTCCACCTTCTTGCGGTTGCTGGAGGAGGTACAGCCCGGGACGCGGCACGATCAGCAGGCTGCTGTCGGACCTGCTCGGCAAGAGCCGACGCCGGCCCCTCCGGGCGAGGAGCACGCGCCGGTGCCGGCCGCGAGCGTGTCCGAGGAGGCGCGCCGACGACCCACCGGGGCAGGCGAGTTGGGAACACAAGACCGGCCTCTCGCTGGTCGCCGCGTCCTCATTCTGGGAGGGACCCACCCAACGGCTGCGGCTGCACGTGCACGGGTGGTGGAGATGGGCGGGGCGGCAGCGATCAACTTCTCCGCCGGCGTCACGGACGTGGTCTCTCTCGCCGGCGGAGACGCAGATCGCCGCATGCGCCGGATCGCCGCATTGAACGTCCCGACGCACGGCTCCGACTGGCTCAAGGCGCCCGTCGTCGAGTCGGTGAGCGGGGCAAGGTTCCGCCGGTCTCCTCTGGTGCTGCCCAGAGGAGGGGTCGTCGACCTCCCGTATCCGTTCAGCATGCCCTTCTGGACGGTGACCGGCAGTTGGGCCCGGCAGGACACCTGCGAGGTGGACCTGGTCGCCTTCATCCTCGATGAAGACGACCAGGTCTCACGCGATGAGAACTTCGTCTTCTACGGGGCGCCGGAAAGCCCGGACGGGACAGTTCGGCTTCTCTCCGACGGGCCCAGCGAACAGACGATCGTCAGCAGTCTCCCGGCACTGCCGCCGGCTGCGCGCAAGGTGGTGATCGCCGCCGCAATCGACGGCGCAGCCACCTTCGGCGATGTCGGGGCCGTTCAAGTCACCACAGGGCCGAGCAGCAGCGCGGCTCCGCTGGCCCAGGCCGTTCTGGACGCCGCGACCACCGAACGCACGATGATCCTCGCTGAGATCTACCGCCGTGGTCCGCTGTGGCGGTTCCGGGCCGTGGGCCAGGGATACGGCCACGGGCTGCACGGGCTCGCGGAGCAGTTCGGCGTCGACGTGGCTGATTAGTCCGGCGCTCGGACGTCCTCGTCCAGTGCGCTCTCCAGCACCTCGGCCACATCCGCCGCGTATGTACGACCTGGGGGTTCGTTCCCGGACGACAGTGCCCACGGCACCCGTACGGCCCCGTCCTGGGCGCGCCCGGCGGCATGCCCGGTGATGGTGGGAGGGCAGCCCCTCGGCCCGGCGGCACGGACCGTACGGCCGTCTGTGGGCAGGGCTTGGACGCCTGCCTCGGTACGGGCTGTGCGGTGTGGCTTTCTGGCGGACCTCCCGGGTGCTACCCGGACTGGCAAGGGCAGGTGCCTTGATGGACGTCACGGCGATGCGGGGAGGCGGGGGCCGGGACGCGGGTCGCGGTGCCCGGGCAGGCGCAACTTCGCGTTGCGCGGGACCGGAGGGGGCGCACTGGTGACGGGTTACGCGTTCCGCCTGTTCGTGGCCGGGGAGTCGGAGCGGTCCAGCGCTGCCGAGGCGAATCTGCGGGCACTGGTCGAGGCGCTGCTGCCGGGCCGCTACGAGTTGGAAGTGGTGGACGTGGTGGCGCGGCCCGGGCTCGCGGAGGAGCAGCGGATCCTGGCCACGCCGACCGTGATCAGGCTTCTGCCGCTTCCGCAGCTGCGGGTGATCGGGGACCTGTCCGACCCACCGAGGGTCGCGAACGCGCTTGGCCTGCCGGGCGAGCTTCAGGAAATCCGCAAGGAGAAGGAGGCGGGCGGTGCCTGACGCCGAGAGGAAGCGGGCGGTGGCCGGCGCCGAATCGATCGGACGGATTCCCACCGGGATCAACGGGTTCGACCAGGTGGCCATGGGCGGCGTGCCGACGGGCAGGCCGACCCTGCTCACCGGCACGACCGGCAGCGGTAAGACGATCTTTGCGACGGAGTTCCTCGCCCGCGGGATCACGAAGTACGACCAGCCGGGAGTGTTCGTCACGTTCGAGGAGGCGCCGGAGGAGATTCGCCGCAACTTCGCCTCGCTGGGCTTCTGGATCGAGCAGTGGGAAGCCGAAGGGAAGTGGGCGTTCGTCGACGCCGGCTACAGCGAGAGTGAGGAACGCTTCGTCATCGGAGCCTACGATTTCGGCGCGCTGACGGCCCGCATCGAGCACGCGGTCCGCCGGACCGGCGCCACCCGGGTGGTGCTGGATTCGCTGGGGGCCGTGTTCGCCCGGTTCGCCGACACCGGGGTCATCCGCCGGGAGATCCACCGGCTCACGTCCGCACTGAAAGCGCTCGGTGTCACCTCGATCATCACAGCCGAGCGGAACAGCGAGTACGACGGCGTGTCCCGGTACTACGTCGAAGAATTCGTCGCCGACAACGTGATCATCCTGCGCAATGTGCTGGTTGCGGAACGGCGGCGCCGAACCGTCGAGGTCGTGAAGTTCCGCGGCGCCATGCACCGCACAGGGGAATGGCTGTTCACCATCGACCCGAGCGACGGGTTCGTCGTCATCCCCCTCGCCTTCCTCGGTAGCGCGCCCGGGCCCTCCTCCACCAACCGCGTCTCCTCCGGCATCCCGGGACTGGATGAGATGTGCGGCGGCGGCTTCTATCAGGACGCGGTCGTCCTGCTGTCCGGGCCATCCGGGATCGGCAAGACGCTGAGCACTCTGAAGTTCCTCGAGGCCGGTGCCGCAGCGGGGGAGCGCTGCTTGGCGTTCACCTTCGACGAGACCCGCGCGCAGGTGCTGCGCGGCTCCGCCGGCTGGGGAATCGACCTGGCGGACATGGAAGAACGCGGCCTGCTGTACCTGGTTTGTGACTACCCGGAGATGGCCTCCCTGGAGGACTACTTCATCCGGATCAGACGGGCCGTGGTGGAATTCCAGCCCCAGCGCGTGGCCATCGACTCCCTGTCCGCGCTGGAACGCATCGGCACGCCGCGGGCGCTGCTCGACCTGGTGATCGCGCTGGGCGCGGTCGTCCGCCAGCGCAGCATCACCACGCTTCTCACCTCGGCCCCCATCAGCCGCTTCGCAGCTGAGCAGACGCCATCGATCGCGCGCGAACTGAGCAGTCTCACCGACGTGACCATCGCGTTGCGGTATTACCAGACGGCCGGGACGATCCAGCGCGCAGTGGCCGTCCTGCAAAACCGCGCCTCCGCCCACGACGAGGCCGTGCGCAACGTCACCATCGACGCAGACGGCATGCACGTGGGCGACCCGGTCGTCCTCCTCGACAGTCCGGACTCCGTCGGCATGGACCGGCCGGGGTCCGGTTTCACCGGTGATGACGTCTGAGCGCACCCCGCCCCAGGGCGAGGGCGGCGACCCCGGCGCGGGGAGCGGCGGGCCCGAACGCGACCTCGGTGACCTGGTCGTCTCCGCCTCCGCTGACGGGATCATCGCCGTGGACGATCAGGGGATCGTCCAGCTGGTCAATCCGGCTGCGACAGAGCTCTTCGACCGCCCCACCCGGGATGTGCTGCACGCGCCGTTCGGTTTCCCCGGTCGTCGCAGGCGAGTCGACACATGTGGAGCTGACCCAGCCCGGGGGCGGCGTCAGAGTCGTCGAGATGCGCACCGCCGCGGCCACCGCGCACGGTGAGCTGCTCCGCGTCGTCTCGCTGCGGGACGTGACGCGCCAATGGCACGCCGAGCGGGAAGCCGAACGCTTCCAGCGGCTCCTGCTGCCGAAGCTGCCCGACCTGGCACCCTTCGAGACGGCCGCCGTCTACCGGCCCGCCGCCGTCGCCGAGAAGCTGGGCGGCGACTGGTACGACGCCGTACCACTGCCCGGCGGGGCCGTCGGTGCCGTGATCGGCGACGTCGCCGGGCACAGCCTGCAAGCCGCGGCCGCCATGGCGCAGATCCGCAACATGCTCCGCGCCTTGCTCTACGACCGGCCCGCCACGCCGGGTTCGGTGCTGACCAGGCTCGACCGGACACTGCGCGCGATCAACGAGAGCCCGGTGACCACAGCCTGCGTGGCCCGCATCGAGCCTGGCGGTGACGCCTGGCGGCTGCTGTGGAGCAGCGCAGGGCATCCTCCACCGCTGCTGCTCACCCCCGCGGGGGCGGCCGAATACCTGCACACCGATCCCGGCCTGCCGCTCGGTGTCGACCCCGCCCGGCCCCGCCTCGACGCCGTCCGCTCCCTGCCCGAGGGCACCACGGTGGTCCTGTTCACCGACGGGCTGGTCGAACGGCCCGACCAGAACCTCGACGTGGGCCTGGCCTCCCTGGCCGCGATCGCCGAACGCAGCGCCCGCCTCCCGCTGGGCGAGCTGTGCCGGATCCTCGCCGACCGGCACCCGGGCGACGGCCACGACGACATCGCCATCCTCGCCCTCCGGATGCCCGCCCCGCCCCACGACGGAAGCGCTCCACCATGAGCCACGTGCACGCGAACCGGTCGCCGCTGTGGTTGATAACGAGAGGTC
Source organism: Streptomyces sp. HNM0575 (assembly GCF_012726265.1). Lineage (GTDB taxonomy): Bacteria > Actinomycetota > Actinomycetes > Streptomycetales > Streptomycetaceae > Streptomyces. The sequence goes on along the minus strand of NZ_JAASAG010000013.1, from coordinate 26,240 downwards.
CGCGATGCCCCGGCGCGGGGGTTCAGCCGCGGGTCAGGTCCTGGAGCCCGACCACGCGCAACAGCTCCAGCCGCTCGTGGGATTCGCCGCCCGGGCGGGCGGTGTAGACGATCAGCCGCTGGTCGTGTTCCGGACTCAGCAGCACCTCGCAGTCCAGCTCCAGCAGGCCGACGTCCGGGTGCTGGAAGCGCTTGACGCCGCTGCGGCGCACCGCGACGTCGTGGGTGTCCCACAGCGCTGAGAACTCGTCGCTTCGTGCGCGGAGCCGGCGTACGAGCCCGGCCAGCCGCGCGTCGTCCGGGCGGCGGGCGAGCGTGGCGCGCAGATCCGCGACTGCCGTACGGGCTGCGCGGTCACGGTCCTCGACCGGGAAGAGCTCACGCGCGGCCGGGTCCGTGAAGTAGCGCCAGACGACGTTGCGTTCGGGCCTCCGGGCGGGCCGAGGCGTCGCCGTGGAGCGCCTTGGCCATCGCGTTCTGCGCGAGTACGTCACCGCGGTCGCTCACCACCTGGGCCGGGGTGTCGGTCAGCCGGTCGAGAACGAGGAGCAGGCCGGGGCGTACGTGCTCGGTGGCCGGACGGTTCCGCGGGGGCTCCTCGCCGGCCAGGTGGAACAGGTGGTCTCGTTCGTCGCGGGTCAGCCGCAGGGCGCGCGCGACGGCGGCGAGCATCTGGCGGGACGGTCGCGAGCCCCTGGCCTGCTCCAGCCGCGTGTAGTGGTCGGTGGACACGGCCGCCAGCTGCGCCACCTCCTCGCGCCGCAGCCCCGGGGTACGGCGCCGCGCACCCCGCGGCAGCCCCACGTCGGCGGGAGTGACGCGGCTGCGGCAGTGGCGCAGGAAGTCGGCCAGTTCGGTTCTGTCCACATCTCCACCTTGGCCCTCGACGCGGTACGCAGCCAGGGACCGGCGGTCCCCGGATAAGGGCGCCTCTCCCGCCGGTGCCCGCCACGGCGCACGCTGGAGAACGGCCCGGCGGACCGTCGGCATCGGCTCGGGGGCCGTCGGCGTCCCGCAGGTATGACGCGACGGCTGCGGTCGAGGCGGGTGCCTGCGGTGTCTGCGGTGCCCGTGGCGCCCGCGTCCCGCACGCCGCACCGGTACGCACCGGTACGCACCGGTACGCACCGGTACGGAAGCCGCCCGCGCCGCACGGCGGGTCTCTCCGCGCCTCAAGTCGTCCGGATTCTCTTGCACGGAAGGGCATTTCACATGCAGTACCGCACGCTCGGGCGGACCGGCATCAAGGTCAGCCCCCTGGCGCTCGGCGCCTTGATGTTCGCCACGTCCGCCGGCAACCCCGACCCCGACGATTCGGCGCGTATCATCCACAAGGCGCTGGACGCGGGGATCAACCTCATCGACACCGCCGACGCCTACGGCGACTCCGAAGAGGTCGTCGGCAAGGCGCTCAAGGGGCGCCGGGAGAACGTCGTCCTCGCGACCAAGGTGAGCCGTCCGATGGGCGACGACCCCAACCGGCAGGGCGCCTCGCGGCGTTGGATCGTGACCGCGGTCGAGAACTCACTGCGCCGCCTACGGACCGACCACATCGACCTCTACCAGATCCACCGGCCCGACCCCGCCACGGACGTCGAGGAGACCCTCTCCGCGCTCTCCGGCCTGATCCACAGCGGGAAGGTCCGTGCGATCGGGACGTCCACGATGCCGGCGTCCGACATCGTCGAGGCCCAATGGGTCGCGGAGCGGCGCGGTCTGGAACGGTTCCGCACCGAGCAGCCGCCGTACTCGCTGCTCGACCGCGGTGCCGAACGCGAGGTGCTGCCGGTCGCGCAGCGCTACGGGATGGGCGCGCTGGTGTGGGGACCGCTCGGGCAGGGCCTGCTCACCGGGCGCGTACGCAAGGGCAAGCAGAACGAGCTGCGCCGCGCCGGCTTCTTCAGGCACCTCAATGACGAGCGCCGTGTCGACGCCGTCGAGCGGTTCGTCTCGCTCGCCGAGGAGGCGGGCATGCCGCTGACCCACCTCGCCATGGGCTTCGCGATCGCGCACCCGGGTGTGACCAGCGCGATCGTCGGGCCTCGCACGATGGATCACCTCGACGACCTTCTCGCCGGCGCGGACGTGCCGCTCACCGACGACGTGCTCGACCGGATCGACGAGATCGTCCCGCCCGGCACCGACGTCGGAACGCTCGACCAGGCTTACCTGCCGCCCGCCCTCCGGGAGCCGGGCCTGCGCCGCCGGCCCCTCGGCGAACGGGCCGCTGCGTGACTGCTGTGTGACCGCCGTCTGATCGCCGCCTGACGGCTGCCTGATCGCTGCCTGATCGCCGTCGACCGCCGCCGCCCGTCGACGGCCCCCGCGCCCGCGGTAATCGGCTGCCGCCGTGGCCGGATCGGCCGGAGCACCGGGCCGGATGTCTGCTGCACTTGAGGCATGTGCCTCGAAGAGCTCCGTGCGCTGCTGGCCCGGCATGTACGCCCCGACTGGACCACCGCCGTCGACGGCGTCCTGATCTCGAAGGTCGACCGGCCGGACCCGCCGGAGCCCTCCATGTCCGGCACGGTGCTCGCGGTCATCGCGCAGGGCGCCAAACGTCTGGCACTGGGCGATCGGGTCTACGAGTACGGGGCCGGGCAGTACCTGGTCGCCTCCGTCGACCTGCCGGTCACCGGGCAGTTCCTCCAGGCCGGTCCCGAGCAGCCGGCGCTGGGCTTCGGTCTCGTACTGGAACCGTCCGCCGTCGCCGAGTTGCTGCTCCAGGCCGGTCCGGGAGACACGCCCCGCGCCGGTACCGGTGCGCCGTCGGGGATCGCCGTCAGCGACGCCCCGCCCGCGATGCTCGACGCGGTGGTCCGGCTGCTGCGCCTGCTCGACGAGCCCCGCGACCGCGCCGTACTGGCCCCGCTGATCAAGCGCGAGATCCTGTGGCGCCTGATCACCGGCGAACAGGGCGCTGCGGTGCGGCAGCTCGGCCTCGCCGACAGCGGGCTCAGCCACATCTCCCGTGCCGTGCGGTGGATTCGCGAGCACTACGCCGAGCCCTTCCGGGTCGAGGACGTGGCACGCCTGTCCGGGATGAGCGTGTCCGCCTTCTACCGCAACTTCCAGGCGGTGACCGCGATGAGCCCCATCCGCTTCCAGAAGCAGATCAGGCTCCAGGAGGCGCGGCTGCTGCTCGCCACGCGTCCCGGCGACGTGACGGGGGTCGGGCAGCGGGTCGGCTACGACAACCCCTCGCAGTTCAGCCGCGAGTACCGCCGCCAGTTCGGCGAGCCCCCGAGCCGGGACGCCGCCCGCCTGCGGAACACCGCACGCACTCCCGCGGGCGTCCTGGCCTGAGCGTCGGGCGGGCAGGGCGGCGAGGGGTCCTGCCTGGGACGGCGGCGCTTGGACGGCCGCGCTTGAGAGGACCGTGCCTGGGAGGTTCCGTGCCTGGGAGGTTCCGTGCCTGGGAGGTTCCGTGCCTGGGAGGTTCCGTGCCTGGGAGGATCGTGCAAGGGCGAGGGAGGATCCTTCTATCATTTACGCAGGTCAGAGCGGTTCACTGGGATCAGTAGTTCTTCCGCGGAGCAGGAAGACGCCGCTCCGCGGTTCCCACCACACACCGCGAGGATCACGCCATGAACACCGTTCTGATCACCGGTACGTCGTCCGGGTACGGCCGGGAGACCGCCCGCTACTTCCACGAGCAGGGGTGGAACGTCGTCGCGACGATGCGCACCCCGCGTCCCGGCGTCCTCCCGGAGTCCGACCGGCTCCGCGTCCTCGAACTCGACGTTACGAAGCCCGAGACCGTCGAAGCGGCGCTGGAGGCGGCGGGACCGGTGGACGTCCTCGTCAACAACGCGGGGATCCCCTCCATCGGCGTCTTCGAGGGGACGCCCATGGCCCGGGTGCGAGAGGTCTTCGAGACCAACACCTTCGGCGTGATGGCGACGACCCAGGCGGTGCTGCCGCAGTTCCGTGAGCGCGGCTCCGGCGTGGTCGTCAACGTGACGTCCAGCGTTGTACTGGGCCACATGCCGCTCACGGTCGTCTACAAGGCGAGCAAGATGGCGATCGAGGGCTTCACCGCCTCCCTCGCGCTCGAACTCGCGCCCTTCGGAGTGCAGGCGAAGACCGTCGAGCCGGGCGCCTGTCTGACGACGAACTTCGGGGACAAGCTGCCGAACGGCGGCTCCCTGGACGAGCTGTTCCCGGAGCCGTACGCGCCGTGGGCGCGGAAGGCCATGGGCGACTTCAGGAGCCAGGAGCTGTTCACCGAGGAGAGCGACGTCGCGGAGACGGTCTGGCGGGCGGCCCACGACACGACCGGGCAGCTGCGCTTCCCCGCCGGTCCCGACGCGGTCTCGCTCGCGCAGGCGAGGTGACCGGCGGGCGTTTGCGGGCCCGCGGGCCCGCAGGTCGGCGGTCAGGCGGGCAGGGTGGCGCCGGACGCCGGACGCCGGACGCCGGACGCCGGACGCCGTCCGTCGGGCGGGCCCGCAGCGAACCCCCTCCCCGCGAACCCCGCACGCGAGCCCGCCTACGAACCCGCCCACGGACGAGCGCCGAGCGCGCCCACCGCCGGCCTCCGGCCACCGCCGTACCGCCGGTCTCCGGCCACCGACGTACCGCCGGTCTCCGGCCACCCGCCGCCCCGGCGGAAATCGGCTACCGCCGTGGCCGGATCGGGCGGAGACTCGGCACATGACTGGGATGGGGGAGCTGGACGAGTTCCGCGAGGCGGTCACCGCCTGGGCGGCCGGCGGTCCCGGCGGCCCGCCGGGCGAGCTGGCCGCGCGACTGCCCGTCCGTACGGTCGTGCTGCTCGAAGGGCTCAGCGACCTCGCAGCGGTCGAGGCACTGGCCGCGATCCGCGGCCGTGACCTGGCGGCCGAAGGGGTCTGCGTCCTGCCGATGGGCGGCGCGATGAGCGTCGGGCGCTTCGCCCGCCTCCTCGGGCCGCCCGGCCTCGGCCTCCGCCTCACGGGACTGTGCGACGAGGCGGAACGCCCTTATTACGCCCGGGCGTTGGAGCGGTCCGGTGCGGCAGAGCCGGGCTTCTTCGTCTGCGCGGCGGACCTGGAGGACGAACTCATCCGCGCGCTGGGAGTGCCGCGGGTGGAGGAGGTCGTACGGGCGGAGGGCGACCAGCGCGCCCTGCACACCTTCCTGCGCCAGCCCGCACAGCGTGGGCGTACGTCGCAGCAGCAGTTGCGGCGCTTCCTCGGTACGAAGAAGGGTCGCAAGATCCGCTACGGCCGCCTCCTCGTCGAAGCCCTCGACCCCGGCCGCATACCCGCTCCGCTCGACGACCTGCTCACGGACGTCCTGACCGGACGCTGACCACCGCCCGGCCCGAGACCGCGCCTCCTCGTCGATCGGCGAGGAGGGCCTCCGCCAGGTCAACCACCGCCAGGACACAGCCGGTTCAGCTCCGTACCGCGACGGAGACGATCTCCGCACTGTCACCCGCCAGCGGCCCGCGGCCCCAGTCGCCGTACTGCTCCGCGATCGTCAGGCCCGACTCCGTGAGGAACGACGACAGCGCGTCGGCACCGAGGAACCGCAGCGTGCTGCGGGAGGTGCGCGGCCCGTCCCAGCGGGGGACGTTCACGGTCTGGACGAAGGTGACGGTGTCGTCCCCCTCGGCCGGGCTCTCGGCCTCGTGCCACGAGCGCACTACGTCGCCGTGGGCGTCGGTCGTCTCGTACACGCGGTCCGGGGTCCAGCCGTCCCAGGCGCGGGCCGCCGGGTTACGGGTCTCGAAGACGAAGCGGCCGTCCCGCGACAGGGCCGAGCGGATCGCGGTCAGGGCGGAGCGGAGTTCGTCGTCCGTGACGAGGACCTGGAAGGCGTGCCCGGTCATGACGATCAGCTCGAACTCGCCCTGCGCGGCGGCCGATCGGGCTTCGCCGAGCACCCATTCGGCGTCCGGTCGCCGAGCGCGGGCCTGCGCGAGCATCGGTTCGGCAGGATCGAGTCCGCACAGCCTGCCGGTGTGGCCCGCCTCGCGTGCCAGATGCAGCAGCAGGCCCGTGCCGCAGCCGATGTCGAGCACGCTGCGTGCCGACATCACGAGCGGCAGGTAGAAGCCGAAGTCGTCGCGGTCCGCGCAAAGCGTGTCGTACAGCTCGGCGAGGGCGGGTTCGGAGAAGAGGCGGTCCACCATCGGGTCTGCCTACCGCTCCTTCACGAGCGGGTGCCAATGGTTTTCGCGTGCCCACCAGGCCCCGCAGGAGGCCGCCGACCCCGGACGCTCCCGGTGACCAACACCCGCCGGTTGAGGCGGATTTGAGCGGGATTCAAGTCATCGTCCAGACGCAGCTACGGATTTCGTACCCCGACAACCGCACAAGCTCTTCCGAGTTGGTCCACGAAGTGAGACGGCCGCTTCCTCCAGAGGTCGTACCACGGAAGAACGCGCCCCGATTCGCACGGCCGGTACCGGTTCGTCCAGCGGGATTTCTTCACGTGACACAGAAAGTGTCACGTGTTCCGGCGACAGGGTTGTCGCGTACATGGCCCGTTGCTTCTACTGGCGTTCGCACGGAATCCGTCTTCTCCGTGGAAGGAACCCCCCATGCCCTTTCTTCCCAGCAGACGTGCCAAGCGCGCCCTGCTCGCACTCGCCGCGGCCGGCGGCTGCGCCATCGCCGCCGCCGTGGCCGTACCGGCGAGCGCGGGCACGGCCGACGGCGCGAAGGCCGCCTACCAGGCCTCCTGCCCCGTGGACGCCCAGATCAGCCAGGGCTACGGCGACGGCCACGACGGCGTGGACCTCGCCGCCCCCATCGGTACGCCGATCTTCGCCGCGGGCCCCGGAGAGGTCACCGAGTCCGGCCCGGCCTCGGGGTACGGCCAGTGGGTGCGGATCAAGCACCCCGACGGCTCCGTCTCCGAATACGGGCACATGAGCGAGCGGTTCGTGAAGGTAGGCGACGCCGTGCAGGGCGGGCAGCGCATCGCCTCCGTAGGCAACGAGGGCCAGTCCACTGGGCCGCACCTGCACTTCGAGGTCCATCTCGACGGCGGTACGGGAGTCGGGGACGACCCGCTCGCGTACATGTCGGAGCGCGGTATCTCACTGCCGTGCAAGCCCTGATGCGCAGGACCTGATGCGCGCAGACCTGATGCGCAGGCCCTGACGCTCGCAGCTCCCCGGGGCCTGACTCCCCACCCCAACTCCCCAGCCCCACCCCCCAGTCCCCCGAAGACCAAGGCACGGCGCCCGACGCCCGGCACACCCCACATCCCCTCGTGCCGCGGAAGGGCGCATGGGCGTACCACGCCAACCCCCCTGGCACCGGCCGAGATCCGGTGCGCCGGCCGGTGCCAGGAGTTCGATCCCCCCACCACGCGCCGGAGTCGGAACCAGAGAGGCAACACAGCCGATGAACACACGAAAGAGAGTCCTTGCAGCGACCCTCGGCGGTGCGCTCGTCGCGGGGCTGGCGGTGGCGGGACAGCAGGCCATGGCCACCACGTCCGGCGGCGAAGAGCCGACGATGAACGAGGCGTTCACCAAGGCCGCTTCGGAGTTCGACGTGCCTCGCGACCTCCTCGTCTCCGTCGGGTACGCCGAGACGCACCTGGACGGTCACAAGGGCGAGCCGAGCCAGGACAACGGCTTCGGGGTCATGCACCTCGTAAGCAACCCGGACCGCAAGACCCTTGAGCAGGCCGCCGAGCTCACGGGCGAGTCGAAGGCCGCCTTGAAGAAGGACGACGCGGCCAACATCCGCGGCGGCGCCGCCGTGCTCCGCGCCAGGGCCGACAAGGCCGGGCTGAAGGCGTCCGACCGCAAGCGCGTCGAGGCCTGGTACCCGGCCGTCGCTGCGTACGGCGGCGCCGAGAGCGCCTCGCTCAAGCGCCTGTACGCCGACGCCGCCTACGACTTCGTCAGCAAGGGCATACCGGCCAAGGGCACCGAGGTCCGTATGTCCCCGGAGAAGGTCGCCCCCGAGCGCGGCAAGCTCGCGAAGGCGGCCGCCCCCGGCACCGGCACCAAGAGCGACGACTACCCGCCGGCGATCTGGAACCCCGCGGACCCCGCCAACTTCAACACCGGCCGCGAGGCGGCGATCTCACAGGTCGTCATCCACGTGACGCAGGGCGAGTACGCCGGGACGATCAACTGGTTCAAGAACCCCGAGGCCGAGACCAGCGCCCACTACGTGGTGCGCTCCTCCGACGGCGAGATCACCCAGATGGTGCGCGACGCCGACACCGCCTGGCACGCCCGCGGCGGCAACGCCTCCGGCATCGGCATCGAGCACGAGGGCTACGTCGACGACCCGTCGTGGTTCACCGACGCCATGTACCGCTCCTCCGCCGCGCTCACGAAGCACCTGTGCGACAAGCACGGCATCCCCAAGGACCGTGCGCACATCGTGGGCCACAGCGAGGTGCCGGGGAACGACCACACCGACCCGGGCCCGCACTGGAACTGGGACGCGTACATGGGCTACGTGAACAGCTGACCCCTGTGGGGAGCGCCGCGGCCGTGACTGTGGACGCGGCCGCGGCGCTGACGAGGAATTGATTCGGTGGCCCGGCGACCGACCGGGCCACCGAGTCGTTCATACGAGGGCCTCCGGGCGCTCCGGGAGCCGGGCCCGGAGCCCCGGGGGTCCTCAGCTGCTGCCGGGTGCCGGGTGCCGGGTGCCGGTTCGGGCAGCGTGCTCACTGCGTCCGGGCGGACGGCACCGCCGACTCCGGCTCCTGTACCGGGAGCGCGGTCCGGCCGGTACCGCCAACTCCGGCTCCGGCGGCCTCGTTCCGGGCCGGTACCGGCAGCGCCATCCGGCCGCCACCGCCTACTCCAGCTCCGGCAGCTCCTCGCCCTGCACCGCCTGCACGTCCAGCTCGATCCTGAGCGTCGTGCCGATCGCCGCGATCCCGGCCGCGAGCACCTGGTTGTAGTTCATCGCGAACTCCTCGCGCTTCAGCTCCGCCGTCGCGCGGAACGCGGCCCGCGTACCGCCCCACGGGTCGGGGCCGTACCCGAGATACGTGAGGCTCAGCGACACGTCCCGTACGACCCCGTGCATCGAGAGCCAGCCGTGCACGGTCCAGCGGTCGGTGCCCGCCGGTTCCACGGCGTGGCTGCGGTACGTCAGCTGCGGGTGCCGCTCGACGTTCAGGAAGTCCTCCGAGCGCAGATGCGCGTCGCGGAGGCTGTTGCCCGTCTCGATGCTCGCGGCCTCGATCACGGCCTCCACCGACGACTTCTCCGGCTCCTCGTGGACCTCGATGCGCGCGCTGAAATCGGTGAAGCGGCCGTGCACGCTGGAGATCCCCAGGTGCTGCGCCGTGGCACCGACCGTGGAGTGGATCGGGTCGACGGTCCACGGGCCGGGCGGCGGCAGTTCGGTGCCGCCCTGCCGTACGAGCACCAGGGTCCCCAGGTCGGCACGGCCCGAGGCGGTGACGAGGGCCGTGGCCGCGGCGGGCGCGTAGCCGAGGGCGGTGGCGATCACCGTGTACGGGCCCGAGGGCAGTGCCTCCTCGCTCACCGCGAGGCCTTCTTCGTCGGCCTCCACGCGGAGCACCTGAACGCCCGTCATGTCGGTGACGGTCAGCACGGCGTGCTGTACCGGCCACCCCTCACGGGTGTGGATCTGTGCCCGTACGCCTGCGCCTGCCATCTTCCGATTCGCTCCTTCTCGCTCAGGCCCGTGCCGGGCGGGGCCGCCCGCGATGCGGCGGGCGGGCGTCTGCCCGGGGCCGGGGCCGTCCCGCACGACGCCCCCGGGCCCAGTCTTCCTTCCGCCTCCGGGGGGCGGGAAGTGCGCTGCGGGATCTTCCGCTTCCGGTCTGCGCACCTCTTACGGGTCCGTCCGGATCCGTAACCGCGCCTTCCGTACGGATCCGGTCTGCTCATCGCGCAGGGCCGCCGTCCCGCAGGTCCGCGACCCGCCGCCCGGCGGTGTTCCGTGCCCGGCGGTGTTCCGTGCCCTGCGGCGTGGGTCCCGGAGCCCGGTCCGGGACCCACGACGTCCCTGCTGGTCCTGCTCTTCCTGCTGGCCCGTCCTACTCGTCCGGGTGGTGCAGCTCGATGTCGTGGGCGTCCGGGCCGGTGCCCTCGACGGTGAGCGCGCTCGCCACCGGCGGATAGCCACTGGCGATGATCGAGTAGTCGCCGGCGTCGAGGTCGGTGAAGCCGTACGCGCCGTCCTCGCCGGTCGTCGCCGTGGCCACCACGTTCCCCGCCGCGTCGACGAGCGTCACGCGGGCGTCGGGCAGCGGCGCCGCGTCGACGCCGGCCCGGATGACGCCCTGTACGCGCGCCCCCGCCGCCAGTTCGACGTCGATGCGGGTGATGCCCTGCCCCTCGACCTCCACGGGCCGCGCCACGGGCCGGAAGCCCGGCGCGTTGACGGCGATCGTGAAGGTGCCGGTGACGATCTCGTCGAAGGAGAACTCGCCGTGCTCCCCGGTGCGTCCGGTGGCCAGCACCTCGCCGCGCTCGTCGGTGACCACGACCATCGCGGCCCGCACGGGCGTCCCGTCGCTGGAGCTGCGCACCCGTCCGGCGAGCCCGCTCGTCGCCGCCAGCAGGATGTCGTGGTTCAGCGGCTCCTGGCCGATGGTGACCGTCGTGGCCTGCGGCTGGTGGCCGTCGGCCGCGGCGATCAGCACGTAACTCCCGGGCCCGGGGGTGTCCATGCCGTAGCTGCCGTCCCTGCGGGCCACGGAGCGGCCCAGCTGACGCCCGCTCAGCGAGATCAGCGTGACGGCGGCGCGCGGCACGCCCCGGCCCTCGGCATTGCGGACGGTGCCGAGCACGGAGTGCCTGGAGGTGGTCAGCGGCTCGTTCGGATCGGGCTCTTCCATGCGCCCGGCGTACGCGGAGTACGGGGCGTTCGCGGCCCCGTATCCGTTGCCGCCCGCGCCCCAACGGCCCGCCGTGTCCGCCTGACCCGTACCGGCCTGTGCGCCGTACCCGCCGTACCCGCCGTCCTGCCGCTGATACGCCGCCGCCGGTTCGCCCTCGGAGCCGGTGCCCTGCTCGATGCCGGGCTTGGTCTTCAGCGGCACCTCCTTGACGCACAGCACCAGCAGGAGCGCGAGCAGTGCGACGGGCGCCGCGTAGAGATAGATGTCGCCGATGCCGTGCCCGTACGAGGACTCGATGACGTTACGGATCGGCGCGGGAAGCTTCCCCAGGTCGGGGATGTCGCTGCCGGCGCCGCCCGTGGGCCCGCCGTGGCGGATGCCGAGCTTCTCCAGCCCGTCGTCGACGTAGTCCGAGATGCGGTGCGAGAGGACCGCGCCGAGCACGGAGACGCCGACGGCACCGCCGAGGGAGCGGAAGAAGTTCACCGAGGAGCTGGCCGCTCCGAGGTCGCCCGCCTCCACCTGGTTCTGCGTGGCCAGCACCAGGTTCTGCATCATCATGCCGACCCCGACGCCGACGCAGCTCATGAAGATCGCGAGATGCCAGTACTCGGTGTCGTGCCGCATCGTGCCCAGCAGACCCAGACCCGCGGTCAGCAGCACGCCGCCCGAGCAGAGCCAGATCTTCCACTTGCCCGTGCGGCTGATGATCAGCCCGGAGAGCGTGGTGGACAGGAACATCCCGACGATCATCGGGATCGTCATCACGCCGGCCTTCGTGGGCGATTCGCCCCGCGCCAGCTGGAAGTACTGGCTGAGGTAGACCGTCGCCCCGAACATCGCGATGCCGACGAACATCGAGGCCAGCGACGTGAGCGCGATCGTACGGTTGCGGAACAGCCACAGCGGGATGATCGGCTCGGAGGCCTTGGACTCGACGAGTATGAACAGCAGGCCCAGCAGCAGCGAACCGCCGACCATGCTGTAGCTCTGCCACGACAGCCAGTCGTACTTGTCGCCCGCGAACGTCACCCAGACCAGCAGCAGCGAGGCCGCGGCGGCGACGAGGAAGGCCCCCGTCCAGTCGATCTTCACGCGGCGCTTGAGCAGCGGAAGGTGCAGCGTCTGCTGGAGCAGCAGCAGCGCGATCACGGCGAACGGGATGCCGACGTAGAAGCACCAGCGCCAGCCGAGCCAGTCGGTGTCGGTGATGACGCCGCCGAGCAGCGGCCCGCTGACCATGGCCACCGCGAACGAAGCCCCGATGTAGCCGGTGTAACGGCCGCGCTCCCGCGGGGAGATCATCGCGGCGATCACGGTCTGGGTCAGGGCGGAGATGCCGCCCATCCCTATGCCCTGCACAGCGCGGGAGGCGATCAGCATGCCCGTGTTCTGTGCGAGACCCGCGCTGGCCGACGCGAGCACGAAGATGACGATGGCGGTCTGTATCAGCACCTTCTTGCTGAACAGGTCCGCCAGCTTGCCCCACAGCGGGGTCGACGCAGTCATCGTCAGCAGCGACGCCGTCACGACCCAGGTGTACGAGCTCTGCCCGCCGCCGAGATCCGAGACGATCTTCGGCAGGGCGTTGGCGACGATGGTGGAGGAGAGGATGGCGACGAACATGCCGAGCAGCAGCCCGGACAGCGCCTCCATGATCTGCCGGTGCGTCATGGGTGGGGAGCCGCCCGGCCCGTAGGAAGCGGACGCTTGGTGGTGCGACGCGTCGCCTGCGCCGCTTCCGGCGCCGGTGCCCTGCACACCGGATGGTGTGGTCGTGGCCATTCTTTCCCTAACTCTTCATCACTGCCGTGCAGTGTTCCCGCCGGTCATGCCAGTCCTGCTGGTCCTGCTTCTTCCGCTGGTCCTGTCGGTTGTCCTGCTGGTCGGTCGCTTCTTCTCATGCCGTCCGTGCCGGCGTCGTACGTGCCGCTCAAGCCTGGGGTGCCGGATCTGCCTTCTCCGCCCGCCCTGCCCTTGCGGCCCGAACCGCCTTTGCCGTCTGGTCCGGCTTCGCCGCCTGATCCGCCTTCGCTGCCGGTCCCGCTGCCGAGAGAGCGCCGCAGTCGCCGAAACTCCCGCGCAGGCGCTCCAGCATTCCGTTCAGCCGTGCGACGTCCTCCTCGGTCCAGTCGTGAAGAAAGCTCTCCAGGGCCCTGGTGGTGGCCTCGGAGAGCGTGTCCAGTTGTCGGCCGCCCCGTTCCGTGAGGCGCAGCAGCCGGGAGCGTCCGTCCTGCGGATCGGGCTGGCGCTCGACCCACCCACGCTCCACGTTGTGGGCGACGTGGCGACTGGTGACAGACATGTCTACCGCCATCAGCTCCGCGAGACGACCCATACGCAACTGGCCGTACTTGTGGAGCAGAGTCAGGACGGCCACCGCGGCCGGCGGACAGTCGGCAGGCAGTCCGCGCACCAACTCTCGCCGCACGGCGCCGAGTCCGCCAAGATGCCGGGCCAACTCTTCAAACTCGCTGCGTGCGGCTCGCGCGGGCATCCCGCCTCCCAGATTTTGTTGCTTTGGGCAACCATAATTCCGTTAGTTGCAGTACGCAAATGAACGTCGGCCCGTCCGAGGCAAAGAATCAGCAAAGGGGATCGACGTGCGGTACGCAGGCAGTCGCTGCCCGCGGGGACGGGGCTGTCCGTGCCCGCGGGGCGTTCGCTATGGTCCTGCCCCATGGCTCACAACCCGCATGCTCCCCAAGGCCCCGACCCGTCCCAGTCCCAGGACCCGGCCGGCAGCACGCAGATGTTCCGCGCCTTCGTCGACGAGGAGAGCGGCCCCGCCGCCGGCCCGCAGCGACGTGCCGCCGAACCGCAGGCTGCTTCGTCCGGCCCCCGGATCGGTCTGATCGTGGGCGTCCTCGCCGTCGTCGTGGTGGTCGTGGCGGCCGTCTGGCTCGCCATGGCCTGAGACCCGGGGCGACGCGCAGGGCGCGAGACCCGGGGTCCTGGACCCGCGGCACGGCACGGACAGAGACGCAGGGGCCGAGTCCTATGGGCACGGTGTTCTACGGGCACGGTCCCGGCGATGAGCTGCCCGTACGCCCAGCAGTGCGTACGGGCCGAGCGCCCGTGCTCACTCCTCCGCGATCAGCCCCTCGCGCAGCTGTGCCAGCGTGCGCGTCAGCAGCCGGGAGACGTGCATCTGCGAGATGCCGACCTCCTCGCCGATCTGCGACTGCGTCATGTTGGCGAAGAAGCGCAACATGATGATCTGCCGCTCACGCGGGGGCAGTTTGGCCAGCAGCGGCTTCAGCGACTCCCGGTACTCCACGCCCTCCAGCGCGGTGTCCTCGTACCCCAGGCGGTCCGCGAGCGAACCCTCGCCGCCGTCCTCCTCCAGTGCGGGGGAGTCGAGCGAGGAGGCGGTGTAGGCGTTGCCCACGGCCAGCCCGTCGACGACGTCCTCCTCGGACACCCCGAGGCACTGGGCGAGTTCGGTGACGGTCGGGGAGCGGTCCAGCGTCTGGGACAGCTCGTCGCTCGCCTTCGTCAGCGCCAGCCGCAGCTCCTGAAGGCGCCGCGGCACCCGCACCGACCACGACGTGTCGCGGAAGAAGCGCTTGATCTCCCCGACCACCGTCGGCATCGCGAACGTCGGGAACTCCACGCCCCGCTCCGCGTCGAAGCGGTCGATCGCCTTGATCAGCCCGATCGTGCCGACCTGGACGATGTCCTCCATCGGCTCGTTGCGGCTGCGGAAGCGGGCCGCCGCATACCGCACCAGGGGCAGGTTGAGCTCGATCAGCGTGTCACGCACGTACGCACGCTCCGCGCTGTGGTCGTCTCCCGAGCCGCCGGGCCCCGAAGAGGCGTTGTCGAGCGAGGCGAGCCGCAGGAAGAGGGAGCGCGAGAGGGTGCGCGTGTCGATGGCGTGGTCTGCGGGGGCCTGGGGGGCTCCCATGGCGTCGACGTCGTCGGTCGTGTTCTCGGTGAGCACCTTCGAGCTGCCCAGTTCTACGGACATGCCACCCCCTTGAGGTCGCGGACGGATCGCAGCGGCGCCTTCGTACGAAGGGAGCACCTCCCCCTGCATACCGGAAGCGCCGTCGCGGCAAACGCAGCTCTTGCAGAATGTCACAAGTAGGCAACGCGACGTAGCCCCATGTCGATAAAACTGCACAGCTGAGGAAGTTGAGCCGGTGTCATGGCTCACTCTGTCCGGTTATGCCTCGATTCGATTTGCGGCCCGCAGGCGCGCGAAGCTCCGCGACAGCAGCCGCGAGACGTGCATTTGGGAGACGCCCAACTCGGCACTGATCTGTGACTGCGTCAGGTTGCGGTAGTAGCGCAGCAGCAGGATGCGCTGCTCGCGCTCGGGCAGCTGGACGAGCAGATGCCTTACGAGATCCCGGTGTTCGACGCCGTCCAGCTCCGGGTCCTCGTAGCCGAGCCGGTCGAGCAGGCCCGGCAGGCCGTCCTCACGTTCCTGCGCGGCCTCCAACGACGTTGCGCGATAGGAGCGTCCGGCCTCGATGCACGCGAGGACCTCCTCCTCCGTGAGCTTCAGACGCTCCGCGATCTCGGCGGTGGTGGGCGAGCGCCCGAACGCCGTCGTGAGGTCCTCCGTCGCGCTGCTCACCTGCACCCACATCTCGTGCAGCCGTCTCGGTACGTGCACGGTGCGCACGTTGTCGCGGAAGTAGCGCCGGATCTCGCCGATGATGGTCGGCATCGCGAAGGTGGGGAACTGCACGCCCCGCTCGGCGTCGAAGCGGTCGATGGCGTTGATGAGCCCGATGGTGCCGACCTGTACGACGTCTTCCATGGGCTCGTTGCGGCTGCGGAAGCGGGCCGCCACGTAGCGCACGAGCGGGAGGTTGGCCTCGATCAGCGCGGTGCGCACACGTTCGTGTCCGGCGGTGCCGGGTTCCTGCCCCGCCAGCTGCTCGAAGAGCTCCTGGGTCAGCGCCCGGGCCTCCGCGCTGCGGCTCTCGCGGGTCTGGGTCGCCGCCACTCAGCCACCACCTCTTCGGGTCCGGGTCGGTCTGACTCCAAGTATCGGCCAAAAGCGGTCATAGCATCACAAGACATGTGCAACGTGTGCAAGCACCGTAAATTGCCGTGTTGGTGCGGAGTTGAGGAGTTCAGGGGTGCCGTCCCGACGGTCCGTGCCGCGGTCTCCTCACGGAGTTGCGGGCCCCGGTCGCGGAACGTGCCGCGGGCCACGCACCGGTGACGGGCGACGGCCGAATGCCGTGGGGCCGCGGGGGAGGCGGGGCTGGGTGCGGCGCGTACGTACGGGACAGGCTCGGGGCCGGGGGTCCGCGGCGGCCCGGAGAACCCCGGAGAAAGGCCGCCCGGAGAAAGGGGAGAGGCGGCTCGGGGGGTGCGTGCTCCGTGGCGGTCCCGGGGGCCGGAGCCGTTCGGGCCGGGAGCCGGGCCGGAGAGAGCCGGCAGAGGTGTGCTGCTACCTCACGACCTCGGTCATGAAGTGGCCCACGCCCTGCGCGGCGCTCGATATGCCCTCGAATCCGATCTGCACCAGGTCCGCGGCCCTGTCCGGGGACGTGATGATCGTATACAGGGCGAAGACGGTGAGCACATAGATACTGATCTTCTTCGCCTGCACCATCTCGCTCCTCACACGGCTGCCCGGGCTTCTTCCCCTCTTCGCAGTCGGGTGAGTCTAACCACCGGCGCAAGCGGCACGGTCCATGCGTACGGCCGCAAAGCGGCCTCGATCAGGGCTCTTTGACCGGTACTGCACTCCTCGTCCCCGTGGCCGCCGCATCCGCTTCACAGCGGGCGGGCGTGCGGGGAGTCAACGCCGGGCCCGGCGGCCGGAGGCCTGGCGGCCCGGCGGCTCGACCCCCGGGCCGCCCGCCGTGGCGTCAGCCGCGTGACCGGTCGCCGCCGGCGATAGCGTCCCTGGCCCGGTCCATGAGCGAGGCGAAGGGGCCGACGGTCCACTGCGCGGCGGACGAGCCCGTGGCGGCGGGATGCGGATGCGTGGGAGCGGTCCGCTCGGCACGGAGCAGCCTCTTGCCCATCTTCCGCCGCTGCTCCTGCGAGCAGCCGTCGCGTACGGCGGGGAACTCCTCCCGCTCCTCGTGGTCCGCGTGATCACCGACGGCCTTCTCGAACTCCGTCAGTTTCGCCTCGAATTGGGAACCGTCCGGGTCCATCCGCTCCAGCTCCGCGAGGATCCGGCCGGCCTCCTCCTCTTCCTCGTTGCGCGAGTCGGCTTCGCCCTCGCCGGCCTCCCGCTTCGCGACCGGCCGGAGGATCATCTCCTCGGCCGCCTCGTGCACGGCCAACAGGGCCCTCAACTCACCGAACTTGGCCTTCTTCTCGTCACCCAGCGAGAGATGCACCTCGGCGAACAGCTCCCGCATACGGGCGTGTTGGGTCAGCAGGAGGCCGATGATGTCGTCCTCCGGGAGCTTCGCGGCCTCCGCGCGTTCAAGCGCTGCGTTGCTCACGGGGCTCACTCCTCGTACGTACGACTTGGCGCACCGTCCACAGGACCGGGTGACCTGCGCACGGACGCGCCAAACACGGCGCATGACCTGGGACGGAGGCGACGCCGAGCGGCGCCCCCTCGTCCCCTCCCCGTCGGCCCGTCCCGGACGCTCACTCCGCCGGGCAGGCGCCGCTCTTGCTCTGGTTCGTCCGGTACGGCTTCGGCGGGGTGTAGCCGGACGGGCGGGGGAATTCGATGACCGGAACCGGTTTGCACACGGGCCAGTTGCCGTTGCCCGTGGTGTAGCCGAAGTTGCCGGTGGCGCCCCGTACGCAGTTGTGGCAGTCGTCGTCGGGCAGCATCCGCATGTTTTCGACGGTGTTGGCGACGTCGTGCTTGGAGGGCAGCTGGGGGCCCGGGAGTTGCTGTTCGGCCTCGGTTACGGCCTGGGCGAGGACCTGGAAGGCGTCGTAGTGCATGAGGGCGTAACCGTCGTCCAGGGCACGCCCCTTGAGGCCGGTCTCGTCCGCCAGGGCGTCGGTGAACGGCACGAACTGCTCCGGCTCTCCCTGTCCCGCGCGCCACGAAGGGGCGTCCGTGGCCGCCGCGTTGAGCGTGACGACCCCGGCCTGCTCCATCAGCGCCCGGGACTTCCCGGTGATCAGCCGGGAGGTGAGGCCGGTGGCGACCCGCAGGATCCGGATGGTGTCCTTCTCCTCGCGGCCCTGGCACTCGGGCTCCTTGGCTATCGCCTCCACCAGATAGGGAAGGTCCCAGTCGCGGCCCGCCAGGAAGACGGTGTCCGAGCCGGTCTTGCAGACGCCCTCGGCGGCGGAGGCCATGGCGTGCGGTGCGCCCTCGTACGGGCCCATGCTGCCGACGTACGAGCTCTGCCGGATGCGCAGCTGGTAGTGCTTGCCGAAGCGCCGGTCCAGCTCCGCCTTGGTGTTGGTGACGTAGTTGTCCTTGGTGCGCGAGTCCCAGACGAGATAGCCGCGGCCCTTGCCGGGCTCGTCCTTGAGGTAACGGGCAAGCGCGGCAACGGAGTTGCGGTTGTTGGGCGCGGCCTTGAAGAGCAGGCCGGCGTCGATCTCGGGTGAGCTGAGGAGGCCGCTGACCGCCGGGACGCCCCGGCGGGTCAGGTCTTCGGCCGCGTCCTGGGTGTCCTGCTCGCTGTTGGGGAGGCCCATCGCGCCGACGAGCGGGGAGTCGCCCTCGCTCGGGCGCTTGTGCCCGGTGAGCTTCGCGGCCTGGCGCACCGCGGGGCGCCACAGGGAGAGGTCCTTGCCGATGTTGCCCAGGAGCATCTGGAAGTTGACGCCGGTCTGCCCCCGATTGGCCTTGTGCTGGGCGGAGTAGGCGCCCGCCAGGCTGTGCTGGAGGAGTTCGGTGGTCATCGCGCCGGACTCCGAGCCGTTGAACGGAAGCAGCAGCGCGACCTTCACATACGGCTTCTTGTGCGCGTCCTCGTCGGGGTGCTCCCAGGCGTCGCGCACCCGCTGGTTCTCCTCGGCGACGCTCTCGACCAGGTGTGAGATGCGCGGATCGGGGCCGTGTGCGCCGGGCTCGAAGGACGGCGACTTCGCAGTGGCGTCCAGCAGGCCGACGCACTCGCCCTTCTGCTCCTGGAGGCCCTGTGCGCAGTCGTCCTCGTTGAGCACGGGAATCACGAGGAAGGCCGCGGCGATCAGGAGGGCGAGGACCACCACCCCCGCCACGCCCTTCTCTCCCGGTCCGGGCGGGCGGCCCCGCAGCCGCGTGAAGGGCCGTACGAACACGGTCCGGGCCAGGCCTCGGGCCGGGCGGGCCAATGCGTCAGTGATTCTCACCGTGGCTCCCTTCAGGGTCCGGGGCCGGTAAGGCGGAGGGCGGCGTACGCAGCTCGCGCAGCTCCTCCTGCCACTCCTGGGCGGCGTCGTAGAGCGTGCCCGCGCCCGTGGAGTGCCTCCCGGACAGGAATTCGAGCTCCCACTTGATCCGCCCGCACAGCGCCTCGTCCGGCGCGGTCAGCGGATCGGCGGCCAGCCACACCGCATGCAGGAGGCGGTGTACGGAGCGCTGCACGTCGTCACCGGCGGGCTCCGTGCCGGGTGCACCCGTGGCCACGGTCCGGCACTCGCCGGCCCAGCCCGGGTCCGGCGGATGCGGTGCCGACGCCACGTGCCACAGGTCGCGCAGCCACTCCTGTGCGGGGGTCGGCGGAGGGAACCGCTCGGCGAGACGCTGCGCCACGTGCGCCGCGTCGCCGCCCGCGAGCGCGTGATGCAGGGCGTCCAGCGGCTGGCCCGCGTCCGCGTGGTGCTCGCGCAGCAACTCGTGCACTCCGGACCAGGTTTGCTGTGCATCCGTGAACTCGGGCCTGCGACGGCGCAGTTCGAGTACGAGCACCGCCCGCAGGAACGGGTCCGCGACGAACGGCCGTCCCGCCGCCCCGTGTTCGGCGCGCAGATGGCTGCGGGCCGTCTCGACGGCGGCACGCTCGGGATCGGTGCTCAGATAGGCGTCGGCCAGGGCGCGTGCCGCGGCGTCGTCCTGCGCGACGGAGAACAGCACAAGATTGCGGCGCAGTTGGGCGTCCGGCACCAGCCGGGCCACGATCTGCCTCGTCACCGACTGCCCGGACAGCTGAAGCGCGCCCACGTCGTGCCCTGCCGTGGACGCCGCCCGCGGATCGGCGACGACGGCGTCCCGCAGCAGACCGCACCCGAGGGGCGATCCCTGGGTGAACCGCCGTACCGCACGCGGGAGTTCGGGACGCGGCGGCGGATCGGCGGCCATCAGCATCGTCACGATGTCGTTCCGCTCCAGGGGCGGCAGATCGACGGCGATCAGCCCGGCCGACGGCGATCCCGTCGCCGGCCGCTCCCAGCCGCTCGCACCGCCCGCGACCTGTGCCGGCGTGCGCACCGCCGCGTCGGGCCCGCCCCGGCGGCGGGCCCCGCCGCGCGCGGAGGCCACCAGGATCAGCGGGTCGCGTGCGCCCTGCGCCCGGTGGGTGAGCAGCTGCTGGAGGAGGCGGGAGCCCGGCGCGGCGTGTACGTCGTCGAGCAGGAGCAGCGGCCGCGGGGTGCGGTTGAGCTGCACCCAGCCGCTGTAGTGGGCTTTCAGGTCCTCCAGGAGCGCCGCCGCGAGCGAGGCCTCCGACTCCTCGCGGAGGTCGTCGCCGAGGTGGAAGTAGCGGCACAGTTCGTACAGCGGCTGTGCGGCACGGTCCGGCCCGAGCCGTCCGGCGTAGAAGGAGCGCACGTCACGCGCCTGCCTGCGGTTGAGATACCTCTCGGTGAACAGTTTCACGGAGGCCTCGGCGACCGGCGCGAGATCACCGTCGCCCAGCGCCAGCGTGCCGTTGACGTCCTGTACCCAACTGCTCGCCTCCGGCGCCCCGTCGGGGACCAGACCGCACTCGGTGAGCAGGCGCCGCATCCGCGCCTGAGCGGCGCCCTGCTCCTGCTGGTCGCCGCGGCTCCAGGCGGAGATCGCCGCGAGCCCCGTCCACAGGCGCGGCAGCCGCACCCGCTTCTGCCCGGTCACGGGCGAGCAGAGACCGCAGACCGCGTCGGTCAGCACGTCGGCACCCTGGGAGGTGTTGGCCACCATCGCCCCGGCGGCGGCGTCCCGCGCGCAGTCCACCTTGGCCGCCGGAATCCGCGTGCGGTACGAGGCGAACAGGGCGTCGAGCACGGCGGTACGGCCGCTGCCGTGCGGCCCGGTCAGCAGCAGCGCGGGCGGATCCGCCGGGGTGCGCCTGCGCCAGCAACTCCGGCTCCCCCGGGGCGAGTCCGATCAGGCTCGGTACGAGGTCGTCCAGGAGGACGTCCCGGCCGTACAGTCTGCTCACGCTCGTCCTCCCTGCTCCTGGCTGCCGGGTGACCGGCCGCTCAGCCGAGCAGCCTCGTCAGAACCGGTCCGATGGTGTGCAACAGGGCTTGCGCCGCCGCCGAGTTGGGAGCCGCCGACAGCTGCTCGCATATCCGTGCCGTGAGGGTGCGCTGCGTGCCGCGCTGCTGAGGCAGGGCACCCGTGCGGCGCAACTCCTCGGTGTCCCGCATGAGTCGGTCCAGCCGCTCGGCGTCCAGATCGAGGCCCGGGGCGTGCTCGCGGATCGTGTCGACGAACCTCACGACATTGCCGTACGTGACGTTGAAGTCGCCCTCGACGTGCTCGACATGGATGCTGGCGGGAGCCGGCTCGCGGGTCAGATGCTCCGATACGCCGCATCCCTCGGCCGCACAGCGCCGTCCCGCGGGCGTCAGCGACACCCGGTCGGCCACCGTCCCGCCGCTCACCGTGAGCAGCCCGGCCTGGCACAAGAAGCGTGCGCTGCCCTCGACTTCGCTCTGGCTGAGCGGGCTGCCGTGGAAGAAGACCTGCTCGGAGACGAAGAACTCCTTCAGGCGCGGCCGGTGGCCGGTCCGCTCCTGCTCGTGCGCCCAGTCGAGCAGGGCGTCCTCGGTGTAGCGCTGGAGCGCCGCCAAGTCCCCCCGCTCCCCGGCGAGTTCGTGGGCACGCGCAAGGCCCTCGGAGGTGAGCTCCGCGTCGGGCGGCGGCAACTCCCCTTCCTCATGGGCCTGTACGAGTCCCCGCTCCTGAAGGGCCTCCACGACCGCGGCCACTCCGAGCGCCGGCTTGTTCTGCCGCAGGGCGAAGTCGCCGGTGGGCACCGGAACTTGGGCGCGGTCGCCGCACTGCTCCAGCAGCCACAGCAGCAGCCGTACCTCATAGCGGCCCAGCGCGGCCGCGTGACGCGTCATCGTGAGCCCAACCCCCGTTTGGCATCGCGAGCCCAATCCCCGTCGGCACATCGCCAAGGTGCGAGATGTGAAATGTGGGGACAGCCGAATCTACATCTGATCCGGTGTCACCGCATCAGTGCGTGAGCGCCCGGTGATGAACCGCGACCGCGACGAGAACCGGCCCGCCGCGTCCCGCCGCGTCCGGGCGGACGTTCGAGTACAGCCCATTCCGGCTCGACCGCGGGGAGTCGGAGTGCTCGGCATTTCCGCGTCGCCGTTCGGAGGGCCGTGCGAGGGTCGGCCCATGGTGGCGCGTGAGACCGGGACCGGGACCGGGGTCGGGACCGGAGCCGGGGCCGTGTCCGTCGAGGAGGCCGAGTCCCTCGCGCTGGACGGGCTGCGGTGGCTGCTCGCGACGGCCCGGTACGCCGGCGGCGGAGGCATCGCCTGGACGGCCGGGCCCTCGGACGACGAGCCCGATCCGATCCTCTACAGCGGCACGGCCGGGATCATTCCCGTGTTCCTGAAGGCGTGGCGGCACTTCGGCGACGACTTCTACGCGGACACCGCGCTGCGCGCCGCCCGTACCCTCGCGGACACCGTCGACGTCGGCGACGACGACTCCCTCTACTTCGGCCGCACCGGAACGGCCGTCGTCCTGCGGGCAGTTGGCGACCGGCTCGGCGACACGGCAGCCGGCGCCGCCACGGACCACGCCCTCGAACTCGTACGGTCACGCTTCGACGGCACGCGCTGGGGCGAGCCGAGACGGAGCGCCGATGGAGACGGAACGACGGCGGGCCGGATCGTCGTGATCCGGCCCGCCGTCGTGTGCAATTCGGAAGCGGTAGCGGTGGTGTGCTGGTTCAGCACAGGTCACCGGCCGGGGCGGAGCGGTCCGCCCCGGCCCGTGTCAGGGGAAGGACGTCACGGTGGACGGCTTCGTGTCCTCGCCCGAGGTGGGGTCGCCGGTCTTGTTGATCACGTGCTCGTACTGCCCCTTGCCGCCGAGGGAGACGACGCACAGGTTGTGCAGCTTGACGCCTTCCTTCTCCGGCGCCTCGAAACCGTGCCCCTGACGGATCTTCGGGTCCACGTTGTAGAAGCAGTAGCTGCCGAGGCCCCAGCCTTCGTGCGTGGTCACCTTGTCGTCGATGCGGTAACCGGCGAAGCCCTTGGTGTCGCCGTTCTGGATGGCCTCCTGGTTGGGAGCGTCGTACGCCTTCTCGTTCTGGAAGAAGATCGTCCGTCCCTTGTCGCCGTGCCAGTCGACGTCGAACTTGTTGAAGTGCTCGACGAACAGGCCGGTCGCCAGGACGGAGTCGCCGTTGACGCGGACTCCGTAGTCGGCGCGGTTGGTCTCCCAGCCGACGCCGTCGCCGTGGTCGGCGCGCCAGACCCAGACGTGGTCGACGATGGTGTCCTTGCTGTTGATGACCATGCTGGTGGTGGCCTTGCCGACGCCGGCGCCGCCGATCCGGACGAACACGTCCTGCACCGTCGTCGGGTTGCCGGAGTGGTCCTTCGACGCGCCCTCGGGGCCGACTTCCAGCAGGGTCTTGGAGTTCTCCTTGCCCGCGTCGATCAGGATGCCCGCGAGCCGCACGCCGTCGACGTCGGCGACCTTCACGGCGGTGGCGCCGCCGCTCGGGACGATGGTGGCGTAGCCGAGGCCGAGTACGACCGTGTTCTCGCGCTTGATCTCGACGGGCGCGTCGACCTTGTAGATGCCGGGCGTCAGCAGCAGGTGCAGGCCCTGCTCCAGGGCGGCGTTGAGCGTCTTCGCGTCGTCCTTGGGCTGGGCCACGTAGAACTTGTCCAGCGCCAGCGACTCGCCCTTCGGCGTCCCGCTGCCCCAGGTGGTGCCGCTGGACTCGGTGCGCTTGGCGGGGACGAAGACCTTGTAGTCCTTGCCGTCCAGGTAGAGGAAGGGCTTCTCACGGGAGACCGGGGTGGTCTTGAGAACGGTGTAGGGCGGGTCCGGGTACGACGCCGCCGGTGCGCCCTCGACGCCGGAGAAGACCATGTTCCAGACGGCGTTCTTCCACTTGCCGACCGAGCTGTCGCGTGTGTACCACTGCTGCTGGGAGTACGGCCCGACCTCGCCGTCGATACGGCTGTCCGCTATGTAGCCGCCGCTCGCCCAACCGTAGCCGTCGGGGGCCAGGTTGAGGCCGCCCTTGACGTGCATCCGCCGGAACGGGGCGGCTTGGGAGACCGCCCACCGGTTGGTGCCGTTCTTGGGGACGAGGGCGAGGTTCTCCGCGGAACGCCAGAAGTTCTGCGTCGCGTTGCCGTCGAACCAGCCGGCGTCGACCGTCACGTCACCGTTGATCGTCGTGTCGTCGGGCGACAGGCCGAGGCCCATGATCGAGGTGTAGAAGCCGAGTTGGGCGTTGAGGCCGCTGTACTTGCCCGGCTTGAAGAGGAGCGCGTACCGCGCGTCGCCGAACTGGGCCTTCTCCTGCTTCTTGAAGATCTCGTCGAGCTTGTCCTGGATCCCGGACGTGTCCGGGTCGAAGACGATCACGTTCGGGCCGAGGTCGCCGCCCCCGGGAAGCTTCTTGGCTGCGGGGGCGCCTGACGCCAGGGACGGGAGCGTCGCCGCGAGCCCCGCGGCGGCGGGTACGGCGACGGCCGCCACTCCGAGGACCTTGCGACGTGAAGGTCCAGATGAGGGGTCGCCGGCGGCATCTGTGGGGGGTGTGTGCATTGAGCTCTCCTAGTTCAGAGAGTGAACGATCGTGGGGGTGAGAGCGCTCTCTTTGCCAGCCTCATGTTCATGGTGTGTGCACAACGCGTCAAGTCATCCGGGTTGCGCCCCTGGGTTTCTGCCGAAGCGCGTCAAGTCGCCGTTCAAAGACGGCGGTTGAGGGGTGTGCGGCCCTTCCCGGGGGTTTGTCCGAGATGGGATCGCCGGCGGCGGCGGTACGTAGCGGCAGCGGTGCGTAGGGGTGCTGAAGAGCGCCAATGCAGCGCAGAGGCGCGGCAGTTCAAAGCAGCCCTGGTGTTTCAGGCTCTTGTGGACGCGCGGCCATGGCCCCCGGCGAAGTGCAGGGCGGGTTCAGCGACAGGGCACAGTGCCGCCCGGGCCCAGAAGGTCGGGGCCGCGGGCGCCGACCACCCGCACCCCGCACGACAAACTCCCGGACCCACGACCGTGGGCCCGGGAGTTCCGATGTCCTGCGACACCGCAGAAGCGGTAGCGGTGGGATTTGAACCCACGGAGGGTTGCCCCTCACTCGCTTTCGAGGTCTGTTCGCGCTGATGAGCGCCTTGTACACGGTCGTTCAGGGGCGTTCAACCCTGCACCGGGACTGGGCCCGTGGCCACCGCTGAACAGGGTTGGACGGCGGTGAATGAGACCCAAACTGAGCCCCAGGGCCGAAGGACCGGGCTCAGTAGGCCCCGCTGTCCACGTGCGTTGGGCGCCACACAGCTACACGACTCAGGTGGGGGGGTGCCTCTATGTGTTTCGTCAAGCGGTGGTCGGGGGTGCGGGGTTCGTAGTTGGTGCTGTCGCGGAGCATGGCGAAGAGGACGCTGATGTGGTGGCGGGCGAGGCGGAGGAGGGCTTGGGTGTGGGTTTTGCCTCGGGCTCGGCACTTGTCGTAATAGGTGCGGGAGGCCGGGTTGTGGAGGGCAGCGAACGCGGAGAGGAACATGGCGCGTTTCAGTTGCCGGTTGCCGGCTCTGGGGGCGTGTTCGCCGTGGATCGAGCTCCCCGACGACTTTGTCGTGGGGACGAGACCGGCGTAGGAGGCCAGGTGGGCGGCAGTGGGAAACGAGCTGCCGTCGCCGACGGTGACCAGGAGGACTGACGCGGCGGTCCTGACGCCGACGCCGGGCATCGACGTCAGGACCGTGGGAAGAGGGTGGGCCTCCAGCAGGGCCTCGATCTGGGTTTCCAGGGTTCGGCGTTGCTCGTGGAGGGCTGCGAGGGACTTGGCCAGGGAGGGCACGATCACGTCGAGGGTGCCGGTCCCGGGGACGATGACGGTCTGTTCGTCGAGGGCGGCGAAGACGTCGTCGATGAGCCGTTGGGCTATGCGCGGAGCCTGGGGGCGGATGACTTCGACAGGGAGCGACAGTCATGCCGGGCCCGGAGGCCAACGGCCCCATTGCAGGACCGCGAAGAAGATAACGGGGGGGTGTCCCTATGGGTTTCGTCAACCCGTGGGGGTGGGCTTGGGGTCGTAGAAGGTGCCGTCGCGGAGCATCGCGAAGAGCACGTCGGCTCGTCGTCTCGCGAGGCAGAGAAGGGCTTGAGTGTGGTGCTTACCCTGGGCGATCTTCTTGTCGTAG
>NZ_JAASAG010000012.1 GCF_012726265.1 Streptomyces sp. HNM0575 | reverse complement strand
CGGGCATTACGGTGGTACACGAAGGCCTCCCTGCGGTGCAGTCCTTAGACAGCTCCACCACAGCGGAGGCCTTCGCCATGATCAAGACCCACAAGTGTCAACAACGCTCGTGATCAATACAACTAGCGGCCCGGTTCGCGGGAGCCGCCGGGCGTTTCACCGGCCTCCGGGCGGGGCAGCTTGCCTGTTCAGCATCTGTTGAATACCTGTTCACAGACCGGTCCCAGACTGGGGATCCGACCGGGTGCGGACCTGTCCGCAGGCGGGCGTACGCGGGTACGGGCGGGCGCACAGCGGCGCTCAACACGTTGCCGGGGCGGGGCAATTACCGGAAACTCTCTCTCGGAAGGTGCCGGACTCCCTCTAATATCGGTTCTGCCGCTGCGAGTTCCCCTGCCGTCGCCGTGGCTTGCCCCGCCCTCCCCCTGGGAGTGCCCCCCATCCGGCACCGGAAGGCCCTATGGAGCATCGGGGGATGCACATGAACAGCGCTCCGCAACTGCTGCCCGAAGACCGGCCCGAGTTCGAGCGGGCCGTGGACGAGGCCCTGCGTGAGGCGGGCCGGCGTCCTGCGCTGGCGGCGGTTGGCGAGCAGATCAGCGCGGGTCAGCTGCGCGTGATGGCCCTCAGCGCCGCCTCGGCGATCGCCGCGGAGGCCGCGGAGGAGTACGGGCAGTACGTCGCGCTGCGAACTCGCCTGCGCGAAGAGGCCGTTGAGGGATCGCGGGCCTCGGCCGGGCCGAAGGGCCGGGGCGGCTCTGCTGCCGCGGGCTCGCGCGCCGGCTCCGAGGACGACGGCGAACAGCGGGGCGGCGGAGGCGGGTTGAGCCTCGCCGGTGTCGGCGAGGGCGTCGGTGAGACGTCCGGGGCCGGGCTGCTGGCGATGGTCTCCGTGCTGGTGCCGCTGCTGGCCGGCACTGCCGCCGTCATCTTCCTGCTGCTGGGCTATCTGCTGCGGGTCCTCTCGCCGGAGCCTTCCATAGCCGCGCCGATGCGCGGCGCGGGCTGGGTCTTCGCCGTACTGGCCGCCGCCGGGATCGTGGTGGCGATGGCCGAGCTGTGGCTGACGGCCCTGCGCAACGGCGCCGGTGCACGCCGCGGTGCGCCCATGGACGCGGGTGCGGACGCGGAGGGGCGCGAGGGCGACTCGCGCGAATCACGGCTGGCCCGGGAGGTGTCGGACGCGCGCGTGGTCTGGCGGGATGCGCTGCTGGAGCACGGCATCGTGCCGTTCCTCGCGGACGCGCTCGCCGCGCAGCCGGGCGGGCAGCGCCGCGGCGGCGACGGTACGGAGAGCGCGCACGGCGCGGCCGGTTCCTCTGCTGCGGAGGCCGCGGACGGCCCGGACACCACGGCCACGTCCAGGACCCCCTCGGCCCAGGCACCGTCGTCCGGGTCCGTGACGGAGGCGTCCCGCGCCGAGGAGCGCACCCCGCGGCTCGGCTACTCGGGGCCTGACTTCTCCAGCCGCAGCCCGTCGGACGGCAAGGACCCCGAGAGCGTCCGCCCGCGCTACTCCAGCCCGGACTACTCCAGCCCCGACTACGGCGGGCCGGAGCACAAGCCGGAGTAGTCGCCGGACGTGCGGGGGCACGGGAGGGGCACCGGCTCACCGGGTCACGGACTCACGGGTCACAGGCTCGCGGGTCACCGCCTCACCGGCTCACAGCTCGCCGGTTCACGGAGGCGCCGGATCATGGAGGTCGCCGGATCACGGATTCCCGGCTCGCGGAGGCGCCGGGTCACCGTTCGCCGGGACACCGGGACGCCGGGCGGCGCGGACCCGCCCACCGCGTCACCGCTGACCGCCCGCCGCCACGTCCAAGGCCCGCAGCACGTCCGCGACCAGGTCGTCCGCGTCCTCAACCCCGGCCGAGAGCCGTACGAAGCCGGCGGGCACCGCGTCCCCGCCCCACCGTCCGCGCCGCTCGGCCGTCGAGCGGACCCCGCCGAAGCTGGTGGCTTCGTCGACGAGGCGCAGCGCCCCGAGGAACCGGTCCGCGTGCTCCTTGCCGGGCAGCGTGAAGGAGACGACGCAGCCGAAGCGCCTCATCTGCCGCGCGGCCGTCGCGTGCGCGGGGTCGCCGGGCAGGCCGGGATGGCGTACGCAGTCCACCTCGGGGCGTGCCAGCAGGGCCTCCGCCACGGCCGCCGCGTTCTCCGCCTGCCGCCGGGTACGCAGGTCGAGCGTCGCCAGGGACCGGTGGGCCAGCCACGCCTCCATCGGCCCGGGGATCGCACCGACCAGCTTCCGCCACTGCCGCACGGCCGCGGCCAGTTCCTCGTCGCGGCAGCTCACATGGCCGAGAAGCACGTCGCCGTGCCCGGTGAGCGCCTTCGTGCCGCTGGCCACGGAGAAGTCCGCGCCCAGTTCGAGGGGGCGCTGGCCCAGCGGGGTCGCGAGGGTGTTGTCGACGGCGACGAGCGCGCCGCGTTCACGGGCGGCGCCGGCCAGGCGCCGGATGTCGCACACGTCCAGGCCCGGGTTGGACGGCGACTCGATCCACAGCAGCGACGCACCGTCGAGCAGGGGGAGTTGGGCGTCGCCGGCGGTCGGCGCGGTGCGCACCTCGACGCCGAGTTCGGCCAGCCGCTCCCGCATCGGTACGAGGAGGTTGTAGCCGTCGTCGGGCAGTACGAAGACGCTGCCGGGGCGTGCCCGGGAGAGCAGCACCGCCGAGATCGCGCCCATGCCGGAGGCGAATACGGTCGTCCGCACGCGGTCGTCGCCCGGGGCCTCCAGCTCGGCGACGGCGCGTTCCAGCGCGGTCCAGGTGGGGTTGGCGTCGCGGCCGTAGGCGTAGGGAGCGCCGGCGATGTCGCCCGGCAGGTGGTAGTGGGCGGCGAACACGGGCCCGGGCAGCGGCGGTTCGTACGGCTGCTCCTCCGGGAGGCCCGCCCGTACGACCCTGGTGGCGTCGCTGTCGCTGCTCGCGCTGCCGCCGCTCGCGCTGTCGCTGTTCATGGTGGTGCTCTCCCGGTGCGTGCGCTCTCGTGCCCGTCCCCGTCCCCGCCGTCGGTGCCGTCGTCGGTGCCGTCGTGGGTGCCGGGGAAACCTGCGGGTGCCGTACCGCCCGTCGTGCCCCGGCCTCCGGCTGCCCGGCGGCCCGGCGGCTCAGCCGGCGAGCGCGGCGCGCGCCGCGGCCCCGCACTGGGCGCCGTACCCCGAACCGAAGAGGACCGCGTGCACCAGCAGATGATGGAGCTGATGGAGGGGGACCCGCTCGGCGCGGCCCTCGATGGGACGTACCTCCTCGTACGCGGCGAGGATACGGGAGAGCTGCGGGCAGCCGAACAGCTCCAGGAACGCCAGGTCGGTCTCCGGGTGGCCGCCCTGCGCGGCGGGGTCGATGAGCCGGGCGCGGGGGGCGTCGCCGCCCGCCCAGTGCACGTTGCCGGACCACAGGTCGCCGTGGATCAGCACCGGAGGCTGCGGCGGCCCCGCGATCTCGTCGATCCGGTCGCAGAGCCGCTCGACGTCGCGTGCGTCGGAGGGCTCGATGCCGCCGCGGTCGACGGCCTGTTGCAGATAGGGCAGCAGCCGGTACTCGGCGTGGAAGCCCGGCCAGTCCGCCGGATCGGTGACCTCCGTCGGCGGTGAGGGCATCGGCAGCGGCCCGATGAACGCGGGACGTCCCGGTGTCCCGTAGGACAGCGCGCTCGTGCCGTGCAGCGCGGCGAGGTCGTGCCCGAGGCGGTCGGCCTGGTCGCGGGTGGGCTCGCCCGGCTCCAGCCACTCCAGGACGAGCAGGTCGTCCTCGACGGCGAGCACGTCCGGCACCGCCACGGTCCCGGTGACGGCGAGGAGGGTCAGCCCGGCGGCCTCCGCGGGGAAGAAGCCGTAAGGGGGGCGGGTACGGGTCTTGGCGAACACCTTGCGGTACATCCCGTGCCGGCCGCCGCGCAGCACGATGCTCCAGGCGTCGCAGACGTCCCCGCCCTCGACGGGGAAGACGCGGGTGGCCTCGTCGGCGCCGGTCAGCTCGGCCACGCGGTCGGCGAGCGCGGTCATCGGCCTGCCGCCTTCCGCTGCGCCGCCTCCCGGCGGGACTGGGGCCGGGACTGCTGCCGGGCCTGGGGCCGGTGTGCTCGCTGCCCGTGCGCTTCCTCCCGGTCCGCCGCGTCCGGGGTCGCGGCGTCCGGGTCCGCGGTATCCAACGTGGCGGCGTCCAAGGTGGCGGCGACCTCCGAGAGCAGGCCCGGAACGGCCGCTTCCACCAGCCGCAGCACGTCGTCGAAGCCGCGCGTGCCGCCGTAGTAGGGGTCAGGCACGTCGAAGCCGAAGCCGTCGCGCTCCGAGGCCGTCGGGTCGTAACTGCGCAGCAGCCGCACCTTCGCGGCGTCCCGCGGCGTGGGGGCCATGGCGCGCAGCTCGCGCTCGTGACCCTCGTCGAGCGCGACGACCAGGTCCTGCCCGGCGAACCACTCCGGCTCGAACTGCCTTGCCGAATGGACCAGTTCGTACCCCGCGGACTCCAGCGTCTCCGCCGTGCGCGGATCGGCCGGGTCGCCGACGTGCCAGCCGCCGGTCCCCGCGCTGCTCACCGCGATCCGGTCCTCGAGACCGGCCTCCTCCACGTGCGAGCGGAAGACGGCCTCGGCCATGGGCGACCGGCAGATGTTGCCGGTGCATACGAAACAGACGCGGAAGGTGTCCATGCGCACTCCGTGTGCTAGCTCGGTCCGTACTCGTGCGGTGGCCGCCCGCCGGTCGACAGGCGATCGATCCGCGGCCGGTGCCCGCAGATCCGCCGGCCGCGTCAGTCCCGGTCGGGGAGGACCATGTGCAGCGCCCACGCCACGATCGAGATGATCAGGCCACCGAGGAACGCCGAACCGAAGCCGTCCACATGGAAGCTGACGTCGAGCTTGTCCGCCACCCATGAGGTGAGCATCAGCATCAGGGCGTTGATCACCAGTGTGAACAGCCCGAGGGTCAGGATCAGCAGCGGCAGCGAGATGAACTTCAGCAGCGGCTTGACCACGAAGTTCACCACTCCGAAGATCAGCGCCACGACGACCAGCGTCACCGTCTTCGATCCGGTGTCCGCGCCGGTGAGTTCGATGCCGGACACCAGCCAGGTGGCGACCGCGAGGGCCGCCGCATTCGCCAGCGTCTTGATGAGGAAATTGGTCATAGGGTGATCGTGGCAGAGCCCGGCGGGCAGGTCACACGGGGCCTGTTGAAGCCGGCAGGGCAACGGGCCCGCCGGGTGCGGCGGTACGGCAACGACAAGGGGTGGGGCGGACAGATGAAGGAGTTCCGGCTGGAGGAGCTGGAGGCTCAACGGGCCGCGCACGAGGGCGCGTACCTCCAGTTCCTGCGGGAGCGCCACATGTCCGCCGGGCTCTACGCCCTCGACCGCGGCCAGACGGATCCGCAGAAACCGCACAAACAGGACGAGATCTACTTCGTCGTGAGCGGCCGCGGTGCGATCACCGTGGGCGACGAGACGACCGCGATCGCACGCGGCAGCGTCGTCTACGTACCGGCGGGCGCACCCCACAAGTTCCATCACATCGCCGAGGACCTGCGGGTCATGGTCGTCTTCGCGCCGCCCGAGAGCTGAGCGGGCCCGGGGAGACCCCTCGTGTCAGGGTTCGCGTGGGGGACGGTTCAGGGGAGGGCCGGGGTCCGGGGCACTCCCGGCGCCGTCCCGGGCGCTCTAGCATCGGGGGTGAGAGGCGGGGCGACGGTGCGCCGCCGAAGAGCCCGTATCGACCGGTACGCGACGAGCGGGACCGGCCCGGCCGACAGGAGCCAGAGAAATGGACGCCAAGGGGATCTTGAGAGGCCTGCCGTGGTGGGTGAAGTGGGTGGCGATCCCGGTGATCGCCGTGGTCGTCTTCGGCGGTCTGATCGCCAGCGTCGTCGGCTTCCTGATCGGCCTGCTCTTCAAGGTGCTGATCTTCGCGGCACTCGTCGGCGGCCTCATCTATGTGGTGCGTCACTTCACTTCGGCTTCCTCCTCTTCCCGCCACGACGAGTGGTGACTTCGGTGTCCGTGCGTGCGGGGGCGCCCGCGCGTGCGGACACATCCGTGTGCGGCAGGCCGTCCGCCCGTACGGGAGCGCCCGTCGCCGCCGGGGCTCCCGGCGCACCCGCGGTGTGCGGGCCGGAGTCCTGACCCCGCTGACCGGTCCGGCGTGACGCCGGTACCGGCGCGGACCGGCTGCGGTCCGACGCGACGACCAGGGCGGCCAGCAGGGTCGTCACCGGCACCGAGGCGACCAGCCCTATCGAGCCGACGAGCGTACGCACGATCTCCTCCGCCACGACCTCGCTCGTGGCCACGGTCGTCACGCCGCTGCGCGCGATGGAGAACAGCAGCATCAGCGGCAGCGCGGCACCCGCGTACGCCAGCACCAGGGTGTTGACCACCGAGGCGATGTGGTCGCGGCCGATGCGCATCGCGGAGCCGTACAGCTTCCGCCAACCGGCGCCCGGATCGGCCTCCTTGAGCTCCCACACCGCCGAGGTCTGGGTGACCGTGACGTCGTCGAGCACGCCGAGCGAACCGATCAGCACGCCGGCCAGCAGCAGGCCCTGGATGCCGATTCCGGGGAAGAGGCCGTGCACCAGGCCCGTCTGGTCGTCGGTGTTGCCCGTCAGATGCGCCCAGTCGATGAACACCGAGCCGAGCACGCCGATCAGCAGCAGCGAGATCAGCGTGCCCAGCACCGCCACGGACGTGCGGGCGGACAGGCCGTGGCACATGTACAGACTCGCGAGCATGATCGCGCTGCCCCCGACGACCGCCACCACAAGCGGATTCGAGCCCTGGAGTATCGCGGGCAGGATGAACAGGCTCAGCACCGCGAAACTCACCGCGAGTCCGATCAGCGCGAGCACGCCGCGCATTCTCCCGACCAGGACCACGAAGAGCGCGAAGATGCCCGCGAGCAGCACCATCGGCAGCTTGCGGTCGACGTCGATGACGCTGTAGCGCAGCTCCTTCGGCGCATTCGCGGCGTACGCGGCGACCACGTCCTGCCCCGCGGAGTAGGTGCGGGTGGCGTCCGGCCTGACGATCTCGGTGAAGGTGGTGCCCTTGTCCTTGCCCGCGGCGACCTCGATGGTGGCCTTCTTGCACGAGGCGCCCGGCTTGGCCGCGCCGCCCTGCCCGCCGGCTCCGCCCGCGGCGCCCCCGCCCCCGCCTCCGGACTGACCGGGCTCGGGCGCGGGAGTCTGCGCGTTGGCGTCCTTGCAGTCGACGACCTTCACCGCCGTCACGCGTGCCGGGACCGTGGGCCGGTCGAAGCCGACCCCGCTGGGCCCGCCCTTCTGCGGTACGCCGCCCGGCCACAGCAGCACGAGCCCGCCGAGTACGGCGACGGCGAACGGGATCAGCACCACGGCGATGACCTTGCGCAGATGCCGGGACACGGGCGCGGGCGGACCGTGGCTGTGACTGTGCCCGTGGCCGTGGCCGTGGCTTTGGCCGTGTGCGTGGCCCGGACTCTGGCCGTGACCGTGACCGTGGCCGTGGCCGGGTGAGCCGTGGCCCGGCGGTCCCTGCCCGCCGGAGCCAGGGGCGCCGTGCGAGCCGGGCGCCTGCCCGTGCGGGTGTGCCGGTGGCTGTCCGTGCGCGCCCTGCGTACGGCCGTCGTTGGGGCCGTACGCCTCGCGCTGCTGTCCCGGCACCGGAACCGGGGCGGGTTCGGAGGGTCCTTGTGCTTGCCCGTACGGGCGGTACCGGGGATCTGGAGTCACACCCCGATCATCGCAAAGCCCGGGCCCGAGGGCGCTCTGTTCATCACCGGCGTCATAGCACTAGCGTGGTGGGACCTTTGCACATCGCGGGAGCTCCGAGCACGGGGCTGAGAGGGCGCTGACCTCCGTACGTCCGGCCGCACGGCCGAACGGCAGGCGGAGAAGGCTGCGTCGACCGCCGAACCTGTTACCGGGTAATGCCGGCGTAGGGAGTTGGTCCGATGACCATGCAGGATGCACGTACCCCCTCGGCCGAGAACGGGACGAAGGCCCGCGAACTCGGCTGGCACAAGGGCTATTTGAGCGGATCGCGCCCGGACCTGCGGGTCCCGGTGCGCCGTGTGCACCTCACCAGCGGCAACGACGTGACGCTTTACGACACGTCAGGGCCGTACACCGATCCCGCCATCGAAACCGACGTGCGCCGCGGGCTGACCCCGCTGCGCCAGAATTGGATCATCGAACGCGACGACACGGAGGAGTACGCGGGCCGTGAACTCCGGCCCGAGGACGACGGAGCCAAACACACCACACCGCGCGGCGGCGGGCTCGACGGCCTCGACGCCGTCTTCCCCGGACGCCCCCGCAAGCCCCGCCGGGGCCGCGAGCACCCGTCCGGCCGCGGCCGCGCGTCCGTCTCCCAACTCGCCCACGCCCGGCGCGGCCTGGTGACACCGGAGATGGAGTACGTGGCGGTGCGCGAGAGCCGCACACCCGAGTTCGTACGGGACGAGATCGCCGCAGGGCGCGCCGTGCTGCCCGCCAACGTCAACCATCCCGAGACCGAGCCGATGATCATCGGCAAGAACTTCCTCGTGAAGGTCAACGCCAACATCGGCAATTCCGCGGTCACTTCCTCCATCGAGGAGGAGGTGGAGAAGATGACGTGGGCGACCCGCTGGGGCGCCGACACGGTCATGGACCTCTCCACCGGCCGCAACATCCACACCACCCGCGAGTGGGTGCTGCGCAACTCCCCCGTCCCGATCGGCACCGTGCCCCTCTACCAGGCGCTGGAGAAGGTCGACGGCAAGGCGGAGGAGCTGAGCTGGGAGGTCTACAAGGACACCGTGATCGAGCAGTGCGAACAGGGCGTGGACTACATGACGGTGCACGCCGGCGTGCTGCTGCGCTACGTACCGCTCACGGCCCGCCGCAAGACCGGCATCGTCTCGCGCGGCGGCTCGATCATGGCGGCCTGGTGCCTCGCACACCACGAAGAGAGCTTCCTCTACACGCACTTCGCGGAGCTCTGCGACATCCTGCGCACCTACGACGTCACCTTCTCCCTCGGCGACGGGCTGCGCCCCGGCTCCGTGGCGGACGCCAACGACGAGGCGCAGATGGCCGAGTTGGACACCCTCGGCGAGCTCAACCGGGTCGCCAGGGAGCACGACGTCCAGACCATGATCGAGGGCCCGGGCCACGTCCCGATGCACAAGATCAAGGAGAACGTGGACCGCCAGCAGGAGGTCTGCGACGAGGCGCCCTTCTACACCCTGGGCCCGCTCACCACCGACATCGCACCCGGCTACGACCACATCACCAGCGGCATCGGCGCCGCGATGATCGGCTGGTGGGGCACGGCGATGCTCTGCTACGTCACCCCGAAGGAACACCTGGGCCTTCCGGACCGGGACGACGTGAAGACGGGCGTGATCACGTACAAGATCGCGGCCCATGCGGCGGACCTGGCCAAGGGCCATCCGGCGGCGCAGGAGTGGGACGACGCGCTGTCCGACGCACGCTTCGAGTTCCGGTGGGAGGACCAGTTCAACCTGGCCCTCGACCCGGACACGGCACGCTCGTTCCACGACGCGACGCTGCCGGCCGAGCCCGCGAAGACGGCGCACTTCTGCTCGATGTGCGGGCCCAAGTTCTGCTCGATGAAGATCAGCCACAGCATCAGCGAACGCTTCGGCTCCGACGAGGCGGACGGGCTGACCGACGAAGAGGTGCGGGAGGGCATGCTCGCCAAGTCCAAGGAGTTCGCGGAGTCCGGGAACAGGGTGTACCTGCCGCTGGCGGAGTAGCCGCGACAGTCCCCGACAGGGGTGGCCTCCCGCCACGGAGGCCACCCCTCACTTTTCCGCAAGCAGCTTCCGCACGCATCGGCGCCGATTTCGATGGTGATGGCGGGAGTCAGGCGAGCACTTGCGCTAGATGTGCTTGCACGGGCTGCCAAAGCCCCCGCGGGACGTAGCGAGGGATTTCCGGCAGGCCGACCCAAGCCACATCGGAGATCTCCCTGGGAGCCGCTACGTGCGCACGGCCTTCTACTGTCGCGCAGGCCACATAAGTGACCTGGCGATGGGTCAGCGGATGTACACGCGCGCCGAGAGTGTGGACTGCCCGGACCACGAGCCCCGTTTCCTCCCTCGTCTCGCGGACCGCGGCGCGGTCTGCGGTCTCGCCGTCCTCGATGACACCGCCGGGGAACGCCCACTGAAGCGTTCCCTCAGTCTGGCAGCGCCGGACCAACAGCACCTGCCTCATGTCCACAACTACGGCTAGCGAAATCGGCTCCATAGGTCCCTCTCCTTGCCTGTCCGACGTTGGCGGCATGGCCCGTGGCCCGTGATCTGGGGCGACGTGGCCTTGCCGCTGGCTGAGAGTCCCTAGGGGGTACTGCTGGTGTCGGATCGTGATCGGTACTGTCTGCTAGATGTGCGTCGCGCACCGTCCTTGTGCTCGGCGTGCGTGGCAGTGATCGCCACTGAGGGGAGAGCGACCCATGGCGTCTGACGACGCGAGCGGTTCGGAAGCGGGGTTCACTTCGTCTGGAGCCGCCGGGGTGGTCACGGCCGCATGCCGAGAGGCCGGACTCGACGGCGTGGGGGCCGAGTTGATCCGGTTCGGCGAGAACGCGCTTTTTCGGCTCTCTTCACACCCGGTCATCGTTCGTGTCGCCCGCTCCGCGGAATATCTGCCGTCGGTAAGGACCGAAGTAGCCGTGTCCCGTTGGCTAACGCGCGAGCGGTTCCCCGCTGCGCGAGTGCTGGAAGACGTGGAACAGCCGGTCGTCGTCGCTGGATGCCCGGTCACCTTCTGGCACTTGATCGAAGAAGGTGACCGCAAGGCAACCTACGGCGAGTTGGGCGGCGTCCTCCGAGACCTGCATGCGCTGCCCCTGCCCGAAGGATTGGAGCTTCCGCCCTTCACCGTCTTCGGCCGGACCGACCTACGCATCGAGAAGACCACTGGCATCCCCGAAGACGATCGCGAGTTCCTTCGGATGCGAGGACGGCAACTTCGGGCACAGTTGGCAGAGTTGCGGTTCGAGTCCCCTAAGGGGCCTGTGCACGGGGACGCTCACGTGCAGAACCTCATGGTGGACCGGAGCGGGAACGTGCTGCTCATCGACTTCGAAGGCTTCAGCTACGACCACCCCGAATGGGACCTGATGGTCACAGCGACCGAGCATCACAGCCTGGGCTGGCAGACCCCTGAGCAATACGCAGACTTCGTCGGCGCCTACGGTCGCGACCTCCGCGACTGGCACGGCTACCCGACGCTACGCGGCATTCAAGAGTTCCAAATGACGACCTGGCTCATGCAGAACGTCGGAGAAAGCCAGGCCGTCGCCGACGAATATGCGCATCGCATCGCAACACTGAGAGATGAGAAGATCCCTCGTCGCTGGCAGCCGGGATGACGGGCGTCTACTCGTCGTCCAACTTGGCCATGGCCTCGTGCACCTTGTCGTTGAACTCCCGTACAGCCGGGTTCGCGACGTGGGCCGATACCTCTTGCTGGAAGTCGGTGACGTAGCGCTGGAAGCGTGAGGACTGAAGCGCGTCTCCGCCATCGACCGCGAGGCCGGCAGTGGTGACAGCCGCTTCGAGTTCGCCGTTCAGGAGCTGACTCTGTGCGAGAACCATGCGGCAGAAGCCGAGTGTGCGGGCGTACTTGGGATCGGTGAGCCCGACGGCTCGTTCGGCGAAGCGGATGGCTTCGCGCCCTTGCTTGAGATCCCGGAAGCAGTGGCAGAACTCCCCGACGAGTTCGGCCTCGTCCATGTACGAGAGCCAGTCAGGATCGTCGGCTGCGTCCGCGCGCTCGAAGAAGCGCTCCGCCTCGTTCATGGCGTGCGAGGCGCCCTTGGTATCCCCTGCTGTGGACAACGCACGTGCCTCGTGGGCCGAGAACAGGGCCATGGCGCGGGGCGTCGACCGGCCTTTCCCACCCTCGACGGATGCCCGTGCCAGACGTACCGCTCGCGGTGCCTGGCCCAAGTAGTTGGCCTGGTGGCTCATGTTTGTGAGAATCCGGGCGCCCATCATGCGGTCATCGACAACCTGAGTGAGGCGCAGAGTGGCTATGAGATAGCGGTCGGCGAGCGCGTGGTTCCCCGTGTCGTACGCAGTCCACGCGAGGAGCTGCGAAATCTCGGCGGCGGCGCCGAAGAGTGCGTGCCCGACCTTTTCGCTGTAGTCGGCGTTGAGCAGAGGGAGCACGTCTTCACGGAAGTAGTGCCGTAAGGGGCGGTGCCCATGTCCTCCGCCGAATTTGAAGTCGAGATGCATGAACATCTCTGCGGCTGTCCGCATCGCGGCGACGTCACGCATGCCCACGCGCCGGGAGTTGGCCTCCGGTGCGGTGAGACCGTCCGGGCGGGAGACGAGCCACGACAGCACAGCCGAGTTGACCTCGCCCTCGGGCAACAGGATGTCGTTGCTTGCCTCGTCGTCGGGACGGAGTTGCGTGAGTCCGTCCATGACGCCCAACGCCTCGGACAGCGAAGCGGCGTAACTAGTGCCGATGCTGGGGGTGGTTGAGGTGGTCGCACCGGGAAAGCCGAGGTCTCCGGGCGTGACTCTTCTGCGTAGCTTCTCGCTCAGAGCTTCCGCGACAAACGCGGCGGTCTGGGACTGGATGCCGTTGCCGTCGAGCCAGCGCCCCACGGAGACGTGCGTCGTGCCGACGTGTGCTCCACGCCGTTGTGCGACCTGTTGAACCCGTCTCGCCAGCCCCTTGTTCGAGACGCCGGCCTCAGCCATGAGTGTGGCCAGCCGGTGATTCGGTTCCTTGCTCATGATCCCCCTGCCACAGGGCGGGATGACACTAAGTCGTCATCGTGCCACGCTCACGCATCCGGTTGCAGGGGGGTTCACGAGTGAACCCCCCTGCGTACCCCGTGAACCCGGGTGTTCGCGTCAACCCCCTTGTGAACACTGTCGGTTACGGCGATATCGCCCTTCACTGGTCTGCACGCGGCGGCGGGAACGTCCCGTCGGGGACCAAGGAGTGAGTGATGAAGCCCAGTGAGGTGCGAGAGCTGCCGCTTCGAGCGGCCCGGCTTGCTCCGCTGGAGCCGGTCACGCTGGCGACAGCAGAGCGCTTCCGATCGATCGTGCTCGTAGCCGACTCTCCCGACACGTGTCGAGTCGCGCGGCGAACGGGACGCGAGGTTGTGCGGGACTGGGACCTGACCGTTTCGACGTCCGACCTAGAGCTGTGCGTTTCCGAACTCGTCGCCAACGCAGTCCATCACGCGACTCCTGACGGACGCCTTACCGCCTTCGGCGGAGAACGGCATATCGCCGTTGCATACCGAGCGTGGTCGCACTGGCTCTTCGTCGAAGTGACCGACCAGGACTCAACTCCTCCCATGCTGCCGGTCGGAGAGCTTCTGGAACCGGAGCTGTCGCGACTGAGAGCCGACGACGTGCTGCCCGACAGCGGGCGGGGACTGTTCCTCGTACAGAGCATCGCTGACGCCGTGTGGTGGTCCCCACGCGACGCGGGCGGCAAGAGCGTCTTCTGCCGCTTCGACATGAACCGTCGTAACCCGCGGTGAAAGGGCCCCAGACTCCGGGAGGTCACAGGCAGCCGACGCCCGTCGAAGGACGGGATGCAATGACCGCCCCGGGGACCGCACGGAGATCGGCAAGGGACTCCAGTGCGGTGGATGGCCTCCCGAACTCCCACCCCGAGCGGGAGGCCATCCGAACACCAGGAAGGACACAGGTGGTTGTGGTGAGAAGGACAGGCATCCGGATACCCGCCGTACGCGTACGACGAGGCGATCTGGTGAGCATTCGGGGACGTTGGCTCGAAGTGGACGCCACTCGCCTTGAGCGTTACGCGACCGGGGGCCCAGCGGTGATCCTCTTCTTCACGGCTTCGCCATCACTCCGCGTACGGGCTGGGGATCGACTCCCCGTACAGAAGAGAGGTCGCGCATGAGCCGGCTCGTGATGCGGTTCGCCGACTGGACGCTGACTACGGATCCGCACGGCGGACCGCCGATCTACGCCACAGAGTGCACGACATGCGCCGAGGTCTCCTCGGCTTCGAACGACAAGGCAGACCCGGAGATCTGGTGCCTCCGGCACGCAGGGCGCACAGGGCACACGGGTTTCCGCGCGACGACCATGACCTTCTTCCGAGCTTCGTTGGCGGAGAACACGCGGTGATGGGGGCCAGGAACGAAGTTCCCATGCCGCCGTAGCGGCCGGCACAACAACCGAAGACATGAGACCGGGCCACCCCGCGAACCCTGGCAGGCAGGGGGTGACCCGGCTGGGATCCCGCAGGACCCGGTGCCGGCCGGCTACGAACCGCTCGTGCTGGCTCTCCATTCCGGTGCTTCGGGGTCTTCCTTGAATTCGAGCAGGTGCTGTCCCGCGAAGCGTTCGAGGGCTTCACGGACCTCGCCGGGACGGACGTAGAAGAACTCGCGGCGCAGGTTGACCCGGTTGACGCGGCGGTCCTCGAACTCCTCGTGGAGTTTGCGTTCGAGCCCGACGGCGTCCTCACTGAAGATCAGGGCGTGGACATCGAAGCGGAACGGCACGGAAGCGTCGCCGAGTTCGGTTACGCGGTCCATGGGTTCCAGCCGTCTGGTCAGCCCGATCTTGACCATGCGTTCGCCGAATGCGCCGATGTTGGAGATGACGTAGACGTAGCCGGCGCGGATGTTGGCCTCCCGGGCGTCCACCGCGGCGAGGGAGGCTTCGATCTCGTCGAGCTTGTCTTGCAACTCCGCTGCGCCCGCGCCGTCGTGCCTTCCTGAGGCGCGCAGTCGCTCAAGTGCGGACTGATAGTGCTGGCGTTCCTTGTCCAGTCGGCTCCGCTCGCGGTCCAGCTCCCTTTGGAGCCGTTCCTCTTCCCGCTGCTGCTCTCGCAGCTCACGCCTCCGCTCCTTCTCCTCCTCCTGCTTGGCCAGGTGGTCCGCGGTCAACTCCAGCTCGCGGACGCGTAGCCGGTGATAGTCGTCGGAGATGCGGATGTGCATGGTGGCGCCGAGCCGGGCGATCGTCTGTCGGGACTTCTCCAGCCTGTCGATCAGAGATACGAGGCGGTGCGGGCGCATGGTC
Organism: Streptomyces sp. HNM0575; assembly: GCF_012726265.1. Taxonomy (GTDB): domain Bacteria; phylum Actinomycetota; class Actinomycetes; order Streptomycetales; family Streptomycetaceae; genus Streptomyces. Next base: position 291,828 of record NZ_JAASAG010000012.1, on the reverse strand, counting down.
CGTACGGCGTTGTCGGCTTCGGCGTTGTAGGCACGCAGCATGAGCTTGGAGAAGTCGCGCACCATCTTCTTGCCCTCGGTGAGCGATCCGTTGACGTGCCAGTCCGTGGCCGCGAGCACGGCCCCGTTCTGCCGGGCCAGCGTCTTGACGCGGTCCTTGAGGGCGCTCAGCGCGGACTTGTAGGCGACGGCGTCCGCCAAGGGGTGCCGGTACTCATAGATGCCGGCTTCCTGGAGCATCGCCGCCTCCTCGGTGTGTACCACCTGGCCGCGGAGCTGATCCAAGTACTGCTGCGCCCTCGCTGTCTCCGTCTGGATGTCGGCGGCTCGCCGTACCAATTCGTCGTAGGTCTGCCGCTCGCCGCTGAGTGCTTGGTGCAGCTGATCGGAGGCTCGGTCGATCTTGGTGAGCAGCAGTTCGTCCACCTCCTGGTAGGAAGCGCGAAGCCGTTCCGTGTCGACGACCAGAGCGGCTGCCTCCTGGCCCTGGATCCGGGACAGCTGCTCGTACAGGGCGGTCTTCTCGGCCCCTTGCCGGGCTTGCTCGGCCTGTAGGCGCTGCAACTCGCCCGTCAGCCGCTCCACCTCTGCTTCCGCCTGCTTGCGCTTCCTGCCGAAGACACCAAGCCCGCCGTCAGACCTGCCTGGGGCTGGGGACGGTCCACCGTACGGAGGCACCACAACTGCGGGTGGCGGAACTTGCTGGGGAAGGCCCATCGCAGGATCGACGGGCACCCAAAGTTGCCAGCCTTCCGGAGGCGCAGGCCAGGAAGGATCCGGCTGCCAGTCGGCGGGCGGCTCCCAGCCCTGCGGGGGCTGAGGCCAGGAAGGCGGCGGATTGAACCGGAACGACAATGAAACTCCCGCAATATCAAGGCAGTTGGCTTGTGTGCCAAGTTATGACATCTGGGAACTTCGAAGGGTTGCAGGCAGACCGGAACCTTGACATAACGCTTCGGCACGGCGGGTGGCCGCGCAGCGGGCCAACGAGACGGAAACTGAGACGGGCTCTGGACTGGGTGAAGTGCCGGGCACGGGTGCCCCGCCTCCGCTCCCGCCCAGGCTCTCGTCTGAGATTGTCCTTCACTCAGCTATGGCGGGCATGCTGGTGCCCGCTGCACATTGATGGATGAGCTTGGAGCTGGGGGCTGTGCGGAGCAGGCGAGGAGCGTGGACGGGATCGGTCGTGGCTGGGCTGGCAGCCGTGGTGGGTCTGGCTTTGGGGCCTGTGACGAATTACGCGAGCGCGAACGTGCCGAAGTGGGCGCAAGCCCCGTGGACCATCTGGCCGCTACTCGGAGCGCTCGCAGTCCTGTCTGTGGGTCTGCTCCTGTGGGGTCGGCATCTGGATGGTGGCAGCAACTCGTTGGATTTGACGCCGGTGACACCGGTCGCCACTTCATCCCTTCGTTCGTTGAGGCCTCCGCAAGCAGGTTCATTGGCACGGGGGCGTGAAGACGAACTTCGTTGTCTTATGGCGCGGTTGAGGCGTCCGCAAGGGCGCTTCGCTGTTGTCTGTGCCGCTGGCGGAGTCGGGAAGACGACCCTGGCAACCGCACTGGCGGAACAGGCGCAGGCTGAGAAGTATGCGGTCTTCTGGGTCCACTGGCGTGAGCCAGGGGAGCTAGCCGAACAACTCACGGAGGTCGCGCTCGCTTGCGGGCTCCCACCGGAGGAGTTGAAGGCCGCGCAAGCTGGTCACGCCAACCTCATCGACGCCGTCTGGAATCAGCTCGCCCGTACCCGTCGGTGGCTTCTCGTCATCGACAACGTCGACAGCCCGGACTGCCTCGCACCGGAGGGCGAGAAGATCGCTCAATATCGCGGATGGGCCCGTCCTCACGGCGGCGGCCTACTACTCCTCACTAGCCGTGACATGAAGGCCGAAACCTGGGGACCATGTGCTGATCTGCACCGCCTGACTCCGCTGGACTCCACGTCCGGCGGCCAGGTACTCACCGATGCTGCGCCCCAAGCCGGCACTCACGCGGATGCTGAAGCACTGGCTGACCGCCTCGGCGGTCTTCCCTTGGCTCTCCAAGCGGCAGGTCGGTACATAGCTGAGCCGACCAGTCGCTATCGCACGTTCACCGCCTACCGGCATGCCTTGGCGGAAGAGCTGTCCACACTGCTGGGCGCGCACGTCCCCGGGGCCGATGACCCTGAAGTGGCCCGCGGCGTAGTACGGCAGACGTGGGAGGTCTCGCTGGAACAACTGGCCGATGAGGGCAACATCTTGGCCCGGCCGTTGCTGCGGCTGCTGGCCCTGCTCGGCGCGGCTCCGATCCCTCGTTCCTTGATCACTCCAGGTCTGTTGGAGACCGTCACCGGGCAGCCTGTGAGTCCGGTGGCCCTAGACGCTGCGTTCTACGGGCTGGATCGCTACGGGCTTCTCGGCACAACCGACCTCGATGCTGGGGACATCAGCGAGTCCCAGGTGGTTCTGCACTCACTCATCCGGGAGATCAACGCACTGGCCCTGGCCGCGGACGACACCGATCCGCAGAAGTGGCGCGAGGCGCTGGCAGAGCGCCTGGTCGATGCCGTGGGCGAAGTCCAGCGCGCTGGGCGCGCAGGCTGGCCCACCGCTCACCTCCTCGCCCCACACCTCCCCACCCTGCTGGAAGACGACAGCCCTCTGCACTCTAGAGAGGCCGTGAGGGTTCTTGAAGAACTCGCGGGGGTGCTAGTGGACGCTCGGGACGATGCTCCGCACCGGATGCTCCGCCAGACCGTACTGGATGTGGAGACTCGTGAACTGGGCTCCGACCATCCGGACACCCTGAGCAGTCGGAACAACCTCGCCAACGCTTTGTCCAGTCAAGGTGAGTACTCCCAGGCTGCCGACCTCCACCGCGAGACCCTCGAGACCCGCATGCGAGTTCTGGGCCCCGACCACCCGGACACCCTGAAGAGCCGGGGCAACCTCGCCAGCGCGCTGGACCTTCTGGGTGAGTACGCCCAGGCTGCCGATTTCAACCGCGTGACCCTCGAAACCCGCATGCGAGTTCTGGGCCCCGACCACCCGGACACCCTGAAGAGCCGGGGCAACCTCGCCAACACTCTCTACAGTCTGGGTGAGTACGCCCAGGCTGCCGACCTCCACCGCGAGACCCTTGAGGCCTTCACGCGAGTTCTGGGCTCCGACCATCCGGACACCCTGAGCAGTCGGAACAACCTCGCCAACGCTTTGCGCAGTCTGGGTGAGTACGCCCAGGCTGCCGACCTCCACCGCGAGACCCTCGAGGCCTTCACGCGAGTTCTGGGCTCCGACCACCCAGTCACCCTGAGCAGTCGGAACAACCTCGCCAACACTCTCTACAGTCAGGGTGAGTACGCCCAGGCTGCCGACCTCCACCGCGAGACCCTCAAGACCCGCATACGACTCTTGGGCCCCGACCACCCGGACACCCTGAGAAGCCGCAGCAACCTCGCCACTGCACGCACTGCTATACGCAACAGGCGCCTAAGGTCACTGTGGTGGCGGCGCGACAGTCAGTCCTAATCACGGAGTTCGCGGTTGTCGCGCAGCACGACATGCACGTGGCGGCCCCTGGTTTGACCAGGGAATTTCTATGTCCGATAAGGGGCCGGTACGGATGTGCGAAGCCTGCGATGCCGACTTGGATCGATGACCTTCTATTTACAAGCTGTGGACAGCTCGGACATCTACGGTCGGAGCGGTCACGCGAGCGATGACTACGGGGGCTAGCGACGGCCAACGGTCAGCGAGGTTGCTGTACTTCGTTGCTGTACAGCGCCGTTCGGTGGTCATGTCATCCCTGCTTCTTGTTGGGCAGGAAGTGATCCGTTGGCGCTCTGACTTGGGGACATGACAGCGGTCAACGGTTTGACCTGCGGGTCAGCCGTTGACCGCTGTCATCGTTTGTCACGGGTGGGCTCGACCCCGCTGGCCGCTGTCAGCATCTTCGCCGTGGCTCAAACCCTGCCGTGATCCTCTCAAAAAGAAGCTGATCGATGAGGTGAGTGCTGTCAAAATGTCCTCATGGAAAAGATCCACTCGCAAGCGACTAACCTCGTTCTCGCTGCTGTTTCTTGCGTTCGCAGTTCGGGAAATAGCAAGCCCTGGGATTACGGATGGTGTGTCGAATCCTATCGACGCTCGAAGCAAGCTTCGATCTCCTCTCCGGATGGACCCGTAAGCCTTTCTGCTGGAGGAGTGACAAAGATTGAAGAACTTCATGAGCTGCTCGCAAAACAGTCACAGCTGCGCGACCGGTGGAGCCTGGAAGAACTCTGGGGGTATCTAGCAACGCTTGTATCCGCCGTGTCCACCATGAGTGAAAAGGAGAGCAAGGCGAGAGGCTTTCTCGCGCGCATTATCTATACTGAGCCGTCGCTCGTCATATTCCCGGTGTCCAATATTGCCTGGGAAGGGACACCTCTAAGGATCGGAAAGAAGAGCGTCATTGGCGTTCTGGATAGTGCCTTCATGGAGGCGGTTCAACAGTTGGGAGGGCGTGCCCAAGCCCACAAGGATCGAGTTGAGACCTATATTTCCCAACTCAGGCACAGGAATCCGCGCGTGGGGTTTGCTGCACTAGTGCCAGGGCAACGAGGTCTTGCACGTTCGCAGGCCGAAAGAAACCTACAGTTGGTAGTCGACCTGACGATGATGCTGGTAACTAACAAGAGCGGCCGGAATCTGTGGTCCCTCAGGGGCGACACCAATCGACCCGGCGTGCGAGGGATCACGCTGGACCGTAAGGCCGTTGAGGCCGGGCTGAGGGAGTCTGGCGATGATGTGGAGCTGTACTCCAATCCCTTGGTCATCGATGCGCTCGGACAGAAGGGCGGTATCCAATGGCTTGGCGAGGAGCCGATACCTCTAAGAGATCTGCTTCAGGAAGATGCGCTTCGCAGTGCGGTTGAAAGATGCCTAACTAAGGAGAATGGCTTCCTGCGTCGACTGCACGTTGCCGCACGCTGGTTCGCGGAAAGCTATTGGTCTTCGACTCAGGATGATGCAGCCCTAGCTGCGGGTGTCGCATTGGACGCTCTGCTGGGATCCAAATCCGCTCTGCCTGGACGCGCAATGAAGGAGCGTTATGCCCTCCTTGAAGAGGACCGCAAAGCAAGATCTCAAAGGGCGAAGCAATATGAAGATATGTACTCGGTCAGAAGTATTGTTGCCCATGGCGGGGAACCTCGAAAGCTCAGCGAAGGAAACTTCCTCAGAGATATGCAAGATTCCATAACTTGGGCCGCTTGGAGGCTCCTTGAAGTGAATTCCACTTTCTCAATCTCCAACGAGAAGGAGTTGGAATCCCTACTCGAAGACCTACGGTGGGGAACGCGTGAATGGCCATCGAGTGAGGCCCCGAAACCGGTTCCTAGGAATGACCCGTAGGTCGGTGGAACGGCTTTGGGCTGGAGCTGCCTTGGGGCGAGAGATCAGGGGCTCGTAAGCTTACCGCGACTCGGGCAGTCTTCTGACCTGCCCGCAATAGCCCGAAGTGAGCCCCTGATCTTCGAGGCTCGCCCCAAGGTGGCTGCCTAAAGCCGAGGAGCCGACCGACCCCGCCGTCGCCCTCTTGTCTCTTCTGGGTCGCGTCCGCGCGCGGGCCGGCGGCCGGGCCGGAGCGGGGCGAAGACAGGAGCGTCGGCCCGGCGGCAAGCCGGGCCGCGCGGCGAGCGGAGCGAGCCCTTGAGGAAGTGAAGAAGAGTTTCGACAGGTGGCGGTCGTCAGTCGGGGACCGCGGCCAGTTGGCGCGATGTCGTGGCTGTAATGCGGTAAGTCGCTTGAGCAAGACCGCCGTTGGTGCGGAGCTCTTCGAGAAGCAGAGGGCGGTTCTCGTTGCCGTGGGTGATGCGCGTGGTGTGCAGAACCGGCGTCGCATCGGGGAGTTCGAGAGCCGTGCGTTCGTCGGGGAGCGGCATCCGGGCACTGGCCGTCTCGGACCATGCGAGTTCGTGGCCGGACTCCGCAAGGATCGCGTAGACGCGCCCGGGGTCAGTGTCGGGGGCGTCGGCCAGCTCGGTGCCTTCGGCTGTGGCGAAGGGGATCAGGAGTCGGTGCGCGAGACGTACGCCGGCGCCGGTGATTTCCCAGAGGCGATCCACGGCGAACAGTGCTTCTCCTTCGTCGAGTTCGAGGAGCGGGCCGGTCGTGCCGTCCGTGTGGGAGCGGTAGATGCTGGGCTCTTCGAGCAGGTTCCACGCCTCGAAGCCCGCGTAGAAGTTGCCCTTGCAGTCCTTCGTGATGGTCCGGTTGATCTTGATGCCGGAGACCGGCGCACTGCGTACGAAGCTGCCCTTCCCGTGGACGACTTCGATCAGGCCCTCGGCACGTAGAGCCGCTATGGCGTTGCGCACAGTCGGGCGTGAGACCTGGTAGCGGTCGATGAGTTGGGACTCCGACGGCAGCGGGCTGCCCGCCGGATATTCGCCGGTCGCGATGCCGTCGCGGATCGCCGCGGCGACCTGGCGGTGGAGCGCTCCAGGGCGCTGGATCTCTGCCATGGCGGTGCCTCTCTTCGGCTCGTGCGTACGGCCGACCGGTTGCACGCGGCTCTGGATGGCTCCGCGTCGGTCTCACGTCACTCGTCAGCATAAGTTGTTGCGCTCAGCCGTCAAGGCATGCATAGTCGTCACTCGTCAGTACGAGTGACGTCCGCCAGGGACGTCCGACGGCCAAGGAGGCCAACAACCAATGCAGTCCATACCCGTGGACACTTCGCGGCTCGGCGTACTCCGTTGCGCGGTCGCGCCCGAGAAGAAGCTCAGCAACTACGAGACTCAGGAGGTCAAGAAGGACCGCGACGGCAACACGATCTACACCGTCGCCGTCATGGTGCGTCAGGACGGTCGTCGCGTCTCGGTGATCGAGATCGCCGCACCGGGCGAGCCGAAAGGCGTAGTCGAGGGCGTAGAGGTCCGGCTGACCGGGCTCGAAGCCTTCGCATGATCGATGGGCGACCGGCACGGGATCAGCTTCCGGGCATCCGCCATCACGCCCGCGCCGACTCCGTCAGCTGGCGGGAAGGGCGGTGCCGTCTGATGGAGCGCCCCATCATGCTGGCGTTCGCGCTCGCGCTGCTGGCCTGGTTCCTCGTGATCGGTGATCGGTTACGGATTCAACGTCCGGACTGGCACTGGTACTTGACCGGCTACCCGCGCACGCTGCTCAGGATCGTGTTCACGTGGCGCAAGGTGGCGCTGATCAACGATCTGAGCGTGTCCTACGGAAGCTCCCGGCGAGCGTTCGGGGACATGGCGGTCAAGGGAGTGCCGCTGCGCCGGCAGACACCGCGCATCTCCTTCCCGCGCCCGATACCGGGCGGCCTGGAACTGAGGGCGCGGCTGCGTCCCGGACAGACTCCGGCGCCGTTCCTTGAGGCGACTGAGGCTCTGGCGCACGCCTGGCGGGTGCACGCGGTGCGCGTCGTCGCACCGGAGCGCGGAGAGGTCGCCATCTCCGTGACCGCCCGCGATCCGTTGGAGAAGCCGCATGCTCCGTCACCTGGGAAGACCTGGCGGCTGCTGTCTGCCGTGGTCGGCGCACTGGAAACCGGAGGCACCTGGGTGATCGACTTCCGGCGCATCCCGCACTGGCCCGTCGTGGGTGCCACGCGCTCCGGCAAGTCGACGCTGCTGGCGCGACTCGTCACACAACTCGCCCCGCAACCCGTCGCCCTGGTCGGGATCGACTGCAAGGGCGGTATGGAACTGGGGCTGTTCGGCGAGCGCTTCTCGGCGCTGGCCGCATCCCGGAGCGAAGCGGTCGCGGTGCTCGGTGGTCTTGTCACCGAGCTTCAAGAGCGCATGCAGGCCTGCCGCTTGGCGGGTGCGCGTTCCATCTGGGAGTTGGCCGAGCAGGCGCGGCCTGTGCCGGTGGTGGTGCTGGTCGACGAGTTGGCCGAGCTGTACCTCAGCAACGGATCCAAGGAGGACAGGGCCGAGGCGGAACAGTGCTCGACCTACCTTCTGCGACTGGTCGTCATCCACACCGTCGCGGACATCGCCGCCGGGCTGCTGGCCCTGTGGATCGTCCTCTATCTGCTCGACGCCAACCAGGGAAACGTCTTCGTCCAGTTCGTACGGGACAGCGCCCACTGGCTGTCCGCCTGGTCGCAGGACATATTCACCATGGAAAACGACCATGTGCGTCTTGCTCTCAACTACGGCCTGCCCGCGGTCGTCTACCTCTTCATCGGACACGGCATCGCAGCGAAGATCCGTCACGGGTGACCGGAAAGAAGACCGGCTTCCGCCATGTGCGGAACAGGGAGCGGAACAGGGAAATGTGGTGTGGAGGCGCTTCCGGCGCCTCCATCGCGAATTCACCCTCCTCCGGCCGCGGCCCGCAGTGGCACGTCACCACGCCACTGCGGACCGCTTCGTACGGGCGCCGTACGGCCACGGCGCCGTGCGGCCACGGACCGGCAGCGTTTTCAAGCCCCCTCGTCAGCGGCCCTTCCATTGCCGTAGACCATCGACGGTCATGACGGCGCGGCGCCCCCGTTCCGCTCGGCCACGGACCGCTCCGCGCGGCGGCCGACAAAGCGTGCACCACCGGAATAACCCCATCCGCTTCCATCCGCGTACGGAAACGGGCACGGATCGTCCGGCGGCGCCGCACCGCACAGCGGAACGCCCGAAGCGGAGCCCGCGTCCGCGCACATGTCCTGCACATCCGTACTTCTCGGTAGCCGAACGACCGGTCCTACGGGGCGAAGCCTGTGGCCGGTTGTTGATGTTGACCGGATAACGGATGGTGCGGGCCGGACCGTGGCACCATGACCGGCCCTACGGCTTATGGGGGTTGGGGAGATGGGTCGGTGGGAGCGGTGGCTTGCGCTGGCGGTGATGTCGCTGGCGACCTTCGCCCTCTCCGTGTGGCTGTGCGACGAGACGCTGCCCTGGAATCAGGAGGCCCGCGTCGGCACCGGCACCGGCGCCGGAGCTGTGCTCGCCGCACTGGCCCTCACCTGGGGCAACTCCTGGGCGGGAGCGCCGCCTTCGCTCGAACCGCCGCCCCCGGACGCCGGCGAGGCCTGGCTCGTCGAGCGTCCCGCCGAGGCCGACGAGGTCGTACGGGCGCTGCTGCGCCGCCCCTCCTCCGGTGCGCCCCCGGCCGCGGGCACCGATGTCGGCCTCTACGGGCCGGGAGGCTTCGGCAAGACGACCCTCGCGGAGGTCGTCTGCGCCAGCCCCGCGGTGCGCAAGCACTTCAAGGGCGGCATCTACCCGTTCACGATGGGCCGCGAGATACGCAGCAGCGCCGCCGTCGCCGCCAAGGTGAACGAGGTCGCGCGCCTGGTGACCGGCGACACCACCACCTTCGAGGACCCGCAGCTCGCGGGCCGCCACCTGGGCCGCCTGCTCGGCCGCCGCCCGCCGACCCTGCTGGTGATCGACGACGTGTGGGACCCGGCGCAGCTGAGGCCGTTCCTGCACGGCCCGAGGCACTGCGCACGGCTCGTCACCACCCGAGTCCCGTCGTCACTGCCCGGCGACGCGGTACGCGTGCGGGTGGACCGCATGACGCAAGGGCAGGCCCGGCGGGTGCTCAACTGGGGCCTGCCGTCGATGGACTCGGCGCTCGCGTCCCGGCTGCTGAGCGCCTGCGGCGACTGGCCCCTGCTGCTCAGGCTCACCAACCGGATACTCGCGGCCGACCTCGAAACGGGCGCCAGACTGGAGACTTCGGCCGCCGAGGTACTCGGAAGGCTCCACACCGAGGGCCCGGCCGCGGTCGATCCGCCTCCGCGCGACGCCACTTCACCGGGCGGCGTCGCCGAACCGCATCCGCGCGCCGTGCGGTCCACGATCGAGGCGAGCATCGGGCTGCTGCCGGGCGACGGCGCGGCCCGCTTCCGTGAACTGGGGGTCTTCGCCGAAGACGAGCCCGTCCCCGTGGGCCTCGTCACCCGGCTGTGGCAGGAGACCGCCGGTCTGAACCCGCTCGACGGCCGGCGGCTGTGCCATGACATGGCCGATCTCTCCCTCGTCAACCTGCGTCCGTCCGCGGGCACCCTCGCCCTGCACGACGTCGTACGCGACTATCTGCGCGGAGAGGCCGGCCCCGCGAACCTCGCCCGGCTCAGCGCCTCGCTGCTGGACGCGGCCGCCGCCCGGCTCCCCGCCGCGGCACCGCTGACGCCGGACGAGCCCGGGCCCGGCACCGCCTGGTGGCTGGAGCACGACCCCTACCTCAGCCGGCATCTGATCGCCCATCTCCTGGACGCCGGACGCACCGAACAGGCCGAGGCCGCCTCCGGCGACCTGCGCTGGGTCGAGGAGCGGCTCGCACAGAGCGGCCCGAGCGCCCCGTACGCCGACCTCAGCCTCGTACCCACCGAACGGGCCGCGGCCCGTGCCGGGGCGCTCGCCCGTGCCGCTCACCTGCTGGCCCCCACCCGGCCGCGGCACTCCCTCGCCTCCGTGCTGCACAGCCGCATCCTCCACGAGCCCTGCTGGCAGGAGCAGGTGACGCGGCGCCGGGCCGAGCTTCTCGAACCTCATCTGGTGGGCCGCTGGCCACTGCCCGACCTGCTCGGCGACGGCCTCAAGCGAACCCTGGCCGGGCACGACGGGCGGGTGGCGTCGGTCGCGGCCACCCCGGACTGCCGCCGGCTGGTCAGCGCGGGCTGGGACGGCACCGTACGGCTGTGGGACGCGCACACCGGCGAGGAGATCCGCACCCTCAGCGGGCACACCAACATCGTCACCGGCGTCGCCGTCTCGCCCGACGGCGAATGGATCGCCAGCACCAGCTGGGACGACACCGTACGGCTCTGGAACGCGGACACCGGCGAGGAGACCCGGACCCTCAGCGGGCACACCGACACCGTGACGGGGGTCGCGATCGCACCCGGCGGCACCTGGTTCGCCACCGCGGGCGAGGACCACACGGTGCGGCTGTGGAACGTGCGCACGGGGCGCAACTTCAAGACCCTCACCGGGCACACCGCCACCGTCACCTGCGTCGTCGTCTCCCCCGACGGCGACTGGGCCGCCTCCGCCGGGGCGGACGGCACCGTACGCATGTGGAACACCGACTCCGGCCGCTGCCGCCGCACCCTCACCGGACACAACGGCACGGTCACCGCACTCGCCGCCGCACCCGACGGCAGCTGGCTGGCCAGCGCGGGCGAGGACAGCATCGTGCAGATCTGGGACGCCCGCACCGGGCGCTACGAGCGGACGCTGACCGGCCACACCGACGCCGTCACGGCCCTGGCCGCCGCACCCGGCGGCAACTGGCTGGCCAGCACGGGCGAGGATCAGACCGCGCGCCTGTGGGACCTGCGCACCGGGCAGGAGACGCGGACGCTGACCGGCCACACCGACGCCGTCACCGGAGTCGCCGTCTCCCCCGACGGGAACTGGCTCGCCACGACCGGCGCCGATCGCACCGTACGGGTGTGGAACGCCGGCACCGTGCGCAGGCGTCAGACGCTCACCAGGCACAACCGCCGCGTCACGGGCGTGGCCTTCGCCCCGGACGGCGGCTGGCTCGCGACGTCGGGCGAGGATCACACGGTACGGATCTGGGACACCGTCGCCGGACGGCACCTGCGCACCCTCACCGGGCACGGCGACCGCGTCACCGCACTCGCCGTCGCCCCCGGCGGAGAGTGGCTCGCGACGGCCGCCGGCGATCTGACCGTACGGCTGTGGGACACGGACTCCGGCGAGCACCTCCGCACCCTGACCGGGCACACCGACCGCATCACCGCGCTCACCGTCGCGCCCGGCGGGGAATGGCTGGCCACCGCGGGCGCCAACCGCACCGTACGGCTGTGGGATCCGGAGACCGGGCGGCAGCTGCGCACGCTCGCCGGGCACACCGACCTGATCACCGGGCTGGCCGCGGCGCCGGACGGAAGCGGGCTCGCGACGGCCGGCTGCGACCGCACCGTACGGCTGTGGAACAGCGGCACGGGACGGCAGACCGGCCTCTTCGCCGGGTCGGGGGAGCGCATCACGGGACTGGCCGCCGCACCGGACGGCGGCTGGCTCGCGACGGTCGGCGAGGACCACTCCGTACGGCTGTGGGACGCGGACAACGGCGAGCGCATCCACACCCTCACCGGGCACACCGACCGCGTGACGGGCCTGGCGGTCTCACCGTCCGGGTCGCGGCTCGTGTCCACCAGCACCGACCACACGGTGCGGCTGTGGGACACGGCGAGCGGCGGCTGCGTGGCGATGACGCGGGCGGACGACGACTTCAGGTGCTGTGCGTGGGTGCCGGGGCAGAGCGCGTTCGCGGCGGGCGGCAAGCGCGGGATCTACATGTTCGAGGTGCGGCAGGACCGCGGGCCGGAGGCCGGAGCGGGGAGCGGCGGCTGAACCGCGTCCGGTCCGGGTCCGCGTCTCACGACGGACTCGTCACCGCGGAGTGGAGGCGGAAGACCCGGCGCTCGCGGGCGGTGACGGTCCGCATCACGCGCTCGCGCGCCGGAGTCGCGGTGGCCCTGCGGTACGCGGCCGACTCGAAGAGGTCCGTACCGCTGATGTCGTGCACGGCGAGGAAGTCCGGGCCGGCGCCCTCGAGTCGGCGGAAGCGGCGGGTCCGCCACCACCCGGGGAGCGTGTGCAGCAGGGGGATGTGCTCGTGCACGTACCAGTCGTGGAAGGCCGCCTCGTCGCTCGTGCTCATCGCGACGCACACGGCGACCGGCGGCTCCACGGGAGCGGAGAGGGCGGAGACGCCGGTGGGCCCGGCGGGCCCCGGCGCATCGGTGAGGGCTGCCGGCTCGGCGCCGCAGGAGTCGAGGAGCCCGTAGACGCGGCGGTCCAGCACCGCCAGGCCGTCGACGACGCGCTGCTCGCGCGGACTTCGGTTGCGCAGGCGCGCGTACTCGGGGCTCGCGAGGGCGTCCGTGTCGAGGTCGTAGCGCGCCATCCAGGAGGGGGTCAGACCGTCCGCCGCCCGGTAGCGCAAGGCGTTGCGTACGCCCGGCACTTCGAGGCGCGCCGGTACGTGCTCGTTGTCGTACCAGTCGTGGAACTCCTCCTCGGGCACCCGGCCCGGCTCGGAGAGCACGTACAGCAGGCCCTCGGTCATATGGGATCCTCTCGGGTGGCGCCGCCGGAGCGGTGTCCGCGGCGGAGTCGAGCGCCGGGACACAGGACGCGGAAGACCGGCGGCCGTGACGGGTACGGGCACGGGCACGGGCACGGGTGACTGCAACGCATCGGCGGGCCGCGAGCGCGGCGGCAGCCGCGACGGCCGCGACAGGGGGAGGCACGAGAAGTGTCACGTAACGATCCCGACGTCATCGACTCGGTGGAGAAGGCGTTCCGCGTGCTGGAGTCGTTCTCCGCGGAGCGCCCGCAGATGTCGGTGTCGGAGGCCGCCGAGGCCGCGGGCCTCTCGCGGGCGACGGCGCGGCGCGTTCTGCTGACGTTCCAGCGGCTGGGTTTCGCCGAGACCGACGGGCGCCGCTTCGCGCTCACACCGCGAGTGCTGCGCTTCGGATTCGGCTACCTCTCCGCGCTGCCGTACTGGGAGACGGCGCAGTCGCGGATGCGTGCGCTCGCCGACGAGCTGCGCGAGTCGTGTTCCATGGCGACGCTCGACGGCGCCGAGATCGTGTACGTGGCACGGGTGCCGGCCGCACGCAGCATGTCCATCACGCTGAGCGTCGGCTCCCGGCTGCCCGCGTACGCGACGTCGATGGGCCGTGTGCTGCTGGCCGCGCTGCCGCCGCACGAACTGGACACGCTGCTCGCGGACGTGCGGCTGGAGCCGCTGACGAAGAACACGCTGACCGGACCGGCCGCGCTGCGGGGCGAGTTGGAGCAGGTGCGCAAGCAGGGCTTCGCGGTGGTGGACGGTGAGCGCGAGGAGGGCGTGCGCTCGGCGGCGGCTCCGGTGCGCGGGCGCGGCGGCCGGGTGCTGGCGGCCGTCAACGTCTCCGCGAACGCGGCGCGGGTGCCGCTGGAGGAGCTGCGTGACGTGTTCGTTCCGCGCGTGGTGGAGACCGCGGACGCGATCACGGCCGACATCGGCTACACGGGCCTGCACTGATCCTCCCGAGGGCTCTCGGCTCACGCCGGGGCTCGGCGCCGTGTGCGCCACGCTCTCCGGGCACCGGCGCCTCCAACGCGAACCCGGCACGGACTCCGAAGCGGACTCTGTCGGGGCCACGGCGCGGGCTACGGCGCGGGCTACGGCGTCCCGAAGCCGAAGCAGGCCACCGGGTTGTCGACGAGCAGCCTCCTCAAGTCCCCTGCCCCGGGGGCGATTTCGGCCAGCAGGTCGGTCAGGTCACCGTCGTCCGGCATGAATCCGTGGGTGTTGGGGTGCGGGAAGTCCGTGCCCCACAGGACCCGTTCCGGCGCGTCCCGTACGAGCAGCCGGGCGAGGGCGGCCGAGTCGTCCATCCGGGGCGGCGACGTCGCCAGCCGGTCGGCCCCGCTGAGCTTCACCCAGACTCCGCCGCCTTGCAGCAGCCGCCGCAGCGCGTGCACGGCCCGGCTCTCCAGGCCCTCGCGCAGATCGACCCGTGCCATGTGGTCGACGACGACGGGCAGCGGGATCGAGCGGACCAGCTCCTCGTGGTCGGCGATTCCGTCGCCCTGCACGTGGAGCGCGATGTGCCAGCCGTACGGACGCACGAGAGCGACGACCGCCCGGATCTCCTCCTCGGACGGCGCCGCCCCCAGGTGCGGGGTGAAGTGCAGCCGGGTGCCGCGCACTCCGGCCTCGTGGAGGCGGCGTACCTCGGCCTCGGGCGTCGCAGACGTGACGATGGCGACCCCGCGGCAGCGGCCCGCGCCGTCCTCCAGGGCGTCGAGCAGGGCGGAGTGGTCGGTGCCGTGGCAGGCGGACTGCACGATCACGGCGCGGGACAGTCCGAGCAGCCGGTGCAGCGCCCGCAGCCGTTCCTTCGGCGCCTCGGGCGGGGTGAAGGTCCGGTCCGGCGCATAGGGGAAGGTGTCGGTGGGACCGAAGATGTGGCAGTGCGAGTCGCACGCGCCGGCGGGCAGGACGGTACGGGGCCGGCGCGGCTCGGCGACCGGCGGAGGGCAGGTGGCGGCGGATGCGCCGGACGCCTGCCGGTCCGGGTGCCGGTCCGGGTGCCGGTCCGGGTGCGGGTCGGGCTCGTTCACGGTGAACTCCTGGTCGTGCGAGGGGTGTTCAGTCGCAGCGCGCGGTCATGCCGCCGTCGACGACGATCTCCGTGCCGGTCACGAAGCGGGCCTCGTCGGACGCGAGGAAGAGCGCAGCGTACGCGGTGTCGCGGCCGTCTCCCATGAAGCCGAGCGGGATGCGTGCCTCGCGCTGGGCGAGCAGAGCCGCCGCGTCGCCGCCCGCGCGCTGCCCGGCGAGCCGCGCCTCGACCATCGGCGTGTGCAGCTGGCCCGGCACGACGGTGTTGACGCGGATGCCGTCCGGCGCGTGCTGCACCGCCGCCACCCTGGAGAACTGGATGACGCCGGCCTTCGCCGACGCGTAGCCGATCTGCGGCGAACCCGTCCAGCGCAGCCCCGACGTCGACGCCGTGTTGACGATGGAGCCGCCGCCGCGCTCGCGCATCAGCGGCACGATGTGGCGGCAGGTGAGGTAGACGCTGGTGAGGTTGAGGTCCAGCTGCGAATGCCAGTCGTCCTCGGCGAGTTCGGCCGGGCCGCCGTGCCGTGAGCCGCCGACGTTGTTGACGAGGACGTCGGGGCCGCCGAGTTCGCGGCGGCAGTGCTCCGCCATGGCGGAGACCGCGGCGGAGTCGGTGACGTCGCAGACGTACGGGTGGATGCGCCCGCCGCCGTCCGCCTCGCCTTGCTCCTGTTCGCCTTGTCTGTGCGCGGGCCGGTCCGCGGACGCGCTCCGCTGGTCCCGCACGAGCGCGACCGTCGCCTCCAGCGCCTCCTCGTCGACGTCGACGGCGAGCACTGTGGCGCCTTCGCGTGCGAACAGGACCGCTGCGGCACGGCCGTTGCCCCACCCGCTGCCCACGCATCCGGCACCGGTGACGACGGCGGTCCTCCCGGCGAGCCTGCCGCGCGGGGAGTGCGCCGCGTCCGCGGGATGCGCGGAGCCCGTGCCGTCATCGCCGCCTGCCGGCCCCGCACCGCCGCCGGTTCGCGTTCCGCTCATGCGCTCAGCTCCTGGCCCGTACCCGCGTCGTCCGTGCCGACTTCGAGAGCGACGAGGAAACGGGAGACGAGGTTGTACGTGCCGACGGTGGCGGTCAGCTCGACGATCTGCCGGTCGTCGAAGTGCTCCCGCAGCCGGTCGAAGACCCGGTCGGGGACGGCCACTTGACGGGTCATGGCGTCGGTGTAGTCGAGCGTCGCACGCTGCTCCGGAGTCAGCGCCGCCGTGCCGCCGCCCTCGTGCAGCGCGTCGAGGTGTGCGTCGGTGAGCCCGGCAGCACGTCCGACCGGCTCGTGCGCCTGCCACTCGTACGACGCGCCGTTGAGCGCCGCGACACGGAGGATCGCCAGCTCGCGGAGGGCGGGCGGCAGGGACGTGCTGTCACGTATGGCGCCCAGCAGGCTGTTCCATCCGTCCGCGACGGGCGCGCTGTGCAGCAGCATTCCGTCAAGCGGGGTCAGGCTTCCGCCCCTGCGCAGGCGGATGCGCTCCGCGACCTCGCTGCTGTGGCGGACGTAGTCGAGCCGGGCCATCGAAATCCTTTCGGGTGTTCCTGAACGGGCTTCGTACGTACGGGAGTCGGACACCGGACACGGGAGGAGGGGAACGGCTATCGCCGCTGCTCGGCGGTCGTGCCGTCCGCCGCGGCCTCGTGACCATCGCCCTCGTGGCCATCGCCCGGACCGCCGCCCGGACCGCCGCCCGGATCGCCGCCCGGATCGCCGCCGGGACCTTCGCCGGAGCCGTCGCGCCGGGCTGGTACGGAGCCTTCCGGGTACGCGCCCGCGACGGCGGGCTCCGCGGCGGCCGGCTGCCGTCCATAGAGCACGGCACGTGCCCGTTCCCTGTCGAAGACCCCTTCCCAGCGACTGACGACGATGCTGCCGAGTATCTGGCCGGTGAGGCTGACCAGCCCGCGCAGCGTGGACAGGAAGCGGTCGACGCCGAGGACGAGCATGATCCCGGCGACGGGCACGGCCGCGGTCGTCGACAGCGTGGCGGCGAGGATGACGAATCCCGCTCCGGCGACCCCGGCACTGCCCTTCGACGTGATCATGAATACGGCGAGCAGACCGAGCTGCTGCCAGAAGGACATGTGCACATCGAAGGCCTGGGCGATGTACAGCGCGGCGAAGCCCAGATAGAGGCAGACGCCGTCCCCGTTGAAGGCGTACCCCGAGGGCACGGTGAGCCCGACGATCCGCTTGGGGCAGCCCAGGGCGACGAGCTTCGTCATCAACTGCGGCATGACCGCCTCGTAGTTGGCGGTGCCGAGCGTGATGAGCAGCTCGTCCTTGAAGTGCCGGTAGAGCGGCAGCACGCGGATGCCGCACAGCCGGGCCACCACGCCGAGCACGACGACGGAGAAGAAGACGCTCGTGCCCAGGAAGAGCAGCACAACTCCCATCAGCGATACGAGGGTGCCCGTGCCGAACTTCCCGACGGTGAAGGCCATGGCGCCGAACGCACCGACCGGAGCGAGATACATGATCAGCCGGACGATGCCGAAGACGGCCTCTCCGACGCGTTCGACGCCGCGCACCAGCGGTTCCCCGCGCTCGCCCAGCATCTTCACCGAGACGGCGAACAGCACCGAGATCAGCAGCACTTGGAGCACATTGCCCTCGGTGAAGGCGCCGACCATGCTGTCGGGGATGATCTGGACGACGAAGTCGTACCAGTGCTGCGCCTCGCCCTGCTCCATGTAGGAGCGGGCCATGCCCGTCACTTCGACCTTCGCCGGGTCGGCGTGCACGCCGGCTCCCGGCGCGGCCACGTCCATCACGATCAGCCCGATGATCAGGGCGATCGTGGTGAGGACCTCGAAGTAGACCAGGGCCTTCACACCGATCCGCCCGACGCTGGTGAGTTCACCCGCCGACGCGATGCCGCTGACGATCGTGCAGAAGATCACCGGGGCGATCAGCATCTGGATGAGCGAGATGAACCCCGTACCGACGGGCTCCATGGCGGCGCCCACACCGGGCGCCGCGAGGCCCACCACCGCGCCGAGGACGATCGCGACGAGGACCGTGACGTAGAGCTTGCTGGTGAAGGCGCTTCTCAGAATCGTTCCCGGCGACATCCGCGTCTCCGATCGTTCGACTGACGCACACTTGCACGGTCTGCGAACGCAGTATTGGGGCCGCATACCTTCGGGGTCAAGGAGCGGGTACGCACGGAAAGGCGGCGGCGGGAGACGGCGAGGGGGCGGAGGGAACGCGCCGCGAGCGCGGCGAACCGGAACGGAGGGTGGGAGCCCGGGCGCGCGCGTCCGCCCGTACACATGAGAGCGGTTCGAGGCTCCCCCCTCATGCCTCGAACCGCCCGGTCGCGGTTCAATGCGCCAAGAACCGCTCAAACCAGGTTAGTTGACTCTGCGTCAATGTCCAGTGACGCAGACGACATTATCGATATGCCTCCGTAAAGATATTCCCCGCTGCGAGGGTCCGCGCGGTGCGGCGACAGGGGTTGTGGAGTCCGGCTCCCCGGATTCAGGTCCGGATGTCCGTACATCGGCACGGGACGGTGTTTGACCCGCCGCACCGCGGGCCAGACCTCACCCATGCCCCATGAACGTCCCGTGGTGAAGCGCACCGCCCGCGCCCTGCTCCTCGACGCAGACGGCACCGGCGCTCCGAGACTCGTGCTGATCAAGCGCACCAAGCCCGGCCGCGAGCCGTACTGGATCACTCCGGGCGGCGGGGTCGAACCGGGCGTGGACTCCTCCGTCATCGACGCGCTTCACCGCGAGGTCGACGAGGAGTTGGGCGCGAAGGTCACGGACGTGGTGCCGGCCTTCGTCGACACCGTTCCGCACACCACGGAGCAGGGCGGGACGGGGGTGAAGGTGCAGCACTTCTTCGTCTGCCGCCTCGCCTCGATGGACCTCTCCCGCAGGCACGGCCCGGAGGTCGACGAGCCGTGCGGGGAGTACGAGTTCGTGCGGGTGCCCTTCACCCGCGAGGGCATCGCGTCGGTCGAGGTCGTGCCGCCCGCGTTGCGCTCGTACCTCGACAAGAACATCGAGGGCGTACTGGCGCTGCTCGCCCCCGACTTGGGCTGACCCGGCCCGGCTCGGACCGGGTCGCCGCTGCTCGGTGTGCGCAACGGCAGTGCGGCGGGCGGCCGTTGGGCCCGCCCGCCCGGCTCAGCCGAACCAGCCCTGGAACGAGCTGGTTTCGCTCATCGCCCCGCGCCGCTGCGCCTCGGCCAGCGCACGCTCGGCCTCCTGGCGCCACGCCTCCGGGTCCGAACCGCTCACGTCCAAGCCGTCGGGGGACTGAGCGGCACGCGCCGCGAGCGCACCGGACGCGCCGTCCATCGCGGACGGGCCCGGCAGGCCCGACTGGCCCAGCTGACCCGGGCGGCCCGAAAGCCCGGACTGCTCCTGCGAGTTGAGCGACGCGGTGGGGAAGCGGGGAGGCGACGGCATCTCCGGCCACTGAAAGTCGGGAGAGCGCCGCTGTTCCGGCACGGTGGGGGTCTCACGCGCTCCGGCGGCGGGGTCCGTGAACGGATTGCCGGAGCGCGGTGACGAGGACGGTGACGAAGACGAGGACGGTGACGAAGACGAGGACGGTGACGGAGACGAAGGGGTGTCGAGCGGCAGCATGTCCGCCACACCCGTCACGGCGGGCCCGGCGGGCTCGGGGGGCGCAAAGGGCCCCGTTTCGGAAGGCCCCGTTTCGGAAGGCGCCGGCTCGGAGGGCCGCGGCTCGGGGCGCACTTCGTGCTCGCGGGCGCCGCCCACGCCTTCGGCCGCACGCTCGCGCGCGTCGCGCGCCGTACCGAAGAAGTCGCCGCCCTTGCGCTTGTAGTCGTCCGTGCCCCAGTCCCTGGCGGTACGTTTCGGCGCCTTCTGCATCTGCGGAATGTGCTTCGCGCAGTGGATGTACGCCTCTTCGACCTCCACTTGCACCCACAGCTGCGGGCGCCGGCCCGGCACCGGGTCCTCCGGCAGATGGGGATACGCGGCGCGGATCTCCTCGTCCTCGACCACCTTCGCGCGGCCGTTGACGTGCAGCCCGATGCGTGCCCGGGTGAAGTCGATCAGCATGATGCCCAGGTGCGGGTTCTCCTGGATGTTGCCGAGGCTCGCGTGCACGCCGTTGCCCCGGTACTCCGGATACGCCAGGGTGCGTTCGCCGAGCACCTGGAGGAAGCCCGCCGGGCCCGCGCGGAAACTGCTGTCGCACTCGCCCGACGCGTCCGCGGTCGCCAGGAAGAACATCTCCTGCCGCTGTATGAACTCCCGCATCCGCTCGTTGAGATGGTCGAGCATCTGCTCGTCGTAGAAGCGCTCCGCGCGGTCGGACGTACCGAGCCGCCGTTGCAGCAGGTGCTCACCCTCACTGCCCGTACGGGGCCGTGCCCCCTCGGATGCCGCCCTGCCGTGTTCGGGCTCGTGTCCCTGTTCGTTCCGCTCGTGCCGCTCGTGTCCAGTCCGCGAGTCCTGCCCGACCCACGGACGTGGCTCCTCCGCCTCAGCCACGCCGCTGACCCCTTCGCCTTCCTCTTCCTTCACGTACCGTTCGCGCTCGTACCCGGCGCCGCGTGCCCAGCCGGGCCGGAGACCGGTTCCCCGCCCGCGCTCTTCCGGCGTGGTTCCGGTCCTGATTCAGATGCTGTGCTCGCTCGCGCTCTTGTGCTCGCCGGCGCTCATGTTCATGCGCGCTCTTGCCCGTTCGCGTACTCGGTGGTTCGCGTACTGGTGGTTCGCGTACTGCTGGTTCGCGCTCGTGCTCGTTGCGCAGGGCTGTCGCACGGGGTTTGTTCCGCGGAGCCGTTCCGCGTGCTTGTTCTCGTCGTCGATGCTCTCGCGCTCTTTCCTGCTTCCAGTGCGCGGGGAGCGGCGCCCGCGTTACGCCCCGGGAAACGTCCGCCGCACGCTCCCATGGCGCCGGCTCACCCGGAACCTCTCGCACCGCCGGTGATCAGCTCCGTCAGCGAGTCGTGCCGTATCCGGTCGGCCGGAACGCCCGAGGCCATCAGGGCGTCGACGCCGCTGCGGATCATCCCGGGCGGACCCGAGAGATAGCCGTCGTATTCGGCCCAGGGCCCGTACTGCCGTACGGCGTCGGGGAGTTGACCGGCGAGGGCGTTCGCGAACGCCGAACCCGGCGGGGTCGCGACCACCGGACGCACTGACAGCCAGCGGTGCTTCTGCTCCAGCCGCATCATGGTGTCCAGGTCGTAGAGGTCGTGATCGCTGCGCGCTCCGTAGAAGACCTCGACGGGCCGGCTACGGCCGTGCTCCGCGACATCCTCCACCAGCGCGCGGATCGGGGCTATCCCCGTACCGCCGCCGACGCACAGCAGACCGCTCTCCGTCACGTGGTCGACCGTCATGCTGCCCGCCGGCGGTCCCAGCCGCAGCACGTCGCCGGGACGCGCACGGTGCACGAGGGCGTTGGAGACCCACCCGGCCGGGACGGCCTTCACGTGGAAGGTGAGCAGCCCGTCGGAACGCGGCGACGACGCGAAGGAGTAGTGCCGCCAGACCCGCGGCCACCACGGCGTCTCGACGCTCGTGTACTGGCCCGCGAGGAACGGGTACGGCTGGTCAGGTCTGAGGGTGATCACGGCGATCTCGGAAGTGCGCAGCTCGTGCGAGACGATCTGGGCGTTCCACCAGGCCGGGGCGTGCTGCGCGTCCTCGGCGGCGGCGTCGATCATGGCCTGCGAGATCGTCGTGTACGCACGGACCCAGGCCTCCTCGGTCTCCTGGCTCCAGCTCTCCGGCGCGTACTGCGCGAGCGCGCCCAGCAGGCACTCGCCGACGGCCGGGTAGTGCTCGGGGAGCGTGCCGTACTTGCGGTGGCCGCGGCCCAGACCCGCCAAGTACTCGGTGAGCGCCTCGACTTCGTCGGCGAGCCGGACGGCCGTGAGCAGCGCCCTGAAGAGACGGTCGCGCTGGGTGTCCATGGAGACGGGGAACAGGTCCCGCAGTTGGGGCTGCTGGACGAAGAGCAGCGCATAGAAGTACGCGGTGGCCGCGTCGGCCCGCGGCTCGATCTCTTCCAGCGTGCGGCGGATCAACCCCGCGTCGTGCGACTCGACTTCGGGGACGGGCGCGGCGGCGGCCGTCGCCTCGTCGTACAGGGGGCCGCTGGGGTGCGGGCGCGTTCCGCTGCCGGCCGGGGGCGCGGCCTGAGGTGCCGCCTGCGGCGGGGCCTGGGGTGGCGTCTGGGGCGGAGCTTGGGGAGGGCCCTGTGGCGGAGCCGGAGCCGGAGCCGGAGCCTGGGCCGCAGGAGGCGTCTGCGGTGGAGGACCCTGCGGGGCCTGCGGATGCCGGGGCTCCGGAGGGGCCTGCGGCCGGGGCGGTGCCTGCACGTCGGGCGGCGTCTGCGGGCGGGGAGGCGCGGGGCGCGCACCGGCCTGGGGCTCGGACCGGGGCCCGGACTGGGGCCCGGACTGGGACTGCGGGGGCGTGGCCCGGGTGCCGGGCTGGGACGGCGTACTGGTCTGCGGAGCCCAAGTCCCGGACCCGGTCCGGCCCTGCGGCGAAGGGGAGGGATGTTCACGGGCCGGCTCGGGACCGCCGCCGGGCCACCCGGCGGGACCGGGCGCTCCGCGCTCTCCGGCGCCGGGAGCGGGGGCGGGCCCGGGGCCGGGACCGGGTGTGGGGCTGGAGCCGGGACCGGGGCCGTAGGGGCCGGGTCCGTAAGGGGAGACGGATCCGGGTCCGTAAGGGCCGTTCGCCACCGGGTCGTTGGGATCAGAGGCGTTGGGATCGGGAGCGTTCGGATCAGGGGCGTTCATGTCGGTGCCGCCGGCCGCCGGACCGTTCGCGTCCGGCGGTGACGGCACGGGTATCGCCGCCTCCTCGGGCGTCTCGGCCCAGCCCGCCCGGCCGCCGCCGGCACCGGTGACGATCGGGCTCAGCGGCCGACTGCCCGTCTCCGCGCCGCCGTTGTCCGCACGGCGGTCGTCCGCGGGCCCGCTGCCACCGGCGCCCCAGGTGCCGGCGGCGTCCGGTCTCGCCGTACGTCCCGCCTGGTCCGACTGCCCCGCCGCACGGGCCTGTTGAGGCTGCTCCGCCTGCCGTGCCTGCTGCGCGGGCTGCTGTGCGGGCTGCTGTGCGCCCGGTGACTGCGGGGACTGCGCGGACTGGTGTGCCTGGTGGGGGTACTGGGGGTGCTGAGGACGCTGTGCCTGCTGTTCCTGCGCAGGGGCTTCCGGCCGTCCCGGCTGCTCCGCCTGTCGCGTCTGCTCGCCCGGCTCGCTCTCACGGGACGCCTCTGCCTCGGCGGTCGGCTGCGCGGGGGTGAACCACCCCCATCCGCCGTCGTTCTCTTCTCTGCCGTCCCCCGCGGACGGACCGTTACCGGCCGATGTGGTCGTCATGGTCTGCCTCGCCTCGAACTCCTACGAACAATCTGCGCAGTCGCGCATTCGGAACGTCGTTCTGGTGGTGCGGCCCCCTGGCACCGGCTGCGGATTCTGTGCCGTACCGCGCGCGATGCGGACTCGACCATACCGTTATAACTTCGCCACACAAGTCCCATACGCACAGGGGGCGAATTACGTGACGTGCACCACTGGCGGGAATTACGGACTCTTACGGACAAGTCCGTAAGCCTCGCGAAGATCCTCCCCCTCGTACTCGGCGGAGGCGAGGTCGCGTACATGGCCGTCGGCATTGACCGCCACCGACACGGGCACCGCGGCGAAGAGCGCCGCGTCCGACATCGAGTCGCCGTAAGCCACGCAATCGCTTCTCGACACACCGAATTCCGCGCAGAGTTCGTCCGCGATCCTTACCTTCGCCTCGGCCGAGAGAATCCCCGCCGGGTCGGGTTGCTCGCGGAAAGGGACCGTCGGCCAGCGGGAACCGTATGCGGCGTCCGCGCCCCGCCCCGGATCCGCTCCGGTCTCACGCGGTGGGCCGCCCGGTCCGCGGTCCGTGAGGACGGCCGGACCCCGGGCCCCGGCCGTGTCACCTGTGCCGTCGCGCGGAGCACGCCCGTGGCGCGACGGCGGAGCCTGGAGAAGCAGCCTGCCGACGAAGAAATCCGGTGAGAGCGAAATGACGGCGGACCGTTCGCCGCGTTCCCGTATCTCTTGCCACACCTCGCGGATTCCCGCCAGCCAAGGTGCGTCCATGAAAGCGGCGGTGACGTGATCGTCCGTCAGTTCCGACCACAGTGCGCAAGCGCGTGCCGCGAATTCCGGCGGGGTCATTCCGCCTGCCGCAAAGGCCAGTTCGAGCTCGCGGATCTCTTCGTCCAGTCCGAGCTGGTGCGAAATCTCCACCGCCGCCGAAGAACCGCGGATCAACGTCCCGTCGAGATCGAAGAGATGGAGCCTGGCCGGGCGGTTCGGGGGCGTGCCGGAGATCAAGGAGGCCATGCGTCCGATCGTAGTGCGCACCGGCACAGCGGCCGAGGGGCACGGAAGCCTCCCGTCCCGTCCCCGGTCCCGTCCTCGGCGTCCGGGGCGTCGGGCTCGGGGTCCGGCACCGCCGCCTACTCGGAGCCGAGTAGAGCGACGTACTCCCCCCGTAAGACGCGGTGAGCGGCCCGGCACCGTCAACGTGTGGAGCATGTCTGAGTCGTCGCGCCTGCCGCGCCCCGCCCGCAGAGCCTTCCTCGTCGCCCACGTCACGGTCTCCGTCGGCTGGCTCGGCATCTCGCTGTGCCTGCTGACCCTCGCGATCGCCGGGGCCCGGGATCCCGACGCCCTCGGCGAGACCGCGTACACCGCCATGAAGCTCTTCGCCGACTGGCTGCTGCTGCCCGTCGCGCTGCTCTCCCTCACCACCGGGCTCGTGCTCTCGCTCGGTACGCAGTGGGGTCTCGCCCGGTACCGCTGGGTCTGGCTGAAGTTCTGGCTGACGCTGGCCGCCACCGGGCTGACCGTCTTCGCGTTCAAGCCCGGTGCGGACGAGGCGGCGGCGCTGGTGGCGGCGGGAGAGCCCGTCCCCGCCACCGACCTCCTCTTCCCGCCCGCCGTCTCCCTCTCGCTGTACGCGTTCATGACGGCAGTCTCCGTGCTCAAACCGTGGGGCCTGACACGGCGCGGACGCCGGCTGCGCGAGGCCCGTACGGGACGCGCCGCCCGTAAGGCAGAGCCCCTTGGAGAGCCCCTTGGAGAGGACTCCCGCGAGGGGACGGGCGCCGCGGCGGCCGTACGGTCCGGTGCAGGAAGCGCGCCGCCGGGCGGTGGCAACCGCGCTGGGCGGCGGTCGCGGTCCCGCCAGCCGGCCTGAGCCAGCGGACCGGCCGGGCCGCGTCACCGTCGACCGGACGGCCCCCGGAGGACCGGGACCCCGGCTCGCACGCCCCGCCGCGGGCCTACTCCACCGCCGCGGTCTGTACGGCGCGTGCCCCCGTACCGGCGGACGCATGAGCAGTGGACGCCCGCCCCGCGGACCCCGGACCGGTGAACTCGCCCGCGCCACCCCGCCGTTCGAGCACAGCCGACACCACGGCCAGCGCCAGCGCGGTCCCCGCGAGCAGAGCGCCCACCCAGTTCGGCGACGTGGGCCCGGCACCGGCGTCCAGTACGACACCGCCGAGCCAGGCGGCGAGTGCGTTGCCGAGGTTGAACGCGCCGATGTTCACGGCGGAGGCGAGGGTGGGGGCGTCTGCGGTCTGGTCGAGGACCCGCTTCTGCAACGGCGGCACCGTGGCGAAGCCGAAGGCGCCGACCAGCGGAAGCGTCACGGCCGCGGCCACCTTGTCGTACGCCGTGAAGACGAAGAGCGCCAGCACCAGCGCGAGCGCGGTGAGCGCCGTGAACAGCAGCGGCATCAGCGCCCGGTCCGCGAGCCGCCCGCCCACGAGATTGCCCGCGACCATGCCGAGCCCGAAGAGCACGAGCAGCCATGTGACGGACGGGGCGGCGTAACCGGCGGCGCCGGTCATCATCGGCGCGATGTAGGTGATGGCGGCGAAGACCCCGCCGAAGCCGAGGACGGTCATCGCCATGGCGAGCAGTACCTGCACGTTGCGGAACGCGGCCAGTTCGCCGCGGATGCGGGAGCGCGTGCCGCCCCGCCCGGGCTCGCCCGCGCCGTCTGGCCCTCCCGCCTGCCCTGCCGGTACCAGCACGGCGATGCCCAGCAGCCCCAGCACTCCCAGGACGGTCACGGCGCCGAACGTCACCCGCCAGCCCAGCTGCTGGCCGAGCATGGTCCCCGCCGGTACGCCCACGACGTTCGCGACCGTCAGTCCCGTGAACATCATCGAGATCGCAGCCGCCTTGCGCTGCGGCGCCACCAGCCCCGCGGCGACGATCGAGCCGATCCCGAAGAACGCGCCGTGCGTGAGCGAGGCGATGACGCGGCCCGCGAGCATCACGCCGAAGACCGGCGCTGCGGCGGAGACCGCGTTGCCCAGGATGAACAGGCCCATGAGCAGCATCAGCATCCGCTTCCGCGGGACGCGCGTGCCGAGCACGGCCAGCAGCGGGGCGCCGACGACGACACCGAGGGCATAGCCGGTGGTGAGGTAGCCGGCCGTGGGCACCGAGACCCCGAAGTCGCCCGCGACCTCGGGCAGCAGGCCCATGATCACGAACTCCGTGGTCCCGATTCCGAAGGCGCCGAGAGCCAGCGCCAGTAGTGCGAGCGGCATGGTGAGCCCTTCACTGTTGCGTGCACTGTTGCATGCGTACGTTGTTAACCGGCGGAGACAATAATTGCAGACGCGCTTTATTTGCAAGCGCGGGATATTGCGCCGGTGGACTACTCTGGGGACCCGCCCCAGCCGGGCCGCCGAGAGGGCCGGGCCACCGAGACCCAGTCCGGCGCACGCCGAAGGCCGGCTCGGCACCCGTACGCACCGGCCGGGCACACTCGCCGATGAGGGGCACCGCACAGGAGAGGAAGGGGAGCCATGTCACGTCCGGACCCCGGGCCGGCTCAGGGCTGGTGCGCGCTGTCCGCCCTGCACGGCCGCATCGAGACCCGCATCGAGCGCGCGCTCCAGGCCGAACACGGCCTGAGCGTCCGTGAGTTCTCCGTCCTCGACGTACTCAGCGAGCAACACGAGGGCGTGGGCGGCCACTTCCGCATGACCCAGCTCGCGGACGCCGTCGTGCTCAGCCAGAGCGCCACCACCAGGCTCGTCAACCGCCTCGAAGAGCGCGGCCTGCTCACCCGCTACCTCTGTCCCGACGACCGCCGCGGCATCTACACCGACGTCACGAAGGCGGGCCGCACGCTCCTCGAAGCCGCCCGGCCCACCAACGACACCGCCCTGCGCGAAGCTCTCGACGAGGCGCAGGAGCGAGCCGAACTCGCCCCGCTCGTACGGGCGGTGCGCGCGCTGGAGCCGACGGCGTGAGAAGCGCGCACGAGCGGGCGCGGGCCGTGATTCGTCAACGGAGCGCATGCGCGAGTCACAGCCGGGAAGCGGAACCCGAGGCGGGTCGCCCCACACGAGGTGACACCGTACGCAGCGGCACAACCGGTACGTTCACCGCACTCCCCGCACATCCGCCCGGTTGCGCACTTTCCAACCGAGTCCAACCTCTGGCCAATACCGGGGCGTAAGCTGCGATCATGAGCACCGGTACACCGCACCCGCCGTCGACGCCGTCGCAGTCGGCACAGCCGACGCCCTCGGCGCAGCAGGCGCAGCCGGCGCGCTCCACGGCGGCGCAGGAGAAGGAGACGCCGGGCGCTCCGGGGACGCCGGAGGCTCCGGGGACGGCGAACCGGCCCGAGACGCCGGGCACTTCGGGGACGACGAACGCTTCGGGGACGGCGAACGGGGCCGAGACGCCGGGCACTTCGGGCACCCCGGAGGCAGCGGCGCCGGTCGTCATGCGGCGCGCGACCGCCGACGACGTACCGGCCCTTGTCGCCATGCTCGCCGACGACCCGCTCGGTGCCCAGCGCGAGAGCCCCGGCGAACCGGCCGTCTACCTCGAGGCGTTCGAGCGCATCGACACCGACCCCAACCAGCACCTCATCGTGGCCGAGCGCGACGGCGTGCCCATCGGCACCCTTCAGCTCACCCTCATCCCCGGCCTGTCCAGGCGCGGTTCGACCCGCGCCCTGATCGAGGGGGTACGGGTCCACTCGGACGCCCGCGGCGGCGGCCTCGGCAGCACGCTGATCCGCTGGGCGATCGAGGAGGCCCGCCGGCAGGGCTGTGCGCTGGTGCAGCTCACCTCCGACGCCACCCGCATCGAGGCCCACCGCTTCTATGAGCGTCTCGGCTTCGAGGCGTCCCACCTGGGCTTCAAGATGCAGCTCTGACCGGTCACCGGTCACCGCTCACGGGGGCGGCCGGTCATGGGGGCGGCCGCCGGTCGCGGGTGCCCGCCGCTCATGGGTGCCGCGACGCGCCCGCGCCCGTCCCGCACCCGTCCCCGCCGGGCTGTCTCAACTGCCGGGCTCTCTCAACTGCCCGCTTCCGCCGTGCCGTTGTCCGGACCGGCGGCATCGGCGACCCCGACCGGCTCGCCGCACGAAGCGCACACGATCCCCGCGTCCAGCTGGCCGCCGCAGTCGTGTGTGAAGGGCGTCGGCCCCACCGGCGCGTCCGGCACCCAGCGCATGCCCCAGCGCATGAGGCCCAGCAGGGCCGGCGCGAGTTCGCGGCCCGCGCGGGTCAGGCGGTACTCGTCGCGCGGCGGGCGCTCGGAGTAGCGCACGCGCCGCAGCACACCGCCGTCGACGAGCGTGCGCAGCCGCGCGGCGAGCACGTCGCGCGGCGCCCCGGTGTTACGGACGATGCCGTCGAAGCGGTGCACCCCGTAGAACACCTCGCGCACCGCCAGCAGCGACCACTTCTCCCCGACCACGTTCAGCGCCGAGGCCAGCGAGCACTCCCGCGGGTCGACCTCTCTCCTCGCCATGCCCCGATCCAACCAGGCGCATGATTTGGAAGCCAAACCAACGTGCTACCGTCCTCACGTCCAAGTCGGTCGGAAATCCCAACTCACCCTTGTCCGGGAGGACTTCATGAACCAGGTCGACTTCGCCGGCCTCGCCCACGCCGCCGCCCTCGTGCTCACCGCACTGGTCGCCCTTCTCCATGTCGGCTTCCTGATACTCGAGATGTTCCTGTGGCGCACCCCGCGCGGCCGTGCCGTCTTCGGCACGGCACCCGAATTCGCGGAGGAGTCGGCGCCGTTGGCCGCCAACCAGGGTCTCTACAACGGCTTCCTCGCCGCCGGCCTCGTCTGGGGCCTCGCCGCGTCCGACCCCACCGGCCCCCAGGCACGGTTCTTCTTCCTGTGCTGCGTGATCGTCGCCGGAGTGTTCGGAGCGGCCACGGTCAGCCGCCGCATCATCTACATACAGGCCGCCCCGGCGGCGGCAGCCCTGGCCCTCTCACTGGCCGCCTGACGGAAGCGGAAGCCGGACTGCGGGAAACCGGAGAAACGAAAAGCTGGGGGAACGGGAAGCCGAAGGCCGTGAATGCCGTGAATGCCGTGAAGCCGGGGGAACGGGGGAAACCGGGCCGGCGGCACCCGGCGGTGTACGGACCCGCCACGGAGGCCCCGGTCGGGCAACGCCCTCAGGGAGCGGTCCGCCGGGCGACGCCCGTCAGGGAGAACCGTCCGCGAGCACCTGCTCCAGCGCATGCCAAGTCTGCCTGACCATCCCGGGGTTGGTGTCCCAGTAGTAGGCGAGGCCGCTCACCGCCTGATACAGCACCCAGCCTCGGCCACGCAGCCAGGACGCGTCGTCGGCGCCGAGTTCGGCACGGAAGCGCTCGCGGCTGCCGCCCGCGAAGGAGTTCCACGCCGGCTGGAGGTCGCACGCCGGATCGCCCACCACGAGCCCGAAGTCGATGACCGCGCTCAACCGCCCGTCGACGACGATCAGATTCCCCGGCAGCAGATCGCCGTGCAGCCAGACCTCCTCGCCGTCCCATCTCGGCGCCGCCAGCGACTCCTCCCACGAGCCGAGCGCGCCCTCGCCGTCGATACGGTCGCCGAGCTCGGCCACCGCACGCCGCACCGCTCCGTCCAGCTCGGCGAGCGGCCCGCCCCGGCTGCGGGGAGGGCGCGGCGGGGCCCCGTCCGTGCCGACCCGCCGCAGCGCCGCGACGAAGGCGGCCAGATCGACGGCCGCCCGGTCCAGGTCGGCGAGGGTGCCGTCGGCGTTCTCGCCCGGCATCCACTCGTACACCGACCACTCATACGGGTAACCCTCCGCGGGACGTCCCCTCGCCTTCTGCACCGGGACCGCGAGCGGCAGATGCGGCGCCAGCTTCGGCAGCCACTCACCCTCGACCACCGCCTGCCGCAGGGCCCCACGGACCCGCGGCATCCGCACGGACAGCTCCTCGCCGAGCCGGTAGATGTCGTGGTCCGTACCGTACGAATCGACCAACTCGACCGGCAGGCCCGCCCATTGGGGAAACTGCCCGGCAAGCAGGCGCCGCACCAGCGCGGCGTCGGTCTCGACCTCGTCGGCGTGCATCCTGACTCTGCCCACGGGACGAACTCTGACGTCCCGCCCCCTCGACGACAACCGAATTCCGCCCGGCACGCTCGGCATCCCCCGACCCGACGCGCAGACCACGGACGGAAGGTCTACGTCTGCGCCATGTCCACGAAGCGCGAGTAGTGGCCCTGGAAGGCGACCGTGATCGTCGCCGTCGGGCCGTTGCGGTGCTTCGCCACGATCAGGTCCGCCTCCCCGGCGCGGGGCGACTCCTTCTCGTACGCGTCCTCACGGTGCAGCAGGACGACCATGTCGGCGTCCTGCTCGATCGAACCCGACTCGCGGAGATCGGAGACCATCGGCTTCTTGTCCGTACGCTGCTCCGGCCCACGGTTGAGCTGCGACAGCGCGATCACCGGGACCTCGAGCTCCTTCGCGAGGAGCTTCAGATTCCGGGACATCTCCGAGACCTCCTGCTGCCGGCTCTCGGGACGGCGCGAACTGCCCGTCTGCATCAGCTGGAGATAGTCGATCACGACCAGCTTCAGATCGTTCCGCTGCTTCAGACGGCGGCACTTGGCCCTGATCTCCATCATCGACAGGTTCGGCGAATCGTCGATGTACAGCGGCGATTCGGTCACCTGCGGCATCTGCCGCGCCAGCCGCGTCCAGTCCTCGTCCGTCATCGAACCCGACCGCATGTGATGCAGCGCCACCCGCGCCTCCGCCGACAGCAGCCGCATCGCGATCTCGTTGCGCCCCATCTCCAGGGAGAAGATCACGCTCGGCATGTTGTGCCGCACCGAGCAGGCCCGCGCGAAGTCCAGCGCGAGCGTCGAGTTGTGAGTGGGGATCATGGACGTCGTCGCGAGGTAGAGGTGGCCGGGGTTGTCGACCTCGACGCAACGCACCGGAACACTCTCGACCGGAGTGACGTCACGGATGAAGCGCTGCGCCGTCCTCGGCGCCGCCTGCCGTCGGTGCTCCTTGTGCAGCAGCCGCTTCCGCTCCAGCCGGAAGACGTCGTCGTCTGTCGTGAAGGTGGTGACGTAAGAGGCGGACGGCTCCTCACCGCGGCCCTTCACGCGCTCGACCGCGGTGCCGCACCCGTAACCGAGGCTCGTCACCAGTTCCCGGAATCCCTCGGCGAGCGCCCTGCTGGTCACGGCGAACCGCACCGAGCCGTCACCGGTCACGGTGCCGTACGTGTCGAGAAGCCCGGAGAGCAGTGCCCGCCGCTGGGCGACGGACGCGCGCAGGTACGACTTCGGGATGTGCTTGCCGTCCAGGACTCCGGCCTCCCGGAGAAGTACGAGGACGCCTGCGTGCCGCTCGGTGGACGTGGCACAGCGCGGTTCCGCGAAGGGCGAGAAGCAGCGCCTCCCGCAGTCGGCGCAGGAGCGGTCCGCGTGCTCCGGCTCGTCCATGCCCGTAAGAAGGTCATAGGTGAACTTCGAGGAGCCCGCACGACGGGCGGTGAACCCCTCGGCTTCGATGTGCATCAGGAGTTCGGAATCCGCTGTCGTGATCCGGGCCGCGCCGCCGTGGCCGCCACCCAGCCATGCCCCGAACGTGTAAGGCGGGACGGGGAGTTCACGCTCCGGCAGCTCCAAGGGGGCCGTGTTGCTGACGGAATGGTTCATCCGCCCGTCCGCGGTGCGGCAGCGCACCGTCTCGGCGATCTCCCGCGTGGTCTTCACCGACGGGGAGGTCCGCCGGCCGCGACGCCCGTCGGACCCGGACCCGGACCCGGACCCGGACCCGGACCCGGCGGCCGACTGCTGCGCGGAAAGACGCGACGCCCGGGTGTCGGTGAGCCACTGGTGCTGTGCATCGGCGATCACCGTGGTGCCGTCGTCGAACGTGACCTCGTAGCAAGGGCGATGGCGCAATACGTCTGTCGCCGCGGTGACCCGCGTGGGCCGTCCGTCGGCGTCGATGAGGAGGTCACCGGCCTCCACCTCTCCCATGGTCGTCCAGCCGGTGGGAGTCGGCAGAGGAGTGTCGAGCGCGAGCGCCTTGCCCATCGCCGGCCTCGCGGCGATGACGATCATCTGGCCCGGGTGGAGCCCGTTCGTCAGCGAGTCCAAGTCCGTGAAGCCCGTGGGGACTCCGGTCATCTGGCCGCTGCGGGAGCCGATCGCCTCGATCTCGTCGAGGGCGCCCTCCATGATGTCGCCGAGCGGCAGATAGTCCTCGGAGGTGCGCTGCTCGGTGACCGAATAGATCTCCGCCTGCGCGGAGTTGACGATGTCGTCGACGTCGCCGTCCGCCGCGTATCCCATCTGCGTGATGCGCGTGCCCGCCTCGACGAGGCGCCGCAGGACGGCGCGCTCGTGCACGATCTCCGCGTAGTACTCGGCGTTCGCGGCCGTGGGCACCGTCTGCACGAGGGAGTGCACATAGCCGGGGCCGCCGACGCGGCCGATCTCGCCGCGGCGCGTGAGCTCGGCGGTGACGGTGATGGGGTCGGCCGGCTCGCCCTTCGCGTACAGGTCGAGGATCGCCTCATAGACCGTCGCGTGCGCCGGGCGGTAGAAGTCGTGACCCTTGAGGACCTCCACCACGTCCGCGATGGCGTCCTTGGAGAGCATCATGCCGCCCAGCACGGACTGTTCGGCCTCGATGTCCTGCGGCGGTACGCGCTCGAAGGAGACGGCAGCAGGCGCCGGGGCGTGTGCGTCCGCACCACGGTCGTGACGGTCGGCGCCGCCGCCGTTCCCACCGCCGTGTCCGTGCCCGTTGCGCGCGGCCGGGAAGCGCTCCTCGGAGTGGGCGGTGCGTGCGGCGCCGTGGGAGCCGGGCTCGGTCGCCCACGGGTCCTCGATGTGCTCGGGCTGCTGGGTCACGCGTCCACCTCCTCCCCGTCCGGTGATCGCGCACGATCGGACCTGACCGCAGTGCCCCTCTTTCTTACGGCACGGCTCTGACAATGGCGGCCCGACTGTTCATCGGCGCGTCGGATCAACGGAGTTGACGAGGGGTTCGCGCGGCGGGCGGGGACCAACGTTATGGCTGCGGGAGGCCTCAGCCAATCTTGTTATCCACAGGGTGATGTGGACAGGCCTCGAGTTTCTGTGGAGAAGACCGCGAAAGCTGTGCACGGCCCGGGGGACAGCGCTGTGGAGAAGTACCGCCCCCGCCCTCCGCCACACCCCTGACCTGTCACTACGGCGTCCACCGCCTGTGCGGGGAAAAAAGTCGGCGCCCGGATCCGGATCGTTACGCACCTTGACCCAGGGTTGCCGCACATGCACGCGAGCCCCCGCCTACGTAATAGACGAAAGCCACTTGCAGTCATTACCTGTGGATGCTTGGATCGAACCCATGGGCGAGACGACCGACACCGCATCCACGCGTGCCACGATGCGGCGCCACGACCGTGAGATCGTCGCGCTCGCCCTTCCCGCCTTCGGCGCCCTCGTCGCCGAGCCCCTCTTCGTCATGGTGGACAGCGCCATCGTGGGGCACTTGGGCACACCGCAGCTCGCGGGGCTCGGAGTGGCGGCGGCGCTGCTCCAGACCGGGGTCAACGTCTTCGTCTTCCTCGCGTACGCCACCACCGCCGCCGTGGCCCGCCGCGTCGGCGCCGACGATCTGCCCGCGGCCATCCGGCAGGGCATGGACGGCATCTGGCTCGCCCTGCTGCTCGGTCTCACCGTGATCGCGGTGGTGCTGCCCGCCGCACCGGCGCTGGTGGACCTCTTCGGCGCCTCGGCGACCGCGGCACCGCACGCGGTGACATATCTGCGCGTCAGCGCGCTCGGCATCCCAGCCATGCTCGTCGTGCTCGCGGCGACGGGCGTGCTGCGCGGACTACAGGACACGCGCACCCCGCTGTACGTCGCGGTCGGCGGCTTCTCCGCGAACGCCGCGCTCAACGTGCTTCTGGTCTACGGCTTCGGGCTGGGCATCGCGGGCTCCGCCTGGGGCACGGTGCTGGCGCAGTGGTCGATGACCACTGTGTATCTGTGCGTGGTGGTGCGCGGCGCGAGGCGGCACGGCGCTTCGCTGCGTCCGGACGCCGCGGGCATACGGGCCTGCGCGCAGGCGGGCGCGCCGCTGCTGATCCGTACGCTGTCGCTGCGCGCGGTGCTGATGATCGCCACGGCGGTCGCGGCCAGGCTGGGCGACGCGGACATCGCGGCCCATCAAATCGCCCTGACCCTCTGGTCGTTGCTGGCCTTCGCGCTGGACGCGATCGCGATCGCGGGGCAGGCGATCATCGGCCGTTATCTGGGCGGAGAGGACGCGGCGGGGGCGCGGGCCGCGTGCCGGCGGATGGTGCAGTGGGGCGTCGTCTCGGGCGTGGTGCTGGGATTGCTGGTCGTTGCGGCACGGCCGTTCTTCATGCCGCTGTTCACGTCGGACGGTGCCGTCATCGCCGAACTGACGCCCGCGCTGCTGGTGGTGGCGCTGACGCAGCCGTTGGCGGGAGCCGTGTTCGTACTGGACGGTGTGCTGATGGGCGCCGGGGACGGCCCGTATCTGGCGGGGGCGATGCTGGTGACGCTCGCGGTGTTCGCACCCGCGGCGCTGCTGGTGCCCACCCTGGGCGGCGGTCTGACGGCGCTCTGGTGGACGATCGCGGGCGTGATGATGGGCGTCCGGCTGGTGACGCTCTGGGTGCGCGCCCGCTCCGGGCGGTGGGTGGTCACGGGAGCCGTGCGGGACTGACCGTCCAACGGTCCACGGACCGCGCGCGGTTGCGTACGTACGGAGACGCCGTATCCGTGGAAGACCGCGCCCGCATGCGGAAGGGCCGTACCCCTCGCGGGAGTACGGCCCTCCGTGCGTGCCGTGCCGGCTGACGCGTGGTCAGCCGGCGAGTACCTCGATGTCCACCTTGGCCGCGACCTCGGCGTGCAGCCGGACCGAGACCTGGTGGGAGCCGAGGGTCTTGATGGGCGAACCCACCTCGATGCGGCGCTTGTCGATCTCCGGTCCGCCCGCGTCCTTGACGGCGCCGGCGATGTCAGCCGGGGTGACGGAGCCGAAGAGCCGGCCCTGGTCGCCGGCCCGCACCTTCAGACGCACGTTGACGCCCTCGAGCCGGGTCTTGACCTCGTTGGCCTGCTCGATGGTGGCGATCTCGTGGATCTTGCGGGCGCGGCGGATCTGCTCGACGTCCTTCTCTCCGCCCTTGGTCCACCGGATGGCGACGCGGCGCGGGATCAGGTAGTTGCGGGCGTACCCGTCGCGGACCTCGACGACGTCGCCCGCGGCACCGAGCCCGGACACCTCGTTGGTCAGGATGATCTTCATCTGTCGGTCACCCTTCCCTTATCGAGCGGTCGAGGTGTAGGGGAGCAGCGCCATCTCACGGCTGTTCTTCACGGCCGTGGCGACGTCGCGCTGGTGCTGGGTGCAGTTGCCGGTGACCCGGCGGGCACGGATCTTGCCGCGGTCGGAGATGAACTTCCGCAGCAGGTTCGTGTCCTTGTAGTCGACGTAGTTGATCTTCTCCTTGCAGAACACGCAAACCTTCTTCTTGGGCTTGCGAGCAGGCGGCTTCGCCATGTCTCTCTCCGTTTTGATTCAAGAAGTGTGCAGCTGTCTGAGCCCGCCCGGCCGGCCGCGATCGCTCCGCGGGCGGCCTTCCGGCCCGGTGCGCGCGTGCGCGTCGGGTCAGAAGGGGGGCTCGTCCGAGTAGCCGCCGCCGGAGCCTCCGCCCCAGCCGCCTCCGCCGCCGGCCGGTGCGCCGGTGGCCCACGGGTCGCCCGCGGGTGCGCCGCCGCCCTGCTGGCTGCCGCCACCCTGGCCGCCCCAGCCGCCGCCACCCTGACCGCCGCCGAAGCCGCCGCCCTGGCCGCCTCGTCCGCTGGTCTTGGTGATCTTGGCGGTGGCGTTGCGCAGGCTGGCGCCGACCTCGTCGACGTCCAGCTCGTAGACCGTGCGCTTGATGCCCTCGCGGTCCTCGTACGAGCGCTGCTTGAGACGCCCCTGTACGACGACCCGCGTGCCCTTGGTGAGGGACTCGGCGACGTTCTCCGCCGCCTGCCGCCAGACCGAGCAGGTCAGGAAGAGGCTCTCGCCGTCCTTCCACTCGTTGGTCTGGCGGTCGAAGGTGCGGGGCGTGGACGCGACGCGGAACTTCGCGACCGCCGCACCGGAGGGGGTGAAGCGCAGCTCGGGGTCGTCGACGAGATTGCCGACGACCGTGATGACGGTCTCGCCTGCCATGGGGTACCTCTCGGCGGGTGCTGCTGGCTGCTTGTGGCTTCTGGTGGCCTGTGCCTTGCGGCCTGTTGCCTTGCGGCTCGTGCCACATGCCGTGGCTCGCTGCTGCTCGGCGCGTACTCGGTGTGTCCTGGACCGGTGTACGGGCTGTGCCCGTCCTCGGTGCCCCTGTGCCGAAGCCTCAGTGGGCGGCGGGGCGCAGAACCTTGGTCCGCAGGACCGACTCGTTCAGATTCATCTGGCGGTCGAGCTCCTTGACGGTCGCAGGCTCGGCCTGGACGTCGATGACCGAGTAGATGCCCTCGGGCTTCTTGTTGATCTCGTAGGAGAGCCGGCGACGGCCCCAGGTGTCGACCTTCTCGACCTTGCCCTTGCCGTCGCGGACGACGGAGAGGAAGTTCTCGATGAGCGGGGAGATCGCACGCTCTTCGAGATCGGGGTCGAGGATCACCATCACCTCGTAGTGACGCATGTGGAACCCACCTCCTTCGGACTCGCGGCCACGGTCGTTCCGTGGCAGGAGGTTCGTGATGCGCTCCGCACGTCCGCCGCTCGCTACGGGGCGGCGGGTGCAGACCGTTCAGCGTACCCGGCTTGGGCCTTCCGGTTGAAATCCGGGGGCAAGTCGCCGCAACCTGGACGCATCGGTGTGAGCGGCGTCACGAGGGCGCCGCCGATGCCGGCCCCTGTCAGGAGGTGCCGCATGGCACAGGCAGTACGGCACAACCCGGTCTCCCTTCTCCTCGACGACAGCAAGGCGCACCCGCTGGAGAGTTCACTCGCGGCGGTGACGGTGCTGCTGGGCGTGATCGCCTTCGCCACCGCCTTCTCGGGCGGGCTGCATGTGCTCAGCGCCTGGACGGGTCTGGCGGGGATCGTCACGGGGGCATGGGGCCAGTTCATCTCCGCCACCACCGGCGAGCGCTTCGCGCTGATCATCGGGCTGGGCGGTGCGGCCTTCGGGTTCTACCTCGGGATGGCGCACGGCGGCCTGCTCGGCTGAGCCGCACAAGGGGGTGTGTACGCCGCGCACGTGCTGTGTGCGGCGTGCGTGCTGTGTACGGGCCCGGCCCCACGCGCGCGCTCGCTCACGCGCAGCCCGCGGCGCCGTTGCGCTGTCCGGCGCTCTCGCGGGCTTCCGAGGTGCCGGTGGCGTGCGTGCTGCTTACGCTGGCGGTTGTCCGGCCGCGGGGCTTCGGGTTCCGGTAAGGGCTTCGGGTTCCGATCGGGGCTTCGGGCTCCGCTCACAAGTGCCGTCGGTTCCGTCGGCGTTGTCCGAGGCGTTCGGCGTCGCCGGCGTCCGCTGCCGCCCGATGGTGTGACGGCCACGGCTACGGCCCGTCCCGCGGCCCGGCGAGGTTCCGAGGCGTCAAGGGGGGCCTGGCGAGAGGTGGCTGCGCATGGCACAGCAGGACGGCATCCCCGGCATCGACCCCTCCGCGCCGCCGAGCGGCACGGGGTGTGTGGAGTGCTCCGCGGGCGACGGCCCGGGGTGGTGGTTCCATCTGCGGCGCTGCGCGGCGTGCGGCCACATCGGCTGCTGCGACTCCTCGCCCGGGCAGCACGCCACGATGCACGCCCGCCAGGCGAGCCACCCCTTTCTGACCAGCTTCGAGCCGGACGAGGAGTGGTTCTGGAACGCGGAGACCGAGCAGCTCTACGACGGCCCGGAGATGGCCCCGCCCACGTCGCATCCGCGTACGCAGCCGACTCCGGGCCCCGAGGGCAAGGTCCCCGCGGACTGGGAGCGGCAGCTGCACTGAGGCACCGGCCGCACCAAGGCCCAACTCCGGGCCGGGCCACCGCAGTACGTCACCGCGATACGTCACCGCGGTGCCCCGGCACGGTCCGGTCCGGTCCGGTCCGGTCCGGTCACCGCCCGCGCCACCGGCACGGGCGCCCCGCGCGGATCAGCGGTGCTGCACTGCCAGCCGCGGGTCCGTGACCCCGCCGGGGCTGCTGAACGCGTCGATGTCCCAGTCGGCCCGTGCGGCCGCCGCGCGGTAGGCGCTCTCGTAGAAGTCGAGCACCGCACCGCGCGGATCGGGGAGTTCGCGTACGTCCTCGTAGCGCAGCAGCGCGAGGTGGCTGCCGTTCTGCGTGGCCCAGCGCGCCGCCGGCGGGCTCAGCGGCTCCAGTTCGAGGCCGTCCGGCTCGGGAGCCGCGTACGCGTAGAAGGCGGGCTCCGCGAAGGAGTCGTCCCCGAACCAGAAGCCGAAGCTGGTCACTTCCTGTGAGTACGCCTCGCGCGTCACGGGATCGGTCTGCGCCGACTGCTCGACGTGCCGCCCGGAGAAGCGGGTGTGCGCGATGTCGAACGTGTGCCAGAAGTGGTGCACCGGGCTGGACTTCCCCGAGAAGCGCGCGGCGAACTCCTCCAGCACCAGGGCGACTTGGCTGAGGACCTGCCAGTAGCGGTTGGCGTGTTCGGGGTCGTACGCGGCGTGCTCGGTGTCCTGCGCGAAGGGCCTGGAGGAGTCCGCCAGGTCGAAGGGCTCGGGGTGCGGGATCTCGGCGTGGATGCCGAGGTCGGCGAGGGTCTCCAGGGTGAGCCTGCGGAAGGAGGCCACGGACTGGCCGAGCAGGGGGAAGGAGACGGCCGTGCCGTCGAGCGTCGAGACGACGAGCTGGTGGTCCACGAAGTCGAAGTCGATGGTGTAGACGGGGTTGCCGTCGGACTGGCCCATCGGCCGGGTCGTGATGCCGCGTCCGGTGACATGGAACGGCACGTTCCACCAGTGGTTGCGGCGGGTGCTCGACGTGAGACGGATCTTGCCGATGAGCTGCTCGAAACGGTGCAGGGTCTCCTTGGTGTCCCGCCACTCGCTGAGCGGCAGGGGCGGGAAGAGCTCCATGGCGTCGTCCCCCTTCCTGCTGTGGTGCTTCCCGTCCGGGGCGACGGCCGTTGCGGCCCGCCGTACGGGCAGGTGCATGGCGGTTCCATGATGCCGAGATCGGCGGGGTCCGGCATGTGCGGCCCGCTCCGCCGCCTCCGGTGCGCCCCTGGTCCGCCCGCTCCGCCGCCTCCGGTGCGCATCCCCCGGTCCCATCCGTCCCGTACGCAGGCGTGCTCATCGCGTACACGGGCAGCACGATGGATGTCATGGACGCTCCGCGCTCCCGCAGGACGACCGGCGAGAAGACAGAACAGGGCGAGAAGACAGACAGGACCACCACCGGCGAGAAGACGGGTGGGGCGACCGAGGGCGGCACGGCCCGCGGGACGGCCGGCGAGCCCGCCGGCGAGGTGGCGCTTTCCGGCCCCACCGGACGCCGGGTGCTGTTCACGACGGTGCTCGGTTCGAGCATGGTGCTGCTGGACGGCACTGCCGTGAACGTCGCGCTGCCGCGCATCGGAGCCGATCTCGATTCGAGTCTCGCGGGCCTCCAGTGGGCCGTGAACGCGTATCTCCTCACTCTCGCCGGGCTGATCCTGCTGGGCGGCTCGCTCGGCGACCGCTACGGCCGCCGGAGGATCTTCGTCGTGGGCGTGCTGTGGTTCGCCGTCTCGTCCGCGATGTGCGGGATCGCTCCGAGCGCGCCGCTGCTGGTCGGCGCCCGCGGCCTGCAAGGTGTCGGCGGCGCGCTGCTGACGCCGGGCTCCCTCGCGATCATCCAGGCGGTCTTCCGTTCCCAGGACCGGGCGGCGGCCGTCGGCACCTGGGCGGGTCTGGGCGGAGTGGCCGGTGCCGTGGGGCCGCTGCTCGGCGGCTGGCTCGCGGGCGGACCGGGCTGGCGCTGGGTCTTCCTGATCAACCTGCCACTGGCCGTGCTGACCGTGACGGTCGCCGTGCGCCACGTGCCGGAGAACCGGGACGAGAAGGCGAGCGGCCGCTTCGACGTCACGGGCGCGGTTCTGGCCGCGCTGTCGCTGTGCTCACTGACGTACGCCCTGACCGCGGCCTCGACCCAGCCCCTCCCCGCGCTCGTGACGGGTGCGGCGGCGGTGCTGCTCGGTGCGGCGTTCGTCGTTGCGGAGCGGCGCTCGCCGCGTCCGATGGTGCCGCTCGGGCTCTTCCGCGTGCGGATGTTCTCGTACACGAACGTGGTGACAGTGCTCATCTACGGGGCTCTCGCGGCGGTCTCCTTCTTCCTCGTGCTGCAACTCCAGACCACCGCCGGCTTCTCGCCGCTCGTCGCCGGGCTCGCGCTGCTGCCGCTGACGCTGCTGATGCTGGCCTTCTCCAGCCGGGCGGCACGGCTGGGCAAGCGCATCGGACCGCACGTACCGCTGACGGCCGGTCCGGTCCTGGCCGCCGCGGGGGTGCTGCTGATGCTGCGGATCGGGCCGGACGCCTCGTACTTCGCCGACGTGCTGCCCGCGGGCGCAGGGCTGGGCGCCGGGATGACGCTGCTGGTCGCCCCGCTCACGGCGACGGTGCTGGATTCGGTGGAGGTGGGCAGGGCGGGCACCGCGAGCGGCATCAACAACGCGGCGGCGCGCACCGGCGGCCTGATCTCCGTCGCGGCGATCCCGTCCCTCGTCGGCCTTTCCGGCGACGAGTACCGCTCGCCCGCCGACGTCGACGCCGCATTCCACGGCGCGATGCTGACGTGCGCGGGACTGCTCGCCGTCGCGGCCGTCGCCGCCTGGCTGTTCGTACGACCGGAGAGGCCGCGGCAGGAGACGGTCGACGCGGTGTGCAGGTCGTGCTCCCTGTCGGCGCCCCCGCCGACGGCCGAGCCCGCAGGCGCGGATCGCGCGACCACCGCGGGCAGATCCACGTCGGCGGACAGGTCCGCGTCCGGGACTCCGCCCGGCGGACGCCCGGCGCCCCGCGCCCCGGACAAGTCAGGCGAGCCCCCGCGCGGGCCCCGCGACGACCCGGACAAGCCCGGCGGCGGGGAGTGGGGGCACCCCGACGCACAGTAGGCTTCGCGGCGAGTCACCCACCTGCGCCCGGAGGAGCGTCCCCGCATGAGCCTGACCCTGAGGACCATCAGCCGTGAGCAGCACCTGGCGTACATCAGCGCTCAGCCCTCGGCCAGCCACTGTCAGGTGCCCGCGTGGGCCGACGTGAAGAGCGAGTGGCGTCCGGAGAATCTGGGCTGGTTCGACGGCGACGGCCAGCTCGTCGGCGTGGGTCTGGTGCTCTACAGGCAGCTGCCGAAGGTCAAGCGCTATCTCGCGTACCTGCCGGAGGGTCCGGTCATCGACTGGTACTCGCCGAATCTGGAGGGCTGGCTCCAGCCGATGCTGGCGCATCTCAAGCAACAGGGCGCCTTCTCCGTGAAGATGGGCCCGCCCGTGGTGATCCGCCGCTGGGACGCACCGGCGATCAAGCGCGGCATCCAGGACCCCGACGTCAAGCGGCTGCGCGACGTGCAGGCGACGCACATCGAGCCGCGCGCCTTCGAAGTCGCGGACAGGCTGCGGCGGATGGGCTGGCAGCAGGGCGAGGACGGCGGTGCCGGCTTCGGCGACGTACAGCCGCGGTTCGTCTTCCAGGTGCCGCTGGAGGGCCGCTCGCTGGAGGAGATCCACAAGAGCTTCAACCAGCTGTGGCGGCGCAACATCAAGAAGGCCGAGAAGGCCGGAGTCGAGGTCGTGCAGGGCGGGTTGCAGGACCTCGACG
Organism: Streptomyces sp. HNM0575; assembly: GCF_012726265.1. Taxonomy (GTDB): domain Bacteria; phylum Actinomycetota; class Actinomycetes; order Streptomycetales; family Streptomycetaceae; genus Streptomyces. Next base: position 249,642 of record NZ_JAASAG010000012.1, on the reverse strand, counting down.
ACTGGCAGCGGCTGTACGAGATCACCGCGGAGCGCGACAAGTTCCGGCCCCGGCCCAAGGCGTACTTCGAACGCATGTGGACCGTGCTCAACGCCGAGGACCCCAACCGCATGCGCCTGTACTTCGCCGAGCACGAGGGCGAGCGCATCGCAGCCGCCACGATGCTGATCGTGGGCGGCCATGTGTGGTACTCGTACGGGGCGTCGGCCAACCACAAGCGCGAGGTGCGGCCGTCGAACGCGATGCAGTGGCGGATGCTCCAGGATGCCTACGCACTGGGCGCGAGCGTCTACGACCTTCGCGGCATCAGCGACTCACTGGACGAGACGGACCATCTGTTCGGGCTGATCCAGTTCAAGGTGGGGACCGGGGGAGAGGCGGCCGAATATCTCGGCGAGTGGGACTTCCCCCTCAATAAGCTGCTGCACAAGGCGCTCGACATCTACATGTCGCGACGCTGACGGCGCGGGCCGCCGCCACCGAGGCCCGCGAGCCGAGAGGTCGCAAAGAGACCGAGACCAGAGACGGAAGAAAGGTTCCCTACCGGCCATGGCGCTCACCCTCTACGTCGATACCGATCGCTGGCGGGCGCACCAGCAGGCGGTGATCCAGCAGTACCCGGGCCTCGTCCCGGTCTGCAAAGGCAACGGCTACGGCTTCGGTCACGAGCGGCTCGCCGACGAAGCCACCCGGTTCGGCAGCGACATCCTGGCTGTCGGCACCACCTACGAGGCCGCCCGCATGAAGGACTTCTTCGGCGGCGACCTGCTGGTGCTCACGCCCTTCCGCAAGGACGAGGAGCCGGTGCCGCTTCCGGACCGCGCGATCCGTTCGGTCTCGTCGGTGGAGGGCGTCGGCCTGATGCGGGGGGCGCGCGTCGTCATCGAGGTCATGAGCAGCATGAAGCGCCACGGCGTGACCGAGGAGGACCTGCCGAAGCTGCACGCCGCGATCGACGAGGTGCGGCTTGAGGGCTTCGCGATCCATCTGCCGCTGGACCGTACGGACGGCTCCGACGCGGTGGAGGAGGTCATCGGCTGGATGGACCGGCTGCGCGCGGCCCGGCTCCCGCTGGACACGATGTTCGTCTCCCACCTCGGACCGGACGAATTCGCCCGCCTCCAGCAGCAGTTCCCGCGCACTCGCTTCAGGGCCCGCATCGGTACGAGGCTGTGGCTCGGGGACCCCGACGCCACGGAGTACCGGGGCGCGATACTGGACGTGACGCCCGTGGTTAAGGGCGACCGCTTCGGCTACCGGCAGCAGAAGGCCGCGAGCGACGGATGGCTCGTGGTCGTCGCGGGCGGCACCTCGCACGGAGTCGGTCTGGAGTCGCCGAAGGCGCTGCACGGGATGACGTCGCGGGCCAAGGGCGTGGCGCGCGCCGGGCTGGCCACGGTGAACCGGAATCTCTCGCCGTTCCTGTGGGGCGGCAAGCAGCGCTGGTTCGCGGAGCCGCCGCACATGCAGATGTCGATCCTGTTCGTACCGGCGGAGGCGGCGGAGCCGAAGGTCGGCGAGGAGCTGACGGCTCAGCTGCGGCACACCACGACGATGGTGGACCGTACGGTCGACCGCTGACGGGCCGAGGCCGGGACCGGGGGCCGGAGGGCGGAACGCCCGCTGCACGTCCGGGAGTCGGCGCGCACACCTCGCGCCCCCCGCGCCCCCCGCCGACCGCGCGGACCGCGCCCCCCGCGCGCAGCCCGTACGCACGCGCGCACCCGGTCACACGTAAGGGGCTGTCCTCCCCGGCCGGACCGGAGCGGACAGCCCCCGCGACGACAGGCGCCTCAGCGGCGCCGCGGCTTACGCCTTGCCGTCGATGAACGCCTGCACCAGTTCCCGCGCCTCGTCGTCGTAGTACTGCACGGGCGGCGACTTCATGAAGTACGAGGACGCCGAGAGGATCGGCCCCCCGATGCCCCTGTCCTTCGCGATCTTCGCCGCGCGCAGCGCGTCGATGATGACGCCGGCGGAGTTCGGCGAGTCCCAGACCTCCAGCTTGTACTCCAGGTTGAGCGGCACGTCGCCGAAGGCCCGCCCCTCCAGGCGCACATAGGCCCACTTGCGGTCGTCCAGCCAGGCCACGTAGTCGGACGGGCCGATGTGCACGTTGTCGGCGCCGAGTTCGCGGTCGCGGATCTGGGAGGTGACGGCCTGCGTCTTGGAGATCTTCTTCGACTCCAGCCGGTCACGCTCCAGCATGTTCTTGAAGTCCATGTTGCCGCCGACGTTCAGCTGCATCGTGCGGTCGAGGATGACGCCGCGGTCCTCGAAGAGCCTGGCCAGCACGCGGTGCGTGATCGTCGCGCCCACCTGCGACTTGATGTCGTCGCCGACGATGGGCACCCCGGCCTCGGTGAACTTCTCCGCCCACTCCTTCGTGCCTGCGATGAAGACGGGCAGCGCGTTGACGAAGGCGACGCCGGCGTCGACCGCGCACTGGGCGTAGAACTCGACGGCCTCCTGGGAGCCGACGGGCAAGTAGCAGACCAGCACGTCCGCTTCGGCGTCCCGCAGGGCCCGTACGACGTCGACGGGCGCGGCGTCGGACTCCTCGATGGTCTCGCGGTAGTACCTGCCGAGCCCGTCGAGCGTGTGCCCGCGCTGCACGGTCACGCCGGAGGGCGGTACGTCGCAGATGCTGACGGTGTTGTTCTCGCTCGCGCCGATCGCGTCCGCCAGGTCGAGCCCGACCTTCTTGCCGTCGACGTCGAAGGCGGCGACGAACTCCACGTCGCGCACGTGGTATTCGCCGAACTGGACGTGCATCAGGCCCGGCACCTTGCTGCCCGGGTCGGCGTCCTTGTAGTACTCGACGCCCTGCACCAGCGAGGCGGCGCAGTTGCCCACGCCTGCGATGGCTACACGAACCGAACCCATTCCGGTTGCTCCCTGTGTGTGGTCGGTGAGGCCGCGTTCGTACGCGGCCTCATGCGGTGTCGTCGGACGGATCCGGCGGGGTGCCACCCCTGTGCCGGGGCCGGCCTCCCGCGTCTCCTGATCGGCGCGGCGGAGGCACGGGACCGTCGCCCGCCTCCCTGTCGCGCCCGGTCCGCTCGCTCTCGATGAGTTCGGTGAGCCAGCGGACTTCGCGCTCCACGGATTCCATTCCGTGGCGCTGTAGTTCGAGGGTGTAGTCGTCGAGCCGTTCGCGGGTACGGGCGAGGGAGGCGCGCATCTTCGCGAGCCGCTCCTCCAGGCGGCTCCGTCGCCCTTCGAGCACCCGCATCCGCACGTCCCGCGAGGTCTGACCGAAAAAGGCGAATCGAACACCGAAGTGCTCGTCCTCCCACGCGTCCGGACCGGTCTGTGAAAGAAGCTCCTCGAAGTGTTCTTTTCCGGCGGCCGTGAGCCTGTAGACGATTTTGGCCCGGCGTCCGGTCAACGAGGCCGGGAGGGCTTCCCGTTCGGGACCCTCGCTCGGCTGCGGCGGACGGGCCGGCTCGTGCTCCTCGGTCAACCAGCCGCGCTGAAGCAGGGTCTTGAGGCATGGATAGAGCGACCCGTAGCTGAAGGCGCGGAACACACCCAGCGAGGTGTTGAGCCGTTTTCGCAGCTCGTAACCGTGCATGGGCGATTCACGGAGCAGGCCGAGCACGGCGAACTCAAGGATCCCCGAGCGCCGGCTCATGCTGCACCGCCCCCCTCATCTCCGCGCGCAGATCGTGTACTTGTGTCGTACTTGTCTCGTAGCTGATGTATCGGCTCGATACATCAGAACGATAGGCCGGGGCCCGGAAGGCGACAAGTGGCCGCCGGGTGAAGGGACTCACATCTCTGATTAGTTGAGGGCAACTTGCCTGGATTGCGATGGATGCCCGCCGAAGGACGTTTTGGATCTGCGTAGTCTGTGCGCGTGCAGACCACCACCGGGAAACAGAAGACGCCCGCGCGGAACCAGAAGGCGCCCGCACGCGTCATCGTCCTGGGTGCAGTGCGACCAGTCGGCCGGATGCCGGCGGGCCGCGCTCGGGGGGACCAGACGTCAACTGCCACCTTCAGGCGCGAGCGCCTGCCCGAGGAGTAGCTGTTCCATGAGCGAGCACCGTCGAAAGCCGCCACAGGGGCGCGGCCGGCGCGCAGCGCAGCCGCAGCCGCCGTCCGGTTCCGGCCGCCGTGCCGCCCCGCCGCCCCGGGGGGGCGCACCGAGCTCGTACGGCGGTCGTGCCGACTCCCGGAGAGCAGCACCACCGCCGCCGCGTGGAGGTGGCGGCGGTCGCCGCCGGGCCGCGGGCTCCGGCGCCGGAATGGCCGCGGGAGGCTACGGCGCGGGAGGCCGCGGGCGCGGCGGTGGCGGTGGAGGTGCCGGTGGCGGCGGGCCGTACGGCCGTGGTGGCCGCGGGCGCTACCAGCCGCCGCCCAGAAAGCGGTTCATCGACTACCCCCGCTGGAACAAGGCCGGGGTGCGCCGCTGGATGCCCTCGTGGAAGCTCGTGCTCGGCTCGTTCGTCGGTTTCCTCGGCCTGATCATCGGCCTCTCCGGAATCGCGCTGGCGATGGTCTCCGTCCCCAGTGAAAATGCCGCCTCCAGGCAGCAGAAGAACGTCTACTACTGGGCCAACGGCAAGCAGATGGTCGTCGCGGGCGGCGGCGACCAGAACCGGCAGATCGTCCCGCTCGCCCAGATCCCCAAGTCGATGCAGAGCGCCGTCATTTCGGCGGAGAACGAGTCGTTCTACGACGACCCGGGCGTCGACCCGATCGGCATCGTGCGCGCCGTCGGCCGGATGGCCATGGGCGGCGACACCCAGTCCGGTTCGACGATCACCCAGCAGTACGTGAAGAACACCTACCTCGACCAGTCGCAGACCATCACGCGCAAGGTCAAGGAGCTGTTCATCTCCATCAAGGTCGGTGCGACGCAGAAGAAGCAGAAGATCCTCCAGGGGTACCTGAACACCGGCTACTACGGCCGCGGCGCGTACGGCATCCAGGCCGCCTCGCAGGCCTACTACCGCAAGGACTCCAAGGACCTCAACGCGAGCGAGGCCGCCTTCCTGTCGGCGACGCTCAACGGCCCGAACCTCTACGACCCCGAGGGCGGCATCGGTTCCGCGGCCACCAAGGAGAAGAACTACCAGCGGGCCAAGGCCCGTTGGAGCTGGACGCTGGACCGCGAGGTGCAGACCGGCAGGCTCTCGAAGACGCAGCGGGCGAAGTACACGAAGTTCCCGATGCCGGAGCGGCCGAAGAAGTCGACCGAACTCAAGGGCCAGAAGGGCTACATGGTCGACATCGTCAACAACTACATCACCGCCAACAGCAACATCTCCGACCGCAGGCTCAAGCAGGGCGGCCTGCGCGTCTACACCACCTTCGACAAGAAGAAGATGGCGGAGATGACCAACGCGGTGGAGCGGGTCCGCAAGGAGAACATCGACCCCAAGAAGCGCGACGTCGACAAGTACGTGCAGTTCGGCGGCGCCTCGGTGAAGCCCAACGACGGTGCGATCGTCGCCATGTACGGCGGTGCGGACGCCACCACGCACTTCACCAACAACGCGGACTACACCGGCGTCCAGGTGGGTTCGACCTTCAAGCCGTTCGTCCTCGCCTCGGCGATGCGCGACGGCGTCCGGGATCCGCGGGGTCCGGAGGTCCAGGGCAGGGACGCCCGTACGCCCGTGTCGCCCAAGAGCATCTACAACGGCGACAACAAGATCAAACTGCGCAACTGGGACGGCTCCGTCTGGCACGACAAGGAAGGCAAGGAGTGGCGCCAGCGCAACGACGGCAATGAGGACAAGGGCAAGATCTCGCTGCGCGAGGCGATGCAGTACTCCGTGAACACGCCTTACATCCAGCTCGGCATGGACGTCGGCGTCGACAAGGTGCGGCAGGCCGCGCTCGACGCGGGGCTCAACGAGGACAGCCTCGCCCGCAGCACTCCGACGCTGTCGCTGGGCACTTCGGCACCGAGCGCGATCCGCATGGCCAACGCCTACGCGACGTTCGCGAGCAGCGGCACGAAGTCCGAGCCGTACTCCGTCAAGCGCGTGGAGTCCGGCGGCAAGAACGTCTACAGCCACCAGAAGCAGGTCAAGAACGCCTTCGAGGCACGCGTCGCCGACAACGTCACCAACGTGCTGGAGACGGTCGTCCAGAACGGCACCGGCACGACGGCACGGGGACTGGGCCGGCCGGCCGCGGGCAAGACCGGTACGACGGACGACAACAAGTCGGCCTGGTTCACCGGCTACACGCCGCAGCTGTCGACCTCGATCGGCATGTGGCGCGTCAACGACAAGGCCAAGACCCAGCGGTTCCAGAAGATGTACGGCGTGGGCGGCCAGGACTCGATCCACGGTGCTTCCTTCCCGGCCGAGATCTGGACGAAGTACATGACGGGCGCTCTCCAGGGCACGTACGCCAAGCCCTTCCCGACGCCCGAGCCGATCGGCGAGCCGGTCTTCGGTGCGGGCGCGAGCCCGTCGCCGACGCCGACACCGACGCCGAGCGAGACCCCGTCGCAGGACCCGTCCCAGTCGCCGAGCGGGTCGCCGTCGCCCTCGGGCACGTGTGACAACCCGTTGACCTGCACCGACCAGGGCCAGGACGCCGGTCAGGACCAAGGGCAGAACGCCGGTCAGGACCAGGGCCAAGACGCCGGCCAGGACCAGGGCCAAGACGCCGGCCAGGACCAAGGGCAGACCAACGGCGGCGGAGGTGACGACGGCGGCCTGTTCGGCGGACCGACAGGAGGCCGCGAGAACGAATAGGGGCCCGGCAAGGCCCGAGCCCCCGGCTCCTCCCGCCGCGAACCGCACAGCGGGACCTCGCAGCCCCGTCACGGCTCACACCGTGACGGGGCTGCTGGCGTACGGGGCCGTACGGCAGGATGTGCCCCATGACGCGTGCCTACCTCTCGGAGCCGACCGGCCGGGACGCCGAGCCCGTACATCCCACCGAGCAGGACGAGGTCGCCGCCGCCGGCAGCGAGCTGATCGGAGGACCGGTGGGCCGCCGGGCCGCAGACGGCCCGTACGGCTGGTGGACCCCGGTGCGGGTGGTGGCGCTGCTGGGACTCGGCATGTTCGTACTCGGCATGATCCAGAAGGCGCCCTGCTTCAACAGCGCCTGGTTCTCAGGCCAGACGAGCCAATACGTACACGCGTGCTATTCCGATATCCCGCATCTCTTCGCCGGACGGGGCTTCGCCGACGGGCTCGTCCCGTACTTCGACCGCATCCCCGACCGCGTCTCCGGCGGCATGGCGTATCTCGAATACCCGGTGCTGACAGGGGTGTTCATGGAGGTGGCCTCCTGGATGACCCCGGGCGGCGACCTCCAGTACCGCGAGCAGCTCTACTGGATGGTCAACGCCGGCATGCTCATGGTGTGCGCGGCCGTGCTCTTCGTCGCCGCCGCCCGCACCCACCGCAACCGCCCCTGGGACGGCCTCTTCGTCGCCCTCGCGCCCGCCCTCGCGCTGACGGCCACCATCAACTGGGACCTGCTCGCCGTGGCGCTCACCGCCTCGGCGATGCTGATGTGGTCCCGCAGCCGGCCCCTCGCCGCGGGCGTGCTGATCGGGCTCGCCACGGCCGCGAAGCTCTACCCGGCGCTGCTGCTCGGCCCGCTGCTGGTGCTGTGCTGGCGGGCGGGGCGCCTGTCCGCCTGTGGCAAGGCGCTGGCCGGCGCCGCGGTCTCATGGCTGTGCGTCAACCTCCCCGTGATGCTTCTCGCACCTCAGGGCTGGTCGAAGTTCTACAGCTTCAGCCAGGAGCGCCCGGTCGACTTCGGTTCGATCTGGCTGATCATCTCCCAGCGCACCGGCGACCCCGTCCCCGACGCCAACTTCTACGCGATGCTGCTGATGGCGCTGGGCTGCGCGGGCATCGCCATGCTGGCCCTGCGCGCACCACGCCGCCCCCGCTTCGCACAACTGGCGCTGCTCGTAGTGGCGTTGTTCATCGTCACCAACAAGGTCTATTCGCCGCAGTACGTGCTGTGGCTCGTCCCGCTCGCCGCCCTGGCCAGGCCGAAGTGGCGGGACATCCTGATCTGGCAGGCCTGCGAGACGGTCTACTTCCTGGGCATCTGGCTCTACCTCGCCTATACGGGCAGCGGAGACAAGCACCAGGGCCTGCCCCCCGAGGGTTACCAGCTGGTAATCATCGCCCACCTGCTCGGCACGCTCTACCTGTGCGCCGTGGTCGTACGGGACGTGCTGATGCCGGAGCGGGACGTCGTACGCCGGGACGGCACGGACGACCCGGGGGGCGGTGTGCTGGACCGGGCGCCGGACGTCTTCACACTGGTCCCGGCGACCGGGCCTCGCGGGGCGTCGCACACGAAGCCAGTGCCCTTCGAGGACTCACAGGTGAGCTGGGGGACGAGGCGCTGAACCGAGCGGGACCGCTGTTTCACGTGAAACACGACACCGCAGGTGAAGCAGCCCTGCTGTGCTTCCGGCCCGTGGGCGCCCGCCCGGCTACCCCCGGGCCGCCCGTCCCGCCCCCTCCGGGATCGGGACGCGCACCCCACCCCGCGTGTGTGAAGCTGGGCCCATGACCGTCGTCGGAGACCTGCGCACCCTGCTGCACTTCCCCGGCTTCCGGCGACTCCTCACGGTGCGTCTGCTCTCCCAACTGGCCGACGGCATCTATCAAGTGGCCCTAGCGGCCTACGTCGTCTTCTCTCCCGAGAAGGAGACCTCCCCGGCGGCCATCGCATCGGCGATGGCCGTACTGCTGCTCCCCTACTCGCTCCTCGGCCCCTTCGCCGGCGTACTGCTGGACCGGTGGCGCAGGCGGCAGGTCCTGCTCTACGGCAACCTCCTTCGCGCGGTCCTCGCCGCCGGTACGGCTGCCCTGGTGGTCGGCGCCGTCCCGGAGTGGCTCTTCTATCTCTCCGCGCTGTCCGTCACCGCCGTCAACCGCTTCATCCTCGCCGGGCTCTCCGCCGCACTGCCACGAGTCGTCGACGACGCCCGCCTCGTGATGGCCAACTCCCTCTCCCCGACCGCCGGAACCCTCGCCGCCACCGCCGGCGGCGGAATCGCCTTCGCCATCCGGCTGGCCTCTCCCGAGGGGGGACGCGCGACCGACGCATGGGTCGTGCTGAGCGGAGCCGTGGTCTATCTCCTCGCGGGCGCAGCGGCGCTGCGGATGGGCCGTGACCTCCTCGGGCCCGGGCCCGACGCCGCGCGCGTACCCCTGCGGCTGCTGACGACGCTGGCCACCACCGCCCGCGGTCTCGCAGACGGCCTGCGGCACCTACGCCGGCGCCACGCCGCCGCCTACGCCCTCACGGCCATGACGCTGATGCGGTTCTGCTACGGCGCGCTGACGGTGATGGTGCTGATGCTGTGCCGCTATGCGTGGGGCAGCGACGGCCGGGTCGGCGGCGCCGTGGAGGCAGTCGACGCGGGCGCCGGACTGAAGCTGCTCGGGCTCGCCGTCGTGGCATCCGGGCTCGGATACTTCGCGGCAGCCCTCATCACACCGTGGGGGGTCGAGCGGTCAGGCCGCTTCGGCTGGCTGACGCTGTGCGCAGCGTCGGCGGCCGTACTGGAACCCGCGCTCGGCTTGAGCTTCGCGCCGGTCCCGATTTTGCTCGCCGCCTTCGTACTCGGACTCGTCACGCAGGCATCGAAGATCACAGCCGACACGGCCGTGCAGTCGACGGTGGACGACGCCTACCGGGGCCGGGTGTTCTCCCTCTACGACATGCTCTTCAACGTGGCCTTCGTCGGTGCGGCGGGAGCGGCCTCGCTGATACTCCCGCCGGACGGGCGCTCGGTTGCGCTCGTCATCGGGGTCGCCGTGGTGTACACGGCGGTCGCAACCTTGATGTTTCACGTGAAACGCACACAGCCGACCGCTAACTCTGTGCGGTCCACCACTCCTTGAGGGCCGCCACCGCGTCGTCGTGCTCCATCGGCCCGTGCTCCAGCCGCAGCTCCAGCAGATGCTTGTACGCCTTGCCGACGACCGGACCCGGCTTCACACCGAGGACGGACATAATCTCGTTCCCGTCGAGATCGGGCCGGATGGCGTCCAGCTCCTCCTGCTCCTGAAGCCGTGCGATCCGCTCCTCCAGACCGTCGTACGCACGCGAAAGCGCACTCGCCTTGCGCCTGTTCCGCGTCGTGCAGTCCGACCGCGTCAGCTTGTGCAGCCGGGTCAACAGCGGCCCCGCGTCCCGTACGTAGCGCCGCACCGCGGAGTCCGTCCACTCTCCCGTGCCGTAGCCGTGGAAGCGCAGATGGAGCTCCACGAGCCGGGAGACGTCCTTGACCAGATCGTTGGGGTACTTGAGCGCGGTCATGCGCTTCTTCGTCATCTTCGCGCCCACCACCTCGTGGTGATGGAAAGAGACCCGCCCGTCGGACTCGAACCGCCGCGTCCTCGGCTTGCCGATGTCGTGCAGCAGCGCAGCGAGCCTCAGCGTCAGGTCGGGACCGCCGCTCTCCTCCAGATCGATGGCCTGCTTCAGGACGGTCAGCGAGTGCTCGTAGACGTCCTTGTGCCGGTGGTGCTCGTCCCGCTCCAGCCGCAGCGCCGGAATCTCCGGCAGCACCTGATCGGCGAGCCCGGTCTCCACGAGCAGCCTCACGCCCTTCACCGGGCGGGGGGAGAGCAGCAGCTTGTTCAGCTCGTCCCGTACGCGCTCCGCCGAGACGATGCCGAGCCGGCCGGCCATCGCCTTCATCGCATGCAGTACGTCGTCGGCCACCGCGAAGTCCAGCTGCGCGGCGAAGCGGGCCGCACGCATCATGCGGAGCGGATCGTCCGAGAACGACGCCTCCGGGGCCCCCGGCGTGCGCAGGATCCGGCGGGCCAGATCCTCCAGACCGCCGTGCGGGTCGATGAAGTGCTTCTCCGGCAGCGCCACCGCCATCGCGTTCACGGTGAAGTCGCGACGGACCAGGTCCTCCTCGACGGAATCGCCGTAGGAGACCTCGGGCTTGCGGGACGTGCGGTCGTAGGCCTCCGAGCGGTAGGTGGTGACCTCGATCTGGAAGGTACGCGTCCCGTCTTCCTCGCGCGCCTTCTTCTGACAGCCCACCGTCCCGAAGGCGATGCCGACCTCCCACACGGCGTCCGCCCACGGGCGGACGATGCGCAGCACGTCCTCAGGTCGCGCGTCGGTGGTGAAGTCCAGATCGTTGCCGAGCCGCCCCAGCAGCGCGTCCCGCACGGAACCGCCCACCAGCGCCAGCCGGAAGCCGGCCTCCTGGAACCGCCGCGCCAGATCGTCGGCGACGGGGGACACCCTCAGCAGCTCGCTCACCGCGCGGCGCTGCGCCGTGTTGAGCTGCTCCTTGGCGGGAGGGGCGGGCGGTGTCGGCTGGATGTCATCATTGGCGTTCGGCACGACAGCACAGGGTACGTTGCCGCCCCCGCACACCGCCCTGCGCCTGGTCACAACGCAGGCCACGACCCCGGCCGATCATGTGACGCACACCGCGGCACGTGCCTTCCCGCAGCATCGTTACCATCAGACCAGCGAGACGCATCCACGACGACAGAGGACGGACGAGCGCGTGGCCGAGGCGGCTGAGAACCAGGGCACCCCGACCGCTCCCGGCCGCCGGTGGCTGCGAGGTACCGCCGCCCTCGTGCTCGCCACCGGGCCCCTCGTCGGCGGGCTGCTGCCCGCTCCGGCGGCCGCCTCGGAGAGCCACGGCGCACAGGCCGCCACGGCAGCAGGGAGCGCCTCCGGCGCCGCCACAGCGCCCGTACGAACGGGCAGCGGCTCACGCACGGCGCAGATCTCCATCAACACCCTCTCGCCCGCCACCCCTCAGAAGGGCGACACGCTCAGCGTCACCGGCACCGTCACCAACAAGGGCCGCTCGCCCATCACGGACGGCAGCGTCGGGCTCCGTATCGGTTCAGGCGCGAACAGCCGCAGCGCACTGGAGCAGAACTCCGCACGCAAGGACTATCTGCCGGGCGCCGACGGCAAGAAGGTCGAGGGGAAGCGGGCCACCGAGAAGGTCGGCAGCATGCGCCCCGGCATCCGCCGCTCCTTCAAGCTCAAACTGCCCGTCAGCGCGCTGAAGATGAGCTCCTCGGGCGTGTACCAGCTCGGGGTCACGCTCACCGGGCAGACGCGGGAGCGTCCGTACGACCAGATCCTGGGCATCGAGCGCAGCTTCCTGCCCTGGCAGACCTCCGACTCGGAGAACAAGACGGAGCTGACCTACCTCTGGCCGCTGATCTCCTCGTCGCACATGACCGCGCGTACGCAGTCCGACGAGGAGCAGACGCCGGTCTTCCGCAACGACGAGCTCGCCAAGGAACTCGCTCCCGGCGGCCGCCTCCAGCAGATGGTCAACCTCGGCAAGGACCTTCCCATCACGTGGATGATCGACCCGGACCTGCTGGCCACCGTCAACGCGATGACGGAGGACTACCGGGTGCAGAAGGAGGGCGGAGGCACCGTCGCCGGCAAGGGCCAGACGTACGCGAAGCAGTGGCTGATGGACCTGCAAGGCGCCGTGAAGGGCGAGGAGGTGGCGACCCTGCCCTTCGCCGACACGGACGTCGCCTCGCTCGCCCACCGCGGCCGGAGCGTCCCCGGCGCGCTGGGCGACCTGGACTCGGCGACCAAGCGCGCCATCACCACCGTCGAGTCGATCCTGCACACCAAGCCCAGTGCCGACTACGCGTGGCCGGTGGAGGGCGCCGTCGACCCGAGCATCGTGGACGTCGCCACGTCCGCCGGCGCGCACAGCGTCATCGCGCGCAGTGACACCTTCCGTGACACCGCGCTCTCGTACACGCCGACCTCCGCACGCCCCATCGGCGGCGGGAACACGGCACTCGTCGCCGACAGCCGGCTCTCCAAGGCCTTCGACGGCGACATGACGCGGCCCGGTGCGACCTCCGAGGCCGTACAGCGCTTCCTCGCCGAGACCCAGGCGGTCAACGCCCAGGTGCCCGGCAAGCGGCGCAGCGTCCTCGTCGCGCCGCAGCGGATGCCGAGCGCGGACCAGGCACAGGCGATGGCCCTGGCCCTCAGCTCCCTCCAGAAGGACGGGCGCTGGGCGGAGGGCAGCGACCTGTCGGAGGCGGCCAAGGCGAAGCCCGACCCGGGGGCGAACCGGCGGGTGCCGGGCGGCAGTCAGTACCCGGCGTCGCTGCGCAGGCAGGAGCTGCCCACCGGGGCGTACCGGCACATGCAGGACACCAAGCGACTCGTCGGCGACTTCAAGAAGATCCTCACGCGCGAGGACCGGGTGGTCACTCCGTTCGGGAGCGCCATCGAGCGCGGGGAGTCCGCCTCCTGGCGCGGGGATGCCGAAGGCGCCTCGAACTACCGCGACGGGGTGCGCAGTTACCTGGTCGGCTTGACCAAGGAAGTCCACCTGATCCAGAAGTCCCCCATCACCCTCTCCGGTCGCAGCGCCACGATCCCGGTGACGGTGCAGAACAACCTCGTACAGGGCGTGGACGATCTGGAACTGCGTCTGAAGTCCAGGCGCCGCATCGGACTGGACGTGGGCAAGGCACAGGCCGTCAAGATGGACGGCGAACACAGCCAGTCGGTGAAGTTCGCAACGAGCGCGAAGGCCAACGGGCGCGCGTACGTAGAGGCGCAGCTCTACACGAAGGACGGCAAGCCGTACGGGAAGCGCATGGTCTTCCAGGTCAACGTCACTTCGATCACGTCGACCGTGCTGCTGGTGATCGCGGCCGGTGTGCTCCTCGTGGTGCTCGCGGGCGTAAGGATGTACACGACGCGGAAGCGGAACGGCGGCACGCCGGCCGGACCGGACTCCGAGGGCCCCGACGAGGGCACGGACGGCGAGACCGGCGGGCACAGCGAGGACGGCGACGCGGGAGACGGGACTTCGGGCTCGCATTCCGGGTCCGGCGCTGGAGAGTCCGGCCCCGAAGGCACGGGCACAGCGGGCCCCTCCACGGACGACTCGGCGACCGCGACCCCCGCAGAACCGGACGAGACCGAACCGACGTCTCACGAGTCCGGAGCCGACGGGCCGGAGCGGGCCGATGGGCCCGAGGCCACGTCCGACGGGCCCGCCCGTGAGAGCGCCGACACCGACAAGGGAAGCGGAACCGTTCCCGACGCGGGTGAGAAAGTGGACCGTTGAGTCAGCTTGCGAGCAGGGGCAGGGGTAGGTAGCGATGAATCCGCCGCAGGACGGTGACCGGGACGGCCAGGCCGCCGGTGACGGCTCGCATCCGCCGGAGGACCCGTACGTACGGGACGCGTATGCGCGCGACCCCTATCAGGACCGCGACCCGGCCAAGGAAGAACCCGGCCCGTACGCACCCGATCCGCGCCTCCGGGCGTCCACCCGCGCTCCCGAGCCCGACGGGGCCTCCCGTCGGCTGCCGTACGGCGACGATCCCGCGACCGTCCAGTCCACGGGCGTCGACGGGCTTCTCAGCCGCTCGCGCGACGGTCAGGACGCCACAGCCCGGCACGAGGAGCAGCGCCCGGCACAGGGGCACGAGGACCGGCAGCCGGAGGCGCAGCGGCGCGAGGCGCACGAGCAGGAGGACCGTCCGCACGTGAGCAACGAAGGACGCGACCCCGACGACGCCTTCGCCCATCTCTTCCGCGACCAGGGCCGCACGCCGGTCGCCGACTCGTCCGCGGCGCCGCCGCAGCCGCGTACCGAGAGCGCACCCGCACCTGAGAGGCCCTCATCGGCGTCCGATCGGTACGCGGAACGCCGGCCGCTCCCCGACGAGCAGCCGCCAGGAGCAGGCGGCAGGACCGGCCCCACGGCGCCCGCAGGAACCGCCGACCCCGCAGACCCGTCAGGACCCGCACGGCCGGGCCAGGGCCCCGGTTTCGAGTCCGCACACGCCGCCCCCGCAGAGGCCACTCCGCCGCCCCCGGAGCCCGACGCCGCCCCGGAAAGCGCCGGCCAGACCGGCACCGAGTCGGCGGGAGGCGGACGTGGGGGCGGGCTGCTGCGCTCCAGCGCCATCATGGCGGCCGGCACGATGGTCTCCCGGCTCACCGGCTTCATCCGCTCGGCGATGGTCGTCGCCGCCATCGGTGCCGCCGTGCTCGGCGACACCTACCAACTGGCGATCACCCTGCCGACGATGCTGTACATCCTGACCGTCGGCGGCGGCCTCAACTCCGTGTTCGTCCCGCAGCTCGTCCGCGCCATGAAGGAGGACGGCGACGGCGGCGAGGCGTACGCGAACCGCCTGCTGACCCTCGTCACGGTCATCCTCGGCTCGCTCACCGTCCTCGCGGTCCTCGCCGCGCCCCTGCTGGTACGGGTGATGTCGGTGCGCCTCGCGGAAAACCCCCAGGCGAACGAGGTCACTGTCACCTTCATCCGCTACTGCCTGCCCTCCATCTTCTTCATGGGCATCCATGTGGTGATGGGTCAGATCCTCAACGCACGCGGCCGGTTCGGCGCCATGATGTGGACCCCGGTCCTCAACAACATCGTCATCATGGCCACCGTCGGCGCCTTCCTCTGGGTCTACGGCAGCGCCGACGACTCCGGCCTCACCGTCGCCAGCATCCCGCCGGAAGGCGTGCGACTGCTGGGCATCGGCACCCTGCTCGGACTCGTGGTGCAGGCGCTCGCGATGATCCCGTACCTGCGGGCCTCCGGCTTCCGCATCCGGCCCCGCTTCGACTGGCGCGGCCACGGCCTCGGCAAGGCCGCGAAGCTCGCCAAGTGGACCGTTCTCTTCGTACTGGCCAATCAAGCCGGCGTCCTCGTCGTCACCCAGCTCTCCACGTGGGCACAGGAGTCCGCCGCCGCGGAGGGCCACGCGGGAGCAGGCTGGACCGCCTACTCCCAGGCGCAGCTGATCTGGAACATGCCGCAGGCCATCATCACCGTCTCCGTGATGGCCGCGCTGCTGCCCCGCCTCGCCCGCGCCGCCAACGACGGCGACACCGGCGCCGTACGCGACGACATCTCCCAGGGCCTGCGCAACTCCGCGGTGGCCATCGTCCCCATCGCCTTCGGCTTCCTCGCCCTGGGCGTGCCGATGTGCACCCTGATCTACGGCCCGTCCGGGATCGGCGCGGCCCGTTCCATGGGGTACGCGCTGATGGCCTTCGGCGTCGGCCTGATCCCCTTCTCCGTGCAATACGTGGTGCTGCGCGCCTTCTACGCGTACGAGGACACGCGCACGCCCTTCTTCAACACCGTCGTCGTCGCCATCGCCAACGCCGTCGCCTCGACCGCGTGCTTCCTGCTGATGCCCGCCCGCTGGGCCGTCGTCGGCATGGCCGCCTCGTACGGCCTCGCCTACGTCGTCGGCGTCGGAATCGCATGGCGGCGGCTACGCATCCGACTGGGCGGCGACCTGGACACCGCGCACGTGCTGCGTACGTACATCAGGCTCGCGGGAGCCGCAGTGCCCGCCACCGTCGCCGCAGGTGCCGTGGTCTACGGCATCACCGTGGGACTCGGCAGCGGAACGATCGGTTCCCTGGCCTCGCTGATCGCCGGAGGGATCGCGTTGGCAGTCGTCTTCGTCCTAGCCGCGAAGAGGATGCGGATCGCAGAGATGACAGCCATGGTCGGTATGGTGCGCGCTCGCCTCGGGCGCTGACCGTACAACCATCCGCGGCCACTGTGTGTCGTGCATAGCGGCGGACTGTGGGCACAATTGTTGAGCTGTTGCACTGAGTGGCTGCAACGAATTGGGGAGGCAGGAACGACGGTGGCGGAACGGAGTACAGCTGCCGTCGGCGTGGCTGAGAACAGCGGTGACGAGGAAGCACGCACCGCCCGGGCGGACAAGGCCAGCGTCGACAGCGCTACGGACGGACAGAGCGGCAGCGACCGGCCCCCGGAGGACACCAGACCGGACACCCCCTCCACCGCCCACGGCAGCCAGGACGGCGCCGGCAGCGGGAGCAACGACACCGAGGCGCAGGCCGAGGTGTCCGGTGCGCAGCACGGCGCTCAGACCCAGCAGCACGTGCCCGGTGACGGTCAGGACGGTGGCGCCGCCGCCGAGACCCCGGCCGCCGTCCCCCCGGAGCTGCACAGCGGCCACAAGCTCGCCAGGCGGTACCGGCTGGAGGAGTGCGTCACCCGTCTGGACGGATTCAGCAGCTGGCGTGCAGTCGACGAGAAGCTGCGCCGCGCGGTCGGCGTCCACGTCCTCCCCGCCGGGCATCCCCGCGCCCGTGCGGTGCTGTCCGCGGCCCGCTCGTCCGCCCTGCTCGGCGACCCCCGCTTTGTCCAGGTCCTCGACGCCGTCGAGGACCACGATCTGGTGTACGTCGTCCACGAGTGGCTTCCGGACGCCACGCCCCTGAGCGACATCCTCAACGCCGGCGCCCTGGAGCCGCACGACGCGTACGAGCTGGTCGCCCAGCTCTCCCAGGCGATGGCCGCGGCACACCGCGGGGGTCTGGCCCACCTCCGGCTGACGCCGGGGACCGTGCTGCGCACGGGCTCCGGGCAGTACCGCATCCGCGGTCTCGCGGTGAGCGCCGCCCTCCGCGGCATCAGCTCCGACACCCCGCAGCGCGCCGACACGGAAGGCATCGGGGCGGTGCTCTACGCCGCTCTGACGCAGCGCTGGCCGTACGAGGAGGACGCGTACGGACTCGCGGGCGTCGGCTCCCTCGCGAAGCGCACCCTCGTCGCGCCCGACCAGGTGCGGGCCGGCGTCCACCGCGGCCTCTCGCAGCTGGCCATGCGCGCCCTCGTCAACGACGGCGCCACCGCCTCCAGCCAGGAGCAGCCGTGCGCCACTCCCGAGGAACTGGCCAAGGCGGTCTCCGCGCTGCCGAGGATCCGGCCTCCGGAGCCCAGCTTCACCTCGCCACGGCCGTATCAGCGCAACAGCTACCAGCAGGGCGCCTACGGCCAGGACCCCCAGCCTCGTACGGCGCCCGGCAGGGGCAGCCCCGTAGCACCCGCCGGCAATCCGGCACCGCCCGCGCTTCCCGGCCGCACGGGCAAGATCCTGAAGTGGGGCGTCTCCGCTCTACTCATCGCGGCGCTGGGCCTGGGCAGCTGGCAGGTCGCCGACACCCTCCTCAAGGGCGACAACTCCACGGGCGGGGGCGTGGGGCAGACACACGGCAACGATGAGACGGGCGACGTCGGCAAGCCGGTCAAGATCGTCGATGCCAAGGACTTCGACCCGCCGCCCGGGGGCAACGGCAGCGAGAACCCGGCGAAGGTCCCCGACGCATACGACGGTTCCCCCGGCACGTACTGGCTGACGCAGAAGTACTACGGCCATCCCGACTTCGGTCACCTCAAGCCGGGCGCCGGGCTCATCCTGGACCTCGGCAAGCCCCAGCAGGTCAGCTCCGTGAAGGTCGATTTCCTTGGCGCCACCACCGCGCACTTCCTCGCGGCACCCAGGAACACCACCACGATGCCCACCACCCTCCGCGGATTCAGCAAGGTCAGTGGCGGCACCGGCGAGCACCTGACCCTCAAGGCGAAAAAGCCCATCACGACTCAATACGTACTGGTGTGGCTCACCGAGCTCCCGCTCTCGGACGACGGCAACTACCGTGGCCGGATCAGTGAGATCCAGGTAAAAAGCTGATCCCTCGACACTGACGCACGGCACGGCCGGCGGGCGAGGATGACGGGAGGCGTCCGACGGTGAGCGACGACAGCGGCGGCAAGCGAATGCGCCGCCGCCCAAGACACGGGCGAGGCGGAGCCGACGCGGGTGAGAGATCCAAGCGGGCCCCCGTGCCCGCTCAGGACCGTGGATCCGACGCACCGGACGACCGGGAGCTCCTGGCCCGGCACGTCGAAGGCGACCCTGAAGCCTTCGGCGAACTTGTGCGCCGCCACCGCGATCGGCTCTGGGCCGTGGCGATACGCACCCTCGGCGACCGCGAGGAGGCCGCCGACGCCGTTCAGGACGCCCTCATCTCCGCCTACCGGGCGGCGCACACCTTCCGCGGCCAGTCCGCCGTCACCACCTGGCTGCACCGCATCACCGTGAACGCGTGCCTCGACCGCGCACGCAAGGCCGCTTCCCGTCGCACTCAGCTCACCGACGACACCGAGCGCCTGGATCTGCTCCTGGAGCCGCACGAGTCCGCGGCGCTGCCCGCCGAGCGCCAGGACCTCAACCGGCAGCTCGTCGCAGCGCTCGCACAACTCCCCGCGGAACAGCGGGCCGCCCTCGTGCTCGTGGACATGCAGGGATATCCCGTCGCCGAAGCGGCAGAGGTCCTCGGTATTGCCGTCGGCACGGTCAAGAGCCGCTGCGCCCGTGGAAGGGCACGTCTGCTTCCCCTCGTCTCCCATCTGCGCCCCAACGGGGAGGAAAGGAGAGCGTCCCAGCAGGAAGACGGAAGGAACCGGACCCGCGGGCCATCCGTCCCACCGCAGGAAGGCGTCACGCAACGACCCGGAGCCGTGAAGGGAGGAGGAGAGCACACATGACATCCACCCCTTTCACGTCCGGCCCGCGCAGCACCGATGGCCATCCGGACGTCGCCGAGATCTCCGCCCTCAATGAGGACCTGCTCCCCGCGGACCGTTCGTCGGCGCTCCAGGCGCACCTTGCCGGCTGCCGCCTCTGCGCGGACGTACTGGCGTCGCTGGATGAGATCCAGGAAACGCTGGGTACGCTGCCCGGCCCGGCCCGTATGCCCGCGGACATCGCCGGGCGGATCGATGCCGCCCTCGCCGCCGAAGCTCTGCCTCACTCCTCGCGGCGCGAGCCCTCCGTGGTTTCACGTGAAACGGGCGACGCCGTCGCCGCTTTTGGAGAGGACGGCCTGTACGGGAGGCCGGCCTCCGAGACGTCACCGGCAGGACACCACAGACACGCGGCCACCGTCGGCTCGGTTTCACGTGAAACCGGCGCTACACGTCGGCCGAACGACCGCCCCGCCGGACGCCCCGGTGGCGGCAGCGGTCCCGGCCGACACCGTCCGGCTCGCCGCGCGCGCCGGTGGCGCTCGGCGATCCTCGCCGGAGCGGGAGCCGTCGTAGCTCTCGGCATCGGCGGGCTCGTCATGCAGTCGATGAATGACCCCGCACCGCCGCCCACCGCAGGAGGTGGCCACAAGGACGGGCGGACCATCGCGGGAAGCGCGCTCGAGAAGCATGTGCACGGTCTACTCGCGGAGCATGAGTCCGGACAGTCCTCGGAAGGCTCCTCCGGCACCCCGTCCGGGGACTTCAATACGAAGGAGAGCACGGCGAACAGTCCGCTCGTCGGAGGCGCCACCTCCATCCCGTCCTGTGTGCGCGCAGGCATCGACCGTACGGAGAAACCACTCGCCGTCGACGAGGACGCCCCGTACAAGGGCCGCACGGCGTACCTCGTCGTACTTCCGCACAGGGACGATCCGAAGCGCGTGGACGCCTATGTCGTCGACCGGTCCTGTGTGGAGGGAGAGGGCGGCGGGCTCGGGACGCTGCTCACCAAGCACACATACGCCCGTCGCTGACACCGGCCCCTGACACGCCGCGCCGTGTAGGCCTGACGGGCCGCACCACAGGGAATGTCTGCCCCCTAGGATCCGTTGGGTGGGGTGAGAACCTCACAGACCGGAAAGCAGTCGGCAGACAAGGAAGACTCCCGTGAGCGACGTCCGTAACGTGATCATCATCGGCTCAGGGCCCGCCGGCTATACCGCCGCGCTCTACACGGCGCGCGCGTCGCTGAAGCCGCTCGTCTTCGAGGGTTCCGTGACCGCGGGCGGTGCGCTGATGAACACCACCGAGGTCGAGAACTACCCCGGCTTCTCGGACGGCATCATGGGCCCCGAGCTGATGGACCAGATGCGCGGGCAGGCGGAACGCTTCGGTGCCGAGCTTATCCCGGACGACGTCACCGAGATCGACTTCTCCGGTGAGATCAAGACCGTCACCGACTCGGCGGGGACGGAGTACCGCGGGCGCGCGATCATCGTCGCGACGGGTTCCGCGTACCGCGCACTGGGCCTGCCCCGCGAGGAGGAGCTTTCGGGCCGCGGTGTCTCCTACTGCGCCACCTGTGACGGCTTCTTCTTCCGCAACCAGGACATCGCCGTCGTGGGCGGTGGCGATACGGCGATGGAGGAGGCCACGTTCCTCTCGCGCTTCGCCAACTCCGTCACGGTCGTACACCGTCGTGACGCGCTCCGTGCCTCCAAGGCGATGCAGGAGCGGGCCTTCGCGGACCCGAAGATCTCCTTCGCCTGGGAGAGCGAGGTTGGGACGATCCACGAGCAGGACGGCAAGCTGTCCGGGCTGACTCTCCGCAACACCCGTACCGGGGACACTTCGGAGCTCCCGGTGACGGGTCTCTTCGTGGCGATCGGTCACGACCCTCGGGTCGAACTGTTCAAGGGCGTACTCACTCTCGACGACGAGGGATACCTGAAGGTCGATGCACCTTCGACCCGTACCAACGTGCCGGGCGTCTTCGCTGCCGGTGACGTCGTCGACCACACCTACCGGCAGGCCGTCACCGCGGCGGGCACCGGTTGCTCCGCCGCTCTCGATGCCGAGCGTTATCTGGCCGCCCAGCTGGACAGCGCCGAGTCGGCAGAACCCGAGAAGACCGAAGAGGCCCAGGAGGCAGCCGAGACCGCGGCGGTCTGAGCCGACAGCAGCGACCGTACGCACACTCAGATATTCACGCGCCACCCGCACCATCACAAGAAACGAGGAGAACAACCATGGCCGGTGCCACCGTGACCGCGACCGACGCAGACTTCGACGAGGTCGTCCTCAAGAGCGACAAGCCCGTGCTCGTCGACTTCTGGGCTGCCTGGTGCGGTCCGTGCCGTCAGATCGCCCCCTCTCTCGAGGCGATTGCCGACGAGAACAGTGACAAGCTGACCGTCGTCAAGCTCAACATCGACGAGAACCCGGCTGTCGCCGCCAAGTACGGAATCATGTCGATCCCGACCATGAACGTCTACAAGGGCGGTGAGGTCGTCAAGACCATCGTCGGCGCGAAGCCGCGGGCGGCGATCGAGAAGGACCTCGCCGAGTTCATCGGCTGAGGACGCTGCTACAGCAGCCCTCCGAGGCACACGCTGAAACGGCCCGGCGAACACCGCCGGGCCGTTTCACGTGAAACCACGCCCGAGAACAAGTCGGTATCCGGGCCCAACCGGATCACCTCCACACCGTCCCCCGTCTCCAACAGGCTCCGCCCGGAGGCGAGTTCACAACGGCCGGAGCACTCGATCCTTCTGTACGGCCCCCAGCAGCTGGTCGAGCGCCCGCTCCACGTCCACACGCCAGGAGATCGTCGATCGCAATTCAAGTCGCATCCTCGGATAGCTGTGATGCGGCCTGACGGTCTTGAATCCCACCGACACCAGATGATCGGCGGGTACGAGACAGGCCGGCGCCGACCAACGTGCGTCTCCGAACGCCTCGATCGCCTTGAAGCCCCTCCGCAGCAGATCCTTCGCCACTGTCTGCACGATGACCCGGCCCAGCCCCTGTCCCTGGTACTCGGGCATCAGCCACGCCGTCATCAACTGAACCGCGTCAGGAGAGACGGGACTCGTCGGAAACGCGAAGGACCGTGGAACGTAGGCCGGAGGCGCGTACAAAACGAAGCCGACCGGTTTCTCGTCCACATAGACGACCCGGCCGCATGATCCCCACTCCAGCAGCACAGCGGAGATCCACGACTCCTTCTCCACCTCTGGCCGCCCGGCTCGCACCGCGGCCTCTCCACTGACGGGATCAAGCTCCCAGAACACACAGGCGCGGCAACGCCCGGGAAGATCGGAGAGGTTGTCCAGCGTGAGCGGAACGAGCTGTCGCCCCATGGATCCATCGTATCCATGGGGCGACATCGGTTACGGCTTCTGCGGGGCGGTATCGGAGAATCCGAGGCCCGCCGCTCTCGCGGCTCCCGCGCACGGCTTTCAGTCCTCGCTCTCCTCCACCTCTGCCTCGACGGTCTCAGCCTTCTCTGACGTCAGCTGCTGTCCCAGCACGCGGCCCTCACCGGGGGCCAGCTGACCGAGGATGCGCTCAAGATCGTCCACCGATGCGAACTCGACGACGATCTTCCCCTTCTTCTGACCCAGGTCGACCTTCACCCGAGTCTCAAAGCGGTCCGAGAGACGTCCGGCCAATTCGTCGAGAGCGGGGGAGACCCGCTTGCCGGCACGGGGTCCCTTCGACTTCGAGGAGCTCTTCGGCGAAGAGTTCGCCATCGTGACGATCTCCTCCACCGCACGCACCGAGAGTCCTTCGGCGACGATCCGATGAGCCAGCCGATCCTGCTCCTCACCATCCTCCACCGACAGCAGCGCACGCGCATGCCCGGCCGACAGGACACCGGCGGCCACACGCCGCTGAACAGACGGAGAGAGACGCAGCAACCGCAGCGTGTTGGAGACCTGCGGACGTGAACGACCGATGCGATCGGCGAGCTGGTCGTGAGTGCAGCTGAAATCCTTCAACAACTGGTCGTACGCCGCTGCCTCTTCGAGCGGATTCAGCTGCGCCCGGTGAAGGTTCTCCAGGAGGGCGTCCAGCAACAGCTTCTCGTCATCGGTTGCCCGGACGATTGCAGGAATGCGCTCCAGTTCCGCCTCACGGCAGGCTCGCCAGCGCCGCTCACCCATGATGAGCTCATAGCGCTCCGGGCCCAACTGCCGTACGACGATGGGCTGGAGCAGACCCACCTCCTTGATGGAGGTGACCAGTTCCGCGAGTGCATCCTCGTCGAACACCTCACGGGGCTGACGCGGGTTGGGGGTGATCGCCTCCAGCGGCACCTCCGCGAAGTACGCACCGACGGGCACGGTCTCATCCGAGCCCCCTTCGGCACCGGTCGACGGAGATGTTTCACGTGGAACGTCGTCCCGCGCCTCGCTGTCCCGCAGGGCAGTCACTTTGGCGGCGGCCACACCGCGGTCCGGTGGAATCACTGGGACGGAACTCGGAGAGGTGGCACCGTTGGCGTCGACCGAGGGACTCCCCTCCTCGCCCCCGGATGCCGGCGCTGCCGGGATCAGCGCACCAAGTCCCCGGCCCAGCCCCCTACGTCGATCGCTCACTGCGTCCCCTCCGGCATGGTGCTGTTCTGCTGTTGGTGCAGCTGCTGAACCGACTCCTCATGGCGCTGCTGCACGTTCGGATCGCGCAACGCGATCTCACGGGCAGCCTCCAGATAGGACAGCGAACCGCTCGATCCAGGATCGTAAGTCAGGACCGTCTGTCCATAGCTGGGGGCCTCCGAGATCCGCACGGACCGCGGGATGTTGGTCCTCAGTACCTCGGCACTGAAGTGGCTGCGGACTTCGTCGGCTACCTGCGAGGCCAGCCGAGTGCGGCCGTCGTACATGGTGAGGATGATCGTCGAGACATGCAGTCGCGTGTTGAGGTGGCCCTTGACCAGATCGACGTTGCGCAGCAGCTGTCCCAGGCCCTCCAGCGCGTAGTACTCACACTGGATCGGGATGAGCACTTCGGCGCCCGCAACCAAGGCATTGACGGTCAACAGGCCCAGCGACGGTGGGCAGTCGATCAGCACGTAGTCCAATGGCTGCTCGTATGCACTCAGAGCCCGCTGAAGACGACTCTCCCGCGCCACCAGTGACACCAATTCGATCTCCGCACCGGCGAGATCGATGGTGGCGGGTGCGCAGAAGAGGCCCTCCACGTCGGGCACCGGCTTGACGACGTCGGACAAGGGCATGCTCTCGACCAACACGTCGTAGATCGACGGCACTTCAGAATGGTGATCGACTCCCAGAGCCGTCGAAGCGTTCCCCTGTGGGTCCAGGTCGATCACCAGAACCCGTGCGCCGTGCAGGGCTAGGGATGCCGCCAGGTTCACGGTGGTGGTGGTCTTGCCGACCCCACCCTTCTGGTTGGCCACGACCATGACCCGTGTCTGCTCGGGCCTCGGGAGGCCTTCGCCGGCACGGTTCATCGCCTCTACCGCCTGCTGGGCGGCGCGACCGATCGGCGTATCGTCCATCGGAGGCGGAGTTTCACGTGAAACATCCATCGATTCCGAACGGGGGCCGGGGACCGGTTCGGCCATCGGTCCCGCGGTATTGGCGTCGGACCGCAACGGTTCACTCTCCTCG
Organism: Streptomyces sp. HNM0575; assembly: GCF_012726265.1. Taxonomy (GTDB): domain Bacteria; phylum Actinomycetota; class Actinomycetes; order Streptomycetales; family Streptomycetaceae; genus Streptomyces. The sequence goes on along the minus strand of NZ_JAASAG010000012.1, from coordinate 224,667 downwards.
ACATAAGGCTCGTGCTGAAGAGAGCCTGCCATGCTTTCGGTGTCATGAACCAGCGAGCCCCGCTCAGTTGTGGATGAATCCACCGAGGAGCGGGGCTTGGACGAGGATTTGCGATCGCGCTGAGCGGCTTGAGCGCGACCGCGGCTGATGATTCCTTGCAAGAGAGAGCGGCGTTTCACGTGAAACACGATGCACACTCGTGCACCGCACACCAGGACGACACACCGTAACGCATAGTCTTAAGAGCTTTTTTGGAGTAACCGGACATCCCGCGACCGCAGGGATGATCAGCGCCTGCGCCGTCCACTCCGTGAAGCACGCCCCCGAGCCTTCTGGGCCTTCGCCCGTCTCGCCGCGAATCGCACACCGCCGGGACTCTCGCCGACCTCGGCCCGTACCACCGTCGACAGCGGGTCCACCACGCCGGCGCCCACCTGCACCACCGATGTGTCCACGACTCCGAGCTTGTGCAGCGCGTCCCGAGCGCCCTTCAGCTCTTCCTCCGCCGTGTCGCCCTTGATCGCGAGCATCTCTCCGTACGGCCGCAGCAAGGGGATGCCCCACCCGGCGAGCCGGTCCAGGGGAGCGACCGCTCGAGCGGTCACCACGTGGACGGGCTGGAGCGCGCCGAGCATCTCCTCCGCACGGCCACGCGCTACCGACACGTGGTCCAGGCCCAGCAACTCGACGACCTCCTCAAGGAAGGTCGTACGCCGCAACAGCGGCTCCAGTAGCGTGATGTCGAGATCCTGCCGCACGAGAGCCAGCGGGATGCCGGGCAGTCCCGCTCCGGAGCCGACGTCACAGACTGTCACGCCTTCCGGCACGATCTCCGAGAGAACGGCGCAGTTCAGGAGATGCCGTTCCCACAGGCGCGGCACCTCCCGCGGCCCGATCAGTCCACGCCGTACACCCACATCGGCAAGCAGCTCGGCATAGCGCTCGACATCAGGCAGGTGCTTGCCGAAGAGCTGCCGAGCCGCCTCCGGCGCCGCCGCGAGCTCGGACAGCTCGCTGGACTCCGCCGAGCCCCCCTCGGGTGGCCCGGCTTGCCCCACCGACCCGTCGGTCACGGCAGCACGACCACACAGCGCTGCGGCTCCTCGCCCTCAGACTCACTGCGCAGTCCGGCCGCCTTCACAGCGTCGTGGACGACCTTGCGCTCGAACGGCGTCATCGGGCGCAGCTTCACCGGCTCACCGGAGCCCTTCGCGTCCTGGGCCGCTTTCGCTCCCAGCTCCGCGAGCTCCTCACGCTTCCTCGCACGGAACCCGGCGATGTCCAGCATCAGCCTGCTGCGGTCGCCGGTCTCGCGGTGCACTGCCAGCCGCGTCAGCTCCTGCAACGCCTCCAGCACCTCGCCGTCACGGCCCACCAGCTTCTGGAGGTCGCGGGTGGATCCGTCGTTGATGATCGATACGGCGGCGCGATCGGCTTCAACGTCCATGTCGATGTCGCCGTCGAGATCGGCGATGTCGAGAAGGCCCTCAAGGTAATCGGCCGCGATCTCGCCCTCCTGCTCCAGCTGAGACAGCGTGTCCGTGTCCGCCTCCGTCTCTTCCGCAGCAGTCGTACCGGTGGTGTCCGTCGTCTCCGTCACGCCCTGGGCTCCTTCTCGCTACTTCTTGGAGGGATGCTTGGGGCGCTGCGCTCCGCCCTTGCGCTGCTGCCCCGACTTCTTCTGTCCGGACTTCTCCCCGGCCTTCTTCGGCTGCTGCCTCGCCGCGCCACCGGAGTCGCCGCCGGTGTCCTGCTTCTCCAGCGACTCCGATCCTCCGGGGCCGCCGGCCGTCCGGCCCTGCTGGCGCTGCGACTTCGTCTGCCTCTTGGGCTGCTGCCGACGGGAGCGCGCCGCATCTGCCGCCTCGCGCGCCTCGACCTCCTTCGGGTCCTCCTTCAGCTTGCCCGCGGCCCGCAGCTTCTCCTGACGCTGCTTGTATGCGAGGGAACCCGGCGTCGGATTGCGCTTGATCACGAACATCTGCTGGCCGAGCGTCCAGACGTTGGTGGTCAGCCAGTAGATGAGAACACCCACGGGGAAGTTGATGCCGAAGACGGCGAACATGAGCGGGAAGACGTACATGAGCATCTTCTGCTGCTGCATGAACGGCGTCTTCACCGTCAGGTCGACGTTCTTGGTCATCAGCTGGCGCTGTGTGTAGAACTGCGACGCCGACATCATGACGATCATGATCACTGTGACGACACGCACATCCGTGAGCACGGCGCCCAGCTCCGCGACCTTGTCCGCGCTGTCCAGGAACTTCGCCGCGATGGGAGCGCCGAAGACCGATGCGTTACGGGCGCTGTCCACCTGCTCCGCGGTGAGGACACCCACGGGTCGGTTGTGCGCGATGTGGTTCAGCACCTGGAAGAGGGCGATGAAGAACGGCGACTGCGCCAGGATCGGCAGGCAGCTGGAGAGCGGGTTGGTGCCCGTCTCCTTGTACAGCTTCATCATCTCTTCGGACTGACGCTGCTTATCGCTCTTGTAGCGCTCCTGGATCGCCTTCATCTTCGGCTGGAGCGCCTGCATGTTCCGGGTCGACTTGATCTGCTTCACGAAGAGCGGGATCAGGCAGATCCGGATCAGCACCACCAGGCAGAAGATGGACAGACCCCAGGCCCAGCCGCTGCTCTGGTCGAAGACCAGGCTGAACAGCGAGTGGAACTGGACAATGATCCAGGAGACAGCGGTATAGAGAGGACTCAGGATCGTGTCCAGGAAGTTCATCAGGCTCCTTGGGCGTTGGACTGGGTCCGGTACTGCTGCCAGCGGTGACGCAGCCGCTGGTGCCAAACCGGATGTTTCCGGGCGGGGACGTGGTCGACGCCACCGGGGGACCACGGATTACAGCGCAGGATGCGCCAGGCCGTCAGTGCCGTCCCCTTCACAGCGCCGTGACGCTCGATGGCCGCGTAGCCATAGTGCGAACACGACGGGTAGTACCGGCACACCGGCCCGAGCATCGGACTGATGGTCCACTGATACAACTTGATCAACCACAGCAGCGGGTACTTCATGACGGAGGCCTTCCAAGCAGCCGCTTCAAAGCGGCGTCCAGGTCGCGCACCAGCTCGTCATGGCTCGCCTCACCCGCGCCCGGCAACGCCCGTACGACAACCAGGCTACCTGGGGGCAACCCGGTCACCCGCTCGCGCACCAGATGCCTCAGCCGCCGCTTGACGCGGTTGCGCACGACCGCGTTGCCGACGGCCTTGCTCACGACGAAACCCGCACGGGCGGGGGGAGCCTCTCCCCCCGCCTCGTGCGGGTCCGATGAGCTGCTGTCGCTGCGCAGGTGGACGACGAGAAGCGGGCGGCCCGCCCGGCGTCCTCGGCGTACCGCCGCGGCGAAGTCCTCGCGCCGCCTCAGCCGGTTCTCGGTAGGCAGCACGTCATGGACCTGAGGTCGGGCCGCTCAGGCCGACAGGCGGCTGCGACCCTTGCTGCGGCGGTTCGCGACGATCGCGCGGCCGGCACGGGTACGCATGCGCAGCCGGAAGCCGTGGGTCTTCGCGCGGCGGCGGTTGTTCGGCTGGAAGGTGCGCTTGCTCACTCGGGGGCTCCAGGAAAGCTTCGTGTCCCACGGCGACCGCGGGAGATGGGCGTGTGGTGTCGACCGGCTGTCACCGTGCGCCCACGAGCAGCTCGCAACGCCCGAGTGTGCACCGCTTCGGGTCCGTGAGGAATCTCATGGACCTTGCCCATCGGAGGCAGGCGGCAGCAGCCGTCGACAACTCGACCTCGTTACGGTACGCGCGGCTACGCCATTCGGTCAAACCACCGAGCACCCCCGCGCACGGCGTCGCAGAGGGCCTCCGTGAAGGCGCCGCCCGCGGACTGGCCACCGGTCATGCACAGCCTGTGGACAACGACTTGAATGGTGCACGCCGCCCTGACTACCGTGACTGAACTTCCCATCCCTCCCGACCGTCCGCAGAACCACACATTCGTGGGATCTGCACGGCTGCACCGAACTGCACTTCCGGCACTCATCCAGCACTGCACACCTGCGAGCGAGAGAAGCGTGACCCGTGGCCGACCTGCCTGCCGATCTTGCCGCAGTGTGGCCGCGCGTACTGGAACAGCTCCTCTCGGACGGCCAGGGCGTCGAGGCCAAGGACCAGCGCTGGCTGCGCGAGGCCCAGCCGCTCGTGCTCGTATCCGGAACGGCCCTGCTCGGGGTGCCCAACGAGTACGCGAAGGGCGTGCTCGAGGGGCGGCTCTCCCCGGTGATCAGCGATGCTCTCAGCCGGGAGTGCCAGCAGCCCATCCGACTCGCGATCACCGTCACGGGCCCCGTGCCGGAGGCGTCGGCGCAGACGCCGGACGTCGATGCAGCGGCCGCCGCAGCTGCCGCATCCGGAGCCGATTCGCAGCATGCCGCTCCGTCCGTGCCTGCACAGCACACGCCCCCGCCGCGCGACGGCGGCGGATACGACAGCGGCGGATATGACGGCAACAACGGGTACGACAACGGCGGTTACGGCGGCGGCAGATACGAGGGCTACGAGAACCGCGAACTGCCGAGCCCGCGCCCCGCGTACCCGGAATATCCCGAGGCGCCGCGGCAGACCGGCGCCTGGCCGCAGCAGCACCAGCAGCCCCCGCGCGATCAGTACGCGCCGCAGGGGCAGCCGCCGCAGCAGCAGAGGTACGAGCAGCACTACGACCAGCCGCGCCCTCCGCATCATCAGCAGTACGAGCACGCACAGCCCCCCTCGTACGAGTCGTACGAGCACCAGCGGCAGGCGCAGCAGCAACTCCCGCCGCCACAGGGCCAGTTGCCCCAGCCTCAGGTGCCGCCGCAGGGGCAGCCGCCGGCTCCCCGCTACGACGGGCCGTCCCAACTGCCCGCTTCCAGCGGTGCCCCCGGGCCGCTCGCCGCGCAGCCGGCACCGGCCACGGGACCTGGCGAGCCGACGGCGCGGCTGAACCCGAAGTACCTCTTCGACACGTTCGTCATCGGTGCCTCGAACCGCTTCGCACACGCCGCGGCAGTCGCCGTCGCCGAGGCCCCGGCCAAGGCGTACAACCCGCTGTTCATCTATGGGGAGTCCGGGCTCGGCAAGACCCATCTGCTGCACGCGATCGGTCACTACGCCCGCAGCCTCTACCCGGGTACGCGCGTGCGCTATGTGAGTTCCGAGGAGTTCACGAACGAGTTCATCAACTCCATCCGCGACGGCAAGGCGGACGCGTTCCGCAAGCGCTACCGGGACATGGACATCCTGCTCGTGGACGACATCCAGTTCCTGGCGGACAAGGAGTCGACGCAGGAGGAGTTCTTCCACACCTTCAACACGCTGCACAACGCGAACAAGCAGATCGTGCTCTCCAGCGACCGGCCGCCCAAGGCCCTGATCACCCTGGAGGACCGGCTCCGCAACCGCTTCGAGTGGGGTCTGATCACGGATGTGCAGCCGCCGGAGTTGGAGACGCGTATCGCGATCCTCCGTAAGAAAGCGGTGCAGGAGCAGCTCAACGCACCGCCCGAGGTACTGGAGTTCATCGCGTCGCGCATCTCGCGCAACATCCGCGAGCTGGAGGGCGCGCTGATCCGGGTCACGGCCTTCGCTTCGCTCAACCGGCAGCCCGTCGACCTCGGGCTGACCGAGATCGTCCTCAAGGACCTGATCCCCGGCGGCGAGGACGCCACCCCGGAGATCACCGCGTCGGCCATCATGGCCGCCACGGCGGACTACTTCGGTCTCACCGTCGACGACCTGTGCGGCTCCTCGCGCAGCCGCGTCCTGGTCACGGCGCGGCAGATCGCGATGTACCTGTGCCGCGAGCTCACAGACCTGTCGCTGCCCAAGATCGGCAGCCAGTTCGGCGGCCGCGACCATACGACGGTGATGCACGCCGACCGCAAGATCAGGGCGCTCATGGCAGAGCGGCGCTCGATCTACAACCAGGTCACCGAGCTCACCAACCGCATCAAGAACGCCTGACGTTCGCGTTCTGGCGTCACCGACAGCGAACCACCGCTCGCGTACGTCGCATACATGCGTGCCTGTCGTGAGCGTCGTGCGCCCTCCCGGAACGGCACGAGCCCCCTTGGAGCCAACTCCTCGGGGGCTCTTCGCTGTTCGAATCCGAGCTGCCGGGAGGCCGAGGTCCACAGGAAACAGCCGTATGAGGCGTCCACACCCTGTGGGTCCCCGAAGTCGTCCCGAACTGCGTCCACAGAGCGGGCAGTCGGAGAGCGTTCGGCGAGGTCACCGGGCTGTGGAATTGTGAGCATCCACGGTCCACAGGATGTGGACCGGTCAGCGGCAGCAGTGTGCATGACGACGTCTGTCCACCGCCCGCCCACAGCCCGGGCGATGCTTTCCCCAGCTTCTCCACAGACCTGTCCACTGTTCGGCAACACAACGCGCCTGCTCACTGGTCCGAGTGAAAGCCGTCACACACCGGCCCGTTCAACCCCTGTGGGAAACCTGGGGAAAGCATCGGGATCGGCTGTGGGGAACTGCCGGGAAGCTGTGCACCGGGTGTGCAGAACTTTTCGCCGTCCACAGAAACAGTCGTCTGTCCACCGGCGGCGCCCACAGGCACGGTGGACAGAATTCTGGCGCTGAGCTGGGGAAACGGACTTATCCACGGAATCCACAAGCCCTACTACTACGACCACGGATGTATAGCGCGGAATCTGTTTCGAAGTGGGGGCTGTGCACAACTCGAGCTCTCCCTGTCCTACCCACCCCGCAACGACTTGACCCACACCCACGCCGACTGTCGGCGGCGTGCGTCAGACTGGACCCCGGCAACGAGCCGACTACGACAGGCAGCAGGGCGAGCAGCCAGCAACAGCAGGAGGCGGCTGAAGGTGAAGATCCGGGTAGAGCGCGATGTACTCGCGGAGGCGGTGGCCTGGGCGGCGAAGAGCCTCCCCGCCCGTCCGCCCGTACCTGTCCTTGCGGGTCTGCTGCTGAAGGCCGAGGACAGTTCCCTGAGCCTCTCCGGCTTCGACTACGAGGTCTCGGCGCGGGTCTCGGTCGAAGGCGAGGTCGAGGAGGAGGGCACGGTCCTCGTCTCCGGCCGGCTGCTCGCCGACATCTGCCGCTCGCTCCCCAACCGTCCCGTGGAGATCTCCACAGACGGTGTACGGGCCACGGTCTCCTGCGGCTCCTCCCGTTTCACCCTCCACACACTGCCTGTGGAGGAGTATCCGGCGCTGCCCGAGATGCCCACCGCCACCGGCACGGTGCCGGGCGAAGTGTTCGCCTCCGCCGTCTCCCAGGTCGCCATCGCCGCCGGCCGCGACGACACCCTGCCGGTGCTCACGGGCGTACGGATCGAGATCGAGGGCGACACGGTCACCCTGGCCTCGACGGACCGGTACCGCTTCGCCGTACGCGAGTTCCTGTGGAAGCCGGAGACGCCGGACGCCTCGTCGGTGGCGCTCGTACCCGCCAAGACCCTGCTGGACACCGCCAAGTCGCTCAGCAGCGGCGACAACGTCACGCTGGCGCTGTCGGGTTCGGGCGCGGGCGAGGGTCTGATCGGCTTCGAGGGCGCGGGGCGGCGTACGACGACGAGGCTGCTGGAGGGCGATCTGCCCAAGTACCGCACGCTGTTCCCCACGGAGTTCAACTCGGTCGCGGTGATCGAGACGGCGCCGTTCGTCGAGGCGGTGAAGCGCGTCGCGCTGGTCGCGGAGCGGAACACCCCGGTCAGGCTGAGCTTCGAGCAGGGCGTGCTCACCCTGGAGGCCGGGTCGAGCGACGATGCACAGGCTGTGGAGCGTGTGGACGCGGAGCTGGAGGGCGATGACGTCTCGATCGCCTTCAACCCCGGTTTCCTGCTTGAGGGTCTGAGCGCGATCGACTCCCCCGTCGCCCAGCTCTCCTTCACGACGTCGACGAAACCGGCGCTGCTGAGCGGCAAGCCCGCGCGGGATGTCGAGGCGGACGACGCGTACAAGTACCTGATCATGCCTGTGCGGTTGTCGGGCTGAGCCACGGGCTGGGTGCCGTGCGGTCCACGCCGTAGCTCCTGGTCAGCACGTTCGGGCAAGCGGAGTCCACAGCTGTGCGCACACCCTGTGGGCGTAGGCTCGGGCCCAGGTACGAAACGTGAAAGAAGGGGCACTGATGGAGCTCGGTCTCATCGGTCTCGGCAAGATGGGCGGGAACATGCGCGAGCGCATCCGCCGGGCCGGCCACACAGTCATCGGCTACGACCGCAACCCCGATGTCGCGGACGTGCGAAGCGTCGAGGAGCTGGTGGCGAAGCTCCAGGGACCGCGCGTCGTGTGGGTGATGGTCCCGGCCGGGGCGGCGACGCAGTCGACCATCGATCAGCTGGCGGAGCTGCTCTCCCCCGGCGACGTCGTCGTCGACGGCGGCAACTCCCGCTGGACGGAGGACGAGCAGCACGCCGGGGAGCTGGCCGCCAAGGGCGTCGGTTTCGTCGACTGCGGTGTCTCCGGAGGCGTCTGGGGCCTGGAGAACGGCTATGCGCTGATGTACGGCGGCGACGCCGAGCACGTGGCGCGGGTCCAGCCCGTCTTCGACGCGCTCAAGCCCGAGGGCGAGTTCGGCTCCGTACACGCCGGGAAGGTAGGTGCGGGCCACTTCGCGAAGATGGTCCACAACGGCATCGAGTACGCGATGATGCAGGCCTTCGCCGAGGGCTGGGAGCTGCTGGAGGCCGTCGACTCGGTGACGGACGTGCGCGAGGTGTTCCGCTCGTGGCAGCAGGGCACGGTCATCCGTTCGTGGCTGCTGGACCTGGCGGTCAAGGCGCTGGAGTCGGACGAGCATCTCGCCGAACTGCGCGGCTATGCGGCCGACTCGGGCGAGGGCCGCTGGACGGTCGACGCCGCGATCGACCACGCGGTGCCGCTGCCGGCGATCACGGCGTCGCTCTTCGCGCGCTTCTCGTCCAGGCAGAAGGACTCGCCGCAGATGAAGATGGTGGCGGCGCTGCGGAACCAGTTCGGCGGACACGCGGTCTCGGCGAGCGGCGTACATGTGGACGGTGACACTCCGGGGGCGGACGTCCTTCCGCCGGTGGGTGGTTGACGGTTCCGATGCACGTCACGCATCTGTCGCTCGCCGACTTCCGTTCGTACGCCCGGGCCGAGGTGTCTCTCGGTCCGGGCGTGACGGTCTTCGTGGGGCCGAACGGCCAGGGCAAGACGAATCTTGTGGAGGCCGTCGGCTATCTCGCGTCGCTGGGCAGCCACCGGGTGTCGTCGGACGCCCCGCTGGTGCGGGCGGGTGCGCAGCGTGCCGTCGTACGGGCGGCGGTGCGGCAGGACGACCGGCAGCAGCTGGTCGAGCTGGAGCTGAACCCGGGCAAGGCCAACCGCGCGCGGATCAACCGCTCTTCGCAGGTCAGGCCGCGCGATGCGCTGGGGATTCTGCGTACGGTGCTGTTCGCGCCCGAGGATCTGTCGCTGGTGAAGGGCGATCCGGGTGAACGGCGGCGGTTCCTGGACGAGTTGGTGACGGCGCGCTCGCCGCGCATGGCAGGGGTGCGCTCCGACTACGACCGGGTGCTGAAGCAGCGCAATTCGCTGCTGAAGTCGGCGGTGATGGCGCGGCGGCACGGCGGCCGTGCCGTGGACACCTCCACGCTGGACGTGTGGGACGAGCATCTGGCGCGCGTGGGCGCGGAGTTGCTGGCGCGGCGGCTGGAGCTGATATCGGCGCTGCGGCCGCTCGCGGACAAGGCGTACGAGCGGCTCGCGCCGGGCGGCGGTCCGGTGGGGCTGGAGTACCGGGGGGTTCCGGCGGACGGCGGTGACGGGGGCGACCGCGGGGACGGGGATTCCGGCGGGGACGGGGCCGGCGGTGCCGCCTCCCCCGCGGAGCTTTACGAGGGGTTGCTGTCGTCGCTCAGGGACTCGCGCCGCGCGGAGATGGAGCGCGGTGTGACGCTGGTGGGCCCGCACCGGGACGACCTGGTGCTGAAGTTGGGGGATCTGCCCGCGAAGGGCTATGCGAGCCATGGCGAGTCGTGGTCGTTCGCGCTGTCGCTGCGGCTGGCTTCGTATGAGTTGCTCAAGAGCGAGGGCCACGAGCCGGTACTCGTGCTGGACGACGTCTTCGCCGAGCTGGACGTGCAACGGCGGGCGCGGCTGGCCGAGTTGGTGGCTCCGGGCGAGCAGGTGCTGGTGACGGCGGCGGTGCCGGAGGACGTGCCGGAGGTGCTGGCGGGTGCCCGTTTCGCGGTCGCGGACGGGGAGGTCGTACGCGATGAGTGAGGAGCCCGGGGCCGCACGGGACCCGGAGCCGGAGGCGCCGCAGCAGCAGGCAGCGGAGCCGGATCCGCAGTCGCCGCCCGGCGCGGAGCGGCCGGAGCCTGCAGAGCCCACCGGTGTCGATCTCGCGCGGGTGGCGCTGCGCGCGGCCAAGGAGCAGGCGCGGGCGCGTGGTGCGGCGGCGCAGCAGAAGAAGGACGTGCGGCGTGGCCGGGTGCCGCGTTCCGGATCGGGGCGTGACGGACGGGATCCGCTGTCTTTGGGTGCGGCGGTGCGGGGGCTGATCACCGAGCGGGGCTGGGAGGTTCCGGCCGCGGTGGGCGGTGTGATGGGCCGGTGGCCGCAGTTGGTCGGTCCGGAGGTGGCGCAGCACTGCGAGCCGCAGCGGTACGACGAGGAGCAGCGGGTGCTGACCGTGCGGTGTGATTCCACGGCGTGGGCGACGCAGCTCCGGCTGCTGGCGCCGCGGCTCGTGGCGCGCCTCAACGAGGATCTGGGCGATGGGACGGTCGCGTTGTTGAAGGTGCTCGGTCCGCAGGCTCCTGTTACGCGTAGTGGTCCGTTGCGTGCACCGGGTAGCAAGGGGCCCGGGGACACCTACGGGTGATTCGTGAGGGCGCTCACCGTGATGGGACGTTGACAGCCCGAAGCGCTGAGCGCCCCTGTGAGCGCGCTGGCCCCCCGGTGTGCATATGGGGAGTCGGCGGACGCCAGTTCAGGACGGCACATGCGGACTCAGGCACCGGCAAACGCCCATTCAGGCAGCCGCCACCGGTACACTGGTCGAGAACCCGCCCCGTTGCGGAACATGTCGAACGACGCAGCCGCTCCAGGCTTCTGGAGTCGGCCTGTGCTGTGCCAGAAAGGGCGCTTCGTGGCCGATTCCGGCGATCTCAACGAGTACGAGAACACTCCCACCGACGGCGACACCGGCACACCGGGCGAGAACGGCTCCGAGGCGGCCACACAGGCCGGAGCCGCCCTGGTCGACGGCGCGGGCGCCGAGGTTCCTCCGGTGGGTCCGCCGGTCTCGCCCGTGTCCGCGGACGGTGAGCCGTCGTACGACGCGAGCGCGATCACCGTTCTCGAGGGCCTTGAGGCGGTGCGCAAGCGGCCCGGCATGTACATCGGCTCGACCGGTGAACGTGGTCTGCATCACCTCGTACAGGAGGTCGTGGACAACTCGGTCGACGAGGCCATGGCCGGGCACGCGGACACGATCACCGTGACGCTGCTGGAGGACGGCGGCGTGCGGGTCCAGGACAACGGCCGCGGCATCCCCGTGGGCATCGTGGCGTCCGAGCAGAAGCCGGCGGTCGAGGTCGTGCTCACGGTGCTGCACGCGGGCGGCAAGTTCGGCGGCGGCGGGTACGCGGTCTCGGGCGGTCTGCACGGTGTGGGCGTCTCGGTCGTCAACGCGCTGTCCCAGCGCCTGGCGGTGGAGATCAAGTGTGACGGCTACCGCTGGACGCAGGACTACAAGCTGGGTGTGCCGACGGCGCCGCTGAAGCGGAACGAGGCGACGGACGAGACCGGTACGACGGTCACGTTCTGGGCGGACCCGGAGGTCTTCGAGAGCACGGAGTACTCGTTCGAGACGCTCGCGCGCCGGTTCCAGGAGATGGCGTTCCTCAACAAGGGCCTCGTGATCGAGCTCGTCGACGAGCGTCCCGAGCATGTGGACGAGGAGGGCAAGCAGCTCTCCGTCCGCTACCACTACGAGGGCGGCATCTCCGACTTCGTGCGCTATCTCAACTCCCGCAAGGGCGAGTTGGTGCATCCGACGGTGATCGACGTCGAGGCCGAGGACAAGGAGCGGATGCTCTCGGTCGAGATCGCGATGCAGTGGAACAACCAGTACAGCGAGGGCGTGTACTCCTTCGCCAACACGATCCACACGCACGAGGGCGGCACGCACGAGGAGGGTTTCCGCGCGGCGCTGACGGGTCTGATCAACCGGTACGCACGGGACAAGCGCCTTCTGCGCGACAAGGACGACAACCTCACGGGTGAGGACATCCGGGAGGGCCTGACGGCGATCATCTCCGTCAAGCTGGGCGAGCCGCAGTTCGAGGGCCAGACGAAGACCAAGCTGGGCAACACGGAGGCGAAGACCTTCGTGCAGAAGATCACCCACGAGCACCTCAGCGACTGGCTGGACCGCAATCCGAACGAGGCCGCGGACATCATCCGCAAGGGCATCCAGGCGGCGACGGCCCGGGTGGCGGCGCGCAAGGCCCGCGATCTCACGCGCCGCAAGGGCCTGTTGGAGACGGCGTCGCTGCCGGGCAAGCTGAGCGACTGCCAGTCCAACGACCCGGCGAAGTGCGAGATCTTCATCGTGGAGGGCGACTCGGCCGGCGGTTCGGCCAAGTCGGGCCGCAATCCGGAGTTCCAGGCGATCCTCCCGATCCGCGGCAAGATCCTCAACGTGGAGAAGGCCCGTATCGACAAGGTCCTTCAGAACGCCGAGGTGCAGGCGCTGATCTCTGCGTTCGGCACCGGCATCCACGAGGACTTCGACATCGCGAGGCTGCGCTACCAGAAGATCATTCTCATGGCCGACGCCGACGTCGACGGCCAGCACATCAACACCCTGCTGCTGACGCTGCTGTTCCGCTTCATGCGCCCGCTGGTCGAGGCGGGGCACGTCTTCCTCTCGCAGCCGCCGCTCTACAAGGTCAAGTGGGGGCGGGACGAGCATCAGTACGCCTACTCCGACCGCGAGCGCGACAGCCTCATCGAGCTCGGCCGCGAGCAGGGCAAGCGGATCAGGGACGACTCGATCCAGCGGTTCAAGGGTCTCGGCGAGATGAACGCCGAGGAGCTGCGGATCACGACCATGGACGCCGATCACCGGGTGCTGCGTCAGGTGACGCTGGACGACGCCGCGGCCGCGGACGACCTGTTCTCGATCCTCATGGGCGAGGACGTGGAGGCACGGCGCTCGTTCATCCAGCGCAACGCCAAGGACGTCCGGTTCCTCGACATCTGAGCCCCGGCGTCCGCGCAGGCGGGTCTCCCGTGGCACCGCCCCCGGGTCCCCGCGCCGTGCAGTCCGGTGCCGCCGCACACACACTGAAGGACTTGAGCTGAGCAATGGCCGACGAGATCACTCCCACTCCTGACAGCCCCGACGGGGACGACGGCACCGAGCCGGTGGTCGCCGGCGACCCGGCGCCGGTGCAGATCGAGGGCGCCGCCTCGCGCGTCGATCCGGTGAGCCTCGAGACTGAGATGCAGCGTTCGTATCTCGACTACGCGATGAGCGTGATCGTCTCGCGTGCGCTGCCGGACATCCGCGACGGCCTGAAGCCGGTGCACCGGCGCGTGCTGTACGCGATGTACGACGGCGGCTACCGGCCGGAGAAGGGCTTCTACAAGTGCGCCCGCGTCGTGGGCGACGTGATGGGCACGTACCACCCGCACGGCGACTCCTCCATCTACGACGCCCTGGTGCGCCTCGCGCAGACCTGGTCGATGCGGATGCCGCTGGTCGACTCCAACGGCAACTTCGGTTCGCCGGGTAACGACCCGGCCGCCGCCATGCGGTACACCGAGTGCAAGATGACGCAGCTGTCGATGGAGATGCTCCGGGACATCGACGAGCAGACCGTCGACTTCCAGGACAACTACGACGGGCGCAATCAGGAGCCGACGGTTCTGCCGGCCCGCTTCCCGAACCTGCTGATCAACGGCAGCGCCGGCATCGCGGTCGGCATGGCGACGAACATCCCGCCGCACAATCTGCGCGAGGTGGCGTCGGGTGCCCAGTGGTATCTGGAGCACCCGGACGCCTCCAGCGAGGAGTTGCTGGAAGCGCTGATCGAGCGGATCAAGGGCCCCGACTTCCCGACGGGCGCGCTGATCGTGGGCCGCAAGGGCATCGAGGAGGCCTACCGCACGGGCCGCGGCTCGATCCCGATGCGTGCGGTGGTCGAGGTCGAGGAGCTCCAGGGCCGTCAGTGCCTGGTGGTCACCGAGCTTCCGTACCAGGTCAATCCGGACAATCTCGCGCTGAAGATCGCCGAGTTGGTGAAGGACGGCCGCGTCGGCGGCATCGCGGACGTACGGGACGAGACGTCCTCGCGCACCGGCCAGCGGCTGGTGATCGTCCTGCGGCGGGACGCCGTCGCGAAGGTCGTGCTGAACAACCTCTACAAGCACACCGATCTACAGACGAACTTCGGCGCGAACATGCTGGCGCTGGTGGAGGGCGTGCCGCGCACGCTGTCGCTGGACGCCTTCATCCGGCACTGGGTGGCGCACCAGATCGACGTGGTCGTGCGCCGTACGCGCTTCCGGCTGCGCAAGGCGGAGGAGCGGGCCCACATCCTGCGCGGTCTGCTGAAGGCGCTCGACGCGATCGACGAGGTCATCGCGCTGATCCGGCGCAGCCAGACCGTGGAGGACGCGCGCGGCGGCCTGATGGGCCTGCTGGAGATCGACGAGATCCAGGCGAACGCGATCCTCGAGATGCAGCTGCGGCGGCTCGCGGCCCTGGAGCGGCAGAAGATCACCGCCGAGCACGACGATCTCCAGGCGAAGATCGACGAGTACAAGGCGATCCTGGCCTCGCCGGGCCGCCAGCGGCAGATCATCGGCGAGGAACTCACCGCGCTGGTGGACAAGTTCGGTGACGACCGCCGCACGACGGTGATCCCCTTCGAGGGCGACATGTCCATCGAGGACCTGATCGCCGAGGAGGACATCGTCGTCACGATCACCCGTGGCGGCTACGTGAAGCGTACGAAGGCGGGCGACTACCGGGCGCAGAAGCGCGGCGGCAAGGGCGTGCGGGGCACGAAGCTCAAAGAGGACGACATCGTCGACCACTTCTTCGTCTCCACGACGCACCACTGGCTGCTGTTCTTCACCAACAAGGGCCGGGTGTACCGGGCGAAGGCCTATGAACTGCCCGACGCGGGGCGGGAAGCGCGCGGTCAGCACGTGGCGAACCTGCTGGCGTTCCAGCCCGACGAGCAGATCGCGGAGATGATCGCGATCCGCGACTACGAGGCCACGCCGTATCTGGTGCTCGCCACCAAGTCGGGCCTGGTGAAGAAGACTCCGCTGAAGGACTACGACTCGCCGCGCTCCGGCGGCGTGATCGCGATCAATCTGCGGCAGATGGACGACGGGCGCGACGACGAGCTGATCGGTGCCGAACTGGTCTCCCCCGAGGACGATTTGCTGCTGGTGAGCCGCAAGGCGCAGTCGATCCGCTTCACCGCGACCGACGAGGCGCTGCGGCCCATGGGTCGTGCGACTTCTGGTGTGAAGGGCATGAGTTTCCGTGAAGGTGACGAACTCCTCTCGATGAACGTCGTTCGTGCGGGTACGTTCGTGTTCACCGCCACGGACGGCGGGTATGCGAAGCGCACCGATGTGGACGAATACCGCGTGCAGGGCAGGGGCGGTCTCGGCATCAAGGCCGCGAAGATCGTGGAGGACCGTGGCTCGCTGGTCGGCGCACTGGTCGTCGAGGCGAGCGACGAGATCCTCGCCATCACGCTCGGCGGCGGTGTGATCCGTACGCGCGTGAGCGAGGTCAGGGAGACGGGCCGGGACACGATGGGCGTCCAACTGATCAACCTGGGCAAGCGGGACGCGGTGGTCGGAGTCGCCCGTAACGCGGAGGCCGGTCGTGAGGCCGAGGAAGTGGAGGCGGCTGTGGAGCCCGGTGGGGAGCCGGGCGAGGAGCCGGCGGCCGTACCGGTCGAGGCGGACGATTCGGACGACGAGGAGTAACGCGTGAGTGGTGCCCAGCCGCAGCCCCGTGCGCAGCAGGAGACGGGTTCGGGGCAGCAGTCGCATCCGGAGTCGCAGCCGCTGCCGCAGGCCCAGCCGCAACCGCAGACCCGGTCCGAGCAGCACACGCAGGCGCATCCGCAGCCGCACCGGCCGCCGCAGGCGTATCCGGCTCCGCCGGTGAGTCCGCCGACGGCGGGCATGGGCCACGGCACGGGTGCGGGGCCGGGGCCGGGCGCCGGGTCCGCGAACACGGATGGGCAGCAGCAGGGCACGGACGGTACGGGCTACGCCACCACGGACTCGGGCACGAGCGTGGGACACGGTCCCACCGGCGGTGCCGCCGCGGGCGGGGGTCTGGCGGGCATGACCGGGGGCGCGGGCGCCGTGCGCCGCTCGCGTACCGGCGCCCGTACGGTCCCGCGCACCCGCAAGGCGCGGCTGCGCGTGGCCAAGGCCGACCCGTGGTCGGTGATGAAGGTCAGCTTCCTGCTGTCGATAGCGCTGGGCGTGTGCACGATCGTCGCGGTGGCGGTGCTGTGGATGGTGATGAACGCGATGGGCGTCTTCACCGCCATATCCGCCACCGTCAGCGAGGCGACGCAGTCGGGGGCCTCGGGCGGCGGGTTCGATCTCGAATCGTTCCTGTCACTGCCGAAGGTGCTGCTGTTCACGGCGGTCATAGCGGCGATCGACGTGGTGCTGGCCACGGCCCTGGCGACGCTGGGGGCCTTCATCTACAACCTGTCGGCGGGCTTCGTCGGCGGGGTCGAAGTCACCCTCGCCGAGGACGAGTGACGCCTGGCCGGCCGGCCTGACGGACCCCCGGAACGGATTTGGGGGCACCGATGGAAGTGCGCTAATCTTTCGGTGCAGCACGGGGCTATAGCTCAGATGGTTAGAGCGCATCCCTGATAAGGATGAGGCCGGAGGTTCAAGTCCTCCTAGCCCCACCAGCGCAAGAAGCACCGTGGGACATCCCACGGTGCTTTTTGACACCCACAGGTGACACCAACGGCAAGATCAGCCGATGAGTGGATCTTCCAGTAGCTCAGCGAGCATCGAGGGCTCGCTCCGCTCGCCGCGCGGCCCGCGCGCGGACGCGAGCCAGAAGAGAGAGGTCGTGGCTGAGACGGTCGGCTCCACGGCTTTAGGCCGCCCCAAGGCAGCTCCAGCCCAAAGCCGCTACGCCTATTGTCAACTGCCAGAGCGCCGAAGACCTATGCTCGCCGCAGACCGGTCTCGAGTGAGTGTCCGAATGCCCACAACGATCCCGGACGTGAGGGCGACGCTGACAACATCGGGCACCAAGTCGGCAATTCGTGGGTTGTGCCCGATGACCGTGGTCTCCGCCAACTCCCAGGCCAGCCCGACGACGAGGGTCAGCCCGGCGGCTCGTCCCAGCCGGTTGACGCTTACGGCGAGTACCGCCAAGCAGAACAACACGGCCATCCACAGGAAGTGCGGCCACTTCGTCAGCGCGAGCAGCACCGACTCCCCGTCAAGGCTCCAGTCCATCCGCGGCGCCTGCCGCCCGTCCGGTGCCCGACTTGCCGCCCACACGCTGGCAACTGCCAGCACCACGAACGGAACCCCACGCACGAACGTCCAACTTCGCCAACTCCCCCGAAGTTTGACGGGTGTCTCACCGGTCTGTTGCATGATCGCGCACCCTACTGGCTGATAGCGACGTACGCAGTCCTGTCAGCCCCACGGATCAGAAGAGCACCGCCGGATTCCGGCGGTGCTCTTTGGCCGGACCGCACGCCGGGGCTGGACTTCGTCCGGGTCGACGACGGCAAGACGAGCAAGAGCCGGCTGCATCTCGACTTCGTGCCCGACGACCAGGAGGACCACCCACCGGCTTCGGCGGGTGGTCCTCTTCGTGACCGGTGCGCCGGGTCAGCCGCGTCGGGCCTGCACGACCCACATGGGGATGCTGACGTGGCCGTTCTCGTCGAGCACCGCTTCGCCGCCTTCGTCGCCCGCCGGCTTGCCCACGTTGGCCGCCAGCTCGCCCACGTTGGCCGCTCCCGCGTAGATGGTCCGGCGCAGATCCGTGATGTCCCAGCCCGTGGCGGCCAGGGTCGAGCGGATGTTGTCCTCCGGGACCGTCATGGCGTCGGGGATGGGCGTCGGGCTGTCGTCGCAGAAGCACAGGATGTTGAGCAGGGCGTCGGGCTTGGCGACCCGGTGCAGGGCCGCCGTGTAGCGAAGCCGCTGCTCGTCGTCGAGGCAGTGGTACAGGGCGCTGTCGAGCACGGAGTCGAAACGGCCCTCGTAGCCCGCGAGTTCGGTGGCGTCCGCCACGGCGAAGTCCACCTCGGCACCCTGCGCCCTGGCCCGCTCCTCGGCCTTGCGGATCGCGGTGGGCGAGCCGTCCAGGGCCGTCACGCGGTGGCCCTGCGCGGCGAGGAAGATCGCGTTGTCGCCCAGGCCGCAGCCGATGTCGAGGACCTCGCCGAACAGCCGCCCGGCGCCCTCGAGTTCCTTCACGGCCGGCTGGGCCTGCTCGATGTCCCATGGCGGCCGGTCGGTCTTCACGCCTTCCACCAGAGGTTCGCCCTGGTAGATGGCGTCGAAGTCGACGTTGTATATGTCCGGAGGCCGGCCGGCAGGGTCCTCGGTCATGGTGGGTCCGCCTTTTCAGTCGTTTCCGTCGTTCGTGCGGCCGGCAGCGGGCGCGCACGTCCTACGAGCCTAGTGGCCCGGCCCTCGCGGGAGTTCGGGAATCGGGAGCGTACGGGAGTTCACCCACGGGTCCCACGGGTGCCACGGGTGCCGTGATCCCCGGGTTCCTGCCCGTCGCCGTCCTCCTGCCGGTTGCCGGCGGCCGGGGGTACGGCCTCGTCGATGATGGCGCGGGCGCCGCGGCGCAGCAGTTCGGCGCACACGCGGGCGCCCAGCTCCGCGCCGGCGCCGGCGGCCGTGGCGTGCAGGCGGGCGTGCGCGGTACGGGTGCCGTCGAGGCTGAACACCATGCCGTGCAGGGTGAGTCGGCCGTCCTCCTCCGTGGTGCAGTGGCCGGCGACGGGTGAGTTGCAGTGGCCGCGCAGGCCTTGGAGCATCGACCGTTCCGCGGTCGCCTCGGCGTGCGTACGGGGGTGGTCGAGTCGGCGGAGCAGTGCGAGGACCGTCTCGTCGTCGCGCCGGCAGTGCAGTGCCAGCACGCCCGCGCCGACGGCCGGGAGCACTTCGTCCGGCGGGAACTCGTACCGGATGCGCCGCGTGAGTCCGAGGCGCAGGAGTCCCGCTCTCGCGAGCACCATGGCGTCCGCTTCGAGGCCGGCGCGCAGGCCGTCGAGCTTCTCCAGGCGGGTGGCGACCGCGCCGCGCACCTCCAGTATGCGCAAGTCGGGCCGCCGGGCGAGGAGTTGGGCCCTGCGGCGTACGGAGCTGGTGGCGACGGAGGCGGCATGCGGCAGGTCCGCGAGGGACGCGGCCGGGGAGCCCTCGGGTACGAGGAGCACGTCGTGCACGTCGGCGCGTGGCGGAGTCGCCGCGAGTACCAGGCCCTCGGGAAGCGGCTGGTCGCCGGGCACGTCCTTGAGGCAGTGCACGGCCACATCGACCTCGCCGTGCTGGAGCCGGTGGTCGACGGCCTTGACGAACAGGCCCTTTCCGCCGGCCTGTGCGAGGGAGCCGGGCCAGGTGTCGCCGGAGGTCGTGATCGGTACGGTCCGTGTGAAGAGCCCCGGGGCGTGCCGGCGCAGCAGTGCGGCGACGTGCTCCGCCTGTACGAGGGCCATGGGCGAGCCGCGGGTGCCGATGAGGAGCGGACGTCCGGGGAAGCCGCGGAAGCCGCGGAAGCCGATGGCCTCGGAGGTGTCGGGTGCGTCGGGGGTGTCGGTCACGGGCTGGAGATCCTCTCGCGGTGTGGATCTCAACGTAGGGCGGACCGGCGTTCATTGGGCGTTGTGGCGCTGTGTGTCCCGTCCGCCACGTTCGGTGCCCGGTTCGAGATGCGCGGTGGCCGGAACCGTCGCACTCTTTTGCGTATGGCTGCCTCGATCGTCGTGCATCCGCCCGCGCCTACGGGCGGGCGCCGGATAACCGCTGACAGAGTCGATGGGGACGAGATCGGATTCGCCCGTGGAATCGAGGATCTCGTCGGGATACTTCGCCGTGCGGGACTCGATCCGGATCAGGTGCGTCTGGACGATCCGGTGCTGATCGAATGGCGCGGCGGCAAAGCCGACGTGTGGGAATGACGACCGCGGTCCGGGACGGGCGGGGCGCGGGCGTGCCTGTCGCGCCGTGGCACCGCGTTGATCGTCGCTCGTCGGGGCGGACTCCGCGATCGCGGCGGCCGGTTGGGTATCATCGGGCGCCAAGATGGTCCCAACGTCTCTCAGAAGGACGAGGTAGCGCGGTGAAGAAGCTTCTCCTGGTCGCACTGGCCGCCATCGGCGGGCTCCTCGTGTACCGCCAGATCCAGGCGGACCGCGCCGAGCAGGATCTGTGGACGGAGGCGACCGACTCCGTGCCCGCAGGTTCGGGTGTGTGAAACCACGACGTTCGCTCAGTGAGGCCCCGGCCGCCAGGTGAATTCCCCGGCGGGCGGGGCCTCTTCGTGTCCGGGGAGGGGCGGCGGCGCGGGTCTCGGGGCGGCCCCGGAGGGCGTTGCCGTACTGTGATAGGCCGCGCCTTGCCGTGTGCTTGAGCAAAGCAATAGTGTCTCCGCGACACGTGCCCTGTTCTCGGTCCGCGGAGGGGTTCTGTCGGCTGTGGGGCGCTGTTCGTACGGGCCGCGGCCGTGCCCGCCGCTCCGGCGGAGGGCGCGTCGGCAGTCGTTGCAGACGGCAACGGTGAAGCTCGCGCCGTTGGGTGCGGACAGCGGGCGGGGGACAGGGGGCACGGGAGGGATTCGGCGCGCACCGCGGATGCTGCCGGGACAGCGGTGCCGGGGCAGGGCGGTGCCGGAGCGGTGCCGCAGCAGGGCGGTGCCGGAGGACGGCGGTGCTGGAGCAGGGCTCGTCGGTCGGCGAACTGGCCGCTCCGCGTGCGGAGTTGGCCGGAGCCGGTCCGTACGCGGGCAGTTGCGGCGCGAACACCGGAAACTCCGGGCAGCACGAGGGCGCGGCCCCGAGCGGGGTCGAGAGGGACGCGATGAGGGGGAGCGCGTGGTGACACGGGGCAGAGGGCGGAACCGGAACCGGAGTACGGAGCCGATGGCGAAACCGGCCGCCGCACGAGTGGCCGCACGGACGGCCGCTCCGCTGTCCGCGGCTGCGGCGGCGCTGTGCCTGCTGGCCGCCATGACCGGTCAGGCGGTGGCGGCCCCCGCGGACGGCGGCCGTGACGTACCGGCGTATGAAACCGACGCGGACGCCGAGCAGATCAAGGGCACGGCCGGGAGCGGGGATGCCCCCGAGATCCGGCCCGGCTCGTACACCGACACCATCGGCCGCGGTGACAAGCGGTACTACCGCGTGGACTTGGATGCGAAGTCCAGCGCGTTCATCTCCGCGGTCGCCGCCCCGAAGCCCGGTGCGCGGGTCAAGGGCGTGGGCGAGGGCCTGAAGATCCAGCTGGAGAGCGTCGACGGCAGCACCTGCGACGGTTCGGCCGAGCCGCAGTTCGCCGCCGATAACGAGGCCCATCCGATCGCGGACTACGCGACCCGCATCATCGGCGCCGACGACGAATGCCAGAAGGCCGGTTCGTATCTCTTCTCCGTCGAACGCGAGAGCCCCGCGAACTCCGATCCGGCGCGCTGGCCGCTGGAGATCCGCTACATGTCGGAGCCCGGGCTGAAGGGCGGCCCCGGTGCCGCGCCGCCCGCACCCGAGGAGAGCCCGGGTTCCGCGGAGGAGACGCCCGCCCCCGTCACCGCGGGCGAGAGCAGGAAGGCGCATGGCGGCAACGGCTTCAGCGACGCGGGCGCCCTCGCGAAGGGCGTCTGGAAGGACCGCATCCGGCCCGGCGAGACGCGCTTCTACCGGGTGCCGGTCGACTGGGGGCAGCGCCTGAACGCCGCGGTCGAGCTGGGGAGCGCGAGTTCGCCGGGCGAATACCCGCCGACGATCTACGACGGCTTCGGGGTCACGGCGTACAACCCGGCGAGGGGGCAGTTCGACAATCCCTCCTTCGTGTCCTACTCACCGGACAAGTCGGCGCAGGCCGGCGTCTATACGCCGCCGGTGGACTTCGCCAGCCGCTTCGCCTACTCGGGCAGCGAGCCGTGCGTGGCGGGCTGGCACTATCTGGCGGTGCGCGTCTCTCCGCAGCTGGCCAAGTACTTCAAGTCGACGGCGCCGCTGACCCTGCGCATCGACGTCATCGGCAAGGCCGAGAAGGGGCCCGACTACGCGGGCGACGCGCAAGCGGCCGGATTCGGCGTCGGCGAGGACGACCGGGAACAGGCGGAGAAGGGCCAGAGCGCGGCCGAGGCGGAGCGCAGCGACACCCTCAGGATCGTCGCTTACGCGGGCATCGGCGCGGGTGTGCTGCTGATCCTGGTGCTGGCGGCGTGGACGCTGGTGGCCCGGCGCCGGGCGGGTGCGGGCCCGGGCCCGGGTTCCGAGGGCGGGGTCTTCGGCGGCGGTGCCGGTGCCACGGGTGGTCTCCTCGGGGGGACGGGCGCGCCCGGTGGTCTGCCCGGACAGGGCGACCGGCCGGGGACGGTGCCGCTACGGCCGCAGCCGGGAGCGCCGGCTTCCGCTCAGCCACAGGGGCACGGGCAGGGAGCGGGACCAGTGCAGGGACCGGGACAGGAGCCGTAAGGGCACCGGGAACGTAAGGGCACCAGGAACCCGTAATGGCACAGCGGACACGCTCCAGGCGCGGCCCGGTGGCGGGGGCACGGCGGGGTACGGCGGGAGTACGGACCGCTCAGGAGACGGCCAGGGCCCATATCCCGACGGCCAGGCAGACCAGCGCCACGAGAAGGACCGGGACCGCGACCTTCGGGGGCGGTCCCGGCCTGCGCGCTGCCGCCGCGGTCGCCGAGGGGAGCGTCGGGGTGGCGGCCGGCGCACCGGCGGGCTGTCCGTGCGGGGCGCCCGGCGAGGGCACGGGACCGTAGGCGGCATGCGGGTGCGCCGACGCCGTGGGTGCGGAGGCCGGTGCCGGTACGGAGGCCGATGGCGGTACGGGGGCCGCGGTCGGGGCCGGTGGCGTGCCCGGCTGCTCGGGAGCGCCGAACGCGCCCTGCGGCGGGGCGAGATGGAAGCTTCCCGTGGGCGACGGCTCCGCCGCTGCCGCAACCCGCGCCGGAGAACCGGGAGTCGCCGGGCCCACCGGACCGTCCGGCCCGAACCCCTCGGGCAGCGGCCCGAGTTGGTCGAAGACCTCGACGACGTCCTGCTCGGCGGTGGCGTCCGGGGCGAGCATCTCCGCTGCACCGGCCAGTGCCTTGCGCGCGCCCGTGGCCGTACGGAAGCGCAGCTGCGGGTCCGGCTGGAGCAGCTGGCCCAGCACCTGCCACAGCGGCTCCGGGACCCGCTCGGGCGCGGCCGGTACGCCCTGCTCGTAACGCGCCACCATCTCCAGCGAGTCGGGCCTCCGCCCGGTCAGCAGATAGAGCGCGACGAGGCCCACGGCGTACAGGTCGGCGGGGAAGTCCGGCTCGGCGCCCATCAGTTGCTCGGGCGCGAAGTAACCAGGCGTGCCGACCACGAAGTCGGTCTCAGTGAGCCGCGGCTCGCCCTTGCGCATGGAGATGCCGAAGTCCGAGAGCCGCAGATGAGGGCGTCCCCTGCCGGTGGGCTCCAGCAGGATGTTGGCGGGCTTGATGTCGCGGTGCACCACGTCCTCCGCGTGCACGGCGGTCAGCCCGGACAGCAGCTGGTCCAGCAGGGTGCATACGAAGCCGGGCGGCAACTGCCCGTAGTCGCCGATGAGATGGGACAGCGAACCCCCTCTGACGAGGTCCATGGTGAACAGGACCTTGTCGTCGTCGGCTGCCCAGCTGGCCGGTGCCAGCACGTGCGGATGGTCGATGCGCAGGGCCTGTTCGCGTACGAAGCGCAGCAGTGAGTGGGCGTCGCTCTGCTGAAGCACCTTCGCGGCGACGTAACGCCCGCGGCGCCGGTCCCAGGCGCGCCAGACGGCGCCGACCCCGCCGCGGCCGATCGGATCGGCCAGTTCGTACCGCCCGGCGAAGACCTCACCCATGCCGCTGTGTCCCCCTGTGCGTGTGCCAGTACGCGTGCCCGTGCCCGTGCCCTTGCGTGGGCGAGTGTGTCGCGTGTGCTGCGGTGCCCGGTTACGTTCCGGGTCCGGTCCGGGTCCGGTCCGTACGGACCGAACGGCCCTGCTCCGCTTCCGCGGCTCAGCTCTGATGCGACTCGTAGTGCTTCACGGCGTCCGCGGTACGCCCCGCCCCGTACACCCGGAGGAACTCTGCCAGTTCCGGGTGAGTGGAGGCGAGTGCGGACGACGCGTCCAGGATGTCGGCCGCGTCGGAGACGGAACGCAGCAGCGCCTGGATCTCGCGTACGACCCGCTTCACCGGGGTCTGCGACGCGGTGCCCGAAGTGGCCCCCTGCGCCTGGCTGTTGAGCACGCTGCCGCCCGCGCTGCGCCGCACCTCGTCCATGCGCTGCGTCGCGTCGGCCGCGCTGACCTCCCCCCTGGCGACATCCGCGGCGAGCTCCTGGAGAGCCTGAACCCGCTGTACGACCGCGGGATTGCCGATCTTCGCGCGCTGCCCGCTCATCAGCTGCGACAGCATGGGCGCGGAGAGGCCCAGCACGGTCGCCAGCCGCGCCTGATTCAGTCCGAGGTCGTCGATGAGCCGGCGGAAGAGGGTCCCCAGCGGCTCGCCGTACCACTGACTTTGCAGCTCACGCGCCTTGGCGGTGGATTCCTGCTGTGCTGCGTCCATCACGTCTCCCCTGGACTCCCCTGGCACTTCGCTGACGCGAACTTGCGTGCATCCTACGGAGGGTCGCCGACAGCGGGCGATACCCGGTCGGAATTCGCTCCGTGGAGCCGGTACTCTTGTGCGCAGCGGGGCCTTAGCTCAGTTGGTAGAGCGCTGTCTTTGCATGGCAGATGTCAGGGGTTCGACTCCCCTAGGCTCCACGAGTGCGAGGGCGAACCGAGTCCGCGGAGGCGCGGATCCGGTTCGCCCTCGTCGTCTTTGCGAGGCTCCTCGCGGTGCGGGTGCTTCGCCCCGCGGCGGCCCCTGGCGGGGGGCTTCGCCCCTCGCGCCCCCGGCGTCCCGTTGTGGTGGCGGTCGGCTTTTCGTCTGCGGGGCCTTGTTCCCCACCGTCGTGCGGCAGGGCGTCCGTCCGTCTCCCGGTGGGCCGGGCCGCGTCCCAGGGCGTCCGGGCCGCCGTCGGTCCCCGGTCTCCGCAACCGTGTTCCTCGTATGGGACCCGGGCCGCCGGACAGGCCGTCGCCGCAAGGGTGTTGAGCCGCCTGCCGGGGTGCGGGCGAGCGGTGCCGCCCGTGGCGGACCGGCGCCTTCCGGCCGCCCGGTTCTTCACCCGCGCGAAGTGCCACCCCGCCGTGTGCCGACGGTCACGCCGCGACCGGTCACCCTCCCCGCGACCGGAGGAAGCGGTCCGCGCCCTCCGAGAGGTCCACGAGGGGCGGCGGGTAGTCGAGCCGCGCCCGTTCCCGTTCGGGCAGAGTCCACGGCCGGTGTACGGCGGGGCCCTCGACGCCCGCGAGTTCGGGGAGCCAGCGCCGCACGTACTCGCCGTCCCGGTCGAAACGCCTCGCCTGCGTCAGCGGGTTGAGCACCCGGTTGGGCCGGGTGTCGTTGCCGGTGCCCGCGACCCACTGCCAGTTGAGCTGGTTGTTCGCCACGTCCCCGTCCACCAGCAGATCGAGGAAGTGGCGTGCGCCGACCCGCCAGTCCGTGTACAGCGTCTTGGTGAGGAAGCTCGCCGTCAGCAGCCGTGCCCGGTTGTGCATCCAGCCCTCGTACAGCAGTTGCCGCATCGCCGCGTCGACGAGGGGATAGCCGGTGCGTCCGTCCCGCCAGGCCCTGATCTCCCTCTCGTCGTGCCGCCAACTGTCGCCGCGCGCACGGTAGTCCTCCCACGAGGCGCGGGGTCTGGCCGCCAGCACCTGGTGGTGGAAGTCGCGCCAGGCCAGCTGCCGTACGAAGGCTTCGGCGCCCTCGCCCCCGGCCTTCCGGGCCCGGTGCACGAGCTCCACGGCCGAGAGCGTGCCGAAGTGCAGATGCGGCGACAGCCGGGACGTGGCATCGCCCGACAGGTCGTCGGCGCGTTCCGCATACGCCTTCAGCGACGACCTGCGCCATGAGTCGAAGCGGGCGCGGCCCTCGCTCTCGCCTCCCGCCGGCGCTCCCGGCGAGACGCCCTTCACCCGTGACCGTTGCGGCAACGCCTCCGAGGCGACGCCCTCCGGGACCCGTACCGAACGCGGCGCCTCCAGTGACGGGCGCAGCCGCTCGGCGGCCCAGCGCCGGAAGTACGGGGTGAAGACGGCGAAGTGGTCCCGGCCCTGCGGAGTCACCTCGCCCGGCGGCAGCGCCGTGACGACGGCGTCGTGAACGCACAGCTCCCTGCCGTCCGACTCCAGCCCGCGCCGCAGCCGCTCCTCGCGGCGCTGTGCGTAGCCGCTGACGCCGCCCGCCACGTGTACCTGCCGCGCGCCGCACTCGGCCGCCGCCCTGCGGGCCTCTGCTACGACGTCGCCGCCGCGCAGCACCAGGCGCCCGCCGCGCTCGCGCAGCCCGCGGTCGAGATCGGCGAGGCAGTCCGCGAGGAACGCGCGCCGGTTCGGTACGTCGAAGCCCGCCGCGCTCACGCCCGTATCCATCACGAAGAGCGGCACGACCTCGTCCGGGCCGTCGAGCGCGGCGCGCAGCACCGGATTGTCGTGGACCCGCAGATTCGCGGTGAACAGGGCGACGGAAGCGCTCATCGGGCTGGTCCTTCCTGCGGCTCGGCACTTGCCGCGTCGGCGGCTCTCCGCCGTCAGCTCACCACGTACGGCGCCCTCAGCCGCGGCGGCGCAGCGCGCCCGGCCACCACACGGCAGGACCGATGTCGCGCGCGAGGGCGGGCACCAGCAGCGAGCGCACGACGAGCGTGTCCAGCAGCACCCCGAACGCGACGATGAACGCGATCTGCACGAGGAAGGAGAGCGGGATCACCACCAGCGCCGCGAAGGTCGCCGCGAGCACGACGCCCGCCGAGGTGATCACGCCGCCCGTGGTGGTCAGGCCCCTGCGGATCCCGGCGCGGGTGCCGTGCACGAGCGCCTCCTCGCGTACGCGCGTGAGCAGGAAGATGTTGTAGTCCACGCCCAGGGCCACGAGGAAGACGAACGCGTAGAGCGGCACCGACGCGTCCGTGGCCGTGAAGCCGAGCAGATGCTGGAAGACCAGCGCGGAGACGCCCAGCGTGGCGAGGAAGTTGAGCGCCACGGTCGCCACGAGCAGCACCGGTACGAACAGGGCGCGCAGCAGCGCCGCGAGGATCACGAGGATGATCAGCAGCACTACGGGCACGATGAGGGCCCGGTCGTGCTCGGCGGTCGTCTGGATGTCGCGCTGCTGCGCGGTGTAGCCGCCCACCAGCGCGTGGGCTCCCGAGATCCCGTGCACCGACGTGCGCAGCCGCTCCACCGTCCGCTTGGCCTCGTCGCTCGAAGCCCCGCCGTCGAGCGTGGCGTTGATGAGGACGCGTCCACCGGACACGAGGGGCTTGCCGGGCCCCGGGCGCCCCGACTCGGTGACGGGTGCCGCCGTCGCGACGCCCTCCGTGCGGGCGGCCGCCCTGGTCACGTCCCGTGCCGCGGCCGCGTCGGCGACGATCACGGCCGGATTGCCCGAGCCGCCCGGGAAGTGGTCGCTGAGCGCTTGCTGCCCGGTGACGGACGGGGCGTCCTTGACGAACATCTCGTCGACCGGCACCCCGTGTGAGTTCAGCTGCGGTGAGAACGCGGCGCAGGCGATCAGCGCCACCAGCGTGCTCGCCCAGATCCGGCGCGGAGTGCGGTCGACGCGGGCGGCGATGCGGCGCCACAGGCCGTTTATGGGCGCGGCCGTCGGCTCGCCGCCGCCGCTCCCGTCGCCGCCCGTCGCACCGGCGTCAGCGGTGTCCTTCGCTCCGTTCTGCGCGCCGTCCTCCGCGCCGTTCTGCGCGGTCGCGGCGGCCGGCGGCTCGGGACGGGCGGGCCAGTACGCGGCACGTCCGACGAGTACGAGGGTCGCCGGCAGGAACGTCAGGGTGCTGACGACGGCGCATGCGATGCCGATGGCCCCGACGGGTCCCAGCGCCCGGTTGTTCGTCAGGTCGCTCAGCAGCATCGCGAGCACGCCGAGCGCGACGGTGGCGGCGCTCGCCGTGATCGCGCCGGCCGAGCGTCGCAGCGTCGCGCGCATCGCGGCGAACCGCTCGCCGTGCGCGGCGAGTTCCTCGCGGAAACGGGCGGAGAGCAGCAGCGCGTAGTCCGTGGCGGCGCCGATGACGAGGATCGACAGGATGCCCTGCACCTGCCCGTCGACTCTTACGACGTCCTCCTTCGCCAGCTCGTAGACCACCGCGCACGCCAGGGCCAGGGCGAAGACGGCGCCGAGGATGATGATCACCGGCAGCAGGACGCTCCGGTACACCAGCAGGAGGATCAGCAGGACGACGACGAGCGCGACGACGAGGAGGATCCCGTCGATCCCGGCGAACGCGTCGGACAGATCCGCCTGTGTCGCCGCCGGTCCCGTGATGTGCGTCTCCGTCCCCTGCACACGGCCGGCGGTGTCGCGTACGTCGTCGAGCACGTCCGGCAGCGCGTGCCCGAGATCGCCGCGGAGCTGCACGGAGCCCTGGAGGGCGCGGCCGTCCTTGCTGGGGAGCACCGGCGAGGGCCTGCCGACGATTCCGTGGTCACCGGCGAGCGAGGCGAGCGAGCGGGCCGCGGCCTCGCGCTGCTGCCGGTCGATCGTGCCCTCGCGGACGGTCCAGATGACGACGGCGGGCAGTGTGTCGTTGTCCTGGAAGGACTTCTGGGCGTTCATGGCCCGCGTGGACTCGGCGCCGCGCGGCAGGAAGGACGACTGGTCGTTGGTGGCGACGTCGCTGAGCTTCCCGGCGTACGGGCCCAGCAGACCGCCGAGGATCAGCCAGACGACGAGCAGGACGACCGGGGTGATCCAGCGGGTGAGGCGCTGTGCGGACGGCATCTGTTGTTCCTCGTGGGCGGGGACCGGGACGGCGGGCGGCTTGCGGCGGGCATGGAGGTCCGGGGGCTGCGCGACGGCGGACGGCCGCGGTACGGACCAACTTCGAGCCTACGAAGCCGAGTTCGGACCGCCGACGCCGACCCACCACGGACGGCCTGCCGCAGACCCCGCGTGCGAGCGGACCTGCGTAAACGGTCGTACCCGAGTCGCCCTGGGCAGCCGGAAGCAAGGACATGAAGGGCGTACGGCCCACGGGCGCGCACACGCGGCCGCGGAGACGCATACGTACACGGGAGTCGACGTCCATGGGCATACGGACACAAACGGGCCCGGCGGACATCCCTGATGCCCGCCGGACCCATGACTGCGGCCGGCCGAAAGCGTCCGGTTGAAAGCGTCCGGCCGAAACGTCCGCCCGCCCCGCCCGCTCTGCGGCGCGTGCCGGCTAACGTCCGCGCCTCTTCGCCTTCGCCTCGGCCTCCCTCTCCTCCTTCGCCTTGGCCTCGACCTCGGGGTCGAGCTGCCCGTCGCCCGCGCGCCGTTCGGCCGCGGCGGCGCCGCCGACCGACGACAGCGGAGCCCGGTCGCCGACCTCCGTGGCCTCCGGGGGCTCGACGAGCCAGTCGGGGTTGGCCTGCTTGTCCCACCAGCGCCAGGCGGCGTACGCGCCGCCCGCCAGCAGGCCCAGCAGACCGAGCCGCCTGGCCAGCCGTCCCCTGCGCGCACGCTTGTCGCGCTTGCGCACGAGCTTCTCGATCTCCTTCGCCGAGACCTGTCCGCGAAGGGCGGCGAACGCCGCAGCGCCACGCGAAGCGGCCTCGTCCCGCACCGGCCCCGAGGCGCTGCGGGCTTCGGCTACGGCGTTCTCGATGCGCGGTGCGGCGTAGTCGCTCGCCTTGCGAGCGGCCTTGCGGGTGCGCTTGGCGGCCTTGGTCGCCGCCTTGTCGAGCTCGGGCGGCAGGCTCTTGCGGGCCTTGGCGATACGGGGCACGACGAGCTGGTCGTACCCGTCACGCGCCGAGGTACGGGCCTGACGCGCGGCGTACGAGACCTTCGGCCCCAGCCGCGCTCCCGCCTCGTGCGCGTACTGCACTGCGGTGTCCCTGGCACTCTCTGCGTAGGGCGCCATGACTTCCGCTGCGTGCCGCACGCTTTCCCTGGTGTTCCCGGTCGCGGCGCGCACGGTGTCCCTGCGGGTCACGGGTACCTCCTCCTCGGTGGCGTGTCACGGGCTGGTCGGTCCTCCCCCGGACACAGTGTCGTTTTCCACCCGTTTCGAAGATCATGCCTGGCTGCGTCCACTCAAGCGCGTTGCGTGGGGGCATCCGGGTCACTGGCGGGTACTCCGGGCCGGCCCGGTCCGTGGGAGGATCGGGCGGGTCAACGCAGACAGATGGAAGGTAGATCGTGGCCGAGCAGCTCTACGCCACCCTGAAGACCAATCACGGCGACATCGAGGTACAGCTCTTCCCGAACCACGCGCCGAAGACGGTCAAGAACTTCGTCGAGCTCGCAGAGGGCTCGCGTGAATGGACTCACCCTGAGACCGGCAAGAAGACGAGCGAGCGCCTCTACGACGGCACCGTCTTCCACCGCATCATCAGCGGTTTCATGATCCAGGGCGGTGACCCGCTGGGCAACGGCACGGGCGGTCCCGGATACGAGTTCGGTGACGAGATCCACCCGGACCTCGCCTTCACCAAGCCGTATCTGCTCGCCATGGCGAACGCCGGGCCGGGCACGAACGGTTCGCAGTTCTTCGTCACCGTCGGCGCCACCGCGTGGCTGACCGGCAAGCACACCATCTTCGGCGAGGTGACGGACGCCGCCTCGCAGAAGGTCGTGGACGCCATCGCCGGAGTCCAGACGAACCCGCGCACCGACCGTCCCGTACAGGACGTCGTCCTGGAAGCGGTCACGATCGAGCGCCGCTGACGAGCACGTCGCCGTCGCACCCTGAGCGGTGCGTGCGGGAACCGTTCCGCCCCGCCCGACCGTAGGAGAGGTCAGGGGCGGAACGGTTCCGCGCCCCACGGCCCCGCAGATGCAGACGCAGGAGCAGACGCGCGAGCGGGCGCCACAGCAAGACCACAGACGCCGAAGCGGGCGCGCAGCAGAGACCGCAGCAGAGACCGCAGCGAGGGGGAGGGAAGGGCCGTGGAGGACCAGCACCGCACGGAGCCCCGGGTGACGTACTGCTACCGGCACCCGGATCGGGAGACCGGCATCAGCTGTGTCCGCTGCGAACGCCCGATATGTCCCGAATGTATGGTCCCGGCGTCCGTCGGTTTCCAGTGCCCCGAGTGCGTGAGGACCGGATCCGGCACGGGGCACTCCGCCGCGGCCAGCGCGCCGCGCACGATAGCGGGCGGTGTGATCGCCGCCGACCGGCGCCTCGTCACCAAGATCCTTCTGGGCGTCAACGCCGCCGTCTTCGTCGCCGTGCTGATCGCCGGCGACCGCCTCGTCAACGATCTGCTGCTCTTCGGGCAGGCCGTCACCGAGCCGTACGGACCGGTCCAAGGGGTCGCGCAGGGCCAGTGGTACCGGCTGCTGTCCTCGATGTTCCTGCACCAGGAGATCTGGCACATCGCGATGAACATGCTGGGCCTCTGGTTCCTCGGTCCGCCCCTGGAGGCCGCGCTCGGACGGCTGCGCTTCACCGCGCTCTATCTGCTGTCCGGCCTCGGCGGCAGCGCCCTGACCTTTTTCGTCTCCGCCCCCGGGCAGGCCTCGCTCGGCGCCTCCGGGGCGATCTTCGGGCTCTTCGGTGCGACGGCCGTGCTGATGCGCCGCCTGAAGTACGACATGCGGCCGATCCTGATCCTGCTCGCCATCAATCTCGTCTTCACCTTCACCTGGCGGAACATCTCCTGGCAGGCGCACATCGGCGGCCTGGTCGTGGGCGCGCTGATCGCGTACGCGATGGTGCACGCGCCGCGGAAGCACCGGCGGCTGGTGCAGTACGGAGCGTGCGCGGCGATGATGCTGCTGATCGTGGGCGCGTGCGTCGTGCGGACGCTTCAGCTCACGGCCTGAGGGCCGGCGACCACCGGCACCGGGCCCTCGACCCGAGCCGCCCCGACGCTCTGACCGGGGAATTCGCCCTGTTGTCCACAGCGGGTTCCGGATCTTGTGCATCGCGTACGGAACGGCTGTCCAGACTCGCTCACAGGTCCGTTTTCCCTGGACAGAGGGGGTGGCGGCGACCGGCCCGTAGAGATGACCGATAGGACGGGCGTCAACTCACGCAGGGTTATCCACAGATCTTGTGAAAGTTATCCAGCCCTGTGGATCAGGCTGTGGATAACTCGTCGCGCGGTCACGCCCGCCCCCGGTCACGCCTTTTCGGCGGCGGCTCGGAGGAGCGCCGCCCGGGACCGTACGGGCGCTACTTCCACTGTGTGGAGACGACGAAGCCCGCCGCGATGAAGCCGAAGCCGACCACGATGTTCCAGCTGCCCAACGCCTCGACGGGCAGCTTGCTCTGGGTCACGTAGAACAGCACGATCCACGCCAGACCGATGAGGAACATCGCCAGCATCAGCGGCGCGACCCACCTGCCGCCCGAACCACCGAGGCTGATCTCGGTCGCCTTCTTCTCCGGAGGCGGAGTGAAGTCTTCCTTTTTGCGGATCCGTGACTTCGGCACGAGAGTCTCTCCTGTCGACGGCTTCCCTTACCGCGATGGGGCCCCTCGGAACGGGGACCGAGGGGGATGTGACGCTGTGGTGGTCCGTTAGCGTAGTGCTTCCCCGCGGTGGAGGGAGACGAGGGTAGTGACCGGATTCCGAATCCGTCCCGCACGGCTGGCCACTCTTGGGGTCTTCGCCCTCGCCGGTCTCATCTTCTGGATCAGTTTCAACACCGCACATGGTACCGATCTGCGTACCGACTCCTCGATGCTGCGGCTGTCCGATCTCATCCAGGAGCGCAGCCGCAAGAACGCCGAACTCGACTCCTCCGCCGCGGCCGTACGCAGCCAGGTCGACCGCTTCGCACGGCGCGACAGCGGAAGCAGCAGCGAGGAGAACCGGAAGCTGACGGGCCTGGAGAAGGACGCCGGCACCAAGAAGGTCTCCGGAGCGGGCCTTTCCGTCACCCTCGACGACGCACCGCCCGACGCCACCGCGCAGATCCCCGGAGTCCCCGAGCCGCAGGCCAACGACCTCGTCATCCACCAGCAGGATCTGCAAGCGGTCGTCAACGCCCTGTGGAAGGGCGGCGCCGAGGGCATCAAGATCATGGACCAGCGGCTGATCTCGACGAGCGCGGTGCGCTGCGTGGGCAACACCCTCATCCTCCAGGGCCGCGTCTACTCCCCGCCGTACAAGGTGACGGCCGTCGGCGACCGGGGTGCGCTGAAGAAGGCCCTGGACAGCTCGCCGGCGATCCAGAACTACCTTCAGTACGTTGACGCCTACGACCTCGGCTGGAAGGTCGAGGAGAGCAAGTCCGTGACCCTGCCCGGCTATTCGGGCACCGTCGACCTCCACTACGCCAAGCCGGTCGGGTGACGCGGGGCCGGGTCCGTACCCACTTGCCCGACTGGGCCACTTCGCCCCCGCGCAGGCCCGTACTCTGGTGGTCGCGCCCGAAAGGCGAAGACCGACGGAATCGAAGGGACGGCACGCAGGGATGTACGGCTGGATCTGGCGGCATCTGCCTGGCAACACATGGGTGCGGGCGCTGTGCTCGCTCGTGCTGGCGCTCGGGGTCGTTTTTCTGCTCTTTCAGTATGTCTTCCCCTGGGCGGAGCCCCTGCTGCCGTTCAACGACGTGACGGTCGACGGCGGTGGCCGCTGATGGGCACCGCCCGCATCCTCGTCGTCGACAACTACGACAGCTTCGTCTTCAACCTCGTCCAGTACCTGTACCAGTTGGGCGCCGAGTGCGAGGTCGTGCGGAACGACGAGACCGAACTGCGCCACGCCGACGAGGGGTTCGACGGCGTGCTGCTCTCGCCCGGGCCCGGCACGCCCGAACAGGCCGGTGTGTGCGTCGAGATGGTGCGGCACTGTGCGGCGGGCGGTGTGCCGGTGTTCGGCGTCTGCCTCGGGATGCAGTCGATGGCCGTCGCGTACGGCGGGCTGGTGGGACGGGCGCCCGAGCTGCTGCACGGCAAGACCTCGCAGGTCTCGCACGAGGGTGCGGGCGTCTTCGCGGGGCTGCCCTCCCCGTTCACGGCCACGCGGTACCACTCGCTGGGCGTCGCCGGGGACGACGTGCCCGAAGCGCTCGCGGTGACCGCCCGTACGGCCAACGGTCTGGTGATGGGGCTGCGCCACCGTGAACTGCCCGTCGAGGGCGTGCAGTTCCACCCCGAGTCCGTGCTGACGGAGTGGGGTCATCTGATGCTCGCCAACTGGCTCGCCGAGTGCGGCGACGCGGGTGCCGTCGAGCGCGCCGCCGGGCTGTCCGGGGTGCGGGCGGTCGCTGCCGCCGCCGGGGGCCCGGCCGCGGGGGGCAGGTGACGGGGATGCCTCCCGAGGGGGAGGACGCCTACGGGCGGCCTTATGGCGATCCTTACGGGAACGCGTACGGCGATGGCTACGGCGAGCGGGACGAGGACGATCCGTACAGTCCGCGGGGCCGCCGGGCCGGGCAGTGGCAATACGGGCAGGACGAGGACTTCCAGCGCGCGGTCGACGCGCTCGGCGATCCGCTGAGCGACCCGCTCCCCGGACAGGGGACCGGGCGGCAGGGAGCGGGCGTGCTGCGGCGGCCGGAGAGCGGGAGCCGCGACGGGCAGGTCCACGGCGGCGGGCAGGATCACGGCGGGCCGGGACAGCAGGGGCAGGGATACGAAGGACGCGGGTACGACGGCCAGGGCTACGAGGCTCAGGGGTACGGCGGGCAGGGCTACGGCGGACAGCGTCATCAGGGCCGGGGTTACGAGGGCCAGAGCTACGAGGGCTCCGGTTACGAAGGCCAGAGTTACGAGGACCCCGGTTACGAGGGCTCCGGCTATGGGGGCCGGGGATTCGAGAGCCAGGGCCAGGGCCGGACGTACGGGTCGCGGGGCTACGAGACGCGGGGTTACGAGGCCCAGGGGTACGAGAGCCCGGGTTACGAGGCCCAGGGATATTCCGGCCAGGATCGTCAGAGCGGCCAGGGGCCGTCGTACTCCGGGCAGTCCTACAACGGACAGGTCTACGGCGGGCAGGAGCAACGGACCCAGGATCCCTCCGCCCAGGGGCGCGGGCCCGGGGCGTACGAAGGGCAGGGGCAGCAGGCACAGCCGGGGCAGCAGGACGAGGACGGTCTCTCGCCCTGGTTCCGCCCGCGCCGTGACCCGGGGACGGATGAGCAGAGCGGGCCGGGCGGGGCTGCGGCCTCGGGCCGGGTTCCGCCCGCTTCCCCGCGGCAGGAGTACGGCGGCGCCCGTCAAGTCCCTTACGGCGGTGGGCAGTCACAGGCTCGGCAGCAGTGGCAGGCCGCGTCGGGCACGGTCGCGGGGCCGCCCGTCGCCGGGCAGCGTCCGCAGCCCGGCCGTGGGGCCCCCGCGGCGGCTCCGGCTTCCGGCCCGCAGTCTCAGACTCACCAGCCCCCGGCCCCCCATTCTCAGACCCACCAGCCTCAGGCCCACCGGTCTCAGGCCCACCGGTCTCAGGCCGCGCAGTCCCAGGCCCCGCGGGCCCCGTCCCCGCAGGCCCCCGACGAGGCCGCGGGTCGTTACCGCCGTGGCGGAGGCGTCTCCGAGACCGCGCCGATGCCCGTCGCCGACGGATCCGGCAGCGCGCCGAGCGCGCCCGGCGCGCCCTCCGCCACCGGCCGCGACACCGCGGGCACGGCTCCGGCCTCCGCGTCCGCTTCCGTCTCCGCCCCGTCCCCTTCGTCAACTGACCGCCCCGCACAGGGAATCGAGGACGACGACGACAAGACCAACACCAGCACGGTCGGTCTCGTGCGCCCGGGCTCGCCGGAGTTCGAGGGCCGCGCCGCGCGCCGCCGCGCGGCCCAGCGCCGCGGCAGGGGCGCCGCCGTGCAGCAGCCGCCGCCGCGTACCGCCGGCACCCGCCTGGAGGCCAGGCGCGCCGAGCGTGCCCGCCGTGAGGGCCCGGCGATCATCGCGAGCCGTTTCCTGGGCGAGGTGTTCATATCGGCGGGTGTGCTGATGCTGCTCTTCGTCGCCTACCAGCTGTGGTGGACGAACGTGCTCGCCGGGCAGGAGGCCGGCGGCGCCGCGCAGTCCCTCCAGGACCAGTGGAAGGGCGGCGGCAAGGGGAAGGCCGGGCTGGATCCGGAGCGCAGGGCGGACGACTTCGCGCCGGGTGAGGGCTTCGCGATCCTCTATCTTCCGAAACTGGACGTCAGGGCCCCCATCGCACAGGGGGTCTCCAAGCCGCAGGTGCTCGACAAGGGCCTCGTCGGGCACTACAACCAGCAGCCGTTCAGGACGGCCATGCCGTGGGACAAGAAGGGCAACTTCGCCCTGGCCGCTCACCGCAACACCCATGGCGAGCCGTTCCGTTACATCAACCGGCTCGTCGCGGGCGACGACATCGTCGTGGAGACCGCGACCAAGTTCTACACGTACAAGATGGCGGCCCGGCTGCCGTCCACCTCTCCGTCGAACACCCGGGTGATCGAGCCTGTTCCGGAGGGCTCCGGATTCGAAAAGCCGGGCCGTTACGTCACGTTGACCACGTGCACGCCCGAGTTCACTTCGAAGTACCGGCTCATCGTCTGGGGCAAAATGGTCGAGGAGCGTCCGCGCAGCGAGGGGAAACCGGACGCTCTCGTCGAATAGGGGACAGCAAGAACGGGCGGGTCAGCGGTGTCACAGACCAAACACGACAGGGGCGGGGGGCCCGGCACTTCGTCGTCCTACTCGCAGCCTCATCCCGCGTCCGAGCGCGGGCGCAGGGCCGCGCGCCGTCGCAGGCTCTCGGCGCTCGTCGGCTGCGTCGGCGAACTCCTCATCACCGCGGGCGTGGTGCTCGCGCTCTTCGTCGTCTACTCGCTGTGGTGGACGAACGTGCTCGCCGACCGCGACTCCGAGCGCGCCGGCGACAAGGTGCGGGAGAGCTGGCTCCGCGACCGCACTCCGGGCGCTCTCGACACCAAGGACGGCATCGGCTTCCTGCACGTGCCGTCGATGTCGAGCGGCGACGTGCTCGTGATGAAGGGCACCGACGCGAAGGAGCTCAACAAGGGCGCGGCCGGCTACTACACGAAGCCGGTCAAGTCGGCGATGCCGCAGGACCAGTCGGGCAACTTCGCGCTGGCGGCCCACCGGGACGGGCACGGCGCGAAGTTCCACCGGATCGACAAGATCGAGAAGGGCGACCCGATCGTCTTCGAGACGAAGAACACGTGGTTCGTCTACAAGGTCTTCTCGATCCTGCCGCGTACGTCCAAGTACAACGTCGACGTGCTGAAGCCGGTGCCCAAGGGCTCGGGCAAGAGGACCGACGGGCGCTACATCACGCTCACCACGTGCACGCCCGTCTTCACGTCCAAGTACCGGTACGTGGTGTGGGGCGAGCTGGAGCGCACGGTGGACGTCGACGCGGACCGCACCCCGCCGAAGGAACTGCGCTGACCACTGCGCTGACCCCGGCGCCGACACCGGCTTCGGGCCGGCGCCGGGGTCAGCGCGGTACCTGACTAGTGCTTGTTCCTGGCGCCCTTGCTGGGAGCCAGCCCGTCGGGGCCGCCGAAGATGCCGTCGTCGCCGTCGTCACCGCCGTCGTCCCCCGGCTTCCCGGGCTGGGCGAAGATGGTGACGGTGTCGCCCTTCTTGCCCTGGGTGTTGGCCGGCGGGTTCGTGGTGAGGACGGTCGCGTCGTTCTCGTCGGGTGCTCCCTGCACCTGCACCTGGAAGCCCGCGTCCTCCAGCGTCCCGCGGGCGTCCGCCACCAGCTGGTTCGTGACGTCCGGGACGGTGGCCGGCTGGTCGTCGGGCGCCTTGGCCACGGTCAGCGTGACCTGGGAGCCGGCCTTGGCCTTCTCGTTGGCGGCCGGGTCCTGCGCGAGAACCTCGCCCGCGGCCTTGTCCGGAGCGTCCTGCTCCTTGCGGGCCACCTCGAAGCCGCGGTCCTCCAACAGCTTCTGCGCCGCGTCGAATTGCTGGCCGACCACGTTGGGCACGGCCGTCGTCTGCTCCTGCGCGACGGTCAGCACCACGGTCGACTTCTTCGGCGCCTTCCCGCCGCCGGACGGGTTCTGCGTCAGCACGGTGCCGGGCGTCTCGTCGGACTCCACGTTCTTGCGCCGTACCTCGAACCCGGCGGACACCAGCTCCTGCTTGGCGTTGGGGAAGGACTTCCCCTCCACGTCGGGGACGTCCACGGGGCGCTGACCCTTGGACATGTTCAGGGTGACCGTGTCGCCCCTGTCGATCTTCGAGCCCTGCTTGGGGTTGGTGTCGCAGACCGTGTTCTTCTTCTGCGCGCAGTACTTGCTGCCGCCCTTGGTGACCTTGAAGCCGCCGTTGGCGGCGAGCTCCTTGGCCGAGGCATAGCTCTCCCCGGAGAGGTTCGGGACGTTCGTCGTGTCCCCGGGGTTGCTGAAGAGGGTCCTGCCGATGAAGATCGCGCCGACGAGGATGAAGATCGCGGCGAGCACGAGCAGGATCGTGGAGAGGTTGCTGCGGTTCTGCCGCCGCCGGCCGCCGCCCCGACCGTCGTCGTAGTAGCCGCCGTTGTCGTCGCGGACGGGCGGCATCATCGAGGTCTGCGAGTCCTGGGCGCGCAGCGCCGTGGTGGGCTGGTCGTCGGGGTAGCCGCCGTATCCGACGGCACCCATGGCGGCGGTGGCCGCGACGGGCTGCCCGTCGAGGCAGGCCTCTATGTCGGCGCGCATCTCATCGGCCGACTGGTACCGGTAGTCGGGGTCCTTGACCAGCGCCTTCATCACGATCGCGTCCATGTCGGGCGAGATCTCGGGGTCGAAGACGGTCGGCGGCTGCGGATCCTCGCGTACGTGCTGATAGGCCACCGCGACTGGGGAGTCCCCCACGAACGGCGGCCGGTTGGTGAGGAGTTCGTAGACCAGGCAGCCCGTGGAGTAGAGGTCCGAGCGGGAGTCGACCTGCTCGCCCTTCGCCTGCTCCGGGGAGAGGTACTGGGCGGTGCCGATCACGGCGGCGGTCTGCGTCATCGTCATGCCGGAGTCGCCCATGGCCCGCGCGATGCCGAAGTCCATGACCTTGACCTGGCCGGTGCGGGTGAGCATGACGTTGGCGGGCTTGATGTCGCGGTGGACGATGCCGCTGCGGTGCGAGTACTCCAGCGCCTGGAGGATGCCCACGCACATCTCCATGGCGCGCTCGGGCAGCAGCTTGCGTCCGGAGTGCAGCAGCTCGCGGAGGGTCGACCCGTCCACGTACTCCATCACGATGTACGGGATGGAGACGCCGTCCACGTAGTCCTCGCCGGTGTCGTAGACAGCGACGATCGCCGGGTGGTTCAGCGATGCGGCCGACTGGGCCTCACGGCGGAAGCGGGCCTGGAACGAGGGGTCACGAGCCAGGTCGACGCGGAGCGTCTTGACCGCGACGGTCCTGCCCAGGCGCGTGTCATGGGCGAGGTACACCTCGGCCATGCCGCCGCGGCCGAGCACCGAGCCCAGCTCGTACCGGCCGCCGAGGCGACGCGGCTCTTCCATAGTCTCCAGCCCTCTCCGTTCGTCCGGGCCCGTATCTGACGTACGGCACGGCGGTGTGCTGCTCGGGATACGGTACCCGCCCACACGTGCGGGTCGGTCGTGAGTGAGGTGACGGACGTCACCATTTGCTGTGCCCCCGGGGGAGTTTCGGTCACGTCCCGCGGTGCCGCCGCGGGACGGTGACGGGCCCGGTGGTTCTCGGTGCCGTCCGGTGTCGGATTCGTCATCCCTGATCCTCGAGCACGGCGTTCATCACGCCCTTGGCGACGGGTGCGGCGAGCTTGCCGCCCGCGATGTCGCTGCGGAGGGTGTCGGAACCCTCGATGACGACCGCCACCGCCACGGGGGCCTCACCGTTCTTGTCCTTCGCGTATGAGATGAACCACGCGTAGGGGTTCTCACTGTTGTTCTCGCCACGCTGGGCGGTGCCCGTCTTGCCGCCGACGGTCACGCCCGGGATCTGCGCGCTGGTACCGGTGCCCTTCTGTACCACGGTCTCCATGCCCTGCTGGAGTTTCTGTGCGTTCTCGGAGGAGAGCGGCTGGCTCATCTCCGTCGGCTTGTGCTGCTCGACGACGTTGAGGTTCGGGGCGACGAGTTGGTCGACCATGTACGGCTTCATCAGGGAGCCGTTGTTGGCCACCGAGGAGGCGACCATGGCCATCTGGAGCGGGGTGGCGCGGTTGCTGGCCTGGCCGATGCCGGCCATGGCGTTCTGCGGCTTGTTGTCCTCGGGGTAGACGCTCTCGGCGGCGCGGACCGGGGTGTCCAGCTCCTTGTTGTTGAAGCCGAACTTGTCGGCCATCTTGATCATGTCGCCGTTGCCTACGGTGTGGCTCATCTTCGCGAAGACGGTGTTGCAGGAGAAGCGCAGCGCGTTGCGCACCGTGGCGTTCTCGCAGGGGATGTGGCCCTCGTTGCCGAGCTTGGTCTGGGAGTCCGGCAGCTTGTACGGGTCCGGGGAGTCGGTCGCCTTGTCCAGGTCGTACTTCCCGCTCTCCAGGCCCGCCGCCGCGGTGACGACCTTGAAGGTGGAGCCCGGCGGATAGGTCTGCCGCAGCGCCCTGTTGAGCATCGGCTCGTCTTCGTTGTTGTTCTTCTGGAGCTTCGACCACGCCTTGGTGTCGTCGCCGCCGTTCCCCGCGAAGTGGGACGGGTCGTACGACGGGGTGCTCGCGAGGGCGAGGATCGCGCCGGTCTTCGGGTTTATCGCCGCGACCGCGCCCTTCTTGTCGCCGAGCCCCTCGAACGCGGCCTTCTGCGCCTTGGCGTCGAGCGTCGTGACGACGTTGCCGCCCTTCTGCGGCTTGCCCGTGAGCATGTCGATGGTGCGGTTGAAGAAGAGCCGGTCGTCGTCGCCGGTGAGGATGCCGTCGTTGAGGGCTTCGAGCTGGTTGGCGCCGAAGGCCTGCGAGGCGTAGCCGGTGACCGGCGACCACATCGGGCCGTTCTTGTACGTGCGCTTGTAGCGGAAGTCGCCGCTCTTGGTCTCGGTCGAGCCGGTGATCGACTTGCCGTCGACGATGATGTTGCCCCGCGGCTGCGAGTAGCGCGCGATGGCGACGCGGCGGTTCTTGGGATCGGTCTTGAGTTCCTCGGCCTGTACGAGCTGGATCCAGTTGTCGCGCACCAGCAGGGCGAGCACCAGCAGGCCGCAGAAGATCGCGATCCGGCGCAGTGGCTTGTTCACTGTGCATCACCTCGTACGGGTAGCCGGTTCACGTGTGCGGTCTTGTTCGGCGTGGACATCATGGGCGGACCACCTGGGTCATCTCGGCGTCCGGCGATGGCGCCGGTGCCGGCGCGGGACGCCGCGCCGTATCGCTGATCTTGAGCAGGATCGCCACGAGCGCCCAGTTGGCGATGACGGACGAACCGCCCTGTGCGAGGAAGGGCATCGTCATGCCCGTGAGCGGGATGAGCCCCATCACGCCGCCCGCGACGACGAAGACCTGGATGCCGAACGCCGCGGACAGGCCCACGGCCAGC
This sequence comes from Streptomyces sp. HNM0575, assembly GCF_012726265.1. Lineage (GTDB taxonomy): Bacteria > Actinomycetota > Actinomycetes > Streptomycetales > Streptomycetaceae > Streptomyces. The sequence continues at coordinate 182,985 of NZ_JAASAG010000012.1, read as the reverse complement.
AGCTTGCCGAAGGGGTCGCGGGCCGCGAGCGAGGTGCGGATGCCGCGCTCCACGAGCAGTCCGTACAGCAGCAGCAGCGCCATCACGCCGGCGAGGCCCAGCTCTTCGCCCACGGTGGCGAAGATGTAGTCGCTCTTCGCGGCGAAGCCGATGAGCCGGGAGAAGCCCTGCCCGAGCCCCGAGCCGAGCACGCCGCCCGAGCCGAAGGCCCACAGTGCCTGCGCGGGCTGCTCCGAGCCGTCCTTGAAGGCCTGCATCGGGTCGAGCCAGTCGTCGACGCGGCCCTGCACGTGGGGCTCGAAGCTGGCGACGGCGACGGCGCCGACGACGGTGAGCGCGAGGCCGAAGACGATCCAGCTGGTGCGTTCCGTGGCGACGTACAGCATCACGACGAAGAGGCCGAAGAAGAGCATCGAGGTGCCCAGGTCGGTCTCGAAGACGAGGATGAGGACCGACAGGCCCCAGATCACCAGGATCGGGCCCAGGTCGCGTCCGCGCGGCAGGTAGAGCCCCATGAAGCGGCGGCTGGCGAGGGCGAGGGCGTCGCGCTTGACCATCAGGTAGCCGGCGAAGAAGACAGCGATGATGATCTTCGCGAACTCTCCCGGCTGGAGCGAGCCGATCCCGGGGATCGTGATCCAGATTCGGGCGCCGAAGCGGGCCGGGAAGAACACGGGAAGGATCAGCAGGATCAGCGCCGCCACCATCGAGATGTACGTGTAGCGCTGGAGCACCCGGTGGTCCTTGAGGAAGACCAGCACCCCGACGAAGAGCGCGACGCCGAGCGTGGACCACATCAGCTGCGTGGGGGCGGCGGCGCCGCCCGGCAGCGGTTCGAGGTCGAGCCGGTAGATGAGCACGAGGCCCATGCCGTTGAGCAGCGTGGCGATCGGCAGCATCAGCGGGTCCGCGTACGGTGCCCAGCGGCGCACGACCACGTGAGCCACGCCTGCGAGCAGGCACAGGCCCGCACCGTAGCCCAGCATGCCGGCGGGCAGTGCGCCGTCCTTGGCCAGGCCGACGTTGGCGTAGGCGAAGACGGGGATGAGCACGGCGAAGATCAGCATCGCCAGCTCGGTGTTGCGGCGGCTGGGAAGGCCTCCGGGGGAGACCGTCGTGTTGCTGCCGGTGTTCGTCATGATGTTGCTGCTCATTGCTGCCGGAGCCCCCCTACGGCGCGGTGCACTGCTTGGCGAGCTGCTGCTGCTTCTCCGACAGCTTCGGGCCGGGCGTCGGCGAAGGAGAGCCGCTGGGCTTCTTGCCGCCGGAGGCGCCTGCCGCCGAGTCCTTCGCCGAGTCGCCCGCCTCGCCCTGCTTGGCCGGGTCGTCCTTCTTCTTGCCCTCGTCGTCCTTCGGGGGCTGGACGCGCTGCTCGGCGACGATCCGGCAGACCTCGGCCTGCGCCTCCAACTCGTCGGCCTTGTCGCGCGCTTCGCCGGAGCTGCTGGCCGCGATGGTCTCGCGGACCTGGTTGCGCTGGTAGCCGGGCAGGTACTTGAGTTCGACTCCGGGACGGTCCTGGTAGACCTCGTGCAGGCTGATGCCGGCCAGCTCCTGGCTGATGCCCTGGTAGAGCGCGATGTGGTCGTCGTTGGCGCCGACGTAGTACTGGGTCTGCGTCCAGCGGTAACCGCCGTAGAGCCCGCCGCCGACGATGATCAGGACCAGCGCGATCCACACCGACCGCCGCAGCCAGCCTCTGCCGCCGCGGTGCTTGATGAAGTCTTCCTCGGTGTACGCGTCGAAGCTGCCGGCGGGCGGGCCCGCCATGTTGCCGCTTCCGGGCGGCCCGAAGCCATCACCGCCCGGGCTCTGCGGAGGCACCGACTGGCCCGCGGTGCGCCCGAGTTCGGCGGCGCGCGCGGCGGGCGTGTGCATGGCCGCGACGCCGCCGAGCGGCGTCTGCGACTCAGCGACGGCACCGACGACGATCGGGGTGTCGTTCAACTGCCGCCCGAGAGCGTCGTTCTCGTCGACGTCGACGACGTCCGCGACGATGCACGTGATGTTGTCGGGGCCGCCGCCGCGCAGCGCGAGCTGGATCAGCTCCTGCACCGTCTCCTGCGGCCCCTGGTAACTGGCGAGGGCTTCCTCGATGGTCTGCGGGCTGACGACGGTGGGCAGTCCGTCGGAGCAGATGAGATAGCGGTCGCCTGCGCGAACCTCCCTGATGGACAGGTCGGGTTCGACGTGGTCGCCGCTGCCCAGCGCGCGCATCAGCAGCGAGCGCTGCGGGTGGGTCGTGGCTTCCTCTTCGGTGATGCGGCCCTCGTCGACGAGCTTCTGCACCCACGTGTGGTCCTGGGTGATCTGCGTGAGCTGTCCGTCGCGGAGCAGGTACGCGCGGGAGTCGCCGACGTGCACGAGCCCGAGCCGCTGGCCCGTCCACAGCAGCGCGGTGAGCGTGGTGCCCATGCCCTCCAGCTGCGGGTCCTCCTCGACCATGACGCGCAGCTGGTCGTTCGCGCGCTGCACGGCGACGCCGAGCGAGGTGAGGATGTCGGAGCCCGGGATGTCCTCGTCGAGCTGGACGATGGTGGAGATCACCTCGGAGCTGGCGACCTCGCCCGCGGCCTGGCCGCCCATGCCGTCGGCGACCGCGAGCAGGCGCGGGCCGGCGTATCCGGAGTCCTCGTTGTGGTCCCGGATCATGCCGTCGTGAGACCCGGCGGCGAAGCGCAGTGACAGACTCATGCGCACCTCGCCCGTCGGCTCCGGATACATCCGCACGGTGCCCACCCTCCGGTCGTCATGATCTGTACTACTTCCGCAGCTCGATGACCGTCTTGCCGATACGGATCGGCGCTCCGGGCTGGATCGGCGTCGGAGTGGTGAGTCGGGTCCTGTCGAGATAAGTGCCGTTGGTGGACCCGAGATCCTCGACGATCCACTGGCCGTCACGGTCCGGGTAGATCCTGGCATGCCGGCTGGAGGCGTAGTCGTCATCCAGCACGATTGTGGAGTCGTGCGCACGGCCCAGCGTGATGGTCTGCCCCTGGAGCGCCACCGTCGTCCCGGTCAACGACCCTTCTGTGACGACGAGCTTGCTCGGTGCGTTCCGCCCGCGGCCGCCACCGCCGCGTCGGCCTCCCTGCTGCCGCGGGGGCTGCTGGCGCTGCTGCGGGCGCTGGCCCTCGGCCCGCCGCGCTGCGCGCTGGGTCACGCGCGTACCGAACAGATCGCTGCGGATGACCTGCACGGCCACGATGACGAACAGCCACAGTACGGCGAGAAAACCCAGCCGCATGACCGTGAGGGTCAGCTCTGACATGCCCCCGCTTCACCCTTCGGCTTGCCGGTAAATGATCGTGGTGCTGCCCACGACGATGCGTGAGCCGTCGCGGAGCGTAGCGCGAGTGGTGTGCTGCCCGTCCACCACGATGCCGTTCGTGGATCCGAGATCCTGGATCGAGGCCGGGTCTCCCACGCGGATCTCGCAGTGCCGGCGCGAGACTCCGGGGTCGTCGACGCGCACGTCGGCCTCGGTGCTGCGGCCCAGCACGAGCGTCGGGCGGGAGATCTGATGGCGGTTGCCGTTGATCTCGATCCAGCGCCTCGTCTCGGCACGGGGCATCGCGCCGGCGTCGCTGCCGGAGCCGGGGGCGTAACCGGGGGGCGGTCCGGCCAGCATGGGCGGCGCACCCGCCGGGCCGGCTCCGGGCGGGTAACCGCCTTGGCCGCCATAGGCGTTGTTGGGTGCGCCGCCGGCGCGCTGCGGCTGCTGCGAGGCGCTGGAGGCGAGGGTGCGGCTGCGCACCCGGTAGAGACCGGTGTCGAGTTCGTCGGCCTTCTCCAGATGGACCTTGACGGACCCCATGAAGGTGTAGCGCTGCTGCTTCGCGTAGTCGCGTACCATTCCGCCCAGTTCGTCGCCCAGCTGGCCGGAGTACGGGCTGAGGCGCTCGTAGTCGGGGGCGCTCAACTCGACGATGAAGTCGTTGGGTACGACCGTGCGGTCGCGGTTCCAGATCGTCGCGTTGTTGTCGCATTCGCGCTGGAGGGCGCCCGCGATCTCCACGGGCTGTACCTCGGACTTGAACACCTTCGCGAAGGTGCCGTTGACAAGACCTTCCAGACGCTGCTCGAAGCGCTTCAGAACTCCCACGTTGCACCTCCTTCCCAGATGCCCTCGGCTCTAGTGCGCCTCCAGTGTCACCCGGTGGCGCCCGTGCTGTGTTCGTACGTCGGTCCGGTACTGCTTACTGATCGTATCCACGCGTGGGGATACCGGGTGGTTCCCCGGTGGGGCCCGGGCGCAGGAGTGTCACCTCTCACACCCCTCGGCGTCGCCGCGCACGCGGTCACACCCTCGCATGGATCGCGGCGTCCCCGAAGCCAGTGTCCCGTAGTCGCGCACACACCTGCGGTGCCGGTGCCGCCCGCCCTGCTGCGGCACCGATACGGATGTGAACCCACCGCGGCCAGCGTGCTAATCTTTCGGTCGTCGGCAGGCGTCCCGAGGGAGCCCGTCGGTCGCCCTTCCGCTCAGGCGGGAGGCACCCGATGCGCGGGTGGCGGAATAGGCAGACGCGCTGGATTCAGGTTCCAGTGTCCGAAAGGACGTGGGGGTTCAACTCCCCCCTCGCGCACAGAGAGACACCGACGAAACGGGTCTCCGTCAGTGACGAAAGTCGCGGCGGGGGCCCGTTTCTCGTTGGTCGGACGGCAGGCGGCCCACTTTGGGACGCCTGACATTGCGCACAAGAACTTTTTCTACGCATAGGGCCCGTACCGGGACAAAGTTCCCAGTACGGGCCCTGGTTGGTGATCTTCAGTTGCCGTGACCGGAGTTGATCAAGCGGGGACGGTGCGAGGAAGCCGGCAAGGGGCCGGCGATCAGCAAGGGCGCGGACGCGGACACCCCGTCAGGTATTGCCTCGTGCAGTGGGTCCCCGCGTCATCGCACTCAATTCGGGGTCACGGGGCTGTATGTGCCCGTGGGGTTCCCCCGAGGGCAAGGAGCGCGCTGAGTACCGAGACGGCTGCCAGCGCGAGGAACAGTGCCGGGTATCCGCCCAGGGGCCCGGCGAGGGCGGCTCCGGCGAAGGGGGCGAGGCCGGTGGCTGTGGTGACGGGCGCGGTGAGGATGCCGCTGAGTCTGCCGTAGTTCCGGGCGCCCCAGCGGTCGGTGACGGCGGTGGCTTGCAGGAGGGTGAGGTTGCCGCGGACCATGCCGACGCCGATGGCGAGGGCGGTCAGGAGGGTCACGGGACCGGGGACGACGGCGAGGGCAGCGGTGGTGACGCCGCCGGCCGCGATGAGGGCGCTGGTGCGCGTGGTGACACCGGTGCGGCGGGCGAAGGGTGCGTAGAGAGTCCGGCCCAGGGTCTGTCCGAGGCCGCCGAGGCCGAGCGCCCAGGCCGCCTGCGTGGGGGTGGCACCGCGTTCGTTCAGCAGCGGGACGATGCCGATGACGACGGCGAAGGACGAGAGCGCGGAGAGCGTCAGCGCGACGGCCAGGAGAACGAAGGGCCGGGTGCGTGCGACCGGCGTTGTGGGCTTCGCCACCTTCTCGGGCTGTCCGGCCGCCTTCTCGGGCTGTCCGGCCGCGTTCGGGGCGTCGGGTGCGGGTGGCCATGGGGCCCGGAGGGCGAGCGCGTGGGCGGGGACGGTGACCGCGGCGAGGACCGCGGCCAGGGTGACGTATGCGGCGCGCCAGCTCATGTGCTCGATGAGCGCGGCCGTGATCGGTGCGAAGACGGTGCTGGCCAATCCCCCGGCGAGGGTCAGGATCGTCAGCCCACGCACCCGGGTACCGCCCCACCAACGGGTGACCGCGGCGAAGGCGGGAGGGTAGAGCGTTCCGGCCATGGCTGCACCGGCACAGAGCCAAGCTCCTACGAACACAAGGAAGTTGGGGGCCGCTGCGATGGCCAGCACTGATGCCGTGGCAAGGGCGGATCCGGCCGTCATCACGGCGCGTGGGCCCCGCCGGTCCAGTACGCGTCCGACAGGGATGCCCGCGAGAGCGCTGACGAGCAGGGCGGCTGAGAAGGCGCCCGTTGCCGCGGTGCCCGACCAGCCGGTCGCGGCTGTCAGGCGGGGCAGGAGAACGGGGAAGGCGTAATAGAGGACGCCCCAGCTGGTGATCTGCGTGACGCACAGGGCGGGCAGGACAAGGCGGGGCCGCGACCGGTCCCCCGTGCCGGTCGCGGCCTCAGCGGTGAGAAGGCGCGTCATCCGCACGTCAGCAGCAGCCTCCGGTGGTGGCGTTCACGGCCCCGGAGGAAGCGGGTTCGGCTCCCAGGTGGTCCATGCGGGCCCTCCCTTGCGGGCCCGCCTTCGATGAGGACGGGCTTGAGCAGGGGTTCCACGACGGCGAAGTCGGCGCAGCCGTCGGGGAGTCCGGCCGGCTCGGCCCCAAGGAGCCTGCTGTGGAAGGCGGCTGACGCGTCCAGGTCCGGGACGCGGAGCGCGAGTCGTACGCGTGACATGGTGCACCTCGTCGGATTCAGCAGCCGCCGGCTCCGGCCGGGGCTTCGACGTCTGCGGTCTGCACGGTGTCCGGCGCCGCGCAGCAGCCGCCGCCCGCACCTTCAGTCTCCGCCTGGGCGTCCGGATCGTCGAAGAGCCCGGCGCCGCCGCACACTCCGGTCTCCGGCAGGGTCAGCTCGACGCGTTCGGCGGCTTCACGGTCTCCGGCGAGTGCGGCCGCGATGGAGCGGACCTGTTCGTAGCCGGTCATCGCGAGGAAGGTCGGCGCGCGGCCGTAGCTCTTCATCCCCGCCAGGTAGAGGTTCGATTCGGGGTGTCCCAGCTCCTTCGCGCCGTGTGGATACACGGTGCCGCAGGAGTGGACGTTCGGATCGATCAACGGAGCCAGTTCGAGGGGGGATTGGAGCCGTGTGTCCAGGCCGAGGCGCAGCTCGCCGAGGAAGGACAGGTCGGGCCGCAGACCGGTCAGTGCGATGACCTCGTCGACCGGCTCCAGGCGGCGGCCGTCCTCTCCGGAGAGGACCAGCTGTCCGTCGACACGGTCCACGGCGGTCGTACGGAATCCGGTGACGGCTTCGGCGTAGCCGTCCCCGACGGCGGCTCTGGCACGCAGTCCGAGCGCGCCTCGGGCGTGCAGCCGGTCGGCTTCGCCGCCCCCGAAGGTGTCCTCGCCGATGCTGCGCCGAAGGATCCAGGTCGTGTGGGTGCCCGGATGTTCCTTCGCCAGGGCGGCGAGACCGGCGAGCACGGTGAAGGCGGACGCACCGGAGCCGAGGACGGCGGTGCGCCTGCCCGCGTAACGGGCGCGTGCGGAGGGGCTCTTGAGGTCGGGGACGCGGTAGGCGATGTGATCGGCGGCGGTGCGTTCTCCGAGCGCGGGAAGCCCGTCGCCGCCGAGCGGACCGGGGCCCGACCACGTGCCGGAGGCGTCGACGACGGCCCGGGCGGTCAGCCTCTCCTCGTCGCCGTCCGCTGTGACGAGATGGACGGTGAAGGGCTGCTCGTCGCGGCCGGCGTCGACCACGCGGTCGCGGCCGGCGCGGGAGACGCCGGTCACGCGGGTTCCATAGCGGACGCGTTCGCCCAGCACGTCGGCCAGCGGCTGGAGGTACAGCTCGGCCCACTCCGCGCCGGAAGGGCAGGCGGCACCGTCGGGGCGTACCCAGCCGGTCGGGGCGAGGAGCTTCTCGGCGGCGGGGTCGACGAGTTCGGCCCAGGGCGAGAAGAGCCGCACGTGGCCCCACTCCCGCACGGCCGTGCCCGCACCCGGCCCGGCCTCCAGCACCAGCGGCTCCTGCTCCCGCGCGGCGAGGTGGACCGCGGCGGCCAGGCCGACCGGGCCTGCTCCGATCACGACGACGGGCGGTGTGGCGGCCTCTTCCACGGTGGCTCCCCTGGTTGCTTCGACGTCTGTCTATGGCTTGCCCTGTGACCATCCCACCTGATTCGATAAGCGTCAACATAGACATTTATCAAATTAATTAGCGAGTGGTGGAGACTCTCGAACTCGACCGGCACCCCCGATGCTCACCGGCGTCGAAGGCTCTGAAGTCACCTTGAGCGATGGAAGTGTGGATGGCGTCGTCGTCGTGCTTGCCGCCGAAGGGGCCGCACCTGGCCGGCCCGGCTCCGGCGTGTGCGGGCCTGGGGTGGAGCGCTTATTCGATGCGTGTCAAAATAGATGCATGTCGAATACCAAGGCGTTGCCGCTGATCGAGGCGGACGTGGCGCCGTGCTGCCCCCCGCTGGACGAGGGGCCGCTGACGTCGGAGGAGGCAGAGCGGGCTGCCGCGATGTTCAAGGCGCTGGGGGACCCGGTGCGGCTGCGGCTCTTCTCCCAGATCGCCTCGCATGCCGGTGGCGAAGCCTGCGTATGCGACATCTCCGACGTCGGCGTCTCGCAGCCGACTGTCAGCCACCACTTGAAGAAGCTGCGTGAGGCCGGGTTGCTGACCTCCGAGAGGCGCGGCACGTGGGTGTACTACCGCGTCGCCCCCAGCGTCATGGCCTCCATGGCACGCAGCTTCTCGGTCTCGGGACGAGAACCCCTTGACTGACCCGGTCGGTCAGGAGCGCTGCCGTTGCCCGGCCACATTGTCTGCGGCTGAGGCCGCCCGGTCGTGACGGACTCCGCTGACATCGTGCTGCTGGCCGCCGCAGGGCTCGTCGCCGGGCTTGTCGGGTCGGCGGGCGGCATCACTTCCCTGCTCTCCTATCCCGCGCTGCTGGCCGTGGGCCTTCCCGCTCTGTCGGCGAACGTGACCAACCTCGTCGCGGGCGTCGCCTGCTGGCCCGGTGCGGCTCTCGCCTCCCAGTCCGAGCTGGTCGGCCAGGGGCGATGGCTGCGACGCCGGGTGCCGATGGCCGCCCTCGGCGGTGCGACGGGTTCGGTGTTGTTGCTCTCCACCCCACCGGGGACGTTCGCTCGCGTCGTGCCGTTCCTGGTGGCCGCCGGTTCGCTGGCTCTGCTTGTCCAGCCCTGGCTCGTCGGCGGCGCTTCGAGGAACCAGCGTGGTCGCACCTCGGGGGCGTGGGGTGCGGTTCTTCCGATGGGGCTGATCGCGGTCTCCGTGTACGGCGGCTACTTCGGTGCCGGGTCCGGTGTGATGACCCTTGCTCTCCTGCTGATCACGGCCGAGCCTCACATGGCCACCGCCAACGCCCTGAAGAACATGCTCATCGGCGCCCTGACCCTCGTCTCGGCTCTCCTCTTCGCTGCCTTGGGGCCCGTCGACTGGGCGGCGGTACTGCCGCTGGGTCTCGGGATGTTCGTCGGCTCCACGCTCGGCCCGCGGCTTGCCCGCCGGCTGCCGGCCGCGTTGCTGCGCTGGCTGGTCGCCTTGATCGGTATCGGCCTGGCTGTCCAGTTGTGGATCAACCCGAGTGAATGAGATCGGGCCGCGTCCCGTGGCGAAGCGTGAGACTCCGTGGCCGAGTCGGCGCCTGCGGAAGGTGGCGCCGCCGGGTCAGCGGCACTGCCGGTGCACGCTCCTGGCGCCTCGGGGGACTGCGATGGGGCCGAACAGGCCCGGGCCGTCGGTGTCATGGGGCTGACAGCGGGTCCGGCGGCGTGAACTTCCGGCGCCAGGCCAGCGATACGTACACCAGAGCCACCAGCACCGGCACCTCGATCAGGGGTCCCACGACGCCGGAGAGTGCCTGGCCGGAGGTGAGGCCGAAGGTGGCGACGGCCACGGCGATGGCGAGCTCGAAGTTGTTGCCCGCAGCGGTGAACGCAAGCGTGGCCGTTCGCTCATACGGGATGCCGAGGCCCTTGCCGAGGGCGAAGGAGCCGAACCACATCAGCGCAAAGTAGGCCAGCAGTGGCAGGGCGATGCGGGCGACGTCCAGGGGCTGGGAGGTGATCGTCTTCCCCTGGAGTGCGAAGAGGATCACGATGGTGAACAGCAGGCCGTACAGGGCGAACAGGCCGATCTTCGGCAGGAATTCGTTCTCGTACGACTCGCGTCCCAGCTTCTTCTCACCGAGGCGGCGGGTGAGGAAGCCCGCCAGCAGCGGGATGCCGAGGAAGACGACCACGTTCCAGGCGATCTTCCACATGGAGATGCCGAGCTGCTGCCCGGTTGCGAGGCCGAGCCAGCCGGGCAGCAGATCAAGGTAGAGCCAGCCGAGCAGGCCGAAGGCCAGGACCTGGAAGACGGAGTTGAGGGCCACGAGGACGGCTGCGGCCTCGCGGTCGCCGCACGCAAGGTCGTTCCAGATGACGACCATCGCGATGCAGCGCGCGAGGCCGACGATGATCAGGCCGGTGCGGTACTCGGGGAGGTCGGGCAGGAAGATCCAGGCCAGCGCGAACATCACCGCCGGCCCCAGGATCCAGTTGATGACCAGCGAAGAGAGCATGAGCTTCCGGTCGCCGGTGACCGCGTCGAGCTTGTCGTAGCGGACCTTGGCCAGCACGGGATACATCATCACCAGCAGGCCCACCGAGATCGGCAGCGAGATCCCGCCGATCTCGACCTTGCTGAGCACGCTGTTCAGGCCGGTGATGACGCGGCCGAGGCCGAGCCCCAGTGCCATCGCCATCAGAATCCACACCGCCAGGAAGCGGTCCAGCGTGGACAGGCCGGCGACGACCCCGGGCGTGGGCTCCGGGGTCGTGGAGGCGGAGGGTTCGGTGCGGGTCACGGGCAGGCCCTCTTCTTGCCGGCAGCGGCTGTGGCGCGGGCGGTGGCGGCGAGATCCGAGAAGGAGCCGGCCACGGCCTCGATGACCTCGGGCCGCAGCTTGTAGTAGGTGAAGCGGCCGCACGGCTCGGTCTCCACGACCCCGGCCTCGCGCAGCACCTTCAGGTGGTTGGAGAGGTTTGTCTGACGCGCTCCGGTCTCCTCCACCAAGTGCGTTGTGCAGAGGGTCTCGTGGGCCAGCAGGGTCACGATCCGAAGCCTGAGGGGGTCTGCCAGGACCCGGATCAGGTCGGTGTCGACTGACGTCAGCATGCGTTGATACTGTCACATCAGTCATCGCTGACACCAGCGTCCGCTGATTCGTGAACCTCGCGAAGGGGGTCCGATGACCGCCTTGATCTCCCCACTTCCGCCCGATGCCCGTCTCGCCACGAGCGCTGCCCGACTGGCAGCACGTCACCAGGGCACCTACTCCGTCGAGACGGTGCAGCGCCTGCTCGCCGACTCCTACACACGGCTCGCCGCACACGCCCGCATTCGGGCGCCCACCTGATCGTGCTCGCCGAACGCCTCACCGCCCTCGCAGACATCCAGGAGGCTGCTCCGTCGCGGCCTCCTCGGGCGCCGTTTCGTCTGTAGCGGCAACGCCGGACGCCACTGACCGACGAAGTGATCAACGCGGCAGACATCGTGGTCACCATGGGCTGCGGCGATGCCTGCCCCGTAATCGACGGCCACCGCTACCTGGACCGGCCCGTCCCCGATCCCGACGGCGCCCCACTGGTCGTCGTGCGTCGCGTCCGGGACGACATCGACGCCCACATCACCGACCTGCTCAACTCCCTGCCCCCGACCGCCTGAAGTGCAGAGGGAAGGACCCGATGTCCGCCACACCCATCGCATCCGTGCTGTTCGTCTGCGTGCACAACGCCGGACGCTCCCAGATGGCAGCCGGATTCCTCTCCCACCTCGCGGGTGAGCAGGTCGAAGTCCGATCGGCCGGATCCCTGCCCGCAGGGCAGGTCAACCCCGCCGCTGTCGAGGCCATGAAAGAGGTGGGCATCGACATCTCCCACAGCACACCCAAGATCCTCACCGCTGACGCGGTAGAGGCTTCCGACTACGTCATCACCATGGGCTGCGGCGACGCCTGCCCGGTCTTCCCCGGTAAGAAGTACCTGGACTGGGAACTCGACGACCCGGCGGGCAAGGGCGTCGAAGCCGTCCGGCCCATCAGGGACCAGATCAAGACCCGGGTCGAGGCACTCGTCACCGAGATCCACGGGAAGGGCAGCTCGCGCTGAGATGTCCGTGGCTCAGGGGCCCCCGTAACTCGATGGTCCGGGCGCTGGCGATCAGGGCGAACACCATCGTTCTCGACCACATCACGGTCCTGGAGGACACCGGGCTTGTGAAGTTCGAAGAGCTGAACGATGTGAAGTGATCAGGCCCGGTCGCCCACGCCAGGATGCTGTGAGAGCAGCCTCCCGGGCCCCGGTGCATCGAGGCAAAGGCTCAGCGTCCCGAGACATGTGATCGACGCTCGTCGACGGACTGCGCCCGCAACGCTTCGAAGGCCCGGTCGACCAGCGTCGGCAGGTGATCCCTGCCCTCGCCGTCAGCCCAGACGGTGAGGGCGGTGGTCAGTGCCGCAAGTGAGGCTGCTGCGAGGACGCGGACCCGCAGGGAATCATCGTCCGGTCGGCGTGCCATGAGGGCGTCGCGGAAGAGCTGTTCCGTGGCGTACTGGTTCTGCCACAGGCGGGCCCGTAGAGCAGGTGCGTTCCGGATCAGCCGCGTGCGTACGAGCAGTGCCTGCTTGTCCGCCTCGTAGATACCCGCGAGGCCCTGGGCAAGGGCCTGTTGGAGCGCGGTGAGTGGGTCTTCCTCCAGCGGGCGTTCTTCGATGAGCCGGGTGATCAGAGGGTCGTAGTCGTCCGATTCGACGACGGATTCCTTTGTGGGGAAGTAGCGGAAGAAGGTCATGTGGGAGACGTCCGCGGCCGCGGCGATGTCCTCCACGGTGGTGCTCTCGTAGCCCTGGTCGAGGAAGAGCCGCAGGGCGTGCTCCTGGATGCTCCGGCGGGTCTGGGCCTTCTTGCGTTCGCGCAGGCTCTCGGCAGGGGGCTCGGACCCGCCGCCGTTCGGCTTCATCGCTCTCGTCTCCCCGGAGTTCGGTGCATCGGCCGTCGCCTCACCGCGATTCCCGGTCATGGTCCTTGTCCAGGGCGGATGTCAGCCACTTGTCGAGCGCGGCCATGGACGTACCTCGCCAGGCGAGGTGAGCATCCGGGCGGACGAGCATCACGTGCACGCCCAGAGGTGTGCGGGGGGTGAGCGCTGCGATTCTGCCGGGACCTCCAAGTCGCCGGCGGGCGGCTTCGAGGAAGTCTGCCGCTCCCGTGCGGGGCGTCAACAGCGCCCAGCGGGCGCCGAGTTCCGCGTGCAGCCTGGTCCTGTGCCCGTCCGTCGTCGTGCAGTCGAGGTCCGGGGCCCGGTCGCCGGGCCGCGGGCCACGGGTCGTCCAGGTTCGCAGCGAACGACGGGCGAGCGGTCCACCCCGGTAGCTGATCTTCAGCTGGGAGGCCTGCTCCCAGATCAGCCGCTGCACCGTCGGCCGGTTCATCAGCGGCACGAGGAGGTGATCGCGCAGCGCGCGGGCCGGTGCGTTCTGCCCCGTGACCACACGGGTCATGGCGCTGGTGGACTCCAGCACCTCCTTCGCGATGGGACGGCGCTCGGACTCGTACGTGTTCAGCAGGTCCTCACCGGCCTGTCCCGAGGCCACGAGAGCGAGCTGCCCACGAACCTGTCCGCCCGAGAATTCGACCATGACCCCGGTGGCGTCCTGTTCGGCGGCGGTCAGCTCACATCCCCACTCCACTTCAGTCCCCAGCGCAAGGAGGCGATGCCTGAGTCGTGCTTCCACTTCGGACTGGGAGATCAACAGACCCGGCCGGGTCATCAGTCTTGTGGGCTGGCCGACCTTCAGCCGCGACGGGACGGCCGTCGACGTGAGTGATCACCTGTCGGATGTGGATCGAGCTCTCCGGAAGTCGTCCAATGCGCCAAGACAGTCGAGGACTTCGGACCCTCTCGGCTGGAGTCCCAAGGCCCGGGAGGTGGTGGCAGGTGCCTCGGCGCGGTCGATCACCCGGACCGGGATTCCCGCTGCCCGAAGGCCGCACGCCAGAGTGAGCCCCGTCGGCCCCGCTCCGGCAACGATCACGGCTGGAGCTTCCATGACGATCTCCTGTTAGGAACTAACAGATACTCGATAAGAGCCCGTGCCAAACAGGGAGCCGACCGACGATTGCCAGCGCTGTTCGCTGAGAACAGGCAGCCCCGGAGCGCCCTACGGGCCGAGTCCCGTCTCGCGGTCCACTGACGGCAGGTACTGCTCAGGAACGCCACAACGTCCTGGCCGGCTGAACCACTTGGACGTCATGGAGGGGTTCGCGCAGGGCGCGGAGAGGGGCCTGCCAGAAAGGCTGAAGAGCCTTGACGGTCAGGAATCGGGATTCGAACTCCACGTGACCCGCTGCGATGGTGGCGGCGCGCAGACCGCTCGCATGCAGAACCTCGATCAGATGGTGGAGTGCGCCTCCGCAGACGTCGGTCACGACCGGTGTGTCGGTGACCCGTGCGAGCGTTCCGCCGGTCACCCGGGCACTGGCTTCCAACGCGGCGATCAGGCGGACGAGGTGGACGGGACCGTCGAGCGGATCCTGAACCACCTCACGAGTCACAGCTTCGAGCTGGTCGTTGCCGAATCCCGACCAGGCGGCCACAAGCCGGGCGAGTGGTGCAGGGTCGATCAGCCTGCCCTCGTCGCCGCCGTAATCCGCTGCCTCGACCAACAGCAGAGACGGGCCGGGGCTGGGTTGCCCGTGAGAACCAGTGCTGGACATGTTCCCCTGTCTCGCTGCCGCGGACGGTCGCACCGGAGCTTCACAGTCGTCCGCCCCGAGCCGCAGTCTCGGCCATGGGGCATTGAATCGCATTGCCGACTTCCGGCAGTCTTCGGTGGCCGTTGGCTTCCGCATCAGCACGCGGCGACCTTCGGCGCAGCCGGCATCCGGCTGCTGCGTGGTGTTCGTCAAGGCGCGTCGGAAGCAAGCAGGTGCGCTTGCCCTGGTCGTAGCTGGAGTGCTTGTCCCGTCCCGTTGCGCCGCTGTGCGTCAGGGTGCTGGGAAATCGGCCTTCGCATCTCGTCGCGCCAGAAGAAGCAGCGCTGCCACGGGACCCGTGAACAGGAAGATCATGACGACCGTGTCCACCACGAGGTTCTCGGTCACGATCCCGACGGACAGGAAGCCGAGCCAGAGCAGGATCGTGAGTCGCCCCGGTGTGCTACCCCAACTCCAGTGGTGTCGCTGACAATTCTCGGTGAACTGCCTGGCCCAGCGCGGGTCGCGGGCCACGAGAGCAGCCTCCATCGTCTTCAGCGCTTGCCTCTCGCGTTTCGACAGCACGGCCACTCCACTTGGGCGATCGACGTCCCGCTTCTTCATCTCACTGCTGCTCGTCGGCCCCGCATGGAGCCGTGTGTTCAGCGTGCGAGCGGGATGCCATCGTGCTCCCCTCCGGGTGCCGCGGCAAGGACCGATCTGCCGCCGTTCCCTGCCGGGACCGCGAGTCCTGCCATGCCTGGTGCTCCCAGTCAGGCCAGAGCGAAGTAGCGCAGCCAGACGTAGCCGGCCGACAGGGTTACGGTCACGGCGGTGACGATCAGGCCGTACTTGGTGAACTGCCAGAACGTGATGGGCTGACGGTTGGATTCGGCGATCCCCAGGACCACGACGTTGGCAGACGCGCCGATGGCGGTGGCGTTGCCGCCCAGGTCGGCGCCGAGGGCCAGTGCCCACCACAGCACATGCTGGCTGTCTCCGCTACCGCCCATGTCGTGGACGAGGTCGGCGGTGATGGGCGCCATCGTCGCCACGTACGGGATGTTGTCGACGATCCCCGACAGACCGGCCGAGCCGAAGAGCAGGAGCATCGAGGCCAGCAGCGGCTCGCCTCCGGTGGCCTTCGCCAGGGACTTGGACAGTTCGCCGATGACGCCGGTCTCGATCAGTGCGCCGACCATGACGAATAGGCCGGCGAAGAAGGCCAGCGTGGGCCACTCCACTTCCTTCAGCACTGTGCCCGTCTCGGCCGTGGAAATCGCGATCAGCAGCCCGGCGCCGAGAAGCGCGACGACGCTCGGCTCGAAGTGCAGCACCGGATGGAGAACGAATCCGGCGACGACCAGGATGAGAACGATCAGGCTCTGGACCAGTAGCCGGTGGTCGTGGATGGCGTCGCGCTCCTCGAGCGCCATGACTTCCTTGGTGCGCTCCTCGTCGTAGACGAAGACCTTGCGGAACATGATCCGGCACAGCAGGATCAGCACGGCCGTGAGCACCACCGCGATGGGCAGCATGTGCACGAGAAAGTCGTTGAACGTGAGCCCGCCCCGGCTGGCGATGATGATGTTCGGCGGGTCGCCGACCAGGGTGGCGGCACCGCCGATGTTGGAGGCCAGGACTTCGGCGATCAGGAACGGGGCGGACCGCAGCCCCAGCCGCTCGCACACCAGCAGCGTCACCGGGGCGATCAGCAGCACCGTGGTGACGTTGTCCAGCAAGGCGGACGCGGCCGCGGTGATCACGATGAGCATGGCCATCACGCGGAAGGGCCGGCCGCGGGCGCGCTTCACCGACCAGATGGCCAGGTATTCGAAGACGCCGGTCTGCTTCAGCACTCCGACGATGGCCATCATGCCCAGCAGCAGGAAGATGACGTTCCAGTCGATGCCCGAGCGTTCGCTGTAGAAGGCCGCCTTGTCATCGGTGGCGCCGATCGCGAGCATGACTGCTGCGCCGCCCAGAGCCGCGGCCGTGCGGTGGACCCGCTCGGTGACGATGAGCACGTAGGCCCCGACGAATGCCGCGATCGCCGCCCAGCTCTGCCAGTCGTTCACGTGACTCCCAACAGTCGGTCCAGCAGGTGCGCCGCTGTGATCACGCCGAGCATCCGGGGCGGCGTACCCCGGGCGTGGGAGTCGTCCCCGAGTCCTTCCATGACGGCGACCAACGGGCTCCGTTCACGTGCCATCAGGGCAGCGACTTCCAGAGCGGTGTCATCCGCGTCCGTCGTCGGCGGTTTCTGCCGCTCCCGCACGGGGGGCAGGGCTTCGGATACGGGCCTGCCGGCCAGGGCTTGGCACAAGCGGTCGGCATGCTCCTCATCGATGACCCTCGCCAGGGCCGGGTCCTCGATCGCGTAGCTGGGAACCAGCACCTTGACCAGCTGGGAAGCGGGCAGCACGGCCTGCGGTCGATCGTGCTCGTCCAGCACCAGCAGTCCGGGTAGCCGACGGTCCGCCAGGAGGCGCGCGGCCTCCAGGACGTCGCTGTCGAGAGTCACCGAGGGGTACTCCTCGGCCAGGTCACGTGCGCGCATTGTCGTTCTCCTTCACCGCTTCGGCTTCGCTCGAGGCACCTCGGCCCGCAGCGGGGCCCTTCTCATGCGTGCCCGCAACGGCGTCGTCCGGAATGCCGACCAGCGCCTCGAGGCGGAAGGCACGGGCGATCGGAGCGTCAGTGCTGCTGTGCGCCACGATGGAGAAGGCGATGCACACCGCCACCAGCGTGAAAGCTTCTTTCCCGTGCGGGACGCCGGATTGCAGCACCAGTAGCCCGTAAACGACCGAGGCGAACCCCTTGGGACCGAACCACGCCGCGGTCAGCCTCTCCCTCCTGTCGAAGCGGGTGCCGACGAGCGACAGCAGCAGCGACGCCGGACGGACGAGCAGGATCGTCAGAGCGACCGCCACGTAACCGCGCCACGGGAGTCCGGCGAACAGCGACGGGGTGAGCAGGGCGCCGAAGACGAGCAGAGCCACGAACTTGGCCAACTCGGCGAAGGCCCCACCCAGCGGTTCGAAGGCGCGCCTCCCTTCAGGCGAGACCGACGCCAGCACCGCACCCGCGCAGAACGCCGCCAGGTAGGGGTTGGCATGCGTCAGATGGCAGGCCGCGTAGAGGATCACTCCCACCGAGAGCGGAAGCAGCGGCTGCAGCTTGGGCTCTGCGCCCAGGACCGGAACGCGGGTCATCCAATGGACGGCCAGCGGGAGCACGGCGCCCAGCGCCAGGCCGGCCACCAACTCCAGAAGAATCGCGTCCAGCGACGCCGTGGCCGTCTGCGCCGACGGGCCCGCCGCCGAGATGAGCACCAGGACGACGGGCAGCGCCAGACCATCGTTGATGCCGCTCTCCACGTTCAGCAACTGCCGCAGACGGGCCGGGACTTCCTTGCGTCCCACGATGGCAGAGGCGAAGACAGGGTCCGTCGGCGACAGAACCGCCCCAACCAGGAACGACGTGACCCAGTCCAGGCCCACGAGGAAGTGGGCGGCCAGCGCCACTCCGACGAACGCCAGGGGCATGCCGAGAACGAGAGCCCTGGCCGGAGAACGCCACGCTCCGCGGAGACTGGGGAACGAGACGTGCATCCCGTCCGTGAACAGCACGGCGAAGAGAGCAAGATCCGCGGTCACCGCGACGACGTCGCTGTCCGGGGTGATGTGAATCCACCCGAGGAAACCGTCACCGACCAGGGCCCCACCGACGAGGAACAGCAAAGAGGTGGAAAGCACGGACCGGGCTGCCAGCCCCGAGAGCAGCACAGCCACAAGAAGCGCTGCGCCGAAGACCACTACGAGCACCACGGGAAGCCACCGATCGGAAGAGAGCTGTCTCTTGATCGCCGACCAGACTTCCCGGCACTCCAGCGGGAACATTACACGGACGGCAACCATCCACGACAGGTCGCTGTCGACGTTCCCTGTGGTCCCGGGAGGCTCCGGTGCAGGTCGCACGCGGGGCCGGCCCGGATGCTGCGCCGGACCGGCCCCGCTCGAAACCGCTGGTCAAACTACTTCAGGAGCACCCCTTTCCTCCCGACGTGGTTGGGCCCGCACTCGTATGACGGCTGCCCGGATCGGACAGTGCCCTCACCCTCACGCGGACCGAGCCTTTCGCGTTGTGCGCAGAGCAAGGGCCACGCCGCCGAGGACCACCACGGTGGCCGCCGCAAAGAGGACCAGCGTGACCGTGCGATCGATCCCCAGGATCGTGTCGCTTCCGTCCCGCTCCGCTGCCGGGGCGGGTTTCGCGAGATGCAGCCCCTGACAGGCATCCGGGGCCGCCGCGGCCTTGGCGCCGTCGGCGACCTCGAACTGGAAGGAGTTGGTCTGGCGGTCGCCGTCGGCTGCGGAGACGCGGTAGGTGAGTGTCGTCACCCCTGCACGCATCCGGCCGACAGAGGCGCAGACGACGGAGTCGTCTGCCACCTCCGGCTTCCCGACGGGCACAGAAGCGCCTTTGGCGCCGGTCAGCTTGACCTTCGGCGTGGAGCCGGAGGCCAGGCCGGGGAACTTCAGCGAAATGACGCTCGTCCCCGTCCCGACCTTGGACCCCGGCGCCGGCGTCGCCTCCTGCAGCGGACTGTGGGCCTGGGCGGGCGCTCCGAACACGAGCAGCACGCACAGGCACCCCAGCAGGGCTGCCGACGTCCTCAGAACTCGAAATCGGCGCATGCGATCCGGTTGTCCTGAGCCTTGTGGGGGTGGACGACGAGGGCGACCGCGTCCTTGCCGGTCTTCTTCTTGTTGTTCACCGTCGTCATGGCCTTTCCGTCCTTGTCGGCCTTGAACATCAGGTGGATCTCGTTCGGCGGCTTGGCGGGGCCGCCCTTCTTGAACTGGAAGTGCTCACCGCCGTTTTCGGCGGAGCAGTGCTGTGCGTGCAGATGCGCCATATATGTGTCTCCCGGCTTCAGGCCGGTCAACGAGACAGTCACCGTGGTGCCCTTCGGGCCCTGCGCCTGCCAGGCCGTGCCGTTCACGTCGTCCATGCCGGGCGGGCGCGTGTCCAGCAGCTTGAAGGGACCCTTAACGACGTCGGCGTCGGGGATCTTGCTCGCAGGCGTGGCATGGGGGTCCCCCATCGCCTTGCCGTGCATTCCGCCCATGTTCTTGGACCCGGACCCGTGGTCGGCCGACTCCTTCGAGGCGCTGTCGGAGGACCCGCCTCCGCAGCCGGACAGCAGGGCCGCTGCCGCGGCCACGACGGTGCAGCACACCGCGAGACGAGGGCGGCCCGTACGCGCGGCCAGTCCCCGCTCGGACTTCATCGGCCGTGCCGCTGACGTGGTGTCATGCAGAGGCACCTGACCGGATACGTGATGGTTCATGGAAACTCCCGATCGATGAGGAGGCCTGGGCCCTCCCGAAGGCGTCACGGCACAACGCTGCGGCGCACCGCGCGGTAGGGACACGGCCCAGGGCCGAATGAACAGGCCGACGCGCACACAGGCCCGCCGGTACGGTCGCCTGTTCTCCCCGGCCACGGTCACCGCAGAGGTCGGACCGGTTTCAGGGCCAGACGGAGAGCAGCGCCTCGGGAGACAGGCGACTGGCTGTGCATCGGCCCTGCGGTGGGCCTCTCCGGACCACGACGTGTTCCAGTGCCGTGAGAGCGGGCTGCCGGTACTCCCCGCCATCGGCAACCGTCCGCCACGACAGGGCTCCGAAGCTGGTCTGCGCGTGTGAGAGGGCCCGGAAGACTCGGCGCAGCGGGGCGAACAGGACCGCTGCCAGCGCCCGTCCGATCCGATGGACCGCGGCTTCGCCCCGCCACAGCCACAGCCCGCACATGACAGCAGCCAGCAGGTGCGCCAGGAGCATCCCGGCGGAACCACCGTGGGTCACGGCCGAGACGAAGGACGAGCCGGAGGAGCCCATCGACCCGCCGCCGGCCATGGCCTCCCCGTGGTGCATCGCCATGCCTGCGTGGGACATCGACATCGAATGTGAGTGAGCGCCGTGATGAGCGTGAGCACTCGCCGTGGCATCCGCTGCGCCCGCCGGACGCAGCGCCCAGGGAGCGAAGGTGAACAGAAGGTGCAGCAGCCCCTGTGTGAGAACCGTGGTCCCGATGACCGTCGTAGCGCCACGCTCGCGGCCGGTCAGCCACCACCCGCACGCAGTGCCGCCGGTGAACGCGAGGCCCAGTGCCCACCAGGGCAGGACGTCGGCCGACATCAAGGCGTGCCCCAGTGCCGACGTCACCAGGCAGAGGGCTGCGAAGACCGCGGTTCGCGCCAGGCGCACGATGTCAGCGCCCGGGCCGGCAGCATCCTCCTGGCCGCACCCCCGCCTCGGACCGCCACCGCGGCGACGCGTCCGGGAGAACATGCGACAACTCCTCGCAGCCCAGGGGGCTTCCGGCCCTCAGGGGACGCCGAGCGACCGTACTCATTGCCTCACCCGGGCATCCGCCCTTCCCGGGAAGTGCCCCGGGTCACGCGGACGGTACCGGAACCCATGGGGCGGGGGGCGGCTTCTGGCACGTGAGTATCAAGCGGTCGGTCATCGACACGGTCGTGGATGTGACATGCGCGGTTGCCAGACGCGACAGAGAGGCACCGACGAACGGGTCTCCGTCAGTGACGAAAGTCGCGGCGGGGCCCGTTTCTCGCTGGTCGGACGTCAGGCGCCCTCTTTGGGGCGTCTGACGTTGCGCAAGCACTGCTTCTACGCGTAACTGACCATGTCGGTACATAGTTCCCGTCGGAGTGGCGTCAACTGCGTCAGGGCGCCGAGGAGTTGAGCCGCCCGTACGGGACGGCCGGGTCCGTGGGACGGATGACGCGGCGCACTTCGTCGACGCCGCGGCCTCACCCCGCGTGTGAGCCGGCCGGTGGGCACGTGTCGTGACGGTCGCGCCCCAGTTGCGGGCTCAGGCCGCGAACCACACCGTTGAAGCGGAACCGTCTTCGGGCTTGGACGGTGCGCAGGGAGCGCTCCCGTCGGCCGGTCGTGAAGAACCCCGCAGACCCGGGTGGGACCGGCGACGGGCCTACGCGCGAGGGCCGAGAGGAGCCGGCGGTGGAACTGGGCAACGCTGTGGTCGTCGGGGTCGACGGATCGCCCTCGAGCTTCTCGGCCGTGGAACGGGCCGCGGAAGAGGCCGTGCTGCACGGAGTCGGCCTGGACATCGTGCACGTCCTGACCATGCCGCCTCTCCCGGCCGCCGTGGACGCCACGACGTACGAAGCGGTGAGCGGGGCCATGCACGAGAAGGCGCACGGCCACCTGTCCGAGGCGGAATCGCGTGCGCGTGCCGTCGCACCGGGCATCGAGATCAGCAGCGCCGTCATGGCCGGCGAGGCGGCACATGTGCTGGTCGAGTCGTCACGCCTGGCGTCGTTGGTCGTGGTCGGCAGCAGGGGGCTGGGCGGTCTCAGAGGTCTGCTTCTGGGGTCGGTCGCGGTGCATCTGGCGGCTCACGCACACTGCCCCGTCCTGGTCTTCCGTGGGACTCCCGATCCTTCGGGGCCGATCGTGCTGTGCGCCGACGGATCCGCGGCGAACTCCGCGGCGGTCGACTTCGCCTTCGCGGAGGCCTCGTTCGGTGATGCGCGTCTCGTGGCCGCACATGTCTGGTCGGAGTGGTCGGTGCCGCCCACGCCCCCGCGGGACCCGGCTCTCGCATACGCCAGGAAGCCCGGCGAGCTGGCGGGCGAGGAGGAGGCCCTGCTGTCCGAGGCGCTGTCCGGGACGGGCGAGAAGTACCCCGACGTACCGGTGGAGCGGCGGCTGCTGCACGGACGTACACGTCAGGAACTCATCGACGCCAGCAGGGACGCGCGGCTGATGGTGGTGGGTGCGCGGGGCGCGGGGGGATTCGCCGGGATGCTGGTCGGTTCCGTCAGCCAGGCCTTGCTGCACCATGCGCATTGCCCTGTCGCGGTCGTACGCCGTGAACAGTACGAATGAGGCGGGCCGAGGGGGCGGGATGAGGGGGCGGAATGAGGGAGCGGCCGCTCAGCGCAGTCGCCGGGGGTAGGCGTCGGGGCCCGTGCCACGGCCCGGCCGCGGCGGACGGGGCTTCTTCAGGTGGATACGGCAGTCGACGGCGGTGACGCCGTCGGGCCGGGCGACGACCGGATTGAGGTCGGCCTCGGCCAGCTCGGGCAGGTCGTCCGCCATCCGCGACAGTCTCAGCAGCAGATTCCCGAGGCCGGCCAGGTCCACCGCTTCGCCGTCGCCCTGGCCGTGCAGGAGCGGCGCGCAGCGCGGTGCGGCGAGGAGTTCGCGCACGTCGCGGTCGGTGAGCGGCGCGAGGCGGGCGGCGTGGTCGGCCAGGACGTCGGTGGCGGTGCCGCCGAGTCCGAAGAGCACGAGGGGACCGAAGACTTCGTCCTGGACGACGCCGGCGACGAGTTCCACTCCGCGCCGGGCCATGGGCTGGATGATCGCGCCGGTCATCCGCTGCCCGAGGTGGGATTCCAGCTCGCGGTAGGCGGCGCGCACCGCGCCGGGGCCTTCGAGGTCGAGGAGGACCCCGCCGTGGGCGCTCTTGTGCAGCAGGTCGGGGCCGTATGCCTTGAGCGCGAGGCGCTCCCCGGCGGGCGCCAGCCGCGCGGCCTCTTCGGCAGCCGCGGCTTCGTCGTGGGCCACTGTCTGCGGCGGGTGGGGAATGCCGTAGGAGTCCAGCAGCTCCAGGCATGAGTCCGGGTCGAGCCAGACACCTCCGGGTTGCCCGGCCGGCGCGGTCCGTACGAGCCGGCGGGCGCGTTCGGCGTCCACGCTGTCGCCCAGCTCGGGCACGGAGCCGGGCGGATGCGCCAGCCAGCGGGCCCGCTCGGCGGCATGGGCGAGGGCGCGGGCGGCGTCCTGCGGATCGGCGTAGGCGGGCAGGGCGGATGGTGCGGACGGTGCGGACGGTGCGGCGCCGTCGGTGCTCCGCAGCAGCCGTACGCGCTCGGCCTGGTCCGGGAGGACTGCCAGCAGCGTTCGCGAGTCCGCCCGGAGAGCGGACGAGGTCAGTGCCCGGAGGGGATCGTCGCCGCGCGCCGCGGCGGTCGCGGTGGGGACGAGCACGACGAGCACCGCGTCGACCGGGGCTTCGGCGGCAAGCAGCCGCAGGGATGCTTCGAGAGCGGCTTGCCCGACGGCGGCGGTGGTGTCGAGGGGGTTGGCCGCGTTCGCTCCCGGCGGCAGCAGTGTGCGCAGCTGCGCGGCCAGCTCTTCGGGCAGCGGCGGAAGGTCCAGCCCGGCCTCGGCGCAGGCGTCGGCGGCGAGGACGCCGGTGCCGCCTGCGTTGGCCACGACGGCGACCGAAGCGCCGGCCGGGAGGGGCTGGGCGTGCATGAGCGCAGCCGTCCCCATGAGGTCGCCGAGGGAGCGGGTCGCGGTCACTCCGGCCTGGTGGAAGAGGGCCTGCCGGGTCATCGTGGGCGTCGCCGCCGCGGCCGTGTGACCCGCCGCGGCCCGCCGGCCCGCCTCGGACCGGCCCGCGTCCACCGTGAGTACGGGCATGGTCCGGGTGATGCGCCGGGCGGTACGGGAGAAGGCGCGGGGGTTGCCGAAGGACTCCAGGTGCAGCAGGGCGAGGCGGGTGCGCTCGTCGGCCTCCCACCACTGGAGAAGGTCGTTGCCGCTCACGTCGTACTTGTCGCCGAGGGACACGAAGCTGGAGACGCCGATGCCCAGCCGGGCGAGGTCGCCGAGCAGCGCGATGCCGATCCCGCCGGACTGCGCGGCGACTCCGGCGGTGCCCGCCTCGGGGAGGCCGGCCGCGAAGGTGGCGTCCAGGCGGACGCCGTCCTCGGTGTTCGCGACGCCGAGACAGTTCGGCCCCGCGAGCCGCATGTCGTAGTGGCGGCAGATGTCGAGGAGAGCGGCGCCCTGGGGCTCGTCCAGACCGGACGTCAGCACTGTGAGGGCTCTCACGCCGAAGTGGCCGCACTGGTCGGCCACTTCGGGCACCGCTTTCGCGGGCACGGCGAGTGCGGCGAGGTCGGGGGCGTAGGGAAGCCCGGAGACCGCGGGGTGGCACGGGACTCCTTCGACGGACCCGGCGTGCGGATTGACCGCGTAGACGGGGCCGGGAAACCCGGAGCGGCGCAGGTTCCGCAGCACGGCGCGGCCCACCGATCCGGGTGAGCGGCCCGCTCCGACCACGGCCACGGAGCGGGGCTGCAACAGCGGCCGCATGCTGGCGACATCGGCCGTGCTGCCGCGGGAGTCGACGGCGGTGAGGAAGCGCTCGTCGGGCGTCAGATCGACCCGGCAGCGGACCTCGCCGTCGTCGAAGCTGCGCTCGTAGCGCAGGCCGAGGTTCGCGAAGACCTCCAGTACGGCCCGGTTCTCGGCGAGCGCGTCGGCGGTGAAGGCCGTGACGTTCCCGGCGCGTGCCGCGTGTGCCAGGTGCTCCAGAAGAAGGGTGCCGACGCCGCAGTGCTGGAAGTCGTCGGCCACGGCGAGGGCGATCTCCGCGGTGGACGGGTCCTCGGGAAGCTGCTCGTACTCGGCCGTGCCGATGAGTTGGGAGCCGTGAAAGGCGAGCAGGGCGAGGAAGCCCGGACGGCCTGCCGCACTCGTACGGTCGGCTCCGTGCTCTCGCAGGCGGGCGCCCGCGCCGAAGAACCGCAGCTTCAGATTCCGCGGAGACATGCCTTCGTACAGCGCCCGGACCTGATCGCGGTCGGAGGTCCTCGCGGGCCGGATCCGCACCGTCCTGCCGTCGGTCAGCAGCGCGTAGGTCTCCGCTACCCGCGGGGCGGCGAACGTCATCGGCTTCCCCTTTCCCCGCCCGAGCGCTGATGCGGTACCTCCACGGCCCCCGTACCAGTACACGGGCCGGTCCGCCGCCGCGCGAGCCGGGACGGCGGCGCAGGAGGTCGCCGGCCGCCGGGGGCGGGCCCCTGCTCAACTCCTGCGCCGCTACGTGAACCCTGAGACGCTGGAAACCGGGCCGGCATCGCCTCCTGGCAGCGCTCGGAGAAGGAGCCGATATGACACCCGAGGCCAACAGCCACCACCGCGCCCCGCGGTCCAACGGGGCTTCCTCCGCGACGGCGCCGGGCCCGGATCGGCACGGCTCGGATCGCGACCTCGTGCCGGGCGCCTCGCCGCGCACCGTCGGCGACGTCATGACACGGACCGTCATCGCCGTGGGACGGCAGGCCACGTTCAAGGACGTCACCCAGAACATGCGGGAGTGGCATGTGAGCGCCGTCCCGGTGCTGGAGGCCGACGGACGCGTCATCGGCGTGGTCTCCGAAGCCGATCTGCTGGCCAAGGAGGAGTACCGCGACGGCGTCCCCGCCTTCGCCGAACCCCGCGAACGCATGGAGCAGTTGCGCAAGTCGGGCGCCCTGACCGCGGGGGATCTGATGACCGCGCCCGCGGTCTCCGTCCACGAGGACGCACCCCTGACGGAGGCCGCCCGCATCATGGCCCGGAAGCGCGTGAAGCGGCTGCCGGTCGTCGACGGTGAGGGCAGACTCGCGGGCATCGTCAGCCGCGTCGATCTGCTGAAGGTCTTTCTGCGCGCGGACGAGGACATCGCCGAGGAGGTCCGGCACGACGTGCTCGACATGCTCCCCGGCGCCAACTCCCCCCTGTTGCGCGTCCAGGTGGAGAAGGGAGTGGTCACGGTCATGGGCGAGCTCGCCGACTCCTCTCTCGTACCGGTCGCCGCGCGCCTCATCCGTTCGGTCGAAGGCGTCGTGGACGTACGGTTCGACCTCGACTGAGCCCTGCGCCGCCGGTCCCCGCCCGGCGCCCGGGCGGCCGCACGGGCCGTCCGCACGCGCCGCCGGGAACGGGCGTACCGGGACAGGTCCCTGTGGCGGGCCTCCGGTACTCGGCGGATCGTGAGGGGAGAGCAAGCAGCGCTTCCGGGCTACGTGAGGGAGACGGCTGATGCAGCACCGGACCGTCCACGATCTGATGACCCGCGCAGTGGTGCGCGTGCACCGGGACACCGGGTTCAAGAAGATCGCCGAGCTTCTGGCCGATCACGACATCACGGCTCTTCCGGTGGTCGACGACGAGGAACACCCCGTCGGTGTCGTCTCCGAGGCGGACCTGCTGGGGAAGCAGGCCGGCCAGCCCGACCCCTCCGGGCTGATGCCGTCCCGTGAACCCAGGCCGGGCAGCCGTCCCCCGGGCGAAGCGGCCGGCGCCGACGAGCTGATGACCAGCCCTCCCGTGGTGGCCCGCCCGGAGTGGAACGTCGTGGAAGCCGCACGTGTGATGGCGGACAAGCAGGTCAAGAGGCTGCCCGTCGTGAACGATGCCGACCGCCTCGTCGGCATCGTCAGCCGCGCGGACCTGGTCGGCGTCTTCCTCCGCCGTGACGAGGCCATCTACGAGGAGATCACCCAGGACGTACTGGAACGCATCCTCGGCCTTGCCGCACGGGAGCTCACCGTCGAGGTACGGGACGGCTGCGTCACGCTGCGCGGCGCGGTGGAGCCGGTCCATCTGATCCCGGTGATCGAGCGGCTGTGCCAGAGCGTGGACGGCGTGGTGAAGGTACGCAGTCATCTGACCGCCCGGTGAGCGGCGGGTCCGGGGCCCGGCGCGGGCTCAGGGTCCGGCGCGGATCCAGGGCCCGGCGGGGGTCCGAGGTCCGGCGCGGATCCGGGGCCCGGCGCGGGTCCGAGGCCCGACCCTCTGGCGCTGCTGCTGTGGGGAGCGGCAGCGCTCGCCGTCGTCGCGGGCACCGCCGTACCGGCGGAGGCGATCGTCGCCGTCATCGTGCTCAACGCGGGGTTCGCGCTGCTTCAGAAACGGCAGGCCGAGCGGGCGGTGGAGGCTCTGGCCGGTGGAGCGGGTGGCCGGACGGTGGCGAGCGGTCGCGGGCCGTGGGTGCGGTCGTGGCGCGGGGCGGCTAGGGAAGGATCTCCAGGACGTCTCGCACGGGCCGCCGCGGAGACGCGGGCCCCGGCGGGCCGTAGCCCAGCCGCAGCACCATCTGGACCGGGCCTTCCGCGCCCGAGGGGTCGCGCAGCATCCAGCGCAGGTTGGGCTGTTCCAGCGCCTGGGTGGCGAGCGCGGTGGCGAGCCCGGCTCGCGTGGCGCCCAGCAGTACGCGCTCCATCGCGGCGCCGCCGCCGAGCCAGCAGCGCGGCCCGTCCTCGCGTGTGCTGACGATGCCCAGCTGCGGGATCCGCTCGAAGTCCGCCGAGCCTCGTCCGGCCACCGGGTGGCGGCGCGCGAAGTCCCGTACGGGAGCCCGTCCGGCGTCTCGCATGGGGCCCAGGCTCTCCTCCTGGACACCGTCCTGCGCGTCCTGCGCAGGTGCCGCCGCCCCCGGC
Organism: Streptomyces sp. HNM0575; assembly: GCF_012726265.1. Lineage (GTDB taxonomy): Bacteria > Actinomycetota > Actinomycetes > Streptomycetales > Streptomycetaceae > Streptomyces. Next base: position 155,233 of record NZ_JAASAG010000012.1, on the reverse strand, counting down.
TCCGCATCCTGAAGGCGCAGCCAGCGCTCCTCATCCGGGTCTCCCCGGTAGCCGGCCTCGAGCTCCGCCTCGTCGATCAGTTCCAGAACGAAGGAGAGGTGCCAGCCTGCCGGGAAGGTCAGTGAGGCTCCCTCCTGCCGGGCCTCGGCCGCGAGTTCCTCCCGTACGGCCTGAGGAACCGGCCGGTCGGAGAAGGGATGACGGCTCGTGCGCCGGTCGGCGATGGCGCCGTGCAGCCCCGCGAGTTCAGGCTCGGCCTCGCCGCCTCTCGCGGGGCCGAACCGGAGGACAGCCAGGAGGCCCGGGTCGGACGGGTCCGGCAGCAGCTCCACCACCGGCGAGAGTCCGCGCCAGGCCGCTGCCGCCCGCAGGTTGAGCAGCGCCGCCCCGCATCCCACGTGCAACGCGCGGTTGTCCGGGTCCGAGGAGGGCATGACGCGGCCGGGGTCCGCGCGCAGCTCCAGGGACTGGCCGGTGCGGTGGAAGCGGAAGGTCCACGGCTGAGCGTTGTGCATGGACGGTGCGGCCGCCGCGTCCTGTACCAGGTTCTCGGCCACCGCGTCCTCGATGATGTCGGTGGGCATGGTCCCTCCTCGGGCACCCTCCGCGGGCCCCTTCTCGGGCCGTGCGGCTCGTCGGCCCTCTCTGCCCAGTGTCGCGCCGTGCGCCACGTCCGGCACGGGTGCGCGGTCCGGCCTCACCGGGGCTCTCGTCACCGCTTCCGTGTGCCGTCCGGCTCAGGCCGCCGGTTCCGGCACGCGGGACCCCGGGGGCCCCGCTCGTGATCCGTTTTGTGGTGTTTTACCGCAGTACGGTCTGTCGTACGGGACCGTCGGACCGTCGGCTCTTCGCCCGGCGGGAGAGACCGGCGGGAGAGAACGGAGCAGACGTGACGGACGGCAGGGACGGCACGGAGGCCACCGGCACCAGGGACGCCATGTGCGGCACCGGCACCACGGACGCCACCGGCGGCACGGACTCCACGGGCGGCACGGACCTCACGGGCGGCACCGGCCGCACCGGCGGTGGACGGTGGCAGTTCTGGATCGACCGCGGCGGTACGTTCACCGACGTCGTGGCACGCCGCCCGGACGGCGTGCTGCTGGCGCACAAGCTGCTGTCGGAGGACCCGGCCCGATACAGCGACGCCGCGGTGGCGGGAATCCGTACGCTGCTGGGCCGCCGCGATGGCGAGAGCGTCGACGGCGCCGACGTCGAGGCCGTGCGGATGGGCACCACGGTCGCCACCAACGCCCTCCTTGAACGCAAGGGCGAGCGCACCGCGCTGGTGATCACCCGCGGCTTCCGCGACGCCCTGCGCATCGGCTACCAGAACCGCCCGCACATCTTCGACCGCGCGATCACGCTGCCCTCGGCGCTCTACGAGCGGGTCATCGAGGTGGACGAGCGGATCACGGCGGACGGCACCGTGCTGCGGCCCCCGGACCTCGACGCGCTGGCCCCGCGGCTGCGGGCCGCCTACGACGACGGCATCCGCGCGGTCGCCGTCGTCTGTCTGCACAGCCATCTGCATCCGGCCCACGAGGCCGCGGTCGGCGAACTGGCCGAGCGCACCGGCTTTCCGCAGGTGTCGCTCTCCAGCGAGGTCAGCCCGCTGATGAAGCTGGTGCCGCGCGGTGACACCGCCGTCACCGACGCCTATCTCTCGCCGGTGCTGCGCCGTTACGTACAGCAGGTCGCGGACCAAGTGCGGGGCGTGCGGCTGATGTTCATGCAGTCGAACGGCGGGCTCGCGGAGGCGGGGCACTTCCGCGGCAAGGACGCGATCCTCTCCGGCCCGGCGGGCGGCATCGTCGGGATGGCCCGGATGTCCCAGCTGGCGGGCCACAACCACGTGATCGGCTTCGACATGGGCGGCACGTCCACCGACGTGTCGCACTTCGCGGGCGGCTACGAGCGGGTGTTCACGACGCAGGTGGGCGGAGTGCGGTTGCAGGCCCCGATGCTGGACATCCACACCGTCGCGGCCGGGGGCGGCTCGGTCCTGCACTTCGACGGCAGCCGCTACCGGGTGGGGCCGGACTCCGCCGGCGCGCACCCGGGGCCCGCCTCGTACCGCGCCGGAGGGCCGCTGACCGTCACCGACGCCAACGTGATGCTGGGCCGCATCCAGCCCGCCCGCTTCCCGCACGTCTTCGGGCCCGGAGGCGATCAGTCGCTGGACGCGGGGACCGTGCGGCGGCGGTTCGCGGCCCTGGCACGGGAGATCGGCGACAGCACGGGCGACGACCGCTCCGCGGAGCAGGTCGCCGAGGGCTTTCTGGAGATCGCCGTGGCGAACATCGGCAGTGCGATCAAGCGCATCTCGGTGCAGAAGGGCCATGACATCACGCGGTACGCGCTGACCACGTTCGGCGGCGCGGGCGCCCAGCACGCGTGCGCCGTGGCCGACTCGCTGGGGATCAGGACCGTACTGGTGCCGCCGATGGCCGGTGTGCTCTCGGCGCTCGGCATGGGCCTGGCCGACTCCACGGCGATGCGCGAGCAGTCCGTCGAACTCGCCCTCGCCGAGCGGCACATGGGGCGGGTCGAGGCCGTCGCCGCGGACCTGGAGTCGGCCGCTCGCGCCGAACTCCTCGACCAGGACGTGCCGGAGGAGCGGATCCGGGTGACGCGGCGCGCACAGCTGCGCTACGACGGAACCGATACGGCGGTGCCCGTCGAACTGGCGGGACACGGCGCGATGCAGGAGGCCTTCGAGACGAAGCACCGGGACATGTACTCGTTCCTCATGGACCGTCCCGTGGTCGTGGAGGCCGTCTCGGTGGAGGCGGTCGGCGTCACGCGGCAGCCGGGGCCCGGCGAACTGCGCGGCCCGGGTGCCGGCCCGGGTGCCGGGTCGGGCGAGGCCCCGGGCGGTGAGACGGCGCCCCTGTATACGGGCGGCGAGTGGCGTGACGTACCGCTGCACCGCCGGGAGTCGCTGCGGCCGGGCGACCTCGTGACCGGTCCCGCGATCGTCACGGAGTCCGACTCCACGACGGTCGTCGACCCGGACTGGCGCGCGGAGGCGACGGACACGGGACATCTGGTCGTGCGGCGTACGGCCGCACCGGCCGGTGCGGACGTCGGCACCGGCGCCGACCCCGTCCTGCTGGAGATCTTCGGCAACCTCTTCATGTCGATCGCCGAACAGATGGGCGCGCGGCTGGAGTCGACCGCGCAGTCCGTCAACATCAAGGAGCGGCTGGACTTCTCCTGTGCGCTCTTCGGCCCGGACGGCGATCTCGTCGCCAACGCGCCGCACATCCCCGTGCATCTGGGTTCGATGGGCACCACCGTCAAGGAGGTGATCCGGCGGCGCGCGGGGACGATGAAGCCGGGCGACGCGTACGCCGTCAACGATCCGTACAACGGCGGCACCCACCTCCCGGACGTCACCGTGGTGACGCCGGCCTTCGAGGAGCCCGCGCCGGGGACCGGACCCGGAGGCGGCGGTGTGGCGCACGGTGACGGTGACGGGGACGGCGGCGGTGACGGCGGCGCGGCCGAGCCCAGGATCCTGTTCTTCGTCGCCTCACGCGGGCACCACGCGGAGATCGGCGGGCTGACCCCCGGCTCCATGCCGGCGGACAGCCGCGAAATCCACGAGGAGGGCGTGCTGTTCGACGACTGGCTGCTCGTGGAGGACGGCCGGCTGCGCGAGCGGGAGACGCTGAGGCTGCTCACCGAGGCGCCGTACCCCTCCCGCAGTCCCCATACGAACATCGCCGACCTCCGTGCCCAGATCGCCGCGAACCGCAAGGGAGTCGAGGAGGTCGGCAGGATGATCGGCCACTTCGGACGGGACGTCGTGCAGGCGTACATGCGTCACGTGCAGGACAACGCGGAGGAGGCCGTACGGAAGGTCGTCGACGCCCTGGAGGACGGCGAGTACCGGTACGAGACGGATTCGGGCCCGGTGATCGCCGTACGGGTCTCGGTGGACCGCCAACGGCGTTGCGCGACGCTCGACTTCACCGGCACGTCCGCGCAGCTGGAGTCGAATCTCAACGCGCCGTCCTCCGTGGTGACCGCCGCCGTCCTCTATGTCTTCCGCACGCTCGTCGCGGACGAGATCCCGCTCAACGACGGCTGCCTGCGGCCGCTGCGGATCGTCGTCCCGGAGGGTTCGATGCTGGCGCCGGTCCGTCCCGCCGCGGTCGTGGCGGGCAACGTCGAGACGTCGCAGGCGATCACCGGGGCGCTGTACGGCGCCATGGGCGTGCAGGCGGAGGGCTCGGGGACGATGAACAACGTCACGTTCGGAAACCGCCGGCATCAGTACTACGAGACCGTCGCGTCGGGCTCCGGCGCGGGCGACGGCTTCGACGGCGCGTCAGTGGTGCAGACGCACATGACCAACTCGCGCCTCACCGACCCGGAGGTACTCGAATCGCAACTGCCGGTCCTCGTCGAGGACTTCGCCGTACGGCACGGCAGCGGCGGAGCGGGACGCCGGCGCGGCGGCGACGGCGCGGTGCGCAGGATCCGCTTCCGTGAGGCGATGACCGTGAGCACGCTGTCGGGCCACCGCCGGGTGCCTCCGTACGGAATGGCGGGCGGTGCGCCCGGCGCGCTGGGCTCGAACCGTATCGAGCGCGCGGACGGCAGCACCGTCGTGATGGGCGCGTGCGACTCGGCGGAGGCCGGGCCGGGGGACGTGCTGGTGGTGGAGACACCGGGGGGCGGCGGCTATGGGACGCCTGCCGACGCGGATGCGGATGCGGACGCGGGTGCCGCGCCGGGCGACGCGGAGGGCCGGAGCCCGGCGGATCCGGCGGATCCGGCGGGTCCGGCGGCCGGCGCCTGAACCGGCCCTCGGGGAAGGGCGGTTCAGGCACCGGCCCGGAACGCGCGGGCGGCCTCGTCGGCGTTCGGCGTCGGCGATGGGCCGGGGGCGTCCGGCCTCGGCGTTCCGCGTGGGCGGTGGCGTCGGCGGTGGATTCCGCGCGGCGTCAGTTCGCGCGGTGTCAGGCCGCCAGCCGGGCCGCGAGGGTCTTGCCGTGCGTGCCCGCCTCGTCGTGCGCCTTGGCACGCGAGGCCTCCGCGAGTTCGACCAGGGACTCCATGCCGGGGGTGCGCCCGGCCAGGGTCAGCTCCGGCACGATGAACTCCACCTTCAGACCCATGGCCTCACCGAGCGCCTTGGCCAGGTAGTTCTGCACGAACTCCCAGCTCTCGCGCGGCGTTCCCGGCCCGTAGCCGCCGCCGCGGCTGGCCACGACGACGGTGGGGGTACCGGCGGCCGAGGGGGAGTCGACGCCCGAGGTACGGCCGTTGATGATCACCTGGTCGAGCCATGCCTTGAGGGTCGACGGGATCGCCCAGTTGTACATGGGGGCGCCGATCAGCACGGCGTCCGCCTGCTCCAGTTCACGGGCCAGCTCGTCGCGGAGCGCGTACGCCGCCGTCTGCTCCGGGGTGCGGTCCTCCGGCGCGGCGAAGGCCGCGGAGGCGGCCACCCCGTCGAGGTGCGGCAGCGGCTCGGCGGCCAGGTCGCGGTATACGACCGTGCCCTCCGGGTGCTCCGCCTCCCACGCCTTGCGGAAGGACGCGGCGACGTCGCGCGAGACGGAAGCGTCCTGCGGGAAGACGGAGGAGTCGAGGTGAAGCAGTGTGGCCATGGGGGAAGCTCCTTGGATGCGGTTCGTAAGGAGGTGTTGTTGAATACGTACCTATTAATAGCACAGCTACTTACTTTTCTGCACTCCCTTGTGAGGACGCAGTACCCTTGACCCATGGCAGAGCCCCGGGGAAAGACGCATCGGCAGGGGGCGCTCGGCACCGCAGGCGGGTGCAGCGAGCCCGAGAGCGGCATCACGCGCGTCTTCCAAGTGCTGGGCAAGCGCTGGACCGGGCTCGTACTCGCCGCGCTGATGAACGGGCCGGGCCACTTCGCGCAGCTGCGCCGTGCGGTGCCCGGGATCAGCGAGCGGATGCTCTCGGACAGGCTGACCGAGCTGGCGTCGCTGGGCCTCGTCGTACGGACCGTGGAGGAGGGCCCGCCGCTGCGGGTCAGCTACAAGCTCACGGACTCCGGTCTGGCGCTGCGGCCCGCGATGACGGAGCTGACACGGTGGGCGGACTCACATCTTCCGGGCGAAGCGGCAGGCTGCCCCCGGGAGTTCAGGGACTGATCCTTGCGGGCGAGCTGGGACAGCCCCGCAGGGCTTCCGTAGGGTGGGCCCGATGAGAGCGAACCCGGAAGCGGAAGCCGAAGAGCCGGAGCAGCCGCCGGAGCGTCAGCAGAACGGGCCGAGCGGGGCGGAAGCCGGAGCCGAGGCCGGGGCAGGTACCGGAGCCGAAGCCGGGTCCGGCACCGGAGCCGAGGCCGGATCCGAGCGTGCCGAGCCGGGTACGGACCGCCTGGAGAAGGCCGTACGGGCGGCGGAGACCGCGCTGATCGAGTTCGAGATCGCGGTGGAGACCTTCAGGGTCGAGATCGAGAACTTCTCGCGGCTGCACCATCAGCGCCTCGGCCCGATGTACGCACGCCTCGACGAGCTGGACGCCGCGATCCTCGAGACGACCGCGGCGATCACCGGCGATGCGGAGGATCTGCGCAAGGCGCAGGAGGCGCGGGCCGCCGTGCTGCCGATGCCCAAGGTCGAGGAGCTGTTCCACGGCTGGATCGACTCCGAGGGGCTGCCCCCCGAGGCGACGGCGATGCTCACCGGGCAGAACGTGAAGCCGCCGAGCCGCGTGCGTCCCAGCGAGGAGGCGCGCAAGGCCTACCGCGAGCTGGTGCGCAAGGCACACCCCGATCTGGCGCAGGAGGACGCGGAGCGGCAGCGCCGCGAGGAGTTCCTCGTACGCGTCAACAAGGCCTACGCGGACGGTGATACGGACGCGCTGCACGGCCTGCTCGATGAGTGGACCAACGGCCCGCGCGAAGCGGAACCGGAGCCCGAGGTGCCGCGGAGCGAGCTGCTCTACGCACGCCTGGAGTGGCTGGCGGAGCGCAAGGAAGTGCTCGTGGCGATGGTCGAGGAGATGGAGCAGAGCGCGATCGGCGCGATGCTGCGGATGGCGCCCGACGACCCCGACAGGCTGCTGGAGGAGATCGCGGAGCAGCTGCTGGAGCAGGTCTCCGAGCGCGAGCGCGAGTTGGCGCGGCTGATACAGGTGCGCGACACCGGGGACGGCGCCGCCGCCGGGCAGGCAGGCGCCGCCGGGTCCGCCGGTGCCGGTACGGAAGACGTCTGAGCGGGCCGGGAAAGCTGAAAGAGAGCGTTGAAGTCATGGAGTTCGGTGGGTTGCCGCAGGTCGACGCCGCATCGGTGCCGTCCGACGCGCTGTTGCTCGACGTGCGGGAGAACGACGAGTGGGCGGCCGGGCGCGCCGAGGGCGCGCTGCACATTCCGATGAGTGAATTCGTCGGCAGGATCGGCGAGTTGACCGAGCGCGCCGGTGCGGGCGAGCAGGTCTATGTGGTCTGCCGGGTCGGCGGGCGCTCGGCGCAGGTGGCGCAGTATCTGAGGCAGCAGGGCGTGGAGGCCGTCAACGTGGACGGGGGCATGCTCGCCTGGGAGGCGGCGGGCCGTCCGCTGACGGCGGACGGGGAGAGCGCATACGTGCTCTGAGCCGGTACGCCGGGGCCGGTGCTGAGCCGTCGGCCGTCAGCCATGAGCCATGAGCCATGAGCTGTGAACTGTGAGCGTCAGCCCTCAGCCGTCGAAGTCGACCTCCACCGCCTCGGTCACCGGACGGGACTGGCAGGCCAGCACATAGCCGGCCTCCAACTCGTCCGGCTCCAAGGCGTAGTTGACCTTCATCCGCACTTCGCCGCTGACCAGACGGACCCGGCAGGTGCCGCAGACCCCGCCCTTGCACGCGAAGGGGGCGTCGGCGCGGTGGCGCAGGACCGTCTCCAGCACGGACTCGCCGTCGTCCATGGGCCAGCAGCCCGAGCGGCCGTCGAGGTTGGCCGTCAGGGACGCCGAGCGCGAACCGCCCGCGTCGCCGCGGGTCGCGGCCGGTGCCGGGGGCGCCTCCGTGACGTGGAAGATCTCCTGGTGGATACGGGCGCGCGGCACTCCGAGTCCGCGCAGCGCCCTCGAAGCCTCCTCGACCAGGCCGAGGGGCCCGCACAGATACCAGCCGTCGACGTCCGCCACCGGCAGCAGCGACGGCAGCAGTCCGCTCAGCCGCCGCTCGTCGAGCCGGCCGCTCGGCAGCCCGCTCTGCTGCTCCTCGCGGGAGAGCGCCGTGACGAGCTGGAAGCGGTCGGGACAGCGGTCCTTCAGATCCGCGACCTCATCCAGGAACATCGTCGACGCCGTCGACCTGTCGCTCCGTACGAGACAGAAGCGCGCCTCCGGTTCGCGCTCCAGCAGCGTGGAGGCGATCGAGAGCACGGGCGTGATGCCGCTGCCGCCCACGACGGCGGCGAACCGGCCCGGCCGCGGCTGGAGCACGAAGCGGCCGGTGGGCGGCAGCACGTCGACCAGGTCGCCCGGGCGCAGCTCCTTGACCGCATAGCTGGAGAAGTCGCCGCCCTCGACGCCGCGTATGCCGATGCGCAGCTCGGACGGCTCGGCGCGGGCGGGTGCGCAGAGCGAGTAGGTGCGTCGCGCCTCGCTGCTCGCCGTGAGGGTGTCGGCCCCGGGACGGTGCCGGCGCAGGGCGATGTGCTGCCCCGGCGCGTAGCCGTAGAGGGGGCGCAGCTCCGGAGGCACCGCGAAGCTGAGGGCGACGGAGTCGTCGGTGAGCCGCTCGACGGCCGTGACGCGCAGCGGATGGAAGGTGCTCACGGCGCCCTCACACCTCCTTGAAGTGGTCGAACGGCTCCAGGCAGGACTCGCACCGGCGCAGCGCCTTGCACGCGGTGGAGGAGAAGCGGCTCAGCAGCGTCGTCTCCGTGGAGCCGCATTGGGGGCAGCGGATGGCGAGCGTCAGCGGTACGGGCCCGCTGCCGGGGCCGCCCCTGCCGCCCGCGCCCGCTCCGGCGCGCGGGGGTGCGATGCCGTGGGCGGCGAGCTTGCGTCGGCCCTCGTCGGATATGTCGTCGGTGCTCCACGGCGGTGTGAGGACGACGCGGACGGTGACCTCGGGGACGCCGTGCCCGCGCAGCACCCGCTCGATGTCGGCGGTCATGGCCTCCACGGCCGGACAGCCCGTGTACGTGGGCGTCAGCTCGACCTCGACGGGACCGCGGGGCGCCGTCTCGCTCACCCGGCGCAGCACGCCCAGCTCGGCGAGCGTGACGACGGGCAGCTCCGGGTCCGGGACGGAACCCGCCCAGGCCTCCAGTTCCAGCTCCCGCTGCCGCCGCCCGGCCTCCGGCTCCGCCCGGGTCCCGGCCCCGCCGGGGCTCCCGGTCACCATGACGCTCCCGGGTGGCTGCGGTGCAGGTGCTGCATCTCGGCGAGCATCCGGCCGAACGGCTCCGTGTGGATGCCCTGACGGCCCGCCCCCGCCGTCCACGCCCCCGACTGGGGCGACTCCGGCACGGTCAGCGTGGCCCGCTCGAAGGTACGGGTGACGCGCTCCGTCCAGCCCGCGCGCAGCGCACCCCAGTCGACGGCACCGACCGGGCCCGGGAGGAGCGAGGGGGAGTGCCCCCAGGGCTCGAACAGCTCGCCCGTGAACCGCCACAGCGAGTCCGCCGCCCGCTGGGTGCGCTCATGACTCTCCTCGGTGCCGTCGCCGAGGCGCACCGTCCAGTGCTCGGCGTGGTCGCGGTGGTACTCGGACTCCTTCACCGCCTTCGCCGCCAGCGGTTGCCCCAGCTCGGCGAGCTGCCCGAACAGCAGCTCCTGCCAGGCGGAGAAGTAGAACTGCCGGATCATCGTGTGCGCGAAGTCGCCGTTGGGCTGCTCCGCCAACTGGCAGTTGCGGAACGCCCGTTCCTCGCGGAGGAAGGCCAGCTCGTCCTCGTCGCCCAGCTCCGCGTAGAGCGTGCGGGCCTGGCCGAGGAGGTCGAGGGCGATGTTGGCCAGGGCCAGCTCCTCCTCCAGCACCGGGGCGTGACCGGCCCACTCCCCGAGCCGGTGACTGAGCACGAGGGCGTCGTCCGCGAGCGCAAGCAGCGGATCGTCGAGCGTGGGGGCGCCGGAGCCGGAGAGCCCCTCGGAACGCGTCACAGGTTCCGCACCCCTTCCGGCACGTCGTAGAACGTCGGATGCCGGTACGGCTTGTCGGCGGCGGGACCGAAGAACGGGTCCTTCTCGTCGGGCGACGACGCGGTGATCTCGTGCGAGGGCACGACCCACACCGAGACGCCCTCGGAACGCCGCGTGTAGAGATCGCGCGCATTGCGCAGCGCCATCTCGGCGTCGGGCGCGTGCAGGCTGCCCGCGTGCGTGTGCGACAGACCGCGTCGGCTGCGCACGAACACCTCCCACAGGGGCCAGTCCGTGCCGCTCATCACGCGCTCACCGCCGTCTCCGCGCTCGCCTTCGCACCCGTCTCGGTACGCGTCTCCGTACGCGTCTCCGTACGCACCCGCTCGTGCTTGGCCGCGTACGCCGCCGCCGCGTCCCGCACCCAGGCGCCCTCCTCGTGGGCCTGGCGGCGGCGGCTTATCCGCTCGTCGTTGCACGGCCCGTTGCCCTTCAGCACCTGGCGGAACTCCTCCCAGTCGATGGGCCCGAAGTCCCAGTGGCCGCGCGACTCGTCCCACCGCAGCTCCGGGTCCGGGAGCGTCAGTCCGAGGGCCTCGGCCTGGGGGACGCAGATGTCGACGAAGCGCTGACGCAGCTCGTCGTTCGAATGCCGCTTGATCTTCCACTCCATGGAGCGGGCGCTGTGCGAGGACTCGTCGTCCGGAGGCCCGAACATCATCAGCGACGGCCACCACCAGCGGTCGACGGCGTCCTGCGCCATCGCGTGCTGCGCCTCGGTGCCGCGGCTGAGCGCCAGCAGCAGCTCGAAGCCCTGCCTCTGGTGGAAGGACTCCTCCTTGCAGATGCGGATCATCGCCCTCGCGTACGGCCCGTACGAACAGCGGCACAGCGGGACCTGGTTGGTGATGGCCGCGCCGTCCACGAGCCAGCCGATCGCGCCGACGTCGGCCCAGGTGAGCGTCGGGTAGTTGAAGATCGACGAGTACTTCTGGCGGCCGGAGTGCAGCTTGTCGAGCAGCTCCTCGCGGCTCGTGCCCAGCGTCTCCGCCGCGCTGTAGAGATACAGGCCGTGGCCCGCCTCGTCCTGCACCTTGGCCATGAGGATCGCCTTGCGGCGCAGCGACGGGGCGCGCGTGATCCAGTTCGCCTCCGGCTGCATGCCGATGATCTCGGAGTGCGCATGCTGTGCCATCTGGCGCACCAGCGTCCTGCGATAGTCGTCGGGCATCCAGTCCCGCGGCTCGATCCGCTCGTCCGCGGCGATGGCGCCGTCGAAGGCCGCGACGGACTCCGCCGGCTCTCCGGCGTCCTGTGCGCCCTCGCCGAGCAGCACCGATGTCATCCCGACCCCCTTGCCGACGGCACAAGCCGCAGTCCCAACCGACCGATCGTTCGGTTCAATGGTGGGCCGCGGGCCCACAGGGTGTCAAGGCTCGAATAATCTCTGAGGTCGTATCCGACGACTAGCCGGGCGACCGACCGGACGCGGGGAGCAGGGGAGGGCATGGAGCCAGAAGAGCAGCAGGCGCCGCGGGGGGAACCGCGGCCTGGGCCGTCGTACGAGCGGGCGGCACGTGCGCCGTACGGGGCAGCGGACGGGCCGGTGCACGGTCCCGGTGCGGCGCCGGTGCACGGTGCGGGGGTCGCCGGCCTCTCGCGGGCGGGGCGCGCGGTCGTGGCGGTGGCCGCGGCGGTCGTCGTCCTCGCGGTCGCCGTTCACCTGGCGATGGTCTTCCTGCACGTGGCGCCCGCGAACACGCTCAGCAAGAAGCACGGCGAGGCCATAGACGACTACGTCTATCCCGAGTTCGAGCAGAACTGGAAGCTCTTCGCACCCAACCCCCTCCAGCAGAACATCGCCGTGCACGCACGCGCCCGCGTCGCCAAGGACGACGGCGGCACGGAGACGACCGGCTGGGTCAACCTGTCGAGGATGGACGGCCGGGACATCGACCACAACATCGCGCCCAGCCACGTACAGCAGAACGAACTCCGCCGCGGCTGGGAGTTCTACCGCGGCGCGCACGACGACAAGGGCAAGCCCCTCGGGCTGCGGGGCGAGCTGTCCGAGACGTACCTCAAGCGAATAGTGATGCTGCGCTTCGGCCGTGAGCTCAACGGCGGCACCGTCGAGCGCATCCAGGTCCGGTCCGCGACGACGCCCGTCGGTCCTCCTCCGTGGAGCGAGGAGAAGAACGACGCCAAGACCGAGTACCAGGTGCAGCCCTGGTGGCAGATCGGCAGCGCCGACCTTCCGGGGGGCTGGGACCAGTGACCGAGCAGCACCGTCCGCATCACGACGCGACGCGTTCGCCGTCCCCTTCGCACTCTCCCGCCGCGTCGCCCGCTCGCGGCGCTCATGACGCTCCCGAAACCGGCGAGGCTCCCGGCACCGGCGAGGGTCCGGAGACCCACGAGGCGTACGAGGGCTTCCTCTCCCGGGGGCTGGCGCGGGTGACCGCCGAGGCCGTCGCCCCGTACCAGACGGCGGTCGTACGGATCGGCTTCGCCTTCACCTGGCTCTGCTTCCTCCTGCGGGAGTTCCCCAACCGCCATGAGCTGTACGGGCCCGACGGCCCCTGGAGCTGGAAGCTCGCCGAGCGGCTGACCGAGTCCAACCACGCCTTCACCGTGCTGATGTGGTCGGACGGCGCGGCCTGGTTCGAGTTCGTCTACGCGCTGGCCGTCGTCGCGAGCGTCTCGGTGATCCTCGGCTGGCGCACCCGTACCGCCTCCGTGATCTACATGGTCGGAGTGCTGGGACTCCAGAACCGCAGCGTCTTCATGGGCGACGGCGGCGACAACGTCATCCACCTGATGGCGATGTACGTGATCCTCACCCGCTGCGCCGAGGTCTGGTCCCTCGACGCCCGCCGCAGGCGCAGGAGGGCGCGGGCCGCCGAGGACGCGATGGCGGAGGGGCGCCCGCCGTCCGCGGCCCGCGACACCACGGGCGCCGTGCTGTGGTGCGTCTTCGGCGTGATCATGCTCGTCTCGACGGTCGGCGGGGCGCTGAGCGTCGGCTGGGGCGTGTTCTTCTGGGTGCTGTGGGCGTCGCAGGCCGTGTGGTGGGCGGCCGAGCGCTACATGCCGGACAGCGAGGCGCGCACCGTCTGCGACATGGTGGCCAACCTCGTGCACAACGGGGCGCTGCTGGTCATCGTCGTGGAGGTCTGCCTGATCTACTCGACGGCCGGCTGGTACAAGATCCAGGGCTCCCGGTGGCAGGACGGCACCGCCGTCTACTACCCGATGAACCTGGACTACTTCTCGCCCTGGCCCGAGCTGAGCTCCTTCCTGGCGAGCAGCGGACTGCTGATCCTCATGGCCACGTACATCACGGTCATGGTCCAAGTGGCGTTCCCGTTCACGCTGTTCAACCGGCGCGTCAAGAACGTGCTGCTCGCCGCGATGATCGCCGAGCACATGAGCATCGCCGTGCTGCTCGGGCTGCCGTTCTTCTCCATGGCCATGATCGCGGCCGACGCCGTCTTCCTGCCGACGATCGCGCTGGTGTGGCTGGGCGACCGGTTCCGCGGCGGCTGGGAGCGGGCGCTGGGCCGGCTGCGCCCGGGACGCGGACACGGTACGTACGACGACGGCCGCGACGGCGCCGGCGGTCACGGCGGAGAAGGGCCCGGAGACGAGGACTCGGCTTCGCCGGTGCCTCAGCAGCGGAGCGGCGACGGGGTGTCCGTACGCTGACGGCATGACCGCCGCGGAGGAGACCGGAGTCGCGCCGCTGCTGCGGCAGTGGCGCGAACTGGCCGGGAGCAGCGTGCTCCTGGACGGTTTCCACGCGCTCAAGCACGCGCTCCGTTTCGGCGCGCGGGTTCCGCTCGCGCTCACCGAGGACCGCGCCGCCGTGCTCTCCCTCGCCCGCGAGCTGGCGCCCGATCTCGCGGGGCGGCTGGAGGGGCTGCTTCGCGACGTGCCGCGCGGGACGCTGCACGGCCTGGTGCCGCGTCCCCATCCCACGGGTGTCGCGGCGCTGGCCGTACGGGGCGGAGACGATCTCGCGGACGCCCGTACGGCCCCGGTGATCGTGCTCGACGATCCACGTCATCTGGGCAACGTGGGTGCGGTGATCCGGCTGGCCGCCGGGGCGGGCGCCGCCGGAGTGCTCACCACCGGCACGGTCGACCCGTGGCACCCCAACGTGGTCAGGGCGAGCGCCGGGCTGCACTTCGCGACGGCGGTACGGCGGTGCGAGCCGCCGGAGCTTCCGCCGGGGCCCCTCTACGCGCTCGATCCCGAGGGCCGTGACCTCCGCGGGCTCGTACTGCCGGACGACGCGATCCTGGCGTTCGGCTCCGAGCGGCACGGGCTGTCGGACGCGCTGCGCGAGCGAGCCGACCAGCTGGTGGCCCTGCCGATGCGGGCGCAGGTCTCCAGCTACAACCTGGCCACCAGCGTCGCGATGACGCTGTACCACTGGATGGCGGGCCGTGCGCCGGACCCGGGCGGGCCGCGCAGTACGGACGGCACCGGGCCGGACGCCATCGGCCAGCGGGGCGCCGAACCGGACAGCACGGGGACAGGCATGGACGGCACGGACGGTACGGCGCGGAGCTGACCGGTGGGCGGGCGCGGACTCAGAGGTACGGGCCGCCCGAGCGGGCCGACCGACCCGGCTCCTCGTCGCCGAGCGTGCCGTCCTCGGGGAGCGTCCCCGGCGGCAGCGCCCTGCGCATCTGCTCCAGCTGCGCCCGCGCCGCCATCTGCTGGGCGAAGAGCGCCGTCTGGATGCCGTGGAAGAGGCCTTCGAGCCAGCCCACGAGCTGTGCCTGCGCGATGCGCAGTTCGGCGTCGGTGGGGATGTTGTCCTCGGTGAAGGGCAGGGAGAGCCGCTCCAACTCCTCGATCAGCTCCGGAGCGAGACCGTCCTCCAGCTCCTTGATCGAGCTGGTGTGGATCTCCTTCAGCCGCACGCGGCTCGCCTCGTCCAGCGGAGCCGACTTCACCTCTTCCAGCAACTGCTTGATCATGCTGCCGATGCGCATGACCTTCGCGGGCTGCTCGACCATCTCCGTGACGGGGACCTCAGCCTGCTCGTCGCCGTCCCCGCCGGCGGCCTTGGAGTCGGCGCTGCCGAGGGCCATGCCGTCCGGTCCCACGACCAGGACGTGCTGGTTCTCCTTCGGCCGTTCGTTGCTCGGCTGTGTCATGCCTCCATTCTGCACTCATGTCCCGGCCGCCTGTCCGGCGAGTCCGGTTCATCCGCGGGCGGGGCGCTGCGGCGGCTGCCGTGTGCTCGGCGTACGGCCGCCGGGCCCGCACCGGTCGCGTCAGGTGTGCCTCAACCGGACGGCGATCAGGGCGAGTCCCAGACCGATCAACGTCAGCCCGGCGCCCAGGGGCAGCACGGGGGACACCTCGCCGGTGGCGGCGGTCGTGGGCGTACCGCCGTCGGAGGGCGCGGACTCCGGCCCGGGATGGGCGGGTTCGGGCTGCACCTGCTCGTAGAGGTCCTGCGTGCCGAAGAGTCCGGAGCCGTCACCGTAGGAGTCGGAGCCGTAGCCGGAGTCCGTGCCGGGGGCCCGGCCGGTAGCGGGATCACCGGCGGGGTCGGGGGCGGAATCAGGAGCGTCATGTTGTGGGCCGTCGTACCGCGGGCCGTCGTGGTGGCCGTGCCCGGGATCGGCGTGCGGGCCGCGGTCCCCGTGTGCCGCTCGCGCACCCGGTCCGTCCCTCGCGTCCCTCGCCTCCCTCGCGTCCGTCACCTCCGTCACGCCCGTTGCGTCCGTGGCGGCGGGCGAGGGCCGTACGCGTGCTGCCGCGCCCCGCGAAGTGCCCCGCACCCGGGGCGACTTCGCCTCGGTGCCGCCCTCCGCGCTCACCGCGGAGACCGCGGCGTGCTCGCGCGGACCCGCGCCGTGCGCGTCGGGGCCCGGTGCGGCGCCGGTGAGGACGGCGACCAGCGCCGCGGCCACGCACGGCATCGCCGCGGAAGCGCGGAGTGTGCGGGGACGGGCGGAAGCGAGGGTGGTGTGGCGTCTGTGCCGCACGGCAGAGACCCTCCCGGTGCGGATCGTCCAATGATGCAACCAGAGTTACATAATTGGACAAACCCGGCATCCGGGAGGGTCTGTCCGGCCCCTGCCGAGCGCTAAGGAGTGAGCAGGATCTTGCCCACGTGGGTGCTCTCCTCCATCGCACGGTGCGCGTCAGACGCACGGCTCATCGGGACGGCACTGTCGACCACCGGCCGCACCCTGCCGTCCGAGACGAGCGGCCATACGTGCTCCCGTACGGCCGAGACGATCGCCGCCTTCTCCGCCGCCGGACGGGCACGCAGCGAAGTCGCCGTCACGGCCGCCCGTTTGGCGAGCAGAGCGCCGAGGTTCAACTCGCCCTTGCGACCGCCCTGGAGGCCGATGATCGCGAGACGGCCGTTGACCGCGAGCGCCTTGATGTTCTGCTCCAGGTACTTGGCGCCGATGATGTCGAGCACGACGTCGGCGCCCCGGCCGTCCGTGCCCGCGCGCACCGCCTCGACGAAGTCCTGCTCGCGGTAGTTGATCAGGATGTCCGCGCCCAGTTCGGCGCAGCGGTCCAGCTTCTCCTTGCTGCCGGCGGTGACCGCGACCTGTGCGCCGACCGCCTTCGCCAGCTGGATGGCCATGGTGCCGATTCCGCTTCCGCCGCCGTGGATCAGCAGGGTCTCGCCGGGGCGGAGATGGGCGACCATGAAGACGTTCGACCAGATGGTGCTGGTCACTTCGGGAAGCGACGTGGCCGTCTGCACGTCGATGCCGTCCGGCACGGGCAGCAGTTGGCCGGTCGGTACGGCGACCTGCTCGGCGTAGCCGCCGCCGCCCAGCAGCGCGCAGACCTCGTCGCCGACGGCCCACGTGTTCACGCCGGGGCCGAGCGCCGAGATGCGGCCCGAGCATTCGAGGCCGGGGTAGGGGGAGGCGCCGGGCGGCGGATCGTAGAAGCCCTGCCGCTGGAGGATGTCGGCACGGTTGACGGCGCTCGCCGCGACCTCGACGAGCACCTCGCCCTCGCCTGGTTCGGGGACGGGGACCTCGGCCCAGACGAGGGCCTCGGGTCCGCCTGGTTCGGGAATGGTGACCGCGTGCATCGTGGAGTTGGACGTACCCATGGGGCCGACGCTACCCGCTGGGGCAGCACCCGGGGTCAAGCCTCCGGGGACCTTTCTCCGGGACTCCGTGCGGCGGCGCCCCGCGTGGTCGTATGCAGACGTACGGGGCCCGCCCCCGCGGCCCGTTCCTGCTGCCGAGCCCAACTCGTCGACGTGCGGGCCGTTTCGGGAAGCGGCATGGGCCGGTGGCAGCGGTCGTACGGGCGTCGGTGGGGCCCCAACTGGCCGCGCTGCCACGGCCGCAGAGGAGACGCGGGGGCGGGGAGCCCGCGGCCGGTCGAGCGCCGGCAGAGGTCCGGGGCGGTCCGGCCGTGGTCCGGAGGCGGTCCGGTCGGTGTCCTGTCGGGGCCCGGCGGCGGTCAGGGGTCAGCGGCCGGGGCCGCGTTCGTGGCGCCAGAAGCCGACGACGCCGGGTCCGCCCCGTCCGCCGAAGCCGCCGGGACCTCCGCCGGGACCACCGCCGGGACCGCCCGTACCGTCACCGTCCGTACCGTCTGAGCCGCCCGTGCCGTCCGAGTCGTCGAAGCCGCCGCCGCCCGCGCCGCTGTGCGTCGGATCGGTGCTGCCGAGCGGGCCGCCGCCGGAGTCCGCGCGCAGCGTCTCCGCGTTCGGATGCGGAGCCGCCGAGCGCTGGATCACCACGACGCGGTCCGTGGACTGGAGGGGGTCCGCCTGCGGATCGTCGTATCCGAGCAGCCTGTGCCCCCGTACGACAGTGACCACCAGGTCCTTGCACTCCCGCGGCGGACGGCCCGCCTCCGCCTTGGTCACGGGCCGTTCGGTGAGGCTGAGTCCCGAGCCCTGCTGGATGAGGTCCTCCATCACCGAGCTGGCGTTGGGGCTGAGCACGGACAGCCCGAGGAGCCGGCCGGCGGCGCTCGCGCTCGTGATCACGGCGTCGGCGCCGGACTGGCGGAGCAGCGGTACGTTCTCCTCCTCCCGCACCGCGGCGACGATCTTGAGGCGCCGGTTGATCTGCCGTGCGGTGAGCGTGACCAGCACCGCGGTGTCGTCCCGCTGGGTCGCGATCACGATCTGCCTGGCCCGGCGCACCTCGGCGCGCGCGAGCACGTCGCTGCGGGTGGCGTCGCCGACGACGCTCACATAGCCCTCGTCGTTCGCGGCCTTGGCGACGTGGTGGTTCGGGTCGACGACCACTATCCGGTCCCGGCGTACACCGGTGGACAGCAGCGTCTGTGTCGCCGAGCGGCCCTTCGTGCCGAAGCCGACGACGACGGTGTGGTCACGCAACTGGGACCTCCAGCGGGCGAGGCGCCACTGCTCCCGTGTGCGGTCGGTGAGCGCTTCGAGCGTGGTGCCGATGAGGATGATCAGGAAGAGGATGCGGAGGGGCGTGACGAGCAGGATGTTGGCGATGCGGGCGCTGTCGCTCGCCGGTGCGATGTCTCCGTATCCGGTGGTGGAGAGGGTGACGGTCGTGTAGTAGACGGCGTCGAGGAAGGAGACCTTGCCGTCCGCGTTGTCGTTGTAGCCGCCGCGGTCGAGGTAGACGATCAGGACGGTCGTCGCGAGCACGGCGAGCGCCGCGAGGAGACGGCGCCCGACCTGGAGCTGCGGGCTGACTTCCGAGCGGGGCAGCAGGATCCGGTAGCCGTCGCTCGCGTTGGACGCCCTCACCAGGCGAACCAGGGCAGCGGAAGCATCTGCGCGGCGGTGCCCGTGGAGAGGCCGCCGGGCGGTACGACGGCGAAGGCCGTGGCCGTGGCGACGCCGCGCAGCATCGCGGGACCGTTGTAACGCAGCGGCCGCGCACGGGACTTGGTGTCCGGCTCCGCGGGGGAGAACGCGACGGGCACGAGCCGGGTGTCGCGGGGATGGCCCTGGACGTCGTCGGTGAGGCGCGCGAAGACCCCCTCGGAACCGGGCGGCCGGGGCGGTGCCCCCGCTCCTCGGCCCGCCGCTGCGCCCGGCGGTCCGGGACGGTCGGCGAGCGTGCGGATCAGCGGCTCGGCGAGGGTCACCAGGCCGGAGAGGGCCGCGAGGGGGTTGCCGGGGAGACCGACCAGGTACGGGCCGTTCACCGTCCCGCCGGTGCGGTGGGAGGCGCTGCCGCCGGTGCTCGCGGTGCCGGTGCCGTCGCCGGTGTTCGTGCCGCCGGGGTCGCCGCCGGTGCTCGTGCCGCCGTCATCGCCGTGCCCGGTGGCGTGGCGTCCCGGCAGTCGGGCCAGCAGCATGGGGTGGCCCGGCCGTACCCGTACGCCCTCGATGAGGAGACGCGCGCCGACCCGCGCCAGCGTGGGACGCAGATGGTCGACGGGCCCGCGGGCCGTGCCGCCGGTGGTGACGATCAGGTCGGCGGTGGTCGTGGCGACGGCCTCGTGCAGCGCTTCCGCGTCGTCGCCGAGCCGCCTGGTGACGATCACGTCGGCCCCGAGCGCCGAGAGCCACGGGGCGACGGCCGGGCCGAGAGCGTCGCGGATGCGCCCGTCGCGTGGGACTCCGCGGTGCAGCAACTCGTCGCCCAGCACGAGGACTTCGGCACGCGGGCGCCTGACGACCGTCAGCCGGTCGTAGCCCGCGGCGGCGGCGAGGCCCAGCACGGCGGGTGTGACCTGTGTGCCCGCCGGCAGCAGCCGGTCTCCCGAACGGCACTCCTGGCCGCGGGGGCGGATGTCCGTACCGGGCTGGGGCCGGTGGGACGTGCGCAGCCGCGTGCCGTCCGTCTCGCCGTACTCGTGACGCAGCACGGCGTTCGCACCGGGCGGGATGCGGGCGCCCGTCGCGATGGGGACCGCCCGGCCGTCGGGGAGCGGCAGGGGTTCGGACGTCGCACCGGCGAGGACGCCCCGGGCTTCGGGGTCGTCCGGCAGCGTCCAGGGCCCCGGGCCGGAGACCGCCCAGCCGTCCATGGCCGAGGTGTCGAAGGACGGGAGGTCGGTGAGGGCGTCGAGCGGGGCGTCGAGCGTGTGGTGCAGCGCCTCGTCGAGCGGAAGGGTGCGGGAGGGGAGGGGGCCCGCGGTGCGCGCGGCGAGGGTGCGGGCGTCGGGCCACGGGACGTCGCGGGGGTGCGCTTCCGCTTCCGTTTCGTCCGCCGTACGGGACCGGTGGAGCGCGTCCGTGCGGGAGGAGCGGGAGGAGCGGGGGGCGAGCCAGTCCGGGGCGGCGAGGTCGTCGTCGTCCGTGCGGGAGCGCTCGGTGCTCGCCCTGTCCGTGGGGCCGGTGCGGCCGGTGCCGGTGCCGTTGCCGCGGTCGCCGCCGCGGTTGCGCTCGCGGTTGCGGTCGTTGCCGCGCTCGCGGTCGCGGTCGCCGCCCGTGCCGCGGGGGCGCGGCGGTTCGGCGTTCACCCCGGTGTCGGCGGTCACGGAAGCCGAACGGCCGTCCGCGGTACGGCCGGTGGCCCGGCCGCCGGCGGTACGGTGTGCGGCGCCCGCCGAGCCGTTGGCCAGGGCGATGGCCTCGTCGAGTTCGTCGCCACCGCTCATCGCCCGTCGCTCTGCTTCCCGTCGTTCTGCGCCCCGCCCTGCTCACCGGCGCCGGTCTCCGGGCCCTCTTCGCCCTCCGCGGCCCAGCGTGCCGCCAGCCGGGCCGCCGTTTCCGCCGCCTCCGCGACCTGTTCGGGAGAGCCGCCCCGCCGGGCGGCCGCGTACCCCACGAGGAACGTGGTCAGCGGCGCGGCCGGACGTGCCACACCGTGGGCGGCGTCGCGGGCCAGGTCGAGAAGTGCGGCGGTGTCGACATCGAGGTCCTCGATGCCGAGTTCGGCCTTGGCAGCGGCCATCCATTCGTCCAGCACGGTGTCATGCTCCCTGATACGGGCCCTCGCGGCCGCGACGTCTTCCCAGGTGTCACAGTCGACGGCGTCGGGCGCGCTCGCCCCGCCGCCGGCTGCGACGTCGATGCGACGAAGTCTCAGCTCAGGAAGGAGCAGCCGCAAGGGGAGCCCGGTGAGGCTTCCGTATTCGGCGCGCAGCAGGGCCAGTTCACGACGCAGCGACTCGCTGCGGTACGCGGCGAGAAGAGGCTGGTCGCGGCCGTCGTTCACGATCGCGCCGTCGGTCCCCTCGATCCCCTCGGTCCCGTCCGCGGTGTGCGTAGCCGTACCCGTGCTCGTAGCCGTACCCGTGCTCGTATCCGTGACGGAAGCCGTGCCCGTGACCGTGCTCGTCTCCGTATCCGGGGCCGCCGCCTCAAGTAGCGCCCCTACCGTCTCCGTCCGCAGGAACGGCAGATCCGCGGAGAG
Organism: Streptomyces sp. HNM0575; assembly: GCF_012726265.1. Taxonomy (GTDB): domain Bacteria; phylum Actinomycetota; class Actinomycetes; order Streptomycetales; family Streptomycetaceae; genus Streptomyces. The sequence goes on along the minus strand of NZ_JAASAG010000012.1, from coordinate 133,854 downwards.
CACGAGAACCGTACGGGCGGAGACACCGCCCAGTCCCGCGTCGAGCGCGGCGAGCGGACCGGAGCCCGGCGGATCCTCCCGTACCCAGGCGACCGGCCGCCGGGTCGGCCTCCGCGGACCGACGACGACCGTGGCCGCCGCGCCGTCGCACGCGGACAGCACGCGGTCGAGCAGGGTGCGGCCGCCCACGGTCAGCGACGGCTTGTCCGTCCCGCCGAGACGCCTGGCGCCGCCGCCCGCGAGGACGATCGCGTCGTACGCGTCGCAGGGGTGCGCGCGGCCCGTCGCGGTGGCGGGCGCGCGGCCGTGCGCGGGGCTGCCGGGTGCGTGGACTTCGGGTGTCACGCCTTAGAGCGTACGGAGCAGCACCGCCGGCTGTTCCACGCAGTCCGCGACGAAGCGCAGGAAGCCGCCCGCCGTACCGCCGTCGCACACCCTGTGGTCGAAGGTGAGGGAGAGCTGCACGACCCTGCGGACCGCCAGTTGGCCCTCGTGGACCCAGGGCTTCTCGGCGATGCGGCCGACGCCGAGCATCGCGGCCTCGGGGTGGTTGATGATCGGGGTCGAGCCGTCGACGCCGAAGACGCCGTAGTTGTTGAGCGTGAAGGTGCCGCCCGTCATGTCGGACGGCTTGAGATCGCCGGTGCGCGCGGACTCCGTGAGCCGCGCGAGCTCCTCGCTCAGCCGGGCCGCGTGCATCGCGTGCGCGCCCTTTACGACCGGGACCACGAGCCCACGCGGGGTCTGCGCGGCGAAGCCGAGGCCGACCTCGGAGTGGCGCACGACCTCGCGGGCCTCGGTGCCGACCGTCGCGTTCAGCTCGGGGAACCGGGCGAGCGCGGCCGTGCAGATGCGGGCGAGTAGCGCCAGCAGCGACACCTTCGCGGCACCGCTCCGGGAGTTCATCGCCCGCCTCGCGGCGAGGAGTTCGGTCGCGTCGGCGTCGACCCAGCAGGTGGCGTCCGGGATCTCGCGGCGGCTGCGGGAGAGCTTGTCGGCGACGGCGCCGCGGAAGCCGGTCAGCGGGATGCGCGTGGCGTGCTCTGGCGTCGGTTCGGTGCCGGGCCCGGTGGCCGGCGGGGCCGGGGGCCGCACGTACGTCTGCGCCTGTGCCTGTGCCTGTGTCTGTGCCTGTGTCTGCGCCTGTGCCTGTGTCTGCGCGGGCGGTGCAGCCGGTGCCGTCTCCGTACGGGAGCGTGCCGCGCGCTCCACGTCCGCGCGGAGGATCAGGCCGTCCGGGCCGCTGCCCGTGACCGCGCGCAGGTCGAGGTCGTGCTCGCGCGCGAGGCGCCGTACGAGCGGTGAGATGACGGCGACCGGCCCCTGCCCGGCCGCCCTGGGAGCAGGCGCCGGTGCAGGGGCCGCGGGGGCCGGCGGGCCGAAGCCGTCGACGGGGCGGGTGCGTCGACGGCGGCCCGCCGGGGCTCCGGTGCCATAGCCGACCAGTACGTTGCCGGAGGCTTCCGGGGCGGTGCCGTTCGCGGGCGAGCCGTTGGCGACGGAGCCGTTCGCACTCGTGCCTTCCGCGGTGGTACGGCCGCCCGCGACGCCGTCGCCGCCGTCGCCGTCCGCGCCGCCGCCCGTGCCCGCGTCCGCACCCCCGCCCGTGCTGTCCTGCGCGCCCACGGCCACCGTCAGCAGCGGCGCCCCGACCGGGATCTCCGCGCCCTCGTCGCCGTAGCGCGCCGTGACGACGCCGCCGTACGGGCAGGGCACGTCCACGAGCGCCTTCGCCGTCTCGACCTCGACGACGGACTGGTCCACCGCGACCACGTCGCCCACGGCCACCATCCACCGCACGACCGTGGCCTCGGTCAGCCCCTCGCCCAGATCGGGAAGCGTGAACTCCCGCACGGAAGCCATCAGTTGACCCCTCCCCCGGAGACCGTTCCTCCGGCGGCCGTTCCTCCGGTGACCGACCCTCCGGCGTCCGTGGCCCGCCACTCGCTCTCCCACTGGAGGCGTGCGACGGCGTCGAGCACCCTGTCCACGTCCGGCAGATGGTGCTTCTCCAGCATCGGCGGCGGATACGGGATGTCGAACCCGGAGACCCGCAGCACCGGCGCCTCCAGGTGGTGGAAGCAGCGTTCGCTCAGCCGCGCCGCCAGCTCCGCGCCCGGCCCGGCGAAGCCCGCCGACTCGTGCACGACGACGGCCCGCCCCGTGCGCCGTACGGACGCCGCCACCGTCTCCTCGTCGAACGGCACCAGCGACCGCAGGTCCACCACCTCCAGCTCCAGGCCCTCGTCGCGCGCCGCCGCCTCCGCGGCCTCCATGCAGACGGGCAGGGACGGCCCGTACGTGACGAGCGTCGCCGAGGTGCCGGGGCGGCGGACGACCGCGCGGCCGATCTCCGGGACCTCCTCCGGCTGCTCGGGCGACCAGTGGTCCTTCGCCCAGTACAGCCGCTTGGGCTCCAGGAAGATCACCGGGTCGTCGCTCTCGATGGAGCGGCGCAGCAGCCCGTACGCGTCGGCGACCGTCGCCGGAGTGACGACGTGCAGGCCGGGCGTGGCCATGTAGTACGCCTCGGAGGAGTCGCTGTGGTGCTCGACGCCGCCGATGCCGCCGCCGTAGGGCACGCGGACCGTGAGCGGCATGGGCAGTGCGCCGCGCGTGCGGTTGCGCATCCGCGAGATGTGCGAGACGAGCTGCTCGAACCCCGGGTACGCGAAGGCGTCGAACTGCATCTCCACCACGGGCCGCATGCCGTACATGGCCATGCCGACCGCCGTGCCGAGGATGCCCGCCTCCGCGAGGGGGGTGTCGGTGCAGCGGTCCTCGCCGAACTCCTTCGTCAGCCCGTCCGTGACGCGGAAGACACCGCCGAGGGTGCCGACGTCCTCACCGAAGACGTGCACGGACGGGTCGGCCGCCAGGGAGTCGCGCAGCGCGCGGTTGAGCGCCTGCGCCATCGTGGACTGCTTGCGTACGGGCTCACGGGGCGGCTGTGCGCCCGGCTCCGACGACGTGCTCGTCACCGTGCTCATTTCTGGCTCCCCTGGCGGCCGGAGTGCGCCCGGCCGTGAGCGTTCCGCTCGACGGGCGCCGCGGTCCCCTCCGCCGTGGTCCCCTCCGCCGTGGTCCCCTCCGCCGCGGTCCCCTCCGCCTCGGCGGCGTCGAGCTCGGCGCGCAGCATCTCCGCCTGCTGGTGCAGCTGCGCCGTCCGGTGGGCGAAGACGTGGTCGAAGAGGTCCATGGGGTGCAACTCCGGCTCCCGGTGCATGCGTTCGCGAAGGTCGCCCGCCATTCGTTCGGCCTCCTCGCGGGCCTGCCGTACGCCCTCGTCGTCCAGGAGCCCGCGAGCGCGCAGCTCCCGCTCCGTCAGCGCGACCGGGTCGTGCTCGCGCCACTCGTCGACTTCGGCGGCCTCCCGGTAGCGCGTGGCGTCGTCGGCGTTGGTGTGCGCGTCCAGGCGGTACGTCACCGCCTCCACCAGGGTCGGGCCCTCGCCCCCGCGGGCACGCTCGACGGCGTCCGAGAGCACGCGGTGCACGGCGGCCGCGTCGTTTCCGTCGACGAGGCGGCCAGGCATGCCGTAACCCACGGCCTTGTGCGCGAGGGACGGCGCCGCGGTCTGCTTCGCCAGCGGCACGGAGATCGCGAAGCCGTTGTTCTGCACGAGGAAGACCACCGGGGCCTGCCACACGGCGGCGAAGTTGAGGGCCTCGTGGAAGTCGCCTTCGCTGGTGCCGCCGTCGCCAACCATCGCGAGCGCGACGACGTCGTCGCCCTTGAGGCGGGCCGCGTGCGCCAGGCCCACCGCGTGCGGCAGCTGGGTGGCCAGCGGAGTGCTGAGGGGGGCGACTCGGGTCGCGCGCGGGTCGTACCCGCTGTGCCAGTCGCCGCGGAGCAGCGACAGCACGGCCACCGGGTCGAGGCCGCGGGCGACGGCCGCGAGGGTGTCCCGGTAGCTGGGGAAGAGCCAGTCCTGCTCGCGGAGGGCCAGCGCCGCGCCGACCTCGGCGGCCTCCTGGCCCGTGGAGGACGGATAGACGGCGAGACGGCCCTGCTTGGTGAGCGCCGTCGCCTGCTCGTTGAAGCGGCGGCCGCGCACCAGGTGCCCGTACAGCTCGCGGAGCAGTGCGCCGTCCAGCTCCGCGCCGGTGCCGAGCAGCCGGAACGGCTCCCGGTCGGGGAGGAGCGGAGCGGGGTCGCGGCGGGGTCGCCAGGCCGGGGGCGGTGCGAGGTGGTAGGCACCGGACTGCTCGAGAACCGTCATGGTGAGCACCTCACTCGTGGGGCTGCGGGTCGGATTGCGGACTGCGCTGAAGGTCGGTCTACGGGTCGGGGTCGCTTCGGTTCGCCGGGGCGGTGCAGTGCGCTCCAGGGCCTGTCCGGGAGTCGTCCCGGACAGGCCCCGATGGGCGTGGAGCCGATTGGCGTGCTCCCCTACCGATTGTTCGGTTGCCAGCACAGTTTGGCTACAGGCGGCGAGAGCCTGTGGACAAGTTGAGGGATCGTGCGTTCGATGGGAGCAAGACGTCCAAGGAGGGGAGGCGCCAGGGCATGCCGGACGGACAGATTGCCGATTCGTCCGGTGCGTCCGGCGGCCCGGGCGCCGAGGGGGCCGGAACGGCGCCGCGGACGGCTCCCCGAGGTGATCGCGGACCGGCTCCGCGAGCGGATCACGGACCGGACTCCGCGGCCCTGGACCACCGTCCGCCGGCCCGCGAGCTCGACCCCGTCGACAGGGACATCCTGCGGCTGCTGCGTTCGGACGGCCGGATGTCGGTGCGCGCCCTGGCCGAGCAGGTCCACATCTCCCGCGCCAACGCGTACGCCCGCATCAACCGGCTCGTCGACGACGGCGTCATACGTGGCTTCAGCGCGCGCATCGACGAGGAACGGGCGGGGCAGGGGGCGTCCGCCTACATCACGCTCAAGATCGTCCAGGACTCCTGGCGCAGCGTCCGCGAGAAGCTGCTGCAACTGCCCGGTGCCGCTCATATGGCGCTGGTCAGCGGCGACTTCGACGTGCTGCTGCTGGTGCACACCGCGGACAACAGATCGCTGCGCGACCTCGTCCTCACGAGGATCCAGTCGATCCCGGAGGTGATCAGCACCCGTACGCTGCTGGTCTTCGAGGAGACCCATCTCGAACCGGACATCTGACGGTACGGGTCACGGCCGCGGGCGCGAGGAGACGTGCGCACCCGCCGCCACACCTCGACGCACACCCGCACGCGACCGGCACGAGGGGTTCCACATGGCGGCTAAGCGGCAGGGCACGCGCAACGACAGCGGCACCGGCGGCCGTACCGGTACCGGCACCGGGAGCCGTACGGGTACCGGCGGTGGCACCGGTACCGGTACCGGCAGGTCCTGGTGGGGCTGGGGACGTACCGAAGAGGCGCTTCCCGACAGCGAGTGCACCGCCCTCGCCGCCCTGTTCCCCGGTCTGCCGTCCGAACCGCTGCCGGTCCCCGACCTCGCCGCGATCGACCTGCCGCGGCCCCGCGTCGAGCCGCCCGCCGCGCTCGCGCATCTGGTCTCGGACGGCCCGGCGGACCGGGCCGCCCACACGTACGGCAAGGCGTACCGCGACGTCGTACGCGCCCTGCACGGCGACCTCTCCGCCGCCCCCGACCTGGTCGCCTTCCCCGGCACCGAGGCGGAGCTGGTGGATCTGCTCGACTGGGCGGCCGCGCGGAACGTCGCCGCGATCCCGTACGGCGGCGGAAGCTCCGTCGTCGGCGGAGTCGAATACCGCGGCGGCGACCACGCGGGCGTCCTCACGCTCGACATGTCCGCCATGGACCGCGTGCTGGAGGTGGACACCGTCAGCAGGGCGGCCCGCATCCAGGCCGGTGTGTTCGGGCCTGCGCTGGAGGGCCAGCTGCGTGAGCACGGCGCCGGGATGACGCTGCGGCACTTCCCGCAGAGCTTCGAGTTCTCCACGCTGGGCGGCTGGCTGGCCACCCGCGCCGGCGGCCACTACGCGACGCTGCACACCCGCATCGACGACCTCGTCGAGTCGATGCGCGTGGTCACCCCGGCCGGGACCTCCGAGTCGTGGCGGCTGCCGGGATCGGGCGCGGGCCCGTCCCCCGACCGGCTCTTCCTCGGCTCCGAGGGGACGCTGGGCGTGATCACCGAGGCGTGGATGCGGCTCCAGGACCGTCCCGTGCACAAGGCGTCGGCGGCCGTGCGCTTCACGGGATTCGCGGACGCGGTGGAGGCCGTGCGTGCCGTCTCGCAGTCCGGGCTCCACCCGGCCAACTGCCGGCTGCTCGACCCCGGCGAGGCGGCTCTCGCGGGAGCGGCACACGACGGGGAGAGCGTGCTCGTGCTGGGCGTTGAGTCGGCGCACCGGCCCGTGGACGGGCAGCTCGCGGAGCTCTGCGCGCTGGCCGCGGACCACGGCGGCTTCGTGCCGGGGCAGGGCGACGGGAGCGGCGGGAGCGGCGGGGGCTCCGGTGGCGGTGTCGCCTCCGGGGGCTCCGGGGGTTCCGCGGATTCCGGTGACGAGGCCGTCGGCGCCTGGCGGTCGGCCTTCCTGCGCATGCCGTACATGCGGGACGGCCTGGCGCGGATGAGCGCCATCACCGAGACCTTCGAGACGGCCTGCACCTGGGACCGGTTCACCGCGCTCCACGACGCCGTACGCACCGGAATCGGCGCCGCCGTCGAGGAGATCACCGGCGGTCCGGGACTCGTCAACTGCCGCCTGACGCACGTGTATCCGGACGGCGCGGCCCCGTACTTCACGGTGATCGCCGCCGGACGCCGCGGGCAGGAGGCCGCCATGTGGGACGAGATCAAGAGCGCCGCGATGGAGGTGCTCGCACGGCACGGCGCCACCGTCACCCACCATCACGCCGTCGGCAGGGACCACCGGCCCGGCTACGACCGGCAGCGTCCGGAGCCCTTCGCGCTGGCGCTGCGGGCCGCCAAGTCGGCGCTCGACCCGAGCGGGATCCTCAACCCGGGCGTGCTTTTCGACGCGAGCGGGGGCGAGGCCGGCGGCTGAGCCGGTACGGGCGGGCCGGTACGGGGCGGGAAAGCGGGTGCAGCGGAGGGGCGGCGACGGGACAGCGACGGGACAGCGACCGGACAGAAGAGGTCCGGGGAGTGGATCAGTTGCGCAGGCCCGCGAAGGCCGTGCGCACGACGGCCTCGGCGACCTCGTCGCTGGTGGCCGCGCCGCCGCGCCCCGCACGCGACGGCCGGTACCACTCGACGATGGAGTTGATCATCCCGAAGAGCAGCCTGGTCGCGAGCCGCACGTCGACGTCCGCCCGCAGGTCGCCGTCCGCCACGGCCTGCTTCAGCAGCTCCGAGACCCGCTGGTCGAACTCGCGGCGGCGGGCCATCGCCCAGCGCTCGGTGTCCGTGTTGCCGCGCACGCGCAGCAGCAGCGTCACGTACGGCAGCTCCGACATCAGTACCTCGACCGTGCGCCGGGTGACGTGCTCGAGCCGGTCGATGGCGCGGCCCTCGCGCGCCCGCGGCTCGTCGAGCACTCCGAAGAGCCCGCTGAGGGCGCGGCTTATCGCGCGGCGCAGCAGCTCCTCCTTGCCGCGCACGTGGTGGTAGATCGACGATTTCGAGATGCCGGCGGCCTGCGAGAGATGCTCCATCGACGTGCCGTCGTAACCGCGCTCGATGAACACCTCCACGGCGACTTTCAGCAGCGAATCGGGCGTGTAGGTGTCGCGCTTGACCGGCATGCGGCCGATGCTATCCGCGTTGTCCACAGGCTCACCGTCCCCCTTGCACCGACCGATCGTTCGGTAGCAGTATCTACCTGTCGCTGCGGGACCGACAGCCCGTGCGGCCGCTCAGGGCCGGCGTCTGCGGCCGGTGCGGGCCGTGCGCGCGACGCAGCACGCAGCACGCAGCAGCGCCAGCCAGCCACCCATGCCACCGGCCCGACGAGGAGTTGGTCTTCCGTGACCGCACCCGTGACCCCGTCCGCGAGCACCCCGGCGACGCCGTCGGCGAGCGCGCCGGCCACCGCGTCCGCAGCCGCCGAGCTTCCCGCGGCCCGGCTGATCGAGAAGCACCGGCCCACGCTCGACCGTGCGCTGGAGGCGATCCGCACCCGGGAGTTCTGGTCGCCGCACCCCGAGCACCCCAAGGCTTACGGGGAGGATTCGGGAGTGGCCGGTTCCCTGAGCGCCGGGCAGGGCCAGGCCGCGTTCGACGCGCTGCGCGGCGGCCGCTTCGAGATCGAGGGCCAGCCGGGCACGGCGGGTCCGGAGGGCGGCTGGGCCGCGACCGAGGTCTCGCCGTACGGGCTGGAGATGGGCATCGAGTATCCGCGCCCCGACCTGGATCTGCTGCTCCCCGAGATGCGCAAGGCGATGCCCGCGTGGCGCGACGCGGGGCCGGAGGCGCGGGCGGCGGTGTGCCTGGAGATCCTGGCCCGTATCAGCGCCCGCACGCACGAGTTCGCCCATGCGGTGATGCACACCAGCGGGCAGGCCTTCATGATGGCGCTCCAGGCCGGCGGCCCGCATGCGCAGGACCGCGGCATGGAGGCGGTGGCGTATGCCTACGCCGAGCAGGTCCGCACCCCGGAGGCGGCCGACTGGTCCAAGCCGCAGGGCAAGCGTGATCCGCTGGAGCTGGGCAAGCGGTTCACGCCCGTGGGCCGCGGCGTATCGCTGCTGATCGGCTGCAACACCTTCCCGACGTGGAACGGCTATCCGGGCTTCTTCGCCTCCCTCGCCACCGGCAATCCGGTGCTGGTCAAGCCCCATCCGCGTGCGGTGCTGCCGCTGGCGCTGACGGTCCGCGTCGCGCGTGAGGTGCTGACCGAGGCGGGCTTCGAGGCGAATCTCGTGGCGCTCGCCGCCGAGCGGGAGGGCGAGGGCATCGCGAAGGAGCTGGCCGTCCGCCCGGAGATCCGGATCGTCGACTACACGGGCTCGACGGCCTTCGGCGACTGGCTGGAGGCCCACGCCCGCCAGGCCCGCGTCTTCACGGAGAAGGCGGGGGTCAACACCGTGATCGTCGACTCCACCGACGACTACAAGGGAATGCTCGGCAATCTCGCGTTCTCGCTCTCGCTCTACAGCGGCCAGATGTGTACGACGCCGCAGAATCTGCTGATCCCGCGGGACGGCATCAGCACGGACGTCGGGGAGAAGTCGTACGACGAGGTGGTCGCCGATCTGGCCACCGCCGTCGGCAAGCTGCTCGGCGACGACGCCCGGGCGAACGCGATTCTGGGCGCCATCGTCAGCGACCAGGTGCTCGCACGCGTCGAGTCGGCGGGCTCGACGGGTTCGCCGGGCGAAGTGGCCCTGGAATCAAGGTCGGTGGAGCATCCCGACTTCCCGGGTGCCACGGTGCGTACGCCCGTCATCGTCAAGCTGGACTCGGCCAAGCCGGAGTCGGAGGCGGTGTGCTTCGCCGAGTGCTTCGGGCCGGTCTCCTTCGCCGTCGCCGTCGACTCCACCGCGGACGCGGTGGCGCTGCTGCGCCGGACCGTGCGGGAGAAGGGTGCGATGACGGTCGGCGCGTACACGACGTCGCCCGCCGCCGAGCGCCTGATCGAGGAGGCCTGCCTGGACGAGTGCGCCCAGCTCTCGCTCAACCTCACCGGTGGGGTCTATGTGAACCAGACCGCGGCGTTCTCCGACTTCCACGGCTCGGGTGGCAACCCTGCGGCGAACGCGGCGCTGTGCGACGGCGCGTTCGTCGCCGACCGCTTCCGTACGGTCGAGGTTCGGCGGCCCGCGCAGCCCGCAGAAGCCGCGCAGGGCTGAATCGGCAGGGGCCCGGGGGCGGTTCGGGTCCGAGGCGGCAGTAGACCCACGAGGCACAGGACCGGGCTGGCCGGGTCCCGCCAAGACCGGCGCCGGTGCGGCCACCGCCACCGCCCCCGCCACTGGCCCGACGCGGCACGACGAAAGCGGGGACCGACGCGTAAAGCGGGGCGCCCGACGCGTGCGGTGCGCGTCGGGCGCCCCTGCCGGAGAGACCGGTCCAAGTGCCAGGCCTGCGGCGGCCGTTGGGAGCGGTAGCCGACCCGCGGCCCGCCTTGGGCCGCGGCGACCGCAGGCGTGTGCCCCGCCCGGACAAGCCGCGGACCGGCGCTGCGCGGTCAGTCCGCGGGCTTGCCCGTGGACACGGTCAGGTCGATCTTGTCCTTCTTCGGATCCAGGTACTCGATGCCGTCGGGGGACTGCTCCAGGACCATGTTCTTGCCCCAGATGTTCTCGTCCTCGTGCGAGATCTCCCCGAGCCTCCAGCCGGCGGCCTTGATGCACTTCTTCACCGAGGCGAGGTTCTTGTAGGTGAAGTCGGGCACGATCTTCTTGCCCCGGTCCGAGTAGCTGTCGGGCGCGTCCGTGCAGCGCGTGGTCTCGATCGTCTTGGACTTGTCCTCGGGCTTGAACCCGTCGGCGCCCTCGTCCTCGCTGTCGCCGCCGCTGCCCTCCGCTTCGGAACTGGGCTCGGGCGCCTGGGGCGCCGCCGCGGTGGCCGACGGCTTGTCGTCGGCCTTCTTCTTGTCGTCGGGGTTGGTCACCACGAACGCGATGATCATCGCCGTGATCGCGACGAGCACGGCGACCGCCGAACCGATGATCACGGGCGTATTGCTCTTGCGGCCGCCGCCTCCCCCCGGAGGCTGCTGCGGCGACAGCGTGTACGGCGGCGGGGTGTGCTGCCCCGCGCCCGGCTGAGCCGCGTACGGCGCCGGCGCCCCCGGTGCGTACTGGCCCATCGGCGCGGTGCCCGGTGGCGGTGGCGTCGAGGGCCCGAAGCCGCCGTACTGCTGCTGCGGCTGGTACGGCTGCATCCCGGGCGGCGGCGCACCGCCCTCACCGACCTGCGGGAAGACGGCCTGCCCGACGCCCGCGCCGCTCTGCACGGCCGGCCCGCCCTGCACGATCGACGGCGAGGCTCCGGCCGCCGCGGCCTGCCCGGAGACGCGAGCGCACTCCTGGTTCATCGTCTCCGCGGAGGGGAAGCGCTCGTTCGGGTTCTTCCGCAGGGTGCGCGCCACGAGCGCGTCCACGGCCGGCGTCAGCGACTGATTGATCGCCGACGGCGTCGGAGCCTCCTCCTGTACGTGCGCGTACGCGATGGCCAGCGGGGAGTCGGCGTCGAACGGCAGCCGTCCGGTGAGCAGTTCGAAGAGCATGATGCCGACCGAGTACAGGTCGGAACGTGCGTCGACGCCGCGCCCCAGCGCCTGCTCCGGCGAGAGGTACTGCGGAGTGCCGACGACCATGCCGGTCTGAGTCATCGACGTGACCCCGGACTGCATGGCCCGCGCGATGCCGAAGTCCATGACCTTGACCACGCCGCGCTTGGTGATCATCACGTTGCCGGGCTTGATGTCCCGGTGGACCAGCCCCATCTCGTGGCTGACCTCCAGGGCCGCCAGCACATCGCCCGTGATCTTCAGCGCCTTCTCGGCGGGCATCGCGCCGAACTGCGCGATGTCCTCGTCCAGTACGGAGCGCAGCGGCTTGCCCTCGACGTACTCCATGACGATGTACGGCACCAGGGCGCCGGAACCCCCGCCGGAACCGCTCCCGGACAGCTCGTCCTCGCCGGAGTCGAAGACCGAGACGATGTTCGTGTGCGTGAGCTTGGCGACCGCCTGCGCCTCGCGACGGAAGCGCTCACGGAAGGACTGTTCGCGCCCCAGCTCGGTGTGGAGGGTCTTGACCGCGACCTTGCGGTCGAGGACGGAGTCGTATGCGAGATAGACCGAGGCCATGCCGCCGGCACCGAGCAGGCTCTGCAACTGGAAGCGGCCGCCTCCGACCGTGCGGCCCGCGTACTCCGCGCCCGCCTGTCCGCCGTCGTCACTCATCTGACTGCTCCCCCTCGGCGGCACGCCCCCGCACAGTTCTTGTCGAGGGGCGGATCCGGCCCCCGTAAGCCCGCTGATTCTCGATGATTCCCGGCACCGCTCGCGGTACCCGCTCAAGTCTGCCGGAGGGCTCCCCTACGTCAAGCGCAGTGCCCGTTCCGTAACCCGATGCGCAACCTGTGACCGCAACTGCGGCAGGTGAACCGCTCCGTAACTCTTGCGGACTCTTGCCTCCCCTTGCGGCTCGATGTGCCGCAAACCCCTTGTGCACCACCCCGCACAGGCGCCCTGCGCACGGCCCGTGAGGGCGTTCCACAAGGGCCTGTGCCCGTCGCCTGCGAACTTGCCAGCCGGGCACCGCAGCCGATTGGATGGCTGGTCCGTCCCCATCCATGCGACTCCCCCGAGCCTGTAGCCTCCAAAGCGGTACGAGCCGACTCCGGGGCGTCCGGCATGGGCCGAGAGTCAGGGGGTAGGCACCGCGCGACCCACGGCATGACGGCATTTCGATCCACGGCGAGGACTAATGGCACAGACGCAGGCCGGCGGGGGTCCCTCCGACCCCGACGCCATGGGCGGCTCCATGGCCGAATCGCCGGAGCTGTGGGGCAACAACGGCCTCGTCGGCGACGGCCGCTACCGCCTCACGCACCGCCTCGGCCGTGGCGGCATGGCGGAGGTCTTCGCAGCCGAGGACCTGCGTCTGGGCCGTACGGTCGCGGTGAAGCTGCTGCGCTCCGACCTCGCCGAGGACCCGGTCTCCAAGGCCCGCTTCACGCGTGAGGCGCAGTCCGTCGCGGGCCTCAACCACCACGCGGTCGTCGCGGTCTACGACTCCGGCGAGGAGACGATCGGCGGCAACGTCACGCCGTACATCGTGATGGAGCTGGTCGAGGGCCGTACGATCCGCGATCTGCTGATGAACGCGGAGGCGCCGCCGCCCGACCAGGCGCTGATCATCGTCTCGGGCGTGCTGGAGGCCCTGGCCTACAGCCATCAGCACGGCATCGTGCACCGCGACATCAAGCCCGCCAACGTCATCATCACCAACACCGGCGCGGTGAAGGTGATGGACTTCGGCATCGCCCGCGCCCTGCACGGCGCCTCCAACACCATGACGCAGACCGGCATGGTGATGGGCACGCCGCAGTACCTCTCCCCGGAGCAGGCCCTGGGCAAGACGGTCGACATCCGCTCCGACCTCTACGCCACGGGCTGTCTGCTCTACGAACTGCTCACCCTCAGACCGCCGTTCACGGGCGAGACCCCGCTGTCGGTGGTCTATCAGCACGTGCAGGACGAGGCGGCGCCCCCGTCGGAGTCCTCCGAGACCGTGCCGCCCGAGCTGGACGGGCTGGTGATGCGGGCGCTCGCCAAGGACCCGGACGACCGGTTCCAGAGCGCCGAGGAGATGCGCGGTCTCGCGCAGTTCGCGCTCCAGATGCTGCACGAGCAGGGCAGCCACACCGGCGGCGCGTGGAACACCGGCCCCGTCGCACACGCCGGAGGCTCCACCCCGGCGATGGGCGTCCCCGGCGTCGACGCCAGGCAGCACCCGGCGCACGGCGACACCTCGCAGCTGGCGCCGCCGATGCTGATGGGCGCGCCCGACCGGGACGACGGCGGCTTCGAGGGCGGGTCGCGCCGCGACGGCCGTGGCGGCGGCGGGCTGAAGTACGCCTTCATCGCCTTCATCGCCGTGATCGCGGTCGCCGCGGGCATCTGGTTCGCGACGACCTACGACTCCGACAAGGGGAAGAACGACACCAAGCCGGACGCCCCCGCGTCGGAGCCGAAGGACAAGAAGACCACGCACAATCCGAGCCCGACGCCGACGGAGACCGAGGAGGAGCCCGGTACGACCACGGGCGACACCGGCGAGGACACGCCCTCCGAGACTCCGTCGGAGACGACGCCGAGCGAGACCGAGAGCTCGCCCTCGGACGAGCCCACGGGTTCGCCGAGCGAGTCGGAGACCGGCGGCGGCCGTGGCGGCAACACCAACAGCGGTAACAGCGGCGGCCCGTCCAGCACGCCCCCCGAGTCGCCGTCCGGCGACGTCGGCGGTGAGGACTCCGGCGGCGAGGGCGGTCCCGGAGGACCCGAGGAGTGACCGGAAGGGGCCCGGATCCCCGGGTCCCGGCCCTTGCTCCTGCCCGGGTTCGTGCGTCCCGCGTCCGGTCTCCCGGACCGGGCCCCGGCGCCGCGCCTTCCCGGTCCCCGCGGAGTCAGATTCCCTGCGGCTCGTCAGTACCGCCGTCCTGCCCCGCCCGCATCCGGGCCACGTACGCGGCGGCCTGCGTCCTGCGCTCCATGCCCAGCTTCGACAGCAGCTGCGACACATAGTTCTTGATCGTCTTCTCGGCGAGGTTCAGCTCCTCGCCGATGGCGCGGTTGGTCATGCCCGCTCCGATCAGGTCGAGGATGATGCGCTCCTGGCCGGTGAGCGACGCCAGCTTGTCGTCGTCGCCACCGCCTCCCGCGCGCCCGGCCCCTCGGCGCAGCCGCTCCACCACGCGCCGGGCGGCGTCCGGGCCGATCAGCGCCCTTCCGGCTGCGGCGTCCCGCACGGCCGACTGGAGCTCCTTGCCGCGGATGCCCTTCAGCACGTAGCCGGAGGCGCCGGCCAGCACCGCGTGCACCAGTGCCTCCTCGTCCGGGAACGAGGTGAGGATCAGGCACGCGATCTCCGGGGCGCGGGAACGCAGCTCCCGGCAGACCTCGATGCCGCTGCCGTCGGGGAGACGCACGTCGAGCACGGCGACGTCGGGACGGGCCTCGGGGATGAGGTCGAGCGCGTCGGCCGCGTTGTCCGTCTCGCCGATCACCTCGATGTCGGGTTCCGCCGTCAGCAACTCGTGCACCCCTCGGCGGATCACCTCGTGATCATCGAGCAGGAAGACAGTGATTTGGGTGCTTTCTTCCATTTTTTCAGTCTCACACACTGGTCACTGCTCTGCCCTTCCCGCACTCTGGAGCCGCGGGATACCGTGCTGGTGGCCTTCCCACGCCAAAGGCGCAGGGGAAGGTTCTGCGAGGCCCGCGAGGCTGTGACCAGTGATGTCCCTGATCTTTCGCTTGCTCGGACTCCACGAGTCCCATTAGTTGGAAATCCGAGCAAAGTTGCAGGTCAGGGCAGCTTCATGCATGTATGGAGTCCTGGAACCGCTTCAGCGGGCCTCAACCGAGACATCGTCACCGTCCGGTTGCCGTCCGTGCCGCACCCACCCCGTGCGCCGTACGGGACCGGGCGAGCCTCCCTCCGCCTGCGGGCGGGGGATCCCCAGGCCACCGGCGACCCCGTGGGCCGGACAGAAGAGGAGCACACGTGACCGTGGAAAGCACTGCGCGCAGCACTTCGCGCCGCAGCGGCACCGGAGGCAAGCGCGCCACGAAGAAGACGGCGTCACCGCAGAGCGAGGCCGGCAGCACGACCAGTAAGAACGGCACGAGCAGCACGAGCAGCACGAGCGGTACGAACAGCACGAACGGCAGGGCGGCGAAGACGGCGAGCACGGCGAAGGCCAGGACCGGTAAACCCGCGAAGTCCGCAGCCAAGCCCGCCAAGTCTGCCGGGACCGCCAAGTCCCCCGGGACCGCGAAGACCGCCGGGACGCGGGCGAAGCCCGCCAGGACGGCGAAGTCCGCCAAGGCCCCGCGCTCCCCGAAGCCGCGCACCGCCGGAGCACACGCGGACGGCACCGCCGGCAGCGAGCTCGTACAGCTGCTGACCCCCGAGGGCGAGCGGGTCGAGCACCCCGACTACGCCATAGATCTGACGGCGGAGGAACTGCGCGGCCTGTACCGCGACATGGTCCTCACCCGCCGCTTCGACAGCGAGGCGACATCCCTCCAGCGCCAGGGCGAACTCGGCCTGTGGGCCTCGCTGTTGGGCCAGGAGGCCGCCCAGATCGGCTCCGGGCGCGCGCTGCGCGACGACGACTACGTCTTCCCCACCTACCGCGAGCACGGCGTCGCATGGTGCCGCGGGGTGGACCCGACGAAGCTGCTCGGCATGTTCCGCGGCGTGAACAACGGCGGCTGGGACCCGACGGCCAACAACTTCCACCTCTACACGATCGTCATCGGCTCCCAGGCCCTGCACGCCACCGGCTACGCGATGGGCATCGGCCTCGACGGCTCCGACTCCGCCGTCATCGCCTACTTCGGCGACGGCGCCTCTTCGCAGGGCGACGTGGCGGAGGCGTTCACCTTCTCCGCGGTCTACAACGCACCGGTCGTCTTCTTCTGCCAGAACAACCAGTGGGCGATCTCCGAGCCCGCCGAGCGGCAGTCCCGGGTGCCGATCTACCAGCGCGCCGCCGGCTTCGGCTTCCCCGGAGTGCGCGTCGACGGCAACGACGTGCTGGCCTGTCTCGCCGTCACCCGCGCCGCCGTCGAGCGTGCGCGCAGCGGCGAAGGGCCCATGCTGGTCGAGGCGTTCACGTACCGCATGGGCGCCCACACCACCTCCGACGACCCGACCCGCTACCGCCGCGACGAGGAGCGCGCGGAGTGGGAGGCCAAGGACCCGATCGCGCGGCTGCGCACGTATCTGGAGAAGGACGGGCTCGCGGACGACGCGTTCTTCGCCTCCATCGACGAGGAGAGCGAGGCCATGGGCAAGCACGTGCGGGAGGCGATCCGCACGATGCCCGACCCGGACACCATGGCCATCTTCGAGAACGTCTACGCCGACGGTCACGCGCTGGTCGACGAGGAGCGCGCCCAGTTCGCCGAGTACCTCGCGTCGTTCGCCGACACGGGCGACGAGCCGGCCGTCGCGGCCGCATCCGCAGGGGAGGGCCGCTGACATGGGCGCCGCCACATCGACCGCTTCGGCATCCGCCGCGTCCACCCCGGGCGTACGGAAGATGCCCATCGCCAAGGCCCTCAACGAGGCCCTGCGCTCCTCGATGGAGAACGACCCGAAGGTGCTCGTCATGGGGGAGGACGTCGGCAAGCTCGGCGGCGTCTTCCGCATCACGGACGGGCTCCAGAAGGACTTCGGCGAGCAGCGGGTCATCGACACCCCGCTGGCCGAGTCGGGCATCGTCGGCACGGCGATCGGGCTCGCGCTGCGCGGGTACCGGCCCGTCGTGGAGATCCAGTTCGACGGTTTCGTCTTCCCGGCGTACGACCAGATCGTCACGCAGCTCGCGAAGATGCACGCCCGCGCGCTCGGCAAGATCAAGCTGCCCGTCGTCATCCGCATCCCGTACGCGGGCGGAATCGGTGCCGTCGAGCACCACAGCGAGTCGCCCGAGGCGCTCTTCGCGCACGTCGCGGGGCTGAAGTGCGTATCGCCGTCGAACGCCTCCGACGCCTACTGGATGATGCGCCAGTCCATCGAGAGCGACGACCCGGTCGTCTTCTTCGAGCCCAAGCGCCGCTACTGGGACAAGGGCGAGGTGGACACCGCCGCCATCCCCGCGCCGCTGCACGCTGCACGCGTCGCACGCCAGGGCGCCGATCTGACGCTGGCTGCCTACGGGCCGATGGTCAAGACGTGCCTGGAGGCGGCGTCGGCGGCGGAGGAGGAGGGGCGTTCCCTCGAAGTCGTCGACATGCGCTCGATGTCGCCGATGGACTTCGACACCCTCCAGAAGTCGGTCGAGAAGACCCGAAGGCTTGTGGTGGTGCACGAGGCCCCCGTATTCCTGGGGACCGGCTCGGAGGTGGCCGCCAGGATCACGGAGCGCTGCTTCTACCACCTGGAGGCTCCGGTGCTGCGCGTGGGCGGTTTCCACGCGCCGTATCCGCCGGCCCGGTTGGAGGACGAGTACCTTCCGGGTCTCGACCGGGTGCTCGATGCCGTCGACCGTGCGCTGGCGTACTGAGGAGAGTCGTGACGATGACTGAGAGCGCGACCCGCATCCGTGAGTTCAAGATGCCCGATGTGGGTGAGGGGCTGACGGAGGCAGAGATCCTCAAGTGGTACGTCCAGGCCGGTGACACGGTGACGGACGGCCAGGTCGTCTGCGAGGTCGAGACGGCCAAGGCGGCCGTTGAACTGCCCATTCCCTTCAACGGAGCCGTGCACGAGCTGCGCTTCGAGGAGGGCACGACGGTCGACGTGGGCACCGCGATCATCGCGGTGGACACGGATCCGTCGGCCGGGCCTGCGGGCGAGCCGTCTGCGGGCGAGGTTGCGCCCGCGGGTGACGGAGGGGACGGAGAGGAGTCCGGCGGAGGCGCCGGCGGAGGCGCAGGCGAAGGCGAGAAGCGGCAGCCCGTGCTCGTCGGGTACGGCGTCGCGGAGTCCTCGACGAAGCGCCGCCCGCGCAGGCAGCAACCCGCCCCGGACGCGACGCGGAACGGGGACGGCGGTGCGCCGCAGCCCGTCCGGGAAGCCGTTCAGGAGTCCGTACGGGAGACCGTACAGGCCGCCGTACAGGGCGAGTTGAACGGCCACCGGGACGACGAAGGGGCCGCCGCGGCCGTGTCCGGCACGAGCACCGCCGGCCGCCCGCTGGCCAAGCCGCCCGTGCGCAAGCTCGCCAAGGACCTCGGCATCGACCTGACGACGGTGATACCGACCGGCCCGGACGGAGTCATCACCCGTGAGGACGTGCACGCGGCCGCGGCTCCCGCCGCCGCCCGTGTCCCCGCGCCCACGGCTCCCGCCGCCGCCCCGTCGACGGCACCGCCCGCCGCCGACCGGCCGGAGACGGCGGGTGCGGGGGTGCGCGAGACGCGGGTGCCGGTGCGCGGCGTACGCAAGGCCACGGCGCAGGCGATGGTCGGCAGCGCCTTCACCGCGCCGCACGTCACGGAGTTCGTGACCGTCGACGTGACGCGCACGATGAAGCTCGTACGGGAGCTGAAGCAGGACCCGGACATGCAGGGGCTGCGGGTCAACCCGCTGCTGCTGGTCGCCAAGGCGTTCCTGGTGGCGCTGCGCCGCCACCCGGAGGCCAACGCCGCCTGGGACGGGGCGAACCAGGAGATCGTGCAGAAGCACTACGTCAACCTGGGCATCGCCGCGGCCACTCCGCGCGGCCTGATCGTCCCGAACATCAAGGACGCCCACGCGAAGACGCTGCCCGAACTGGCCGAGTCGCTCGCGGAGTTGGTGTCCACGGCCCGGGACGGCAAGACCAGCCCGGCCGCGATGCAGGGCGGCACGGTGACCATCACCAACGTCGGCGTCTTCGGCGTCGACACCGGTACGCCCATCCTCAACCCCGGGGAGTCCGCGATCCTCGCCTTCGGGCAGGTACGGCAGCAGCCCTGGGTGCACAAGGGCAAGGTCAAGCCGCGCGACGTCACGACGCTCGCGCTCGCCTTCGACCACCGCCTGATCGACGGCGAGCTGGGCTCGAAGGTCCTGGCGGACGTGGCGGCGGTGCTGGAACACCCCCGCCGCCTGATGACCTGGACCTGACGCCCCGACCACCAACCGGTGCCGGGCCCTCAACGGGGGCCCGGCACCGCTGCGTTGGGGCGCCTTGGGCGCCCGGGTATTCGCGGCGTGGCGCGCGGGGCGCGCGTGCTGCGGCGGTACGTCGGCGCTGCGTGCGGGGTTTGCGCGAGGGCCAACGGGCGCCCGCCGCCGCTGCGTTGGGGCCTGACGGCCCCGGCCCCCGGTGGTTTCGGGGCGCTTGGCGGCTCGGTGCTGCCGCGTCCGTCGGGCCTGCGGCCCGACCGGCTTCCCCGTGCCCCAACCTCGCCCGGGTGTCCGGACGTTGGGCTGTGGCAGCGCTCGCGCCCGGCGCGGCTGTCCGCTTCCCGGCCGTCCGCTGCCGCGATGGCACGCCAGCCGCGTCCGTGGCGCGCCGGGCGGGGTCGGCGGCGTCCCGCGGTGGCTTTGGGACGTTTGCCGGTCCGGTGCTGCCGCGCCCGTGGGGCCTGCGGCTTGGCTGGGTTCCCGTTAGGGACCAACCTCGCCCGGTCGTCGGGACGTTGGGCCGTGGCAGCGCTCGCTCCCGGCGCGGTCGTCTGCTGCCCCGATGGCACCGCGGAGACCGCGGTGTGTGCAGAGGGCCCAACGGGCACCAGGTACCGGTGCGTTGGGGTCTGGCGGTCTGCCGGCCGAGGCTGTGCCCCGGTGGGGCGGCGGCGTCCCGCGGCGGCCTATGGGCGCTTGGCGGGCCGTTGCTGCGGCCTCCGGCGGGCCTGTGACCTGACCTGCCCCCCGGTTGCCGGAACCCGAGGCCGCGCCCACGGTGGCTTCGGGCCGGGCCGCTCCCCTCCGGCGGGGGCCTGCGGCCCGACCCGCACCCCGTCGCCGGTGCCCCAACCTCGCCCGGTAGTCGGGGTGTTGGGTCGTGGCGGCGTTCGCGCGCAGCGCGTCGCGCCGCGCGGTCGGCGCGGGCCCGCGCCCCCGCGGAGCCGGTGGGCGGGCGTGCGCGCAGCCGGGTGGGCACACGCTCGTGGGGGCCGTGACGGGTGGGTGGGTGGGCCGCGTCGTCCATATCGCGGACGCGAAACCCCACGCATCTGTGTTGTATCTAAGCTGTGCACATGTCCGTTTCCACCGATCTCGCGACGCCTGCCGCGGCTCGCCGCCCACCCGCCGCCGAACGCGTCTACGCGCACGTCAAACAGGCCGTGCTGGACCGCCGTTACGAGGGCGGGATGCTGCTCACCGAGGGCGAGCTCGCCGAGGCCGTGGGCGTATCGCGTACTCCCGTACGGGAGGCGCTGCTGCGCCTGGAGGTCGAGGGACTGATCAAGCTCTATCCGAAGAAGGGCGCCCTCGTGCTGCCGGTGTCGGCGCAGGAGATCACCGACGTCGTCGAGACGCGGCTCCTCGTCGAGCAGCACGCAGTGCGCAAGTCGTCGGAGCCGGTGAGTGCCGCGCTGATCGAGCGGCTGGAGGAGCTGCTCGAAGAGCAGCGGGCGCACGCCGCCGACGGCGACCTCACGGCGTTCGCGCTCAGCGACCGCTGCTTCCACGCGGAGATCGTCAAGAGCACCGGCAACGAGATCCTCACCCGCCTCTACGACCAGCTCCGCGACCGCCAGCTGCGCATGGGCGTCGCGATGATGCACGCGCACCCGGACCGGATCGCCAAGAGCATCACCGAGCACGCGGAGATCACCCGCTTCGTGCGCGCGGGCGACGCGGAGGCCGCCGCCGACGCCGTGCGCAGGCACGTGACGTGGGTACACGACCTCGTACACGGCGGTGTGCGGTGAGCGCACCCACCCCCGCCGGCGTCACGGTCCACAGTGATCCGCCCGGCGGTTCCCGCGCCATGGCGGTCTGGGGCCTGGGCGTCACGGTCTACTTCGTCGCCATCACCTACCGCACGAGTCTCGGCGTGGCCGCACTGGACGCCGCGCAGCGCTTCGACATCAACGCCTCGGCGCTGTCGACCTTCTCCATCCTCCAGCTGCTGGTCTACGCGGGGATGCAGATCCCGGTCGGGCTGCTGGTGGACAGGCTCGGCACGAAGAAGGTGCTGATGCTGGGCGTGGTGCTGTTCACCGCGGGGCAGTTCGGCTTCGCCTTCTCCGGCTCGTACGCCGCGGCCCTCGCCTGCCGGGCGCTGCTGGGCTGCGGCGACGCGATGACGTTCATCAGCGTGCTGCGGCTCGGCTCCCGCTGGTTCCCGGCCCGGCGCGGCCCGGTGATCGCACAGGTCGCGGGCCTGATCGGCATGGCGGGCAACCTCGTCACGACGCTCGTGCTGGCCCGCCTGCTCGACGCGTTCGGCTGGACGGCGACGTTCGCGGGGAGCGCGGCGGGCGGCGCGGTGCTGCTGGTGCTCGTCGTCGCGTTCCTGAAGGACCATCCGAAGGGGTACGCGGTGGTCCGCGCCCCGCAGCCCGGCGGCGGCTACGTACGTCGCCAGATCGTGCGCGCCTGGCGGGAGCCCGGCACCCGGCTGGGAATGTGGGTGCACTTCACCACGCAGTTCCCCGGCATGGTCTTCCTGCTGCTGTGGGGAATGCCCTTCCTCGTACAGGGGCAGGGCCTCGACCGCGCCACGGCGGGCGAACTGCTCACGCTGATCGTGCTGTCGAACATGGTCGTCGGCCTGGTCTACGGACAGGTCATCGCCCGGCACCACGCCGCACGGGCTCCGCTCGCCCTCGGCACCGTCGCCGCCACGGCCGGCGTGTGGGCCACCGTGCTGCTCTGGCCCGGACATGCGCCGGTGTGGCTGCTGGTGATGCTGTGCACGGTGCTGGGCGCATGCGGTCCGGCGTCCATGATCGGCTTCGACTTCGCCCGTCCGGCCAATCCGCCCGAGCGGCAGGGCACGGCCTCCGGAATCGTCAACATGGGCGGCTTCACCGCTTCGATGACGACGCTGCTGGCGGTCGGCGTCCTGCTGGACGTCACGGGCGGCAGCTTCCGCGCCGGCTTCGCGAGCATCTTCGTACTGGAGGCGCTGGGCGTCGTGCAGATCCTGCGGCTGCGCAAGCGTGCGCACAGGCGCGAGCGCGAGCGGGTCGTGGCCAGCCGGGTGGAGGCGGTGCACGTCCCGGTCCCCCGCTGAACGGTCCCCCGCTGAACGGTCCCCCGCTGAACGGTCCCCCGCTGAACGGCCCTTCGTACGGCGGCCCTTCGGCGGCCCTGCGTACGGCGGCGCCCTGTACAAAGGCCCTTCGGCGGCCCTGCGTACCGCGGCGCCGCGCACCATGGGCGCTCCCGGGTGCGCGGCGCCGCGAGCGCGTCACCGTCGCGGTCACGGTGTGACGGAGAAGTTCTCCAGGATCGCCTGCGCCAGCTTCGCGTCGCCCTCGACCTTCACCTGATCCGCCACGGCGTCGGCCCGCACCCGCCCGGCGGCCAGCCGCACGAACGTCTCCCAGTCCAGCGACAGCGTCACCGCGGGACCCAGGGACGGGCTGCCGTCGACCGTGGCCCGGCCGTCCGCGTCGACCCGTACCGTCCGCATGAACTCCTCCGGGCCGCTGACGTCGAAGACGACCGCCGTGTGCTTGGGTGCGCCCGCCTTCTTGGCGACGACCTTCGGCAGCCCGAGAACCATCAGATCGCGCGCGACCGTCGCGCCCCCGGAGTCGAGGTTGCCCGGCTTGCCCAGCGCCCGGCGCAGATCCTGCTCGTGCACCCACACGTCGAACGCCCGCATCCGCAGCTGCTGTTCGAGAGTGATCTTCGAACCGCCCGGCATGATGTCCCGCACCTCGGCGTCCGGCGCCCGCTTCTCGTTGCGCAGCTGGCGGGAGCGGCGGATGATCGTGTACTCCAGCTCGCTCGTCATCTCCAGGCCCGTGTGGTGCCTCCGCACGTCGACCTGGATCTCCATGTGCCGGCTGGGCTCGTCGACGACGTGGCGGAGGTCGCGCGGCAGGGTGTGTATCGGCCTCGGGTCGCCGAGGAGTTCGCACTCCATGCCGATGATGTGGGAGACGACGTCACGGACCGACCACCCGGGGCAGGCGGTGCGCCGGTTCCACTCGCCCTCGGCGAGCGGCCTCACCAGTTCGGATATCGCTTCGATGGACTCGGTCCAGGCGTCGACGTATGGCTGAAGGCTTGGGTGGTCGGTCACGAGACCCCTCGGGCGGTACGGACGTTCGTGTCTTCGGTGCGTTTCGGATGCGTCTCGGGTGCGGCTTCGATTGCGTCTCCGGGTGCGTGCGGTGCTCTCAAGTTACGCTGCACGAGGCCGACACGGCAGTGCTTTCGGGGCACGATGCTAGGCCCATTCGGACCCCTTTTGCGCACCGGCGGTGGTACGGTGCGCGCCTGTTCGGCACGAATGCGGACGGAAGCGCGCACACCGGCCGATTCACCGACCCGATTCGCCCCGGACGCACCCGCGTTCGCCGCCTGCCGGGGCAGCCGCCCGCGGGCGCACGGGAGTTGGGAGAGCGCCCCGCCAAGTCGCCCTCCCGCAGCGCCACTTCGGCGGCCCGCCGACGGCCCTCAGGCCGTCGACCGCCGGGGCCACCTGGTCAAGTCGTGTCAGTCGTGGTTCGTCAGCGCGTCCACGCACACCGCGAGCGACAGCAGCAACGGCACGTCGGCGCCCGGCTGTTCGATGTCGACGGCATACGTGTCGCGTACGCGGAACCACTTGCGCGAGATGCGTGCCTGGCGCACTCCGCCGAGCTCGATGTCGTACTCCTTGTCGAGCACGCTCCCGTGCACCGACAGCGCCGAGCCGTCCGCCAGCAGTGCCCTGAAGCGGTTGCGCAGCAGCGTGAACCGCTTCTTGCGCACCATCGCGAGCCGCTCGCCGTCCCGCTCGATCTGCATCGTCTCCCACAGGCTGACCATCTTCCGCCGGATGACGGCGACGATCTCGCCCTGCACGTCCTTGAGTTCGAAGGTCTGCCGGACCCGCAGCGCCTTGCCGTCGACGAGGAAGGCGTGATCGCCGTGCTCGTCGTCGATCCAGAAGTCGTCGCCGATTCCGAAGATCCGTTCGCGTACGAGATATCTCATGCCCGTAGCCCTTCCCCGGCGGGCCTGCGCCCCACCGTCCGTTCCGTTCGCGAGACACCGGGCGTCGCCGGCGCACAGGGGTCTGAGACGGCGGCGGCCCGCGGCCGTCCGCTCGGGGGCGGAACGTCCGCGGGCCGCCGGCGGTGCCCTGAGCCTGTCAGGCTGGGCCCCGCCCTGTGGCCGGGCCACCCGGACCGGGCCACCGTGACCGGGGGTCGGGCGACCGGGGCGGACGACTCGGCCCAGTGCCTCAGTTGAGGTGGTGACGCTCTTCCTCCACGACCACCGGTGCCGCCGGACGCGGCGGCTGCGTCCTGCGCCGCTTGAAGATGCTGACGTAGACGGAGAGCCCGATCAGCCCGACGGCCATCAGGACGAGCCCCACCACATCGAGGTTCACGACGTCGGTGTTGATGTCGACGGCCAAGGTGAGTATGGCCCCCACGGCCAGCATGCCGATGCAGAAGAGGATGCCCATGGATCCCTTGCCTCCGATTGGCGGTTGTCCTGCCCGTACGGTTCGCGTACGGCTCTCGTACGTCCCCCGGGTGCCCAGGGACGTGGTCGCCAATCAGGACCGGGCGCAACGGGTCGCCTCAACGCGTGTGCGGGCGGCGGGCGTTGGCGCCGCGCCGGCCCGTCAGCCCGTGAGGAAGCCGCTCAGCGCACGCGTCAGCAGGTACGGGTCCTCCACCCCGCACAGCTCGCGCGCCGAGTGCATGGAGAGGATCGCCACACCGACGTCCACGGTCGAAATCCCGTGCCTGGCGGCCGTGATGGGACCGATCGTCGTGCCGCACGGCATCTCGTTGTGCGACACGAACGTCTGCCACGGCACGCCCGCACGCTCGCAGGCCGCCGCGAAGACCGCGCGCCCCGAACCGTCCGTCGCATAGCGCTGGTTGACGTTGACCTTGAGGATCGGGCCGCCGTTGGGCGCCGGCAGATGCCCCGGCTCGTGCCGCTCGGCGTAGTTGGGGTGCACGGCGTGCCCGGTGTCGGAGGAGAGGCAGACGCTTCCCGCGTACGCCCGCGCGCGGTCCTCGTAGCCGCCGCCCCTGGCGAAGACCGAACGCTCCAGCACCGAGCCGAGCAGCGGCCCGTCCGCGCCGGTGTCGGACTGGCTGCCGTTCTCCTCGTGGTCGAAGGCCGCCAGCACGGGGACGGCGGGCAGCCGCTCGCCCCCGTCGGCCGCCGCCGCGGCGTCCGCCAGCGCCACGGCTCCCGCGTGCACGGACAGCAGGTTGTCCATGCGCGGCCCGGCCAGCAGCTCACCGTCGCGGCCGAGATACGCGGGCGGCTCCACGCTGTGCGCCATCAGGTCCCAGCCGGTGACGTCCTCGGCGGGCACGCCCGCCTCCTGCGCGACGAAGCGGATCAGATCGCCCTCGTGGGCCGTGCCGAGGCCCCACACGGGGGTCATGTGCCGCTGCCGGTCCAGCTTGAGCCCCTCGTTGACCTTCCGGTCGAGGTGGATGGCCAGCTGCGGCACCCGCATCAGCGGACGGCCGACGTCCACCAGCCGCGTGGAGCCGTCGCGCAGCGAGAGGCGCCCGGCCAGCCCGAGGTCCCTGTCGAGCCAGGTGTTGAGGAGCGTCCCGCCGTAGATCTCCATGGCGATCTGCCGCCAGCCGCTGCTCCCGGTGTCGGGCACCGGCTTGACGCGCAGGTTCGGGGAGTCGGTGTGCGCCCCGAGGATCCGGTACGGAGTGGCCGGGCCGGCGCCCGCGGGCACGTACCAGGCGATGAGCGCGCCTCCGCGCAGCACGTAGTGGCCGCGCCCGGACGCGGCTCCGCCGTCGCCCGCGCCGCCGCCGGTGCCGTCGCCCGCGGCCTCGTCCCAGGCCTCCGTCTCGTGGAGCTGACGGAAGCCGGCCTTCTCCAGCAACTCCGCAGCGCTGCGCACCGCGTGGTACGGCGTGGGCGAGTCCGTGAGGAAGCCGATGAGGCCGTCGGCGTGGGCCCGGGCCGCGTCCTGCGACGGCGCGGGGCTCTGGGAGCGTGGGGTCATACGGTCAGCATACGAAGGCGGAACGTCCTTCTCCTTCCCTGCCAGGGAGGAGAAGGACGTTCCGCATGGGGGGATTCCGGGGCCCGGTGTCAGAGGCCCCTCCCGGTCCGGAGGCTCCGGCGGATCAGAAGGCCGCCTCGTCGAGCTCCATCAGGGACGAGTCGACCTTCTCCGCGAGCGCGCGCTCGACGGCCACGGACGGCAGCACGTTCGAGGTGAAGAACTTCGCCGCGGCGACCTTGCCCTCGTAGAACGACTTGTCCTTGGCGGAGAGGTTCGCCGAGGCGTCTGCCAGCTTCTCCGCCGCGACCGTCGCGCCGCGCAGCAGCAGGTAGCCGATGACGACGTCGCCGGAGGAGAGAAGGAAGCGCGTGGTGTTGAGGCCGACCTTGTAGATCGACTTCACGTCCTTCTCGGTGGCGGCGAGGTCGGTCAGCATGGCGCCGACCATCGCCTCCAGCTCCACGGCCGCACGGGAGAGCTCCTCGCGGGCCGCGGCCAGCTCCTCGCCGCCCTTCGCCTCGGCCAGGAACTTCTTGATCTCCTCCGAGAGCGTGGTGAGCGCCTGGCCCTGGTCGCGGACGACCTTGCGGAAGAAGAAGTCCTGGCCCTGGATCGCGGTGGTGCCCTCGTAGAGGGTGTCGATCTTGGCGTCCCGGATGTACTGCTCGACCGGGTACTCCTGGAGGTAGCCGGAGCCGCCGAGAGTCTGGAGCGACTGCGCCAGCTGCTCGTACGACTTCTCCGAGCCGTAGCCCTTCACGATCGGCAGGAGCAGGTCGTTGAGGCGCTCGGCCGCGCCCGCGTCCTCGCCCCGGTACTCCTTGACCATGATCTCGTCCTGCACGGACGCGGTGTAGAGCACCAGCGCGCGCATGCCCTCCGCGTAGGCCTTCTGCGTCAGCAGCGAGCGGCGCACGTCGGGGTGGTGGGTGATGGTGACGCGGGGCGCGGTCTTGTCCGTGAACTGCGCGAGGTCGGCGCCCTGCACGCGCTCCTTCGCGTACTCCAGGGCGTTGAGGTAGCCCGTGGAGAGCGTCGCGATGGCCTTCGTGCCGACCATCATCCGCGCGAACTCGATGACCTTGAACATCTGGCGGATGCCGTCGTGCTTCTCGCCGAGCAGCCAGCCCTTGGCGGGGCGGTTGGCGCCGAAGGTCATCTCGCAGGTGTTGGAGACCTTCAGGCCCATCTTGTGCTCGACGTTGGTGGCGTAGACGCCGTTGCGCTCGCCGAGTTCGCCGCTCTCCCAGTCGAAGTCGTACTTCGGCACGAGGAAGAGGGACAGGCCCTTGGTGCCCGGGCCGTGGCCCTCGGGGCGTGCGAGCACGAAGTGCACGATGTTGTCGGAGAGATCGTGCTCACCGGAGGTGATGAAGCGCTTCACGCCCTCGATGTGCCAGCTGCCGTCGTCCTGCTTCACGGCCTTGGTACGGCCGGCGCCGACGTCCGAACCGGCGTCCGGCTCGGTGAGCACCATCGTGGAGC
Source organism: Streptomyces sp. HNM0575 (assembly GCF_012726265.1). Taxonomy (GTDB): domain Bacteria; phylum Actinomycetota; class Actinomycetes; order Streptomycetales; family Streptomycetaceae; genus Streptomyces. The sequence continues at coordinate 106,200 of NZ_JAASAG010000012.1, read as the reverse complement.
CCCACTGCTTGTCGACCATCAACTGGGCGACCTTCAGCTGCTCTTCGGTGCCCTCCTCGTGGATGACACCGGCGAAGGCCGGGCCCGACGCGTACATCCACACCGCCGGGTTGGAGCCCAGCACGGTCTCGGCGAAGCTCCACAGCAGCGAACGGGGCGCGGTCGTGCCGCCGATCTGCTCGGGGGTGCCCAGCCGCCACCACTCGGCGTCCATGTAGGCCTGGTAGCTCTTCTTGAACGCCGCGGGAACGGGGGCGGTGTTGGTCTCCGGGTCGAAGACCGGCGGATTGCGGTCGGAGTCCTCGTAGGATTGGGCGAGTTCGTTCTCGGCGAGGCGCGCGATCTCGGTCAGCACGCTCTTCGCGGTGTCCACGTCCATCTCCGCGAACGGTCCGGTGCCGTACACCGTGTCGCGGCCGAGTACCTCGAAGAGGTTGAACTCGATGTCGCGGAGATTCGACTTGTAGTGCCCCATGGCAACGGCTCCGTGTGGTCTCACTCGACGGACAGGAAGTCAGGCTGGTTCTGAGGAAAGCAGGTCTTGGCAAGATGATGCTACCCGTCGGTAATAAGAAGCAAGCCCTAACCGCCCATCTGTGACTCGTTACTCTTTCCTTCATGTACGGCTACGACCAGACAGCGTCCGCGGGACAGGGCTACCCGCACGCCGGGCAGCAGTACGGCCACCAGCAGCCCGGGCATCAGCAGTACGCCCAGCAGGCGCCGCCGCCTCCGCACTACGGGCAGCAGCAGGGCCAGCCGGGCAACGGGCAGCCGCTCTACCCCGAGCCGTCGTCGCCGCCCTCGCTCCGTGAGACCGTGCGCGCGTTCACCAACGGCACGATCACCTCGGAGGACTTCCAGTCGATCTTCTCGACGTCGAAGGTCTACTGCCCCCGCGGCGAGACCCCCGGCTTCCTCGCGCTGCACGACACCCAGCAGCCGGTCATCCCGATGTTCACGACGCTCAAGGAGTTGCGCCGCTACGCCGGCAAGGAGTCCCGCTACTTCGTGATCACGGGCGCCGAGGTGCTGGACCTGCTCCCCTCCGGGTACGGCTTCGTGCTGGACATGGAGGGCGAGCACCGGGTGGTCTTCGACGCGAAGGCGGTCGAGGAGATGGTCGACTTCGCGATGCGGCGCATGTACGGCTAGCCGGTGGCCCGGCGGGCCGGCGGCCGTGAGCGGTGCCGGCCCGGCGTACCGGAGGCCGAGTCACGCTTTCACGCTCGCGCTCACGCCCAGGCCGGTGCCGAGACGTTCTCGCGCATCTCGAACCAGATGCTCTTCCCCTCGCCCCTCGGGTCCACTCCCCACGAGCCGGCCAGCATCTCCATCATCATCAACCCCCGCCCCGACGAGGCCAGTTCGCCGGGGGTGCGGCGGTGCGGCAGCGCGTCGCTGGTGTCGGAGACCTCCACTCGCAGCAGCCGCTGCCCCCGCGTACCGCTGCACTCGGCGACCATCACGGCGTCGCCCTCCGTGTGCACCAGCACGTTCGTGAGCATCTCGGAGAGCATCAGCACCGCCCCGTCGATCTGGTCCTTGCTCTCCCAGTCGAAGAGCATGCCCTGAAGCTGGTGCCGCGCCTCCCCGATGCGGTCCGGCTCGGCCTGCGCGACGCTGAACGTCGTACGCCGCGAGACACCGGCCGCGGCCGCCGCCCGCTCCACGGCGTAGGCGGGATCGGGGGTGATCAGCAGCAGCGCGATGTCGTCCTCGCGGCGGTCGGCCAGCGGCCCCGCGGCCTCGCCCGACAGCGGGATCAGTGCCGAGCGGACGAGTGCGTCGGCGAACTTCTCCAGATCCTGCGGTGTGCCCGTGCCCGCGTCGGACTGCTCGCGGAAGACGGCCTGGATGCGGCGCCATCCGGTGTCCAGGGTGTGGCCGCCGACCTCGATCAGCCCGTCCGTGCACGCCAGCAGCGTCTCGCCGGGCTCCAGCACGAGCCGCGTCATCGGGTACTCCGTGTCCGGTTCGATGCCCAGCGGCAGCCCGCCCGCCGTCGCCCTGATCAGCATCGTGCCATCCGCGAGCCAGATCGCCGGGTCGGGGTGCCCGGCGCGGGCGATGTCGAGGGTGCCGGCGACGGGGTCGGCCTCCATGTACAGGCAGGTGGCGAAGCGGTCGTCCTCGAACGGGTCCCTGCCGTACGCCTCACGCCGCTGCTGCGGCTGCTCCTCCGCGCCGCCCGTCATCACCTCGGGCCGGCCGATGCCCGCCAGGTACCGCGAGGCGCGGGCCAGCACCGCGTCCGGGCGGTGCCCCTCGGCCGCGTAGGCGCGAAGCACGATCCGCAGCTGCGCCATGATGCCGGCCGCGCGCACGTCGTGCCCCTGCACGTCGCCGATCACCAGCGCCGTACGGCCCGACGGCAGCGGAATCACGTCGTACCAGTCGCCCCCGACCTCCAGCCCGCCCCCGGAGGGCATGTAGCGGGCGGCCAGCTCCATGCCCTCGATTCCCGGCTTGCGGGTGGGCCTGAGCGTTCGCTGGAGCCCGGAGGAGAGCTGGAGCTCCATCTCGTGCATGGACGTACGGGAGATCGCCTGCGCCACCATCCGCGCGACGTTCGTCAGCAGCGCCCGCCCCTCCGGCGTGAACTCGACGGGCTCGGGAAAGGCCACCATCCACGCCCCGAGGGTGCGCTTGGAGATGGTGAGCGGCAGGAACGCCCAGCCCTTGTTGCCGATCGGCTCGACCTGCGGCCAGGCGGCGGGGAACTCCCGCTGGTAGTCCTCGGGAGCGGGCAGATAGAACGGGCGCCCTGTCCGCACCACCACCGCGGCCGGGTGGTCGGCCTCCACGGACATCTCCATGAACGGAAGCAGGTGCTGCGGCACCGGCCGCTGCGCCACGGGTCCCACGAGGATCAGCCTGCCGCGTTCGAGGCTCCACACCGAGAGCGCGCGGGTCCTGAACCCGGGGATCACCAGCGAGCTCCCGATCCGCAGCACCTCCGCGGTGGTGCGGGCTTCGGCGAGCGTGCGGCCGGTGTGCAGCAGGAACGCCTCACGGCTCTGGAGCTGGCTGTCCTCGGAGCGCTCCTCCTCGGCCGAGGTCTCCGGCACCTTCGCGACGGTGCCGATGAGGGAGAGCGCGCCCTCCTCCTCCACGGGGATCATCCGGGCGCGCACCCTGCGCACCACGTCCCCGTCCTCGTCGACGATGCGCAGCTCCACCTCGACCAGGGTCCACTCGGACAGGGCGAGGGTGGCGGTGGTGGTCAGCTCCACGTAGTCGGAGAAGTGGATGCGGGAGCGGATCGAGGGCTCCGCCAGGGTCATGGTCTCGTCCCGGCGTCCGGCGTCGGAGGCGGCGTCGGAATCAGGACCGGAGCCGATGCCGGAATCGGGACCGGAGCCGATGCCGGAATCGGGACCCGCATCCGGACCGGAACCGGTCGCACCGCCGGGCCCGTCCCCCGGCCCGTCCGCCGGCTCCCGAGGGGTCTGTGAACCGGGGCCGGCCACGGTCAGGGGCCGTTCCCCCTCGTCGTCCGCGCGGCCCCGCCTGAAGGGGACGCCGAGGAGCTGTGCCGTGACCACGTCTACGGTCGAGGCACCGGTCGCGCTGTCCCACCGCCACAGCCCGATTCGGGTGGCCTTCAGCACGTCCTCGGTGTGCATTGTCCTACTTTATGTGCGTTCGAGAATCCGGGGCGAGCGGGGCTGACCCAGGCGGTAGTCTGAAGGGCCGACTTCCCCCATGGCCTCCGGCATGGGGGTGCCCCAGGTAACTGGCCCAATGCTGCCCACCCGACGACTGGATGACTGATGCACCGGTACCGTTCCCACACCTGCGGCGAGCTCCGTGCCCCGGACGTCGGCACCGATGTCCGGCTCAGTGGCTGGCTGCACAATCGGCGGAACCTGGGCGGCATCCTCTTCCTCGATCTCCGTGACCACTACGGCATCGTGCAGCTCGTCGTGCGCCCCGAGCAGACCGCCGTGCACGAGCGCCTCAGCTCGCTGTCGAAGGAGTCGGTCGTACGGGTCGACGGCAGGGTCAGCGCGCGCGGCACCGACAACGTCAACCCCGAACTGCCCACGGGCGAGATCGAGGTGGAGGTCGCCGAGGTCGAAGTGCTCGGCGCCTCCGAGCAGATCCCCTTCACGATCAACGCCGACGACGGGGTCAACGAGGAGAGGCGACTCGAATACCGCTTCCTCGACCTGCGCCGCGAGCGCATGCACCGCAACATCGTGCTGCGCTCGCAGGTCATCGCGAAGATCCGCGAGAAGATGGTCGCCCAGGGCTTCAACGAGCTTGCCACGCCGATCCTTTCGGCCACCTCCCCGGAGGGCGCCCGCGACTTCCTCGTACCGTCGCGGCTGCACGCCGGCAAGTTCTACGCGCTGCCGCAGGCGCCGCAGATGTTCAAGCAGCTGCTGATGGTCGCGGGCTTCGACCGCTACTTCCAGATCGCGCCCTGCTTCCGCGACGAGGACGCCCGCGCCGACCGCTCGCCCGGCGAGTTCTACCAGCTCGACATGGAGATGAGCTTCGTCGAGCAGGAGGACGTCTTCGAGGTCATCGAGAAGGTGATGACGGAGCTGTTCCAGGAGCTGGGCGGCGGCCGCACCTGCACCTCGCCGTTCCCGCGCATCCCGTTCCGCGAGGCGATGCTCAAGTACGGCTCGGACAAGCCGGATCTGCGCGCGCAGCTCGAACTCGTCGACGTCTCCGACGTCTTCAAGGACTCCGGCTTCAAGGCCTTCGCGGGCAAGCACGTGCGGGCGCTCGCGGTGCCCGGCACGGCCGGACAGCCGCGCAGGTTCTTCGACGAGATGGGCGACTTCGCCGCCGAGCAGGGCGCGAAGGGCCTGGCCTGGGTGCGCGTCGGCGAGGACCGTACGCTCACCGGGCCGATCGCGAAGTTCCTCGACGACAGCGACGTCGCGCAGCTGCTGACGACGCTGGAGGCGGAGCCGGGCACGGCCGTCTTCTTCGGGGCCGGGGAGTTCGACGAGGTCTCGAAGATCATGGGCGCGGTCCGCGTCGAAGCCGCGAAGCGCACCGGCCACTTCGAGGAGGGCGTCTTCCGCTTCTGCTGGATCGTGGACTTCCCGATGTACGAGAGGGACGAGGAGACCGGCGCCGTCGAGTTCTCCCACAACCCGTTCTCCATGCCGCAGGGCGGTCTCGAAGCGCTCCAGACGCAGGACCCGCTGGACATCCTGGCCTGGCAGTACGACATCGTCTGCAACGGCCTGGAGCTCTCCTCGGGCGCGATCCGTAACCACGAACCGGACATCATGTTCAAGGCGTTCGAGATCGCGGGCTACTCGAAGGACGACGTCGAGCAGGGCTTCGGCGGCATGCTGCGCGCCTTCCGCTTCGGCGCGCCGCCACACGGCGGCATCGCACCGGGCGTCGACCGCATCGTGATGCTGCTCGCGGACGAGCCCAACATCCGCGAGACGATCGCCTTCCCGCTCAACGGCAACGCGCAGGACCTGCTGATGGGCGCCCCCAGCGAGGTCGACGAGTCCCGCCTGAAGGAGCTGCACCTGTCGGTGCGCAAGCCGAAGCTTTAGCCCTGCCGGGGGCGTGAGTACCGGCGAGGGCCGAGTCGCCGGGTGCGGCGGCGTGGGGGGCGCGTTCCGTCACCGCCCACTCGGCCACTTCGCCGTTGTTCCAGCGCTAATGCGGCGCTAAAATGCATGCATGCCTACGGTGCAGATCAGAAACCTCGACGACAACGCCTACGCCATACTGCGTCGGCGTGCGGCCGAGTCCGGCCGGTCGCTCCAGGAGTACCTGAGAGTCACGCTGGAGCGGGAAGCGCAGCGGCAGTCCGTGGAGGAGGTACTTGGTGCCGTTCGTGCGGACCTGACGAGCACGGTCTCCATGGACGCGATCGTCGAAGCCCTGCGCGAAGGACGCGAGGGTGGGGGCGAATGATCGTCGTCGACGCTTCCATGCTGGCTTCCGCACTCGTTGACGCAGGGCCGGTCGGCAAGGCCTCTGCTGCCAGACTGTTCGGCGAGCAGCTCACCGCGCCGTCCTTGATCGATTACGAGGTGCTGAGCACACTCCGCGGTCTCGTGCTCGGGCGCAAACTGCCCTCAGAGGACGCGGAGCGTGCTCTGCGGGCGCTTCCCGCGCTGCCCGTCGAGCGTGCGTCGTGCGAGCGTCTGCTGCCCAGGATCTGGGAGTTGAGGGCGAACTACTCCGCTTACGACGCCTCGTACGTCGCCCTCGCGGAGAAGCTGAACGTGCCGTTGGTGACGGGTGACGCGAAGCTCAAGCGCGGCAGCGGTGCGCGCTGCGTGATCGAACTCGTCGGGTAGCCCCCTCAGGTGGGCCGACCAAGGGGCCGGCCCACCTGACGTACAGGCTGCTTCTTCAGTTCTCCAGGCGTGGGAAGAGTGCCGCGCCCTTCGTGATCGTGGTGCCCGCGGGGAGCCGGCCCCAGTGTGCCGCGTCGGCGACGCGCTGCTCGGGGAGCGAGCCGAGGTGGGGCTCCGCGCCCAGTGAGGCCCACAGCTTCTCCGAGGACTCCGGCATCACCGGGTTCAGCAGCACCGCGCAGGCGCGCAGCGACTCGGCCGCCGTGTAGAGGATCGTCGCGAGCCGTGCACGAGCCTCCGGTGTCTCGTCCTTGGCGACCTTCCAGGGCTCCTGCTCCGTCAGATAGCCGTTGACCTGCTTGATGAAGTCGAAGACCGCGGCGATGCCGCCGGAGAAGTCCAGCTCGTCGCCGATGCGTTCGTCGGCCGTCGCGACCGCGTGCGCCAGTCCGTCGACGACGGCCTGCTCCGCGTCGCCGGCCGCGGTCGCCTCCGGGAGCGTGCCGCCGAAGTACTTGCCGACCATGGCCGCGACGCGGGACGCCAGGTTGCCGTAGTCGTTGGCCAGTTCGCTGGTGTAGCGGGCGGAGAAGTCCTCCCACGAGAACGAGCCGTCCTGCCCGAAGGCGATGGCGCGCATGAAGTACCAGCGGTACGCGTCGACTCCGAAGTGCTCGGTGAGCTGCCGCGGTGAGATGCCCGTCAGGTTCGACTTGGACATCTTCTCGCCGCCGACCATCAGCCAGCCGTTCGCGACGATCTTGCCGGGCAGCGGCAGCCCGTTGGCCATCAGCATCGCCGGCCAGATCACCGTGTGGAAGCGGAGGATGTCCTTGCCCACGAGGTGCACGTCCGCGGGGAAGGTGCGCTCGAAGCGCTCCTGGTCCGCGCCGTAGCCCACCGCCGTGGCGTAGTTGAGCAGCGCGTCGATCCAGACGTAGATGACGTGCTTGTCGTCCCAGGGCACCTTGACGCCCCAGTCGAAGGTCGAGCGCGAGATCGACAGGTCCTCCAGGCCCTGCCGCACGAAGTTCACGATCTCGTTCCGCGCGGACTCGGGCTGGATGAACTCGGGGTGGCGCTCGTAGTGCTCCAGCAGCTTCGGGCCGTACTCGGAGAGCTTGAAGAAGTAGTTCTCCTCCTGGAGCATCTCCACCGGCGTGCGGTGGATCGGGCACAGCTTCTGGCCCTCGAACTCTCCCTCGCCGTCGAGGAGTTCGCCGTAGGTCTTGTACTCCTCGCAGCCCACGCAGTACGGGCCCTCGTAGCCGCCCTGGTAGATCTCGCCCTTGTCGTACAGGTCCTGGACGAACTCGCGGACGCGCTCCGTGTGCCGCTTCTCCGTCGTACGGATGAAGTCGTCGTTGCGGATGTCGAGATGCTCCCAGAGGGGCTTCCACGCCTCCTCGACGAGCTTGTCGCACCACTCCTGCGGGGAGACCCCGTTCGCCTCGGCGGTGCGCATGATCTTCTGACCGTGCTCGTCCGTGCCGGTGAGGTACCACACCTTCTCGCCGCGCTGACGGTGCCAGCGCGTGAGCACGTCGCCTGCGACGGTCGTATAGGCGTGGCCCAGGTGGGGAGCGTCGTTGACGTAGTAAATGGGGGTCGTGACGTAGTACGCCTTCGACCCCGTCTGCTCTGATCCAGTGGCCGCCATGGTCGAAATCCTAACGGTCCGCGGGGGCCTCTTTCCTTCCGATAACCCTGTGTGACCGCAGAGGTGCGGACGCCCTCTGTTGACGCCCCTCGCGAGCCTCTGCATGCTTGCGCGCGTACCGCATCGGCGCGGTACGGGGGTTACGGGGACCGGACCACATGGAGGCCGCCATCCGTCGCGTGATCGCTCCGCTTTCCGGTGTCGTGGTGGCCGCCGCACTCGTGGCTGGCGCCCTGCTGGCCGTCGGCTCCGGCTCCGGCTCCGGTTCGCAGCCGGCGCGGTCGTCGGGCGGCACGTACGCCGTCGGCCAGTTCAACATGGCCGGCGGTACGACCGAGCACGGCGGCAAGCACAACGAGGCCCCCGACGCGCTCGCCGAGGAGATCAAGGACCGCAGGCCGCTGTCCGTCACGATGCAGGAGAGCTGCCGCGACTGGGACGAGCGCCTGAAGGAGCGGCTGCCGGGCTACACCGTGCTCTTCAGTCCCGTACGGAACCTCGAGGTCGATCCGGGAACCCCCGCGCGCTGCCACCACCCCACGGACTTCGGCAACACGATCGTCTTCCGCAAGGGACTCGGCTTCGACCGGGACGACACCGACGTGCACCAGCTGGGCTCCACCGACGGCGACGAGTACCGCGAGATGGTCTGCGTCCGCTCCGAGCCCCGAAAGCTCGTCGTCTGCTCCGCGCATCTCACGACCGGCGAGGGCAAGTACCTCGCGAGCCGCGAGCGGGAGGTGAAGAAGGTGCAGCGGGTGCTGGCCGGGTACGGCGACGACGGCTACACCGTCCTGTTCGGCGGGGACGTCAACGACCTTCCGCTCTCCGGAGTCCTGGACCACCTCTACGCCCGCGGCTACGGGCACGGAGCGCGCGGCGCCTTCAAGGAGGCCGCGAGCCCCTGCGGGAACGCGGTGAAGCCCGAGCGCCGGTCCGCGGAGCTGCCACGCAGCCGGTACGCGCCCTGCCGCTCCGGGGAGCCGACGCACAGCAAGGGGAAGCTCGACTACATCTTCGTCTCGCCGTCCGTGCGCGTCGAGTCCAGCGGTCTGAACTTCTCCGAGCACTCGGACCACAAGCAGCTGTGGGCGCGGATCCGTCTCGGCAAGGGAGCGCGCGGCTGAGCCGGACGGTCCGGACGGCTCCGACGGTCCTGTTGCGCCGGGTGCGCCTGTTGCGCCGGGTGTCCGAGGGGCCGGCCGCGGCAGTGCTGTGGGTGGAACGGTGGTACGGAGCTCGTACACCGAACCTTCACGCCGATGGTGCGCGGAGCCGGGCCGCAGGGCGGTACGTGCGCGTCGGAGGGCGCCGGGACGGACGTACGAGCGGGACCCGGCCGCGGCACCGGCGCCCACGTCCGCTGTCGCCAACTTCCCTGCGCACAGCGGAATATGGCAGTCCGTTTGGCTGCGGAGCCCGTGCCGCGGGAGGCGGCGAGGCCGGCTCCCCGCGGTGCGCGCGCAGCGCAAGTGGCAGTCGCTGCCGGGCCGTCAGGGTGCGGTCGCAATTCGAAAGATGGAGTGAGGATCGGAAGGAGAAGGTTTCCTGGAGTGGCCGCGTGGCCTCGCGAGATGTTCTGATCTTCCGACCTCCGATGTTGTTCGTCGGGGGTCAACTTCCCGCTCGTTGATTGGAACTTCCATGCGTGACATGACGCCTCAGATCGAGACTGCCGAGATCTCCGACGCCGACCTCGACAGCGTGTCGGGCGGCGTGAACGCCGGCCTCGGCGGCGACCTCTCCGCCGGCCTCGACGGCGTTGCCGGCAGCGTGGCCGGCGGCGTCGACGGCGTGGGTGGCGTCGCGGGCAGCGTCAGCGGCAGCGCCCCCGCCCTCGGCGGCGGCCTCCCGGGCGTCAGCGACGTCACCGGCCTCGTTGGCTGAGCACCTTCGCTTCCAGGGGCCCCGGTCGTATGCGGTGCATACGGGCCGGGGCCTTTGCCGTGCCCGGCCGGAGCGTGAAGTCCGGTGCTGTGCCCGGAATGTGGAGACGCGGGGTCCGTAACCCCGTGACCCCTGTGACTCCCGTGATCCGGCTGTGACTCCCGTGATCCGGCGTGCCACGTGCGCCGATTCCGCTTCACGGAGCGGCGGTCGGGCGCCCGTCCATGCGGAATCAGGTGACGAATCCGAAGATCACGTGAGGATGATGAGGGAGACGGGTGTGACGAGTGGCAGAGCGGTCCGCCGGGATGGTCTGATCCCCGGACTGCCGGTATGGCCCGGACACACGTTCCGTTTCACCGGCTTCACGTCCCCCGCTTGTTGATTGGAACTCTCATGCGCGACATGGCACCTCAGATCGAGACCGCCGAGATCTCCGACGCCGACCTGGACGGCGTCTCCGGCGGTGTGGGCGCCTCCCTCCCCGGCGGGCTCGCCGGCGTCGACGTCACCCCCACCGCGGGCGGTGTCGCGGCCAGCGTGAGCAGCGGCGCCCCCGGCCTCGGCGGCGTCAACGGCACCCTGAACGCCGGCGTTCCGCACGTCGAGAACGCCACCGGCATCGTCGGCTGACCGTCTGGCCTTCTAGACCAGCACAGGGCCCCGGACGCCGCGTGACGCGCGGCTCCGGGGCCCTCGTCATGCGTTGAGCCGTGGGAGCCGGGGGTGGACGCGGGCCAACGCGCGCCTGGGGGCGGCATGTTCAAGGCAAGGGCAAGGGCAAGGGCAAGTACGAGGACGAGGCCGAGGCCGAGGGCGCGTTCGTGCACCGGGCCCCGTCACGCCGTTGGGAACGCGCCGTTCAGGGGCACGCTTCGCGGCGACACCTTGCGGTGGGAGATCCGCCAGCCGTCCGGCGTGCGTACGACGGTGTCGTCGTACGAGACGGAACCGCACGAGCCGTCGGCCTTGACGCCCAGCCCCTTCGAGCGGACCCGCACCTGCCCGTCCGCCGCACCGGTCACGACGACGTTGGTGACGTGGTGCGCGACGGGATTGGCGGCGCCCAGGGCGAGGGCCGCTTCCCGGACGGCGGCCACACCCGCCAGCCGGCCCTGGCCGAAGCCGGTCAGGTCGTAGACGACGTCCGGAGTGAACACCTCGTCCAGCCGGTCGAGGCTTCCGTCGTCGACGAGGTGGCCGTGCGACGAGATCAACTCGGCGACGGCGATGCGGTCTTCGAGAGCCAGTGACACAAGTGTCCTCTCCGGCCCGGCGGTTGGACCGCGGCAGGCCGACTGTCGGTTCCGGTCCTCGATCCTGCCAGGCGGACGTCTTGAACTCGGCCACTAGTCTCAGATAAGACTAGTCTCACTCAGCACTAGATAGCCATCGCCACTACTGCGTCGAGGAGAAGCCATTGAGTTCGGGTTCGGGTTCGGGTTCGCGGGCGACTCCCGGGGGCGACGCGGTCGTCGGCTGGGTCCGCGCGACCCTCGAACTGGCTCTTCTCGCTGCTCTCACCGAAGGCGACCGGCACGGCTACGCGCTCGCACAGCACCTGGGCGACCACGACTTCGGACCGGTCCGCGGGGGCTCCCTGTATCCCGTGCTCAGCCGCCTGGAGGCGGAAGGCGCCGTCCGGTCCTTCTGGCAGGCGGGCGAGGGCGGCCCGGGGCGAAAGGTGTACGCGCTGACCGAGGCGGGCGAGGCCAAGTTGGCTGCCGACCGCGCTCGTTGGCGCGATTTCACGACGGTGCTCGACCGGATTCTCAAGACCTCAAGAGGGGAAGAGCGATGACCGATGCGGACTTCGAGGCGTGGGTGATGACCACCCGGATCGCGCTCGCCAAGGAAGGCGTCAACCACCACGTCGCGGACCCTCTCCTGGAGGACGTCAAGGCGCGCTGCGCCGAGTCCGGCCGTAGCCCCGAGGAGATATTCGGCTCGCCCCGCGAGTTCGCCGCCGTCACCGCGGCGGAACAGCCCGCCGAGACGATGGAGAAGCGCGACACGCACGGCCTGACGGCGACCGACCACATCACGGGGGCACCGTTCGTCCTGGTCTTGCAGGTGCTCGTCGTCGGAGTCCTCTGGTCGCTGCTGACCTGGACTTTCAGCTTCGACTTCACACCGGCCTCACTCACGGGGTCCGTACTGACCGGGCTGTGCCTGATGATCCTCTACGGCGCACCCGACGGCCTGCGATCCGCCGGCCATCCGCGGCTGGTGCCATGGGCGTTCGGCCTCGCCGGGCTGCTCGTGCTGCTCGCCGCCACCGCGTTCACGACACTGCCCCGCACCCACCTCGTCACCGTCCCGCTGTGGGCGATCGTCCTGACGTGTCTGGCGCTGCTCGCCTTTCAGCTGCGGGGGAGCAAGCCACCACGACCCTCCGGGTCCGAGAACGATCCGGCCGACACGGAGGCATGGCTGCGCAGGCTCACCAGAGTCCTGGTCGGCCGCTATGACCTGCCGCCTGCGCGCGCCCGTGAGCTGGCCGAGGAGGCACGCGGTCATCTCGACGTCTCGGCCAGTACGCCCACGCAGGAGTTCGGGCCGCTCGACGAGTACGCCAAGAATCTCGCGGAACCCGAGGCGGTGCGATGTCCACCGTGGTGGCACACCACCGCGGGTGGCATCGCGACAGCCGCGACGAGCGCCACCGTCTTCCTGTCCGCGTACGTGTACTGGCTCAACGAAGGCTACTTCTGGGCCGCTTATCTTCTGGCCCTGCCGTACGGCCTGCTGCGCGCGGCCGGGACGGTCATGAAGACCGGGCGTCTGCTCCGCGAACGCCGCCAGGGGGACCGGCCGGAACGTGATCCGGACCCTGCGTGACGGTGGAGGGCCCGGCTGTCCGCTTGTCCACGGCCACGGCCACGGCCACAGCCGGGCTCGCGAACCGTGCGCCGTGCCCGACGCCAGCACGAGGCGCAGCACGTTCGGGTGAAGCGCTGCCGTCCCGGCCCGCGGCGCCGGCGGCGGACCTACGGTGACGGGGCAGGTGACATCATCGCCCGCACCCCGCGAGGAAGCGCATGCCTCTCACATCGAAGAGCCTCCCCGAGTACTGGGACACGTACAAGCCGCACAAGGGGGACGGGGCGCCGTCGGCCCCCGCCGTCGACTCCTTCGAGTGGACGCAGTATCCGGGGCACGGCCCCGGAGCGGCCCTGCTCGGACGGCCGCGCACCGCCCTGGAGTTGGGCTCGGCCGAGGGGAGGGAGGCGGTCTTCCTCGCGCGCACGGGAGTCCGGGTCACGGCGCTCGACCTGTCGCCCGCGCAGACCGCCCGTGCCCGCCTGTGGTGGGAGGGCACCCCCGGGCTCTCCTTCGTCAACGCGGAGGCCTGCGAATATCTCTCCGCCACGGACGAGACGTACGACGCGGTCTACTCCCGCTGGGGAGCCGTCTGGTTCACCGACCCGGAGAGACTGATCCCGCTGATCAGCCGCAGGCTCAACCCCGGTGGTGTGCTGGCGCTTTCGCAGGCGGAGCCCATCGAGGGCTTCTACGGTCCGCAGGCGATGTACGGCAACGGCCTCAGCGGGCGCCGGCTTCCCGTGCTGCGCTGGTCGTACTCCCCGGAGATGTGGACGGACCTGCTCAAGCGCAGCGGGCTCACGGAGATCGACGCCTCGGTCCTGCCCGCCCCGGATCCCGACAACGTAGGCACGCTGATGGTCCGGGCGGAGGCCGGTACGGCCCCGAGGACGACGCCGAAGACGACGCCGAAGTCGGCCCCGAAGTCGGCCCCGAAGCGGCGTCGCTGAACGCCCCGAACCATGACGGAACGGAAGGTTCACGGGAACTGCCGGGCCCGTGAACGGCGTCCGTTCCGTCATGGAACCGAGCGAGGGCCGTGAAGAGAGTGAAGAGCGTGAGGGGACGGTCGCAGCCGCTGCCGGTTGCCTGATCGCGGCTCTCGCGACGGCGACCGGTTTCGGAGTGTGGCTGCACGGCGCGCGACCCGGGCTCCACCTGGGCGTCGAGGACCCGGTCGACTTCAGCCTGCTGTACGTCGAACTCCCCTGCATGCTGGCCGGGTTCCCCCTGCTCACCCTGCTCACGTGGTCCCTGAGCCGCGCGGTGCTGCGCGGCCGCGGCGGACGCGGCCCGCGTCGCGTCGTCAAGGGCGCCGTGGTGGTGCTCACGCTGTCGCTGCTGTCGTGGACGTGCACCGTGTGGCTCGACCACCGCATCGACCAGATCCGCTCCTCCCCGTGCGCCGGCCCGCCGTGCTGAGGGTTGGTGGCGGCGTCCGGACGTGCGATGACGTGCGAGGCGTACACAGCTGACCGCCCGCGTGACCGCGTCTAGTGACCGCCCGTGTGACCGTCCGCGCCCGCTTGCCGGGATTCACCTCCGGTTCATGCCCGTGTCGTCTGCCGGCGGCGCCGCGCGCCTAGCGTCGGCGCGCTGCCGTAGGTACGGAGATCCGGAGGAGATCATGCGCAAGCTGCTGACGGTGCTGGGTTCGCATCCGGGCGGCAGGTCGGCCATGACCTGCCGCTACCGGTGCGGTGACGCCTGCTTTCACGAGGCGCCCAACACCAGCGCCAACGAGTACGCCGGTGACGTCATCGCCCGTGCGCTCTCACGCCGGTCCGTGCTGCGCGCCGGAGCCGTCGCCGGGGTGGTGGTGGCGGCGACCGGTGCGGGTGCGTGCAGCGCCGGCGCCGACCCCGCAGGTGCGCTCTCATCCGGTGACCCGGACAAGGCGAAAGGCAAGCCCGCGAAGGGGCTGCGCTACACGCCCGTGAAGCCGAACACCGACGACAAGGTGACCGTTCCCGAGGGGTACGAGCAGAGCGTCGTGATCCGCTGGGGCGAGCCGATCCTGCGCGGGGCGCCCGACTTCGACCCCGAGAAGCAGTCGGCGAAGGCCCAGGAGGGCCAGTTCGGCTACAACAACGACTTCCTCTCGTTGCTCCCGCTGGACGGGAGGAAGGGCGGGCAAGAGGGCGGCGGCAGGCGGCAGTTGCTGGTCGCGAACCACGAATACACCGACGAGAACCTGATGTTCGCGGGGTACGACGCCGACGACCCGACCCGCGAGCAGGCCGAGATCGCCTGGGCCGCGCACGGGCTCTCCGTCGTGGTCGTCGAGGCGGAGAAGGGCTCGGGCGCGCTGCGGCCCGTGCCGCGGCACCGGCTCAACCGCCGCGTCACCGCCACCACGGCCTTCGAGGTGACCGGCCCGGCCGCGGGCAGCAAGTGGCTGCGCACGTCGGCCGACCCGGACGGCAGGAGGATCCTCGGCACGCTCAACAACTGCTCGGGCGGCACCACTCCGTGGGGCACGACGCTGCACGGCGAGGAGAACATCGACCAGTACTTCGCCAACACCGCGAAGGTGAAGGACGACGAGCACCGCAAACGGCTGGAGCGCTACGCCCTCAAGGGCACCGACACGGAGCGCAAGTGGGAGCGCTTCGACGACCGTTTCGACGTCACGAAGGAGCCGTACGAGCCGCACCGCTTCGGCTGGGTCGTCGAACTCGACCCGTACGACCCGGAGTCCGCGCCCCGCAAGCGCACCGCGCTCGGCCGCTTCAAGCACGAGGCGGCGCAGCCGCGGCTGACGGACGACGGCCGCGCGGTGGTCTACATGGGCGACGACGAACGCTTCGAGTACCTCTACAAGTTCGTCTCGTCGAAGCGGATGCGGCGCGGCGGCGGCCGGGCCGACCACGAGCACAACATGACGCTGCTCGACCACGGCACGCTCTACGTCGCGAAGCTGACCGGCGACAGCCCCGAGGACGACATCGACGGCTCCGGCGAACTCCCCTCCGACGACCACGAGTTCGACGGCCGCGGCAGGTGGATCCCGCTCGCCACGGGCGACGAGTCGCACGTGGACGGCATGACCGCGGAAGAGGTCTACGTCTTCACCCGCATCGCCGGGGACAAGGCCGGCGCCACCAAGATGGACCGTCCCGAGGACGTCGAGCCCAGCCCGCGCACCGGACGCGTCTACGCCGCCCTCACCAACAACACCGACCGCGGCGCCTCCGGCAAGGCCGGCCCCGACGAGGCCAACCCGCGCAAGAACAACAAGCACGGCCAGATACTGGAGTTCGCGGAGAAGGGCGACGACCCCGCCGGGCGGCACTTCACCTGGCGGCTGTTCCTGGTGTGCGGCGACCCGGACGACCCCGGCACGTACTTCGGCGGCTTCCCGAAGGACCAGGTCAGCCCCATCTCCTGCCCCGACAACGTCGCCTTCGACGACTACGGCAATCTGTGGATCTCCACGGACGACGCCCAACTCGGCTTCCACGACGGCCTGTTCGGCGTGGCCACGACGGGACGGCGGCGCGGCGAGGTGCGGCAGTTCCTGACGATGCCGGTCGGCGCCGAGACGTGCGGCCCGATCGTGCAGGACCGGCGCGTGCTGGTCTCGGTGCAGCACCCGGGCGAGGAGGACGGAGCGAGCGTCGAGAAGCCCGCGTCCCAGTGGCCGGACGGCCCGGACTCCTACGTACGGCCCGCCGTGGTCGGCGTCTGGCGCAAGGACGGCGGCGACATCGGCGTCTGACCGGCCGGTGCGGGCGCGCGGGCGCGCGGGCTCACCTGCGCCACCGTCACGGGACCCGTGTGGTCGACTGCTGGACGTCAGCGGCGGTCGTCGCACGGCAGCGTGCGGGCGTAGTGGAGCGGAGCGCGTCGGATGTGGCTCGCGTGGGTGGTTCTGGTCGTCTCGGGGGTCCTGGAGACCGTGTGGGCCGGTGCGCTCCAGGCGTCCGGGACCTTCCACAGGCTGTGCCCTTCGCTGCTCTTCTTGTTTGCGCTGGCGAGCAGCATCGCCGGGCTGTCGTACGCGGTGGGCCACATTCCGCTGGGGACCGCGTACGGGGTGTGGGTGGGCGTCGGGATCCTCGGCACGGCCGCGTACGGAATGGCGGCGCTCGGCGACCCGGTCACGGTCGCACGGGTGCTGTGCCTGCTGCTGATCGTCGCGGGCACGGTGGGACTGCGGGTGCTGCACTGAGCGCGTCGTCCCGGCGGTCGTGCGAGATCTTCCGGTTCGGCGGGTTACCGGCCGCGGGGCAGGGCACCCACCGATCGGCGGGGCTTCCGCAAGGGTTGCCCGAGCGCCCAGATGCACGTACACGCGTATGTACGTGATTCGCACCGAGCCCGAGCACCATCGAGCAGAAAGGCGGCCGCCCTGTGTCTGCACCACCCCTGCGCCAGAATCTGCGCTTCGACGCCGACGGCGTGGAGATCTACGGCTATCTCGCCCTCCCCGAGGGCGGTACCGGACCCGGAGTCGTCGTCATCCAGGAGTGGTGGGGGCTGACGGATCAGATCGCCGATGTGACTGACCAGTTCGCCGCCGCGGGTTTCGTGGCGCTCGCGCCCGACCTGTACGGCGGCCGTACGACCCACGACAGCGACGACGCGGCACGGCTCGCCTCGGAGCTGCCGATGAACGTCGCGGTCCGCGAACTCGCGGGCGCCGTCGACTACTTGCTCGCACACGACGCCGTGCGCGGCGACGCCGTGGGCGCGGTGGGCTTCTGCATGGGCGGCGGCTTCGTCCTCGCGCTGGCCGCGGAGGCGGGAGAGAAGATCGCCGCGGCCGTTCCGTACTACGGCGTGGCGAGCGACGACGAGGTGGACTTCTCCCGCGTACGGGCCGATGTCCTGGGCCACTACGGCGAGTTGGACGAGAACGCCACGCCCGCCCGTGCCGAGGAGATCGCCGCCCGCATCCGCGCGGAGTCCGGGGCGGACGTGACCATCGAGCTGTACGAGGCGGGTCACGCCTTCGCCAACGAGGAGAACCACCTGGGGACTTACGACCCCGAGGCGACCCGGATCGCGTGGCAGCGCACCCTCGGCTTCCTGCGGGAACGGCTGCCGGGCTGAGCGTGCGCCGGACGGGCCGGGCTCAGGTCCCGGACCGGAACTGAGCCCGCCTCGGCCGGACGGATGCCGGACGGATGCAGGACGCGTGGCGGACAGATGCCCGGGCGGATGCCGGACACGTGCCGGACGGGGTGCCGCGTCAGGGCAGCAGCACGACCTTGCCGCCGGGGTGGCCCTCCGCGAGGAAGCGGTGGGCCGCGCCGGCGTCCGCCAGTGAGAACGTGCGGGCGACGACGACCTCGAGTTCGCCCTGGCGCGCGAGCTTTACGAGCGTGCGCCACGCGTCGGCCCTGATCTGCGTGCCCGGGTCGGCGTTGGGGGCGCCGCCGATCAGCTTGATGCCGGTGTCGCCCCGGTCGAAGGCGATGATGGAGACGATGCGTCCGGGGTCGGGGACCAGTTCCAGCGAGGTGTCGATCGCCTCACGGGTGCCCGAGGTGTCGACGACGGCGTCCACGCCTCCCGGCGCCGCCTCTCGTACGCGCTCCAGCAGCCCGTCGCCGTACGGCAGCGCGGTCGCGCCGTAACGCTCGACCGACTCCAGGTGCCGCTCGCCCGCGGTCCCGATGACCCTCGCGCCCGAGGCGACCGCGATCTGCACGGCGAGCAGGCCGACGCCGCCCGACGCCCCGTGGATCAGCACCGTCCTGCCCTCGGCCGGGTCGACGACGGTGAGCGCGTGCACCGCGGTCGCCCCCGCGAGCAGCAGCCCGGCGGCGGCCTCCCAGGACAGTTCGGCGGGCTTCGGCACGACGCTCGACGCGGGAACGTTCAGCTCCGTCGCGTACGCGCCCGGGGCCGGGTAGGCCATCACCTCGTCGCCGGGGGAGAGCGGTCCCGCCGGGCCCTCGGCGTCGCGGCCGACGGCGGTCACCACGCCGGAGAGCTCCAGCCCCACCGGCATCGGCAGCGCCGCCGGGTCCTTGCCCATGCCGCCGCTGTAGAGCTTGTAATCCATCGGGTTGACGCCGGCGGCCATGGTGCGCAGCGTGACCTCGCCCGGGCCGGGAGCGGGGAGGTCGGACTCGATCAGCGATAGCGCTTCCGGCCCGCCGTAGGACTCCGCCACCACACGCTTCGTCATTCCGCGGTCCCTTCGCTCGGGTGTCCCTCCACGCCAGGGTCGCACCGGGCGGTGCGGCACGCGCGCCGGAGGGGTGCGGGTGCGGGCAGAGGCAGAAGCGGAGGCGGAGGCCGGGCCGGGCCGGAGGGGTGCGGGAGCGGAGGCCGCGGCCGGGCCGAGTCGGAGGGGCGAGTGCTGCCCCCGCCTCGCGGCACCTCACGTCACCCGCCTCGCGGCACCTCGCGTCACGTCGTGAGCGTGCGCACCGGCTTCCCTTCCGCCCACGCCACGATGTCCTCCAGTGCCTCCCCGTAGAAGATCCGGTAGGTCTCCTCGGTCACGTATCCGATGTGCGGCGTCAGCACCGTGCGCGGCGCGGTGCGCAGCGGGTCGTCGGCGGGCAGGGGCTCGACGTCGTAGACGTCCAGGCCCGCGCCCGCGATGCGGCCCTCGATGAGCGCGTCGACGAGGGCGTCGGTGTCGATCAGCGGCCCGCGCGAGGTGTTGACGATGTACGCGGTGGGCTTCATCCACGACAGCTCCTCGCGGCCGACGAGGCCCGTGCTGCGCTCGCTGAGCTTGTAGTGGACGGTCACGATGTCGGACTCGGAGAAGAGCGTCTGCTTGTTGACCGGCTCGGCGCCGCGCTCGCGGGCGGTGGACGGTTCGAGGTTGCTGCTCCACGCGAGCACGCGCATCCCGAAGGCCCGGCCGACGGCGGCGACCCGCGAACCGAGCCGCCCGAGGCCGACGATCCCCAGGGTCCGTCCGTACAGGTCGCCGCCTATCGAGTGCTGCCACTGGCCCTCGCGCACACCGGTGGACTCGGCGGGGATGTGGCGCAGCAGCGAAAGGATCAGGCCCCAGGTGAGTTCGGGCGTCGCGCTGGCGGGGCTCTGGGTGCCGCAGACGGTCACGCCGTGGCGTTCGGCGGCGGCGACGTCGATCGACGCGTTGGCCATGCCGGTCGTCACCAGGAGGCGCAGATCGGGGAGGCGCTCGAAGCGCTCCGCGGTGAAGGGGGTGCGTTCGCGCATGGCGACGACGACGTCGTAGCCGCGCAGGGACTCGGCGAGGGCGTCGGTGTCGCCGATGTGCTCGTGCAGGAAGGTGACTTCGCCGTCCAGGCTCTGCCAGTCGGCGAAGTGGTGGGCGGCCTGCTGGTAGTCGTCGAGGACGGCGACGCGCACGGTCGTTCCTTTCGTCTTGCGGTACGGGATCGCGGGCACGCCATGGCCGGTGCCGTGGCAGCCGGTCCGGCGGCGGGCCGGCCGGGCCGGGCCCGGCGGTCGCGTATGGCGATTCCGCGATCCGGATACGGGGTTCCGGCCGGGCCGGTCCCCTGACGTGGACCTTAAGTCCTTCTGGCGTTTCCGCGTAGTCCCTGAGACGGACGCGAACCGATGCGACCTGCGGCGGATGCTCCCGGCCGTCCGCCCTCATATCGTCGCTGCCATGTCCGTTCAGCGATCCCGCGGCGACGTACGCGATCCGGTGCACGGCTCCGTACACGGCTCCGTGCGCGGTTCCGCGAGCCGCCTCGTACGCGGCCTCGTACGCGGCCTCTGCGACGACCTCCTGCGGGACGCCCTCACGCCGCGCCCCCTGCCGCCGCCGGCCCGGCTGCCGCTTCCGGCGCGGGTCCGGGACGCACTGCCGCACGCGGTCGCACGCGCGCTGCGCTGGACGCCGCACGCGGCGGTGCTCGCACTGGTCCTGGCGCTGGTGGCGCTCCAGTACGAGTCGGAGGTCGCGGACGCCGACAAGCTGCTGGGCGGCGGCTTCGTGGCGGCCTCGCTGCTGCTGGTGATCTCGTGGCCCGTGCCGGCGGGCTGGCTGCTGGTGGCGGCGGTGTGGCTCAGCGTCTTCCAACCGGGCGGTCTGGCGGGCCCGTTCCCGTTCGCCGACGTCGAGGCGTGGCCGAATCTGCTGTTCTACGACTCGCAGGGGCGGCCGTGGGCGACGGCGGGCTTCGTGGCGCTCGCCGCGGTGATGCTGATCGTCGCCGTACGGCTGAGGCTGCGGGCCGTGGTCTGCCTGTGGGGCTGTATCGCGGTGCTCGCCGCGGTGGGCAACGGGCCGTTCGCGGTGGGCACTTGGGCGATGACGCTGTTCACGGCCCCCATGCCGCTGACCGCCCTCGTCGTGACGGGGCTGCGGGAGGCGCGCGCCGAGGCCGCCGCGCACGCCGCCGCGACCGGGGTGGAACGCTCCCGGCGCATGCTCCTGGAGGAACGCGCCGTCATCGCACGGGAGTTGCACGACGTAGTCGCACATCACATGTCGGTCGTCGCGATCCAGGCCGAGGCCGCGCCGTACCGGGTGCAGGACCCGCCGCCCGAGTTGGAGAAGGCCTTCGCGGACGTACGGGAGAACGCCGTCGCCGCGCTCGCGGAGCTGCGCCGGGTGCTCGGCGTCGTACGGGCGGAGCCGCCAAAACCGCCGGAACCGGGGGAGTCGGGGGAGCCGGCCGGCGGCCACGGCGACGGGCCCGCCGGAACCGAGGGAGCGGCAGCCGGGGCGGTGGAGGCCCCGCAGCCGACGCTGGCCGACCTGGACGCGCTGATCGCGGGCGTACGTGCCGTCGGATCGCCGGTGCGGAAGGCCGTGACCGGCGAGGTGCGCGAACTGCCGCTCGGCGTAGAGCTGTCGGCGTACCGCATCGTGCAGGAGGCGCTGAGCAACGCCCTGCGGCACGCTCCGCGCGCGGCCGTACGCGTCGAACTCGCCTACGGTCAGGGCGGATTGGGCCTGCGCGTCGTCAACGGCCCCTCCGCGCACGCCGCACCGCCCTCACCCGGGGCGGGGCACGGGCTGACCGGGATGCGGGAGCGTGTTGCGATGCTGGACGGGCGACTGCACGCGGGGCCGACCGAGGAGGGTGGTTTCGAGGTGAGGGGATTCCTGCCGCACGCATCGCCGGCGGGCCCTGCCGGTGAGGGCCCTGCCGGTGCGGGCCGTGTCGGTGCGGGCCCTACGGCGAACGCGGAGGCCCGCGATGGCTGACGAGCCCGTGATCCGCGTACTGATCGCCGACGACCAGGAGATGGTCCGCGAGGGCTTCTCCGTGCTGCTCGGCAGCCGGCCCGGCATCGAGGTCGCCGGGGAGGCCGTCGACGGCCGCGACGCGGTGGAGAAGACCGCGGCGCTACGCCCCGACGTCGCGCTGCTCGACGTGCGGATGCCCGTGATGAACGGCCTGGAGGCGACCCGCGAGATCGTCGCCCGCTTCCCAGGAACGAAGGTGCTGATACTGACGACTTACGACCTGGACGAGTACGTCTACCAGGCGCTGCGCGCGGGAGCGAGCGGCTTCCTGCTCAAGGACGCCCCGGCGCGGCGGCTCGCGGAGGGCATCAGGGTCGTCGCGGGCGGAGACGCCCTCCTCGCGCCCACGGTCACGCGCCGGCTGATCGCCGAGTTCAGCCGACTGCCCGCCGAACGCACGGCGCCACGCGCCCCGTTGAGAGAGCGCGTCGCCGAACTCACCGGAAGGGAGACGGAGGTGCTGGCCCTCGTCGCACAGGGGCTGTCGAACGCCGAGATCGGCGAGCACATCTTCGTCGCGGAGTCGACCGTGAAGACTCACGTCAGCCGCATCCTCGACAAGCTGGCGCTGCGCGACCGCACGCAGGCCGCGGTCTTCGCGTACGAGAGCGGCGTCGTCGCGGTGCCCGGCGCGGAGTCCGTCCCCGGAGCAGAGCCGGGAGCGCGCCCGGGAGCCGACCCCGGCACCGGGCCCGGCACGGGTCCCGGCACGGGTCCCGCTGTGGATCCCGCTGTGGATCCCGGCGTGGAGCGCGTCCCCCTGCCCGGCCCGCGCAGGGACAGACGCACGCCCGGCGCCTGATCCACCGGCACCCACGGCGCCCGACCCGGGGCGCCCACGGCGCACGGCACCCGGCCGCCCGAACTCCCGGGCGTACGGCCGCACATCAGCAGATCCCGCTTCCCGCACGGCACCGCCATGCCGTCGTGCCCGGCGTCGTACTCGACGACTCCGTGACCGCACGTTCCGGAACGTGTCCGACATGGCGGGTCATTCGTTTCGGCAAGTGCCGACGCGCCGTCGGGACGACACCGACACAGGAACGACCGAGGAGTACATCGCCATGCCCAAGAAGACCCCGCGCTCGCTCGCCGCCAACCGTTCGCGGCTCTCGCACAAGGTCTCCTACGCGCTGCGGAACCCGGCGCGCGTCACCCCGTATGTGCGCCGTGCGGCGCGCGACCGCTGGCTGCGCTTCAAGCACCCGGACCACGTCGACTACTACCGGGCGGTGATGGCCTCCGACACCGCGAACAACCCCGAGGCGGCCGTCGGCAGCCGCAGTCACGACCGGTGGCTGGCGCTGGGGCAGATGCAGTTCGACTTCCTCAAGGAGCACGGGCTGCGGCCGGAGCACCGCATGCTCGACATCGGTTGCGGCAATCTGCGCGCGGGCTGGCGGTTCATCCAGTACCTCGACCCCGGCAACTACTACGGCATCGACATCTCCCCCGACATCCTCATCTCGGCCAAGAAGACCGTCACGCAGTACGAACTCCAGGACAAGCTCCCGCACTTGACGATCACGCGCGACCTGCGCCTGGACTTCCTGCCCAGCGGGCACTTCGACGTCGTACACGCGCACAGCGTCTTCTCCCACTCGCCGATCCCCGTCATCGACGAATGCCTCGCCCACGTGGGCCGGATCCTGGCGCCCGGCGGCTTCTTCGACTTCACCTTCGACCGTACGGAAGGCGCCGAACACCAGGTGCTGCGCGAGGACTTCTACTACCGCACGGAGACCCTCGTCGCGCTCGCGGAGAAGCACGGCCTCAGCGCCCGCTTCATGGACGACTGGGAGAAGCTGCCGCACGGCCAGTCCAAGCTCCGGATCTCCCTTGCGGACTCGCCGGTGCCCGCCGAGAGCTGACGCGAGCCGCCGCGTGCGCCTCCACCGGGCGGGGCCCCGGCCCGCCCGGGCCGCGGCGGCGCGGCCCCGGGCACGGAGGCGGCTCGGGTACGGAAGCCGCCCCGGGTACGGAGGCGGCCCCCGGTACGGAAAGAGTCACGCGCGGTATTGACGGCGCGGCACGGCGGAGATGAGGTGGCTGCCCTACGAAACCCCCCACGACGAAAGGCAGTTGACATGCAGGGCAGGAGCAGCGACTCGTCGTCATCCGGTGGCGATGGAGAGGGAGGCATACGCTCCCCCCGGGCCACGCGGCCCGGGCGGTACCCCCGGGCCACGCGCCTGCTGGCCACGCTGGCGGTGACGGCGCTGGCCGCGGCGGGCACGGCGAGCGTCTCGTCCGCGAAGGAGGCGCCCGGCTCCGCGAAGGCGGCCGACTCCGCGAAGTCCGCCAAGTCCGGCGACTCAGACTCCGGCTCCGGGCGGTCCGCCGCCGACTCGGGGCAGCGCAAGGCCACTTCGCCCTTCACCGGACTGCCCGCCGAACCCGCGCCGGTGCTCGCCGTGAAGATCGACAACCACAAGGACGCCCGGCCGCACACCGCCCTCGAGGACGCCGACATCACCGTCGTGGAGAAGGTGGAGGGCGGGCTGAGCCGGCTGCTCGGCATCTACTCCGGCAAACTGCCGGAATCCCTGGGCCCGGTGCGCAGCGCACGCGCGTACAACGTCGAGCAGCTGCGGATGTTCGACCGCCCCGCGCTCTCCTACTCGGGTGCGCGCAAGGGAGTCGAGGACCTGATCGAGAAGTCGACGCTCCACGCGCGCTCGCACGACAAGTACCCGGAGCCCTACTTCCGCGGCGGCGACAACGAGGCGCCGCACAACCTCTACGTACACCCCGACCAGCTGCTGAAGACCGCCCCCGAGGCGAGCAAGAGCCGCGACATCGGCTTCCGCTTCGCCGACGGCGCCCCCGAGGGCGGCGAGCCCGTGAAGGAGCGCTCCGTCGACTACGGCTCGGCCGAGACCCGCTTCGACTGGTCGGACAAGGAGGACCGCTGGCTCACGTCCTTCGACGGCAAGCCCGCGACCAGCACCGGCGGTGCGCGGCTGGGCGGCAAGACGGTGATAGTGCAGAAGGTCGAGATGCCGCCGGACGACGGCGGCACGCCGTACGAGAAGACGGTCGGCAGCGGCAAGGCGACGGTGCTGCGCGACGGCAAGGCGTACGAGACGACGTGGGAGCGGCCGACCGCGGAGTCGGGCACGTCCTACACGCTGCCGAACGGCGAACGGATGCCGTTCGACCGCGGCAACGTGTGGCTCGTCTACGAAGAGGCGTGACGTCCGGGCCGGTGTTCCGCTTCTCGCGCCCCGCGGGGAGCCGACCGCGGGGTCGGCTCGCCGCGCCCGCGCGGTCAGCGCAGCGGAATGCCGGCCCCGCGCTGCGACTCGGGGCGCGGCCCGAAGATGCGGCGGTCGGACTCGGCGATGGGCACGTCGTTGATGCTGGCCTCGCGCCGTGACATCAGGCCCCGCCCGTCGAACTCCCACAGCTCGTTGCCGTACGAGCGCCACCACTGGCCCTGCGCGTCACGGCACTCGTACTGGAAGCGCACCGCGATGCGGTTGCCCTCGAAGGTCCACAGGTCCTTGCGGAGCGAATACTCAAGCTCGCGCTGCCACTTCCTGGTCAGCAGGTCGACGATCTCGGCGCGGCCGGTGACGAAGACGTCCCGGTTCCGCCATACCGAGTCCTCGGAGTAGGCGAGCGACACCTTGTGCGGGTCGCGCGTGTTCCATGCGTCCTCGGCGGCCTGCACCTTCTGACGGGCGGTCTCCAGCGTGAACGGCGGCAGCGGCGGGCGGGTCTCCATGACGGCGGGTGCCTTTCTCGACGAGGGCGGGCGGGCCTCAAGCGCTTTTGCGGCCCGTGAGCTTCGGCCCGTGGGTTTCGGCCCGTGGACCTTCAGATCGCCACGACGGCCACCGCGCTGTCCAGTCCCCTGGGGACTTCCGCGTTGCGCCGGACTCAGCGCACCAGGTACTCCTCGTCCCGTACGTCCGTGATGAGCATGCGCCCCGGCGCGTGCGTGATCGCGAAGGGCGGGCGGGAGGCCGTCACGGCGGCCTGGGGCGTCACGCCGCAGGCCCAGAAGACGGGGACGTCGCCGGGGTGCATGTCCGTGGGGTCGCCGAAGTCCGGCCTGCCGAGGTCCGATATGCCGATCAGGGACGGGTCGCCGCTGTGCACGGGGGCTCCGTGCACAGCGGGCATACGGCCCGTGATCCGCGCCGCCGTCTCCACCAGCTCCTCCGGCACGGGCCGCATCGAGACGACCGTCGGCCCGCGCATGGCGCCCGCGGAACGGCACTCGCGGTCGGTCACGTACATGGCGACGTTGCGCCCCTGCTCGATGTGGCGCAGCGGAACGCCGGCGTCGGCCAGCGCCCATTCGAAGGTGAAGCTGCATCCGATGAGGAAGGTCACCAGGTCGTCCCGCCACAGGCCGCCGACCTCGGCGGGCTCGCCGGTGAGTTCGCCGTGCTCCCAGACCCGGTACGCGGGCAGGTCGGTGCGCAGGTCCGCACCGGGAGCGAGGACCGTGGAGGTGGCGCCGGGGTCGGTCACGTCGAGGACGGGGCAGGGCTTCGGGTTGCGCTGGCAGAAGAGCAGCACGTCGTAGGCCCAGTCGCGCGGTACGGAGACCATGTTGGCCTGCGTGTGACCGGGGGCCAGGCCCGCGGTGGGACGGGTGTCGCCGCGGCGGATCGCGGCACGGACCGCGGCCGCACCCGCACCCTCGGCCGCACCTGCACCTGCACCTGCACCCGCACCCCCGGCCGCGACCGCACCGGCACCCGTACCCGCGCCCGCACCCGCGGCGCCCCCCGCAGTCGCCCCCGCGGCCGAAGTGCCGTGCGCCGCGGCGGACTTCGCACCGGCCGTCGTACGCGCCATGCCGTCCGTCCTTCCCTGGATCGAGGCGGCGGGCCCTCCTGCCCGCCGTCCGTGCCGCCCGTGCCGTCCGCTCAGACCAGCGTCCGTCCCCGCGTCTCCGGCAGCCCCAGCAGTGCGACGAGCGCGAGCCCGTAACCGGCGGCCCCGAAGATCAGCGCACCGCTCACGCCCCAGCTGTTGGCGAGGAAGCCCACGAGCGTGGGGAAGAACGCGCCCACGGCACGCCCCGTGTTGTAGACGAAGCCCTGGCCCGTGCCGCGTACGGCCGTCGGATACAGCTCGCTGAGGAAGGAGCCGAATCCGCTGAAGATGGCCGACATGCAGAAGCCCAGCGGGAAACCGAGCAGCAGCACAAGGGTGTTGGAGCCGGTCGGCACATTGGTGTACGCGAGGACCGAGACCGCCGAGAGCACGGCGAACACCGCGACGTTGCGCTTGCGCCCCAGCTTGTCCGTGAGATAGCCGCCGGTGAGGTAGCCGATGAAGGCGCCCGAGATCAGGAAGGTCAGGAAGCCGCCGGTGCCCACGACCGTCAGCCCGCGGTCCGTCTTGAGATAGCTGGGCACCCAGGTGGCCAGCGTGTAGTAGCCGCCCTGCACGCCCGTGGAGAGCAGCACGCCGAAGAGCGTCGTGCGCCGCAGGTCCTTTGTGAAGATCGCGGAGAAGGAGCCCTTCTCGCTGCTGTTCCTGCGCTGCTCGGCGGCCTGCGGTGCGTCGTTGACGTTGCGGCGCACGTAGAGGATCAGCAGCGCGGGAAGGGCGCCGGTCCAGAACAGCACACGCCAGGCGACCGACTCGTCGAAGAGCTCGAAGACGGTCGTGTAGACGACCACGGCCAGCGCCCAGCCCACGGCCCACGAGCTCTGGATGACCCCGAGGGTGCGCCCGCGGTTCTTCGCCGTCGCGTACTCGGCGACGAGGATCGCGCCGACCGCCCACTCGCCGCCGAAGCCGAGGCCCTGGAGGGCGCGGAAGAGCAGCAGCGACTCGTAGTTGGGGGCGAAGCCGCACAGCAGGGTGAAGACGGCGTACGTCAGCACCGTGAGGATCAGCGTCCTGACGCGTCCGATGCGGTCGGCCAGGATGCCCGCCAGCGCACCGCCGACGGCCGAGACGACGAGCGTGACGGTGGTGAGCAGGCCGGTCTGGCCGGGGTCGAGGCCGAAGTACGCGCCGATGGCGACCATGCCCAGGGGCAGGGTGAAGAAGTCGTAGGAGTCGAGGGCGTAGCCGCCGAACGCGCCCGCGAAGGCGCGGCGTCCTGACGCTCCCAGCTCACGGAACCAGCCGAAGGCGCCGCCGGGAGGCTCGTTCTCGCTCGTCCGGACGTCGGTGCCGGGGTCCGGCTCCTGGGCGCGCTCGGCCCCGGAGCCCTGGGGAGCACTCGGTATCGGGTCGCTGTTCATGTGCACCTCGCAGAGGGAGAGGGGTGCTGCCGGGGACGGGCCGGACCGTGGTGCCGGGCCGACGTCCGGGATAACGTAGAGGATCGTTGAACGATCCTTCAAGGGGTTCGTGGCGGTGTATGCGCGAGGGTGCGCGGGGAGGGGCGTCGCTTGGGTACGAACGGCCCGGAGCCGGAACGACCGTCGCGCGCGGAGCCTGCGGCGTACGGGACGCCGGTGATCCCCGCGGCGTCCGTGCCGCCCCCGGCCACCCGCGAGCACGGCGAACTGGCCGGCGACCGCCCGCTGTTGAGCCGCACCAGCACCGCGGAACGCGTGGCCGACGTGCTGCGCAGCCGGATCGCGGAGGGCTTCTTCCCGCCCGGGACCCGGCTGTCGGAGGGGAGCATCGCGGGCGCGCTCGGCGTCTCGCGCAACACGCTCCGCGAGTCCTTCCGGCTGCTCACCCACGAGCGGCTGCTGGAACACCGGCTCAACCGGGGCGTCTTCGTAAGGGTCCCCACCGTCGAGGACGTCCTCGACATCTACCGCGTGCGGACGCTCGTCGAGTGCGGCGTGATGCGCCGGCTGGCCGGGGCGGACCCGCCGTTCGCGCTGGACGGGCTCGCCGCGACCGTCGCCGCGGGGCACGACGCCGCGCGCGAGCGGCGCTGGAAGGACCTGGCCACGGCGAACATCCACTTCCACCGCGAGCTCGTCGCCCTCGGACACAGTCCCCGTACGGACGAGGTCATGCGGAGCGTGCTGGCCGAACTCCGGCTGGCGCTGCACATCATGGACAGCCCGCGCCGCCTGCACGGCCCCTATCTCGCCCGCAACCGGGACATCCTGGCCGCCCTGCGCCCGGGCGACGCGGCGCGGGCCGAACGGATGCTGCGGCAGTACCTGGACGACTCCCGCAGCCGGATCGTCGCGGCCTACGCGCGGCGCCTCGGCGCGGGAGACGGTCAGCCGATGGGCTCCGGCATGGGCAGCACGTCGTAGGCGAGGGAGATCTCCCGGCCCGTGGCGGGGTCGGCGAGCTGCACACGCCACCTGGCCGCGAACTGGCCCACTCCCTGGAGCATCGGGATCGTTCCCGAGATCAGGACCGTGCCGGGCTCCAACTCGCCGCGCTCACGCAGGACTTCGGCCCAGTGGTGCGGGGTGAGCAGTTCGGCTGCGGTGCCGTCCTGGATCAGCTGCTCGGCGTCAGGGCGGACCTCCGTGCGGGCGTCCGTGCGGGCGTCCGCGGGCACGTCCGTACCGTCGCCGCCGGTGCCGCCGTCCCCGCCGGTCACCCAGGCGCGGAGGGTGAGGTCGTCGAGGCGGCCGTCGACGTCGGCCAGCCGCCAGGCGCTCGTCGCGAGCACGTCGGGTGCGGCGTTCTTGCTCCAGGCCACGCCGTACGTCTCCAGCTCGCGGTCGGTGTGGTCGCAGGCCGCCGTCAGCAGCAGGTCCCCGGTGTCGTCGACGACGAGGCCCCACTCGGCCTCGCCCGAGGTCTTCGCGTGCTGCGCGAGGACCGTGCCGGTCTGCTGGGCGAGGTACGGGGAGACGGGGTAGAGGGCGGGGGTCGTGGACGGGGCGGGCACCCCGAGCTCGGCCAGTTCGGCCACGTGCGCGGCCACGTCCTCCTGGCGGCGGCCCGCGTAGCCGGCGTTGAACAGGCGCTTCACTTCGACGGTGCGGCGGTCGCCGTCGGGCAGCGTGAAGGAGAGCGGCGCGGGCGGTGTCATGGGGATTCCTCCAGGTGGGACGCGGTTTCGCGGGGGTGGCCCGCGATCCGAGGGTTGCGCATACGAGCTGTATACAGCAAGTATGCCCAGAGACCCGAAGGCACCCGACCCGTGAGGAAGCCCCGTGGACCAGAACACGCCGCACCACGCGGCAGCGGAGGACGACCCCCGCCGGAACCGCGGCCGTCGCGCCCAGGAGGACCCGGCCGCTGCGGGCGGACCGGACGGCGCGGACGCCGAGGCCGGCCCGGCCGACGGAGCGGGCGGTACGGCCGACGGTACGGACGGCGCGGGCGGAGCGACCGGCCCGAGCCAGGACGGTCCCGGTGCCACGGGCCCGGAACGCGCCCACCGCAAGGACCTGTTGAAGGCGTTCACCGCCAGCCTCACCGGCACCTCGCTGGAGTGGTACGACTTCGCCGTCTACTCCGCCGCGTCCGCCCTGGTCTTCGGCAAGCTCTTCTTCCCCTCCGGCGACCCGCTCACCGGCACCCTCCTCGCCTTCTCCACGTACGCAGTCGGCTATGTCTCCCGGCCGCTCGGCGGCTTCGTCTTCGGCCGCCTCGGCGACGTGATCGGCCGCAAGCGCGTCCTCGTCGCCACGCTCGTGCTCGTCGGCGCCGCCACCTTCCTCATCGGCTGCCTCCCCACCCACGCGGTCGCCGGCCCGGTCGCGCCCGCGCTCCTGGTGCTGCTGCGCTTCGCGCAGGGCGTGGGCGTCGGCGGCGAGTGGGGCGGTGCCGTGCTGCTGACCAGCGAATTCGGCGATACGCGGCGGCGGGGCTTCTGGGCGTCCGCCGCCCAGGTCGGACCGCCGGTCGGCAACCTCATGGCCAACGGCGCCCTCGCGGCGCTCGGCGCGATGCTGACGGAGCAGCAGTTCCTCTCCTTCGGCTGGCGCATCGCGTTCCTGCTCTCCGGCGTCCTGGTCGCGTTCGGGCTGTGGGTCCGTACGCACCTGGAGGAGACCCCCGTCTTCAAGGCCGTTGAGGCGAGCGGCGAACGCCCCTCCGCGCCCGTGCGCGAGGTCTTCGCCGAGCAGCGCCGTCCGCTGGTCGCCGCGATCCTCTCCCGCGTCGCGCCCGACGTCCTCTACGCGATGTTCACGGTCTTCGTCCTCACATACGTCACCGAGGAACTCGGCATGCCGCAGGGCCAGGCCCTCACCGCCGTGCTCGTCGGATCCGGGCTCCAGATCTTCCTCATCCCGCTCGCCGGCGCGCTCTCCGACCGCTGGAACCGCCGGCGCCTGTATCTGGGGGCGGCCGTCGCCAGCGGCATCTGGCCGTTCGTCTTCTTCCCGCTCGCCGAGACCCGTTCGTGGCTGCTGATCGTGCTCGGCGTCATCGGGGCGCTGGTCATCCACTCGATGCTGTACGGGCCGCAAGCGGCGTTCGTCGCCGAGCAGTTCAGCCCGCGGCTGCGCTACACCGGCTCGTCGCTCGCGTACACGCTGGCGGGCGTCATCGGCGGCGCCGTCGCACCGCTGATCTTCACGGCGCTGCTCGGCGAGTTCGGCCATTGGCTGCCGCTCGCGGGGTACATCGTGCTCACCGCCGTGCTTACGGTGACCGGTGTGCTGCTGGGGCGGGACGCGGACCACGTGGAGGACGAGGAGTACGCCAGGATGCTCGGCGACGGCCCCGCCCCGGCGGGGGACGCGGACGAAGACGGGGACGCGGACGCCGTGCCCTCGCCCTCACCGGCCCCGGAGCACTCCTCGTACGCCACGAAGTCCCGTTGAGGAACCGGCGGTCGTCAGCCACGCTCGCCACGCTCGACCTGCGGAAAGGAGACAGGCAGTGACGACGCTCCGCACGGCCCTGTGCCAGTTCACCGCCTCCACCGACCCCGAGGACAACCTGCGCACCATCGACGAACTGGCCGCACGCGCGGCCGGCGAAGGTGCCCGGCTGGCCGTCTTCCCCGAGGCGGCGATGGCCCGCTTCGGCATCCCCCTCGGACCGGTGGCCCAGCCCCTGGACGGGCCGTGGGCCGACGCGGTGCGCGAGACGGCCCGGCGGCACCGACTCACCGTGGTGGCGGGGATGTTCACGCCGTCCCCGGACGGCCGGGTCACCAACACCCTGCTGGCGACGGGTCCCGACGTGGACACCGCGTACGACAAGATCCATCTCTACGACGCGTTCGGCTTCTCCGAGTCCGACACCGTCGCGCCCGGCGAGAAGGTCGTCACGATCGACGTCGAGGGCGTCCGTGTCGGCCTCGCGACCTGCTACGACGTCCGCTTCCCCGAGCTCTTCCGCGCGCACGCCGACGAGGGCGCCGTGCTGTCCGTACTGCCCGCCTCCTGGGGCGCGGGCCCCTCGAAGCTGGACCACTGGCGCCTGCTGACCAGGGCACGCGCACTGGACGCGACCCTGTGGCTGGCCGCGGTGGGCCAGGCGCCCCCCGGCCCGGACGCCGACATCTCCCAGCCCACCAAGGCGCCCACCGGAATCGGGCACAGCGTGCTCGTCGGCCCCGACGGGCGGGTGCACGAAGAGGCCGGGGAGACACCGGAGTTGATCGTCGCCGACGTGGACGCCGACAAGGTCGCCAAGGTCCGCAAGGCCGTGGCCGTGCTGGACAACCGCAGGCTCTGACAGGCGTCGTACGCGGCGCCCCGCCCCGGCCTCACCGGCCCGGTACGGTTCTGCCGCCCCGGCACGGCTCGGGCCCAACCGGCCCACCGGGGCTGGCCCGCCGTACGCCCGGTCGTCAGCCCTCGGTGAGGATGCGCCGGGTGGCGGCGATGTGGTCGTCGATCGCGTGGCACGCCATGTCCGCACGCTCCGCCGCCAACGCCGTGACGATCTGCCGGTGTTCGACGCACACCTCGTCCTGCCGCCCCGCGGAACGGTAGAGGGCGCTCACTCCCGCCCTGACCTGCCGGCTGCGCAGCGCCTCGTACTGCCTCGTCATCAGCCCGTTCCCTGCGGCGGCCACGAGCGTCGCGTGGAAGCGGTGGTCCGCCTCGATGAACTCCTTGGCCTTCTCGCCGCCGCGCAGCTTCTCCTGCTCCTCCAGGATCCGGTCCATCTCGACGACGGGCGCGGTGCCCGCCTCCACGGTGCGACGGGCGGCGTAGCGCTCCAACAGGGCGCGCATCTCCATCAGTTCGGTGATCTCCCGGCCGGAGAGCGGCGCGATGTAGGCACCCCTTTTGGGTACGAGGCTGACCAGGTCCTCGGCCGCCAGCAGCAGCAGCGCCTCCCTGATGGGCGTACGCGAGATGCCCACGCGGTCGGCGATCATCTGCTCGGAGAGGAACTCGCCCTGCATGGCAGGATCGGTGAGCACGGTCTCCTTGAGGAACGTGTACGCCTTGTCACGTCCGGATTTCACTGCCGGCCTCCCCGTCGCCGTCGTACGCGCCCGGCCCGCCCCGAGGGACGCCGCCCGGGCCTTGCGTGGCCGCGCACGGCCCCCGTACCGCTTGTGTCCGCTGCCTGCCGAGCGCACTGCATACACTCTGTATACAGATTACACGCCATCATCATGGCCCTGTCCACCCGCGCACAGCTCGGCCGGGACGGCCATGGCACGGGGCGGTCCGGCTTCGTTCCGGGCGCTGTGCGGGGCCTGGTCGCGGGCCTGGGTGCGGGGCTGAGCGCGGTTGAGTGCGGGGCGTATACGAGAGGTGTGTGCGCGGTGGGCGGCCGGGCCGCGGGGGCGGGCCGCGTACTCAGCGTGTGCGGCTACGAGCGACGGTCTCCGTGAACCTTGCGGTCCATGTCGTCCCGCCCGCGTACGACCCGGCGAACGCGGGCCCGTCCTTCGGGTGGAGGGGGCCGTCCGCTGGCGTGGTGTGAACGCTGTGTGCGGGCGGCTTCCTAATGTCGCGGCTGACGGACCGGGCTCCGGCAGCGATCACATGGCGGCCGGATCCGGTTTGCGTACCGGTTGTATACGGAGCGCGTACCGGGTCGCCGACCGGCCTGCTTGCGTACGACCTGCATACAGCGTGTGCACCGGTACGCGGCCAACGGGCCGTCATGTCAACGGCGTTCCCGTCCGCCCACGGCGCGATGCGGGGCGTCCCCGTCTCCCGGGCCGTACGGCACACGCCGGCCGCCCAGAACAGGTGGGTGTCCATGAGCCGCTACTCGCTTCACGACAGCTCCGCCGATCCGCTTCGGCAAGAGCCGTCCGCTTCCCCGTCGATGTCGCCGTCCGCATCCCCGTCCGCGTCGTCGCCCGCTTCGTCCCCGGCCTCGGTCTGGTCTCCGGCCTCGTCATCGGGCTCGTCGTCCCGGTCGGCGCACGCGGGGAGGCGGCCGTGGCGTGAACTGCTTTGCCGGGGCGGCCGTTCGCCGCGCGGCCGTACCGGGGTGACCCGTTCCTGGCGGCGTGTGACGGCCATGACGGGGCTCGCGGTGCTGTGCGCGGCCGGGCTCGTCTCCGGCGCCTCGCCCCTGCCCGCCGGCGCGGCCTTCGCGTCCGCCGCCTCCGCCGCGTCCTCCGCTTCCGGCTCCGCCTCCGCGGCGGCGGGCTCCTCCGGTTCCGGTGCCGCGGCCGGTGAGGACGAAGCCGGGTCCGTTGACCGCTCCCGGCTCGGTGGCCACCGGCGTGAGTCCCTGTACGTCACGGACTACACGGCCGGCGACGTGCTGAGGCTCCGGCTCCCCGCCGGTCCGCAGTCCACGGTCCCCACCACCGGCCTGACCCGCCCCACGTACATGGCGCTCGACCGCGGCGGCGCGCTCTTCGTCTCCGACACCTTCAACAACCGCATCGTGAGGATCTCCTCCGGCGGCGAGCAGACCACCGTCCCCACCGACGGCCTGTCACGTCCCCTCGGCCTCGCGCTCAGCAGGTCCGGCGACCTCTATATCGCGGACAGCTTCAACGACCGTGTGGTGAAGGTGTCTTCGGACGGCGGCGAGCAGACCACCGTGCCGACGGACGGTCTGCTACACCCCGCGGGGCTGGCGCTCGACGAGAAGAAGAACGCCCTCTACGTCGCCGACTTCGTCAACGACCGTGTGGTGAAGGTGCCCGCCACCGGCAGCGGTGGACAGCGGACGGTGCACACGACCGGCCTCTCCCAGCCGACCGGACTGGCGCTGGACGCCCGCCGCCACCGGCTCTACATCTCCGACTCCGGCAACGACAGGGTGGTCCGCGTCCCGACCGCGGGCGGCGGCGGACAGCGCACCGTGCGGGCCACCGGTCTGTCGGCTCCGCAAGGCCTGGCGCTCGACCGCAGGCGGAACCTCTATGTCGCGGACTTCGGCAACGACCGTGTGGTGCGGGTGAGTTCGGGCGGCGGTGCGCAGACGACCGTCCCCTTCTCGGGCCTGACAACGCCCGTCGGTCTCGTCGTGCAGCAGGCCGCACATGCCAGGCCGCACGCCGACGCCGACGCCGGCTGACACCGGTGCCGACCGTGCGGCGCGGCCTGGCCGCCTCTTCACCCGTATGCGATGAATTCGGCGCTCGTGCCGGGTCCGTACAGGCACAGACACTCAAGCGCGGGAGGCACCGATGAGGGGTGACGGCTTCACCACATGCCTGTGGTTCGACGGGCAGGCAGAGGAGGCGGCGCAGTACTACGTCTCCGTCTTCAAGAACTCCAAGATCGGCAACGTGGGACGGTACAACGAGGCCGGGCCGGGGCCCGCCGGGTCGGCGATGGCCGTGGAGTTCGAGATCAACGGGCAGAAGTTCGTGGGGCTCAACGGCGGGCCGGAGTTCAAGTTCGACGAGGCGATCTCGTTCCAGATCCACTGCGACGACCAGGCCGAGGTGGACCACTACTGGAACCGCTTCGTCGAGGACGGCGGTGAGGAAGGGCCCTGCGGCTGGCTCAAGGACAAGTTCGGGCTCTCCTGGCAGATCGTCCCCGCCGGGGCCGTCGAACTGGTCACGGATCCCGACCCGGAGAAGTCGAAGAGGGCGACGGAGGCGATGTTCAAGATGAAGAAGCTGGACATCGAGGTGATGCGCAAGGCGCACGCCGGCGAGTAGGCCTTCGTCGCTCGGCTCGCCGTGTCGCGGCGGCTTCGGGCTTTGCGCGTACGGGCGCCCGCACCGTCATCCGGTGCGGGCGCCCGTACGGCGCTGAACGGACATTTCCGCGTCGCCGCATGCCGTCACCGCGCCCTCGCGGGGAACGCTTGTCCGTGAGCGGGCAGAGAGGGAGGCGGGCGTGTGATGGAGCGGACCGGAGACGGGACCGGAGAGCGGGCCGGAGAGCCGACGGGCGATACGGGCGGTACGGGAGAGGCGGCCCGGCCGGGGCGGTGGACGGGGTCGCGCCGCGCGGTGCTGACGGCCGCCGGGATGTCGCTGCTGGCGGCGGCCTGCGAGTCCGGCGACGGCGGCGGCGGAGGGGGCGGCGGCGACGAGGGTGAGCGCTCCCCGTTCACCGGCCGCAAGGGCACAGGCGACAAGGTGCTCGGAGTGAAGATCGACAACGTCGAGGCGGCCCGCCCCCACACCGGTCTGTCGAAGGCCGACATCGTCTACGTCGAGCAGGTCGAGGCCGGACTCACCCGGATCATGGCCGTGTTCGCCTCCCGGCTTCCCCCGCTCGTCGGGCCGGTTCGCAGCGCGCGCGAGTCCGATCTGGAGCTGTTGCGCCAGTTCGACCAGCCGGGGCTCGCATACTCCGGCGTCCAGTCCAAGCTGCGTTCCAAGGTGGAGTCGGCGCCGCTGGCCGCGCTGCCTCCGGGTCGTGTGCGTGAGGCGTACGTACGGAAGTCCGACCGGCCCGCTCCGCACAATCTCTACCTGCGGCCCCGCGAGGCTCTCGACTCCGATGCCGCCTCCGACGTGGGCGCACCCAAGGACATCGGCTTCCGCTTCGGTGCGCCTCCCGGGGGCGGGCGGAGGACGTCGGGGCGCAGCGTCCGCTTCCAGGCGGCCCGTTACTCCTTCGAGTGGTCGTCGGGCAGACGGCGCTGGCTGGTCTCGATGGACGGTTCGCCGGCCCGTACGACCGACGCGGGGCGGCTGGAGGCGGCGACGGTCGTGATCCAGTACGTGAAGATCAGCGACTCCGACCTGGGCGACAGCTCGGGCAGCGTCACTCCGCTCACCGAGTCGGTGGGTTCGGGGCGGGCGCTGGTGCTGCGGGACGGCAAGGAGTACGAGGCCCGCTGGAAGCGCCCGTCGGCGACGGGCGGCACGACCTTCGAGGACACCGACGGGAAGCGGCTGGCCTTCGCGCGCGGGCAGGTGTGGGTGGTGCTCGCTCCCGCGGGGTGACGGTCGGCGGATGGTGGTCTCGCGTGCGCGGCGGGTGCGGAGGGCGGCGTTCCGGGAGCCGGTCAGGTGCTCGGTCCGGTCAGGTGCGCGGTCCCGCTCCGTCGGCTGTGTCCGCTCCCTCCGTACGGGCGTCTCCGGCGCGCAGTTCACGCCGGAGGATCTTGCCGGTGGAGGTCTTCGGCAGCTCGTCCAGGAAGACCACGGAACGCGGGTACTTGTACGCGGCCATCCGCTCCCGGCAGAAGGCGATCAGCTCCGCCTCCGTGACCGGGCCGCCGTCGGACTCCGCCCGTGAGCGCGGTCGTTCGACGGCGACGTACGCCTTCACCGTCTCGCCCCGGTACTCGTCCGGGACGCCGACCACCGCCGCCTCGCGCACCGCGGGATGCGTATAGAGGACGTCTTCGACCTCCCTCGGCCACACCTTGTAGCCCGCGGCGTTGATCATGTCCTTCTTGCGGTCGACGAGGTAGAACCAGCCCTGCTCGTCCATGAACCCCACGTCGCCGGTGCGCAGTTCACCGTGCGGCAGCGACTCGGCGGTGGCGTCGGGCCGGTTCCAGTAGCCGGGCACGACCTGGGGTCCCCGCGTGGCGATCTCGCCGGTCTCGCCGACCGGCACCTCCTCGCCGTCGTCGCCGAGGATGCGTACGACCGTGTCGAAGACCGGCACGCCCACGGACAGGGCCCCGGACGCCGGGTCGACGGGGGCGTCCGCGTGCAACGGCACGGCGTGGGAAGGGGAGTTGGTCTCGGTCAGGCCGTAGCAGTTGTGGATGTAGCGGCCGGTGGTCTCGCGGAAGCGCTCGACGACCGCGGGCGCGACGGGTGCGCCCCCGGAGTAGACGATGCGCAGCGAAGAGAAGTCCTCCCTGCGTACCCCGGGGACGGTGGAGAGGGCGACGAACGCGGTGATCGCGCCGACCGTGAAGGTGGGCCGGTGCTCGCGCAGCGCGTCGAGCATCACGCCCGGGTGGAAGCGGTGGGCGAGCACCAGCGGGCAGGGCAGCAGCAGCGCGAGCGTGAGATGGCCGATGAGGCCGGTGATGTGGAAGAGGGGCGCGATGCCCAGGATGCTGTCGGCGGGGGTCAGGCCCATCCACTCGCGGTAGGTGCAGGTGTTGAAGACCATGCCGGCGTGGGTGTTCATGGCGCCCTTGGGCAGGCCGGTCGTGCCGGAGGTGTAGGTGAGCACGGCGACGTCGTCGGGCCGGGGCGTGTGCGGTACGGGTGTGCGCCCCGCGTACTCGCGGAGGAGGGTGCGCAGTTCCAGCGGGGCGGGGCCCGGGGCGGGGCCCGGATCGGAGTCCGGGCCCTGGGCATCGTCCGCGAAGAGCCGGGGGTCGTCGCGGGTCTGCCAGTCGCGCGCCGAGCAGGTCACGACGGTGGCGACCCGGGTCGCACCGGAGGCGACGACCCCGCGCGCCACCTCGGCGTAGAGCTCCTCCAGGCAGAGCAGGGCCGTGGCGCCCGAGTCGGCGAGGAGATGCGTCACCTCGCGCGCCTTGTTCATCGGGTTGACGGCGACCGCGCTGCCGCCCGCCTTCCAGGCGGCGATCAGGGCGATGACGAACGCCGGGTCGTTCTGCACGTACACGGCGAGCCGGTCGCCCCGTACGAAACCGTGGTCCGCGAGCGCGGCGGCCAACGAGTCGGAGGCGGCGTCCAGTTCGGCGAGCGTGAGCACTCCGTCGAAGTAGCGGACCGCCTCGGTGCCGGGGGAGCGCTCGACGGACGCCCTGAACGTCTCCAGCAGCGTGCGGTGTCCGGGGACGATGCCGGACGGGACGCCCTCGGGATAGAGGGAGAGCCACGGCCGTTCCGTGTACGCGCTCACGTCCATGTCCTCCTCGCACACCGGGGAAGCAGGCCCGGCCACTGTGTACGAGGAGGTCCGGCGGGTCAACGGCCTGCTCCGGCGGCCTCGGTGGGGACGATGCCGCGGCGGAGGGCCTGGGTCGGGAGCGATGTCGGTCCGGACGACGTCGCTCCCGACGATCTCCGATCCGGTCCGGTCTGGTTCGGTCCGCCGATCCGATCCGATCCGATCCGGGCCGATCCGTTCCGGGCCGGCCCGGGCCGGGTTACTTGGCGCCAGGCTTCGGCGCCGGCTTCGCGCCGGGCTCCGGCTCCGTTCCGTACGCCGTCATGAAGCGGTCGCGGAACTTGTCCATCCGCCAGACCGGCGCCTTGTGGCTCGGCTTGAGGCCCTTGTCCCAGCCCCAGTCGGAGACCTTGTCCAGCACCTTGTCGTCGTGG
Source organism: Streptomyces sp. HNM0575 (assembly GCF_012726265.1). Classification (GTDB taxonomy): domain Bacteria; phylum Actinomycetota; class Actinomycetes; order Streptomycetales; family Streptomycetaceae; genus Streptomyces. The sequence goes on along the minus strand of NZ_JAASAG010000012.1, from coordinate 66,949 downwards.
GCGACGATCGAGATCGGCACGTCCTTGCTGGCGTGGCCACCGCCGGTGACCGTCGGCACGGGCTGGTGGTCGCCGAGGAAGACGAGCACGGTGTCGTCGTCGCCGTACTTCTCGACGTACTCGGTGAGGCTCCGCACCGAGTACTGGATCGCCTTCCCGTACTGCTCGCGCACCCTGTGCGGGTCCTTCCACACCTCGGTGGGCTTGGCGCCCCTGTCGTGGATGCCCTGGTAGACCGACCCGTCGCCGAGCTTGTTCCACGGAAGCATGACCGGCAGCGGCGACCAGGGGTTGTGGCTGGTGGCGAGGATGATCGTCGCCATCAGCGGCTTGTGTCCCGCCTTGCCGTTCTCCAGGCGCTCGAAGGACTTCAGGCTGAACTGGTCGGGCACCGGCGACCAGCTGAAGTACGGGCCCTTGTAGCCGAGTTCGCGCGAGTCGTAGACGTGGTCCATGCCGTAGAACTTGCCCTCGGGCCAGGACCGCCTGACGCCCGGCATGATGCCGACCATCCGGTAGTCGCCGGTCTTGCGGAAGGCACGGACGAGGGTCATGCGGTCGCTGGAGGTGACGCTGCGGTAGCGCTGCTGGTTCGCGATCCACAGGCCGGACATGAGGGTGGAGTGGCCCATCCAGCTTCCGGCGCCCGAGATGGGCGAGGTGAGCCAGCCGCTGCGGGAGGAGAAGCCCGCCTTGTCCAGCGCCTTGGTCCGCTTGTCCAGCACGGAGTTGACGCCCGGGGCGATCTCCGGGTCCTCGATCGCGCTGCGGCCGTAGCTCTCGATGAAGGTGAAGATGACGTTCTTGCCGCGCAGGGCGGGCATCAGCTTGTCCGCCGGGGTCTGGTCGAAGCGGTCGACTCGTGCCTGCTTGGCGAACTCCTTCGAGTCCTTCATGCCCGCCTCGACCGCCGCCACCCGGTTCTGGAGCAGGAGGACGTTGTTGTTCGAGGCGATGTCGACGTGGTCCGAGCCCGTCTGCACTCCGAAGACGGCGCACACGACCCAGGCCGTGCCGAGCGCGATGGCGGTACGGGTCGTCGTCACGCTGTGCCGGGCCATGAGGCGGCTCAGCCGCCGTACGGCCAGCGCCATGAAGACGACGAGCGCGAGCGCCAGCACGATGATGCCGATCAGGCCCAGCACGGCACCCGTCGAACCGAGGGTGTCCTCGAGGAACGACATCGCGTCGTCGAAGAGGATCCAGTCGAGTACGAGGTCGAAGGGGCGGGCGAGCACCGAGTAGAAGCCCATGTCGATGAACTTCAGGATCGTGACCAGGCCGAGGCCCGTCCCAGCGATCAGGGCCGTCCAGCGCCTCGCGCGCGGGGGCAGCGTCACCAGCGCGACGGCTCCGAATATCCCCTCGACGGGTATTCGCAGGAACGCGCTCGGCGTGAGGCGGGTGATGGAGTTGGGGAGGACGAGGGCGGCGAGCACGAGGGCGACCGCGAGGACGGTCGTCGTGACGGAGGCGGCACGGGCCGCGGTGGGGTGGCGCTCGCGCCAGCCGCGCCAGCCGCGTCGGCCCCACCAGTCCCGTCGGCCGCCGGCGGGCGGACGGCCTCCGTCGCCTCCGTCGCCGCCCTGGCCGCTGTCGCCGCTCCCGTTGCTCTCGCCGCTCTCGCTGCCGTCCTTGCTGTCGCCGCCGCCTTCCGGCGCCGCCGTGTCCGGGCGTTCGCGGTCCTCAGGGTTCGCGTCCTTCTCCGTATGTTCGTTTTCCTTGTTCCGCTGCTGTCGAAGCGAACGTGTGAAGAGCGACAAACCCGAGGGTCCTTCCGTGCTTTACGCGGTGGTGTCACGGCGGACCAGTGATCACGGACCGGCCGCGCCGGAAGCGTAAACCGCACGGCACGCCCTGGTAGCCGGGTTTTGCCAGCTCCATACAGAAGCGACCGGCCCGTACGGGACAGAAGCGACCGGCCCGTACGGGCACAGCTCACGGAAGCGACGGCAGCAGTCCGGCCGTGCCGAGCACCGCCTTGACGGCCTCGACGTCGTCCCCGCCGAGCGCTTCGAAGGGCTCCGGCAGCTGGCCGGACTCGATGACCCCCTGGAGCATGAGCGCGGTCTTGAAGCCGCCGACGCCCGCGCCCCACCCCGTGACGGACGAGGCGACGCGAGTGATCTCCATGAGGGCGGCGAGCCGGTCCTGTTCGTTGCGTACGGCCGTCCAGTCGCCCCTGCGGAAGGCCGCGTGCATCCGTACGTACCCCTCCGGATCGACGTTCCCCAGCCCCGGAACGACACCGTCCGCCCCCGCGAGATACGCACCGTCGACGACGACCTCGTGCCCCGTGAAGAGAGTCAGCGGCGAACCCTCGGCACGGTTGCGCAGCGCGAGCCGCCGGAAGGAGACGTCGTCGCCGGAGGAGTCCTTCACACCGGCGAGCGCGCCGCCGAGGCCCAGTTCGACGAGCATGTCCGGGTCGAGCTTGGAGTGCACGCAGACGGGGATGTCGTACGCGTATACCGGGACGTCCGCCCGCTCGCCGAGGATCTCGAAGTGCCGCCTGATCTGCGGCCCGTGGGTGACCGCGTAGAACGGCGCGGTCGCCACCACCGCGTCCGCGCCGGCGTCCTGTGCGGCCTCGACATGGCGCAGCACCCGTGCGGTCTGGGTGTCGATGACGCCCGCGAGCACCGGCACGCGGCCCGCCGCCAGCCGTACGGCCTCCCTGATGACGCGGTCCCTCGTCTCGTCGGTGCAGAACGCGGCCTCGCCCGTGGAACCGAGCACGAACAGCCCGTCGACGCCGGCCGCGAGCAGCCGTCCGACCAGCCTCTCGAACGAGGGGGCGTCGAACCTGCGGTCGTCGGTGAGCGGTGTGACGACGGGCGGGATGACACCGGTGAGGCCGGTGCCGCCGGTGCCGCCGGTGGTGCCGGTGGTGCCGGTGGTGCCGGTGGTGCCGGTGGTGCCGGTGGTGCCGATCAGGCCGGTGACGGAAGGGCGGGCGGTGGCGGAAGGGCGGGTGGTCGTGGGGCCGGTGGGGCTCGCGGGGTCCGTGGGGTCCGTACGGTCCGTGGGGTCAGGGCTCGTACGGTCCGCCGTGCTCGTACGGTCCGTGGGGCCGGTGCCCGCGGGACCGGGGCTGGCAGTGCTCATGCGGACATCTCTTCCCTGCCGGTGCCGCCGGGTGCATCGGCGGCGGGGACGCGTGGAATCACGTCCAGCGCGTCCGTCTCCCACACGTGCGCCGGCGCGAGGAGCCGCTGCGCGCGCATGGGCGCGTTCACCGCCACCAGCACGATCACGACCGTCGTCAACGCGAACGACAGCACCGCGAGCGCCGTACCCAGCGACATCGTCTGCGCGAGCCCCGCACCCAGCACGGGAGCCGCGGCACCGCCCAGCGCACCCACGTTGTACGCGAAGCCGAGCCCCGCCGCGCGCTGCTCCACGGCGAAGTAGCCGCCGATCCACTTCGGCAGCAGCCCCGAGATGCCCTGCCCGAAGACCTGCTGGAGGAAGAGGAGCGCGCCGAGCAGCAACAGCGAGCCCCCGCCGACGAGGAAGACGGGGAAGACGAGGAGCTGCGAGACGACGAGGCTCGTCCAGTACGCCCTGCGCGTACCGAAGCGGTCCCCCAGGAAACCGCCCAGCACGCACCCCGCCGCCGCGCCGAAACCGGAGAAGAAGAGCAGGTCGGCGACGTGCCCGGCCTCGAGCCCGAGGTCCGTCTTGAGATACGTGGGCAGCAGGGCCTGGATCGGCCACGAGTACAGGAAGGCCGTGAACACGGTGATCATCAACGTGACCCCCGTGGGCCACCTCCGTCCCGAGAACTGGGCCATGAAGCAGACGAACACCGCGGTGATCACGGCCGCGAGGCCCGTCACCGGAAGCGTGCCGTGCACGAGGCCCGCGAAGACCAGCAGCAGCGCGGCGAACGCGGCGAGCGTGAGCACGACGTTGACGGTGTTCAGCGCCGCCCGCCCGTTCCGGTAGAGGGTGCGGAACATGTCGGGCCGCCCCTGCGAACCCACACGGTGCGCCTCGCGTGCACGCTGCCAGTCGTCCGACTCGGGCAGCGCCCGCCGCAGCCACAGCGCGAGAACGATCGGCACGAGCCCCACGGCGAACAGCGCACGCCAGCCCCAGGCCGGCACGATCAGCCCGTACACCTCGGCGCACAGCGCGGCCCCGATGGAGAAACCGCTGATCAGGAAGCCGGAGGCCTTGTTGCGCAGATGCTCGGGCCACGACTCGATGACGTACGTCGAACTCGATCCGTACTCCCCCGCCATGCCGAGCCCGATCAGCAGCCGCGCGGCGAAGAGCACCCAGTACGCGGGGGCCACGGCGCACAGCGCGGAGCCGACCGAGAACAGCAGGATGCTGACGACCATCGCGTTCCTGCGCCCGAAACGGTCGGCGAGCGCGCCGAGGGCGAGGCCGCCGAACCACCGGGAGATGAAGGCGGCGGAGACCAGGGCCGCGCCCGTCACCGCGGAGAGATGGAACTCGCCGGTCACCTCGGTGAGTACGAGCGTGATGATCACGAAGTCGAAGCCGTCGAGCAGATAGCCCAGCCAGGCGGCGACGAAGGCCCGCCAGTGGGGGCCGGAGACCTCCCGGTACCAGGGTGTGCGCCCGTCCTGCCGGTCCTTGCGTGCGCCGTCCTCGGCACGGTCGCTCATCGCCCGCCCCCGCTCGTCGTCGACTCTAGGACATCGGATGTCTGATGTCCTGCCGATGACCCGAAGCTAGGGGGGCGCCGTCGGCCCGGGCAAGGGCCGCGTACGAATTCGCCGCGCGCCGGAACGGCCTGTTCACGGCGGACATAGGATGTCCGATGTCGGGCTGGAGCCCCGGACTGCCGATCGGCAACGGGCAGGCGGCGGAGGGCGGATGAGGCCGACGGACGGCTGACAGCTGACAGGGGTCAGATGACGGCTGACAGCCGACGGATGTCAGATGACGGATTTCAGATTTGCGATGTCAGGTGACGGATGACGGATTTCAGCTGACAGATAACAGATGACAGATTTCCAAACCCCGCCCCGCCCCGCCCCGCCCCGCCCCGCCCCGCCCCGCCCCGCTCCACCCAGCCCACGCCCCAACACGACCACGCACGGAAGGGCCGCCCCGATGCCGGCGAAGAAGCTGCCCGCGGAGCACGGCCTCCGCACGGACGCCGCGCCCCGCTCCTCCGGGCTGTCCGTGGTCGACCGGATCAAGGAGTACATCCTCCTCAACCGGCTCGCCCCCGGCGACCCGATGCCCACCGAGAACGAACTGAGCGAGCAGCTCGCCGTGAGCAGGTCCCGCGTCCGCGAGGCGATGAAGACCCTCTCCGCGCTCGACATCGTCGAGGTGCGGCACGGCTACGGCACTTACGTGGGACGGCTCAGCCTCACGGCCATGGTCGAGTCGCTCGCCTTCCGCGGAATGCTCGACGCGCAGGACGACCAGGACGTGATGGCGGACCTGATCGATGTGCGCCAGCTGGTCGAGACCGGCCTCGCCGATGTGATCGTCGAGCGGACCACGCCCGAAGTGCTCGCGTCCATGCGGCAGTTGACGCGCGCGATGCACGAGAAGGCGGCCCGCGGTGAGGGATTCCTGGCGGAGGACCGGGAGTTCCACCTGCTGCTGATGCGGGTGACCGGCAACGCGCTCGCCGTCCAGCTCACCGGCGCCTTCTGGGACGTGCACGCGATCGCGCTCGGTGCGCTGCCCGGCACCACCGACCTCGCCCAGACCGCCGACGCGCACGTCGCCGTACTGGACGCGATCGAGGCCGCGGACAGCGGACTGCTGCGCACGGCGATCGTCAGGCACTACGCCCCGATCCGCGACCGCATGGGCAGCCGCACGGGCACCGGCTCAGGCGCGGGTGCGAATCACGGCGATGCGCGGAGTACGCACGGGAAGTGAGCCGCTCCGGGGGGCCTTCCGGGCACCGGGCCCGGGGGCGACGTACGGGTCGAGTGTCTCGGCGTACGGATCGAGCCACGACGAGATCCGGTCCGTGCCGAGTTCGGGCGCCGATCCCTCGCCGGTCCTCCTTCCGGTACCCCTGCGCTTCCGGCGCCCCTGCGCCCGACCCCGCGAAAGCTCTGCTCCGGACCCCGCGAAAGCTCTGCGCCAGACCTCGCGAAAGCCCTGCGACGAATCCGCGACGAATCCGCGACGGCCCTGCGCAGACCTCGCGCAGACCCCGCGCAGATCTCGGGGCGTCCCGCACGGCCCCCGCACCGCCCCGGCGGCACCCGGGCCGACCTGCGGCGGGCCGCCCCGCCGCGTACCGGACCGTCCCCGCCGCACGGTCCGCCTCGCGCACTCCCTTGACAGCGGGCGCCGATGGCTCGAACCTCTCGGGCATCTCTCGTTCAGTGGACCACTGGCCGGTCCAACCTGAGGAGCCCGCCATGACCACAGTCAGCCCCGCAAGCGAGCCGGAGACGGTACGCAGTCAGCGGCGCCGAGCCGTCGTCGCCAGCACGGTCGGCACAGCCATCGAGTGGTACGACTTCTTCCTCTACGGCACCGCCGCCGCCCTGGTCTTCCCGCACATCTTCTTCCCCGGCAGCTCCACGTACGTGGGAGTGCTCGCCTCCTTCGGCACGCAGTTCGTCGGCTTCGCCGCACGCCCCATCGGCGCCGCGATCTTCGGCCACTTCGGCGACCGCGTCGGCCGCAAGTCGACGCTGATCATGACGCTGATGCTGATGGGAGTCAGCACCTTCCTGATCGGGCTGCTGCCCGGCTACGCGTCGATCGGCTTCGCCGCGCCGCTGCTCCTCGTGCTGCTGCGCGTCATCCAGGGCATAGGCGTCGGCGGCGAGTGGGGCGGCTCCGTGCTGCTGTCGATGGAATGGGGATCCACGCAGCGGCGCGGACTGATGGCCAGCTGGCCCCAACTGGGCGTTCCGCTGGGCCTGCTCGCCTCGACCGGCATGGTCAAGCTGATGAGCTCCGCGTCCGGCGACGGCTTCGAGAGCTGGGGCTGGCGCATCCCGTTCCTCGCGAGCGCCGTGCTGATCGGCATCGGCATGTACGTACGGCTGCGCGTGCTGGAGAGCCCCGCCTTCCAGGAGGTCAAGCAGGAGCGGGAGGTTGTGCGCATGCCCGTGCTGAGCGTGCTGCGCGAACAGCCCCGCGAGGTGCTGACCTCGGCGTTCGTACGCCTCTCCGAGCAGGCGCCGTTCTACCTCTTCATCACTTTCGTGCTCACGTACGGCACCGAGGAGGTCGGCCTGGACAAGGCGGAGCTTCTCAACGACACCCTCATCGCGGCGGCCGTCGGCCTGATCAGCGTTCCGCTGTGGGGCCATCTCTCGGACCGCTTCGGGCGGCGCCTGACGTACGGGATCGGCATCGCCTGCGTCGGGGTGTTCGCGTTCCCGTACTTCGCGATGCTCGACACCGGCTCCTCGGGGCTGGTGCTGATCGCGATCGTGCTGTCGCTGTTCTTCCACGACATCCAGTACGGGCCGCAGGCGGCGCTGATCGCGGAGAGCTTCGGCGCCAACGTCCGCTACAGCGGCGCCGGGCTCGGCTACCAGCTCGCCTCGGTGATCGCGGGCGGGCCCGCGCCGCTCATCGCGGCGGCGATCCTGGAGAAGACGGATTCCAGCGTCGGCATCAGCTGGTACATCATCGCCTGCTGCGTGCTCGCGATGGCCGCGCTGGTGCTCATGCCCCAGGGCCGCGCCGAGCCGGGCACCACCCTCCCCAAGGAGCCGGACCCGGGGAAGACGGCCGCCGGCAAGACGGGAGCGGAGACGGCCGAGACCGGATGACGACCGCTCCCCTCCGCGCGCCCCGCCCCGCCCCTCCCCGACCCCGTCCCCTCGCCCGCGAGAGTCCGGCAAGATCCCGGAAAGCGATGAAATGGAGCCCGCACGGTGCGGTGTCGTATGCGCGGACAGTCCGAAGAGATGTCGACTGACGCGGATCAGCAGTGTAAACAGGGGCAATGGCAGGACCGCTGACACGTCTTCGGGCTCTGACTGCCCCGCTGCTCCCCGACAGGCGCCCGCGGCGGCCGCGGCTCAGCGAGGGCAGCGTCGCCCGCCAGGTTTTCGTTCTCCAGGTCGCGGTGGTCCTGCTTCTCGTCCTTGCGGCGGTGGCGGCGCTTGTGCTGCAAGTGCGGCGCGACAGCACGCAGGCCGCGGGCGACCGTTCGCTCGCCGTCGCCGAGACCCTCGCCAACTCCCCGGCCACGCTGGCCGGACTCCGCTCGCCCGATCCGACCGCACGGCTCCAGGGGCCCGCGGAGGCCGCCCGTAAGCGGACCGGTGTCGACTTCGTGGTCGTGATGAACACGAGGGGCATCCGCTACACCCACCCGATCAGGAACAGGATCGGCAAGAAGTTCGTCGGCACCATCGAGCCCGCGCGGCAGGGGCGCGTACACAGGGAGACCGTAGAGGGCACCATCGGCAGGATCGTCCAGGTCGTCGTCCCGGTGAAGAACTCCGACGGCAGGGTCGTCGGGCTGGTCTCTGCGGGGATAAAGGTCGACAAGGTCGGCCGCGTCGTGGACCGGCAGCTTCCGCTGCTGTTCGGTGCCGCCGCAGTCGCGCTCGCCCTCGCGCTGGGCGGTACGGCGCTGGTGAGCCGCCGGCTGAGGCGGCAGACCCACGGGCTCGGCACGCGCGAGATGACGCGCATGTACGAGCATCACGACGCGGTGCTGCACGCCGTGCACGAGGGAGTGCTGATCGTCAGCGGTGAGGGCAGGCTGCTGCTCGCCAACGACGAGGCGTCCCGGCTGCTGGACCTGCCTTCCGACGCGCAGGGCCGCCACGTCGGCGAGTTGGGCCTGGAGGCCCCCATGAGCGGGCTGTTCTCCCCGGGACGTGTCGCCACGGACGAGGTGCTGCGCTCGGGGGACCGGCTGCTCGCCGTGAACAACCGTTCCACCGACCGCCACGGCGGGCCCCCGGGCTGGGTGGCCACGATCCGCGACACCACCGAGCTGCGGCTGCTCTCCACCAGGGTCGAAACGGCCCGTAAGCGCCTGGAGTTGCTGTACGAGGCCAGCGGCGGCATCGGCACCACCCTCGATGTGACGCGTACCGCCGAGGAGTTGGCGCAGGTGCCGGTGCCGCGCTTCGCCGACTTCGTCACCGTCGATCTGGCGGAGCCCGTGCTGAGCGGCGACGAGCCGGGACCGGACGCCATCGAGCCGGTGATGAGACGTACGGCCGTGCACGGCGTCCGCGACGACCAACCGCTCTATCCGCCGGGCGAGTTGATCACGTTCGCGCCTCCGTCGCCGCAGGTCCGCGCCTTCGAGAGCGGGCAGGCCGTGACCGTGCCCCGGCTGAGCGAGTCGGAGGGATGGCGGGCGCAGGATCCCGAACGCACGGGCCGCGTACTGGAGTACGGCATCCACTCGCTCATCGCCGCTCCGCTTCGCGCACGGGGCGTGCTGCTCGGCGTGGTCAACTTCTGGCGTTCGGAAAGGCCCGAGCCGTTCGAGGACGACGACGTCTCGCTCGCCTCCGAACTGGCCGCCCGCGCCGCCGTGTCCATCGACAACGCCCGTCGCTACACCCGCGAGCACGGCATGGCCGTCGCGCTCCAGCGCAGCCTGCTGCCGCGTGCGCTGCCCGAGCAGAGCGCGGTCGAGGTCGCGTCGCGCTATCTGCCGGCGCAGGCGGGGGTCGGCGGCGACTGGTTCGACGTCATCCCGCTGCCGGGGGCGCGCGTCGCGCTCGCCGTCGGGGACGTCGTCGGTCACGGGCTGCACGCGGCGGCCACCATGGGACGGCTGCGCACCGCGGTGCACAACTTCTCCGCCCTCGATCTGCCGCCCGACGAACTCCTCAGCCACCTCGACGAGTTGGCCTCCCGCGTGGACCAGGACGCGATCGAGGCGGGCGACGAGACCGCCATCACCGGCGCCACCTGCCTCTACGCGGTCTACGACCCGGCCTCCCGCACGTGCGTGATCGCGCGGGCGGGCCATCCGACGCCCGCGCTGGCCCGCCCGGACGGCACGGTGGAGTTCCCGGACGTGCCGTCCGGACTGCCGCTGGGCATCGGCGGACTGCCCTTCGAATCCCTGGAGTTGAAGCTGGAGGAGGGCAGCAGGCTCGTCCTCTACACCGACGGGCTGGTCGAGCGCCGCGACCAGGACATCGACGCCGGACTGCGGCTGCTGCGCGAGGCGGTGGCGCACGCGGGCCAGTCGCCGGAGGAGAGCTGCGACGCGGTGCTGGACGCGCTGCTCCCGCCCCGGCAGGGCGACGACATCGCGCTGCTCGTCGCCCGCACCCAGGTGCTGAGCGCCGACCGGGTCGCCGAGTGGGACGTGGCCTCGGACCCGTCCGCCGTGTCCGGTGTACGGGCCGCCGTCAACTCGCAGCTCGCCGAATGGGGCCTGGAGGAACAGGGATACGTCACGGAGCTGATCCTCAGCGAGCTGATCACCAACGCCATCCGCCACGCCGCCGGTCCCATCAGGGTGCGGCTGCTGCGTGACCGCTCGCTGATCTGCGAGGTCGCCGACCACAGCAGCACCTCGCCGCATCTGCGCCACGCGGCGACGACGGACGAGGGCGGGCGGGGGCTCTTCCTGGTGGCGCAGTTCGCGGACCGCTGGGGCACCCGCTACACCAAGGACGGCAAGGTCATCTGGACGGAACAGTCCCTCTCCGGCTCGTTCTGACGGCGCCCGCCACCGGCGACCGCGCCCGCCGCCCCTGACCGCGCCCGCCGCCCGGGCCACCGCTCACGCCCCTGACCGCCATCTGTTCCGGGCCGCCGCGTCGAGGCCCGAAGTGCCCCATCCCGGCGCTGAGTTCGCACCCCGCTCCGCGATCCCGGCCGTACGCACCACCGGTGAACCCGGCGCACCTGGTGCGCCCCGGGCGGTGAAGCGCCTGGTCATCCCGGAAGACGGCCGCACGACGGCTCCGATGAACTATGCACTCGATGTATACGTCGCGTGTATAGTGCCGAGTCGTGCAAGTGAGGGCGCGGATCCGGACCGCTGCCGACCGCCACCGCGGCGGCCGACCCGGCGCGGCCACCTCGGCGCCGGCTCGGCTCAACCGAGCCGCGGCCCGGGCCGTCACTTCAGTCAGCCGTCGCCTCACGTCCGCAGACCGGAGACCGGAGACCGGAGACCGTCCATGGCCCACACGTACCTGCTGCCGATCAAGACGGCCGCGGCGCTCTTCCCGCTGCTCGCGCTCTTACTCCTGCTCCCCACGGCCGTCGCCCTCTACCGGCGGCACGGCGTGCTGACCTCGGGCCGCTTCCTGTCGCTCTTCGGCTTCGGCCAGTACCTGTTCACGGCCGCGTGCATGACCGTCGTACCGCTGCCGAGCGGAGCGGTGGACGTGTGCACCGAGTACGCGCAGATGGCCGCGCCGCAGCTCACACCGGGCAACACCTTCGGCGACATATGGAAGGAGGCCCACCACCGGATCGGGCTGGGCCCGCTCGTGATCCACAACCCTGCCGTCGCCGGCGCGGTCTTCAACCTGCTGCTGCTCCTACCGCTGGGCGTCTTCCTCCGCTACCACTTCCTCCGCGGCCTGCGCGGCACCGCCTGCGCCGGGTTCGGCCTCTCCCTCGCCTTCGAACTGACGCAGTGGACGGGCGTCTGGGGCCTCTACGACTGCCCCTACCGGCTCTTCGACGTCGACGACCTGGCGGTCAACACCTCCGGAGCGGTGCTCGGTTGGGCGCTGACCGGGCCCGCCGCCCGGCTGCTGCCGGCCCTCGACGCGCTGGACGGCAGGGCGCTCTCCCGCGCGCCCGTGCCCTTCGGCCGGCGGCTGACCGCGCTGCTCGTCGACCTGATCGGGGTGTCGCTGACCGGTCTCTTCTGCGTGCTGGTGGTCGCGTACGGCGGCTACTCCGACGGGCCCGACGAACTGCTGGCGGTGCTGGTCGCGGTGTGCGCGGTCTGGTTCGTCGTTCTGCCGTACGCGACGGGCGGTACGCCCGGGAAGCGGCTGCTGCGCCTGCGCCTCGTCACGGAGCGCCGCGGGCCGCAGGTGGTGTGGCGGCTCGCGCTGCGGGCGGGACTGCTGGGCGGCGTGCTGCTGCCGCTGTTCTCCCTGCTGTTCGTCGCCGCGGTGACGCTCGACCAGCACCCCTGGCCCTTCGTACCGGCGACCGCGGTCCGGCCCGGCGGCCTCGGGGAGGCGGCGGTGCTGGCGGAGGAGTACGCCGGTGAGATCGCCGTGGCCGGTGTCGCGGCCTGCCTCAGCGTGCTGCTTCCGCTGACGTTGCTGCGCCGCCCGACGGGGGCGGGTCTGCACGAGCGGCTCTCCGGCGTACGGAACGCGGCGCTGCCGCCGACGCGGGCGGCCGTGCGGGGCGGGTCCGGGACCGTGGCGCCGGAGCCTCAACAGCCGCTGCCCGTAACGCCGTTGGTGCCCGTGTGGTCCGTACGGTCCCGGCCGTCCGTTCAGCTACAGGCCCGGCCGTCCGTACCGCCCTGGCCGTCCGTATGGTCCCAGCCGTCCGTGTGGTCCCGGCCCGGACCGCGCAGGCAGCCCCGTCACGCGCGCCCGAGGCCGCTGACGCTGAACGTGCCGCCGACGCCACCCGGCGCCCCCCGCCCCTGGCACCGCGCGCCCGCACCGGTACCGGATATGGCCCAGCCCGTACCGGACACGGCGACGCCCGTACCGGGCCCGGCTCAGCCCGCGCGCGACATGGCGCAGCCGGTACCGGACCGCGTCTGAGACGGCGCCCGCGGCGCCCGTGAGCCTCCGCCCGAGCCGGTCCGCCGGCGCCCCGTACACCGCCGTGCGAGGAGTACGGTCGGTAGAGGAAGCCTTTCAGCACGTCCCCACGCTGCTTCGGAGGCGGTCATGACGGTGGAGGCGGAGCGGCTGCCGGTCGAGCAGTCGGAATTCACCATCTCGGACCCCGGCATCGCGGAAGCCGTGAGCGCTGACATGTTCGGTGCGTTCCGTCCGCGTCAGGTACCGACCGAGGGGTTCACGTTCGGGGGGCGGCGCACGACGGCCGGAGACATGACGCTGGACCATCTCGTGCATTCCAGGATGAGCATCGAGTGCGCGCCTCTCGACTATCTGATGTGCACCTTCGTCACGGGCGGCACCCTGACCTTCGCGACGGGCGACACGGAGGCGCGGCTGGGCATCGGCGACACGGCGGTGTGCCCGGTGGGCGTGCCGATGACGATCAGCTGGGACCGGCTCAGCAAAGAGGTCATATCGGTGCCGGAGAAGGCGGTGCAGGACGCCGCGGCCGAGTACGGCATGGAGGAGGGTCTGCGCTTCGTCGGGATGACGCCGGTGTCCTCCGCGATGGACCGCTTCTGGCGCTCGACGGTCGGCTACGTCGCGGGCCAGCTGGAGTCCTCCGACAGCCCGCTCCGCGAGCCCCTGGTCTATGCGCAGACGCTGAACCTGCTCGCCACGGCCGCGGTGAAGACGTTCCCCAACAACACCATGACGGCCGACTACCGGCCCGGCCCGGGCGAGGTGTCGACGGCCGTGCTGCGCAGGGCGGTCGAGTTCATCGAGGCGAACGCCCACCGGCCCCTCGTCCTCGCCGACATCGCCGCCGCGGTGTCCGTCTCCCCGCGCGCCCTCCGGCACGGCTTCGTCCGCCAGTACGGCACGAGCCCCCTCGGCTACCTGCACCGCGTACGCCTGGAGCGCGCACGCCGCGACCTCCAGACCGCGGACCCCCCGGCGGGCCCGGCGGTCGGCTCCGTGGCGGCCGGCTGGGGCTTCCCCGATCCGGAGCGCTTCTCCGACGCCTACCAGCGGCAGTACGGCCAGCTCCCCGGCCCGACCCTGCGCACCTGACGGGCGGGCGGGACGGTCAGTCCCCGGCGGTTCCCGACGGGTCGGGCCGCTTCCGCATGGGCGGTGGCTCCTCGCCGAACACCCATGGCGCGAGGACGAGTTCACGTCCGTCGGGATCGGCGAAGGTCACCGCTTCGTTGAGTTCCCAGTAGCGGTACTGGCGTACGGGCTCGTACCCCGCGTCCGCGATACGGCCTGCCACGACGTCCCGCGCGGGCCCGCCCGCGAAATAGAGCACTAGCTCTTCGTGGCGGTCGACCGGCACCGGTTCGAGCGCCTCGACCAGTTCGAACGTGGCCGCGGTGCCCGGCAGTCCGAAGATCGCGACGCGGAAGCCGTCCGGGCCCTTCTCCGAGGAGCGGTACACCAGAGGCAGCCCGACCACGTCACGGTAGAAGGCGACGCACTCGTCGTAGCTGTTGCAGCGTCTGCCGATCCGGGTGGCGCCGACCGCCAGGCCCTCGGGCCAGCCGTCCTGCTCGTTCATCCGCGAACGCTTCATGACTTCCCCCCGTCGACCGTCCCCGTCGAATGTGCTGTTTGCGTCCGAAGTGACCGTAGACGAGGGGGAGTCGGGGACGGAACGGGGAGTCGGGGACGGAACCGGCTTCCGTCATGACCGCGCAACCGAAGGGGTCGGGGCCCGTCCGTGACGCCGTACGGCACGCCCCCTCCGTGAGACCGGAGACGCGAGACGCGAGACGTGACGCGGGTGCCCGCGTGCCGCGTGCCTAGGCCAGCAGCCCGACGAGCCTGTCGTCCACGTCCTCCCTGCCCTCCGCCCGGCTCGGCACCAGACGGTCCTGATCGCGCGGGTCCCGGGACAGCACGTGCAGCCGCCCGTCGCTGCGGGCGAGGACCAGGTCGGTGCTGTCCTCCGCGACCTCGGCCGAGCCCTGCGCGGTGTAGCGGGTGACGGTGACGAGCGCGGAGCGTTCCGCCGCGGCGAGCATGCCGTCCACGTCCACGGCCTCGTCGGGGTCCGCCGAACGGCCTTGCGGCAGCCAGTCGGTGAGCATACGGAGCGCCTCGTCGAGCTTGTACAGGCCGATCTGGTGTACGCCGAGCGCGTCGATGCGCACCATCATGCAGATCCGCTCGGGCTGGGGGAGCAGCAGGATCCGCCACGGCTCGCCGGGGCCCGTACCGGTGGTACGGGCGTCGAGCACCTTACGGGCCCTGCGCTGGAACGCCACGATGATCCCCAGGTCGCCCCGCACCTGCACCTGCTCGCCCGAGGAGCCCGCCAGCAGCAACTGGCGTGCGGCCAGGGAGCGTACGGCCTCGGCGAGCACGTCGTCCGGCGGGCGGGCCTCGAGAAAGTCCACGATGGCGTCCACGGCGGTGAGTTCGGCGACGGTGTACGCGCCGAGCAGTACCGGGCCCGTGCCGACCAGATGCTCCACGGCCGAGACCAGCCCCTCCGGGACGGACGCGTCCCCCATCTCCCCCACGTCGGTCGGCGGTCCGGGCGGCGGCTGCTGTCCCGAAGGCCGCCCCGAGCGCTGTCCCGGCTGCTGTCCCGGCTGCTGTCCCGGCTGCTGTTCCCAGCGCTCTTCCGGCCGTTGTCCTGGCTGCTGTCCCGAGTGCTGCCGCTCCGGCGAACGCCGGTCGCGCCGGTGGTCGTTCATGCCGCCTCTCCCTCCGGCCACTGTCCGTCCGACTGTCCCCCCTGCCCCGACTGCCGTTCGCCCGGCGGCTGTTCGCCCGGCGGCTGCTCGCCCGGCCGCCGTACCTCGCCCTTCGCGCCCAGCGCGAACACCGGCTCGGGCCGCTCCCGCAGAACCGCCGCGGCGACGCTCGACGGTGTCTGCGTGACCCACACCTCGGAGTTGCCGAACAGTCCCCGGCCGGCCCTTCCGGACAGCGAGCGGCCCAGCTCGCCCGCCAGGTCCTCACGGTCCGGCGGCGGGAACCGCGACGCCAAGTCCCCCGAGACGGCCGTGACATCGTCGTTCTGCTCGATGCTGCGCAGCGCACGCGTCAGCGCCCGCGCGACCGGTGGCGTCAGCGACGTCGGCACCGCCAGCGCGGGCGACAGATACATCGGGCGCCGCTCCGTCATCCGCGACAGTCCCCAGGGGCCGACGTTGCTGCGGGTCACGCGGTAGACGATGTAGTCCATGAGGTGCCGCAGGTCGTTCGGGCCGGGCAGCTTGTTCTTGCCGAAGGCCGCGGGAGTCTTCTCCAGCTGCACCCAGGTGCCCTGGGCGGTGCGTCCGTGCAGCTTCTCCCGTACGACCTGGCCGCGCATCCCGATGTCGGGATAGCGCGTCTTGTCGATGTCGCGGTGGTGGCTGGACATGCGCGGACGGCTGCCTCTGGCGGCTCGCCACTCCTCGTACAACTGCGGGTCGTCCACGAGGACATGGCCGCCGCAGAGCACGTCGTGCAGCTGCGGCACTTGCAGTCCGTGCTGTTCCAGATCCGCGAGGATCTCCGCCTCCTCGGGGCTGAGGCGGCGGACCGCCGCCACCAGTCCCTTCCGGTACGATCCCGCCCGGGCGGTGATCTCGATCATGAGCCCGACCCTGCGGCGCTCCTCCTCGGCCTGCTTGGCCCGTACGGAGCGGGAGCCGTTGCCGGCGCCGGTCCCGGTCCGCGTCCTTCCGGACCGGTCGGCGCGCGGGCGGTCGGAGCCGGGGCGGTGCACCGGCGTGTGCTTGCGCTTCACGTGACCAGTGCAACACGCGCTCCGGCGGCCCGCACGGCCACCGCTCACGGGCCCGCCGGCGCCCGCCCGGCCCACCCGGCCGCGCCCGGCGCACCGGGTGCGGAAGGCGGAGGCGCGGAGAGCTCCCCGGGGGGCGCGGAAGCGGGTGTTCACCCCTGGGTCATCGGATGTTGACCTCTCGCGGTCTCCCCGTTGGCTGGCGGACGGCAGCCTTCCCCCATGACCGCAAGGCGCCGTCGTTCCGTACGTCTGGCCACAGCCGTCTCCGCCGTGGTCTGCTCCGCGCTGCTGGGCGGCTGCGGGGCGGTCCCCGGCACGGCCGCCGACGACGAGACGGTCACCGTGATGACCTGGGCACCGCAGGACACCGAGGCGACGAACATGCCGGGCATGCCAGCGATGGCACAGGCGTATGCGCGCTGGGTCAACTCCCAGGGCGGCGTCAACGGCCACCGGCTGCGCGTGCTGACGTGCAACGACCACAACGACACCGTGCGGGCGGCCCGTTGCGCGGGGCGTGCGAAGAAGGCGGGCGTGGCCGCGGTCGTCGGCTCGTACAGCCAGCACGGCCGCTCCTTCATGCCCGCACTGGAGAGCGCGGGCATCCCGTACATCGGCGGATACGGCGTCGCGGACCAGGAGTTCACCAGTCCGTTCTCCTATCCCGTCAACGGCGGGCTTCCGGCCCTCGTCGCGGGGAACGGCCGCCAGCTGGCCGCCGGTTCGTGCTCGCACGTCTCGCTCGTACGGCCCGACACCACCGTCGGCGACCAGCTTCCCCGGCTGATCAACGCGGGCCTCGCGGACGGCGGCGCCGGGCCGGTCACGGACGTACGGGCGCCGGAGGGCGCCTCCGAGTACACCCGTCAGGCATACAAGGCCCTTGAGGGCGCCCGTACTTACGGTGCCGCGGAGCCGGGTGCCGGCACGGCGGGCGGGAACGCTGCGGGCGGGGACACTGCGGGTGGAGAGACCGCGGGCGGAGAGACGGCGGGCGGAGAGACGGCGGCGCAGGGCGCCGACGCCAAAGGGCCCTGCGTCACGGCCGTGCTGGGCGGGCGCACGAGCACCTTCTTCGAGTCGTTCAGACAGCTGCGCAAGGACAGCCCCAGCGTGCGGACCGCCTCGGTGCTGGGCAGCGTGCGGCAGTCCCTCGTGGACCAGTCCGGAGGACCGGGCAGCCCGCTGGAGGGCGCGTTCGCGACGGGCTGGTATCCGCCGGGCGACGACCCGCGCTGGAAGCCGATGAAGCGGGTCATCGAGGAGCACGCCTTCGGCGACAACCGCGTCGACGCCTCGGACCCCGGCGTACAGACGACGTGGATCGCCTTCACCGTGCTGCGCCAGGTGCTGAAGTCCCTGGAGCCCGGCGAGGCCGTCACCGCCAAGTCCGTGCGGCACGCGCTGGATCAGGGCGAGCCGGTCGACACGGGCGGGCTCACGCCGAAGCTGAACTGGAACTACGGGAACATGCTCGCCGCGCGCGACTTCCCGCGGATCGTCAACACGATGGTGACCTATCAGCAGGTACGTGACGGCCGGCTGAAGCAGGTGCACGACGGTTTCGTGGACGTCGAACGGACGCTGGAGGCCGGGGCGTCGGAGTCCTGACGGCGGGCGCTCACGGGCACGGCACCCGTGGCATCCATGACATGCGTGGCATCCGCCGGTGCTTCCGTGGCGGGAGCCGGGAGCCGGGAGCCGGGAGCCGGGAGCCGGGAGACCGAGGCCGTCAGCGGCGGCGACCGGGCGGCGGCCCTGCCGCGGCCCGGCAGAGCGGTGGCCCGCGAGACGGTCGTGTGCTCGCGGGCCACAGCGGTCCGTGGGGAGACCCGGGGACCACGCCCCGGGCCGGCCGGTCAGGGCCTGAAGTCCTTGAAGACCAGCTTCCGTTGATGCTCGGCGGCGCCCGAGGAGCCCTCGCCGAAGTTCTTCTCGACCTCGGCCTTCTCCGAGGCGTCGGGGTTGGCGTTGGTGCAGGACGTCCCGGCGCTGGCACCGGACATCAGGCTGGAGCAGGGCCCCGGCTTGATGTCGGGCAGACCGAGGATGTGCCCCAGCTCGTGGGCGGCGATGCGGGTGGTGTTGTAGCCCTCGTCCACCGCCTCGCGCCCGAAGTAGACGGTGCCGTTGCCGAGGCTGGTGGTCTGCGCGCGCGGCCACCCGTCGTCGGCGACGATGCGCACGTTGGCCTGCTCACCGGCGTCGGCCTTCTCCAGGCGTACGGAGGTGACGTTCTCGTTCCAGACCTTCACGCCACTGTCCACCGCCTCGGCGAACTCGGCGGACTCGGAGGAGTCGTAGGTGAGCACCTTCGGCTCGGCTGCGGCCTTGGTGGCGGCGGTGTGGCCGGGCGAACCGGCAGGTGCGGCCACTGCCTGGCCGCCCAGCAGCGCGAGAGCCGCCAGCGCTGCGGCGAGGACCGCCCTTACGGCGTTACGGAATAACACATCAGCCTCCTGGTGGGGGACAGAGCTCAAGTGTCGGCGTGTTCATGCCCAATACGGCCGCGCGGGACTCCTCCGGGACGCGGGTCTCTGCCGCCGTAGATTCCGCCTGAGACCCCACCGGCCGCGAGTCTTCGAGGGCGCGGCGGCGACCGTGGTGCCGCGGAGCACCACGAAGGCCCGGGTCCGCGTGGGACCCGGGCCTCGGTGACTCATGCGGCGGGCGAGGGGCGTCGGCCCGGTGGAACCGGATCTGCCCGGCGGCACCGGACCCGCGGGCTTCGGGCCCTGGCCGGGGCCGCGCATGCGGAGCCGCGAGCGGTCACGGCTGCGCGCACCGCCGCGGAAGCACGACCTTCCCCGGCTTGTGCTCGAACGTGTCCATCTTCAGCCACTCGTCCAGCTCGGGGTCGTACAGGTTCTGGATGCCGAACTGAAGCACCTGCCAGAACGTGCCCCGGTTGCGCTGGTCGACGTAGATGTCGCCGAGTGCGAACGGGAAGCGCAGGTGGAGTCCCGGAGGCCGCTTCGGCAGTACGACGCCGACCCGCCAGTGGTTCACGTGCCGCCGCGGATTCCCCTCCAGGGTCTCCCGCCCGACGAACCGGGAGCCCTTGAGGAACTGGTTCAGCTGGCCGAGGCCGACGCCCGGAATCCGCGAGCACGAATGCACGTTCAGACCGGGCCACTTGTAGGTGAGCGTGTAGAGGGTGTCGTGGTAGATGAGGTTGGTGAACCAGATCGGGTACTGCGGTCCTCCCGCGGTCATCTGGCTGTCGCCGTTCTTCCCCTGCCAGCTGAACGGGACCGTGATGCCCAGATCGCGGACGATCCACTTGCCCTTCCCGCGGAAGTTGCGCGGGAGGCGCGGCGGTGCCGGCTTCTGCGAGCCGCTCCCCTTCGCGGCCACGGTTCCCGATGAGGCGGCGGCCGCGGCCTCCGTCCGTGTTCCGGCGCTGGCGCCGGTCGGCGGCAGCGCCGCGGAGACGATGGCGACCACACCGGCGAGAGTCGCCGACGCCGTCGTCCGACGTGTGAGTTTCCAGCCCATGGTTTCCCTCGGCTCTCGCGTCAGCGCCCTCGTGGGCGCGGGTACGAACGCGGTGATGCTCCCCGGGTCTCGAACCGTGGAGACATCTGCTGTCAAGTAGGACTTTTCCTATCAAAGAACGTGTGGGGCGACGGCAAGGCGCGTCGCCCGTCCCGGGAGGGGCCTGAGCTCTCGCCTGTACGGGCGGCCGGGGCTCCTGGGCGGCAGGGCAGGCAGGTCGGGCAGGGCGGGTCGGGGTGCCGGGCTCCTGGCCGGAGCCGCAGGGGCCGCTGACCGCCCGTCACGCTGCGCCCGGGCCCTGCCCTTGGCTTCCGGTGCCTCCGGTGCCTCCGGTGCTTCCCCGGCGCGCGGCTGGCGGGCCCGTACCCGACCGGCGGCGGCCCGAGGGACGCCCGGATCACGGACGCCGGCGCCCCGGGCCCCGCACCCCGACGAAGAACGAGGCCCAGGTCGCCGACCTGGGCCTCGTATGTCCGTCGCGGAGCGGTGGACGCGTCAGCTGCTCACCCCGCGGTCCAGCTCCCAAAGCTGAAGCAGGGACGAGGAGTTGAGCGCCCACTCCACGCCCGTGATGTCGTCGCGTGCTGCGATGTACTGCTTGCCCTGCCAGAGCGGCAGCACCGGAACGTCGTCGGCGACGATGTTCTGGGCGCGTATGAAACTCCCCGTGGCGTCGGCGCGTTCGGGCTCACGCCGGGTCCGCGGTATGAGTTCCCCGCTGATCTCCTTGTTGGTGTAAGGGGAGTTGAGGACGTTGTTCTTCTCGAGGAACGGGGCGATGAAGTTGTCCGCGTCCGGGAAGTCGGGGAGCCAGCCGAAGCCGTAGACCTGGTACTTCCCCTGCAACGCCGCCGAGCTGTAGGACGTCGGGGGCTCGCCCTTGACCGACGCGTCGAAGAGCCCGGACTCGTCCAGCTGCTTCTCCAGCACCGCGAACTCCCTGACGGACGAGCCGCCCTTGCCGGCGTGGGCGTAGTGAAGGGTGATCTTCACCGGCGTCTTCACGTGGGCCTTCGTCAGGATGCGCTTGGCGGCTCCGGCGTCGGGCTCGCCGTACTCGTTGAAGAAGGAGTTCGTGTGCCCCAGCAGCCCGCCGGGGACGAGGGAGTACAGCGGCTCCGCGGTACGCGCGTATACGTCGCCGACCAGCTGCTTCCGGTCGACGATCCGGGCGAACGCCTGCCGCACGGCGCGCCGGCCCACCGTCTTGTCCTTCGTGTCGAAGACGAGATAGCGCACGCCCTGTCCCGGCTGCTCGACCAGCTCGATGTGGTCCTTGCGGTCCGCCTCCAGCCGCTCGACGTACCGGGACGTGAAGCCGCGGTTCATGACGTCGATGCCGCCGGAGTCCAGCGCCTTCTGAACGGAGTGCGAGGTGTCGAAGAAGCGCAGCTCGACCTTGTCGCTCTTCGCCCCGGCGCTGCCCCGGTAGTCCTTGTTCCTGGTGAGGAGCGCCTTGCGTCCCTTGGCGTCGAAGTCGTCGAGTACGTAGGGGCCCGAGCCCGTCCCCTTGTAGCCCTTGGCGAGGCGGTCGGCGGGATAGGTCTGGCTGTCGACGATCGACGCGGCGGGGGTGGCGAGCTTGTACGGGAACGTGGCGTCCGGCCTCTTCAGCCGGAAGACGACCTTGCCGGCGCCGTCGGCCTCGACCTTGCCGACGTTGCCGAGCAGCGAGGCCGGACCGCCCCTGAGGTTGATGCGGAGCAGCCGCTCGATGGAGAACTCGACGTCTTTCGCGTCGAGTTCGTGCCCGTTGGAGAAGGTCTGCCCGTCCTTCAGGGTGCAGCTGTAACGGTCGTTCCGCTTGTCGGTGAAGCGGCACTTGTCGGCCGCGTCCGCGACCGGTTCGGTCCCCGAACGGGGCGGACGCAGCAGCGTCTGGAACGTGTTGCGCATGATGTTCCAGGAGCCGACGTCGTAGGAGGCGGCCGGGTCGAAGGGCGCCGGAGTGTCCTCCGTGACCTGGACTCTCGCCGTCGTGCCGACCACGATCGGCTTGCCCTCGTCCTCGCTCCCGTCCACCGCGCCGCTGCACGCCACCAGTGACGAGGCGAGCAGCCCCGCCAGCGCGGGCGGCGCAAGAATCCTGCGGTTCACGTTCGGCGCCCTCCTTCAATCCGGCCCGAGGCCGTCGCGCAGGTGAATGGCGAGGCGAGACGAATACTTCTGCGATGACAATCTGGAGCACGGCGGCGCGCAATGGCCACCCCGGTCCGGACGAGGGCTCGATGCGATCCGCAATGCGGACGCCGGAACGTATCGCACGTCAGCTGATCAATCCGGTCACAATGGTGCGCTGATCGCCCGTGCGGGCCCGTTTCCACCACATGCTCAGCAGGTTGTCGACGCCTCGCTCAGTGATAAAGGTCACGACACCAACTCTCGTACGAAGTTGGGGAGTTGGCATCCTGATTCGTCATCCCGGAGCAACTGGCGACACGGATTCCCTAGAAGCACTCGGAATCGCTCGGATGCAATCGCTCGTGATTCTCCGACCGTTGACGCATTGTCCAGAAATGGCAGGTGCATGGGAGCCGTAAGACCCGTGGAGGCTGGGCGGCTCGCCGACGCCCCGATGCCGCCGGCTCTTACGCCGGCCCGGCGAGCCGCATGGTGCCGCCCGATTCGGGAATGCAGCCGGGCCGGGCCCCTTCACCTCGGGGTTTCCGACGCGGACCCGGAGAGTTGGAGGAGGACGATGGCCGCGCCAGGCGCCGTGCGCACCATGATCCTGCGCCGCGTTCGCCCCGCGGCGTGGCGGCACGCGCGATGGGTGCGGCCCGTACGTGTGCTGGCGTGCGTCGTGGCGGTCCTGTGCGTGACGGCCCTCGTCGGTGCGGCGACGCTGCGCGCCACGGTGCTGGAGCGCGGGTACTACCAGGCTGCGCTCGACGACGAGCGGGCGTACGACCGGCTCTACGACGAGGTCCTCGTCGACCCGGGCTCGCGTCCCGTCACCAGGAGCCTGCTGTCCCGGCTGCCCGTACCGGAGCCCGTGGTGACGGCCAATCTGAAGACAGTGCTGCCTCCGGCCACGGTGCGGCAGCTGACGGACGAGCAGATCGCCGCCCTGGTCGGCTACTTCCGCGGCGACTCGGACGCCCTGGGGGTGTCGGTGAACCTGCGGCCGGTCCTCGCGAACGTCGGCGAGCTCGCGCACGTGTACCTGGGCGAACTGGCCTCCGGAGAACGGGCCGGACACCGGATCCCCCCGGAGGCCGAGGTGTCGGCGGCGCTCGCCCGCGTGGACAAGGCCCTCGACAGCGTGGCGGCGGGCCGCAAGCCGGAAGGCCTGCCCAAGGTCGAACTCAGCGATAGGGACGCGGGGAAGGTGACCTCGGTGTTGCTGTCCCGCGTACCCGCGAAGGAACGGGCGCCGCTGCGGCCGCAGGTCGAGGGCGCGCTGGAGGCCGGTGACACGGGCACGGCCCTCGCGGCGGTGGGGCCGTATCTGCCGGGCGGCAAGGCCGACGGCGGCGCGGCGAAGAGCAGGCGGGAGCTGCTGCGCATGGCCGACGGCGGGCGCTGGAACGTCGTACGGGACCTGAAGGGCTCGGGCGTGGACACCGCCGCGCTGGACTCGGCACGCGACGCCACCCGCCTCATGCAGGGCCTGGTGCAGACGCTCGCGGTCGCCGTGGGGCTGCTCGCCCTCGTCTTCCTGTGGATCTCCGGGCCGCCGGGCCGCCGGACACGCAGGCTGCGCACGACCGGCTGGATCCTCGCCGCGGGCGGCGCATTGCCGGCCGTCGCGTTCTGGGTGGTCCGCTGGCGGGCCGGGGCTTTGCTGTGGCAGCCGCCCGCATCGTGGCCGGCGTCGCTGTCCGGCCTGGTGGAGGACCTGGAGCGGAACGCGCTCACGGCGCTCACCGCCGCCGGACTGTCCGCGGCCGCCGTGCCGTTCGCCATCGGTGCGCTGCTGGTGGTCGCGTCCTTCGTACGGGAACGGCACCGGGCCGTGCGCACCGCTCTGCGGGCGCTGACCCGGCGTACGCGCACACGGCTGGTGGGCTGCTCCGCTGCCGCCGTCGCCACCGCGGTCGTGCTGGGCGTCGTACTCGCTCCCGCCGCGGCCGGCCAACCGGAGCGGACCTACTGCAACGGGTCGGCCCGGCTGTGCCACCTCCGCTACGACCAGGCCGCGTATCTGACCACGCACAACTCGATGTCCTCGACCGCGGACCGGTTCATCAGCCCGCTCCAGGACGGCGACATCACCACGCAGCTGGACGACGGCGCCCGCGCGCTGCTCGTGGACACCCACACATGGGAGCGCTCCGACCAGGTCGCCGAGCGGCTGAAGGTGTCCGACCTCGCACCCGGCATGCGGCGGAAGGTCGCGGACGTCATCGACAGGACCGGCCCCGCGCGGCCCGGTCTGTGGCTGTGCCACGCGACCTGCCGCGCGGGCGCGCTCCCGCTCGTCGGCACGCTGCGCGAGATCCGCACATGGATGGACCAGCACCCCTCGGAGGTCGTCACGCTGGTCGTCCAGAACGGCATCAGCGGCGAGCAGACGGCCTCCGCGTTCCGCAAGGCGGGCCTGAAGCACCTGCTGTACACCCCGGACCGCGACCCGGGGACGCCGTGGCCGACGCTGGGGGAGATGGTCGACGACAACAAGCGGCTGGTCGTCTTCTCGGAGGGGTCGGGGGGACCGGCCCCGTGGTATCGCGGCTTCTACCGGTACGGAATGGAGACGCCGTACGACTTCCGCGATCCCCGGAGCATGAGCTGCGCGCCCAACCGCGGCGGCACCGGCAAACGGCTCTTCCTGCTGAACCACTTCATCACCGACGCGGGCGGCAGCCGGCTCGACGCGGGCGAGGTCAACAGCAAGGACCTCGTGCTCGACCGCGCCCGCCGCTGCGGGATCCAGCGCGGCCACCCGGTGAACTTCGTGGCCGTCGACTTCGCCAACCTCGGCGACGCCCGCGGTGCCGTCGCCGCGATCAACGCGGCGCGCGCCCGGTGACGGCCCTCGCCGGGAGTGCGCTCGCCGGGGGGTGCGCTCATCGGGAGCCCGTACCGGGAGCGTCGACGTCCCGCAGACCGTCCCGCAGGCCGTCCCGCAGGCGGCCGCTATCGCTCGGCGGCCACCCGGACGATCGAGTGGACCTGCTCGATGATGTCCCGCCGGTTCCGGAGGAACTCCGGGTCGGTGATCGTGCCCGTCGCCGGGTCGGTGTTGCCCTTGCCGAACTCGAGTACAGGGGTGTGCACATGGCCGCCGGGGATGTCCAGACCGAGCCGGTCGCGCAGCAGCGTCGCACGGTAGGCGATCTCGTTGGACAGGTAGTCACCGCCGCCGCCCTCACGTGCGGTGGAGCCCTCCGTCGGACCGTCCGGGCGCGTGACCGGATCGCTCCCGCCCGCCGGGATCTCGACCACCTCCGTGTGGTCCTCCACGGGGAAGCGGCCCGTGGGCGCGGAGACGATGTCCTTGTAGGGAAGCGTGGTGGCCGTCCACTGAGGCTGCGTGGCGTCGTCCGACACGGGGACGGTCCCGGGGGCCGAGACGTCGTCGTTGTCGGGGAAGGTCCCACGCCAGGCGCCGTTGTAGCGCTCGACGTCGAACCGGCCCGGCCGGCCCTGGCTGACCGTGGTGAACAGGTCCACCTTCGGCAGATGCGGCCGCAGCGTCCGCTCGACCGTTCCGCGGGTGAAATCCGCCCAGCGCACGGGGAACATGGCCGTCTCGATCCTGACCTTGCCCGCCTTCGTACGCAGCACGGTGCCGTCCAGCGTCAGCGCGTCGGCACCGGACGGATTGCTGATCCGGATGTCCTCGTCCAGCGTGAACGGGTCGAAGCCCGTGACCAGCATCCGCTTCAGGCCCTTGCCCTTGCCGTCCTCCGGGCCACCGGCCTTCCCCGCGCTGAAGTCGATGGCGTCCTGACCGCGCGAGCTGCGTTCCAACCGGTCGAGCAGCGCCGTACGCCGGGCATCGGAGAGCTCGAAGTCGGGCCGCCAACGCCGCAGTTGACTCGTCATCCCCAACCGCGCCCAGTACAAGGGGCGGTCGTCCAAGCGGTCCAGGTCTCCGCCCGCCGGGCCGCGTCCCTGCGCCCGGTCCACCGCGCGCCGCCACAGCCGCTGCCCGTGCCGCAACACCGACTCCCGTGCCTGGCGGTACGAGTCGGCACCGCACAGCGCCCGGGTGAACTCCGAAGGCACAGAGTCGAAACCGGAACGCCCGAGGATCTCCTGGGGCTCGGACCGGGCCAGGCGCTGCTCCTCCACGGTCAGCGGCACCGACTCATCGGTGCACCCGGAGCCGGAGGCGGAGCGCTGCCCGGCCACCGCAGGCGTCACTGGAAGAACCATGCTCGCGACCACCAACGCGGCCGGCACCACACGCAGTCTGCGCATCCCGGTCTCCTCTGCTCGCCCGGCATTGTCGACTGGGTAAGGGCCGTGCCACAAGAGAGCGGTCCGGCGACAGGCGGCGGAGCGGGAGCGGAGCGACATGACGGAACCACCGGGCACCGGTGAGGACATGGACACGGGGCCGATACTCGAGCAGGCGGGCATTCCCCGGTCACGGGTGGCCTCGCTGGAACCGGTCGGCGGCGGTACGTACAACACCCTGCTCCGCGTGTGCACCACGGACGGGACGCGCTCGATGCTCAAGCTGCCGCCGCGCTCACACACCGCGGGGCTCGAATACGAACACGGGCTGCTCACAGGGGAGGTCACCTACTACCGCAGGGCCGCGGGCCTCCACGGCGTGCCCGTGCCGTCCGTACTCCACTGCCGGCTCCACGACGAAGACGGCCTGCGCAAGCACCTGCTGATGTCGGAACGTCCGGGCTCGGCGTGGAACACGCTCGCGGACACCATGCCCGCACACGAACGGTCAAGGCTGCGGCGGTCGTTGGGGCGGACACTGGCGCGGGCGCACTCGGTCACCGGGCCGGGCTTCGGCTATCCCGCGGAGTCCGTGGCCGCTCTCTCCCCGGGCTGGCGGACCGCGTTCACCGCGATGCTGGAAGCCGTACTGCGGGACGCCGACCGCTACTCCGCGTGGCTTCCCGTCCCGCACTCCGCGGTCCGCTCCGCACTCCGGTCGGCGGCTATGGCCCTGGACGAGGTGGAGACACCGGTCCTCGTCCACTTCGACCTCTGGGAAGGCAACATCCTGCTTCAAGGCCCCCCGGGTGAGCGGGAGATCAGCGGAATCGTGGACGGGGAGCGGATGTTCTGGGGCGACCCGCTCGCCGAGCTTCCCTCGCTGCACGTCACCGGCGCCGCCGAGGACGACCCCGATCTCATGGCCGGCTATCTGGGCGCCACCGCTCACCGGCTCGACGACTCCGCCAGGGCCAGGATCCAGCTCTACCGCAGCTACCTCTACCTGATCATGCTCGTCGAAACGGTGCCGCGCCGTACCTCCAGGAAGGAGACCGAGTGGCTCCGTACCCACATCGGCGGCGCGTTGAAGGCCGCCCTGAGCACCGCCGCCCGGCTCACGGGGAGTTGACGGCGCGCGGTGGCTCGGGTGGCCGAGAGGGCGAAGCGAAGCCCCTGCGGGCACCGGGCCGTTGGGCGGAACGTGAGCCGGAACGTCGGCCGTTGGGCGGGTCGCGCCGTGTTCCCCGGCCCGTGCTCCCGGTCCTAAGCTCGGCGGGTTCACCAACTCGGCGGCGGAGGACGGGACATGGGCTTGCAGCGGGTCGGGACAGGAGCGCACACCGTACTGGTTCTGCACGGCTGGTTCGGGTCGTCGCGGTCGTGGCAGGCCGTGCTGCCGCACCTCGACCGTGATGCGTTCAGCTATGTGTTCCTCGACTACCGCGGCTACGGCGACCGTCGCGGCGAGACGGGCCGGTACTCGGTGGCCGAGGCGGCGGCCGACGTGCTGACGGCCGCGGACGAACTCGGGGCGGAGCGCTTCTCGTTGCTCGGGCACTCCATGGGCGGGTCCGTCATGCAACGGGTGTACGCCGACGCGCCCGAGCGGGTCCGCGCACTCGTCGGCGTCTCGCCGGTGCCCGCCGGCGGTGTCCCGTTCGACGAGCAGAGCTGGGAGCTGTTCGCCGGCGCCGCCGACAGCCCCGGAAACCGCCGCGCGATCATCGATCTCACCACCGGCAACCGGCTCACCGGCACCTGGCTGGACGCCATGGTGCGGCACTCGCTGGAGCACTCGGACCGCGACGCGTTCGCCGCCTATCTGCCCGCCTGGGCGCGCACCGACTTCCACACCGAGATCAAGGGCGCCGAGGTGCCGGTCCACGTGATCGCCGGGCGGCACGACCCGGCGCTGGGCGAGGAGACCATGCGGGCGACCTTCGGAGCCTGGTACCCGAACCTGGAGCTGGAGGTCTTCCCCGACGCCGGGCACTACGCGATGGACGAGTGCCCGGTGGCTTTCGCCGGCAGCGTCGAGCGCTTCCTCAAGAGGCACTGATGGCCGCTCCCGCAGGAGTTCCCGACGTCTTCGACCCCCGCGTGTTCGCGCGCGGCATCCCGCACGAGAGCTTCCGCAGGCTGCGCGACGAGGCGCCGGTCTGCCGCCAGGACGAGCGCGAAGTGCTCGACTGGCCCGCCGGGCCCGGCTATTGGGCCGTCACCCGCTACCAGGACGTACGTGACGTGCTGCGCGACCCCGCCGTGTACTCGTCCTGGCTCGGCGCCACCCAGATCCGCGATCCCGCCCCCGGCGACCTCGACTTCATCCGGCGCATGATCCTCAACATGGATCCGCCCGAGCACAGCCGGATCCGCCGCCTGGCCGCCGCCCTCTTCACCCGGCGGCGCCTGGAACGCTTCACGCAGCAGATCACCGCACGCGCCGCCGCGCTGCTGAACGCCGTTGCCGCGCGGGGCAGTTGCGACCTCCCCGTCGAGGTCACCGACGACTTCCCGCTCGCCAACCTCGCCGAACTCCTCGGCGTACCCGCCGCCGACCGCGGCCTGCTGTTGAAGTGGACCAACCGGGTCATCGGCTACCAGGACCCGGAACACGCCGACGTCGTACGCGACTCCGGCGGACGGCCGGTCGACCCGCGCTCGCCCGCGATGCTTCGCGACATGTTCGACTACGCCCACGAACTCGCCCGGCACAAGCGCAGCCACCCCGCGGACGATCTGATGACCGCGCTGGCCACCGCCACCGTCGAGGACGGCCGCCCGCTCACGGAAGAAGAACTGGCGATGTTCTTCTTCCTCGTCGTGATCGCCGGCAACGACACCGTGCGCAGCGCCCTGCCCGGCGGCGTACTGGCCCTCCTCGAACACCCCCGCGCCTACCGCCGGTTGCGCGCCGATCCCGGTCTCGTGCCGTCGGCCGTCGAGGAGATGCTGCGCTGGCACCCGCCGGTGCTCAGCTTCCGCCGCACCGCGGCCCGGGACACCGAACTCGCCGGGCAGCGGATCGCGCGAGGGGACAAGGTCGTCGTCTACCACGCCTCCGCCCACTTCGACGAGCGTGCCTTTCCCGATCCGTACCGGTTCGACATCGCCCGCACGCCCAACGACCATCTGGCCTTCGGCCAGGGCCCCCACATGTGCCTCGGCGCCCACTTCGGCCGTCTCCAGATGCGGATCTTCTTCACGCAGCTGCTCACGCGCCTGCCGGAACTGGAACTCGACGGCCCACCGGTCCACTTGGTCTCCAACTTCATCAACGGCATCACGCATCTGCCGGTGCGCTGGGTGCCGTCGCCGTCGCCCGCCTCGGCACCCCGTCGTCCGTGAGCGATCCGGCCGCCCACCTCGGCGGTCACATTGGAGGTCACCTCGGCGGTCACCTCCCCGCCGATTCCGCTACCAGGCGGGTACGGCCCCGGGCGCGTACCGCCGGGCGCTCCGGGTTCCGGGGCTCGTGACCCACGGCCCACCGGCCCACCGGCCTACCGATCCACCGACGGACCGGCCCAGGTCCCCGCGTCAGGGTCCCTCGTCGCCCTGCACCGTCGTCTGCGCGCCGTGCCGCTGCACGGGAGCCACGGGGGCCTCCTCGGCAGCCGGGAGCGTGCCGCCTCCGCCGTGTTCCCGGGTACCGGCGCCGGCGACCCGGCGCGGCAGCTTTGCCGCGACGACGATGGTCACCACGGCGAGGGCGGTCGCGACGCCGAAGGCGAGCCTCATCCCGCTGACTTGCGCGGGCACCGCGGCGACCCCGTCGGCGACCAGATGGCTCGTACGGGCGGACATCACGGTCACCACGAGCGCGGTCCCGAACGCCGCGGCCACCTGCTGCATCGTCCCGAGCATCGAGCTGCCGTGCGAGTACAGGTGCGGCGGAAGCCCGCCCAGGCCGAGCGTGAAGACCGGGGTGAACGTCGCCGCCAGGCTGACCATCAGCAGCGCGTGCAGTCCGAGCACCTGCCAGTACGGCATCGTCAACGAGACCTGCGTGAACCCCGCGAGGGCGAGCATCGTGGCGATCGAGCCGGGCAGCACCAGCGGGCGGCTGCCGTACCGGTCGAACACCTTCCCCACGGTCGGCCCCAGCAGGCCCATGGCCAGACCGCCCGGCATGACCAGCAGGCCCGTCTCCAGCGGGCTGAGCCCGCGCAAGTTCTGTAGGTACAACGGCAGCAGGATCATCGATCCGAGCATCGCCAGGAACCCGATGGACATCAGGAGCAGGGACAGGCCGTAGGCGCGGTTCCCGAGGATGCGCATGTCCATCAGGGGCTCACCGCCGCGTTGCAGCTTGAGCTGGCGGACCACGAAGACGGTGATCGTCACGACCCCGGCCAGGACGATGCCGATGCCGGGCCCGATCCTGCCGGCGCCCTCGCCGAAGAGGCTCAGGCCGTACACCAGGCCGCCGAAGCCGAGCGCCGCGACGCCCACGCTTAGCCAGTCGATGGAACTCGCCTGCGGTTCGCTGATGTTGTCCATCTTGCGCAGCCCGAAGACCGTGACCAGGGCCGCGATCGGCAGCACGGCCACGAACAGCAGCCGCCAGGAGCCGGCTTGGAGGATCAGCCCGGACACCGCGGGGCCGAGCGCCGGCGCCACCGAGATCGCCAGGGAGACGTTGCCCATCACGCGGCCGCGGTCGTGCTCGGGGACCACGATCATCAACGAGGTCATCAGCAGGGGCAGCATCACGGCCGTGCCCGCGGCCTGCACGATCCGGCCCAGCAGCAGCACCCCGAAGGACGGCGCGACGGCCGACAGCACGGTGCCCGCGATGAACACTCCCATCGCCATCGCGTACGCCTGGCGCGTGGTGACCCGTTGCAGGAACCAGCCGGTGACCGGGATCACGGCGGCCATGGTGAGCATGAACGCGGTGGTCACCCACTGCGCCGACTGCTCGGTGATCTTCATCGAGACCATCAGCCGCGGAATGGCGTTGATCATGATGGTCTCGTTGAGGATCACCACGAACGTGGCGAGCACCAGCAGCCGCACAACCGTGGGTGTGCGGCCGGCCCGTATGGCAGGTCGTTCGTCGATCGCAGCTGACATGGCGGCACCTCGTCGGGGTTCCTGGTCACAGTCGCCTCGGAGCCAAGGGGCCGTCGGCAGGGACGCGGGCATGGGCACCGGTGACGACCGGCACGCCTGCCAGAACTCATCGCCCGCCCCGAATGTTCCGCATCGTCGCGCGTATCTCCACCGAATATGTCCCACCTGTGCCAGGGCGCGTGCCCGCGGACAGCGCGGGCGGCGGCCGCCTCGCCCCTTCCCCCTCGGCCCCCGCCCTCGGCTCCCCTTCGCCGCCGCCCCCACCTTCGCCCCCCGGCAGCTCGATCGACGGCGAGCACGAACCGGTCCCGGTACCCGGCCCGGCGACGCTCCCGTGGCGGGACCGCCGTCCCGTTGGGAGGTTGGTGGGGGAACGCACGGGCTCTCAGCCGGTTCGGAGGTGACGTGGTGGCCGTGGATCGCCTGCGAATCGGCGACGGGTACGCGACCGGTGTGCGGGACGAAGGTGCGGGAGAGCCGTATGTGCTCGTGCACGGTACGCCCTTGGACCAGCGCTCATGGGACGGGATGGTGCCGCTGCTGGCCGCCGGGGCCCGGGTGATCACATACGACCTGAGGGGCCACGGCACCGCCGCGGACGCCCCGCCCGCCCGCACATGCGACGACTTCGTCGACGACCTGACGAGGCTTCTGGACCTGATGGGGATCGAGCAGGCACATCTGCTCGGCCACTCGTTCGGCGGCCAGATCGCGCAGCTCTTCGCGGCCCGCCGGGCGGAGCGGACGCGGGGGCTCGTTCTGCTGTGCACGCGGGCGACACCGTTCCCGGCCTTCGCGGACGCCGCGAGCGCGCTGGAGAAGGACGGCCCGCCGGACAGTGCCGCCGTCCTCGCCCGCTGGTTCCCACCCGATGCGATCAAGGCCGACACGGAACCGGTGCGCTATGCCAGGTCCTGCCTCCTCGAAGCCGATCCGGCCGTCTCGGCACCGGAGTTGAGGATGATCGCCGGGTTCGAGGGCCGGGACGCTCTGCGGGCGATCACAGCACCGACGTCGGTCATCGCCGCGGAGCACGACCACGTCGCTGCCCCGGAGGTCATGAAGGACATGGCGGGACTCCTGCGCGCGGCACGCTTTCATCTGCTGGAGGGCTCGTATCACCTGGCGCCTCTTCTCGAACCCGGAAGGGTCGCCGCTCTCGTCCGCGAGGAGGGACCCGCACACGCCCGCGGATGAGCGTTCCGCCCGTCCATTCCGCCCGTCCATTCCGGCCCGTCGCCCACGGCGCCCGGCTCCCCGAGGGACGGGACGCCGGGGCGGAGAGCCCGGCGTGCGGTGGCGCGGCTGAGGCGGCACCCGCGCTGTGACACAGACCACGCAACGCCGCCCGGCGCCGGGGTGGTCCCCGACGCATGCTGTCCTTTCCCGCCGACCCGCAACGGGCCGCCTGGCCGAGGGTGGCCGCCCCGCAGGTCGTCGACCTGTCGGTCGTGGTCCCCGCGTACGACGAAGAGCACCGGCTGCCGCCTGCCCTCGACGCGATCTGCCGCTACCTGCGCTCCTCGCCCGCACGGCAAGCCAGTTGGGAGCTGATCGTCGTCGACGACGGTTCCACCGACGGCACGGCGGCCGTCGTCCGCGCGGCGGCGTCGGCCGATCCGCGGGTACGCCTGCTCGCCGCCCGTCGCCCGCCGGGCGGCGAGGGCGCCCGCCACGGCGGCAAGGGCCACGCGCTGCGGACCGGGGTGCTGGCCGCGCGGGGCCGACGGGTGCTGCTGACCGACGCCGATCTGGCAACGCCGATAGGGGAGTTGGCGTCGCTGCACGAACGGCTCGACGAGGGCTTCGCCGCCGCGATCGGTTCCCGCGCACATCCCGGGGCACGGATCGGGACGCCTCAGCCTCCGCTGCGCCGGCTGCTCGGCAAGGCGGGAAACCTCGCCATACGGGCCACGCTCCTGCCCGGCGTACGCGACACCCAGTGCGGTTTCAAACTGTTCGACGGCGACTGCGCACGTGCGGCGTTCGGCCGGTCGCGGAGCGACGGCTGGGACATCGACGTCGAGATCCTCCGGATGTTCCGTCAGGCGGGGCTGCCCGTCGCCGAGGTGCCGGTGCGCTGGTCGCACCGGAAGGGCTCCAAGGTCACCGCCGGCACATATGCGGAGGTGGCGCTGCAACTCGTACGGCTGCGGGTGCGCGACGTCCCGCGGCCGACGCTGCCCGCGAAGAGCCCGGCCCTGCCCGCGAAGAGCCCGGGCCTCCCCGCGGCGGGCCAGGCTGTTCCGGCACGTCCGGCCGGGCCCGCCCGTACCGGCGTAGGCAGCGAGCGGGAGGGCGGCCGGACCGGCCGATGGGCCCTCGCGGCCGGGCTGTTCGCCCTGTACGCGGCCCTCTCCGTCCGCAGCCACCTGCGCCTGCGTACCACCGGATACGACCTGGGGATCTTCGAGCAGGCCGTGCGCTCCTACGCCCAAGGGCGGCTCCCCGTAGCCGAGTTGAAGGGCCCCGGATTCGCCCTGCTGGGCGACCACTTCTCGCCCGTGATCGCCCTGCTCGCACCCGCCTACCGGGCGTGGCCCTCACCCCTCACGCTGCTGGTGGCTCAGGCCGCGCTGCTGGCCGTCGCCGTCGTCCCGCTCACCGCCTGGGCGCGGCAGGTCGCGGGCCGGGACGCGGCCGCCGTCGTGGGCTTCGGCTACGGCACGTCGTGGGGCATCGCTCAGGCCGTCGGCTTCGACTTCCACGAGATCTGCTTCGCCGTACCGCTGCTGGCCTGGTCCCTGACCGCCCTGGGACGCGGCCGGCCGCGCGCGGCGGCGCTGTGGGCGTTGCCGCTGCTGCTCGTCAAGGAGGACCTCGGCCTCACGGTCGCCGTCATCGGGCTCCTGATCGCACACCGCGGCGCACGCCGATGGGGGCTTACGACGGCGGCGGCCGGACTTGCCGGCACCCTCCTGACGGTGCTCGTCGTGATACCGGCCTTCAACCCGCAGCACGCCTTCGCCTACTGGGACAAGCTGCCCGGCTCCTCCGCGGGCGGCACCGGCCTCCTCCCGTTCCGGCTCCTGACCGGCGTCCTGGGAGTCATCACGCCCGAGACCAAGGTGTACACGCTCCTGCTCGTCATCGCGCCCTGCGTGATCCCCGCCCTGTCCTCCCGGTTGCTGCTCGTCGCGGTACCGACGCTGCTGTGGCGCTTCGTCTCCGCCAACCCCGCGTACTGGGGCACCGACTTCCACTACAGCGCGACCTTGATGCCGGTCGTCTTCGCCGCGTTCGTCGAGGGCCTGGCGATCCGCCGCGACGCTCCGCGCACCGTGCGGCAGGGCCTCACCGTGTGCACCGTCGTCACCGCCCTGCTGCTGCCCCAGTTCCCGCTGTGGCAGCTCACGCAGTCCGGCACGTGGCGCACTCCGCCGCGCGTCGCCGTCGCGCACCGGCTGCTGGCGCGCATCCCGGACGGCGCGACCGTAGCCGCGTCCAACCGTCTCGTGCCGCAGCTCACCGGCCGGACCCGGGTCAGCGTCTTCGGCCTGTACGGAAGCCGCCCCCGCCCGCGGTGGATCGTCGTCGACACCGCCGACCCTCAGGGCTGGCCGGTCTCGCCGCGGCGTGAGCGTGCCCTGTTGGAGACCGCCGCGGAGCGCGGATACCGGACGGTCGCCGAACGAAGCGGCTACGTGTTGCTCAGGAGTTGACCGGTGGCCGGGCCTGAGGAGGGCTCAGCACCCTTGCGGACGGCTCCGGTTGGCCGGGCGCGCACCGGGATGTGACGCAGCACACGCAACGCGGCGGTGCCCCGCCGTGGTCCCCGTCGTGTGCAGCACTCTCCTTGCCACCCGACGCCACGCGCCGCCGGCCGCCGCCCGCCCGTACCGCCCCGGTGCGCCTCGCCGCTCGGCCACCCGTACCGGCGGCGCCGCGGCGCGGATCCCCGACGCCCGGGCCGTTGTGCGTTCCTGAGCACGACGCAACCGCGGGCCGCCCGGTCACGTGTGAATCGGGCGGGGCCGGGGCCGCGCCGGGCGTGCGCGTACGGCGGCCCGGGCACGTACGGCGGCCGGGGCACGTGCGGGAGTCCGCGGAACGGTGAGTGGAGGTGTGCGTGAGGGCGTGGGCAGGACCGTGAGGGACCGGGAAGAGTCCGAGGCCGAGGCGGAGCAGTCGTACACCGCGTACGTCTCCGTACGGCTGCCCGCGCTGCGCCGCATCGCGCACCTGCTGTGCAAGGACCCGCACCGCGCCGACGACATCGTCCAGACCACCCTCACCAAGCTGTACGTCCACTGGCGCCGGGCCCGCGAAGCGGACGACCTGGACCGCTATGTGAACACCATGCTCGTCCGGTCCTTCCTCAACGAACAGCGCCTAGGCTGGGCGCGCGTGCGGCTCTCGGGCGTCCCTCACGACACCCCCAACCTGCCGGCCACCGCCGGGCCGGACGTGGAGATGCGCGCCGTCGTGCACACGGCGCTGTCCCGCGTCGCCCCCCGGCAGCGCGCCGTACTCGTGCTCCGCTTCCTGTGCGATCTGCCGGTCGCCGAGGTGGCCATGCTGCTCGGCTGTTCGGAAGGCAACGTGAAGAGCCAGTCGAAGCGGGGCATCGAGCGGCTCCGCAAGGTCCTCGGCGGACAACTCGGCCCGCTGAACGAGTCCGTGGGGAGGGAGTAGCCGCCGTGCACGAC
The DNA here is from genome assembly GCF_012726265.1 of Streptomyces sp. HNM0575. Taxonomy (GTDB): domain Bacteria; phylum Actinomycetota; class Actinomycetes; order Streptomycetales; family Streptomycetaceae; genus Streptomyces. The sequence goes on along the minus strand of NZ_JAASAG010000012.1, from coordinate 30,932 downwards.
GATGACGAGCTGGAGCAGGAGGCGGCGCGGCTCCTCGGGCCGCTGCGCGGTGCCGCGCCGGAGCACGAGGACCGCGACGGTGCGTCCGGAGTCGACGTGCGGCGGGCCGTACGCGACGGGCGGCGCCGGATCCGGGTACGGCGCGTGACCGTTCCGGTGGCGGCCGCGGCGCTGCTCGTAGCGCTGATGATCACGGTGGCCCTCGCCGTGCGGGGAATCCCGGACGGACGGGAGGCGCCGCCGGCGCACCGTCCGTCACCCGGGCCCACCCCCACGCCGACCGGCACCTTCACGCCGACCCCGACCGGCGCCGCCGACCCGGCGGGGACTCCGACGGGTACTCCGACGGGTACTCCGCCCCGGACGCCGACCGGCACTTCGGCAGCGCCCCCGTCGAAGTCGCCCGGGGCGGGCGCGGGTTCGAGCTCGGCACCGGCGACGGACTCAGGCGGCGGCCCGACGGGGACTCCGAAGGGTTCGCCCGTCGCGGGCACCCCGTCGTCCACGGGCACGCCCACCCGTTGACGACCCCGGCCCGCCCGCCGAGCCGCTCGCCGGTCCGTCCGCCGGTCCGCCCGTCAGGGAGTCCGTCGCGCGAGGTCCTCCAGCACCGCGACCGCCCGGGCTGCCCGCTCATGCGGCACGAACAGATGGTCGTGGTGGAAACCGGCGACCACGTTGCAGCTCATACCGGAATCGGAGAGCTCGCGCGCCACGGCCGCGGTCAGACCGACCGCGTCGAGCGCCGAGTTGACCCGCAGCGTGATCCAGGCCGCCACGTAGTCGTACGCCAGGCCCGCCGCGTCGGCCTCCCCCTGCGGCAGGACCAGCGTCAGGCCCTCCTGTTCGGCGACCGTGACGACCGGGTTCACGCCCGGTGGCACGACCCCGTCGTCGGCGGTGGCGAACACGTAGCGGCCCGGGTTCAGCTCAGGACGCATCCCGGACAGCAGCTTTCGCAGATCGCTCTCGCCGGGCACGACCCGCACCTTATGTGGACGGCTGCCGCCCGGCCTCCCCGGCCTCCCCGGCCTCCCCGGCCTCCCCGGCCGCACGCCCCGGCGCGGAGCCGAGACGGAGCACGGAGCAGGATGGGGTGAAATCCATAGGTTTCATAAAAAAGAGTGTCTTGTGAGGTGCAATGCGGCTTTTGATCTCAATCCGGGCCGATCCTTGGTGAGATCCATTCACGCGGACGTCTCGCGTCCGCTGCCATAGGAGGTCCCATGCGGGTATCCCGCTTTGCCGTCACGATCGGTCTGGCGGCCGTCGCGATGCTGGGTGGTGCCGGAGTCGCCGGCGCCGTTCCGGCGCCGCCTGCCCACAGCGCGTACGACCACGGCTACCGCCACGCCCAGGTGCGGGACGGCTACCACCACCGCGGGTGGGTCCGTCACGACCACCGCGGGTGGAACCGTTACGACCACCACCGCGGGTGGGTCCGTCACGACCCCCGTGGGTGGCACCGTCTCCACCGCTGACGCGGCCCACTGAACCTGCGGCGTATCGAAGTTCGACCCGACAGCCGGACAGCTGGGGCGCATGTGCCCCAGCTGTCCGGCTGTGTTTCATGGCCTGTTTCCCGGCGAACGGCCGGTCCCGAGCCCGGGGATCTCTCCCGTCGGCCCCACCCCGCCCGTGGCGGAACAGCAGCGTGCGGCGGACGTACCGGCCACCCGGCAACGGAACGCCCTCAGCCCGTGGCCCAGACGTCCTCGATCGGTACGGAACGGCCGAGGACGTCGCACGCGGCGCGATGCCCGGAGCGGAGCGCCGCGTTGACCGTCGCAGGATCATCGGTCCACGTCGCCTCGCCCGCGAGATGCAGCACGCCGCCCACGGGAGTCGCGAGAAGGTCGTGGTCCTCGGGCGCCGCTCCCACGGTCATGTACGCATACGACCCCCGCGAGCAGGGGTCGTCCTGCCACGACGTCACATGCACGCCGACGGGGTCCTCGACGCGGTCGCCGTAGAGCCGGCGCAGTTCGCCGAGGACCGAGTCGACGATCTTCTCCCGCTCCCAGCCTCGCGTCCGCTTCGCGGCCGGACCGGCGGCGAACGTCAGGAGCGTCGGCACGCCGTGCACGGCGGTGAGGTCGTACCAGGAGTGCCACCAGACCCCGTTGGGCCCCTGCTGACGGACGGCGTACACCTCCTCGTCCCAGAACTTCGAGCTGAAACCGAGGAAGACCTTCTCGAAGGCGTTCATCTCCAGTCGCGCCAGCGCACCGGCCACCGGCTCGGGCAGCGGGGGTTCGATGCCGAACTCCGCGGACTTCAGCACCCCGACCGGGACGGTGACCACGGCACGGTCCGCCGTGAACTTCGCCCTGAACACCCCGTGCCCGGCGGTGACTTCGACTCCGCCGGAGGACCAGCGCACCGCGGTGACGACGTGCCCGGGCCTGATGTCGAGTCCCGTGGCGAGGTGGGTCGCGAGAGCGTCGTAGCCGTCGGGGAAGACGACCTCGTCGCCGTCGATCGCATCGTCGTCGAGCCCGTGCGCGTCGAGCTCGTCGATCCAGACGCCGTACTGCTCCTCGGTCCGGTGGCGCAGGTACTCCCGGACGCGCTCGGCACGTTCCGCTTCCCAGCCCTGTGCGGCCAGGGCCGACTCCACCGCCTCGCCGTAGGAGCGCCCCGGCGCGAAGTCGGCCACGACGCGGGCGAGTTCGGCATCCACCGCTTCGATGTCCGCTACGAAGCGCTCCACCTCGTCGTCGGTGAGACGGACGCCCGAGGGTCCGTAGTACGCGATGGGCCTGCTGTACGGCTGGTACCCGCCGACCGTGAACTCCGCGGTCCGCAGCCCGAACGCGGCCGCCGCCGCGGCGACCGGACTGCCGTCGACCCCGTGGATCCAGGACGCACCGAGATCGGTGACGACCCCGCCCTCCCGGACGCTCCACACACGTCCGCCGATGCGGTCACGAGCCTCCAGCACGACGACCCGCCGGCCGCTCCGGGTAAGCAGTCGCGCCGCGGTCAGTCCCGCGATCCCCGCACCCACGACGATCGTGTCGACCCGATCCATCGCACCCGCCCCTTCCCGGCGCGCTTCGCGCAGCGCGCCTGGTCAGCGTAGTGGCCGGTGCGGCCTCTCGGCCGGTCTCATGTCCCACCGCCGGCGGCGATGCTCTTCTGCGGCGGTATCCGGTCGAGCTTGTTCCGGACGTACGACGACATCTTCTCGTCCAGCTGCACGTGGAGTTGGGTGTGCCCGCAGGCCGCGCAGATATAGGCGTCGAACACCGGCTGCCTCGACCCGAACTTGCCCGCTCCCGTCCGCCGGAGCCCGGCCTGCGCCACGTACTCGCCCCGGTACACCTCGCCGCCGCCGCACACCCCGCAGCGTCCGTAGCGCATGTCCCCATCAGTCATGGGGAGGAGCCTAGATCCTGCCGTGTCCGGCTCGCCGGGCCTGCCCCGGGCTCACACCGCCGAGGTGCGCTCACACCGCCGAGGTGCGCCGCCACAGCTCGACGAGCGAGGCATCCCCCGTCACGTCCAGGTCTTCATAGCGCCCCCGGTTCCACAGGGCGCGGTACAACATGGGCGACGGGCCGCTGACGGTGCAGTCGGCCGATACATCGCCGACGTCGGCCGGTTGCTCCACCCGCAGCGGCCCGGACGAAAGGCGGAGCAGCCATGCGCGCGGCTGCCCGGGGTCCAGGCCGTCACCGGTCGCCTGCACGAGCAGGGAACGCGGTTGTTCCGTACGCACCTTGCTACGGGGCCGGACGTGGAATCCCGTCAGGAGCTCATCGATCCCGTCCTGGGCGAACCGAGCGGTGAACTCCCTCGGCCGGACCCCCAGTGCGCTCTCCGCGTCCAGACGGTGAATCGCGGTCTCGTGGGCCTGGCGCCTGGCCCAGAAGGCCAGCGGCGTCGGCGCGGGGAGGAACGTCCAGCACTCCAGGTCCGCGGGGGCCGTGGTGAGCCGGTTCAGCAGTTCCCGGTGCCCGTGGCGGAACCAGTCCGCGAGGGACCCGTCGTCGTCGGGAGCGCAGATCTCGACGGGACGGCGTTCGGCCTGCCCGTCGAGATAACCGACGGCCCAGCGGTGGACGCTTCCGGTGTGTGCGACGAGGTCACGGACCCGCCACTCGGGACAGGTGGGCACCATGGCGTCCCACCCGGAGCGTGCCGAGCAGTCGATCAGATCCTCGCCGTCCTGGCGGAGCGCTTCGACGAAGCCGGCGATTTCCACGGGCGTGCACCTTCCTCGGTCACTGATCGGTGATCCCCGCTGCACAGGACAGTAGGCGTACGTATCCACTCCATGGCAAGGGGCCGACCGGGCGCGGAAATCCGGTGGCCCGGTCCATGCGGACAGTGAAACGGTCCGGGGATGCCGGGCGCGACCGAATTGCCAGAGTCCTCCGAGTCGTTCGACTCTTTCGAGTCCTTCGACGGAACCGTCATCGGCTGCCGGCGTACCGGATCCGGTCCGCCGGTCGTCATGCTTCACGGTTCCGGCGGCGGGCTGCACTCCTGGCAGCCGGTGGCCGAACGGCTCGCGGACCGCTTCGAACTGTGGCTGCCGGCCCGGCGCGGGTACGCCCCGAGCGGGCCGGGCCCGTCGGCCAAGCGCTTCGCCGACGAAGTGGGGGACCTCAGGGCACTGATCGACAGGATCGGCGGCCCCGTGCACCTGGCCGGCATGTCGTACGGCGCGACCGTCGCCCTGCACGCCGCGGCGGCCCGACTCCCGCTCCGCTCCCTCGTGTTGTGGGAACCGCCGCTCTATGCGGCGGGCGAGAAACTGCTCCCGGTCCTGTCCCGGTACGAGCAACTTACCGCGCAGCGCGACCGGCGGCGGGCCGACCGGCTGCTGGCGGAGGAGGTGGCCCGTATCCCGGCCGCGCTGCTGGACTCGATGGACGCGGGCGAGCCGACGGAGCCGACCGAGCCGACCGGCAACGAGCCCGCCGACGCGCCCGGTTGGCGTGGGGACCTGGAAGCGATGGCCGCCGACACGGCGGACGTGCGCCGCTGGTCCGCCGTCACCACGCCAACGTTCCTGATGCGTGGAGCCGACACCTGGCAGCCGATGCCGAAAACCCTCGACCACCTCGCAACGACCCTGCCCCACGTCACCCTCGCAACGTTCCCCGCCCAAACGCACTTCGCCCCGTCGGCGATCCCCGAAGAGATCGCATCGGCGATCGCCGACTTCTTGCTGCGGTCGTGAAGTTCGGGGCACGCGGCCGACCGCCGTGCTCCGCGAATGCGATACGGCCTCGCCGTACGACCCCTTGCACCGCGGCCGGAAGGTCCCCGGGGATCAATCCTTCGCCGACAGCCCATGGCGGCGAAGGAAGGTGTCGACGAGACGATCGGTGAAGTCCTGGCCGACGGACTGGCCGGTCACCAGCACGCGGTAGTAGACGGGTCCCATGAGCTGGTCGGTCTCAGCCGTCAGATCCAAGTCCGGCGGCAACTCCCCCCGCTCCACGGCCCGTTCCATCGGGAGACGGTCGCGGCGGCGCTGCTCGTCGAGGTATCTGGACCGGAAGTCCCGGGCGAACTCCGGATCGTGCTGAGCCTGGGCGATGAGCGCCTTGAAGACGGCGCCGGAATCGGACGCCCCGAGGAACGACGCCAGTCGGCGAAGATAACCGCGCAGGTCGAGGGCGATGTCACGGTCGTCGGGCGGAGTGAGGTCCTCTGCCGCGTCCTGGAGGAAGGCGTCCATGAGGACGTCGGTCTTGGTGCTCCACCAGCGGTAGACGGTCTGCTTGGCGACACCTGCCCGCTTCGCGATGCCCTCCATCGTGACGCCCGCGAAGCCCTTCTCGACCAGCAGGTCGTCGGCGGCGTTCAGCACCGCCAGTCGTGCGAGCTCGCTGCGTCCGTGCCGGTTGCCGTGGTGACGCGGTGCCGATCGGCGGGTGCTGTCCGTCTCGGCGCTGTGTGTCGCAGGTGCCATCTCGCCTCCCTGGCATCAGCCTATCCGCGTCCCTGGAGCGGGATTTCTAGACAAGACGCAACGGTGCGTCTACTCTAAACCCATGGCACTTACCCACACCCTTGCCGACCCCCGGGTCGAGTCCGCGATCAGCAGGATGTTCGAGCTGGCCGAGCAGGACGACGTCAACGCCGCACACTTCGGGCCGGATCCGGCCTCCGTAGGCTCCGCGCCGAGAACTCCGCAGGAACTCGCTGACGCCGCTGCGGCGATCTACATGCCGATATCCGCGGAGGGCGGGAAGCTCCTCTACAACCTGATCCGTGCCGTCCGCCCGGCCACGGTCATCGAGTTCGGCATGTCCTTCGGAATCTCCACGCTCTATCTGGCGGCCGCAGTGCGGGACAACGGCACCGGGCGCGTCCTCACCACGGAAATGAGCAGGAAGAAGATCACGGCTGCCCGACAGACCTTCGCGGACACAGGACTTGACGACCTGATCACCGTGCTTGAAGGGGACGCCCGGGAGACTCTCGCCGCCGTCGAAGGCCCCGTGGAACTCGTCCTTCTCGACGGCTGGAAGGACCTGTGTCTGCCCGTGCTGCGGCTACTCGAACCGATCCTGCGCCCGGGCGCGCTCGTCGTGGCCGACGACGTCGACCAAGGCGAAGGCGAGGGTGCACTGCGTCCTTACCTCGACTACGTACGCGACCCCGCGAACGGCTATCAGAACGTGACCTTCCCCGTCGAAGACGGCATGGAGATCAGCTGCCGCCTCTGAGCCGTGCGACAGAACCTCTCTGCCAGGGGGACGCCGCCCAACTGGAGCGGGTCACGGGAATCGAACTCGGCAAAGTGCACTGAGCTACGGACATGGCCGCATGCACATCACTGGAAGAGGTCCTGCCTCGGCCGGTGTTGAGCGAAATACTCCGTCACTTCCGGCACGCATCACCAACGCCGCCGACAGACTCTCTCGGACACCTGATTCCCGTCGAATATGAAACCGTCATGACCAAGCCAGCACTCTTCACGCCGCGTGACCGAACGCGTCACCCAAGCCTGTAGCAGACCCCACACGAGCGGTGGGGATGCGGTGACGGATTACGGAGCGTCGACGGTCAGCGTTTGCGTACAAGCGTGATTCCGTCGCGCACCGGCAGCATGACCGACTCCACTCGGTCATCACCCGCGATGAATTCGTTCAACTGACGCACAGCGACGTGGTCCTGCTCCTGGTAGGCGGGATCGAAGACACGGCCGCCGAGGAAGACGTTGTCCAGGACGACCAGACCACCGGGGCGCAGTCGTGCGACTGTCTCTTCGTAGTAGGCAGGGTAGTTGGCCTTGTCCGCGTCGATGAAGGCGATGTCGATGAGCGGTTCGACCGGTAGAGAGCGCAAGGTCTCGACGGCCGGGCCGAGCCTGAGGTCGATCCGGCCGGCCACGCCCGCACGTTCCCAGGATGGGCGGCCGATCAAGGTCCACTGGTCGCTGACGTCGCAGGTGATCAGACTGCCGCCATCGGCCATGCCACGAGCGATGCACAGGGTGGAGTAGCCGGTGAAGGTGCCCACCTCCACGGCGAACCGGGCGTCCACCAAGCGAGTCAGCATCGTCAGCAGCGCTCCCTCGTCGTGGGCGACCTGCATCCTCGACGCGTTCCCGGTGGCCTCCCGTGTCCTGGTGGCCAGTTCCTGGAGTACATCGTCGGGCGGCGTGCAGTGGGACAGCAGGTAGTCGCCGACCACTGTGTCGAGGATCTCCAGATCCCCGCCCGCGGCCGGCGCGGTCCAGTCGACGCTCAGATGCTCCTGCGTGGCGAAGCGCACCAGGTGCCGAGCGACCACGTTCTGGACCCGGGCCAGGCCCTCCGCGTCCGCAGCGCCAGCGATCAGGCTGAGCCCGTCCGGTGTGGCGGCGAGGGCACAGGTTCCGGAGCCGAGAGCGACGGTGCCCCGGCCGTCACCCCTCAGCCGGGTGGTGGCCCTGTGGCCTAGATGAGAGACAAGTTGCTTGAGGTAACGCATGGGGCGATCGGTGATGACCAGGGCCGTCGACAGGGGCATCGCTAGTCCTTCCAGGTAAGCGTTGAAGATAATCAACACTTGGCTGCGAGTGAGTCTGTTGCCCCACTGAGTCGCTTGTCAAAGCGTCGAGTTGTATGGACACTTGCGGCCATGTCAGACGACCAGGCCGAGCCGCTGGCGCTCCGGTCCCCCGAGCAGTTCAAGGCGCTCGGTCACCCCGTCCGCCATCGCATCGTGAACGTCCTGCGCCAGCGGCCAGCGACGCTGCGTCAGTTGTCAACGGCGCTGGGGCTGGCCAAGGGAACCGTCGGCTACCACGTGCGGGTGCTGTGTGAAGCCGACCTGATCCACCTGAAGCAAACCCGGCAGGTACGCGGCGGTACAGAGCAGTACTTCGCACTGGTCAGCCACGACTTCACCTTCCACGAAGACGCCCACAACGGTCCCCAGTTCCTCATCAACGCCGCGCTCGGGGAGATGCTGCCCGCCCGCCCAGGCCAGGCCGAGCACACCGCGTTGCGCCACCTCTGGCTGTCCCAGGAGCAGGCTCACGCCCTCGCCGCCCGGCTGGGCGAGCAGGAGGCTGAACCGCACGCGGCCGATGGCACACACCGCGAGCCCTACGGCCTTCTCGTCAGCCTGTTCCCTGCCGACATCCCCACCCTGGAAGACGACACCATCGCCCCCGGCGAAGGGGCCTGACCTGTCCACCGACCCCAACATCAGCGGTGGCGGCTCACACGTCATCCGCCAAGCCGAACTGCCGGGGACGCTGGGTCGGTTCCACGGCTTCAGCTCAAGACCGGAAAGTTGGGAGACAACAAACAAGGCCCGGGTCTGTGACCTGGGCCCACTTCCTCGTGGCGCGGGTGGCGGGAATCGAATCCGCGTCGTGACCGCTGACGACCCCGGTTCTCTGCCTGTTCCGGCGCACGTCCGGCACGCACCTGGCATGGCTGGCTGCACTCCGTGGACCTACGAGCTCCTGTCCACGTGGGGTCCGAGGTCGTGGAGGATACGGCCGAGTTGGTCGGGGCTGAGGGGTGGTGCGGGAAGCGGTCGCGCGGCTTGGGCGCGGAGGCTGTCGAGGAGGAGCGCGAGGTAGCGGCGCCATGCGTCGGGAATGACGGCAGCGGATGCCGGCACGACCCTGCCGAGCGCGGCCAGAGCGAACAGGAGGTCCTCGGCCACGATGTCACCGCGCATGGTGCCCTGTTGCTGGGCGCGCGAGATCAGGATGTCGATCGTCTCGCGGTTGTGGACGTGGAGCGCATCGAGGGAAGCGACACCCTGGATGCCCGTGGTCATCAGGTCATTGGCTGCCCTGTTCGCTGCCAGCCCTGCGAAGATCTCCTCCAGATAGCCCGTCAGCCCGGCCCACGCGTCGGCGCTGGTGCGCGCTTCTTCGCCCATGCGCCGGGTCTCTGCCAAGAGATCGTGGAAGACCGACTCGACCAGGGCGGCCCGGTCCGGGAAGTGCCGGTACAGCGTGGCATTGCCGACTCCGGCACGGCGCGCGATCTCGTCGAGCGGAGCCTCGAGCCCCGACGCCGCGAACACTTCGAGCGCGGCGGCAAGTAGCGCTTCCCGGTTGCGTTGTGCGTCGCGGCGCAGGGTCACCGGACTTCCTCGCCGACCGTCATCTGCACTCCAACTTTTGAACCATGGAACCGTGGACCACTCCCCGGTTGTGATGTTAGCGTCAACCTAACCGGGGAGTGCTCCCCGGTTAGGGGGGAAGGTGGGCGTGACGGAGACGGCACTGGTATTCGGAGGGGGCGGACTGACCGCATACGCGTGGGAGGTCGGCGTGCTGGCAGGGCTGGCACAGGCCAGTGTGGATCTCAGCGGCGCCCACCTGCTCGCCGGTACGTCGGCCGGCGCGCTGCTTGCGGTGCAGCTGGCCGCAGGAGCAGCGCCGGCCGACCTGTACCGGGAGCAGATCAACCGCGAACGGCCGGTACTGGAAGTGGACTTCACGCTCGCCATGACTTTCAGGTACTTGTGGGCGGCGCTCGGTTCACGTGATCCGCGCACTGTGGTCATGCGGCTGGGCAGGCTGGCGCAGACCGTACGCGACGTGCCGGAGACAGAGGTCCTCGACGCGATCGGTTCCCAACTGCCCGTCCTCGACTGGCCGAAGAGGCCGCTGCGGCTCTTCGCGGTGGATGCGCTCACCGGCAATCCGACCGGCTTCAGTGCCGACAGCGGAGTCGATCTCGTACGGGCCATGGCGGCCACCTGCGCACTGCCCCCGCTGTACCCGCCGATCACGATCGGAGACGGACGCTGGATGGACGGCGGCGTACGCTCCACGACCAACGCCGACTTGGTGCCCGGCTGCCGGAAGGTCGTCGTGCTGGCGCCCATCCCCAAGGGACCTGGGGCAAGTCCGAGCGCCGCGGACCAGGTGCTCACCCTGGAGACGGGCGGAGCCCGGACCGCCTTGCTGACCCCGGACAAAGCAGCCCGCCGCGCGTTCGGCCGCAATCCTCTCGACGCGTCCCGCATCCCTGGCGCGGCCCAGGCAGGACTGCGCCAAGCCACCGCAAACGCCGAGCGCATCCACGCGATTTGGCACAGCTGACCTACCAACAGTTCGCAGTGGACGACGACAGAAAGAGCTGCTGGAGCCGGACTCCGACTGGTGCGAACCGAGCGAGACAGGACAGAGACCCACCGGGAGATCTATCCGGCGGGGGGAGAGAGGTTAGAGGTCGCCCACGCCGTTCGACCGGCGACGCCCGTATCTCTCAGCGGTAGCCTGAGAAGTTGCACGGAGTGCCTGCTCGATGATCTGCCTGTGCGCCTGCTCACGCTCACGCGTTCTTGCAAGCATCTGCTTGATGTGACCAGCCATGAGCAGCGCGAGTCCCACGATTACGGCCATCGCATCGAAGACGGCAAGCCACACCCATGAGGGCGACTTGGGAAGGCCCAGCCAGTACAGGGTGGCCAACTCCGCGACGGACATGTACGCGAAAACGACCAGCCAAGCTTTCGCCATCCAACGCCACAACTCCACTGACGGCATCCGTGCAGTCAGAGCTTCAGCGGCGTTACTGAATTCCTCATCAACCTCCTCAGGAGGAAACAGCTCCCCTAGCTGGGTTCCGTGCACCCTTGCTGCAGCCCGCACGAAGGCTTCTGCGGAGGGCTGGATCTTGAGCTCCTCTTCCAACTCGTACGACTTCTTGTGGAACTGATGGAGGTCCACCACTCCAACAAGCATGATCACCGGTAAGAGAGAGACCACCGCCGTAGCGAATTCTTCGGTGATCGTAAAACCCGAGAGCCCCATCCATCCCCCTTGTCCCCGATGCTTCAACCATGACGCTCCCGAGGGAAACACGCTCGCGAAACGTCGCTCCAACCGCTGCCGTAGGTGGGCATCGCACCGCTGGTCGCCACTGGCAGCCCCACCTCCCGCGCCGATGTGATCCGAGCGAGAAAAGCACAGAGAGAAGCGCCACAAGATCCATCTAGTTGTGCGGAGGTGGTGCGAGGTGCCTGAATCGCTCTGGACAACAAGCAAGGCCCAGGTTTTCGACCTGGGCCTTCGTCGTGGAGCGGGTGACGGGAATCGAACCCGCGCGCTGAGCTCGGGAATCACCGGGTGATCGGGCCTGAACAAGTGTGCTGAGCTGCGTAGATGGCCACTGAAAGCCCACTGGTGGAGTACTGGTCGTGACCGGTGTTGACCGGGGTTCTCTGCCTGTTCTGGCACGCACCTGGCGCGGTTCCCCGGCAGTGGAGGTGCTCTCAAGCCACCGCCCTCCGCGTCAGCCCCACCGGTGCGGGCTCGGTGTGCCCGGGGACTACGACTTCGCTCGCGGCTTCTGGTCAGGGGCACCGTCCGGGAGGCGTGGGCTCGAACACTTCAGCACCGTGGAGCTGACGTAGCGGGCCGTGTCCGCCGCGAGCTCTGCGGCGCCCTTGGCCAGCTCGGAGCGGCCCGAATCGGCGCTGTCGGGGTCGTCTAGCTGGACTACTTCGACCGATACGCCGAGGCCGCTGTTCTTTGAGGTGCGCTTCTTCGGGTGTCGGCAATCAAAGGCGAGCACGGCGTCGTTGGATGTCGTATACCCCTTGGCCGGACCCAGTTCGAGTCGTTGCTTCGGTTGAGCCGGGAAGAAATTCTTGTAGCGCTCGAAGAGGTCATCGACGGATCGAGGTTCCGCTCTGACGAGAGTGGTCACCAAGGTGGATGTGTCCTTCCCCTTCTTGGTGATCCGGACATCGCAGCCTCTCTCGGTATTCCCCTTGGTGCCGTCAATCCCGTCGATGCCCCCGTGCTTGGAGGGGATCATCTCGGTGCTCAGGTAGGGGCCTGGGTGCATCTCGCGCAACACCCTTGTGCTGATTCCGGTTTCACAGAGGGAACCCTTCAGATGCCCCCTCCGTACGGATTCGGAATCGTCTCCTTTTCCGGATGAGCAGGAGGTGACAAGCAGACAGCCAGCCGTCGCGGCGATCATTGCTGCGCGTATGGCTCCGATTTGCCGCAAGCCGATCAACCCCTACTGTGAACGCCGGCAGCGGCGGAGCCGAAGGTTTGGCGGGCCTCGTCCGTCACGTGGGTTCCCATCTTCTCTGCCTGGTCTGCGCTGTAGCCATGCGCCTGAGCCGACCTCTGAACAACGGAATTGAGTGCATCTTCGTGGGCATCTGCGCCGGAGGCGTAGGTCTCGACGGCGCGAAGTTTCCCTCGGCCGTGTTGTCACGGCTGATGTGCTGGACGACGAACTGGCTGAGTTCGTCGTAACCGATGCTCGTCGCGGCACCCGCGGCCGGTGAGGCGATGCCCGCCCCGTAAATGCAGTCGCTACCGGACTTCACGTGTGCCGGAGGTCGGTCGCCCCCGAAAGCTTCTCCGGGGCAACACACTTGAGCAGGTGCTCGTTGAGATAACGGGCAATGCGCACCGCGAACGTGGCGCTGGTGGTCGTGATGAGGCGCTCGCGCTTGCCCGTGATGCCTGGCTCGTCCGGAGTGAAGTCGACCGTGACCCTGACGCCCCGTTCCTGGTTCTTGCGCTCGTCGCAGGTGAAGGCCACGGCGGCTCCTTCCGGTCCGGAGACACCCGCGATTTCTCCGGACCGAACAGTGTCCAGCACCGGGAAACCGAACTTCCGGGAACTGGCAACGAGTTGGTCCGCAGAGTCGTGATCGGACACCGTTGCGTCGATGTTCACGTTGGTGTTCTTTTCGGCACCGTTGCTGGCGTAGGTGAGCCACACGACGCACTGACCCGACTTCTTCCCACGCTTCAGAGCGTTCAGCGAATCGCGCGAGGAATACTGCTGAAAAGCTTCACTGTACGGCCCCGGGAACATCTCCTTGATCGGCGCGGTGGACAGCTGGGTGTCGCACAACCTTGGGGCGAGCACGGTCCTTCTCGCGCTCGGTTCCTTCTCGGAACTGCATCCCGCCGCACCCAGAACGAGAAGAACCACCGCTGTTACGGATATGGTCCTGCGAGTCTTCATTTGTCTCCGCTCAGCTACGACTTGCGGCACCTTGGGCGCCGGCCGCGAAGGTCTGGTTGGCTTCCTTGGCGGCAGTGTTCCCGAGGGCGGTGGCATCCGCTTCACTCATCCCGGCTTCTCTGGCGGCTGCGGTCGTGTTGGCCTTGACGGCGTCCATGTGCGACTTCGCACTGTCGGCCCACGTCTCGCGCGCGTCGAAGTCCGCCTCGGCAGTATTGTCCTTCTGTATGTGCTCCATCACGGCGCCGCTGACATCGCTGTAGAGCCAGTCCGCAGCGACACCGCCCGCGGGGGAGGCGATTGTTCCGATGGCGATCCCCGCACCTCTGCCGACCCACTTGTTCACTTCCTGAGTGGTCGCGTTGAAGTCGTCCGCATCGGCGATCTGCTTGTCGTGGACGGCTTCGGCCCGGGCCTCGCTCAGGATGCCGGCGATGTTGGATCCGGGACTTCCGGCCACGGAGATGTCGTCCGACAGGCTGGTGGCAGAGTGAGGATCGTGGTGAGCGATGACATCTTCGACGTGCGCGGCGCTGTAGGCCTGCTGGGCGGCGGTGATGCTCTTGTAGGCCTCCGGATCCTGACCTACCGAGGCGAGGAAGTTGTTGACTTCGCCAGGTCGTAGGTTCACGTCCGCGCCGTTAGTCGGGAGGTCTTCCGACGACCAGGCTTTCTGGAAGTCGCCCATGTAGTTGGCGGTGATGTCGCCGAGGCTGCCCTTGATGGGGGCGAGGCGGCCGTCGCCGTCGATGAGGTCGGCGTTCTCGGAGTCGCCGAGCGTGGTGACGAGTTCGTTCACCAGGTGGGACTGGGCGGGAGTGTGCGGGGGCATGGTCGACCCCTCGTAGTCGTATGCCGCGCCTGTGGTGGCGGATTCCAGGGCGTGGCCGAGGGTGTAGATGCCCTTGGGGTGCTTGTCATCGCCGGTGAAGCCCGCGCCCTCGGGCCAGTGACGGTCCTTCATGAGGTAGTCGAGGTTGTCGACGCTTTCCCCGTTCTGCGTGTGGGTCTTGCCGTCGAGGAATTCCAGCGAGGCGTCCGGGTTGTGCCCCAAGGCGTCCATGTAGCCGGTCATGGGGTCCAGAGCGGGAATGCCGGAGATGCCGACCGTCTTGTTCTGGCCCCAGATGGCGTCCGGGTTCTGCATTCCACCGCCGCCGAGTTGCTTCTCCTTGGCTATGAGCTGCTCGCCGTAGTCCTGGAGGAGGTTGTCGTCCCAGTCGCCCTTGCTCATCAGGCTGCTGGTGAGCTGGTATCCGCTGAAGCCGTACGGGGTTTCGGTGGGGTTGGCGTTGTACTCGCGGTCGGAGGCCTTCAACAGGTCCTGCTCGAACTTGTCCATCTCCGAGGAGTGGACCGTCGTAGCTGTGCCGAGGGTTGAGCCCAGGTTGCCTTGCAGGGACTGGATCCGCTTGCGCTGGGCGTCGCTGAGCTGCGTGCCCTGCGGCGGGTTGATGATCTCGTTGTACTTGTCCAGGGTGTTCTCGGCGCCGGCTTTCTGCGCGAAGCGGGCCGCGAAGTCGGGGTCGCCCTTGTGCGCGGCGAGGAGCTTGTCGAGCTGGTCCAGTTCGGTGCCGGTGAGGCGGCCGTCCTTGTCGATAAGCTTGGCTGCCTGGTCGGCATCCTCCTGGGCCTTGCGCGCCTCGTCGTCCGAGGAATAGCCGGACTTGTTGAAGCCCATGTCGTCCTCGCCGTTGAAGTCTGCCTTCAAGGCGGCTGCGTAGCCCTGGTCGATCTGAGTGGCGTGCTGAAGTATCCCCTTCAGGCGCCGAGCATGTCCCTCCAGCTTCCGACGACGCTCCTCGGCGAAACCGGGCTGCGCCGACGCCGTGGGACTGTCCCATCTCGAGTCGACGTCTTCGATGGCGCCGGTATCGTGAATCTTGAAGTGGTCGGTACCAACGTCCTCTTGGAACGTGCGCAGCTGCTTCTGGGCCGCGGTGAACTCGCCGTGTGCGTCGGAAATCAGCTTGCTCATGCGGGCGGCTTCGGTGCCCGCGGCCTCGTACTGCTTGCTGACTGTGCTCATGCGGCCGAAGGCCTTGGTGGCGGCCTCGCCATGCCACGTCCCCTTGAGACGTTTCACCACCTGCTGCTCGAACTGCTCCCCGATCCCCTGATACTTCTTCTGCATCGACTTCCAAGAGCTCGCGCAGTGCGAGAGCTTGGAGAAGTCCGCCTCGTTCAGATACGCGTAGGACACCATCGCGTCATGACCCCCCGTGGTCGCTCAGCCGAAATCGTCGTACATCGAGCGGTTGCCGCCGCTGTTGGCGTACTTGGCCTTCTCCTCCTGCTCGGCCTTCGTGTAGCCCTTGTGCGTCTCGTGGATGTTGCCGCTGATCTCGCCCAGCAGCCACTTCAGGTGGCCGACCGCATCGCTGAAACGCTCACCCATCGCGACCAGGGCGTCGGCGGATGCCCAAGTGCCGTCGCCGGCGCCACTGTGATTGAAGGTGTACTTGTTCAGCGCCTGCGCTGCTTCGACCGTCTCGTCGATCGGGCCGTTGTCCGCCCGGTCGGTGTCCCCGCGCAACCCCACCAGCGCATCCGCAGCCTGCTTGAGCGCTGCGGTCTCGACTTTCGTCTCCCCCATGCCTGGCCCCCCCATGGCCTCACCGGCCGGACCATGCCCCGGCCGCGCGTGCCCACTGTAGCGGCGTGCCACGCTGCGTGGGCGGGGGTACCTACCTTCCGAGGCGACTTTGGTGTCGGCTGCTTGGAGCGGCGTGGCCAACAAACAAGCCCCAGGTCTTCGACCTGGGGCTTCGCGCTGGAGCGGGTGACGGGAATCGAACCCGCGCTCTGAGCTTGGGAAGCTCATGTTCTACCATTAAACTACACCCGCGAAGGAGCCGTCTGATCGTCGGCTTCGACGCCGATACTCTACCCCATCGTCGACCCCCGCCGCATAGGCCGAGGGGTCTTTTTGCTGCTCCGGGAGGGGGTACGGGCCCTCGGGGCAAGGGAGTTGGGGCGTAGCGTGGGTGGAGGGGAGGCCCGCGGAAGGCTGTCAGTTTGATCCCCTAATGTGGCTTTCGTCGACCACGTACTTGGGGAGAGGAGAGCGATGGGGGCCACCGTCGTTGAGTGTGCCGAGGGGCATGTGTTCACTGCCTCGACGTTCCCGATGCAGAACCTGCGGAGCGGGCGCATCGGTCCAGGGCGGCTGCTGAGGTGTCCGCGGTGTGCGCGGTTGCGGCAGGCGGTGCCGGTGGCCGTACCCGTGCCGGCACCCGGACGGGCTCCCGCGCGGGAATCGGTGCCCGGAGCCCCGGCCGTACCACGTCCGGCCCGTTACGAGCAGTGACCGTACGAGCGGCATCGCAACGAGCGGCAGACGCCGCAAGTAGCAGTCTCCGCGGAAGGGGGCGGGGCGGGCGGTTCGCCCGCCCCGTGGCCG
Source organism: Streptomyces sp. HNM0575 (assembly GCF_012726265.1). Taxonomy (GTDB): domain Bacteria; phylum Actinomycetota; class Actinomycetes; order Streptomycetales; family Streptomycetaceae; genus Streptomyces. The sequence continues at coordinate 14,099 of NZ_JAASAG010000012.1, read as the reverse complement.
CGGGGGCAGGTGCGATTGGGCCGGCCCCTCGCCGTACGCGTAGTCTCTGGCCGTGCTTCTCTCTGACAAGGACATCCGGGCGGAGATCGACGCCGGCCGGGTGCGGATCGATCCGTACGATCCCGCGATGGTGCAGCCCTCCAGCATCGATGTCCGACTGGACCGCTATTTCCGGGTGTTCGAGAACCACCGGTATCCGCACATCGATCCCGCCGTCGAACAGCCCGATCTGACAAGGCTGATCGAGGCGCAGGGGGACGAGCCCTTCATCCTGCACCCCGGCGAGTTCGCGCTGGCGTCGTCGTACGAAGTGGTCACGCTGCCCGATGACATCGCCTCCCGTCTCGAAGGGAAGAGCTCGCTGGGGCGGCTTGGGCTGCTGACGCATTCGACCGCCGGCTTCATCGATCCGGGCTTCTCCGGGCACGTGACCCTTGAGCTGTCGAACGTGGCGACGCTGCCGATGAAGTTGTGGCCCGGCATGAAGATCGGGCAGTTGTGCATGTTCCGTCTGACGTCGCCCACGGAGAATCCGTACGGGTCGGCGGTGCACGGTTCGCGCTATCAGGGGCAGCGGGGGCCGACGCCCTCGCGTTCGTACATGAACTTCCACCGGACGCAGGTCTGACGGGTCCGGTCCGGTCTGATCGGAACCGAGCAAGAGGGAGGCACGGGCGTGAGCGGTGAAGAGCGGGAGAACCTGACGTATCCGCTGTTCGGTGAGGCCGTACGGGAGTTGGCGCAGGCCGTCGCCGACGACGGGTACGACCCGGACATCATCCTGTCCATCGCGCGTGGTGGCCTCTTCGTCGCGGGCGGGCTCGGCTACGCCCTGGACGTGAAGAACCTGCATGTGATGAACGTCGAGTTCTATACGGGCGTCGGGCAGACGCTCGACATGCCCGTCATGCTGCCGCCGGTGCCGAACGTCGTCGATCTGAGCCAGAAGAAGGTGCTCATCGCGGACGATGTCGCGGACACGGGGCGGACGTTGAAGCTGGTGCAGGACTTCTGCGCCGAGCACGTCGCCGAGGTGCGCAGCGCGGTGATCTACGAGAAGCCGCACTCCGAGGTGAAGTGCGAGTACGTGTGGCGGCGTACGGACCAGTGGATCAACTTCCCCTGGAGCGTGGACCGTCCGGTCGTACGGCGAGACGGACAGGTGCTCGACGCCTGAGACCCGCAAGCCCCCGACTCTCCGCGCGCCCGGCGGTGTTCGTCGGGTCGCGTCCGTCCCGGTACCGGCGGACTCAGGTCGGCGGGAAGTCAGCGGGAAGTGCCGTGCCAGGCCGGGGCGGCGATGCCCGTGGCGACGAGGATCTGCTGGCCGGTCTCCGTGTTGCCGATGTGGGTGGCCATGGTCATCGCGGCGTGGGCCTCGTCGACGCTGGCGTCGGGGGCGATGGCGAGCAGGGCGAAGTTGTCGAGTCCGCCGCGGGAGACCAGGATCGTGTCCTCGCCCACCGGGAACCACTCGACCTCTACGTGGCGGCCCTCCACTACGAGGGGCTCGCCGAGACCGTCCCAGGCGTCCGCGTCCAGGCCGACCCGGTCGATCGGTCCGAGGTGCTCGCTCAGTACGGTCACCAGGCCCGGCAACTCCGCGTGCACGTCGCGGGAGTGGGGCCACCATGCGCCGTCGAAGAGCCCCTGGCCGGACGGTTCGGACTTCAGCCGCAGCGCCAACAGGCCTGGTTCTACGGGGAGATGGAGTGCGCTCAGCGCTGAGAGGTCGACGACCGGAAGGTTGGGCTCGGCGTCCGCGCTGCCCGCGATGTGGACCGCGGAGGCGGGAGGTGTGCCGGAGTCGCGGGGTGCCAGTTCCGTGCTGCTCGGTTCGACTCTCATGGGGACCGCCCCTCTGTCGCCCGGGAGCTGATGTGAACGACAGTCGGCCGACGCTGGGAACGGCCGCCGCCCGAATGGGCGATTTCGCCCATTTTTTCCCAGCGTACTACCGACGAGTCCGGGCGCTCGCTGTCTCCCGGGCAGCGCTTCTACCTGGGAAGACGCCGGGTCCAGGCTTCGAGGGGCGGGCGGTCGGGCGCGGGCGTGATCTTGCCGAGGCTCTCCCAGCCCCACGAGGAGAGCGCGCCACGGGCGGGGGCGTCGTCCTGATCGATCAGCGTCACGGCGAGTGCGATTCCCGACGGGGTCAGCAGGTGCTCCTGGAGGCGGGTGGCGATGCCGGCCCGCCGGAACGACGGCAGCACCATCAGCTCGGTCATCACGAACACCCGGCCGGTGGCGGTGAGTTCGGCCATCTCGGCGGGCAGGTCGCCGTGGAGGCCGTGCCACCACTCGTCCGTACGTTCAGCGCGGTAGCCGTACACGCTGCCCACCAGTGACCCCGCGGCGCTCGCGATCACCAACTCGAAACCGGTGCGCTCGACGTGCTCACCGAGGCGGTGCAGATACCCCTGGCGGTCGCGGAACTCCTCGCCCGCCGTGCCGCGGTAGGCCTTGACGTACAGGTCGGCCACGGCCTCCCGCTCGCGGTCCGCCTGCCACCGGCTGAGCCGCCGCAGGAACACCTCTGTCATGTGTGCGCCCTCCCCGTCTCGACCGCCACCGCTCCCGTGGCGGACCGGTCCCGATCGGCTGTGAGTGGCCTTGACCGGCAGTGACCGGATCCCGACAGGGAGAAGCGGGAAATACTGAGAATACTTCGTTTCAGGAGATTCGGGATCGCTCGTCACATGCGAAGTGGCCGCCGGAGGCGCTGAGTTGCGGCCGGTCGCCGGGAGCCGGATGCCGGGCGGTGGATCCGGGCTGTGTTTCGTGTGGGGATTGGGCACTCGCTTGGCGTGCGCACTTGTCGCGTACCGCGTGTATACGACGCACATACGCATGCCGGGTGCGGTGGCAGATAGCGCACACGATGTGTATACCGCGTGCATGCGTGCAGCCAGCGCGCTCGTACACGGTGTGTATACGCCGTACATGCGCACCCCGCGCAGGTACGCGCCTCGCGCTCGCATGCACCCCGCGTTCGTACACAGCTCGTATACGAACGCATCGCACGAGCCGGAGGGGAGGAGCAACCGTGCTGGACATCCTCGTGACCGTCGGCGTCATCCTCGTGCTGATCGCGCTGGCGGCGCTGCTGCTGCATCTCATCGGCGCGCACCATCGGCAGGACGTCGCCACCGCCCACTACGAGAGCTTCCACCCCGGGAACCCGCCGAGGGCCCGGGAGCGAGAGCAGGGGGACCTCCCCGAGACCCGCGAACGCCGGGACGAGGGCGGCGCCGGACCGCCGCCCGGCCGGGATTCCTAGGGGCAGGCCCCCGCCGCCTGCTCTGCACCCGGGGGCTGGCCCCGTACTCAAGAGAGCAGTCAGCCTGCCGGGCCATGACTGACGTATCCGGCTCCGAGCCGTGCGGCGTCCGAGCGGTACCGCTGCCCGCGCCGTACGGCCGCCGGACCTTAGGAACTCCGGACCGTACGGCCGCCGGGACGCCTGCGGCGGTTCAGCCGCCCGTCTGGCTGAGCAGCAGTGCGAGCAGCGCGGCGAGCTCCACGGCCGAGGCGCCGAGCGCGCGCGGCCACCGCACGTCGTGCGACCGGCTGACCATCATCGTCAGCAGCGCGCCCGCCGCGAGCCAGGTCGCCCAGCCCAGCACCTGCACGACCTGATTCGTGGGGCCGAGGAAGATGGCGAAAAGGAGGCGCGGTGCGCCGGTCAGCGACATGATCAGCATCGACAGGCCGACCGTCGGCGCCCATGTGCCGTCGCCCCCGAACTGCCGGGCGAGCGTGTGCGTCACCGCGCCCAGGATGAGTCCGGCGAGCATGACCGCGACGCCCGTGCTCAGCACGTACGGGATCGCGCTGGACAGAGTGGTGTTGATGACCGCGTCGCGGCCGCTGTCGAGACCGAAGATCGAGAGCAGCCCGTAGAGGAACGTGACGATGATCGCCGGGCCCCACATGCTGTGGTCGCGCATCTGCCAGAAGGTCGCGCTGGGCCGCAGCACGATGCCGCTCAGCAGGTCCCGCCACTGGAGGCGCGGGCCGGGGGGCGGTGCGGGGCGGCCATAGCCGTAGCCGTCGTCATAGCCTCCGCCGGGACCGTGCCCGTAGCCGTCGTCGTGGCCGTAGGCGCCGCCGGGGCCGTACGGGTCGGGGACGGTGAAGGAGCGGGTGTGGCCGGCCGAGTTCGCGTACGGGTCGCCCGCCGGGCCTCCGCCCCTCATCTGGCCGGGCTGCCCGGCGCCCCCCGCGTACGGGCCCGGGCCGAACTGCGGCCCCTGGCCCCGCCCTTGGGGATGGCCGCGGTGCTGGTCGCCGAAGTACTCGGGCTCGCCACGGCCGCCGCCCTGGGGCCACTGCTGCGGCGGGCGCTGCCCGTACGCTCCGGCTCCCGGCCCCGGGCCCGGTCCGGGAGCGTCCCGGCCCGGCCCCTGCGGTCCGCCGTACTGCCCTTGCTGCTGCGCGTTCCGGGAGGAGCCCCGGCCGCGTCCCATCCTGAAACCAGCCACGCCTTCGAACGTACCTTGTCCGCGAGGCGCCGTAGCCGGGCCCGTGGGATTGGACCGGTCTTTGTGGCCGATCCGGTACAACCCGTAGGGCTCACCCCTAGGGCATCGGCGGATCCGGGCAGGACCTGGGCAGGGTCCCGGTCCCGGCAGGGTGAGGGCGGCGTCACGTCAGGGCACGCACCGGTAGTCGTACGGGGCCGGTGGCCGTGCGGCGCCGGTGGTCGTACCGCACCCGTAGGAGCACGGAGTCCGTGACGGTACGGAGTCCGTGACGGTACGGCGCCCGCTCCTCTGCCCCCGGCTCAGCCGCCGGGAAGCTTCACCGCCAGCGTCACCACGGCGCCGGACTCCGGTCCGGCCGGTTCGACGCTGAGCCTGTCGGTGACCAGACGCGCCAGCCACAGGCCGCGTCCGGCGGTCGCGCCCGCGACGCCCGGGGCCAGTTCGGGGATGACGTCCTCGGAGAAGCCGGGGCCCGAGTCCTCGACGCGGCACTCCAACTCGCCCGCGAGGTGACGCATCACCAGTCGGCCGGTGCCTCCCGCGTGTTCGACGGCATTCGTCGCCACGGCGTCGACGGCCACCACGAATTCGCCTCTGCGCGGCTCGGCGAGCCCGGCATGGGCCGCGCACTCCTCGACCTCGATGCGGATACGCGGGAGGTCGCGGGAGGTGAAATGCAGTCGGCACAGGCGCTCGTTGGTCAGCATGCGCCCATCTCCTCGACGGTGGTCGGCGTACGGACCGGGTCCTCCCCTTGCCTGTACGGCGTGCGGGCCCGGTCGCTTGTGCCCCGCACGGTATCGGGCGAACTGCTGTGGGTGCAGCGGCCTAAGCGCCGGGCTTCCGCGAGCAGCGTACGGCCGGAGCCGGGCAGCGCGTCCCGTCTCGCCCCGGGCGGTGAGACAGGGGTGACCCGGGAGACCGGAGGTCTCTCCGCCACCACGTCGCCGCCGTCCAGCAACAGGGCCGCCTCCCTCCTCGGCTCGGTGCGCTTCTGCTGCCGCTGGTCAGCGAGGCTAAGGCGCCGGGTGCCGGTTGGGTATCCCCCGAAGGGGATTGACGTGTGAAGAACGCTAAGTGACTGATTCCGAACGGAGGTTGCCGCATAGGAGCGTGATGCATAGCGCAATCGCGGTGCAATGCAGTCGCAACCTGACTGTCGACGAGTCGTATACCGCGCGCATACGGCTCGCCATGTCGAGTGCGTGCCGTATGCCCGCGGTATACACGGCGGAGACAAACGAGCGGGGCCCGCCGTCCCGTAGGACGACAGGCCCCGCTCGTTCACACCCGTCTGTGCGTTCCGCCCCGTCGGCCGGCCGGCCGGACCCCGACCCTTACTTCGCCGGCTCGGGCTCCGGGCTCGCCTCCGTCTCCGACTCGTCCGAGGGGCCTTCGTCACGGGGCGTCCGTACGGAGTCGAGCAGGAGTTGTGCGACGTCGACGACGCGGAGGTCTTCCTTCGCCTGCTGGTCGTTCTTCTTGCCGTTGACGGAGTCGGTGAGCATGACGAGGCAGAAGGGGCAGGCGGTGGAGACGATGTCGGGGTTGAGGGAGAGGGCCTCGTCGACGCGTTCGTTGTTGATGCGCTTGCCGATGCGCTCTTCCATCCACATGCGGGCGCCGCCGGCGCCGCAGCAGAAGCCGCGTTCCTTGTGCCGGTGCATCTCCTCGTTGCGCAGGCCGGGCACCTTGCCGATGATCTCGCGCGGGGGTGTGTAGACCTTGTTGTGCCGTCCCAGGTAGCACGGGTCGTGGTAGGTGATCAGGCCCTCGACCGGTGTGACGGGCACCAACTTGCCCTCGTCGACGAGGTGTTGCAGCAGCTGGGTGTGGTGGATGACCTCGTAGTGTCCGCCCAGCTGCGGGTACTCGTTGGCGAGGGTGTTGAAGCAGTGCGGGCAGGTCGCGACGATCTTCTTCTTCGACGCGGGCTTCTTCGTCGACTCGTCCTCGTCATCTTCGCCGAAGGCGGCGTTGAGCGTGGCGACGTTCTCCTCGCCGAGCTGCTGGAAGAGGAACTCGTTGCCCAGGCGGCGGGGCGAGTCGCCGGTGCACTTCTCGTCGCCGCCCATGATCGCGAAGTTGACGCCGGCGATGTGCAGCAGCTCGGCGAAGGCCTTGGTGGTCTTCTTCGCCCGGTCCTCCAGGGAGCCGGCGCAGCCGACCCAGTAGAGGTACTCGACCTCGGTGAGGTCCTCGACACTCTTGCCGACGACGGGCACCTCGAAGCCGGTCTCGGCCGCGAGCTCCTTCGTCCACTCCAGGCGCTGCTTCTTGGCCAGGCCCCAGGGGTTGCCCTTCTTCTCCAGGTTCTTCAGCATCGTCCCGGCCTCGCTCGGGAACGCGGACTCGATCATCACCTGGTAGCGGCGCATGTCGACGATGTGGTCGACGTGCTCGATGTCGACGGGGCACTGCTCGACGCACGCGCCGCACGTGGTGCACGACCACAGCACGTCCGGGTCGATGACGCCGCCCTCCTCGGCGGTGCCGATCAGGGGGCGTTCGGCCTCCTCGAGCGCCGCCTGCGGTACGTCCTTCAGCTGGGCCTCACTCGCCTTCTCCTCGCCCTCCATCGTCTTGCCGCCGCCGGCGAGCAGGTAGGGGGCCTTGGCGTGCGCGTGGTCGCGCAGCGACATGATCAAAAGTTTCGGCGAGAGGGGCTTGCCGGTGTTCCAGGCGGGGCACTGCGACTGGCAGCGGCCGCATTCGGTGCAGGTGGAGAAGTCGAGGATGCCCTTCCAGGAGAAGTCCTCGACCTGGGAGGCGCCGAAGCGGACCTCCTCCTCGTTGTCCTCGTCGAGGGCCGTCTCGAAGTCGATCTCCTTGCCTCCGGAGACCATCGGCTTCAACTCGCCCAGCGCGGTGGCGCCTTCGGCGTTGCGCTTGAACCAGATGTTGGGGAAGGCGAGGAAGCGGTGCCAGGCCACACCCATGTTGGTGTTGAGCCCGACGACGATCATCCACACGAAAGAGGTGCCGATCTTGATGGTGGCGACGAGGTACGTCAGGTTCTGCAGCGCGCCCGCGCTCAGCCCCTTGAAGGCCACCACGAGCGGATACGACACGAAGTACGACGCCTCGTAGCCGTGCACGCCGTGCAGGGCGCCCTCCAGCCCGCGCAGCACCAGAATCGCGACGCCGATGGTGAGGATCACGTACTCCACGAAGTACGCCTGGCCCGCCTTGGATCCGGCGAAGCGGGACTTGCGGCCCGCGCGCGAGGGCAGGCTCAGCAGCCGGATCACGATGAGCGTGGCGATGCCCAGCGTCGTCATCAGCCCGATGAACTCCGTGAAGATCTCATACGGCGCCCACGTGCCGATCAGCGGCAGCGTCCAGTCGGCCCGGAAGAGCTGCCCCATCGCGTGCACCAGGGTCAGTACGAGCGCGAAGAAGCCGACGGCGACGAACCAGTGCGCGAAGCCGATGACGCCCCACCGGTTCATCCGGGTGTGACCGAAGAACTCCCGCGCCACGGTCAGCGTGCGTGCCCCCGGATCATCGCTGCGTGTACCGGCCGGCACCGGCTGGCCCAGCCTGACGAAGCGGTAGATCTGCGCGATGGCGCGTGCGAACAGCGCGATGCCGACCGCGGCCAGCACCAGCGAAACGACGATCGCGGCGAGTTGCATGGGGGCTCCTCGGGCGGCCTTGGGCAGAGACCTGATCGGGGCTTACTAAGCGGTAACTTTTCGGATCCGTACGAGACTACCCACTCCGCGGGGCCCGCTGGTACCCGGGCGCGCGGTGATCTGCGTCGCGGGGCGCCCCGCGGAGGCCGCGCGCCGGCTGTGCTGTCGCATGCGCCTGCTCCGTCCCTGGTCAGCGACGGGTGCGCATGGACACGGCATAAGACTTGAGCGGATCCGACTCATGTCGTTTGACGTTCTCGGATCGGCCAGGCACTCTTGAGCCAGCTTCACTCAAGACATCAGCTGGAGGAAACCGAAATGGCACGTGCGGTCGGCATCGACCTGGGCACGACGAACTCCGTCGTCAGTGTTCTCGAAGGCGGTGAGTCCACCGTCATCACCAACGCCGAGGGCGCCAGGACCACGCCGTCCGTGGTGGCCTTCGCGAAGAACGGCGAGGTGCTCGTCGGCGAGGTGGCCAAGCGGCAGGCCGTCACCAACGTCGACAGGACGGTCCGGTCGGTCAAGCGTCATATGGGCACCGACTGGAAGATCAACCTGGACGGCAAGGACTTCAACCCGCAGCAGATGAGCGCCTTCATCCTTCAGAAGCTGAAGCGGGACGCGGAGTCCTACCTCGGCGAGAAGGTCGAGGACGCCGTCGTGACCGTCCCGGCGTACTTCAACGACGCCGAGCGTCAGTCCACCAAGGAGGCCGGTGAGATCGCGGGCCTCAACGTGCTGCGCATCGTCAACGAGCCGACGGCCGCCGCGCTCGCCTACGGCATGGAGAAGGAAGACCAGACGATCCTGGTCTTCGACCTCGGTGGCGGCACCTTCGACGTCTCGCTGCTGGAGATCGGCGACGGCGTCGTCGAGGTGAAGGCCACCAACGGCGACAACCACCTCGGTGGTGACGACTGGGACCAGCGCATCGTCGACTACCTGGTCAAGCAGTTCCAGGCCGGGCACGGCGTGGACCTGGCCAAGGACAAGATGGCTCTCCAGCGCCTCCGCGAGGCCGCGGAGAAGGCGAAGATCGAGCTGTCCAGCTCCACCGAGACCACGATCAACCTGCCCTACATCACGGCGTCCGCCGAGGGCCCGCTGCACCTGGACGAGAAGCTGACGCGCAGCCAGTTCCAGCAGCTGACCGAGGACCTGCTGGAGCGGTGCAAGACCCCGTTCCACAACGTGATCAAGGACGCCGGCATCCAGCTGTCCGAGATCGACCACGTGGTGCTGGTCGGCGGTTCCACGCGTATGCCCGCCGTCGCCGACCTGGTCAAGGACCTGACCGCCGGCAAGGACGCCAACAAGGGCGTCAACCCGGACGAGGTCGTCGCCATCGGCGCCAGCCTCCAGGCCGGCGTGCTCAAGGGCGAGGTCAAGGACGTCCTGCTGCTGGACGTCACCCCGCTGTCCCTCGGCATCGAGACCAAGGGCGGCATCATGACCAAGCTCATCGAGCGCAACACCACGATTCCGACGAAGCGTTCGGAGACCTTCACCACGGCCGAGGACAACCAGCCGTCGGTGCAGATCCAGGTCTTCCAGGGCGAGCGGGAGATCGCGGCGTACAACAAGAAGCTCGGCATGTTCGAGCTGACGGGTCTGCCCCCGGCGCCGCGCAACGTGCCGCAGATCGAGGTCACCTTCGACATCGACGCGAACGGCATCATGCACGTCTCCGCGAAGGACCTCGGTACGGGCAAGGAGCAGCGGATGACCGTCACCGGCGGCTCTGCGCTCCCGAAGGAAGACATCGAGCGCATGATGCGCGACGCCGAGCAGTACGCGGACGAGGACGCGAAGCGCCGCGAGTCCGCGGAGACGCGCAACCAGGCGGAGCAGCTCGTCTACACGACCGAGAAGTTCCTCAAGGACAACGAGGAGAAGGTCCCGGGCGAGATCAAGACCGAGGTCGAGACCGCCCTGGAGGACCTTAAGGAGAAGCTGAAGGGCGAGGACACCGCGGCCATCCGCGAGGCCAGCGAGCAGGTCGCGGCGACGAGCCAGAAGCTCGGCCAGGCCATGTACGCCGACGCGCAGGCGGCCCAGGGCGAGGCCGGCGGTGCGCAGGCCGGCGCCGAGGGTGCCGCGGGCGCCGGTGAGGGCAAGGCCGAGGGTGACGAGGACGTCGTCGACGCCGAGATCGTGGACGACGAGCAGAAGCCGAAGGATGGTGCCGCGTGACGGAGGAGACTCCGGGTTTCGAGCAGAAGCCCGATGTCCCCGCCGACGCCGTACAGCCCGATGACGCTGCGGCGCAGGCCGCCGGACCCGCTCCCGCCGACGAGGCGGGGGGTCCGGCGGAGCCGGCCGGGGACGTGACCGAGAACGAGCAGGAAGGCCGGCCCGGCCCGGCGCAGTCCCAGGGCGCGGGTCAGAACGCGCAGGAGGCGGCGCTCACGGCTCAGCTGGACCAGACCCGTACGGCGCTGCACGAACGGACACAGGATCTCCAGCGGCTTCAGGCGGAGTTCCAGAACTACCGCCGCAGGGTCGAGCGGGACCGCGCGTCCGTGAAGGAAGTGGCCGTCGCGAACCTGCTGACGGAGCTGCTGCCGGTACTCGACGACATCGGGCGGGCCCGTGACCACGGCGAACTCGTCGGCGGCTTCAAGTCGGTGGCCGAGTCGCTGGAGATGGTCGCGGCCAAGATGGGTCTGATGCAGTTCGGCAAGGAGGGCGAGCCCTTCGACCCGACCGTGCACGAGGCGCTGATGCACTCGTACTCGCCCGACGTCACGGAGACGACGTGCGTGCAGATCCTTCAGCCCGGGTACCGAATCGGCGAACGGACGATCCGGCCCGCCCGGGTCGGCGTCGCCGAGCCGCAGCCGGGGGCACAGGGCGCGGCAGGCGAGGAGTCCGCCGACGAAGAGGAGAACGGTGGCCCCGACCAGGGCTGACCACACGGGCCGCGCCGGGCGCACCGGCCTGGCCGGCCACGGCACCGCAAGCGGACACGGCACCGGGGAGGAGGGACGCCGCGGATGAGTACCAAGGACTTCATCGAGAAGGACTATTACAAGGTCCTCGGCGTCCCCAAGGACGCCACCGAGGCCGAGATCAAGAAGGCGTACCGCAAGCTCGCCAGGGAGAACCACCCCGACGCCAACAGGGGCGACGCCAAGGCCGAGGAGCGCTTCAAGGACGCCTCCGAGGCGTACGACGTGCTCGGTGACGCCAAGCGCCGCAAGGAGTACGACGAGGCGCGCGCCCTGTTCGGCAACGGCGGCATCAGGACCGGCGGTCCCGGTGGCCCAGGCGGGCCGGGCGGCTTCAACTTCGATCTGAGCGACCTCTTCGGGGGCGGTCAGCCCGGAGGCACCGGCGGTCCGGGCGGTGCGGGCGGCTTCGGCGGCGGTCTCGGCGACGTGTTCGGCGGGCTGTTCAACCGCGGCGGCGCCGGTACGCGTACGCAGCCCCGCCGCGGCCAGGACATCGAGTCCGAGGTGACGCTCAGCTTCACCGAGGCGGTGGACGGGGCCACGGTCCCGCTGCGGATGTCCTCCTCGGCGGCGTGCAAGGCGTGCGCCGGCACCGGCGACAAGAACGGCACGCCGCGTGTGTGCCCCACCTGCGTCGGCACCGGCCAGGTCTCGCGCGGCGGCGGGGGCGGCTTCTCCCTCACCGATCCCTGCGTCGACTGCAAGGGCCGCGGTCTCATCGCCCAGGACCCGTGCGAGACGTGCAAGGGGTCGGGCAGGGCGACGAGTTCGCGCACCATGCAGGTCCGCATCCCCGCGGGCGTCAGCGACGCGCAGCGCATCAGGCTGCGGGGCAAGGGCGCCCCGGGCGAGCGCGGCGGACCCAACGGCGACCTGTATGTCGTCGTGCACGTCGACCGGCACCCGGTCTTCGGCCGCCGCGGGGACAACCTGACGGTGACCGTGCCCGTCACCTACCCGGAGGCGGCGCTCGGCGGCGAGATCAAGGTGCCCACCCTCGGCGGGCCGCCCGTCACGCTCAAACTGCCTCCGGGCACGCCCAGCGGCCGTACGATGCGGGCCCGCGGCAAGGGCGCCGTACGCAAGGACGGTACGAAGGGCGATCTGCTGGTCACCATCGACGTATCGGTTCCGAAGGATTTGAGCGAGAAGGCGAAGGGCATCCTGGAGTCCTACCGCGACGCGACGGCCGCGGAGGACCCGCGGGCGGCCCTGTTCAAGGCCGCGAAGGGAGACTGAGGTGAACGGCCGAGGCGGACGACGCAATCCCTACCAGCTGACCGACGACTCTCCCGTCTACGTCATCTCGGTCGCCGCTCAGCTCTCGGGTCTGCACCCGCAGACGTTGCGCCAGTACGACCGCCTCGGCCTGGTCTCTCCCGACCGCGCGGCCGGGCGCGGCCGGCGCTACTCGGCGCGCGACATCGAACTCCTGCGTCAGGTGCAGGAGTTGAGCCAGGACGAGGGGATCAACCTCGCGGGCATCAAGCGCATCATCGAGCTGGAGAACCAGGTCACCGCACTCAAGGCCCGCGTCGTGGAGCTCCAGCAGGCGGTCGAGGGCGCGGCGGCGGCCATGCAGCAGCGCGAGGCCCAGGTCCACGCCTCCTACCGCCGCGACCTGGTCCCGTACGAGGACGTCCACCCCCAGTCCGGCGCACTGGTGGTCTGGCGCCCCAAGAAGCGCCGCGACTGACGACGGCGAGCACGGCGACCCGCGCGCACTCCAGGCCCCCGGCGGGCAGCGGTCCTCCGGGGGCCTGCTGCTGCCCGGGCTCTTGGCTCTTGGCTCCGGGCTCTTGGCTCCGGGAACCGGGCTCCCGGTCGGCGGGTCCGCGCGCGGAGCACATCAAGCCCAGGCTCACGGCGCGTGCCGTGCTCGGAATCGCCGCCCTGTGCCGGGAATTGCCCTCGTTAACCCGATCAGGTGTCTGCGGTTGGCCCCGGGGACGGCGGCCGACGAGCGTGGGTGCATGACGTCGACTCGTGCGGCGCTCGCCGCTCTCGTGACCTGCACCACCGCGCTGGCGCTCATGGGCGCGAGCGCGCCCGCGCCCTATCCGCCCGCCTCGAAGGGCGGCCCATGGCCGCAGGGGACGGTCAGGACCGTCGGCAAGCTCGTCGCCAAACTGCCGGGCCGGCAGGCGGAGTCGTGCTCGGCCGCGATCGTCGACTCGCCCAGCGGCAGCGTGGTCGCCACAGCGGCGCACTGCATCGCCAGCCCGGAGCGTCCGCGCGAGCCCGAGGCGATGTACTTCCAGCCCGCGTACGAGGGGAAGGGCGCCAGCACCCGCGGCAAGGGGGAGGGCCCGAAGACCGTGCTCGCGCACGGCTGGAAGGTCACGTCGTGGCGTACCGCGCCCGGCTGGGACACGGACAAGAGCCTGGAGTCGGTGCTTCCGTACGACTGGGCGTTCCTGCGGATGGAGAAGCGCGGGGGCCGGACGATCCAGGACGTGTACGGGGCGAACAAGCTGCGGACCGAGCCGGTGCGCGGCGGGCGCACGGCGACGCTGGGCTACCCCGCCTCGTCCCCGTACGACGGCGAGACGCTGGACTACTGCGCCGGGAAGGCCCACCTCTACGAGCGCGGCGAGATCCCGGCCGCCAACGTGGGCGCGCTGTCGCTGCGGCCGTGCCGGCTGACACAGGGCGTGAGCGGCGGTCCGTGGCTGCGCGGCATCGACAGGAAGCGGGGTTCGGGGACGCTGGTGGCGGTGACGTCGGTGGGTTCCGACGACGAGCTGCTGGGGCGGCCGTATCCGAAGTCGGCGAAGGCCCTGCTGAAGAAGTTCGGGGCCGAGCACGGGCGTTGAGGGACCTGCGCCCCGACTCCTCGGCGGCCCGGCCCCTCGGCTCCTCGGTGCTGTGACTGCCCGGCCCCTGACTCCGCCGCCCCCATTACCTTTTTCGTGGCCCTGCAACGGGGCTCCCGGTCTCTGGAGCTGGCATGACTGAGTCCCCCTGTCGAGTGCATGGCCTGGGGGGTGGTGTCACCGGTTCCGGAGGCACTGACA
>NZ_JAASAG010000011.1 GCF_012726265.1 Streptomyces sp. HNM0575 | reverse complement strand
CCCCAAGGACCAAGCCCCAGGGCACGGGGTATCAACATATCTGGCGTTGACTTTTGGCACGCTGTTGAGTTCTCAAAGAACGGACGCTTCCATCACAGACCCACAACAGGCCGCTCCGGGCGCTTCCCTCTCGGTGTTTCCCGACTCTATCAGAGCTGTTCCGACAGTGAATCGGGGGGTGCTTCCCGTCGATTTCCGTAATTCGGAGTCGCGTTGGGAAGCGAACGGATGCCGACCGCACCGCCGGAGTTCACAACTCCGGGGTCTCGTCGGATCCTTCGTCGCGAGAACCTTCAACCGGCCCCGCAACGGCGGAAACAGTAACAGGTCACCGGACCGCGATGCACATCAGGCGGCTGTGGGCACCGTCGTCGGACGGTCTTCGGCCGAGACGTCGCCGGTCTCGCCGGCCCGTGCGGCTCGTCCGCCGACCACGTACACGTAGGCGAGGAACAGGAGTTCGCTCACGACACCGATGGTGACGCGTGCCCATGTGGGGAGGCCGGAAGGCGTCACGAAGCCCTCGATGACGCCGGAGACGAACAGCACCGCCGCGAGTCCGATGGCCATCCCGAGCGCCGACCGTCCCTCCGCGGCGAGCGCCACGCGGCGGCTTCGCGGGCCGGGGTCGATGACGGTCCAGCCCAGCCGCAGTCCTGTGCCCGCGGCCACGAAGACCGCGGTGAGCTCGAGGATGCCGTGCGGAAGGATCAGCCCGAGGAAGGTGTCGAGCCGGCCCGCGGACTGCATGAGGCCGATGCCGATGCCGAGGTTGAGCATGTTCTGGAAGAGCACCCACAGCACGGGGATGCCGAGAAGCGCGCCGAACGCCAGGCAGACAGCGGCGGCTTGGGCGTTGTTCGTCCACACCTGGGCGGCGAAGGACGTGGCGGGGTGGCTCGAGTAGTACGCCTCGTACTGGCCGCCGGGGCGCGTCATTTCGCGGAGTTCCTCGGGGGCGGCGATGGCTGAGCGGACCTCGGCCTCGGTGCCGATCCACCAGCCGATGAGGGCGGCGGCCACGACGGACAGCAGCGCGACCGGGACCCACCAGTGTCGGCTCCGGTACACGGCGGCGGGGAATCCGGCGGCGAAGAAGTGTGCGGCGTCGCGCCATGAGGCCCTGCGCGGGCCGGTCACCGCGCTGCGTGCGCGTGCGACGAGCGAGGTGAGGCTTCCCGCGAGCGCCGGGTCGGGGGCGCTCGACTGGACCTGGGAGAGGTGGGTGGAGGTGTGCTGGTAGAGCGTGACGAGTTCGTCTGCCTCGTGGCCGGTGAGCCGGCGACGGCGGCGCAGCAGTTCGTCCAGCCGGTCCCACTCCGCTCTGTGCGCGGAGACGAAGACATCCAGGTCCATGGTGAGAGCTTGGCAGACCGTCGGCGGGTAGCGGCAGACTGTGCGGAGGAGTACGGACGGCTGGGAGCGGAGGCGCGGTGAGCGAGCTCGTTACGGGAGATGCCGTCGTACTCGGTCTCCGGCCCGCGCGGCTGCCGACGCGTGCGCTGGCCGTCTTCATAGATCTGGTGCTCGCGTGGGCGGTCTACCTGGCGGTTTCGCTTGCGCTTCTGACCGCGGTGGCCTCTCTGGACGACGCGGCGCTGGCGGCGGTTCAGGTGGCCCTGTTCCTGCTGGTGCTGGTGGGCGTACCGGTCGCCGTGGAGACACTGAGCCGCGGCAGGTCGGTGGGCAAGGTGCTGTGCGGGCTGCGGGTGCTGAGGGAGGACGGCGGGCCCGTCCGGTTCCGGCACGCGCTGGTGCGCGGGGCGATCGGCGTGATCGAGATCCAGGTCTTCTTCGGGGTCGTGGCGTGCGCGGCGTCGCTGATCTCCGCGCGTGGGCGGCGGCTGGGCGACGTGTTCGCGGGGACTCTCGTCGTACGGGAGAGGGTGCCGGAGCCGGGCGGGGCACCGGCGCCGCCGCCTCCGGCGTGGCTGGCGGGCAGCTTCGGGGAGCTGGATCTGTCGCGGGTGCCGGGCGGCTTGTGGCTGGCGGTGCGTCAGTACCTGATGCGTGCGGGGCAGCTCGACGAAGGCGTGAGCCGGTCGATGGCGGAGCAGCTGGCGGCGGACCTCGTCTCGTGTACGGGGGTGCCGGCGCCGTACGGCGTGCCCGCTGCGACGTATCTGGCGGGGGTCGTCGCGGAGCGGCAGGCAAGGGAGGCGCAGCGGACGTTCGGTGTGCAGGGGGCGGTCGCCGGTC
The DNA here is from genome assembly GCF_012726265.1 of Streptomyces sp. HNM0575. Classification (GTDB taxonomy): domain Bacteria; phylum Actinomycetota; class Actinomycetes; order Streptomycetales; family Streptomycetaceae; genus Streptomyces. The sequence goes on along the minus strand of NZ_JAASAG010000011.1, from coordinate 307,122 downwards.
AGGTGCCAGGGCATGGGCCTGTTGACGGGCCGGGGCCTGTATACGGGCCGGGGTACGGGCAGGGAGCGGTCGCGCCTGCTGCGGGCGCGTACTCGGGTGCGGCGGGGGGTGCGGGCGGGTCGGCCGGGCATCCCTGGGCGCCCGTGTCGGGGGCTGTCGCCGGTACGTCCGCGGGCGGTACCGCGTGGGCGGAGCCGGGCGCGGATCAGCCCGCGGGCGGACGGACGCGGGAGGGCTCGGGGAAGAGTCCGCGGAGGACGGGCTTCGTACCGCCGTCGTGAGGTGTGAGGCGGCTGTACGCCGGGGTTCAGCCGAACCCGGAGGGCGGTGACTCCAGCTCCTCGAGCTCGATGCCGGGTGCGGCGAGCACGACGTCGCCAGCGATGTGCACGGGGTGCTGCTCGCCGGTGTCGACCTCGCTGACCTGGTAGTTCTCTACGAGCAGGGGGGCGTTGTCAGTGGCGTGTGCTTCAGTGTTGAGCAAGGTCCAGGACTGATCGAGAGTGCGTGGGGCGAGTACGGGGGGTGTGAGCGCGACGAGTCGGATGCGGGTGGCGGGTTCGCCGGCGGCCGGCCGCAGCAGGCGTGACGTCGCGATGAGAAATGCGGGGGAACGGCCGGTGAAGGAGTGGGCGGCGGCGTTGCCTTCCTGGGCGTGTTCGCCGGACGGGTCGGTGCGGACCCAGGTGACTCCGTCGAGTGCGGCGCCGCGTACCTGCCAGTCGCCGGCGTGGAGTTGGAGCCGTACGGGGCGGCCGAGTTCGTCGAGGGCCAGATCGACGGAGCCGGCGTGGTCGCCGGAGGGGGTGGTGATCTGCGAGACGTAACGCCAGCCGGAGGGGCCGGTGGCGCAGTGGAAGTGTTCTTCGCCGAGGGGGGTGTGATCGTGCGGATCGTGAAGCGAATACCGGCCGCGTGGCATGGGTGGACTCTACGTGCGGGGGTCTGAGGGCAGGCCGAAGGCCCCCGCCGCGGGGGCAGGGGCCTTGGCGTCGCTGCTGGGCGCCCGCCGGTGCCGCCCGGTCCGAGCGGCGGCTCCGGCGGTGGCGCCGATCAGTAGCGGTAGTGGTCCGGCTTGTACGGGCCCTCGACGGGGACGCCGATGTAGTCGGCCTGGTCCTTGCGGAGCGTGGTGAGCTTCACGCCGAGTGCGTCCAGGTGCAGCCGGGCGACCTTCTCGTCGAGGTGCTTCGGCAGCACGTAGACGTCGGTCGGGTACTCGTCGGTCTTCGTGAACAGCTCGATCTGGGCGATCGTCTGGTTCGCGAAGCTGTTGGACATCACGAACGAGGGGTGCCCGGTCGCGTTGCCCAGGTTCAGCAGACGGCCCTCGGACAGCACGATGAGCACCTTGCCGTCCTCGAACGTCCAGGTGTGCACCTGCGGCTTGAGCTCTTCCCGGACGATTCCCTTGATCTCGGCGAGGCCGGCCATGTCGATCTCGTTGTCGAAGTGGCCGATGTTGCCGACGATCGCCTGGTGCTTCATCCGGGCCATGTCCGAGGCCATGATGATGTCCTTGTTGCCCGTGGTGGTGACGAAGATGTCCGCCGTCTCCACGACGTCTTCGAGGGTCACCACCTGGTAGCCGTCCATCGCGGCCTGGAGTGCGCAGATCGGGTCGATCTCGGTGATCAGGACGCGGGCGCCCTGACCCCGCAGGGAGTCCGCACAGCCCTTGCCGACGTCGCCGTAGCCGAAGACGACGGCGGTCTTGCCGCCGATCAGTACGTCCGTGGCGCGGTTGATGCCGTCGATCAGCGAGTGCCGGCAGCCGTACTTGTTGTCGAACTTCGACTTGGTCACGGAGTCGTTGACGTTGATCGCCGGGAAGAGGAGCGACCCGTCCTGGTGCATCTCGTAGAGACGGTGCACGCCGGTGGTGGTCTCTTCCGTCACACCGCGGATCTCGGAGGCGAGCTGGGTCCACTTCTGCGGGCTCTCCCGCAGGGTGCGGTTCAGCAGCTCCAGGACCACCCGGTGCTCGTCGTTGTCCGCGGTGTCGACGGACGGGGCGGCTCCGGCCTTCTCGTACTCGACGCCCTTGTGGACGAGGAGCGTGGCGTCACCGCCGTCGTCGAGGATCATGTTCGGTCCGCCGGTGCCGGCGCCGGGCCAGGTGAGGGCCTGCTCCGTGCACCACCAGTACTCCTCCAGCGTCTCGCCCTTCCAGGCGAAGACCGGCACGCCCTGCGGGTTCTCGGGGGTGCCGTCGGGGCCGACCACCGCGGCTGCGGCGGCGTGGTCCTGGGTGGAGAAGATGTTGCAGGACGCCCAGCGGACCTCTGCGCCCAGGGCGGTCAGGGTCTCGATCAGGACGGCCGTCTGCACGGTCATGTGGAGAGACCCGGTGATACGGGCCCCGGTCAGGGGTTTGTCAGCGGCGTACTCCTTGCGGATCGCCATCAGGCCGGGCATCTCGTGCTCGGCCAGGCTGATCTCCTTGCGGCCGAAGGCCGCAAGCGAAAGGTCCGCGACCTTGAAGTCCTGGCCGGTGGAGGTCGTCGTCATGCGAGCTGCTCTCCTCGATGTCGAGGTCATGGCTGACAGGTCCGTGCTGCGGCGCCGGGTTCCGTGTGCGGTGCCTGCGCTGCGTACGTACACAACGCACACGGGCACACTGGTCCCTTGCTCGCAGCCCAGTCCGTCGGAGGCCCTCTCTCCCTCGGTGGCCCGCGGTACGGGCCGGCCGATCTGCCATCAGCAGCGACGTCTGTGCACTACGAATTTACACCGCTCGTCCAGTCGAACGGATTGCCCACGGTGCGAGCAAGGGCGGACCTGGTCTGTTTTCGGCCGCACAGTGCGCGCAGTTGTGCCGATGCCCAACACTGCGCCCTTCCACACCTCGGCGCATAATTTGACAAACGAGGCCGAGGGGTGCACCCGCCTTGAGGGGGTGGGGAGTTCAAAGCGCTCAGCGGTGGGCGAAACCGGACAGAGCGGCGTGATCAGTTCGACGTGGAAGCCGCGGCCGGCCGGTAGATGTCGGGCTCCAGATAGATCACACGCGCGCTCGGCACCGACTCCCGGATGCGGCCCTCCGCCTCGTCGATCGCACGCGCGACCTCCGCCGCGGTGTCGTCGTGCTGCACCGCCACCTTCGCGGCGACCAGCAGTTCCTCGGGGCCCAGATGCAGCGTCCGCATGTGGATGATTCCCGTCACGGTGTGGCCGTCCACGAGCGCGGCGCGGATCTTCTCCCGTTCCGCGGGGTCTGCGGACTCGCCGAGCAGCAGCGACTTCGTCTCCGCTGCCAGGACTATCGCGATCACAACGAGCAGTGCGCCGATGCACATCGTGCCGATGCCGTCCCACACGCCGTTGCCGGTGGCGAGGGCGGCGCCGACTCCGAAGAGGGCGAGCACGAGCCCGACGAGCGCGCCGAGGTCCTCCAGGAGCACGATGGGCAGTTCGGGAGCCTTGGCACGGCGTACGAACTGGGTCCAGCTCAGCGAGCCGCGGACCCCGTTCGACTCCTTTATCGCCGTACGGAAGGAGAAGGCCTCGGCGGTGATGGCGAAGAGCAGCACGCCCACCGGCCAGTACCAGCTCTCGAGTTGGTGCGGGTGCTTGATCTTCTCGTATCCCTCGTAGAGGGCGAAGACGCCGCCGATGGTGAACAGGACGATGGAGACCAGGAATCCGTAGATGTAGCGCTCGCGGCCGTAGCCGAAGGGGTGTTCCTCGTTGGCTTCCTTCTTGGCCTGCTTGCCGCCGAGCAGCAGCAGTGCCTGGTTGCCCGAGTCGGCGAGCGAGTGGACGCTCTCCGCGAGCATGGAGGACGAGCCGCTGAATACGAAGGCGACGAACTTGCCTGCGGCGATGGCCAAGTTCGCGCCCAGCGCGGCGATGATCGCCTTCGAACCGCCTGATGCACTCATACGAGTCGTTCGTCCCTTTCTCGGTGATACGCGTGAACCCGTGCTGTCTTCGGTGTCCGTCCGGCCGCCCGCCGGTCGTCCGGCTGCCCCGCTGCCCGGATGTCCGCTCCCCTGTCTGCCCGGGCTGCCGCCCGCTCGGGGCCTGGGTCAGACGGCCACCGTGGCCCGGAAGAGCGTACCGTCACCGGTCGCGTCGACCCGCTCCCCGGCCCTGACGTAGGCGGACCGGCCGGGTTCCAGGGTCAGTTCGTCCTCGGCTCCTTCGGCGCCGCCCCGCAGGACCACGTGTCCGGCGGTGCACAGCAGGATCTGGGGTGTGCGGGCGCTCAGCGGCGCCGCTCCCGCGCCCGGCGCGATCATGCAGCGGGACAGGCGGAATTCGCCGACGGGTGCCTCGTAGCGCTCCTCACCGGACGGGCCCGCCTCGGGGTGGAGGATGCCGGGCTCTCCGGGCTGGAAGCGGACGATGCGCAGCAGTTCGGGTACGTCGACGTGCTTCGGGGTCAGACCGCAGCGCAGCACGTTGTCGGAATTCGCCATGATCTCCACGCCGAGGCCGCTGAGATAGGCGTGCGGGACTCCCGCGCCGAGATAGAGGGCCTCGCCCGGGGCGAGGCGCACGTGGTTGAGGAGCATGGCGGCGAGCACGCCCGGGTCGCCCGGGTAGTGCTCGGCGAGCGAGGCGCAGAGGGCGTACGCGCGGGCATGGGCACCGGTGCCAGTGCCAGTGCCGGCGCCGGTGCCGGAGTCCGTGTCCGTGTCCGCCGAGAGCCGGGCCGCCGACCGCGCCGCCTCGGCGACCGTCCCCGCGATCTCGTCCCGGTCGGCGGTGAGCACGGCGGTCAGCACCTCACGCAGCGCGTCGCTCGCGGGGCTGGCCCGCAGGATGTCGGCGTACGGCTTCAGCGCGTCGACCTCCAGCCCCGCCAGCAGATCCGCCGCCTCCGGTGCCGGCCGGAATCCGCACAGGCCGTCGAAGTCCGTGAGCGCGCAGATCAGTTCGGGCTTGTGGCCGGCGTCCTTGTAGTTGCGTTCCGGTGCGTCGACGGGGACGCCGCGCGCCTCCTCCTCGTCGAAGCCCTCGCGGGCCTGCGCCGGATCCGGGTGCACCTGGAGCGACAGCGGCGACGCGGCGGCGAGCACCTTCAGCAGGAAGGGCAGGCGCGGCCCGAAGGCCCGTACGGTCTCCGGCCCCAACTCCCCTTCCGGATCCGCCTCGATGATCTCCGTCAGGGTCCGTTCGCGGCCGTCCCGTACGAGGGTCGACGGAGCGCCCGGGTGTGCGCCCATCCACAGCTCGGCCTGGGGCTCGCCGGTGGGTGCCGTCCCGAGGAGGGCGGGGATGGCGGTGGTTGAGCCCCATGCGTAGGGCCTGACGGTGTTGGTGAGGCGGTCCATGCGGTGGTGCTTCGCTTCCTTCGGCGCGGCTACGGCAGGGTTCGGCGGCGGTCCAGCGGGCTACGGCGGCTACGGCGGGTTTACGAGGGCGATGATGCGCCGCCGTCGGCCAGCGACAGGTAAACGGCGGCGAAATCCATGGTGGCGATCAGCTCGCCGGCGGCTTCGAGGGGGCTGCTGCCCTCGGGGGGTTCGAGTTCGCTGAGCGGCACGTCGTGCGCGTGGGCGATGTCACGGGCCGCGACGACGGCGGACTCGGCGCCGGGGGCCTGGTCGCGCAGCAGGAGGATCCGGGCGTGCAGCGGCTCCGGTTCCTCCACGCGGTCGCGGAAGAAGTCATCGTCTCCGGCGGCCGGGGCGAGCGCGCCGGACAGCAGACCGCCGTGCGCGGCCATCGCCTCGGGGAGGGCGGCGGCCATGGCAGGCAGCCCGGGGAGTGCCGTGAGCGTGACGGCGCCGTGCCGTGCGACGGCTGCGGCCAGGGCGCCCTCGCTCCACAACAGCGGGAGCGTGTCGGTGAGTTCGGTCGCCAGGGACTTGGCCGGATTGCTGTACGCGGCGACGGCCGGGCCGCAGCGCTCCGCGACCTGGTCGAGCCGGGCGGCCAGCGACTCCAGTGCGGGCTCCGGGGCGTCGAGCAGGCCGAGACGGTCGGAGAGCACGAGAAGCGGCGTGAGCAGCGGCCAGAGGAGTCCGGGCGCCGCCGTCATGGTGCGCGGCTCCACGGGCCGCGGGTGCGGCGGGAGGCCGGAGTCGCCCGGTGGTGCGCCGCCGTTCCCCGCGGACGCGCCGGTCCCCGGCGCCCCGGTCCCCGATACCCCGGTCCCCGCGTTCGGGCCGCCCGGGGCCGCCGGCCGCACGGGACCCAGCGGCACGGCCAGTCCGTGCGTCTCCCCCGTCAGCTCCGCCGCGGGCGAACCCGCCGGGCAGAGGGTCACGACGGTGCAGCCGCGCCGGTACGCCTGCTCGATCAGTGCCGTGAGCCCGGCTTCGGACCCGTCCGGTGTCGTGACCAGCAGCAGGTCGAGCGAGCCCGCCCAGCCCGGGAGCGTCCAGCGCAGCGCACCGGGTGCGGCGAGGGCGCCGGTGGGCCGCAGCAGCGTGACGGGTACGGCGTCGCTGCCGAGCGCTCCGAGCAGATCCGCGGCGCAGCCGGGCGCGGGCCCGGGTCCGGCGACGAACACCGCGCGCGGCCTGCCGTCGGGCCGCAGGCCGGCGAGCCCTGTCTCGCCGGCCTGGCGCACGGCCCTACGCACGTAGGCGCCCGCTTCGGCGCTGCCGCGCAGCAGCCCGGCGGTGTCCGCACGGGCGAGGGCGTCTGGAGAGTCGAGGAGTGACTCGTCGAGCATCTTCCGGAGCCTCCGATCGGCCGCTGGACGACGAGCTGCCCGCGCCGCGTGGTGTGAGTCGGGGAGTGTGCTGCCCGGGTGGGGCAGCCGGTGGCCAGGGCCGGTCCCGCTTCGGTGAGCGGTCTCCGGTGGAGGAGCACCGGGCACCGGGCGCCGGTGGACGGGCCGCGGCCGGTCAGCCGGGGCGCCGCGCCTCGTCGACGAGGAGAACCGGAATTCCGTCGCGCACCGGGTAGACGAGGCCGCACTCGGTGCCGCCCGTGCACACGAGCTCCTCGGGTCGTCCCGCCTCCGCGTCCTCCGGCTCCTCGTGGAGCGGCGCGTGGCACGCCGGGCAGGCGAGGATGTCCAGAAGACCGGCTTCGAGCGGCATGGTTTCGTCCCTTTCGCGGGCGGAGCGGCTGGGCCGCCAGGGTACCGCCGGAGATACGGCCCGTGTCGTGCGGGCGAGCAGGCCCTGTGAACGGTTATGCGGCGGGGCGGCGGGGCGGCGGACTCGCGGCCGGGCGCTTCGCGCTCTGCCCGGCTCGCGGGCCGGGGTCACCGGGTCGCCCCGCTCGCCCACCGCTGCCCGGCCTCACTGAGCGGCCGGCTAACCGCCGCTCACAGGCCGGTAGTTCACGAGCCGCCGCTCACAGGCCGGTAGTTCAGAGCCGCCGCTCACAGGCCCGCTCGCGACCCCTAACGGACCCCGTTCACCGGCCCGTTCACCGACCCGCTCACAGGCCGCGCTCACAGGGCACCCTCACAGGCCGGTGCTCCCGGCCCACCGCTCACGCCCGCACGATCGCGAGCACCTCGTCCCGTACCGCGTCCGCCGTCGCCCGGTCGCGCGCCTCGACGTTCAGCCGGAGAAGCGGTTCGGTGTTGGAGGCGCGCAGGTTGAACCACCAGTCGCCGGCGGTGACCGTCAGCCCGTCCAGTTCGTCGATCTCGACGCCGTCCCGGTCCTGGTAGGCGGCCCGCACCGCGGCGGCACGCCCTTCCTGGTCCTCGACCCTGCTGTTGATCTCGCCGGAGGCGGCGTAGCGGTCGTACTCCGCGACGAGCTCCGAGAGCGTGCCCGGCTGACCGCCGAGCGCGGCGAGCACGTGCAGCGCGGCGAGCATGCCGGTGTCCGCGTTCCAGAAGTCGCGGAAGTAGTAGTGCGCGGAGTGCTCACCGCCGAAGATCGCGCCGGTGCGGGCCATTTCGGCCTTGATGAAGGAGTGCCCGACGCGTGTGCGTACGGGTGTGCCGCCCTCTTCCCGTACGACTTCGGGCACGGACCACGACGTGATCAGGTTGTGGATGACCGTGGATCCGGGCGACTTGGCGAGTTCGCGTGCCGCGACGAGCGCGGTGACCGCGGACGGCGGGACGGGGTCGCCCTTCTCGTCGACCACGAAGCAGCGGTCGGCGTCGCCGTCGAAGGCGAGGCCGATGTCCGCGCCGGTCTCCCGCACGCGCTTCTGAAGGTCGACGATGTTCTTCGGATCGAGCGGATTGGCCTCGTGGTTGGGGAACGTGCCGTCCAACTCGAAGTACATGGAGTCGAGTCGGAGGGGCAGGCCTTCGAACACGGTCGGCACGGTGTGGCCGCCCATGCCGTTGCCCGCGTCCACGACGACGGACAGCTCGCGGATCGAGGTGAGGTCGACGAGCGTGCGCAGGTGTGCCGCGTAGTCGGAGAGCACGTCGCGCTCGGTGACGGTCCCCTCGGTGACGCCTTCCGCGCGCGGCGGCGGGCCCGACTCGGCCCAGTCCTCCACGAGTTCGCGGATGTCCGTCAGTCCGCTGTCCTGTCCGACGGGCTGTGCGCCCGCGTGGCACATCTTGATGCCGTTGTAGCGGGCGGGGTTGTGGCTCGCGGTGAACATCGCGCCGGGCAGGCCGAGTTGGCCGCTGGCGAAGTAGAGCTGGTCGGTCGAGCACAGGCCGATCCCGGTGACGTCCGCGCCCTGCCGGGCCGCGCCGCGCCCGAACGCCCGCGAAAGTCCCGGCGACGAGGGCCGCATGTCGTGCCCGACGACGATCGCGGACGCGTCCGTGACCCGTACGAAGGCGGCTCCGAACAACTCGGCCAGCGGCTCGTCCCACTGGTCCGGCACGACGCCGCGCACGTCGTACGCCTTCACGATCTCCGACAGATCAGTCACGGGGCAGCCCTCTCCTGGGTCTTCGGATTCCCGGGCCCCGGGTGGTGGTGGTGAGATCCCGTGGCTCCCGGGTCGCCGGATTCCCGTCTCCGGTGTACGTGTGCGGTGTGCGTGTGCGGTGTCCGGCGGTCCGGTGCCGGGTCCGGCGGAACGGTCCCGGCAGCTCACCGGGTGCCCAAATCTACCCGCTGCGGAAGACGATCTCCCGTGTCCCCAGGGCCTGTCGGGCGCGTGCCGTCTACTGCTCCGGCGACCTCAGTACGCGCAGATGGCCGCGCCGCGCGACCTCCATCGGATCGGAGTCGCGCCCTTCGGGGCCGCCGACCGCGTCGGAGGGCGCGGCCGCGGAAGGGTCGCGCCGTGGCGTACGGGCCGCCTCCCGCACGGCGTTGGCGAGCGCTTCGAGATCGTCACCGCTCGGCCTGGCCGGGCCCGCGTCGACGGCGAGGCGTACGACCTCCCATCCGCGGGGGGCGGTGAGGCGCTCCGAATGCTCCGAACACAGGTCGTAGCAGTGCGGTTCGGCGTATGTGGCGAGGGGACCGAGCACGGCGGTGGAGTCCGCATAGACGTACGTCAGCGTCGCGACGGCGGGACGGCCGCAGGCGGTTCGCGAACAGCGACGTACAGGGCTCACGACGATGGACCGTACCGCACTCTTGAGCGGCCTGCGACGACTCTTCTTGACGTCACTCAGTCGTGTCGTCCCGGTTCGCCTGAAACACCTGATCTGCGGGAAGAACGTAGCCCCGACACCCTTGCGCCCGTTGGGAGTCGGGGATCCGGCACCAAGTGGTCGTGAGCTGTCGCGAACGGTCCGAGGAGGGCGAGATCACCGGTCGCGCCGGGCACAAGAAACGACCCCAAAGGTCATGACACCGGTCACTCTTCGACACGGTTGTGAATGTTCCGGTGATCGCGGATCCCGGCGGTACGGCCGCTACTCTCAGGACGATGAACAGCCCTGCAACGCCCGGCGGACCGGACCGGGACGACCGGGAAGACGGGGACGACTCGCGGGAGCGGGGCGAGGGTGCCGGCGGTTCCGGCCGCCCCGACCCCGGACCGCGGCGGCGCGACCGTCACGGGCGCGGCATGCGCGGCCCGGTCGCGCCGCCCCAAGTGCCCCTGGCCGTAAGCCGTTCCGAAGCCTTCGACGATCTGGTGCGCGACTCGGTCAGCAGGCTGGAGCGGCGGTGGCCGCAGCTGACGGGCGTGGAGTTCGCGGTGCAGGAGGTGCCCCGCAGCGACGACGGCGAACTGGACGAACAGGCCGAGGCCGTACCGCTGGGAAGGGTCGCCGAGTCGAGGAGCGGACGGCCCGACCGGATCGTCGTCTACCGCCGCCCCGTCGAGATCCGTACACGCAACCGCGACGAGCGGGCGCTGCTCGTGCACGAGGTCGTCGTCGAGCAGGTGGCCGAACTGCTGGGCCTGTCACCGGAGTCGGTGGATCCGCGGTACGGGCAGGACTAAGCCGTGTCCGGCGGATCACCGAACGCGGTTGCTCGGACTTTCGACCATGCTGCCGGACCCTCTTGCTGGGTGGTTGATCGCCGTTGCGGCAGGTTTGTGCCGCCGCAACCGGGGGCACCACCCGGCGAAGCCAGGGGGAGCGAAGCCACATGGGCGAGAGTTCGGCGGTATTGCGACGGCCGTGACCTAGACGTCCGACTGATCCGCCGGACACGGCCTAGGCGGGCGGCTCACCGTACGGGCGGGGAAGGGCAGTTGGGGCCGGCAGTCGGGGCCGGCAGTCGGGGTCGGCAGTCGGAGTTGGGGGCGCCGACGTGCCGCGCGGAGATGCGGGGACCTGGACGACACCGCGAGCGAGACACCACGCACCAGGGCGCCAGGCACACAGCGTCACGGTGGACAACTCTGCGCATCGGAGGGCCGATTGCGGAACGCGCCAGGCGATCCCGGACGCTTATATTCCTTGACACGTATATACGCGAGGAGGCATATTGTCTTCCGTGACGGATGCCACGTGGACGGCGCTGGCAGACCCCCGTCGGCGGGCGATGCTCGACGTGCTGCGTGACCGCGCGTGTGCGGTGAGCGAACTCGTCGACGAACTGGGCTACACACAGCCGACGACGTCCAAGCATCTGCGGGTGCTGCGCGAGGCGGGGCTGGTGAGGGTCCGTACGCACGCACAGCGGCGCATCTACTCGGTCGACCTCGAGCGGATGGCCGAACTCGACGCGTGGCTGGCCCCGTTCAGGCAGCTGTGGAACGAACGGCTCGACGCGCTGGACAGACACCTCGACCGCACCGGGGCCGCGGAACGAGGGGACGACGCCGAGAGCGAGGGCCGGGGACGACGCTGAAGAGCCGCGCCGCCACCACCCGGGTGCGGCACAGCACACGGAACAGCGGAGCGCGAGAACGATGCGGCGCTGGAGCGCGAGAGCAGGAGAGCAGATCATGGACCGTGGAACCTACTTCGAGTACAACGGCCGTCCCGCGGTGCGCTTCCAGCGCACCTACCCATACCCCGTCGAAAGACTGTGGGCCGCGATCACCGAGCCCGGCGAGCTGGCGCACTGGTTCCCCAGCGCCGTACGCATGGAGGCCCGCGCGGGCGGAAAGATCGAGTTCTCCGACGACCCCAATCTGGAGGCGATGACGGGCACCGTGCTCGTCCACGAGCCGCCGCGGCGCCTCGCCTTCACCTGGGGCGGCGACGAACTGCACTTCGAAATCGACCCTGTTGACGACGGGGGCTGCGCGCTCACGCTGATCAACGTGCTGGAAGCGGAGAACACCGCGGCACGCAACGCCGCCGGCTGGACCGTGTGCCTCACCGAACTCGGCAGGCACGTCTCCGGCGCCACGGCGCAGGGCCCGCACAGCGAGACCGCCGAACCCTGGCGTCCCGTCTACGACGACTACGTCGCCTCGGGCATGCCCTCGGGCGCTCCGGTTCCCGGGATGCCGGAGGACGACGAAGGTCGATAGTCAGGGGCGGCCCGCCAGCCGCCTACCGGCCCGTTCGGCCTGACCAGCCTTGCTCCCGTCAGTTCCCGTCAGTTCCCGTCTCCGTCGCCGTCCGTCAGCACGGAGAGATCCTGGCCCGAGTGCGGCACGAGCACCTTGCCCCGGTCGTCCGGCAGTGTCTGCACGGTGAACGCGGGCAGCTTGCCGTCCTTCTGCTCCAGCATCCGCGAGGCGTACAGCTTCCCGCCCGAGATCCGGTCGACGGTCACCGCGAAGCCGCCCTTGACGCCCTCCGGCCGCGGCGGCTCGAAGGACTTGGTCGTCTTCCCCTTCACCGTGTACGTACGGCTGACCGGCTGGCCGCCCTTGCTGCCCGCCGACGAGGTCACCCGCACCTTCACCGCCTTGCCCGGGGCGGTGAGCGAGAGGACCGAACCCTTCTCCCGGTTGTCGGCGGCGGTGGCACGGTCCGCGAGGGGCGCGGTGGCGGGGATGAACGCCGTCTCCTGGTCGGACCCCTTGCCGCGGGTCACGCGCAGCCCCGCGACCACCGGGGTCGCGCCGGCGCCGCTCTCCGAGGGTGTGAGCACGAGCGAACCCGCCTCGCCCTTGGTGAGGTCGTTGAGGTCGACCGCGGTGGTCATGCCGGCACGCACGTGCAGCGTCTCGTGACCGGCCGGTGCGATCTGCGTGGTGGGCGTCGCGAGCCTGAGCTTGAGGTCCGCGTCGTTCCCTCCCGGCGCCAGTACGACCAGCCGTACGGCCGTGGCGTCGCCCGGGATGCCCGGCAGCACCGCGCTCGGGGACGGATCGGCCACGGACGGGACCCAGTCTCCGCCGGCCTTCTCGTCGACCGCCTGCACCTGTGCGCCCACGCGCCCGGCCCGCGCCACCACGTGCACGCCGAGGTTGACCGCGGGCTCGGACGTCAGCGTGGAGAGCAGCACGGGCACGGTCGAGCGGGGCGGGACGGTGATGCCCTCTCCGGCCTCGGAGGGGATGCGGCCCTTCTTGCCGTAGAGGTTCACGTCGACGACGGCGCTGGAGTCGTCGGGGTTAGTGAGATGGACGTAGTCCTGCCGCCCCTTGGCGGTGCTCGCGGCCGGGAACCAGAAGTCGGTGTCCGGCACGGAACAGGCCGTCCCCTGGATCCCGCGTCCCGCGCCGACCGCTACGTCCGTCGTCTGCTGGACGGTCCAGCCGGGCGCGACCCGGCCCTCCGAGGAGCCGAAGTACGCCGAGGAGCCGGAGGCGGAGGCATCAGCCGTGACGGGCTTGCCGGGCGCGCTCAGCGGCAGGAACGGCTTGGGGTCGGGCTTCTCACGGGCGGCGCCCTTCTCGTCTTTGCCCTTGCCGCCCTTGCCGTCCTTGCCCTCGTCGCCCTTGCCCTTCCCCTTGCCGTCGTCCTTGCCGCCGCCGCTCCCGCCGTCGGAGCCGCCGGTGTCGGCCTTCTCCGCGGCGTACAGCTCGCCCTTGCCCTCGCCCTTGCCCTTGCTCCCCTGCGGGGCGAAGGCCGTGTACCGCGTCTCGGCCACGTCGGAGACGCTGGGCTGCGGGCAGACCAGGGTGGAACGCTCGACCGGCCTGCGCCCTGCCGCCGCCGTGCTGCCTGTCCCGTCGTCGCCGGGCGCCGCGAGCGCGGCGACACCGGTCACGGCGGCGAGGGCCGCGACCGCGCCGATGAGGGTCGTGCTCGTGCGGTTCACTGCTGATCGCTCCTGTTGCCGTACCGCGGGTCGTAGCCGTACGGGTCGCTCTGCCCTTCGTAGGCGTCGTACTGCTGGGTGTCGAACTGCTGCGGCTCGAACTGCCGTGTCGCGTAAGGGTCTTCGTACTGCTGCTGCCCGTAGTCCTCGCCGTAGGGCTGCCGTTCGCCGTAGGACCGCTGCTGCGGCTCGAACGGGGAGGGCTCGTACGGCGCGTCCGGGTCGTATGCCGGAGCGCCCGCGCCGGACGTCCCGTACCGCGAGTCGAAGCCGGATGGGTCGTAGGCGGGCTCGTAGCCCGAGGGGTCATAACCGGCCGGCTCGTACCCCGCCGGGTCGTACCCCGCCGGGTCGTACCCCGCCGGGTCGTACCCCGCCGGGTCGTACCCCTGCGGCTCACGGCCCGACGGGGCATGGCCCGAGGGCTCGAACTGCCGCCCGTCGTCGGGCTGTTCGTACTCCGGCGCCTCGGCCCCGTGCGGGTCCATGCCCCCGGCCTCAGCGGCCTCCCGGTCCTCCGCCGCCCGTGCCGCCTCGGCCGCCGCCGCGAGCCTGCGCGCCCGGCGGCCGCCCTCGGCGCCCTGAGCCGGCACGGCCGCCGCCGTCTCCGGAAGGTCGTCGTCCACCTGCCGCCGCCTGCCGGGAAGCGCGAGCACGACCACGAACAGCGCCAGGAAGCCCTGGAGCCACACCCAGGCGGTGTGCGCGAGGCTCGTCTCGTGGGTGACGTCCAGCCGTCCGCCGCCCGCCGGGAGCTTGAACCCCTGCGCCCAGCCGTCCACGGTCTCCGGCGTCAGCGGCTTCCCGTCGAGCGTCGCCTGCCAGCCGGGGTCGGCGGCGTCGGCGATACGCAAGGTCCGCCCGGCGTCCCCGGGCCGCAGCTGCGTGTGGATCTCCAGCGGGCCGGCCGGTACGGGCACCGGATCCGCCGCCTGTCCGGGCGCGCCACCGCCGCCGCCCGCGGGCACCACGCTGGCCCGGGAGACCTGCCGGTCCACCCGCCACAGCGCGCTGCCGTCCTCCTGACTGCGCCGCGTGAGCCCGGGCGTCGCATCGAGGACGCGGCTCATCTGACGGGGCGCATGGTCCCGTACGAGGACATAGCGCACCGCGTAGCCGCCGAGCTGTTCGCTCTGGTCGGCGCCGGAACCGGCCACGAGGTTCGCGACCACGCGCCCCAGCCGCGCGTCGTCGCCGCCCGCGGCGGCCAGATCGCCGTCGCCGAGCCGGGCTCCGGAGCCGCGCACGATCGAGTACGAGACGTCCGCCGGCGCGCTGGAGGCGTCCTGGGACTCGCCGGAGAGCACCAGGGTGCGCGCCTGGTCGCTGGTACGGCTCTCCTCCGCGACGAACGCGGGGACCTGCACCGGGTCGCGCCGCGACAGCGGCCCGTCGGCGCCGCCCACCATCCAGCCGACGGCGGCCACGAGCGGAGCGGCCACCGCCGCCGCGGCGACGAGTGCCGCGGCGGGCTGCTTCCAGCCGAAGCTCTGCTCCGCGACGCGCTCCCTGGCGCCCTCGGCTCCGATGACGGCGGCGCACAGCAGCGCCAGCCCGTACACGAGGGTGGCCGGGCCCGCCCACGCGACGCTGTTGGACAGCCCCGCATACAGCAGCCCCACCAGCGCCACGACCCAGGCGGCGCGGACCGCCGGCTGCCGCTCGCCGCGCAGCAACGCGGCCATGGCCGCCAGCACCACGCCGATCAGCAGCAGCCCGCCCGTGGCACCGGGCCCGCCGGGCGTCAGCGTCAGCAGCCCGAGCGCGTCTCCGGAGCCCGCGCCGTACTGGAGCCCCGCCTCGCGGAAGAGCGCCGACGGGTCCGTCAGCAGCGACAGCGACCACGGGGCCAGCAGCACCATCGGCGTCAGCAGCGCGAGGCCGTTGCGCACGGCCGTGCCACGCAGCAGGCCTTCGGCCGGCCCGTCGGGCTCGTCGGCCAGGCCGAGGCGCCGCAGCACGAGCAGCACGGCGGTGAGCGTGAGCGCGATCAGCCACACCAGCGGCGTGAAGGCGGTCGTCAGGGTCAGCAGCAGCGCGTACGCCCACACCGCGCGCCACCCCGGCCTGCCGCCCCGCAGGCCGCTCACGAGGACGGCGACACGGGCCAGCAGCGGCAGCGTGATGGCGAGTACGGCGGTGCCGATGCGCCCGCCCGCGAGCGCGCCCGTGGCGGCCGGCAGGAAGGCGTACGCGACGCTCCCCCACGCGCGCAGCAGCCGGGACTCCACCAGCGGCCGCGAGGTGAAGTACGCGATGAAGCCGGCCAGCGGCACCGAGCAGACCAGCAGCAGCGTCAGCGCGAAGCCGGTGCTGCCGAAGAAGACGGTCGCGACCATGGCGACGATCGCGAGATACGGCGGCGCCGTCTGCGTGCCGCCGATGCCGACCGGGTGCCAGCCGTCGACGTAGCGGCCCCACAGGTCGGAGACCTCGGCCGGCGCCGGCAGCAGCGCACCGCCGGCCAGGGCGCCGCCGCCCAGCAGTTCACGGCAGGCGATCAGGGAGACCACGAGCAGTACGGCGAAGAGCACCGGGCCCGGCTTGCGGGCGATCTGCTTGAGCCGCGCGAACTGCTCGACCTCCAGATACTCCGCGTCGTCGTCGCCCGGTCCGGTCTCCACGGCGCCATGACGTCCGCCGGAGGACATGTCGGGTTCGGCACGTCCGCCGAAGTTGCTCGCGACCTGCTCGGCCGTGGCCCGTACGGTCGCGCCGGGCGGCGGGAAGAGGTGGCGCAGCTCGCCGTAAGGGACGGCCGGCCTGCCGCGCCTGCGGCGCGCGCCGATGATCCGCCCCGGCCGCAGCAACGTCCCGGTGAGACCGCGCACTTCGTCGAGGGCCTGCCGTGGCACCTTCCCCACGAGATAGGCGAGGGTGCGCAGCAGCGTGCCGAGCACGAGCCGCAGCATCACCCAGAAGAGCTTCGAGCCGGGCACGTTGGCGAGCAGCGTGTAGACGGCACCGGCCTTGTCGACCCGGTGCGGGCTGGCCCCTCCGCGCGCGCCGCGGCCGACGCAGTCGACGGGGCGCCGCTCGCGGGCCGCGGCCTCGGCGTGCCGCACCACCGCGTCGGGGACGATCAGCACCTTGTGCCCGGCGGAGTGCGCACGCCAGCACAGGTCGACGTCGTCACGCATCAGCGGCAAGTGCCGGTCGAAGCCGCCGAGTTCCTCGAAGACGTCCCGCCTGATGAGCATTCCGGCGGTGGAGACCGACAGGACCGTACGCACCTGGTCGTGCTGGCCCTGGTCCTGCTCGCGGCGCTCCACGCCGGTCCAGCGGCGTCCGCTGTTGGCGATCGTGACGCCCGCTTCGAGCAGCTGCCTGCGGTCGTACCAGCTGCGCAGCTTGGGCCCGACGAGGGTGGCCTCCGGGTCGGCGTCGACGATCCTCAACAGCCTTGCCAGGGCGTCCGGTTCGGGAGAGCAGTCGTCGTGCAGCAGCCACAGCCAGTGCACGGGCTCGCCGTGCGGCAGCTCCGGCATGTCGTAGGCGTCGTCGCGCCACCTGCGGTTGACCGGGTCCCAGCCGCTGGGGCGCTTGAGGTACGGCAGGTCGTCCGGCGTGGGCACGCGCGCCGTGCGCTCCGCCTCGTCGACGGCGGCGCCGAATCCCGTGCGGCGGGCCATGTGCAGCACGCGGTCGGAACCGAGGGACTCGCTGAGCAGCTGTGCCGACTCGTCCGCGCTGCCGGTGTCGGCCGCGATGACGTCCTGCACGGGGCGTTCCTGGGAGAGCAGACCCGACAGCGCCTCGGGAAGCCACCGCGCGCCGTCGTGGGAGACGAGCACGGCGGTGACGACGTGCCTTGGGAACTCAGGTGTGGCCGCCTCGTACTGGGCCGCCGTATGGCTGTGCACGGACATCGAGGTGCGGGCCCCTCCCGGGGGTGCGGGGGCGATCCCCCGAAGACGCTGCGACGGACTCGTAGGCACACCGCCCCGCGGAGGGGGCCGCGCACCAAGGACGGGCCACACACTAACGGCTCAGTGCGCGGCGCCCATCGGGTCCTGCAAGCTGTCGTACAACCAGGGGGACTTCTCGCCCGCGGCGACGGCGGTGCCCGTACCGCCGCCGGTACCTGCCGGCCTCTCCGTACGGACAGCGGCCGACCGGGAGTTGATCAGACGGCGGCCTTCTTCAGGCGGCGCCGCTCACGCTCGGACAGTCCGCCCCAGATTCCGAAGCGCTCGTCGTTCGCGAGCGCGTATTCCAGGCACTCGGAGCGGACTTCGCAGGCGAGGCAGACCTTCTTCGCCTCCCGCGTGGAGCCGCCCTTCTCCGGAAAGAACGATTCGGGGTCGGTCTGGGCGCACAACGCGCGTTCCTGCCAGCCGAGCTCCTCGTCAACCTCTTCGACCAGCACTTCCTGGAACAGCTCGGTCATGTGCGCCCCTCGTCCGTCTTTGCGTCCCCGTGATGCCGTCGTTATCGATCGCAACTGAACGACACGTGTGAAATTACAAGTGTGCCGATCCGCGCCAGTCAAGCCGAGATCTGCTATTGGGTCCGTTATTCACTCTGCGGAACCAAGGGAACCTGAAAGTGTTGATATCACCCTGAACCGTGCCATACGGCCTGCGCGGACAGCACCCGGGCCGTCTCGGCCGGGTCCGCACCCGGCCGGTGGGCGCGGGCGCCGCATCCGGCCCGCACAACCGTGATCACGAGTGAGTCACAGATGCACAACGACGTTTCCCTGCGCGGGTGTTGCGCCAGGTGTCCGTGATCCGAGAGGCACAAACCTTTCGCCATGGACGGCAACCGGATGTGATGAAGCATTGACCACAAACGCGACATCCGAGTTGACAGCGCCATCGGTCTCTCGGTCTCCTTGACCGCATGCCAGTGACTCCCGGGCTCTTCACGGCCGCCGCCGAGCGGCCCCTTCGTGCTGCTCGCGTCGCCACGGGTCACTGCCGCTGTCGCTGTCGCTGCTGTTGAGGCACCCCTCCGGCCCGTCGCGGGCCGGCATCCGGCCGGGATCTGCGGCCGGCTCTCCCACCGGCCTCCGAGGCCGAGGCCCGAGGGCGCTCCGTCTCCGGGCCGTTCCGGTTCCTCGTTCCTCCGCCCGGCTTCGCCGCGGGCGGCCATCCAGTGCGAAAGACCATCACCGACGTGAGCAGCAACGACGTGACCAGCAACGACACCATCTACGACCTCCGTGACGGCGGAGTCCCGGACGGCGGCGTAAAGACCGCCGGCCCCGAGAGCGACATCCAGATCGCGGGCGATCCGCTCGCCCTCCCCCACCTCATGCCTCCCGCCCCGGCGCATCCCCGCACCGTCGCGGGCTTCGCGGGACTGGCCCGTACGATCGCCGCCGACCGGTCCGGCTGGGAGCCGCTGGTGGACTACGACCCGGTCAGCCGCTGGTACCACCGGCTGCGCACGGGTCCCGGATACGAGGTGTGGCTGCTCAGCTGGCTGCCCGGGCAGGGCAGCGGACGCCACCATCACGGGCCGTCCTCCGGGGTGTTCACCGTGCTGGAGGGCGAGTTGACCGAGCACTCGCGCGGCGCGGGCCGGACGCTCGGGGGCGGCACACTGCGCACGTTCGCGCCCGGATATGTGCACGAGGTGTTCAACGGCGGTCTGCTCCCTGCCGTCAGTCTGCACATCTACTTCCCGGGGCTGACCGAGATGCCGATGGACGAGCCCCGTACCGCGGTGGGCGCGTGCGCGGCGCACGGGCCGTGGGCCGCGCCGGAGCCGCTCGCGGCCGGATGAGCGGGGGCCTGGCGGCGCAACGGCGCCGGGCGGGCACCGGCCCGTGCGGGACGACCACGAGGTGACCGCCCTGCTGTTCGAAGGCCGTCTGCTGACACACTGGTCGGCATGGAGCGGATCGTGGTTCTGGCCGGGGGCATCGGTGGTGCCCGATTTCTGCGCGGGCTGAAGTCGGCGGTGCCCGACGCGGACGTCACCGTCATCGGCAACACCGGTGACGACATCCATCTCTTCGGGCTGAAGGTCTGCCCCGACCTCGACACCGTGATGTACACGCTCGGCGGCGGCATCCACGAGGAGCAGGGCTGGGGCCGGGCCGGCGAATCCTTCGCGGTGAAGGAGGAGTTGGCGGCGTACGGCGTCGGCCCCGAGTGGTTCGGGCTCGGCGACCGCGACTTCGCGACCCATATCGTCCGTACGCAGATGATGAGCGCCGGATACCCGCTCAGCGCCGTCACCGAGGCTCTGTGCTCGCGCTGGCAGCCCGGGGTGACGCTGCTGCCGATGACGGACGACCGGGTCGAGACGCACGTGCTGATCGACACGGCGGACCTGGAGGGGACGGCAGGCGCCGCGCCGGGTTCCGGCGGCGGCACGGGCTCCGGCAGCGGCTCCGGTGGCGACAGCCGCAAGGCCGTGCACTTCCAGGAGTACTGGGTGCGGCTGCGTGCCTCCGTCGACGCACACGCGGTGGTGCCGGTGGGCGCCGAGAACGCGAAGCCCGCGCCCGGAGTGCTCGACGCCCTCGCGGACGCGGACGTCATCCTCTTCCCGCCCTCCAACCCCGTGGTCAGCGTGGGCACGATCCTCGCCGTGCCGGGGATCAGGGAGGCCATCGCCGACGCCGGGGTGCCGGTCGTCGGGCTGTCGCCGATCGTCGGGGACGCGCCCGTACAGGGCATGGCGGACAAGGTGCTCGCGGCGGTCGGCGTCGAGTCCACGGCGGCCGCGGTCGCACAGCACTACGGCAGCGGGCTGCTGGACGGCTGGCTCGTCGACACGGTCGACGCCGGTTCGACGCAGGCCGTGGAGGACGCCGGAATCCGTTGCCGCGCGGTCCCGTTGATGATGACGAGCACGGAGGCGACGGCCGCGATGGCGCGTGAGGCGCTGGCGCTGGCGGAAGAGGTGGGCGCATGACGGCGGGCGGCGGCAGAGCTCGGCCGGCCCCGGCTGCGGCACCCGCGTACCGGGTGTGGGCCCTGCCGGGAATCCCCGAAGTGCGCCCCGGCGACGACCTGGTGAAGCTCATCGTCGACGCCGTGACGAACGGCCCGGCCGGCGACGTGACCGGTGCCGGGGCTACCCCCGCCGGACTCGCCGACGGCGACGTGCTGATCGTCACATCGAAGATCGTGAGCAAGGCCGAGGGCCGCATCGTGCGTGCGGACGACCGCGAAGCGGCCATCGACGCCGAGACCGTGCGCGTGGTCGCACGCCGCGGGCCCGCCCGGATCGTGGAGAGCCGGCACGGCTTCGTGATGGCGGCGGCGGGCGTGGACGCCTCCAACACCCCCAAGGGGACTGTGCTGTTGCTGCCGGAGGATCCCGACGCGTCGGCAGCGCGGATCCGCGAGGGAGTGCGGGACGCGCTCGGCGCGGACGTCGGCGTCGTCGTCACCGACACCTTCGGACGGCCGTGGCGCGAGGGACAGACCGACGTGGCGATCGGCGCCTCGGGCGTACGCGTGCTGGAGGACCTGCGCGGCGGGCTCGACACCTTCGGCAACCCGCTCGGCGTGACCGTCACCGCCGTAGGGGACGAACTGGCCGCGGCCGGCGAGCTGGTGAAGGGCAAGGCGGACGGTTTTCCCGTCGCGGTCGTACGCGGTCTGCCGCAGCACGTGCCGGGGGCGGCGACCGGACCCCGCGCGCCCGGAGCGGAACCGGAAGCCGCGCCAGAGGCGCAACCCGCGGGAGAAGCACAGGACTCAGGCACGGCTCTCGCCGGAGGCGCGGCCGAGCCGGAGCCCGTGGCGGACACCGCGCGTGCGCTGGTACGGGACGCCGCGCACGACATGTTCCGGCTGGGCACCTCCGAGGCCGTACGGGAGGCGCTCGCCCTGCGCCGTACAGTCCGCGAGTTCACCTCCGAACCGGTCGACGGCGGCGCGGTACGCCGTGCCGTGGACGCCGCGGTGACGGCCCCCGCTCCGCATCACACGACGCCGTGGCGCTTCGTACTGCTGGAGTCGCCCGAAGCGCGGCTGGAGCTGCTCGACGCGATGCGCGAGAAGTGGACCGCGGATCTGCGGGCGGACGGGAAGAGCGAGCAGAGCATCGCCAAGCGGGTGCGGCGCGGCGACGTGCTGCGCGACGCCCCGTACCTGGTGGTGCCGTGTCTCGTCGCGGACGGTTCGCACGACTACCCGGACGAGCGGCGCTCGGCGGCGGAGCGGGAGATGTTCGTCGTCGCGTGCGGCGCGGGCATCCAGAACTTCCTGGTGGCCCTTGCCGGGGAGCAGTTGGGCTCGGCGTGGGTGTCGTCGACGATGTTCTGCCGGGACGTGGTGCGCGAGGTGCTGCGGCTGCCCGGCGACTGGGATCCGATGGGCGCCGTGGCCGTGGGACATGCGGCGGCGCCGCCGCGGCAGCGTCCGCCGCGCCGGGGCGACGACTTCACCGAGGTGCGCTGAGGCGACGACACCGGGGCGAAGGTTCCGAGGGGATGTCACCAGGGCGAAGGCACCGAGGAGTCGGCCCGAGTCGAAGGCGCCCGGCGGCCCCGGCCCGGCCCCGTCTCACAGCCGTGCGATCCCGTCTCACAGCCGTGCGATCCGTCTCACAGCCGTGCGATGTCGCCGATCGGGAACCTCGGCTGACGCCGGGCCGGCGCCCGCCCCGCGAGCATGATCAGCCGGGCCGCGCGGTGCCGCTGTCCCTCGTACGGGGCGAGCAGTTCCAGCATCCCCGCGTCGTCGGTGTCCCGGGCGCCGGTGAGTGAGTAGCCCACGATGCGCGGCAGATGCAGATCGCCGACGGTCAGCGCGTCGGGATCGCCGTTGCTGCGCTGAAGGGTCTCGGCCGCGGTCCACGGGCCGACGCCCGGGATGAGCTGTAGCCGCCGCATCGCCTCCGCCAGCTCCATCGAAGCGGCCTCCTCCAGCCGCGGCGCGCGCTGTGCCGCACGTATCACGGCCGCCGAGCGCTTGCCGTCGACTCCGGCGCGGTGCCACTCCCAGGAGGGGATGCGGCACCAGGCACGCGGTTCCGGCATCACGTACAGGTTCTGGTGCGGGCCCGGCGCGCGCTCCCCGAACCGGCGCACGAGGAGACGCCATGCGCGGTACGCCTCATGGGTCGTCACCTTCTGTTCGAGCACCGACGGGATCAGCGCCTCCATCACGAGCCCGGTGCGCGGCAGCCGCAGCCCCGGGTGGCGCCGGTGCGCCTCCCTCGTCAACGGATGGTGCGGGACGAAGGCTGACGGGTCGTCGTCCGCGCCGAGCAGCGCCGGCAATCGTTCCAGGCACCAGTCGCCGCCGGGTCCCCAGGCCTCGGCCCGTACGGCGCCGCACGCGGCGTCGGCGGTCACACGCAGCGTCGCGGGGCCCGCCGGTGTGCGGGTCCCGCGCCACACCGCGCCGCCTTCGCTGCGGTAGCAGGGGTCGTACGGACCGCGCCCCAGCACGCGCAGATTGCCGCCGAGGTCGTACGAGGCGGGCGCGGTCCAGGTACGGGTGGCGGTACGGGTGGCAGACACGCCCGACAGCGTATGTGCGGTGCGCGGGCGGGGGCCCGGCCGGGGCAGAGCGGGACGGAACGGTGACCGGCGACGGGACGGCGGGCGGTCGCCGTGGGGCGCCAACGCCCGCCGCCGCGCGGGCAGTTCACGGCCGGGCCGCGCGCCGGGCGACTGGGATCCCCGGCCGGATCCCCGGCCGGGGCGTAGATCTCAGCGCGGATCGCGGCGCGGAGCGGGTCACGGATCGGGGTGCGGATCGGTCCCCGGCGGTGTCACCCGTCGGGTCACCTGCCGTGTCACCTGTCGGACGAGAAGCGCACAGCGCCCGCCGGGATGTGCGCGTCGCACCACACGCGGACCCCTTCGCGCAGCTCGTTGTCCTCGCCGACGACGGCGCCGTCGCCCACGACCGCGCCGTCGAGCACGGCACCCGAGCCGATGCGGGCGCCGGTGCCGATCAGCGAGTCACGTACGTCGGCGCCCGCTTCGACGACCGCGCCGTCCAGCACGGTCGATCCATCGACGCGCGCTCCGGCGCCGACCGTCGCCCCCGCGCCCACGACGGTGCCGCCGGTCAGCTTGGCGTCGGGCGCGACGCTCGCGGTCTCCAGCACGAGGTGTTCGCCGCAGCGGCCGGGCAACGCCGGCGAGGGGGCACGGCCGAGCACGAGGTCGGCGGAGCCGCGTACGAACGCCTGCGGCGTGCCCAGGTCCAGCCAGTAGGTGGAGTCGACCATGCCCTGAAGGTGCGCGCCGTCGGAGAGGAGACCGGGGAAGGTCTCGCGCTCCACGGATACGGGGCGCCCGTCCGGGATGGTGTCGATGACGGAGCGGTCGAAGACGTACGCGCCCGCGTTGATCTGGTCGGTGACGATCTCCTCGGGCGTCTGCGGCTTCTCCAGGAAGGCGGTGACGCGCCCGTCCGCGTCGGTGGGCACCAGCCCGTACGCGCGCGGGTCGTCGACGCGGGTGAGGTGGAGGGAGACGTCGGCGCCGGTGCGGGTGTGGGTGGCGACGAGCGCGCCGATGTCGAGGCCGGTGAGGATGTCGCCGTTGAAGATCAGGACCGGCTCGGAGGGCGCGGCGCGCAGCCTCGGCGCGACGTTGCGGATGGCTCCGCCCGTGCCGAGCGGCTCCTCCTCGGTGACGTACTCCAGGTGCAGTCCCAGCTGGGAGCCGTCGCCGAAGTACGGCTCGAAGACCTCCGCGAGATAGGAGGTCGCCATCACCACGTGATCCACACCGGCCGCCCGCGCTCTCGCCAGCTGGTGGGCGAGGAAGGGGACCCCGGCCGCCGGCACCATCGGCTTCGGTGTGTGCACGGTCAGCGGGCGCAGCCGGGTGCCCTTGCCCCCGACCAGGAGGATCGCTTCTGTCACCGGTGTTCTTCGCTTCCTGACTGGTGGAGGAGGCGGCCTGAGCCGGGGTGGTCGGCGGCCAGTTTATGCAGGACGCGGCAGGGGCGGGGCCGCGCAGGCGCACGGGCCGGTACGGCGGGCGGCCGGGCCCGTGCGGGCGCTCCGTCCGCGCCCCGGCCGCTCCCGTACCAGTTCCCGTACCAGCTCTCGTATCAACTCCCGTATCAGCGCCTGCCCTGAAGCCGCGCCGCCTCGGTGCGGACGGCGGGGAGTTCGCGGTAGAGGCTTTCGCCGGGGCACTCCGTCGTGAAGCCGTCCCGGTGTCCCGAGACGGCGTTGAACGCCACCTTCTTGCCCTTCTCGTACTTGCTGCCGCCGCCCGAGGTCAGGGTCACCCTGGCCGACGCGTCGACTCCGTGCACGCCGAGCTTCCACGCCGTCAGCTTGGACAGCGCCTCCTTGGCGGCCTTCGACGGCGCGGTCTTCGAGTACGTGCCGAGCACGGCGATCCCGGTGGTGTCCGCGTTGAAGCCGAGGGTGTGGGCGCCCATCACGGGTTTGGCCATCCCGCCCGCGCGGCCCTCGTAGATCTTTCCGCACTTGTCGACGAGGAAGTTGTAGCCGATGTCGCGCCAGTGGCTGCTCTGGACGTGGTAGCGGTAGACGGCCCGGATGATCCCCGGCACGTCGGCGCAGCTGTAGTCGTTCGTCTCGGCCGAGTGGTGCACGAACGCCGCCTTCACGGTCTTGCTGTAGCTGAACTCCCGCTCGCGCAGCGTCTCGTCCGCGCCCCAGCCCTTGCGGGTGACGATCGCCGGGCGCGGGCCGATCCGGGTGTCCTTTGCGCGGTCCGTTTCCGAGGGGGTGGCGTCGGCGGCCTCGTCCCCGTACGTACTGCGCGTATCGGCCCTGCTGAGCTCGGGGAGGACTCCGCCGGGGCGCTTCGCGGGATCGTCGTCGCTTGGCCCGTCCCCGGCCCGCGAGCCGGAACCCGACCGCGACCCGGAACCGGCCCCCGCGGACCCCGACTCCGAGGACCCGGATCCCGCGGACTTCCCCGGGTCGACGAGTTCGAGGCGGGCGCCCTCGGGCAGCCGGGTCTCCGCCGCCTTCCGGTCGGAGGAGCCCCCGCCGGCCTTCGTCCCGCGCGCGGGGTCCGGCACGATCCGTACGCGCACCGCCGTGGAGTCGCCGGTCCACAGGGGCGCGGTGGCGCCGACTGCCTTCTTGCCCGAGCGGTCGTGCTCCGCGGGTTCCTGGGTGCCGTCGCCGTGGGTGTCGAGCGTCCGCCACGCGGACCACTTCGCGGTGCCGGACCCGCGCGTCTGCACCTGGAGACGTCCCGGCGGTACGGCGGAGGAGTCGTCCCAGACGACGCCCACCAGTGAGAAGGGCTTCACCTTGCGGGACGTCACGCGCCTTCCGCCCGACGGGTCGTCCTCCCAGGCGGAGAGCAGCTTGTCGCCGGCGCGGGTGCCGTCGCCGGAGCGCAGCGGGAGCGACCGGGTGCTGCCCGGGATCTTCGGGCCGCCGCTGTCCGCGGCGGAGATCCGGCTTCCGCGCTCCGCGCCGCCGGGACCGCGCAGGGCGGCGGGAGGTGCGGCGTCCTCGCCGGACGACGAGCGCTTGCCGTGCAGCATGGATTCGGCGGACTCGGTGGGCGCGAGCGGCAACAGCAGAGCTCCTGCACACGCGGCACCGATCGAGGTGACTAGTAGTGCTCGCATGACGCGATCGTGCACATAGGCTCACTTGTCTGTCTATTCGGGCAAATTGGAGCGAAGCTGATGCTCCATCCGATGCCCCTGTCACGCTCCGTCAGCGGTCACGGGTCTGCCGGACGGGCCGTGACGGACGCTCCCGAACGGGCCGTGACGGGCAGGGGCCGCGCTTCGTACGACCGCACCCTCGGGTGCCGCCCGGCCCACGCGCCCGCGTAGGGTTGCCCGCGTGAGCACTTCACCGCGCACTCCCGCCGGCCTGCTGAGTTCCGCCCTCGACCAGGACCCCGGGCGCCCGCTGGTGACCTTCTACGACGACGCCACCGGCGAGCGCGTCGAGCTCTCCGTCGCCACCTTCGCCAACTGGACGGCGAAGACGGCGAATCTGCTCCAGGACGAGCTGGCCACCGAGCCGGGCGACCGGCTCGCCCTGCTGCTGCCCGCCCACTGGCAGACGGCCGTCTGGCTGCTGGCCTGCTCCTCCGCCGGCGTCGTCGCCGACATGGCGGGCGACCCGGCCGGCGCCTCGCTCGTCGTCGCCGGACCGGACACCCTCGAAGCGGCCCGCGCGTGCGGCGGCGAGCGCGTCGCCCTGAGCCTCCTTCCGCTCGGTGCGCGCTTCCGTGAGCAGCCCGAGGGGTTCATGGACTACGCGGCCGAAGTGCCGGGCCAGGGCGACCGGTTCATGCCGTACGCACCGGTCGGACCCGGCGACGAATTCCTCCGGCCGCCCGGCGGCGAGACCCTCACGGGCGGCGAGGCCGTCGAGCGCGCGCTCGCGGACGCGGAGTCGCTCGGCCTGAAGGCGGGTTCGCGGGTGCTCTCGCTGCGCCCGTACGACAGCTGGGACGGACTCAGCGCCGGGCTGCTGGCCCCGTTGGCGGTCGGCGGATCGGTCGTGCTGTGCCGTAATCCCGAGCGGCTCGACAGCGCCGGCCTGGGCAAACGCGCCGAGGACGAGCGCGTCACCCACACCATCGACTGAGCGGCGCTCCCGACCCGCTTCTCCTCCCGGCCCGGCTCAGGACGGTCGGCGATGATCGACGTCAATCAGTTGTGATCAGCAGCGATCAGCGCTGCGTACAACCTTGTACGGGTATCGGGCGTCTGCTCAGTGACCGGCGCCCACACGCCTGTACGCGTCCCCATGCGCCGCCGAGACCACGAGGGATGACGCAGACGTGACCGACTCCGGGACCGACGAGGACAGACCGGCAGGGACACGGCACGGCCGGGCACGGACATCCGCACCGGCCACACTGGCCGCCCCGGCCGATCCACGCGCCCACCACCGCACAGCCGCCACGGAACCTCCGCGCCCACGCACCTCCGCCTCCGCCTCCGCCTCCCCTTCCGCCCTCGGCCGTCGGCCGCCGGAGCTCCCGGCACCTACGCCACCCCCGCCCCCGCCCCGGCGCCGCAGACGCTGGCTGCGACTGCTCGCGCTCACCGCCTCGCTGCTGGTGCTCGCCGCGGCCGGCATCGGCTGGACCCTCTACAACAGGCTCGACGGCAACATCCGTACGGACGACGCCACCGCCCGCGACCTCAAGGACTACGAGAACGAGCGCCCGCACCGCGCCACCGGCGAAGCCGAGAACATCCTCCTGCTCGGCTCCGACAGCCGCCGCGGCGGCAACAGCGCCTACGGACACGACGAGGGCGGCCAGCGCTCCGACACCGCGATCCTCCTGCACATCGCCGCCGACCGCCGCAGCGCGACCGGCGTCTCGATCCCCCGCGATCTGATGGTCGGCATCCCCGCGTGCACGGACCCGGACGGAGGCCGCGGCGAGCCCCGCTTCGGGCAGTTCAACAGCGCGTTCCAGAGCGGCGGCGCGGCCTGCACCATCCGTACCGTCGAGACGCTCACGGGCCTGCGCGTCGACCACCACCTCGTCGTCGACTTCACCGGCTTCAAGTCGCTGGTCGACACGGTGGGCGGCGTCGAGGTCTGCCTTCCGGGCGCGGTCCACGACCGGGACGCCAAGCTCGAACTGCCCGCGGGGCGGCAGACCCTGGGCGGCGAGGACGCCCTCGGCTATGTGCGGGCGCGGCACGGGCTCGGCAACGGCAGCGACACCGACCGGATGAGCCGCCAGCAGGAGTTCCTCGGCTCGCTCGTGAAGAAAGTACGGAGCAACGGTGTGCTGCTCAATCCGGCGAAGCTTTATCCCGTGCTGCATTCCGCGACGTCCGCACTCACCGCCGACGCGGGGCTCGATTCCCTCGGCGAGCTGTACGAACTCGCGCGCGGCGTACGGAACATCCCCGAGGACCGCGTGCGATTCCTCACCGTTCCGAGGCAGTCGTACAGGCTGGACCGCAATCGCGACGAACTGACCCAGCCGGAAGCCGGCCGGCTCTTCGCGCAATTGCGGGCGGACCGCCCCGTGAGGATCGGCGGACGGCCCGGCGAGAACGCCGGGGCGGACGGCCGCGACGGGGACGGCGGCACCACGGCGGAGAGCGGCGGAAGTACCCCGCGCGCCTCCGGAAGCCCTGATCACAAGGACAGGAACCAAGCCGGGGCCGGTGCCGTCAGACCCTCGGTGCCAGCGGGCGGGGAAAGCCCGGCACCCGACGGCGGCGAACGGCCGGGGGACCCGGCGCCGGTGTATCGCGGAACGACCGCGGCGCGCGATGTCTGCCGTACATGACATCTCCACCGCCGACCACATTGGGATTGGGGCGAATTGACCACTTTCGAGCTTGTGGAATTTGCCACCGGCGTCGCTCGGCGCCGAACCTGCCGGATAGTGTGGCCGCTCCGGTCCGCCCCGACAGGGCGACGCCAGCCGGCATATGGAGGACTTACGCAATCGTGAACGCGCAAGGCCGTGGGCATGCGGGAGACGTCGATCCCGCGGATCAGTGGGTGTTCGACCCGAACACCGGCAGCTACAAGCTGCGGCTGAATGCTGGCGCCGGCGATTCCCGGAATCCGTCGGCCCGCAACCGTCCCGACGCGTCGCGCCAGCGGAGATCCTCCTCCGCCCAGCAGAGCGAACCCAGGCTTCCCTCGCAGCGCCGCCGCGGCGGCCGCGGCCAGCCGCCGCCTCCGCCCGCCGGCCACGGCCGCCGCAAGCGCAGGCCGGGCCCGTCGAGGAAGCAGAAGGTACTGCGCTGGAGCGCGGGGACGCTGGGGCTGATACTGGTCGCCGGCGGCACGGCGGGCTACTTCCTGTACGACCACTTCAACGGGAACATCAGCAAGGTCGACGTCGGCAAGAGCAACGCAGCCGTGACCGACGGCCCGGTGAACATACTCGTGCTCGGCACCGACTCCCGTAAGGGCAAGGGCAACTCCGGCTACGGCGACAACGCGAGCGTCGGCCACGCCGACACCACGTTCCTCTTCCATGTCTCGAAGGACCGCAGCAACGCCACTGCGCTGTCCATTCCGCGCGACATGATCACTGACATTCCGAACTGCCCCACGAAGCAGAAGGACGGCTCGACGCAGACCGTCCCAGGGCAGCAGCACGTACGGTTCAACACCAGCCTCGGCCAGTCCGGCCGCGACCCGGGCTGCACCTGGCGGACGGTCGAGAAGATGACCGGCGTCAAGATCAACCACTTCATGATGGCCGACTTCAACGCCGTCAAGTCGCTCTCCACCGCGGTCGGCGGCGTGCAGGTGTGCACGGCGAAGCCCATCAAGGACCCCAAGTCCCACCTCGACCTCAACGCGGGCAAGCACGTCGTCAAGGGCGAGCAGGCCCTGGCCTTCGTACGCACCCGGCACTCGGTCGGATTCGGAAGCGACCTGGACCGCATCAAGCTCCAGCAGCAGTTCCTCAGCTCGATGATCCGCAAGATGAAGTCCGGGGGCACGCTCAGCAGCCCGTCGAAGCTGTTCGACCTGGCCAACGCCATGACCAAGGCGCTGACCGTCGACACCGGCATCGGCACCGTGGGGAAGCTGACCGACCTCGCGAAGGACCTTCAGCGGGTGAACATCAAGAACATCACCTTCGCCACAGTCCCGGTCGTGGACAACCCTGAAGACCCGGCGACCGTCGTAATGAATGAAGCGAAGGCGAACCCTCTCTTCAAGATGGTGCAGGCGGACAAGTCGCTTTCCCAGACGAAGAAGGGCTCCAAGGGGAAGGAGCCGGCCAAGGCGAAGAAGGCACCCGCGTCCCAGGTGCGCGTCGACGTACGCAACGGCGGCGGACCCGTGGGCGCGGCCCAGGAAACGGTGGACTGGCTTCAGAACCAGCAGGGCGTCCGGCTGTCGACCAATGCCGGCAACGCTCAGGCCCAGCTGTCCAAGACCAGGCTGGAGTTCTCCTCCAGCCAGGCCGGGCAGGCGGCCACGCTCGCCGAGATGATGGGCCTGCCGAAGTCTGCGATGAAGCAGAGCGAAAGCGTCGGCAAGGCCATGGAACTCACCCTGGGCAAGGACTTCACCAAGGCGGGAGAGCCGGTCTCCGCACCCGAGAAGGCGCCTGACGGTGTCCAGAACGTCAAGGCGAACGACAAGAAGGTCTGCGCGAAGTGACGTAAGCGCCCTTCGGCGCCGCCGACCAGGCGCACGAAGGGCCCGACCGCTCACACCGCGTGGGGACGGAGACGGGGAGGTCCCGTGCGGCAGCGGAACGGCACCGGAGGTGCCCGGGGGATGCAGGGCGGAGCGCCTGTGCGCGACCGCGGGTGGGACTCGCAGTACGAGGCAGGCCGCGTACCGCGACAGCGACAGCGGTACTCACAGAACGGCGGCGGCGGTATGGGTACGGACGACTTCGGCGGAGGCGGGGGCGAGGGCGGCGGCCCTCCCCGCAAGAAGAGACGCGTCCTGCGCTGGTTCACCGTCTGCCTGTCGCTGCTCATACTCGCCACCGCCGGCGCGGGCTACTTCTACATAGAGCACCTCAACGGCAACCTCAGCAAGGACATCCTCAACCTCGGCGACAGCAAGCTCGACAAGAGCAATCCGAACGCCGCCGGCCAGACCCCGATGAACATCCTGCTGCTGGGATCGGACTCCCGGCAGTCCAAGTCGAACGTCGAACTCGGCGGCGCGAAGGGCGACAGCGGCCGTCCTCCGCTCGCAGACGTGCAGATGCTGCTCCACGTCTCGGCCGACCGCAGCAACATGTCGGTGATCTCCGTACCCCGTGACACCAAGGCCACGATCCCCAAGTGCACGGATCCCGACGACAAGAAGGTCTACGACGAGACGACCGACAAGATCAACACGAGCCTCCAGCACGGCGGTCCGGGCTGCACGGTCGCCACCTGGGAGGAGCTGACCGGCATCCCCGTCGACCACTTCATGATGATCGACTTCTCCGGTGTGGTCTCGATGGCGGACGCTGTCGGCGGAGTCCCGGTCTGCGTGAACAACAACGTCTACGACCCGCAGTCCAAGCTCCGGCTGAAGAAGGGCAACTCCGTCGTACGCGGCGAGCAGGCCCTCCACTGGCTGCGCACGCGCCACGGCTTCGGCGACGGCAGCGACATCGGCAGGGCCCGCGCCCAGCACCTGTACATGAACTCGATGGTCCGCCAGCTGAAGGCCGGCACGAAGCTCACCGACCCCGGCAAGATGCGCGGCCTGGCCGAGGCGGCCACCAAAGCGCTCACCGTGGACGAGGGCCTCGGCAGCGTGAAGAAGCTCTACGACCTCGGCAACGACCTGAAGCGGGTGCCGACAAAGCGCATCACCATGGTCACGATGCCCTGGCAGTACGCGCCGGGCGGCTATGTCGTACCGAAGAACGGCGACGCCGACCACACCTTCTCGCTCATCCGCAACGACGTCGCCCTGGACGGCAAGGACAAGAAGAAGGCGCACGCCAAGAAGCCGGAGCCGACCGAGCCGACCCAGCCGAGGTCGGAGATCCCCGTACGGGTGATGAACGGCACAGGAAGCGCGCTACAGCCGCCGGTGAGCGGGCGGGCCGGCGTCGTCTCCGAGCAGCTCGGACGCAAGGGCTTCGCACAGACCACCGCCGACCAGACCCCCAAGTCGCAGGCGGACACGACGATCAGCTACCAGCGCCGGGACCAGCGCGGCAACGCACTGGCCGTAGCGAGGGCGATCGGACTGCCCGAGAACGCCGTCAAGCACTCCAGCGGGGTGCAGGGGGTGACGCTGGTGGTCGGCGGCGACTGGCGCGAGGGCACCTCCTACCCGAAGGGCGCGGGCCGCTCCGGCGGCGAGCAGGAGAACAAGGCGCCCGACAGCGCCGACGCCCTGCGCGGCGACGACGACAAGGCGTGCATGGAGGTCAATCCTTCGTACGTGTGGTGACCCCGGCGACCTCGCGGACGGCACCGGGCACCGGGTCACGGGGGGGCGTACGAGGCATCGGCACCGCGAGCATGAGAGCCGCGACATGAGAGCCGCGACATGAGAGAGGGGCAGCCGCCGAAGCGGCTGCCCCTTCCATGTGTCCGCCGTGCCGTCGATGCGCGGATCAGTTCGTCGCGGGGACCGGCGCCCTGCGGGACGCGATCACCTTGCGCGCCAGCTTCCGCGGGCTCGTCAGGAAGCCCCAGCCCCACGACATGTGCATCGTCGCCAGAGCCACGGGTATCCACGCCCGGCTCTTCACCGGCAGCCCCTTCCCCGCGGGCAGCGACCCGAGGACGACGGCCGCCAGATAGCCGCCCGGCACGACGAACCCCAGGGGGAACCCGGCCAGGCCGAGCGCCGTCCCCAGCGCGATCGCGCACAGGGCGGTCGGCGGCGCGAGATAGCGGAGGTTGATCGACCCGGCGTGGTAGCGCGCCACGACATGACGCCAACGCCCGTAGTTGCGGTACTGCTTGGCCAGCGCGCCGACGCTCGGCCGCGGACGGTATTCGACCTTCAGCTCGGGCGAGAACCAGACCAGTCCGCCCGCCCCGCGGATGCGGAAGTTCAGCTCCCAGTCCTGGGCGCGGATGAACTCCTCGTTGTAGCCGCCCTGTTGCTCCAGCACATCGCGCCGGAACACCCCGAGATAGACGGTCTCGGCCTCCCCCGCCGTACCGCCCGTGTGGAAGGCGGCGTTGCCGACGCCGATCTTCGACGTCATCGCGGCCGCGACGGCCCGCTCCCAGTCCTTCTCGCCCTCGGCGTGCATGATGCCGCCGACGTTGGCGGCACCGGTCTCGGACAACAGCCGTACCGCCGTGGCGATGTACCCGGGCGAGAGCATGCCGTGCCCGTCCACGCGCACCACCACGGGATGCCGGGAGGCCTTGATGGCGGCGTTCAGCGCCGCGGGCGTGCGTCCGCTCGGATTGGGGACCGTGTGCACGCGGGGATCCTCGGCGACCAGCTCCGCCGCGATCTCGTCCGTACGGTCCCCGGAGGGTCCGAGTGCGATGACGACCTCCAGCTCACCGTCGTATTCCTGCTGGAGGATGTGCTTCACGGAGCTGCGCAGATGCCGTTCCTCGTTGAGCACCGGCATGATCACCGAGACCGGGGGCAGCTCCGCGCCCGGGGAAGTCCAATCAGTCACGTGTTCACGTTACCGCGGCGCCGGAAGGCCCCCGCACGCCAGCCGGGTGCCGTCGGGATCGCACGACGGCGTGTGTTCAAGTAGCGCAGATCGTATCGCCCTACGGTATGGCAATGCGCGCGGAAGCACACAAAAACGGCCGGAAGGCCCGTTGGGGACTGCGCCTGACGACTGCTCTCTCCGTGCTGGTTCTGGGGGCGAGCGGCGTCGGCCACGTCATGGTGAACGGACTCAACGCCGATGTGAACAGGGTCGATCCGTTCCAGGGGCTCACCGACCGGCCACGGGACACCGGCGGCGTCAACTTCCTTGTCGTGGGCACCGACCGGCGCGACAAGCTCTCGCACGAGGACCGGCAGAGATACCGGCTCGGCGGCTCGGCGTGCGACTGCACGGACACGCTGATGCTCGTGCACCTCTCCGCCGACCACGACCGCGCCAGCATCGTCAGCCTCCCCCGCGACTCGTACACGAAGCTCCCCGCGCACACCGACCCCAGCGGCAGACGGCACCCCGCCGAGGCCGCGAAGCTCAACTCGGCCTATGCGCACGGCGGTGCGCATCTGACCGTGCGCACCGTCGAGGCGATGAGCGGCATCCACATCGACCACTACCTGGAGGTCGACTTCACCAGCTTCATGCGCACCGTCGACGTGCTGGGCGGCGTGCCCGTCTGCACCGAGCAGGCGCTCCACGACAACTACTCCGGGCTGAATCTGCCCGCTGGCACCAGCACGCTCGACGGCGGCCGCGCGCTCCAGTACGTACGGGCAAGGCACCTCGGCGACGGCTCCGATCTGAGCAGGATGGAGCGGCAACAGCACTTCCTCGCCGCCGTCATCGAGAAGGCCACCGACAGCGGCGTGCTGATGAACCCGGTGAAGCTGAGGAAGGTCGCCTCCACGGTCCTCGACTCCGTACGCGCCGACTCCGGGCTCGGCAGCGACCAGATGCTCGAACTGGGGCGCGCGCTGCGGCGCTTCGACTCCGACTCCTCGGAGTTCGTCTCCGTGCCCGTCGCGGACGCCGACCACCGGGTGCGGAAGCTGGGCTCCACGGTCAAGTGGGACGAGCGCAAGGCCCGGCGGCTCTTCGCGAAGCTGCGCGACGACAAGCCGCTCACGGAGCCGGAGCACCACGACACCGAGCGCGCCGGGGGCTCCGGCGGCGGCAAGACGGCACGCGACCCCGCTCCCGCGACCGTGGACGTCCCGCCCGGCGCCGTCCAGGTTCAGGTGGACAACGGCACCCGGCGCGAGGGCCTGGCGCGCGACGTCGAGCGGCGGCTGCGGGGCACGGGCTTCGCCACGACCGGCTCCCCGGGTGCGGCGGACCACGACGACGCCTCCCGTACGACGATCGCCTACGACCCCCGCTGGTCCCGCTCGGCACAGGCGCTCGCCAAGGCCCTGCCGGGCGCCCGGCTGGTGAAGGAGCCGGACAGGGGTCCGGTGATGAGGGTCACGGTAGGACGGGAGAGCCACAGCGTGCGGAAGGTGCGCGTCAGTTCGCCGTCGACCGGGGCACCGTCCTCCGGGCGGCCGGGCAGCGGCAAGCCCGACAGCGGCGCCGTCAAGGGCGGCGAGCAGGCCTCCTGCGCTTGACGGGCGGCACCGCACCCGCTCCGGTCACTCCGATCGCTCCGAGCGCTCCGGGGCTCTGCCGTTCCGGCCGCTGCCACCGCCGGCCGCTCGCCACCCCCCGGCTCCGCCGTCAGGCGCCGTTCTCCGGTGCGGACTGCTCGCGCCGCCTGAGGGCCCGCAGCTCCTTGATGGCCCGGCGGCTGGCCAGCCGGTGCGTGCGGCGGATCTGCGCCTCCTGGTTGCGCCGCTTGTCCGGTTCCGTCTGCGGCAGTACGGGCGGTACGGGGCGGGGCCTGCCGTCGGCGTCGACGGCGGCGAAGACCAGGTAGGCGGAGCCGACGTGGGTCGCCGGGACGGCCTCGTTCCAGCGTTCCGCCAGTACCCGCACGCCGATCTCCATCGAGGAGCGGCCCGTCCAGTTCACCTGCGCCTTGACGTGGACGAGGTCGCCGACGCGCACCGGCTCCAGGAAGACCATCTCGTCCATGGACGCCGTCACCGCGGGCCCGCCGGAGTGCCGTCCGGCGACCGCGCCCGCCGCGTCGTCCACGAGTTTCATGATCACGCCGCCGTGCACGGTGCCGAGCAGGTTCGTCTCGTTGCCCGACATGATGTGCGAGAGCGTCGTGCGGGAGGCGGCGGTGGGCTTGCCCTTGACGTCCGCGTCCGCCGCGGGAACCTGGTCGGCCATGACCCCACCCTAGGGCGTGAACCCGCTGTGACCGGGCGGTGGCCGTACAGCGGGCGAACAGTGGCTTTGCATCAGAACAGCTACAGCATCTGTCCGATCTCGCCCCCGGGCTGTGTTCCTCAGGGCCGGTCAAGGCAGACTGCCCTCCATGAATGACTGGCCCGGTGGATGGAACGACTCACACGACAGGTACGGCAGCCCGCGAGCCCACAGAGGCGTGCCGCCGCAGTCGAGGGGCGGCTATGAACCGGGCTACGGCGGTCAGCCCGGCTACTACGACGGCCCGTCGGCGGACTACGACTCGGGTTACAACACCGGGCAGGTCTACGGCGGCAGTGGCGACCGCGGCTACGACGACTACGGCCCGTACGACGACGTGCCCCGCAGGCGGCGCGGCCCGCGCTTCAAGACGGTGGTGATATCCCTCGTCGTCATCGTGCTGGCCTGGGGGATCGGCACGTACTTCTGGGCGGACTCCAAGCTGCGACGCGAGGTCGACCTCAGCATCGTCGAGAAGCGCCCGGAGGCCGGCCAGGGCACCAACTACCTGATCGTCGGATCCGACAGCCGCGAGGGCATGACCGCGCAGCAGAAGAAGGACCTGCACACGGGCTCGGCCGAGGGCAAGCGGACCGACTCGATGATGATCCTGCACGTCGGCAGCGGCGGCCCGACGCTGGTCTCGCTGCCGCGTGACTCGTGGGTCACGATCCCGCCGTTCACCGGCTCCGAGTCCGGCAAGCACTTCGACCGCACCCAGCAGACCAAGCTCAACGCCGCCTACGCGCAGGACGGCGCCACGCTCCTGGTCCGTACGGTCGAGCACAACACCGGGCTGAAGATCGACCACTACGCGGAGATCGGCTTCGGCGGCTTCGCCCAGATCGTGGACTCGGTCGGCGGCGTCGAGATGAACATCCCGCAGGACATCAAGGACAAGAACTCCGGCGCGGACTTCAAGAAGGGCAAGCAGACGCTCGACGGCAAGCAGGCCCTCTCCTTCGTGCGCAACCGTCACGCGGGGACCGGGGACAGCGACCTGGGCCGTACGAAGAACCAGCAGAAGTTCCTCGCGGCGCTGGCCAACCAGACGGCGACGCCCTCGACGGTCCTCAACCCGTTCCGGCTCTACCCGACCATGGGCGCCGGTCTGGACACGCTCGTCGTGGACAAGGACATGAGCCTGTGGAGCCTGGGTTCGATGTTCTTCGCGATGAAGGACGTCAACAGCGGCCAGGGCAAGCGGATGAACATGCCGATCTCCGGGCCCGCGCCCGCCGGGTCCCTCCAGTGGGACAAGGCGAAGGTCCAGCAGCTCACGCAGCAGCTGAAGAACGACGAGCAGGTCACCGTCACCTCCACCCGCTGAGACGGCGGCGGCACGGGCCTCTGCACCCGTGCCGCGGAGGCGGCCACAGGCGCCGTCAGTCGCGCGGTCAGCCGCGCGCGGCGTCAGTCACAGGCGCACAGACAGAACGGGTGCCCGGCAGGGTCCAGATAGACGCGGAAGCCGCGCTTGCCTCCGTCGTCGCCCTGGACCAGCCGGGCACCCAGTTCGAGCACCTCTTTCTCCGCCGCGTCCAGGCGCTCCTTCGGCACGTCCAGATCCACGTGCAGCTGCTGGGCGTGCTCCAGGCTGGGCCACTGCGGCGGAACGAATCCGGGCGACTCCTGGAACGAGAGCCGCTGCCCGCCGGGCCCGGTGACGTCCACCCAGTCCTTCCTGCCGCCCGGCTCGACGGTCCAGTCGAGGACCTGTGCGTAGAACTCGGCCAGGCGGTGGGTGTCGGGACAGTCGAGTACGACGGTGTTCATGGTGGCGATGGCCATTGTTACCCCTTGAATGCTCTAACCGGTAACGCTGTCGGTTACCAGATGATGGCCCTTCATCGGTAACCTGACAAGGGTGACGGACCGATCTCCCCCGGAAGCACTCATACTGGTACGGGAGTTCACGAACACCCTCGACGTGGAGACGGGCGAGGACGAACTCGCCGCGCCGGGCGGCCTCGCCCGCTTCGCACGGCGTCACGGCATCGAAGGGCTCGGCGGGAGGCGTACGGCGGCCCGGCGGTCGGCGCTGCTCGGCGAAGTGCACGAGCTGCGCGAGGCGCTGCGAGCGGCGTGCCTCGCGCACACGGGCACGGACATGGACCCCGGAGCGTCGCGGACGCTCGCGCGCCTGCTCGGTGAGGCGCCGCTCGTCGTGGCCGTGGACGGCGCGGGCCGGGCAGCGCTGCACCCCGCGGAGGGCCTCACCGGGGTGCCGCTGCTGACCGCCCGTATCGCCGCGGACATCGCCACGGCGGAGGCGGACGGAGCATGGCAGCGCCTCAAGGCGTGCGAGGCGCACGACTGCCTGTGGGTGTTCTACGACCGCAGCCCGGCGGGGCGGGGGCGCTGGTGCTCGATGGCGGTGTGCGGGAGCCGGGCGAAGATGCGCACGTACAGGGCGAAGCAGCGCTGAGCCGCAGCGCGCGGGGCGGTGGTCGGGCGGGGCCGGGCGGCGGTCAAGGGGCCGCCGTCACGCCGCGCGCCGATCCTCCGCCTCCTCCGCCGCGCTACGGCGCGGGCGCGCTGCCGGGTCAGGCCGTGGGCCGGCCCAGCGCGCGGAACGTCCAGTCCTCCTTGCGCCAGAGCGCCGGGTCCAGGGTGTTGCGGCCGTCCAGCACGCGCCGTACCGCCACGACCTCGCCCAGCGCCGCCGGGTCCAGCTGCTGGAACTCGCGCCACTCCGTCAGATGCAGTACGGCGTCCGCGCCCCGCACCGCCTCCAGCGCGCTCGGCGCGTACCGCAGCGTCGGGAAGACCGCGCGGGCGTTGTCCATGCCCTTGGGGTCGTAGACCGTCACCTGTGCGCCCTGGAGGTGGAGCTGGCCCGCGACGTTCAGCGCCGGCGAGTCCCGTACGTCGTCGGAGTCCGGCTTGAAGGTGGCGCCGAGCACGCCGATGCGGGTGCCCAGCAGGGTGCCGCCGACCGCCTCGCGGGCAAGCTCGACCATCTGGGCACGCCGCCGCATGTTGATGGAGTCGACCTCGCGCAGGAACGTGAGCGCCTCGGAGGCGCCCAACTCACCGGCGCGGGCCATGAAGGCGCGGATGTCCTTGGGCAGGCAGCCGCCGCCGAAGCCGATTCCGGCGCGCAGGAACTTCTTGCCGATGCGGTCGTCGTAGCCGATGGCCTCGGCGAGCTTGGCCACGTCGCCGTCGGCGGCCTCGCAGACCTCGGCCATGGCGTTGATGAAGGAGATCTTCGTGGCGAGGAAGGAGTTGGCGGAGGTCTTCACCAGCTCCGCCGTCGGGAAGTCGGTGACGACGAAGGGCGAACCCTCGGCGAGAGGTGCCGCGTAGACCTCGCGCAGCAGCTTCTCGGCGTGCTCGCTGCGTACGCCGACGACGATGCGGTCCGGGTGCAGGGTGTCCTTGACGGCGAAGCCCTCGCGCAGGAACTCCGGGTTCCAGGCGAGCTCCGCGTCCCGGCCGGCGGGGGCCAGCTCGGCCAGCCGCTCCGCGAGGCCCGCGGCGCTGCCGACCGGCACCGTGGACTTGCCGACCACCAGGGCGGGACGGACGAGATGGGGCGCCAGCGAGTCGAAGGCCGCTTCGACGTAGCTCATGTCGCACGCGTACTCGCCGTGCCTCTGCGGGGTGTTGACGCAGATGAAGTGGACGTCGCCGAACTCCGCCACCTCCTCGTAGGACGTGGTGAAGCGGAGCCGCCCGCTGGAGTCCGGGAACCCGGCCACGTGCCTGCGCAGCAGCTCCTCGAGACCCGGCTCGTACATCGGGGTCTCGCCGCGCTCCAGCGTCGCGATCTTCTCGGGCGAGATGTCCAGCCCCAGCACCTCGAAGCCGAGCTCGGCCATGGCGGCGGCGTGCGTGGCGCCGAGGTAGCCGGTGCCGATCACTGTGATCTTGAGCGGAGCCCTGTCGGTCATGGTTGGCTTGCTCCTGTAGGACGACTCGGACGACGTTCCGCACGCTCCGGGGAACGCTGCCCGCGCAGCATATCGGGGGCCGCCTGTCGCGAAACTCACGTATCCCGGGCCGTGCAGCGGGCCCTAGAATCGTCGTTACTTAACGGTAATTAGCACGGAGCCCTCGCCGTACCGCACAGCACAGCTGATGAGGAGTGAGAAACCTTGGCGCCATCGGGAAAAAGCGCAGCCGCTGACTTCGGTCTCTACCGGCCGTCCGAAGAGCACGACATGCTCAGGGACTCGGTGCGCGCCCTCTCCGAGGCGAAGATCGCGCCCTTCGCCACCGAAGTGGACGAGGAGGCCCGCTTCCCCCAGGAGGCCCGGGACGCGCTGGAGGCCAACGACCTGCACGCCGTGCACGTCCCGGAGGCCTACGGCGGCGCCGGTGCCGACGCGCTCGCGACCGTCATCGTCATCGAGGAGGTCGCCCGGGTGTGCGCCTCGTCGTCGCTGATCCCGGCGGTCAACAAGCTCGGGTCGCTGCCCGTGATCCTCTCCGGCTCCGAGGAGCTGAAGAAGCGGTATCTCTCGCCGCTCGCCGCGGGCGAGGCGATGTTCTCGTACTGCCTGAGCGAGCCGGACGCAGGATCTGACGCCGGCGGCATGAAGACCAAGGCCGTACGGGACGGCGACCACTACGTCCTCAACGGCGTGAAGCGCTGGATCACCAACGCCGGCGTCTCCGAGTACTACACGGTCATGGCGGTGACCGACCCCGACAAGCGCACCAAGGGCATCTCCGCCTTCGTCGTGGAGAAGGACGACGAGGGGGTCTCCTTCGGCGCCCCGGAGAAGAAGCTCGGCATCAAGGGCTCCCCGACCCGCGAGGTCTACCTCGACAACGTGCGCATCCCCGCCGACCGGCTGCTCGGCGAGGAGGGCACCGGCTTCGCCACCGCGATGAAGACCCTGGACCACACCCGCATCACGATCGCGGCCCAGGCGCTCGGCATCGCGCAGGGCGCCCTCGACTACGCCAAGGGATACGTCGCGGAGCGCAAGCAGTTCGGCAAGCCGATCGGCGACTTCCAGGGCGTGCAGTTCATGCTCGCCGACATGGCGATGAAGCTGGAGGCGGCACGTCAGCTGACGTACGCGGCCGCGGCCAAGTCCGAGCGCATCGCCCTGGGCGGCCCCGACGAGGACCTGACCTTCTTCGGCGCGGCTGCCAAGTGCTACGCCTCGGACGCGGCGATGGAGATCACGACGGACGCGGTCCAGCTGCTCGGCGGCTACGGATACACCCGGGACTACCCCGTCGAGCGGATGATGCGCGACGCCAAGATCACGCAGATCTACGAGGGCACGAACCAGGTGCAGCGGGTCGTGATGTCCCGCAACCTGCCGTAGGCCCGGCCGCCCGCGGCGCCGTCCGCGGGTCCCGTCCGCGGGCCGTTCAACGGTGGATGCGGCCGTACGGCGCCGGAGCGGGCGTCGTACGGGCCGCGATCCAGCTCAGCACCGTC
The DNA here is from genome assembly GCF_012726265.1 of Streptomyces sp. HNM0575. Classification (GTDB taxonomy): domain Bacteria; phylum Actinomycetota; class Actinomycetes; order Streptomycetales; family Streptomycetaceae; genus Streptomyces. The sequence goes on along the minus strand of NZ_JAASAG010000011.1, from coordinate 266,024 downwards.
CGCTCCACCCCCGGCGAGGTCAGCAGCCCGCCGCCGTGCTTGTCGCCCGGCACGGTCATGACGGTGACGTCGTCCGCGGCCATGCCGTGCCGCACCTCCGCGTCGCGCACCGCGCGGGAGTGCGCCACGGGTACGAAGTCGTGGCGGGAGTGGACGAGCAGCATCGGCGGATCGTCGGCGCCGGAGGCACGCCCGGCGGCCGACATGTCACGCCAGACCCGCAGGCACGCCTCGGGGCTCCGGGCTCGCTCGCGCTCCCGGGCCGGACCGCGCACAGGGCCCTCGGCATGCTTTCGCGCGGCGCCTGCGGCGGACGGATCGCAGCCCGCAAGCCGCTCCGCGTTCGCCCTCAGCACCGCAAGGCCCGCGCGGTCGCCGTCCGCCGCACGCGGGGTGCGCCAGGCGCGGTACGGATCGGCGACCGGGGAGAGCGCCACGACACCCGCGATGTGCCGCCGCCCCGCCCCGTACGTACCGGCGGCGGCCGCGACCTGCCCGCCCGCGGAGGAGCCCAGCAGCACGATCCGCTGCGGATCCAGGCCGAAGCGGTCGGCACGGTGCCTGATCCAGCGCAGGGCGCGCAGCACGTCGTCGCGCTGGGCCGGCCAGGGGGCATCGGTGTTGCGGCGGTAGTCGAGGCTGAAGACGGCGGGACCGGCGGCGGCGATCCGCCCGGCCCAGCGGTTCCAGCCGGCCGAGCGCTGCTGGTACCAGAAGCCGCCGTGCACGACGAGGAGACCGGTGCGGCGGGGTCCGGGACGTGCCGGGTTCGGATCGCTGTAGGCGACGAGGCGCTGGCGCGGCAGCGGTCCGTATGAGTACGCGTGCTGTTCCACGCCCGGTCCGCGGGCCGTGTGCCCGCGGGCACCGGCTCGGCCGCGGTGCCCCTGAGCGCCGGGCCCCTGAGCGCCGGACTCCTGCGCGCCGGACTCCTGAGTTCCCTGCTCCTGAACGCCGGGTCCCTGCTCCCCGTGCCTCGCGGCCCCCGCGCGCTCCGGGACGTCCCGTACCACCTGTGACGTGCACAGCAGCAGTGCCAGGCACGTGACCAGCAGGAAGGGGAGGCTGCGCACACAACCAGCGTCGGTGCCCCCGTGAGGGGCCGCAACAGCACTCCCCGTGTGCGCCCGTGGCGGGACGCCGGAGGTCATACGTACGGCGGCCCCGGCTCCGCGCGATGGGGAACCGGGGCCACGGTGCGGCTGCCGCTCGGGCCGCCGCCGTGGCGCTACTTCACGGCGCCCAGCAGCGGGTTGACCTTCCTGCGGGCGGCGAGGAACGCGAAGCCCGCGAGCGCCGCGATCACTCCCTGCACGGCGAAGCCCGTGGTGCTGCTCGCGGCGTCGCCGACCACCAGCTGGACGATCGCGAAGACGCAGTCGCCGGCGGTGACCGCCAGGAACCACACGCCCATCAGCTGGCTCGCGTACTTGGCGGGCGCGAGCTTCGTGGTCACCGAAAGCCCGACCGGGGAGAGGCACAGCTCCGCGACGGTCTGGAGCAGGTAGACGGTGATCAGCCACAGCGGGGTGACCTTGGAGCCGCCGTCGGCCGCGGCGATGGCCAGCATCATGACGCCGAAGGAGACGCCGATGCCGATCAGGCCGAGGGAGAACTTGGTCGTGGTGGCCGGGTTGCGGCTGCCGAGCTTGACCCAGAGGGCGGCCAGCACGGGAGCGATGACCATCACCCACAGCGGGTTGACCGACTGGAACCAGCTCGTCGGGAAGTCGATCCCGAACAGGTCGGTCGAGGTGCTCTTCTCGGCGAAGAGGCTCAGCGTCGAGCCGGACTGGTCGAAGATCATCCAGAAGATCGCCGCCGCGACGAAGAACCAGATGTAGCCGGTGAGCTTCTTCCGCTCGTCGTCCGTGACCTCGCTGTCGCGCCGCATCCGCACGAAGTAGTACGTGGGCAGCACGAGGCCGGCGATGCTCAGCGGCCACAGCACCCAGTCGATGGTGAAGAGGTCGCCGAGGACCACGGCCGCGTAGAAGACGGCCGCGACGACGGCGGCGATCACGGTGTTGCGGATCGCCTTGTTGCGGTCGGTGGTGTCCAGCGGCTGCGGTACGACGCTGGACTCGGGCGCGAGGTGCCGGGTGCCGATCAGGAACTGGACCAGGCCCAGGCCCATGCCGACGGCGGCCAGCCCGAAGCCCAGGTGCCAGCTGATCTTCTGCCCCGCCCAGCCGATGAGCAGCGGTGCGGCGAAGGCGCCCAGGTTGATGCCCATGTAGAAGACGGTGAATCCGCCGTCCCTGCGGGGGTCGTTGGGACCCGCGTAGAGGTGGCCGACCATCGTGGAGATGTTGGCCTTCAGCAGGCCGGATCCGACGCCGATGAAGACCAGGCCGAGGAAGAAGAGGGCGTCGACGCCCACCGCCAGCAGCGCGTGGCCGATCATGATCACGAACGCGGATATGGAGACCGTCTTGCGGGGGCCCCAGACGCGGTCGCCGAGCCAGCCGCCCGGCATCGCCATCAGGTAGACGGTCGCGTTGTAGACGGAGTAGAGCGCCACTGCGGTAGCCGAGGCCATGCCCATGCCGCCCTCGGACGCGGCGGCCGTCAGATAGAGGACGAGCAGGGCGCGCATCCCGTAGAAGCTGAAGCGCTCCCACATCTCGGTCATGAACAGGGTGGCGAGACCGCGGGGGTGACCGAAGAAGGTCTTGCCGTCGGCCGCGGGCGGATGCTGCGCCGCGTCCTCGGACGTTGCTGTGGAGGCCATGTGGGGGGTTCCTCGCTGTGTGAGAAGGGGGCCGGTGCCGTACGCGGGCGGGGTGCTGCCTTCGTACGGGAGCCCCGCGTGCTTCTCACACGGCAGGGCCCGGCGCTGGGGACATGTGGCTGTGGTGCCGCTTCCGCCGCACGGTCCCGAGGCCGGGAGGCAAGGGCGGGCCCTTTGCGGACGTACGTCCTGAGTCCGGCGGGCCGGGGCCGGCTCGTGCGTGTGCTCGCCCGCCGCCCTTGGCGGAAGTCCGCCGCCGGACCGGCCGGCCACGGGCGCAGGGGCCCGGCTGGCCGACGACACAGGATCACCGCCGCACTGGTCTCCGCCGGGGCGCCGCCCCCTGGGTGATCACGCCGGAAGCCAGCTCACCATACGTCAGGGGGGCGCCCGCAACGGAAGGGTTTGGGAGCAGGATCACAGGCACAAGGCGTAAATTCCCTGCCAATCCGAAGGTAACGAGTTCGCATCTCCGATGATCCGCGCTGGTTGGCAGGGACCGGCCTTGCCCTCGGCGACGAGGACTACCATCGGGCCATGACCCGAGTACTGCTCGCCGAGGATGACGCCGCGATCTCGGAACCCCTCGCCCGCGCGCTGCGCCGTGAGGGCTATGAGGTGGAGGTGCGCGAGGACGGCCCCGGAGCCCTCGACGCGGGCCTCAAGGACGGCATCGACCTGGTCGTCCTCGATCTCGGGCTGCCCGGGATGGACGGCCTGGAGGTCTGCCGCCGGATGCGCAACGAGGGCCACGCGTTCCCGGTGCTCGTCCTCACCGCACGCGCCGACGAGGTGGACACCGTCGTGGGTCTCGACGCGGGGGCCGACGACTACGTGACCAAGCCGTTCCGGCTCGCCGAGCTGCTGGCCCGCGTACGCGCGCTGCTGCGGCGCGGCACCGCCGCCGAGCCGCCTGCGCCGCCCGCCGCCACGCACGGTGTGCGCATCGACGTCGACTCGCACAGGGTGTGGATGGGCGAGGAGGAACTCCAGCTGACGGCCAAGGAGTTCGACCTGCTGCGCGTGCTGGTGCGGGACGCGGGCCGCGTCGTCACCCGCGACCAGCTGATGCGCGAGGTCTGGGACACCACCTGGTGGTCGTCCACGAAGACCCTGGACATGCACATCTCCTGGCTCCGCAAGAAGCTCGGCGACGACGCCGCCAATCCGCGCTACATCGCCACCGTGCGGGGCGTCGGATTCCGCTTCGAGAAGAGCTGAGGGCGTACGGCGTGGAGGGCTGCACGTGCGGCGCAGGCTGATTCTCTCGACGCTCGCCGTCGTGCTCGTCGTCGTCGCCGTGTTCGGGATCTCGCTCGTCCTCGTGGAGTCGCGTTCCATCGAGAACAGCGCCCGCGACAACGTGCGGTCCGAGGCCGTGCAGTTGGTCTCCGTCGTGGAGAGCCGCATCGTCGCCGGCGAGAAGGTCTCCCCGGCGACCATGGACAACGCCGTGCCGCACAACCGGCACGTCCGCATCGAGGTGCCGGGCAAGAAGGCCATCACGCTGGGCGAACGCCCCGAGGGCAAGGTCATCGAGGCGTCGCAGAGCGGGGCGCACGGCGAGCGGATCACCGTACGGCAGGGATACAGCTCGGTGCAGGACGAGCTGGGCCGCACGCTGCTGATCATCCTCGCCGTGGCGCTGCTCGCCGTCGCCGCCGCCGCCATCCTCGCCGTACGGCAGGCGCACCGCGTCGCCGCTCCGCTCACCGACCTCGCCGAGACCGCCGAGCGGCTCGGCTCCGGCGACCCGCGGCCGCGGCACCGGCGCTACGGCGTGCCCGAACTGGACCGCGTCGCCGACGTGCTGGACGGCAGCGCCGACCGCATCGGGCGGATGCTGACCGCCGAGCGCCGCCTCGCCGCGGACGCCTCGCACCAGCTGCGCACGCCGCTGACCGCCCTGTCGATGCGGCTGGAGGAGATCATCGCCACATCCGACACCGACGACCCGGAGGACCGCGCGACCGTCAAGGAGGAGGCGACGATCGCGCTGGCCCAGGTCGAGCGCCTCACGGACGTCGTGCAGCGGCTGCTGACCAACTCCCGGGATCCGCGCTCCGATTCGGCCGTCGGCTTCGACCTCGACGAGGTGATCAAGCAGCAGACGGAGGAGTGGAAGCCGGCGTACCGCAGCGCGGGGCGGGCGATCGTACGTTCCGGAAAGCCGGGTCTGAAGGCCGTGGGCACACCGGGCGCGGTCGCCGGCGTACTGGCCACGCTGATCGAGAACTCCCTGATGCACGGGGCGGGACGAGTCGCGCTGCGCACCCGCGTCACCGGGAACCAGGTCGTCGTGGAGGTGACGGACGAGGGCCCCGGCGTGGACCCGGAGCTGGGCTCGCGGGTCTTCGAACGGACCGTCAGCGGCCACAACTCCACCGGCCTCGGGCTCGCCGTGGCCCGCGATCTCGCGGAGGCGGACGGCGGACGGCTGGAGCTACTTCAGCACCGCCCGCCGGTTTTCGCGCTCTTCCTCAGCCGGGAGACCGTCCGCGGAGCGGGAGCCGGCGAGGACGCGGCCTGAACCGGAGACGAAGACCCACGTGCGGTAGGTCCAGAAGCGGAAGACCGTGCCGATGCCGAGGCCGATGACGTTCTTCGCGATGTTGTCGGCGAGCGGCGAGGTGTAGCCCATGCCGTAGTGGGAGACGGCGAGCACGGCGTTCTCGATGACGAGCGCGATGCCGCTGAAGAAGAAGAACCGCACCGTCTCGCGGTGCATGCGGCGCTTGTCGCTGTGCCGGTACGTCCAGTAGCGGTTGCCGAGGTAGTTGGTGCCGATCGCGAGGACCTGGGAGATCACGCCGGAGCGGATGGGCGCCAACTGGAGCGTGTGGATGCACAGGTTGAAGACGGCCACGTTGATCAGGAAGCCGACCGCCCCGACGGCGCCGAACTTCGCGACCTCGCGGAAGAGGCGTTCGAGCCTGGTGCGCAGGCCTCTCAGCGTGCGCGCTGCGCTCCAGTCACCCATAGTGCGGCTTCCCCGTTCCGGTCGTCGTCGTCCGTCCCCCGCGCCACATGCTAACCAGCGCCGCTCCGCTCCCGCAGTGCGGCCGAGCCGGGCCCGTGGCGGGCGGGCCACCGGCGGCGCGTCGGCGCGGACACCGCCCGTGCGAGCCGTGCGGCGGTCCGTGCCGCGCGCCGTGGGTCTCTGCTGCCGGTCACCCACCACGCACGGGGGTAGACGCCGTACGGATACGCTGAGGTTGTGACGTTCCCCGTAGTCGGCATGGTCGGTGGCGGCCAGCTAGCCCGTATGTCCCATGAAGCGGGCATTCCGCTCGGCGTCGGATTCAGGCTCCTCTCGGACACCCCGCAGGACTCCGCAGCGCTGGTCGTCCGTGACGTCGTGGTCGGCGACTACCGCGACCTCGGCACGCTGCGCGACTTCGCGCGGGGCTGCGACGTGGTCACCTTCGACCACGAGCACGTGCCCACGGAGCATCTGCGCGCGCTCGAGGCGGACGGCGTGGCCGTACGGCCCGGATCCGGCGCCCTGGTGCACGCCCAGGACAAGGGCGTCATGCGGGAGCGGCTCGACGCCTTGGGCGTGCCCTGCCCGCGGCACCGCATCGTGGCGGACCCGGCGGACGTCGCGGCCTTCGCGCGGGAGGTCTCCAGTGGGGACGACGACGACGGCGGCGGGGACGGGTACGGAGACCGGGAACGGGAGGCGGCCGCGGGTGCGGACGCCGGCCCGGGCGCCGCCTTCCCCGTGCCCGTCGTGCTGAAGACCGTGCGCGGGGGCTACGACGGCAAGGGCGTCTGGGTCGTGCGCGACCGCGACGAGGCGGCCGTGCCCTTCAAGGCGGGAGTGCCCGTACTCGCCGAGGAGAAGGTCGACTTCGTGCGCGAGCTGGCGGCCTGCGTGGTGCGCTCGCCGCACGGTCAGGCCGTGGCCTACCCCGTCGTCGAGTCGATCCAGGTCGGCGGCGTCTGCGACACGGTGATCGCGCCCGCGCCCGGACTCCCCGGCGACGAGGCCGTACAGGCGCAGGAGTTGGCGCTGCGGATCGCGCAGGAGCTCGGCGTCGTAGGTCACATGGCCGTCGAGCTCTTCGAGACGCGCGACGGACGCGTCCTGGTCAACGAGCTGGCGATGCGCCCGCACAACTCCGGTCACTGGACCCAGGACGGCGCCGTCACCTCGCAGTTCGCCAACCATCTGCGCGCCGTGCTCGACCTGCCGCTCGGTGATCCGCGCCCGCGCGCCCGCTGGACGGTGATGGCGAACGTGCTGGGCGGCGACTATCCGGACATGTACTCGGCGTACCGCCACTGCATGGCCCGCGACCCGCAGTTGAAGATCCACATGTACGGCAAGGACGTGAAGCCCGGCCGCAAGGTCGGCCACGTCAACACCTACGGCGACGACCTGGCCGATGTACGCGAACGCGCCGCGCACGCCGCCGGATACCTGCGAGGAACGATCACCGAATGACGAATGGAACCCCGCTCGTCGGCCTCGTCATGGGCTCCGACTCCGACTGGCCGGTCATGGAGGAAGCAGCCAAGGCGCTCGACGAGTTCGAGGTGGCATACGAGGCGGACGTCGTCTCGGCGCACCGCATGCCGCGCGAGATGGTCGCGTACGGCGAGGAGGCGGTGGAACGCGGACTGCGCGTCGTCATCGCGGGCGCGGGCGGCGCGGCCCATCTGCCGGGCATGCTCGCGTCGGTGACTCCGCTGCCGGTCATCGGCGTACCGGTGCCGCTGAAGTACCTCGACGGCATGGACTCGCTGCTGTCCATCGTGCAGATGCCCGCGGGCGTGCCCGTCGCGACGGTCTCCGTCGGCGGTGCGCGCAACGCGGGGCTGCTGGCCGTGCGGATGCTCGCGGCGCAGGATCCCGAACTGCGGGAGCGCATGCGGAAGTTCCAGGAGCAGCTGAACGAGGAGGCCACCGAGAAGGGCCGCCGGCTGCGCAGCAAGGTCGAGGCGGGCAGGACCGGCTTCGGCTTCGGGGGCGGCTGATGACGGCGGCCGGGACCGGGGAGTCCGGGGCCGGGGACTCCGGGACCGGGGAGTCCGGGGCGGAGGCGTCCGGCGCGCAGGAGCGGCTGGCCCGCGCGCGTGAACTGCTCGCCGAACACCCCGTGCTGGACGGGCACAACGATCTGCCGTGGGCGCTGCGCATGCAGGTCTCCTACGACATCGCGCGCCGCGACGTCTCCCGCGACCAGTCGGCCCATCTGCACACCGACATCCCGCGGCTGCGGGCGGGCGGCGTCGGCGGCCAGTTCTGGTCGGTGTACGTGAGCTGCGAGCTGGCCGGGGACGCGGCGGTCAGCGCGTGCCTCGAACAGATCGACGTCGTACGGCAGTTGGCGGCGGCACACCCGGCGGACCTGCGGCTCGCGCTCACCGCCGCCGACGTGGAGGACGCTCGCTCCGAGGGCCGCGTCGCCTCGCTGATGGGCGCCGAGGGCGGCCACTCCATCGCCAACTCCCTCGCCACGCTGCGCGCCCTGCACGAGCTGGGCGTGCGCTACATGACGCTCACCCACAACGACAACACCGACTGGGCGGACTCGGCGACCGACGAGCCGCGCCACGGCGGCCTCACCCGCTTCGGCGAGGAGGTCGTACGGGAGATGAACCGGGCCGGGATGCTCGTCGACCTGTCCCACGTCGCGCCCTCCACGATGCGGGACGCGCTGCGCGCGAGCGAGGCGCCCGTGATCTTCTCGCACTCCTCGGCGCGAGCGGTGTGCGACCACCCGCGCAACGTCCCCGACGACGTGCTGGAGTCGCTGCCGCGCAACGGCGGCGTGGCGATGGCGACCTTCGTACCGAAGTTCGTGCTGCCGGAGGCGGTCGCGTGGACGAAGGGCGCGGATGACAACATGCGGGCGCACGGCCTGCATCCGCTGGACACGAGCGAAGAGGCGATGCGCCTGCACCGCGCGTACGAGGCGGAGCATCCCCGTCCGGTCGCCGACGCCGGCACCGTCGCGGACCATCTGGACCACATGCGCGAGGTCGCGGGCATCGACCATCTCGGCATCGGCGGCGACTACGACGGGACGGCGTTCGTACCGGCACAGCTGGAGGACGTCTCCGGCTATCCGAACCTCGTCGCCGAACTGCTGCGCCGCCGCTGGTCGGAGGAGGATCTCGCGAAGCTGACGTGGCGGAACGCGGTGCGGGTGCTGGGCGACGCGGAAGCGGTCTCGCGTGAACTGCGGGCCCGGCGGGGGCCGTCGGTGGCGACGATCGGCGCGCTGGACGGCTGACGGCGGGGCGCGGGGAGCGGCGGGGTCGGAGGCCCGGACACGAGGGCGCGAGGCGCCCGGCTCGGGCTCGCTCAGCCCGGCCCGAGGTCTCAGGTCGCCCAAGTCTAGGCCGGTCCTCATCTCTCAGCCCGGCGCGGCCAGTTCGGCCCAGACCGTCTTGCCCATGCCCTCCGGATTGCGTACGACGCCCCAGTCCAGGCAGAGCCGCTGCACGATGAACATGCCGTGCCCGCCCGGGCGTCCGGCACGGTGCGGCGTACGCGGCGACGGGGAGCCGCTGCCCTGGTCCACGATCTCCAGCCGCAGCACCTCGGAGCCGCTGCCCACGCGCAACTCCTCCGGCCCGTCCGCGTGCAGGCACGCGTTCGTCACCAACTCCGAGACGACCAGCAGGACATCCTCGGCGGCGGCGCGCTGGTCGCCCGTCGCGGCCGGCAGCCATCCCCAGTCCTGGAGCGCCTGGCGTACGAAGTCACGGGCACGGGGAACGGCACCGGCGACGCCGACCAGGCGCAGCCTGCGCACCTGGCGCATCGGACGACCCTTCCCGGTCTCTTCCTGTACGGCCTGGCCGGAGTCGCCCGGCTGATCGGCCTGAGCCGCCTTGCCGGGCGCATCGGACGACTGCTCCGGGCCGCCGGCGGCGGCAGCGGCCGCCGAGGCAGCCGCCGGCGCGGACGATGCCGCGGACGACGAGGTCGACGAGGAGGCGGACGATGAGGAGGTGGACGGGGAAGCGGACGTGGACGGTGACGCGGACGATGACACGCCGGACCCACCGGTCATGGCCCCGCCCCCGGCGCTCCCGGCCCCGGACGCGGCCGCCGTCGCGGTGCCCTCGGGCTCCGGACCGCAGTCGCCCGCCGGAGACGGCCGGGTGGTGCTCATCAGCGGTTCACCTCACCGATCACCGATAGTGCCTCTCGTCGCCCGGCGCCGCGGCGGCGGGCGATTCGCGAGTGTTCTGACTCCCCATGTGGCTGGCTCAGAGAATCTCCTGCCCTACGGGCCCGTGAGAACACCCACTGATGCGGACCTCCTGATGTGACGCGTGTAACTCGCGTGTTGCGCCATGTACACATCCGGCGTGATACGCATCACGCCTCCGCCACATTGGCGAGGGCCGCGTCCAGGTCGTCGTGGAGGGTGAACACCGCACCCGCGCCCGTGATCTCGAAGACCCGGGCGACCACGGGCCGCATCCCGGCGAGGTGTACGCCGCCGCCGGCGGCCTCGGCCTTGAGCCGGGCGCCGAGCAGGACATTGAGGCCGGTGGAGTCGCAGAACTCCAGCCCCGCGCAGTCCACCACCAGCCTGCTGCCGCCGTCCGCGAGCGCCCGCTCCAGCGCATCGCTGAACAGGTCCGCGGTGTGGTGGTCGAGTTCACCCTCGGGCGTCACGACGGCACTGCCCGCCTGGTGCCGTACGTCGACCGTCAGCCGACCCCGGCTCGTGCTGCCGGGCATCCCGCGGTCCATGCACACCCCTCTTGATCGCAAAAGCGCCGTCTCTTCTGCCCCCGTGAACCGACTCGAACCCTACGCCCTCACCGGCAGTACCGGTAGACGAACAACCCACACATTGGGGCAAATTCGGACATTTAGCACTTGCCATGCCCGTACGCGAGCGGGTAGGCGTATAGGAATACAGAAACACGTCGGCTTTGGAGGCGCCGCACCTTCGTAGTGCACGTCACGGCTTCGGCAGCCAGATGCCGAGATGATGGAGGACACCACCATGTCACCCAGGCTCGACCAGGGGATACCGGACGCCCCCACCGACCCGGTCGTTCCGGAACAGCTCGGCACGGGCCGGCTCGTACCGGAGCAGCTCGGCGCGGAGCAGCTAGGCACCGAGCAGCTCGGCCTGGGCCAGGTGCCGGAACCCACGAGCCAGGAAGCGGTCGAGGAGATCTTCGACCAGCTCCAGCTCCCGGAGATCCCGCCCTACGACGAGGTGGGCCCGGTCGATGCGCGAGCGATGTCGAAGACCCTCTTCAAGCGTCTGGAGAAGCTGGACGAGGGCACTCACGAGTTCGCCTACGTACGCAACACGCTCGTCGAACTCAACCTGGCCCTGGTCAAGTTCGCGGCCTCCAGGTTCCGTTCGCGCAGCGAGCCGATGGAGGACATCGTCCAGGTCGGCACGATCGGCCTGATCAAGGCGATCGACCGCTTCGAGCCTGAACGCGGTGTCGAGTTCCCGACGTTCGCGATGCCGACGATCGTCGGCGAGATCAAGCGCTTCTTCCGTGACACGTCCTGGTCGGTACGCGTGCCGCGGCGGCTCCAGGAGCTGCGCCTCGACCTGGCGAAGGCCGGCGACGAACTCGCCCAGAACCTCGACCGCGCGCCGACGATGGAGGAGCTGGCCGAGCGCCTCGACATCTCCGTCGAGGAGGTCGTCGAGGGCATGGCCGCGAGCAACGCCTACACCGCCAGCTCGCTCGACGCGCAGCCCGAGGAGGACGACACCGAGGGCGCCCTCGCGGACCGCATCGGCTACGAGGACAACGGCCTCGAGGGCATCGAGTACGTCGAGTCCCTCAAGCCGCTGATCGCCGAACTCCCGGCGCGCGACCGCACGATCCTCTCGCTGCGCTTCGTCGCCAACATGACCCAGAGCGAGATCGGCGAAGAGCTCGGCATCTCCCAGATGCACGTCTCACGCCTCCTGTCGCGCACGCTGAACAGACTGCGCAAGGGCCTGATGGTCGAAGAGTGACCCGCCTCGCGCGGCACGGCACCCCGAACACGACCCGCGAGCGGGCCGCCCCGGAAGACACCGGGACGGCCCGCTTCGTCGTCGTACGGACGTTGCGACGCGAGGGCCGGGGGGCCAGGGGCCGGAGGGCCGTTTTCGGGGTTCAGGGCGTGACCAGGGTGCCGTGGTGCCAGACGTGGGTGGTGAGGGGGACGCCCGGGCGGTAGGCGAGGTGGACGTGGGACGGGGCGTCCAGCAGGGTCAGGTCCGCGAGAGCGCCCGGGCTGAGGCGGCCGACGTCGGTGCGGCGCAGGGCGCGGGCGCCGCCCGCCGTGGCGGACCAGACGGCCTCGTCCGGGGTCATCCCCATCTCGCGTACGGCGATCGCGACGCAGAAGGCCATCGACGACGTGAACGACGAACCCGGATTGCAGTCCGTGGAGAGCGCGACCGTGGCGCCCGCGTCCAGCAGCCGGCGTGCGTCCGGGTAGACGGCCCTCGTCGAGAACTCGCACCCGGGCAGCAGCGTGGCGACGGTGCCGTCCGCGTTGGCGAGGGCGTCCACGTCGGCGTCGTCGAGGTGTGTGCAGTGGTCGGCGGAGGCGGCGCCGAGTTCGACGGCGAGCTGGACGCCCGGGCCCTGCGAGAGCTGGTTGGCGTGGATGCGGGGCGTGAGTCCCTTCGCCAGGCCCGCGGTGAGGACGGCGCGGGCCTGGTCGCCGTCGAAGGCGCCCTTCTCGCAGAAGACGTCGATCCAGCGGGCGTGCGGGGCACAGGCGTCGAGCATGGGCCCGGTGACGAGCTCCACATAGGCGGCCGGGTCGTCGGCGTACTCGGGGGCGACGATGTGGGCGCCCATGTACGTGACTTCGTCGGTGTGCGCGGCGGCCACGCGCAGCGCGCGCGACTCCTGTTCGGGGGTGAGCCCGTAACCCGACTTGGTCTCCATCGTCGTGGTGCCCTGGCGGCGGGCCTCGTCGAGGAAGCGGGCCAGGTTGCGTGCGAGTTCGCCGTCCGTCGCCTCACGGGTCGCGGCGACGGTCGTACGGATGCCGCCCGCGGTGTAAGGGCGGCCGGACATACGGGCGTTGAACTCGGCGGTGCGGTCACCGCCGAAGAGCAGATGCGAGTGGGAGTCGACGTAGCCGGGGAGCGCGGCGCGTCCGGCCGCGTCGTGCGCGGAGTCGGCGGCGGGGGCGTCGGCGGCGGCACCCACCCAGGCCACGCGTTCGCCGTCGAGGACGACGGCGGCGTTCTCGACGATGCCGAGGGGTCCGCCGTCGCCGAGGGCGGGGTCGTTGGTCACCAGGGTGCGGATGTTCGTGACGACGGTGCTGGTCATGTCGGGTTTCCTCGCGTGGTCGCTGGCGCTGGCGCTGTGCGTTCCTGATACGTGGGGGCCCTCACGGGCCCCGGCTCCGTCGGGGTACGGCTGTCCCGGAGGGCTATCCCGGGCTCCGGCTCCCCCGGACTCGGCCCAATCGGGCGCCCCGGCTCCCCCCGGGCTCCGGATTCCCCGGACTCGGCTCTCCCGGACTCGGCCGCCTCGGGCGCTCCGGCTCCCCCGGACTCGGCCGCCTCGGGCGCTCCGGCTCCCCCCGGGCTCCGGCTCTCCGGGTACGGCCGGGCCCGGGGTGCCAGCCCAACTCCGGGACGCCAGCCCGACTTCGGGGTGACCGTCCGACTTCGGGACGCCGGTCCGACTCCGGGGGGCGTCCGACTTCGGGACGCCGGTCCGGCTCCGGGGTGCCAGCCCAACTCCGGGACGCCGGTCCGACTCCGGGGTGCCGGTCCGACTCCGGGGAGCAAGCCCAACTCCGGGGTGCCGGTCGGGCCCCGGAGGCCGGGCGGGGGTCAGTGGAGGGCACCGATCGCCTCGGCCAGGGCCGCGGGGACGTCGGGGACGTACGCGTGGCGGCCGTCGCGGACCACGTGCCGGCCGGCGACGACCGTGTGGCGGACGTCGGCCGCCGTCGCCGCGAAGACCACGGCCTCGGCGGCCATGCGCGGGGCGGGCCCCACCGTCCGTACCGAGTCGGTCGCCACCGTCGTGAAGTCGGCGAGCATGCCCGCCTCCAGGCGCCCCGCCTCCGGCCAGCCCAGCGCGGCGTGCCCCTGCTCCGTGGCCGTGCGCAGCAGCTGCGCGGCCGTCCAGTGGCCGCGTGCGCGGGTGCGCAGCCGCTCGTCGAGTTCGAGGGCCCGCGCCTCCTCCAGCAGGTCGACGACGGCGTGGCTGTCGCTGCCCAACGAGAGCGTGGCGCCCGCGCGTTCGAGGCGGGGCGCGGGCCCGATGCCGTCGGCGAGGTCGCGTTCGGTGGTGGGGCACATGCACACGCCGACGGAGGCGTCACCGAGCAGCTTGACGTCCTCACCGGTGAGGTGTGTGGCGTGCACGGCGGTCGTGCGGCGGCCGAGCACCCCGTGGTCGGCGAGCAGCCGCGTCGGGGTACAGCCGTGGGCCTCCTGGCAGGCGTCGTTCTCGGCGGTCTGCTCGGAGAGATGGACGTGCAGCGGCGCGGAGCGCTCCTCCGCCCACTCGGCCACCGGGCCCAACTCCCTTGCGGGGACGGCCCGTACGGAGTGGATCGCGGCGCCCGTACGCGCGTGACCGCCCTCCTGGGCGCGCAGCGACGCCGCCCGCTCGGCCCACGCCGCGGCCGTGCCGTCGGAGAAGCGCAGCTGATGGCGGCCGGGCGGCGCGCCCCTGCCGTCGCGTCCGAACCCGGAGGCGAGGTAGGCCGTGTCGAGGAGGGTGATGCGGATCCCCGCGTCGGCCGCGGCGGCGATGAGGGCGCGGCCCATGGCGTTGGGGTCGTCGTAGCGCTCGCCGCCGGGCGCGTGGTGCACGTAGTGGAACTCGCCGACGCAGGTGATGCCCGCCAGCGCCATCTCGGCGTACACGGCGCGGCCCAGCGCGTATGCGGAGTCGGGGTCGAGGGCGCCGGCGGCCTGGTACATCATCTCGCGCCACGTCCAGAACGTGCCCGAGCCGATCTGCACCGTGCCGCGCAGCGCCCGGTGGAAGGCGTGCGAGTGGGCGTTGGCGAGGCCGGGCAGCGTGAGGCCGCGCAGCGGTTCGGCGCCCGGGGGCGGGGCGCCGGCTCCCGTGCGTACGGCGGTGATGCGGCCGTCGCCGCCGGTCTCCAGGACGACGTCCGGCTCGACGGTGCCGTTGAGCCAGGCGTGGCTGCACCAGTACGTACGGGAAGGGGCGTCGGATGTCACGGACGGGGAGGTCATCGGCAGGCCAGCCCTTCCAGCACGTCGGCGAGTGCTCTCACTCCGGCCACGCAGTCGTCCTCACCGGCGTGTTCGGCGGGCGAGTGCGAGACGCCGGTGGGGTTGCGCACGTACAGCATCGCCGTCGGTACGGAGGCGGAAAGGATGCCCGCGTCGTGGCCCGCGCCGGTGGGCAGCAGCGGCGCCCCGCCCAGCTCCCGGGCGATCCGGTCGCGCAGGCCGTGGGCGAACTCCACGACGGGCGTGCGGGATTCACGGGTGACGCGTACCTCGACGCCGTCGCCGCGGGCGCGCAGCGTGGCCGCGTCCTCGACGGCGGAGACGACGGCGGCGAGGGTCTCCTCGTCGGGGGCGCGGGAGTCGAGCCAGCCGCGCACGAGGGACGGGATGGCGTTGACGCCGTTCGGCTCGGCGGCGACCTTGCCGAACGTGGCGAGCCCGCCGATGCGTTCGGCCTCCTCGCGGGCGGCGAGCACGGTCGCGGCGTACGTGAGCATCGGGTCGCGGCGGTCCTCCAGGCGCGTGGTGCCCGCGTGGTTGGCCTCGCCGTGGAAGTCGAAGCGCCAGCGGCCGTGGGGCCAGATCGCCGAGGCCACGCCGACGGGGAAGCCTCCCGGCGAGCCCGGCGCCTCCGGGCCCGCGAGCGCGCGCCCCTGCTCGATGTGGAGCTCGACGAACGCGCCGACGCGCGCGAGCCGTTCGGGATCGGGACCGATCGAGTCGGGGTCCTGCCCGGCGCGCTCCATGGCCTGCGGGAGGCTGATCCCGTCGGCGTCGCGCAGCTGGTGCGCCTGCTCCCTGCTCAACCCCCCGGCGCTGAGCCGGGATCCGACGCAGGCGAGCCCGAAGCGTGCGCCCTCCTCGTCGGTGAAGTTGACGATGCCCAGCGGGACGGTGAACCGCGCGCCCCGCGCCCGCAGTTCGTCGAGCGCGGCGAACGCGGAGACGACGCCGAGCGGGCCGTCGAAGGCGCCGCCGTCGGGTACGGAGTCCAGATGGGAGCCGGTGACGACGGCCTTCCCCGGGGCGATCTCCGCCGACGTGCGTGCGCCGAGCCAGGCCCACTGGTTGCCGTTGCGGTCCGACTCGTAGGCCAGACCGCGGGATTGGGCCTGTGCGCGGAACCAGGCGCGGCAGTCGGAGTCCGCGCCGGTCCAGGCGTAGCGGCGGTAGCCGCCGCTCTCGCGATGGCGGCCGAGGGGGGCGAGCTCGCGCCACATCTCGTGGAACGAGGCGTGCGCGGGCTGGGCCTGGCGGCCCCCGCCGAGGCCGGGCACGGCCGCGCGGTCCGCGCGATGCGCGTCCACGCCGCGCGCGCCGCCCGAGAGGTCACCGCCCGAGCCCCGGCCGGGCACGCCCCCGCGGTCCGCGCCATGCACGTCCGCGCCGCCCGAGACGCCCGAGACGTCACCGCCCGAACCCCGGCCGAGCACGCCCCCGCGGTCCGCGCCATGCACGTCCGCGCCGCCCGAGACGCCCGAGACGTCACCGCCCGAGCCCCGGCCGGGCACGCCCCCGCCGCTCGGGCCGCTCGCGCCGTGCCCGGAGTCCGGTGCCGGTCCGGCCGCCGTTCCGGGGCGGGGCGGCTCTCCGGCCGCGGGCGCCGGGACGTCCGCGCCGTCGGGGTTCGCCGCGTTCCCTGTCGTCACGCGCCGATCCCGCCTTCCGGGGCTCCCGGGCCCTCCGGGCCCTCCCGCATCGGCACCCGCACGCCCCGCTCGGCGGCGATCTCCTCCGCCCGCTCGTATCCGGCGTCCACGTGGCGTACGACGCCCATGCCCGGGTCGTTGGTCAGCACCCGCCGCAGCTTCTCGCCCGCGAGCGGCGTCCCGTCGGCGACCGTGACCTGGCCCGCGTGCAGCGAGCGGCCCATGCCGACGCCGCCGCCGTGGTGGATCGAGACCCAGGTGGCGCCGGAGGACGCGTTGACCATGGCGTTCAGCAGCGGCCAGTCGGCGATGGCGTCCGAGCCGTCGCGCATCGCCTCGGTCTCCCGGTACGGGGAGGCCACCGAGCCGCAGTCGAGATGGTCGCGCCCGAGCACGAGCGGGGCGGTCAGCTCGCCGCTCGCCACCATGTCGTTGAACCTCTCGCCCGCGCGGTCCCGTTCGCCGTAGCCGAGCCAGCAGATGCGGGCGGGCAGGCCCTGGTAGTGCACGCGCTCGCCGGCGAGCGCGATCCAGCGGGCCAAGGACTCGTTCTCGGGGAAGAGTTCGAGCAGTGCGCGGTCCGTGGCCGCGATGTCCTTCGGGTCGCCCGAGAGCGCGGCCCAGCGGAAGGGCCCCTTGCCCTCGCAGAACAGCGGCCTGATGTACGCCGGTACGAAGCCGGGGAAGTCGAACGCCCGCCCGTAGCCGTGCAGTTGTGCCTCGCCGCGGATGGAGTTGCCGTAGTCGAAGACCTCGGCGCCGGCGTCCATGAAGCCGACCATCGCCTCCACGTGCCGGGCCATCGACTCGCGCGCCCGACGGGTGAAGTCGGCGGGCTCGTCCGCCGCGTACCGCTCCATGTCATCGAAGTCGACGCCCGAGGGCAGGTACGCCAGCGGGTCGTGCGCGCTGGTCTGGTCGGTGACGATGTCGACCGGGGCGCCGCGCCGCAGCAGCTCGGGCACCACTTCGGCGGCGTTGCCGAGCACGCCGACGGAGAGCGGGCGCCGCTCGTCGCGTGCCTTCGTCGCCAACTCCAGCGCGTGATCGAGGGAATGGGCCCGTACGTCCAGATAGCCGTGGCCGATGCGGCGCTCGAGGCGGGACGGATCGCACTCGACGCAGATCACGACGCCGCCGTTCATCGTCACGGCGAGGGGCTGCGCGCCGCCCATGCCGCCGAGCCCGGCGGTCAGCGTGACCGTGCCGGCGAGCGAGCCGCCGAACCTCTTGGCGGCCACGGCGGCGAACGTCTCATACGTGCCCTGGAGGATGCCCTGCGTGCCGATGTAGATCCACGAACCGGCCGTCATCTGCCCGTACATGGTGAGCCCGAGGGCGTCCAGCCGCCGGAACTCCTCCCAATTGGCCCAGTCCCCCACCAGGTTGGAGTTGGCGATCAGCACGCGCGGCGCCCACTCGTGCGTGCGCATGACCCCGACGGGACGGCCGGACTGCACCAGCATCGTCTCGTCGCCGTCGAGGGTGCGCAGGGTGCGGACCATGGCGTCGAAGGACTCCCAGTCGCGGGCGGCCTTGCCGGTGCCGCCGTAGACGACGAGCTTGTCGGGGTGCTCCGCGACCTCCGGGTCGAGATTGTTCTGAAGCATCCGCAGGGCGGCCTCCTGCGGCCATCCCCGGGCGCTCCGTTCGCTGCCGCGCGGCGCCCGTACGGGTCGCGGTCCTGACATCTCCGGTGCCTCCCTGCCGTGTGCCTGTGCCGACTCCCCCGACGTCATTTATTCACACACTGTACGGAGTGAATAGACCTAGTCAATATCGCCGATGGTCCCCACCCCTGGCGGGACCGGACGTGCTTGGCTTGTCGTATGCACGACTTCAGCGACAGCAACGCCACCACGGGATCCGAGTCCGGGCCCGGCTCCGCCGCCGCCCTCGCCGCACGGCGCGACCTGGCCGTACGCGCCGCCGTCGAGCAGGGCCTGGTCGACGGCGACGGGCAGCCGATCGCCGCCCTCCTGGACGTACGGGCGATACGCGAGGCGGCGGCGGCGCTCCAGAGGGCCTTCGAGGGCGTGGCCGCCCCCGGCCGCCCCGTACAGCACACCTTCGCCGTGAAGGCGGCCTCCCTCGTGCCGGTACTGCGCCTCCTCGCGGACGAGGGCATCGGCTGCGAGGTCGCCAGCCCCGGCGAGCTGGCCCTGGCCAGGGCCGCGGGCGTGCCCGCCGGGCAGATCGTGCTGGACTCCCCCGCGAAGACCGCCGGGGAGCTGCGCGAGGCCCTCGCCCTCGGCGTCGCGCTCAACGCCGACAACCCCGCGGAACTCGCCCGCCTCGACGAGCTGATCGCCCCTGGCGGGCCAGCGCCCGCGCCACTGGGCCTGCGCGTCAATCCGCAGATCGGCGAGGGATCCATCGGCGCGATGAGCACGGCCACCGCCACCTCGAAGTTCGGCGTCGCCCTCGTCGACCCCGGGGCGCGCGAGTGGGTCGTACGGGCCTACCGGGAACGCCCCTGGCTCACCCGGCTCCACTCCCACGTCGGATCGCAGGGCATGCCGCTGGAGCTGATGGCGGAGGGCGCCCGCGCCACGTACGAGCTGGCGGAGGAGATCAACGCCGCCGTCGGCCGGCAGCAGGTCGACACCCTCGACCTGGGCGGCGGTCTCCCCGTCAACTTCGGCGGCGACGAGATCACCCCGACCTTCGAGGAGTACGCGCGGCTGCTGGCCGCGACCGTGCCCGGGCTCTTCGACGGGCGGTACGGCGTCGTCACGGAGTTCGGGCGGTCGCTGCTGGCCAAGGCGGGCACGGTGCTCGCCCGCGTCGAGTACGCGAAGTCCGCGGGCGGACGGCACATCGCGGTCACCCATGCGGGGGCACAGATCGCCGTGCGTACGGTCTTCACGCCGGAGGCGTGGCCGCTGCGGGTCGCGGCGTACGACGCGGAGGGCGAGCCGAAGGGCGCGGCCGTCCGCGTCGGCGGCGAACACGACCGCGTCGGCGGCGAACACGAGGGCCGCGAACACGAGGGCGGTGACGGGGCCGGTGACGGGACGGTCGAGCAGGACATCGCAGGGCCGTGCTGCTTCGCGGGCGACCTGGTGGCCCGCGGCAGGCGGCTGCCCCTGCTGGAGGAGGGCGACTACGCGGCGCTCCTGGACACCGGCGCCTACTACTTCTCCAACCCCTTCGGCTACAACTCCCTGCCACGGCCAGGGATCTACGGCTTCACGGTCTCCGGCGGCAGCGGCGAGACGGATGGCGCCCCGGGCAAGGTGCGGTTCATGACCGTCCGCGAACCCCAGTCGCTCGCCGGCATCGTGGCGGACTCGGGCGGCGCCCACAGGGACACGCTCCGGGACGGCTGAGCGGGGCGGCTGAACGGGGCGGCCGACACGGGACGGCCGACACGGGACGGCCGAACGGGACGGCCGAACGGGACGCCCGCGCCCGCGAGCCCGGTTCAGCCTCCTCCCACCTGCCCGCTTCCCACCGGCCCGCCCGCCGGCGACCGGTCCTCCTCGGCGGGCCCGCCCGGCCCGCCCGGTCCGGCCGCTCCGTCCGATCGGCCCTCCTCGGCCACGAACTCGCCGTGCTTGGCGGCGAGTTCGCCGAGCAGCTCAAGCGCGGCGGCCACGGCGGGATGGTCGTCGCCGCCTCTCCGCACGACGCTCAGGAAGCGCCTGGACGGCACGTGCCGGCCCGTCAGCGGCGTACGTACGAGATCGAAGTGCGGAGGCAGCTGCGCGAGGCGCGGCACGAGGGCGACGCCGAGGCCGTGGGCGACGAGCGAGGCGATGACGCTCCACTCGCGCACCTCGTGCGCGACGTCCGGTGCGAACCCGGCGCTGCGGCACTGCGCCAGCACGAGCTGACGCGTGGAGCAGGGGCTGCCGGGGGCGTCCAGGATCCACGGCTCCGCCGCCAGGTCCTCCAGCGCGGGGCCGGGCTCGCGGGCGCAGGCGTGGTCCGCGGTGGTGAGCAGGTCGAACGGGTCGTCCAGCAGCAGCCGTTGCTCGAAGCGCCGGTCGTTGAACGGGGGGTTCTCCGGCATCGCCTCGACCACGGCCAGATCCGTGTCGCCCGAGAACAGCAGGTCGAACGAGTCGAGCGGCTCGGCCTCCCGGATCTTGACGGTCAGCCCCGGCCACCGCCGCTGAAGCTGCACGGCCACGGGCGCCAGCAGCCTGGAGGCGGCGGTCGGAAAGCCCGCGACCCGCAGGACTCCGCTCGGCTGCCCGACCGCGGTGGCGTGCAGCTCGGCCTCCGTGCGCTGCCACAGCTCCTCGATGGCGTCGGCGTGCCGGAGCAGCGCGTGCGCGGCCTCGGTCAGCCGCACCTTGCGGCCCTGCGGCTGAAGCAGGGTGACGCCCAACTCCCGGCCGAGTTGCCTGACTTGCTGCGAGACGGCGGACGGCGTCAGATGCACGGCCGCTGCCGCCGCGGTGACGGTGCCGTACTGCTCGATCGCCCGGAGCCCGGTGAGACGACGCAGATCAATCATGTAACCGTTGTACACGGTTCGGTGAAGAAACCGAACATGGACCTGAACGTTCGCTCCCGGCAGGCTTGTTGTGCGAGGCGGCACCGGCGACGAGCCGTACCACCCCGCGCATGCGCACCGCACCCGCGCATGCACCCGTACACACACCCGCGCACGCACCCGCACAGCGAGCGAACGAGGAGCCACCAGTGTCCGACTGCCCGTACTGCGGATGGCCCGACGACCGGCCCTTCCGGAATCTGTCCCGGCACCCCACGGAAGAGGGCGTACTGAACTGGACGCGCTGTGCCTGCGGTTCGGTGCAGGCCAGGCTGCTCACCTCCGGCACGGTGAGGATCGTGACGAGGGGGAGGCCGGCGTCCGCCGACGCCGGCCTCCCGGCCTGCCCGGACAGGGCCGCGTCCTGAGACGGCCCCGCGCGGAGGGGCCGGTCAGGCGCCGCCCCAGACCTCCTCCGCCGTCTCGACGATCAGCCGCAGCTTCGCCAACTGGTCGTCGATCGTGAGGTTGTTGCCCTCCAGCGTCGAGGAGAAGCCGCACTGCGGCGAGAGGCAGAGCTGGTCGGCGTCGACGTAGCGCGAGGCCTCCTCGATGCGGCGCTTGAGCGCGTCCTTGCTCTCCAGCTCGGGCCGCTTGCTGGTGACGAGCCCCAGCACGACCTGCTTGCCCTTCGGCACGAAGCGCAGCGGCTCGAAGCCCCCGGAGCGCTCGTCGTCGTACTCCAGGAAGAAGCCGTCCACGTCGAGCCCGCCGAAGAGCGCCTCGGCGACGAAGTCGTAGCCGCCCGAAGCCACCCACGACGAGGCGAAGTTGCCGCGGCACATGTGCGTGGTGATCCGCATGTCGTCGGGGCGCCCGGCGATGGCCCGGTTGATGTTGGCGATGTACGTCTCGTGCTGGTGCTCCGGGTCGCCGCCGATCTCGGCGACGTGGCGGCGCTGTTCGGGGTCGTTGAGGTAGGCGAGGCTGGTGTCGTCGAGCTGGAGGTAGCGGCAGCCCAGGTCGTAGACCCCGCGCACCTGGGCCGCGTACGCGTCGGTGAGGTCCGTCCAGAAGGCGTCCATGTCCGGGTAGACGGACTCGTCGATCGCGGCGCGCCCGCCGCGGTAGTGGACCATGCTGGGCGAAGGGATGGTCAGCTTCGGGGTGATCCCGTCGGCGACGGTGTCGCGGAGGAAGGCGAAGGCGTCGGCGAAGATCGTGCGGTCCAGGCGGACGCGCTCGTCGACGTGTGCGGAGGGCGGCGCCCACTCGATGTCGCCGTCCGCGTTGTGGAACTTCACCCGCAGATTGCCGTCCTGGATCTTGTTGATCCCGCCGAGCGAGTAGATGAAGTCCATGTGCCAGGACTGCCGCCGGAATTCGCCGTCCGTCGCGCCCCGCAGCCCCGCCTCGCGCTGAAGCGCGACGACTTCGCGTACGGCCTCGTCCTCCGCGGCGCGCAGCTCGTCGGCGTCGATGCGTCCGGCGCCGTGCTCCTCCCGCGCGCGCTTGAGTGCCGCCGGACGCAGCAGGCTGCCCACGTGGTCGGCACGGAAGGGCGGCAGGGTCCGCGGGCCGCTCGCCGCCGCGGTGGCCGGCGTCGTCTGCTCTGACGTCATGGGGTGGATCCCTTCTCCCGGTGGAGGGACTCACACTGCTCCGGGGCCGTCCATTCCTCAACCAGGGGTTCCGGTGTCCGGAAGGACGGCAGGCAGGAAGCCCGGGAGGCGGCGACCACGAGGGCGCCGAACACGAGGCCGTCAGGAGGGCATCAGGAGGGCGCCGTCACCGTGCGTTCCGTCACCGCTCCGCCGCCGGCGGCCGTACGCCGTCCACGGAGGAAGACCCGGACGAACGTACGCAGATCATCGCAGCCTGGATGAACACCCCTGTGGGAAACAACAGCGCATGCCGGATTCTCACGCAGCCCCAGACGCCGAGGGCCCCGAGCCCGCCGACCCCGACGCCCGGTCCGACGGGTCGCCGCTCGTCCGCGCCATCGGGCCCGGACTCCTGATCCTCTTCATCGTCGGCGACATCCTCGGCACCGGCATCTACGCCACCACCGGCAAGGTCGCCGGCAAGGTGGGCGGCGCGCTGTGGCTGCCGTTCGTGATCGGGTTCGCGGTGGCGCTGCTGACCGCGGCCTCGTACGCGGAGCTCGTCGGCAAGTATCCGCGGGCGGCCGGGGCGGCGCTCTACACGCAGCGGGCGTTCAAGGTGCCCTTCCTGACGTTCATCGTGGCGTTCATGGTGATGTGCTCGGGGCTGTCGTCGGCGAGCGCGGCGGCCCGCGCCTTCGCGGGCGACTATCTCGGCGAACTCGTGGACGTGTCGCCGACGCTGATCGCGATCCTCTTCGTCCTCGCGCTGGCGGCGCTCAACCTGCGCGGCGTCTCGGAGTCGGTGAAGACGAACGTCGTGCTCACCCTCGTCGAGCTGGCCGGGCTGCTGATCATCATCGCGATCGGGATCTTCGCCGTGCTCTCGGGCGAGGGCGACCCCGGGCGGCTCGGCGACGTCCACACCTCGGACGGCTCCGGATACGCGCTGCTCACCGGCGTGATGGGAGCGACCGCGCTGGGGTTCTTCGCCTTCGTCGGCTTCGAGGACTCGGTCAACATGGCGGAGGAGACCGTCGAGCCCACCCGCAACTTCCCCCGCGCGCTGTTCATCGGCGTCACTCTCACCGGCACCGTCTACGTGCTGGTGGCGCTGGTCTCCTCGCTGCTCGTGGACTTCCGGGTGCTGGAGAAGTCCAGCGGGCCGCTGCTGGAGGTGGTCAAGGCGGGCGGCGTCAGCTTCCCGCCCGAACTCTTCGCCGTCATCGCCCTGTTCGCCGTCAGCAACTCCGCGCTGATCAACATCATGATGGCGTCCCGCCTGTGCTACGGCATGGCCAACGAGGGCATCCTGCCCGCCCTCATGGGACGGGTGCTGCCCGCCCGTCGCACCCCCGTCGCGGGCATCGTCTTCGTCACCCTGCTCGCCGTCGCCCTCGTCTCCACGGGCGAGATCGAAGGCCTCGGCGACACCACGTCCTTCCTGCTGCTGTGCGTCTTCGCCGTCGTCAACGTCGCGGTGCTGGTGCTGCGCAAGGACCGCGTGGCGCACCGCCACTTCCGCACGCCGACCGTCCTGCCCGTCGTCGGCGCGCTCGCCACGGCCCTGCTGGCCAGCCCGCTCGCGGACCGTGCGGCGGACGTGTACGTACGGGCGGGACTGCTCGTCGCGCTGGGCGTCGTGCTGTGGGCCGTGAACAGGGGCTTCATGGCAATCGCCGCACGCCGCCGATGAGTTCGGGGCTCCGGCCGTGTCCGTACGGGGGAGGACCGGAGACGGAGAGAGGCGGGCGGGACGGTGACGGAGGACGGGACCGCGCTGCTGGAGCGGGCGCTCGGCTATGCGCTGTGCGCGCTGCGGCCCGTGACGCCGGGGACGCTCGACCGCCCCACGCCGTGCGGCGGTTGGGACCTGCGGGCGCTGCTGTGGCACGCGGACGACTCGCTCGCCGCGCTGTGCGAGGGGATCCAGGAGGGGTACGTGGGGCTGCCGGGGCCGGAGCCCGCAACGGAACCCGGGTCCGGGTCCGGGTCCGGGAGCGCGGCGGCGAGTACGGGTGCGGGGGCGAGTACGGGTGCGGGGGCGGGCGGAACGGGCCGTGACCCCGCGGCCGTCTTCCGGGCGCGGGCGTCGCGGCTGATGGGCGCGTGGGCGGCCGCCGGGGGCACCCGGGGCCGGCTTGTGGCCGTCGGCGACCTGCCGCTGACTGCGGCGGCGCTCGCACGTGCGGGAGCCCTGGAGATCGCCGTGCACGGCTGGGACATCGCACAGGCCACGGGTCTGCCACGGCCCGTGCCGGCGTCGCTGGCGACCGCGTTGATGCGCACGGCACGGCAGTTGGTGCCCAGGCCCGAGGCGCGGCACCCGCTCTTCGGCCCGCCGCTCACGGTCCCGGCGGAGGCCGATCCGAGCGACCGGCTCGTCGCCTTCCTCGGCCGCGACCCGTACGGGGGCTGGCGCCGGGGCCGGAGCGATCGTGGGCGTAAAGGCCGGGGCCCGTACGGCGGCGGTGACGCGAGGGGCCGGGCCGCCCCGGCTTGATGCCGCCCGGGCATTCCGGCCCGCCCGGCCGCCACGGCCAGCCCGGCTTCCGGCCGTTCCGGCTCCGCGGCACCCGCAGCACGCGCGACACCCGCGGCACCCCGCCCGCCGGGCGCCCCCGCGACCCGGGCGCCCGCACGGACCGCCCGCCTACTCCAGGAACAATCCGCCTACTCCAGGAACAGCCCGCGCTCCGCCGCCCGTGCATCGAACTCCTCCAGCCTCGACTGCGCCTCCGGCAGTCCGTCGCACATCGCCTCCAGCAGCACCCGCCCCAGCAGCATCGGCGCACACGCCGTATCGAAGACGAGTCCCGTGCCGACGGCCGCCGGGAGCAGCAGATCCTCGGGATGCGCGACCGGCGCGAAGGCGCTGTCGGCGACGGTCACGATCCGCAGGCCCGCCTCCCGCGCATGGTCGAGCGCCCCGGCGACCTCCTTGGGATGACGCGGCAGCGCGAAGCACAACAGCACGTCGGCTCCGGCCCGTACACAGCCGTCGATGCGGTCGCACAGCATGCTTCCGCCCTCGTCCAGCAGCCGTACGCCGGGATGGACCTTGGCGGCGAAGTAGGCGAAGCCGCGCGCCTGCGCGGAGGCGGCGCGCAGGCCCAGCACGGGCAGCACCGGGCTGGCCGCGAGCAGCCGTCCCGCGCGCTCCACGGGTGCGGGGTCTGCGAGCAGCGTCGCGAGGTGGCGCAGATTGTCGATCTCGGCGTGCACCGCCTGCTGGTAGGCGTTGTACGGATCGGGCTCGGCGTCCCGCTCGCCCGCCGCGCCCGCCGCCGTCCCGGCCTCCGGCGCTGATTCGCGCAGGTGCCGGCGGAGCGCCGGATAGCCGTCGAAGCCGAGGGCCACGGCGAAGCGGGTGACGGACGGCTGGCTCACGCCCGCCAGTTCGGCCAGCTCGACGCTGGAGAGGAACGGCGCGTCTCCGGCCTGCCGCACCATGCAGTGCGCGATCCGGCGCTGGGTCGGCGTGAGCCTGTGCCCCTCGAAGAGCTTCAGCAGCCGCGCGCTCGCGCTGCTCATCCCGTCCTCCTGCCTTCGGTCGGCCGGCTGTGGCGGCCGGGCGTGCGGGCCGCGGGACCGGTGCCCGCGTTCACAGCGCGGAGAGCCGGTCGAGCAGACCGACGGCCACATCTACATCATCGGACAGCGGACGGTCCGCCATCTCCGGCTCCAGTTCGGCCGCCGCCAGCTCATAGGCCCGGCCGACCGGCAGCGAGGGGTCGGGGACGGTGCCGCGCTGCCGCAACGCACGTACCGCGGCGACCAGTTCGCAAGCCAGCACCTGCCGCTGGTGCTCCGGCATCCGCAGGGCGTGCCGGGCCGCCAGAGAGGCGAAGCTGGCCACTTCCTCCACGCCGCGGGAGAGCACCGCGTGCCCGAGGGAGGCGGGCTGTGCCAGCGAGGTCATCTCGGCCAGGGCGGCACCCGCGGCGTACTCCAGGATCATCACCCCGGAGCTGGCGGGCGTGTCCTCGCTGAGGAAGGGAAGCAGCCCGGTTATGCCCGGTTCGACGAGCGAGACGAGCCGCGCCGTGGACAGCCGGGCCGTCTGGAGCACGGCGAGGCGCAGACCGTCGAGAGCGGAGGCGGCGTGTGCGGCGTAGAAGCTGCCGTGGTGCAGCGCCCCGTAGACGCCCTGGGCGTCGGCGCTGATCAGAGGGTTCTCGGCGGCGGCGTTGAGATCGACTTCGAGCACTCCGGCCAGCGTGTCCGCCGAGTCGAGCGCGGGTCCGTGTATCTGCGGTACGCACCGGAATCCGTACGGGTCCTGGATGCGCCCGCTGGGCGGACCGGGCCGGGCGGGCGCACCGAGAATGCGGCGCATCCGGGCGGCGGCCGTGACGGATCCGGGGTGCGGGCGCGCCCTGTGCACGGGTTCCGCGTACGCCTCGTAGGAGCCGCCGGCCGCGAGGAGGGACAGGGAGGCGACGACGAACGAGGCGTTCTGCAATCTGCGCAGCTCGTCGAGGGCGAGCGCGGACTGGCCCAGGGTGAGCGCGTTGCTGCTGATGAAGGCGAGCGCGTCGTTGCCGTCCAGGGCGACCGCGGGCGGTGGCGGGCCCCCGGTCCAGGGCTGCTCGCCGAGCAGGGCGAGTCCGGTCTGGGCGAGTGCGGCGAGGTCTCCGGTGCCTACGGCGCCGTGCTCGCGCACGACGGGGTGCGCCCCGTTGCGTACGGCATCCAGAAGCGCGAGCACGATCTGCGGGTTGAGCCCGGCGCCGCCCGCGAGCAGCTGGTTGGCGCGGACGACGAGCATGGCCCGCACCTCGCGGGCGGGGAGCGGACTGCCGACGGCGCCGGCGTGGCTGCGCAGCAGCCGCAGCCCGTGGCCCTCGGCGGTGGCGTCCACGTCGACGTCCCCGTCGGCCCGTACGGCGGCGGTGCGGTTGGCGCCGACGCCAGTGTTGCGGCCGTACACCCGTCCGGCGAGGGCGAGTTCGCGGGCGGCGTGCCAGGAGCGCTCGACTCGGGCGAGCGCTTCGGGGCCGGGTTCGCCGATGTCGGCGCGGCCGTGGGCGAGTTGGACCACGGACGTCGTATTCAGGGTCCGGCCGTCCGGGACCACACCCCTCGAAGTGTCCACGATCTGAGACGACATCCGGCCCGACCTCCTCCCACCCGAGACTTCCGGCACGGTCACCGCCGGCTCTCATTCCGTATGGCGGGCGATGGTTACCTGCATTTCACGCCCGGCCCTTGACATCTATTCACACCCAAACGACTGTGCATGACTATATGCAGTCGGGCAAGGGACTCCGGATGATCAGCTTCGACGCAGTCAGCAAGCACTACCCGAACGGCACCACCGCCGTCGACGACCTCACACTCGAACTCCCGGAGGGCGAAGTCACCGTCCTGGTCGGCTCGTCCGGCTGCGGCAAGACCACGACCCTGCGCATGATCAACAGGATGGTCGACCCCAGCGCGGGCACGGTCAGGGTCGCCGGACGCGACGTGCGCGAATCGGACGCCGCCGAACTGCGCAGGAGCATCGGCTACGTGATCCAGCAGTCCGGGCTCTTCCCGCACCGGACCGTCCTCGACAACGTCGCGACCGTCCCGCTGCTGCTCGGCTGGGGACGGCGCAAGGCACGCAGCCGGGCCGCCGAACTCCTGGAGCGCGTCGGCCTGGACGCGGACTCCGGCGGCCGCTACCCGCATCAGCTCTCCGGCGGCCAGCAGCAGCGCGTCGGCGTGGCACGGGCGCTCGCGGCCGACCCGCCGGTGCTGCTGATGGACGAGCCGTTCGGCGCCGTCGACCCGGTCGTACGGACCCAGCTCCAGGACGAACTCCTGCGGCTGCAACGGGACTTGCGCAAGACCGTCGTCTTCGTCACCCACGACATCGACGAGGCCGTACGGCTCGGCGACCGCATAGCCGTCTTCCGCACCGGCGGCCGTCTCGTGCAGTGCGCGCCACCCGCGCAGCTGCTGACCCGGCCCGCGGACGACTTCGTCGCCGGGTTCCTGGGCGCCGAGCGCGGGCTGAAGCTGCTCTCGCTCACCACGCTCGGCGAGGCGGACGTGCCACATGAGCCCGTCACGCCGGTACGGACCGACGAGCCGGTCTCCGGCCTCCGTTCGGACGGCGACGGCGCTTCCCGCTCTGCCGGTGCTTCCGGCGTCCCCGGTGCTTCCGGTGCCCCCGGCCCTTCCGGTGCCCCCGGCCCTTCCGGTGAAGGGGACTGGCGGGTGGCGGTCGCCGCCGACGGCAGGCCGGTCGGCTGGCTCGACGCCGGGAGCCTCCCCCCGGACGGCACCGCGGGCGACGCCGAACTGCTGCCCCTGCGGCCGCTGGGCGACGGGGACTCGCTGCTCGCCGCGCTCGACGAGTCCGTCATCTCGCCGGCGAGGGCGGTCGCCCGCGTGGACGGCGACGGCATGCTCTCGGGAGTCACGGGCCGCGCCGCGCTGCACGAGCGTGCCGCCGCGCACCACGCCGCGGCGGCGACGGCACGTACGGCAGGCACCGGCGGGGCCGACGGGCCCGAAGACGGCACCGGCACCGGCACCGGCACCGGCGGCACCGGCGGCACCGGCGGCGGAGACGTCCGTACGACCGAGGCCGAGGCCGCCTCGTGACGGCCGTCGACTGGGGCTGGTTCCCCGATCACATCGGCGACATGACGGCGCTCACCCTCGACCACCTCTCCATAGCCGTGCCCGCGGTGCTGTTCGGCCTGGTGATCGCCCTGCCGCTGGCGGTCGTCGCACACCGGGTGCGCGTGCTGCGGGGGCTGATCCTCGGCGCGTCCAACGTCCTGTTCACCATCCCCTCCCTGGCCTTCTTCGTGCTGCTGCTCCCCGTCACGGGCCTCACGCGCAGCACCGCGATCACGGGCCTGACCATCTACACCCTGGTCGTCCTGATCCGTAACACCGTCGAGGGCCTGGACAGCGTGCCCGCCCACGCCCGTGAGGCGTCCGTCGCCATGGGGTCGCGGCCGCTGCGCACGCTGCTCACCGTGGAGCTGCCGCTGGCCCTTCCGGTGATCATGGCCGGGGTGCGGGTGGCCACCGTCATGACCATCTCCCTTGTGAGCGTGGCGAGTTACATCGGCTACGGCGGACTCGGCCAGCTCTTCACGGACGGCTTCCAGCGCAGCTACACCACGCCCGTGATCGCGGGCGTGGTGCTGACCCTGGTGCTGGCGGTGCTCGCGGACGGCCTCCTCGTCACCGTTCAGTACCTGTGCACGCCCTGGACCCGGCACCGTACGGCCACGGCCGCCGCCCGCACGAAACGGACCGTCACGGCCGGCGGCACGACGCCCGAGGAGGCTTGATCCATGCTTCAGCTCCTCTCCGACCTCCTGCGGTGGCTGACCAGTCCGGCCCAGTGGCAGGGTCCCGGCGGCATCGGCGTACGGCTGCTCGAACACCTCGAGTACTCCCTGCTGGCCACCCTCGCCGGCGCCGTGCTCGCCCTCCCGGTCGGCCTGCTCATCGGGCACACGAGGCGCTTCGCCTTCCTCGCCATCAACCTGGCGGGCTTCGGGCGGGCGCTGCCGACCGTCGGCCTGGTGACCCTGGTCTTCCTGGCGGGCGGACTGAGCATGTGGCCCGTCTACGTGGCGCTGGTCGCCCTGGCGGTCCCCGTCATCGTCACCAACACCTACGCGGGCATGACGGCCGTCGACCCCGACGTCACGGACGCCGCGAGGGGCGTCGGCATGACGGGCGGCCAGGTGCTCTTCCGCATCGAACTCCCCCTCGCCCTGCCCCTGGTGATGACCGGGCTGCGGCTCGCCATGATCCAGGTCGTCTCCACCGCGACCATCGCCGCGTACGTGAGCTTCGGCGGACTCGGCCGCTACATCTTCGACGGGCTCGCACAGCGCGACCTCGTCCAGGTGCTGGGCGGCGCGCTCCTCGTCGCCCTTCTCGCCGTGCTGCTCGACCTGGCGATGGCGGGTCTCCAGCGCTCGCTCTTCCGCAACCGGCCCGCCGACGCACGCTGACTCCCCGGCACGACCCTACGGAGAAGCCATGCCCAGCATTCCCAGCCCGCGCCGCCGGGCCGTACTCGGCGGGCTCGCCGCCGCGGCCGCCGCTCCCGCCCTCGCGGCCTGTTCCAGCGGCATCACCTCGCTCAAGGGCGAACGCACGGACGGCTCCGGAGCCGCCGACAGCGGAGCCGGACTCGTGGTCGGCACCGCCAACTTCACGGAGAACCAGATACTCGGATACCTCTACGCGGAGGCCCTGCGCGGAAGCGGCGTGAAGGCGACCGTGAAGCCCAGCCTCGGCTCCCGCGAGGTCGTCGTCCCCGCCCTGGAAGGCGGAGACATCGACCTGCTCCCCGAATACCAGGGAAACCTGCTGCTCCACTTCGACAAGAAGGCCGAGGAGACCGAGGCCGGCGCGCTTCAGAACGCCCTGGCGGCCCGGCTCCCCGCATCGCTCGAGGTACTGCCGTACGCCGCGGCCGAGGACAAGGACGTCTTCGTCGTCACCCCCGGCACCGCGCGCGAGCACGGCCTCAAGAGCTACGCGGACCTGCGGAAGACCGACGGCAAGCTGGTCTTCGGCGGTCCGGCCGAGGACAAGACGAGGGTGGTCGGTCTCGTCGGCTTCCGTGAGCGCTACGACGTCACCTTCAAGGAGTTCAAGGCGCTCGACGCCTCGGGCCCGCTGGTCAAGGGAGCCCTCAAGAAGGGCGACGTCGACATCGCCAACCTCTTCAGCACCGACGCCGACATCGGCAGGAACGACTGGGTCGTGCTGAGCGACCCCGAGCACATGGTGCCCGCGCAGCACATCGTCCCCGTGGTGCGCGGCGCAGTGGCCGACGCTCCCGTGCGCAAGGCCCTGGCACGCCTCGGTGCCGTGCTGACGACCGGCGAACTGAGCAGGCTCAACAGGCTCGTCGACGTCGAGCGCAAGGACCCCGACGACGTCGCCGCGGACTGGGCCGCCGAACACCACCTCAACGGGAAATGACGGTCACGGACCGGAAGGGCAGGGCGAGCACGATGGCCACATCCCGCGCGGGCTCCCTGGTGGAGCGCCGCTCCATCGACGTCGTACCGGACGGCGAGCGGCACGGCAGCGCGTTCAGCCAGTTCACGCTGTGGCTCGGCGCCAACCTCCAGATCACCGCCGTGATCACGGGCGCACTCGCGGTCGTGTTCGGGGCGGGGGCGTTCTGGGCCGTCATCGGCCTCGCACTCGGCAACGTGCTCGGCGGAGCCGTGATGGCGCTCCACTCCGCTCAGGGCCCGCGGCTTGGCCTGCCCCAAATGATCTCGTCCCGGGCGCAGTTCGGGGTACGGGGTGCGATCGTGCCGCTGGCGCTGGTCATCGTGATGTACGTCGGCTTCTTCGCGAGCGGCAGCGTGCTCGCGGGTCAGGCGACCGGGGAGCTGACGGGGCTGGGCGAGACCCCCGGCATCGTGATCTTCGCGCTGGCCACCGGTGTCGCCGCCGCCGTCGGCTACCGGCTGATCCACACCCTCGGCCGTCTCGCGTCGCTGATATGCGCGCTCGCCTTCATCTATCTCGGTGCGCGGCTGATGCAGCGCGCCGACCTCGGCACCCTGCTCGCCGACCGCGCCTTCGAGCTGCCCGTCTTCCTGCTGGCGGTCGCGCTGGCGGCCTCCTGGCAGCTGGCGTACGGCCCGTACGTCGCCGACTACTCGCGCTACCTGCCGCGTTCGGCCTCGGCACGCGCCACCTTCTGGTGGACGCTCGCCGGGACCGGGATCGGCTCGCAGTGGTCGATGACCTTCGGGGCGCTCGCCGCGGCCGCCGCGGGCGGGCGCTTCACCGGTCACGAAGTCGAGTACGTCGTGGGCCTCGGCGGCGCCGGACTCGTCGCCTCCGCCCTCTACTTCGTCGTCGCGCTGGGCAAGCTGACCATCAACGTGCTGAACACGTACGGCGGTTTCATGTCGCTCGTCACCAGCGTCAGCGGCTTCCGCGGTCAGGCCGTGCTCTCACAGCGCGCCCGCGCCGCGTACATCGGCGGGATCATGGCGGCCGGCACGGCGCTGGCGCTGCTCGGCAAGGACGGCTTCCTCACCTCGTTCAAGGACTTCCTGCTCTTCCTGCTGACCGCCTTCACGCCCTGGTCCGCGATCAACCTCGTCGACTACTACCTGATCGCCAAGGAGCGGTACGACCTGCCCGCGTTCAGCGATCCGGACGGGCGCTACGGTGCCTGGCGGTGGCGCGCCCTCGCCGTGTACGGGGCCGGGCTGCTCGCCCAGTTCCCCTTCCTGGCAACGCACTTCTACACCGGGCCGCTCGTCGCGCCGCTCGGCGGCGCCGACGTCTCCTGGATCGTGGGACTGGCCGTGCCCGCCGTCGCCTACTGGCTGCTCGCGCGGCACGACACCGCCCACATCCCGGACCGTACGATCCTCGGTCCCGCTCCGTCCGCCGGTGCGCTGCGGGCGGAGGAGCCGCCGGAGGGCGGCGTAGGTGGGGCGCAGCCGCCCGCCGATACGGGTGCTAGCACCACTGCCGGGGGCGGCCCGCACGCGTAATGTCCCGCACATGGACGCCCGCGATCCCGAGCTGAGGCGAGAACTCGACGCCACGCTCCAGACCCGCAGAGAGCTCGGCCAGGAGTACGACGAGGAGTTGATCTCCTCGTTCCTGGAGAAGTTCGACAAGCGCCTGGAGACCGTCGTGGACAACCGGCTGCGCCGCCAGGCCGCGGAGCAGCAGATGCTGATCGCACGCGGCGGCGCACGGGCGTCCGCGGGCGGCGCCTCGCCCGCGTATCCGGAGGGCATGGGTCCACGGCTGCTGGCGGTCGCCTCGCTGGTGCTCGCCGTGCCGCTGTCGGCCATCGCCGCCGTCAACACGGGACTGCCGGGGCTGCTGGTGTGCTGGGCCGGCGTCGTCGGCGTCAACGCCGTGCAGGCGAACGGCTTCCGGCTGCCCTTCGGGCGCGGCAGGGACGACGGCCGCAAGTCCTCCGGCGACTGGGGCTAGCGCACGACCCGGCGGGGGAGCCGGGACCGCGGGAGCACACGGGGGATGCACGGGGGTGCGGAGGTGGCGGGGGGCCGCCGCAACCCCGGTGCGAACACCGGGGCGGGACGAACGGCAGCCCCCCGCGGGGATACACGCCGGTCACCACCGGTCGCGTCCTGGCGTACACGGATCCGGGAGCCGCTCCGGAGTTCCCCGTCGCCATCACGATCCACTCTGGGATACGCGTGTCAACCGCACGTTTCGCGCCCGTGACGCTTGCCTGACACTTCGCCGCGACCGCTCACCCGGCGCCTCCCAACTCCGCTGGCCCGGCCCGCCGCCGGGGACTGCGGCGCTACTTCTTCGTGCCGCTCGCCAGATACGCCAGCAGGTCCTGCCTGCTGACGACCCCGACCGGCTTGCCCTCCGCCAGCACCACGGCCGCGTCGGCCCGTTCGAGCACCGGCATCAGATCGCCCACGGACTCACCCGACCCGACGTGCGGCAGCGGATCGCTCATGTGCTTCTCCAGGCGGTCGCCGAGCGAGGCCCGCTGCGCGAACAGCGCGTCCAGCAGCTCCCGTTCGACGACGGACCCGACGACCTCCGCGGCCATCACGTCCGGATGTCCCGCGCCGGGCTTGACCACCGGCATCTGCGAGACGCCGTACTCGCGCAGGACCTCGATCGCCTCGCCGACCGTCTCCTCGGGGTGCATGTGCACGAGGGAGGGCATGGGGCCCTCCTTGTGCCGCAGTACGTCTCCGACGCGTACGGCCGTGGCCTCGCCCTCCTCCAGGAAGCCGTAGTCGTTCATCCACTCGTCGTTGAAGATCTTGCTGAGGTAGCCGCGGCCGCCGTCCGGCAGCAGCACGACGATCACCGCGTCCTCGGCGTCCTCGTCCTGGCCGAGCCTGCGCGCGACCTCCAGCGCACCGACCACGGCCATTCCGCACGAGCCGCCCACCAGCAGGCCCTCCTCCTTGGCCAGACGGCGCGTCATCTGGAAGGAGTCCTTGTCGGAGACGGCGACGATCTCGTCGGCTACGCCGCGGTCGTAGGCCTCCGGCCAGAAGTCCTCGCCGACGCCCTCCACCAGATACGGGCGCCCGGACCCGCCGCTGTAGACGGAGCCCTCCGGGTCGGCGCCGACGATGCGCACCCGCCCGTCGCTGATCTCCTTGAGATAGCGGCCCGTTCCGGAGATGGTGCCGCCCGTGCCGATGCCCGCGACGAAGTGCGTGATCCGCCCGTCGGTCTGCTCCCACAGCTCGGGTCCGGTCGACTCGTAGTGCGAGCGCGGATTGTCGGGGTTGCTGTACTGGTCGGGCTTCCAGGCGCCGGGAGTATCGCGCACGAGCCGGTCCGAGACGTTGTAGTACGAGTCGGGGTGCTCGGGATCGACGGCCGTGGGGCAGACCACGACCTCGGCGCCGTATGCGCGCAGCACATTGATCTTGTCCGTCGACACCTTGTCCGGGCAGACGAACAGGCAGCGATAGCCCTTCTGCTGGGCGACGATGGCGAGCCCGACACCGGTGTTGCCGGAGGTGGGCTCGACGATGGTGCCGCCCGGGCGGAGTTCGCCGGACGCCTCAGCCGCCTCGATCATCCGCAGCGCGATCCGGTCCTTGACGGAGCCGCCGGGGTTGAAATATTCGACCTTCGCGAGAACCGTGGCACGGATACCCTCCGTAACACTGTTCAGCTTGATCAGCGGGGTGTTGCCGACAAGGTCGATCATGGACTCGTGATACTGCAACGTGGTCTCCGCGCGTCCGTGGGCAGCGTCGTTGCGTGCCCTTACCGTCACGATATTGCGCAACACGCGCACACCGGAGGCCCGTTGCGAAGGTTGCAGAGCGGTCCCCACGGGGCAACACAGTGTTAAGGGCGCTCGGCCCGCACGTCACAGGACGCGCACCCAGCGCTCACACCGACTACCCAACCAGAGTGCCTTTTCATGCACTCCCCGCGGTGTCGTCCCAGGTGACACTCGCGTCACCCGGTACAGCAGCACACCCACGAACCACCAGCAGGAGGCGGACCAGACACATGCCGATGTCGAAGGCGGCGAGCGCAAGAGTGGCACGGCGGATCGCGACCGCGGCCGCTTACGGCGGCGGTGGCCTCAGCCTGCTCGGCGGCGCCGCGGTCGGACTGCTTTTCACCGAGGCCCAGCTCGCCAAGCGCAGGATCGGCGGCTCGGAGGACGAACCTCCCAAGGCCGACGGCGTCTACGGCGCCGCCTTCGCGGGACAGCACCGAGGGCGCGCCGTGCGGCTCGGCTTCCTCGGCGACTCCACCGCGGCCGGCCAGGGCGTGCACCTGCCCCGCCAGACGCCGGGCGCGCTGCTCGCCTCGGCGCTCGCCGCCGTCGCCGAACGCCCCGTGGAACTGCGCAACGTGGCGCTGCCCGGCGCGCAGTCCGACGACCTGGAGCGCCAGGTCACGCTGCTCCTGGGCGAGCACGACCTGGACCTCGCGCCCGACGTGTGCGTCGTCATAATCGGCGCCAACGACGTCACGCACCGGATGCCGCCCTCCCGCGCCGTGCGGCTCCTGTCCGACGCGGTGGCGCGGCTGCGCACCGCGGGCTGCGAAGTGGTCGTCGGCACCTGCCCGGACCTGGGCTCCATCGAGCCCGTCGGGCAGCCGCTGCGGTGGGTCGCGCGGCGGCTGAGCCGGCAGCTGGCCGCGGCGCAGACGATCGCCGTGGTCGAGGAGGGCGCCCGTACGGTCTCCCTCGGCGACCTGCTCGGCCCGGAGTTCGCCGCACATCCGCGCGAGCTGTTCGGCCCCGACAACTACCATCCCTCGGCCGAGGGTTACGCGACGGCGGCGATGGCGATCCTGCCGACGCTGTGCGCGTCGCTCGGGCTGTGGCCGACGGAGGACGAGCGTCCCGACGCGGCACGTCGCGAGAGCATCCTCCCGGTGGCGCGGGCGGCCGCGGAGGCGGTCGCCGAGGGCGGCACGGAGGTCGCGGGCGTCCGCGGGCCCTGGGCGCTGCTCAAGCACCGCCGCCGGCGCCGGCTGCCGCCGGCGGAAGAGGTCGAGGCCGCCCCGGAACAGGCGCTCTAGCCCTGGCGGGCGGCCGCGCCGATACTCGGGTTCCGCCCGGCGGTTCCGGAGCGGACTCGCCCCGCCCGGTGAGCGCCGAAGCCCGGGCGCGCTCCGGGCGCGAGCACCGGAGGCGGGCACCCGTCCGAGACCCGGGCTCCGCCCAGCGGCCCCGGAGCGGAAGCGGCCCGCCCTCCGCTCAGCGCCGAAACCCGGGCGCGCTCCAGGCGCGAGCACCGGAGACGGGCACCCGGTCCGCGCCTGACCCGCCAGGACGTCCCCGCCGGACCCGCATACGCCGCCGCGGCAAAGCGGGTGCCGGACCCGCCCCGCGCCTGACCCCGGCGGCCCCGGCCGCCGAACCCCACCGCGCCGTGCCCTCGGCCGAGCCCGCCCCGTCCCGCCGCTCCCCGCCGCGTACGCGGCCAAAGCAAGCGCTTAGAAAAGAGTCGGGTGTCACACCGTGCAAGCAGTGACCCCCGGACTACGGGCAGGTAGCTTCCGGAGAAACCCGAAGACCCCCTTCCCGCAAGGGAGTCGACCGGGCCCGTCGACACCGAACTCGACCTCTGGAGCCGTGATGCCCGAAGCAGTGATCGTCTCTGCCGCCCGCTCGCCCATCGGACGCGCCTTCAAGGGGTCGCTGAAGGACGTACGGCCCGACGACCTGACCGCGCACATCGTCAAGGCCGCTCTCGACAAGGTGCCGGAGCTCGACCCCTCGCAGATCGACGACCTGATGCTCGGCTGCGGCCTGCCCGGCGGCGAGCAGGGGCACAACCTCGGCCGCGTCGTCGCCGTACAGCTGGGCATGGACCACCTGCCGGGCTGCACGATCACCCGCTACTGCTCCTCGTCGCTCCAGACGACGCGCATGGCGCTGCACGCCATCAAGGCGGGCGAGGGCGACGTCTTCGTCTCGGCGGGTGTGGAGACCGTCTCCCGTTCCGTCAACGGGAGTTCGGACGGCATCCCCGGTACGCACAACCCCCTCTTCGCCGACGCCGAGGCCCGTACCGCCGAGCGCGCCGAGAAGGGCGGCGGGGGCTGGGAGGACCCGCGGCAGGGCGGGCAGGTGCCCGACGTCTACATCGCCATGGGGCAGACCGCGGAGAACCTGGCCCGCCACAAGGGCGTCACGCGCAGGGACATGGACGAGTTCGGCGTGCGGTCCCAGAACCTCGCGGAGAAGGCCATCGCTGACGGCTTCTGGGAGCGTGAGATCACGCCCGTGACCACGCCCGGAGGGGACACGGTCGCCAAGGACGACGGCCCCCGCGCGGGTGTGACCCTCGAAGCCGTGGAGGGCCTCAAGCCCGTCTTCCGCCCCGACGGCTTCGTCACCGCCGGCAACTGCTGTCCGCTCAACGACGGTGCCGCCGCGCTGGTCGTCATGTCCGACACCAAGGCGCGCGAGCTGGGCCTGACGCCGCTGGCCCGCGTCGTCTCCACCGGCGTCTCCGGCCTCTCCCCCGAGATCATGGGTTACGGCCCGGTCGAGGCGAGCAAGCAGGCGCTGGCACGTGCGGGGCTGTCGATCGGGGACATCGATCTGGTCGAGATCAACGAGGCGTTCGCCGCCCAGGTCATCCCGTCCTACCGCGACCTCGGCATCGACCTGGACAAGCTGAACGTCAACGGAGGCGCCATCGCCGTCGGGCACCCCTTCGGCATGACGGGCGCACGGATCACCACGACGCTGCTCAACTCCCTGAAGTGGCACGACAAGCAGTTCGGCCTGGAGACCATGTGCGTCGGCGGTGGTCAGGGCATGGCGATGGTGCTGGAGCGGCTGAGCTGACGCGGGTGCAGGGATGTGATTTATCCCCCTGCACCATCGCGTTTCGCCTGCTCACGATGACGGGTGCGGCCGAGATGCCTGCTCACCTCTGTCCTATTCACGGCCTTTGGGACTACGGTCGACTCCGCCTCCGGGGGGACGAACGGAAACGGGAGTACGTCAGTGAGCGCCATATCTCTGCTGCTGCTCGCGACCGCGGTGAGCGCCGCCGCGGTCGCCGGCACGGCCCTGCACTCGGCGCGCGGCCTGCGCCGGCGGCTCGACGAATGCGCCCGG
Source organism: Streptomyces sp. HNM0575 (assembly GCF_012726265.1). Classification (GTDB taxonomy): domain Bacteria; phylum Actinomycetota; class Actinomycetes; order Streptomycetales; family Streptomycetaceae; genus Streptomyces. The sequence continues at coordinate 227,321 of NZ_JAASAG010000011.1, read as the reverse complement.
GGCGCCCGCGAGGCCAAGGTGCCGCACGCGCGTTCCGCCGAGGAGATCCACAGCATCGTCGCGGAGGCGATCGCGGAGGAGCGCGAGCGGGAGCTGGCCGAGGCCCGCGCCGTGTGGGCCGCGCAGGAGTCGCGCGCGGGAGGCGCCGACGACGAGGCGACGCTGGCCGGGCGCGGCACGGAGTACGAGGTCGCCTCCGTCCTGGACGCCCTGCTCAGGGGCCGCGTCGACGACGACGTGCTGCGCAGCCTGCGTGAACTGCGGGACGGCGACGGCGACGGCACCGGCGACCACACCGGCATGCCAGGTCCGGGCGTCTTCGTACCGCGGCAGACGGGGCGCGACATAGAGCCCATGGACCACGCCGACCTCACGGACCTCACGGACCTCACCGATCACGGGGACCTCGACCGGCGCGCGGACTTCACGGAGTCCGCGCCCCCGGCACCGCCCGCGGACCACGGCGCCACGGACCGCGCACCGGACCCCGGCGTCCCCGACGGCGGCCAGGACCACCAGCACCCCGGCGTGACCGCCGCCCGCCGCCGTCACCCCTCGGAGCCGGACTTCACGCTCCACGGCGACCCGGTCGCCCCCGCGCAGCCGCCGCGCGCCAGGAGCCGGGCCGGCCACGAGCAGACCGTGGGACGTCTCGCGGAGCTGGCCGACGCCCGTACGCCGCTGTCGGACGTACGGCAGGGACCGCTGGGCACGCTCGACGTCTACCTCTTCCAGGACGGCACGACCGTGTGCCTCTCCCCCGGCCACCGCGAGACGGCGGAGGCGCTGTGCGAGGCGCTGCGCGCGGGCGACGTGCCGGTGCTGATGGGGGGGTCAACCGTCTCCGGCGCATACGCCCTGACGTTCGCCTACGGCGAGGGCCGCACCGCATATCTGCTCGCGGACCGAGTCATCGCTTCCCGGTAGCGGCGGCGGCGATTCGCGCTGTGGAGAACTGAACGAGCCCTACGGCGTCCGCGAGTTCATGATCGGCGTCAACTTCGCGGACGATTTCCGCCAGATCGTGAGCGGCCACCAGCAACTGATCGCCCACCGCGAAGACCCCCACGTCGGGAAGCTCCAGCGGATCACGTCCGGGGAACTCCAGACGCTGTGCCCGTACCGCCAACTCCCGGGCCAGGACCAGCCCTTCACTGGCCGCGCCCCTGCGCAGAGCGCTCTCCGGAAGCGTGCGCAGCCGGTCGGCGGCGGGCTGCACCGCGGAGATCAGGGGGCCTGTATCGAGCACGCCGCAAGGGTATGCGCCCCCGACACACTGTTGCCAACGCCCTCGCGCTCAGGCACCTTGGCGGGAAGGACTTTATAAGGCAGCGTCCGGAGGCGCCGATGTCCCAGATCTTCTCCGAAGAGACCCACCGGAACATGCTCACCCGCATCCCTCAATGCACCGGCCGTGAAGTATCCGACTGGCTGCGGACCGTCGACGAAGGCCCTTCTCTCTTCCGCTTCGAGGAGAAGGTCAGCTGGCTGCGAGGCGAGCACAACCTCGCCTATGGCCACGCGAAAGCGATCATCCACGAATACGACCTGCGGCGCGCTGCGCGCCATCTGTAGCCGGCTCCCCCGAGACTTCTTCTGGTTCTCTTCCGGACCCCCGCGGTCCGCGCATGCGAAGGGCCCGTGGGACGGCGGCCGTCCCACGGGCCCTTCGCCGTGTGCACCGGACCCGGACCGGGGCTACGCCGGACCGGGACGGGGCTGCGCCGGGCTCGCCGGCGTCAGTCGTTGCCTTGCAGGATCGCGATCAGGCGCAGGAACTCCATGTAGATCCACACCAGGGTCAGGGTCAGACCGAACGCGGCCAGCCAGGACTCCTCGCGGGGAGCGCCATAGGCGACTCCGTCCTCGACCTGCTTGAAGTCGAGCGCCAGGAACAGCGCACCGATCAGGATCCCGACGACCCCGAAGAGGACGCCCATCGCGCCGCTGCGGAACCCGAGGCCGTCGCCGCCGCCGAAGACCGCGAACAGCAGGTTCACCATCATCAGCAGCACGAAGCCGATGGCCGCGGCCATCGCGAACCGGTAGAAGCGCCGGGTGACCCTGATGATCCGGGTCTTGTACAGCACGAGCACCGCGGCGAAGACCGCCATGGTGCCCAGCACGGCCTGCATGGCGGCACCGTGCGCGATGTACGTGTCGACGTAGTTGCTGATGGCGCCCAGGAAGAGGCCTTCCAGGGCGGCGTACGCCAGGATCAGCGCGGGAACGGCCTTGCGCTTGAAGGACTGGACGAGCGCCAGCACCATCGCGACGAGGCCGGCGCCGACGGCCAGCGGGAGCCCGAGATCGGTGATCCAGGCCACGGCCGCCATGACGACGACGAGACCGACCGTCATTCCGGTACGGGCGACGACGTCGTCCATCGTCATGACGCCGGTCTGCGGCGGGGCGGCGGGCGGGGCGCCGTAGGGCCGGCCCACCGCCTGCGGCTGCTGCTGTGCGTAAGGGTTGTTCGCGTAGGGGCTGTTCGCGTACGGGTTCCCGGCCTGCGGCTGCTGGCCGGTGTCGAAACCGGCATAGCCGCCTGAGCGGCTGAACCCCCGTCGCGAGAAGACCGGGTTGCTGCTCCTCATCTCACTCCTCCATGGCCGCACGGCACGGCACTAGCCTTCAGAGTAATGCGTTAGCAAAACCAGCACGCTACTCCAGTGTCAAGAACGAAGAAAAGCGGCTGCCGGTTCCGTCTTGGTTCCGTTCTTGTACCGCCCCGGGGCGGACTCGACACAGCCGTTACGGGCCCGGACGGGCGGGCACCCCCGGCGCCGCAAGCGGAGGCGCACGTCCGTCAGTTCAGGGTGTGCGCGCCCGGGGCGGTGAGCAGCGCGAGCAGTGCGATGCCCGCGACCGTCCAGGCCACGTAGTCGCCGACGTGCCCGGACTGTAGGCGGCGCAGCGGCCCGAGGAGCCGTTCGGTGATCTCCGCGTACGGACGCCCTCGTACGCCCAGCAGGGCCACGCCCGCCCCGAGTGCCGTGGAGAGCAGCCCGCCGGCGGCAGCGCGGGGCCGTCGCCGCCGCGCTCACCGTGGCCCCTCTCCTCCCCGTGGTCCCCGCGTCCCCGGTGCGCGCGGCCGTCCGGCGCGTCCGCCGCCTCACGGGGGCGTCCCGCCTCGTACGGCCGCGCTCCCGCGCCCGCGAAGATCCGCAGCCCTGCGCGCAGCACCGCGCCGCCGGTCACCGCGGAGACCAGTACGAGCGCCGCGGTCAGCCAGTGCCCCGTGTGGCCCGCGGCCTCCTCCGCCACCGCCTTGCCCAGGCCCGTGCCGAACGGCGGCATCCCGCACACCGCGAGCCCACCGAGGAAGAACAGGCCGCCGGTGAAGGGGAGTTCACGTGCCCGCCCGTACAACTCCCGCTCGTCGACGGAGGCGTAGCGGTCGGGCAGGTTCCCGCTGCACGCGAACAGGGCCGCCTTGACGCCGCCGTGTGCCAGTACGTAGAGGGCCGTTCCGGCCGTGCCCTCGGGTGTCGGCAGGCAACCACGCGCCCGGTCACGCACACCTGCTTGTACGGGGGGCAGGGCGTGGCGGCGGCCCGGGCGGTGCGGGACCGGGCGGTGCGGGACCGGGCGGTGCGGGGAGGCGGTCCCGCGGTACGGGCTGTTGCGCCATGGAGCACAACTTCGCCGGGGCCGGGGCCCGTCACCGTACGATGCCGTTCGTGATCGCCGAACGCGCGCCGGAGTCCGAGTCCTACGGGGCTCCCGCATGCCGGCGCCAACGGCGTGCCTGGGCACCGCCGTTGCTGGTCGTCGCGCTGCTCTACGGGCTGCTCGCGATGCACGGCCTCGGAACGGCCGCGTCTCCGGCGGCGAGTCACGCACACGAGTCCGAGGCCTCCGTGGCCTCCCACTCGACGCACCCGGCGCACTCGATGGGCTCCATGCACTCGATGCGCTCGGCGCGCCCGGCACAGCCCGCGACGCAGGCGCACCCGTCGGAAGCCGTGGTTCCGGTGGACTCGGCAGACCCGGCGGGCGAGGCACGTACGTACGGCCCGCACGCCACCCCTCCGCTGCCGGAGCATCAGCACGCCGACGAGTGCGAGTGCGACGGCATGAACGGCCATGCCGCGCACGCCGACGCGACGTGCGCGGCGAGCGGGACCAGCGGTGGGCCCGCGATGGACGGGGCGGCGTTCGCGGCGGCCACGGGACCCCGGTACGCCACGGGCCTCGAAGGCTGCCGTCCGGTCACCGGCGGCGAACGGGCGCCGCCCTCGCTGCACCGGCTTCAACTCCTGCGCATATAGGGGCGCCTCACGGCACGGCCTACGTGGCCGCCGCCGTGTCCGGCGCATCCAGAAGGCACAACTCTTCGACACGCAGGAGCAGTACGAGCATGACCGCACACCGTTCTTTCCACGACCGCTCTTTCAACGACCACCACTCACACCCCCGCTCTTCCGTCCGCCGTGCGGTGTTCGCCGCGGCGTCCGCCGCCGTCGCCGCGCTGGCGCTCTCCGCCTGCGGCGGTGACGGCGGCGCACACGGAGGCAGCAGCCACGGAAGCGGCGCCCACGACAACGGCAAGAAGCCCGTGAAGGGCGCCGCAGCCGCCGACGTCTCCTTCGCGCAGGGCATGATCCCGCACCACCGCCAGGCCCTGGAGATGTCCCGACTGGCCTCGTCACGCGCGGAGTCGGCGCAGGTGAAGCAGCTCGCAGAGCGGATCGCCAAGGCGCAGAGGCCCGAGATCGAGAAGCTGTCCGGATGGCTGAAGTCGTGGGGCGAGAAGGTACCGGCCGCCGGCCAGGGCCACTCAGGGCACTCGGCTCACTCCGGTCACTCCATGCCCGGCATGATGACGCCTCAGGACATGGGGCACATGAAGAAGATGTCGGGCAAGCAGTTCGACCACGAGTTCCTGCTCAGCATGACGGCACATCACGAGGGCGCCGTCGACATGGCCCGTACGGAGGAGTCCGACGGCTCGTACAAGCCGGCCAAGGCCATGGCACGGGAGATCCGCCGCTCCCAGACCGATGAGATCAAGGAGATGCGCGGGCTTCTGAAGAAGTGACGCGTCCGCTCCCCTCCGGACCAGTTTCCGGAGGGGAGCACATCGCTCTCCGGGCCTCCGCCGCCGCCCGCTTCTCCGCGGGGCTCTCCGTACGGCACCCTTCCTGGGCGACTGGGTACCCGCGCCCGCACGCCACGACGCGGCGGCGACGACCGGCGCCACGACCCCGGCGTACGGAGCGAGGAGCGGAGGAGCGTCAGTGCCCGGAGCCAGATCGTCCGGAGGACCGGAGCAGGAACCGGAACCGGAGCCGGAGCCGGAGCCGGAGCCGGACCAACCGGCGCCCGAGGGACCGGCGCCCGGCGAAGAGGCACCCGGCGGACCGGCTCCCGGCCAAGAGCCGGCGGACCCCGGCTTCGGCCCGCGCCGCTGGAAGGCGCTGGCCGTCTGCCTCGTCGCGGGCTTCATGACGCTGCTGGACGTCTCGATCGTCAACGTCGCCCTCCCGTCCATCCGTCAGGGCCTGCACACCACGGAGTCCGAACTCCAGTGGGTGATCTCCGGCTACGCCCTCGCCTTCGGCCTGTTCCTCGTCCCCGCCGGACGGCTGGGCGACGCCCGTGGGCGGCGCCGCGTCTTCATGGCGGGGCTCGCCCTGTTCACGCTGGCCTCCGCCGGGTGCGGAGCCGCCCGTACGAGCACGTGGCTCGTGATCGCCCGGCTCGTACAGGGCCTGGGCGGCGCGCTGATCGCACCGCAGGTGTCGGCCCTGATCCAGCAGATGTTCTCCGGGCGGGAACGCGGCAGGGCCTTCGGCATGTTCGGCACGGTCGTCGGCGTCTCAACCGCCGTGGGACCGCTGCTGGGTGGCGTGATCATCCAGGCCGTCGGCGCGGGCGAGGGCTGGCGCTGGGTCTTCTACGTCAACCTGCCGACCGGCGTCGTCTGTCTGCTCCTCGCCCGGCGGCTGCTGCCGGACACCCCCACCGCGGGTGCCCGGCAGCCCACGCGGAGCCTCGACCCGTTGGGCGTCGTGCTGCTGGGAGCCGCCGTGCTGGCGGTGCTGCTGCCGTTCGTCCAGTCCCGGCAGTGGCCCGGCGACGGCAAGTGGCTGCTGCTGATCGCGGCGGCGGTGCTGCTGGTGTGCTTCGTACGGTGGGAGGCGCGGTGCACCCGGCACCGGACGGAGCCGCTGGTGGCGCTCTCCCTCTTCCGCATCCGCTCGTACTCGGCGGGATGCACGCTGATCGTCTTCCACTTCGCCGGTTTCACCTCGATCTTCTTCATCACCACGCTCTTCCTCCAGAGCGGGCTGAGCTACAGCGCGCTCCAGGCCGGGCTGGCGATCACGCCGTTCGCGCTGGGGTCCGGGGTGTCGGCGCAGCTCGGCGGGCGGTACGTGGACCGGTACGGGCGGAGCCTCGTCGCCTGCGGGCTCGCGATGACGGCCGTGGGCCTGGCGGGGACCGCGTTCACGGCGCACCAGATCGAGGAACGCACCACGGCCTGGTACCTGCTGGCGCCGCTGCTGCTCGCGGGGCTTGGCAGCGGACTCGTCATCGCCCCGAACCAGACGCTGACGCTCGCCCGCGTACCGGTGGCGCGCGGCGGCAGCGCCGCCGGGGTGCTACAGACCGGGCAGCGCATCGGGGCGGCGGTCGGCATCGCGGGCGTCGGCTCGCTGTTCTTCACCCGCCTCAACTCGGGCGCGGGCCACGGTCCTCCGGGTCTTGCCGACTGGCGCTCGGCGTACCAGCACGGGCTGATGCTGTCCGTGGTCTTCGTACTGGTCGCGCTGGTGGCCGCGCTTGCCGACGTATGGATGGGCCGGGCGGAGGGCGGCGGACAGCGGACACCGCCGCGCGGACCTGCCGAGCCCGCCCCTCCGCAATGACACCGGGCCGTACGGCCCGGCCCCGCTGTTCCGCTGCCCCACGGTTTCGCTGCCCCACGGTTTCGCTGCCCCACGGTTTCGCTACCTCGCCGTTCCGCTGGCTCGCGGCCCCGCGGCCCCGCTACCGCCGACGGCCGCTGTCGTCGAGCGCCGGCTCCTCGCCCGACCGCCCCGAGTTGCCAGAGGCTCCCGTCGGCATCGCCGGGTGCCGTCCGAGGATGAAGACACCGCCCACCGCGGCGCTGAGCCCGATGATCTGCCCCGTGATCGCCAGCGGGGTCAACTGCACCGTGTCGCCGAGGAAGCCGATGCCGCACACGATTCCCGCCAGCGGCTCGGCCGCCGTCAGCGCGGGCAGCGACTGCCGCAGCTGTCCCGTCTCGAAGGCGCTCTGCACCAGCACGAGTCCCACGACGGCCGAGGCCACGATGACGTACGGCTGCCAGCTCGTGACCAGTCCGGTGATGCCCGAGTCGTTCAGGATGCTGCTGGCCTCCCTGGTCAGCGCGTCCTGGAGGCCGTACAGCACACCCGCCGCCGCGGCCAGCAGCGGCGGCTCCTCCACGAGCCGCAGATGCCGCGCGATCACGACGAGCACCAGCGCCATCGCCACCACCGACCCGAGCACCAGCCAGTGACGCAGCGCGCTGATGTGCTCCTCGTCGCCTCCCTCGGGGGCGCCCGCAACCATGAACATCGCGACGCCGCCGCTGAGCAGCACCACACCGGCCCAGCCGGCGCGTCCCAGGCGCTGCCCGCTGATGTAGCGGGCCAGGGCCATCGCGAAGAGCAGATTGGTGGCGAGCAGGGGCTCGACCCTTGAGACGTCGCCCTGCGCCAGCGCGAGCGCGCTGAGGATCTGGCCGATCACCATGAATCCGATGCCGCACAGCCAGCGCGGCACCTTCATCAGGTCGAGCAGCAGCCGGAACGACAGGATGTCGGCCAGCGGGGCGCGGGCTGCGGCCTCCTGCTGGAGTACGAAGCCGAGGCCCAGAAAGCAGGCCCCGACCAGGCCGTACAGATAGACCATGAACGACATGCCACTCCACGGCGCTTGAGCGGGCCCGCGTCACCGGGGGCCGTCCGGATCCGGGGGATGTGTCCGATGAACATCAGCATCTCCCATATGTCACGGGCTCGGCGGCTGAGAGGTAGCGACACAGGCGATTGGCAACGGAGCGGACCAAGGCCCCGGGCCCGCCCGGACCGCATCTACCGCCGCCCCCGCCCGCTGGAGACCGGTCGCCTTCCGGCCGCGTGCAGACGGGTCACCTTCCGGCCGTACGGATGCCCGGTGGCCGGATCGGCCGCCCCGCCCGGTCCCGCGGGCCCCGGTTCGGCAACAGCACCACCGGGGCCGTGCGCGCTGCATAGCGTTGAGACATGAGTCTGACGACGGAGGGAGACGCCCCCGGGCCGGTGCGCTTCTATCTGGCCTGCGACGACATCGGCTGTCCTGCTCGCGCCGTATTCGACCTCGTGATCCACGAACCGCCGCCGCCCATCGAGGACGATCTCTTCGGGCACGTCCTGCACAGCAGCAGCCGTGCCGCGCCCTACCTCGAAGAGCAGGGCTGGACGTACCGGCAGGGGCTCGGCTACTGGTGTCCCACCTGCTCCGTTCCGCGGTCCAGGCGCCGTCCGCCGCCGAAGCCCGGCCGCAGGAACATCGCCCGCCGCCCGCGCCGTGACCCCCGCGGACCGCAGTGAACCGGTGAGGCCCGGGTGACCCGCTGAACCCGCGAGCTGCCTCGGCCCGGCGCCCACGACGACCCCCGACGCGTCCGCTCAACCGCCCCGGCGATCACGCTCGATGGCGCCCATCCGCCCCGTACGTCACCCTCCGTGCGATCACGGCCACCCGCCGTCCGGCACACGCATGAGCCCGATGCGCCCCCTGCGCCGACTCGTGCGCCCGCGAATTCCAGCCTTTCCGCGCGCCCCGCACACCTGCCGCCGCCAGGACAAGCCACACCGGAACGGTACGTATCCACCCCCGCACCGTCCGCTGCCCTGCACGCTTATGCACCGCTTTGATGACAGGTACGTCCCTCTGCCCGCTGCGGTTGTATCTGCTCCCGTATGGATCGACCCTGTAAGAAACGTATGCGGGCTGGATTGGTGCCATGAATGCGTGGAGCGAGGCCGAGACCATCGACTTCCGTGGGCCACTCGACGTCACGAGTGCGGCCACGGTGCTGCTCGACAGCGAGAACGTGGTCATCGGGTGGAGCGAAGCCGCCGGAGACCTCTTCGGCTATGAACCGCGCGAGATTCTGGGCCGGACGCTCGAGACGCTGATAGTGGACCGTACGTCCCAGGAACAGCCGCTCATCGACCTCCTCGACCGGTCCGTCGGCCCGGCCTGCCGCAGCGAGGCGAGCGTCGCACTCCACCGGGACGGCCACCGCATCGAAGTGGCCACGACGGTCTGCTCCCTGGAGGGCCGGGACGGCTCACCGCAGATCATGGTCGCCACCGCGCTGGAGCCGCTGCGCTCCTGGGAGGCGCACCAGGCCATGCTGCGCGGGCTCGCGACGCAGTCCCCGATCGGCCTGGGGATCTACGACACCGATCTGCGGCTGACGTGGATAAACGCCAAGTATCAGACGGAGATAGACCGCAAGTTCAGCGAGTACGCCGGGAAGCGCGTGAATGAGCTGTACGACGGCGGCGAGGTGATCTCGGAGGGCTACCCCAGTTCGCTCGAAGAGGTCATGCAGAACGTGATCGACACCGGCAAGCCCGTCTTCGGCCTGCTCTACGAGGCCCGGCCGCCGTTCGACCCGGAGCACGACCACGTCTGGTCGTGCGCGTACTACCGGCTCATGGACGCCGACGGGCACGTGATCGGCGTCTGCGAGGACGCCCTCGACATCACCGAGCGCTACCGCGCCCAGCAGCGGCTCGCGCTGACGGTGCGCGCGGGCGTCCGCATCGGCACGACCCTCGACATGATCACGACGGCCCGGGAGATCGCGGAGGTGGCCATCCCCGCCTTCGCCGACCGGGTCAGCGTGGACCTGGTCGAGGGGGTGCTGGAAGGGGAGGAGCCACGCCCGCAGGGAGAGTCGCCGTCCCTGATAAGAGTCGTTGAACGGCTCGGCACCCCGTACACGGGCGCCGGCAGCGAGGACGCGCCCACCGAGGGCCCCTATCCCGTGGAGTACGAGCCGGGCTCGCCGCAGCTCGCCTCGCTGGCGTCCCGTAAGGCCGTCACCGTCGACCGGCGCCCCGGCGAGGGAGGTGCGGACGACGACGTCCACGCCACGCTCGCGGTGCCGCTGCGCGCACGGGGCACCACCATGGGCCTGGCCACCTTCATGCGCACCGGCAATCCGGCCCCCTTCGACAACGACGAACTCGCCCTCGCCAACGAGCTCGCGACCCGCACCGCCCTGTCCATCGACAACGCCCGCCGCTACACCCGCGAGCGCGCCTCCGCCCTGACCCTCCAGCGCAACCTGTTGCCCAGGGGCCTGCCCGAGCAGTCCGCCGTCGACGTGGCGCACCGCTATCTGCCGTCCGACGTCGGACTGGGCGTCGGCGGCGACTGGTTCGACGTGATCGCCCTTTCCGGTACGCGCGTCGGCCTGGTCGTCGGCGACGTCGTGGGCCACGGCGTGCACGCGGCCGCCACCATGGGGCGGCTGCGCACCACCGTCAGGGCGCTGGCACGGCTCGACCTCGCGCCCGACGAACTCCTCTCCCGCCTCGACGACCTCGTGCTCCAGGGCGCAGAGGACCAGGAGCCCGGTGCCGTGCCCGGCACGGACGAGGGCCTCGGCGTCGCGTGCCTCTACGCCGTCTACGACCCGGTCTCCCGCAAGTGCACCGCGGCCCGGGCCGGCCACCCTCCGGCGGCCAGCGTCGACCCGCGTGGGAAGTTCCAGCTGCTGGACATCCCGCCGGGGCCGCCGCTGGGCGTGGGCGGGCTGCCGTTCGAGGCCATGGAGATCGAGTTGCCCGAGGGCAGCCTCCTCGCGCTCTTCACCGGCGGACTCGTCCAGGACCGCGACCGCGACATCGACACCGGCGTCGCGAAGCTGAAGGACGTGCTCAGCGACCGCGAGGGCACCCTGGAGGAGCTGTGCGACCGCGCCCTCAACGAACTCCAGCCCGACGGCCCGGCCACCGACGACGCGGCTCTCCTGCTGGTGCGCACGCACGAGCTCGGCGCGGACCAGGTCATCGGCTGGGAGCTGACCGCCGAGCCCAGCGCCGTCGCCCGCGCCCGCACGCTCGTGCTGGACCAGCTCTCCGAATGGGACCTGGACGAGATGGCGTTCACCACCGAACTCGTCGTCAGCGAGCTCGTCACCAACGCCATCCGGCACGCGGTCGGGCCCATCTATCTGCGGCTCATCCGGGACCGCAGCCTGCACTGCGAGGTCTCCGACAAGGGCCACACGTCACCCAACCTCCGGCACAGCGCGACCGACGACGAGGGCGGACGCGGACTGTTCATCGTGGCGCAGATGGTGCAGCGCTGGGGCACCCGCTACACGACCTCGGGCAAGACGATCTGGACGGAACAGACCCTGCCCTGACGTCATGGGCTTCGCTGACGGCGGCTGCCGGGGGCTGAGGGCTGAGGGTGCGTGCTGTGAGGGGGCGCTTGCCGACGGGGCGTCACGGCTCTGGCGCATGGGTGGTGCCCGGAGCCGGACTTGAACCGGCACGGCCCTCAGGGCCAACGAGGTTTAAGCTCGTCGTGTCTACATTCCACCATCCGGGCACCGGCTCCAGGACCCGCTGATTACGCAGAGCGTGCGGGTTCCTACCCCAGGGTGCAGGTAGAGCCTATCCAGCGTCAGACCCCCAACTGCCGGGCGTCATCCCGATGTTGTCTTATTTTATGGGCAACTGACGAGGCGTCAGCACCGCGGTCCCCACTTCGGAGCCCCGCTCCGAGGGCGTCTCTGTCACGGGAAATGACGGAAAGTCGCCGTCCGGACACTGGAATCGGTCTTCCGCGTATCAGTGCCGCCCATGCATCGCACGGACCCGCCCCGCGGTCCCCGTTCCCCGTGCGGTCACGGTCCCGTTGCCAAGTCCCGTCCCCCGTCCGGGACTCACCGGCCCTCGTCCGGGACTCAGGGAATCCGTCATACCCAGGGATGACCGCCCACGGAGTCCGTACCTCGGAAGGCGTGCCCCGATACCGGCACGGGGGCTGATCCGCGGGGGCGCACGGAAGGACAACATGGTGTGGTCCCTAGAGCCGTACACCGTCCCGACAGGAGCGCACTCCCGTGACCACCACCTACTCCTCCGCCGTACCGGCCGCCGCACCAGCGCCCTCCGGTGTCGCCGCAGCGCGCGCCGTGGACCTCTCCAAGGTCTACGGGCAGGGCGAGACCAAGGTGGTCGCCCTGGACCGCGTCTCGGTCGACTTCCGCAGGGCCGAATACACCGCGATCATGGGGCCGTCGGGCTCCGGCAAGTCCACGCTGATGCACTGCATGGCCGGTCTCGACTCGGTCTCCAGCGGCAGCGCCCTGATCGGTGCGACCGAGCTGACCCGGCTGAAGGACCGGAAGCTGACGAAGCTGCGCCGGGACCGGATCGGCTTCATCTTCCAGGCGTACAACCTGCTGCCGACGCTCAACGCGATGGAGAACATCACGCTCCCGCTCGACATCGCCGGCCGCAAGGCCGACCAGGCGTGGCTCGACCGCGTCATCGAGACCGTGGGTCTCTCCGGGCGGCTCAAGCACCGCCCGAGCCAGCTCTCCGGCGGCCAGCAGCAGCGCGTGGCCGTGGCCCGTGCGCTCGCCAGCCGGCCGGAGATCATCTTCGGTGACGAGCCGACCGGCAACCTCGACTCGCGCGCCGGGGCCGAGGTGCTGGGCTTTCTCCGCAACTCCGTACGGGAGTTGGGCCAGACGATCGTGATGGTCACCCACGACCCGGTGGCCGCCTCCTACGCCGACCGCGTCGTCTTCCTCGCCGACGGGCGCATCGTCGACGACATGTACGGGCCGACGGCCGAGTCGGTGCTGGAGCGCATGAAGAACCTCGACGCGAGGGTGCGTACGAACTGAGCGTCGTGACGAGTTGAGCGTCCGCGCGCACCGGGCGTCCGCACGCACCGGGCGTCCCTACGAGACGCCTCCGTACGCGGCACCTCCGTACGAGACGCCTCCGTACGAGACGCCTCCGTACAAGACGCCTCCGCACGCACCCGCCCTCGCCCGGCGCCGCCGACCCCGGCGGTGACACAGCCCGCCCGGGCCCGGCACCCACGAACCAGGACCGCAGGTCCCGGGGTCCCACGTCGGGATCCCGGACCCAGAACCCAGGACTCACCGATGCTCCGTACCGCCTTGCGCAACGTCTTCGCGCACAAGGCCCGGCTGCTGATGACCGTGCTCGCCGTGCTGCTCGGCGTGGCCTTCGTCTCCGGCACCCTGGTCTTCACCTCGACCATCTCGGCCGCCTACCAGAAGAGTTCGGAGAAGGGCTACAGCCACGTCGATCTCGCGATCGAGCCGCCCTCGGGTTCCGCGGCCGCGGAACCCGGCGGAAGGCCCGGCGAAGTGAAGCGGCTGTCGCAGGCCACCCTCGACAAGGCCCGCGCGCTGCCCGGCACCGAGAGCGCCAGCGGCTCGGTCACCGGCTTCACCGCCCTCGCCGACAAGCACGGCAAGCTCGTCGGCAAGGGCTGGCAGTCCTCGGGCGGCAACTACGACGCGGGCCGCAACGGCCGGGGCGAGGACGCCCGTTACCCGATGAAGCACGGCCGTGCCCCCCGTTCCTCCGACGAGGTCGCAGTCGATTCCGCGACCGCGCAGCGCACCGGCTTCAAGGTCGGCGACACCGCCCGGATGTCGGTCGACGGGCCGGTGCTCAAGCAGCGCGTCGTCGGCGTGTTCGACACCGACGACGGCAATGTCGCGGCCGGCGGCACCCTCGTGCTCTTCGACACCCCCACCGCGCAGCGGCTGTTCGCCCAGCCGGGACAGTACGACCAGATCACGCTGAAGGCCGCCGACGGCACCTCGCAGAGCGAGCTGAAGGCGCAGGCGAAGAAGATCCTCCCGGCCGGTTCGGAGGCCGTGACCGGAAAGAAGCTCGCCGACGACCAGTCGGAGGCGATCAAGAAGAGCATGAGCGGCATGCAGACCGCGATGCTCGTCTTCGCGGGAATCTCGCTCTTCGTCGGCATCTTCATCATCGCCAACACCTTCACGATGCTCGTCGCCCAGCGCACCAAGGAACTGGCGCTGCTGCGGGCGGTGGGCGCGGGACGCCGCCAGGTGACCCGCTCCGTGCTCGTCGAGGCGCTCGTCGTGGGCACCGTGGCAGCCGTGGCGGGACTGGCCGCGGGAGTCGGCGTCGGCGCGGTGCTGCGCTCCCTCATGGGCCGGTTCGGCGCGGAGGTGCCGGACGGTCCGCTCATCGTGGACGGAACCGCCATCGGGGCCTCGCTCGCCACGGGGATCGTGGTGACCGTACTGGCCGCGTGGCTGCCCGCCCGCAAGGCCGCGAAGATCCCGCCGGTGGCCGCGATGAGCAGCGTTCACGCGGCGGCGACGACGCGCTCGCTGGTCATCCGCAACACCTTCGGCGCGCTGCTGGCCGCCGCCGGTACGGCGCTCGTGCTGTACGGCGCGGGCATGGACGACAGCGATACGGCGAAGCTGCCGCTGGGGGCGGGCGCCGCGACGCTCCTCATCGGCGTGTTCGTGCTGACGCCGCTGCTGTCGCGGCCGTTGATCGCGGCGGCCGCGCCGCTGATGCGGATCTTCGGGGTGTCGGGGAAGCTGGCGCGGCAGAACTCCGTACGCAATCCGCGCCGTACGGCCGCGACCGCGTCCGCGCTGATGATCGGCCTCACCCTCATCACCGGCATGACGGTCATCGCGGGAAGCGTGCAGCAGGCCATCGAGAAGATGGCCACGGACGCGCTGAAGGCTGACTACACGGTCAGCATGGCCAACCGGTCACCGCTCTCGCCGCAGGTCGAGCGGAAGCTGGCCCACGACGACCAGGTCGAGTCGGTCAGTCCGCTGCGCAACTCACCGGCCAGGATCGGCGGTTCGACCGAGTACCTGACGGGCGTGAACGGCGGGTCGATCGACGACCTCACCGACCTGCCCTTCGTATCCGGCGGCTGGGACGGGCTGTCCGGCGACAAGGCCGTCGTCGACAAGGACACGGCCAAGTCCAAGGGCTGGAAGACCGGTTCGACCTTCCCGGTCGTCTTCGAGGACGGCAAGAAGAGCCGGATGACCGTCGCGGGCGTCTACGAGGGCAACGAGATGATCCAGGGGATCATGCTCGACACCGGAACCCTCGATCCGCACATGAAGCAGCTGTCCAGCATGCAGGTCATGGTCAAGACGAAGGACGGCACGAGCGATTCGGCGAAGACCTCGCTGGAGCGGGCCATGGGGAACAACCCGGCCGTGCAGGTCCAGGACGAGAAGGACGTCTCCGAGTCCATCGCCAAGGCCTTCACGCTGATGCTCAACATGCTCTACGGGCTGCTCGCCATGGCGGTGATCGTGGCCGTGCTGGGTGTGGTCAACACCCTTGCCATGTCGGTCTTCGAGCGGTCCCAGGAGATCGGGATGCTGCGGGCCATCGGTCTCGACCGGCGGGGCATCAAGCGGATGGTGCGCCTGGAGTCGCTGGTCATCTCCCTCTTCGGCGGTGTGCTGGGGATCGGTCTCGGCGTCTTCTTCGGCTGGGCGGCGGGCAGGATCGTCGGGCTGTCGCTGTCGACGTACACGCTGGTGCTGCCGTGGGACCGGCTTGGCATCTTCCTCGGACTGGCCGCGGTGGTGGGCATGCTGGCGGCGCTGTGGCCGGCGCGGCGGGCCGCGAAGCTGAACATGCTGACCGCGATCAAGACGGAGTAGAGGGCCGTCCGGATCGGCACGCGATCCGGGGCGTGCGCCGGCATGCGCACGCCCCGGGTCCCGCAGGACCAGGAGCCCGAGAGCCCGGCGCCAGGACCAGGAGCCCGAGAGCCCGAGCGCCCGAGCGCCCCGGTCCTCCGTAAGACGAGATTGCGAACCGGCGTACGTGCCCGCGGCCGACCTCTCCGCGGGCACGCGGCCGGCCCCGCGGCCCGGTCCC
Source organism: Streptomyces sp. HNM0575 (assembly GCF_012726265.1). Lineage (GTDB taxonomy): Bacteria > Actinomycetota > Actinomycetes > Streptomycetales > Streptomycetaceae > Streptomyces. The sequence goes on along the minus strand of NZ_JAASAG010000011.1, from coordinate 211,350 downwards.
TCAACTGAGGGGCCGGGCCGCGGCGTTCAGCGGACGCCGGCGTCTCGCCCGTCGAAGCCCTCCGCCTCAGCCGGGTGCGTCCCCGAAGTCGGGTACGGGAAGCCGCTCGCCGCCGCGCAGCGCCGAGTCGTGCGCCACGATGCCGGGCAGCGTGTAGCGCGCGGCCACCCACGCGTTGACGGTCGGAGTGCTGCCGTCGTTCACGGCGGTGACGAAGTCGTCGGCGAGGAAGTGGTGGCTGCCCTCGTGTCCGTTGGGGGCGTGCGCGAACTCCCGTGGCAGCCGGGCGCGATCGTGCACCGGCGCCGTGCCGGAGACGAACGCGTCCCGCAAGGCGGGCGACACCTCGGCGAGCGACGGATCGTCCGCGGCGAGCGAAGGCGCCGCCTTCAGATGCTCCGAGACGTCCCGCACACCGCTCCTGTCCTGCCAGAAGCTGACGGTCGCCAGCTGCTCGAAGCTCCCCTCAGTGCCGAAGAAGCGGAAGCGGGACTCGCGGATGTGCGAGGGATAGCCGACCCGCCGGAACTCGTTCGTACGGAACGAACCGCCGCCCGCGACCTCGAAGAGCGCCGTCGCATTGGACAGGTCGTTGCCGAACCGGCTTGTCTCCCGGTCGAATACGCCGTCCCCGCGCTCATCGGGCACGCCGAGCGCGCTGACGCTCGTCGCATGCGTCCGCCAGGCGCCCAGCACCCCTCCGATGCTGTGGGTGGGGTAGAGCAGCGGCGGATAGCTCGCCGTCTCCTTCCAGCGCTCGCCTCCGCTGTAGCGGTACGCGTCGTAGAAGCCGAGGTCCATGTCGTGCACGTAGTCGCCCTCGGCGTAGAAGAGCCGCCCGAAGCCGCCGTCGGCGATCCTCTCGCGGGCGTAGACGGTGGCCGGGTTGTAGTGGCTGGTCTCGCCCATCATGTACGTCAGGCCGGTCTCCTTGACGGCCTCGACGATGTCCGCGCACTCCTCGTACGAGACGGCCATGGGCACCGCGGAGTAGACGTGCTTGCCCGCGCGCAGCGCCCGCACCGCGAGCGGGCCGTGCGTCCAGCGCTGGGTGAAGAGGGCGACGGCGTCGACGTCCGTCCCGAGCAGCTCCTCGAACGAGGACACGGTGCCGGCCAGCCCCTCCGCGGCGACGAGCCGTTCGGCACGCTCGGGGAGGAGATCCGTCACGTGTACGTCGCTGACGCCCGGGTGGAGACGGAAGAGTTTGGCGAAGGATCCGGCGAACTGGCCGGCACCGACGATTCCGATGGAGAAGGGCACGAGCGAAGCCTTTCCATCGCCGCCCACCGCAACCCAGGGGCGGAGCCGGTGCACCTGGAGACGAAGGTCTCCGACTTCCACGACCGTACGCGCACCGGGCGGGGCATCGGACAGTCGCCCGTCCGGTGCCCCGCCCGCCGGCAGCCCCCGCCTTGCGCAGCGCCCACCGTGCGCGGCGTCCGCCGTGCGCGACGTGACGCCGCGCCTCACCTCACGCCGCGCGCCAGTCCCTCGTGCGCAGCGGCAGCCCCGAAGCCCCGTCGGCCGAGGCACGGACCGCGAGGATCTGGTTGATGCCGATCCGGTTGTGTTCGAAGGCCAGCGCCGACGCGGCCATGTAGAGCCGCCACACCCGGGCCCGTCCGTACGAGGTGAGGCGCGCGGCCCGGTCGAACGCGGCCTCCAGATTGGCGACCCACGCCCGCAGCGTCAGCGCATAGTGCTCGCGCAGCGATTCCAGGTCGCGCACCTCGAAGCCGGCCTCCTCCAGCACGGCGACGGTCTGCCCCACGGGGGCGAGTTCGCCGTCGGGGAAGACGTAGGCGTCGATGAACTCGTCGACCTCGTACGCCGATTCGTCCGCCAGCGGACGGCGCCCGATCTGATGGTTCAGCAGCCGTCCGCCCGGCCGCAGCAGCGAGTACAGGTCGTCCGCGTAGTCGCGGTAGCGCTCACGGCCGACGTGCTCGGCCATGCCGATGGAGGAGATCGCGTCGTACGGGCCGTCCCGCACCTCGCGGTAGTCCTGCACCCGGATCTCCACGCGCTCGGTCAGCCCCTCCTCGGCAACGCGCTTACGGGCGTACGTGGCCTGCTCCTGGGAGAGCGTGATGCCGACGGCGCGCACCCCGTACTCGCGAGCCGCGTGCAGCACCAGTGAGCCCCAGCCGCATCCGACGTCGAGCAGCCGCTGGCCTTCGCGCAGCGCGAGCTTGCGGCAGACCAGATCGAGTTTGGCGCGCTGCGCGCCCTCCAGGGTGGGCGTGCTGCCGGGGGCGGCGGGCTCCCAGTAGGCGCACGAGTAGACCATGCTCGGGCCGAGCACGAGCTCGTAGAAGTCGTTGCCCACGTCGTAGTGGTGGCTGATGGCCCCGCGGTCGCGGGCGCGGCTGTGCCGTACGCCGAAGCTCCTGGTCCGTTCCTCGGCGGGCGGCGAGGGCGGGGGCAACGCGCCCCCGAGAGCGGCCAGTTCACGGGCGGCGGAACGGATTCCCGGATCCCGGACGCGGGCGAGAAGGGAGCGCAGGCCGCGCTGAGCCGGTGCCTCCTCCTGCTGGTCCTTCTCCCACATCAGGCCGGCCAGCCGGTCGAGCAGCTCGTACAGCTCGCCGTCCCCGTCGGTGTCCAGCTCTCCGGCCACCCATGCGCGGGCCAGGCCCAGTTCGCCGGGCCGCCACAGGATGCGGCGCAGCGCGCGCCGGTGGCGTACGCGGAGGACGGGGGCTTCCGGCGGGCCGCCTTCGCTGCCGTCCCAGGCGCGGATGCGGACGGGGAGCGGAGCGCCGAGCAGCCGTTCGGTGAGCGCGCTGAGTCGGGACGCGACATCGTTCATTGCACACACCTCCATGACGGATGGGGTGAATCCCCGTACATGCAACACGATTGGCTTGCGAACTATGCCGTCGCACACACCGATTTGTCATCGCATCACCTCGCGACCGCGTGCGGCCGGGCTGAGCAGGCACGACGGCGCTGCGGCCGGACGCGGCGAACGCAGGCGCGGCAGGGAGGAGCAGCAGGGAGGAGCGGGAACGACGAAGGGGGCGCCCGCCCCACGGATGGCGGACGCCCCCTTCGCGGAGGTCTTCCGGCGGCCGGTCACCGGCCCCCGGTTCAGGAGGCCCTGGCCTCTTCCCGGTGGCCGGCCTGGTCGCGGCTCTCCTTGACGCGGGTCTTGCGCTCGGCCGCCGCCTGCTCGGACGCGGTGGCGGTCACGGGCGACGCGGCCTCGTAGAACTCCTCGCGCGGGTGCTCCATCGCGCCGAGCGAGACGACCTCGCGCTTGAGGAACATCGCCAGCGTCCAGTCGGCGAAGACGCGGATCTTGCGGTTCCAGGTGGGCACCGCGAGACCGTGGTACGTGCGGTGCATGTACCAGGCGAGGCGGCCCTTGAGCTTGATCCGGGTCCTGCCGAGGACGATCATCGCGACGCCCTTGTGCAGTCCGAGCCCGGCGACCGCGCCCTTGTTGGCGTGCTTGTACTCGCCCTGCGGGAAGCCGCGCAGCCGCGAGATGACGTTGTCACCGAGCGCCTTGGCCTGGCGCAGCGCGTGCTGCGCGTTCGGCGGGCAGTAGGCGTTGTCCCCGCCGGCGGCCAGGTCGGGCACCTGCGCGTTGTCGCCCGCGGCCCAGACGTGGTCGGTGCCGCGGACCTGCATGGTCGCGTCGACGTCCACGTGTCCCTTGGGGCCGAGCGGCAGTCCGAAGCGGGCCAGTGCCGGGTTCGGCTTCACGCCGGCGGTCCACACGATGGTGCTGGAGTCGATCTCCAGGCCGTTGCTCAGCACGACGTGCCCGTCGACGCACGACTCCATCGACGTCTTGAGGTAGCACTCGACGCCGCGGCTCTTGAGGTGCTCCAGGCCCCACTCGCCCAGCTTCGGCCCGACCTCGGGCAGGATGCCGGGCGCGACGTCGACGAGGATGAAACGCATGTCCTCGCGGCGGACGTTGGGGTAGTACCTGGCCGCGTCACGTGCCATGTCCTCGACCTCGCCGACGGTCTCCGCACCCGCGAAGCCGCCGCCGACGAAGACGAACGTCAGCGCGCGGCGCCGCACGTCCTCGTCGTTGGTCGAGTCGGCCTTGTCCAGCTGCTCGAGCACGTGGTTGCGCAGGCCGATGGCCTCCTCCACGCCCTTCATGCCGATGCCGTTCTCGGCGAGGCCGGGGATCGGGAAGGTGCGGGAGACGGCGCCCATGGCGATGACCAGGTAGTCGAAGGGCAGGTCGTACGCCTCGCCGACGAGCGGCGCGATCGTGGCGACCTTGCTCTCCTGGTCGATCGTCGTCACGCGGCCGGTGAGGACCTCCGCCTTGGGCAGCACACGCCGCAGCGGGACCACGACGTGGCGCGGCGAGATGCTTCCGGCGGCGGCTTCGGGAAGGAAGGGCTGATACGTCATGTACGAACGCGGGTCGACGACGGTGACCGTCGCCTCGCCGTAGCGCATCTTCTGAAGGATGCGCCGCGCCGTGTACAAGCCGACGTATCCGCCGCCCACTACGAGGATTCGGGGACGCTCCGTGGTGCTCATGCCATCGAGTATCCACCTGCCTCGGGGGGTGACCTCGTGAGGGGCTTCACAAGCATGCCCGCACCCCCTGCTACACTGCGCGGCCACGCATCGGCACCGTTCCGGGAGCCGATACACGGGCCGGGACCGCAGTGCGGTGATCCCCGCCGTGAGCTGCATTTATCGCCCGCGCCGCGAGTACGCCGCCGGGCCTCGCCGCCGCCCTTCATCCGGCCGGAATACGGCGTTCACAGCCGGCCGTTCCCGCAGGGACCCCTCATCGGCCCGAAATCGGTGTGATGTGCGTCCGACGAGGCGGTTTTCCACGTGAATTATTTCACGAGACTGCTTTCCGAGGCCTCCGCAGCGGTGCACGGGCACCCTTTCAAAGGTGAGCGCCCATGCTCAAGTGAGAGATCGAAGGCCCTCAAGTCAGGCTCCACGCAATGCCGTTGAGGACGGCCCGCGAATGCGACTCTTACGCCTGGCACCGTGTACACGTAAGTGCGTACACTGAGTCCATGACCGAGAACACCGCGACCGTCAGGGACGCACGCGCACACCTCGCGGAACACATCAACCAGGCCGAGGAAGGCACTCCGACCGTCATCACACGCAATGGTGCCCCGGTCGCCGCAGTCGTGCCGATCGCCGACTTCGAAGCGCTGGAAGACGCGGCCGACGTGATGCTGGCCCGCGAAGCGGAAGCAGTCCTGGCCGACGGCGAGCCCACCGTTTCCATGGCCGAGCTGCTGGCGGACCTGTTCAGCGAGCGCGGTGAAGGCGCCGCGTGAAGTACGCGTTCCGGTTCACCACCGCTGCACAGCGGCAGATCCGGGCCATCGACCGACCCGAAGCCATGCGCATCCTGACCGCACTGACCGCTCTCGGCGACGATCCGTACCGCGAGGACGCCGACATCAAGAAGCTCACCGGCCCCTCGGGTCTCTACCGCCTCCGAGTCGGCAACTACAGGGTCGCGTACCAGATCAACGACGGTGAACTCGTCATTCTCGTCGTCAAGGTGGGCGACCGGCGGGATGTCTACCGCAACCTGTAGCGCCCATGCTCGAGTGAGAGATCGAAGGCCCTCAAGTCAGGCTCCACGCAATGCCGTCCAGGATGTCGTGCTCGCTGACGACGACCTCCCGCGCGCCCGTACGTTCCATGATCGTCAGCAGTATGACGGCGCCCGCCGTGATCACGTCCACGCGGCCGGGGTGCATCACGGGGATCGCCGCGCGCTCGTCGTGCGTCGACGACAGCAGCCGCTCGACGATGGCGGCGACGTCATCGCTCGGCACCCGGGAGTGGTGGATGGCGGAGGCGTCGTAGGCGTCGAGGCCCAGCGCGATGCCGGCGACGGTGGTGACGGTGCCCGCGAGGCCGACGAGCGTGTGCGCCTGCGTGAGCGGCACGCTCCGCTCCGCCTCGTCGAGAGCCGCCTCGATGTCCGTACGCATCGCCCGGTGCTGGTCCCGCGTGACGGGTCCGGACAGTCCGTGGCGCTCGGTGAGCCGTACGCAGCCGATGTCGACCGACCTCGCGGCCCGTACGGAATCGTCGCCGACGACGAACTCCGTCGAGCCGCCGCCGATGTCCACGACGAGATACGGCTTCTCCAGGTCGGTGCGGCCCTTCAGCTCCTTCGTGGCGCCCGTGAAGGAGAACTGCGCCTCCTGGTCGCCGGTGATCACCTCGGGCTCGACGCCGAGGATGCCGACGACGCCGCGTACGAACTCGTCCCGGTTCTCCGCGTCCCGCGACGCGGAGGTGGCGACGAATCGCACGCGGCCGGCGCCGTGCCGCTCCACGGCACGTGCGTAGTCGCGGCAGGCGGCGAAGGTGCGCTCCAGCGCCTCCGGGGCGAGGCGGCCCGTACGGTCGACGCCCTGGCCGAGGCGGACGATCTCCATCCGCCTTTCCAGGTCCTTGAGTTCGCCGGTGGCCGGGTCGGCGTCGGCGACCAGCAGCCGGATCGAGTTCGTACCGCAGTCCACGGCGGCGACGCGGGTCATGCGCTCCTTCACGCTCCTCACTCGGCGGGTGGGACTCAGCGTATGCGCGCCGGGTGGCCCGGCCTTCGGCATACGGGCGGGTCCGGATCCGGATCCGGCCGGTGTCCCGGCGCGGTGTCCCGTGCGGGCCCCGGCCCGTACGCGGCAGTCAGTCCTGGCCGGCGGCCGGTGGGACCTGGACGCAGGGCCCCTTGGCCCACCACTCCGGAAGCATGGCCAGCGCCTCGTCGCCGAGCGGGTTGACGCCGGGACCGGCGACGAGGGAGTGCGCGACGAGTACGTGCAGACACTTCACGCGGTCCGGCATTCCGCCGGCGCTGGGGAAGCCCGCGAGCAGCTCGATGGCGTCGCGGCGGGCGAGATAGTCCTCGTGAGCGGCGCGGTAGGCCGTGGCCAGCTCCTCGTCCTCGGCGAGCCGCGCCGTCATCTCGCGCATCACGCCCTCGGCCTCCAGCGTGCCGATGGCGGAGGCCGCGCGCGGGCACGTCAGGTAGTACGTGGTGGGGAACGGAGTGCCGTCCTCCAGTCGCGGCGCCGTCTCCACGACGTCCGGCAGACCGCACGGGCAGCGGTGCGCGATCGCGCGCAGACCGCGCGGGGGACGGCCCAACTGCGCCTGGAATGCGGCCACATCGGCGTCCGTGGGCGGCGTGGGCTCGGTCTGCGGCGGTGGCTTTTCCATCGGTGCGGGCTCTTCCGGGTTCTGTGGTCGTGTGGGGCTGCCGGGCGGTCGGGAGGAGGAGTGCGGGGCGGGCGGTCGTACGGCCGGGGCCGGGGCCGTTCGTACGGGCGAACGCCCTTGCGCGAGGCGGGAGTTCAGCGACCGCCGGGGGACGCGGCGCCGCCGATGCCCTCGGTACGGTCGGCGCGGTCGGCGCGCCCGCTCCGGTCCGCCTTGTCGACGCCGTCCCAGAGGTTCTGGTACCAGGCGCGGTCGGAGCCGCGACCGGCGGGCCGCCGCGCGTCGCCCGTGCCGTCCGGCAGCGTGAAGCCGGTCTCGCCGGGCCGTACGAAGTGCAGGTGCCTGCGGGCCTGTTGCTCCACGTAGGCGGAGTCCTGCCAGCGCGCCCGCTCCTTGCGCAGCCGGTCGACCTGCTTGCGTGCGTGCTCCGCCTGACGCTGCTGCTCGGCGATCTCCGTACGCTGCGACACGTACTGCCGCATCGGATAGGCCAGCGCCACGACCAGCGAGCAGACGACCAGCGCCAGCACCGCGGCGCGGCCCGTGAGGCGGCTGCGGCGCGGGGTGCGCACGGTGCGCCCGCGGGCGCGGTAGACGCGTTCGGCGGCCCGGGTGCCGAGCGCCCTGAGTCTGGTCGCGGTGGAGAACCGATCCGCGGGCACGTTCCTCCCCTTGTCCCCTTCTCAGCCGTCCGGCTGTCCGGTGTCCGGCTGTCCGTGGTGCTGCTGCGGGCCGACGCCTGGCGAACGGCCCCCGCCACCGTACGGGAACGGCGGCGGGGACGGGCGCAGCGACGGCCGGCCCGGTACCGCGGCCTGTGACGCGGCAGGGGCCGGCCGTGCGGAGAGCAGGCCCCGTACGGAACGCCGGATGCGAGAGGCCGTGAGCGACTGCCGGGACGCGGCGCCGTCAGCCGTCGCAACGGAGCCTGTCAGCCCTTGTATCGGGAGCTGGTCCTTGTAGCGGGGACTAGCCCTTGTAGCGCGGGAAGGCGCTGCGCCCGGCGTAGACGGCGGCGTCGTCGAGGATCTCCTCGATGCGCAGCAGCTGGTTGTACTTGGCGACGCGCTCGGAGCGGGCGGGGGCGCCCGTCTTGATCTGCCCGCAGTTGGTGGCGACGGCCAGGTCGGCGATGGTGACGTCCTCGGTCTCGCCGGAGCGGTGGGACATCATGCACTTGAAGCCGTTGCGCTGGGCCAGCTCCACGGCGTCGAGGGTCTCGGTGAGCGAGCCGATCTGATTGACCTTCACCAGCAGCGCGTTGGCGGCGCCGTCCTCGATTCCGCGGGAGAGCCGCTCCGGGTTGGTGACGAACAGGTCGTCGCCGACGAGCTGCACCTTGGTGCCGAGCTTCTCGGTGATGGTCTGCCAGCCGGCCCAGTCGTCCTCGTACAGCGGGTCCTCGATGGAGACGAGCGGGTAGGCGTCGACGAGTTCCGCGTAGTAGTCGGTCATCTCGGCGGCGCTGCGCTCCTTGCCCTCGAAGGAGTAGACGCCGTCCTTGTAGAACTCGGACGCGGCGACGTCGAGCGCGAGGGCGATGTCCTGCCCGATGGTGTAGCCGGCCTTCTGCACGGCCTCGACGATGAGGTCGAGCGCCTCGCGGTTGGAGCCGAGGTTCGGCGCGAAGCCGCCCTCGTCGCCCAGGCCGGTGGCCAGGCCCCGCTCCTTCAGCACGGACTTGAGTGCGTGGTACGTCTCCGCGCCCCAGCGCAGCGCCTCGGAGAAGGACTCCGCGCCGATCGGGGCGATCATGAACTCCTGGATGTCCACGTTGGAGTCCGCGTGGGAGCCGCCGTTGAGGATGTTCATCATCGGCACGGGCAGCATGTGCGCGTTGGGGCCGCCGAGGTAGCGGAAGAGCGGCAGGTCGGAGGCCTCAGAGGCGGCGTGCGCGACGGCGAGCGAGACGCCGAGGATGGCGTTGGCGCCGAGCGAGGACTTGTCGGCCGTGGCGTCCAGGTCGAACATCGCCTGGTCGATGAGGCGCTGCTCCGTGGCGTCGTACCCCACGAGCTCCGGGCCGATCTGCTCGATGACGGCGAGCACGGCCTTCTCCACGCCCTTGCCGCCGTAGCGGCCCGTGTCACCGTCGCGGAGCTCCAGTGCCTCGAAGGCTCCGGTCGAGGCGCCCGACGGAACGGCAGCACGGCCGGTGCTGCCGTCGTCGAGGCCGACCTCGACCTCGACCGTGGGGTTGCCTCGCGAGTCGAGGATCTCGCGGGCTACGACGACGTCGATGGACGGCACGAGGATCTCCTTCGTGAAGGGTCTGGCTTACTGCCCAGAGCCTAACGGGCATGGGGTGATGCCCCTGTCGCCAGTCGTGTCGGGGGGTTGAACGGCGGGCGGCGCACGGTGAAGGAGGCCAGCTCAGGGATGCAGCGGCGGTTCCCCGAATTTGTTCGGGAGGGGAAGAAAAGCGGGACCGGTCCGGACGGTCCGGACCGTAAGGCCCCGTGAGGAGTCCCCGCACCGCTCGGAGCACCGCACTTCGGCTCCCGTTGCCGCCGCTTCGGCTGCTCCGGCTCCCGTTGCCGCCGCTTCAGCTCCTCCGGCTCCCGTTGCCGCCGCTCCGGCTGCTCCGGTCGCCGCGGACGTCAGAGATGCAGCTGCTCGCCGGGGATGATCAGGCCCGGGTCGGAGCCGATGACGTCGCGGTTGCGCTCGTACAGCTCCCGCCAACCGCCCTTCACATCCTGCTCGTCCGCGATGGTGTAGAGCGAGTCGCCGTGCGAGACGCGGTATTCGCCGTCCTTGCCGGGATCGCCCGTGTCATCCGAACTGCCCGGATCGTGCGTGCCGTTCGCGTCGCCGCGTCCTTCGCCGTCACCGCGGGAGGGGTGTGTACCGCCGGAGCCGTCGTCCGTACCGGGCGACTCGGGGTCGGAGGTGCCGGGCGAGCCGGACGGGTCGGCGGAGTCCGACGGGTCGGGGTAGCCGGAGGGATCGGCGGACTCACCGCTGCCCGTGCCGCCCTCGCCCTCGGGCGCGCCCGGCGAAGGCGAGGTGGGGTACGGGCGTTCGGCGACGGGGCCGTCCGCGACCTCGGAACCGTCCGGGTCGACGTCGGGCGAGCCGGGCGAGTCCTGTGAGAGCCCCGCGCTGTCCGCGCAGTCGCCGAAGGAGCCGGTGCCCTCCTCGTCCAGGAGCTTCTCCGCCACGGTGATCTGCTGGTCGCGGCTCGCAAGATCGGGACGCCCGGCGTACTCGGTGCCGCCGTACCGCTCCCAGGTCTCCTGGTCCAACTGGAGCCCGCCGTAAAAGCCGTTGTCGTCGTTGGCGCTCCACAGGTTGCCGCTCTCGCACTCGGCCACGGCGTCCCAGGTGCCGTTGTCCGCGGCGCTCGCCGCCGTCGCTCCGAGCAGGGGAAGGGCGAGGCCCGCTCCCGTCACGCCCGCCGCGACCACGAAGTTGGGGGCCTGGCGGGGGCGGCGGTGGCGCCCGTTCCCGGAAAGCAGGGGCGGCATGTGGTGACCTCTCGTGGGGACACAGGACGTGGGCGATGACGCTTGCGGTGGTGCGAGGAGGGCGGTGCGTGCGGCTCCCGCGGCGCCGAACGCCCGGGCGCCCGGGGCACGTTGGGCGCCCGGGGTGGTACGGGGCGTGGTGCGCCTGGAGTTCGCACGCGAGCCGACGCTGCCGCCGGGCGACCGGCGGGCGGCGAGCGGCCCGGCTGCCGGTCGAACCTAGCTTCCGGACGCGCATCATCACAAGGTGGTGTCACTCACATCACGCGAACGTCACACCGGTGATGTCCCGTCACTCCTGTTGCACGCTTCGCCCGTCAGCGGTGCTCCCGTCGCCCGTCAGCGGTGCTCCGGTCACCCGTCAGCGGTGCTCGGGCGCGAACTCCACGGGCAGCGTGCGCAGTCCGCGCATGATGAGACCGCCGCGCCACCGCAACTCGTCGGGCGGGAGCGCTAGCCGTACGTCCGGCAGCCTGCGCAGCAGCGCGCTCAGCGCCAGTCGGCCCTCCAGCCTGGCGAGCGGCGCCCCGAGGCAGTAGTGGATGCCGTGGCCGTAGCCCAAGTGCTGGTTGTCTCGCCGCCGCAGGTCCAGCACGTCCGGATCGCCGAACTTGGCCGGATCCCGGTCGGCGGCGGCGAGCACCACCAGCACCGGCTCGCCCCGCGCGACGCGCACGCCGCCGATCTCCAGCGGCTCGGTGGCGAATCGCCACGTCGCGATCTCCACCGGGCCGTCGTAGCGCAGCAGTTCCTCGACCGCGGTGGCGAGCAGTCCGTCGTCGCCGGCGGCCACGGCGTCGCTCAGCAGGGCGCGCTGCCGGGGGTTCCGCAGCAGGGCGTACGTGCCGTTGCCGATGAGGTTGACCGTCGTCTCGAAGCCGGCGAAGAGGAGGATGAAGGCCATCGCCGCGGCCTCGTTCTCGGTGAGGTGCTCGCCGTGGTCGCTCGCGCGGATCAGGCCCGAGATCAGGTCTTCGCCCGGCTTCTCCCGTTTGCGGTGGATGAGTTCGGCGAGATAGGCGCGCATCTTCTTCACCGCCCGGCCGACTCCGCCGCGCGGCGGCCCCGGCTCGCCGGGCTTGTGGTGGCGCAGCATCATGCCGGCCCAGTCGCGGAAGTCGTCCTGGTCCTCGGCCGGTACGCCGAGCAGGTCGCAGATCGCGTAGATGGGCAGCGGGAAGGCGAACTCGTGGATGAGGTCCGCCTCGCCCCGGTCCGCGAAGGCGTCGATGAGCCGGTCGGTCAACTCCCGTACGCGTGGCTCGAATTCGGCCACGCGGGCGGGCGTGAACGCCTTCGAGACGAGGCGGCGCAGGCGGGTGTGGTCCGGCGGGTCGATGTTGAGCAGGTGCGTCATCAGGTTCGCGCTGCGCTCGCCGGGGATGCCGACCTTGCCCTTGCCGTGAGCGGACGTCTCGTGGTGGTGCACGGGGTTCTTGCTGAGCCGCTGGTCGGCGAGGGCCTGCCGGGCGTCGGCGTAGCGGGTCACCAGCCATGCCTCGACGCCGCTGGGCAGTTCGGTCCTGCGTACGGGCGCGTGCTCGCGCAGCCAGGCGTACGCGGGGTACGGGTCCGCGGCGAACTCCCAGTCGAAGAGCGGCGGCATGAGGGAGTGCGAGGCGGGGGCGGCGCCGCAAGGGCCGTCGCCGCCGTGGCCGCGGATGTCGTCGTGCACGCGTCGACGCTAGCGGGGTGGGGGCGGTGGCGGCTCAGGGGGTTCGCGGGGGACGGGACCGAGGGGCGGGGACGGAGGGACCGGGGCGCGATCACCCGGTCCGGGAGGGAGCAGGGGCGCTGGGCCGGGCGCCGCCCGCCGTCGGACGGGGTGGGCCCCGGCGGGCGGCGCCCGGCAAGCGTCAGTGGTGCCCGAGACCGCCGCTGCCGAAGCCGCCGCTGCTGCCCTCGTCCCACTTGGGGCGGGGCTGCTCGTGCTCGCCGGGATGGCTGTCGGAGTCGTAGTCCTTGAAGTCGTACGGCATGCGCCGCTCACCGTCGTGCGGCACCTCGTCGGGGACCCGGTGCCTCGTCTCGTACTCCTGCGGTGACTCCGGGCCCTTCTTGCCGGCGCTGGAGGGGCGCTGGTCGCCGCGCGCCCGGATGCGGATGCCGTACGCGACGGCCGCGATCAGGCCGATGACGACCACGAGGCCCGCGACGAGCGGTGCGATGCCGACGAGCAGATCGTGCTCCGCCGCGAGGGACACCGGAGACGATGCGGATGCGGTGAGTGCTGCGTACATGACGGCCGAGTACCCGTGCCTCGGGCGCTATGCCGACGGCGGCCGACGCGGTGCCGGACGTGCCGGGGCGATGCCGGGGTCGGCCGTGCCGGGGTCGGCCCCGCCGGTGCCGTACCGGTGCCGTGTCGGTCCCGGCCGTGTCGGGCTCGGGGCCCTGCCGGTGCCGTACCGGTCCCGGCCACGGGCAGCGCACCCGGCGCGATCCGGGGCCCCACTACGCGCCCGCGCTCTCGCCCTCCGCCGCGAGGCCCTCCGCCGCGGGGTCCTCCGCCGGACCCTCCGCCGCGCGGATCGCATCCCGGTACGTACGGGCCGCTACCCGCAGCGCCGTCTCCGGGTCGACGCCCTGCTCCTCGGCGCGCAGGGCCAGCGCCAGCAGCTCGTAGCCGAGGCCGTCGCCCTCCGGGGTCGCCGCGGCGGGCAAGGGCACGTCCAGGCCGGCGAGCCGCGCCCGCTGCCCCAGCTTCGCGGCCATCGCCAGCGCGGGCTGGCCCAGTGGAATCCCCTCCGTCACGGAGTTCCGGCGCTTCTCGGCGGCCTTCGTACGCAGCCAGTGCTCACGCACGTCCTCCGCCGTGGCCGCCTGCTCCTCGCCGAAGACGTGCGGATGCCGGTGGATCAGTTTCTCCACGATGCCGCCCGCCACGTCGTCGACCGAGAAGGGCTCCTCCGGGTCCTCCTGTGCGATGCGGGCGTGGAAGACGACCTGGAGCAGCACGTCGCCCAGCTCCTCGCACAGGGCGCCGCGGTCGCCCTCCTCGATGGCCTCGACGAGCTCGTACATCTCCTCGATGCCGTACTTGACGAGCTCCTCGTGGGTGCGGGCGCCGCTCCAGGGGCAGTCGGTGCGGATGCTGTCCATGACCTGTACGAGGTCGAGGAAGCGCGCGCCCGGCAGGTCGTAGGAGCCCGGCAGCAGCTCCAGCTCAGGCATCGACGTGCGCCCGGAACCGGCGAGCGCGGCCAGCCCGTCCGTCAGCGCGGGCTCGCCCTCCGCCGCCGCGACGACGACCGTCGTACGGCCCTCCGCGCACTCCTCGACCAGCTCGCGGGCCGTCGGCAGCTCCCCCGCGGCGACCGGGACGCCCGCCTCGCGCACATACGGCAGCTGGGGGTGCTCCGGGTCGCCGCACACGACGCGGTCGGCCGAGCGCAGCGCCTCCCAGGCGGGCCAGGACAGCAGTCCGGGGGCCACGCGGTGGCTGGTGGTGAGGAGGACGATGCGGCCGGTATGCGGCGGAGAAGCGTTCACGCGTCGAACGTAACGCAGCGCCCGTACGGGTACGGGCGCGGGCGGCGGACGCCCACGGTCCCAGCTGGCCACGGGCCGCGCGCGGGCCCCGCGTCATATCTGCGGCTGCCGCCGCCCCGCGTCACATCTGCGGCTGCGCCTGCTGCTGTTGCTGCTGCCGGTCCTGCTGCTTGCCGGTCAGGTCCCGCAGCCAGGGCTCCGAACTGTGGCCCAGCGTGGACGCCTTCACGTCCCACTTCCCGTAGCGCGGGTTCACGGAGATGTGCAGGTCCTCGGAGGTCCTGGAGAAGATCTTCCGCAGCTTCGCGTTGCCCTGCGGCGTACGCGGGTCGATCTTCTTCGCCTTCGAGATCTTGTCCACGGCGACCTGCATGCGCAGCCAGCCGTCGATCTGTGACGGAGCCACCGCCTGCTGCTGGAGGAGCGCGTCCTTCAGCCGCTTCTCGCCGCCCGCCTGCTTGCGCAACTCGGCGTGGTACTTGCCCACTTCGCGCCGCGTCACGGATACGCCCGCGTCCTTCGCGGCCTGCTTCACGATGCGTTCGCGGATCATGCCGTCGAGCGCGGCACGCGTCAGCTGGCCGCTGCCCTTGATCATCTCCTGGCCCTGCGGCGCCGAGCGCTGCGCGTCGCGCACGGCCTCCACCTTCGACTGGAGCTGTCCCATGCTGATGCGCTCGCCGCCCGTCACAGCGGCGGCACCGGGGTGCGCGTCGTCGCCGCACCCGGTGAGCAGCGGCGCCGCGACGAGCAGCGCGGCGGCTCCGCCGAGGGTGAGCGCGGACCTGCGACGACGGCTTGCTGTGGTGCTGCTGTGCATCGGGACTCCCGGACGGCGGCTAGGGGCGTGCGACGGTCGTGCACGACCTCGGCGTTGATCGATGTTATGTAGTCGAGGTGGTTGAGACCACCGCTTCTGCTCTCTTCTCGGCAACGATTGTCCTCAACCCCACCCCGTCCCGGCGTCTTCGCGGACCCCTGAGGCGGGCCCCGGTCGTGATGCGGAACCGCCCGCACCCGCCGCACCGTTCCGCGGCTCCCCGTTCACCTCCGGCTCACCCTGTGGGAACTCCCCCTCGTGGTGCCCCTCCTAGCATCCTGCTCAAGGGCCGCGTAAGCGCCTTCGAAGGCGTGGCAACGGGAAGGGGACGTCGTCGACACAGGGAGAAGCACAACACGGAGCAGGAAGCGGCGGGAGGCGCCGGACGACGACGCCGGCCGCAGCGCAGGCACCGGACAGGATCCACGGAAAGCACGCAAGGTCCGCGATCCGCACTGGGACAACATCAGATGCCTCTCGGGCGTGCTCGTCCTCAACGGGCACCTGATCGAACCGCTCGGCCACATCGAGGGGTTGCGCTGGTTCTACGTCACGAGCTGGGCGATGCGCGTGCCCGTGTTCGTCATCCTGGCGGGCTACTTCAGCAGCGCCGGGCCGTTGGGGCACCGTGAGGTGCGGCGGCTCACCGAATCGGTGCTGGCCCCTTACCTGTTGATCGCGCTGCTGCACACGGCGCAGATCCGGCTGCTGTACGGGCAGTGGAAGTTCTTCACCGCCGAACCCGCCTGGGGCCTGTGGTTCCTGCTGTCGCTGTTCGTCTGGCGGATGCTGCTGCCGTACCTGGCGGTGCTGCGCTACCCGTTGCCGACCGCGCTGGCGGCCGCGCTCGCCGTCGGATACCTCGACGGCTTCACCCACACCTTCTCGGCCTCCCGGACGGTCGCCTTCCTCCCCTTCTTCCTCCTCGGCTGGGAGCTGCGCAGGGGGCCGGCGGACCAGTTCCTGCACGCCGTCTGGAGCCGGGAGGCGGCCGCCGGTGTGCTGGCGGTCACGGCCGTCGCGTGCTGGTTCCTCCGGAACGACATCGACACGGGCTGGCTGGCCATGCACGCGCCGTACGGGGAGACGGTGTCGTTCAACCCGGCGTGGGCGTGGGGCCTGCGCGGCACGGTGCTGCTGTGCGGGATGGCGATCGCGCTCAGCTTCATCCGGCTGGTGCCGAAGCGGAGGCTGCCCGTCGTGACGTACCTGGGCATGGGCGGCCTCTACATCTACCTGCTCCACCCTCTCGTCCTGCGCGTCTTCTTCCGCTTCGGCGACCTGCGGTGGGTGGGCCCGTGGCGGGAACAGGCAGCCGTGCTCGCACTGGGCTGCGCGCTGGCGGCGGCGCTGGCGTCGCCGTGGGTACGGCGGTTGACGAGGCCGGTGGTGCAGCCGCGCCTGCCGTGGCTGTACGCGCCTGAACCGGCCGCGGAGGTCCCGGCCCCCGGCACCACGGCGGCACGGCCGCCCGAGCCCGCGCAGCGCCAACGCCCCGGCGGCGAACCGGCGTTGGAGGCTGAGCCCGCGCCCGCCGCGAGACCCGCCGCAACGCCCGGCGCGAGGCCCGGCGAGCAGGCCGGCGCACGGTGCCGCACGGGCCCTGACCTGTGACGGACGCGGCGGCCGGACGGGACCCGGTTACGCACAGGCCCTGAGGCGGCGGCGTGGCACCCGGCAGCGCGGCGCGGGGCAGAGGTGGAGCGCACCGGCCCCCACCCCTCAGGAAGCCACGACGCCGGTGAGGAACTCCCCCACCCACGCGAGCAGTTCGCGCCCCACGACCGGCTTGCCGCCGATGCCGCCCGCCTTGGGGCGCGGCACCAGCACCTGCCGCGCCGCCTGCTTGATCACCGAGCGGGGGTGGAGCCGCTTGAGCCGCAGCTCCTGCGACTCGCGCAGCTCGACCGGGCTGAAGCGCACGTTGTTGCCCTGAAGCGTGATGTCCGTGACGCCGCACGAGCGGGCGAGCATCCGCAGTCCCGCGACGAGCAGCAGATTCTCCACGGGCTCCGGCAACGGCCCGTAGCGGTCGGCCAGTTCCTCCCGTACGGCCGTGATGTCCTCCTCGGAGTCGGCGGACGCGATGGCCCGGTACGCCTGGAGGCGCAGCCGCTCGCCCGGCGCGTAGTCGTGCGGCACATGTGCGTCGACGGGCAGCTCGATCTTGACCTCCAGCGGCGGCTCCTCGGCCTCGCCGCCCTGCTCCAGTGCGTTGCGGTAGTCGGCGACGGCCTCGCCGACCATCCGTACGTACAGGTCGAAGCCGACGCCCGCGATGTGCCCGGACTGCTCGCCGCCGAGGAGGTTGCCCGCGCCGCGGATCTCCAGGTCCTTCATCGCGACGTACATGCCCGCGCCCATCTCGGTGTGCTGCGCGATGGTCGCCAGCCGCTCGTGCGCGGTCTCCGTGAGCGGCTTCTCCGGCGGGTAGAGGAAGTAGGCGTAGCCGCGCTCGCGGCCGCGCCCGACGCGGCCGCGCAGCTGATGCAGCTGCGAGAGGCCGAAGTTGTCGCCGCGCTCGACGATGAGGGTGTTGGCGTTGGAGATGTCGATGCCGTTCTCGACGATGGTCGTCGCGACCAGCACGTCGGACTTCTTCTCCCAGAAGTCCACCACCACCTGCTCCAGGGCCTGCTCCGACATCTGCCCGTGCGCCGTGGCGATACGGGCCTCCGGCACGGTCTGCCGCAGCCGCGCCGCGGCACGCTCGATGGACTCCACCCGGTTGTGGATGTAGAAGACCTGGCCGTCGCGCAGCAGTTCACGCCTGACCGCGGCGCCGATCTGCTTCTCCTCGTACGGACCGACGAAGGTCAGCACCGGGTGCCGCTCCTCGGGCGGCGTGGTGATCGTCGACATCTCGCGGATGCCGGTGACGGCCATCTCCAGGGTGCGGGGGATGGGGGTGGCGGACATGCTGAGCACGTCGACGTTGGCCCGCAGCTTCTTCAGCTGCTCCTTGTGCTCGACGCCGAAGCGCTGCTCCTCGTCGACGATGAGCAGCCCCAGGTCCTTGAACTTGGTGTCGGAGGAGAAGAGCCGGTGCGTGCCGATGACGACGTCGACCGTGCCCTCCCGCAGGCCCTCGACGACCGCGCGCGCCTCGGACTCGGTCTGGAAGCGCGACAGGGCCCGTACGTTGACGGGGAACTGCCCGTAGCGCTCGGTGAAGGTGGAGAAGTGCTGCTGGACGAGGAGCGTCGTCGGAACGAGGACGGCGACCTGCTTGCCGTCCTGCACGGCCTTGAAGGCCGCACGCACCGCGATCTCCGTCTTGCCGTAGCCGACGTCGCCGCAGATGAGGCGGTCCATCGGGACGGACTTCTCCATGTCCTCCTTGACCTCGCCGATGGTGGTCAGCTGGTCCGGGGTCTCCGCGTACGGAAAGGCGTCCTCCAGCTCCCGCTGCCAGGGCGAGTCCTGGCCGAAGGCGTAGCCGGGCGCGGCCATGCGGGCCGAGTACAGCTTGATCAGGTCGGCGGCGATCTCCTTGACGGCCTTCTTCGCGCGCGCCTTGGTCTTCGTCCAGTCGGCGCCGCCGAGGCGGTGCAGCGACGGCTGCTCCCCGCCGACGTACTTGGTGACCTGCTCCAGCTGGTCCGTGGGCACGAACAGCCGGTCGCCGGGCTGGCCGCGCTTGGCCGGCGCGTACTCCACGAGCAGATACTCGCGGGTGGCGCCCTGCACGGTGCGCTGGACCATCTCGACATAGCGGCCCACGCCGTGCTGCTCGTGGACGATGTAGTCGCCGGGCACGAGGCTGAGCGGGTCGATCTGCTTGCGCCGCCGCGCCGGCATGCGGGCGGCCTCCCGGCCCGCGGCCCGCTGCCCCGACAGGTCGGTCTCGGTGAGGACGGCGAGCTTCAGCTCCGGTGCGACGAAGCCGTTGTCGAGGCAGCCGCGCGCCACGTGCACCACGGACGGGGCGATCTCGCCCAGCTCGCTCTCCTGACGGGCGGCGATGCCCTCGCCGCTGAGCACCTCGACGGTACGGACGGCGGGGCCGTGCGCCTCCGTGACGTACACGCAGCGCCAGCCCGCCGACAGCCACTCCTTGGTGTCGGCGAGGGCGCGGGCGGTGTCCCCGCGGTAGCTCTCGGGGGCGTGCATGCCGAGCCGCAGCACGTCGGCGCCCTCGGCGATGTCCTCCTCGTACGCCGCCTCCCCGTAGCCGCCGTCCTCGCCGGAGAGGCCGCCGCCGGAAGCGGCACCGGGGCTGAAGGGGCTGACCGACCACCACATCATGCCCAGCTCGCGGGCCCGCTCGCGCAGGTCCGCGATGCCCCACAGCGAGGCCGCGCCGAGGTCGACGGGCGCCTCCCCGCTCTCGGACATGGCGGTGGCGCCCCACGACGCCTGGAGGAACTCCTGGGACGTGGCGACCAGGTCCGCCGCCCGCCTGCGCACCCGCTCCGGGTCGCACACCAGGGCCATCGTGCCCTTGGGCATCACGTCGAGCAGCAGCTCCATGTCGTCGGCGAGTACGGGCGCCAGCGACTCCATGCCCTCGACGGCGATGCCCTCGGCGATCTTCCCGAGCAGCTCGCCCAGCCCTGGGTGCTCCTCGGCGAGGGCCGCGGCCCGCCGCCGCACGTCGTCCGTCAGCAGCAGCTCGCGGCACGGAGGGGCCCACAGCCCGTGCTCGGCGGCCTCCAGGGAGCGCTGGTCGGCGACCCGGAAGTAGCGGATCTCCTCGATCTCGTCGCCCCAGAACTCCACGCGCAGCGGGTGCTCCTCGGTCGGCGGGAAGACGTCGAGGATGCCGCCGCGCACGGCGAACTCGCCGCGCTTCTCGACCAGTTCGACCCGCGCGTACGCCGCTGCCGCCAGCGCGTCCACGACCTCGTCCATGTCCGTGGTCTGCCCCTGCCGCAGCGCGACCGGCTCCAGATCGCCGAGGCCCTTGACCTGCGGCTGGAGCACCGAGCGCACGGGCGCGACGACGACGCTCACGGGGCCGGTGCCCGCGTCGCCCTCCTCCGCGGGGTGCGCGAGGCGGCGCAGCACGGCGAGGCGGCGGCCGACGGTGTCGGAACGTGGCGAGAGCCGCTCGTGCGGCAGCGTCTCCCACGACGGGTACTCCACGACGCCCTCGGGCGGCAGCAGCGAGCGCAGCGTCTCCGTCAGGTCCTCCGCCTCGCGGCCCGTGGCGGTCACGGCGAGCACCGGGCGCCCGGCGGAGCGCGCGAGCTCCGCCACCGCGAAGGGCCTGGCGGCGGACGGGCCGACCAGGTCGACATGGTGCCGGTTGCCGTCGGCGGCGGCCTCGGCCGCCTCCTGAAGCGCGGGGTCGCGCGCGACGGCGTCGAGCAG
Source organism: Streptomyces sp. HNM0575 (assembly GCF_012726265.1). GTDB lineage: Bacteria > Actinomycetota > Actinomycetes > Streptomycetales > Streptomycetaceae > Streptomyces. Next base: position 191,052 of record NZ_JAASAG010000011.1, on the reverse strand, counting down.
TCCGGTGAGACTCATCTGGGGTGGCTTCCCGTCCGGAGGTGGGCAACGCGAACGCCCCGAAACGGCGCTGCGCGCACGTCCGGGGGTTTCCAAGCCTACGGCGGCCCGCAGGCGGCCCGTGCCGGTACGAGGACGCCGGGCTAGGCTCGGGCCCAGCGCACGGCTGCTCACGATCGGCTTCGAAAGGTCGGCCATGGCCAAGGACTCACCGGGACCGGACCGTCCGCGGGGACGTGGCCCGGATGGATCCGGCGGACCGGGCTGCCGCCGCCCCCCTGCCGACCCGGGAGATCTGCCCGAAGAACTCCCCGATGCGCCGGCTGAACCGATTCTCCCGGAAGGCGCACCGAATAACCTTGATGCCGGAAAAGTGAGAACGAGGGAGGTGGCCATGACCGCCGAGCCGATCGACTGGATGCACCCGCCCTCCCAGGGCTGGACGTACGAGCAGGTCAAGGACCTGGACCTGCCGTTCGACTGGGAACTGGTGGATGGGGCGATCGTGGTCCGGGGGATGACGAGTCAGTGGCACGACACAGTGCGCGACGAGCTGTACTTCGCCTTGCGAGGCGCCCGTGAATCTCCGTACGCCGTGAACGCCGAGCGGTGCGTGCTGGTGGACGAGCACAACCCGCCCAAGCCCGACGTGGTGGTCTTCGACCGCACGGGGCTGGACTTCTTCTCGCAGGAATGCGTACCGATCGAGTCGGTGGCCCTCGTCGTCGAGGTCGTCTCGCACGGCTCACGCACCGATGACCGGTTCAGGAAGCCCGCGATGTACGCGGAGGCAGGGGTTCAGTTCTTCTGGCGGGTCGAACGCGGGGCGGACGAATTCCCGGTGGTCCACGAGTTCCACCTCGACAAGGACACCGGTGTCTACGCGCCGGCGCCCGGCGGAGCCAGCCACGAAGGCCGCCTGATCACCCGGCACCCCTTCCCCGTGGAGCTCGATCTGCGGGCGATCTTCGCCGACTGATCAGCCCTCCGGCCGCGGGTCCCGTCCGGGCCGCGGCCCGGACGGGACCCGCCGGTCCCTCCTCCGTCACTCCGTGGCGATCGCCGCCAGCACGTTCATCCGTCCCGCCCGGAACGCCGGCACCAGCGCCGCCACCAGGCCCACCAGGGCGGAGCCCGCGAAGACCGCGCCGATCGTGGGCCACGGGATCTCCAGCACGTTCAGGCCCTCCAGCGCCAGCAGCTTCTGCGCCGCCGCGCCCCAGCACATCCCCAGGCCCAGCCCGAGCATGGCGCCGAAGAGCGCGATGACGACGGACTCCAGCCGGATCATGCGCCGCAGCTGCCGCCGCGCCAGGCCGATGGCCCGCATCAGGCCGATCTCCCGGGTGCGTTCAACGACGGACAGCGCGAGGGTGTTCACGACACCCAGCACGGCGACGACGATCGCGAGCGCCAGCAGCCCGTACACCATGTTGAGCATCTGCCCGACCTGCTTCTGAAGGGTCTCCTTGAAGTCGGCCTGGTCGCGCACCTGGTACTGCGGGTAGGGCTTGAGCTGCTTCTTCAGCGCCGAGTACGCGGCGTCCTCCCTGCCGTCCCCGGCGGATCCGAACATCATGACGGTGGGAGGCAGTTGGGCCTTCGGGATGTAGCGGCGCGCGGTGGCGAGGTCCGTGTACATCGCCCCCTTGTCGACGCTCGTCTCCTCCTTGGTGACCGCCGCCACCGTGAGCTTCGCCGTACGGCCGCCCGCGAAGGCGACCTTCAGCTCGTCGCCCGTCCTGATGCCGTGCTCCTTGGCGTAGGCGGCGCCGACGGACATCGCGTCACGGCCGTATGCAGCGGACAGATCGCCGGACTTCACCTCGCGCCGCAGGTCCTTCATGTAGGAGGGGTCGGTCGCGGAGAGCCGCTCGCCGCCCGCCTTGCCGTCCGGCGTGGTGATACGGGCGGGGACCATCTTGTAAGAGGTCACGGTCTCCAGCGACTTCGACGCCTTGAGCTTCTTCTCCACCGCGGGCGTGATCGGCTGCCCGTTGCCGGACTGGATGATGAAGTCGGCGCCCACCGAGCGGTCGAGTTCCTGCGTGGCCGACGCCACCATCGACGATCCGACGACCGACAGCGACGCGACGAGCGCCAGCCCGATCATGAGTGCCGCGGCCGTCGCGCCCGTACGGCGCGGATTGCGCAGCGCGTTCCGCTCGGCGAGCCGCCCGACGCGCCCGCCGAACGGCCTGAGCGTCACCACGGACAGCACCCGCACGAGGGCACCGGCGAGCACCGGTCCGACGACGATGAAGCCGACGAGGGTGAGGACCACTCCCGCCCCCAGATACATCGACCCCTGCGCGGCCTTCTCCGCCTGCGTCGCCGCGTACAGACCGGCTCCGCCGCCGCCCGTGAGCAGCACTCCCAGCACCGTGCGTACGGCACCGGCCCTGCCGTCTGCGGGGGTGCCCGCGTCCCGCAGCGCCGCCATCGGCGAGACCCGGCCCGCGCGGCGGGCCGGCAGATAGGCGGCGAGCAGCGTGACGAGGACGCCCAGCGCGACTCCGGTGACGGGCGTGGTCCACGCCAGCGTCAGCTCGGAGGTGCTGAGGTTCATCCCGACCGCGCCCATGAGCTTCATCAGCCCCACGGCGAGGCCCACTCCGGCGCCCACACCCAGCACGGAACCGACGACGCCCAGCAGCAACGCCTCGATCAGCACCGACCTGTTGACCTGCCGGCGGCTCGATCCGACGGCCCGCATCAGGCCGATCTCGCGGGTGCGCTGCGCGACCAGCATGGAGAACGTGTTGACGATGAGGAAGACGCCCACGAGCAGGGCGATCCCGGCGAAGCCGAGCAGCGCGTACTTCATCACGTCCAGGAAGGAGCCGATCTCCTCGCGCTGGGAGTCCGCGGCCTCCTTCTGCGTCTGGTACTCGTACTTCTCCGCGCCCAGCGAGGCGGCCACGTTCTTCTTCAACAGGGCGTCGGTGACGCCCTGTTCGGCGGTCACGGAGATGTTCGTGTACGAGCCGGTGCCGCCGAGCAGCTGCCGCTGGGCGGTGGCGGTGTCGAAGTAGACGATCGCCGCACCGGGATTGGTGACCTGGAACGTGGCGATGCCGGAGACCCGCGCGGAGAAGTCGCCGGTGGCGACGACGGTCCGCAGCTCGTCGCCGATCCGGATGTGCCGCTTCTTCGCCGTGTCGGCGTCGACCATCACCTCGGACCCGTCGCGCGGGGCGTGGCCCGAGGTCACCTTCATCGTCCGGTGGGCGTTCGAGGTCCAGTTGGCGGCGATGGTGGGGGCTCCGGTGGTGGAGCCGATGTTCTTGTCGTCACCGTCGACGACGGTGACCTGTTCGCTGGAGACCACGCCCTCGGCGGACTCGGCGCCCTCGGTCCGGCGTACCTTCGCGAGCGCGGAATCCGGCAGCGTACGGGGCCTGGCGGCGGACTGCCCGGCGCCGCCCGCCTGTTCCTTCTCCTTCTTGGGGCCGACGGTCACATCGGCCGACGTGGCGGCGAAGAGCCGGTCGAAGGTGGTGTTCATCGTGTCGGTGAAGACGAGCGTGCCGCACACGAACGCGACGGACAGCAGCACGGCGACGGCGCTGAGCGCCATCCTCCCCTTGTGCGCGAAGAAGTTGCGCAGGGATGCCTTGAACACGGTCACGGCCGGCCCCCGTCGATGCCGTCGCCGGCCTTCGCGCCGAACGCGTCGAAGGAGTCGTGGCCGCGAGAGTCATAGCCGCGGGAGTCGTAACCGCCGGAGTCGTAACCGCCGGCGCCCTGGAAGGGCTCCTCGGGCACGTCGAACGCGGCGAGGCCCTCCGGGACCGCGCCCCGGCCCGCAGCGGCGCCCGGACCCACTCCCGAACCCGGGCCCGAATCCGCGCCCGGCCCCGTGCTCTCCGCGAGGCGCAGCATCTTCTCCAGTACGGCCTCGGCCGTCGGCCGGTGCATCTCGTCGACGATCCGCCCGTCCGCGAGGTACAGCACACGGTCCGCGTACGCGGCGGCCACCGGGTCGTGCGTGACCATCACGATGGTCTGCCCCAGCTCGTCGACGGAGCGGCGCAGGAAGCCCAGCATCTCCGCACCCGCACGGGAGTCGAGGTTGCCGGTCGGCTCGTCGGCGAAGACGATCTCCGGCCGGGACGCCAACGCCCTTGCCACTGCGACCCGTTGCTGCTGGCCGCCGGAGAGCTGGCTGGGCCGGTGCGAGAGCCGCCCCTCCAGGCCGACGGTCGCGATGACCGTCTCCAGCCACTGCTTGTCGGGCTTACGGCCCGCGATGTCCATGGGAAGGGTGATGTTCTCCAGGGCGTCGAGCGTGGGCAGCAGATTGAACGCCTGGAAGATGAAGCCGATCCTGTCGCGCCGCAGCCGCGTCAGCTTCTTGTCCTTCAGACCGGTGATCTCCTGCCCGCCGACCCTGATGCGTCCCTCGGTGACCGAGTCCAGACCCGCGAGGCAGTGCATCAGCGTCGACTTGCCGGAACCCGAGGGCCCCATGATCGCGGTGAACGCTCCGCGCTCGATGTCCACGTCGACACGGTCGAGCGCGACGACCCGCGTCTCGCCCTGCCCGTAGGCCTTGACCAGCTGCCGGGCGGAGGCCGCGACGGCCGAACGCGCCCCGCTGCCCCCGCTCCTGGGGTCCGCTGCCGCCGTCCTCATCATGTGCTTCCTCTCCCCGTCCGGTGATCCCTTGATCCCGTGATCCGCTGTGTGGTGCCGGTGTTCCGCGTCGCGTCCGTTGTTCCGCATCCGGCGTTCCGCGTCCGGTGTGTTCTTGTCCGGTGTGTTCTTGTCCGGTGTGTTCTTGTCCGATGTGCCGTGTCAGGTGTCTTACGTCAGGTGCCAGATGCCTGGTGCCCGGTGCCTGGTGCCTGGATGTCTTGCGTCAGGTGCCTGGTGCCCGGTGTCAGGTGCCTTGCGGCAAGTGCCGCGTCGTGTCCGCGGCTTACGGCTGCGCGCTCCCGCGCGGTACGGGCGTACGGCAGGACGCCGCCCCGTCGTGAGTGAGCGTTGTCGCGTGGTGGGCCGTGAACCGGGCCGTGGGGCCCGGGGTTCCGGCCCGTCCGTGGGTGACGAGTACGTGTCCGAGTGGGCTTCGACAGGAGTCTTCCTCCGCCCGCCGCGCGCCGCGATGGTGCCCGCACCTCTTCCGCTACGGGGGCCGGCCCCACCCCTGCCGGCGGGTCCTGGCCGGGCCGGGCGTCCTCGTCCGGCTCCACGACGAGAGCCTATGCGCCGCCGCAGGTCCCCTCCTCCTGCTCCAGGACGATTCCGCGCCACGCCGGACCGCCGGGGAGACCCCTAGGGGAGCCGCTTCCGGTACGCGGCGCCGCCGCCCTCCGGCCCGCCGCACCGGATCCGGCGGGCCCCGGAAACATATGGGAAGGGCCGTACCGCGCGGCCCCTCCGGGCCCCAACTAACCGCCACGGGCCTGCCATTACCTTCAGTAACGATGTTGGAAATGTGACAGGTTTTCCCACGGCTCTTCCAAGCGCGCGACACTCGCCAGTAACGTGCGCTCAACCTCGGGCGTTCGACCCCGTACGGAGGGGAGGCTCGCATGGCGTTCGACAACGGCGAGCAATACGGATATCGCGACGACTACCGTCCGTACCGATCCGCACCCTCGTATCCGCCGCGACCCCACCACCCTCCGCGCCCCGCCTACAGCCCGCCGCCCACGCACGCACCCAGCGTCCCCGCGCACGCCGACACCGAACTCGTGCGCCTGCGCAGCGCCTACCGCTGGCTGCGCCGCAGCATGACGCTGGCCGTGCTCGGCTACTTCACCGTCTATCTCGCCATGGCCGCCTATCTCCCCGATCTCATGGCGAAGTCCGTGGCCGGCTCCGTGAACCTCGGCGTCTTCCTCGGGCTGCTGCTGATCCCGATAACGCTGCTGACGATCGTCACCTACGAACTCTTCGCCCGCGCCACCGTCGACCACATCTCCCACCGGGTACGCATAGCCGACGAGGAACAGCGCGAGAGCGAGGAGGAACGCCGTTGAACCCCAGCGCCGTGGACCCCGATTCGCAGTCCCTCTCGTTCGCCATCTTCGCCGCCCTCGTCAGCGTCACGCTGCTGCTTTGCATCATGACCAGCGCCGAACGCGACGACCTCGACGAGTTCTACACCGGCTTCCGCACTCTCGCACCGGTGCGCAACGGCTTCGCCATCGCCGGCGACTACATCTCCGCCGCGACCGTGCTGTCCACCATCGGCATCATCGCCCTCACCGGCTTCGACGGCCTCGTCCTCGCCCTGTCCACGGCGCTGTCCCTGCTGCTGCTGATGGTCCTGCTGGCCGAACCCCTGCGCAACGCGGGCCGGTTCACCATGGGAGACGCCCTCACCCACCGCTCCCCCAGCCGCCTCGTACGGCTCGCCGCGACCGGCGTCACCCTCGCCGCGCTGCTCCCGCTGATGGTCTTCCAGCTCTCCGGCGCCGGTCAGCTCGTCACCCTCGTCCTCGGCTTCGAGGGCTCCTCCGTGCAGACGGTCACCACCGTCGCCCTCGGCGGGCTCATGATCGGCTACGCCGCGATCGGCGGGATGAAGGGCACGGCGCTCATCCACATCATCAAGCTCGTGGTCCTCTTCGGCGCCTCGCTGATGCTCGCCCTGCTCGTCATGGACAAGGTGGGCTGGGACCCCTCCCGGCTGGTCACCCTCGCCGACACCGGCAGCGGGCGCGGGGCCGCGTACGCACGCTCCGGGCTGCTGATCGCCCCCACGCGGATCGGCAAGGCCGATCTGATCGCCAGTTCGCTGACCGTCGTCTTCGGCGCCGCGTGCCTGCCGCACGTCACGATGCGCATGTACACCGCGAAGAACGCGCAGGCCATCCGCCGGTCCATGTCGTACGCCGTGATGATCATGGCCGTCTTCGCCGTCCTCATCGCCGTCATCGGCGCCGGAGCGACCGCCCTCCTCGGCCGGGAGAACATCGCGGCGGGCGACCCCGAGGGCAGCACGGCCATCCTGCGGCTGGCGCGAGCGATCCTCGCCGACTCCCCCGCGCTGTCGACGTTCGTCTTCACCACCGTCTCGACGGCCGTCTTCCTCACGCTGCTCTCGTCCGTCGCCGGCATGATCCTCGCCTGCGGCAACTCCCTCGCCCACGACCTGTACGCCGGGGTGATGTCCCGCACCGGCTCGCCCCTGCCGCGGCGTGAACTGCTCATCGCTCGGCTGTCGGCCTTCGCCGTGGGCGCGCCCGCGATCGTGCTGGCCGTGCTCGTACAGGGAAAGGCGCTGCGGGGCCTGATCATCCTGTCGTTCAGCATCGCCGCGTCAGCCATCGCACCGGCACTCGTCTACGGGCTGTTCTGGCGCCGCTTCACCCGGCTCGGGATGCTGGGCACGCTCGTCGGCGGCACCGCGGCGGCGATCGTGGTGATGGCCCTGTCCACGACGACCTCGGGCACGCCCCGTTCCCTCTTCCCCGACCAGGACTTCGACGTCTTCCCGCTCACCACCAGCGGCATGATCAGCATCCCCGTGGGCTTTCTGCTCGGCTGGCTCGGCACGTTCCTCAGCACCCGCCGCACGCAGAACCGCGGACGCACGGAGTACCGGGCCGCCGAACCCCGCCTGCTTGCGGGGGCGAGACGCCGCTGAACGGCGCCGGTCTCCACCGGGCGCACGAGGGTCACCGGGTGCACAGGGCACCCGGGTGCACGGGGTTCCCCAACACCGCCTGGATCCGGGCAACTTCGCGCCAGGTGCGGTAGGTGCGGTACGTGGCGCCGCTGAACCGCCGGGCGTGTCAAGGAAGTCGGGGAGCCCCGGGCCGCAACCTCCGGGCCGGGGACCGGCGGCACGGGGCTCGTGTCGCCGGGCCGCCGCGCCGCCGCGGCTCCCGTACCCGCACGCGTCAGCTGTCGCGTCCCCGGACCTGGCCGGGGACGGTGACCGCTTCGGCCGCGCCCGACGGTTCGCCGCCCGTACGGGACCGGCCGCCGTCGGCGGCATCCGCGCCCTCCGCCCCGTCCGCTCCCGGCATTTCGTCCCGGTCGCTCGCCTCGGGCCTCCCCGTCCGGCCTTCGCCCTCGGGCAGCGCCTCGGCGAGACCGCCCCTGCGCCCCGTGAGCGACGCCAGGGTGCTGCGCACCCGTGCCATGTGCCGCCTCATCTCGGCCGCGCGCTCCGCGTGTTCCCACAGCACACGCTCGGTCTCCCGCTCGACGGCCTCCTCGCGCACCCGCGCGCCCGCCAGCAGCTTGTCTCCCCGTGCCCGCGCCTCCTCGTGCCAGCGGCGTGCGTCCTCCTCCGCCTCGGCACGCCCGGCGTGGACGTCCGCCATCAACTGCTCGCCGCGGTCGGCCAGTTCCTCCACGTAGGCCTCCGCGGTCCGCTGCCGCTCGGCGAGTTCCCGTTCGGCCTCCTCCGCTGCCGCCGCCTGCGCCCGCTCCTGACCGGCCAGCGCCTCCGCGCACTCCGACTCCGCGGTCCGCAGCGCGTCGTCCGCCGTCGTACGTGCCTCACGGGCCGCCTCGCGCGCCGCCGTCTTCACCGCCTCGGCCTCGCTGCGGGCCGCCTCGACCCGCCGGGCCGCCGCTGCCGCCGCCTCCGTGCGCAGCAGTTCCGCTTCCTCCTCGGCGGCCTCGCGGACCGCCCGGGCGTAGGCCTCCGCCTCCTCGGCGGTCCTCGCGGCGTCCTGCCGTGCCCCGGCCCGCAGGGTCCGCGCCTCGCCCGACGCGAGCGACAGCAGCCGCCGCGCGCGGTCGCCGAGCGACTCGTACGTCTGCGGCGGCAGGGATTCCGCGAGGCTGGTCAACCGCTCGGCCTCCGCGGCCAGTTCGGCCTCCTGCGCGGTGAGTCCGGCGATGCGTCCCCGGCTCTCCTCCAGCTGGCCGGCCAGTACGTCCATCGCCCTGTCGACCTGCGCGGGCCGGTAGCCACGGCCCCGTACGACGGTGAACTCCTGCGACGACGCACCCATTTCGAGCCCCTTACCTCAGCAACCACTCAACGCGGACGCACATCCTTCTCGATGTGAGCTAAGCGGTCATAACGCGACACTCCATACGAGCGCACCACGAACGAGGCGTCACGTCACCCTCCGCGGGTGCGATGCGGCACCCGTGAAGACGGGGTTCGTGGGCGGCACCAGCGGCGATGTCCGTAAAGCGGAAGTCCTGCCGCGCGTCACCTCACGGACGGTGCGGACCATCCGTGCGGGTGACGGGCGGCGGGATGTGAGGCCGCCGCGAAGAGTGAGCGGGAAACCCGCGGACACATGGAAGCGCCCGGGGAGCCTCAACGGCTCCCGCGGGCTTCGAGGGCTGTGGGACTCCGGGGCCGTGGTGGCCGGAGCCGGGGCTTGTGGTGGCCGGAGCCGGGGCTTGTGGCGGCCGGAGGCCGGAGCCGGGGGCTGTGCGGGGCGCGTTCCGCAGAAGCGCCGGAGGAACGTCAGACGAACGTCAGGCGGGCGTCAGGCGGGCGTCAGAAGAGCCCGTCCCACATCTGCTCCAGCAGCACCGCCCACCAGTTCTCCGGGGAGGAGAGCGCCGCCGGGTCCAGCGCCGCGAGCTGCGCCTGGAAGTCGACCGTCCAGCGGCCCGCCTGCTCCTGCGTCAGCCCGTACCGCAGCGGCCACATGCGGCCGAGCAGCGCGAGCGAGCGCACGAACTCCGGCAGCCCCGTGCTGACGAACTGCGGCTGCGCGGGCTGCCCTTCGGGGCTCGCCTCCAGCGGTACGGCGACGATGTGCGCGGTGCCGTACTGCACGCACAGCTGCTTGCCGAAGTCGTTGCCCATCACCAGATACGAGCCGGCGTCCGCGGCGGGCTGCACGCCCCGCTCCTGCGCCAGTTCCGCCAGCGTCGGCACCGGGCGGCCCGGCTGGGTCTGCCCCCAGAAGAACGGGCCGACGTCGACGGGCAGCCCGGCCCACACCAGCGTCTGACCGACGACGTCGGGCACTCCCTGCCGTGAAACGGCGTGCTGGTCGAAGCGGAAGACGGCCTGCGGCCCGAACGCCTGGGCCAGCTCCTGACCCACGGCGTCCGGCGGCAGCGGCGGCACGGGCGGGATCTGATGCTGCGGCGGCAGCGGCACCCGGCACGGGGCGGGGCGCGCGGGGCCGTCCGCGACCTGGTGCAACTCCCCCTGGTGCTCGATGAGATGACGCATGCCCTGCTGCCGAGTGGCGTGGTCGTGTCCGTACGGAGCGGTGTGCGTCACGCGGACCTGCGGCCACGTCTCGCGGATCATGCGGGCGCAGTAGCCGCCGGGCAGCTCGCAGGACTCCAACTCGGTGTGCAGCTCGACCACTTGCTGCGGCGGCACGTTCATGTTCCGCAGCTCGTGCAGGATCTGCCACTCGGGGTGTGGGGTGCCGGGCGCGGAGCGCCGGATCAGCTGCTGCTCCGAGCCGTCGGGCGCGCGGTAGCGGAGCACCGCCATGTAGCCGGGGCCGACGGTGGGCACACCGGAGGGCTGCGGCTGTTGCTGTTGTTGCTGGGGATAGCCGTACGCGGGCGGCGCACCGGCGTTGGGCGGCGCCGGCGCGGCCGGTGCTCCCGGGATCGGCGGGGGCGCGGCGCCGGGCGGGGGTGCGGCACCGGGCGGGGGTGCGGCACCGGGCGGCGGCCCGGGCGGCTGGCCCTGCTGCGGGAAGCCGTAGCCCTGCGGCGGTGCGGGGGGCGGCGCCCCTGCCGGTGCGCCGGGCGCGGGCGGCGGCGGACCGGGCGGACCGGGGGGTGCGGGAGTGCTCGGGCCGCCCGTCGAGGGGCTCGCGAGCATCGTCGCGGCGTGGTGCACGTCGTCGCCACCGGTCGGGCCGCCGCCGGGGCGCTGCTCGCCACCGGTACCGGGGCCGTCGCCCGGGCCGTCGGGGGCGTTGCCGCCGCCTCCCATCCGCGACACCTCGTCGGCGGAGACCATCTGCGTAGGGACGTAGCCGCCGCCCGCAGCACCGGCCGCCCCCGCACCCGCGCCGCCCGGCCGCGCGCCGGGCGTGCCCGGGGCTCCGGGGGGCGGTGGCACGGACGGACCGCCGCCCCGCGACTGAGGCGGTGCCCCGGGGCCTCCGGCGGCCGCTCTGCCCGTATCGGCGTCGGCGCTTCCCGAGCCCACCGCGCCGGGAGGACCGGGCGGCGGAGGAGGCGCACCGAGACCGCCGGGGCCGCCCGCCGAGGGGCCCGCCAGCATCGTCGCCGCATGGTGCACATCGCCACCGCCCGGGCCGCCGCCGGGGCCCGAACCGGGGGGCGGCGGCGGTGCGTTGGGCGGCATGGGCGGCGGTGGCGGCACGGCCGGACCCTGTGCGGACCCCGGCCCGTGACCCTGCCCCTGACCTTGCCCCTGTACAGGTCCCTGTCCAGGTACCTGCCCCTGTCCGGGTCCCTGGCCCGGCTGCCGTCCGTCGACCGCGGGCGAGACGGCCGTACGCGGAAGAGCGGGCCCCTCCGGCATCAGCTCCGTCTTGGCGTCGGCCGACGCCGGATCGTCCTCGCCACCGGAGAGCGGCGGGGCGAAGACCGTCGCGGGCGGCGCCTGTGCCTCGCCTCCGCCCGAACTGCTGGTGTCCGCCGCGTCCCACGGGCTGACCCCGGCGGCCGCGGCAGCAGCCGCGCCGGCACCCGCGCCCGGGGAGCTGCCCGCGCCCGTACCCGCGCCGGTTCCTCTGCGGTCGGGGATGCCCATCTGGTCCGCGGCCTGCTGGAGCCAGTCCGGCGGCGTCAGCAGGAACGACGTGGCCTCAAGGTCCAGGCGCTGGGGCGCGGTCGGGCCAGGCGGCGCCGCCGGCGCGCTCGGCGTCCCGTACTCCTCCTCGTAACGGCGGATGACCTCGCCCACCGGGAGCCCGGGCCACAGCGTCGTGTCGCCGCTGTCCCGCGCTATCACCAGCCGTGCGCGCGACTCCCCGGCGCCCCCGCTCCCGCTCCCGCCCACGGATCCGGTCCCGTTCCCGGACTTCGGCCCGGCGGAAGCAGCCCCGGCGGCAGCGGCCCCGGCGGAAGGCTCCGCCCACGCCACGAACCCCAGGTCGAACTCCCGTACTTGCACCTCGCGGTGCCGGTCTCCCGGCACGTCGCCGTTGACCCAGCGCTCCGCGCGCTCCTGAGCCTGAGCGAAGGTCACCATCGCGCGCTCACTCCCCAACAACCCTCGACGCCGCCGTCACACCCGCACCGCACGCGCGAAGCCGCCGTCCACCATCAGGTTCGCCACGGTCTCCAGCTCGGGCGGGCTGCCCGCGAGCCGCAGCAGGAACTCGTCGAAGTCGGCGCCGCACGGCCGCAGCAGCCGCTCCACACGCGCCGCCACGTCCAGCCCGTCCCGGTCCCGCGCGTCGTCGAAGGCGCAGAACCACACCGAACCGATGCCCTCGCCCTTCACCTTCACCGCGATCAGACCGCCCTGCACGAAGCCGACGCCCAGGAAGTCCTTGGTGAAGTGGTCGCGCAGGCACTTGTTGATGTAGACGAGATCGTTGACCGCCGCGTCCTCCCGCACGGTGAAGAACGGCTGGTCCACCAGGAGCCCCAACTCGGCGTCCAGCGCCACCCCGCGCGGCGCGCAGCCCCCCGCGGCCTTCAGGAACTCGCGGTAGGCGCCCGGCAGTCGGTACCCGAGGCGCTCCTCGGCCTCCAGCACCTGCGACTCGGTCACCGCGACCGAGTGCGGCACCTTGAAGTGCACGGGCCTGGTGTCCTGCAACGGACGTGTGCCGCCCTTGGCGTGGTCGACGTTCGCCGTCGCCAGGCCGCCGTGGTGCCGCAGCAGCACCTTCACCTCGACGGGGATCAGCTCCATGCGGCGGCCGTACGGTACGTGGTGCCACGTCCAGCCGTGCGGCGTCGCCACCGGCGGCAGATCGGACCACAGCTCATGACCGGCAGCGTGCAGCGCGGCGTTGGCCGAAACGTAGTCGGTGAGGCGCAGTTCGTCGCCGCCGAAGCCCTCCGGGGGCTCCGCGATCTCGGCGGCGGCACGTGCGTACGGGGAGAAGTCCGGCAGGCCGTACTCGTCGACGCGGACCCCTGCGGGATGGCGGGCGAGCCGCACAGGATCGGGGAAGTTGACGATCTGGCCCGCGTAGGCCCGGTTCGGCGGTGCGGGCGCGGCATGCCCCTGTGCCGGCGGCCCGTGCGGGGAGCCCCCCGGAGCAGCGACGGGGTCTGCCCCCGGCTGTAGCCGACCTGTCGTCATCGCGGAAGCCCCCTGCTGCGCATCTGGCCTGACTTGGGACAGCCTATGCGGTACGGCGAAGACGGGTCACCGCCAGCACCCCCGGCGGCGACGGTCCCCGATCAGCGGCGATCGGCCCCTGGCGGCCGCCCGGCGAGGGGACGGGCGCACCTCGTCAGGACTTGCCCTCCGCGGCGGCCGTCAGCTTCTCGTGCTGCTTCTTCACCAGTGACAGGGCGACGCCCTGCGGCTCGCCCGACAGCGAGACCGACATGAACGAGGCGGTGTTGCCGCCCGTACGAACGATGGTGAAGACCGTGGGCGAGTCCTTGCCACGGGTGTCCTCCATCGTGAAGCGCACCGAGTCGTCGCCCACGCCGACGCCCTCCCCGGGCTCGACGTGCAGCCGCGTCCTCTCCCCCGTGTTGATCTGCCCCGTGAACGAATCGCAGCCGCGCACGGCCTTCTTGAGCTGCGCCAGCCACTGCTCGGCCCCGCCCTTCCCGTAGGAGGACAGCAGCACCTGCTGCACCGCGCCGCCCGTGCTGAGGGAACCTTTCATCAACACACCGCTCGCGTACGCCTTGCGCGCGTGCTCCGGCTTGGAGTCCACCACGTCGGTGATCGGGGAGCAGCGGGGATCGTCCGCCTTCATGGTGTTCTGCGCGGGCAGCGCGCCGTCCTTGTCGCGCTGCGCCCGATAGCCCTTCACGTCACCGGACTTCAGCAGCGCGCCGTCCAACTCCTTCTGGCCCAGGGGCGGTACGTCACCGCCGCGGGCCTCGCCTCTCCCGCCGGAGGAACCCGCACCCCCCGACCCAGAACCGGAACCGGATTCGCCGCTTTGTCCCTCGTCCTTCTTCCCGCCCGTGCCGCCACCGTCGTCACCACCGTCACTGCAAGCAACCGCCGTCACCGCCAGCACCGGCACCGCCACCGCGACCCCCAGAGCGCGCCGGACACGCGAACCGAGACGGCTACCCCTGCGACCACACGTGCGACCGTGTCGGTCACCATCACTGCGACAACCACTGCGACAACGAAGAGAGGTGCGGCCCATGACGGAACTCCTGCCTCGAAATGACGATGTATCCCGGCTGCCGAGCCCAACTATCCCGGCCCACCTCCGCCGTTTCATCCCCGCAACGAAAACCATCACAACCCGATGACATCGACACTGGCATGATCGACTCGCCCCCCACGCTGCATACTTGGCCCGGCACACAGCACACACCAGAACACAAACGGCAGAAGGGGCCGTGCGGGGAGGAACCACCACATGAACACCGCGTCGCTCAATTCCCCGGCATCCGCCGCGGGCGCCGGAACGGCTCGGCCCGCGCCGGCCGCCCGGCCCGCCGAGACCGCCGAGGCCGCAACGGCACCGGCGTCCGCACCGGCCCCGGCCCCGGCTCCCGCAAGGTCCGCGGCCGCACCCGGTGCCACGGCCCCTCCCGGCCCCCGTACCGCCGCCGACCCCCGCGTCGGCTGGACCACGGCACCCGAGGACGCACCGCCCCCGCTCCACGAACGACGCGACGGCATCCTCCCCGCCGTCGCCGCCGCCCTCTCCGTACGCGGCAACACCCTCACCTCCACCGGCAACAAGGGCGACCAGCCCCCCGCACCCCACCCCCTCGTACAGGACTTCCTCGACACCCTCACCACCGGGCACCGCGCACGCCACACCGGCCGCTGCCCCGAAACCGTCCTGATCTCGCGCCACCTCACCGACACCGAGACCGCCCGCAACGCCAAACGCACCAACCGCCGCACGGGCAGCGGCAAACCCCGGCCGCTCACCCACACCGAGGCCAAGCGCACCCTCAAGAACGCCAGACTCACCGCACGCCACATCCGCGAGCACGGCGACCCGCTGCACGGCCGCTACGCCCCGCCCTGCCAGGCATGCGCCGCGCTCCTCGCCCACTTCGGAGTACGAGCCGTCGACCCCGGCGGCACCGGAACCGAAGGCACCGCAGCAGCCGGCGCCACCGCAGCACCCTCCGCAGCCGCCCGCGAAAAGACGGCCCGGTGACCCCGCCCCCGCCGCCGAACCACCGCACATCCACCACCCGCTTCCCCGTCGCCGTCGACGACGCACTGCGCAACGCGGGCTGGCAGCCCGGACGATGGGACATGCGCCAGGCCGAGGAATGGGCCGACACCCTCCGCGGGCACGTCTCCCCCGGCGGGCACAGGCACGCCGTCCTCCCCGCCGCCGTCGAGGTCTGGGCCGAATTCGGCAACCTGCCCATCGTCCCCACCGGCCCCGGCCGCAACATCGCCGCCGCAGCCGTACGCATCGACCCCCTGCACGCCCTGCACGCACCGCGCACCCTCGCCGAACTGGGCCGCGCCCTGCGCACCGAGATCTGCCCGCTCGGCACCGACGGAACCGACGCCGCCCTCCTCGCCATCGACACCGAAGCGCGCGTCTACAGCCTCGACCACACCGGCGACTGGTACCTCGGACGCGACTTCGACGCCGCACTCGCCGCGCTGCTCACCGGCAACCGCCCGGAACGGCTCACCAGGCCACAGGACGCTGCGGCCGCCCACGGCGCCTTCTGACGAAGCCGGCCCGGCCGTACCCGTACGGCCGGCGGGCCCGATGCCCCGTAACCAGGGACCTAACCAGGGACCAGAGCCCAGGGCGCATCGCCCCGACCCAGGGGTCCCTCACCCCGGCCGTCCACAACCCCCGCGCCCCCGCGCCGAGTTCGCCGCCTAACCCGGCCCCGCGGCCCCCGACCGCCCGGCCGGAATCACCGCCGACACCCGGAAACCGCCCACATCCGTCGGCCCCGACACGAACCCGCCGCCGAGCGCCGTCACCCGCTCCTTCATCCCCACCAGCCCGTTGCCGCCGCTCGGCAGCCCCGCACCGGCCGCACCCTCGCCGTCCACCGGCCGCTCGTTCTCAACCTGCACCGCGACCTCCCCCTCACGATGCGCCAGCCGCACCCTCGTACGGGCACCCGGCGCATGCTTGTGCACGTTCGTCAGCGCCTCCTGCACCACACGGAACGCGGTCTGCTCCACCCCCGCCCCGTAACCCCCCGACGAACCGTCCACCGAGAAGTCGACCGACATCCCCGCCTCCCGCGACTGCCCCACCAGCGCGCCCAGTTCCGCCAGCCGCGGCCCGTCGCCCGCACCCTGCTCCTCCGCGGCGTCACCGGCCACATCCTCCGGGAGCGCCGCCCCCGGACCCGCACCCGCGGCGACGTGCGTACCGGCACCGGCACCGGCACGGCCGCCCGCGCCCCCGGCCGAACCCGCAGCCGAACCGGCCGCGCCCTCACCCGGCTCGCCCGACGACGCACCCGCACCCCGCCGCCCGCCACCGCCGTCCTTCGCCGAACCCGCCGCCGCCACCGCGAACTCCGCCAACCGCACCGACGCACCGCCCGAACCCGCCGCCCGCTCACCGCCGCCCTCCGGCGAACGCAACACCCCCAGCATCGTCCGCAGCTCCGTCAGCGCCTGCCGCCCCATGTCACCCACCAGCGCCGCGTTCTTCGACGCCTTCTCCGGGTCCTTCAACGCCACCGCCTGCAACGCCGCCGCATGCACCACCATCAGACTCACCCGGTGCGCCACCACGTCGTGCATCTCCCGCGCGATCCGCGTCCGCTCCTCGCTGCGCGCCCACTCCGCACGCTCCTCCGCACGGTCCGCCAGCAGCGCCAACTCCCGCTCCAGACCGTCCGCCCGCTCCCGCAGCGACACCACCAGCCGCCGCCGCGCACCGACGTACAGCCCCATCAGCACCGGCGGCGCCGTGACGCCCGTCGCCACCACCACGGACATCAGCGGAATGAACCACCAAGGAGGATTGAAGCCGGGATCCTGGCCGATGCTCTGATGCAGCCGCACGACCGTGGTGATCACGGCGGCCGCGGCCTGCATGCCCGTCAGCAGCACCGTGATACGGCGCGGCACGTTCGGGGCGACCGCGAGACTGTAGAGCCCGACGAAGCCGAGCACGAACCCCATCTCCGCCGGCGCCAGCGCGACCGCCACCAGCACGACCGCGATCGGCCAGCGCCGCCGCAGCACCAGCGTCGACCCCGCCACCAGCCCGAGAACCACACCGGCCGCCGCCGGCAGCCCCGCCTCGTCCGCGAAGTCCACGCCCTGCACGGCGCACTCCACCGCGGACACCAAGGTCAGAGTGACGTCCAGCACGACGCTCCGCCGGCGCTCCCACCACCACGGTCCGCCGACGTCCGGCCTCTCCCCCGTCTCGGTCATACCGACCAGCGTACGACCGGCCGCCGACCCCTTTTCCGATCCGTACAGGAACCGAACACTCCGTCGCTGGAACCCAACATTCCGCCCACGGCACAGAGCAGCGTCAGGCACAAGGGGAACATCTTGCCCCCAACCGAACTGGTGAATAACCACTGATTCCGCCGCGCTCGGCGACGAACGCGGCGGAAGCTGCCGTCATGGTGCAGGCGAAAACCGAACTGAAGGCTCGCGCGCGGGAGCTGAGGCGAGCGGGAAAGACCTACGACGAGATCGTGCAGGAGCTGGGTGTGGCGAAGAGCTCCGTGTCGCTTTGGGTACGGGATCTGCCGAAGCCCCGCCCCTCGCCGGAGCGGATGCATGCGATGCGCGAGGCGCGCTGGGCGCCTTACCGGGCCTTCCGCGACCGTGCGCGGAGGGAGACGCACGAGGCCGCGAAGCAGGAGATCGGCGCCCTGACCGACCGGGAGCTGTTCCTCATCGGCGTGGGGCTCTACTGGGCGGAGGGCACGAAGCGCAAGGCCCACCAGCCTCGCGAGAAGGTCACGTTCGTCAACAGCGACCCCGGCATGATCACGGTCTACCTGGCCTGGCTGGCCCTGCTGGAAGTCCCACCTGGGGACGTGCGCTTCTCGGTCATGATCCACGAGTCAGCGGACGTCGCAGGAGCAGAGCGCTACTGGGCGGAGCTCGTCGGCCGCGATACCGCGGACTTCGGCAAGACCACCCTCAAGAAGCACAACCCGAAGACGGTCCGTAAGAACGTCGGGGCCGACTACCGGGGCTGCCTCGTGGTGCGGGTTCTGCAATGCGCCGATCTCTGCCGCCGCATCGAAGGCTGGTGGTCGGGGATCACTACCGCTGCTCCCCGGAACCTGCCCGTCACCCACGGGTCGGGTAAGGTCTGACGCGGCGATCCCCTGTGGTGTAACCAGGCAGCACCCCAAGTTTTGGTCTTGGTAGTCAAGGTTCGAATCCTTGCGGGGGAGCTCGAGGTTCGAATCACGGGCCCCGCCCCCATCGAGGTCGGGGCCCGCTCTCGTGTCCGGAAATCAAGCCCTCCGTAACCCACCGGTATCCTGCGGGTGTTCCCCCTGACCCCGTAGCCGAAGGGCATCCCCCGTGAGCGTCAACCGCCCGGCAGCCGTCGTCGTACTCGCAGCGGGTGAGGGCACCCGTATGAAGTCGGCGACGCCCAAGGTTCTGCACGAGATCTGCGGCCGTTCCCTGCTCGGCCATGTCGTCGCGTCGTCCCGCAATCTCTCCCCCGAGCATCTCGTCGTGGTGGTCGGTCACGCCCGTGAGCAGGTGGCTGCGCATCTCGCCGAGGTGGACGCGGAGGTGCGCACGGCGGTGCAGCACGAGCAGAACGGCACCGGGCACGCGGTCCGCATGGCGCTGGAGGAGCTGTCGGGCAGCGGTGTGGCGCTCGACGGCACCGTGGTGGTGACCTGCGGGGACACCCCGCTGCTGACCGGTGAGACGCTCCGGTCGCTCGCGGGGACGCACGCCTCGGACGGCAACGCGGTCACCGTTCTGACCGCCGAGGTGCCGGATTCGGCGGGCTACGGCCGGATCGTGCGCGAGGAGGACAGCGGCGCGGTCACGGCGATCGTGGAGGACAAGGACGCGACGCCGGAGCAGCGGGCGATCACGGAGATCAATTCGGGGGTGTTCGCGTTCGACGCGCAGTTGCTGTCGGACGCTCTCGGCAAGGTGCGTACGGACAACAGTCAGGGCGAGGAGTATCTGACGGACGTGCTCGGCATTCTGCGCAGTGCGGGGCACCGGGTGGGCGCGTCGGTGGCGGGCGATCACCGGGAGATCCTCGGCATCAACAACCGTGTGCAGCTTGCGGAGGCGCGCCGGCTGCTGAACGGCCGGTTGCTGGAGCGGGCGATGCTGGCGGGTGTGACGGTGGTGGATCCGTCGTCGACGCTGCTGGATGTGTCGGTGTCGTACGAGCGGGACGTGACGGTGCTTCCGGGTACGCAGTTGACGGGTTCGACGCATCTGTCGGAGGGCTGCGAGGTGGGCCCCAATTCGCAGTTGGCCGATACGGCCGTGGGGGCGGGTGCGTCGGTGAGCAACACGGTGGCGTCGGGTGCGGAGATCGGTGACGGGGCGAAGGTGGGTCCGTTCACGTATTTGCGGCCGGGGACGAGGCTGGGTGTGAAGGCGAAGGCGGGCGGTTTCGTCGAGCTCAAGAACGCGGAGATCGGCGAGGGTTCGAAGGTGCCGCATCTTTCGTATGTGGGGGACGCGTCGGTGGGCGATCACACCAACATCGGTGCGGCGACGGTGTTCGTGAATTACGACGGTGAGAACAAGCACCGCACGGCGATCGGTTCGCACTGCAAGACGGGCGCGGACAACATGTTCGTGGCGCCGGTCACGGTCGGGGACGGTGCGTATACGGCGGCGGGTTCGGTGATCACGAAGGATGTGCCGTCGGGTTCGCTGGCCGTGGCGCGTGGCCAACAGCGCAATATCGCGGGGTGGGTGGCGCGTAAGCGGCCCGGGAGTGCGTCGGCGCGGGCGGCGGATAGCGCGTCCGCGTCGGGGGGTCCGGGTGCCCCGGAGACGCCGGGCGCGGAGGGCGCCGAGGGCGCGCAGGGTGGCTGACGAGCGAGGACGGTTGCTGCCGGGTGCGCGTGGCCGTGGGGCGGGGCGTACGGTTGAGAGGCACGCACGCCCCGCGGAACTCAAGGAGACTGTGCAGTGACCGGGATCAAAACGACCGGCGAGAAGAAGTTGATGCTCTTCTCCGGCCGCGCCCACCCCGAGCTTGCGGAGGAGGTCGCGGATGAGCTGGCTATCGAGGTGGTCCCGACCAAGACTTTCGACTTCGCGAACGGCGAGATCTACGTCCGCTTCCGGGAGTCCGCTCGTGGGGCCGACTGTTTTCTGATGCAGAGCCACACGGCTCCGATCAATAAGTCGATCATGGAGCAGCTGATCATGATCGATGCTTTGAAGCGTGCTTCGGCCCGCAGCATCACGGTGATCGTGCCGTTCTACGGCTATGCGCGTCAGGACAAGAAGCACCGTGGGCGGGAGCCGATTTCGGCGCGGTTGATGGCGGATCTGTTCAAGACGGCCGGTGCGGACCGGATTCTCACGGTGGATCTGCACACGGATCAGATTCAGGGTTTCTTCGACGGCCCGGTGGATCATCTTTTCGCGTTGCCGGTGCTGGCGGATTACGTGGGCGGTCAGGTCGCCCGGGACAAGCTGACGGTGGTGTCGCCGGACGCGGGGCGTGTCCGGGTGGCGGACCGGTGGGCGGACCGGCTGGGTGCGCCGCTGGCGATCGTGCACAAGCGGCGCGATCCGGAGGTGGCGAATCAGGTCACGGTGCACGAGGTGGTCGGTGATGTCGAGGGCCGGGTGTGTGTCCTGGTGGACGACATGATCGATACGGGTGGCACGATCTGCGCCGCGGCGGACGCGCTGTTCGCGAACGGCGCGGAGGATGTGATCGTCACGGCGACGCACGGCGTGCTGTCGGGTCCGGCGGCGGACCGTCTGAAGAACTCGAAGGTGAGCGAGTTCGTCTTCACGAATACGCTGCCGACGCCGGGAGAGCAGGATCTGGACAAGGTCACGGTGCTGTCGATGGCTCCGACGATCGCCCGCGCGGTGCGGGAGGTCTTCGAGGACGGCTCGGTGACCAGTCTCTTCGACGAGCAGGCTTGAGCGGGCGGGCGCTTGTGCGTCCCGTCCGCTGATCGATTTCCGCACGGCCTTCCCCGCCCCGTAGACTCCTGTTGTCGCTCGGCGAGGGAGGCCGTGTTCGTGCGCTGGTCGTACGGCCCGGCTCATCCGTTATCGACGCGCGCTCTTCGCCAGGGTCCCCACGGCGTTCCCGTCCGTGGCCGGCTCTGCGGCGTGGCCGGTCTGTCGTGGACGGACCGAGTGACACCACAGATGCGGATCCGTTTTCGACTGCGAGGAGCGCAGCATGGCTGACGTCAATCTTTCCGCGAGCATCCGTTCCGAGTTCGGCAAGGGCGCTGCTCGTCGTCTGCGCCGCGAGGAGAAGATCCCCGCAGTGATCTACGGTCACGGCGAGGACCCGGTCCACGTGGCGCTGCCCAGCTACGACATGATGATGGCGCTGAAGACGCCGAACGTCCTGATCCACCTGGACGTCGATGGCAAGAAGCAGCTGGTGATCCCGAAGGCCGTGCAGCGCGAGGCGATCCGCGGCTTCCTGGTCCACGCTGACCTGCTGGTGGTGCGCCGCGGCGAGAAGGTCAACGTGGACATCCCGATCCACGTCGAGGGCGATCTGGCTCCGGGGCAGAACCTGCTGGAGCACGTGCTGGTGGCGCTGCCGGTCGAGGCTGAGGCCACGCACATTCCGGAGTCGGTCACGGTGTCGGTCGAGGGTCTGGACGCGGGCGACTCGGTCACGGCCGGGCAGATCAAGCTGCCGCGGGGCACGTCGCTGGCCGTCGAGGAGGACGACGTGGTGATCCAGGTGCTGGCGGCTCAGGCCGAGGAGCCGGAGCCCGAGGAGGAGACCGAGGGCGAGGCGGAGGCCCCGAGCGAGGTCGCCCCCGAGTGACCCCCTGGTCCCGGTGACGCTTGGTCCCGGTGACGCTTGGTCCCGGTGACGCTTGGTCCCGGTGACGCTTGGTCCCGGGGATTCCCGGCCCCTGTGACTGGGCGGCCCCGGCGCCCCGTTGACCCGTCGGCCCGGGTGAGCCCGTCGAGCCGGTGACCGAACCGGCTCCGCGGGCCGCCCGTTCCGGGTGTTGCGGGGGCCCGGGTTTCCGGGTCTTCCGGGTGCCGTTCTCCGACTGCCGCCGCGTTCCCTGGCTGCACGGCCGGGCCGAGCGCGGCGGCGGTCGTTGCGCCGGTGCCGTTGTTGTCCGTACGTACGAGGCTGGACGCCTGATCCTGAAGGGCCGCTGTGATGACGACTGTTGCCGGTACGGGTGGGGCCGGTGCCGCTGGCGGCCCGGCGGGGCCTTCGGGGCCCTGGCTCGTCGTGGGGCTGGGCAACCCGGGTCCTGGCTATGCGGGGAACCGGCACAACGTCGGGTTCGTGGTCACGGACCTGCTCGCCTCCCGTATCGGGGGGAAGTTCAAGGCGCACAAGTCGCGTGCGCGTGTGCTGGAGGGCCGGTTCGGGGCGCCGGGTTCGGCGTCGGGCTGCCGGGTGGTGCTCGCGCAGCCGATGTCGTACATGAATCTCTCGGGCGGTCCGGTGACGGCGCTCCGGGACTTCTACAAGGTGCCGGTGGAGCGGATCGTGGTGGTCCACGACGAGCTGGACATCGACTTCGGTGTGCTGCGGCTGAAGAAGGGCGGCGGCGACAACGGCCACAACGGGCTGAAGTCCCTCACGAAGTCGCTGGGTCCGGGCTACTTCCGGGTGCGGTTCGGGGTCGGCCGGCCGCCCGGGCGCATGCCGGTCGCGGACTATGTGCTGAAGGACTTCTCCGCGGTGGAACGCAAGGAGCTGGACTACTTCACCGACCGTGCGGCCGACGCGGTGGAGTCGCTGGTGCTGGACGGCCTGGAGCGCGCGCAGACCACGTACAACTCCTAGCCGCCGTACGGCGCCAACTCGCAGGTACCGTACGGTGGTTGGCGCCGTCCGCCCGGCTTCCGGCGGGGTCACGGGCGCCGGTAGGCGCGTACGGACCGCACAGCACGGACGTGCACAGTACGGAAGGACCGGGACGCATCCGTCTTTAGGACGCAAGCAGGATGCGGAGGTTGACCCTCCGGACGGTTTGCCCAAGGATCCCGGCCATGTCCTCCTCGACGCCTTCCTCGACGGGCACCGTCAGATCCAAGCGGCGCAGCCGTACTCGCCGGGCCGGGGAGAGCATGTTCGGCGTGCTGCTGCTGACGCGGAACATCGTCCTGACACTCGTGGCGGTGCTGCTGCTCGTCGCCGGCGGCTGGACGTCGTGGCAGACGGCGGGGCCGGCGCTGACGGGCGATGTGCGCGGCACGGTACGCATCGCGAAGTGCACCGAAGAGGAGTGTGCCGGAACGTTCGTGCCCGCCACGGGCGGGGGAAGTCCGAGCAGTTCGGGCGGTTCGCAGCCGAAGAAGGTGAAGGTCGCGGAGTCCGCCTCGGGCACGGTGGGCGAGCGGCTGGAGGTCGCGGTCGAGCCCGGGACCGACCGGGCCGTGCGCACGGGCGCCTCAGGTGCTCTGTACGGCGCCGTGCCGCTCGGGGGTTCGCTGGTGCTGGCGGCGCTCGTCTTCGTGGGCGGGATGCGGATGAAGCGCACGGCGCTGGTGCTGGGCCTGCTGGGGGTGGCGTTGATGGGCGCCTCGTGGGCGGTGCTGACGTTCTGAGACCGCTGGGCCCGTTCTGAGACCGCTGGGCCCTCTGAGCGCTCCGGTCCCAGCCCTGCCCCCGCGCCGTACAACGCGCGCCCGTACCACCTGCCCGTACGACGACGAGGCGCCGCCGCCGCGGGTGAACTCCTGAACTCCCCGCCGCGACGGCGCCGTTCGCGCCCTGTCCGCTCTCTCAGCCCGTGTTGCGCAGCCCCGCCGCGACGCCGTTGACGGTCAGCAGCAGCGCGCGGCCGAGCATCGGGTCGGGCTCCTCCCCGCGTTCCGCGGCGTCGCGCTGGCGGTGCAGCAGCGTCACCTGGAGGTAGGACAGCGGGTCGAGGTAGGCGTCGCGGATCGCGAAGGTCTGCTTCAGCACGGGGCTGGCGTCGAGCAGTTCGCGTTCGCCGGTAATGGCCAGCACTTCCCGCACGGTCAGGTCGTGCTCGGCCGTGATGTCCTCGAAGACGTGCTTCAGCTCGTCGGGCACGAGGGTGTCGACGTAGTGCTGTGCGATGCGCAGGTCGGTCTTGGCGAGGGTCATCTCGACGTTGGCGAGGAAGTTGCGGAAGAAGTGCCAGTGCTCGTGGGCCTCTTGGAGCACTCCGTCGAGTCCGGCCTCGCGCGCGGCCTTCAGCCCGGTGCCGACGCCGTACCAGCCGGGCACGATCTGCCGCGACTGGGTCCAGCCGAACACCCAGGGGATGGCGCGCAGTCCGTCGAGTCCGGCGCCGCTGTCGGGCCGGCGGGAGGGCCGGGAGCCGAGGTGGAGTTCGGCGAGCTGGTCGACGGGCGTGGAGGCGAAGAAGTACGCGGGCAGGTCGGGATCGTCGACGAGCCTGCGGTACGCGCCGTGCGCCGCGTCGGAGACGGTGTCCATGGCGGCGTCCCAGCGGGCGAGCGCCTCGTCGGACTGGCGGGGCGCCGTGTGCAGCGCGGACGCCTGGAGGGTGGCGGCGACGGTGAGTTCGAGGTTCTCCCTGGCCAGCGACGGCACGAGGTACTTGTCGGAGATGACCTCGCCCTGCTCGGTGACCTTGATCTCGCCCTCCAGGGTGCCCCAGGGCTGGGCGAGGATCGCGTCGTGCGTGGGGCCGCCGCCGCGGCCGACGGTGCCGCCGCGGCCGTGGAAGAGCCGCAGCCGTACGCCGTGCCGGTGCGCGACGTCGCGCAGCCGCCGCTGCGCGCGGTGGATCTCCCACTGGGACGTGGTGATGCCGCCGAACTTGGAGGAGTCGGAGTAGCCGAGCATGACCTCCTGGAGGTCGCCGCGGAGCGAGACGAGCTTGCGGTAGGAGGGGTCGGAGAGCATCGCGTCGAGGAGCTCGTCGGCGATGCGCAGCTCGTCGGTGGTCTCCAGCAGCGGGACGATGCCGATCTTCGCCCAGCCGGCGTGCAGGTCGACCAGTCCGGCCTCGCGGGCGAGCACGGCGGCCGCGAACACGTCGTCCGCTCCCTGGCACATGGAGATGATGTACGACTCGACGACCTCGGGCCCGAAGGTCTCCAGCGCCTCGCGGACGGTGGTGAAGACGCCGAGGGTTTTCGCGCCGGCCGCGTCCAGCGGCGCCGGCGAGGGCGACAGGGGACGGCGGGAGCGCAGCTCCTTGGCGAGGAGGCGCTGCCGGTAGTCGCGGGGCATGTCGATGTAGCGCCAGGACTCCTCACCGAGGCGGTCGAAGAGCTGCCCGAGCGCGTGGTGATGGGCGTCGGCGTGCTCCCGTACGTCCATGGTGGCCAGCTGGAGGCCGAAGGCGGCGAGGGTGCGCAGCACGCGCTCCAGGCGGCCGTCGGCGACGAGTTCGCCGCGGTGTGCGCGCAGCGACGTCTGCAACAGCGTGAGGTCGTCGACGAGTTCGGCGGTGCCCAGGTAGTCGCGTCCGTCCACGTGCGGTGCGCCCGACGCGAGCCGGTCGCGGGTGTTGAGGAGCTTCTGCCGTACGCAGGTGGCCTTGAGCCGGTAGGGCTCCTCGGCGTTGAGCCGCTTGTAGCGGGGGCTGATCTCGGGCAGCCGCTCCAGGTCGCGGCTGAGGGAGTCGAGCAGCTCGGTGGTGGCGCCGCTGTTGCGGATGGAGTTGGACAGGGCGCCGCGCAGCTCGTCGATGTGCTCCAGGGCGTCGGTGATGCCGTGCTCGTGCTGGAGGAGCAGCACCTCCCAGGTCACTTCGGGAGTGACGTTGGGGTTGCCGTCGCGGTCGCCGCCGATCCACGTGCCGAAGGTGAGGGGGCGGGTGCCGGCGGGCAGGGGCGCGCCGGCCCGCTCCAGCTCGGCGGCGAGGTCCTCCAGCACGTCGCCGACGGCGCCGCGGTGCAGCTCGTCGAGGTAGTAGACGGCGTTACGGGCCTCGTCGGCGGGCTCGGGGCGCGCGACGCGCAGCTCGTCGGTCTGCCACACGAGGTCGACGTTCTCGGCGAGGCGCAGGTCGGTGCGGCCGCTGTCGAGGGGGTCGGTGTGCTCCAGCAGTTCGGCGATCTTGCGGAGCTTGGTGAGCACGGAGCGGCGCGCGGCCTCGGTGGGGTGCGCGGTGAAGACGGGCCGCACGCCGAGGTTCCGCACGGTCTCGGCGAGGTGCGCGGGGTCGGCGTCCTTGAGCATGCCGGCGGTGCGGGAGAGGTTGCCGCCTTCCGCGGCGCGGCGGGCGCGCAGCTCCCGGCCGCGGTGCACCTGCTCGGTGACGTTCGCCAGGTGGAAGTACGTGGAGAAGGCCCGCACCAGCTTGGTGGCTGTCTCCAGGTCGGTCCGGCCCAGCAGGGCCGCGGCGGCCTCGCCGTCGCTGCGGGTCAGCGCCCGCACGCGCTCGACGAGGTCGAGCAGCTCCTTGCCGTCCTGGCGCACGAGGGTCTCGCCCAGCAGGTCGCCGAGGCGGCGGATGTCGGCGCGCAGCGCGCTGGTCGACTCGGTTTCGGCGGGGGTGCCGGAGGCGGATTCCGCGGCGTCCGACGCGGCGTCGGCGGCGGTCTTCTGTGCGCCCTCCGCGGCGGTCCCGTCGGCGGCTTCGGAGTCGGTCGCGGCGTCGGTCCCGTGGCCCGCTCCGGGCCCGTCTCCGCCCTGCCGGCGGCGGGTCTCGGCACGGCTCACTTCGGCACTGCTCACAGGTTGGGCTCCTTGCGGCATTTGCTTCGGGCAGGTCACGGACCGCGCTGTCCGGCGCTTCCCAGGATATGCGCGGGCGGTCGCCGTACCGGTCCGCCGTCCGATGGGTGAGCACGCACTCGTCTGCCCCACGCCCCCCTTGCTACGCCTGTGAGGCCTGCCATACTTACGAAGCCGTAGGTTACGGTTCCGTAGGACTTGCGTGGGCACGAGACGCGAAAAGTGCACGACGTTGAAGCCCCTTACCGCTCTGACAAGGGACATCTATGACCACCAGCCCCCCGGACGTACTCGACAGCTCCCCCGACGCCCGTAAGAAATCCGCCTCCGAAGCCCAGAACTCCCCCGTCGCCGTCTCCGCGACGCTGGGCGGCGAGAAGCGCCGCTCGGTGGAGCAGATCGCGCTGCTGGCCTTCATCGTGGTCCCCTTCCTGGCGCTGCTCGCTGCGGTGCCCCTGATGTGGGGATGGGGAGTGAGCTGGCTGGATCTGGGCCTGCTCACGGCGATGTACTTCATCGGCTGCCACGGCATCACGATCGGCTTCCACCGCTACTTCACGCACGGCTCGTTCAAGGCGAAGCGCCCGCTGCGCATCGCGCTTGCCGTGCTCGGCTCGCTGGCCGTCGAGGGCCCGGTGGTGCGCTGGGTCGCCGACCACCGCAAGCACCACAAGTTCTCCGACGCCGAGGGCGACCCGCATTCGCCGTGGCGTTTCGGCGAGACCGTCCCCGCCCTGATGAAGGGCCTGTGGTGGGCGCACGTCGGCTGGATGTTCGACGAGGAGCAGACACCGCAGCACAAGTACGCACCGGATCTGATCAAGGACTCGACGGTGCGCGCCATTTCGCGGCAGTTCGTGCTGTGGACGACGGTGTCGCTGCTGCTGCCCGCCGCGGTCGGCGGTCTGGTGACGATGTCCTGGCAGGGCGCGCTGACGGCGTTCTTCTGGGGCTCGCTGGTACGCGTGGCGCTGCTGCACCACGTCACCTGGTCCATCAACTCCATCTGCCACGCGGTGGGCAAGCGGCCGTTCAAGTCCCGCGACAAGTCGGGCAACGTGTGGTGGCTGGCGATCCTTTCCTGCGGCGAGTCCTGGCACAACCTGCACCACGCGGACCCCACGAGCGCCCGCCACGGCGTGGAGAAGGGCCAACTCGACTCCAGCGCCCGCATCATCCGCTGGCTGGAGCTGGCGGGCTGGGCGTACGACGTGCGCTGGCCGGCCCGTTCGCGTATCGACTCCCGCCGTAAGGAGCCGTCCCGTCAAGCGGCATGATGGAGCCTGTGCCGACGGATGACAGCACCGCCAAGCCCGCAAGAGGAACGGCCAGAGCCGCCAAGAAGGAGAAACGCGCGGCCCGTCGCCGGATGACCGGCAAGGAGCGGCGCGAGCAGCTTCTCGACATCGGACGTGCCCTCTTCGCCGAACGCGGCTTCGAGGGCACGTCCGTCGAGGAGATCGCGGCGAAGGCCGGGGTCTCCAAGCCGGTCGTGTACGAGCACTTCGGCGGCAAGGAAGGTCTCTACGCGGTCGTCATCGACCGCGAGATGCGGCAGCTCCTGGACATGGTGACGGGTGCCCTCACCGGGGGGCACCCGCGGGAGCTGCTGGAGCAGGCCGCGTTCGCGTTGCTGGACTACATCGACGACTACACGGACGGCTTCCGCATCCTCGTCCGCGATTCGCCCGTCGCCCAGTCGACGGGCAATTTCGCGTCGTTGATCAGCGACATCGCCACGCAGGTCGAGGACATCCTGGGCCGGGAGTTCAAGTCGCGCGGCTTCGATCCGAAGCTGTCGCCGCTGTATGCGCAGGCGCTGGTCGGCATGGTGGCGCTCACGGGCCAGTGGTGGCTGAACGTACAGAAGCCGAAGAAGGCCGAAGTGGCCGCGCACCTGGTCAACTTGGCCTGGCACGGCCTGGACGGGCTGGAGGCCAGGCCGCGCCTCATAGGCCACCGGCGCAGCTGAGCGGCGGGTGCGGGGGCGGGGCGGGGGTTCCGCTCGCCGTCCGGCCCCGGCACGTACCGGCCTTCACGCTTCGGCCCTGACTGCCCTGACCGCCCCGGTGGCGTCAGCGCGCGGCGAACTCGTCGAGCGCCGTGCGTATTTCGGCGCTCGTGGTGTCGCCGCCCAGATGGCCGGCGTCCTCGACGACGACGAGGCGGGCGCCGGGCCAGGCCCGCGCGAGCTCCCAAGCCGTGCTGAGCGGGCCGCCCATGTCGAAGCGTCCGTGTATGAGGACCCCGGGGATGCCTTCGAGGCGTCCCGCGTCCCGTATGAGCGCCCCCTCCTCCAGCCACGCGCCGTTGGAGAAGTAGTGCGCGGCGATGCGGACGAGGGCGTGCCGCGCGGCGTCGGGCCGGTCCGAGTACGGCTTGGGCGCGTCGCCCGGCGTCTCCATGGACAGCACGGTGTCCTCCCAGCGGCACCATTCGTCGGCCGCCTCGGCCCGTACGTCCGGGTCCAGGTCCGCCATGCGGCTCGCGTAGGCCGCGAGTACGTCGGGGAGCGTCGCGTCGCGGCCCGCCTCGGGCACGGCGTGCCGGAAGCGGTGCCACTCCTCGGGGAAGAAGAGCCGGGCGCCGCGGTAGAGCCAGTCGATCTCGGAGCGCCGGGTGGTGGTGACGGCGGGGATCACGATCTCGGAGACGCGGTGGGGGTGCCGCTCGGCGTAGGCGAGTATCAGCGTCGATCCCCAGGACCCCCCGAAGAGCAACCACCGCTCTATGCCCAGGTGTTCGCGCAGCAGCTCCATGTCGGCGACGAGGTGGCCGGTGGTGTTGTGTGTCAGGTCCGTGGACGGGTCGGCGGCGTGCGGGGTGCTGCGTCCGCAGCCGCGCTGGTCGAAGAGGACGATCCGGTAGCGGTCGGGATCGAAGCGCCGCCGTGAGAGCGTGCCGCAGCCCGATCCGGGGCCTCCGTGCACGACGAGTGCGGGCTTGCCGTCGGGGTTGCCGCACACCTCCCAGTGGATGCTGTTGCCGTCGCCGACGTCCAGCGTTCCCTGGTCGTACGGCTCGATGTGCGGGTGGAGCGTGTTCATGGCGGTCGCTTTCTGCGTGATGGAGAGAGCCGCACCATGCCCACCCTGGGCGCCCGCCGCAACTCGTATACGGAACCTCGTCTTCGGGCCCGTGCGCGGCACCGGCGCACGGGTCCGGAACCGCTACTCGCCGGGCTCGCTCTCCAGGAACTCCAGGCGGTTGCCGACGGGGTCGCAGGAGTAGAACCGGCGGTGGCCCGGGAGTTCGCGATCCCAGGTGACGGCGGCGCCCGCGGCGGTGAGCCGGGCCGCGAACGCGTCGATGCCGCGGACACGGAGACCGGGGTGGGCCTTTCTCGCGGGCCGGAAGTCCTCCTCGGCACCGAGGTGCAGCACGGCGGAGCCCGCCGCGAACCAGCAGCCGCCGCGCGCGGCGAGCACGGGCGGCTTGGGGATCTCCGTCATGCCGAGGACGCCGGAGTAGTACGCGCGCAGCGCGTCCTCGGAGCTCGGCGGTGCGGCGAGCTGGACATGGTCGAGGGAGTCGATCACGCCGTGCGCCGGGCCCGGCGGGAGATGGCCGGGGGCGGGTGAGGCGGCGGGATCCGTCATCGCTTCACCGCCACGACGAAGATCCGGCGGAAGGGGAAGACCGTCCCCCGCGCGGGGTCGCCGCCCAGCGGCGGATAGGCCTCGCGCAGCAGCCGCCCGTACTCGTCGAGGAACTCCGCCCGCGCCGCCGGGTCGTCCGCGAGGAGCGTCAGCACGGGACGCAGCCCCGTGCCCATCACCCAGTCCAGTACGGCGCCCTCGCCGTGCAGCACGTGCGCGTACGTCGTCTCCCAGGCGTCGACCTCGCAGCCCTGCGAATCCAGTACGTCGAGGTACTCCGCGGGGTCGAGCACGACGGCGGCGCGGGAGGCCGTGCCCAGACGACCGCGCCAGCGCGGGGAGTTGCGCAGCTCCAGCAGCAGCGCGTGGCTGGGGGCGTCGAAGTTGCCCGGGACCTGGAAGGCGAGGACGCCGCCGGGCGGCAGCGCGCGCAGCCAGTGAGGGAAGAGTTCGGCGTGGGTGCCGGCGTCGGCCGTGCCTCCGGGATTGCCACCGTCGGGAGCGGCCCCGCCTTCGTCGGGGAGAACCCGTCCCTTGACTTCGTCAGGGATAACCCATTGCAGTGCCGCGTTGGAGAAGAGGAGGTCGAAGGGGGTGTCCGGGGTGGGGTGCCAGGTGGAGAGGTCGGTGTGGACGAAGTCGAGGCTGCCGCCGCCGGGGGTCCTCCCCGCGTGGGCGCGCGCCTCCTCCAGCATGGCCGGTGAGTTGTCGTATCCGGTGATACGCGCACGGGGCCATCGCTCGGCGAGCAGCAGCGAGGGGCCGCCCGGTCCGCAGCCCAGGTCGGCGATGCGCGGGGCGTCCTCGTCGGGCAGCGCGGGCACGTGGGCCAGCAGGTCCTCCGAGGGGCGGTTGCGGTGCGCGGAGTGGCGCTCGTACTGATGCGGATCCCACACGGGTGACGTCATGACAGCAGCCTCCGTCCGGACTATCTCGATGTCAAGAGACTTCATGTCGACACAACTACTACACTGATCACATGGAGGACGAGGTCGACCGACTGGTGGCAGCCTGGCGCCGCGAACGCCCGGATCTGGACGTGGAACCGCTGGAGGTCCTCAGCCGGGTCAGCAGACTCGCGCGGCACCTCGACCGCGCGCGCCGTATCGCATTCTCCGAACACAACCTGGAGCCATGGGAGTTCGACGTGCTCACCGCGCTGCGCCGCGCGGGCACGCCGTATCAGCTCTCGCCCGGACAGCTGCTCACCCAGACCCTGGTCACCTCGGGGACGATGACGAACCGTATCGACCGGCTCGCCAAGAAGGGCCTCGTCGAGCGGCTGCCCGACCCCAGCGACCGCCGGGGCGTGCTGGTGCGGCTCACGGTCGAGGGCCGCGACCGCGCTGACAGCGCCCTGGCGGGGCTACTCGCACAGGAGCGCGCGATCCTCGGGGAGCTTTCCACCGCGCAGCGGGCCGAACTCGCCTCGCTGCTACGGCAGTTGACGGCGCCGTTCGACAACGTGCCGGGCTGACGGGCCGGTACGGCGCCGGAGCAGGCCGCGAACGCATCGGCAGCGCTCGGAGGCCCGCAGTACATCGCGTGCACCAACTCACCGCCGGGCGGCGGTCGTTGCTCGCTGCGGCCATTGCCCGCGCGGGGGCGGCTGCTTTCGCGACGGGCTTCCGCCGCCGGGGTGCCCCGCTGCGGCGCACGGCTCGCAGCCCGTAGCATCCGTGCATGGGCGGACGTCATTCGGATCGATTCGCGGGACGTACCGTCCTGATCACAGGCGGCGGCGCGGGCATCGGAGCCGCCACGGCTCACAGGCTCGCCGACGAGGGCGCAGCGGTGATCGTCCTCGACAACGACGAGAGCGACGGCCACCGTACGGCCCGCGAGATCACGGCCGCCGGGGGCCGTGCCGCCTTCGTGCTGGGCGACGTCACCGACGAACCGGCCTGGTCCAGGGCCGTACGCACCGCACACGACGGCTTCGGGCCGCTCGACGGTCTCGTGAGCAACGCCGGGCTGATGCTGCCGGGCGCGGCCGGCGAGCTGTCCCTGTCCGACTGGCAGTGGCAGCTGGGCGTCAATCTGACCGGGGCGTTCCTCGGTCTGCGGGCCTGCCTGGACGATCTGCGTGCCCGCGGCGGCTCGGTCGTTCTGACGTCTTCGGTGCAGGCACTGGTCGGCCTGCGGGAGCGCCCGGCGTACGCGGCGGCGAAGGCCGGGCTGACGGGCCTGGGACGGCAGCTCGCCGTCGACTACGGGCCACGGATCCGCGTCAACAGCGTGCTGCCGGGGCCGATCGTCACCGGCGCGTGGGACGGCACGAACGAGGAGGACGCGCGGCTCACGGCCGGGCAGACCGTCGCGGGCCGCTACGGCCGTCCCGACGAGGTGGCGTCGGTCATCGCGTTCCTGCTCTCGGACGACGCTTCGTACGTGACGGGCACCAGCCTCGTCGTGGACGGCGGCTGGAGCGTGTACAAGACCTCGCTGTGACGAGGGACCGCTGTGACGAGGGACCGCTGTGACGCGGGACGGGCCCGGGGGAACCCGGGCGGGGCGCTCAACGGGCGGCGCTGGGCTCCAGATCGACCGGGCCGACGCCCGCGCGGCGCGCCAGAGCAACCGCCGCGAGCGTGGAGTGGACACCGAGCTTGCCCAGCACGTTCTGCATGTGCGTACGGACGGTGTGCGGGGAGAGATACAGCCGCTCGGCGACGGCCTTGCGGCCCAGCCCCGCGACCATGCAGCGCAGCACCTCCCGCTCCCGCGGCGTCAGCGACTCCACGAGGCGTTCGCTCTCGGTGCGGTGCTTGCGCGACGCGGTCAGCTCTCTCAGCACGCCCGTGAGCAGCGCGGGCGGCAGATGCGTCTCGTCCTTCAGCACCCCGCGGATGACCTGGAGCAGCCGGGAGAGGGAACAGTCCTTGGCGACCCAGCCGCCGGCTCCGGCCTGGAGGGCGGAGGCGGCCTGGCGCGGATCGTCGCGCTCGGCGAGAACGACCGTGCGCACCGCGGGGTGTTCGCTGCGTACGCGCCCTACGAGCGGGATGCCGCCGGGATCGCCGTCGGACGACGGGGACTTGGCGGACGATGCGGGCTTGGCGCCGCCGGACGCGGCCTGACCGCCCGAAGGGCCCTGGCCGCCCGGGGCGCGGGCCAGGCCGCCGGAGTTGCCCTGGGCCGCGGCCGGGCCCGAACCGGCCGCCGGCACGGGCCTGTTGGGGGCTCCGTCCCGTGAAACGACTGACGACAGCGTCCAGTTGCTGCCGTTCGCGGGGCCCTGTGCCGCACCGGCGACGCCGCCCGCGCCGGCACCGCCACCGCCCGTGCCCGTACCCCCCGGCGGTGGCGACAGATCCGCGTCGACCAGCAGCACGTCGAACCTGCGCCCGTCCGCGGCGCCCCGTTCGAGGCAGCGCAGCGCGGCCTGGGCGCTGCCCGCCGCGGCCACCTCGACGTCCTGCTCGGCCGCGAGCGCAGCGGCCAGGGACTCGGCGAAGATGCGGTGGTCGTCGACCACCAGCACACGGATACGTTGCATGGCGCCCCCTGGCAGTGCGGGTACGTCGCCCCCGGCGAAGGGAAAGTGATGCGCGTGCTGGGGGAATCCCCTCGTCGGCCGGGCCCCCCTCCCCACACCGAAGGTCGTGGGGAGGACAACGCCGCGCCCTTGCCGGCCCGCCCGGGCGTCCCTGCCCGGCGTGGCCTGCCCGGCCGCCCGCCCCCTGACTGGCACCGGCCCCCACCGGTGCGATGCGTACGACTCAGGGTAAGGCCGGGAGATGACAACGGAAACCGATTGACGAAACTGCTTGTGCGTCGCGTGAACTCGGGGACGCGGTCCGAATCGGGAAGCGCGCCGACGAGTGAAGACGGCACCGGGCTCGCAGGCGGCTACGGAAGACCGGCTCCCGCAGCTCATCCGTGATCCGCGAGCTGCGCGGAACACCTGCGGATTCCGAAGTTCCCGTCGAGGCCCGCCCGTCCGGCCGTCCGGCCGTCCGCACGGGCATCGCCGAGCCGTATCCCCCGCACGGCGTCGTCAGGCCTCTGTGACCCGGCGCGCGCCCGGTCCCGGCACCGTCTCGAAGACCCGCGGCTCCCGGTGCCCGGCGGACGCGAAGGCCTCCGTGACCGCCTTCGCCACGGATTCCGCGGTCTCCGCCCGTACGAGGACGATCGCCGAGCCGCCGAAGCCGCCGCCCGTCATCCGGGCCCCCAGGGCGCCGCTCGCGTTCGACGCCTCGACGACGAGGTCGAGTTCGGAGCAGGAGACGCGGAAGTCGTCGCGGAGCGAGGCGTGCCCCTCGGTCAGCACGGGGCCCACGGAGTGCGTCTCACCGGCGTCGAGCAGGCGGATGGTGCGCTCGACGCGTTCGTTCTCCGTGACGACGTGCCGCACCAGGGGGCGCAGCGCCTCGTCTTCGAGGCGCCGGAGCGCCGACGGCAGCTCCCCGTACGGGACTTCGCGCAGGCTGGGCACTCCCAGCCGCGCGGCGGCACGCTCGCAGCCCGAGCGGCGCTCCGCGTATGCGCCGTCGCCCAGCGCGTGCTTGACGCGGGTGTCGACGACGAGCAGCCGCAGGCCCTGCGCCGCCAGGTCGAGGGGCACCTGTCTGCGGGCGAGGTCGCGGGTGTCGAGATACAGGGCGTGACCGGCGGTGCAGCACGCCGACGCCATCTGGTCCATGACGCCGCACGGGACGCCCGCGAAGTCGTTCTCCGCGCGCGTGCACAGCCCGGCGATCCGGTGCCGCTCCAGGCCCAGCCCGTAGAGCCCGTTCAGGGCGACGGCCGTGGCGACCTCCAGCGCGGCGGATGAGGAGAGCCCCGCGCCGGTGGGCACGCTGCTCTCGAAGTGCAGGTCGGCGCCGCCCACTTGGAGACCGGCGGCGCGCAGCGCCCACACCACGCCCGCCGGGTAGGCGGCCCAGCCGCCGCGGTCGCCGCCCGTGCCCGGCGTCGCCGGGCTGAGGACGTCCACGTGCAGCTCGATGACTCCCCCGTGCGCGTCGGACGAGTGCAGCCGCAGCACTCCGTCGTCGCGGCGGGCGGCCTCCACGCGGCAGGTCTGCGGGAGGGCGAGCGGCATGACCAGACCGTCGTTGTAGTCGGTGTGCTCGCCGATCAGATTGACCCGGCCCGGCGCCTCCCACACTCCGTCGGGTGCCGTGCCGTACACCGCGCGGAAGCCGTCCGTCACGGGCGGCCCGCCTGCTCCTGCCGAGCGCGGGCGCGGGCGAAGTCCCAGGCGTCCTGCACGATTCCGGCCAGGTCCGTACGGGAGGGGCGCCAGCCGAGCTGCCGTACGGCCCGTTCCGCGGACGCCACGAGCTGCGCGGGGTCGCCGTCCCGGCGGGGAGCGGCGGCCTCGGGCACCGGATGGCCGGTGACCTTGCGGACGGTCTCGACGACTTCGCGTACGGAGAAGCCGTTGCCGTTGCCCAGGTTGCACACCAGGTGCGTGCCGGAGGGCACCCGACCCTCGTCCTCGGTCATGGCGGTCATGGCCAGCAGATGGGCCTCGGCGAGGTCCGCGACGTGGATGTAGTCGCGCACGCAGGTGCCGTCGGGCGTGGGGTAGTCGTCGCCGAAGACGGAGACCGATTCGCGACGGCCCTGCGCGACCTGGAGCACGATGGGGATCAGATGCGACTCGGGGTCGTGCCGCTCGCCGTAACTCCCGTACGCGCCCGCGACGTTGAAGTAGCGCAGGGAGACGGCGGCCAGCCCGTGCGCCCGGCACTCCCCGCTGATCATGTGGTCGACGGCCAGCTTGGAGGCGCCGTAGGGGTTGGTGGGGGCCTCGGCCGCGTCCTCGTGGATGGGTGTGTCCGCGGGCTCCCCGTATGTCGCCGCCGTGGAGGAGAAGACGAGCCGGCGCACGCCCGCCTCGCGCATGGCGCTCAGCAGCTCGATGCTGCCGCCGACGTTGTTGCGCCAGTACTTGCCGGGGTCCTGGACGGACTCGCCGACCTGCGAGTGGGCCGCGAAGTGCAGCACGCCGTCGTACGAGGCGTCCAGTACGCGTGCGGCGTCCTGCACACGCCCCTCGGTGAACACGGCGCCCGCGGGGACCGCGTCCCGGAAGCCCGTGGAGAGGTCGTCGAGCACGGTGACGGAGTGCCCGGCCTCCAGCAGGTGCGCGGCGACGACGCTTCCGACGTATCCCGCACCGCCTGTGACCAGGTACTTACCGGGGTGTGCTGCGGGGGTCGCCCCCCGTGGGCTCGCTGTCACTCGCTACCTCTCGCAGTCGCTCGGCCGCCTTCTCCGGCGGCACATCGTTGATGAACACGCTCATCCCGGATTCGGAACCCGCGAGGAACTTCAGTTTGCCGGAAGTCCGTCGGACGGTGAAAAGCTCAAGGTGCAGGGCGAAGTCCTCGCGGGCGGCGGACACCGCGCCACCGGCGCCATGACCCGCTCCATGACCCGCTCCCGGTCCCGCTTCCGGACCGCCCTCCGGCCGCCCGCGCGCGGGCAGCGAGAACGGCGCCTGGTGCCACGCTGATATGTACGGGGTGGGCGGCTCATCCGGGCCGAAGACGCGGTCGAAGCGGCGCAGCACCTCCAGATACACCGCTGGGAAGTCGGCCCTCGCCTCCTCGCTCAGCGCCGTCAGGTCCGGCACCCGGCTCCTGGGATACAGATGCACCTCGTACGGCCAGTGCGCCGCGTGCGGCACGAACGCGACCCAGTGCTCGCTCTCGCACACCACGCGCCGCGCGTCCGAAAGTTCCGCCGCGAGCACGTCGTCGAAGAGGTTCCGCCCGCCGGTGCGGGCGGCGTGCCGGGCGACGGAGTCGAGCATGCGCGCGGTGCGGGGCGTGATGAACGGATAGGCGTAGATCTGGCCGTGCGGATGCTGGAGGGTCACGCCGATCTCCGCGCCGCGGTTCTCGAAGCAGAAGACCTGCTCGACGCCGGGGAGCTGGGAGAGTTCCGCGGTGCGGTCGGTCCAGACGTCCAGCACCAGCCGGGCCTGTCCGTCCGTGAGGGACGCGAACGAGGCGTGGTGGTCGGGCGTGAAGCACACGACCTCGCAGCGGCCGGCGCCGGGGCGGTGGGTCAGCAGGCCGGGCGGACAGGCGGCCGCGGTCCCGTGGCCGGCGCCCGGCACCGGTCCGGGACCGACGCCCGGGCCGGGGCCCCCGGCGAAGGAGGGGAAGCGGTTCTCGAACACCACGACGTCGTAGTCGGGTTCGGGGATCTCGCTGAGGTGCCCCTGGTCGCCGGTCGGGCAGAGCGGGCAGGCGTCGGCGGGCGGATGGTAGGTGCGCTGCTGCCGGTGTGCGGTGACGGCGGTCCACTCCGCGAGCAACGGGTCGTAGCGGATCTCGGAGGCCGTCGTGGTGTGCCCGAGCGGACGGCGGTCGATGCGGTCGCGCACCTTGTCGTCGCTCAGGTCGTAGTAGATGATCTCGCGGCCGTCGGCCAGCCGGTTCGAGGTCTTCTTCAACGGTGTTCGCTCCTCGCCCATGCGGCCCGGCCCATAGTCAACATAATCGCACACGATGAATCAGAGCCCAACAGGCCGTCGCGGCAAGGCAGTCGGGCATCCGATGAGATTCAGGACTCACCGTATATACGCGGCATTCAGGACTCAGCGGTACGACACCGGACAGGACACCGCTTGCCATCTCCCCGCGAACTCCCGCCCGCACAGGGGCAGTTCAGGCTCGGGCAGCGCCCGGCGTCCCGCGCCCGGCGCCCCGGACATCCGGCGCCCCGGCGACCGCCCGGATCCGGCCCGGCCCTTCCCGGTCCGGTCCGCTCCGCCCTCGCCGCGTCACTCCTCCAGGGCGGAGCCCGGCTCGTACGCCCTGTCCAGCAGTCCCGTGCGGGCCGCCAGCGCCGCCGCCTCCAGCCGGGACCCCACGCCCAGCTTCATCAGCACCCGCTGCACGTGCGTACGCGCGGTACTCGGCGCGATGCGCATCCCCGTCGCGATCAGCCGGGTGTCCTCGCCCTCCGCGACCCGCGTGAGGACCTCCACCTCGCGGGGCGTGAGGAGCTGGAGGAGCCGTGCGCCCTCGTCGTCGGGCTCGGGCGCCGGGTTGAGCAGGTCGGCGAAGGACTCCTGTAGCAGTTGCGGCGACACCGCCGCGTCCCCAGCACGCGCTTTCATCATGGCGCGCTCGACGCCCTCTATGCGCTCGTCGTGCCGTACGTAGCCGGAGGCCCCGGCGGCGAAGGCCGAGGCGACACCGCGCGGACTGGGCACCGGCCCCAGCACCACGACCGCTATCTGCGGCTTCTCCCGTTTGATCCTGGTGACCGGGTCGAAGACCCCCGACTCCGCGGGAACCGCCGTACCCAGCAGACACACCTCGGGCGCCCTGCTCAGCACCAGATCCGCCGCGCCCGCGCTGGGCGCCGCGGCGGCCAGCACCCGGTGGCCGCGCAGCTTCAACGCCGAGGCGAGCGCCTCGGCGAGCAGTCTGTGATCGTCCACCACCATGAGCCGGACGCTCATGCGCAACAACCCCCACCCGCCGCTCCCTGTGGGCGCCCCCTCCTTGCCCCTGGGGCCCGGGCGGCCCGGGGGCCCGCGGGGAAGCGGCCCCTCCTGTGCCCACGGAAGCTACACGTTCGCCCGCCGTTCCGGGCCACTTCGGGGGGAGAAGTGGGAGGAACGGCGGACGAACGGTGATCAGGCGGGACCGCCCCGGCGTACCGGCGGGGCCGGTCCCGTCGGTACGCGGCGGCCGCCCCCGTCATCCGTTCACTTGGCCCCGAAGCCGATGCCCAGGTACTTGCCGTAACTGCCGGTGCTCCGCTTCGACAGCAGCGTCTGGTGGAGGAAGAGCCTCCCGTTCACATACAGGGGAGGCTCGCGCAGGGTGACGCCGGCGAAGTTGTTCTCGACCTGGGCGCTGTCGTCCGGGTTGCGCATGTAGAGCTCCTGCTTGCCCTGCGCGGCCGGGTCGACGGCGACGATCTGACCGCCCGCGTCGTACGTCGGCTTCTTGTACGCGATGAGCTTGTCGCCGTCCATCCGCACGGGGACGATGGTGCGCTGCTCGCCCGCGTCGGACTTCCACTTGGGGCGCCCGGTGTCGATGTCGAAGGCGATGATCTCGTTCGTGGACGAGGAGTCGCCCTGGTGCCGCGCCGAGGGCAGATAGACGTAGTCGTCGTCCACGACGGCGCTCGCGCACGACTCGACATCGGTGCCGCACCCCGGGTCGTACTTGCGGTCGCCCAGGGAGATCTTGGCCTTGAGCTTCTCGTCGTCGCCGACCGTCATCACGTCGGTGGTGGAGCTGGTGCCCGCACTGACGCCGATCACCACCGGGTCGGTGGAGATGATGCGGGCGCTCTGCACGCCCTTGGGCACGTCGAACTCCCAACTCGCCTCGCCCGTCTTCGGGTCCAGCTTCTGCACCTTCAGCTTCGGTTCGCTGTAGCTGCCGCACTGCACGACCGCCATCAGCTCCTCGCCGCCCGCGAAGCCCTCGTCCTCGCAGCCGCCCGTGCCGCCGCTGCCCTCGGACTTCCACAGCGGGCCGCCGCCGGTCAGCTTGTACGCGACGGAGCCGCCGATCCACTTGGCCGCGACGACGTTCTTGCTGATGCTCATGTTCATGCCCAGCGTGGTGGCGCGCTCGCTGTTGGGCATCTTCTCCTGCCAGAGCTTCTTGCCCTCGTTCAGGTCGATGACGACCATCTGGTTGCACTCCGCGCGGGAGGAACGGGTCTCGGCGACGACCACCGCGGTCTTCCCGTCGTCCGTCGAGTGCCGGGACGCGGCGCACACCTGGCCGTCGAGGGGGATCTTCCAGGCCTGCTTCCCGCGGGCGGCGTCGATGCCGACGATGCCGTCGAGCGTGCTCTTGGCGAAGATCCGGTCGGTGGCCCAGGCGCCGGTGACGCTCGCCGTCTCCTCGTCCGTGAGCTTCGGCGAGGCGATCTTGAACAGCTCCTTGCCCTCGGTGCTGGCCGGCTTGCCGCCTCCGCCGTCGGTGGTGCCGGTCTTCTTGTCGCCCTCGGCCTCGGTCTTGCCGTTCTCGTGCACGAGGAAGAAGCCGATGGTGACGACGGCCAGCACGGCGGCGACCGCCGCGGCGACGATCGCGATCACCTTGCCGTTGCCGCTGCCGCCGCCGGGGGCGCCGGGTCCGTACGGGCCTCCGGGGGGCGCCGTCGGGTACATGCCCGGGCCCTGCCCGAACGGCTGGCCCTGCCCGAACGGCTGGCCGGGCTGGCCCGGCTGCTGCGGGTATCCGTAGCCGTATCCGCCGCCCTGGGGCGGCTGTTGGGGATAGCCGTAGCCGCCGCCCGCGGGAGGCTGCGGCGGTGCGCCGAACCCGCCGCCGGGCGGGGGCTGTTGGGGATAGCCGTAGCCGCCGCCGGCCGGAGGCTGCGGCGGCGCGCCGAACCCGCCGCCCGGCGGAGCCTGCGGCGGCTGGGGTGGCTGCGGCGGCTGGGCGGGCTCCTGCTGACCGGGAGCGCCGGCGCCCCCTGCGGACTTGTCCGGTTCGGGCGAACTCCCTGCCGGGGGCTGGCTTGGCGGCGGAGGCGGCTGCGACATGAGCGATTCCCTCGTTGACGTTGAGACCGGACGTCCGCCCCTCAATCCCCCGCAGGACGGAGCGAATCGGACATCAGGCCCGCCTTCGGCTGGCTTGTACGCGGATGTCTTTCTATCACCGGACACACCGAACCGACGGTCCGGTTCCAGCCGGGTCATGACGTAAGAGACGCGGCCGAAACGGAGCCGTTGCCGGCCCGTTAGCGGGCTCCGCTTCCGCGCACGTGCGCGGCCGGGGCGCGCGCCGCCGGGCGCGCATGCCGCGCAGAGCGGCAGGGGCTCAGCCGTCCTCCGCCAGTTCGAGCCAGCGCGTCTCCAAGTCCTCGCGCTGGGAGTCCAGTTCGCGCAGCTCGGCGTCGAGCCCCGCGACGCGCTCGAAGTCGGTGGCGTGTTCCGCCAGGGCCTCGTGCAGCTGCGACTGCTTCTCCCCGATGCGGTCCAGCTGACGTTCGATGCGCTGCATCTCCTTCTGCCCGGCGCGCGCGA
This sequence comes from Streptomyces sp. HNM0575, assembly GCF_012726265.1. GTDB lineage: Bacteria > Actinomycetota > Actinomycetes > Streptomycetales > Streptomycetaceae > Streptomyces. The sequence continues at coordinate 149,692 of NZ_JAASAG010000011.1, read as the reverse complement.
CCGCCGCGGGCTTACGGGCCTGCTGCCCCTGCGGAGCCGCGGACGATGCCGCGGCGGAGGCCGGCGCGGCGGCGGAGGACGGCGAGCCCGCCGAGGACGAGCGCGGCGAACCGCCCCCGCCCGCGCGGGCGTTCGCGTTCGGCTGCGCCGACTCCCGCTGCCGCGCGCGCCGTTCCAGGTACTCGTCGATGCCGCGCGGCAGCATCCGCAGCGCGCCGTCGCCCAGCAGCGCGTACACCCGGTCCGTCGTACGCTCGACGAAGAACCGGTCGTGGGAGATGACGACGAGCGAGCCCGCCCAGCCGTCGAGCAGGTCCTCCAGCTGCGTCAGGGTCTCGATGTCGAGGTCGTTGGTCGGCTCGTCCAGGAACAGCACATTGGGCTCGCCCATCAGCAGCCGCAGGATCTGGAGCCTGCGCCGCTCCCCGCCGGAGAGATCGCCCACCGGCGTCCACTGCTTCTCCTTCACGAAGCCGAAGCGCTCGCACAGCTGCGAGGCCGTCATCTCCCGCCCCTTGCCGAGGTCCACGCGGGAGCGGATCTGCTCCACGGCCTCCAGCACCCGCAGCTTCGGATCCAACTCGGCGACCTCCTGCGAGAGATACGCCAGCTTCACCGTCTTGCCGACCTTGACACGGCCGCCGGTGACCAGCTCCGACTGGTGCTCGCCGCCGGTGCGCGCGGCGTCCGCGAGCGACTTCAGCAGCGACGTCTTGCCGGAGCCGTTGACGCCGACGAGACCGATGCGGTCGCCCGGCCCGAGCTGCCAGGTCTGGTGCTTCAGCAGCACCTTGGGCCCGGCCTGCACCGTGACGTCCTCCAGGTCGAAGACGGTCTTGCCGAGGCGGGAGTCGGCGAAGCGCATCAGCTCCGCCTCGTCGCGGGGCGGCGGCTCGCCGTCGATCAGCGCGTTGGCGGCCTCGATGCGGAAGCGTGGCTTGCTCGTACGGGCGGGAGCGCCGCGGCGCAGCCACGCCAGCTCCTTGCGCATCAGGTTCTTGCGCTTGGCCTCCTCCTGCGCGGCGATGCGCTCACGCTCGGCGCGTGCGAACACGTAGTCGGAGTAGCCGCCTTCGTACTCGTGCACCGCACCGCGCTGCACGTCCCACATCCGCGTGCACACCTGGTCGAGGAACCAGCGGTCGTGGGTCACGCAGACCAGCGCCGAGCGGCGTGCGCGCAGGTGCGCCGCGAGCCAGGCGATGCCCTCGACGTCCAGGTGGTTGGTGGGCTCGTCGAGGACGATCAAGTCCTGTTCGGCGATGAGGAGTTGCGCGAGCGCGATGCGGCGCCGCTCGCCGCCGGAGAGCGGCCCGATGACGGTGTCGAGTCCCTGCGGGAAGCCGGGCAGCCCGAGGCCGCCGAAGAGGCCCGTCAGCACGTCGCGGATGCGGGCGTCGCCGGCCCACTCGTGGTCGGCCATGTCGCCGACCACCTCGTGCCGTACGGTCGCCGCCGGGTCGAGCGAGTCGTGCTGCGTCAGCACGCCCAGACGCAGGCCGCCGGAGTGGGTGACGCGCCCGTCGTCGGCGGGTTCCAGCTTCGACAGCAGCCTGATCAGCGTGGTCTTGCCGTCCCCGTTCCTCCCGACGACGCCGATGCGGTCGCCCTCGCTCACGCCGAGCGAGACGCCGTCGAGCAGCGCCCGGGTGCCGTAGACCTTGCCCACGGCTTCCAGATTGACGAGGTTGACGGCCATCTCACTCCTGTCGCGCACTGTCCTGGGGCCCCGGCGGACTCCCCCGGCGAAGCGCGGGAGAGGCCAGGGAGGATCAGCCCTCCAGGGTACGCACGTCGCCGCGGCACCCATGAGGCCACCGGCCGGTGACCGCCGGGGCCGCCGCGAGCGTGCGCGCTCCGCGCACTCCCGTGCGCTCCCGTGCTCAACCGCCGTGCAGCATCAGGGCGATGCCGCCGACCATCAGCGCGGAGGCGGCCACGCGCGGGGCGCCGAAGCGCTCCTTGAAGAACACGGCGCCTATGGCGGCGCCCGCGATGATCGAGGACTCGCGCAGCGCCGCGACGGGGGCCAGGGGCGCGCGGGTCTGCGCCCACAGGACGAGCCCGTAGGCCACGAGGGACAGCGCGCCGGCGATCACGCCGCGTACCGCGAGGGGCCGCAGCTGGGCCAGGAGCACGCCCCGGCGGGTGGCCATCGCGTACGCCGGGATGGCGAAGCTCTGGAGCATCATCAGCCAGGCCAGATAGCCGCCCGCGGAGCCCGAGGCACGTACGCCCGCGCCGTCGACGACGGTGTAGGAGGCGATGGCGAGGCCCGTGGCGACGGCGGCGATCAGCGCGGGCCGGCGGGAGGACGCCGTGGGCACGGGGCGGACGGCGGCCTCGCCGGCGCACTCGCCGCTGCCCTCCCCGATGCCGTCGCCTGTGCCGTCCGCCGAGCCGGCCCTGTTGCGCCGTATCCCCCACAGGGCGACGCCGAGCAGCCCCGCCGAGGCGACCGCCACTCCCGTCAACTGCCATACGTCCGGCAGCTCTTGGAGGAAAAGCGCCGCGAGCACCGTCACCACCAAGGGCGCGGTGCCGCGCGCTATGGGATACATCTGGCCGAAGTCGCCGAGCCCGAACGACCGCATCAGCAGCACCTGGTAGACCACGTGCAGCACCGCGGAGACCGCCAGCGCCGGCCACGCACCGCGTGCGGGCAGCGGCACGAAGCACGCGAGCGCCACCCCGCACAGCGCGCCCCCCGCGCCGACGAGCGTGAAGGCGAGCAGCTGGTCCTTGATGTGGTGCGCCAGGGCGTTCCAGGAGGCGTGGGTGACCGCGGCGACCAGCACGGCCGCGACGACGAGGGGCGTCACGGAACGCCGGCGGTCTGTTCGCGCACGTCCGCGAGCGAGCCGCGCGCGTGCGCGATCAGCTCCCCGGGGGCGAGTGCGAAGACGGTGTGCGGCGTGCCGGCGGCGGCCCACACCTCCTGGTGCGCGAGCAGGCCCCGGTCGGCGAGTACACGCATCTCCCGGAGGTGCCCGAAGGGCGGCACACCGCCGATGGCGTATCCGGTCGCCTCGCGCACCAGAGCCGCGTCCGCCCTGCGCACGGTCTCGGCGCCCAACTCGGCCCGTACGAGCGGGACATCGACGCGCGAGGCGCCGTCCATCAGCACGAGTACGGGCTCGCCGTCGGCGTCGAAGACCAGCGACTTGACGATCTGGCTCAGCTCGCAGCCGACCGCCTCGGCGGCCTGCGCCGCGGTGCGGGTGGCGTCGGGGAAGCCGCGGACGACGGGGTCGAGGCCGAGAGCCGAGAGGGCTTCGGCGAAACGGGGGTGTGCGGTAGGCGCCTTGCTCATGGAGCGGACGCTACCCGGCGCGGTGTCCGGCACGCGAAGCGGTTTCCACCAGGCGGGATCCGGGAGTCCGCGCACGGGGCCCGGTCACACGCAGAGCGGTGCCCCGCCGGGAGGTCCCGGCGGGGCACCGCTCACTGCGTTCGTGGCCCGGGCGACGCGCGCCGCGCTGCGCCGGGCCTCAGCCCGCCGCCGCGTCGAGCATCTTCCGTACGACCGGACCGGCGTTCTCGTTGCCGTGCCCGGACGCGGGGACGACCGCCGCCGCCGCCATGTCGCCGTTGTACGCCGTGAACCAGGCGTTCGGCTTCTTCTGCCCGTCGACCTCCGCGGACCCGGTCTTGGCGCCGACGTCACCGTCGAGCCCGGCCATCGGCTTCGCGGCCGTGCCGCTGTTGGCCGTCAGCTTCATCAGGCCCTTCAGGTCGCTGTTGACCTGCGGCTTCATGCTGCGCCCGGCCTTCGCGATCTTACGGTCGTCCAGGTCGGGCGAGACGATCACCGGCTGCTTGAAGGTGCCGTTCTGCACGGTCGCCGCGACCGACGCCATGTTGAGCGGGTTCATCCGCACGCTGCCCTGACCGATCAGCGACGCGGCCATCTGCGCGTCCGACTGGACGGGCACGCTGCCGTCGAACGTGCCGGTGCCCACCTGCCAGTCCTGGCCGATGCCGAAGACCTCGCGGGCCTCCTTGCTCAGGTCGCCGTCCTGGAGCTCCTTGGCCTGGCTGATGAAGGCCGTGTTGCAGGAGCGGGCGAAGCTCTCCGCAAAAGTCCCGTTCTTGATCTCGAACTTGTCGTCGTTGTGGAACTTCCAGCCGCCGTACTCCACGTACTTGGGGCACGGGTGCGGCTTGTCCGGCGCCGCCAGCCCCTTGTCCATCAGCATCGCGGCACTGATGACCTTCATCGTGGAGCCCGGTGCGAAGGAGCCGCGGATGGCGTTGTTGTAGCTGTCCGCGGGCGAGTTGGCGACCGCGCGCACCTCGCCGGTGCTCGGCTGCACGGCCACGGCGGACGCCTTCGGCTTGCCCTTCACCGACTGCTCGGCGGCCACCTGCACGTCCTTGTCGAGGGTGGTCTTCAGCTCGCCGGGCGTGCCCTTGGACAGGGTGCGCAGCGTGGTGCCGGTGTCCTCGCCCTTGGCGTCGACGATGCGGGTCTCGATGCCGGGGGTGCCGTCGGTCTTGTCGCCGTACCGCTTGCGCAGGTCGTCGAGGATGCTCCCGAGCATCGGGTGCTCCTGCTTCGTCAGCACCGCGCCGTTGCGGTCGACGGCCTTGATCGGCGGCGTGCCCGCCTTGCCCGTCTTGACGGACTGACCTTCCTTCAGCTTCGGATACACCACCGACGGCTTCCAGTCGACGACCGGGTCTCCCGTCTTCTTGTCCCGCACGACCTCCAGCGAGGAGGGGTAGGACCATGCGGAACTCTGCTGCCCGTAAGCGATCTGCGCCGTCACGCCGAACGGGACCTCGGCACCGGAAGCGGAATCCTGCGAAAGCTTCACCTTGGCGATGTGGGCGTCGTCGTGGAAGCCCTTCAACGCCTGTGCGGCCTCGGCCTTGTCGTCGGTGAGCGCGGCGGCCTTCGCGGCGTCGCCGCTCGACCACGCGGCCAGAAACCGCTTCGCGGTCGTACGGACCTCCGAAGCGCTCGGCGGTCCCTGCTCGGCCTTCTTCTGGCCCTTTCCGTCATCGGACGAGGCGACGCTGTCGTTGCCGCCTTCCTTGCCGTCACCTCCGACGAGTGCGTACACGCCGAAGCCGGTCGCACCGACGACGACTGCCGCGGCGCCTCCGATCAGCGCCATCTTCTGAGTGTCACGCATCTGAGAATCTGCCCCTCCACCCCGCCCCGACCACGCGGCCGGGGACCTGTCCGAGGCACCCTAGAGCACGCGTGCAACATCACGTGCTTCCGGTATCCCCGTTAGGCAGCATATGGACGGGATGCCGATTCGAATAATCACCGGTTCAGGGGGCGTAACGCGTAGCGGAACCTTACGGGAAGCACTTCCGTGTCCAGTTGCGTACGGCCCAAATCCCCTGTTTCCGGCCGTGGTTGGCGGGTTTTCGGCTCCTCCGCGGACCCGCGTCGCACGTATCACGGCTTCACTTCGGAGTCACTGCGGTTTCGTCGAGGATTCACCGGGCGCGGTCGCCGAGGGGCGGCCGGGATACGGCCCGGCGGCCCCTCGGGCCTCCCGGGTCCCTCGGCTTTCTCGGAGCCCTCGGGCCTCCCGGGACTCCCGAACCTCCCGGGCCCCTGGAGTCGCTCAGGTCACAGGGGGTCTCGGGTCACCGGGGTCTCAGAACCCCCGGAGGCTCTGCCTTCAAATCCATGTCTCGAACCACATCCGCCCCCGCCACGCGTCCATGGGAATCGGCTGCCCCGTGTAGATCGGCCAGAAATAGACGAAGTTCCACACGATGAGCAGCACCAGCACGCCCGACGCGACGATGCCCGCGGTGCGTCTGCGCTCCCCCACGCCCGGCGGTCCGGCGAGGGCGCCGATCATCATCGCGAGGGCGAGACAGAGGAACGGCACGAAGACGACCGCGTAGAAGAGGAAGATCGTGCGCTCCTGGTACATGAACCACGGCAGGTAGCCCGCCGCCACACCGCACAGCACGGCGCCCGCGCGCCAGTCGCGGCGCAGCAGCCAGCGGTAGAGCGCGTACAGCACCGCGAAGCAGGCCGCCCACCACAGCAACGGCGTGCCCAGCGCGAGCACTTCGCGTGCGCAGCCCTCCCCGTGCGCGGTGCAGCCGTCGTGTCCCGCCTTCGGCGACTCGTAGAAGTACGAGACGGGGCGGCCCAGGATCAGCCAGCTCCACGGGTTCGACTCGTAGGTGTGGCCGGAGGTCAGGCCGACGTGGAAGTCGTAGACCTCCGCCTCGTAGTGCCACAGGCTGCGCAGCGGTCCGGGCAGCCAGCCCCACGGGCCGCCGGCGCCGTCCTTCTCCGCCCAGTCGCGGAAGTAGCCGCCGGAGGTGGCGAACCAGCCCGTCCACGAGACGAGATACGTGCCGACCGCGACGACGACCGTGGAGGCGAACGCCGGGAGGGCGTCGCGGCGGAGCATCGCCGCGAAGGGACGGGGCGCTCCGGCGGTACGGCGGGCGCCCATGTCCCACAGGACGGTCAGCAGGCCGAAGGCGGCGAGGATGTAGAGGCCGTTCCACTTGGTGGCGCAGCCGATGCCGAGGCAGAGGCCGGCGGCCAGCCGCCAGGGGCGCAGGCCGAAGCGGAAGCGGGCGCCGGTCGCGGGGTCGGGCCGTACGGGGTCGGGCGTCACGGGGGGGCGGGGCGTGGCGGAACGGGCGTTGCCGGTGCCGTTGCTTGTGCCGTTGCTGGTGCTTGTGCCGTTGCTTGTGCCGGTGTTCGCGCCGGTGAGGCCCAGCGTGGGCGGGCGGACGCCGGCGGCGTCGGGGGGCGGGCCGCCCGGGGGCGAACCGTCGGGCGGCAGCCCGTCCGCGAGCTTCGCCCTCGTACGGTCCCGGTCCAGCAGCAGGCACCCGAAGGCTGCCAGCACCCAGAACATCAGCACCACGTCGAGCAGCGCCGTGCGGCTCATCACGAAGTGCAGCCCGTCGACCGCCAGCAGCGCACCGGCGAGGCAGCCCAGCGCCGTCGAGCGGAACAGCCGCCTGCCGATGCGGCACAGCATCAGCACCGACAGCGTGCCGAGCAGGGCCGTCATGAAACGCCAGCCGAAGGGATGGAGCCCGAACATCGACTCCCCGAGCCCGATGATCCACTTCCCGGCGGGCGGGTGTACGACGTAGGCGCCGTCCGGGGAGAGCGGGATCTTCGGGTGGGGAGCGAGGATCTGGTCGTTGGCCTTGTCGGGCCAGCTGCCCTCGTAGCCGTACTGGAAGAGGGACCAGGCGTCCTTCGCGTAGTACGTCTCGTCGAATATCACGGCGTGCGGCGACCCCAGCTGCCAGAAGCGGAGCACGCCCGCGACGAGCGCGACCAGCAGCGGCCCCGCCCACGCGGACCAGCGGGCCAGCCGGAGGGCGGCCAGCGGCGAGAGGCCGAAGGCGGCGCCGAAGCGCAGGTCGGGGCCCGGAAAGGGCGGCACCAGGCGCTCACGCGTGCCGACGCGGGGGCGTCCCACGTAGCCGAAGCGGCGCAGTCGGGCCTGCCATGAGGGCAGGGTCTCGTGGGGCTGCGCGGGACGGCTCGGGCTCTCCGCCTTGGTGTCGCTGGTCGTCACCGGGCCCATGGTAGGGAACCGGCCGGTGCGCGAGTGCGACCACGCGAAGTCCGCGCAAACCCGCGTGGAGATCGGCGGGCCGGGGGAGCGGGTGTGGGGCGGCGCGGTTCGGACGGGCGGTGCGGGAGGGCCGGGCTCTCGGCAGCCGGGGCCGGGAGCGGGGCGCCGAGCGTTCGGGAGCCGGGGCCGGAGAAGTCGTGAGCGTCACACCCCCTGCGAGGATGGGCCCGTGACAGGGACGCTCGTACTGGCCGGAACACCCATCGGCGACGTCGCGGACGCGCCGCCACGCCTCGCACGCGAACTGGAGGGCGCCGACATCGTCGCCGCCGAGGACACCCGGCGGCTGCGGCGGCTCACGCAGTCGCTGGGCGTGCGCACGGCGGGCCGGGTCGTGTCGTACTTCGAGGGCAACGAGGCGGCGCGCACGGCCGAGTTGGCCGACGCGCTGGACGCGGGATCGCGGGTGCTGCTCGTGACGGACGCGGGCATGCCCTCTGTCTCCGACCCCGGCTACCGGCTCGTGGCGGCGGCCGTGGAACGGGGCGCCAGGGTCACGGCCGTGCCCGGGCCGTCCGCGGTGCTGACGGCGCTGGCGCTGTCGGGGCTGCCCGTCGACAGGTTCTGCTTCGAGGGCTTCCTACCGCGCAAGCCCGGGGAACGCCGTACGCGGCTGCGCGAGGCGGCCGACGAGCGGCGCACGCTGGTCTACTTCGAGTCGCCGCGCCGACTGCCGGACACCCTGCGGGAGATGGCGGAGGCGTTCGGCGCCGAACGGCCGGCGGCGGTGTGCCGGGAGCTGACCAAGACGTACGAGGAGGTCAGACGCGGTCCGCTGGCGGAGCTGGCCGACTGGGCGGCCGAAGGGGTACGCGGCGAGATCACCGTCGTCGTCGCGGGCGCGCCCGCGGGAGGCGGCGAGAACCTCGATGCGACGGAACTGGCGCGCAGGGTCGCGGTGCGCGAGGAGGCCGGAGAACGCCGCAAGGAGGCGATCGCCGCGGTCGCGCGGCAGGCGGACGTACCGAAGCGCGAGGTCTTCGACGCGGTGGTCGCGGCGAAGACGGCGGGGGGCGGCGGGTAGCCCCCACAGGGCCCCACGGAACGGCAGGCCTGCCTCTCATGCGGCCGCGCACTCCGCCTGCCGCGGCGAACAATCCCCGCGCCCCCAGGCGGACTTGAGCCGCCGCTCGCCGCGGGCTCGTTGGGCCGCCGCCAGGTGCGGGACGGTCCCCGCGGCGGCCCCCGGGCACCCCGCGCGACGCACTCCCCGCGGCCGACGCGCGCCTCGCGGCCCCGAGTCCGGCCAGCCCCGAACCGGACAACTCCCGGACGAGCGGGCCAAGTCCAGGCACGCGCCCGCAGGCGCGCGAACAGGCGCCTCCGCGGACCCGTTCCGGACACAGCTCCCGCGGACACCTCGACCCACCCGACACGCCCCTGCCCGGGGCTCGTTGGGCCGCAGCCACCAGGCCCGGCACGGTCCGCGGCCGCTACCCGCAACCCACGCGCCCCGACCCACCGCCCGGGGACAAACCCCCTGCCCACAGGCCGACTTGAGCCACCGCCCGCCTCGCGGCCCCGGTCCCGACACCCGCGAATCGGACAACTCCCGGACGAGCGCGCCGAGTCCAGGCGCTCCCGCAGGCGCCCGAGCAGGCGCCTCCGCGGACCCGCTCCGGACACAGCTCCCGCCGGACACCTCGACCCACCCGACACGCCCCTGCCCGGGGCTCGTTGCGACGCCGCCAGGCCCGGGGCACCCCGCGCGACGCGCTCCCCGCAACCCACGCGCCTCACCCCGCCGCTCGCGGCAACCCTCCCGCCCACAGGCCGACTTGGGCGTCGGGACCCCGCGCGAACGCGCGCATAGGCGGCGGAGCCCGGGCTTGAGGTCGTGGCTCGGCCCCCCCCGGCCAGAGGGGTCCGCTCCGCGGGGTCCCGACGGGCGCCCCTAGGATCGGCCGCATGCCGAGTCCCACGCAGCCCGCGCCGCCGCTGCCCGAACCGCTTCGCGTGGCCGTCGCCGATTCGCACACGCATCTCGACATGCAGGAGCCGTCCGTCGAGGAGGCGCTGTCGGCGGCGGCAGCGGTCGGGGTCGGCACGCTCGTGCAGGTGGGCTGCGATCTGGAGCGTTCACGGTGGGCGGCGGAGACGGCCGCCCGGCACCCGGAGGTGCACGCCGCCGTGGCCCTGCACCCCAATGAGGCGCCGCGCGCGGCCGAGCGCGGCGAACTGGACTCGTCCCTCGCGGAGATCGAGCGGCTCGCCGGGCTGCCGCAGGTGCTCGCCGTCGGGGAGACCGGGCTCGACTACTTCCGTACGGGAGAGGACGGGATCGGCTCGCAGCAGCACTCGTTCCGCGCGCACATCGCGATCGCCAAGCGGACGGAGCGCGCGCTCGTCATCCACGACCGCGACGCGCACGCCGACGTGCTGCGCATCCTGGACGAGGAGGGCGCACCGGAGCGCACCGTCTTCCACTGCTTCTCGGGCGACGCGGAGATGGCCCGACTCTGCGCGTCCAAGGGCTGGTTCATGTCCTTCGCGGGGAACGTCACCTTCAAGAACGCACAGCCGCTGCGCGACGCGCTCGCCGTCGCCCCTCCCGAACTCGTCCTCGTGGAGACCGATGCACCGTTCCTGACGCCCGCTCCGTACCGCGGACGGACGAACGCGCCGTACCTCGTTCCGGTCACGCTGCGGGCGATGGCCGCGACGAAGGGGATGTCCGAAGATTCCCTGGCAGAGCACGTGGCCGCCAACACCGCGCGCGCCTTCGGTTATTGAGCAACCCCCGCACGGCTCCCGTACGGGCCGCGTGACGGCCTCAGATGACAACTCTTCGTGGTCGACCGGCTTTGGAGAGTGACGGCTGCTCCGGTTACAGTCCGCGACATCCCGCCGGACCTTGGAGCGCGTGTTGAGCCAGACGCAGGGAAGTCATCGCGCGGTGCGCCGTGCCGGACGCGGCCCGCACGGGGGGCGGGCCGAACCGTCGCAGCCAACGCAGCCGCCGCAGGCGCCGCGCCTGCCGGGGCGGGGATACGACGGCCGCGGGGGCCTCACCGTCCGTCCGGGGCTTCCGAGTTCGAGTCCGTACGTGCCGTACGCGCCGTCAGCGCCCTACGCGCAGCCCGCGTACGGAGCGGGCGCGGGCCGCGGCCGGCACCGGGCCTACGGGCCGCCGCGGGTACCCGCCCCGCAGACTCCGCCGGGCGGTACGCAGACTTCGCCTGGCCCGCGGGCCCCGACGAGCGCGCAGGCCTCGCCCAGCCCGCAAGCCCTGCTCGGGCCGCGGGTCCCGAAGAGCCGCCCGCAGCCACAGCCACAACCGCAGCCACAACCGCAGCCGGTGCATCAACCGCCCCACCGGCCGCCGTTGATGCACCCCGTGCCCGTACCCGTACCCGGGAAGCCACGCGTGCCCGTGGCTCCCGCACCCGCTCCCCCGCCGGTTCCCCCGCGCGTACCGCAGCCGCGCCACGCGCGCAGCCCGTACGCGCCGCCGCGCCCTGCCCCCGCGCCGCCTACCCCCGCACCTCCCGAACCGCCGCAACCCCGACCCGAGGGAGGCCGGGCCGCCGCCCGCCGTGCGGAACGTGCCCGCACCCGTGCCCGCAAGGCCGCCCAACGCCCGGAAGCGCTGCGGAGGTTGGTGCCGCAGGCGCTCGTCGTGGCGTTCCTGGCGGGCGGTACCTCCGCCTTCGTCGCCTGCGACAAGGAGGTCCGGCTGACCGTCGACGGCCGGTCCCGCACGCTGCACACCTTCGCCGACGACGTCGGCGAACTGCTGGCCGAGGAGGGCCTGGAGCCCGGCGCGCACGACAGGGTCGGCCCGGCCCCGGGCCGGCCGCTCGCCGACGGCGACGAGATCGGCTTCCACCACGGCCGGCCCCTCGATCTCACCCTCGACGGCACACGCCACCGCGTGTGGACCACGGCTCGCACCGTGCAGGACGCGCTGCGGCGCATGGGGGTGCGGACCCGGGGCGCGGCGCTGTCGCTCGCGCCGAGCGCGGACATTCCCAGGACGGGGCTCAAGCTGGAGGTCCGTACGCAGCGCACCGTCACGTTCCTCGCCGACGGGCACGAGCGGACCGTACGCACGAACGCCGGCTCGGTCATCGAAGCGCTCACGGAGGCCGGCATCGAACTGGACGGCCTGGACACCACCTCCGCGCCGATCGACAGCTTCCCGCACGACGGGCAGACCGTGACGGTGATGCGGATCACGGGCAGCGAGCGGGTGCGGGAGGAGCGCATGCCCTTCAAGACGGTACGGCGCGCGGATCCCGGGCTGCCGCAGGGCACCGAGGTCCTGGAGCGTGCGGGCAGGGCGGGTCTTCGGCGGGTGACCTACCGGCTGCGCACGGTCAACGGCGTGCGGGAGAAGCCGCGCCGTATCGACGTGGAGGTGCTGCGGCGGCCGAGGAAGGAGATCGTCCGCGTGGGCACGCTTCCGCTGCCGCAGTCCGTGCCGGGTGCCGACCATCTCGACTGGGCCGCTCTGGCGCGCTGCGAGTCCGGTGCACGGCCCGCCGCGGTCGACGCCTCGGGGTATCACGGCGGGCTCTACCAGCTGGACGCCGCGACCTGGCACCAGCTGGGCGGCAGCGGCCGTCCGCAGGACGCGGCGGCGCCGGAGCAGACGTACCGCGCGAAGAAGCTCTACGTCTCCAAGGGGGCGAGTCCCTGGCCGTACTGCGGCCGTAAACTGTCGCGGTGACCGCAGCGTACGAGCCCCGACGAGAGCCCGGCCGTCGCCATGAGCGCGACGGCATGCGCCCTCAGGGGCGCGACTACGCCGCGGGCGCTCCGCGGTCCGGCGCCGGCCGCGAGCGCGACTCCGGGCACGATGCCGAGCGTGATGCCGGGCACGATGCCGGGCAGGAGCACGGCACGGACGCGCTGCTGGGCGCCGCCGACGTCCGCGAGCTGGCCGGGGCGCTGGGCGTGCGGCCGACCAAGCAGCGCGGGCAGAACTTCGTCATCGACGCGAACACGGTGCGCAGGATCGTGCGGACCGCCGGTGTGCGGGGCGACGACGTCGTGCTGGAGATCGGGCCCGGGCTCGGCTCGCTGACTCTCGCGCTCCTCCAGACCGCGGACCGCGTCGTCGCCGTCGAGGTGGACGACGCGCTGGCCGGCGGGCTGACCGCCACCGTCGAGGCCCGACTGCCGCACCGCGCGGGGGACTTCGCGCTCGTGCACGCGGACGCGATGCAGGTGACGCGGCTGCCGGGTCCGCCGCCGACCGCGCTGGTCGCGAACCTCCCCTACAACGTGGCCGTTCCGGTGCTGCTGCACATGCTGGCGTCGTTCCCGACGCTGCGGCGCGGCCTGGTCATGGTGCAGTCGGAGGTGGCGGACAGGCTTGCCGCCGCGCCCGGTTCGCGGGTCTACGGTGTGCCGTCGGTCAAGGCGTCCTGGTACTGCGAGGTGAAGCGGGCGGGCGCGATCGGACGGAACGTCTTCTGGCCGGCGCCGAACGTCGACTCGGGTCTCGTCTCGCTCGTACGGCGTGATCCGCCGCGTACCGGTGCCACCCGCGAGGAGGTGTTCGCCGTCGTGGACGCGGCGTTCGCGCAGCGCCGCAAGACGCTGCGGTCGGCGCTCGCCCGCTGGGCGGGCTCGGCGGCGGCGGCCGAGGAGGCGCTGACGGGCGCCGGGGTGTCGCCGCGTGCGCGCGGGGAGGAGCTGACGGTCGAGGAGTTCGCGGCGATCGCGGAGCAGGGCACGAAGCACAAGGAGAACGCCGCGTGAGGGACGGGCGCGTGAGGGACGAGGACGTCGACGACGGGCGGGCGGCCGGGAGTTCGGGCGGCACGGCGGAGAGTGCGGAGGCCGCTGCCACCGTGGACGCCGCCGCCGACACCGAGACCGACACCGCCGGCGCCGGTTCCACCGCGCGTACCGCCGCCGGAGTGACCGCGCGGGTGCCCGCGAAGGTCAACGTCCAGCTAACGGTGGGCGGTCTGCGCCCGGACGGCTTCCACGGCCTGGCCAACGTCTTCCTCGCCGTCGGCCTCTACGACGAGGTCACCGCGAGCCCGGCCGGCGCGCCGGGCGTGAAGCTCACCGTCTCCGGCCGCGACACCCGCCACGTACCGCTGGACGAGGGCAACCTCGCGGCACGCGCGGCACGGCTGCTCGCCGAGCGGCACGGACGCGAGCCCGACGTGGCGCTGCACATCGCGAAGGACATTCCCGTCGCGGGCGGCATGGCGGGCGGCAGCGCCGACGCGGCGGGCGCGCTGCTCGCGTGCGACGCGCTGTGGGGCACGCGGACCCCGCACAGCGAACTGCGCGCGCTCGCCGCCGAGTTGGGCTCGGACGTGCCGTTCGCCCTGGTGGGCGGCGCCGCGCTGGGCCAGGGGCGGGGCGAGCTGCTGACGCCGCTGGAGGTCGGCGGCACCTTCCACTGGGTCTTCGCCGTCGCGGACGGCGGCCTGTCCACACCGTCCGTCTACCGCGAGTGCGACAGGCTGCGGGAGTCCGCCGGTACGGGCGCGAGCGTCGACTCCGTGCCGGAGCCGCGGCCCTCGCCGCAGCTGCTGGACGCGCTGCGCACCGGCGACGCGGCGGCGCTCGCGGACTCGCTGACCAACGACCTTCAGGCGGCGGCCGTTTCACTGCGCCCGTCGCTCACCGACACGCTCAAGACCGGCAGTTCGGCGGGCGCGCTCGCCGCGCTGGTCTCCGGCTCGGGCCCGACCTGCGCCTTTCTCACGGCGGACGCAGAGTCCGCACAGACGGTCGCCGCCGCACTCAACGCCTCCGGCCACTGCCGCACGGCCCGCACGACGACGGCTCCGGCGCCGGGCGCGACACTGCTCTGATCCGCCAACCGGCCCCGGCGGGCGCCGGGTTGACCGGCGGTGTCCCGGATGGTTGACCGGCGGTGTCCCGGATGGTGGAGAACGGCCCGGAGCATCGCGGTGCCCTGCGCGCTCCATCAAGGTCGAGGGCCAGGACCACATCGGGGCCCTGGCCACGACGGATGTGATCGCCCCTGAGCCGTCCGCCGTGCTGGACAAGGCCAGTTGGCAGGCGGTCGGCAGACCGGCCCCGGCGTCGGGGTTCCGGAAGGCGTTCCGCGAAGCGAGCCTGCCGCCTCGGGCGGCAGTCGGCGGGCTGTCCGTCCGGCGACGTGAGCGGGGGAGCCGCCCTGCTAAGGTGCGCCGGTGCCAGCGACCAAGAAGTTCCAAGTCACCTTTGACTGCGCGGAGCCTGAGCGCCTCGCCCGTTTCTGGTGCGAGGTGCTGGGGTACGTCGTACCGCCGCCGCAGGGGTTCGCCACGTGGGACGACTTCCAGCGTGCGCAGCCGCCTGAGCAGCGGGATTCCTGGTCCGCCTGCGTAGATCCCTCAGGAGAGGGCCCGCGGCTGTTCTTCCAGCGCGTCCCCGAGGGGAAGGCCGTGAAGAACCGGGTGCATCTCGATGTGCGGGTCGGCAGCGGTCTCGTGGGTGAGGCGCGCCTCGCCGCGCTTGAGGCCGAATGTGCGCGGCTGGTCCCGCTCGGTGCGGTACACGTGCAGACGCTGTACGCCGATGAGGAGAACGAGTCGTGCATCCCGATGCTGGACATCGAGGGCAACGAGTTCTGCATCGACTGAGCTTTCTCGGACGGCAGTCGCGAAGAAGTCGCCGACCCGCGCGTCTCAACTCCTGCGCCCGTCCCGGAGTCGCCGCAGTGCGCGGGCTGCCGCGTGGGCGCCGCACATGCCGTGTGCGCCCGGGCCCGGCGGGGTGGCCGCCGAGCACAGGTAGTGCCCGGGCAGGCCGGTGTCGTAGGGCTGGAGCGTGGTGCGCGGCCCGAACACCAGCTGCCGGACGTCCTTCGCCCCGGTGAGGATGTCGCCGCCGGTGAAGTTCGGGTTCGCGCCGCCGAACCCCTCGGGCGAGCACGCCGATCTGCCGACCACCCGCTCGCGGAAGCCGGGGGCGAACCGCTCGATCTGCGCGGTGACCGCCTCGGTGACGTCGCCCTCGTAGCCGTTCGGGACGTGGGCGTAGGCCCAGACCGGGTGCACGTCACCGGCCGACCGGGTCGGGTCGGCGAGGTACTGCTGCCCGACCAGGACGAACGGCCGCTCCGGCAGGCGCCCTTCGTGCACGTCCCGCTCGGCCGCCGCGATCTCCCGTCCCGTACCGGCGAGATGGACGGTCCCCGCGCGACGGGCCGCCTCCGCCCGCCAGGGCACGCCGCCCGCCACGGCGAAGTCGACCTTGAAGGCGGCCGGTCCGCGGCGGAAGCGGCGGAAGGCACGCGCGGCACGCGGCGGCAGCCGGTCGCCGAGGACGCCGGCCAGGGCGGTCGGCGAAACGTCCCAGATCACGGTGTCCGAGGGCGGCACCTGCGAGGCCGACCGCACATGCACCCCCGTCTCGATCTTGCCGCCGAGGTCGAGCAGCGCCGCCGCCAGCGCGTCGCTGATCGCCCGCGAGCCGCCCTCGGCGACCGCCCAGCCGTGCCGGTGTCCCGCGGTGAGGATGCCGAGCCCGATCGCCGAGGACAGCGGCCGGTTCAGCGGCCGGAAGGCGTGCGCGGCCACCCCCAGCCACAGTGCACGCGCCTGCTCGGTACGGAACGAGCGGGCCAGGGCCGTCGCGGGCAGTGCCGCCGGGACGCCGAAGCGCGCCAGCTTCAGCGGGTGCCGCGGCAGCCGCAGCAGCGGGCCGAGGATGTCCTCGCCGAGGGTGTCGTAGTCCCGTGCGGGCTGCTCGAACAGCGACCGCCAGCGCCTGCCGTCCGGACCGAGCCCCGCGGCGGTCCCGGTCACGGAGCGGTGCAGGACGCCGGCGGTGCCGTCGTCGAGCGGATGCGCACAGTCGATCTCCGGCAGCCGCCAGCGCAGCCCGTACCGGTCCAGCGCGAGGTCGCCCAGGACCGGCGAGCCGACGGCCATGGGGTGCACCGCCGAGCAGTGGTCGTGCAGCAGTCCGGGGACGATCGCCTCGACGGTGCGGGTGCCGCCGCCGATGGTGTCGGCGGCCTCCAGCACCGTGACGTCGACGCCGGAACGGGCCAGGACGACGGCCGCGGTGAGCCCGTTGGGACCGCTGCCGACCACTGTCGCGGTGGTCATGGCCGCTTCTCCCTCCCGGGCTGCTCCCCCATGACCTGCTCCCTTCCGCACCGATCCCCCATCATCTTCTCCGTCCCGCCGTGGCCGCCGCTCACGCGGGCGCCTCCAGACCGGCGCCGGCGCCGTCCTGACCGTCGGGGTGGCCGTCGCGGTGACCGGCAGCCGAGTCCGTCTGCCGCTGCGGCTGTCCGCGGCGGAACGTGACGGTCAGCGGTATCGGCCCGTTGGGGAGCCACGGCTGCTCGTTCACGGCGTCCGCCACCCTCCAGTAGCCGCGCTCGACGACTCCGAGGGCGGCGTCGATCACCTTGTAGTGCTGCACCGGGGAGTGGATGGCCTGCGATTCGACCCACACCACGATCCACTCGCCGGGGGCGAAGCCGACGCGTTCCTGTACGGCGCGGACGAGGTCCTCGTCGTGCAGATGCCCGTCGCCGAAGTTGAACCCGATGAGGGAGTTGCAGCCGAACTCGGCCTCCCGCACCGTACGCGAGTCCAGGTCGGGAAGGTTCGCCGCCAGCACGGAGAACAGGCCCCGGCCCTGGCTGTGCATCGACCGCCAGGCGATCGTCTGCTGAAGGGTGATCTCGGCGATCTTCGGCTCGTACCCCATCGCTTGCAGCTGGTCGATCTGGTTCTGCGTGGGCCGGGGCGCCAGGGAGTTGAGCTTGGCCTCCGCCCCGGGTGCGAACGCCCACAGCGCAGACGCCCAGTTGCCCGCGTACTGCCGCATCGACGGCAGGAAGGAGACCAGGTCGGGGCGCAGGTTGCCCAGTACGGGGAAGAACAGCAGAGCGGCGGTGACGGCGAGCGCCAGCCACGGCGGCGACATGTCCGTCACGCCGTAGCCGTCCGAGGCCGGGAAGCCCAGGAACAGAAACACCGTCAGATAGCCGAAGAGGATGTTCCACTCAAGCGGCACCGCCAGCGGGAACGTCGAGGTGATGAACAGGTGGAAGACCACCATCAGCACCACTCCGGCCAGGGTCAGCCAGTAGTTGGTGGAGAACAGCAGCACCAGAGGGGTGACGACCTCCACCGTCGTGCCGCCGACGTGTCCCATGAAGCTCGCCAGCCTCGACGGGCGGATGTCGCCCGGGAAGTCGCGGTAGTGCGCGCGCTTGACCCAACGGCTGGGCACGCTCGGGCTGTTGGAGACCATCGGCGCGACGACGGGGGTGAAGTGGCGGCCGAGCTTGGAGACTCCCGCACCGACCCAGATGGTGACGATCAGCAGCTTCGCCGCGACGATCACGTTCACGAACGGCAGGAACGCGAAGAACACCAGCGCGGGCAGGTACTGCTCGCCTCGGGCGGCGAGGAAGACCGTCTTGTCCCGCAGGCCGTTCAGCACGTACAGCGCGATCACTGCGTACAGCACCCCCGGTGCCACCAGCCCCGTGGTGTTCTCCGGCAGGGCCGCCGACAGCGAGTCGCTGTGCACCCCGGGCAGCACGACGGCGGCCGACAGGGCGGCCAGGAAGGCGAGATAGAGCAGCACGTCGCCCACGGTGCGGGTGTTGCCGTCGGTGAACGGCACCCGTTTCCACGGCCGCAGCCGTATGGTGCCGGGCCGCGCCCAGAACAGGATCCCGCCCGTCATCGGCTTGAACTTGCCGGCCAACGGCCCCCAGGAGCCCGCCAGTCCGGCGGTCTCGAGCAGGACGGTCCACAGCACGAGCTTCTGGTAGACGACCGGCTCGTCCCACCACCCGGCGACGTCCCAGAACGGGCCCGCGCCGGAGGTGGCCGTCGCCACCAGGACGCCGCCGAACGCGTACAGGACCAGCAGCTTCACCATGTAGACGGTGTGGATCATCTTCGGCGAGCCGAAGCCGAACTCCACCCAGTGCAGGGCGAGTTGCTTCGTCCGCTCGAACAGCGGCCTGTCGAGGAAGGTCTCCGGATCGACCGGTGGGAAGTCTGCCGTCTTGAAGCCCATGTGTCGTCGTCCCTTCGATGTGATGCGGGCAGGGCGGATCGCCGCGCGACGACGTCACGTCAGTGACGACGTCACGGCGCGGAGTGGAGTGGAGTGGATGTACGGCAGCGGGTACGGCGGAGTGAAGCGGTGTACGGAAGCGGGTACGGCGGAGTCGGTGTGCGGGTGACGGCTCGGGCGCCGAACTGTCAGCCGGCCGGGGCCGGTTGGCCGCGCAGCGCGGGCTTGTCGATCTTCCCGACCGGGTTCTTCGGGAGCGCGTCGACGAGGGTGATACGGGCGGGGATCTTGACCTTCGCGAGCCGTTCGCGGCAGTGCGCGGCCAACTCCTCGGCGGTGGCCCGCGCTTCGGGATACAGCGCGACCACGGCGACCGGCACCTCGCCCAGCACCGGGTCGGGTGCGCCGACCACGGCGGCTTCGAGGACCGCCGGGTGTGCGTGCAGCGCGTTCTCGATCTCCTTCGGGTAGAGGTTCTCCCCGCCCCGGATGATCAAGTCCTTGATGCGGTCGACGAGGACGAGGTAGCCGTCGTCGTCGAACCGTCCGACGTCACCGGTGTGCAGCCAGCCGTCGGTGATCGTGGCCGCGGTCTCCTCCGCCCGTCCCAGATAGCCGCGCATCACGTTCGGTCCCTTGATGACGACTTCGCCCGGCCCGTCGGTCATCAACTGGCCCTGCGGGTCCATGAGTTCGACCCGCTGGCCGGGCAGCGGACGGCCGACCGTGCCGGGCTTGCGCGGACCGGCCACCGGGTTGAGCGTGGACGCGCAGGTGCCCTCCGACAGCCCGTAGCCCTCGACGACCGGCACGCCGTAGCGCTGCTCGAACCGGCCGATGAGTTCGGCGGGCATGGGCGCCGCGCCGCAGACGACGAGGCGCAGCGACGAGGTGTCCGGACGGCGGGCGCCGTCCGGGAGCCCGGTGAGTCTCGCGTAGATCGCGGGCACGGCCGAGAAGTACGTGGGCCGCACCCGCTCGATCACGTCGAAGAAGGTCTCCGGCCGGAACCGCCCGGCGACGGTCGCCCGTCCGCCCGCGAGCAGCGGTGAGAGGACGCTCACCACGATCCCGTTGACGTGGAACAGCGGAAGGATCAGCAGGCTGTGGTCGCGGGTGCCGAGGCCGAGCCCGGTGACGATCATGTCCACCATCGCCCGGACGTTGGCGTGGTCGAGCATGACGCCCTTCGGCCGCCCGGTGGTGCCGCTGGTGTAGATCAGCAGCGCCAGCGCGGCGTCGTCAACTCCGGTTTCGCTCAAGCCGGTTGGACCTGACGCTGCACCGCCCGAACCGCCGTCCACAGGCTCCGCGAGCGCCGCCACGTCCAGCGTGACCAGTTCCGCACCGGCGTCCCCGACCACCACCCGCGCGCCCGCGTCGCGGATCTGGAAGCCGGCCTCTCCGGCGGTCAGCGCCGGATTGACGGGTGTGACCGCCGCGCCCAGCCGCCAGGCGGCGAACAGGGTGACGACCAGCTCGACCCGGTTGGGCAGCACGACGGCGACGACGTCACCGGGGCCGGTCCCCCGCGCCCGCAGCACGGCCGCGGCACTGCGCACCCGGGCGGCGAACGCGGCGTTGTCCAGCATCACGGCGTCGTCGGCGATGCAGGGCCCGTGCGGATCGCGGCGGGCGCGTTCATCGGGCAGTACGGCGAGGTGCATGCAGGTCGTCCTCTCGTGTGCGGCTCCGGCACGTTGTGCGTCACGACGAGATGTGCGCCACGTCACTGTGAGGACCGTAGAAAAGCGGGGTCGATCTGGACCATGGGCCGGCGGACCGAAGCCTCCGCCCGTCGTTGTGCCGCCGTCACAACGAGTCGCAGCGAGGTGACTCCCCGGCCGCGACCCGCCGGCGACGGTCGCGACGGCGGCGCGGAAAGGCGGCCTGCGACCCCTCCCGCCCTGGTGAGGGCCTTGCTACGGTGCGCGCCATGTCCGCAGACGTCGACGCCCTCGTCGCCGAGGTCGCCCACGCTCTCGACGCCGATCTGCCCGCCCTCACCGACGAGATGACGACGTGGTTCGTCGAGGTCATCCCGGAGTTCCGGCACGACGAGGCGGTACGCGAACTCATGGTGGCGAGCACGTCGTCCAACCTGGTGGCGATCGTCGACCTGCTACGGCACTCCATTCCGGTCGAGCAGATCTCCGTACCGGCCGCCGCGGCGGAGTACGCCCGCCGGTTCGCCCAGCACTCGCTGTCCCTGGAGGCGCTGCTGCGGGCGTACCGGCTCGGTGAGAACCGGTTCACGCAGTGGGGGATCACGGCGCTGGACCGGCTCGGCGACGTACCGACGCACCTGGCGCTCGCCGCCATCGCGGAGTTGTCCCGGCGCACCAACAGCTATATCGACCGGGTCATCGAAGGTCTCATCGACATCTACGAGACGGAACGGCGGCTCTGGAACAGCCGCGTCGGAGCCGCCCATGCCGCCCGGATCCGTCTCGTCCTGGCGTCGGAGGGCATGTCCGAGGTGGAGGCCCACCATCTCCTCGGCATCCCCGTCACCGGCTGGCACACGGCCGCCGTCGCCTGGCTGCCCGCGGAGGCGCCGAGCGAGACGGGGGCCCTCGACGCCGCCGCCCGCGCGGTCCAGCGGGCCTTCGGCCCCGGCACACCCCTGACGCTGCTCAACGACGCCCGCACGATGTGGATCTGGGTGCAGCATCGGGACCCGCACGCCCTGGACGTGGACCTGCTGCACGAGGGCATGGCGAGCGTCGCCGCCGAGGCGCGGGTCGCGCTGGGCGCTCAGGCACCGGGGCTCGCCGGGTTCCGCGGCTCGCTGCGCGAGGCCATCCGGACCCAGGCGGTCGCCGGGACCGCGCAGAACAGCGATCTCAGGGTCCTGGCGTTCGACGACGTCGCGGTCGCCGCGCTGCTCACCGAGAAGTCCGAGGATCTCGCGCACTGGATCGCCCGCACGCTCGGCGGCCTCGCGGCCGACGACCCGGGACACCCTCAACTGCGCGGCACCGTACGGGTGTTCCTGGAGTCGGGATGCAGCTACACGCAGGCGGCGGCGCGGCTGCACCTGCACAAGAACACCGTGCACTACCGCGTGCGCAAGGCCGAGGAGCTGATCGGCCGCCCGCTCACCGAGGACCGGCTGAACCTCGAAGTGGCCCTCATGGCACGGGCGTTGCTGTGGCGGCGGCTGCCCCGCCCGACGGCCGCCGCGGACGGCGCTCCCGGTGTGTAGCCGTCAGCCTTGGGGCCGCGGCGGCGCCATCGCCTGCTGGAAACCGGAGTTGACGGCGGTGAGGCCGCCGTCGACGGGCAGCGTGACCCCCGTGATCCACTCCGCGTCGGCGGAGGCGAGGAAGGCGACGGCCGCCGCGATGTCGCCGGGGCGGCCCACCCGTCCCATCGGGTAGAGCGCCGCCGCCCGTTCCAGCGCTGCCTCACGTCCCGCCCAGGCGTCGGTGTGCACCGTGCCGGGCGCGACGAGGTTGACGCGTACGCCACGCGGCCCGCCGTCTCCGGCGAGGGTGCGGGTGAGGGAGGAGAGACCGGCCTTGGCGGCGCTGTACGCGTGGTTGCTGAAGTCCTGAATGCCGTTCACGGAACCGATGTTGACGATCGCTCCGCGCCCCCCGGCCGCCGCGAGATGCGGCATCGCGGCGCGGGCGCAGCGGAAGGCGCCGGTGAGGGAGATGTCCAGGTCCCGTTCCCAGACCTCGTCGGGCTCGTCCTCGAACAGCGCCGCGTCCGGAGTGCATGAGCAGGCGTTGTTGACGAGTACGTCGAGACGGCCGAAGTGCCGGACGGCGTCCGCCACCGCCGTCTCCACGGCCTGCCGGTCGCCGACGTCGCAGGCCGCGGCACGTGCTTCGCCGCCGTCGGCGCGGATCGCCTCCGCCATGCGTTCGGCGCGCGCACCGTCCAGATCGGTCACCGTCACGCGCGCGCCCTCGGCCGCGAACCGCCGGGAGACGGCCGCGCCTATCCCCTGCCCCGCGCCCGTGACGAGCGCCGCATACCCCTCGAATCGCCTCATCGCCCGAGACTAACTCCGGGGCGCGGGGCCGGACACCGGTCCGGCCCCGGGCAACGGGCAGCCTCAGTGGCCGTCGGCGTCCCCGCCGCCGGAACCGCCGGAGCGGCGTCCGCGCGCACGCGACAGCGGGATCACGTCGGCGAACTCCCCGGCGCCGCCGGTGTCCTGGCCGTCCGAGCCCTCCCGGCCGTCCCGGCCCGCCGGGGCTGCCGGACCCGGCGGGCCGGACGTGACGAGGGGCCCGGCGACGGACGGCGCACCGGCACCACCACCGGCACCGGCTGCCGCGTCCGCGGCGCCCGCGGCGTCCACGGCCGCCTCCCCGTACCGGCCCCCGCCGAGGAACACCGACAGCACACGCGCGACCGACTCGCCCGTCATGCGGGCCCGTTCGTGCGCCAGCCGCAGCTGGTGCTCGGTCGGCCGCGGGCCGCCCGCGGCGGCAACGGGCCGCGCTCCCAGTGGGACGCTCATGGCTTCCTCCCGACTCCCGCGTACAGGGCGGCGCTGCGCAGCAGGTCGGCCTCCTCGCCGGTGGCCTCGACGGGTGCGTCGGGGCGCCAGTCGTGTGCCGCGGTCACCTGCGGGTCGATCAGCTCCAGGCCGTCGAAGAAGCTCTCGACCTCCTCCTTGGCGCGCCACTGCACCGTGGTGCCGCCCGCGTCGTACACCTTCTTCACGCCCTGCCACGCGACCTGGTCGAAGTCGTACGTGCAGTGGCTGAGCACGAGGAAGCTGCCGGACGCCAGCTTGTCGACCAGTCCGGAGACGATCTCGTACGGCTTGCAGTCGTCCGGCACGAAGTGGAGGAGCGCGACGAGCGAGAGCGCGACCGGCTTGTCCAGGTCGATGACCTCGCGCAGCTGGGGCGAGTCGAGTATGGGGTCCTCGCGCACGTCGGCGTTGATGTAGGCGGTGCGGCCCTCGGGGGTGCTGCGCATCAGTACGTGCGCGTACTCCAGGACCGTCGCGTCGTGGTCGGCGTAGACGACTCGGGCGTCGGGCGCCGCCTCCTGTGCGACCTGGTGGAGGTTGGGCGGGGTGGGGATGCCGGTGCCGATGTCCACGAACTGGCGGACGCCGTACTCGGTGGCCAGCGCGCGCGTCGCACGGTGCATGAACGACCGGTTGGTCTCCGCGGTGAGCCGGATCTGGGGGCACACCTTGATCACTTTCTCGGCGGCCACCTCGTCGACCGGATACCAGTCCTTGCCGCCCAGGTAGTAGTCGTACATCCGGGCCGAGTGCGGCCTGCTGGTGTCGATCTCAGGCTTTCCGGACGTGGTCATCAGTCATCCCATTCCTGCCGTATGAGGGCTGTTGCCGTATGAGGGCTGCTGCGTATGGAGCTTCCGGCGATGAGGCCGGCGGGGAGAGCACACGGCGAAAGTGCTTCCCCGCCGGCCGGCCGGATGGTCTTCGGTCGGGGGGTCACGGTCGGTGGTGCGGGGTGATGCGGATGGTGCGGGGTGGTGCAGGGGGGCCGGCCGTGCGTGGTCTGTGCGGGCGGCCCGGTCCCGGTCAGCTCTTGAGGAAGTCGGCGCCGCCCGACTTGGCGGCCTCGATGAACGCCCTCATCCCGTGGGCCGAGTAGAGCAGGGCCGGGCTGTCCGGATCGGTGGACTGGCGCAGCGCCACGCAGCCGTCGGGCAGCCTCTTGGCCTCGACGCAGGCACCGCCGTTCTGGCCGCTCCACGGCTTGTGCCAGCCCTCGGTGCCCAGTTCACGCGCGGGCATGCCGTTGCGGACCTCGTGACCGACGCGAGCTTCAAGGGTCATTTGTCGTACTCCTTACGCAGGTTACTCAGATACGTCCGGGGATCCGGCACGTGCTCGGCGGCCAGCAGCGAGATGCGCGTGAGCGCCTCCAGGTGCGTGACCACGTCGGGCCGCTGGTCCAGATAGACCGCGCTGGTCAGCCCGACCTCGGTGTAGACGATGTCCTGCAACTCCCGCTCGGCGAACCGGAAGTAGGTCACGTGGCCGCCCGTGCCCGGGTGGGGCCCGGCTGCGAGCGGCACGATCCGCAGGGTGACGTTGGGCAGCTCCGTGGTCTCGAGGAGCCGGTCCAGCTGGCTCCGCATGACCGCCGGGCCGCCCACTTCGCGGCGCAGCGCGGCCTCCTCCAGTACGACCCAGAGCGTCGGGGCGTCGCTGCGCTCCAGCAACTCCTGGCGGCGCACCCGCAGATCGACGCGGTGTTCCAACGACTCCTCGGAGTCGTTGGGGAATCCGGCGCCGATGACGGCACGCGCGTACTGGCGGGTCTGCAACAGCCCCGTCACGTAGTGGGGTTCGTAGACACGGATGACCTCCGCGTCGGTCTCCAGGCTCACGTAGGCGCGGAACCAGTCGGGCAGGGCGTCGCGGAACGGATACCACCAGCCGGGCTCGTTGGCGCGCTCGGCCATGGCTATGAACTCGCCGACCTCCGCCTCGCTCACGTCGTAGAGTCTCAACAGCTCCTTGACATAAGGGACTTTGAGCCCGACCTGGGCGTTCTCCATCCGCCTGATCGTCAGATGGTTCACGCGCAGCGCCTTGGCGGCGGTGTCCAGGCGGAAGCCGGAGCGCTCGCGCAGCTCCTTCAGCCGCTTCCCGAGGATGATGCGCAGCACCGTCGGAGCACTCGAACCGCTCGGAAGTGCATCGGTCACGCCCTCACCTCCCGGGATCCCCCGGTCCGTAGCCGGTCTTCGCAGACGGATTCCGCTTTGACCGTACCGGCTTCGCGGTTGCCGTCATGGCACGCCGGAGCCGGTGCCGATGTGTCAACTCGGGCCGCCTCATTGCGTCTTCACTCTGAAATTATCAGAAGGAAGCTTGCGAGTTGAAGACCGCAGCACTCATAGTGAGGCCGTGCTCCCCTTGAGCGTGCCCCCCACGCACCACCGCCCTCCGCGCCCACCGTCCGGCTCCCGTACGGATTCACACGCGCTCCGGCTCCCGGCCGAGGACGTCAGCGTCCCCCGGGTCCGGCACGCGATGGACCGTTGGCTCGGCCGCCGTGGAGCGTCGTCCGATTTACGCGAGCAAGCTGCCCTGGTGCTCTCGGAGTTGGTGACCAACGCCGTCACCCACACCGACAGCGCCTGGATCGTGTGCGCCGCCTCCTACTGTGAGTACGACGGTGTACGGGTCGAGGTCCACGACGACGACACCAGCAGCCGCTCGCCGCAGCGGCGTGCGCCGACCGCCGAGAAGGAGTGCGGCCGCGGGCTGTACATCGTCGACACCCTCTCGGAGAGCTGGGGCGTGGCGGTCTCGCCCGTCACGCGGGGCAGCGCGGTGTGGGCCCATCTGAAGGACTGACCGGGAGAACCTGGCCGGGAGAACCTGGCCGGGAAGGGCCGCGGGTCTCCGGACCTGGCCTCGTCCCGGCCGTCCCGGGGGCCGCATCACCCGCCACGAGCAGAACTGCCGGTCAGGGGGAGGCCGTTGGGCCCGCGGGGTGGCGGCGCGTGCGTCGCCGGCGGACGGCAGGACGGCACGGGGGGCCGTCGTCCCACACCGCCCGTCTGCTCCGGCGGGCCCGTCGGACGACCGTCACAGGCAGCCGCGCAGCGCCCGTACGAGCGCGTGCGCACGCGGGTCCGAGGTGACGGAGCGCTGCATGGCGGCGGTCACGTATGCGAAGGCCGTACCGGACTCCGGGTCGGCGAACGCCAGCGAGCCGCCGCGTCCCGGGTGGCCGAAGGAGCCCTGCGCGAGCATCGGCGCACCGGGCCCGTGGAGCATGAAGCCCAGCCCGAAGCGGGAGTTGACGATCAGCACGCGGTCCGGCCCGCTCGACTCCTGGGAGCGGGCCTGAGTCAGCGTGGCGGGTGTGAACAGCCGTCCGCCGCCGTGGGGGCGGCGGGCGTGCCGGGGGCCGCGCCCGCCGCCCGCCCCGGCTCCGCCTGATCCACCGGACGCCCCGGACGCCCCGGACGCGGCCGGCTGCGGCTCGACCGGGCCGATGAGCGCCGCGTAGAAGCGGGACAGCGAACGGGCCGTCGCCACGGCACCGGCGCCGGGCAGTCCGGCCGTGAGCCAGACCGGATCGTTCTCGTACGGCCTGGGTCCGGCCGAGTCGAAGGCCCTCCGGGTCAGGGACTCCGGGTCGCCGTACGCCTCCGTCACCGACAGCTTGGGACGCAGCCGCAAGCCCGCCGCGGCGGCCGGCTCGGGGGTGGGCACCTCGGCCAGACGCGCCAAGTCGACGCCGCCGTCCGGGACTTCGGACGTCGCGGGAATGCCGAACCACATGCTCAGACCCAGCGGGCCCGCGATCTCCTCCGCGAACCAGCGCCCGAACGGACGTCCCGTCGCGCGGCGCACCAGCTCGCCGACGAGCCAGCCGAAGGTGTGCGGGTGGTAGCCGTGGTCCGTACCCGGTTCCCACAGCGGTGCCTGCGCCACGAGCGCCGAGGGCCCGCTGACGCCGTCGGCGGCCTGGTCGACGGTGAGCGGGGTGTCGAGCGCCGGGAGGCCCGCACGGTGGGCCAGCACGTGCCGCACCAGTACGCGTTCCTTGCCGTTCGCCTTGAACTCCGGCCAGTACGTGGCGACGGGCGCGTCCAGGTCCAACTGGCCGCGCTGGTGCAGCAGATGGAGCACGGCGGCCGCGGGGCCCTTGGAGGCCGAACGCACGACGGCGGCGGTCTCCCGCTGCCAGAGGTCCACGGTCCCGTCGGCGCCGCGCTCACCGCGGGCATCGGCGGTGCTCTCCCCGCGGCCGTCCTCACCGCCGTCCTGACGGCCGTCCTCACCGCCGTCCTCGCGGGCCGCGGTGGCGGGGTTCCTGGTGCCCGCCCAGAGGTCCGCGACGAGGCGCCCCTCGCGGTGCACGGCGACGGCCGCGCCGGTGTCGCCCCGGTCGGCGAAGTTCGCCGCGAAGGCGTCCCGGACGGCCTCGTAGCCTTCCGCCACCGTGCCGTGGACGTCGACCGCGTTCTCAGCGTTCCGAGCCTTCACGCCTCTGTCCGTCCCACTCGTGCCGTCGTGCCGTCGTTCCTGCACCGTCCATGGTGCTATCGCTGCGGGACGTCCACCGAGCCGGGGTCGAAGCCGAAGGGCAGCTCCAGGCGGTGCGCGGCCAACAGCTTCTCGTCGCACAGGAGTTGCTGCGTACCCCCGTCGGCGACGATCACGCCGTCGCTGAGCACCACCGAACGCGGGCACAACTGGAGGGCGTACGGAAGGTCGTGGGTGACCATCAGCACCGTCACGTCGAGCTGCCGGAGAATGTCCGCCAACTCGCGGCGCGAGGCCGGGTCCAGGTTCGACGACGGCTCGTCGAGCACGAGGATCTCCGGCCGCATGGCCAGCACCGTGGCCACGGCGACGCGCCGTCGCTGCCCGAACGAGAGGTGATGCGGGGGACGTTCGGCGTGCGCCTCCATTCCGACCTGTGCGAGCGCCTCGTCGACGCGCGCGGCCAGCTCCGCGCCGCGCAGTCCGGCGGTGGCGGGCCCGAACGCGACGTCCTCCCGCACGGTCGGCATGAACAGCTGGTCGTCCGGGTCCTGGAAGACGATGCCGACCCGGCGCCGGATCTCCGCGAGATGCTCCGGCCCGACGGGCAGCCCGGCGACGGTGACGGAGCCGGCGCCCGCGGTCAGGATGCCGTTGAGGTGGAGCACGAGCGTGGTCTTGCCAGCGCCGTTGGGCCCGAGCAGGGCGACGCGTTCGCCGCGCGGGACGGTCAAGTCGACGCCGAACAGGGCCTGATGGCCGTCCGGGTAGGCGAAGGCGAGGCGCGAGACGTACAGGGAGGGCGGACTCGGGGACGGGCCGGAGGGCGGATCCGGGGACGGCTCGGGGGGCGGAACCGAGGGCGTCGCGGCGCCGCTCGTGCTGCCGCCGGTACTCGTACTCGTACTCATGCTGTCGCCGGTCACAGGGCCCATCCCATCAGGCAGACCAGGAGCGCCGCGAGCGGGAGGAGCGCGGCGCCCGTCCACTGCGCACGCGTCGCGGTCACCTCGTCGATGACGGGCATCGTGCCCGTGTAGCCGCGGCTGACCATCGCGAGATGGACCCGCTCGCCGCGTTCGTAGGAGCGGATGAAGAGCGCGCCCGCGGACTTCGCCAGCACGCCCCACTGCCGTACGCCGCGCGCACGGAAGCCCCTGGAGAGGCGCGCGATCCGCATCCTGCGCATCTCGTCGCCGATGACGTCGCCGTACCGGATCATGAAGGACGCGATCTGCACGAGCAGCGGAGGAAGCCCCAACCGCTGCATTCCCAGGAGGAGTTCACGCAGCTCGGTCGTGGACGCGAGCAGCACGGAGGCGGCGACGCCGAGCGTGCCCTTGGCCAGGATGTTCCACGCGCTCCACAGCCCGGACGAGGACAGCTGGACGTCCAGCACCTCCACGTACGGACCGCGCGCGACGAACGGCATCAGCACCGCGAACGCCACGAACGGCACCTCGATCAGCATCCGCTTCAGCAGATGCCCGTAGGGAACCCTTCCCCTGCCTTCGGCGTGGAGGCCCCAAGCGGCACCGGCGACCGCGGCGAGCAGCACCGCGTACAGCCCGAAGGCCCACATCGCCTCGCGCGGCGTGGAGACGACGACGAGCACGAAGCAGAAGACGGCCGCGAGCTTGCAGTGCGCCGGAAGCGCGTGCACCGGCGAACCGCCGTGCAGATAGAGCTTGTGGGCGTGGCCCGCTCCCATGTCAGACCGGCTCTTGCCCGGAGTCCGCCGGACCGCCGGGCGCCGGTCCCGCCTCCGCGGCGTACCCGGCCGCACGGCGGCGGCGCACCGCGTAGAAGACGGTGCTGCCGACCGCGAGGGTCGCACCGGCGCCGATGACTCCGGCGAGGCCGCCGGAGAGGCGGGCGTCGGAGACGCTCTCGACCCCGTAGTCGGCGAGCGGGGAGTCCTTCGCGGCGTGGTCCTCGGCCTGCCGGTCGATGCCGTTGTCGGCGGCGACCTTCTCCAGGCCGTCGGGGCTGCCCGACGCGTAGAAGCTGATGACGCCCGCGCAGATAGCTGTCGCGACCAGACCGCCGGTCCACAGGCCCCGGTTGGGGCGACGGGAGGACGAGGCGGCTGCGAGGGCGGGCTCGGGCGCGGGTTCGCGCTCGGACGCGGGTGCTGGTGCGGGGTCCGACGCGGAGTCCGACGCCGGGTCCGACGCGGAGTCCGACGCGGGGTCCGATGCGGGGGCAGGGCCGGATGATGTGGGCGCCGAGGCGGGTTCGCGCTCGGGCACGCTCGCGGAAGCCGTCTCCGGCGCACTCGCGGAGGCGCGCTCCGGCTCGGACGCGTCTTCGTGCACCGGCCCGGACGCGGGCTCGTGCACCTGCCCGGACGGGACCGTGCCGCCGCCCGGCGCCGCCACCACGGCCGTACGCAGCTGAAGCGGCCGTACCGCGAAGTCCCGTGCCCCGTAGACCAGATCGGGACGCACCGCGACGACCGCACCGACCGTGGCCGCAGTGATGGCCGCCTCGCCGATGCCGATCAGCACATGCACGCCCGTCATCGCGACGAACACCTTGCCCAACGCGACGTCGCTGGTGCCGCCGAGCGCGTACATGCCCGTGAAGACGACCGCGGCGGCCGGCACCGAGACCAGCGCGGCGGCGAACGAGGCGCCCGTGACGGCGCCCCTGCCGCGCGGCAGCACTCGCAGCAGCAGCCGGAAGATCCCGTACGCGACCAGAACGGTCACGACGCCCATGTCGAGGATGTTCACCCCGAGCGCGGTGAGCCCGCCGTCCGCGAACAGCACGCCCTGCATGAGGAGTACGACGGAGACGCACAGCAGACCCGTGTACGGGCCGACGAGTATCGCCGCCAGCGCGCCGCCCAGCAGATGGCCGCTCGTGCCCGCGGCCACGGGGAAGTTGAGCATCTGCACGGCGAAGATGAACGCCGCGACGAGCCCTGCGAGCGGCGCAGTGCGCTCACCGCCCGCGGAGGTGCCGGGGGTCGCGGCCACCGGCCTCACCGTCGGGCTGCCGGCCGCGCCGCCCGTGGCCGATTCGCCCCCCGCGCCGCCGAGTTCGCGGCGCGCGCCGCGCAGCGAGACCGCGACCGCGCCCGCCGCGACCACCCCGGCGGCAACGGACACAGGCGCGTCGATGAATCCGTCGGGCACATGCATGACGCCACTCCGCTTCTCGGTTCGGCCGGTCCGCCGGGGCGGCCGGTGGGCAGTTCGGCCGGTCTTGCGGCCACTTCACAACCGTTCGATGATAGGGCCTTACTGCAAAGGTGTTGCAAGAGCGCCCATGTCGCTCGAAATGCCCGATGGCCTCCGGGTGTTCACGAAGGCCCGGGACGGGGCAGCCTGTGGCACACCTCACCCTGTTTTTCCGGTGACTCCAGCCCCTCCCCGTGCGTCTGTCATGGGGAAAGGGCAACACGGAGTTGAGCGGCCGGGGCCGCCCCGACGACATAGGAGCAGAGGATGTCCGCAGTCTTCGACCACACCGTGCAGGCCCGCCTCATCGCCGAACCGCACACGACAAGGGAACTGAGCGCAGCACTCCGTTACGACGACGCGGATCCGCTCGCCGTCCGCATCGTCTTCCCCGCCGACGCGTCCCTCGACGGGGCGGAGGTCGCGTGGGCCTTCGCCCGCGAACTGCTCGACGACGGCCTGCACGGCCCCGCGGGCGAGGGCGACGTGCACGTATGGCCGCGGGACGGCTCCCACACCGTGATCGAGCTGCTCTCCGAAGAGGGCGTCGCCGTCGTCGAGTTCGACAGCGCGGACCTGCGCCGCTTCCTGCTCCGTACGTACGACGTGGTCGCGGCCGGGCAGGAGCACGGGGACGCGGACGTGGAGACGGGCCTGGCGGCGCTGCTGCGCGGGGTCTGACCGAGCGGGGGCAGCCCGGAAGCCGGGCAGGGGCAGGGGGCAGGGGCAGGGGCAGGACAGAGGTTCTGATCAGGGGGGCTGGTCAGGGGGCTGAAAGGGCGGTGCGGACGGCACGACCCGTCCCGTACGACGACCGGGCCGCGGGCTCTGCCTCGTACCGTCGCCGCCCACGAGTTGCCGCCGGACGGACCTGATCGAAACATGGCATTCATGGCCATGCGTCACGAACCGGCGGCCGTCGGCGGCCCGCTTCCGCACGGGCGCCGCGAGCGCCGGGCAGGGGTCCGCCGTGGCTGAGCGTTCCATGGCAGGGACGGCCGGGATGGCCGGGATGGCCGGGATGGCAGGGACGGCCGGGACGGCCGAGCGGCCGGTGACCGGGGCGGTCGGCGGGGCGGCGGCCGGGGACTCCGACCAGCCGCCGTATCTGCGCTTCCCCCACATCAGCGGCGACCTGGTGTGCTTCGTGGCGGAGGACGACGTATGGGTCGCGCCGCTGGGCCCGGGCCGTACGGGCGACGGCGACGGCACCGCGAACGGCGGCGGGATCCGTACCACCGCACGTGCCTGGCGGCTGACCGTCGACCGCACCCGCGTCAGCTGTCCCCGCTTCTCACCGGACGGGGAGCGGATCGCCTTCACGTCATGGCGCAGCCTGGACCCGGAGGTGCATCTCGTCCCCGTGCACGGCGGGACCCCCCGCCGCCTGACGTACTGGGGCGCACCGCAGGCGCGCGTGTGCGGCTGGACGCCGGAGGGAGACGTGCTGGCCGTCTCCTCGCACGAGCAGCCGTTCCACTACCGGACCTGGTCCTACCGGCTCCCCGTCGACGGCGGCCCCGGAAGCCGGCTGCCGTGGGGCCCGGTCGCCGACATCGCCGTCGCCGAACTCGGCGGCGAACGCCGCACCCTGCTGCTGACGGGCAAGCCGCCGCACGACCCCGCGGCCTGGAAGCGCTACCGGGGCGGCGCCACAGGGCGGCTGTGGCTGCACGGCGAGCGGCTGCTGCCGGAGCTGGAGGGGCACCTCGACTCGGTGATGTTCACGGGGAACGGCAACGACGCCCGGATCGCCTTCCTCTCCGACCACGAAGGCGTCGGCAACCTCTACTCCTGCCGCCCCGACGGCACCGCTCTGCGCCGGCACACCGACCACGGCGACTTCTACGCCCGCAACGCCTCGACCGACGGCCACCGCGTCGTCTATCAGTGCGGGGGCGAACTGTGGCTCGTCGACGACTTCTCGCCGTCCGGGAGCCCGCGCCGCCTGGACGTCGCGCTGGGCGGGCCGCGCACCGGGCGGCGCAGCTATCAGGTGCCCGCGGCCGCGAATCTCGACGCCCTCGCCGCGGACACCACCGGGCGTGCCAGCGCCGTGTGCGTACGGGGCAGCCTCTACTGGCTCACGCACCGGGACGGCCCCGCACGCGCCGTCGCGGACACCCCTGGGGTGCGGGTGCGGATGCCGCACATGCTCGGTGACACGGGGAAGGTCGCATACGTCACGGACGCGTCCGGCGATGACGCCGTGGAGATCCGGGACCTGCCGCGCGCCACGCGTACGGGACCGCCGCGGCGGATCGCCGCGGGTCTGCTCGGGCGGGTGAGGGAGCTGGCCGCGTCTCCCGACGGGCGGACCCTCGCGGTCGCGGCTCACGACGGGCGGCTGCTGCTGCTCGACGTGGGCGGGCTGGTGGAGCCGGGGGCGGGGGCGGGACCGGGGACCGCGGCGGGACCGGACCCAGGGGAGAACCCGGGGACCGGGGCGGAGGTCGTCGCCGAGCTGATCCGGTCGGACAACGGCCCGGTGCACGATCTGTCCTTCTCCCCCGACTCGCGCTGGCTGACCTGGGCGCATCCCGGAGTGGGGCGTTCACTGAGCCAGATCAAGATCGCCAGGCTCGACGGGCAGCGGACCCTCATCGACGTCACCGACGGCCGGTTCGAGGACGAGCAGCCCGTCTTCACCAGGGACGGCCGCTATCTCGCGTTCCTCTCCTGGCGCGGCTTCGACCCCGTATACGACGTGCACACCGGCGACCTGTCGTTCCCGCTGGGCTGCCGTCCCCATCTCGTACCGCTGTCGTCGGCGACCCCCTCGCCCTTCGCTCTCTCCCCCGAGGGCCGCCCGGCCGCCGGGGGGCTCGACCCCGCGCCCGACGGCGAGACCTCGTACTCGGGCGGCGAGGACAGCCCCGTACTGGTGGAGGCCGAGGGGCTGGCGAGCAGGGTGACCCCCTTCCCGGTCACGGCGTCGAAGTACTCGGCGCTCGCGGCCGTCAGCGGCGGCGGACTGATCTGGCTGCGCTACCCGATCTCCGGCGCGCTCGGCGAGACGTTCGCCAACCCCGCCGACACCTCCGGCCGCCCCACCCTCGAACACTTCGACCTCGCAACCGCGAAACGCACCGAACTCAGCGACGACGTCGACTGGTTCTCCCTCAGCGGCGACGGCACGAGGCTCGTCGTCAACGACGACGGCCAACTGCGCGCCGTCCCCGCCGCCGAGGTCGCCGAGGACGCGACGACCACCTGGATCGATCTGCGCCGCGTACTGCACGACGTCGACCCCGCCGCGGAGTGGCGGCAGGCGTACGAGGAGGCGGGCCGGATCGTGCGGGCGTACTTCTGGGAGCCGCGGATGTGCGGCGTCGACTGGACGGCGGTGCTCGACCAGTACCGGCCGCTGGTGCGGCGCGTGGCGTCGCCGGACGAGTTCGCCGACCTGCTGCGCGAGATCCTCGGCGAACTGGGCACCTCGCACGCCGAGGTGGTCCCCGCGCGGCGCGACGAAGGCCCGTCCCACTACCAGCGGCCCATCGGGCTGCTCGGCGCCGAGTTCGCGCGCACGCCTACCGGCGAGTGGCACGTCCGGCGCATCCTGCCGGGCGACTCCTCGGACTCCAAGGCGCGTTCGCCGCTCGCGGGCACCGGCGTACGGGAAGGGGCGGTGCTCACACACGTCGACGGGCGGAAGGTCGACCCGCTGGCCGGGCCGTGGCCGCTGCTCGCGGCGGCGGGCGGCACCACCGTCGAACTCGGCTTCGCACAGCCCGAATCGGAAGCGGAAGCGGAAGCGGACGGCGCCGGCGAGCGGCCCGCCCGCCGGGTGGCCGTCCTCCCCCTCGTCGACGACCGCGCCCTGCGCTACCAGGACTGGGTCGCGAGGCGGCGTGCGGTCGTGCGGGAGCTGAGCGACGGCCGCTGCGGCTATCTGCACATCCCCGACATGGGCGGCTCGGGCTGGGCGCAGTTCAACCGCGACCTGCGGATGGAGGTGTCGCGGGCGGCCCTGCTCATCGACGTACGGGGCAACGCGGGCGGGCACATCAGCGAACTCGTCGTCGAGACGCTGACCCGCACCATCCTCGGCTGGGACCTCACGCGCGACGCCCAGCCCGTCAGCTACGCGGGCAACGCGCCGCGCGGCCCGATCGTCGCGCTCGCCGACGAGATGACCTCCTCCGACGGCGACATGATCACCGCGGCCTTCCGGCTGCTGGGCCTCGGGCCGGTGGTGGGCGCCCGTACGTGGGGCGGCGTGGTCGGCGTGACGGGGCGGCACCGGCTCGTCGACGGGACGACGATCACGGTGCCGATGCACGCGGCCTGGTTCGACGCGTACGGATGGTCGGTGGAGAACCACGGCATCGCACCGGACATCGAGGCGGTGCGTTCGCCGCTGGAGTGGGCGGAGGGGCGGCCCTCGGTGCTGGAGAAGGCCGTACGCACGGCACTCGCACTCCTGGAGCGACACCCGGCCGCCGTCCCGCCGGACTACGCACGCGTCCCGGACCTGAGCCGCCCGCCACTGCCGCCGAGGGGGTGAACGGGGGTGTGGGGCGGGCGAGTTGGGGGCGGACAGCCGGCCCGGCCGGGGTCTTGTCCGGGCCCGTCCAGAGTTTCCGGTCTTTCGTGATCGGTCGGGCCGGTGACGGAGATCGAGAACAGGGCAAGGGCCTTGCCGTCGAGGACCAAGCAAGCCAAGGGAGACCGGCGAACCGGGCAACTGCTGCCGTCCGGTGCACAGCTACCGAGTGCCGGGAACGGGGAGCGTTCTGAGGAGTCACCACGCCAACGGGAGTTCCCGACCATGGATCTGCCTCATGTGCCGCCGCAGCTTCACCCGCGCATCGACCTCGGCACTCCGGTCGTACTCACCGACCGCCTTGTCCACCTGCTTGAGCAGAGCCGCGCACACCCCGCATCCCCCTGCCTTCTCTTCGTCTGCCATGTCCCTCATGCTCGGCCTGTCGGCCGACCTGTACGACGACATGGCGGACGTCGAAGAGACACCTTTCACGGGGCGTCATACAGGCGTCACAGAACGGCATTTCGGGACAGTATGGAGTCATGACCACTGCATCTGACGCCGCCTCCGTGACCCCCAACGACACACTGCGCGCAGTGCGTATCGGCCTGCGCTTAAGCCAGGACGACCTGGCCAGAGCCCTACAGCGGGCAGGACACGCAGCAGGAGACCCCAACGGCGCGTCCAAACGGCTCGTACAGCGCTGGGAATCAGGCAGGATCCGCCGTCCACGCCCCCTGTACACGCGTGCGCTGGAGAGCGTTACGGGGCTTCCCGTCGAGTCGCTAGGCTTCCAAGTGCCCGTCCCCATGGCACGGGTGACAAGTGACGGCAGAGGCGGGCACGACATGGACCACAGCACAGACGGCGTCACAGCCGCCGTCGGCGCGCCGCGCTCCGCGCCGAGCACAGCCGCGGAGAACTACTCGGGTATCTGGCTCAGCCGGTACGAGTTCTTCTCGTCGGGCCGTGAAGCGACCTTCAAGGGCGCCCACTTCGTGGTGCTCCTCCAGCACGGCAGCCAGTTGAAGGGGCACTCCTTGGAGGGCGCTTCGCTGAATCCGGACTCGCCCCTGTCACTGGACCTCAGGATCGACCGCAACGTGGTCACTGGGACGTGGGCCGAGCAGACAGCGACGGACGGCTACTACCGGGGCGCCCGCTATCACGGGGCGATTCAGCTCCTCGTCGAGCCCACGGGACGGCGCATGGTCGGCAAGTGGGTCGGCTTCGGCAAGGACATGGACGTCAACACGGGTCCGTGGGAGCTGGTCTTCCAGGACGCCTCGACGGCGAAGGAGACGCTGGAGGCGTACAGCCGGGCACCGGAATAGGTCCCCGGGAAGTGAACCCCAGCGGATCAGCCACGTAACGGGCGCCGCCGGGCCCGTCGTTGACACCCGAGCGGCGTCGGGTGGGCGCCGGGCCGGATTCGGACGGTTCGGATCCGAACAGGCCGGGGCGGAACGCGCCCGGGGCGGGCAAGGGCCCGCGTCCGGGGCGCGTCCCGCGTGACGATTGCCGGGGCCCGGCCGCGCGACGGCTGTCAGAGGCGGGCCGCGCGCTCGCCCTCGTCCGCCGCTCCGCCCGCGCCCACCAGGCCCGTGCGGGTGCCGCTCTCCGCGAGGCGCGGCTCGAAGCGGCGCATCTCGCGCTGGCCCACCGTGCCGATGACGGGCGGCAGATAACCGCGGATCCCCTGCATGCCGCGCAGCCACCACTGCCCGTACACGTGGCGGGAGCGGCGCTCGATGCCCGCCACGAGCCGGTCGACGGACGGCCCCAGCGGATATGTGCGGTTCGCCGGCCACGGCAGCCGTTTACGCAGGTCGCGCATGACGTCGTCCTCGTCCGCGCCGCGCACCATGTCGGTGTCGGTCCAGGAGAGGTAGCCGACGCCGACGCGTACGCCCTTGTGTCCGACCTCCGCGCTCAAGCAGTGAGCGAAGGCCTCGACGCCCGACTTGGACGCGCAGTACGCGCTCATCATCGGAGCGGGAGTGATCGCGGCGAGCGAGGCGATCTGGAGGAAGTAGCCGCGGGAGGCGATCAGCCGGGGCAGGAAGGCGCGGGCGGTCGCCGCACCGCCGAGGAGGTTGACCTCTATGACGCGCCGCCACGACTCCGCGTCGGAGTCGGTGAACGGACCGCCGCTGGCGACGCCCGCGTTGGCCACCGCCACGTCGACCTTGCCGAAGCGCTCACCGACCTCGTCCGCGATGCGCCTCATCGCGTCGTCGTCGGTGACGTCGCCGTGCCAGTACGCGGACTCCGTACGCAGCGACTCGCTCACCTTCTTCAACTCGTCCGGCTCCAGGCCGATCAGCGCGATCTTCGCGCCGCGCGCGGAGAGTTTCCGCGCCAGCAGCTCGCCCACGCCGCGGGCGGCTCCGGTGACGACCGCGACCTGGCCCTCCAGGCTCCGACGACGGCTCACGGCGTCTCCTCCCTCTCGGTCATGCTCTGCGTTTGCTG
This sequence comes from Streptomyces sp. HNM0575, assembly GCF_012726265.1. Classification (GTDB taxonomy): domain Bacteria; phylum Actinomycetota; class Actinomycetes; order Streptomycetales; family Streptomycetaceae; genus Streptomyces. The sequence goes on along the minus strand of NZ_JAASAG010000011.1, from coordinate 112,003 downwards.
TGTTCGCTGCGTTTGCTGTGTTCGCTGGGACTTCTGCGTTCGCTGGGACTTCTGCGTTCGCTGGGACTTCTGCGTTGGCCGGGGCTTCCCTGACTGCTGGGCCTGCCGGGTCCCCGGGCTCTTCCGGCTCGGGGTGGCCGCGGTCTCCATGAGGTGCTCCCGTACGAGCCGGCGCAGCACCTCGCTCACCTCCGACGACGTCTCCACCGGCGCCATGTGCCCGCGCCGCGGCAGCTCGTGCAGGCCGGTGCAGCGGGGCAGCGCGTCGGCGATCTCGCGGGCGAGGGCGGGCGGAGTCAGCCGGTCGGAGGTGCCCGCGATCACCTCGGTCGGCGGGGTGAGGGCGCGGACCCGGCCCGAGATGTCGAGCTTCGAGAGCACCGCGCCCCACGCCCCGCGTTCGCGCGGCCGGCAGGCGTGCACGATGCGGGCCATGGCGTCGACCTGCTCGGGCGGCGAATCCGGGCCCATCGTCCCGTACTTGAGCGCCTTCCTCGTCAGTGGCGACACCGGCCCGAGCGGCAGCCTGGACAGCAGCAGCAAGCGGTGCGCCCGTACGCGGGCCGGTTCGGACCGCAGGGGGATCACGCGCGCCGAGGCCATCAGCCGGCGGGCGCCCGTGTTGCACAGCAGCACAGCCGCGGCCCGCGCTTCGAGGGCGGGGCGTCCGGCGGCGGCTATCAGCGTCATCGCGCCCATGGAGTGCCCGCACAGCACTGCTCGTTCGCCCGGTTCGAGCGCCGCCTCCAGCACGGCGCACAGGTCGTCGGCGAGCGAGTCGGGCCCGTAGGTGCGCGCGCCGGTGCCGGGCGAACGGCCGTGGCCGCGCTGGTCGTACGCGATCACCCGGTGACCGCTGGCCGTCAGCTCCCGTATCACCGCCGCCCAGAAGGCCGTCGAACAGGTCCAGCCGTGTATCAGCACCACCGCCGGGTCCTTCGCGTCCCCGTGCACCTCCACGTGGAGCCTGGCGCCGTCGGCGGAGGTGGCCGTCAACTCCCTTGCGGGCGGCGGCGGATCGTACGGTCCCGGTGTCCTGCCCCAGGACGCGGTCAGGCGCGCCATCAGGCCTCCTCAGCCGAGTGGAAGGCGGACGTGGCGGTGCTGCGCCCGGACTTGCCGCGAGCGGCGCGGGTGGCGCGGGTCGCGCCGGGCGAAGCCGTACGGGATCCCGCGGCACGGGACCCCGGGGTGCCGGAAGCCCCGGTATCGGAAGCCTCGGCACCGGAGCCCTCGGCACCGGAGCCCGCCGTACCGCGCGCCGCCGGCCGGCGCAGCACCTCGTACTCCTCCAGCCGCACCTCCCTGGTGACCTTGCGGAACTCGGCGGTGGTGCCCGGCCACACCGTCGTGTTCCGGCCGTTGGCGTCGAGGTACCAGCTGTCGCAGCCCGTGTTCCACACGCTGCGCCGCATGCGGTCCTGGATGTGGCCGTTCCAGGCCGTGACCGCCTCGGGCCGGGCGTCGAAGGCGACCTTGCCCGCGTCGCCGCCCAGCGTCTCCAGCTTCTTGACGTAGTCGACCATGTAGTTCAGCTGCGCCTCGATGATGAGGATCATCGAGCTGTTGCCCAGGCCGGTGTTGGGCCCGATGACGGTCATGAAGTTGGGGAAGCCGCTGGCCGAACAGCCGCGCAGCGCCTCCATCCCCTCCGACCAGGACTCGGCCAGCGTGGTGCCGTCGGCGCCCTTGACGCGCTGCGCGATCGGCATGTCCGTGACGTGGAAGCCCGTACCGAAGACGATCGCGTCGACCTCGGCCTCCGAACCGTCCGACGCCACGAGGGTGTTGCCCCGGACCTCCTTCAGACCGGACGCCACCAGCTCGGTGTTGGGCCGGGCGAGCGCCGGATAGTAGTCGTTGGACAGCAGGATGCGCTTGCAGCCGATTCGGTACTGCGGTGTGAGCTTGCGCCGCATCACGGGGTCCTTCACGGCGCGCTTCATGTGGCTGGTCGCGAGCCCCTCGATGAGGCCCAGCATCTTCGGGTGCTTGGCGAACGCCGAGACCTGCAACTCCCTTATGCCCCAGAGGATCTGACGCCTCAGATAGCCCGTCGCGGGCACCTTGGCGTGCAGCCTGCGCTCCAGCGTGCTGATCTCGCGGTCGGCCCTGGGCATCACCCATGCCGGGGTGCGCTGGAAGAGGGTGAGCCGTTCGACCTCCGGCTGGATCGCGGGTACGACCTGGATCGCGGAGGCGCCCGTGCCGATGACGGCGACGCGCTTGCCGCGCAGGTCGTAGTCGTGATCCCAGCGGGCGGTGTGGAAGACCTTGCCGCCGAAGCCCTCCAGGCCCGGGATGTCGGGGATCTTCGCGTCGGAGAGCGGACCGGTGGCGTTGACGACGAAGTCCGCGCTGAGACGGTCCCCTCGGGCGGTGGTGATGCTCCAGTGCAGCTCCTCCGGGTCCCAGCTCATCAGCTCCACCTCGGAGCTGAACCGGATGTGCTGCCGCAGCCCGAAGTTGTCGGCCACGTCCTCCAGATAGGCGCGGATGTGCTTCTGCCCCGAAAAGGCCCGCGGCCAGTCGGGGTTGGGCGCGAAGGAGAAGGAGTACAGGTGCGACGGGACGTCGCACGCGCATCCCGGATAGGTGTTGTCGTGCCAGGTGCCTCCGACCGCCTCCCGGCGTTCGAGGACGACGAAGTCGGTGACTCCGGCGCGGCGCAGCCGCACGGCGGCCCCCAGGCCGCCGAATCCGGATCCGATCACCGCCACCCTTACGTGCTCGTGCTCGCGCTCGGCTGCCATCCGCCGCCTCCCGGGGTCTGCTTCGCCAGCTGCTCTTCGCCAGGCACCGCGCAGTCACCTGGCCGGACACCGCGCCGGCCGACCACGTCGGCCGCTGCGACGGTCACCGCGCCGGTTACTGCGCCAGTGATTACTGGCACGGTTGGGAGCGTAAGGCAGACCGATACCGATGGGTAGGGGTCGCGCAACGGAAGTTACCGGCGGTTGCACGACGCGGTCGGTGGGACGCGGTCGGTGGGACGCGGTCGCGCGACGCGTTCCGGCGGCAGGCGGGCGCGGGCGGCGCCGGGCGGTGCGGGCGACTGCGGGCGGGCGCGGTCGACGGCGGGCGGCGCCGGGCGACTGCGGTGCGGACGGGGACCGAGGGGGCGGGGGCCGAGGGGCGGAGGAGGGGACGGGGACGGGACGTACGTAAGCGTGACGCCCCTGGTTAAGCTGCCACGGTGACCGAGGACAGAGAGCGAGCGCGGGGCGCGGGGCCCGATGGTCCGGGCGGCGCCGGTCACGCCGAGGCCGACGGCAGCGCGGGTGCAGGCGGGGGCACGGGTCCGAGTACGGGTGCAGGCACGGGCTCAAGTACGGGTCCGAGCACGGGTGCAGATGCGGGCCGTGCTCAGGCGCCGCAGGCCCGGGCACAGGACGCGGAGCAGCCGGCCGCACCGGACGCAGCCCCCGCACCCGCGGCGCCCGCCGTGCGCGAGTTCCGTGCCGCCGAACTGGCCGAGCTGGCCGGGATCACCACCCGCACCCTGCGCTTCTACCGCGAGCGGAAGCTGCTGCCGCCGCCCCGCCGTGAGGGCCGTATCGCCTGGTACGACGAGCATCACCTGGCGCGGCTGCACACCATCGCCGGGCTGCTGAACCGCGGGCACACCCTCGGCGGAATCGTCGATCTGCTCGGCGCCTTCGAGAGCGGACGCGACTCGCAGAGGACCGCCGAACTGCTCGGCCTCGAAAGCTCGATGATCACCTCGCTGTTCGCCGAGGAGACGCCGATCCGGCTGACTCCCGAGGAACTGGCCGACTACTACCAGGGCGAGGTCACCGTCGAGAACCTGGCCGCCGCGCTCGACATCGGCTACATCGCCGTCGACGGCGACGAGTTCGTACACGTCAGCCGCCGCCTGCTGGACGCGTCGTCGGAACTGGTGAAGAAGGGCATCCCGCTCGCCGCCGTACTCGCCTCCGGACGTGAACTGCGCAAGCAGAGCGAGGGGATCGCCGACGTCTTCGTGCACCTCTTCCGTACGCATCTGCTGCCGAAGGAGCAGGCGGACGCCGCTCCCGAAGGGCTCGACGCGGAGTGCCTCGACGATCTGCTGAGGCAACTGCGCCCGCTCGCCAAGCAGGTCTTCGAGGCGGAGCTGGGGCTCGCCCTGGACCGGCGGGTACGGGCGGAGGTCGAGCAGTGGATCGCCCAGCGCGAGCCCGGCCCACCGACGACAGCCGACCCCCCGGGCACGGGCACGGGCACGGCCGCCGCTGACGGCTGACCGATGGCCGATGACCGATGACCGATGACCGATGACAGCTGACGCGTATCAGCGGTCAGATATCAGCGGTCAGATGACGTCTGACAGATGACAGACGACGGATGACAGATGACAGAGATCCGCATCTGTCAGCTGTCAGGCGTCAGCAACCGGCTACCCGCGCGTACGGGCAATTACGGTCATGCCGCCTCCGTTTGCGGGCAGCGGCCGCGCGCCCGAACCGCCCCTCACGCGCCCGCCTGCGCCGCTCAGCAGGAAATGCGCGAGGCCCGTCCGTATGCCCGCGGGACCCCGATACGGGCGCAACGCGCGGAGACTCCGGGACCCGATAAGGGAATTGCGCGAAGGAAGTCCCATGCCTGGTCCGAAGGGGCACCAACTGACGTTGGACGGTGACCCGTTCAGGGGTCAGAATCAGGATCCCCCTTCGCGGCGCCCCACGCGCAGGCACCCGGCGGAATTGTTCCGAGGACTCTCTGCGGATTGGACGGAAATGGACGAAGAAGACGGCTGGAACAGAATGCAGCCGGTTATCGGTTCTGCTCCCGTCCTGCACCAGATGTCGCTGAACGAGACGTTCTTCCCACCGAGTCCGGGCGTTCTGCGGGCGGTTCACGAGGCCGCCGCCGACTCGCACCGTACGAACGACGCACTCGCCACGGGTCTGACGGGCCGCATCGCCGAACGGCTGGGCGTGCCCGCCGCCGACGTCCTCGTCGGCCCCGGCTCCGCCGCCCTGCTGCAACAGCTCTTCAGCGCGCTGACCGGACCGGGTGCGGCCGGTGCGGCCGGTCCGGCGGGTTCCGCGGATTCGACCGGTTCCGCCGGTTCCGCCGGTTCCCCGGGTTCGGCTGCCGGAGCGGGCTCCGCGACGGTGCACGCGTGGCCGTCGTGGGAGGCGTATCCGATGCTCGCGGCCAACGCGGGCTCCGCCACGGTCCGGGTGCCGCTGCGCGACGACGACTCCCACGACCTCGACGCGATGGCCGACGCCGTCACCGACCAGACCCGCATGGTCGTGCTGTGCCACCCCAACAACCCCACCGGCACCGCCCTGAGGCACTCCGACGCCGAACGCTTCCTGGCCCGGCTGCCGTCCCACGTGACGGTGGTCGTCGACGAGGCGTACCGGGATTTCGTACGCGACGACTTCGCCGCCGACGGCATCACGCTCTACCGGGACGACGAACGGGTGTGTGTGGTCCGTACGTTCTCCAAGTCGTACGGCCTGCTCGGGCTGCGCGTCGGCTACGTCGTCGGGCATCCGCGGACGCTGGGACCGCTGCGCGGCCTCCAGCCGTTCATCAGGGTGAGCAACACCGCGCAGGCCGCGGCGCAGGCGGCGCTCGCGGAGGAGAAGGAGTTCAGGCGCCGCTGCGAGGTGACCGTCGGCGAGCGTGAACGGCTCTACGGCAGGCTGCTGGAGCTGGGCTGGGAGGTGCGGCCGAGCCAGGCCAACTTCCTGTGGCTGCCGATGACGGAGGGCGTGGAGCACTTCACCCAGTTCTGCGCGGACCACGGTGTGCTGGTGTGCGGAAAGCCCGGCGAGGGCGTGCGGGTGACCGTCGCCGAGCGGGAGGCGAACGACGCGTTCGCGGAGCTTGCGGGCAAGTTCGGCGGCGAACGCCCCCATGACGAGGGCGGTTCGGGCGGCGACCGTACGAGCGGCGGCACGCACGGCACGGACGGCGACGGCGGTGACGTGCCGTGAACACGCGGCCGTCCACGGACAGGGACTCATGACGGCACACGAAGTCGAGCACATACCGGCGACCGCGGCCCGTGAAGGGCGCGCGCCGGGAGACCTGCCGGTGGAGCGCGCGCTACGGGCCTGCGCCCGCACCGGCAAGGCGCACATCGAGACCTGGCGCCCCTACACCCTCGCCTATCCCGGGCTGGTCGGCCTCGCGGGCGCGGCGCTGAACAGCACGGAGGGCACCGCCGCGGACGGGTATCCGGACGCCGGGCGGCTGCTCGTGGCATGGGCCGCCCCCACCCTGGGCTGGGTCAGCGGGCACTACATCGGCGACTGGTTCGACCGCGCTCTGGATGCGATCAGCAAGCCCCAACGTCCGCTGCCGTCCGGCCGGTTGGGGCCGCGTGCGGCGCTGACGTGCGGCATCGGATGCGCGGCGGCGGCCGCGGTGGCCGCCGCGACCGTCAACTGGCGGACCGTGGTGCTCTTCGCCGTGGCCATGCTCGGAATCGTCGCCTACAGCAGGCTGCTGAAGGGCCGCGGGCTGACGGGCAACGCCGTACGGGGAGCGCTGACCGCGACCACCGTGATCTTCGGCGCGATGACCGTGGCCGAGCTGCCGTCGTGGCAAGTCCTGCTGTTCGCGGGGGTGTTCTGCGCTCAGGACACCGCGTCGAACCTGGTGGGCACGTTGCGCGACGTGGAGGGCGACCGCCGGGGCGGCTGCCGCACCGTACCGGTGCGGCACGGGGTGCGCGCCGCGGTCCGTACGGCCACGGCGCTCCACACGGCCGCCCTCGTGACGGCCGTGCCCGCGCTCCTTCTCGTCAAGGGCGGCCCGGGGAGCGGTGCGCTGGCGCTGCTGCTGTGCGCCGCGGCCTGCGGCGTGGCGGCCTTCGTGCCGCTGCTGCGTCACGGCATGGGCGAGCGTACGAGCGAGGGCCGGGACGTGGGCGAGCGTACCGGCGCGGACGTGCGCCGGGACGGTGGCGAGACCGTGGGCGAGGGCGCCGCCGGTGGGGAGCCGGGCGCACCGGCCGCCGCGCCTGCCGTTCTCGATCCCCGGCGCGCCCTGCGTGCGCACGAGGTCCTGGTGGCCGAACGGATGCTGCTGGCGGGGGCGTTGCTCGCCGTCGGCTGGGGGCCGGTGCCCGCGCTGGCGGTCGTGGTGCCGCTGCTGGCCGTGAGCCTGGTCGCGCAGTCGCGGATGCGCTCGCGCCACGAGTTCCCCGATCCGGACCCGGACGCGGACGCGGCGAAGGCGGCGGATCCCGGGGCCCGCGCCGGCGGAGCCCCCGGCACGTCCCCGGACGGAGCGCCGCAGGCCCCGCACGCGGCGGCAACCGAGCACCAGTCCCTGCGAGGTGACGTCACATCATGCTGAGCCGCGAACTCGCCGGGGCGGTACGCACATCGGTCGACGCGGGCTGCGAGGCGCTGTTCGCCCTGCAACGCCCGGACGGCGTCTTCGCCCCGGGCGGCGACCGCTTCTCCCCCGCCAACACGGCCGCCGCCCTCATCTCGCTGCACCACGCCGAAGGCACTGACCGGACCGGCGGCACCGGCGGCACCGATCGCACCGGCGAGACCGACGACGCCCAAGGCCCCGACGGCACCGGCGCCCCCGACGACGCCTCCCCTACCGCCCGCGGCGACGCGGACGAGCTCGGCGCCGCCGCCGTGACCCGCCTGCTCAACTCCCAGCGTCCCGACGGCGGTTGGGCGATGGCCGGTGTCCCCACCGAGCTGCTGGCCACCGCCGCAGCCACCGCCGCGCTACGGCTGACCGCCCCCGAGCGCGCGGAGGGGGCGATACGTGCGGGCGCGGACTTCGTCGACCGGCTCGGCGGTCCCGGGGCACTCCCGGAGCCGACGATGGCCGGTCTCGTCCGGCAGTTCGACGCGCTTTCGGGCGCGGGGGACCTGGCGTCGCTGCCGAGGCTGCCGCTGGAAATCCTGCTGCTGCGCGGCCCGGCCCGCCGGCTGCTCAGTCTCCGCCTGCCGATCTTCGCGAGCATGGCGCTCGCGCAGTCCGCCCACCGCGCGCCGCCCCCACTGCTCGCTCCCTTCAACGCCCGTGCGCGGGCCGAGGCGCTCCGTGTCGTGCGTGACGCGTACGAACGCGAGGGCAGCACGGGCGAGTTCAGCACCGACCCGTGGCTGACCGGCCTGATCTCGCTCGGCGTCACCCGCTCCGGGCTGGCGCCCGACATCACCCGCGCGTCGGCACGGCGGTTGCGCGCGATGGCGCGGCCGGAGGACGGCGGCTGGGACCTGATGCCGCTCGACGTGACCTGGTCCAGCTTCGCTGCGGCCGCGCTGCTGGAGGCCGGTCGCGCCGCGGACCCGCGGCTGGCCGCGACCCGCGCCATGTTCCATGAACGGCAGCAGAAGGAGCCGTTCGCGGCGCTCGGCTGCCCGCCCGGCTACTGGGGCTTCTCCAGCGCGTACAGCTGGCCCATGGCGCTGGAGACCGCGGAGGTCTCCTCCGCGCTGCTGAGCATGCCGGGCGGAGCGGGCGACGAGCACGCGCGGCGGGGCGTCGAGTGGCTGACGGCGATGCAGGACCCGTCCGGTTCGTGGAGCCTGGCCGTACGGGGCAGCAAGCCGGGCGGGTTCGGGCCGTGCCCGCACATGACGGCCAAGGCGGTACGGACGCTGCTCGACCACGGCGCGCGGCCCCAGGACCGCCGTGTCGTGAGGGCGTTGCGCTGGCTGAGCCGTGTGCAGCACGAGGACGGTTCGTTCGAGGCGATGTGGTACCGCGGGCGGACCGCGGGCACGGCCGTGGTGCTGGAGACCTTCTGCCGCGCGGGACTCGGCGACGGCGAGACGGCGAGGCGGGCGCGGGAACGGCTGCTGCGTACGCAGTCCGAGGACGGTTCGTGGGGGACGCCGGACGCCGAGGACCCGGCCGGCGCCCGGGGGAACGGCGGCCACGGCGACGACGGCGGCACCGTCGAGGACACCGCCTGGGCGCTGCACGCCCTGCTCACCGCGGGCGCCGACCCGCACGGCGAACCGGTCGCGGGGGCCGCCCGCCGGCTCACCGAATGGCAGCGGGACGACGGCAGTTGGCCGGGAGCGCCCGTCAACGAGTACGTCCGCCACTGCTCGCGCTACGCCGACGACGGCATCGCCTCGGGCCTGGCGCTGCGTGCCCTCGCCCGCCTCCGCTCCGCGCTCGACGCCGAGGGCCATGACGACGGCCCCGGCGACGGCGACCGAGTCGACGGCGACCAAGTCGATACCGAGGCCGATACCGAGGCCGATACCGAGGCCGATACCGAGGCTACGACCAAGACTGCGACCGCGACCAAGACCGGGAACCAGGGCGACGGGGACGGTGCCAGGGCCCGGACCAGGTCCGGGACCGGGACCGGCGGCCGGAACGCCGCGGCCTCCGGCCGTACGAAGGGGGCCGGTGCGTCATGAGCGACGGCTACGGCGAGTACGACGTGGTGGTGTGCGGAGCCGGGGCCGGTGGCCTCGCCTCCGCACGCGCCCTGGACGCGATCGGGCTCCGTGTCCTGGTCGTCGACAAGCAGCGAAGCCCACGCCACGTCGCGAAAGGAGAGGTGCTGCAACCGGGCGCGCTGCGTGCGCTGCGCCGCTGGGGCACCGACCGGCTCCTGACCCGCGACGGGGCGCTGCGTCTGGGACGGCTGGTGGTACGCGACCCCGCGGGCGCGCCCGTGATGACCCTCGACTACGGCCGACTGCCGCCCGCCGACAGCTCGTTGCTCGCACACGATCACCTGGCAGTCCTCGAAGCGCTGACGGCGGGGCTGGGGCCCGGCGTCGAGATACGGCGCGGCGTACGCGTCGTGGAAGCGCTGCGCGACGACTCGGGACGGGTCGTCGGCGTACGCCTCGACGGCGGGCGGCACCGGGACGAGGACGTAAACGGCAACGGGGACGGCAACGGGGACGGGGACGCCGACGGAGACCGCGACCGGGGCGAGGACGGAAACAGCGACGCCGACGGGGACGCCGACGGGACAAGCAGCGGCGACGGGACGCAGGACGTGTACGCCCCGCTCGTCGTCGCCGCCGACGGCATCGGCTCCCGCCTGCGCCGCGCCGTGGGCATCGGCGGCAGCCGCAGCGACTATCCGCACCGGCTGGTCTCGTTCGAACTGGACGGCCCGCCGCTGCGCCCGGAGGACTTCTCGGCGTACCTCACCGACCGCGGCCTGCGGCTGGTCTATCCGCTGCCCGGCGGGCGCGTACGCCTGTATGTGCAGGCACGGCCGGACGAGCTGCGCGGACTGGACCGTGCCGGATTCGCGCGCTGGGGCGCCGACGCGGTACGTGAGGTGCCGGCGCTCGCGCCGCTCGCCGAAGCCGTACCGGCAGCGGCGGGCACCCGGCAGCTCTTCCCCGTCGCCCGGTTCCTCGCCGAGCGGCTGACCGCCCCGGGGCTCGCGCTCGTCGGAGAGTCCGCCTACGCGGTGCACCCGATGGCCGCGCAGGGCATGAACTCCGCGATCACGTGCGCCGCCTCGCTGGCCGAACGGCTCGCGGAGCAACTCACGCCCGCCGTAGGGCCGTTGGAGTCGGAGCCGTCGGAAGTATCGGAGGCATCGGACCCGTCGGAGGCATCGGGGTCGCCGGAGCGGTCCGAGGCGCGTGAGCCGCGGACCCGCGGACCCCTCACCCGTGAGCCGCTGACCCGGGACGTCGTGGACGCGGCCCTGCGCGGCTACGAGCTGGAGCGGCTGCCCGTCCTCGCCCACGCCGCCCGCACGAGCGACAACGCCGCCCGCATGGTCACCGACCTCAGCTGGCCCGGGCGCGTGCTGGGCCGCCGCGCGGTGCGCTGCACGGGCGCCAACCCGCGGCTGCTGCACACCATCACGTACAACATGGCCGGTCTGGGACCGCGCCCGCTGACGCTGCTGGACCGGCTGCACCAGATCGGTCTGCTGCCCGATCCCCGCGCCCACCGCGTGCCGCAGGAGTGAGAGGTACCCGAACGCACAGCCACGCACCGGGACTTGGCTCCCGCTGACGGCCCGGCTCCCACCGGCACCCCGACTCGCCCGACTCGTTCCCCCGACTCGTTCCCCGGCTCACCCCCGACTCGCCCCGCAGAACGGAGAATCCGTGAACGCCCCGACCGGCCCGCAGGCCACCGACGACCCGAAGCTCCCGCACGGGATGTCCGTACGCCCCGTCTCCGGCGCGATCGGCGCCGAGCTGCACGGCATCGACCTCACCGAACTCGACGACGAACTCTTCGACAGCATCCACGAGTTGCTGCTGCGCCACCTCGTCCTGTTCATCCCGGGCCAGTCCGGGCTGACCCCCGAGGCGCACGTCGCGCTCGGCCGGCGCTTCGGCGAGGTCGAGGTGCACCCCTTCCTGCCGAAGCTCGACAGCCACCCCGAGGTGACGCTCATCGAGTCGGACAAGGGCGGGAAGGCGGACGAGTGGCACATCGACGTCACCTTCAGCCCCAACCCGCCGGTCGCCTCGATCCTCCACCTCGTCACCTGCCCCGAGTCGGGCGGCGACACGATGTGGAGCAACCAGTACCTCGCGTACGAGACGCTGTCCGAGCCGTTCAAGGAGATGCTGAACGGGCTCACGGCCGTACATGTGCTACAGGCCCCGGAAGTCGGCACGTTCTCCGCCGAGCACCCCGTCGTGCGCGTACATCCGGAGACGGGACGGCGCTCGCTGTACGTGACGCGGATGTGGACCTCGCACATCCCGCAGCTGACCCGCAACGAGAGCGACGCCGTGCTCCAGTACCTCTTCGAGCACTCCGAGTCGCCGCGCTTCAACTGCCGTTACCGCTGGGAGCCGGGCGCGGTCGCCATCTGGGACAACCGGGCGACGCAGCACCTGGCGATCAACGACTACCAGGAGTACCGCAAGGGCCAGCGCGTGACCGTCCTCGGCGACCATCCGACGGGCGACGCGCCACGCTGGAAGGAGTACGAACGGCGGGGCGACGAGCGCTACTACCCGCGGCGGGTCAACGCACGCAGCGGCTACTGACCGTCCGGACCGTCGTGGCGGTCGCGGCGGTCGCCGTGGCCCTCCCGGCGGTCGCCGTGGCCCTCCCGGCCCAGTGCCCGCATGCCGGGCGTACAGCTCTCCCGCAGCCGGGCCAGCTCGTCCGCGGGCAGCGCCTCGGCGGCGCCACGGCGGGCGCCGTCCAGCAGCCCGGCCGCGGCCCGCAGCCAGTCGGTGCGCGGCTCGACCCCGATGTGCCGGGCGAGCGCGGTCAGTTCACGTTCCGGCGCGTCGAGCAGGTCCTCGTACGAGAGCGACGCGAGCAGCGCCCGCGGCACCTTCGCGAGGCGTTCCATGCCGTCGGCGACCATGCCGCTCCACAGCTCGCCGAAGCGCTCGACGGGCACGGGACGCTCCAGCACGCCCCGCAGGTCGAACGAGTCGTCCGCCGTCAACTCGCCCAGGCGGACGGCGAGTTCCTGCTCAGGGCTGCCCGCCTCGGCCTGCGCCGCCGTGCGCAGCAGCCGGAACCCGGCGTGCCGGCTCATGGAGAGCGCGCAGTCGGGCCCGTAGCGGTGCAGGTGGACGAAGCGGGCCTCGGGGAAGGCGGCCCGCAGCCGCGGCACGTACCCGAGCGAGAAGCCCGACCGCTCCACCACGGCGCTCCTGCCGCCCGCCCACCGGGCCAACTCGTCGAACAGCGCCCGGTAGTGCTCCGCGACGGGCGTACGGTCGCGGGCCGCGAGCACCGGCTCCAGGGCGTCGTAGAGGGCGTCCGGGTCGTCGGTCAGATGCGGCAGGGTGGTCAGGCAGAGCGCGGGGATCCCGCCGCCGGCCGCCGAGAACCGGCCTCCCGGCACCCCTGGATAGAGATGCTCCGGCAGCGGCGTGCCCTCGCGCACCATGCGGTCGGCGAAGGGCCTGCCGGTCGAGAGCAGCTGCCAGAACTCCTTGCCCGTCAGGGGCTGTTCGGGCAGCGCGCCCGGCTCGACGGACGCGATGAGCTCGCTGACGCTGAGCACGTCGGGATGGAGTCGCAGCACCCGCGACAGCGCGGTCGAGCCGCACCGCCCCGTGCCGACGACGAAGGTCAGCGTCCTCGCCGTCGCGACGTCCGTGCCCTCCGCGGCATCCGTACTGTCCGCGGCATCCGTGCCTTCCGCGACGTCCGTGCCTTCCGCGACGTCCGCGCCTTCCGCACCCTGCGCGACGTCCGCGCGTTCCGTGCCCGCCCCGCCCATGTCCACCCCGGCCTCCCGATCGCTCTCCCGTACCGCCTACGGCACGAAGTCCACGCTCACCGGCGCGTGATCGCTCCAGCGCTCGTCATGTGAGGCGGCCCGCTCCACATACGCCTTGACCGCGCGTTCCGCAAGCCCGGGCGTCGCCGCGGCGAGATCGATGCGCCAGCCCGAGTCGTTGTCGAAGGCACGCCCGCGGTACGACCACCACGAGTACGGGCCCTCGACGTCCGGGTGCAGCCGGCGTACGACGTCGTGGTAGCCGCCGTCGGAGGCGTCGAAGACCCGCGACAGCCACTCGCGCTCCTCCGGCAGGAAGCCGGAGTTGCGGCGGTTGCCGCGCCAGTTCTTCAGATCCGCCTCCTGGTGCGCGATGTTCCAGTCGCCGCAGACGAGCACCTCGCGCCCGTCCGCCGCGGCGCGCTCGCGCAGCCCGCGCAGATAGGGGAGGAAGGCGGCCATGAAGCGCTCCTTCTGCGCCTGCCGCTCCGTGCCCACGTCCCCGGAGGGCAGATACAGGCTGGCGACGGTCATGCCCGGCAGGTCCACCTCGGCATAGCGGCCGGAGTCCTCGAACTCCTCCGCGCCGAAGCCGATCCGGACCTGGTCCGGTTCACGCCGGGTGAGCAGCGCGACACCGGCGCGGCCCTTCGCCGCCGCCGGGGCGAACACCGTGTGCCAGCCGTCGGGCGCCCGCACGTCGTCGGGGAGTTGGTGCGGCTCGGCACGCACCTCCTGGAGGCAGACCACGTCCGCGTCGGTGGCCGCCAGCCACTCGCGGTAGCCCTTCCTGGCCGCGGCCCGCAGCCCGTTCACGTTGATCGTCGTCACCTTCGGCATTCCGGTCACCCTACGATGCAGGCATGCGAATCGTCCGTGTGCCCTATGACCACCCCGAAGCGAGGAAGCTCAACGACGCCGTGCAGGAGGAGTACGCGGAGCGGTACGGCGACGAGGGCGACATCACGCCGCTGGATCCGGCCATGTTCGAGCCGCCGCACGGGCTGTATCTGATCGCGTACGACGACGAGGGCCGCCCCGTGGCGTCCGGCGGCTGGCGCACACAGCACGCCAACGACGAGGGCTACGCGGACGGCGACGCCGAGATCAAGCGGATGTACGTGGTGCGCGAGGCGCGCGGGCGGGGACTGGCACGGCGCATCCTCAAAGCGCTGGAGGACGACGCGCGCGCCGTGGGACGGACGCGGATGGTGCTGGAGACGGGCATCGTGCAGCCCGAGGCGATCGGCCTGTACGTCTCGTCCGGCTACGAGCCCACGGAGAAGTTCGGTCTCTACCGCTTCGAACCCCGAAGCCGCTGCTACGCCAAGCCGCTCTGACCGAGAGCGGGTCCGGCCCCGGGGCCGGACCCCGGGCCTGAACCGGGAGCGGGCCCGGAGCCGGGACCGTGAACTGAACCGGGCGCGGGGCCCGTTACCGAGCCCGAGCCGGACTCGGAACCCGGCACAGGACCGGGACCTGACCCGGGACGGGAACCCGGAACGGGACCAGGACCCGGAACAGGACCAGGAGCGAGGCTTGTTGCCGAGCCCGAGCCGGACCCGGAACCCGGCACAGGACCAGGACCCGGAACGGGGCCGGGGCCTGACCCGGGACCAGAACTCGGACCCGGAACAGGACTAGGAGCGAGGCCCGTTGCCCAGCCCGAGCCGGACCCGGAACCCGGCACAGGACCAGAACTCGGACCGGGACCGGGGCCTGACCCGGGACCGGCAACTGCACCAGGGGCAAGGCCCGTTGCCGAGCCCGAGCCGGACTCGGAACCCGGCACAGGACCGGGACCTGACCCGGGACGGGAACCCGGAACGGGACCAGCACCCGGAACAGGACCAGGAGCGAGGCTTGTTGCCGAGCCCGGACCGGACTCGGAACCCGGCACAGGACCAGGACCCGGCACGGGACCGGGACCTGACCCGGGACGGGAACCCGGAACGGGACCAGGACCCGGAACAGGACCAGGAGCGAGGCTTGTTGCCGAGCCCGAGCCGGACTCAGATCCCGGCACAGGACCAGGACCAGGACCAGGACCCGGAACAGGACCAGGACCCGGAACGGGGCCGGGGCCTGACCCGGGACCGGAACCCGAAACGGGGCCGGGGCCGGGGGCCGGGCCGCCCGGGGCATCCGGAGGCGCACCCGCACCGCCCGGAAACGCGCCCCCCGGTATGTCACCGTCCGCCGCCGCGCCGTCCGCCGCCGCGTCCTCCGCCCCGTCGCCGCCCGCGCCGCCCCGGCGCATATCCATACCCGCCGCCGACCGTGCCAGGTCCGCCGCCTCCGCGATGCCGTGCTCCTCCACGGACACCGCCTGCATGCCGGGCAGCCGGGCAGCCGCCAGCTGCCCCGTCAGCGCACGCCCCGGCGGCAGTTCGACGCAGCACGCCACCTTCTCCCCCGCCAGCACCGCCGTCACCTGCGGCCAGCGCACGGGACGTGCGGCAGACCACGCGAGGTCGTCGAAGACGGCGTTCGTCTCGCCGAACAGCGACCGCCCCTGCACTCCCCCGACGTAACGCACCGACTGCGGACGCCTCTTGACCGTCGCCAGATGCTGCGCGAGCCGGATCGCGACATCGCTCTCGGGCGCGTTCGCGCGCTCGGCGTCGTGCAGCAGCTCCCCTCTGAGCCGTACGGCCCGCAGCGCCTCCTCGAAGGTGAGCACGTCCGCGAGCACCGCCGCCGCATAGCCGCCCGTGCCGTGACCGGCGACGTACGAGGGCCGCACCTCCTCGTCCTCGATCAGCGCGCGCGCACCCGCGACGCCCGCGATCAGCAGCGCCAAGTGGCATGCGACGGGCGAGCGTTCGAGCGCTTCCTCGGAGTCGAGCCCGACGATGCCGTCCGCGTACTCCCTGCCTCCGCCGTGCCCGGCGTCCTCCGTGCCCGGGCCGCCCGTACGGGCCGCGAGCCGCCGCAACGCCCAGTCCGCCTCGGCCAGTACGGTCGCGGACGCCGCCGTGTCGGGCAGCCTGTGCAGCATGCCGGGACGCTGCGACCCCCGGCCGGGGAAGAGGAACGCGATGCTCATGGGGCCCAGCCTCGCGCGCCCGCCCCCGCGGCGCCAATCCGCCCCCTCCCCGCCGTCGCCCCGCCTCCTCCCCGCCGTCACCGCACTTCCCGCCGGACCGCCGCGCGCCCGTGTGAGGCTGACCCCATGCACACATCCGGGCACCCCCTGCTGCGCCTGTTCCTCGACGCCGCCGACGGACGCTTCCCGCCGTCCGACGGCGGCGTGACCGTGCTGGACCCGCTCCCCCGCGGCCTGGAGTGCTCGGTCGCCTTCACGGGCCACGCCGTGATCGCCACCGCGCTGCCCGCGGAAGAGGTGTACGCGCTGCGGCCCGACGGCTTCGGCGGCTCCCTCGCGCCCGATGTGCTGCGGGCGCTCGCCGGCCCCGAAGGCACCGTCGGCTGCGTCGACGCCGTCCTCACCGCCCGCGGTACGGGCGGACGGCCGAGGCTGCCGGAGGTCGACGGCGTGGAGGACAGCCCCCGCGTCCGGCACGCCCGCGAACTGCGCACGGGCATAAGGACGTTCGGCGACGAACGCGGCCTGGTCGTCCTCGCCGACGGGCTGGCCGGACGCCGCGAGATCAGCTGCGAACTCCACGATCCGCCCCACGCCGCCGGCCGCGGCCTGGGCCGCTCCCTCATCCGTGACGCCCTCACCCTCGCCCCGCCCGGCGAACCCCTCTTCGCCGCGGTCTCCCCCGGCAACGCCCGCTCCCTCCGCGCCTTCCTCGCGGCGGGCTTCACCCCGATCGCGAGCGAATCCATCCTCCGCCCGGCCCGCCGTCAGCCGGCCGCGAAGATCTCCGAACTGGAAGGACCCCCGTGACCGGTGAGCGGCTGCCGATGGATCTGAAGGCGTATGAGGCGAGGGCGCGTTCGGGGGTGTGCTTCGCCTGCGCGTTCGTCTCCGGCGACCCGGAGTTCCATCACGAGACCGTCCACGAGGACGACGAGCACATCGCCTTCCTCGACCGCGCGCGGCTGCGCCGGGCCTGTGCCGTGAGGTTCGGCGGGCGGTAAGGCGCGCCATGGGGAAGGCGGGGCTCCGGAGGCGGTGGCGCCGGGAAGGCTCGTCCGCGTCCCGTGGGCTCATTTGCACCCTGTGGGAAAGCGTTCCGCTGTGATTCCATCATTGGCATGGACCTGAAGCGGCGCCACTTCCTCCGCGGCACGGCCGCAATCCCCCTCGCCGTACTGCTCGGCGGCACCGCAGCCGGCGTCGCGGAGGCGGTGTCCTCCGACGCCGAGACCGCCGGCCCGGAGGCCTGGATGTCCCAGCTTCCGGACGGCGTGCGCCTGCCGGAGCTGACCGTCCCCGGCACCCACAACTCCGGTGCCACGCACGGCGGTCCGTGGACCGAATGCCAGAACACCAGCCTCACGGAACAGCTTTCGGCGGGCATCCGCTTCCTCGACATCCGGTGCCGGCTCTTCGACGGCTCCTTCACCATCCACCACGGCTCCACCTATCAGTATCTCAACTTCGAGGACGTACTGGGCAGTTGCCGCGAGTTCCTCACCGCGCAGCCTTCCGAGACGATCCTGATGCGCCTCAAGCAGGAGTACTCCGAGGAGAGCGCCGAGCAGTTCCGGGTCGTGTTCGAGGACTATCTGGACGGCGACGGCGGCTGGCGCTCCCTCTTCCGGCTCGACCCCGTCCTCCCGGATCTGGGAGACGCCCGCGGCAGGGTCGTGCTGCTGGGCGACTCGGACGGACTCCCCGGGGTGCGCTACGGCGACCCGGAGCTCTTCGACGTCCAGGACGCGTACATGGAGGAGCCGGGCGCCAAGTACCCGCTGATCGAGGATCAGTTCCGCAAGGCCGTCGACCAACCGGGGAAGCTGTACGTGAACTTCGTCAGCACGGCCGCGCTGCTGCCGCTCCGCTCCAACGCCGACCGGCTCAACCCCCGCGTACGGGACCTGGTCCAGGCGGACGAGAACTCGTCCTGGCGCGGCCTGGGCATCGTCCCCATGGACTTCCCGAACGAACACGGCGTCATCGAGGCACTGTTGAAGCACCAGCCGGCAGCCGCCACGTAAGCGGCCACAGCGCGGACATGGACGGCAACGGTGACGCGGCGGCTGGCTGCTCGCCGCGTCTCAGCTCTCCTTGATCTGCTCGCGCTGCACCTCCAGGTTCACGAAGCGCGGCCCCGACGTGCACAGCGCACGCGCCTGGTCGGCGACCTGCTGCGTCTCCGGCAGCTGGCTGTTCTCCATCGCCTTCTGGTACGAGGGGAATTCGACGATGTCCACGAAGTGACCGGGGTCGTCGCGGTCCTGTCCGTGCATCTCGCGCAGCACGGTCCGCTTGCCCTCCGTCACCTTCATCCACTGGGCGAATACGGCGTTCAGTTCGTCCGCGCGATTCGTCTCGTACTCGATGATCTGGACGAATGTCATGGCCTGGCCTCCTGTCGCAGTCTCTGCCGTGGCACCCGCGACATGCGTGCCGCACATCCTTCGCGGAACGCTTCCGGTGGCACGGCGGCCGCACACTGAGCGGCGGCGTTCACACGCTGAGCGGCACCGTGTAGACCTCCTCCACCGAGTTCCCCGCACGCCGGTGTGCGCGCCGTACGGCATCCGCGGAAGGCGCCTCCGACAGACAGAAGACCGTCCCCGTCTCGGGGTCGGCCCACGCGTGCTCGAAGTGCACGCCCTCCGTGTGCTCGGCGGCGAGATCCGCCCGGTGGGCGTTGTCGAGCTGCTCCGCCGTGATGCCCTTCATCCCGTGGTGTACGTCGATGAATCTGGGCACAGCTCTCCACCTCCGTGGTCGCGGTGAGGACCCCGTCGACTCCCATGGTGCTACCGATGGGCGAAAACCCCCAAACCCCCTCATTCAACTCCCATGCGACACCTGCCGGTGAGGCCCGTCCGGAACCCTTCACGCCGATGACAAAGACGGCCGCCCGCCGCGGACTCGACCTAGAGTCGTGGAGCCCTATCCGTCCCAGGGAGCGCTGATGAGAGACCAGTTGCCACCGGCCGAGGCCGACAGCGCCCAGCGGCGCTGCGAAGGGGCACCGCCGAGGTCCCCGTCGCGCGGTGCCGGCAGGTTCGTCCTCCCGGTGGTCGCGGTCGCCTCCGCGGCGCTGCTGCTCGGCGGATGCGGCGGCGACTCGGGCACCGCGAACGTGTCGAAGTCCTCCAAGCCCCCGACGGTTGAGAACCTGGCGTCCGCGCTGAAGTGCAAGGCGGACATCCAGAAGAAGGTCGAGGACTACCGCCTCGGGGTGTGCAAGGTGGACAAGATCCTGTACACGTTCGTCACCTTCAAGGACAACCACGCCAAGCGCGGCTGGCTCGACTACTCCAAGGACTACGGCGGCACCTACCTCGTCGGCTCCCGCTGGATCGTGGTCACCGAGGAGCCCTCGGAGCTGGGCCCGATCCAGGGCAAGTACGGCGGCACCGTCGAACGCGGCAGGAGCCACGGAGGCCACGGCAGCTCCTAGGGCACGCCCGCACAGTTCCGCGCCGGACCGCCGAACCGCCGGACCGCAGGCACCGCACGCATCACCGGAAGCCCCGACTGCCCGCGCCCCGGGGCCGGTTGACCACCCCGGGCGCCGTTCCGCCCGTACGTGAGGGCCCGTACACGTACGCCTGCGGGCGGCGCACACACGTAGCCGCTCAGGCCTCGCTCCCCGACGCGCGCCCATCACCGCGGGCGCTCTCGCCTGCGCGCACCCACCCATGCCGCGCGAGGCCTTGACACCGGAACGACCGCGGCGCAACATCCCCGCAACGGCTAATTAACTATCTAGTGCGTTAACAGTTCGGGTCCGCGCCGCCGATCCCCGGCCGCCCCTACGCTCGGCACGGCCACCCCGTGCGCGACGTGAGTGAACCGTGACGCCCCTCCCGTCCCAGGCCGCCGCACCTTCCCGTCCCCAGGCCGCCGCACCCGCCCAACCGCCCGAAGGAGAACCGTGTCCGCTCACCCGGCCGACGCCCCGGCCCCGTCCCCCGCACCGCGCGGGAAACCCCGTAAGGCCGCGATCGCCGCATGGATCGGCAGCGCGCTGGAGTACTACGACTTCTTCATCTACGGCAGCGCCGCCGCCCTCGTCTTCCCCAAGGTCTTCTTCGACCCCGACGACCCGGCGAGCGCGACCCTGATATCCCTCGCGACGTTCGGCGTCGCCTACGCCGCCCGCCCGGTCGGTGCGCTGGTCCTCGGCCACTTCGGCGACCGCCTGGGCCGCCGGAAGATCATGGTGCTCACCCTGATCCTCATGGGCCTGTCCACCTTCGCGATCGGCTGCCTGCCCACGTACGCACAGGTCGGGACCGCGGCCCCGGTGCTGCTCGTGCTGATGCGGGTGCTCCAGGGGCTCTCCGCGGCGGGCGAGCAGGCGAGTTCTAACTCCATGACGCTGGAGCACGCCCCCGAAGACCGTCGCGGCTACTACGCCAGCTTCACCCTGAACGGCACCCAGGCGGGCCAGATCCTCGCCACCTTGATCTTCATCCCCGTCGCCGCGCTGCCCGACGAACAGCTCTACACCTGGGGCTGGCGCATCCCGTTCCTGCTGAGCGCGCTCGTCGCCGTCGTCGGCTACGTCATACGCAGGAAGCTGGACGAGACCCCCGTCTTCCAGCAGGTGTCCGCGAACAACGAGGTGGCGAGGCTGCCGCTGGTCAGCCTGGTACGCGACCACTGGGCCGACGTCCTGCGCGTGATCGCCGCCTCCCTCGTCGCGACCGTGAGCACGATCTTCACCGTGTGGGCCCTGTCCTTCGCCACGAGCGACGCCGTGGGCATCGAGGACTCCGCGATGCTCTGGGTCGGCGTCGTGTCCAACGCCGTCGCCCTGCTCGCGATCCCGCTGCTCGGCAGGCTCTCGGACAGGATCGGCCGCAAGCCGGTCTTCCTGTGCGGCGCGCTCGGCTCGGCCGTGATGATGTTCGTCTACCTGTGGGCGATCTCGACGGGCAGCGTCCCGCTGGTCTTCGTGACCGGCGTCGTCCTCTTCGGCATGGTCTACAGCGCTTCCAACGGCATCTGGCCCTCGCTGTACGGGGAGATGTTCACGGCCCGGGTCCGGCTCTCGGGCATGGCGGTCGGCACCCAGATCGGCTTCGCCATCGCCGGGTTCGCCGTGGGCTTCGCCCAGCAGATCGCGGGCCCGGGCGGCGACGGCTGGGTCAACGTGGCGGCCTTCACGGCGGCCTTCTGCGTCATCAGCGCCATCGCGGTGGCGACCGGACGAGAGACATACCGGGTGCCGACCGCAGAGCTGGGCCTCAGGACGGTGGAGCGTACGGAGCGTACGGAACCCGCGGAGCGGCGGGCTGCGGACGGGGACGCGGCGTCCACGCCGTCCACGGCCCGCTGAACGGTACGGCGGCGACGCGAGCGGAGGAGAAGTGCACGACCCGGAGACCGACGGCACCCGTGGAGTCCGTGCCACGCACGGAACACACGGGGCCGGCGGCACCCACTCAACCGGCCCTTCCCGGCTGGGAGTTCACGAGCGCGGCGGTGCCGGTACGGGCGGCCGCCACGACCCGGGGGACGACGGCCGTGAGGTCGGGCGGGACAGTCCTCGTAACGGCGAGCGCGACGCCCCTCGTAGCGCCGGGCGTGGCAGTCCTCGTGACTCCGGGCGCGACGCCCGTCGTAACGGCGAGCGCGACGCCCCGCGTAGCGCCGGGCGCGACGCGCATGACGGCGGCGCCCCCACGGCGCACCGGAGCCGCACGGTG
Organism: Streptomyces sp. HNM0575; assembly: GCF_012726265.1. Lineage (GTDB taxonomy): Bacteria > Actinomycetota > Actinomycetes > Streptomycetales > Streptomycetaceae > Streptomyces. The sequence goes on along the minus strand of NZ_JAASAG010000011.1, from coordinate 90,099 downwards.
ACGGCGGCCGCCCCATCGCACCCTCCGCGCCCATCGCACCGTTCGCGCTCGTATCTCACGGGCCTCATCGGATCCGGCATCGGCCCGTCCCTCAGCCCGGCCCTGCACGAGCGCGAAGCCGACCGCCACGGACTGCGGCTGCTCTACCGCACCCTCGACCTCGATGCCCTGCCGACACCGTCCAGGCCCGGCGACGGGGACGCACAGGCCGCCGTCGCCGAGGCCGCCGCGGAGCTGCTGCACGCCGCCCGCGCGGTGGGCTTCGACGGGCTCAACATCACCCACCCCTGCAAGCAGTCGCTGATCGAGCACCTCGACGAGCTGTCGCCGGAGGCCGCCGAGCTCGGCGCGGTCAACACCGTCGTCTTCCGCGCGGGACGGGCCGTCGGGCACAACACCGACATCACCGGCTTCGCGCAGGCCTTCGCCAGGGGGCTGCACGGGGCAGCCCTCGACCACGTCGTACAGCTCGGCGCGGGCGGCGCCGGAGCCGCCGTCGCGCACGCGCTGCTGAGCATGGGCGCCGCCCGTGTCACGCTCGCCGACAAGGACCCCGCCCGTGCGGAATGGCTCGCGGCCGAGCTGAACCACCGCTTCGGGCAAGGGCGCGCGGCCCCTGCCGGTCTTCCCGGTCCGCCGGGCGCGCCCGGTCTTCCCGGTCTGCCCGGTCTTCCCGGTCTTCCCGGTCTGCCGGACGCGCTCGCCCGGGCCGACGGCCTCGTACACGCCACACCCGTCGGCATGGCCGCCGAGCCCGGACTCCCGCTGCCCGCCGAGCTGTTGCACGGCGGGCTGTGGGTGGCCGAGGTCGTCTACCGGCCCCTGGAGACCGAACTGCTGCGCCAGGCCCGGCGGCTCGGCTGCCGCACGCTCGACGGCGGCGGCATGGCCGCCTTCCAGGCCGCCGACGCCTTCCGGCTCTTCACCGGTCTGGAGCCGCACACCGACCGGATGCTCGAAGACCTCGCCGGTCTCGTGGCCGCCCCGGCTCCGTAGGCACGAGAGCCCGCGGGCCGTGGACGGCAGGCCGGACCCGCGGGCGGACCCGCCCCAGCGGGACCTTTCTAGACTGAGCCCCGACGCCCGTCCGTACGCACCGACGAGGAGCCGCATGGCCGCCGCCCCCCAGCCGTCGTCCCGGCCCGCCAAGCGCACCAGAGACGCGGCCCGCACCAAGGCGGAGATCCTCAAGGTCGCGACCCGTGAGTTCGCGCGGCTCGGCTACACCGGCGCCCGCGTCGACGTGATCGCCGAGCAGATACAGACCACCAAGCGGATGATCTACTACTACTTCGGCAACAAGGAGCAGCTCTTCGTAGCCGTACTGGAGCGGGCGTACGCGGGCATCCGCCACCGCGAGCAGGAACTCGACGTCGAGCATCTCGACCCCGTCGCCGCCATCCGCCGGCTGGCCGAGCTGACCTTCGACCACCACGAGGCGCACCCCGACTTCATCCGACTCGTCGCCATCGAGAACATCCACGAGGCCGAGCACATGACCGCCTCGTCGGCGCTCGGCTCCCTCAACTCCCCGGCGATCACGGTCATCAGCCGAATCCTGGAGGCCGGCCGCGCGGAGGGCGTCTTCACCGCGGACGTCGACGCCCTCGACCTGCACGCGATGATCAGCTCGTTCTGCTTCTTCCGCGTCGCCAACCGCCATACGTTCCACGCCCTGTTCGGCCGCGACCTCACGGCTCCGGACCGGCACGAGCACTACCGCACGATGCTCGGCGACATGGTGATCGCCTACCTCACGGGCGCGGGTACGGACACGTGCGCCGGTACGGGCACGAACGCGGGCACGGGCGCCTGAGACCCCGGGCCCCACGGCCCCGAGCGGCGACCGGCGACCGGCGGGCGGCGACCGGCCGCCGCCGACGGCGGGCGAACCGGGACCGGCGGCCGAATGGCAGACGCCGGACATGCGGCGGCCACGGGCCTCGGATAGATCTCGGAAGGCCGATCTTCGAACCGGCCCACGACGCACCCGCCCCCACGACGCAAGGGAAGCCGCATGACTGACACGTTCAGACGCGTGACCCTGCCCGCCGTCACCGGCCTCGGCCTGTGCCTGGCCTTCCTGCCCGCCGGACAAGCACAGGCACAGGCGCCGACCCGCGTACCCTGCAACGACATCGCCGCGCTCAAGACGGCCATCGCCGACGCCAACACCGGCGGCGGCAGCATCGTCCTCGCCCCGCGCTGCGTCTACACCCTCACCGCCGCCGACAACGTGGGCGACGGCCTGCCCGAGATCACCGGCAAGGTCCGGATCTCCGGGGACGGCACCACCATCGACCGCAACTCCACCGCCGCGTTCCGCATCTTCCACGTCACGCAGACCGGCAGCCTCAGCCTGAACTCGATCACCGTCCGCAACGGCGCGACCAGCACCGAGGGCGGAGCCCACGGCGGCGGCGTCTTCAACGACCGCGGCAAGCTCGCCCTCACCGACTCGACGGTCCGGAACAACCTCGCCAGCACCGGCGGAGGCATCTGGAACCAGCTGGGAACCCTGACCCTGAAGAACACCACGGTCGCCGGCAACAGAGCGGGTTTCGGGGGCGCGGTGGCCACCAACGGCACGATGACGATGGAGGGCGGCGCCCTGCGCGACAACACCGGCGGGATCTGGGGAGGGGGCCTCGCCAACGCCGGCGGCACCAAGCTGAACCACGTGTCGATCGACGGAAACGACTCCGGCGAGTACGGGGGCGGCATCGTCACCCTGGCCATCAACAACCAGACCGGGCCGCTGCGCATGAACCAGACCAAGATCCGGAACAACATCGCCAGAGCGGACGGCGGCGGCATCCGCACCGGCGCGAACGAGCCCACGACTCTCTACCGCAGCACCGTCAGCCACAACACGTCCAACGGCGGACCCACCACCGGCGGCGGCATCCAGAACAACGGGCTGCTCCTCGGCCTGCACATCGGCACGACCGGCAGCCCGCAGCACAAGGAGACCAAGGGCGGCGGCAAGAGCGACTCGACCAAGCAGACACCGTTCGAGGTGAACCTCGTCCGCAGCGCCGTCTTCAAGAACCACCCCACGAACTGCGCGCCTCCCGGCAGCGTCCCCCGCTGCGACGCCGCCGCCTCCCGGCCCGGCAAGAACGCCTCGAAGCCCGGCCGCAGTTGACCCCGCGGAACTGACTGCGCGGAACTGACCGCGCGGAACTGACTGCGTGGAACTGACCGCGCGGAACTGACTGCGCGCCAGGCCGAAGCCCCGCAGGACCGGGGCCGCCGGGCGAGCAAGGCCCCCGCCGGCGAGTACCGGCGGGGGCTCCGCATCGCCGTACGGGCCGCCCGCGTACGGCACTTCGAAGGTCAGCCCTGCCGGAGCTGCATGATCGCCACGCGGGCGTCGTGTCCGTCGACGTGCATCGGGACGTGCGCCGTGCGCTTGAGCCGGATCTCCGTACCGTTGCCGCCCGGCAGCCAGGCGATCTGGTCGATGCCGCGGGCGAACGCGCGCTTCTCCTGGCCGGGCACGAGCAGCGGCATGGGGCTGCGGTTCACGTCGCCGGTCCAGATCACCGGGAACCCCTTGGCGTGCCAGTGCTCCAGCACGTCGTCGCGGTGCTTGCGGAAGTGCCGCTGCCACATCTTGTGCCGCCACGCCTCCGCCGGGTCGTTCTTGCCGTTCCAAGCACCGGCGACGTAGTGGGTGTTGGCGAAGACGAACCTCACCCGCGGGTCGGCCGCGAGCTCCAGCACCGCCTCGGTGATCACGCGGTGCGGGGAGACACCGGCCCTGCCTCCGTGGGCATGGGTCACGCGGTGGTCGACGACGTGGAACGCGCCGGGAACGGACATCGGCACCTGGTGGGCGGCCTTGTCGCCGACGAAGAGATTCCGGTAACCGCCGCCGAAATGCTTGCGGATGAACCGGGCCTCCTTGCCGTCGTCGTCCCCCTCGCCGATCTCCTGCCAGCCCACGAGAGGCTGGTCGACCCGTCCCCCGGCAGTCACGGCGTGCCGTACGTCGCGGATGGCGCGTTCGCGCTCGCCGAGCCGGTCACGTCCGATGTTGGCGGTGACGACGACGAGTTGGTGCCATTCGCCCGCGGCCTCGGCGCCGTGTGCTCCGGCAGCATCCTCTTCGGCGAACGCCGCGTTCGCACCGGCGGCGCCCGCCACGACGCCCGCCGTTCCCAGAACGGCGCCGCTGCCGAGTGCGAGCGCGCGTCTCCTGCTGAGCGATTCCATGGATGTCCTCCCGTTGGGCTTCCCCTGCGGACCCCCGTGGCCCGAGTCAGGATCCTGCTTCGCGGAACCCGCGTCCTCAGCGGGACGCCGACGGCCCGTGCAACTGGACGCCGAGCGGCGGGAGTCGGGCCCCCGCGCCCCGCTACGGGGAAGGACCTTACGTCGGTGTCCCCACCCGGCGGGCGGGAACGCGGCATGCTCACGTCACGACCTACAACCCGCCGCCCGAGCCCGCCGCCTCAGGGTCCGATGCAGCCACAGGGCGCGATGCCGCCACAAGCTCATCCGCAACAGCCCTGGGCCGGTCCCGGCGGCCCCGTGCAACCCGCCGGATCCCCTCCGGCGGACCGCCCCCTGGGTGCGGGGCTGGCCGTCGCCACGGTGGTCCTCGGTCTGCCGGCATGCGCATTGCCGCTGCTGCCCGTCAACTTGGACCGCCTGCGCCAGTACGTAGCCTTCCCGCCCACGGTGGGCGGTCTCGTCCTCGCGCCGGCCCTCGTGGCGTTCATGGTCGCCGGCAACGCCACGTGACGGCGAGGCCCGCGAAGAGCACCGGGCAGCTCCCCGCGCGGGCGGCGCATGCGCTCGGACGCCCTCAACTGAGCCGCTGCCAGGCGCACTTCAGACGTCGCGCGTCCCCCAGTCGCCGCTCATAGGTGGCGCCGGCCACCACCAGCAGCAGCCCGGCGAGCGCGGGCATCACCCAGCGCGGCAGCAGCCAGGCGACCTGGGCGACGTACGGGGCGAGTTCGTGTGCGCCGACCGACACGACCGTGGCGGCGCCGAGCAGCAGCGGCGCCTGCGTCCGCCAACGGGCACCCGCGAGGGCCGTGCCCAGGGCACCGGCCCCCAGCAGCAGCGGGCGCAGCCAGTGCGGGTCGTGCCACACCATGACGAGGCTCGGGAGGAAGGTGAAGGCGAGCCCGCCGCCGTACGCCCACCACGACGACACCCGGTTCCGCGCCGCCGCCTCGTCGTCGCCGCCGGTGCGGCGCCTGCGCAGCAGGCCGACGATCAGCAGGGCGGCCGAGACCGGCAGCGTGTACGCCTCGGGGACCGAGACGCCGGACGCGAACAGCCGTACCCACGTGGCGAGTACGAGCAGCGCCGCCGAGCCGTGGCCCGCTCCCCGACGCCGGTCGGCACGCAGGGCGACACCCGCGGCGGAGACGGAGCAGACGGCGAGGGCCGGCCAGAGCGTGCCCGGGTAAGGGACGCACAGCGCCAGCGCGGCCAACGCCGCCGCGTAGCCCGTGAGTTCGACGGCGAGCGAGATCGCCTTGCGCGACGCGGGCGCCGTCGCCGCCGGCCCGATCGCCCGGCCGCGCAGCAAGGCCGCCCCGGGCACGGTGGCCACCGCCACCGCGAGCACCGCGAACGACGCCTGGTGCGCCGGACGGTCCAGTGCGGCGGCCATCGCCCCGGCGAGCGCCGCCGCGTACGCGACCGCCGACGCCGCAAGCGCCGCACGGCGTCCCGGCCCGCCCCTCGGCGACCAGGCCGCGCTCGCGGCGGACGCCACACACAGCAGGGCCAGCACCGTGAGAGTGGCGGCCTGTTGAGCGAGCGCCCAGCCGCTCGCCGTAACGGTCAGGGCGAGCCCCGAGATCAGTGCCGTGACACCGGTCGCCGCGTCCGCCACGGCTACCGAGGAGGCGAGCAGGACGATCGCCGCCGCGGCGACGGCGGTCACCGCGGGCCCGTACGACAGGCCGAGTGCCAGGGGCGCCGTCGCACCGGCTGCGGCGCACAGCGGGGGAAGCAGCGGCAGGGGCGACCGGACGGTCAGCCGGCCCAACACGCCGTCGCCGCCCGGCCGTTGACCGCCCCGCGCGCTCCCGTCGAGCCCGCCGGCGAGCAGCGCCACGGACACCGCAAGCACCAGCAGGACGATCAGGGTGGCGGCGGAGCCGGTCCATTCGTGGTGGGTGCCGACGGCCTGCCGGACCGGGCCGCCGGGCGGCCCCTCCCACGCCCGTGCCGCGAAGAACAACGGTCCCGACACCGCCTGCACCACCGGCACCAGGGCCCACACCAGTGCCCCGCACTGCACCACGACGGCCGCGACCACGAGTCCGTCCGGCCGCCGCAGACGCGCCGCCCGCGCTTCCCCCACCGGCCGCAGCATGAGCACCGCGCCCAACAGGCCCATGGCGCACAGCTGATACGTGGGCACCCTCCAGTCCGGGCCCGCCTCGCCTCCGGCCCCCGCCACGGCCCAAACGAAGCCGCCCAGCGCCGCCGTCAGCACCAGCCCGGCGACCGTGACCAGCGGCGTCGCCACCCGACGGGCCTGGTGCCGCTGCCCCGCCAACAGCAACACCGCTCCCGCCACCGCCTGCACCGCGCCCCAACGCGCCGCCGCGGCGACACCGCCGGGCTGCTGCGACAGCGTCACGCCCATCGTCAGCGCGCCCGCGGGCACAGCCGCCACGGCGGCCGTCAGCCGTACGGCCCGTGCGGTCACCCGGAGGCCCTTACCGTCCCGCTCCCGCGACACCGCCAGCCCGACATCCGCCGCGAAGGTGAGCAGCAGCGCCACGGCCACTCCGTATGCCGTACGTTCCGAAGCCCCGTCCAGGCTCAACGCCCAGAGCGGCAACGGCAGTTGGGCGACGACGACGGCGAAGGGCACCGGCAGCCGCAGTCCCGGCCCGGGCAGCGCCAGCCCGTACCCGGCCTGGAGCACGGCGATCAGTGCCGCACCGGCGGCCGTATAGCCCAGGCCGTCCGCTCGCGGAAAGCAGACCTCGTGCAGCGCGTACGCGTCCAGCGCCATAAGGGCCAGCCCGAAACCGGCGACGGACTCGGCGGTCGCCACCAGCCCGCGGCGCAACAGCAGCAGCGGCACGGCGAAGGTGCCCAGCGTCAGCCCGCCGAGCACGGCGGCACGGCCGCCGACGCCCATGCTCCCCCAGTTCAGCAGCGTGAAAGCGATCGCGGCGACGGTGAGCAGCACACCCCCGAGCACGAGCAGGACGTTTCGTGCGGTGTACGAGGAGGTCTCTGCGCGCACCGCGGCCCACGACCCGGGCACGGGCCCGTGCGCCGGCACCGGCCCGGAGGCGGCGCCCCAAGTCCGGCCCCGGCCGGACACGCCTCGCGCGGCACCCTGCGCCGAGGCCCGAAGTCCGGCGATCAGGGCCTGTCTGCGCCCGTGAAGTGCGGCACGCCGCTGTTCCAGCCCGGCCAGCTCCATGTCGATCCGCCGCAGCTCCGCGTGCTTCTCACCGGTCAACGGCAGTGCGCAGTAAGGGCAGTTCGCGGGCCCCTGTGCCCCGGCGTGCTCCGCCGCCCGCCCCAGCGGTGCTGCGCAGCCGGGGCAGTAGGCGAGCGGCTGGTTGTGCTCCATGCCGGGCAGCCTGACGCCGCGCCCGCACCGACGGCATCCGTAGGGATACTCAGATCAGGCCCGCGGAGTCCTGCGGAGTCCTGCGGAAATCCAAGGGCCCGTGTTGCGAAGCCCGTTATCGACGCGGGCCGAGGATGCAGAACTCGTTGCCCTCGGGGTCTGCCATGACCACCCACGGCTGCTCGCCCTGGCCGATGTCGACGCGCTTCGCGCCATGAGCCTCAAGGCGGGCCACCTCGGCGTCCTGGTCGTCGGGCACGAAGTCGAGATGCAGCCGGCTCTTGGCCTTCCTGCTCTCGTCGAGCCGGACGAACTCCAGCCCCGGCGTGCGATCCGTCTCCGCGCGGATCACGAACTCGTCATCGGAGGTGTGGACCACCACCCAGCCAAGAGCCTCGGCCCACCACTGCCCCAGGGCCGCCGGTTCTGCCGAGTGAACGATTACGTTTCTCCATTCCAAGGCCATCCGCCGAGCCTAGGCTCACCGGAACCTCGAAGACAGACGCGCGAACCCGGAGCACACACAAGCGCCCCCGCTTGCAGGCACGGCGAAGCCCCCGCCGGATCTCTCCGACGGGGGCTTCGATCTGAGGTGGACCTGAGGGGATTTGAACCCCTGACCCTCTCGTTGCGAACGAGATGCGCTACCGGACTGCGCCACAGGCCCTTGCGACGGATGAAACCTTAGCATCCCCGCCGGGCCCGGCGGTAATCGGTTCCCGTGCTGGTCACCGGGCTACCGGAGGCGCTGACCGGCACCGAGCTGGGCCGGTGCCGAGCTGGGCCGGTGCCGGTCACTCGTTGGCTGCTCGCGGGCGGTCCCCGTCCTCGTACTGGTCGAAGAGCGGGGTCTGGCGACGGCCGCGGCCACGGCGAGCGCCCGAGCCGGAGCCGGTACCGGAAGCTGCGCCCGTGCCGGACCCCGAGCCGCCGCCGGAATCGGTTGCGGCCGACTCCTCGTCGTTCTCCTGCCCGGTACGCGCGCTCGACGGCGGCTCGCCGCCCACGCTGCTGGAGCGTGCCGAGCTCCATGTGCCCGGGGCCTCCAGATCGACGCCGCGGGTGCTGCGCGGGGCGACCGGCGCGCTGACGTACGTGGGCAGGGGCACCGGCACCGGGTCCCAGCCCCCGTCGGGTACGCGGTCACCGTCGCGCTGCTGGTCCACCCACTCCGCGTGATCCGTCTGCTCGACGAGGGCGCGGCGGTCGACCGCGGCGGGCTCCTCCTTGGGGGCGGCGGCACGCTCGGCGGCCGGCGGCTGCGCGGCAGGGACGCGGTAGGAGCCGGTCCCGGCACCGGCGGTCCCCTCGGACGGGGCCGCCCCGTCGTCGCCGGTCTGCTCTGCGTGCGGCTCGTCGGCCGTCGCCTTCGCACGCCGCTTGTCCATGGTCGCGGCGAAGCGGCGGCGCTCCTGCACCCGCAGGTGGACGATGTACGCGCTCAGCAGCAGCCCGGGCACCCCGGGCGCCCACAGGAAGGCCAGTCCGCCCACGGCCGCGACGATCGTGCCCGCGGTGAAGGCGAGGAAGAGCACCATCGTGGTGCGGCGCCGGCGGGCCAGCACCTTGGCCCGCTTGCTCTTCTGCCGGGCCTTGTCGCGCTCGGCCTTGCTGCGCTCCGCGCCGCCGTCCCGTGCGCCGTCGTCCGCGCCGCCGGAACGGGCCGCGGAGCCGCCGGTGCCGGACGCCTGGGCCGGTGCGCCGAGGAGCTCCGTGGGAACGCTCGCGGCGTCACCGCCCACCATCGTCTTGGGGTCGGCGAAGGCACGTACGTCGACCGACTCCTCGGCGCCGTCCGCGCCATCGGCGTCGTCCGCGCCGTTCCCGTCGTCCACGTCCGGGTCGTCGGCGCCGTCGGGGACGGTCGCGCGGGCGTGCGGTGCGTCGTCGCGCTCGGCGGCGCGGGTGCCGTCGGGGAGCGGGAGATCGCCGTGCCGCTCCGGTGCTTCGCCGTCGCGGCGCTCTGACTCCCGCGCGTAGCGCCGTTCCATCGCCGCCTTGCCGGACAGCAGACGGATGGCGGTGCTGAAGCGTTCCGTCGGACGGGATTCGTTCAGCTCGTCCTGCCTGCGGAGCCACATCGGCACCAAGTAGGCAGCCCAGGCCCCGACGATGACTGCGTAAATGAGGCCACTGCTGTTCACCCTCACACGGTAGAGGGGTTCAGCCGCAGCCATCTGCCAAATACCGCGGTGTGTCGCACGATCAGGCTGATCTCTCCAGGTTTTTCACCGCCGTTGACCCGGAAAACAGCCGGCGTGCTCAATTCCCGTGCGGGCGTGGGGTGTTCGGACCGAGCACCCCAATATCGAACGTCTATCTTATTTACGTGAGGCGCTCGGGAGCGGTGCGGTGCCAGCGGGACAGCAGCCCTTCCGGTACTTCCTCGCTGGTCAGGGCGAAGACGAGATGGTCGCGCCACGCACCGTCGATATGCAGATATCGCGGCCTCAACCCCTCCTCGCGGAAGCCGAGTTTCTCCACCACGCGACGGCTCGGCGCGTTCTCCGGACGGATGCAGATCTCGATGCGGTGCAGTCCGACCGAACGGAAACAGTGGTCCGTGGCGAGCGCCACCGCCGTCGGCATCACTCCGCGTCCGGCGACCTCACGGTCGATCCAGTAGCCGATATGTCCGGAACACATCGAGCCCCAGGTGATTCCCGCGACCGTCAACTGGCCCACGAGACGCGCCTGATGCTCCACCACGAACGGCAGCATCCTGCCCGCCTGCGCCTCCGCGCGCAGATGCCGGACCATCTGCCGGTACGAGGGACGGCTCGGCGGTGTCAGCCCGGGCGGCGCCGGCGGGATGGTCGCCTCCCAGGGGCGCAGCCACTCGCGGTTGCGCTGGTTCACTTCGCGCCAGGCACGCTGGTCGCGCAGCTTTATGGGACGGAGGGTGGTCGCACCGTCCGTCAGCACGATCGGCCAGGACGCGTTCAGTTGAGGTCCCCTCTGGGATGGTCACCGCCGTGGATCTGGTCGACGGCGTGCATCAACAGCCGTCCCAGCACTGCGAGTCCGTCACGCACACCACCGGACGAACCCGGCAGGTTGACGATCAGCGTGCTCTTCGCGACGCCCGCGGTCCCCCGCGAGAGGGCGGCCGTCGGTACCTTGCCGGCGCCCTCGGCGCGGATCGCCTCGGCGATGCCGGGGATCTCGTAGTCGAGGACGCGGCGCGTCATTTCGGGAGTGAGGTCGGTGGGCGATACGCCGGTGCCGCCGGTGGTCACCACCGCGTCGTAGCCGGCGGCGACCGCGGCGGCGAGCACCTCGGCGACCGGTTCGCCGTCCTGGACGACGCTGGGCCCGTCGACGTCGAAGCCCATGGCGGACAGCCCCTCGACGATCAACGGGCCGCCCTTGTCCTCGTAGACGCCGTCGGCCGCGCGGTTCGACGCCGTGACGGCGAGAGCGCGGTACGAGTGCAGTGCGGGGCTCATACGGCGGACTCCTCCTCATCGGACCGGCCGGACCCGGCGGGCCCGCCCGAACGGCCGTCCCGGCCGCGGCCGGTGCCCCGGACGCCGGACCAACTGCCCGCCGGGCGCGTCCAGTTGCCGGACCGGCCGCCACTCTTCTCCTCAACGCGCACATCGGTGACGACCGCCGACTTGTCGACGGCCTTCACCATGTCGACCACCGTCAGGGCCGCGACCGTGACCGCCGTCAGCGCCTCCATCTCCACGCCCGTACGGTCCGTGGTCCTCACCTGCGCCGTGATCTCGACGGCGTCGTCGGCGACCGACAGATCCACCGTCACGCCCGACACCGCGAGCGGATGGCACAGCGGGATGAGGTCGGGGGTCCGCTTGGCGCCCATGATGCCCGCGATACGGGCCGTGGCCAGGGCGTCCCCCTTCGGCAGGCCCTCGCCGTCCTCGCCGCGCAACAGCGCGACGACACGTGACGAGACCAGTACCCGCCCGGAGGCGCGGGCGGTGCGCGCGGTGACGTCCTTCGCGGAGACGTCGACCATGCGTGCCGCCCCGCCCTCGTCGACGTGGGTGAGGTGCTGCTGCTCTGCGCTGCTCATCGTGCTCCCGAAACCGTCCTTGTGACCGGATACGGTACCGGGCCCGGAGCCGCCGGGCTCCGCCACGGCGGCGCTAGTCGTCGAGCGGCACCACGGTCACTTCCTCGCCGGGTGTGACGCGGGTGGTCTTCTCGGGGACGTCGATCAGGGCGTTCGCCTGTGCCAGGGCCGCGATGAGGTGCGAACCGGCGCCTCCGACGGGACGGACCACTCCGGCCGCCTCCCCCGGTGCCGGCGGTACGTAACTGCCGCGCAGGAACTGGCGTTTGCCCTCGGGCGAGGTCAGCGCCTCGTCGCTCTCCAGCCGCGCCCGCGCCGTCTCGCGCCGCACCGACGCACGGCCCATCAGGGCGCGCACCGCGGGACGCACGAAGAGCTCGAACGAGACGTAGGAACTGACCGGGTTGCCCGGCAGGGCCAGCACGGGGGTGCGGTCCGGGCCGATCAGGCCGAAGCCCTGCGGCTTGCCGGGCTGCATCGCCAGCCGCCGGAACTCCACGCTGCCGCTGCCGCCGTCGATCTGCGACAGCACCTCCTTGACCACGTCGTACGCACCGACGCTGACGCCGCCGCTGGTGACGACGATGTCGGCGCGGATGAGCTGGTCCTCGATCGTCGCGCGCAGGGTGTCGGCGTCGTCGGCGACGGCGCCCACGCGGTACGCGATCGCACCGGCGTCGCGGGCCGCCGCGGTCAGCACGAAGCTGTTGGAGTCGTAGATCTGGCCGGAGCCCAACATCTCGCCGGGCTGCACGAGTTCACTGCCGGTGGAGACCACGACCACCCGGGGGCGCGGGCGCACCCTGACGGTGCCGCGGCCGACCGCCGCGAGCAGACCCACCTGCGGCGGGCCGAGGACCGTGCCCGCGCTGAGGACCACCTCGCCCGCCCGTACGTCGCTGCCGCGCGGCCGCACATGCCGCCCCGGCTCCACGGGCCGGTGGACGCGGACCTCGCCGGCGGCGCCCCTCGGGTCGAGGCTGCGGGCGCTCATCGTCTCCACGGGCCCGCCGCCGAGCCCCCCGTCCGTCCACTCCACCGGGACGACGGCCTCGGCTCCAGGCGGCAGTGCGGCGCCTGTCATGATGCGCACGGCCTGGCCGCGCTCGACGACGGGCAGATCGCCCTCGCCCGCCGCGACGTCCCCTATGACGGCGAGCACGGCGGGGAACTCCTCCGAGGAGCCCTCCACATCGGCCGTACGCACCGCATATCCGTCCATCGAGCTGTTGTCGAAGGGCGGCAGGGCCGTGGGCACCGCGACGTCCTCGACGAGCACGCACCCCTGTGCGTCGAGCAGTTGGAGCTCGATGGGCTCAAGGGGACGGATGCCGCCCAGGATGTCGTCCAGGTGCTCCTCGACCGACCAGGTCTCGCTCAAGCCTCACATCTCCTCGGTGACGAAGCCGCGCAGCCAGTCCCGGAACTCCGGGCCCAGGTCCTCACGTTCGCATGCCAGTCTGACAATGGCGCGCAGGTAGTCCGCACGGTCACCGGTGTCGTAGCGCCGGCCGCGGAAGACGACGCCGTGCACCGGGCCGCCGACGGAGGGTTCGGCGGCGAGGGTCTGAAGGGCGTCGGTGATCTGGATCTCACCGCCGCGGCCCGGCTCGGTCTTGCGCAGCACCTCGAAGACCGCGGGGTCGAGCAGATAGCGCCCGATGATCGCGAGATTGGACGGCGCCTGGTCGGCCGGGGGCTTCTCCACCAGGTCGGAGACCCGCACCACGTCCGTCTCGGCGGTGGGCGCCGCGGCCACGCACCCGTAGAGGTGGATGTTCTCCGGCGGGACCTCCATGAGCGCGATGACGCTGCCGCCGTGCTCCTCACGCACCCGCATCATGTGCGTCAGCAGCGGATCGCGGGGGTCGATCAGGTCGTCTCCCAGGAGCACCACGAAGGCCTCGTCGCCGACGTGCGGCGCCGCGCACAGGATGGCGTGGCCGAGGCCGCGGGGGTCGCCCTGGCGTACGTAGTGCATGGTCGCGAGGTCGCTGGACTCCTCGACCCGGCTGAGCTTGGTGGAGTCGCCCTTGTCCCGGAGCACCTGCTCCAACTCGTAGTTGCGGTCGAAGTGGTCCTCGAGCGGGCGCTTGTTGCGGCCCGTGACCATCAGCACGTCGGAAAGCCCGGCCGTGACGGCTTCCTCGACCACATACTGGATCGCCGGTTTGTCGACGACCGGAAGCATCTCCTTCGGCGTGGCCTTGGTGGCTGGCAGGAAGCGGGTGCCCAGCCCTGCTGCCGGAATGACAGCCTTGGTGATCCGTGCTCGGGAAGTAGTCATGTCCCGCACGATAACCGGTGGCTATGTGGCGAAGGTAAGGGTCTGCGCGGATATGTGAAGGTACGCGCGGCCCCGGCGACGGACACGGCGGCCGGCCACGGTGACCGCTCGCGAAACGGAAGGAGTCGGGAGCAGCGGTGGGCGAAATCCACGTTAGTAAGCACGCGTTGCGGGAGAGCATCCTCGCGGTTAGGGCCCGGTTGACGGCGCGCGACGCACAGGCGACGGCGACCGTGCTCGCCGAACGGGCCCTGGAGCTGCCCGAGCTGGCCGAGGCGCGCACCGTCGCCGCGTATGTCTCGGTGGGACGCGAGCCGGGCACGGGTCCGCTGCTGGAGGCGCTGCGCGCGCAGGGCGTACGGGTGCTGCTGCCGGTGCTGCTGCCCGACAACGACCTGGACTGGGCGGTGTACGAGGGCACGGACAGCCTCGTACGCGCCACGAGGGGCCTGCTGGAACCGGACGGTCCGCGGCTCGGCCCCGAGGCGGTGACGGAGGCGGACGCGGTGCTGTTGCCGGGCCTCGCGGTGGACGGGGAGGGCGTCAGGCTGGGGCGCGGCGGCGGCTCGTACGACCGGGTGCTGGCACGGATCGGGGCCGCGGGCGCGCGTCCGGCGCTGGCGGTCCTGCTGTACGACGCGGAGCTGGTCGGCACGGTGCCTGCGGAGCCGCACGACCTGCCGGTGGCCGTGGCGGTGACGCCGTCGGCGATCCACCGCTTCTCGGCGCCGCCGCCGCACCACGGCTGACGCGCCGGGCCACGCGCCCGCCTGCCTTCCCACCCGCCGCGTACCGAAGGAGAGTTGAGGGCCACCCGCCCGGCGCCTCGCGGCGGCGCACCGCCGTCCAGCGGCGAGCGGTGGCGCGTACACATCCACGGGACAGAGACAGGGACACCGCCCCAAATCCCCGCCACACGGCGGCGGGTGGCGGCGCGACCGGCCACAGCCCTGACCGCAACCGGCCGCAACCGACCGCGAGTACGACGTGCGGCGCCCTCGCCGCAGACGCCGTGCCCCGGCGACGCCCGGGCACCTTCCGCAGACCCGAACTCCCCGCCCCCACAGGCGAATCCGCATCGAGCGCCCGCGCAGCGTGGCGCACCGTTGCTTGGCGGGCGCGGGCTTCGCCGCGCCTCCGGGCCCGAAGGGCCCTACGGCGTGAGGGCCATCTTCTCCTCCGTGCCCTTCTCCACCGCCCGCTGGCTGAACGCCCATGGCAGCAGCGCGCCTTCGGACCACTTGTCCATCTGGTCCACGTAGTGCGGGTTGTACGCGTGCCCCGAGGCGCCCGTGAGGTTTATCCAGCGGGACTTGTCGAAGTCGTCGAGGTTGACGACCATCCGCATCGACGGCGCCCAGATCACGTCGTAACCGCCCGCGGCGTTCCAGCCGGTGGCGTCGACGGCGTCCTTGCCGCCGCCGAGGTCCCAGGGCCCGCGGTTGAGCAGGAACTGCATGAAGCCCGGACCGTCGGTGCCGATGGTCTGGTTCTTCAGCATCAGATGGTGCAGTCGTCCCCAGCTCCAGGAGTCGATGTCCTTGCCGAGCTTGGACGTCAGCTCCCAGCGTGCGTTCTTCATGGCGTGCGCGAGGAGTTCGTCGCGGTTGCGGTCGCCGGCGCGGCCGTTGTTGCCCGGCGTCTTCCACCAGTCGCTGTGCTCGTCCTTGATGAGGTTGCGTACGACCTCGTACCAGCGGTCGCCGCCGTCGGGCTGCGCCGAGGCCGCGTCCCGCATGCCGCACTCGCGCACCAGGCGGGTGTTGCCGTCGAGGTCGTCCACGGGCCCGGACTCGTCGGAGGGCCGCACGTTGAGGCAGTCGCCCTTGACCCGCAGCTCCTTGGGGAGCTTGTTGCCGAAGGCCAGCAGCAGCATGTTGCGCCAGACGGCGTTGAAGTACGCGGCGGGCGCGGAGTCGCGCTCCTGCGTGTAGTCCCAGCCTTCGAGGAGTTGCTGGGCCTCGCGCACGTACCCGTCGTCTATGTTGATCTTCAGCAGGTACGGCACGAGCAGCTTGGCGATCTCGCTGCTGTTGTCCATCTGCATGGTCTGCATGTCGCCCATGGAGATCTTGCCGCCGTCCGCGATCTTCGAGCTGATCAGGTCGTTGATGCGCTGGCTGCGGGTGCCGTAACCCCAGTCCTTGGTCAGCATGTAGGGGTACTTCTTCTCGTCCACGACGGCCTGGTTGGCGGTGACTATGTATCCGCGGTCGGGGTTGTACTCCCAGGGCAGCGCCTTCTGCGGCACGTATCCCTTCCAGCGGTAGCGCGGGTCCCAGCCGGGCGCCGGGTAGCGTCCGTCGCCCTCGCCTCGCACGGGGATGCGTCCGGGCGCCTGGTAGCCGATGTTGCCCTTGGTGTCGGCGTAGATCAGGTTCTGCGAGGGGACCGCGAAGTCGCGGGCGGCGGCGCGGAATTCGCCGAAGTCGGACGCACGGTCCAGCTCGAAGACGGAGTCCATGGTCTTGCTGGGCTTCAGCGCGGTCCAGCGCAGCGAGACGCCGTAGCCGTCGCCGCGGTCGGGGGCGGCGTTGTCCACGGGGGACTCCTCGCCGACCTTGCGCAGTTCCGAGTCGCGGTCGGAGATGACGGGGCCGTTGCCGGTCTCGCGCACCGTTATCCGGCGGTTCTCGCCGCCCGCGACCTTGATGGTCTCCTGGCGGGTCTTGTACGAACGGCGCCTGCCGTCGTACAGGTAGCCGCCGTCCTTGAACTTCTCCAGATACAGGTCGGTGACGTCCGCGCCGAGGTTCGTCATGCCCCAGGAGATGTCCTGGTTGTGGCCGATGACGACGCCGGGCAGCCCCGCGAAGGTGAAGCCGGAGACGTCGTACGGGCAGGACTTGGTGACCGTGCGGCAGTGCAGGCCCATCTGGTACCAGATGGACGGCAACTGGGGCGCGAGATGCGGGTCGTTGGCCAGCAGCGGCTTGCCGGTGGTCGTGTACTTCCCGGAGACCACCCAGGAGTTGGAGCCGATGCCGCTGTTGCTCGGGCCGAGCAGCGAGGGGATCTTGTCCAGTCGCGTGGCGAGGGAACTGAGCTGCGAGCCCGCCTTCCGCACGGCCTGCTGCGCGGCCGTGCCGCCCGGCGAGGAGGCCGAACTGCCCTCCGGATCGAACTTCTTGCTCTTCGGATCCACCGCGCCCTCGGTGACGGGCTTGTTCCGCCCGGCCGGGTAGTCCGGATACAGCTGGGCGATCTGGTCGCTGGTGAGACGGCCGGCCATCAGCGCGCGGTCGATCTCCGACGACATGTTGGCGCGCAGGTCCCACGCCATCGCCTTGAGCCAGGCCACGGAGTCGACCGGGTCCCACTTCTCCGGCTTGTAGTCGCCGGAGATGTCGAGCGCGGCGAATTCGAGGGACGCCGCCGAGCCCGAGTGGTCCTTGAGGTAGGCGTTGACGCCCGCCGTGTACGCCTTGAGGTTGTCCTTGCTCTCCTTGGACAGCCCCGCGTATTCGCGTTCGGCGACCCGGCGCCAGCCGAGGGTGCGCAGGAAGGCGTCGGTCTTCACCTGGCCCGCGCCGAACATCTCCGACAGCCGCCCGGACGTCATGTGCCGGCGTACGTCCATCTCCCAGAAGCGGTCCTGTGCCTGCACGTATCCCTGCGCGGTGAACAGGTCGCTCGAACTGTCGGCGTACACCTGCGGGATGCCCTCTCGGTCCCGCTGCACGGTCACCGGGTCCTCCAGGCCCTTCAGCTTCAGCGAACCGGTGGTCTGCGGGAAGGAGTCGCGGACGGTGCTGATCGTCCAGAAGGTGCCGCCGCCGATACCGGCCACGAGCAGCAGCACGACTGCGATGACGATCAGACGGGCGCGTCGTGAGGTCTTCTTGGCGGGCATCGCTGTCCTTCGAGGGCAGGGTGGACCTTGGGCGTGCGGAACCGGTGACTGAGCTGACGGAGCCACGCCGGACCAACCATAGGCGGAGCCGGAGCGGCACTA
Source organism: Streptomyces sp. HNM0575 (assembly GCF_012726265.1). Classification (GTDB taxonomy): domain Bacteria; phylum Actinomycetota; class Actinomycetes; order Streptomycetales; family Streptomycetaceae; genus Streptomyces. The sequence goes on along the minus strand of NZ_JAASAG010000011.1, from coordinate 72,242 downwards.
CACAGGGAGTCATCGCCGATCCGTCCGCGACATTCAAGCAATGGTAAATTGTTAGCCACACGAACGAACTGGCGGATCTGGAACGGACTTCGCGCTTCGACCTAGAGAGAGGATCTGCCCCTGAGTGTCGACCGCCTCAACCACCTGCTCCTACTCAGCACCCTGGTCCTGCTGTTCGCGGTCGCGGCGGTAAGACTCTCCTCCCGCAGCGGGCTGCCGAGTCTGCTCGTCTATCTCGGCATCGGCATCGCGCTCGGACAGGACGGTCTGGGCGTGGAGTTCGACAACGCCGAGCTGACCCGCACCCTCGGCTACGCGGCGCTGGTCGTGATCCTCACCGAGGGCGGGCTGAGCACCAAGTGGCGTGAGATCCGCCCGGCCGTGCCGTCCGCCGCCGTGCTCTCCACCGTCGGCGTCGGGGTCAGCGTGCTGGTCACCGCCTCCGCCGCGCACTTCCTCATCGGTCTCGACTGGCAGGCGGCGCTGCTGATGGGCGCCGTCGTCTCCTCCACCGACGCCGCCGCCGTCTTCTCCGTGCTGCGCAAGGTGCCGCTGCCGAAGCGGCTGGCGGGCGTGCTGGAGGCCGAGTCGGGGTTCAACGACGCACCGGTGGTAATCCTCGTCGTCGCCTTCTCCCGGGTCCCGTTCGCGCCGGAGAACCGGTATCTGCTCGTCGGCGAGATCCTGCTGGAGCTGGCCATCGGGCTGGTCGTGGGGCTGGTGATCGGCAGGCTCGGCGAACTGGGCCTGGGCAGGGTGGCACTGCCCGCCTCCGGTCTCTATCCGATCGCCGTGATGGCGCTGTGCGTGCTGTCGTACGCGGGCGGCGCGATACTGCACGGCTCCGGTTTCCTCGCGGTCTACGTCACGGCGCTGATCCTGGGCAACGCGAGACTCCCGCACCGCCCTGCCGTACGGGGCTTCGCCGACGGGCTGGCGTGGATCGCGCAGATCGGGCTCTTCGTGCTGCTGGGCCTGCTGGCCACGCCGCACGACCTTCTCGACGACTTCTGGCCGGCGATCGGCGTCGGGCTCGCGCTGACCCTCGTGGCCCGCCCGCTGTCGGTGGTGGTCAGCCTGCTCCCCTTCGGGCGGCGACTGCGGGACCAGGCGCTGATCTCCTGGGCGGGGCTGCGCGGTGCGGTCCCCATCGTGCTGGCGACGATTCCGCGGGTCGCCGAAGTCCACGACAGCGAACGCATCTTCAACATCGTCTTCATGCTCGTGATCATCTTCACCGCGGTACAGGGACCGACCCTGCCCTGGGTCGCGCGCAAGCTGAACCTCAGCGACAGCGAGGAACCACTGGACGTGGACATCGAGTCCGCGCCGCTGGAGAGGCTGCGGGGCCATCTGCTGTCCGTGGCGATCCCGAAGCACTCCAAGATGCACGGCGTCGAGGTCACGGAGCTGCGGCTGCCGCCGGGCGCCGCCGTCACGCTGGTCGTGCGGAACGGCAGCAGCTTCGTACCGCTGCCGACGACGATGCTGCGGCACGGCGACGAACTGCTGGTCGTTGCCACGGACGCGGTGCGCGACCAGACCGAGCAGCGGCTGCTGGACGTGGGACGGGGCGGCAAGCTCGCGGGATGGCTGCGGGACACCCCGCGCAGGAAGTAGCCGGGTCGGCAACGGGGGCCCGGGGTGCGGATACGGCCGTTATCCTCCTGCCCGTAAGGGAATTCACCGTTCCCGCCTGACGCAGGGCTGGCGCGCCCGCAGGTGCCGCGCGAGAGGACAGCCTTCGGCGCGGTCGGCGTGCGCTACCAGGCGGCAGAGAGGCTCGGCCGTGGCAACCCCGGCCACAGAGACGGGAGACCGCCGTACGGGCTCCGGCCACGGATACGGCGCCCTGCTGCGCACGCCCGGCGCATGGCGCTTCCTGATACCGGGCTTCCTGGCCCGCCAGCCGATCGCGATGCTCGGCGTCGGCACGGTGCTTCTGGTCGAGCACACCACCGGCTCGTACGGGGCTGCGGGCATCGTCATCGCCCTGTCCGGGGTCTCCATGGCGCTGCTCGCTCCGCAGGGCGGCAAGCTCGCCGACCGGTTCGGGCAGGGGGTGGTGCTGGTCCCCTACGTACTGCTGCACGCGCTGTCGGTCTCGGCGCTGATCGCGCTGGCGCTGGGCGGGGCGCCGCTGTGGACGCTCTTCGCCGCCGCGGTGCCCGCCGGGGCGAGCATTCCGCAGATCAGCCCGATGGTGCGGGCCCGCTGGTCGGCATCCCTGCGCGGCACGGGCGGGGCAGGGGACGACGGGGACGGCGGAGACGACAGGGACGACGGGGACGGCGGGGACGGCGGAGAGACGGGCGCGGGGGACGGGACGGACCGGGACCGGGACGGGGTCGGGGTCGGGGCAGGCCAGGCCGGGGGCGGCGTACGCGCGAAGGGCCGGGCGGAGGGTTCGCGAGGCTCCTCGCTGATGACGACGGCGGCGGCCTTCGAGTCGGTGACGGACGAGTTCAGCTTCGTCGTCGGGCCCGTACTGACGACGGCCCTGTGCACTGCGGTGCACCCGGCGGCCGGACTGGTTGCGGAGGTCGCGCTGATGCTGGGCAGCGGGCTGCTCTTCGCGGCCCAGCGGAGCACCCAGCCCGAGGTGCGCGGCTCCGCGCGGCGCGTGCACGGGGGAAGCGGCAGCCGCGAAGACGGTGGCCGTGGGCTCGATGAACGCGGGAGCGAGGAACGCGGGAGCGAGGAGCGTGCGGCCGGTGAACGCGGGAGCGTAGAGCGCGACGGCGACGGCGCCCGGTCGACGCCCGGTGCCCGGTCGGCGCCCGGCGTCCAGTCGTCGCCCGGTGTCCGGTCAGCACTCGGCGTCCGCGGCGTCCGCGTCCTCATCGCCGTACTGCTCGGCATCGGCACGGTGTTCGGCGGCATGCAGGTGTCGGTCGCGGCGTTCACGGAGGCCGCGGGCGCCCCGGAGCTCAACGGCGTGCTGTACGGCGTCTTCGCGGCGGGCAACATGTCGGCCGCACTCGCCGTGGGGACGGTGCGCTGGCGGCGCAGCGCCGACGTCCGGCTGCTGATCGCCTACCCGTTGCTCGTCCTCGCCGCGCTCACGCTGGCGGTGACGGCCCAACTCGCCCCGTGGCTGTCCCTGTTGGGCGGCCTGGGGCTGTGGCTGGGGCTGTGGGTCGCCCCCTCCATGATCACGGGCTTCACGCTGGTCGAGCTGCTGGTGCCGGCGGCCTTCCGTACGGAGGCGTTCACCTGGCTGACCGGGGCGGTGGCGCTCGGGCAGGCCTCGGGGTCGATGGCGGCGGGCCAGCTGACGGACGCCGCGGGCGCCGGCGCGGGCTTCTTCGTGCCGCTCGCCGGTACGGGGCTCGCGCTTACCGCTCTCGTCCTCTTCCGCCGGCGGCTGGCCGTCGGCGCGGACGAACGGTCCCACGCGGGTGGGGTGGATCACCGTCCAGCGGTCCCAGTGGACTGAGGCGCGGGAATGCTGCACTATGGAGCGTCGTTAGCACTCACCGAGTAAGAGTGCCAGGAGGAGAACGTGCCGACGTACCAGTACCAGTGCACCGAGTGCGGCGAGGGCCTCGAGGTGGTGCAGAAGTTCACCGACGATTCGCTGACCGAGTGCCCCAGCTGTGAGGGCCGCCTGAAGAAGGTGTTCTCGGCGGTCGGCATCGTCTTCAAGGGCTCCGGCTTCTACCGGAACGACAGCCGCAACTCCTCCTCGGGCGGCAGCAAGTCCTCCGCCGGCTCCTCGGACTCCTCGTCCGGCGGCAGCGGCGACTCGTCGTCGGGTTCCGGCTCGTCGTCCTCGTCGTCCTCCGATTCGTCTTCCTCCTCGTCCTCGGACTCCAAGTCCGGATCGGGCTCCTCGGACTCGTCGAAGTCCGGCTCGTCGTCGGGTTCGGGTTCGTCCGGCGGCTCCAAGAGCACGACCAAGGCGGGCACTTCGGCGGCTTGAGCCCCGGGAGAGCCCTGCTGGAACCCTGCTGATCCGAGATGCCGCGGCCCCGCGAGGGCCCGGTCCGGGCGGCCTGAGACGGCTCTTCGCGTGCCCTGGTGGCCGGTCTCGACCGCCCCCGGATTCCGGTCTCTGCCGGCCTCACGTTCCGGCAGCGCACGCAGACCGGCGCCCCGTAGGGTGACCGGCATGAGTGAACAGGCAGAGATCGGCGTCGTCGGGGGTTCCGGCTTCTACTCCTTCCTCGACGACGTGACCGAGGTCACGGTCGACACCCCATACGGCGAACCTAGCGACTCGCTCTTCATCGGCGAGCTGGCCGGACGCCGCGTCGCCTTCCTGCCGCGGCACGGCCGCAAGCACCATCTGCCGCCGCACCGCATCAACTACCGCGCGAACATGTGGGCGTTGAGCTCCGTGGGGGCCCGGCAGGTGCTGGGCCCGTGCGCGGTCGGGGGCCTTCGCCCGGAGTACGGGCCGGGCACGCTGCTCGTGCCGGACCAGCTGGTGGACCGCACCAAGTCGCGGGCGCAGACGTACTTCGACGGCGAGCCGCTGCCCGACGGCACGACGCCGCACGTCGTGCACGTGACCTTCGCCGATCCGTACTGCGAGAGCGGGCGGCAGGCTTCGCTGGCCGCCGCGCGCGAGCACGACTGGGAAGCGGTGGACGGCGGGACGCTGTGCGTGGTCGAGGGCCCGCGCTTCTCCACGCGGGCGGAGTCGCTGTGGCACGCCGCGCAGGGCTGGTCCGTGGTGGGCATGACGGGCCACCCGGAGGCCGTGCTCGCCCGCGAACTCGGGCTCTGCTACTCGTCGTTGACGCTCGTAACGGACCTTGACGCCGGGGCGGAGAGCGGCGAGGGGGTCTCGCACGAAGAGGTGCTGCGCGTGTTCGGGAAGAACGTCGGACGCCTGCGGAACGTGCTCTTCGACGCGGTGGCGAAGCTCCCCGAGAAGCGTGACTGCGGATGCGCGCAGGCGCTAGGCGGCATGGACCCCGGCATCGAACTCCCGGGCCTGCTGGACTAGCCGGTCGGCAGCCGCGCCGCCTTCGGGTGACGGCTTCATCCACAACTGCCTGGTTTTCCACAGAACTGGGCTGATTTCTGCGGCGACTTCACGATGCGTGCAGTCTGGCTCCGGAAGATCGGACGGAATCTCCGGGGCTCTGACGGCAGGCGGTGATCGTGATGGCCCGGCACTTCGGCTCGCACGGCGACAACGACGGCAAGGGCGGCAACAGCCGCAACGGCGACGGCGTGCACGGCGCGGGCGGACGCTGGGGCGGTGACGGTGACGGTGACGGTGGCGGTGACGTCGGCGGCGGTGGCGGCAGCGAGGCGCGCGATCCGCGGTACCAGGGCTTCCGCCATCGCTCCGGATCCGTCCCCGGCCCGCATGCGGTGGCGGATTTCACACCGGTGCGTCCCGGGTCACGCGGAGGACACCGTCTGCGGCGGCTCACGCACGGAAAGCGACGCGTCACGGCCGCGGGGCTCGCCGTCGCCGCGGCGGCCCTGTCGGCTCAGATCGCCCGCGGCGACCGTTCCGGGCCTGCTCACACCGAGGCCGGACGGGCCTCCGCCCGGGTTCCGACTGCCGCCACGTCCCGGGGCGTTGGACGCCCGCCGAGCGCGCGGGAGCATTCGGCCACGGCCTCGGCCGGGGTCTCGGCACCGGTGCGGATCGCCGACGCCGCGACGGTACGGCTGCTGCGCCCGGGAGACCGGGTCGACGTGATCGCCGGCGCGGACGGCACCGAGCCCGCCAGGGTCGTGGCCAGGGGCGCGCGGGTGGATCGATTGCCCGGGTCCGTGGAGACTGGGCCGGTCGGTGCAGAGGACAACGGCGCGCTCGTCGTGCTCAGGGTGCCCCGCAGGACGGCGACCGCGCTCGCGGGCGCGGGGGCCGCGGGCAGGCTGGCGGTGACGCTGTGCTGATCCCCCGCTCCGGCCGCCCCGCGTGCCGCGGTGCGTGCCTCACAACTCCGGACGACGAGAGACAGGTCGTAGAGCGTGTCAGCTGTGGAAAGCGAGAAGAAGGGCCTGCTGACGGGATTCAAGGAATTCCTGATGCGGGGCAACGTGGTCGAGCTGGCGGTCGCGGTCGTCGTCGGCACGGCCTTCAGCAAGATCGTCGACTCCGTCGTCAAAGGCCTGATCAACCCTCTTGTCGGTGCGATAGGCACGAAGGACCTGGAGAAGTACAGCTCCTGCCTGAAGGAGCCCTGCCAGACCAACCCGACGACGGGCGAGGTGACGAGCGGCGTCCCGATCAACTGGGGCCCCGTGCTGAGTGCTTCGCTGACGTTCCTGATCACGGCCGCGGTCGTCTACTTCCTCATGATCCTTCCGATGACCAGGTACAAGGAGCGGCTGGCCGCGCGGAAGGCCACGCCGGAGGCGCCGCCCGAGGTGAGCGAGGTCGATCTGCTGACGGAGATCCGCGATCTGCTGGCCGACCGGCGCGACGGCTCCGGGACCGCGGCAGGCTCGCTCGGGCAGCAGCGCGGCGGGGACGACGGGCGGCAAGGGGTGAGCACGGAGAAGCGGTAGCCGAGCCGGCGGACCGTCGCTCTGCCGGCTGCGATACGGCTCTTGGCGGTGCGGCCGACAGCGATGCGGCCGACAGCGATGCGGCCGACAGCGGCGCGGCGGACGGCCGGGCGACTGACGGCGGTACGGCCGTTGGCAGTGCGGCCGAGGGCCGGGCTCAGAGGTGGTGCGGCGGCTTCTCCTCAAGGAAGCGAGCCAGGTCCGCGTCGGCCTCCCCCTGCCGCGAGCCGCGGGGCCCGCTGCCCGTGGCCGTACCGCCGTCGCCGGACCGGGCCTCGCCCCAGCCGCTGTCGGTGTCGTCCGCCGAGCGCATGCTGAGCGGATCGTCGAACTGGAGCCGTGCGGCGGGGTCGTCGGGATGCTGCGGACCGGTGGTCATGCAAGAAGGGTACGGCGTCCCTGAGCACCTGGTATCCATGCCGTATGACTGCTCCTCAGGACGCTCTGACGGATGTGCCGGGCATGCGGATCGGCCATGCGCAGCGGGCGGCGGACGACCGTCCGGGATGGCTGACCGGCACGACGGTGGTGCTGGCTCCGGAGGGCGGCGCCGTCGCCGGTGTCGACTCCCGTGGCGGCGCCCCCGGCACCCGGGAGACCGACGCCCTGGATCCGCGGAACGTCGTGGAGCGCATCCACGCGGTGGTGCTCACCGGTGGCAGCGCCTTCGGGCTCGACTCGGCCTCGGGCGTGGTGAGTTGGCTGGAGGAGCAGGGGCGCGGCGTACCGGTGGGGCCGGATCCGTCGCAGGTGGTTCCCGTGGTTCCGGCGGCCGTCCTCTTCGACCTCGGCCGTGGCGGCGACTGGCGGGCCCGGCCGGACGCGGCTCTGGGGCGGGAAGCGGTGGAGGACGCGGCGTCCGCGGAGCCGGGAGCGCCCGTGCGGCAGGGCAATGTCGGCGCGGGCACGGGTGCCGTGGTGGGCGGCATGAAGGGCGGGACGGGCACGGCGAGCACCGTGCTGGCCTCGGGAGTCACCGTCGGCGCGGTCACGGCTGTGAACGCGGCGGGCATGGCCGTACATCCGGGCACGGGCGTCCTCTACGGGGAGTTGTGGGACGACCGGCCTCCCCCGGTGCCCGGGGAGAGTACGCACACGGAGGCGCAGCGCCGGCTGGCACAGGCGCGGGAGGAGACGCGACAGCGGTCCGCGGGTGTGCTGCGTCCGCCGCTCAACACGACGCTGGCGGTGATCGCGACGGACGCGGTGCTGACGCGTGCCCAGGCGCGGAAGGCTGCGGGGACGGCCCACGACGGGCTGGCCCGCGCGGTTCGGCCGGTCCACCTCATGCACGACGGCGACACGGTCTTCAGCCTGGCCACGGGCGAACGCGCCCTGGCCGACGGGGAGTTCAACGATCTGCTGGCCGCGGCGGCGGACGCGCTGACCAGGGCGATGGTCAAGGCCGTGCTCGCCGCCGAGGGAGTGGACGGTCCGGGCGGCGTCTTCCCGTCCTACCGGGACCTGTACGGGCGGCCCTAGTCGCCCGACCGCCGTCCGCGTTCGTGCGGCTCATGGCGTACGGACGGAAACGGGTGCCGTACGGGCGGCAGGTGCCGTACGGGCGGCGCCCGCCGGGGCCGGAGCCCGGCGGGCCACGTCCGAGCAGGCGCCGGTCAGGCGGGCACGGCCGTGCCGGCGGTCTCCTCGCGCTGCTCGTCCTGCGACCCGCCGCTCCGTGCGGCAGGGGTCCCGGCGCCGGAACTCCTGCGCTCCCGGGCTCCCTTGAGGAGTACGACGAGACCGGTGGTGACGGCCGTACCGACGGCGATCGCCAGGAGGTACTGCAACGGGGAGCCGATGAGCGGCACGACGAACACACCGCCGTGAGGTGCCCGCAGCGTGCTGCCGAAGGCCATCGTCAGTGCGCCCGTCACGGCACCGCCCGCCATGGACGAGGGGATCACTCGCAGCGGGTCGGCGGCGGCGAAGGGGATGGCGCCCTCCGTGATGAAGGAGGCCCCGAGCACCCAGGCGGCCTTGCCGTTCTCGCGCTCAGCGGTGGTGAAGAGCCTGCCGCGTACGACGGTCGCGAGAGCCATGCCGAGCGGCGGCACCATTCCGGCGGCCATGGCGGCAGCCATCACGGTCAGGCTGCCGTTGCCCGGGTCGGAGGTGGCGATGCCTCCGGTGGCGAAGGTGTAGGCGACCTTGTTGACCGGGCCGCCCAGGTCGAAGCACATCATCAGCCCGATGAGGAGCCCGAGCAGTACGGCGTTGGCGCCGGTGAGGGAGCCGAGCCAGTCGGTCATGGCCTTCTGCGCGGTGGCCACCGGCTTGCCGATGACCACGAACATGAGCGTGCCGACGACGGCCGAGGACAGCAGCGGGATCACCACCACGGGCATGATGCCCCGCAACACGCGTGGTACGTCGATGCGTTGGATGCTCCTCACGAGTGCGCCCGCCAGGAGACCGGCGACCAGTCCGCCGAGGAAGCCGGCTTCGATCTGGACGGCCACGGCGCCGCCGACGAAGCCCGGCACCAGTCCCGGCCGGTCGGCCATGCCGTAGGCGATGTATCCGGCGAGCACCGGCACGAGGAAGCTGAAGGCGAGCTGCCCGACCTGGTTGAACAGGGCCGCCCAGCTGTGGAGTTCGGCCCATGCGAAGTGGTCGGCGACGGACTTGGCGTCGGTGATGTGGTAGCCGCCGACCGCGAAGGAGATGGCGATGAGCAGACCCCCTGCGGCGACGAACGGGACCATGTAACTCACGCCCGTCATCAGCCACTTGCGAAGGCGGGTGCCGTAACCGTCACCCGGTTCTCCCGCGCGGTCCACGGGTGCGTCAGCGCCGCCCCCCGTGCGGGTGGCGGTCCCGGAGACCTCTCCGCGTTCGGCCTTGGCCCGTACCTCGGCGACGAGTTCGGCGGGACGGTTGATCGCGGACTTGACGCCCGCGTCGACAGTGGGCTTGCCCCCGAAGCGTTCCCGTTCGCGGACCTCCACGTCGTGCGCGAAGATCACGCCGTCCGCGGCGGCGATGACGGCCGGGTCCAGGCGCTCGAATCCCGCGGATCCCTGTGTCTCGACGGTGACTTCGGCACCGGCTTCGCGCCCGGCGCGCTCCAGGGACTCGGCGGCCATGTACGTGTGGGCGATCCCGGTGGGGCAGGAGGTCACGGCGACGATGCGGAAGGGGCGGCCCGAGGCGCCGCCTTCGCTCTCCGGCCCGCCCCCGGTGCCCGCCGGTTCCGGGACCGGCTCCGGTGCCGTCCCGGGCTCCGCTTCCCGCTCCGAGGCCGGCTTCGGCTCCGGCGTCGGCTCGGGTGGGGTCTCTTCTGGGGTCTCGTCCCCCGGCGATCCGGCTTCCGGGCTTCCGGCGTCGTCCGCCGTCGCGTCGCCGCGTATGAGGGCCGCGGCCCGTTCGGGGTCGGCGACGGAGCGCAGGACCCGGGCGAAGTCCTCGTCGGCGAGGTGCCTGGCGAGCCGGGAGAGTATGCCGAGGTGGTCGCTGTCGGCCCCGTCGGGTGCGGCGATCAGGAAGATCAGGTCGGCCGGCCCGTCCTCGGCCCCGAAGTCGACGGGTGCCGCCGCGCGGCCGAAGGCCAGCGTGGGTTGGGTCACGTGTGCGCTGCGGCAGTGGGGTATCCCGATCCCACCTTCGAGTCCCGTGGGCATCTGGGCCTCCCTGGCGGCCACGTCCTCCAGGAATCCGTCGAGGTCGGTGATCCGCCCCTCGGCGAGCATCCGCTCCGCGAGCGAACGTGCGGCTTCGTCCTTGGTGTCGGCGGTCAGGTCGAGGTCGACCAGCTCCGCTTTGATCAACTGGCTCATCACACGGCTCCATCGGCGCTGTCGGGCAGGGGACGGCTCAAGGGGTGGTGCACGTCGTGGTCCGGGCCCCGGCCCGGGCCCCGGCCCGGGCCCTGGTCCTGGTTGTGGTCCTCGTTCCGGCCGCGGTGGTCCACGGGGTGGTCCAGCGGCCGGCCGAGGGGATGGTCGAGGGGTGGTTCTGCCGTCACTGTCACCTGGCCGGGACGGAGATCGGCGGGACGTGGCATCTCGCTGCCCGGCAGTTGCACCGCCGCCAGACCGTGTGCCACCGCGGGGGCCAGGGCCCGCGGCCCGGCGCCGCCGGCGCCGAGGAATCCGGCGAGCGAAGCGTCACCGGCGCCCACATCGCTGCGTACGGGGACGGACGGTGCGCTGCCGAAGTACGTTCCGCTCGCGTCGACCAGCAGTTGCCCGGTGGCTCCGAGGCTGGCGAGTACAGCTCCGGCACCGGCGCCGCGCAGTTCCTCCGCGGCCTTCACCGCGTCGCCCACGGTGGCCAGGGGACGGCCGACGGCCTCGGCGAGTTCGCCGGCGTTGGGTTTGATCACGTCCGGCCGCTCCCGCAGGGCGGCGCGTAGGGCGGGCCCGGACGTGTCCAGGGCGATGCGTACGCCGTGCTCGTGCACGCGCGCGACGAGCCCCGCGTACCAGCCGGGAGGCAGCCCGCGGGGAAGGCTGCCGCTGCACACGATCCAGGAGGCCCCCGCACCTGTGGCGCGTTCTCCCGCCGCCTCCAGCAGCGCCTCGGCCTCATCGGCGCTGAGCTGCGGACCGGGCGCGTTGATCTTGGTGAGGCTGCCGTCGGGTTCGGCCAGCGAGATGTTGACACGGGTCGACTCGCGTACGGGCACACCGGCCACCTCGATGCCCCTGCGCCCCAACAGCTGGGCGAGCAGGGCGCCTTCGGGCCCGCCGAGCGGCAGCACGGCGACCGTGCTGCTTCCCGCGGCGGCCAGGGCACGAGAGACGTTGACGCCCTTGCCGCCGGGGTCGACACGGTCCGCTTCGGCACGCAGCACGGCTCCGCGGGCCAGCCCGGCGATCTCGTACGTACGGTCCAGGCTGGGGTTGGGGGTGACGGTGACGACGGCACCGGCAGGACCGGCAGTACCGGCCGGACCGCCGGTCTCCGCAGCGTCCTCCTCGCCGGAGGCGCGGGAGGCCGCGGGCCCCGGGCCGTGCTCTGCCTGGTCGCCGCTCATACCCGCCTCACCTCCGTCCCCTTGCTCTCGATCGCGCGGGCGTCCTCCGCGGCGAGGCCGGTGTCGGTGATGAGCAGGTCGACGTCGTCGAGGCCGCCAAAGCGGGCGAAGTGCTCACGCCCGTACTTGCTGGAATCGGCGAGCAGCACGACCCTGCGCGCTGCCGCCCTCACCGCGCGTTTGACGGCGGCCTCGGCCAGATCGGGGGTGGTGAGGCCGCCTTCCAGGGAGAAGCCGTTGGTGGCGAGGAAGAGGAGGTCGGCGTTGATCTCGCCGTAGGTGCGCAGGGCCCACGCGTCGACGGCGGCGCGGGTGCGGTGACGTACGCGGCCGCCCACGATGTGCAGGTCGATCCCCGGATGGTCGGCCAGCCTGGCGGCCAGCGGGAGGGCGTGGGTGACGACCGTGAGCGCGGCGTCGACGGGGACCGACGCGGCGAGGCGTCCGGTCGTCGACCCGGCGTCGAGGAGGACGCTGCCCTCGGACGGCAGTTCACCGAGGGCGGCCCGCGCGATGCGGTCCTTTTCGTCGGGGGCGGCGGTTTCGCGTTCGTTGAGGTCGGGTTCGAAGTCGAGGCGGCCTGCGGGTATGGCGCCGCCGTGCACACGCCGGATCACGCCGGCCCGGTCGAGGGCCTTCAGATCACGCCGTACGGTCTCGGCCGTGACCTGGAACTCCTGCGCGAGCGCGAGCACTTCGACTCGGCCTCGCTGCTGTGCGAGCCGGAGGATCTCCTGCTGGCGCTCCGGTGCGTACATGTGGCTTCGGTTCCGTTCCATGCCCGGACGTGTCACTTCGCGGGCACGTTACGGCCGCCGAAGCGGAAAGTAAACACATCCGGGCACACCTGGGCGCGAGAACGGACACACACGGACACCGGAGGGAGGCGAAGATCCGGGCAGAGAAGAGTCCCGGCGCTCGGGGGAAGGCACCGGGACCCGTATCTGAAGCGGCTCGGCGGCCGCTGCTCACCGCGCGCTCAGCCGTCCGTACACCGCGCACCTCACCGCGCACCTCACTGTGCACTTCGCCACGCACAGGCCTCCGCGCCGGTCAGACCGCCGCGTCAGACCGCCGCGTCAGGCCGCCGCGTCGAAGCCGGTGTCCGTGGCGAGCTTCTTCAGCTCCAGCAGCGCGTGCTTCTCGATCTGCCGGATGCGCTCACGCGTCAGACCGTGCTGCTTGCCGACCTCGGTCAGCGTGCGCTCACGCCCGTCGACCATGCCGTAGCGCGCCTTGATGATCGAGGCGGTACGGGAGTCGAGGCGGCCGATGAGCCCGTCCAGCTCCTCACGGCGCAGCAGCGTCAGCACCGACTGCTCGGGCGAATCGGCGGAGGTGTCCTCCAGCAGGTCGCCGAACTGCGTCTCGCCCTCGTCGTCGACCGACATGTTCAGGCTGACCGGGTCGCGTGCCCAGTCCAGGACGTCGACGATGCGCTCGGGCGTGGAGCTCAGCTCTGCCGCGACCTCCTCGGGCTCCGGCTCACGCCCGTGCTCCCTGTTGAACTCGCGCTGGACGCGACGGATGCGGCCCAGCTCCTCCACGAGGTGCACGGGAAGCCGGATGGTCCGGGACTGGTCGGCGATGGAACGCGTGATGGCCTGACGGATCCACCACGTCGCGTACGTGGAGAACTTGAAGCCCTTGCGGTAGTCGAACTTCTCGACCGCGCGGACCAGGCCGGCATTGCCCTCCTGGATCAGGTCCAGCAGGGGCAGCCCGCTGCGCGGATAGCGCCTGGCGACGGCGACGACGAGGCGCAGGTTGGAGCGGATGAAGACGTCCTTGGCGCGCTCGCCCTCGGCGACGATCGCTTCCAGCTCCTCGCGGGTCGCGGTCGCGCTCGCCGAGTCGTCGCTCAGCGGCTCCTCCGCCTTGTCCAGTATTCGCCGGGCGTAGACCCCCGCCTCGATGGCGAGCGACAGCTCGACCTCCTTGGCCGCGTCGAGCAGCGGTGTGCGCGCGATCTCGTCGAGATACATGCCGACCAGGTCGCGGTCCGCGACTTCGCTGCCAGCGGCGCGAACACTGCTTGCCGTGTCAGTGGCACCGGTCGTGGTGGCCTGACGACGGGCGACGGCACGGGTTGCCATGCGTGCTCCCTTGCGAGTGGACTCAATCAAACTGGTCGGTGGCTTGCCGGGCACTCATCGGGTGCCCCCATCCGTAGGAATCAACGAGCGGAAACCGGACTTAATTCCCAACCGCCGCGTCATTTTCCTGATCATGCAGTACCCTGTCCGGCCGCCCCGGGGAGGGACAGCGGATACGGCGCTGGAGGCCTGGCCGGAGCGGGTGCCGGGGGGAAGTTCCGAAGGCCCGCGCGGTCCTCGCGGACTCCGCACGGCGAGCCGTCCACCGTCTTCGGCACCGTTCGCCACAGCCGCTGAGCAGCGGCATGACTGACTGCTCTCCCCCTAGAGACGACTCGGAGGGGCCATTGGTTGCACGCCTGCCCCGGCTCGTACGGAAAAACCGGCCCCGCGCACGGCTCGATGCCGGGAGGGATCTTCTCCCCGCGGGCCAACCGGAACCGGTGGGGCCGCATCCGGCCATTCTCCCGCCGGTCCCGTCGCCGGCGGCCGCCCGGTAGATGCCGTACGCCCCTCTTCCGCTTCAGATCTCCGGCGTCTCCCGCGTCTCCTGTGCCACTCGAGAACACTCCTTGTGCCCCGAGTCACAGCGATCCGCCAGTGATTCGCGGCAGGCAGTGGGTAGTTGGGCCTTCAACGGTAGTTGCGTCTTCAACGAACACGCGAACACGGACTCACTCTCCTCGCGAGAGCGTGCGTAAAGACGCGTGTCCGTGGCACCGCAGCACCGCGGAGACAGCGAACACCGAGAGCGCGCGCGAACGCGCGAACTCAGCGAAACAGCAAGTCACTTGGACAGGAGTTCCATGAGCACCCCGACACCGGCCGGCGCCGGCTCCGAGCAGGTCAAGGTCGCCGTCGTCTACTACTCCTCGACCGGCACCGTCGCCGCCCTCGCCAAGGAGATCAGCGAGGCCGCGGAGAAGGCCGGCGCCGAGATCCGGCTGCGCCGCGCACCCGAGCTGGCGCCGCAGTCCGGGATCGACTCCAACCCCGCGTGGGCCGAGAACCAGCGGGCCACGGCGGGCATACCCGAGGCCACGCCCGACGACGTCGACTGGGCCGACGCCGTGCTCTTCGGCACGCCGACCCGCTTCGGCAACGTCTCGTCGCAGCTCAAGCAGGTGCTCGACCAGCTCGGCGGCCTGTGGGGCGAGGGGAGGCTGGCCGACAAGGTCTACAGCGGCTTCGCCTCCTCCGCGACCCTGCACGGCGGCCAGGAGTCGACCCTGCTCGCGCTCTACAACACGATCCACCACTTCGGCGGCCTCATCGTCGCCCCCGGCTACACGGACCCGGCGAAGTTCGCCGACGGCAACCCCTACGGCACCTCGCACGTCGACGCCCAGGGCGACAAGCCGGTGGACGAGACCGCCCGTACCGCCGCGCGCATCCAGGCCGAGCGCGTGGTCCGGATCGCACGGGCGGTGAAGGCGGGGCTCTCCGTCTGACGGTCCTCGTGGTACGCGGCCCCGGGCACCGCGCCCGGGGCCGCGTGCCACCCGGCCGGCGCCCGTACCGACGTCGCCGCGGCCCCGCGCCCCCGCCCCGCACGCACCCCGCCGACGCCCGTCCGACGCCCCTTCCGGCACTTGCTCCGACGCCTGCTCCGGCGCCGCCCGCCCGCCAGTGGACTGGACCGATGAACTTCCGCGCGGCGTCTGGTCCTGCCCACACCCCGCTGCAACGATGTGCGCTCCCGTATGCCCGTAAGCCCGTATGACCGGGTCCATGCGGCCCCGTGTGAGGAGCACTCGTATGCATCAGACGCCGCCCCCGCAGTCCACCACTCGCAGACGGATCCTCGCCGGGGCCGGAGCCGCCGGCGTCGCCGCGGCCTTCGCCCTCCCGGCAGGCACGGCGCACGCGGCCACGGCCGCCCCCGACGAGGACGCACATGGCTCCCGCGCCCGGGGAGACACCGAGCGCGCGGCCCGTGCACTGCTCCGCCGGATGTCGCTGAAGGAGAAGACCGGCCAGCTCTTCGTCGTCGAGGTCTACGGGACGGCGGCGAACTCCTCACACGCCAAGAACAAGGAGCTGTACGGGGTTTCGACGCCGGCGGAGGTGATCGCCAAGTACCGCCCGGGCGGCGTCATCTACTTCGACGCCCGCCGCGGCCCCGACAATCTCCACACCCCGCGCCAGGTCGCCGGGCTCTCCAACGGGCTTCAGCGCGCGGCCCTGCGTACCGGTGCCCGCATCCCCTTGCTGGTCTCCATCGACCAGGAGGGCGGCAGCGTCGTCTACCGCATGCTCGAGCCCGCGACACAGCTGCCGGGCAACATGGCGCTGGCGGCGGGCCGTTCGCGCGCGGACGTGCGCCGCTCGTCCGAGATCATCGGCTCCGAGCTGGCCGCGATGGGCATCAACCAGAACTACGCGCCGGTCGCCGACGTCAACATCAACCCGGACAACCCGATCATCGGCGTCCGCTCCTTCGGCTCCGACCCGGACCTGTGCGCGCAGCTGGTCGCCGAGTCCGTACGCGGCTACCACCGGGGCGAAGTGGCCAGCGCAGCAAAGCACTTCCCCGGTCACGGCGACACCGACGTCGACAGCCACACCGGGCTGCCCGTCATCAAGCACACGCGCGAGCAGCTGGAGAAGACCGACCTGCCGCCCTTCCGTGCCGCCATCGCCCGGGGCGTCGACACGATCATGACGGCGCACATCGTCGTACCGTCCCTCGACTCCAGCGGCGTCCCGGCCACCATGTCGAAGCCCATCGTGACCGGGCTGCTGCGCGAAGAGCTGGGCTTCGGCGGGCTGATCGTCACCGACGCGCTCGACATGGGCGGGGCCACCGAGGACTTCCCGCCGGACGTCGCCCCCGTACGGGCCCTGAAGGCGGGCTGCGACCAGCTGGTGCTCGCGCCGAAGGCCGACACCGCGCACGCCGCCGTGCTGAAGGCCGTCGAAAGCGGCGAGGTCTCCGAGGAGCAGCTCGACGCGTCGGTGCTGCGCATCCTCGAACACAAGCTGCGCAACGGGCTCTTCCCCCGCCCGTACGTCGACGAGGACCGGGCGGCGCGCGTCGTCGGCAGCCGCCGCCACACCGCGGACGCCGCGCGCATCACCGACCGCACCGTCACCCTCGTACGCAACGAGAAGGGCACGCTGCCGCTGTCCGGAGCGGCCCGCACCGTACTGGTCACCGGCTGGGACGCCGACCAGGTCGGCAC
Organism: Streptomyces sp. HNM0575; assembly: GCF_012726265.1. GTDB lineage: Bacteria > Actinomycetota > Actinomycetes > Streptomycetales > Streptomycetaceae > Streptomyces. Next base: position 55,497 of record NZ_JAASAG010000011.1, on the reverse strand, counting down.
CGTCGCCGCCACGGTCGCGAAGCGGTCGCGCCAGAAGGCCACTGCGCTGGCGACCGGGGCGGCGCCCGGCAAGGAGAAGACGGAGGAGGCCGTCACGGCGGCCGGCGAGCACGACGTGACCGTCGTGCTGACCAACGCCGCCGCGTCCGCCACGGACCAGGGCGCGGCGCAGGCCGGCCTGGTCAAGGCGCTGGTGAAGACCGGCAAGCCGGTCGTGGCGGTCGCGGTGCGCAACGCGTACGACATCCGCCGCTTCCCGGACGTGCCCGCCTTCCTGGCGACCTTCTCGTACGGCAAGCCGTCGCTGGCGTCCGTCGTACGGGCCTTGTACGGCGACATCGCCCCGGGCGGCAGGCTCCCGGTCTCCATTCCGGCGCTCGACGAGGCGGACGGGACGCTCTACGAATTCGGGCACGGGCTGGGCTACTGACCAACGGCCCGGTCCGGGCTGGGCCGGTCCGGCTCCGATCCGGCCCCGGGCTGGGCGTCCGGCCCTGGCCGCCGGGCGGTCCGGGAGCGGCGCGGCGGCGCCCCGTCCTCGGCGGAGGGCGGGGCGCCGGTGTGTGCGGTTGGGACCTTCGGCCGCTCTTCGGGACCGAAGGTCCCTCGGCGCCGCGCGGCACCGGCAGGAGCCTGGCCAGTGAGACGCGAACACGTCATACGGAGCGCACGCGGCGCACGTCAGGAGCAGGTGCGCGCAGCGTGCGGGCTGGCGCCGCGGGGCCGGTCCTCGGTCCCGTGCCGGTCGGCCCGTACAGGTCCGTGACCCGTGCGGAGATGCGCAGGTGCGGAGATGCGCAGGTGCGCATCGGCAGTCCATGCCCGACGGTTCGTCGTCGGAGAACGTCCGCCAACGACAGGAATCCCAGGGAGCCGGTCCTCATGCCTTCTGCCTCCACCCGCCGCGGCGAGGTGGTGGAGAATCTCGTCCGCGACGCCTGTATGGCGCCGTCCATGCACAACGCCCAGCCATGGCACTTCAGCTACAGCCGCGCCGATGAGTCGATCGTGCTGCATGCCGTCCCGGAACGAGCCGAGCCGCACGCCGATCCCGAACTGCGCGGGATGCATCTCGGCTGCGGCGCGGCCCTGTTCAACCTGCGGGTGGCCGCGCAGAGCGCCGGGTTCCGCCCCGTCGTGACGCTGCTGCCGGACCCCGAGGACCGGCAGACGCTGGCGTCGGTGTCGCTGGGCGAGTCCGCGGAGACGGTCGACTCGGACCTGGCGCTGCTCCACAGGGCGATCCCGGAACGGCGCACGAGCCGCTATCCGTTCGCGGAACGTCCGATACCGGCGGCGCTGGCGAACCGGCTGATCGAGCAGGCCCGCGCGGAGGGCGCACGGCTGGCGTTCCTCTCCGGCTGGCATCTGTCCCTCGTGCTCGACGTCATCGAGGAGGCCGAACTGAGCGCGGGGCACGCGGGCGACCCGGACGAGCGCCTGTGGGTCCGTACGGGCGTGAAGATCTCGGACGCCATCGCGGACGGGGTCCCCGAGTACGGCTTCGGGTCCCGCGAGGGCGACGGCAGGGCCACGGTGAGCGACCTGGCCCACGGTCGCCACGGCGCCGATGCGGGGCCGCAGCCCGGCGGCGCATCCGGACGCGAAGCCGAAGGGGAGACGGTCGCGGACGCGACGGCGAGCGCGGGTGCGGGAGCGCGAGCGGACATGAGCCCGGACGCGGGCACCCGCCCGGGCGCGACCGCCGGACCGGAGGCGAACGCCGGACCGGGCGTGGGTGCCGGACCGCGCACGGGAAGCGGTGCCGAGGCCGGCATGCGCGCAGGGACCGTGCCCGGCACGGCACCGGGCACGGCGACCGGCACCGGCACCGGCACCGGCGAACTCGGGCACATGCCCCACCTGGGCCTGCTCTGCACCGAGCACGACCACCCTTACGACTGGCTGATCGCGGGCCAGGCCATGGAGCGGATGCTGCTGACGGCCACCAAGGAGGGCCTGGCGACCTCCTTCGTCACACAGGCCCTGGAACGTTCCGAGCTGCGCTGGCTACTGCGCGACCCGGTGTGGGGCGCGGGACCGGTGCAGATGGTGGTCCGCCTGGGATACGGACCGCTGAGCCCGGCGACGCAGCGCCTTCCGATGCGGGACGTGCTCGACTTCGTTCCCTGAAGGGCCTGAAGAGCTTGAAGAGAAGGGCTTGGGGCGTGAGACCCCGGAGCTCTCGCGAGGCCCGGGCGGCGGGCAGGGCCCGGACCGCAAGGCGCGCTCAGTCGGACCGCAGGGGCGCTCAGTCGCGGCGGCTCCACCTCGGGCCGACCGTGGCCCACTCGCGCTCCCACTCCGTGTCCCGTACGGCGTCCAGCCGCCGCCGCAGCAGCCAGCGGCCGCTCCCCACCAGGAAGCACGTGGCCACGGCCACCGCGCCGCCTGCGGCACCGCTCTCCACGCTCACCTCGCTCGAGTCGGGCGGCGGCTGGTGCGGCATGCCCTGGCGGTCCAGCCACAGCGGCACATGCGCGCCCTCGCGGGTCCCGGCCTCGACCGGTGCGCGTCCCGTATGCCAGCGGCCGTCCGCCGTCCTCCAGCCGACCTCGGTGAGGACCGTGGGGTCGTCGGAGACAGTGGAGATGCCGTCCGTCGTGGGCGCGTCCTCGCGCAGCACCGCGGACGTCCGGTGGAGACCCGGCTGGTCACGGAGGTGTCCCGTGACCGCGTCCGAGGTCATCGCCCCGGTGAGCGGCGCGGTCACCGCCATGATCAGCCCGGCTGCCAGCCCCGCCCATGCCTCGGCACGGTCGGAGCGGCGCCGGAGCGGATTCCTCCGCCAGCGCCACAGCCATCTCCTCGTACTCATGTGCCGACTCCCCTCACGGCGGCAAACCGGCCACGGGAGCGAGGTGATCTGCCGGGCGCGGGCTAAGGGGGCCGAAAGGTCCAGCGATGCCGGTACGGGTGGCCCCCTCCACCGGCCCGCCGGGCCCGTTCGGCCCTATCCGGGCGTTGAGCGGCGGAGCGACGATGCGGGCAGCGGCGCTACCAGGGGGATCACGAGGGGAAGCAGTGCGACATGAGCGATCTGCCGGAGTTCTCCGAGCAGAACCCCATCAGGGTCCTGCTCCTCGACGACCACGAGGTGGTACGGCGGGGCGTGCACGATCTGCTGGAGGCCGAGACCGACATCGACGTCATCGGCGAGGCCGCCACCGCGGAGCAGGCGCTCGCCCGCGGCCCGGCGCTCCGTCCGCACGTGGCCGTGCTGGACGTGCGGCTGCCCGACGGCGACGGCGTGACCGTCTGCCGCGAGCTGCGCTCACGCATGCCGGAGCTGGCGTGCCTGATGCTGACGTCCTTCGACGACGACGACGCGCTGCTGGACGCCATCATGGCCGGCGCCTCCGGCTACGTGCTCAAGCAGATCAAGGGCTCCGACCTGGTCTCGGCCGTACGCACGGTCGCGGCGGGCCAGTCCATGCTCGACCCGGCGACCACGGCCCGGCTGATGGGGAGCCTTCGCGGTCCGGACGGGCACGAGGAGGAGCGGCAGGACGACGCGTTCGCGGGCCTGTCCCCGCGGGAGCGGGACATCCTCGACCTGATCGGCGAGGGGATGACGAACCAGGAGATCGGCAAGCGGCTCTTCCTGTCGGAGAAGACGGTGAAGAACCACATCTCCCGGCTCCTGGCGAAGCTGGGCGTGGAGCGACGCGTGCAGGCGGCCGTGATGGCCACGCAGGCGCAGGCGCACTCACAGGAGAGGGAGCGGCACAGGCGTCACTGAACGTCGGCGCCGGGGATCCGGCCGGAGCCCGCGCCGAGGTCCTCGGCGATGTCCTGAACCGTGTCCGTGCGCGTACCCGTGCCGGTGTCCGTGCCCGTGCCCGTGCCGATGTCCGTGTCCGTGCTCTCGACGTTCAGCGGAACGTGCCAGTTCAGGCTCGTACCGCCGCCCGGTGGCGAGTCCAGCCGCAGGGTGCCGTCCAGCCGCTCCGCCCGCTCCGACAGGTTGTGCAGTCCGCTGTGGCGGGCGCCCTCGGGAATGCCGGAGCCGTCGTCCACGACGCTCAGGGTGAACGTGCCTCCCGACGTCTCCGCCGTCACCTGCACGTTGTGCGCACCGGCATGGCGCGCGACGTTGGAGAGGGCCTCCCGCAGCGCCGCCACCGCGTCGTCGGCGACCTCCGCGGGCACCTCGGTGTCGAGCAGGCCCTCCATGCGCAGCAAGGGCGTGAAGCCCAGGGCGGACGCCACGTCCTGCACGGCTCCCGCGATCCGGGCGCGCAGTCCCTCGCCGCCTCCGGAGTCGTTGTCGTGGGCGCGCAGGCCGAAGATGGTCGACCGGATGATCTTGATGGTGGCATCGAGATCGTCGACGGCCCGCAGCAGCCGCTCGCGCGCCTTGGGGTGGTCGACGAAGCGCTCGGCGCTCTGGAGGGTCATGCCCGTCGCGAAGAGCCGCTGGATCGCCAGGTCGTGCAGGTCGCGGGCGATGCGGTCGCGGTCTTCGAGGAGCGTGATCTGCTCGGCGTCGCGGCGTCGCTCGGCGAGCTCCATGGCGACGGCGGCCTGTCCCGCGAAGGCGCTCAGCGGCGCGATCTGCGGTTCGCCGAAGGGGCGGCAGGGCTTGGCGCGCGCGAGCAGCAGTACGCCCCTGGCCGCGTCGTCGGCGATCATCGGCACGGCCACGGCCGGCCCCAGCCCGTCCCAGCGGGGCGAGGGATCCGTGACGCGCGGGTCGTTCTCGATGTCGGCGCTCGTCGTGACCTGGCCGGCCTCCATGGCGGCACCCGCGAAGGAGCCGTCGCGCGGCAGCCGCAGCGCCCTGTGGTGCTCGGCGTCGGTGCCCGCGGCGACCGCGACCCTGAGGGTCTCGCCGCCGTTCTCCGGAACGGCGAGCACGCCGAGATCCGCGGAGAGGATGGCGCGGGCCAGCTCGACGATCAGGGCGAGCACGCTGCGCTCCTCGACGCCGGACAGCAGCACCCGCGTGACCTCGGCGTTCGCCTCTATCCAGCGCTGGCGGTAGCGGGCCTCCTCGTAGAGGCGGGCGTTCTCGACGGCGACACCGGCCGCGGTGGCGAGGGACTGCGGGACCGTCCCGCGTGCCCGGAGCTCCGCCAGCAGGTCGTCGAGGTGCGTACGGGGCAGCCGGCCCTGGCCGTCGCCGTCCGCGTGGTGCTGCACTGTGCCGCTCATCGACCCTCCGCATGAATTGGGAGGATTTGCCCGTTTCCCTAGTCCAAAAGTAACCGCTGGGTGGGCCGGACGGCACGGGCAGCGGGGTCTTCCGGGACCAGCGGACTGACCGTACGGACCGTCCGTACAGGCCGTCCGTACGGAGCGTCCGTGCGGACCGTACGTACGGGTCTCTGCGGACGGGAGCCGGATCGGGCCCGGGCGGGAGCCGGATCGGGCCCGGCCCGAGGCCGCTCGGAGACGGCTGGCCGGGGAAGGCCGCTCAGGACTCTCAGGGGCGTTCGCCGACGCCCGTGCGCAGCTCACGCAGCCTGCCGCCGCCCGGCAGGCTCCGTGCCAGTGTCGGGGTGTCCATTCCGGCCACGTTCCGCAGGCCGGTCAGGAAGGCGGCCACCGCCTCGTCCGCCGTCCAACGCGGCGACCAGCCCAGCTCGCCACGGGCCCGTTCCGCGTCCATCAGCGGCAGCCGCAGCACCGCGTCGAAGAGATGCGGCGAGGCGGGCAGCAGATGCGAGTGCCAGCTCGCGGCGAGCGCGGTGCGCAGGGGCCGCAGCGGCACCCGTACGACCCGGGCGTCCAGCAGCCCCGCCAGCACCTCGGCGTCGACGACCGGATCGGCCGCGAGGTTGAAGGCGCCGCGCGCGGTGCCGGCGACCGCGAGCCGGTAGGCCTCGGCGGCGTCGTCGGTGTGCAGCGTCTGCATCCGCAGCCCGGGCAGGTCCGGCACGACCGGCACCAGGCCCGGACGTACGAGCCGCTGCGGCAGGAACGGCCCCGCGAACAGCCGCCGCTGCTCGCTCGCCGCCTCCCGCTTGAAGAGGAAGCCGGGACGCATCCGTACGACGCGGACGCCGGGGTGCTCGCGTTCGAAGCTGTCCAGGGCGCGCTCCAGATAGGACTTCTCACGGCAGTAGGCCGCCTCGGGCCAGCCGTGCGTCGGCCAACTCTCGTCCACCCGGCGGTCCTTGGGTCCCGGCGAGTACGCGCCCACCGACGAGGCGTGCACCAGCGCGGGCACCCCGGCGTCGGCGACGGCGCGGAACACGCGCAGGGCGCCGAGGACGTTGGTGCGCCAGGTCGTCGACGGGCGGTGCGTCGGCTGGAAGATCCACGCCAGGTGCACGACGGCGTCGGCACCGCGGAAGAGCCGGGTCAGTCCGTCCGTACGGCCGTCGTACCGGGTGTCCTCGCGGCCGATGTCCGCGGAGACCCACGTCGTCTTCGGCGGCGACCAGCCGGGGACGCGGCGCGCGACGCCCACCACGGAGCCGACCCGCGGGTCGCCGGAGAGGGCGCGCACCACGCTCGTGCCGACGTTGCCGGTGGCGCCGACCACGACGACGCGCAGTCCGGGGCCGCCGGTGCGCGCGGCGGAAGCGCCGGATTCGGGTCCGCCGGATTCGGGTCCGCCGCGTTCGGGTCCGCCGCGTTCGGATTCGCCGCGTTCGGGTCCGCCGGTCTCGGGTCCGCCGGTCTCGGGTTCAGGGGTCATCACGGATTCCTCTCGTCGCCGGTCCTCACCGGACCTCCGGTTCTCCCGAGCCTGGTCCTTCCGGAGATCCGGTCGTACGGCCCCGTACGTCACCCTTCGGCGCGCCCCGAGGGCAGCACGTCGCGGATGTCCGGCGGGAGGACCTGCTCCAGCTTCTGCATCAGCTCGGGCGCGACCGCCGCGTCCAGCACCTCCAGTACCGCGCCCGCACGGCGAAGGGCCTCCTCCTCGGAGGTCTCGTCGCGCCAGGCCACGCGGGCGGCGAACACCGGCAGGTCGAAGCCTTCCCCGCTGGTCCTGGCCTCGGCGCGCTCGTGCGGCGAGGTCTCGTGCACGGCGACGACCCGGCGCAGCGACTCGGCCGCCTCGTGCGGGAGCTGCGCGGCGAGGTGGTCGGCCACCCCGCCGGGCACGCGCTCCCCGACGGTCTCCAGCGTGGCGCGCACGGCCTGCTCCGCCGCCTGCCTGCTGCCGAGGTCGGCGCGGGCCTGCACCTGTCCGGTGAACTCCTCGTAGCGCATCGCTCCTGCCATCCCCTCCGGGTCCGAGGTTCGCCGCGTACGGGCGTGTACGCACGGCCGATCCGTGCACGTCCGTCCGTGACGTTCGCCGGTCACGCGCGTCCGTAACGCTGGTCCGCCACGTTCGTCCGCGGGGCCGTACACGGCTCATACGCCGCCGACGGACGGGTGACCGCGGGCGCGCGGTCCGACACCCGCCGCCCGGTGCCCGCCGGTGTCCGTCGCCTCATGGCCCGTGCCGCTCGAAGCCCCTCTCCAGCACCTCGCGCGCGTGCTCGGCCTCGTCCAGCAGCCGCACGGCCTCCGCCAGGAGGATCCCGAAGGGCTCGGACGGGTCGCCGACCGGCAGCGGCGCTCCGCTCTCCCCCGCATCGGCCAGCCGGCCGCGTGCCCGCCCCAGCTCGGCCACCGCGTTCTTCAGCTCCTGGCACTGCTCGTCGAGCCTGTCCTCGTCGAGCCGTCCGAAGACCTCGGCGACGGCGGCGAAGCACGACAAGAAGTCCGCGTAACGCTCCAGGAAGGGCCGGAACTCCGGGCCGTCGCCGCTGTCGTGCCACTGGTCGAAGCTGCGGGTCATCGACGCCACCTGGTGTGTGATCCGCTCCAGGGCGTCGGTGACCTGCTGATAGCCCGTGAAGCTGGGGCGGCGACGGCGACGGCTGCGGCTCAGCAGCCGCCACGGGTGGTAGTTGGCGCTCTCCCACGCGGTCTGCACGGACGCCTGCGCCTGCGCGGCGGGCGGCCCCAGCTGCGTCGCGCGGTGGCACCAACGCTGGGTGCGCTCCCTGGGCAGCTCCCCCGCGTTCAGGGCGCCGCACATGTCGCAGGCCAGGTCGCGCAGGGAGTCGCCCAGCACGTGGATGCCGTACTCGGCGCTGCGGTAGCGCATCGGCGGCAGCACCAGAACGTTCACCAGCGTCCCGACGCCGCAGCCGATCAGGACGAGCAGCACGATCTGGCCCAGCTCCCACAGGCCCTGGGTCTGGCTCGCCGCCCCGGCGTAGATGGCGAAGGCGAAGAAGGCCGCCGTCGCCACCTGCGAGCCCTGCTCTCCCAGCCGCTTCCACCGGCCGATGACGAGGGCGCCCAGCGCGACGAGTACGAAGCTCAGCAGGTTCGGCCCGGCCAGGGCTCCGAAGGCGCCCTGGAGCGAGACGCCGACCGACACCGCGCCCATGTAGCGCAGCGCCTGGAGCACCGACTGGTACGCCGTGATCTGCACCGTCAGCACGGCCGAGAAGGAGGCGAACGCCGGGCTCTGCGCATCCATCAGATCGTGTCCGATGTACCAGGCGATGCTCGCGACGAGCGTGCTCTTGCCGACGACCGTCAGCGTCTGCCGCTCGCTGCTGTTCGGATTCCTCGCCCTGTGCAGCCACTTGAGCAGCCGGGCCGTACGGGCCGGTGCCGCCGCCGAGGCCCGCACGGACGTCGCCGGGATCTGTGTCACGGGTCTCCCCTCCGAGTTCCGCAGACGCCGGGCCCCCGCGTACCCGGGGCGGCCTCGCCGGATCCCCGTGTGACGGACCTCCCACGAGATCTGCGCGAACGGCCCACTTACGAGTGAAATGCGCGCTTCGCATGCGGCGAGCGGTACGAACGTGCTGCGTTCCGGCCCGCGTTGGAGCCCGGCGGCCCGTGGCCGTGGAGACCCGAGCGGCGCGGACCGGAGCCGACGGAGACCGGAGCCACGGCGCCCGGCTCGCCCGTACCGCCGCAGGACCGCCCGACGACCGACCAACCGCCGTACAGCCCGCACCGCGCGTACCACCGCCGTACCGCCCGCCACCGAAAGGCCCGCCTCATGCCCGTAGTGACCGAACCGCCCCCGAGGGAAGCGCCGCCCCGCCGCCGTCAGCGGCGGCCTGGCGCGATGATGGTCGACTGGCTCTCGACGACGGACCACAAGAAGATCGGCTCGCTCTACATGGCGAGCGGTTTCGTCTTCTTCCTGATCGGCGGCGTGCTGGCGCTGGTGATGAGGGCCGAACTGGCCCGCCCCGGAATGCAGTTGATCTCCGCCGAGCAGTACAACCAGGCGTTCACCATGCACGGCACGATCATGATGCTGTTCTTCGCGACCCCGCTCTTCGCCGGGTTCGCCAACGCGATCATGCCGCTCCAGATCGGCTCTCCCGACGTGGCGTTCCCCCGCCTGAACATGCTGTCGTACTGGTTCTACCTCTTCGGCGGGCTCATCTCCCTGATCGGCTTCCTGACGCCCGGCGGCGCGGCCGACTTCGGCTGGTTCGCCTATACGCCGCTCTCCAACTCGGAGCACTCGCCGAACCTCGGCGGCGACCTGTGGGTGATGGGCCTGGCCCTGTCGGGCTTCGGGACGATCCTCGGCGCGGTCAACTTCATCACCACGATCATCTGCATGCGCGCGCCCGGCATGACGATGTTCCGGATGCCGATCTTCACCTGGAACATCCTGCTGACGAGCGTGCTGGTGCTGCTCGCCTTCCCGGTGCTCGCAGCCGCGCTGTTCGCGCTGGAGGCCGACCGCAAGTTCGGTGCGCACATCTATGACACGGCCAACGGCGGGGCTCTGCTGTGGCAGCACCTGTTCTGGTTCTTCGGCCATCCCGAGGTGTACATCATCGCGCTGCCGTTCTTCGGGATCGTGACGGAGATCTTCCCCGTCTTCAGCCGCAAGCCGATCTTCGGCTACGTCGGTCTCGTCGGCGCGACCATCGCCATCACCGGGCTGTCCGTGACGGTTTGGGCGCACCACATGTTCGCCACGGGCGGTGTGCTGCTGCCGTTCTTCTCCTTCATGTCGTTCCTCATCGCCGTGCCGACGGGCGTGAAGTTCTTCAACTGGATCGGCACCCTGTGGCGGGGGTCGCTGTCGTTCGAGACGCCGATGCTGTGGAGCGTGGGCTTCCTCGTGACGTTCCTCTTCGGCGGTCTGACGGGGGTGCTGCTGGCGTCGCCGCCGATGGACTTCCACGTCACCGACAGCTATTTCGTCGTGGCCCACTTCCACTACGTCGTCTTCGGCACGGTCGTCTTCGCGATGTTCGCCGGCTTCTACTTCTGGTGGCCCAAGTTCACCGGGCGGATGCTCGACGAGAGACTCGGAAAGATCCACTTCTGGACGCTCTTCATCGGCTTCCACACCACCTTCCTCGTGCAGCACTGGCTCGGGGCCGAGGGGATGCCGCGCAGGTACGCGGACTATCTCGCCGCCGACGGATTCACCGCCCTCAACATGGTGTCCACGATCGGGGCCTTCGTGCTCGGCCTGTCCACGCTGCCGTTCCTCTACAACGTGTGGCGGACCGCCGTCCACGGGCAGAAGACCGAGTCGTACGACCCCTGGGGCTTCGGCCGTTCCCTGGAGTGGGCCACGAGCTGCCCGCCGCCGCGGCACAACTTCGGCGCCCTGCCGCGCATCCGCTCCGAGTCGCCCGCCTTCGACCTCCATCACCCGGAGCACTCGGAGGGCGAATGACGCCGCGCGGCACGGAACCGGGCGGTCCGTTCGAGCCCGGTCAGGGGTCGGTCAGGGACTGGTCAGGGGCCGGATTCCGGCTGCGGAACCGAGTTGCGGGCCCCGTACCGCCGCCACATCGTGAACCCATGACGACCACCGCACGTCCGCAGCTGATCAACGCGCTGCCGCCCGAGAGGCGCGCCCTGCTGATGCGGCTGGCCACGCAGGTGCAGTTCCCCGGCGGCAGCCGGATCTTCGAGGAGGGCCGGCGCGCGGACAGGTTCTGGGTCGTCCGCAGCGGCTCGGTCACCCTCGACCTGCACGTGCCGGGGCGGCGCGCGGCGACCGTCGAGACCCTCGGCACGGACGATCTGCTCGGCTGGTCCTGGATGTTCCCGCCGTACGTCTGGCAACTGGGCGCCACGGCGACCTCGCCCGTGCGGGCGCTGGAGTTCGACGCGGGAGAGGTGCGCGACCTGTGCGAGGAGGACCCCGTGCTCGGGCGGATCCTCTACCAGCAGGTCGCCTGGATCATCGCCCGGCGCCTGCACGCCTCCCGTACGAGACTGCTCGACCTGTACGGACCGCAGGGCAGCGCACCGGGCGTCTGACAGGGCGTCTGACGGGGGCGTCCTACGCGCCGACGTCCCGCTGCCGCGGGTGTCGGGGACGGGAGATCAGCCGGGCACCGGCCCGCCGCCCGCGGTCGTCACCAGCGAGGAGCTGTCCGCCCGGTAGACCTGCTCTCCCTTGAGGGCGACCTTCAGCGCACCGGTGTCGGCGGCACCCGCGAAGACCTCGTACGCCTCCTCCATGGCGCCCAGTTCGAAGACATGCGTGACGAGCGAGGACGCCGGGAGCCTTCCGGCGGCCAGCATGCTCAGCAACATCGGCGTCGACGAGGTGTCGACCAGGCCCATCCGTATCGTCAGGTCCTTGATCCACAGGTCTTCCAGGTGCAGCGCCGCGGGCTTCCCGTGTACGCCGATGTTGGCCACGTGCCCGCCCGGGCGCACCATGCGCGTGCACATCTCGAACGTCTCCGGGACGCCCACCGCCTCGATCGTCACGTCAGCCCCGAGACCGCCCGTCAGGTCGTCGACGAGCTGCTCGGGCTTGTCGGAGGCGAGCACCCTCGCGTCCGCGCCGAACCGGCCGGCGGCATCCAGCCGCCCCGGTGTCAGATCGACGGCGACGACGCGGTCCGGCGAGTACAGCCGGGTCGTGGCGATCGCGGCGAGCCCCACCGGCCCCGCGCCCACCACGACCACGGTGTCGCCGGGCGCGACCTGCCCGTTGAGCACTCCCACCTCGTAGCCCGTGGGGTAGATGTCGGCGAACAGCACCGCGTCCTCGCTGGAGATGCCGCCGGGCAGCAGGTGCAGCGAGTGGTCGGCGAAGGGCACGCGCACGTACTCGGCCTGCGTACCGTCGATGAGGTGCCCGAGTATCCAGCCACCGCCGCCGCGGCACTGGCCGTAGGAGCCCTCACGGCAGTAGCGGCACCGGCCGCACGCGCTGATGCAGGAGACCAGCACGCGGTCGCCGGGGCGTACGGTCCGCACGTCGCGGCCGGCCTCGACGACCTCGCCGACGGCCTCGTGCCCCAGTACGGTGCCGGACTCCACCCTCGGGACCTCGCCGCCGAGGATGTTCAGATCGGTGCCGCAGATGCTGGTCGTCTCCACCCGTACGACGACGTCCTGCGGGTCCTGTACGTCCGGGTCGGGCACGCTCTCCCAGGCGGCCCTGCCGGGCTCGTGAAAGACCAGTGCCTTCATGGTCGTTCTCCTCCCGTCCCGTCGCTGCCGGGGTCCTGACCCCAGGCTGGGCCCCGGCCCGCCGCGACCGCATGGGCCGCCCGGCCCACGGCGGCCGGCCGAGCGGCCCGGCACGGCGAGGGCGCAGGGACCTTCGGCCCACTTCCCGGAGCCGCCCGGCCTCTCGGCCCCGCGGCCGCCGCGCAGCACTCTTCAACTGAGAGCGCACGCCCCGTGCGCACGGTGCGGGCGGTACGGGCGTTCCCGCGGTGGGGCGGCCCGGCACACGGAGGGAGGCGGCATGTTCCAGACCGTGACGGTGGGCCTGGACGGTACGCGCGAGAGCCTGGCCGCCGTCGACTGGGCGGGGCGCGAGGCTCTGCTGCGGGGCGTCACGCTGCGGCTCATCCAGGTCCGGGAGACGGGCGCCTATCCGTACTCGCCCATAGCCGACGACGAGGTCGAGCGTGAATGGGCACAGACCATCACCAGCGAGGCCCTCGACGACCTCAACGCCCGCATGCCGGAGCTCCCCGTCGACGTCGACATGGTCGCGGGCCGGCCCGCACACGTACTGGCCGACGGGTCCGCCGAGACGGACCTGCTGGTCCTCGGCTCACGGGGCCTGGGCAGCGTCCTGGGCTTCATCGTCGGCTCGACCGCGCTGCCGACCGTCGCGCACACCGTGTGCCCCGTGGTGCTCGTACGGGCCCGGCCCGAGGACGACGAGTCCCGGGAACACGGATCCGACGAGTCCCGGGAACACGGGGCCAAGGACCGCGAGCACGGGCACGAGCCCGGTGAACCGGGCGGGATCGGGGGCGAGTTCGAGATCGGCGAGGAACACCCCCACCGCTACCCGGCGTCCGAGACCCCCGGCGGCGACATCGTCCTCGGCCTCGACCTCGGCCGCCCCTGCGACGAACTGATCGCCTTCGCCTTCGACACCGCGGCCCGCCGCTCGGCGCAGCTGCGGGTGCTGCACGCCTGGGACCTGCCGCCGACCTACGGGATGCGGCCCCTGCCCGTGCCGCCCGCCATGACCAACGAGCTGCTGGCCGCGCAGAACCAGGCGCTCTCCGCCGCGCTGCGCCCCTGGCAGGACGCTCAGCCCGAGGTCAAGGTGCAGTCCGAGGCCGTCATCGGGCAGCCGTCGCGGCTGCTGGTGGAGGCCGCGTCGGAGGCGTCGATGCTGATCGTCGGGCGCCGCAACCGCCGCTCGCGGCTCGGCACCCACGTCGGCACCGTCACCCACGCCGTCATGCACCACGCGCACACGCCGGTCGCCGTCGTGCCGCACGACTGACAAGCCCGTCCGGCAGACGCGGGACGGGCAGACACCGGGAGGTGCTCACAGATGTCCGAGGCGACGAACACGGACCTGTACGAGCTGACCATGGCGATGTCGTACGTACACGAAGGGATGACGGAGCCCGCGACCTTCAGCCTCTTCGTCCGTGATCTGCCGCCCGAGCGGGGCTTCCTCGTGGCCGCCGGTCTGGAGCCCGCGCTCGACTACCTCGGCGCCTTCCGCATCGGCCCCGCCGATCTGGACGCCTTCGGTGCGGCGCTCGGACGCCCGTCGCGCGATCTCGTGCCGCTGCTCGGCACGACCTTCGACGGCGAGGTCCGCGCCGTCCCCGAAGGCACCGTCGTCTTCGCCAACGAGCCGCTGCTGGAGGTCACCGCGCCGCTGCCCGTGGCACAGCTCGTCGAGACGTACCTGCTCAACCTGGTCAGCCACCAGACGGCAGTCGCCTCCAAGGCGGCCCGGTGCATGCTGGCGGCGGCCGGGCGTCCCGTCATGGACTTCTCGATGCGCAGGACGCACGGGCTGGAAGCGGCCCGCGACGCCGCCCGCACGGGAGCCCTCGTCGGCTTCGCCGGTACGAGCAACGTCGCAGCGGCGGCCTCGCTCGGGCTGCCCGCGATCGGCACGATGGCGCACTCGTACGTGGAGGCGTTCCCCTCCGAGGAGAGCGCCTTCCGCGCCTTCTCCCGCGCACACCCCGGGCGTCCGGTGACGCTTCTCGTCGACACCTACGACACCGGGACGGGCGTGCGCACCGCCGCGCGCGTGCTCAAGTCCCAGGGCCCGTACGCCGGTTCGGCGATCCGGCTGGACAGCGGCGACCTGGGCGAGCAGGCCGTGCTGGCGCGGGGCATCCTGGACGCCGCCGGGCTGACGGACGTGCGGATCGTCGCGAGCGGCGGGCTCGACGAGTACGGCGTGGACCGGCTGGTGCGCCGGCAGGCGCCGATCGACGTCTACGCCGTGGGCACCCGGGTCGGCGTCGCGGCGGACGCGCCGTACCTGGACTCCGCGTACAAGATGGTCGCCTACGACGGGCGCCCCGTGATGAAGCTCTCCTCCACGAAGGTCACCGCCCCCGGTCCGAAGCAGGTCTTCCGCAGCCACGGCGGCTCGGACGTGATCGCGCTGCGGCACGAGCACCCCGCGTCCGACGTACGGCCGCTGCTGCGCCCCGTGATGCGTCACGGGCGGCGCGTCACCGAGCCGCCGCCGCTGGGCGAGGCCCGGGAGCGCTTCACCGCCGAGGTCGCCCAACTGCCGCCGGAGTCACGCCGGATCACGGGGCCGCTGCCTCAGCAGCCCGTCTTCTCCGACCAGTTGAAGGCACTGACCGAGCAGGTCAGGCACCGCATCGAAAGCGAGATCCTCGCCCCGGAGCGGGTCTGAGGTCCGAGAGAAGGAGGCCGCCATGCCGAACACACGCGAATGGAACGTACGGATCTTCCTCTACGAGGACGAGGGGACGACCACAGCACGAGCGGTCCTCGACTCCGGCGACACGACGCTCACCGGCAGAGGGGTCGCCCGCTGCAATCCCGAGGACGTCGACGTCCCCGAGATCGGCGACGAACTCGCCGCGAGCCGCGCCATGGCGGAGCTCGGCCGGCAGATGATGCGCGCGGCCGACCGCGACCTCCAGGGCGTGGGCGCGGGTCCGCTGCCGCCCAAGGCGCGCGCCGCCTTCGGCTGGCCCGACGTGTCGGTGTGACGGAGCCGTTCACGGAACGGCCTGACGCCGACGCGGTACAACGACTGCCGTCGTGACGGGGGTCGTGACAGAGGGCTGTACGCCGTGACGCGGGCGCCCTGGTGCCGGTTCCGGTGCGCCGGGACGCGGCGTCCCGGTCGGCTCCTGCACGGATCGTTCGTATGCGGGCCGCCCGCGTACGGACCGCCCGTGAACGGGCCGTTCACGGACTGGCCGTTCACGGACTGGCCGTTCACGGACTGGCCGTTCCCGGACTGGCCGTCCGCGTAATGGCCGTTCATGTACGGGCCGCCCGTACGAACCGTACGGAATCGCTCGTGCCCCCGCGCCCGGCGGAGGGCGGAAGGCGGAGGGCGAAGCCGAAAGCGAAGGTGCGCCATGACCGAAGCAGCAGACCGGGACCGGGCCGGCCGCAGCGCCGACCGCCGTCCCGTGGCCGTCGGGGTCGACGGCTCCGCGGAGAGCCTGGCCGCGGTCGAGTGGGCGGGCGCGGACGCGGTCTCCCGCGACGTACCGCTGTGGATCGTGTGCGCACGGCGGAAGTCCCACGGCCCCGGCGAGTGGGAGCCGTGGCCGCAGGACCAACTGCACGCCGCGCACCGGCTCGCCGCGGAGCTGTACCCGTCGCTCGCGATCACCGAGGACGCGGTCTGCGACTCCCCGGTGAAGGCGCTGATGGCGGCCGGCGGGGAAGCCGCGCTCCTCGTGCTCGGATCCCGCGGCCTGGGCTCCGTCGAGGGCTACGTCCTCGGCTCGGTGGGCCTGTCGGTGATCGCGCACTCCCGGCGGCCGGTGGTCGCCGTACGCGGCCGGATGCCCGCGGGCGCCGCCGCGGAGACGGGTCCCGTAGTCGCGGGAGTGGATCTGCACGACGGCCACGAGGAGGTGCTCGGCTTCGCGTTCCGTACGGCGTCAGCTCAGAAGCGGACCCTCCGGGTGGCGCACGCGTGGAGCGTGCGCCACGTGTACTCCTATCCCTCGGCGCTACCCGACCCGCGAATTACGGCACAGGCCGGGGCCGACTCCGAGCGGGCGCTGGAACGGCTGCTCACGCCGTGGCGCGAACGCTTCCCGGAAGTCGACACCGAGATCCGGTGCGAGGGGGAGGCGGTCGCCCCGTACCTGCTCCAAGTCGCCTCCGACGCCGCGGTCCTGGCCGTCGGGCGCCGGCTGCGCGGCCACCCCTTCCCCACCCGCGTCGGCCCGGTAGTACACGCGCTGCTGCACCACTCGGCCCGCCCGGTCGCGGTCGTCCCGCACGGCTGAGCCCCGGCTCATCCGTCCGCGGCCCCGAGGCTCACTCGTCGCTCTCCAGATTCCCCTCGGCCTCCAGGTAGATCTCGCGCAGCGCGGCGAGCATCCCGGGGTCGGGCTTGGCCCACAGGCCTCGTGACTGCGCTTCCAGAAGGCGTTCGGCGATGCCGTGCAGCGCCCAGGGGTTGGCCTCTTCGAGGAACTCGCGGTTCACCGGGTCGAGTACGTAGGTCTCGGTGAGCTTGTCGTACATCCAGTCGGCGACGACGTTCGTGGTGGCGTCGTAGCCGAAGAGGTAGTCGACGGTGGCGGCGAGTTCGAAGGCGCCCTTGTAGCCGTGGCGCCGCATGGCCTCGATCCACTTGGGGTTGACCACCCGGGAGCGGAAGACCCGCGAGGTCTCCTCCAGCAGGCTGCGGGTGCGCACGGTCTCGGGCCGGGTGGAGTCGCCGATGTACGCCTCGGGTGCGGTGCCGCGCAGTGCCCGCACCGTGGCGACCATGCCGCCGTGGTACTGGAAGTAGTCGTCGGAGTCGGCGATGTCGTGCTCGCGGGTGTCGGTGTTCTTCGCGGCCACGGCGATGCGCCGGTAGGCGCTCTCCATCTCCTCGCGGGCCGGGCGGCCGTCGAGGTCGCGGCCGTAGGCGTAGCCGCCCCAGGCCGTGTAGACCTCGGCGAGGTCGGCGTCGGTGCGCCAGTCCCGGGAGTCGATCAGCTGGAGCAGGCCCGCTCCGTACGTACCGGGGCGGGAGCCGAAGATGCGGGTGGTGGCGCGCCGTTCGTCGCCGTGTTCGGCCAACTCGGCCCGGGTGTGGGCCCGTACGAAGTTCTCCTCGTCCGGCTCGTCGAGCGAGGCGGCCAGCCGCACCGCGTCGTCGAGCAGCCCCACGGCATGTGGGAAGGCGTCGCGGAAGAAGCCGGAGATGCGGAGGGTGACGTCGATGCGGGGGCGGCCGAGCTCGTCGAGCGGCACCGGCTCCAGGCCGGTGACGCGGCGGGAGGCGTCGTCCCACACGGGCCGCACGCCGAGCAGCGCGAGCGCTTCGGCGATGTCGTCGCCCGCGGTGCGCATGGCGCTCGTGCCCCACAGGGAGAGCCCCACGGACGTCGGCCACTTGCCGCTGTCGTCGCGGTAGCGCGTCAGCAGCGAGTCCGCGAGTGCCTGGCCGGTCTCCCACGCGAGCCGGGACGGTACGGCCTTGGGGTCCACGGAGTAGAAGTTGCGGCCGGTCGGCAGGACGTTGACGAGCCCGCGCAGCGGCGACCCGGAGGGCCCCGCGGGGACGAATCCGCCGGCCAGGGCGTGGACGGTGTGGTCGAGTTCGGCGGTGGTGGCGTCGAGGCGCGGTACGACCTCGTTCGCGGCGAACGACAGGATCCGCGCGACCTGTTCACCGTGTCCCGTGGGCACGGCCTCCGGGTCCCAGCCGGCGTCCTCCATCGCCTGCACCAGGGCCCGCGCGGTCTCCTCCGCCTCGTCGGCGGTGGTGCGGGTGGCGGCGGACTCGTCGAGCCCCAGCGCCTCGCGCAGACCGGGCAGGGTGTTCGTGCCGCCCCAGATCTGGCGGGCGCGCAGTACGGCGAGCACCAGGTCGACCCGGGCCGCACCGGAGGGCGCCTGCCCCAGCACGTGCAGGCCGTCGCGGATCTGGGCGTCCTTGACCTCGCACAGCCAGCCGTCGACGTGGAGCAGGAAGTCGTCGAAGCCCTCGTCGTCGGGGCGCTCTTCGAGGCCGAGGTCGTGGTCGAGCCGGGCCGCCTGGATGAGCGTCCAGATCTGCGCGCGGATCGCGGGCAGCTTCGGCGGGTCCATCGCGGCGATCTGCGCGTGCTCGTCGAGGAGTTGTTCCAGGCGTGCGATGTCGCCGTAGGAGTCGGCGCGCGCCATGGGCGGTACGAGGTGGTCGACGAGGGTGGCGTGGACGCGGCGCTTGGCCTGGGTGCCCTCGCCGGGGTCGTTGACGAGGAACGGGTAGACCAGGGGCACGTCGCCGAGCGCGGCGTCCGGGGCGCAGGCAGCCGACAGCCCGGCGTTCTTGCCGGGCAGCCACTCCAGGTTGCCGTGCTTGCCGAGGTGGATCATCGCGTCGGCGCCGAAGCCTCCTGCTGCCGAAGGGGCCGCGATCCAGCGGTAGGCCGCCAAGTAGTGGTGGGAGGGCGGCAGATCGGGATCGTGGTAGATCGCGATGGGGTTCTCGCCGAAGCCGCGGGGCGGCTGGATGAGGATGAGGAGATTGCCCCGGCGCAGGGCGGCGAGGACGATGTCGCCCTCGGGGTTGCGGCTGCGGTCGACGAACATCTCACCGGGCGGCGGGCCCCAGTGCTCCTCGACGGATGTGCGCAGCTCCTCGGGGAGCGTGGCGTACCAGCGCCGGTAGTCGGCCGCCGGGATCCGCACCGGGTTCTTCGCCAGCTGCTCCTCGGTGAGCCAGTCCTGGTCGTGGCCGCCGGCCTCGATCAGGGCCCGGATCAGTTCGTCGCCGTCGCCGGAGACCAGGCCGGGGATCTCCTCCTCGGGGCCGAAGTCGTAGCCCTCCTCGCGCAGCCGCCGCAGCAGGGCGACCGCGCTGGCCGGGGTGTCGAGACCGACGGCGTTCCCGATCCGGGAGTGCTTCGTGGGGTATGCGGACAGCACCAGCGCGATGCGCTTCCGCCCGGCCGGTGTACGGCGCAGCCGTGCGTGCCGTACGGCGATACCCGCGGCCCGTGCTGCCCGTTCGGGGTCGGCGACATAGGACGGCAGCCCGTCCTCGTCGACCTCCTTGAAGGAGAACGGCACGGTGATCAGCCGTCCGTCGAACTCCGGCACCGCGATCTGGCTCGCGGCGTCCATCGGGGAGACGCCCTCGTCGTTCTCCTCCCAGGCGGAGCGCGAGCCCGTGAGGCACAGCGCCTGGAGGATCGGCACGTCCAGGTCCGTGAGGGCCCCGGCGTCCCAGGACTCGTCGTCCTCTCCCGCGGAGGCCTCCGCGGGGCGGCTGCCGCCGGCGGCGAGGACGGTGGTGACGACGGCGTCCGCCGCGCGCAGTTCGTCGATCAGCTCCGGTTCGGGCGCGCGGAGCGAGGCCACGTACAGCGGCAGCGGCCGGGCGCCGGCCTCCTCGACGGCGCCGCACAGCGCCTCGACGAAGCCGGTGTTGCCGCTCATGTGGTGGGCTCGGTAGTAGAGCACGGCGACGGTGGGGCCGTCCGTGTCCTTGGCCTGCCTGGGCAGCGGCCCCCAACTCGGCGCGGGCTCCGGGGGTTCGAAGCCGTGGCCGGTCAGGAGCACGGTGTCGGACAGGAAGCGTGCGAGCTGCTCCAGGTTGGCGGGGCCGCCGTGTGCGAGGTAGGCGTGCGCCTCCGCGGCGATGCCGACGGGGACCGTGGAGGTGGCCATCAGCTGTGCGTCGGGGGCCTGTTCACCGGTGAGGACGACCACCGGGCGCCCGTCGGCGTGGAGTTGATCGAGGCCGTCCTCCCAGGCGCGTACGCCGCCGAGCAGCCGTACGACGACGAGGTCCACGCCGTCGAGCAGCGCGGGCAGTTCGGCGAGCGGCAGCCGGGACGGGTTGGCGAAGCGGTAGGAGACCGGGCCTTGGGAGGCGCGGGCGCTGAGCAGGTCGGTGTCGGACGTCGACAGCAGAAGAATCACGCGGCGTCTGGCCTTCCTCGGGGTATCCGCGCCCCGGGTGGTGTCGGACGGCGGGAGTTCCTGGCTCGCCCGGCCGTCGGGGCCGGGCTCACAGTGGCGGGACCGCGCCGGATTCGCACCGGGCTTCCTCCCTGATCGCCGTCTTGGCGTCGGCGGACCTGTGGATCCGCCGAGAAGCATAGTAAGGGCCGTCGAGGTGATACGGGGCATACGACCCAGGAGGCCCTGTGGGTATGCTCGCCGCCATGTCCACCGCCCCCGTCCGGCCATCCGCCCAGGACACGACGCCGATTCGGGACCGTGGTGACGCATGCCCGGGGACGCTGCGCCTGCACGAGGCGGACGACGGAGCGCTCGCCCGGGTGCGCGTGCCGGGCGGTGTTCTCCTGCCCGTACAGGCCGAGGCGCTCGGCACCGCCGCCCGGCGCCTGGGCGACGGAGATCTTCATCTCACCTCCCGCGGCAATGTGCAGCTGCGGGGGCTGGAGGCGGGCTGCGGGCGGGAGTTGGCGGAGATCCTCGGTCCCGCCGGTCTGCTTCCCTCCCACCGCCACGAACGGGTCCGCAACATCGTGGCCTCGCCGCTCGCGGGTCTCGACGGCCACGGGCACGGCGATCTTCGGCCGTGGCTGCGGGCGTTGGACGGGATGGTGTGCGGGAGTGATTCGACTCACGCTCTTTCCGGGCGCTTTCTCTTCGCCCTCGACGACGGCCGCGGCGACATGGCGGGCCTCGGGGCGGACGTCACGCTGACCGCCGGTGCGCACGGCACGGCGTGGCTGCGGCTCGGTCCCGGGGAGCGTGGAAGCACCGCCGCGGTTCAAGTTCCCTCCGCGTACGCCCCGTTGGCCGCGCTCCTCGCTGCCGAAGCGTTCCTTCAGACCGCTGCCGTACGGCACGGGCGGGCCTGGCGGATCGGTGAACTGCCGGACGGGCCCGATGAGTTGACCGACGACGTGGTCCGCCGTCTGCGCGCGGCCGGTGTGACTGCCCGTGCAACGGCCGGTGACACGGGCACGATGTCCCAGGTGCCGGGGCCGCCCGTGGCCCGCTCGTCCGCCCCGCAGCCCGGAGTGGTGACCGGCGGGCGCTGCGAGGCGGCGCTGTCGGTGCTCGCTCCGATGGGCCGCATCGAAGCCGCCCAATGGGAGACGCTGCGGAAGACACTTCGGGAGACGCCGCGGGAGTCTCCGGGGGAGCCGCCGCCGGAGCCGCTCGTGTCCGTCGCCGATCGCGAAGAAGGAGGCGAGCTGCGGCTGACACCGTGGCGCGGCCTCGTCCTGACCGGCGTGCCCGCGGCCCGTGCCGACGAGCGGATGCGCCTGCTCGGCGCCGCCGGTCTGATCACCGATCCCGCCTCGCCCCACGCCGGAGTGGGCGCCTGCATCGGGCGGCCCGGATGTGCCGCTTCGCTGGCCGACGTACGGGCGGACGCGGCAGCGCTCACGCCGCCCGGCCCCCTCCCCGTGTACTGGTCCGGCTGCGAACGCCGCTGCGGCCACCCGCGGGGCGACCGCGTGGAGTCGGTGGCGGTCCCGGAGGGCTACCGGGTCTCGGTCGTGCGCGACGGGCAGGTCCGCTCCACCGTCACGACCGACCGGGCCGGAGCCGCCGGCCACGTCGCACAGGCGCGCACGAGCCGCCCCACAGCCCCGACAGCGGTGAACCGATGAGTGAGAGCACAGTGTCCGACTACGAGAAGGACGGCGCGTCCATCTACCGGCGCTCCTTCGCCACCATCCGCGCCGAGGCGGACCTCGCGGGCCTGCCGCCCGACGTGAGCCAGGTCGCCGTCCGGATGATCCACGCCTGCGGGATGACCGATCTCGTACGCGATCTGGCCTTCACGCCCACGGTCGTGGCACGGGCACGCGAGGCGCTGCGGGCGGGCGCGCCCGTCCTCTGCGACGTCTCGATGGTCGCCAGCGGAGTCACCCGCAGGCGGCTGCCCGCGGACAACGAGGTGGTGTGCACGCTGTCCGACCCGGCTGTGCCGGCGCTCGCCGCGAAGCTGGGCACCACCCGCAGCGCCGCCGCCCTCGAACTGTGGCGGGACCGCATGGCCGGAGCGGTAGTCGCCGTGGGCAACGCGCCCACGGCGCTCTTCCGGCTCCTGGAGATGATCGAGGAGGGTGCTCCGCGGCCGGCCGCGGTCATCGGCGTCCCCGTGGGCTTCGTCGGGGCCGCCGAGTCCAAGGACGCGCTGGCCGCTCACCCTTCGGGGCTGGAACATCTGGTCGTGCGCGGGCGGCGCGGAGGAAGCGCCATCGCCGCCGCGGCGCTCAACGCGACAGCGAGCGAGGAAGAGTGACCGAGTCCAAGCAGACCACCGGCAGGCTCTACGGTGTCGGGCTCGGCCCCGGCGATCCGTCGCTGATGACCGTACGGGCCGTCGAAGTCATCGCCGAGGCGGACGTGATCGCCTACCACAGCGCACGGACCAAGCCGTCGATCGCCCGCTCCATCGCGGCAGCGCACATCCGCGAGGACCACATCGAGGAGCCCCTGGTCTACCCGGTGACGACCGAGGGCACCGACCATCCCGGCGGCTACCGGGGCGCGTTGGAGGACTTCTACGCCGAGGCCTCGGAACGGCTCGCCGCACACCTCGACGCGGGCCGTACGGTCGCGGTGCTCGCCGAGGGCGATCCGCTCTTCTACGGCTCGTACATGCACATGCACAAGCGGCTGGCCGGCCGCTGTCCCACGGAGGTCGTGCCGGGCGTCACGTCCGTCAGCGCCGCGTCGGCGCGGCTGGGCACGCCGCTCGCCGAGGGCGAGGAGGTGCTGACGATCCTGCCCGGCACCCTGCCGGAGGAGGAGCTGACGGCGCGCATGGCCTCGGCCGATCCGGCGGTGGTGATGAAGCTGGGCCGTACGTTCGCCAAGACCCGCCGGGCGCTGGAGAGTTCGGGACGCCTTCCCGAGGCGCGTTACGTGGAGCGGGCCACCATGGCCGGGGAACGCACCGGCGAACTGGCCGACGTCGAGCCGGGATCGGTCCCGTACTTCTCGGTGGCCGTGCTGCCGAGCCGGGCGGGCGCCGGGACGGCGGAGCGGGGCGCTGAGCGCGACGGTGAACGGGGCCCGGCGGAGCGCGACGGTGAGCGGGGCGAGGTCGTGGTCGTCGGCACCGGTCCGGCCGGGCCGCTGTGGCTGACCCCGGAGTCGCGGGGCGCCCTCGCCACGGCGGACGACCTCGTCGGCTATACGACCTACCTGGACCGCGTCCCCGTGCGCAGCGGCCAGCGCAGGCACGGCTCCGGCAATCGCGTGGAGTCCGAACGCGCGGAGTTCGCACTGGACTTGGCACGGCAGGGCAGACGGGTCGCCGTGGTCTCCGGTGGCGACCCGGGGGTGTTCGCCATGGCCACCGCCGTGCTGGAGGCGGCGTCGCGGGAGCCGTACACGGAGATTCCCGTACGGGTGCTGCCCGGCGTGACCGCCGCCAGCGCCGCGGCGGCCCGCGCGGGCGCGCCCCTCGGCCACGACTACGCCAGCATCTCGCTCTCCGACCGGCTCAAACCGTGGGACGTCATCGCCGCCCGCCTGCACGCCGCCGCCTCCGCGGACCTGGTACTCGCCCTCTACAACCCCGGTTCGCAGAGCCGCACCTGGCAGGTCGGCAAGGCCCGTGAGCTGCTGCTGGAGCACCGGGCGCCGGACACGCCCGTCGTGCTGGCCACCGACGTCGGCGGCCCCGGCGAGGACGTGCGGATCGTGCGCCTCGCGGAGCTGGAGCCCGCCGAGGTCGGCATGCGCACGATCCTCCTCGTCGGCTCCTCCCAGACCCGTGCGGTACGGCGCGGCGACGGCGAGCAGATCGTCTGGACACCCCGCCGGTACGAACAGGGGGAGGCCCCCTAGCGCGCGTCCCGCGGGTTGCGTGCCCGGCCCCGCTCGTACCGCCGTGTCAGGTAACGCGCCGGGCCAGCACCTGTCCCGGCCAGTCCCCGTGCGTGAAGCGGTCGGTGGCGGTGAAACCGTTGCGCTCGTAGAACGCGACCAACTCGCGTCCGCCGCCCGCCCAGCAGTCGACCCGCAGCAGCCCGACGCCGGCGCGCCGGGCCTCCTCCGCGGCGTGGGCCAGCAACGCCGCGCCGATGCCCAGTCCCGCGTACCGCCGGTCGGAGACCAGAAGCCGGACGTACCGCTCGGGCTCCCCGGCGGGCGCGATGGGCAGTTGCGGGCTGGGCCCGGAGCCCAGCACCAGCGCTCCGCGAGGTGCCCCGTCCGACTCCGCGATGAACGGGGATTGTTCGGTCGTGTACCGCTCGACCCGCGCCACCCCGCCGGGCCTGCTCGACCACGGGGCCGTGCCCCACTGCTCGGTGTTGCCGCGGGCGTTCATCCAGGCCACGGCCGAGTCGAGCATGCCGACGATGGCCGGTGCGTCGGCCGGGCCGCCGGGTCTGATCCGTATGCCGGGTGCGGTGTCGTTCATGGCGGGAGCTTAGGCAACGCCCGTGATCCACCCGGGCGTTGCCCGCCCGCGTGAGGCGGCGGCGTTCCGGGTGTTCCCGGCGTTCCGGGCCTTCCGGGCGTTCCGCGGACCTCAGCCGTCTCCCGGCGCACGGCCGCCGAGCCGTTCCATGAGCCACGAGACCGCCTCGGCGGGGGTCCGGACGACCGGTACGCCCTCGGGCACCGGCGGCCTGTGCACCATGATCACCGGCAGGCCCGCCTCGCGTGCCGCGGCGAGCTTCGGCGCCGTGCCCGATCCGCCGCTGTCCTTGGTCACCATCACGTCGATACGGAAGCGGCGCAGCAGCTCGCGCTCGCGGTCGAGGCCGAAGGGGCCGCGCTCAAGCAGCACCTCCATGTTGCGCGGGTGCGGCGCGCCCGGCGGGTCGACGGAGCGTACGAGGAACCAGAGCTCGTCCAGGGGCGCGAACGCGGCGAGGCCCGTGCGTCCGGTGGTGAGGAAGACCCGGCGGCCGACGGACGGCAGCAGCGTCGCGGCCTCCGTCAGCGAGGCGGCAGGACGCCAGTCGTCGCCCTCACCGGGGACCCAGCCGGGACGGCGCAGAGCGAGCAGCGGAGTATGGGTTCGGGCGGCGGCCCGCGCCGCGTTGAAACTGATCGTCTCGGCGAAGGGATGGGTGGCGTCGATGAGTGCATCCACATCGTGCTCGCGCAGCCACCGGGCGAGCCCGTCCACCCCGCCGAAGCCGCCGACGCGCACCTGCCCGGGCAGGCTCCGCGGCGAGGCGACCCTGCCGGCGAGCGACGACGTCACGCGCAGCCCGCGCGGCTCGCGGATCCCGCCCGTCCCGCCGCCGTCGAGCGAACCGGCCCTCGGCGGCCGGGCGTTCGGCGGCCCGGCGTCCAGCGAACCGGCCTTCGGCGGCCCAGCGTCCAGCGAACCGGCGTCCAGCGACTCCGCCAGGCGCCTGGCCTCGGTCGTTCCGCCGAGAAGAAGCACGTGCACAGGGTCCGGATCCGTTCATGAATGAGGCGAAGGGCGGGCGCGGTGCCCAACTCAAGCACACGGGTCTGCGGCCGGGCTGGACGACCGGTGCCTGTGCGACCGCCGCCGCCACCGCCGCCTGCACCGCGCTGCTGACGGGCGACTTCCCCGACCCGGTGACGATCACGCTGCCCAAGGGGCACACGCCGTCCTTCGCCCTCGCGGCCGAGGAGCTGACCGGCACCTACGCCATGGCGGGAATCGTGAAGGACGCCGGCGACGACCCGGACGTCACGCACGGGGCGCTGGTCCGTGCCACGGTCAGGCCGCTGCCGGCCGGCGCGGGCGTGACCTTCGAGGCCGGGCCGGGAGTGGGGACGGTCACCCGCCCCGGGCTCCCCCTTCCCGTGGGTGAGCCCGCGGTCAATCCCGTACCGCGGCAGCTCATACGCGACCACATCGCGCTCGTGGCCGGACGCCACGGAGCGGGCGGCGACTTCGAGGTCACCCTCTCCGTGGACGGCGGCGAGGAGATCGCCCGCTCCACCTGGAACCCGCGGCTCGGCATCCTCGGCGGACTGTCGATCCTCGGCACCACCGGGATCGTCGTGCCGTACTCCTGCTCGGCGTGGATCGACTCGATCAGGCGCGGCGTGGACGTGGCGCGGGCGGCGGGGCGGCGTCATGTCGCGGGGTGCACCGGTTCCACGTCCGAGAAGACCGTCGTCGCCGAGTACGCGCTGCCCGAGGACGCCCTCCTCGACATGGGCGACTTCGCGGGCGCGGTGCTGAAGTACGTCCGGCGTCACCCGGTGGACCGGCTCACGCTGTGCGGCGGCTTCGCCAAGCTCTCGAAGCTGGCGGCCGGGCATCTCGACCTGCACTCGGGACGCTCGCAGGTCGACAAGGCGTTCCTCGCCCGCCTCGCGCGCGAAGGCGGCGCCGACGAGGCGCTGGGCGACCAGGTCGCACACGCCAACACCGGCCTGGCGGCACTGGAGTTGGCGTCGGCCGCCGGGGTGCCGCTGGGCGACCTGGTGGCGGCCGCGGCCCGCGATCAGGCCCTGTCCGTGCTGCGCGGCGCGCCCGTCGAAGTGGACGTGATCTGCATCGACAGGGCGGGCCGCGTCGTCGGACGGGGCGGCCCCTCTCGCCCCGGAGGCTCCGCGTAGGGCGCGGATCGCGCGTCGGGCGCAGGTCCCGCGTAAGGCTCGAGGATCGCGCGTAAGCCGCAGCTCCCTCGTAAGGCACGCGGATCGCGCAGGTCCCGCGTGTCCGGAAGCCGCGCAGACCGGAGAACGCGGGCTGCCCGGCGGGCGGTTCAGCGGTCCCGGCGGACGGTTCAGCAGTCGTGCCGCTCCCGCTCCGGCGAGTACAGGTGGCTGTCCCCGAACTGCTCGGCGCCGAGCGTGCGTCCGACCATGATGACCGCGGTACGGACGATGTCCGCCGCCTTCACCGTCTCCGCGATCTCCCCGAGCGTCCCGCGCAGCACCACCTCGTCGGGGCGGCTGGCGTACGCGACGACGGCTGCGGGGCAGTCGGCGCCGTAGTGCGGCAGCAGTTCGCCGACCACGCGGTCCACGTAACGGGCGGCAAGGTGCAGCACGATCAGCGCCCCGCTGCGGCCGAGGGTCGCCAGGTCCTCCTTCTCGGGCATCGCCGTGGCGCGGTTCGCGACCCGGGTGAGGATGACGGTCTGGCCCACCGTGGGTACCGTCAGCTCCCGCTTCAGGGCGGCGGCGGCAGCGGCGAACGCGGGCACGCCGGGGACCATCTCGTAGGGCACGCCCGCCGCGTCGAGCCGCCGCATCTGCTCGGCGACCGCGCTGAAGACGGACGGGTCCCCGGAGTGCAGACGTGCCACGTCGTGACCGTCCTCGTGCGCGGCGACCAGCGCCTCGGTGATCTCGTCGAGGTCGAGCCGCGCGGTGTCCAACAGCCGTGCGCCCGGCGGGCATTCGGCGAGCAGTTCGGACGGTACGAGGCTGCCCGCGTACAGGCAGACCCGGCAGGCCGCGAGCGTACGGGCGCCGCGCAGGGTGATCAGGTCGGCGGCGCCGGGGCCGGCGCCGATGAAGTAGACGGTCACTTGTCCGCTCCTGGTGCTGTTCCCGGTCCCGGTTCCGTCCCCGGTCCCGGTCCCGGTTCCATCCCCGGTTCCGCTTCCGTCCCCGGTTCCGGTACCGGTTCCGGTCCTGTCCCCGGCGTCGTTTCCGCAGTCGTTTCCGCAGTCGTTTCCGCAGTCGCTTCCGGCGCCGTTCCGGGGGGTGTTTCCGGTGCCGCCCCCGGTACCGCTCCCGCTGCCGCCGGGCCCGTCCGCCGGGTCTCTCCGCGCGGGTCGCGGCCCTTCTCCACGGCCCACTGGGTCACCGGCATCGCCTGCCGCCACCCCGTGAAGCCGCCCACGGGCGCGGCGTGCGCCACCGACAGCCGTACGAGATCGCCGCCGTGGCGCTTGTGCCAATCGGCCAGCAGCGCCTCCGACTCCAGCGTCACGGTGTTGGCGACGAGGCGTCCGCCCGCGCGCAGCAGCTCCCAGCACGCCTCCAGCAGGCCCGGCGCCGTGAGCCCGCCGCCGATGAACACCGCGTCGGGAACGGGCAGTCGGGGCAGGCACTCCGGCGCCGCGGAGGTGACGACGCGCAGGCCGGGCGCTCCGAGGCGTTCCGCGTTGCGTTCGATGCGCCCGGCGCGTACGGGATCACGCTCGACCGCGACGGCCGCGCAGGAGGGGTGAGTACGCATCCACTCGACCGCGACCGAACCGGAGCCCGCGCCGACGTCCCACAGCAGTTCGCCGGGAGCGGGGGCCAGGGCCGCGAGCGTGGCGGCGCGCACATGCCGCTTGGTGAGCTGCCCGTCGTGCTCGTAGGCGCCGTCCGGCAGTCCGGGCACGGCGCCCAGCCGCAGCGCGTCCGGAGCGCGGCGGCACTCGACCGCGACGACGTTGAGCGCGTCGACGGGCGTGCCGGGCCAGTCCTCGGCCGTGACCGGGGAGGTGACGTGCTCCGTCTCGCCGCCGAGCCGTCCGAGCACCCGCATCCGGCTCGGCCCGAACCCGCGGTCCCGCAGCAGCCCGGCCACCTCGCCCGGAGTCGAGGAGCCGGCGCTGAGCACCAGCAGCCGCCGCCCGTCGTGCAGCGCCGCGGCGAGCCGGGCGGCGGGACGGCCCACGAGGGTGACGACCCCGGTGTCCTCCAGCGGCCAGCCGAGCCGTGCGCAGGCGTAGGAGACGGAGGAGGGGTGCGGCAGGACCCGCAGGGCGCCGGGCCCCAGCTCCTCGCACAGGGTCCGGCCGATGCCGTAGAAGAAGGGGTCGCCGCTGGCGAGCACGGCGACACGGCGGCCGGAGTGCGCCGCGAACAGGCCTGGTACGGCGGGACGCAGCGGCGACGGCCAGCGGATGCGCTCGCCCTCGCACTCGGGCGGCAGCAGCGCCAGCTGGCGCTCTCCCCCGATGACCACCTCGGCGTCCCGTAGCGCCGCACGGGACCGGCCGGCGAGCCCGTCCCAGCCGTCCGCGCCGATCCCGACGACGGTCACGGGCGGCACTTCCGCGGATGCACTGGTCACTGCCTGATTCCTGTGAGCTGCGAACGAGGGCCGCAGCGCACTCTACTGACCTGCCTGCTCCGCGCCCCCGGCCGGGCTCCGCCGGGGCCCTCCGCACGCTGCTCCTGCCGCCGGGCCGGAGCGGCCGCAGGGAACGACCGCTCAGCCGACCCGGCCGGGAGTCGCCGTTCAGCCCGCCCGCAGGGAGTGTCCGCGGCGCCTCCACTCCCCGGCGAGCAGTTCGTAAGAGCGGACCCGGTCCCGGTGGTCGTGCGTGATCGTCGTGATGAGCAACTCGTCGGCGTCCGTGGCCTCTTGGAGCTGTTCCAGCTGATCGGCGACGTGGCCGGGCGAGCCCGTGAACTGCGTGTCGAGGCGGTCCTGGACGAGAGCGCGGTCCGCGTCGCTCCACACGTGGGCCCGCGCCTCGTCGGGCGTCGGGAAGCGGATGGCGCCCTCCGCGGTGCGGATGCTGCGGACCCACGGGCCGTAGCCGGTGGCGAGTTCAAGCGCCGTCGCGTCGTCCTCGGCGACGACGACGTCCGCGGAGACGCTGACGTACGGCTTGTCGAGGAACCCGGACGGCTGGAAGAAGGCGCGGTAGCCCTCCACCGCCTCCAGGACCGTGGCCGGGCTGACGTGGTAGTTCGCGGCGAACGGCAGGCCGCGTGCGCCCGCGGCCTCGGCGCTCTCGCCGCCGCTGCTGCCCAGGATCCACACCTGCACGTCGGCGCCCTCGCCCGGCACGACATGCGCCTCGACGCCCTCAGGCGAGCGGTAGTCGCCCGCCAGCAGCGCGAGGATGTCGTCGATCTGCTCGGCGTAGTCCTGCGATTCGGCGCCGGGCAGCTGGAGCAGCTTGCGCTGCAAGGCGACACGGGGCGAGCCGAGAAGGTGCTCGAAGGAGAAGCGCGGCGGGATGAGCAGGCCGTTCGGGGCCCGCCCGTCGACGACCTCCGGGGTGGTCTTGGGCGGCGCCGCGGACCCTCCCGGCGGGCGGCCCCCCGAGCGGCCCAGCCCCAGGTCGATGCGGCCCGGGTGCAACGCGTCGACCAGACCGAACTCCTCGACCGTCGAGAGCGCCGTACGGTGCCCCAGCTGCACCGCCCCGGAGCCGAGCCGGATCGCGGAGGTCGCGGAGGCGGTCAGGGCGAGGACCACGGCGGGGGACGTGCCGGCCACCCCGGGGTTGAGGTGGTGCTCGGCGAACCAGTAGCGGGAGTACCCGAAGCGCTCCGCCTGCTGTGCGAGATCGATCGAGTTGTGCAGGGCGTCGGCCGCCGTCGAGCCGGACGGGATCGGTACGAGGTCGAGGACGCCGAGACGGACGTCAGACATGGGCGGGCTCCTCGGAGTTGGGTGCCGCCGGAAGCACGGGTGCCCAGGCGAACGGCGGGTCGGGGATCTCGCGGCGCAGCACAGGGGCGACCTCGGACTGGAAGAGCTCCAGCGAACTCCGGTGCTGCGTCTCCGTCAGTCCGCTTGCGTCCGCGTGCACATGCAGCACCGTGTGACCGAACTGCTCGTGGTAGCGGCGCACCTTGTCGACGATCTGCTGCGGGCTGCCGATCAGAGCCGAGCTGCGCTCGACGAAGTCCTCAAGAGTCGGGAAGACCGGCTCCAGGCCCAGCTGCCTCTGGAACGCCAGATTGCCCTCGAACACCGGCCGGTACGCGGCGATCGCCTCCTGCGACGTACGGGCCGCGTAGAGGCCTGCCGTTCCCGCCCCGACGGCGATGGCGGCCGGGTCGTGACCGTGGTGCTCCCAGCGCTCGCGGTAGTAGCGGATCAACTCGGCATACGGCTCTATGGGGTTGGTGACGTTCGCGGAGAACAGCGGGTCGCCGTAGCGGGCCGCGAGGTCGACCGACTCCTTGCTGGTCGCGCTGCCGTGCCAGACGCGGACCGGCTGTTGCAGCGGCCTGGGCCACACCTCGGCGTCCGTCAGCTCCGGGCGGAAGCGCGTCCTGGCGGTGACCTTGTCCTGCCGCCAGATCCGCCGGAACACCTCGTAGCTCTCGGCGTTGCGCTCCCACTGGTCCTCCGGCGTGACGTGGAACAGCTCGCGCTGCGCGGCGCCGTTGCCCTTGCCGATGATCAATTCGAGGCGCCCGCCGGAGAGATGGTCCAGTGTCGCGTAGTCCTCGTAGGCCCGCACGGGGTCCAGCAGGCTGAGCGTCGTCACGGCGGTGAACAGGCGTATGTGCTTCGTCAGCGCCGCGATGTGGCTGAGCACGACGGGCGGCGAGGAGGAGATGAACGGCCGCTCGTGCCGCTCCCCCACGCCGAACCCGTCGAAGCCCAGCTCCTCGGCGAGCAGGGCGTTGTCGAGGACCTCGCGGAAGCGTTCGGCGGTCGGCTTCCGCACGCCGGTCACCGGGTGCGGCGCGTGCACGATGAGCGTGATGGCGAGGATCTTCACGAGGCGGCCTCCTCGCCCCGTACGGCGTTCCGCAGGCCGTGGCCCGCACCTTCCGTACGGGGCGGCCCGCCCGTGCGGAGCGGAGAGCCGGGGTGGGCGAGGCCGAGGTGGTCGCGCAGGGTCTCGCCCTCGTATTCCGTGCGGTGGACGCCCCGTTCCTGTAGCAGCGGTACGACCTTGTCGGCGAAGACGTCGAGCCCCCCCGGGGTGATGTGCGGGACGAGGATGAAGCCGTCGGCCGCGTCGGCCTGCACGAGGTCGTCGATGGTCTTGGCGACGGTGGCCGGGGAACCGATGAAGCTCTGCCGGTTGCCGGTCTCGATGACGAGGTCGCGGATGGACCAGTTGTTGGCCGCGGCGCGCTCCCGCCACTCGCGGGCGGTCGCCAACGGATCGCGGTACATGCGCACTTGGGCCCGGCCGCGGGCGATGCGGTGCTCTCCGGGGTCCGGGTCGACGTCGGGGAGCGGGCCGTCCGGGTCGTAGGCGGACAGGTCGCGGTTCCAGACGAACTCCAGGTGCTTGATGGCCGTGGCACCGCTGACCTGCTTGCGACGCACCTCCCTCGCCAGTTCCCGCGCCTCGGCGTCGGTGTCGCCGAGCACGAAGGTCGCGGCGGGCAGGATCAGCAACTGGTCCGGTGTACGGCCGTACTTGGCGAGGCGGCCCTTGACGTCCGCGTAGAAGGCCCGCCCCTCCTTCAGGGAGGCATGGCGGCTGAAGATCGCGTCGGCGTCGGAGGCCGCGAACTCGCGCCCTTCGTCGGAGTCCCCGGCCTGGAAGATCACCGGGCGGCCCTGCGGCGGGCGCGGTACGTCGAACCTGCCGTGAATGTCGAAGTGCCGTCCGGTGTGCACGAAGGACCCGGCCTTCGCGTCGCGCAGGAAGGTGCCGCCCGCCTGGTCGGCGACGATCTCGTCGCCGTTCCAGGAGTCGAAGAGCTCGTTGGCCGTGGCGAGGAACTCCTCTGCGCGTGAGTAGCGTTCGTCCTGCGGCAGGAAGCCGCCGCGGCGGAAGTTCTCGCCGGTGAAGGCGTCCCAGGACGTGACGACGTTCCACGCGGAGCGCCCGCCCGAGAGGTGGTCGAGGCTGGCGAACTGGCGGGCGACCTCATAGGGCTCGTTGAAGGTGGAGTTGATGGTGCCGGTGAGGCCGAGGCGGTCGGTGACGGCGGCGAGCGCGGCGAGCACGGTGAAGGTGTCGGGGCGGCCGACCACGTCCAAGTCGTAGATCTCTCCGCCCTGTTCGCGCAGCCGCAGCCCTTCGGCGAGGAAGAGGAAGTCGAACTTGGCGCGCTCGGCGGTCCGTGCGAAGTGCGCGAAGGAGCTGAACTCGATGTGGCTCCCGGCCTCGGGGTCGCTCCACACGGTGGTGTTGTTGACGCCCGGGAAGTGGGCTGCGAGGTGGATCTGCTTCAGCGGCTTGCTCATTGTCCTGCGAAACCTCCGGCTCGGGCTGTCACTGGTTTCCCGCGTGCTCGGAGAGCCCGGGGGAGGGTCCCCCCTGCCCGGAGAGCCCGGCGGCGTAGCGGTTGGCGGGACGGGACAGGCCGAGCAGTCCGCGCAGGGTGTCCGCCTCGTAGGCGCGGCGGAAGGCGCCCCGCCGCTGGAGTTCGGGCACCAGGGCGCGGGTGATCGCCGGAAGGTCGTGGCCGAGTACGGCCGGACAGAGCCGGAACCCGCTCAGTCCCGCGGACTGCAACTCCTGTAGCAGGTCGGCGAGTTGCGCGGCCGTACCGGTGAAGACGCGGGCGTCGCCGCGGTACGGGGAGCCGGCGAGGCCGTCGAGCCGCTCGCGCCGGGCCTCCGCCGCGCCGGTGGTCTCGTCGAGGAAGACCACCAGGTCGCCGAAGACGTGCAGGGGTTCACCGGCGCGTCCCGCCGCCTCCTGCTCGGCGCGTATCTCCGCGACGATCGCCGCGGCCTGCGCGGCGTGGTGCGGCGTGACGTAGCCGACGTCGGTCTGCCGGGCCAGCAGCCGGTACGAGGCGGTCCGGTGGGCGAGGGCGCTGACGACCGGCTGGCCCTGTGGCGGGCGGGGTGTGATGGACGGGCCCTTCACGCTGAAGTGCCCGCCCTCGAAGTCGATGTAGTGGAGCTTGTGCCGGTCGATGAAGCGGCCGGTGGCCACGTCCCGGATCTCCGCGTCGTCCTCCCAGCTGTCCCACAGGCGCCGTACGACCTCCACATAGTCGGCGGCCTCGTCGAAGAGGCCGGCCGTCAACTCCCGTGCGGCGGGGCCGTCGAAGGAGCCGACGCGGGGGATCGTGCGGCGGCCGAAGTGGGCGGCCTCGTCCGGGCGCGCGCTGACCCGCACCCGCAGGCCCGCCCGCCCGGAGCTGACGTAGTCGAGAGTGGCGATCGCCTTGGAGACATGGAACGGCTCGGTGTGGGTGACCACCGTCGTCGGCACCAGGCCGATCCGGCTGCTGAGCGGGGCGATGCGGGCGGCGACGAGTACGGCGTCCAGGCGGCCGCGTACCTGGTCGGTGCGGTCGTCCGGCTCCAGGACGTGCGAGGACTGGAGGCCCAGGCCGTCCTCGAAGGTCACGAAGTCGAGCAGGCCGTGCTCGGCCTCGGCGACCAGATCCGCCCAGTACCCGGCCGTGAACAGGTCGCGTGGGCGGGCCGCCGCCTCCCGCCAGGACGCGGGGTGCCGGCCGGTGCCGTCGAGGGCGACGGCGAGATGCAGCGGTGAGGTGGGCGGTGGGGACACGGGCGGCTGCCTTCCTGAAGGTCCGTACGGATACGAGGTCGCCGGTCCGGCGGGGCGGGGCGGCCCGGACTTGGCGGGCGCGGTGGCTCGGGCACGGTCGGCGCGGGCACGGTGGCTGCGGCCCGGACCGGGCTCCGCCCGGGAGATCTCCGAGGAGGCCCCCGCGGGGATCTGCCGGGTGAAGCGCCCGGAGAGACCGGCCCCGGCCGGTCCGGCCCGTGCCCGCCAGGTCCGCCCGGTCCGCCCGGCCGCACCGTCAGGTGCTGACCACCACCCGGTGATCAGCCGTGAACGGCTTGCCGGAGATCAGCTCGGACTCGCGTCCGTCGGGCCCCACCGGGACGTCGCCGATCAACGTGACGCGGTGCAGCCGCCGTTCCACGTCGAGATGGTCCAGGTCGTTCGGGGCGAGGTGGGCGGTGGCACGGTTGTCCCAGAAGGCCACGCTGCCCGGCTCCCAGCGGAAGCGCACCGTGTACTCGGGCCGGGTCAGCTGCTCGTACAGCAGCTGGAGCAGCGCACGGCTCTCGCGCGGGGTCACGTCGAGGATGTGGCTGGTGAAGCCCGGGGAGACGAACAGCGCCCGCTCGCCCGTCTCCGGGTGTACGCGCACCACGGGGTGATGGGCGACCAGCAGGTTGTCGTTGACCCGGCGGGCATAGCCGCTCTCGCCCACGGGCGCCTGGTCGGCGCCGTAACGGTGTTCGGCGCGCAGCCCGTCGACGAAGGCGCGGACGGGGGCCGACAGCCCCTCGTACGCGGCGACGGTGTTGGTCCAGGTCGTGTCGCCGCCGTGCTCGGGGACGGTCTCGGCGCGCAGGATCGATCCCGCGGGCGGATTGACGGCGGGGGTGACGTCGGTGTGCCACCCGCCGAAGTAGCTGTACTTGCGCCTGTTGTGCTGCTGCTGGAGGCCGTCGGTGTAGCGCCGCTCGAAGCGCTCCGGGTCGATGGTGAAGATCTCCGGGTAGCCCTCGGGCGGAGTGGCGTCGTGCGGGTGCGCGTAGGTCAGCTCGCCGAAGCCGCGGGCGAACGCGATCTGCGAGGCATGGTCGAGCTGCTGACCGCGGAAGAAGACGACCTTCCAGCGCAGCAGGGCCGCGCGTATCCGGGCGATCTCCTCGGGCTGGAGCGGCTGGGAAAGGTCGACGCCTGAGATGTCGGCGCCGATGTGGCCCGCGACGGGGCGGACGGTGAGCGTGTTCGTGTTCTCGGCGGTAACGGACACGGGTGGTCTCCATGTGTCGTGGCCGTGCGTACGGCGTCGCGGCCGTACCTGCGGCGGGGAAAGCGGGACGGCGGAGTTCCGGAGCGACGAACGGGCAACGGGACGAGCGCGGGAGGCGCGGGCCGCGCACGGTCTGCCGGCAGCCGGAAGCGGTCAGGCGTGACAGACGGCGCTGGAGACCCGGTGCAGATCGATGTGGCGGCGCACGGTCAGGCGCGGGTCGCGGATCCGGCCGAGGGCGGCGTCGTATGCCTGCGACCGCTCGCGGCACTGCATCGCGACCCCCTCGGTCCCGTGGACGGCTCCGCCGGATCGTGGAGCGTTCCTCACGGTCGATGCTGCGCGTACCGGGCGTCCCGGTCAACAGCATTGTGTTGCGGGCGTATTGCAACTTCGTGGAGTCGCCCGATTCCCCGCCGGCGCTCTGGAGAGAATCCCTGAACGGCCTTCGGACGACGACACGGGAAGATTCGGGCGGAGAACACCGAGGACGGGCTGCGGCCGCCCCTCCGGGTATTCCTTGATGCTGTTGACGCTGCGCGCGGGCACCTGCTTTGATCGGCGGCATGATGAAGTCGTACGGACTCACGCGCCGGCGCCACGTCGATCTGGCGCGTGTCTTCAGCGCTTCATGTCGTCATGCTCCCTGTGTGTGACCTGCGTTGAAGGCTGACTGAAGCCGCCTGCCGGCCCTTTAAGGGCGGGCCCGTCACCCATCCATGAACGCGCCTGCACGAACGCCGTCACGGCCCGGCGCCTCATTTCATGAACGGCGCATTGCAGGCCTGCGAAATATCAGCGGAATCAATTCCCTTGCCCCTCGCGGTCATTACCGCGGGCCGTGGACCCCTTTTCTTGATTCCTCTGCGCAACGCCCTCTGCTTCCCAGGGAGTAATTCATGTCCGTCCCCTCCGCCTCTTCCGTCTCTTCCGTCTCCGAGCCCGCTCGCTTCGCGTACTGGGTGCCCAACGTCAGCGGCGGCCTGGTCACCAGCAAGGTCGAGCAGCGCACCGACTGGGGTTACGACTACAACCGCGAACTGGCCGTCCTAGCCGAGAACAACGGCTTCGACTACGCGCTGAGCCAGGTCCGCTACATGGCCAGCTACGGCGCGGAGTACCAGCACGAGTCGACGAGCTTCAGCCTCGCCCTCCTGCTCGCCACCGAGCGGCTCAAGGTCATCGCCGCCGTGCACCCCGGGCTGTGGCACCCCGGGGTGCTGGCCAAACTGGGCGCCACCGCCGACCAGTTGTCCGGCGGCCGGTTCGCCGTGAACGTCGTCAGCGGATGGTTCAAGGGCGAGTTCACGGCACTCGGTGAGCACTGGCTGGAGCACGACGAGCGCTACCGCCGCTCGGAGGAGTTCATCCGGACGCTGCGCACCATCTGGACCGAGGACCACGCCGAAGTGGCCGGCGACTTCTACCGGATCAGGGACTTCTCCCTGAAGCCGAAGCCGCTCAACAGCGTCGAGCGCCCGCATCCGGAGATCTTCCAGGGCGGCAACTCCACCGCCGCACGGCAGATGGCCGGCCGCGTCTCCGACTGGTACTTCAGCAACGGCAAGGACTTCGACGGCGTCACCGAGCAGATCCAGGACGTACGGGCGTCCGCCGCCGCGGCCGGGCGCACCGCACCGCGCTTCGGTCTCAACGGCTTCCTGATCGCCCGCGACACCGAGGCCGAGGCCCGCGAAGTGCTGCGGGAGATCGTCGCCAAGGCGGACACCGAGGCGGTACGCGGCTTCGAGTCCGCCGTCCAGCAGGCCGGCGCGTCGGCGTCCGACGGCAAGGGGATGTGGCAGGACTCCTCGTTCGAGGACCTGATCCAGTACAACGACGGGTTCCGCACGGGACTGATCGGGACGCCCGAGCAGATCGCGGAGCGGATCGTCGCCTACAAGCGTCTCGGCGTCGACCTCTTCCTCCTCGGCTTCCTGCACTACCTGGAGGATGTCGAGTACTTCGGCAGGCGCGTACTGCCGCTGGTGCGCGAGCTGGAGGCCGAACTGCCCCAGGACGGGGCGGACTTCGGGGCGGACGCCGCCGCGGTGCGCGCCTGATTCCCCCGCTCTCCCGCTCCCCGGCGCCCCCGCTGCCCGGCTCCGCATCCGTGAACGAACCCGAAGGAGAACGGACTTGAGCACCAGCACCTTCGCACCCGACGAACGGACGAGGTGACCTCCGATGGCCACGATCCTCTCCGTATCGGGAAGTCCCTCCCCCGTCTCCCGCACGGCCCGGCTGCTGCGCCATCTCGACGGCACGCTCGCCGCCGAAGGGCACGACGTGGTCCCGCTGGACGTACGGTCGCTGCCGGCCGAGGCCCTGCTACGGGCCGACTTCGGGCATCCGGCGATCGTCGAGGCCAGGAGGCTGTTCGAGCAGGCCGACGGCATCGTCGTCGGCACACCCGTCTACAAGGCCGCCTACTCGGGGCTTCTGAAGTCGCTGCTGGATCTGCTCCCGCAGGCCGTGCTGACCGGCAAGACCGTGCTGCCGCTGGCCACCGGGGGCACGGTCGCGCATGTGCTGGCCATCGACTACGCGCTGCGGCCCGTGCTCGCCTCCATGGGCGCGGCGCACATCGTCCAGGGATGGTTCGTGCTCGACAAGGACATCGCGATACGGGAGGACGACGCGGTCTCCGTCGACGTGGCCACGCAGGAGGCCCTGGACGTGGTCCTCGCCCAGTTCTCGGCCGCGCTGAAGGACGGCAGGCCGAGGGCGGCAGCGGCGTGAGCGCCCCCGCACACGTCATCTCGGGCAGTGCGGAAGCGCTCGCTGCCGCCGCCGAGTTGGCGGACGTCTTCCGTGCGAACGCCGCGAAGCGCGACGCGGAGCGGCTGCTCCCGCGCGAGGAGCTGGAGCGGCTCTCCGCCGGCGGTCTGCTGGGCATCACGGTGCCCGCCGAGCACGGCGGAGCGGACGTCCCGGTACGGACGCTGGCGGAGGTCTTCCGGCTGCTTGCCACCGGCGACGCCAGCCTGGCGCAGATCCCGCAGAGCCATTTCGTCTACGTCAACGTGCTGCGCCGGCAGGGGAGTCCGGCGCAGCAGCGGTTCTTCTTCGCGGAGGTGCTGGCAGGGCGCCGGTTCGGCAACGCGCAGTCGGAGCGCGGCACCAGGCACGTCCAGGACTTCCGCACCCGCCTCGAACCGGCCGAGCCCCTTGAAGCCGACGGCGGCAGCGGGGACGCCAGCAGCGGGGAAGGCAACGGCGGCTTCGTACTCACCGGCGTGAAGCACTACTCGACCGGCGCACTCTTCGCCGACTGGATCCCCGTGCTCGCCCGCGCCGCCCACGCGGACGGCGCGCTCCACGTCGCGTACGTACCGCGGGACGCACCGGGCGTCACCGTCGAGGACGACTGGGACGGCATGGGCCAGCGCACCACGGCCAGCGGCACGGTCCGTCTGGACCACGTCCACGTGCCCGCGGACCGTGTCGTGCCCCACCACCTGACCTTCGAGGGCCCTCAACTGCACGGCGCCGTCGCACAGTTGCTGCACGCCGCAATCGACGCCGGGATCGCGGCCGGCGCGCTGGCCGAGGCGGCGGAGTTCGTACGCACCAAGAGCCGCCCGTGGTTCGAGAGCGGCCACGCCACGGCCGCCGAGGACCCGCTGCTCATCCAGCGCTTCGGCGAACTCTCCCTCCAGGTGCGGGCCGCGGAGGCCCTTCTCGACGTCGCGGCACGCACCGTGGACGCCGCGGACGCCGAACTCACCGACGACAGCGCAGCCGAGGCGTCGCTGGCCGTGGCGGCGGCGAAGGTACGCGCGGGCGAGGCGGCGGTGGAAGCGGGCAGCGCCCTCTTCGAGGTGGCGGGCACCCGCTCCGCCCTGGACGGGCTCAACCTCCACCGCCACTGGCGCGACGCCCGCACCCACACCCTCCACGACCCGGCCCGCTGGAAGATCCAGCACCTGGGCCGGCACGTACTCAACGGCACGCGGCCACCCCGGCACGGACTGCTGTGAGCGCACGCGCCGCATCGGCCGGCGACTGCTCAAGGGTGGCAAAGGCGCCGGACTCGGCGAACTCGGCGAACTCGGCGAACTCGGCGAACTCGGCGAACTCGGCGAACTCCGGGGCGCCTCCGGTCACTTCGCGGGCGTCGGCGGCCACCGCAGCAGCGGCGTCACGGCCAGGGCGTCCGCACCTAGGGCGGTGACGAGCACCGCCGGTCCCTCCAGCGGCGTGACGACGGCGTGTGGGGACGGCAGGGACGGCTCGGCAGGGTCCGCGGACAGATCCGGGTCGACGACGAGCAGTTGCCCGACGGCCCGGTGCGGTCCCAGCACGGCGGCGCTGTTCCAGCCGGGTGCGCCCGCGCCGGTGTCGAGCTGCTGGTCGAGGAGGGTGTGTCCGGCGCGGTCCACGGTGAGCCTGGTGGTGAGGCGGCCGGGTTCCTCGCCGCTGCGTCCCAGCACCAGGACGTCCGTCAGCTCCAGGCGGGCGGTGGGGGCGAGTTCGACCCGGACGGTCTGCCGCAGGCGGCTGCCCGCGGCCGAGATGACCGGGCCGGGCAACCACCGCAGGTGTGCCTGCTCGCCCACGGTCAGCCGTACGTCGTAGCGGGCGGCGTCGTCGCCGCGGCCGGGCAGGGCGAGAGTGGCCGCGGCGGCGTCCATCCGCAGCCTCGCCCCGGCCTCGACCCGTACCTCGATCGCCAGCCGGTCGCCGCCGAGCGGTGCGCTCATCGCGCCGACGAGGGTGACGCGGGCCTCGCCCGCCTCGCCGTCCGCCGCGGCCCGCGTGAGGCGCGGGGCGAGCGGTCCGCTGCCGCTGATCAGCGGCACGGCGGTACCGCCCCGGCCGTCGGCGACGGCGGTGACGCGGGCCGCGGCCCGCACGGCTGACGCGCGGGGCAGCGGCGCACGGGCTCCCGCACCGCCGCCGACGGGTGCCGCCGCCGTGCCGCCCTCGGCCGTGGCGCCGCTCACGCCGCCGCGGTCTCCTGCCTCCAGGCCGCGAGCCGGGCGCGCGCCCAGTCGGCGACCGGTGCGACTCCGTCCTCGGCGTTCAGCGAAGTGAATGCGACGGGGAGGCCGCCGCGCTGCGCGGCCGCGTCGCGGGCCATGGCGTCCAGGTCGGAGCCGACGTAGGGGGCGAGGTCGGTCTTGTTGACGACGAGGAGGTCGGCGGTGGTGATGCCGGGGCCGCCCTTGCGGGGGATGTCGTCTCCCGCCGCCACGTCGATGACGAAGATCTGGGCGTCGACAAGGCCCTTGGAGAACGTGGCGGTGAGGTTGTCGCCGCCGGACTCGACAAGGACCAGGTCAAGCCCGCCGGTTGAGGACGCGGCCTCCTCCAGGTCCTCGACGGCCTCCAGGTTGGCGGAGATGTCGTCGCGGATGGCCGTGTGCGGGCATGCCCCGGTCTCGACGGCGGCGATCCGCTCCGGCGGGAGCACGGCGGCACGCAGCAGGAACGCGGCGTCCTCGCGGGTGTAGATGTCGTTGGTGACGACGGCGAGCGAGTAGTCCTCGCGCAGGGCGCGGCACAGCGCCGCCACCGTCGCGGTCTTGCCCGAGCCGACCGGCCCGCCGAGGCCGATGCGCAGGGC
Source organism: Streptomyces sp. HNM0575 (assembly GCF_012726265.1). Lineage (GTDB taxonomy): Bacteria > Actinomycetota > Actinomycetes > Streptomycetales > Streptomycetaceae > Streptomyces. The sequence continues at coordinate 14,312 of NZ_JAASAG010000011.1, read as the reverse complement.
ACGGCGCGTCCCATCCGGGCGTGCGGGTTCGGCGCTGTGGGTGTGCCGGTGCCGGAGTGTGCCGGGCTCTTCCAGGTGCATGGTGCGGGCTCCTTCCGGGAGGTGCTGTGCGGGGGAGGCGGGGGTGGGGGTCGGGTCGGGGTCGGGTGGCTCTTCGGGTGCCAGGTGCCGGGGCCGGTGCCGACGCCGGTACGGGAGGGGCGGGCGGCGGTGCGTCTCCCGTCGCGAAGGTGCGATCCGCCGCTACGAGGCGAAGAGACGGACCGCCCAACTGGCGTGGTCCTCCGCGGTGATCTCAAGCAGCGGAGCGGCGGCGGCCGGGAGGGAGTCGACGGGTCCGCGTGCGGCTCGTGCCGCCTCTCCGGCGATCCCGTCGACGTCGGGGACGAGCCGGGCGAGCACCGCGGAGGCTTCGAAGGGGTCGAGGCCGAGAAGCCGCACCGCCGCACCGGCCGGGCCCGAGACCGCCTCGTACGCGGCGGCGTACGCGGCTTGCAGCGGTGTGAGCCCGGCGGCCGCGGCCACGAGGCCGAGCACCACGGGCTGATGTGCCCCGCCAGGACGCGCCCGTGCCAGGTCGTCGAGCCCCGCCGACGGCCACGTCGCACGCCCTGCCCGCATCAGCTGACGGCCGAGCTTCCGGGACGTACGGCGCAGCGCGGGCGACGGCGTGCGGGCGTCGGCCGCGCCGTCGAGGCCGAGGGGATCGTGGCCGTGGGCGGCAGCGGCGGCCAGGCCGGAGGCGGTCAGGCCCGCCGTGTGCAGACGGCCCCGGCAGAACTCCGCGAGCGTCCCGGCGTCGACGATGCGCCCGGCCCGCACCGCGGCCTCGGCTCCGCCGGAATGCGCGTGCGACCCCGCCGGGAAACGCCCGTCCGCGAGGACCAGGAGGGCCGCGGTGTTCGCCCCGGTGTCCTGACCCGTGTCCCGGCCCTCACGAGGGTGGTCGTCCGCGGGAGGCGCGGAGTCGGGGGACCTTCCGGGCTGCTGCGGCATCAGAACAGGCGGCATCAGAAGAGGAAGTACCGCTGCGACATGGGCAGTTCGGTGGCCGGAGCAGGGTCGACAGGTTCGCCGTCGATGGTGACGGTGAAGGTGTCCGCGTCGACGGCGACGTCCGGCAGCGCGTCGTTGCCGTGCATGTCCGCCTTGGTGACGGCGCGGGTGTCGCGGGCGGCGGCGAACTGCTTGCCGAGTCCGAGCCGTTCGGGCAGTCCGTCCTCAAGTGCGGCCGCGTTGACGAAGTTGAGGGAGTTGGCCGCCGGAGCGCGCCCCGTGGCCCCGAACATCGGCCGGGGCAACACGGGTTGGGGCGTGGGGATGGACGCGTTGGCGTCGCCCATCTGCGCGTACGCGATCTGGCCGCCCTTCAGGACGAGTTGGGGCTTCACCCCGAAGAAGGCGGGATCCCACAGCACCAGGTCGGCGAGTTTGCCCGGTTCGACGGAGCCGATCTCCGCGTCCAGTCCCTGGGCGGCGGCCGGGTTGACGGTGTACTTGGCGACGTAGCGGCGGGCGCGGACGTTGTCGGCGCGGCCGTCCCCCGGCAGGGAGCCGCGGCGCTGCTTCATCACGTGCGCGGTCTGCCAGGTGCGCAGCACCACTTCCCCGATGCGGCCCATGGCCTGGGAGTCGGAGGAGATGATCGAGATGGCGCCCATGTCGTGCAGGACGTCCTCGGCGGCGATGGTGGACGGCCTGATGCGGGACTCGGCGAAGGCGAGGTCCTCGGGAACGGCCGGGTTGAGGTGGTGGCAGACCATCAGCATGTCGAGGTGTTCGTCGACGGTGTTGACGGTGTGCGGGCGGGTGGGGTTGGTCGAGGAGGGCAGCACGTTGGGGTGGCCGACGACGGTGATGATGTCGGGTGCGTGGCCCCCTCCCGCCCCCTCGGTGTGGTACGCGTGGATGCCCCGCCCCGCGATCGCGGCCAGGGTGTCCCCGACGAAGCCCGCTTCGTTGAGCGTGTCCGTGTGGATGGCGAGCTGGGCGCCGGTCTCCTCACAGGCCGCGAGGCACGCGTCGATGGCCGCGGGCGTCGCCCCCCAGTCCTCGTGGATCTTGAATCCCACGGCGCCGCCGCGCAGTTGGCTGCGGAACGCCTCCCGCGAGACGGTGTTCCCCTTGCCGAGCAGCCCCACGTTCACGGGCATGTCGTCCATGGCGGCGAGGGTACGGGCCAGGTGCCAGGGCCCCGGCGTGATCGTGGTCGCCTTGCTGCCCTCCGCCGGTCCCGTACCGCCCCCGACCAGTGTCGTGACGCCGGAGGCCAGCGCTTCGTCGATGAGCTGCGGACACACGAAGTGGACGTGGGTGTCGACGCCGCCCGCGGTGAGGATCCGGCCGTTGCCGGCGATGATCTCGGTCTCGGGCCCGATGACGAGATCCGGGTGCACGCCGTCCATCGTGTCCGGGTTCCCGGCCTTGCCGAGGGCGGTGATCCGCCCGTCGCGGATGCCGATGTCCGCCTTGACCACGCCCCAGTGGTCGAGCACCAGGGCACCGGTGACGACGGTGTCGGGCGCACCCTCCGCTCGTGTCGTGCGCGCCTGGCCCATGGACTCGCGGATGACCTTGCCGCCGCCGAAGACGGCCTCGTCTCCCGCACGTCCGGGACCTCCGCAGCGGTCCTCCTCGACCTCGACGAGCAGGCCGGTGTCGGCGAGCCGCACCCTGTCGCCGGTGGTCGGGCCGAACAGGTCGGCGTAGACGGCACGGGAGAGCACTCCGCTGTCATCGGTCATCGGAGGCACCGCCTTCCGGGCCTTCCGGGGCGACCTCGCCGCCGTCGAGCGGTCCGCCCGTCTCTCCGCGCAGCCCGGCGACCACGCGCCTGCCGCCGAGCGGTACGAGCGCGACCTCGACGGGGATGCCCGGCTCGAACCGTACGGCCGTGCCCGCGGCGACGGCGAGGCGTCTGCCGCGAGCGGCGGCCCGGTCGAAGCCGAGCCCCGGGTTGGCCTCCGCGAAGTGGTAGTGGGAACCGACCTGCACGGGCCGGTCGGCGGAGTTGAGCACGGTGAGCGTGATGACGTCGGCGCCCTCGTTGAGCCGCACCGGGCCGTCGCCGTGGACGATCTCTCCGGGAATCACGTGGCGAGGCTCCTTCCGCACGTACGGGTCCGGGTCACGGCACGGGCCGGTGGACCGTGACGAGCTTCGTGCCGTCGGGGAACGTGGCCTCGACCTGCACGTCCCGGAGCATCTCGGGCACCCCGTCCATGACGTCGTCGCGGCTGAGGACTTCGCGGCCCGAGTCCATCAGCTCCGTGACGGACCGGCCGTCCCTGGCGCCCTCCAGCACGTGGGAGGTGATCAGCGCGACGGCCTCGGGGTGGTTGAGCCGCAGGCCGCGTTCCCTCCGCCGTGCGGCGACGTCGGCGGCGACGTGGATGAGCAGGCGTTCCTGCTCGTGCGGTGTCAGTTGCATCGTCTCCCACTCCGCGCCTTCTCGCCGGTCCCGGCCCGCGGCACAGGGCTGCTCGCAGCGCCGGTCGGGGCAGGTTATGCCGGGAGCGTTTCAGCGGCGTTAACGCTCAGGAGAAGTCACCGGCAGCGGCGCTGTGACCGGAGTCGGAGGGAGGACGTGGTCGCCCGTCCTGTCCGTGCTCAGGCACAGGGAGCAGACGACGGCCTCGTGGCCGTGCGCCGGGGAGGCCGTCACGTCGGGGCGCTCGTACCGCTGGCGGCACACGTGGCACTCGTAGCCCGCGGCGCTGGGGTTGCCGTCCGCGTCCAGGCGCGGCTCGGGGATGCCGTCGTCGGAGCGGCGGAGGTAGTAGCGGCCCCGGGTGAGGAGCGCCGTGACCGGTGTGAGGACGAAGGCGATCAGCACCGCGGCGAGGGGCGAGAACGGCTGGAGGCCCTCGCCGAACGCACCGAAGTACGCGGCGATCGACAGGCCCGACGCCGCGACGAAGGCGACGGTCCCCACCGGGTTGACCGCGTGCAGCATGCCGCGCCTGAACTCCGGTGTCTTCGGGGAGAGTCCGAGCACGTACTTGTTGACGACGATGTCCGTGGCGACGGTGACGACCCACGCGATGGCGCAGTTCGAGTAGAAGCCCAGGATGCCGTTGAGGAAGCTGAACATGTCGGCCTCCATCAGCGTCAGCGCGATGGCGAGGTTGACCACGACGAAGACGAGCCGGCCCGGATAGCGCTTGGTGACCCTGGTGAAGGAGTTGGTCCACGCAAGGGAGCCCGAGTAGGCGTTCGTGACGTTGATCTTTATCTGGCTGATCACGACGAGCACCACGGCGACGGGGATCACCAGCCACGACGGCAGCGTCGCACCGAGCGCTCCGCGGAACTGCTCGATGGGCTCCGTCGCCGAGGCCGGGCCCACCTCCGCCAGCACGTACACGGCGAGGAAGACGCCCGCGGCCTGCTTCAGCGCCCCCAGCACCACCCAACCGGGACCTGCGGTGATCACAGCCGTCCACCACGAGACGCGGTTGCCCGGCGTCTTGGGCGGCATGAAGCGCAGATAGTCGATCTGCTCGCCGATCTGGGCGATCAGCGAGAGACAGACGCCCGCCCCGAGCAGCACGGGGCCGATGCCGATCCCGCCGTGGCCGTCCGTCCCCTCGTACGCCAGGAAGCGGTGCACCGAGCCGGGATCGGTGCTCACCAGGTAGACCAGGGGCCCCACCATCAGCAGCAGCCACAGCGGCGTGGTCCACACCTGGAGCCTGCTGAGCGCCTTCATGCCGTAGACGACCAGCGGTATCACCAGCAGCGTGGAGACCAAGTACCCCAGCCAGAGCGGCAGTTGGAGCCCGATCCGCAGCCCCTGGGCCATGATCGAGCCTTCGAGGGCGAAGAAGATGAAGGTGAAGCTGGCGAAGATGACGCTGGTGAGCACCGAGCCGTAGTAGCCGAAGCCGGAGCCGCGCGTGATGAGGTCGAGGTCGATGTTGTACCTGGCCGCGTAGTACGCGAGCGGCAGTCCCGTGACGAAGATGACCACGGCGGCGACCCCGATGGCGGCGAGCGCGTTGCCGGTCCCGTGGGCGAGACCGATGCCCGCGCCGATGGAGAAGTCGGCCAGATACGCGATGCCGCCGAGCGCGGTCGTCGCCACGACCGCCGGCGTCCAGCGCCGGTAACTGCGCGGCGCGTAGCGGAGCGTGTAGTCCTCCAGCGTCTCGCGTGCCTGGTCCGGCTGTGCCCGCCCCGGTCCGGTGCTCCCGGACTCCGGTTCGTGCACTGTCAGTTGCTGCTGGCTCATGGTGCCTCCATGGACGCGATTACCTCGCCGGGGCGCGGTCGCGCTGTGGGTGCGGTGGTGCGGGAGCGGTTGCGGGTGCGGGAGCGGGGGCGGTTGCGGGTGCGGCGAACCGCCTCGACGTCGGGCGGCCACGGGGAGCGGCGGCGCTGGTTCGCGGCACGGACGGGGCACGGACGGGGCTCGGACGGGGAAGGCCCTCACGGGACGCCGGCGGCCCGCGGAGTCGCCGGAGTCCGGTCCACACGTCAGGACGCGGGTCAGACATCCGTCCGCCTCACGACCGGACTCCGGCCGCGGGACACGCTAGGAATCCGTTGTTGCACGGGGATTGCAGGGCGAAGGACGGGCGGTTTCCGTCGGGCACCCTCCGCCGGGGCCCTCCGCGGTGCGCGCGTGACCCGCCCGCCCTAGGCCTGTTCCGCCTCCGCCTCGGCGCCCGCCTCCGCGTCCGCGTCCGCGGCGAGCACCGTGTGGTCTGCGGCGAGCACCGTGTTGAGGCGCAGCAGGACGTCGAGCCGCACGGGGTTGTACAGGTCCTTGAGGGTCTTCCCCGGGCCATCACCGGACGGTGGCGCCCACGACGACGGCACCGAGAACCCCGTCTGCCAGGCCCTGTCAAGCCCCGCCCGCCCGTGTGACCGATCGAACCCGACCCGGGGCCGCGGACCGGGTGCCTGTCGTGCGTCACAATGTCCGGGCAGGGCGACGGGGATCAGGAAGCCGGTGTGATTCCGGCACGGTCCCGCCACTGTGACCGGGGAGCGGACCCCAGCGATGCCACGGCCTGTGGTTGCACGGGCTGGAAGGCAGGGGCGAGCGGTGATCCGGGAGTCAGGAGACTGACCCGTCGCTGTCCACCGACTGGGGCGAGGACACCCCGGGAAGGATCGCGATGCCTGGTCGTGCCGGGATACGCGCAGCCAGTGGCCGAGGACCGAACAGGCGCACCCTGCTGGCGGGTGCCGGGGCAGTGGCAGCAGCGGGGCTGCTGACGGGATGCCCGCCGGGAGACGGCGGGGGAAGGTCCGGGCGCTTCCGTGCGGCGTTCACCGCGGGCGGTTCGCAGGAGACGCTCGATCCGCACGTCGCGCCGAACTTCGTGGATCAGGCCCGCGCGAAGGCCCTGTTCGACACCCTCGCCACGTACAACGACGACATGTCGGTGCGGGGGCGTCTCGCGGAGTCGTGGGAGAGCGACGCCTCGGGCCGGCGCTGGCACATACGTCTGCGCAAGGCCTCCTTCCACGACGGTGAGCCGGTGACGGCGAAGGACGTCCTCTACAGCTACCGCCGCGCGGCCGATCCGAAGACCGGCTCCCCCTCCCAACAGCTGCTGTCCGCCGTGGACTTCGGGAAGAGCCGCGCTTCCGGCGCGCGGGAGCTGACGCTGGTGCTGAAGGACCCGGACTTCGAGTTCCCCACCGCGTTCGCGGGTCCGGGCACGGAGATCGTCCCGGAGGGCACGACCAGCTTCCGCCACCCCGTCGGCTCGGGCCCGTTCCGCTATGCCTCGTTCAAGCCGGGAGGCATAGCGCACTTCGTGCGCTGGAAGGGCCACTGGGCCGGGGCGCCGCGGATCAGCGATCTGGAGATCGTGCCCGTCAACGAGGAGTCGGCGCGGGTCAACGCGCTGCTGTCCGGACAGGTCCAGTACGCGGGCGACATCTCCGGATCCTTCATCGACCGCCTCGAACACGCCGACGCGGTACGCGTACTGACCTCCCGCGGGGCCACGGCGCAGCAGTTGCTGCTGCGCACCGGGCGTGCGCCGTTCGACGACCCGAAGCTCGTGGAGGCGCTGCTGCTGGGCGTCGACAGGGAGGCGCTGGTACGAGTCGCCCTGGCGGGCCGGGGCACGGTCGGAAACGACCTGTTCGGCAAGGGTCTTCGGGGCTATCCGGCTGAACTGCCCCAGCGTGAGCGGGACGTGGAGCGCGCGCGGGACCTCGTACGCGAAGCAGGCGCCAAGGGGCTCTCCTTCACGCTGGAGACCAGCACGGTCGACGCCTCGTGGGAGTCGGCCTCCACGCTCATCGCGCGGCAGCTCGGCGACGTCGGCCTGCACGTCACGCCCCGCAAGCGGGCCTCCACCACGTACTTCAGCGAGATCAAGGAGAAGGGGGTCGCCGCCCTCAACACCACGTCCACGCTGCCCGTTTCGGACTTCTTGCAGCAGCGGCTGCGCAGCGGCGTCGCACGGAACCTGACCGGGTTCGACTCCGGGCGCTTCGACGAGCTGATGGACCGGGCGCGCTCCACGCGGGAAGAGAAGGAGCGGCTCGGGCTGCTGCACCGGGCGCAGCGCATCGCGCGTGACGAATCCGGCATGCTCGTATGGGGGTTCTCGGACGCGCACGACGGAGTCTCCGCGTCGGTGAAGGGGTTGCGTTCCGCGGTCCCCAACTCCCATTTCTGGGCCCGCTTCGACGACGTCGAACCGAGCTGACATTGCACCGCTATGTCGCACGCAGGAGCGCACTGGCCCTCGGGCAGTGCTTCTTCGCGCTCGTGGTCGTCTTCGCCCTGGACTCCCTGGTGCCCGGCGACACCGCCGACGTCCTCCAGGGGGACCACGGGAACCCGCAGCAGGCGGCAGCGCTCCGGGACAGGCTGGGCCTGGACGAGCCTGCCTGGCAGCGGTTCTGGCACTGGCTGGGCTCGCTGCTCGCGGGTGACCCCGGCCGTTCGCTGGTGACGGGCCTTCCCGTGGGCGACGAGATCGGCCGCCGCCTGGCCGTCTCCGTCGTGCTCGCGCTCCCGGCCCTCGCGCTGGTGGCGTTGCTGGCGCCGGCGCTGGGCGTCGTCGCGGGCCTGCGGGAGGGCACGCGTCTCGACCGGGCGCTGAGCGCGGCCGCAGTGCTACTGCATTCGGTGCCGGAGTTCGTGCTGGCGATGCTGCTGATCGCCTCGCTGTCCGTCGCCGCGGGCCTGCTGCCCGCGACCGCCGCGGGGCTCGACGGTGCGGGCCTGCTGGCACAGCCGAGCGTGCTGGTACTGCCCGTGCTCGTGCTCACCGCTCGCCAACTGTGCGACCTGGCACGGCAGATACGGGTCGGCGTCGCCGAACAGCGCGGCAGCGCACCGGCCGAGCATCTGCGGCTGCTGGGGCTGCCGGAGCGGCGGGTCGTGCTGCGCCACGTGCTGCCCAACGCGCTCGCACCGGCGAGTCAGCAGTTCGCCCGCTGCGTGGAGGGGCTGCTCGGCGGGGCGCTCGTCGTCGAGTCGCTCTTCAGCGTCCAGGGTGTCGGCACGGGCTTCATCCAGGCGGTGCAGAACCGCGACACGCCTCAAGTGCAGACGTACGCCCTGCTGTTCGCGGGCACGGTCGTCGTGGTCAACCTCGCGGGCGACCTCGTCTCGCACCGGCTGGCGCCCAGCAAGGAGGCGTCGGCGTGACGCGGCACGAGGCGATCGCGGCCGCCATCGCTCCCCTGCGGCGGCGGGACGGTTCCGGCATCCGCCCCGGTACGACGGCCGCCGACCTGCCGGCCGCCGTGCTGCTCGGCCTGCCGGTGCTGGTGGCCCTGATCGGCCCGCTCGTGGCGGGTACGGGGGAACCTCCACCGGACTCGGTGGCGCTGCCGTCCCAACCACCGGGCGCCGGGCACCCGTTGGGCACGGACGTACTGGGCCGCGACGTGCTCTCGCTGGTGCTCCGCGGCGGTTCCTCCGTCCTCGGCGGCACGCTCGCGGCTCTGCTGCTGAGCTATGCGATCGCGGTTCCGCTGGGGCTGCTGGCCGCCGGGACGCGCCGCCCGCTGGACGAGACGGTGATGCGCGCCCTCGACCTGCTGCTGGCGCTGCCGGGACTGATGATCCTGCTGACGCTGGCGGCCACCGGACGCTCCAGCTCGGGCTGGCTGATCGCGGTCACGGCCGCGCTCCAACTGCCGTACGTCGCAAGGCTGGTGCGGGCCGCGGCGCTGGCCCCGGGATGCCGCACCGTCGTCGAGGCGCTGCGGATGCAGGGGCGCGGCTGGGCATACATCCATCTGCGCCATCTCACCCGCGAGTTGGCCGGGCCGCTCGCCACCGACGCCGGGGCCCGCTTCTCCGGCGTGCTCTATCTGATGGCCTCCGCGAACTTCCTCGGCCTGGGGCTGCCTTCGTCCTCGCCGGACTGGTCCGTGCTCATCGAGCGCAACAGCGACGCCCTCTTCACCCAACCCGCCGCCGTGCTCGTACCCGCCGGACTTCTGATGTCGCTGTGCGTCGGCGGAAACCTGTGCGTCGACCGGGCGCTGGCCCGCAGGAGGACCGCCGGATGACGCCGCCCGCACCCCTCATGGAGGACCGCCGGATGACGCCGCGTGCACCCCTCATGGAGGTCCGCCGGCTGTCGGCGCACGCCGCGACGGCGGCACGCCCGCTGCTGTGCGACGTCTCGCTCACCGTTCCCGCCGGACGCGTCACCGCGGTCGTCGGCCCGTCGGGCAGCGGCAAGACCACCCTCGGGCTGGGCGCGCTCGGCGCCTCACGGCCCGGAGTACGCCTCCAGGGCGAAGTGCTCCTGGAAGGCGAGGACTTGCTGGCACTCGACGAGCCACGCCGCCGGGCGCTGCGCTCCGGAACCGCCGGACACCTGGCACAGCACCCGGAGACCGTGCTGGACCCGCTGCGACGCGTCGGCCGCGCTCTCCGGGAGCTGGCGGCGCTGCGTCAGGGAGCGCCCGGTGACCGCTCGGAGTCCGTACGCGCCGCGCTGGAGGCGGCGGGCCTGCCCGGGACGGAGATGCGGCGGAGGCTCCCGCACCAGCTGTCGGGCGGTGAGCAGCAGCGGGTGGCGCTGGCGTCGGCCGTCGTCACCGGCGCGCGGCTGCTGGTACTGGACGAGCCCACCAGCGGCCTCGACCCCGCGTCGACGTCCGCGCTCATGGCACGGCTGCGGACTCTCGCGGACGGCGGCGCCGGCATCGTGCTGCTCAGCCACGACCTGGAACTCGTACGCGAACTGGCCGCCCACGTCACGGTGCTGGAGCGGGGGCGCGCCGTGGAGGAAGGGCCAGCGCGTGAGGTCCTCGGTGCCGCGGAGCGCTCCATGCATCCGCTGACCCGCGGGCTGCTCGCCGCCGAGCGCGGCACAGTCGGCATGCCCGGCGCACCCGGCACACGATCGGGCGACGGACCCGCGGCAGCCCCAACCCCGCCTGGACCGGGCGAAAGCGAGGGCGTCGCCGCCACCGGCGTGGCCGTACGGCGGCGCGGCGGCGGCGATCTGCTGACCGGGCCGGTCACCCTGTCCTTCCCGCCGGGGAGCACGACCGCCCTGATCGGGCCGTCCGGCTCCGGCAAGACGACCTTCGCAAGGCTGCTGGCGGGGCTCACCCGGGCGACCGGGGGCGAGCTGACGTGGGACGGCGTACGCCTGCCCCGCCGCGTCGAAGCGCGAAGTCCCGCTCAGCGCAGGGCCGTTCAGTACGTGCACCAGAGCAGTTCCGAGTCGTTCGAGCCCGGAAAGCCGCTGCTCGGCCAACTCGCCGCCACGGGACGGCTGCTGCGCGCGGTGACGCCCGCTGCCGCCGAAGCGGAGACACGCCTCACCGCGGATCTCTTCGGCCTGGACGAGGAGTTGCTCCACCGGACGCCCGGGCGGCTCTCGGGCGGTCAGCTGCAACGCTGCGCGCTCGTGCGGGCGCTGCTGGCCCGCCCAGTGCTGCTGGTGTGCGACGAGGCGACCTCCGCGCTGGACGTCATCTCGCGTGAACGCGTGCTGGGCGCCCTCCCCGGACTGCTGGCACCCGCCCGCACCGCGCTGCTGTTCATCAGCCACGACCTCGAAGCCGTACGCCGGCTCACCCACCGGGTGGCCGTCTTCGAGGCCGGACGCTGCGTTCAGCAGGGCACCGTCGCGGATCTCTTCCACACCCCGGCCGACGGAGCCCCCGCCGACCTGGTGCGGGCCGCGAAGGGGCGCGGCAGGGCGGGGCGAAGCCGGACGGGATCGGCGGAGGGCAACCGCTGACGCCGCGGCCGCCGTTGACACCACGGCCACCGCCGACGCCGCGGCCCGCCGCGACCGTCCCGTGCCGCTATGACTCCAGGTGTGCCTCAAGCAAGGTGTCGAGAGCGTCGCGTACTCCCGCTCCCCCGGCCACGGTCAGCAGGGCACGCACCATCGCGGATTCCCGCGCATGCGGAGTGACGACGAGGCCGACGCCGGGACGGTGGGCATCGTCGGCCTCCCCCAGCCGCACGACTCTCATCCCGTCGGGGATTCCGAACATGTGCAGCCAGGCATGGGAGATCACGCTCGACCAGCGGCCGGATGCGAGGTGTGCGTACAGGGCGTCGAGCGTGTCGGTCTCGACGGCGGCGAACGCCGCCACGCCCTCGGCGGCGAAGAACTCATCCAGGATGCGGCGGTTGCGCATCCTCCGGGGAAGCAGCACCAGCGGCAGCTTCGCCGCCTGGGCCCAGCTCACCTCCGTCTGTGTGGCGTACGGCCCGTCCACCGGCGTGAGCAGCAGATACCGCTCCTCGTAGAGGGGGAACTTGCGGACGCCCTGAAGAGCCTCGTCGTCCAGGTACGTGAGGGCGGCGTCGATCTCGAACTCGGCCAGCCGCCGCATGATGTCGCGCGAGGACAGCGACTCCAGACCGACGGTCACCTGCCGGTGGCGCTCACAGAACGGCGTCGTGAGCAGCGATGCGACGGTCATCGCGGTCGGGATGGCTCCCAGACGCAGCGTTCCCGTCAACTGCCCGCGCATCTCCGCCAGTTCCTGCTGGAGCGCGTCCCGCTCGCTGAGGATGCGGCGGGCACGCCGCAGCACACGTTCGCCCTCCGGAGTCAGCCCCTCGAAGCGCGCCCCATGCTGAACGAGCGGTACGTCCAGGTCGCTCTCCAGCTTCCGTATGCCCGCCGACAGCGACGGCTGCGAGACGAAGCACGCCGCGGCGGCACGCGCGAAGTGCTCTTCGCGTGCCAGGGCGACCAGGTATTCCAACTGGCGAAGCAGCATGCCTCAGCATGTGCACACCGATCGATCACAGTCCAGTGATGAGACCGGGCCCCGACCGAGAATGCAAGGCGTCCCTCGCCGTTGGGTTGGCAAGTGTCGGGAGAGTTGCAACTTGGGCTTGCTTCTGCGGTTCCCCGGGACGACAGTGGGGCATATCCGGGAAGGATGCGTCACGTTTCCGACAGCTCTCTGGGGGCGGCGATGAGCGGACTCGGCAGCCCGCGCCAGGCACCACCAGTCAAGAGGCTCTCGCTCACGGGTGAGCTCGCGAAGCCGGCGACGCTGACGGTCGCCGACCTTCGGGACGGCTGGGCACAGCAGCAGGCGGACGTGGTCTTCCACTGCGCCAGCAGCGGGCCGCAGCACCACACCTTCTCCGGGCCGCTCCTTCGTGAGGTGCTCGCCGAGGCCGGGCCGCGCTTCGACGCCACGCAGCGCAAGGACCGCTTGCGGTTCATGCTGGCCGTCACCGGTGGCGACGGTCATCACACGGTCCTCTCCTGGGGAGAGATCGACACCGACTTCGGCAACGCGCCCGTACTCCTCGCCACCGAGATGGACGGGCGCGAACTCGACCTCACGGGAAGCCAGTTGGTCGTGCCGTGGGACCGCTGCGGAGCCCGTTACATCAGTGCGATCACGAGCATCTGGGTGGGTGCGCCGGCCCCGTTCCCAGCTCACGACGCCGTCCCCGCCGTGCCGGTAGGCGCGTAGGGCGCGTAGGCGCGTAGGCCGCAGTCGCCGCACGGCCCCTCTTGCCGCCCGTCTCCCCACCTGTCTTCCGTCTCCCCGTCCCTCTTCCCGCCCGTCAGACGGTGTCGAGGGCGACCTCCGTGGACTTGATCAGCACCGTTACGGACGAACCGGGCGAGAGCCCCAGTTCGACGGCGGAATCCCTCGTGATCGCGGCGGTCAGCCGGCTGCCCTCGGCATCGACGTTGACGCGCGCCATGGCCTGGCCGAGGGCCACGTCCGTGACGGTGCCGGGGAGCTGATTGCGAATGCTCAGGCCCGTCACGGGTTCGGTGGCGAGGGAGACCTCGGTCGACTTGATCAGGGCCCGGACGGGCGAGCCCTTGGCGAGGTTCAGCTCCTCCACCGCGTCGGCCGTGACCGCCGCCGTGACCACCTGCCCGCCGTCGAGCCGGACCTTGACCGCCGCCATCGCCTCACCGGCCGCGACGTCGATGACGGTGCCGTTGAGCCGGTTACGGATACTCAGGGTCATGAGGATCACCTCGAAAAGGGAAGAAGGGCCTGACTTGTCGCGTATGTCTCAACCGTAAGCGACCTCACGCCGGCCTCCCGCGCCGCCCAACTCCGCCTCAGCGCCGGTCATCTGCGATCCGGTCCCCGGCAACGGATTGCATTTGCAGTGCGATTGCTCCTGATGTCTTGCAGATGCGAGATTGTGTGCTTACCTTGCGCGCATGCAGAGCTACACGATCGGTCAAGCGGCCCGCCTGCTCGGCGTAAGCCCCGACACCGCCCGCCGCTGGGCCGACGCCGGCAGAGTCGCGACGCACCGCGACGACGGAGGCCGTCGTCTCATCGACGGCAAGGATCTGGCCGCCTTCTCGGTGGAGATGGGCCAGGGCGGAATCGGCGAGGAGGAAGCCTCCTACACGTCGGCCCGCAACGCCTTCCCCGGCATCGTGACGGCGGTCAAGGTCGGCGACGTCGCGGCTCAGGTGGAGATCCAGGCCGGTCCGCACCGTCTGGTGTCCCTCTTGACCCGGGAGGCCGTCGAGGAACTGGGCCTGGAGGTCGGCATGCAGGCCACCGCCCGCGTGAAGTCGACCAGCGTGCACATCGACCGCACCTGAGCCCCGTGCCCCCCCATTACCTTTTTCGTGGCCCTGCAATGGGGCTCCCGGTCTCTGGAGCTGGCATGACTGAGTCCCCCTGTCGAGTGCATGGCCTGGGGGGTGGTGTCACCGGTTCCGGAGGCACTGACAGACCGCTGATGAGGGACATGGCCACCGGCTTCTTCGCGGGTCGGGAGGCTCTTCGTAATGTGGATGTGGCGATCGGTGCCGTGGGACGGCCGGGCGGGTACGACCGGAGAGTGCACGTGATCGACACCAGTGACATCGGCGTCTTCCTCGGCCTGGATG
>NZ_JAASAG010000010.1 GCF_012726265.1 Streptomyces sp. HNM0575 | reverse complement strand
CATCCAGGCCGAGGAAGACGCCGATGTCACTGGTGTCGATCACGTGCACTCTCCGGTCGTACCCGCCCGGCCGGCCCACGGCACCGATCGCCACATCCACATTACGAAGAGCCTCCCGACCCGCGAAGAAGCCGGTGGCCATGTCCCTCATCAGCGGTCTGTCAGTGCCTCCGGAACCGGTGACACCACCCCCCCAGGCCATGCACTCGACAGGGGGACTCAGTCATGCCAGCTCCAGAGACCGGGAGCCCCGTTGCAGGGCCACGAAAAAGGTAATGGGGACTTGATCGCGACGAACGGGACTGATGCACGGGTTGGTGACAGTCTGACCTGCCCCACCCCTCAGGTTCCAGTTCTGCTGGCTAACTGATGGCCTTCACGAAAGGCATGCCGGACATGCCCCGCGCCTATCCCCCTGAGTTCCGCGCCCGCGCCATCGCGTTGGTGCGGGCAGGAAAAGAACAGAAGCAGACCGGCGGTATCGATCCATGGCAGCAAGTGTTCGTCGGTGCTGATCGGCTCCATCGACGCTACGAGGGCAAAGTCGATCACTTGCCTGCCTTCAGCGGCATCGCCTGCACTCTCCTGCTACCGCGGACCTCCAAATGAGACGAGCTCTTCGCAGAACCACAGCTCTTGCCGCCTCCATCTCGACGGGAGTACATTCGAAGAATGGCGGCTGGGAAAAATGATGACGGGCGTGACGTGGGAGACGAGATCCATAGCGACGTCAGTGGGCACGTGCAGGGGTCGGTATTTCAAGGGCGCGATTTCGGAAATATCAACGTAGGTGCTTCATTTCCGGAAGAGGTTGCTACATACTACAGAAGAATGCAGGAGCGTCTGGATGAGGAAGAGCGACTCAAGGAAGAAGAACGTGAGAGGTATAGGAAATCTCTGATTGCTGAGCGTGGACCGATCCTGTTGCGTCTCACGTTCTCCATCGCATGGTTCATTTTAGGAAATAGTGTAACCTACGATGATTCCTTACCCTTTCTCCCTGGGGTTTTTGCAGCCGCTGGATTTGTGGTGGGCCCACTTGTTGCACTACATGCAATCAAGGTGCTTGTTGAGAATATAAGAGAAATGAATGATTACAAAAATGAAGAACCTAAGGGCCCTCGTTGAGCCTCAAGCGACCGGATGTCTGCGATCTATGCGCAATCGACTGGGTGGAATCGCCTCATTCCTATGAGGGCTACGCGCGCTGCGGCCTCACCTCAACCGCTCTCCAGTCCTTACCATTCGGCAGTCCCCGGGGGTTGGCATCTCGCTGGAAGAGGCGGCGGTCTGGAACTTCTACATCGACCGTCGTGCGCAGAACCGTTCGTCCCGAGCCGCTACTGCGCACATGATCCGGCCGCAGCGAGCGCAAGCCCCCATGGATAGGTCTTTCGGTCGCCCTGGCCAGGCGGGTTCGGTTGGAAGCCGCCCTTGCCGAGCAGGACTTGGACGCCGGCGGATCGCAGGGTGGCGACGCTACGGCCGAACTGCGGGTGCGTGGCGTAGGCGGAGTTGACGCAGGGCATCACGATCAGTGGCCAGCGCTTGCCGATGGCTTCGGTGACGCAGCCGGCTACGAAGTTGGGTGTGAGCCCCAGGGCCACCGTGTTGATGGTGTTAAGCGTTGCTGGGGCCAGGAGCACCGCGTCCGCGGAGGGCCACACTTCGCCGTCCTCGGGTCTACGTGGGGTGCTGCGTACGGGGTTCCCGGTCTGCTGTTGCAGGGCGGGGAGTTCGTTCGCCAGCCAGTCGGCCGCGGTCGGGGTCAGACCGACGCACACGGTCCAGCCGTCGGCCTTCGCGCGCTCGACGACGTCGGGGAGGTCCAGTACGGGTGGGGCGGCACAGGAGAGGAGATGCAGAACGCGGGAGGCCATGTCGCGTATCCCACCACAGCAGACCGTCCCTGAACTGGCAGGAGTAGGAGGCGGATCGATGTCTCGTGCGTGGTTGCGCGAGTACCGTTCCGAGTGGCTGCTGCATGGAACGGAGACACGCATGGCTGCACTCGATGACGAACACACCGGCGCGCGCATCGCAGACCAGCGGAAGCTCGCGGGACTCACGCAGCGCGGGCTCGCCGCCCTGATTCCGTACTCCTACAGCCTGCTGCGCCACGTGGAGACCGGACACAAGAACGCCTCCCCCGACCTGGTCTCCGCTGTGGCTCGCGCGCTGCGGATCGACGTCACAGCCCTGACCGGGCAGCCCTACGTGACGGAACTCCAGCAAGACCGGCTGGCCGAGTTGATCCGGCCCATCCGTGAATCGCTCGACCTGTACGACCTCGGCGACGACCCTGACCTGACCGTGCGGACGGTCGGTGAACTCACTGCCGATGCGGACGAGTTGTGCCGGCGGGTGCGCGCAACGCGGCTCAACGCCGCGGCCCGTGCGCTGCCGGGGCTGATCGCGGAGCTGACGACGGCCGCGTACCGGACGCCGTCCTCCGGGCTGTGGCGAGCGCTGGGGTCGACGTACCGCACCGCGCACGACATCGCCACGAAGCTCGGGTTCTTCGACCTCTCGACGATCGCCCTGGACCGCATGGCCTGGGCCGCCGACCGCGCCTCGGACCCACTGCTCGCCGCCGTACGCCAGTACATGCGCGCGCTGGTGTACTTCCGTGAAGGGGAGCACACCATCGGCCTGCGCCTGATCAACCGCGGACACGACGTCATGGCGCAGGCGGAGGAGAGCACAGCTTCGCTGGCGGTCGCCGGCCAGCTCCACCTGGGCACCACGGTCATCGCCGCACGCGCCCGCGATATGGACGCGGTGGTGACGCATCTTGCCGAGGCCGGGCGCCATGCGGAACGTACGGGCGAGGCCGGCCACGTTCACTGGCTGTCCTTCGGACCCGCCAACGTCGCCGCGCACGAGGTGTCCGCGAACGTCGAACTCCGCCGCTACGGAAAGGCGTTGGAGAAAGCCCGCAAGGTGCAGTTGCCGCGTGACTGGCCGCTGTCGCGCCGTGCGCACGTCTACATCGACCGCGCCCGATCGGAGATGGAGACGGGCCGTACGGACGCCGCTCTCGGTTCGCTCGTCGAAGCCCGGCGCATGGCGCCGCAGCAGACCCGCTACCACCCAGGTGCACGCGAGACCATCAAGGGCCTCGTTCACCAACGCCGCAGTACGCCGAACACGCTCGACAACATGGCGGCGTGGATCGGCCTCTGAGGTGTCACCTGGTGTCACCGAAGAGTGACACTTAGCGGCTACCGGTCTCGTCACGCTGGTCGTCTAACGATCAGAGACGAACGGGAGCAGCTGTGCTGTCACCTCAGCATGTACGTGCGGTTTGGGCGCCGCATGCCGGACCCTCCCGGAGCCGAGGGACGCGGGCGTGTACTGGGACGCTGTGCGCCTGCCTGCGTATCTCGGTGACCGGGTCCTGGCCGAACTCGGGGACGACTGTGGGGCCGTGATTCGTGACCCGTACGCGCATGTTCTGTACTGGCTGATCAGGCCCGGCGCCGCGGACGGCTGGAGGTTCCCTGACGAGGCGCATGTGCGCATCCTCGGCAAGGGCAGCTACGTCGTGGTCCCGCCGGTCGGCTGCGACCGCTCCACCGTCGTGTACTGGGCCCGCCCCATCGTCAACGACCGCGTATTGACCTGCACTTGGCGGCTGCACACCGCACTGCGCACGGTCATCCGCCCGAGGGTGGAGCGGTGACGATTCCCTCGGTGCAGATGCGTCTCACTCTGGCTCAGGCCGGGGACCGGTGGGACGCCGTACGGGTCTCGACGAGGGTCGGCACGCAGGTCATGAAGAAGCTCGGTGGTGCCTGCGGGGCGGTGGTGGCCGACGGACGGAGCATGTGGTTCTTCGTACGGCCCGGAGAGGGACACGAGCTGGACATGCCGGGGGTAACGCCGTACCTGCGTGGTGACCACGTCCTCATCCCCGCCGACAAGGTGACCACACCGCCCGGACCGCACTGGACTCGCATCGCGGCACGGCGGTGCACGCCGGCGACGCGGTTACTGGATGCGCTTCGGCAGGCCCTCGGGTGAGCGGCGAGAAGGCGCCCAGCCCCTGTGGAGTGCACGGCCGGATGGGCCCCCGACGCCCGGATCGGCAGACGCCATGAACAGATCCTCATGGTGGTCTGCATTATCTGACCCAGAGATCCAGAAGTCAGGCGATCATCGAAAATTGGTTCATGCCCGGACTTCTGCGACGGGGCCCCAGCGGATGTTCCAGGGCTCTAAAGCAATGTGACCAGCGGCATGTTGGAGTCCTGCCGTCGAACCCTCGGCCGCACCTCCTAGCGCGTATTCTTACACGCACCGTGCGGCATGTTGGTGCATAGCATCCAGTCCTCAGATCCTGCTGGAAGTTTATAGATCTGCGGACTTTTCCAAGCGGTCGTCTCAAATGGCTTGCCGCGATTCTGCACATCGACCGTCTCCTGTTTCCCCCCAACCACAAGATCCAACTGGATTAGCCATTCAGCGGTGCCCCTTGTCGTTGCGGCCAAGTCGAAAACTTCAGTCTCCCCCTTCTCCAGGGTGAACCCAAACGGCTTCAACTGGCCGGGAGTATTCGTAGAATATTTGGCGCTTCGGTTCTCTGCGTCGAGATTTATTTCTAGTTGTCTGGGAGTGGCCTCTCCCTGTGCCCCTCCACAACGGAGGCCGACACCAGCCGGGGTAGGTTTGGGGGACCGGTTAAGGATTTTGGCACGTAACCCCTCGATCAGTACGCCCTTATCAGCAATACCCTGAATGACAAGCCTAACCCGAGTCACTTCTTGGTCTACGGCCTTGTTCCTTCGGGCCCAGTCAATCACTCGGTCGCAGTCCGTAGGTAGTTGGCCGGTGGGGGTTTTCCCCTTGGGCATGACCAGCCCGAATTCTTCTGTTCCCCAGGTGTTCACCGTGGCGGGGTTATTCACTACGTTCAATGCCACGGAACGCTGGTCCGGCGGGTCTAGCAGCTTAGGCACGTAGACGCCCGCGGCAGCGCCGATCACAGCAGTAGTGATGCCACTGGCTAGCCACCGCCACACTTTACGGACCGACGCATGCCGCATTTCCCGAGCAGTTGCAGCCTCCTCTTCCGTGGTCTCCGTCACTTTGTGCTTCCCTTCCATGAGCCCACGAACTCACCCTTCGGAAGGGCCCAAACCTCACCCTTGTCGAGGAAATAGGTAAGTAGATAATCTCGCCCCTCGGCGAATGCCATTGCCGCACCGGCATAGATTTGCTCGCGGCCATGATCAACCGCCTTCGGCAGCTTCCAGCGAGATATCTCGCGGCGATCGGATGTCCTCCACAACGAAATTCTTCCTTCCGGAAGCATGTATGCCACTCTATGAGCCTTACGGTCAACGGCAGCACCTGTTGGTTGACAACCGCAGGGCATCCAAGTGAGGTGCCGATCACTTACTGACCACACGAAGTACCCGTCAACGCCGGCGGCGATTACCCTACGCCCCTTATTAACAATCGCTAATTCGTCGCTTTGCCATATTTTCGGATCGCTCCGATCCTCAACAGTGGGTGGCGTGGGTGAGGTGGTTCGCTTCCCCGTGTGCACGTTAAAGGTCACAAATCTACCACTGCGATGTTCAAGGAATTCTTCCCCGACGATGTAGTTTCCGTCGTCGGAAAATCTGATATTGATCAGCTGTTTGCTGATCAAGGCTCTGGGATTTTTGGTGTGGAAGTTGTAGATGATTACAGAGTCGGGAACGGCTACCGCGAAAAAGCGACCGTCCGGAGAGAAGTCCATCGCACGAGGCCCCCAGTCCGATCCACTGTCGAACCAGTCGAAACGTTTTCCATCAGAGGTTTCGATGAAGATATTGCTCTTGTTGACTCGCACTTGATACCGACCGTCTGGGCTTGGGTGTGCCCCTTCGCTCTGCTCTCCGTATTCGCTTCCGATCACCCGTCGATCGTATTCGAATCGTTTGCCCAAAGGCGACTCTGAATGGGACGGCGTCTCGCTGATCGTGTCCCTGCCGTCTAGGACATCCTCATCGGATGAATGCGTACACCCTGCTAAGCAGAGTAAGCACAGAACGAAAGCTGAAATTCTGCGCACCATGATCACCAGCCCCCTAATTTCACGCAGCCGCGATGAGAACCACCACACACCGACGAGCTAAGTGCGTCAAGACCGCAAATCGCGCTCAGCGGTGTGAGGGCCCTTGCGGTTCCTGTTGTATCTCCATGCCAACGCGACACTAGCGATGCGAACCGAAAGGGCGAACAAGGAACCCCTGACCTGGAGGTGCCGGGTACGGCTGGTCGCTGAGGAACTCATGATGGTGAGGACGCCCCTTCATGCGTGGGCAGGGCAGGCCGGTCTTCCAGAGAAGCAAGGGTGGGGGCGGTCGGCGGGGCATGGGGGCCGAGGGGACACCTCAGTGAGGGGCCAGTTCCTTAGCTGAGGGGGCTGAAGGTCCCAGCAGGTGACCTTGGCACGGCACGCGCTGCCGGCCAGGCGCAGCAGATAGAACCTCGGTGATGAGGCGTTAGCCAGTGGCCATCTATGGATCGCAGCGCATCACGGCAGCGCCTATCCCGTCCGGGGCGAGTAGTCCCAACCCAACTCGATGAGTCCTCGGACTCGGGCGTCGACCACTGCCATCCGCGCCTCCCGCTCGTCCTTGTGCGCGTGCGCTGCTTGATTCGTGGCCTGGCCAGGCCACTTGCGGTACATCAGCCCCACCTCACGTGTGAAGTACCCCCTGCTCACCGCATTCAGCGCGAGCAGCAGCCCCGTGTCCTCCGATGCAGGCAGGGCCATCCAGCCGCCCAGGGCGAGCAGCAGGTCCCGGCGGATGCAGAGGGTCGCCGGGTGGACCTGGGCGCGGTAGTCGTGGGACTTCCAGTGCTCGTGGACCGAACCGCCTTCGATGGGGCCCTCGTCGGGATCTCGGTCGAAGCCGACCGTGGACCCGTCCGGCATCGCGTCGAGTACGCGGGACGTCGTCCACGCGACGTCCGGCTCACGCTCGAAGACGGCGATGTCGCGGGCGAGAGCGCCTGGGGTGAGCATGTCGTCGGCGTCGAGGACCTTGACCAACTCGCCCTGCGCGCGGGCGAGTCCCATGGTGCGGGCGACACCGGGGCCGCCGCGCCGGCCCTGGGCGAAGCTCACCCGCAGGTCGTCGGGGACGAGTTCGGCGACCTGGTCCGTCTCGCCGTCCTCCTGGATGACCCACTGCCATTCCCACCCGTCCGGCAGCTCCTGCTCCTGGAGCGAGCGATACGCGTCCGGCAGGCAGCCGCCCAGAAAGCCGTAGCTATTCGCCGGGAGTTGGCTGCAACAGCACCGGAGCGCTTCCGCCCTGACCTCGCCAACTCGCTGAACAACCTCGGCAACCGACTGTCGAAGCTGGGGCGTGTGGAGGAGGCGCTGGCATCCGTCCAAGAGGCTGTAGGGCTCTACCGGGAGTTGGCCGCGGCGGCTCCGGAGCGCTTCCGCCCCGACCTCGCCAACTCGCTGAACAACCTCGGAACCATCTTGTCCACGCTAGGGCGGAATGAAGAAGGTCAAGCCCATCGGGACGAGGTAGTCGCGCTCGCCGATGAACCGGACGAATAGTTCCCCTGGTCAGTCAGTCCGCTGGACGTGAACGAAGCCATCGCCCGGCCCGGTACTTCACACTCTCCGGGCCGCGAACTGAGACCCAAACTGAGCCCCACAACGACGGCGGGCCGGATCCCTAGGACCCGGCCCGCCGTCGTTGCACTATCACAGCGGTAGCGGTGGGATTTGAACCCACGGAGGGTTGCCCCTCACTCGCTTTCGAGGCGAGCTCCTTCGGCCGCTCGGACACGCTACCGAGAGGCACTCTAGCCCAAGGGGTGCCGTGTGCCGAAATCCGTTCGGGAGGCCGTATGCGGCAGCACGAGACAGGGGCCGTACGAGCGCCGCGCGTCCGGTGCGCGGGGTGGTGCGGGACGGGTCCGGCGGTCGGTCGGGACTCAGCCGGGACCCGGGGAGCCGCGGAAGAAGTCCGTGAGCAGCGCCCCGCATTCGTCGGCCAGCACGCCGTGGATCACCTCGGGGCGGTGGTTGAGTCGCCGGTCCCGTACGACGTCCCAAAGGGAGCCCGCCGCGCCGGCCTTCGGGTCCACCGCGCCGTACACCACGCGTTCCAGACGGGAGAGGACCGCCGCGCCCGCGCACATCGTGCAGGGCTCCAGGGTGACCAGGAGCGTGCAGCCCTCCAGCCGCCACTCGCCGTGGAGAGTGCCGGCCGCCGCGCGGATGGCGACGATCTCGGCGTGGGCCGTGGGGTCGCCCCACGCCTCACGTGCGTTGTGCCCGCTCCCGATCACCTCGCCGCCCGGATCGAGTACGAGCGCCCCCACCGGTACGTCGCCGGTCTCCCGCGCCCGTACCGCCTCGTCGAGAGCGCGGCGCATGGGCTCCCGCCAGCGGTCGCGTACGGGGTCGGGCCCTTCGGGCCCGGGGGTCGGCACCGGACCGTCCACGGCGCTGGCGCCGGCGCCGGGAACAGGATCAGGTCCGGGGGCAGACCCGGGATCAGGCCCGGGGCGGGACCCGGGACCCGGGGCGTGAGCGGCGTCGGTCATGCAGCCAGTCTCCTACCGTCGCCGCCCCGCACCGTCGGCTAACGCACGGCCTACAGCCGGCTAACGCACGGCCTCCAGTACGTCAGTGCAGCCCAGCGCGTCCGCGATCTCGCTCAGTGCGTCCTCGGGAGCGAGTGAGAGCAGGGCCTTGTCCTCCATTCCGAGGTCGGCGAGCAGGCTCGCGTCGCCCAGCGGGCCGATGGGCGCGCTCTCCGACGCCGCGGCGGGGTCGTCGCCACCGCCGTCGTCGGACTCCTTCGACTCCGGTTCACCGTCCTCGGTGCCGTCGAGGTCCACGAGCTGGTCGAGCTCGTCCGGGTTCTCCGGCTCGCGGCCCAGGAGCTCGTCGGAGAGCAGGATCTCGCCGTACGAGCTGCGCATGGCAGCGGCGGCGTCCGAGACGAAGACGCGCGGGTCGTCCTCCCCCTCGACCCTCACGACCCCGAACCACTCGCCCTCCTGCTCGATGCAGGCCAGCACAGGTTCGTCGTCGGTCGCTGTCTCCCGGGCCAGGTCGGCCAGGTCGGCCAGGGTCTCCACATCGTCGAGCTCCGTGTCGCTCGCTTCCCACCCGTCTTCGGTGCGCGCGAGCAGTGCGGCGAAATACACCGTGACTCTCCCACTGGTTTCTGAGGTGCCCGATGGCTGCTGACGAGGACTTCGCCCCGCCCCAATCGGAATCGTGGCAGAAACCGCGGCTGCGCGAAGGGTCTTCGGCAGTGCGTCGTGCGGGTGTTTGCGCAGATCTCTTGTGCGGACACTGTGATGAGAACACAGGGTGACCGTTTCTTGACCAGGTGTTGTGATTTGGCGATTTCTGTCCGCTGTGGCCTTCACAGGAGGGACATCAAACGCGTCACCAGCGGAAGGTCCTCATCCGCATCGCCTGGCGCATGCGCTCGGTGCGGCTGCGGCGCGGCTGTACGCGATCGCGCAGTTCCCTGGCCTCGTTGCGCTCGCGCAGGAAGCGGGCCCGGCGGCGCAGCCGCTCCGCGTCGCCCTCACTCCGGGCCTCACTCCGGACCTGGCTCCGGCCCTTGTCCTGAACCTGGCTCCGGCTCTCGCTCCGGGTCTGCCGGGTTTGCCGGGCCTCACGCGCCCGCCCGGGCCCGCCCGACTGCCCGCTCCTGCTCGGATTGCTGTGCTTGCTCGGCTTCTGGGAGTCCGACATCTGTGCACCTCCGGGATACCTGACCGCTTTCCCCCGTCGCGCAGGGGTACGCCAGTACGAGCCGTACACGTGCCTCCGCTAGTGTCGGGCGCATGCGGATCCACGTCGTCGACCACCCGCTGGTGGCGCACAAGCTGTCCACGCTGCGCGACGAGCGCACCGACTCACCGACGTTCCGGCGTCTCGCCGACGAGTTGGTGACGCTGCTCGCGTACGAGGCGACGAGGGACGTGCGCATCGACGCGGTGGAGATCCGCACCCCGGTCGCCGCGACCACCGGCGTGCGCCTGTCCCATCCGCGCCCTCTCGTCGTACCGATCCTGCGTGCGGGGCTGGGCATGCTCGACGGCATGGTGCGGCTGCTGCCCACCGCGGAGGTCGGGTTCCTGGGCATGATCCGTGACGAGGAGACCCTTCAGGCGTCGACCTATGCCAACCGGATGCCCGACGATCTGTCCGGGCGTCAGGTGTACGTGCTGGACCCGATGCTCGCCACGGGCGGCACGCTCGTGGCCGCGATAGACGAGCTGATCCGGCGCGGCGCCGACGACGTGACCGCGATCTGCCTGCTGACGGCGCCCGAGGGCGTACGTCTGATGGAGCGGGAGCTGGCGGGGACACCGGTGACCGTCGTGACCGCCTCGATCGACGAACGGCTCAACGAACACGGCTACATCGTGCCCGGGCTGGGCGACGCCGGCGACCGGATGTACGGCACCGCGGGCTAGCCGGGAGCCGGGAGCCGGGAGCCGTGAGCCGGGAGCCGGATCCGGAGGCGGCCGCCGCGGGCGGCCGGGAACGGACCGGAGTCGATGCCCCCGGCCGGTGTCCTTACTTCTCGCAGTCGCCGCGGGAGTGGGACGACGGCTTCGGATTGCCGAGCGCCGTACGGGCCTTGGCGGCTTCCTTCTCGTCGGCGAGCTTGTCGTAGGCCTTGCCGATGATGAAGTCCACGTCGTCGCCCTTGCGGTCGTCGAACCGGGTGTCGACGTCCGTGAAGTGAGTGCCCAGCACCTTCAGACGGGTGTCGCCCTCCTTGCCGGGGGCGCCCAGCAGCACACCGGCGTTCTCGACCTTCTTGTCGAACTCGTCGGGCGCGTTGGCCACATCGCCGATCTTGAATCCCCGCTTCTTCAGCTTGTCGGCAATGGACTTGGCGAGTCCGCTGCGGTCGGTCGCGTTGAGGACGTTGACCTTGATCGAGCCGGGCTCGGGCAGCTCGCGGGACTTGCCGCCCGTGTTCTCGCCGCCGCGCGTGCCGGACTTGGCGTCCGTCGCGCAGTCGGTGCCGCCCTTGCCCTTCGCGCTGCTGCCGGCGGCGTTGGCGGAGCTGCCGCCCGAGAAGATGTCGATGAGTTGAAGTGTTCCCCACCCGCCGACGGAGAGGGCTGCGACGGCGGCGGTTGAGGCGAGCACGATCCTGCGACGGTTACGGGGGCGGCGCATGCGGGGGTAGCGATTTCCCGTGATGCGGTACTTTCCGCCCATGCCGGGGGGAGTCAGCATGCTCATGGGCGCAGAGTAGTGCGGGATGAAGGCGATGCCTACTAGATGATCAGCGGTTGTGACGTGGTGGCCCTGAAAGGGCTAGCGCGCTGAGCGCCGCTTCAGTCAAGCTCCAACACGCGTGCGTGGAGCACTTGTCGCTGCTGAAGAGCCGCACGCACGGCGCGATGCAGACCGTCCTCCAGATAGAGATCGCCGTTCCACTTCACGACGTGGGCGAAGAGGTCCCCGTAGAACGTCGAGTCCTCCGCAAGGAGCGTTTCGAGGTCGAGCTGGCCCTTCGTGGTGACGAGCTGGTCAAGACGCACCGGGCGTGGGGCGACGTCCGCCCACTGGCGGGTGCTTTCCCGGCCGTGGTCGGGGTAGGGCCGCCCGTTTCCGATTCGCTTGAAGATCACACGGAAAGCCTACCGGGCCATCCGCGCCGGGCGCAGCTTCCTGTGGTTCTTACAGGTGCCCCCGCACGGTGCCGCAAGGGGTGCACGGCAGGTGCGTACGGGCGGGATACGGGACGCCGCACGGCGCCGCCCGGGGCCGCCACGGGGCCGGATCGAGCGGCGGCTCCGGAGCGTGAAAGGGCGCACGTGTCAGGTGTCCGCGCCGTGGTGTCCGGCACGGCGCGGGTGGGGCGAGCGCGGGCGGAGTCCTGCGGCGGCCGCCCGCGCCCCCTCACGTGCCCGTACGTTCCGTCAGGGCCGCGTACGTTCCCTCACGTCACGGCAGGTCACTGACGTCCCGTGAGTAGTGGCCGACGGCGTCGGCCATGACCTTGACGTTGAGGTCGAAGGCCTTCTTGTCGATGTTGCGGAGGTCGTCGCACTTCTGGTGGTAGCAGCCGTCGTACGCAGCGCCGGCCTCGCCGCCCCACAGCTTCTGCTCCTCCTCGGACTTGATGCCCTCGGCGCCGGTCTTGGAGCCGCCCGCCGGGATGCCGGCGTCGATGAACGGGCCGTAGTCGGAGCGCCCGTCGAAGTCGGCGCCGCGGGTCTTCTCGCCCTGCGACTCGATGAAGTCGACGATGTCGCTTTCCAGTTGGCCCGAGCCTTCGGGGCCGGGGCCGGAGCCCTCGCCGTCGGAGTCGTCGCCGTCGTGGACGAACAGGCCGTAGTTCGGCGAGGCGATCATGTCGAAGTTGAGGTAGAGGGAGATCTTGTCGCGTTCGGCGTCGGAGAGCCCGGAGACGTAGTGGTCGGCGCCCCTGAGGCCCACCTCCTCCGCCGTCCACAGGGCGAAGCGCACCTTGTTGTGCTGCCCGGCGCCCGCGCCGTTCTTGCGGGTGCCGCCGGCGGCGGCGTACTGGAGCGCCGTCTCCAGGATTCCGGCCGAGCCCGAGGCGTTGTCGTTGATCCCGGGCCCCTCGGTCACCGAGTCGAGGTGGGCGCCGAACATCGCGACGTGGTCCTCGTCGCCGCCCGGGGTCTCGGCGATGACGTTGGGGGTGCTGCGCTTCTCCTGGAACTCCCGCAGCTCCACGTTCGCCGTGACCTCGTCCGAACCGGCCTCGGCCGCGAGTGCCTCGCCGTCCTCCTTGCTGATGCCGCCGGTGGGGATGCGGCCGTTGGACGGGTCCTCCAGGGTGCCGCTGAGCTCGCCCTCCGTGTTGTTGTAGACGATCGCGGCGACGGCGCCCGCGTCGGCCGCTGCGGCCTGCTTCTCGGCGAAGGTGCAGCCGCCGCGCTGGATCAGCGCGATCCTTCCGTCGTAGTCGCCCTTCTCGTAGTCGGCGGCGGTGCAGCCGGACGTCTCGTCCTCGTCCTCCGGGACCGGCGCGACCGCGGCCTCGGTGCCGCCCTCGGGCGTGCTCTTGGTGTACGTCATCAGCTTGACCGGCACGTCGCGTCCGTCCGGGGATGCGGGGGAGGCCGCCGTCATCTTCTCGGCGAGGGTCTCGCGGTAGACGAAGTCGAAGTCCTGGTACGCGACTTCGTAGCCGGCGGCCTTGAGCAGCGTGCCCGCGTACTTCGCGGAGAGCTCGTGGCCGCGTGAACCGGCCGCGCGGTTCCCGTCGTTGTGGCGCGCGATGGCCTGGAACGCCTTGAGATGCCGCATGGCGCCCTTGGCTCCCGTACGGCGTACGAGCTGCTTCGCGAACTTCTCGGCGGAGTCGTGCCGCGACGCGGAGGCGGCGGACCGCGCCGCGCCGGATCCCGGGGGCTGCTGCGCCGCCGCGGGTGAGGCGGCGGCGGTCAGCAGCAGCGGGGTGGCGAGCGCGGTGGCGGCCAGGGCGGCGAGGGTGCGGCGGGCGGACGCGCGGCGCGGTCCGGAGGCGGACGTTGAGGCGGTGGCGGTGGCGGTGGCGGTGGCGGAGCCGGGTGCGGACGCGGGTCTCGCGGGTACGGGCGCTGGTGGCACTGTCGGCACTGTCGGGGTCCTTCCGGTGCGTACGGCGGCAGCCGGCACACCCGGGTGTGCCGGGGCATCCGGCCTGGTGTGCCCGTGTCCGCGTTACGGATGACGGATGTCCGGGTTACGGACGTGTCGTACCGGAAGGAAAGCTAGCGGGCCCGGCCCCAAGAGGGAACGCACATGCGGCAGTTGGGCGCCCGGCCGCCCGGCCGCCCGGCCGCCCGGCCGCCTGTGACGGCCGGGCGGCTCCCGGTCCGGACAGGCAGGCCCGGGACGGGCCCGGACGCCTGCCTGGCGGTGCTCAGCGCCCCGTGCGCCCGCCGACGCCGCGGCGCCCGCTTCCGCTTCCGCCTCCGCCTCCGTCTCCGTGACGGTGCTCGCCCCCGCGACGGCGTTCGCGTGCCGACTGGGACGGGTCCTCACGGAACGCCCACTCCATCTCCGGCTCCATCGCGAAGCGGAACAGCCGCTGAACGGGCGGCGTGCACAGCACCGTGATCAGTGCGGCCGCGATGCAGGTCACCGCGATCGCGCCCAACGGCGTGTGCACCCAGTCCACTTCGTACCAGTCCCAGAAGCGGGAGCCCTTGGCGACGAAGCCGTGCAGCAGATAGCCGTAGAGCGTGCCGGCGCCCAGCGCGGTGAACCACATCCGGCGGCCCGGGACCCACGCCAGGAAGCACGCTGTGAGCACCATCGAGCAGCCGAAGAGCGCGAAGGTCATGATGACGCCGACCCACCACGGGGCGCCCATCTCCTGCGCGCTGTTGTAGTGGTAGAACCACGCGGCGTTCATGCGCTCCACCGCCCAGTACGCCACCACGAGGGCGCCCGCGGCCACCGGCAGCGACAGCATCCGCGCCCTGCGCCCGCGCACCAAGTCGAAGTGCTCCGGCTTGAGATGGAGCCCGATGACGAAGAACGGCAGGAACTGGAGCACGCGTTGGAGATCCAGGTCGTCGCCGATGTCGGGTGAGATCGAGGCGAGCACCGCCACCGCGAGGGAGAGCGCGACGGGCCAGCGCACCGCCTTCCACAGCGGGGCCGTCAGCCGCCAGATGAACAACGCGCCCAGGAACCAGGTCAGATACCAGGGGTCGAGCAGGCTGATCGGGTACCCGGGGTCGTCGTCGGCCCAGCGCTTGAAGAGGGTGTAGGCGACCTCGAAGAGGACGTACGGCACGGCCACGCCCGTCAGCAGCCGCTTGAGCTGGTGCGGCTTCCCCTGGAAGCCGCGCGAGAAGTAGCCGGAGATCACCATGAACGCCGGCATGTGGAAGGTGTAGACGAAGACGTACAGCGCGCCGGCGGCGCGCGAGCCGTCGCGCAGCGGCTCCCACGAGTGGCCGAGGGCGACCAGCACGATCGCCAGGTACTTGGCGTTGTCGAAGTACGGGTCGCGCTGCTTCCGTTCGGGCTGTCGCCCGCCGGCCGGCTCGGCGCCCGGCCGTGCGGGTCCCGTGGCAGCGGTGGATCCCGCCGCCGGGCCGGTGCTCGTTCCGTCACCGGGCGCGGCGGCCGGGGGGAGGGGGACGCGGGTCGTGGCGCGTGTGCCCAGTTCCTGAGTCACGGGACGGCGGCCTCCTTCCCAGGCGGCGGCACACGGGTGCCCGCAGCGGAAAGGGGAGGTGAGAGGGGGGAGGGGAGGAGCATCGGCCTCACCTTAACGGCGTCGCCGAAGCTCGCAAATTCACGCCACGCGCAGTGACTTGACGCTACGTCAGCGGTAACGGGCGGGCCTTCTCCGCGCTTCCGGGATCGTCTCGAGTCGTATTTCCAGGTTCGTCTCACTCCGTTGGGGGTCATGTAGGACGGGTTCCCGCGAACGCCCGTTCTGTGCACGGAAGTTCGCGGGATCCGTCACACTCCGGCCGGTCGGACGGCCCGGTTGGACGGTCCTGCCGGGCGGCCCGGCAGGGCGGCGCGACTCAGGCGGCCACGGGCTCCGCGATTCCCAGCTCCTCCCGCGCGTCCTCGGTGAGGCGCCGGGCGTGGCGCAGGCCGATGGCGTCGAACGCGCGGTGCAGTTCGTCGAGGTCGGCCGCGGTACGGGAGGGCTCACGGCCCAGCCGCGCAAGGGACTTGACGAGGCCGAGCCGTGCGAGGGTCTCGCCCCGTGGCTCGCCCATCGCGCGGAACTCCGAGCGCGCCGTCTCGTACATCGTCCGCGCCTCCGTGTAACGGCGGGCCCGGTAGAGGACGTTGCCCCGCATCTTGTGGTTGTAGGCGAGCGCGCCCGCGAGGTCCATGGTGCGGCAGAGCACGGCCGCCTCGGAGAGCAGGGCGAGCGCCCGCTCCGTGTCGCCGTCGCGTACGGAGACGAGGTCGGCGACGCCACGCAGCGCCCACGCACGGCCCCGGTGGTCCTCGGCCTTCTCGGCTATCGCCGCGGCCTCCTCGAACATCGCCAGAGCGGAGTCGTGGTCGCCCGTGTTGCGGCGCATCTGCGCGATGCCTTCGAGGGCCCACACCATGTGGCGCGCCTCGCCGCGTTCGCGCGCCTCGGCGAGGAGTTGTCCGTGCAGCGCGTCGACGGCCTCGTAGTCGCCCTGGATGCGCCCGGTCTCAGCGAGGCCGGCGAGGGCGTAGCCGCGGGCGAGCATGTCGCCGTCGTGTTCGCCCAACTCGGCGGCGAGCGCGAGGAGTCGGCGCGCGAGGGACATCGCGCCGCGCTGCCGGGCGAGGGTGCCTCCGCTCCACGCGGCCCAGGCCATCGTTCCGGGGTCGCCGGCACCGCGTGCGGTGCGGTAGCTCGCCTTCCACGCGCGGTCGGCGTCGTCGTTGTTGCCGAGCCGCCGGTGCGCCTCGGCGACGGCGAGCGAGCAGCGGGCCGCCTCCTGCGGAGTTCCGTCGCGCTCGGCGGCGCGCAACTGCTCGGTGGCGTGGACGAGTACGTCGGCGAGCGAGGAGTTGACCGACAGCGAGCCGAGGGCGCCCTGGTACTCGGGCGCGAATGCCTTGCCGTACATGCCCTTCCTTCCGCGATCCTGCGGCGGTCCGGAGACCGCCGTCTATACACAGCATGTATACATCGTGTGTATAGACGCACCGCGGGGCGTACGGGTTGAGTGAGGCGGGTGGGAATTCTGGTTCGGGGGGCGAGTGCCCGCCGGTGCGGGGTGGGCTGGCGGGCCCGGCGCACCGGCCGGGGTGTCATCCGCGGTGTGCGGTGTGCGGTGTGCGGTGTGCGGTGGCGGCTTGGGGCTTCTCGTTCCGGCGGCGCTGGGCGGTGGGCGCGGTTCGGGTATGGCCGGGGTATGCGTGTCGTATACAGCGCTCATACCGACGGGCACGGGCCCTGCGGGGATGGCCGCCTGAAGTACGCGGTCGGCAGGGCGACTTCGGGCACGCGGAGCAGGTGGGTGCGCGTGCACATCGGGTCGTGTGCGCGCCGCTCAGTGTGCGAGTGCCGAAGGAGCAAGGCTCCGGAACCGTTAGAGGCGAGGGCGCGGTCGGGGGCACGGCTGTCGCCGGGCCCCCGACCGCATTCGGCCCCCGCGTGAGCGGGGTTCCCGTGGTCCACGGACGCGTCCGCCCGCCCGTCCGTATGGAACGGACGGGCGGGTGGACCGGCTCCCCCCTGGGTGCCGTGTGTGGGAGGCGCGGAGGTCAGCGCCCCGGATCAGCCTTCCGTGGTCGCGCTGCTCTGGCTTCCGCTTCCGCTGTCGTTGCTGTCGCCGCTGTCCTCGCCGCTCTTCTGCCCGCTCTTGTCCGTGTCCTGCGTCGCGCACCACGCGCGGACCTTCTTCAGGTCCTCCTCGCGGTCCTTGAGGCGGACCTTCAGCTCGCGGCGGTCGTCGAGGCGGTCGTTGAGGAAGTCCGCGATGACGCCGTGGCCGGCCTTCTTCGCGTTGTCGGCGCGCTTCTCCAGACGTTCGAGCGACCCGCGGGTGCGCACGCCCGCGTCAAGGCGGCGCTGAAGCCGGTCGATGCGCTTGTCGATCTTCGGGGCGCGCTTGCACAGCACCTTCGAACCGTCGCCCTTCGGCGCGTGCCTGGCGAGCCGCATCAGCTTCCGCTTCGTGCGCTTGCCCTTGCGCTTGCCCTCGGCCTTGTCCGTCTGCGTCTGGGACTGGGCCTGCGTCTGAGCCTGCGAGGCCTGGGTGGACGATGCCGGGGCCGCGTCGTCGCCCGTCGTCGCGACCGCGGCCGCGGCGCCTCCCGTGGCGAGCAGCGCGGCGACGGTGGACAGCGCCACGACGGTGCTCTTCGTTTTCCTCACTGCGTCTTCCTCCTGGTCGGGACGGCACGAGTACGGATCGCCCGCGCGGTCCCGGACGCTAGAGCCCCTTTTTGTGAATTCCTTGTGAGCCGGGGGCCGTTCCATGGGGGCCGTAAGCGGCCGTCCCCGCGGCGCCGCCGTCATGACCCGCGCCACCGCTGTCAGGACCCACGCTGCTACCGGTGCCCGGCGCACCGGCACCGGCACCGGCACCGGCACCGGCACCGGCGCCTGCCCCGGCCCCGGCTCCGGCGCCCGAGGCCGTATCGATCAGCCAGTCGCGCTGGGCCGGCAGCCGCGGATCCGGGGCCGCCTCCTCGCGCGGCGCGAGCGGTATGCGCAACTCGACGCGTGTGCCGGGCAGGCCGTACGGACGGTCCCGTATCTCCACGGTCGCCCGGTGCAGCGCCGCCTGCTGTGCGACGAGGGTGAGGCCCAGCCCCGAACCGCTGCTGTCCGGGCCGCGCCTGAAGCGCTGGAAGACGGCGGCGCGCTGCTCCTCCGGGATGCCCGGCCCGTCGTCGTCGACGGTGAGTACCGCGACGGGCCCGGCGGGCGAGGCGTACGGGAACACCGCGACCTCGACCGGGGCCGGCGGCCGGTCGCCCCGCGAACCCGGCGCGCCCCGCGAACCCGGCGGCACGCCCTCGCCCGGCTGCCCCCGCCCGCCGGCACCGTGACCGCGCCCCCGCCCGTGTGCGAGCGCGTTGCCGATGATGTTGTCGAGCAGCGAGCGCAGCCCGGGCTCCCACCCGTGCACCGTCAGTCCCGGCTCGGCCGCGGCCATCCGTACCTCCGCCGTACGGTCCCGCCGTCGCGCGTCCGCGACCGCCGCCTCCACGATCTCGCCCAGGTCCAGCGGCCCGAAGGCGTCCGCTTCGACGAGGTCGCCCTGGCCCAGCTCGCGGAGCATGACCAACAGCCCCAGCAGGCGCGAGTGTTCGCGGCGCAGGTCCGCCAGCACCTCGTCGCGGTCCTCGCCCGCCAGTTCCGGGTGTGCGGAGAGGATCTCCAGATTGGTCTGCATGCTCATCAGGGGCGTGCGCAGTTCGTGGGCCGCCGCGGAGGAGAAGGAGCGGGCCGTGGCCAGCGCCTGTGCCGTACGTGCGGCCTGCTCGTCGTAGCGGGCGAGCACGGTGCGCAGCGTCTCGGCGAGATCGTCGACCTCGGTGATCCGGGTCGGGGTGTGCTCGAAACGCGACGAGACCTGTGAGGCGCCGGGACCGGAACCCGACCCCGAGCCGGGGCTCGCGCCCGTACCCGAGCCGGGCCCCGCGCCCGCGCCCGTACCCGGGCCGGAGGTCCTGCCGTCGGGCGAGCGCGGATCGAGTCCGCTCGTACGCTGCTGAAGCCGCCGCAGCGGAAGGCTCGCTCGCGAGGCAGCCGCCCACGCGAGCAGCGCCGAGACGGGCGCCGCGATGACCGCCACAGCGGTCACCCGCCGCCGTACGAAGGCGAGTTGGGCCCTTCCGGTGGTGTCGGGGGAGAACAGCCACAGCTTCCCCTCGACCCCCGGGCGCTTGCCGTGCACCGGCACCGACAGCACGCGCCAGCTGTCCACCCTGCGCTTGCGCGGCATGCCCTCCGGGGTGCCCTTGCCGCGTTCGCGGACCGTGACGGGGCGCGGCGCGGAGTCCGGCAGCCGCGTACGGGCGTCGGGCTGCGGACCGCCCGAGAAGGTGCCGTACGGGCCGACGACCCGTATGCCCACGTCGAGTGCCGACGCGTACAGCCGCCGCTCACGCGCCTGTTCGGCCCGCGGCCGGTCCGAGGCCGTGACCCGCAGCAGCCGCCGCGCGTCCTTCTTCACCACGGCGGCGCGCTCGCGCAGATGCGCGTCCTGCTCGGCGTGCACGTCCCGCGCGACGAGCGCGAACAGCAGCCATCCGGCGGCGAGTACGAGCAGGGGCACGGTCAGCCCGACCGCAAGCGCGATCCGCGTGGAGAGCTTCATCTTCACGGCTCAGACCTGCCTCTCACTGCCCTCACCTCTCCTCGCGTCCTCGCGCAGTACGAAGCCGACGCCGCGCACGGTGTGCAGCAGCCGCGGCCGGCCGCCGCTCTCGGTCTTGCGGCGGAGGTAGCTGATGAAGGTGTCGACGGCGTCCGTACGCACCTCGAAGTCGTAGCCCCAGACGCGCTCCAGGAGCTGGTCCCTGGTGAGGACGATGCCGGCGTTGCGGGCGAGCACGAGGAGGAGTTCGAACTCGCGGCGGGTGAGGGGCAGCGGCTCGCCGTCCCTGTGTGCTTCGCGGGTCGCGGGGTTGACGACGAGGCCGCTGACGCGCACGGCGTCGGCCGCGCCGGGACCGGCGGCGTCGTGGGCGTGGGCGCCTCCCGGAGCCCGACCCGTGCCCGTACCCGCACCCGTACCTGCACCCGCCCCCGTTCCCGCCGCCGGGTCCGCACCCGTACCGGTCGGCGTCACCGCCGCGGCCGGTGTCCGCCTGCGCAGCAGCGCGTCCAGCCGCAGCACCAGCTCCTGCAAGGCGAACGGCTTGACCAGATAGTCGTCGCCCCCCGCCTGTAGCCCCGCTATCCGGTCGGCGGTCTCGTCGAGCGCGGAGAGCATCAGCACCGGCACGTCGTCGCCGTCGTCGCGGAGCGCCTGGCACACCTGGATGCCGTTGACGTCGGGCATCGAGATGTCGAGCACCACGACGTCGGCGGGGTCCTCCCGCATCAGGGACAGGGCGCGGCGTCCGCCCTCGGCCAGTTCCACGGCGTAGCCGTTGAGCCGCAGACCGCGGCTCAGGGAGCGCCGGATCGCGGCGTCGTCGTCGACGACCAGCACGCGCCCGCGGTCCCGGCCTCCGTCCCGGCCCCGGTCCTGACCCTGGCCCCGGTCCTGGCCCGGGGCACCGCCCTCGGCGCCCGCCCCGGCCGTACCGCCGTGCGCTGTACCCCCGTGCGTCGCTCCCGGTGCCCCGCTCGCGCCGCCTGCCCCGTACCGCCTCATCGCCCCTCGCCTCCTGCCCGCCGCTCTCCACCTGCTGCCCGGCGCTCGTCCGTGCAGTCTGGCCCGCGTACGTCGCGCCCCGCGAGCCCCCTTCGCTCCGCGAACCCTCTAGGTCCCGCAAACCCTCTTGGTCCCCCGACCCCCCTTCGTCCCGTGAGCCCCCTTCGCCCCGCCCTCCCCCCTGATCGACGCCGAACGACGTTTGCCGCTCCACGATCGTGCGTACAACCGGTTTACTGGAGGATCACCGGCCCGGCGGGGGACTCCGGGCAGTGGCCCGGGTGCCGAAGAGCCGGTGTGCAGGGGTGCCGGTGTGCAGGGGTGCCGGTCTCACGGCATGAGGCACGAGGCATCAGGCATAAGGCATGACGCATGAGCGGCGGCCGTACGCGGGCGCGGCCGAGGACGACAGGCGGCGGAGGTTTCGGGATGGCAGCAGGACCGCGCGTACTGGGCATCGTGCTGGCGGGCGGTGAGGGCAAGCGGCTGATGCCGCTCACGGCGGACCGTGCGAAGCCCGCCGTGCCCTTCGGCGGCGTCTACCGGCTGGTGGACTTCGTACTGTCGAACCTCGTCAACGGCGGGATCACACGCATCGCCGTCCTCACGCAGTACAAGTCGCACTCGCTCGACCGGCACATCTCGACGACGTGGCGGCTGACGAGCCTCCAGGGCGACTACGTCACGCCCGTCCCCGCCCAACAGCGCCTCGGCCCGCGCTGGTTCATGGGCAGCGCCGACGCGATCTACCAGTCGCTCAACCTCATCCACGACGAACAGCCCGACTACGTCGTGGTCTTCGGCGCCGACCACGTCTACCGCATGGACCCCCGCCAGATGCTCCGGCAGCACATCTCCGGCGGCGCGGGCGTGACGGTCGCGGGCATCAAGGTGCCGCGGGAGCTGGCGAGTTCGTTCGGAATCATCAGTACGGAGCCGAACGGCGACCGCATCAGCCAGTTCCTGGAGAAGCCCGAGGACCCGCCCGTGCTGGCGGGCGACCCCGACCGCGTCTTCGCCTCCATGGGCAACTACATCTTCTCGACCGACGTGCTCCTCGACGCCCTGCGCCGCGACGCCGACGACGAGGACTCCGTGCACGACATGGGCGGCAGCATCCTGCCGCTGCTCACCGAGCGCGGCCAGGCGCAGGTCTACGACTTCGACGCGAACGAGGTCCCGGGCGAGAGCGAACGCGACCACGGCTACTGGCGGGACGTGGGAACCCTCGACGCGTACTACGACGCGCACATGGACCTCATCTCGCCCGAGCCGCTCTTCAACCTCTACAACCGCTCGTGGCCCATCTTCACCAACCAGGCGCAGCTGCCTCCCGCGAAGTTCGTCGCGGGCGGCATCGCGAGCGAGTCCATGGTCAGCACGGGCGCGATCATCGCGGGCCAGGTCACGGGGTCGGTACTGGCGCCGGGCGTCGTGGTCGAGGAGGGCGCGGTGGTGCAGGGCGCGGTGCTGCTTCCCGGTGTACGGGTGGGCCGCGGCGCGGTGGTGCGGCACTCGATCCTCGACAAGAACGTCGTGGTGCCCGAGAACGCGACCGTCGGCGTCAACAGCGAGCAGGACGGGGAGTACTGCACGGTGTCGGAGGAGGGCATCGTGGCCCTGGGCAAGGGCCAGCACGTCCGTCAGTGACGGGCCGTCAGCGACGGGCCGTCAGCGACGGTGCGTTCGCGTCCGTGCGCGCTTGCCCCGTCTTCAGCGACGCCGCGTTCGCGCCCGCGGGCGCGCTTGTCCGTCTCCAGCGACGCCGCGCCCGCGTCCGCACCCGCGTCCGCGCGCTTGCCGTCTGTGAGGGCCCCGGCACGTTACCTTCACCGACCCCCTTCACGGGCGGCCCTCCCCAGATCACTTCCATGGGCCTTACAGTCGAGTAACTCCCGGTAATACACCGGAAGTTCTCTTGCAGCCGTCCCGTGTCTCGGTTCATCGGGCTGCCCGTATTCGTTTGCTGGAGAACCTTTTGACTGAGCTCCGTCGCCTTGGCATGCCCCTGCGTTCCCCGCGCCGGGCGCCGCAGACTCGACGTAACGAGCCCGTGAGCCAAGGGAGTTCGGGTTTCCTGCGACGCGACTCCATGCGGCCGGCCTACCGCACGGGCTCCTCGAGCGAGGCCCTGTCTGCCGCACGCCGCACACAGCTCAACCGGGGCCTCGGCCTCGTGCTCGGCGTCTTCGGGGTGTACGCGCTCGCATCCTGCTTCGTACCGGACCTGCTGGCCGTCCGTATCGGCGACCGGCTCCAGGTCGGCGAACTGGTCGCCCTCGCACAGGTGTTGGCCGTCGCCGTCGGCGTGATCCGCCACGACCGCCACGCACGCCGGCACGTCGAGCCGCTGGCCCAGCGGGTCGCCACCCGCGAACCGGCGCGCTACGGCGACCAGTCCGCCGCCACCGCCGCGGCCGCGACACCCGCCGCGAACGGCGCCGACGCCGCCTCCACCGGCTCGTTCAACGCCTTCGACTCCTCGCGCGCGTTCGCCCATCGCTCCGCCCGCAGCGCGACGGTGCCCCGTGGCGCGGCCGCGACCCGCACCGCCACGGCACCCCGTACCGCGAGGGCGACCTCGTGAGTTCCCTCACCGACGAACGCGTCATCGCGATCTCCGTCTTCCTCGTCTTCCTCGCGGGCTGCCTCTTCCTGTCGATGCTGACGAGCCCCGATCTCCAGGACGGCACCGAGGACTTCTACGCCTGGCAGAGCAGCCTCCCCGGCACCGGGAACCGCGTCGCGCCGCCCTCCGCGATGCGCCAAGGCATCGCGCTGACAGGCGACTTCCTCTCCGCCGCGGGCGTGCTCTACCTCTGCGGGGCTGTCGCCACCGCGAGTTACGACGGCATCCTCCTCATAGCCGCCACCGCGCTCTCCCCGCTCCTGCTGAAGGTGTGGCTGGCCGAACGGCTGCCCGCCGGCCCCGGCTGGTCACTCGGCGATGTGCTCGCCCGCTACCTGACCCCCGGCCCCGCGCGCCGCGCCGCCGGAATCGCGACCCTCGTCGTCTCCGTACCGCTGCTCGTCGCACAGCTCATCCCCATCGGCCAGCTCACGGCCGCCCTGATGGGACTCCCCGGAGACCAGGGCGAGATGGCGGGCATCGCCCTCGTCGGCGTGCTGATCCTCTCCTGCGCGGCCATCGGCGGCGTACGCGGCTCGACGCTGCTCCAGATCGTCAAGACCGCCGCGTTCATACTCCTCGGCCCCCTGCTGGCCGTGCTGGTGCTCGCCCGCTTCGACTGGGACTACGGCGCCGTGCTCGCCCGGGCGGCACGGGGCAGCGGCTCCGGCCACGACTACCTCGCCCCCGGCCACCTCTTCGGCGCCGACTTCACCGGGCGTCTCGACACCCTCAGCCTCGCCGTCACGGTGCTGCTCGGCGCGGCCTTCCTGCCGCACCTGCTCATGCGCCTCTCCACGAGCCGTACGGCCGAGACCGCGCGCCGCGCCGGCAGTTGGGCCGTCAGCACGATCTGCCTGCTGTGCGTCACGGTCGCGGTCGTCGGCTACGGCATGCAGGCGCTCGCCGGCGCCGAGACCATGCACAGGGCGAGCCCCGACGGCAGCGACAACCTCCTGCTGGCGGCCGCCGCGATGACCGGCAGCGACCCCGACAGCCCCGACAACCCGGGCACGTTGCTGACCTTCATCTCCTGCGCGGCCTTCCTCGCCGTACTGGCCTCCGCGTCGGTGCTGCTGCTCGCGGGCTCCGCCGCGATCGTCCACGACATGGGCCCCAAGCGGCACTCGCCCTCCGGGCAGAGCATCACCCACCGGCCACTGCGGGCGAGGCTCGCGCTGGTGGCCGTGGGCGCGGTCTGCATCGCACTGGCGGTCTTCGGCCGCTACGCCCACGCCCAGTTCTGGCTCACCTTCGCCTACACCGAGGCCGCCACCGTCGTGCTCCCGGCACTCGGATACAGCCTGCTGTGGCGCGACTTCACCCTCCGCGGGCTGCGCTGGTGCGTGTACGGAGGAACCCTCGTCACGCTCACGCTGCTGGCGCTGACGCCCGCGGTCTCGGGCCACCCCCACGCGCTGTGGCCGGACGCGGACTTCAACCTCCTCGCACTGCACTCCCCGGGCATCATCAGCATCCCGGCGGCGTTCCTGCTGGGCTGGGCGGGCACCCGCCTCTCGGCCCCGCACCGGCCCGTCCCCGACCAGCAGGCCCACGAGCCCCAACGGCCCACCGGCCGGGACGACTTGCTCACCGCGACGGGCGCGCGCCGCCCCTGACGGCGCCGGAGGCGTGGCCACGGTC
Source organism: Streptomyces sp. HNM0575 (assembly GCF_012726265.1). Taxonomy (GTDB): domain Bacteria; phylum Actinomycetota; class Actinomycetes; order Streptomycetales; family Streptomycetaceae; genus Streptomyces. The sequence goes on along the minus strand of NZ_JAASAG010000010.1, from coordinate 309,400 downwards.
CGTATCCAGGTCACGGTCCGCGTGGCCACGGTCCGTACTCGGGCCACCGCCTCCGTGGCTGTCCGCGCGGCGAGCACCCCACGCCGCCCCGGGGCAGCCGGGGCAGGGGCGGAACGCCTCAACCACCCCTTTCTGTACGGTCGTGCACGAGTTGCACCGAAGATCACCCCTGCTTACCCTGCCTGAAGTGAGCCCCGAAGCGAGCGGTGATCTCCCGCCGGCGGGCGTCGCGGCGACCCGGCGCGGCGATCCCGGTTACGAGCGGGCACGCACGGGCGCAGTGTTCAACGCCCGCACACCCGACCGCTTCCCCGAGCTGATCGCGCGGCCCGCCTCCGAGCGCGAGATCCCCGAACTCCTCGCGTACGCAAGGGAGTCGGGCCTGCGCGTCGCGATCCGCTCCGGCGGTCACCACTGGTCGGGGCCCGTGCTGCGGGACGGCGCGCTGCTGCTCGACCTCTCCCGGCTACGGCACTGCCATGTCGACCCCGGCTCGTCCACGGCCACGGTCGGGCCCGCCGTCACGGGCGGCCGGCTCGCCGCACGGCTGGCCCCGCACCGGCTCGCGTTCCCGACCGGTCACTGCCCGGACGTGGCCCTCGGCGGCTACCTGCTCAGCGGCGGAATGGGCTGGAACTGCCGCGAGTCGGGCCCCGCCTGCCGGTACGTGGAGGAGATCCGCGCCGTCACCGCCGACGGCCGCACCGTGACGTGCAGCGAGCGCGAGAACCCCGATCTGTTCTGGGCGGCGCGCGGAGCCGGACCCGGTTTCTTCGCCGTCGTCACCCGCTTCCGGCTGCGGCTGCTGCCGCAGCCCGGCTCGATCATGACGGCATCGCTCACCTTCCCGCTCGCGGACGCGGAACGCGTGGGCGGCTGGGCGCTGCGCACCGCTCGGGAGTCCCCGCCGAACGTCGAGACCAGCCTCGTACTGACGCCTCACGGGCCCGCCGCGGGCGGAGTCGCCGCCGGACCACGGCTGAAGGTGGAGTCGAGCGTGTTCGCCGGTACGCCGGAGGAGGCCGCGGCGGCGCTCGCGCCCGTGGACGCATGCCCGTTCACCGGGCGGGCCGTCGACCACCGGCCCGCCCGGCCGACGTCGTTCCGCAGCCTGTACGGGGCCACGGACTCCGATCCGGACTCCGCTCCGGGTCCGGGCGCCGGTTCGGGCCCTGGCGCCGACCCCGCTCCAGGGCCGGGTCCAGGTGCCGCTCCGGGCTCCGGTCCGGACTCCGCTCCGGGTCCGCGCTCCGCGCTGCCGGCCGAGCACCGCTACGCCGTGGACACCCTGTGGTCCCCCGAGCCGTACGAGACCCAACTGGCCCGCAGCGCACGGCAGATCGCCAAGGCCCCGTCGACGAAGTCCCATGTGCTGATCGCCTTCGAACCGGTCGCCCCCGACCCGGTCGCGCTTCGGCACATGGCCTTCTCCGTGCTCGGCGAGTCATACGTCGCCCCGTTCGCCGTGTGGGACGACCCGGAGGCCGACGCGGCCAACATCCGCTGGCTGCACGAGACCATGGACGCCCTGGACCCCGACGGCACCGGCGGCCACTACATCGCCGAGGCGGACCTCGCGGCCGGCGAACCGCGCTTCCGCGGCTCATACGGGCCTGCCGACTGGGCACGGCTGAAGCGGCTGCGCGAGCAGTGGGACCCGTCGGGTCTCTTCCACACCGACCCCGCCCCCTGACCGTACGGCCCCTGACATACGGCCCCCGGGCCCCCACGTACATACCCGTGACGCCTGCGTCCTGTCCCACATCCGCCCGTTCTTTCGGCCAGGCCCGAAAGAGATGCGCCGGGACCGCCGGACGGTGCAGTGTCGATGCCGGGCAGCGGTGCTCCGGATGTTCGGGGGAGGGCCGGAGCACCGCATCTCCGCGCGCCCCTGCGCCCGTCCGCGGTTACGCTCGTGAACCGGGAGCGGATCCGTGACGGGCCCGCCCCGCACGGCGGATTGGCGGTGGACGGCATGCCGGAACTGCCCGATGTCGAAGGCTTCCGCAAGGTCCTCGACTCCTGCGCCCGCGACCGCCGCATCCAGCAGGTCGACGTGTACGACGCGGGCGTGCTCCACGACGTCGGCGAGCGGCGCTTCCGCCGCGAGCTGGAGGGCCGCAGCTTCACCAGGCCCGAGCGCCACGGCAAGTGGCTCCTCGCACCGACCGGCGGCCCCACCTTGATGCTGCACTTCGGCATGACCGGACGACTCGTCTGCTGCCGCCCCGACGACGAGCGGCACCCACACGACCGCGTCGCCTTCACCGTCGGCCGCGACCGCCAGCTCCGCTACCGCGACCAGCGCAAGCTCAAGGGCCTGTGGCTCTCGGACGACGACGGAGTCGCCCGTACCCTCGACCTCCAGGGCCCCGACGCCGCAGCCGTCGCCCGCGAGGACTTCGACGCACTGCTCGGCCGCCGCCGCGGCGCCGTCAAGGCCGCCCTCACCGACCAGTCCGTCATCGCCGGCATCGGCAACCTCCTCGCCGACGAGATCCTCTGGCGCTCCCGCCTCCACCCGTCCCGCCGTGCCGACCGCCTCACCGACGGCGAACGCGCGCGCCTGCACGGGGACATGCGCTCCGTGCTGCGCTCCTCCATGCGCGCCGAGTGCGTACCGCCCCGCGACTCCTGGCTCACCGGCCACCGCGACGACCCGCGGGGCACCTGCCCGCGCTGCGGTACGAGCCTGAGCCACGGCCGTACGTCGGGCCGCAGCACCGTCTGGTGCCCGCACTGCCAGCCGGAGAAGGCCTGACCGGGCCGAGGTGAACGACCAGCGGACGGACGGTCACACCCCGGGCACATCCGTGCAGGTAACTGGACGTTTCAGCCGCCAGACTGGCCGAGTCGAGCAAGGTGCCCCAGACTGCCACAAGGGGACGAATAGCGCCCATACGCATGGTCGGAGGGACAGTTCATGAGTGGAAACAGGGCCGTCGCCTACATAGAACCCGGCGTCGTCGAGGTCCAGACGATCGACTATCCCGACCTGGAGCTGCACGACGGACCCGGTGTGGACCCGCACAACGTGGGCCGCCACTGCCGTCACGGAGTGATCGTCAAGGTCCTGGCAAGCAACATCTGCGGCAGCGACCAGCACATGGTCCGCGGCCGTACGACCGCCCCCGCGGACCTCGTCCTCGGCCACGAGATCACCGGCGAGGTGATCGAGACCGGCCCCGACGTCGAGTTCATCAAGCAGGGCGACATCGTCTCCGTCCCGTTCAACATCGCCTGCGGACGCTGTCGCAACTGCAAGGAGCGCAAGACCGGCATCTGTCTCAACGTCAATCCCGCCCGCCCCGGATCCGCCTACGGATACGTGGACATGGGCGGCTGGGTCGGCGGCCAGGCCGAGTACGTGATGGTCCCCTACGCGGACTTCAACCTGCTCCGCTTCCGTGACCGCGACCAGGCCCTGGACAAGCTCCTGGACCTGACGATGCTCTCCGACATCTTCCCCACGGGCTACCACGGCTGCGTCAGCGCCGGCGTCGGCCCCGGCAGCACCGTCTACGTCGCGGGCGCGGGCCCCGTGGGCCTCGCCGCGGCCGCCGCCGCCCAACTCCTGGGCGCCGCCGTCGTCATCGTCGGCGACCTCAACGACCAGCGCCTCGCCCAGGCCCGCAGCTTCGGCTGCGAGACCGTGGACCTCACGCGCGGTTCCCCGGAGGAGCAGATCGAGGACATCCTCGGCGAACCCGAGGTCGACGCGGCCGTCGACGCCGTCGGCTTCGAGGCGAGGGGCCACGGCAAGGACGCCGCCGAGGCTCCCGCCACGGTCCTCAACTCCTTGATGGGCGTCGCCAGGGCCGGCGCCTCCCTCGGCATCCCCGGCCTGTACGTCACGGAGGACCCCGGCGGCATCGACTCCGACGCCCAGACCGGCTCGCTCAAGATGCGCCTCGGCCTCGGCTGGGCGAAGAGCCACAGCTTCACCACGGGCCAGTGCCCGGTGATGAAGTACCACCGGCAGCTCGCCATGGCGATCCTCCACGACCGCGTGCAGATCGCGAAGGCGGTCAACGCGCAGGTCATCTCCCTGGAGGACGCACCGCGCGGCTACGCCGAGTTCGACCAGGGCGCCAGCCGCAAGTACGTGCTCAACCCGCACGGCGCCCTGGACCGCTTCAAGACGGCCGCCTAGTCCGCGTCCTGACGCCCCGTCCGCTTCCGTACGAGGCCCGGCCCCCGGCCCGTCCTCGTACGCAAGGTTCCGGCGGCATGACAAAGGGCAGCTCCTGGACCGAGCTTGGGTTCGGTCCAGGAGCTGCCCAGGGGCGGCTTCAGCAGCTCAGAGGGTGACGCCGATGTCGCCGAGGGTCCCGCCGAGGCCGCCGGTCCCGGTGCCCGCGGTGTTCTCCGGGTCCTCGTTCTCCAGGCCGCACAGCTGCTGGTTGGCGGTCGCGTCCGCGTTCCCGCCGCCCAGGAGCGGGCCGTTGATGTTGACAAGCCCGACCTGTTCGACCCTGGAGTTGTCGTTGACGTTCTGAGTGCAGTGAATGTGGATCGGCCCGCGCGGCGCGTCGTCACCGTGAGCGGACGCCGTGCCGGCACCGATCATGCCGACGCTGCCGACCATGGCCGCGACGATTGCAGCTTCGCGAAGCTTGGCCATTTCTTTTTCCCTTCCCTGGGCTTGCCACGACCCTTTACTGATCGTGTGTACACGGTGACAGACAGTATTGCCGAAACGGTCACGCGCCCCTGCAACACGCCGCATCGAGCCGGTTATCGAAGTCGTGCGGCCGCAGACGCAGTTCAGGGACCGAGTTGGAGAACTCGGTCCCTGAACTGCTCGATTGGTCAGCGTCCGTGATCGGTGTCCCGGATCAGAGGCCGACGTCGATGGTGCCGATCGCGCCGCCCGCGCCGCCGGTGGCGTCGCCCGCGGTGTTCTCCGGGTCCTCGTTCGAGAGGCCGCAGAGCTGCTGGTTGGCGCTGGAGTTGGCGTCACCGCCGTTGAGGGCGTCGGAGATGTTCACCGTGCCCGTCTGAGTGGTGGCGGTGTTGCTGCCCGTGTCCTGGGTGCACTCGATGCTGACGGACGGGGGCGTGGACTCCTCGTGCTCGCCACACGCTGCCGCGACACCGGCGCCGACCATGCTGACGCTGCCGACCATGGCGACTACGGCAGCAGCTTCGCGAAGCTTGCGCATTTTCGTCTCCACTTCCATGAGGGGGGTGTTGATGTGATCAGTTCAGTGATCGATTGACTGCACTCGATTACAGACGGTATTGCCGCAACCCCTCTTTGTCCTGCAACACGCCGTATCGCACCGCATGTCGGGTCGCTCTGTGTAGCGAAGTTCAGGGGTCGGGCATGAGGCCCGGCCCCTGAACAGGAAGGGCTGCTCCGGCTGTCAGCCGGCGCCGCCGACGTCGATGGTGCCGATGCCACCGCCCGCGCCGCCGCCCGTCGCGGGCGGGGTCGTGCCGGTCGCGGTCGGCGTGGGCGAGGTGTTCTCGGCGTCCTCGTTCTCCAGGCCGCAGAGTTGCTGGTTGGCGCTCTGGTCGGCGTCACCGCCGTTGAGGGCGTCGGCGAGGTTGACTGTGCCGCCCTCCTGGTTGGTGAGGGTGTTGTCGCCGAGGTCCTGCTCGCACTTGACGGCGAGCGGCGACTCGCCGTCTGCCTGGGCGGCCGCGAGACCGGCGCCGATCATGCCGACGCTGCCGACCATGGCGACTACGGCCGCAGCTGCGCGAAGCTTGCGCATTTCATCTCCACTTCCATTGAGTGTTCTGCCTGCGACCCATAACCGAGCGCACGCAAGGAGTGACAGATGGTATTCACGGCCGATGCGTTCCATGGCGAAACAACACACAGTGAAGAGGAAGATGATTCTTTTCTTCTCGTCGGCCTTCTGGCCGGTCTTCTCGCCGGGAGAGAGGGCCGCTCGCACAATTGGGATTCCGGCGGAAGTCGTGAGCTGCGACGCGGGGAAGTCGTGGACATGACTCGGGGACCGGGCGATTGCCCGGTCCCCGAAGTTCTTTCAAGCGGTTCTGCGATCAGCCGACGGTGATTCCGGCGATGGTGCCGCCGAGGCCGCCGGTGGCGTCGCCCGCGGTGTTCTCCGGGTCTTCGTTCTCGAGGCCGCAGAGCTGCTGGTTGGCGCTGGAGTTGGCGTCGCCGCCGTTGAGGAGGTTGGCGGCGTTGACGGTGCCGCCCTCCTGGTTGGTGAGGGTGTTGTTGCCGAGGTCCTGCTCGCAGGTGATGCTCACGGCGGCCGGCGGCTCCTCGCCGGCGGCGGCAACCCCTGCGCCGACGACGGTGACGGTGCCGAGCACGGCGACTACGGCAGCAGCTTCGCGAAGCTTGCGCATTTCATCTCCACTTTCCGAACGACTTGAACACGATCAGTAAGGGACCGTGCGTAGACAGTGACCGACCGTATTGCTGTGGACGCCGACTCAATGTGCAACACGCCGTATTGGGATGATTTACCACTGATGTGAGCCTCCTCCTCGGACTGCGCCCGACGTCGAGCACGTACCGGGCGCCCGCCGGTCCACATCAGGGAGGGGGACGAAGAGAGGGAAAGCGGGGCACGACTAAGGGACCGGGCGATCGCCCGGTCCCCGAGTCCTCCGCTGGTCAGTCCCGATCAGGGAGCAGCGACCGCGCCGACGGTGATGCCGCCGATGGCGCCGCCCGCGCCGCCGGTGGCGTCGCCCGCGGTGTTCTCCGGGTCCTCGTTCGAGAGGCCGCAGAGCTGCTGGTTGGCGCTGGAGTTGGCGTCGCCGCCGTTGAGGGCGTCTGCGGCGTTGACGAGGCCGCCCTCCTGGGTGGTGAGGGTGTTGTTGCCGGTGTCCTGCTCGCAGGTGATGCTCACGGAGGCCGGCGGCTCCTCGTGAGCGGCCGCTACTCCGGCGCCGACGACGGTGACGGTGCCGAGCACGGCGACTACGGCAGCAGCTTCGCGAAGCTTGCGCATTTCATCTCCACTTTCTGAGGGGCTTGACACGACCAGTAACCGATCGCATGTAGGCAATCACAGAGAGTATTGCGGGACTCCGGTCATTCCGCGGAACACGCCGTGATGGGCGTGCCGGGCATCGGATGCAGCACACGCCGGTTTGGGCACGCGGCGGCCGATTCCGTGTCCTCTTCCGCCGGTTCCGATTGCGGTGACGTACGGCGACGGGTGGTCAAGAAAGGCCGCACGCCCCGCAGTTGAACGGGCTGGTGTGGAGAGGCGGAGTGCGGACGGTCGCTCAGTTTCCGTACGGGTCGCGGGGAGCCGGTACCTGGTGGACCTTGTCGACCTTGATGAAAGGGATGACGCCCCCGTTGACGGGGTCCTTCGCCTTCCTTCCGGTGTATGCGCCGGTGATCTCGATCCAGCTGTCGGGCGGGAGCGCGGTCGTCGGCGTGTGTCCGGTCAGGCCGATCTTCACGGGGCGGGCGTCGGCGGCGCAGCAGTTGAGGACCATGCGCGTCAGATACGGGGTGCCGCCGCGGTCGAGGGCGACGAACCCGGTGACCTTGATGCGGCGGTCGTCGAGCGAGCGTCCGTGGTCGTAAGCGGCGCGGCTGGCGTAGTCGAGGAGTTCGAGCCGCAGCGGGTCGTCCGCGGGCAGCTTCGCGAAGTCCCACGTCGGCTGGAGGGCGGTGCCCGAGCGCAGGGCGCTGTAGGAGCCGGGCGCGGGAGGGGCCACCAGGATGAGGGCGAAGAAGGGGAGCACCAGGAGCCAGGAGACACGGGGTTCGCGGTGGGTGTGCGCGTGGGTCTGCGCCCCGTTCTCGCTGTCCCCGTCCGCGTCGTCCCCGTCCTCGTGGTTGCGGTCGGGATCCGGCGTGCCGGGCGTACGGGCTGTACGGGCCGTACGGTTCGCGCGGGCGGCGCGCATCTCGTACCAGACCGTGGCGGCCGCCGCGGCGATCAGTACGAAGCCGGCCGCGAGCAGCAGCGGGCGCAACCCGGCCTTCACGTACTGGAGATAGAGGTCGGTGAAGCCCGCGCGCAGCACGGCGCCGCCGGTGAGGAAGAGCACGACCGCCTGTGCCGTCCGGTTCACAGCAGGACCGCCCCGGTGAGCGCCGACACGGCGACGGCGAGCGCGAAGGTGGCGGGGGCGAACCGCAGGGCGAAGCCCCGGCCGAAGGTCCCGGCCTGCATGGCGAAGAGCTTCAGATCGATCATCGGTCCCACGACGAGGAAGGCCAGCCGAGCGGTCAGCGAGAACTGGGTCAGCGACGCGGCCACGAACGCATCGGCCTCCGAGCAGATCGACAGCAGCACCGCGAGGGCCGCGAGCGCGAGAACGGACACCGCGGGGTTGCCGGCGGCGGCGCGCAGCCAGTTCGCGGGTACGGCGGACTTGAGCGTGGCCGCGGCCATCGCCCCGACGACCAGGAAGCCGCCCGCGTGCATGACGTCATGACGTACGGAACCCCAGAAGGCCGCCCCCTTGCCGAGATCCTCGGAGGACGGGCGGGACGGGGGACGCAGCCAGTCCGTACGGCCGAGGCGGTGCCACAGCCAGCCCATCGCGCACGCCACGACCAGGCTGGCCGCGAACCGGGCGAGGACCATCTCCGGATCGCGGGGGAACGCGACGGCGGTGGCCGTCAGCACGATCGGGTTGATGGCGGGGGCGGACAGCAGGAACGCCAGTGCCGCGGCGGGTGTGACACCCCTGCGTACGAGCGCGCCCGCGACCGGCACCGACGCGCACTCGCAGCCCGGGAGCGCGGCCCCGGCGGCCCCGGCGACCGGTACGGCGAGCACGGGGCTGCGCGGCAGTGCGCGGGCGAAGAACGAGGGCGGTACGAAGACCGCGATGACCGCGGAGAGCAGCACGCCGAGCACCAGGAACGGCAGCGCCTGCACGACGACCGCCACGAACACGGTCATCCAGCTCTGCACTTCGGGCGATGACACCGCCCGGCGGATCGGCCCCTGCATCGCGACCACCGAGAGCAGCAGCAGGATCAGCAGATGGGACGAGTCGAACCGGCGGCCCCGCGGCTCCTGTTCCTCCTCCGCGTCGTGCCGTTGCTCGGACGCGGGGGAGGCTGCCTTGGTCGTCGTGGTCACAGGGCGCGGTACCTCCGGTGCGGAAGGCGGGGCCTTCCGGGGTGGTTCTTCTCCAGGTCAGGGCCGGTACGGGTCAGTCTGCTCCGCCTTCCGCCGCAGGTGAGGATCGTTGTCCGGATGTGATGAATCCGGGAGGCGGGCGCCTTGTGCCCGGCGACAGCGCGACAGCGGGTGGTGCTGCGCCGCACCGCCGACGCGTTGGAAGCCTCGGAGTCGTTCGTACGTGACACCAGCGGCTTGGGAGGCTTGCCCAGTTCTATCCGCCGGCCTGTCAACTGTCCGTAAGACGCCCGGGATTGCTTCTGTCCTCCTTGGTCTCCTTGACCGACTCAACCGGCCCGGCCGTTGCAACTGGGCTGGCGCGGGGCGGACTTGAGGCGGACAGGCGCGGCGGAAAGGCCGGCCGGCAGGGTGGCGCAGCGCTTCCGTGGGCGGAGAAACCGGTCGCGCCTGCGTGCGGTGAGCCGCTAGCTTCCGGCTGAGCGCGGGGCGTACGGGACGCGTGGCCGTGGAGGGGAGCCGGGCATGGAGACCCAGGGTGCGCGGACCGACCGGTTGGGCTTGCTGCTCGACCAGTTCGACCGGGCCAGGGAGATGGCCGAGGTGCGGCTGGCGGGGCTCGGCGACGAGGAGTTCCTGTGGGAGCCGGTGCCCGGCTGCTGGTCGCTGCGGCGCCGGGGCGAGGCGGTGACGCCGAGGGCGTTCGGGCCGGGCGAGTGGGTGCTCGACCAGGGCGCGCCGGACATTCCGGCCGGCGAGTACGCCGAGGTGGCCCGGCAGGCCGCCGGAGGCATGAGCGTCGCCAAGATCGCCGAGGACTGGAGCGTGACCGCGGCGCGGGTCGAGCAGGTCCTGGCGCACACCGGACCGCGGGAGCCCGACGTGACGCCGGTGACGACCATCGCGTGGCGGCTGGCGCACCTGCACTTCCACTTCGCGGGCGGATGGGAGTGGACCTTCGGTGAGCGGCGGCGCGAGCCGAAGCTGCTGGTCGACTTCACCCCCTCCGCCGCGGCGGCGCTGGAGCGGTTCTGGGAGCTGATCGCCCGCTGGCGGGAGAGCGTCGGCGGCGTGACCGAGGAGCAGCTCGACACGGTCGGGTTCTCGCAGTATCCGTACGGATCCGACCCCGACGACCCGTTCATCGGCGTGCTGTGGGGCGCGAACCTCGAATTCATCCATCACATGGCCGAGATCGCGCTGCTCCGCGATCTGTTCCGGGGTCGCTTCGCGGCTTCCGGTCAGGGCGCCGGGTAGGGCGGGCGGCCGGGGCTCCCGCCCGGGCGTTCGCTCATCCTGGGCCGGGCGACGGGGCGCCGCCGCCGTTGCGGGGCCGTCCGCCGTACGCGCCCTGTCCGTGACGCGCTACCGTCTGCCACTCTCGCCCCGTCCACTCGTGCCCGCCGTCACGCGCGCCGTATGCCTCACGTGGCCCTTGGGAGTTGCCATGAACACCGAGCCCGGATCGTGGATCGGCCGCGCACCGGCCGCAGTTGGGCACCGGTTCCGGCGGCGTACGCTGCGCTCGGGCGTGATCGTGATCGCGCTGCTCGCCGCCGTCCTCTCCGCGTGCGCCGACGGACGGGGCCGGGCGGACAGCGCTCCGCCGGCCGCCGCCGGCACGTGCGCGGGGGACGACTGCCCGTCGACATCGCCGCCCTCAGGCGCCCCGTCCCCCGCCCAACCGGGCTGCGATACGGACGACACGGCGGTGTCCGGCTGCGCCGCTCCCGGCGACACGGTCCCCGGCGGGTCGGTGCCCGACGGGACGACGCCGAGCAAGGCGGCACCCGGTGCGACGCCTCCGGGCGATAAGGCTCCCGCCCCCGGTACGGAACCCACCGCGCCCGGAAGAGGCCCCCGTTCCTGGCCGCTGCTGAAGACCGGTGCCGAGGGCGAAACCGTACGCGCGGTGCAGTACCTGCTCACCGCGCACGGCCACCGCACCGACCCCGACGGCGAGTTCGGCCGCGACACCGCCGCCCGGGTACGCGCGTACCAGCGGGACCGCTCGCTCGCCGTCGACGGCGTGGTCGGCGGCGACACCTGGCGGGCGCTGATCGTCACCGTGCGCAGGGGCGACCGCGGCCACGCCGTCACCGCCGTACAGAGGCTCCTCCGCGCCAACGGCCGCAAGGTGGCCGCCGACGGCGTCGCGGGACCGGCAACAGCCAAGGCCGTGAAGGCCTTTCAGCGGGCGCGGCACCTCGACGTCGACGGCGTGGTGGGGCCCCGCACCTGGGCGGCGCTGGCCGCCTCGGCCGGCTGAGGACGACGTACGCCGGCGGCGGGGAGTGTGCGAATGCGGACGGCTGCGCTGTTCGGGGGTTGATCGACAGCAGCAACCTCTTCATCCCGGGCCGGGCTGGTGCGGCGGGCTAGCTTGTCCGCACTTCCAGGGTGCAGGCCTCTATATCCCTATATGAGGTGCAGGCCTCTATGTGTGAGTTGCGGAATGGCCGTTCGTGCGCTCTGGCCTTCAGGGAGTGAGAGAGGAAGTGCCCGCCGTGTCCAACCACTTCACCGGCCTCAGCCTCGGGTCGCCGCTCGGCGACCAGCGGCTCGACTTGTGCGACCTGTACGCCTTCCAGGCACCCGCCGATCCGGACAGGACCGTACTCATCCTGAACGCGAACCCCAACGCCGATGCCATGCACCCCGATTCGGTGTACCGGCTGAACATCGACAACGACGGCGACTACCTGACCGACGTCGCCTTCAGCTGGGTCTTCAGCCCGGCGGCGGCCGACGGCGGGCAGACCTACAGCGTCTTCATGGCGACCGGTGCGCAGTCCCGTGAGCCCGAGGCGGTCGGCACCGAGATCGTGTCCGATGCCGCCGTCTCCTTCGGTCCCCGGGCCAACGTGGTCACCAGCGGCGACTACAAGGTGTCCGCCGGCAGTCGCAGCGACGCCTTCTTCTTCGACTTCGACGGCATCACGAACCTGTTCGACACCAGTGGCAAGCGGAACTTCACCGCCCCGCACCTGGACGGGAAGTCACCGTGGACCGGCGTCGACTCAAACACCACGGCCAACGTCTTCTCCATGGCCATCGAACTGCCGACCCGGGAGCTGGCCCCCGACCCCGAGCTGCGCATCTGGGGCCGGTGCAGCGTCCGCCGCGACGGCGAACTCGTCCACGCCGACCGCGCCGGGCACCCCTCGGTCAGCAGCTTCTTCAACACCGACGACACCAAGGAGGAGTACAACGCCAGCGAGCCGGTCGACGACCGGGCCAGGTGGACGGACCAGTTCGTGCACCTGCTGGGCCACACCGGCGACTACTCGCGCGAGGAGGCGATCGCGGCACTCGACAAGGAGGGCATCCTGCCGGACGTGCTCCACTTCGACCCCTCCAAGGCCGCCGTCTATCCCAACGGCCGGAAGTTCACCGAGGACGTCATCGACATCCGCGTCGCGTTCCTCACCAAGAACGAGGCGCCGCCCACCGGTCTGAGCCCCCACACCGACACCCTGGACCGCTTCCCGTACCTCGGCGATCCGCACCCGGCGGCCAGCTCCTGACAGACCTCGGCGGGAAGTTCCGGATCCGCCTTCGGCGACCGCGCGGCGGTGAACCCGGCCACGACGAACCGGCGATGACGAACCGGCGATGACGAACCCGGCAACGACGAAGGCCCCGACCTTGATCAGGTCGGGGCCTTCGTCGTTGCCCGGCGGGCGGGTGCGGAGGATACGAGATTCGAACTCGTGAGGGGTTGCCCCCAACACGCTTTCCGAGTCTGTTGGTGTCTGTCAGCCCTGCGTACGTGCTTGTTCAGATGAGTGCGTGGCCGTGTTCGACCTTTGCCGGACGGGCTCTCCGTATGCCAGTGAACGCCTCTGGGCGGTACTGAATGAGACTGAAACTGAGACGGAGATGCCGAGAAGCAGTCACCGTCCTTTCTGGGACTCTTACTGCGTCGGCTTCGCCGAAAAGCCGTAGCACCCTGCGGGTTGTGGCGTGCGGGGTACTGCGTCGTGGTCGCCATGTCGTTGCGTCCTGCGCTCAGTGACGTGGGTCGGTGACGTTCACCAGCCCGTGCCCGTGTGCTTCGATCAACCATTCCAGCAGGGCCACGAGTTGGTCGCGCGCACCGGTCGCCTCCTTGGTTCCGATCGTCTTGGAGCCTGCTCGGGAAACGAGGTCGATCAAGGAGTGAGGATCTGGTCGTCGGGCCGATGCTCCGCTCTCGGGAAGTGGCACCGACAGTTCGACTTCGGCGAGATCAGGATGCAGCTCCGAGGGGCCGACCCGTTTGACTTGGCAGTGAAGCTTGAGGCGCGTTCCTTCTTGTTCGGATGGTTCTTCTGCCGACGGGTCGGTCTGCGCCGTCGGCCGGTCGTCTGGGTCGACGGCAGGTGTCGTCGGGTGACGCGAGGACTGGTAGGTCACGGGTAGCTCCCAACTATTGGGCGCCGATCAACGATTGAGGACCCCGGCGGTACCCGCGCCGTTCCCGAGTACTCGGGAACGGCTTTCGCAGTAGCACCGCCCCCGGGGGCTCGGTCGCGAACGCTTGTTGTGGGCCGCCGTTTTGACGGGGTCCGGCGTCTCCTTGCTTGTCCTGAGGGCGAGTTGAGCCTCGGTGGCTATCTGTGGGTGCTGGTGAGTGATGCGAAGATCACGACGTTGTCGGAGTAGTAGCGGTCCTTGGATGAGTACTTGCCGCCGCAGGTGATGAGGCGGAGTGCCGGCCGGTCGGTGTCGCGGTAGACCTCGATGGTCGGGAAGTCCTTCTTCGGGTACCGGGCGGTCCGCTCCACGGTGAAGAGGGCTGTTCGTCCGTCCTGTCGTGTGACCTCGATGCGGCTGCCGGGCTTCATCTCGCCCAGGCGGTGGAAGACCGCGGGGGTTCCGTTCCAGGTGACGTGGCCGGCGATGACCGCGGGACCCTGCGAGCCGGGGGCCGTGCCCGGCTCGTACCAGCCTGCCCGTTGGGGATCTCGTGGAGTTTCCATGGCCTGGTTCTGATCAAGGCCGAGGGTCTCCAGGGACGAAGAGACGCCCAGGGAGGGAATCCGGATGCGCTCGGGACTTGAAGGCGGTAGCGCGGCGGCCTTGGGGTGTTTGCCCTTGGCCTCCGGTGCGCTGTCGGCGTCGTGCCGGTGTGTCGCCGCTGCTTGCGGTGCCTGGGGAGGGGAGGGCTGCTGCCGGAGCCACGCGGTCGCCAGCAGCACGGCTGCGGTGACGGCGAGGGCCGCCGCGGCGGTGAGCAGTCCCCACCGCCGCGTACGACTCCCGGCGCGCCATGAGGGTGTCATGACGCCGGTGGTCACTTGCGCTGGCGGGCGGGCCTGCGGGCCAGAGCCACTGCTCCGGCTGCGGCGAGCAGTCCGGCACCGCCGGCCGCGAACAGTACGGGGGACTCGATGCCTTGCGTTCCCGCGCCGCCGGTCTCGACGCCGCCGACGGGCATCGACCCGACTGCCGCTCCCTTGATCATGCCGCAGTCGGCGGGGGCGGTGGCTTCCTGGGGAAGCTTCGGGTCCAGTTCGCTCTTGCCCTTGTTGAAGTCGTACTTGCCGTTGTCGTTGGTGTCGATGCCGTGCTGCACGATGTGCAGGTCCTTGATGTGGTGCGCGACCTTGTGGGAGACGGGGATGGTCCGCGAGTAGGTCAGCTTGCCGTTCTTGTCGGCCTTGGGCATGCGGTCCACTGCCAGACCGCTGTCCTTGGAGGTGTCGCCCTTGGTGGTCAGCGAGATGTTGATGTCGCCGTAGGAGGGCAGTCCTTCGGCCGTGCTGACCACGCCGTCGCCGTTCTTGTCGGCACTGGCGTCGGGGCAGTGGAAGTCGTGGCCGTCGGTCGAGCCGTGCAGGTGCTGCGCGTGGGGCTGGCCGGGCACCAGCCCTTCTGCCTCCACCTTCACCGTCAGCTTGCTGCCGTGGACGCTGACCAGTGCGGTGCCGGTGGCGCCGGAGTCGTTGAGCTGCTTGATGTCGATCTGGTAGGCGTCGCTGTCCTCTTCGGACGGGGTGGCCGACGCGGGGCCTGCTATGGCGAGGGTGAGTGCGGCGGGCAGCGCTGCGAGCGCTGCCAGACGGCCGGTACGTGATGTTGGCACGGTGCTTGTCCTTCCGAGCGGGCCGGAACCCGGTGCGGGTGGCGGCGTCAACGGCGTGGTGGGACAGACCTGGTGTCGGCCTGCCTCGCGGCCGCGTGCACTCGGATGACGTGGCACGGTCAACACAGTGTCTTGCCGGGCATTCGAAGCCGGCCCGCGCGCGGATTGGTGCGGACTCAGAACGGTTCCGGGACGGGGCACACCGGTCCCCGTCTCTCGGTGCGATCGAGCAACTTGCGCTCAAGTGAGGCCAATCCGCCGAGCGGAGGCTCCCGAATCATGGGTGCGAGAGGCCGATGCGGCTGATGTGACGAGAGTTCACTTCAGGTGTGGGCCTCATCGCGAGGGAATTGCACCTTCCCGCGGCCCGGCACTCAGCGTCGGTCGTGCGGGATTCGACCAGCCAACAGAAGGGCTGAACAGTCATGCGCAAACTCACTCGTGGAATGGCAGCCGGCGCCTTGGCGCTGCCGCTGATCATCGGGGCCACCGGCGTCGCTTCGGCGCAGAGCAGCGGCGGTTCTACGTACCAGCAAAGCGGTTCCGCCGCCGGCCAGCACGGTGCCGCCTCCTGGTACACCGGCGTCTCCTCCCAGGGCAACACCGACGGCGTCTCGTCCTTCGAGATGGGCCAGAACTGGGCCGGCAAGTACGGTGCGGGTTCCGGCAGCACCGAGGCCTCCGCCGAGGGTGGTGATGAGGGCGGCTCGTCGTACAACCAGAGCGAGAACTGGGCCGGGAAGCACGGTGCGGGCTCCAGCAGCACCGAGGCCTCCGCCGAAGGTGGTGACAAGGGCGGCTCCTCGTACAACCAGAGCGAGAACTGGGCCGGGAAGCATGGTGCGGGTTCCAGCAGCACCGAGGCCTCCGCCGAGGGTGGTGACGAGGGCGGCTCGTCGTACAACCAGAGCCAGAACTCGGCGGGGAAGCATGGTGCGGGTTCCAGCAGCACCGAGGCCTCCGCCGAGGGTGGTGACGAGGGCGGCTCGTCGTACAACCAGAGCCAGAACTCGGCGGGGAAGCACGGCGCCGGCTCCAACGACACCAGCAGCAGCACCAACCAGGACAACCAGAAGGGACTCCTCAGCGGACTGCTCGGCTGACACACAGCCGTTGGTCAACCCCGACCGACCAACGACACCCTCCCCCAGGGCGTGATCCACGCAAGAGCCGCGGATCACGCCCTGCCACGTCCCGCTGACCTCGAAAACCGTGTGGCAGTGGGACAAGTGCCGTCCGTCGCACACCCCTTCACGCCTGTTCGCGTATAAGAGATCGCGTGTTGGGGATACGGCCTCACGCCGGTGGAGCGGCCCGGAGGCGCGCCCGGTACATGCACGTCACCGGGTCGATGCTGCGGAAGGTGGCTCAGCAGGTCGGTGACGCGCTCTGGGAGCCGCCGAAGGCCGACTGAGACGGAAACTGAGACGGAGAACGACGAAGGCCCCGACCTTGATCAGGTCGGGGCCTTCGTGACAGCCCGGTGAGGCTGGGCGGAGGATACGAGATTCGAACTCGTGAGGGGTTGCCCCCAACACGCTTTCCAAGCGTGCGCCCTAGGCCACTAGGCGAATCCTCCGCCGCAAACACTACAAGACGCCGGGCAGTGCTTGCGAACTCGATCCCTCCCGCGGGCATCGGGTACTGTGGGCGCAGCCCCTCACGTGGCGCTATCTCTCTGAACTCCCCCAGGGCCGGAAGGCAGCAAGGGTAGGAGGGCTCTGGCGGGTGCGTGAGGGGCGTTCGCGTTTGCGGGCGGCCGGTCGACGGCGGTTCCGGGGCGGTTGTGGCGGCGACGGTCGTGCGATCGCCCAAGATCGTTGCGGGGGGCGTGCGGTGGGTCTCCGTGCGGGCGGTACGAGGGCGGCGCGGCTTGTCGGTCCGCACCGATATCGTCGGGGGTGTGTCGTCCCTCGCCCTGTACCGCCGGTACCGCCCCGAGACCTTCGCGGAGGTCATCGGGCAAGAGCACGTGACCGATCCGCTCCAGCAGGCCCTGCGCAACAACCGCGTCAATCACGCCTATCTCTTCAGCGGCCCGCGCGGCTGCGGCAAGACGACGAGCGCGCGCATCCTCGCCCGCTGTCTCAACTGCGAGCAGGGGCCCACTCCTTCGCCGTGCGGCGAGTGCCGCTCGTGCCAGGATCTCGCGCGTAACGGACCGGGTTCGATCGACGTGATCGAGATCGACGCGGCGTCGCACGGAGGTGTGGACGACGCACGGGAGTTGAGGGAGAAGGCGTTCTTCGGGCCGGCGTCGAGCCGTTACAAGATCTATATCGTCGACGAGGCGCACATGGTCACGTCGGCGGGGTTCAACGCGCTGCTGAAGGTGGTCGAAGAGCCGCCGGAGCACCTGAAGTTCATCTTCGCGACGACCGAGCCGGAGAAGGTCATCGGCACGATCCGCTCGCGTACGCACCACTATCCGTTCCGGCTCGTGCCGCCGGGGACGCTGCGTGACCATCTGGCCGAGGTGTGTGAGCGGGAGTCGATCGCCGTCGAGGAGGCGGTGCTTCCGCTGGCCGTACGGGCGGGTGCCGGGTCGGTGCGGGACGCGATGTCCGTCATGGACCAGCTGCTCGCGGGCGCCGGCGAGGACGGCGTGACGTACGCGATGGCCACGGCCCTGCTGGGCTACACCGACGCGGCGCTGCTGGACGAGGTCGTGGACGCGTTCGCCTGCGGGGACGGGGCGCGGGCCTTCGAGATCGTGGACCGGGTCATCGAGGGCGGGCACGATCCGCGGCGCTTCGTCACGGATCTGCTGGAGCGGCTGCGCGACCTTGTGATCATCGCGGCCGTGCCGGAGGCCGTGGAGAAGGGGCTGATCGACGCCCCGGTCGATGTGGTCGAGGGGATGAGGGCGCAGGCCGCCGCGTTCGGACCGGCGGAGCTGAGCCGCGCGGCGGACGTCGTCAACGCCGGGCTCACCGAGATGCGGGGAGCGACGTCGCCGCGGCTCCAGCTGGAGTTGATCTGTGCGCGGGTGCTGCTGCCTGCGGCGTACGGGGACGAGCGCTCGGTGCAGGCACGGCTGGACCGGCTGGAGCGGGGCGCGGCGTTCACGGGTGCGGCGGGCGGGGTGTCCGCGCAGGCTCCGCCGGCGCAGCCTGCGGCGCAGGCACCCGCGCAGCCGCAGCCGCAGCAGTCACAGCCGCAACCGCAGTCACAGCCGCAACCGCAGGCATCGGCTCCCGCGCGGCCCGCGGCTCAGCAGGGTCCACCCGCGTCGGGCCCCGCACCCACGCCCGCACCCACGCCCGTGCCTGAGGAGGGCGCCGCGGGGACGGGCGCCGGGACCGAGGGAGCGGCCGAGCTGTCCAGCGGCGGTGCCGGGGCTCCCGCGTCGGCGCCGCCGACCGGTGGCGGCGGAGGCCGGAGGCCCGGTGCGTGGCCGACGTCGGCGGGGCCGGATGCCGGTGCCGCCGGTGGTGACGGCGGCGAGGGCGACAGCGGCGGTGACACCGGGGCGGCGTCCGCGGGATCAGCGCCCGCGGGATCAGCGCCCGCGGCGTCCGCGGGGTCGGCTCGCCGGCCCGGTGCCTGGCCCGGCAGTGGCGGCAGCGACAGCGGTGCCGGTGCCGGTGCCGGTACCGGTGGCGGTGACCGGAGCGACGGCGGTGCTGCCGCCCAGCAGGGCGGGCCCGCCGGGCCCCCGGCTTCCGGCCAGTCCACCGCTTCTCCCACGGCCCCTGCGTCAGCCGGTTCTCCCACGTCAGCCGGGTCCGTGCCGCCGCAGCACGCGGATGCGGAGTCCGCGCCCGCGCCCGCCGCGCAGGACCCGTCGCAGGGTGCCGCGCAGGTACGGCAGATGTGGCCGCAGATTCTGGAGGCGGTGAAGAACAGGCGCCGCTTCACGTGGATCCTGCTGAGCCAGAACGCCCAGATCGTGGGGTTCGACGGCTCCACGCTCCAGCTCGGGTTCTCCAACTCGGGTGCGCGCGACAGCTTCGTGGGCGGCGGCAGCGAGGACGTACTGCTGGGTGCGCTGAACGACGCGCTGGGCGTGCAGTGGAAGGTCGAGGCGATCGTCGACCCGTCCGGGGGCGGCGGCGCGAGGGGGCCGGGAGGGGCGCCGCCCGGCGGTGGCACCTCCGGTGGCGGCTTCGGCGGAGGCGGCTTCGGCGGAGGCGGCTTCGGAGGCGGCGGACCGGCGTCCGGCGGCTCCGGTCAGCCCGCCGGTCCCTCTGCGTCCTCGGCTCCCTCCGCGTCCGCGGCTTCCTACTCGCCGTCCGGGGGCGGGACCTCGCCCCAGGCCCAGGCGTACGGCCCGGCGAGCGCGAACGCGAGCGCCGGCGCGGGTGCCCGGCAGGCGCTCGCCACGGCGCAGTCCGATCAGGCCGGTGCGGCCCGTTCAACGGTCGCGAACGGATCCGGGCAGGTGCCCGGCCCCTCGTCCCCAGGCCCGTCGGCCTCCCATGCCTCCCACGCCTCGCAGGCGTCCCATGCGTCCCGGAACTCCGCCTCGTACGGCGGTGCGCTTGCGGACGACATCCCCGCCGAGGACGACCCGGATCTCGATGAATCGGCCCTGTCCGGCCACGACTTGATCATGCGCGAGCTGGGGGCCACGGTGATCGAGGAGATCGATCATCAGTGACGTGCCGGGCCCGTTCCGCGAGGGTCGCGGGCGGGATGAGAACAGGCTCAGCGGCCCCGCCGTGTAGCACGTAGGCTCGTCTACGAGTGTGGAAGTACGCACGAGGCACTCCGTGCGAAGCAGTGCGCACGGACGCAACGCGCGGACGCACCAGACAGTACGCAGACGTCGTCGACGAGCCAGGAGCCAAGTCGTGATTCCCGGTGGTGGGGGCCAGCCCGACATGCAGCAGCTGTTGCAGCAGGCCCAGAAGATGCAGCAGGACCTCGCCGAGGCGCAGCAGGAGCTGGCCGAGACGTCCGTCGAGGGTTCCTCGGGCGGTGGCCTGGTCAAGGCGACCGTGAACGGCACGGGCGAACTCGAGGGCCTCGTCATCGACCCCAAGGCGGTGGACCCGGAGGACACGGAGACCCTCGCCGATCTCGTACTCGCCGCCGTACGGGACGCGACCGCGAGCGCCGAGGAGGTCCAGCAGCAGAAGCTCGGCCCGCTCGCCCAGGGGCTGGGCGGCGGAGGCGGCATGCCGGGCGGACTGCCGTTCTGACACCGGCTTCCGTCCGGTCGCCGGCGCCCGTAGCCCGGCCCGCGACAGCCCCGTAGGGTCGGTCTGCTCGACGCCGCTCCGACGGAACGGCTCCGGTGCAGACGGAACGGCTCCGGTGCAACGGTCCGGCGGAACGGCTCTGATGGAAGGGCCCGGATGGAACGGCCGCGGGGGCCGGGCTCGTTCACGTCATGAGTGCCGTCGCAGAAGGGGCGGCAGGGACAGCAGGGACGGAAAGAGGCACTGCCAGGCCCCGCCGGGGTCGCCGGACCCGACGGGCCTCGACGGTTCCGGAGGATCGCGGAGCCTCGGAGGACCTCGGAAGACCTCCGAGGGGAGAGGGCCCGGACAGCTCCTCGCAGCTCCTCCCCGCGGCGCAAGACCTGCGGCACGAGCCGCCGGCAGAACGGGAGAATCCGTGTACGAAGGCGTGGTTCAGGACCTCATCGACGAGCTCGGCAGGCTGCCGGGCGTGGGTCCCAAGGGCGCGCAGCGGATAGCGTTCCACATCCTCCAGGCCGAGCCCGCCGACGTACGACGCCTCGCGCACGCCCTGACCGAGGTCAAGGAGAAGGTCCGCTTCTGCGAGGTGTGCGGGAACGTCGCGCAGGAGGAGAAGTGCCGCGTCTGCGCGGACCCGCGCCGCGACGGCAGCGTCATCTGCGTGGTCGAGGAGCCCAAGGACGTCGTCGCGATCGAGCGGACGCGGGAGTTCCGTGGCCGCTACCACGTGCTGGGCGGCGCCATCAGCCCCATCGAGGGCGTCGGCCCGGACGATCTGCGTATCCGCGAGCTGATGGCACGGCTCGCGGACGGCGCCGTCACGGAGCTGATCCTCGCCACTGATCCCAATCTCGAAGGGGAGGCGACTGCCACGTACCTCGCGCGTATGGTCTCAAGCATGGGGCTGAAAGTGACGCGCCTGGCAAGCGGCCTCCCTGTCGGGGGAGACCTGGAGTACGCGGACGAGGTCACGCTGGGGCGGGCCTTCGAGGGAAGAAGGTTGCTGGATGTCTGAGGCCACACTGAACGCGATCAAGGACAGTCCGGACGACTTCGCCGTCCAGATCTCCGACCAGATCGAGAGCTTCATCGTCTCGGTGACCGAGGTGGCGAAGGGTGACGACCCGGACAGCGCGATCCCGTACCTCCTGCTGGAGTTGTCCCAACTCCTCCTCGCTGGCGGCCGGTTGGGCGCCCATGAGGACTTCGTGCCCGTCGACAGGTACGAGCCGGACATCGGCCCCGAGCCCGACGTCGACGAGATGCGCCTGAAGCTCGCCACCCTGCTCGACCCGGTCGACGTCTACTCCGAGGTCTTCGACCCGTACGAGCCGCGCACCGCCCCGGTCACGTGCCGCATCTCCGACGCCATCGCCGACGTGATCACCGACCTGCGGCACGGCATGGCGCACTACAGCGAGGGCCGGGTGAGCGAGGCGCTGTGGTGGTGGCAGTTCTCGTACCTGTCGAACTGGGGCCCCACCGCCTCCGCCGCCCTTCGCGCGCTCCAGTCGCTCGTCGCGCACGTACGCCTCGACAGCCCGCTGGGCGCGCTCGACGGCCTGGACACGGACAGCGAGGCCGACGAGGACGACAGCGCGCTGGAGAAGGAGGCGGGCGCGGTGATGGCCGCCGAGATCGGCGTTCCGCTGGGCATGCAGACGGACGGGCGCCGGGGCTGATCCGCCGGAGCTGATCCGGCGGGGCCGCCGGAGGAGCACCCGTCCGGTCCGGCCCGGTCCGGTCCGGCCCGGTCCGCGCGAGCGCGATGAGTTTCCCCGTCGTCCGCGGTCCCCACTGGCGGAACCGGTGCCAGAACCGTTCGCCAGAAGCGTTTGCCAGAACCGGCGTCAGAAGCACTGGTGCCAGGACCGGTGAAGCGGACGACGGGGACGGACGACGAGGGAGGCCGCCGATCATGGACAAGCGGTTCACCGCGACGCTGCGCAAGGGTCCCGACGTCGGCGGCTGGACATACGTCCTCTGGCCGGACTCCGTCGAGCACTTCGGCACCCGTGGACTGGTGAAGGTGCGGGGCACCATCGACGGCCATCCGTTCCGCAGTTCGTTCATGGCTCTGGGCGACGGTACGCACAAGCTGCCCGTCAAGGCCGAAGTGCGCCTGGCCATCGGCAAGGAGGCGGGGGAGAGCGTGACCGTGCACCTGGAGGAGCGGGTGGACGGGCGGGACTGAGTCGGGCGGGACTGAGGGGGCGCGCGCGTGACGGCTGCGTGCCGGATCGTGGCTTGTTGTCGCGTTGCGGTGCGTGTTCCGCGTCCTTACACTCCGTTACGAACGGACGCATCGGCGGCGGAGGTTCGGAGATGGCTCGCGCGTGGGAAGCGGATCCGTCGGCGTTATTCAGGAGGCGGCTGGGGAAATCGGCCGCGGAGCTGGGCCAGACCGAGGACCAGGACGGATGCCCCGACATCTGGGAGCTGGACAACGGCGACATCGCCGTCATCGGCCGTGATCTCACCGCGGACTACGAGTCCCGCCTTCCCGCCGACGCCTCGATCGCCGCGGACGAACGCCTCGTCGTCATTCCCGGCGTGACGCTGCGTGCGGCCAAGCCGGGCATCGGCGATGGCTGAGACGGGCGGCCTCGCGCTCGACCCCTCGCTTGGGGTCTGGCTCGAACTCGCCGCGTACAGAAGCGACTTCCGCATCCGCCGGGATGCGGTTCCGCCCGGCCGCCCGGGCTGGAAGTTCGAGCGCCGGCAGCACTTCCAGGAGCAGTCCTCACCCAGCTGGGAGGCCTTCCGGCGGGGCGAATGGGAGGAGGCGCTGCGCCTGACCCGCGAGCGGCGCAGCCACTGGCAGCGCATCGCCGAGGAGGACCGGGAGCGCGGCGGCGCCTTCCACCGCGTACGGGTCGTGGAGGAGCCGCTGACGCCGTACATGCAGTGGGAGTTGCACGCCCTGCGGGTCCAGGGTGAGAGCGGCATGCCCGTGCGGGTGGTCGGCGGTGAGCGGCTGCGCCCGCTGGAGGGCTCCGGCCCCCTGCCCGAAGTCGTCGTGCTGGGCGGTCAGGTGCTGTACGAGATCCTCTACACGGACGAGGGACTTCTGCACGGAGGCGTCCGCTACACCGACGCGGATCTGATCGCGCGCTGGCAGGCGTTCATCGAGCGGCTCTACGGGGAAGGCGAGGAGGTCGTCACGTACGTGGACCGTTACGTGTCGCACTTGCCCGCCCCGACGACGATTCAGGCAGCAGACCATCAGTAACAGCGACGACCACGAACCGGAGGCCGGCGGCACCCACTCGGACCTGTCGGGGTCCTCGCGTGACGTGGTGCAGGCAGGCAGGGTCAGCGGCGGCGTCCACTTCCACGCCGCAGGCCACGATCCGCGGCCGGGCGCCGGGCACCAGCCGCCGCCGCAGCAACTGCCCGGCGACTTACGCCACTTCGTCAATCGCACCGCCGAACTACAGAGCCTCGACGCCACATTGACCACCGGCGGCGACCCCTTCGTCCCGCCGGTGTGCGTGATCGCCGGTACGGCCGGTGCGGGCAAGACCGCGCTCGCCCTGCGCTGGGCGCACCAGGTCAAGGACCGCTTCCCGGACGGCCAGCTGTACGTGAATCTGCGCGGCTACGACCCGGGCGAGCCCGTCGCCGCCGAAGAGGTGCTGCCGCGCTTCCTCACGGCGATGGGTATGACGGCGAAGGCGGTCCCCTCCGACCCGGACAGTGCGGCGGCCCTGTACCGGACGCTGCTGGCCGAGCGCCGGATGCTGGTCTTCCTCGACAACGCCGCGACCGTCGCCCAGGTCCGGCCGCTGCTTCCCGGCAACGCCCACTGCCTCACCATCGTCACCAGCCGCAGCCGTCTCTCGTCGCTCGCCGTGCGTGACGGGGCGGACCGGCTCACCCTGGGGACGCTGGACGAGCCCGAAGCCGTGGCCCTGCTGCGTGCCGTCACCGCCGGCCACCGTGCCGACGACGACTCCGCCAAGCTCGCCGAACTCGCCCGTCTGTGCGCCCACTTGCCGCTCGCGCTGCGCATAGCGGCCGAACGGGCCGCCACCCACCCGCACATGAGCCTCGACGAGCTGATCACCGACCTGTGCGACGAATCGGCCCTCTGGGACGCCCTCAGCACGGGCGACGAGGAGGGCGGCGAAGCCGTACGTGCGGTCTTCGCCTGGTCCTACCGTGCGCTCTCCCCCGACGCCGCGCGGCTCTTCCGCTTACTGGGCCTGCATCCCGGACCGCAGTTCCCGCTCGGGGCGGTGGCGGCGCTGGCCGGAGTCAGCGTCCGCAGGGCGCGGCAGCTGCTCGACGTACTGGTCGGCGCGCATCTTCTGGAGCAGAGGGCGCCCGACCGCTTCGAGTTCCACGACCTGCTGCGCGCGTACGCCTGCGACCAGGCCCAGCGTGAGGAGCCCGGCGAGGAGCGGAACGCCGCGCTGCTCAGGGTGCTCGACTGGTATCTGCACACCGCCGACTCCGCGCAGGGATGGATCAGACCCCACGAGGAGCGCCTGCCGTCGCAGCCGCCCGCCGAGGGGGTCACACCGCTCTCCTTTGCCGACTACGACCAGGCCGTCGACTGGGCCGAGCGGGAACACGCCAACTTCCTCCCCGCCGTACGGGCCGCGTCGGACGCCGGACTCGACGTGCACGCCTGGCAGTTGGCGGCCGTGCTGTGGAACGCCAAGGCGCCCTCGTCCCTGACGGCCGACTGGCTGCCCATCGGCCACGCCGGGCTGTCGGCCGCCCGCCGGGCCGGCGACCGTGCGGCACAGGCGAGGCTGCTGGAGAGCTTCGGGTTCGGCTACACGAAGCTCAGCCGCGCGGAGGAAGCGCGCCAGGCGCATGAGGAGGCGCTGACCATCCGGCGCGAGACGGGCGACCGGGCGGGAGAGGCGGACTCGCTCAACGCGCTCGGCCTGGTCCACCTGCGTCGACGGGAGTTGGGGCCGGCCGAGGCGAGGCTGGGCGAGGCCGCGGCCCTCTTCGCGGAGCTGGGAGATACCCGGAGGCAGACCGTGACCCTCGCCAACCTCGCCCTGGTGCGCTTCCGCGCGGGCGAGCTGGAGCAGGCCGCGGAGGACATCGAGCGGGCTCTCGCGGCGCACCGGCAGCGCGACGACGCACGGAGCACGGGCAACGCGCTGTGGATCCTGAGCGGAATCCGACTGGAGCTCGGCGAGCCGCAGGAGGCGCTGAACCTCGCCGAGGAGGCGCTGAAGCTCGCCCTGGACCTGCGCAACCATGTCGCGGAGGCGTGCTGGCTGCTGGCGGTCGGCGACGCGCAGCAGGCGCTGGGCGACCACGGTGCGGCACTCACCGCGTACAACCGCTCGGCGACGCTGCACCGGAGGCTCCGCGACCGCAGCCGCGAGGCGCTGGCGTGGCAGGGGACGGGCGAGACGTACCACCGGATGGGCCGCGACGAGGAGGCCGCGGGCTTCCACCGGCGTGCGGCGGAGGCGCACCGCGAACTCGGCGACGCCTGGAGCGAAGCCGTCGCCCTGGACGGGCTGGCCCGGACGCTGTACGAGCAGAACCCGGAGACGGCGGCCGGGCACTGGTCGGAGTCCCTGCGGCTGCTCGGCGGTTACGAGGACGCGCGTGCGCGTCGTATGCGCGCGGACGTCGAGGCGCGGCCGGCCGCCGACGCGGAGGGCTGACCCGTGAGCGGGACCCTTCGGCTCGGTGGTGGAGCTTCCGGAGCCGGTGGGGATCGCGTTGGAGACGGAGAAGCTGAAGGAGTACGTCCATTGAGCCCGTGCCGTACGGGCCGGCGCCCGAGGACGCGTTCTCGGAGACGCCGTCAGTGCGGTGATTCCGCCGAAGCCGCGATGTCTTCGAGGTCCTTGGTCAGGGCCTTCTCGACCGTTCTGGCGCCGATGCCGCCGAAGAGTTTGCCGATGACTCCGCCGAGGGCGTTCTTCTCCGTGCGGGAGCCGCCGAAGACGAGGCGTACGGAGGTGGCGTCGTCGCCGTCGGGGGCGAGGGTGAACTCCGAGGTGTAGTGGACGCCGCGTGAATCGGCCTCGACGACGTAGCGGGTGGGAGCCTCGCAGGCGCTCACCCACATCTCCTCGGTCGCCTCCTCGCCGAACATCAGGCGGGTCTCCCGCCAGCGGGTGCCGACGCCGAAGGGCGCGTCGCTGAGCAATTCCACGCGTTCTACGCCGCTGATCACGTTCGGGGAGCCCTCGATGTCGGTCATGGTCTCCCACACCCGCACGGGTGGCGCTGCTATCCGGTGCTCGACGGTCAGCTGCCACGTGCTCATGCGAGTGCCCTTCCGCTGGGTGACAGGGTCCTCATCCGGATTGTGGCCGGAATCAGACCAGCAGTGTCCGACAACTGACCTCAACCGTCGAGAGGCTGACATCGGAGTCTCGGCATGCTGTATGTGGAATTGGCGGCCGCAGGGGCTGGGCCGCGGACCCTCCGTGGAACGGCGTCTCGTTCAACGGCGCAGGTCGAGGGGGTAGTTGGCCGGTCGGGAGCGAGGCGGTCAGGGGCGGGAGCCGCTGGTGCGGCCCGTGTTGCCACGCTAGAGCCGAGGGCCCGGGCGTGCCCCTCGTTTGTCTCCACCGGCGCACGATCGTTTCGCTCCGCATGCGCGGTCGCCGGTGGCATGGGCGCGGGCCGGCCGCTCGCCGGCCCGCGGTCACGCGCTCACGCGCTCACTCGGCGTCCTCCCGCGGCCGTACGTAGAACGCCGTCGTGTTGCTCACGGCCTCCGCGACCACGTCGGCCGGTGCCCCCGATGCCTCGTACGCCGCGCCCCATGCCTCGCTGCTGCGGGTCATCAACTCCCGTGCCTCGTCGGACTCCCGCCAGGCGGCGAGATCGTCGGCCGGACCGTCCAGCAGATGGAAGTGGAGGCCGAGCGCCGTCAGGTCCCAGACGAGGCCGAGCGCTCCGGGCCCGAAGTGTTCCCATACCTCGTCGGGTACCACCGAGACATGCTCCAGTTCGAGCACGGTCCGCTCGTCGCCGTCGCTCTCGCCGTCGGCCCCGTCCCCGTCGGCCCCGCCCTCGGCCGTCAGCCGGAGCTCGACCTCGCCGAAGTCCGGGTCGTCGCCGAACAGCCAGCTCAGCCTGAGCAGTCGGGGTGCCTCGCAGCGCAGGACCTCGCCGTGTGCGTGGCCCTCCAGCAGGTAGTGCCCGCCGGGCTTCAGTTCGCCGCTGACGGGCACGAACCAGCGGCTGACGCGTTCCCGGTCGGTGCAGGCGTCCCAGACCTCCCCGACGGGGGCGTCGTATGTGCGCCGCAGCAGGACCGTGCGGGCCTCAGCCCCGTCCACCCGGCGGCTGCCGACTTCCCGGTGGACGGCGTCGATCCGGCCGGTCCCGCCGCTGTCGCTCATTGGATGCTCCTCACTGCCCCGGCCGACGCACGGCCACCGCCCGTTCACCGCACGGCAGTTGACGCTACCGCCGCCTCGCGGGCGGCGTTCGCGCCGTACGGAGATCCTGCCCCCCGCCGTGCCCACCGTGCGCCGCGTGCCGGGAGCCGTTCAGGAGGCGCCGTCCTCCCGCGGCGGCACGTAGAACGCCGTCGTGCCGCTGACGGCCTTCGCGACCACGTCGGCCGGTGCTCCCGATGCCTCGTACGCCGCGCCCCACGCCTCGCTGCTGCGCGTCGAGAACTCCCTTGCCTCGTCGGACGCTTCGAACTCGGAGTGGTCGGGGATCACCTCGCCCCGCAGGTGCATTCCGAGGCCGAGCACCGTGAGGTCCCAGCCGACGCCGACCGCTCCCGGGCCGAACTGGTCCCAGAACTCCGGCGGTACGACCGCGACGTGCTCCAGCTCGAAGACCGTCTCGTCGTCGCCCTCGGGCGTCAGCCGCACCTGGACCTCGCTGAAGCCGGGGCTCTCGCCCATCACCCAGCTGACCTTGAGCAGCCGGGGCGGTTCGCAGCGCAGGATCTCGCCGCCCGCGTTGCCCTCCAGCTGGTAGTGCCCGCCGGGCTTCAGATCCCCGCTGACCGGCAGGAACCAGCGGCGGATGCGCTCCGGGTCGGTGCAGGCGTCCCACACGTCCTCGACGGCGGCCTCGTACGTACGGCGCAGCAGGACCGTGTGGGCCTCCTGCCCCTCCACGTCCCGGGTGCCGACCTTCCGGTGGACCGCGTTGATCTGGTCGACGATGTCGCTCATCACTGCTCCTCGCTGCCGGCGGTGTCCGCACCGGCGTCTTTCCTGCGGCGTTCGCGCTTGCCGCGCGCCAGTTCCGTGCCGAGAGCGTCGAGCCGCTGCTCCCAGAAGCCGCGGAAGCGCTCCAGCCATGTGTCGACCTCGCGCAGGGGAGCGGCCTCGACGGCGTAGAGCCGCCGGGTGCCCTCGGCCCGTACGGAGGTGAATCCGGCCTCGCGCAGCACCCGCAGGTGCTGGGAGACGGCGGGCTGGGAGATGCCGAACTCGGCCTGGATCGCGCCGGATACGGCTCCGGAGGTCTGCTCGCCGTCGGCGAGCAGCTCCAGGATCCGCCGTCGCACGGGGTCTCCCAGGACATCCAATGCATGCACACGGGGAAGATATACAGCCGTCGCTTATATAAGCAATAGCTGAATCTCGGGCGGCGCCCGCCAGAGGGTTGCCAGGGTTCGCCAGGGGTCACCGGGGGCCGCCCAGGGTGCGGACCGCCGAAGTGCCGGATGGCACCGGGGTATGACGCGTAGCGTGAGCACCTGCGTACGCAGGCGTGTGCGTGAAGGCGTCGGGCGTCGGATGTATCTGCGGGGGCGGGCCGTGACGGAGCAGAGAGGCGTTCACAACTCCTTCTCCGGCAGCGCCACTTACGTGATCCAGGCCGGGAACATCTTCGGCGACGTCCGGTTCCACGGGGCCCCGGCAGAGACCCCGCAGGACGCCGCCGCCCGTGAGCTGGCAGGTGCCGTACACGCACGGTGGCGGGACGAGGCGGCGGCCCGCGGTCTGGCGGACCGGGCGCAGCCCGAGGTGCGGTGGACCGCCGATCCGGCCTCCGCCGACCACGAGGTGAACGTGGGCGCGGCGGTGCCCGTGCAGGGCGACGGGCTCGCCGCGCTGACGGCCGCCTACCGGTCGCTGCCCGCGCGGCGGCTGGTGATCCTCGGCGGCCCCGGTGCGGGCAAGACCTCGCTCGCGGTGCTGCTGTCACTGGAGCTGCTGCGCGACTGGACGTCGGGCGCGCCCGTGCCCGTGATCGTCCCGGTGTGGTCCTGGGACCCGGACCGTGAGCATCTGCACGCCTGGCTCGCCCGCCGGGTGCACCAGGACCACGGCACGCGGCGGCTGGACCGGCGGCGGGTACGCGAACTGGTGCGGGACCGGCGGGTGCTCCCCGTGCTCGACGGCTTCGACGAACTGCCCGCGCCCGCACGGGCGAAGGCGCTCTCCGGCCTCAACCGCGCGCTGGCGGGGGACGCGCCGCTGATCCTCACGTCGCGGACCGAGGAGTACGCGGAGGCGGCGGAGTCGGAGGACGTGCTCGCGTCGGCGGCCGTCGTGCGTGCCGAGCCCGTGCCCGCGGCCGCAGCGGCCGACTTCCTGCGGCGTACCAGCCATCCCGGACGTGCCGGACGCTGGGAGGAGTTGCTGGCTGCGCTGACCGCGGGCGACGCCGGCCTGCCCGTGGTGCGTGCGCTCTCCTCGCCGCTGATGCTGTGGCTGACGCGCACCGTGTACGCGGGTCCGGATGCGGCTCCGGGTGAACTCCTCGACCGGTCCCGCTTCCCCGGCCCGGCAGCGGTCGAACGGCACCTGCTGGACTCCCTGGTCCCGGCGACCTTCCCCACCGGTCCCGCCTCGCCCGACGGGCCGCGGTCCGCGGGGAGTTGGGGCGCGGGGAGTCGGGGCCCGGGGAGTCGGGGCGCGGCACGCGCCGAGCGCTGGCTGGGATTCCTCGCGCGGCACCTCACGCGCCTGGGCACCCGGGAGTTCGCGTGGTGGCGGCTGCACCGCGCCAGGCTGCCGTCGGTGCTGGGCGTACCGGCGCTGTTCCTCGGCACGGGCCTGCTGCTGTTCGCGATGGCGGGGCTGACGGCATGGTCCACCCGGGACGCGGCACAGCGCGGGGCGGTGGCCGAGGGGGCTGCGGGTGCGCTCGCCCTGGCGCTCATGGGCGGCATCGTGCACCGTGTGCTGCTCGCCGTGCGGGGAGATGACCTGCCGCAGCGGCCCGCGGGGCTGCTCCGCAGATGGCGGCCGCACCTCGCGGCGGTTCTGGCCGTGGTGCTGGCCTTCGCGTCGGCGGTGCAATTCCTGCTCCAGGACGGCCCGTTGGCGGTGCTCGCGATCGTGCTGCCGGGCCTGCTGATGCTCGTACTGGGCGTTCCCGCGGATCCGGACAGGGCGTTCGGGCCCGGCGAGCTGCTGGACGAACAGCGCAGGAGCACGCTGCTGACGCTGTCGCTGGTGAGCCCGGCGCTCGGGGCCGTGGGCGCCGTCGCCGCCACGGGCAGGGGGACGGAGACCGTCGTCGCGACGTGGGTGGTGGGCAGCGTCGCCGCCGCGGGCACGATCCTCCTGCTCAGCCCGTGGAGCCACTGGCTGCTCACCCGTTCCGTGCTCGCCGCCGTGGGGGCGCTTCCCTGGCGGCTGACGGCGTTCCTGGCGGAGGCGCACCGGGTGGGAGTGCTGCGTCAGGCGGCGGGGACCTGGCAGTTCCGGCACGGGCTGTTGCAGGAACGGCTCGCCGCCCCGGCCGCCGGGGGCCGGTGGCGTATGGCCGTACGGCGGCGGGTCGGCGCGGAGGGGCCGGTCCGGTCGGAGGGCCCGGTCCGGGCGGAGGGGCCGGTCCGCGAGGTCCGGGAGGACGCGGCGGCCGCCGCCCCCGAGCAGGTCTCCGGCGCACGCCCGGCAGAGCCGGCGGAGGTCAGGATCCCGGGAGGCTCCACGGGCCGGCGGCGCTGGGCGAGAGCGGGCGGCTACGCGCTGCCGTGGGGCCTCGCGGCGCTGCGCGTGGCGCAGATGGGCGTCGAGCGCGACTGGGACGCGGGAGGGGTGTGGCTGCTCGTCGGTTTCCTGGTCCTGCTGCCCGTGGTGCTGGAGCTGAGCGAGCCGTCGATCGTGCGGGGGAGGGCCGAACTCCGCCTGAACCCGGAGGTGATCGGGACGACGTCGCGGGGCCGCACCGTGTCCGTCCCGTGGGCCGACGTCGCGGAGGTGGCCGTACGCGGTTACGAGGGGGCCTCCGGCACGCGCTCCCGTCCGGTGCTGCACGTCCGGCTGCACCCGTGGGCCTCGCCGGGGCCGGGTCTGCGCGCGGACAGCGCGGGGTGGATCGCCTTCTGGCCGCTCGGTGGACGTGCTGCCACCGGGGAGATCTCCCCCGAACTGCGGGACGCGCTCGGCCGGTTCGCCGGAAGCGCGTGGTCCGCGCCGGGCCCGCCGGTCCGGCCGGGCGGCCCCGCGGACACCTCGGAGCGGGGGCGCGGAGGAGCCCGCGAGGGGGCGTGAAGCGCTCCCGCGCCCGCACCCGGTGCCTCCCCGCGCCACCGCTGGCCCCGCCTCGCCCCCCCGCCCCCGTCGCCCCCGTCGCCCCGTCCCCCCGTCGTTCCTGGTGACGGCCCCGCCCCGGCCCCGTACCCGCTCCCGCGCCCGCACCCGCCGTGTGAGCTGTCTTACGTTCCCGTGTGGACGCCCCGTGAACGGGCAGGTTTGGTCGCTGGACGAGAGGGTGGGACGCCTTCTCGGTAAAATGAGCCGACCCGCGGATTCCGTACGGGAGTCCCCCCGGCCGCCACGGGCAGGCAGGGGAAGGGCGCTAGGACTTGAGAATCGAGGAGCGAGCACACGTGGGCCTTGTCGTGCAGAAGTACGGCGGCTCCTCCGTTGCCGATGCCGAGGGCATCAAGCGCGTTGCCAAGCGGATCGTCGAGGCCAAGAAGAACGGCAACCAGGTTGTCGTCGTGGTCTCGGCGATGGGTGACACGACGGACGAGCTGATCGATCTCGCCAAGGAAGTCTCCCCCGTCCAGACGGGGCGCGAGTTCGACATGCTGCTGACCGCCGGAGAGCGCATCTCCATGGCACTGCTGGCGATGGCGATCAAATCCCTCGGACACGAGGCACAGTCGTTCACCGGAAGCCAGGCGGGCCTGATCACCGACTCCGCGCACAACAAGGCGCGGATCATCGACGTCACCCCGGGCCGTATCCAGACCTCCGTCGACGAGGGCAACATCGCGATCGTCGCGGGCTTCCAGGGCGTGTCCCAGGACAGCAAGGACATCACCACGCTGGGCCGCGGCGGCTCCGACACCACCGCCGTGGCGCTGGCGGCGGCGCTCGACGCGGACGTCTGTGAGATCTACACCGACGTCGACGGCGTCTTCACCGCCGACCCGCGGGTCGTGAAGAAGGCCCGGAAGATCGACTGGATCTCCTTCGAGGACATGCTGGAGCTGGCCAGCTCCGGCTCGAAGGTGCTGCTGCACCGCTGCGTCGAGTACGCCCGCCGCTACAACATCCCGATCCACGTACGGTCGTCCTTCTCGGGACTTCAGGGCACCTGGGTCAGCAGTGAGCCTCCGGGCGGGCACGAGGGGCACGGAGAGAACGTCCCCGGTGCGCAGGCCGCGCTGAAGAGCGGGGAGAGCAAGAGGAACGGGCAAGGGGAAGAAGAGTCGATGGAGCAGGCGATCATCTCGGGTGTCGCGCATGACACTTCCGAGGCGAAGATCACGGTTGTCGGAGTGCCGGACAAGCCGGGTGTGGCTGCGGTGATCTTCCGCGCGATCGCGGACGCCGAGGTCAACATCGACATGGTCGTGCAGAACGTGTCGGCCGCCTCGACCGGTCTCACGGACATCTCCTTCACGCTCCCCAAGAGCGAGGGGCGCAAGGCGATCGCCGCACTGGAGAAGGCGCAGGGCGCCATCGGCTTCGACTCGCTGCGCTACGACGACCAGATCGCGAAGATCTCCCTTGTCGGCGCGGGCATGAAGACCAACCCGGGTGTGACCGCGGCGTTCTTCGAGGCGCTGTCGCAGGCCGAGGTCAACATCGAGCTGATCTCCACCTCGGAGATCCGCATCTCCGTCGTCACGCGCGAGGACGACGTCAACGAGTCGGTGCGCGCGGTGCATTCGGCGTTCGGTCTCGACAGCGAGAGCGACGAGGCAGTCGTCTACGGAGGCACAGGGCGGTGACGCCGTCCGCCGGGGCGGGCGGGCGTACCGGGCATACCGGGCGTACCGGCAGGCCCGCCCTGGCGGTCGTCGGCGCGACGGGCGCCGTCGGCACGGTGCTGCTGTCCCTGCTGTCCGAACGGGCGGACGTCTGGGGCGAGATCCGGCTGCTCGCGTCGCCGCGCTCCTCCGGCCGCGTGCGGGAGGTGCGCGGCGAGGACACCGCCGTGCGGGCGCTCACCGAGGAGGCGCTGACAGGTGCCGACGTGGCCGTCTTCGCGGTGCCGGAGGATGTCGCGGCGCGGTGGGTGCCGGTCGCGGCCGGGCTCGGGGCGGTCGTGGTGGACGGCTCTCGCGCGTTCCGCATGGCGCACGGCGTTCCGCTGGTGGTGCCCGAACTCAACGGCGACGCCGTGCGGGAGAGGCCGCGCGGAGTCGTCGCGAGCCCCGGCTGCACCACGCTGACGACGGCCGTCGCGACGGGCGCGCTGCACCGGGAGTGGGGGCTGACCGGGCTGGTCCTCTCCTCGTACGAGGCGGTGTCCGGCGCGGGACGCTACGGAGTCGAGGCGCTGCGCGGCCAGTTGGCGGCCGTGACGTCTGCGGAGGCGGCCGGCGCGGAACTGGGCAGACATCCGGGGGACATCCGGCGTGCGGTGGCCGAGGGCCGCGGTCATGCGGCCGTCGCCGCGGGCGCCGGTGCCGGGCCCGGCGATCCGGACCGCACCCCTGTCGCGCTCAACGTCGTGCCGTTCACCGGTGAGATGTGCGAGGGCGGCTGGACGTCGGAGGAGCTGACCGTACGGGACGAGACGCGGAAGGTGCTGGGGCTGCCCTCCCTGCCGGTGTCCGCGACTTGTGTGCGGGTGCCGGTGCTGACCGCTCATTCGGCGTCCGTGCACGCGCGGTTCGGCAGCGAGGTGTGCGTGTGGCGGGCGCGGGAGATCCTGGCGAACGCCCCGGGGGTGGTGCTCTGCGACGATCCGGAACAGGGCGACTTCCCGACGCCGGCGGACGTGGCGGGCACGGATCCCACGTGGGCGGGCCGCGTACGGCGGTCGCTGGACGACCCGTGCGCGCTGGAGTTGTTCGTCTGCGCGGACAACCTGCGCAAGGGCGCGGCGCTCAACATGGCGCAGATCGCGGAACGGATCGCGGCGGAGGGGCCCGCGGCGTAGGGACCGGGGCCGGGCCCGCGCCGGGCTCATGGAGGCGGGCTCATGGAGGGCGGGGGCCGGGCGGGCCGATTGCAGACGGTCCTCTGTATGCAGCCGGATCACACGAACTTCTCAGTCAAGGAAGGGTCTTGGCACTGGCGGGCACGGGACGCAGAGACGAGAATTTCTCCCCCGGCCGTTGCAACCGGCCGCGGGACGCGGGGCGTCTCTGTGTCCACTCCCGGATTCGAGAGGCGAAGTGACTGTACGGGCAGCCGGGAAGAGCTGGTACGCATGAGCGCGTTCGAACGGTCGTCGACGGCGGCGTCTGACGCGTACAACCCTCCAGGGGGAGTGTGTGTCCAACAAGCGTGGTGGAAGCATTCGGACTCGCGACAGCGCCCGGCACCCCCGGCATCAGCGCCGGAGGCATGCCGGTGATCTCGCCGTGGTCCCCGGCCCGCCCCACACGCGTCCCGGCCCAGGGCGCGGAATCTGACGACGCGATGGCAGCGGGCACGACAGTCGACCACCTCACCGAGACCTACCGCGTCCACTACAAGTCGCTGCTCGGGCTCGCCGCTCTGCTCCTGGACGACACCGCTTCCTGCGAGGACGTCGTCCAGGAGGCGTTCATCCGCGTCCACTCCGCGCGCAAGCGCGTCCGCGAGCCGGAGAAGACCCTCGCGTATCTGCGGCAGACCGTCGTCAATCTCTCAAGATCCGCGCTGCGCCGGCGGATCGTCGGCCTCAAGCTCCTGTCGAAGCCGATGCCGGACATGGCCAGCGCCGAGGAGGGCGCGTACGAGCAGCTGGAGCGCGACGAGCTGATCCACGCGATGCGCGGCCTCCAGCGCCGCCAGCGCGAGGTGCTGGTGCTGCGCTACTTCGCGGACATGACCGAGGCGCAGGTCGCCGAGGTGCTGGGGCTTTCGCTGGGCTCGGTGAAGGCGTACGGCTCGCGTGGGATCGCCGCGCTCAGGGTCGCGATGGAGGCGGCCTCATGAGCGCGTACGACGACCAGGACAGGGTGCTCAGCGAGCGCTTGCGCGAGCTCGTGCGGCTGGCCGGCGCGGGCGAGCTGGCCGATGTGGAGAGCGAGCCGGGCGGTCCGTACGAGCAGGGGCTGCGGCTGACGGGCCGGGCCGGCCGGGATGCCGAGGGCGACACCGACGACGGCCACGACCGGTACGCGGGTGGCCGGGACGTGAGTGACCGGTACACCGGTGACCGGTACGCCGGCGGCCGGGACGCGGGCGGTCACGGCCGCCACCGCCGGGAAGGCCCGGAGGGCGAGGGCGGCACGGACGGCGAGGAGCTGGCGCCCGTCGCCTCGTACGGGCAGGGCGGCGCGAGCGGCGGACCCGAGGCCCCGGGCCCGGGCCCCGAGGAGCCCGATCTGCCCGACGGCCCGCACGCACCGGAGAC
Organism: Streptomyces sp. HNM0575; assembly: GCF_012726265.1. GTDB lineage: Bacteria > Actinomycetota > Actinomycetes > Streptomycetales > Streptomycetaceae > Streptomyces. The sequence continues at coordinate 273,452 of NZ_JAASAG010000010.1, read as the reverse complement.
CCCGCACGCACCGGACGCCCCTGACGTCGAGAGCCCGGAGCTCCCGGAGCACGGTGCGCCCGAGGCGCCGGACCTGCCCGACCTGCCCGGCGTCCCCGGCGTACCGGATGTGCACGGCCCCGCGGAGACGCCCGCGATCCCCGAGGCGCCGGACATCCTGGAGAGCCCGGAGATCCCGCCGACGCCGGACATCCCGCCGCCGCCCGCGGTCCCCGACATGCCCGAGATCCCGGCTGCCCCGGAGATCCCCGAGAGCCCCGGCATCTACGACGAGCCGGAGATCCCGGACCCTCCGCAGATCGACGATCCGGTGCTGCCGGAGATCGACCGGCCCGCCGGACTCCCGGGCACGCCCGGCGATCCCGCGTCCCCCGAGGCGCCGGATCTGCCGCGCCCGCCGGACATCCCTGACACTCCGCATCCCGCCCCCGGTGGGCCGGACGCGGTCCGAGACGCGATGACGACCATGCATTCCAGCCACCAGGACACATTGCAACTCCCGGACGGCACAGGGCAGTTCGGCCGGTCCGCGGACCGGCCTGGCGCCGATGGGCCGGCACCGGGCGGCGGCAGCGCCCAGGGGGCCGCGGCCGAAGGCGCTCAGAGTGCCGCGGCCGAAGGCACGGCCGCGCTCCGTCCCGTCGCGGGCGGTTCCGGCGCTGCGTCCGGATCCGGCGGCGGGCCCGCCGGTGCGGGCGGCGGCGGACGCGGCGGCGCAGGCGGTTCCGGCGGTCACGGCGGAGGTGCCGGCGGCGCGGGAGGTCCCGGCGCCGGCGACGGTTCCGGAAACGGCGACGGCGAGGACGACAGCGAGGTCGAGGCCGCCCTCCGCCGGATGCTGCACCACAGCGTGAGCCACATCGAGCCGGGCCCCGAGTCGCTCGCCTACCTCCAGCACGCGGTGCCCGCGCGGCGGGCGCACCGGCGCCGCGTACTCGTGGGCGCGGCCGCCGCCGTGGTGCTCGCGGGAGTCGGCGTTCCCGGCCTGGTGAGCAGCGGCATCGTGCCCGGGCTCCCGGGCGACTCGTCCATCAACGCGGGCGGCAACCAAGACCCCGGCCAGGACACCGTCGGCGGTGGCGGCCCCGGCCACACCCAGGGCTCGGGCGACGTCTCGGGCGGTGTCGGCGCCGACGGCGGCAAGTCGGGCGGCGGCCACGGCTCGAAGTCACCGTCTCCCACGCGGGGCGGCGACTCGGGCGGCGCCGACCCGAACGACACGCTCGCCACGAGCGCCCCCAGCTGCGGGCGCCAGCAGCTCGGCGACGGCAGCGCCTCGGAGAGCGCGGCCGCCTCCGACGGCAAGGTGTACGGCAGTTTCCGCGTCGTCAACACGTCCTCGGATGCTTGCACCGTCGAGGGCGACGGCGTCGTGGGCGCCTCCGCCCGCGGCCGTGCCGACATCGAGCGGATAAACGTCGTGGACCACACCCAGGGCGACCCGGCGGCCGGGCTTCCCGACCCCGATCTCGCCGCGAGCGAGCTGGTGCTGAAGCCGGGTGACGCGTACGAGGTCAAGTGGGCCTGGATTCCCAGCAAGTGCGGCCCTCCCGGAAAGCCCGAGCCGAAGGCCGAGGAGGGCCACGGCCCGGAGGGCGGCCAGGGCGGGAACAACGGCAGCTCCGGCGGTCACGAGGACGGCGGGAACGGCGGGAACAACGGCAACTCCGGCGGCGACGACGACGGTGGGAACGGCGGCGGCGACAACGGCAACTCCGGCGGCACCACGGACGGCAAGTCGAGCGTGGTCCTCAGCCACACCCCGGACGTGGGCGACCCGGCCGCGGCCGGCACCGAACTGAAGGGCGCCTGCGCGGGCACGCTGTACCGCACGGGAGTCCTGGCCGCGCACTGACCGGCGGTGCGGCCTGACCGGCGGTGTGGCGCGCGAGGCCGCATCTCGCCGGGCACACACGGCGGTTCCCGCGGCGGACGCCGGCGCGGGTGGTCCGTGTGCGCCGCGCACCCACGAATGACCGCTGTCGCGCGGCCCCGTACCGTGTAGTCGTGTACCGGTTTCTGCTGACCCCGCGGTGGTGGGGAATCAACCTCTTCTCCGTGCTGGCGATCCCGGTCTGTCTCTTCATGGGCAGCTGGCAGCTCTCCCGCTTCGAGGCGCGGGTGGAGAGTGACGAGCAGCAGCAGCGCACCGTTTCGGAGGCCGCGCACGCACGGCCGGAGCCGCTGTCCAGGCTGCTGCCGGTCGACGCGAGGACCAGCGGCCGCACGGCGGAGGTCACCGGACGCTACGACACCTCCCGTCCGCTGCTGGTGCCCGACCGGGCACTCGACGGCAGGCGCGGCTTCTATGTGCTGTCCCTGCTGCGTACGTCCGGAGACGGCAAGGGCGGGAGCGACGGCAAGCACAACCGTGACGGCAAGGCGCTGCCCGTCGTGCGCGGATGGCTTCCGGGCGACGCCGACGCGTCCCGCGTGCCGCCGCCCCCGCGGGGCGAGGTGAGGGTCACCGGCGCGCTACAGGCCTCGGAGTCCGAGGGCAGTCCGGGAGTACGGGCCGGCGGCGGACTTCCGAAGGGCCGGCTCGGCATGATCAGCGCCGCCTCGCTCGTCAACGTCGTCCCGTACGACGTGCACGACGCCTGGATCACGGTGCAGCACGTCCCGGACGGCTCGAAGCTGAAGCCGGTGCCGCCGGTACGACCCGACAACACCGGCCTCGACATGAAGGCGTTCCAGAACCTCGGCTACACCGCCGAGTGGTTCGTCTTCGCGGGCTTCGTGGTCTTCATGTGGTATCGGCTCTTCCGCCGGGACAGGGAGCTGGCCCAGGACGCCGCGCTCGGCATCGCCCCCGGCGGTGCCGGCCCGGACGGCCGGGACGGCCCCGACGGCCCGCAGGACCCCGGCGCCTCTGGCGGCCCCGGCGTCACGGGACCGGCTTCGGCCCGGGAAGGTGCCGCAGAGCGAAGTCGATCTCCAGCCTCAACTGCTTGATCCGCTCCTCCACCACGAGCGAGCCGTGCCCGGCGTCGTAGCGGTACACCTCGTGCGGTGCGCCGCGATCCTCCAGCCGCCCCACATAGTTCTCCACCTGCCGGATGGGGCAGCGCGGGTCGTTGACGCCGGCGGAGATGAAGACCGGTGCCCGTACGTCGTCGACGTACGTGAGCGGCGACGAGACCTCGTACCGCTCCGGCACCTCCTCGGGCGAGCCGCCGAGCAGCGTGCGGTCCAGCGACTTCAGGGCCTCCATCTCGTCGTGGTAGGCGGTGACGTAGTCCGCGACCGGCACCGCCGCGAGGCCCACCGCCCAGGCGCCGGGCTGGGTGCCCAGGCCGAGCAGCGTCAGATAGCCGCCCCACGAACCGCCGCCCAGCACCAGCCGCTCCGGGTCGGCGAGCCCGGAGGAGACGGCCCACTCCCGCACGGCCGCGATGTCCTCCAGTTCGATGAGGCCCACGCGGTGCTTGAGGGCGTCCGTCCACTCGCGCCCGTAGCCGGTGGAGCCGCGGTAGTTGACGCGTACGACCGCGAAGCCGTGGTCGATCCAGGCGGCCGGCTGACCGGCGAACGCGTCGCTGTCGTGCCAGGTCGGGCCGCCGTGCACGTCGAAGACCGTGGGGAAGGGGCCCTCGCCCTCCGGCTTCTGCACGAGGGCGTGGACGGTGCCGCCGGGGCCCTCCACCCAGGCGTCCTCCACGGGTACGGACGGCGGGGCCGCCATGCCGGGCGGATCGAGTACGACGGCTCCCTCGGCGGAGCGCACCCGGGGCGGCTGCGCGGCCGACGACCACAGGTACTCGATGCTGACGTCCTGCGTCCCGGTGGGCCTCGCGGGCCGCACCGTCGCGTCCGCGACCGAACCGGGCGGCGTCTCGATCCGGGTCAGCGTGCGTGACGCGATGTCGTAGCGCCACAGGTCGCTGCGCGCCTGATGGCTGTGGGACACCAGCAGCGCGGTCCCGTCGGGATACCAGTCGGCGCTGACGTCGCCGGGCAGATCGATGTCGAGCTCGGTGGTGGCGCCGGTGAGCGGCTCCCAGATCATCGGCTCCCAGCGGCCGGTGCGCTGGTGCGCGACGAGCAGCCGCGAATCGTCCCGTACGGGTGCGAACCCCAGGGCGGACAGGCCGAGTTCCTTCGTGCCGCCCTCGCTGTCGTCCAGCTCGGCGACGGTGGTGCCGTCGAGCCGCATCACGCGCAGCGCGGAGTGCATCGCGTCGCCGTGCTCGGTGTGCTCGACGACCAGCAGCGTCCCGTCGTGCGAGAGGTCGGCCACTCCGGCGGACTCGCGGTGCCGGTAGATCTCGGCGGGCTCCCGGCCGGGGCGGCAGAGATGGATCGTCGTGCCGTCCTCGTCGGTGGAGCGGCCGATGACGGCCGTGCCGTCACGCGCGACGGCCAGCCCCGCCGGGAAGGACGGGTCGAGCCCCGGGGCCACCGCCTCGTCGTCGCCGCCCTTGAAGGGCTGCCGCATCCAGATCCCGAACTCGTCGCCGTCCGTGTCCGAGAACCACCAGATCTCCTCCCCGTCGGGCGTCAGCACGCCGTCGGTCGTACCGTTCGGGCGGTCGGTCACCTGGCGGTGCTCGCCCGTGGCCCGGTCCCACGCGTACAGCTCGAACGTGCCGGTGACATTGGAGATGTACAGCGAGCGGTCCGGTGCGTCCTCGGCCCAGTCGGGCAGCGACACCCGCGGTGCCCGGAAGCGCTTCTCCCACTCCGGCATGGCCGGGTCCGGCGCGGGCCGGTCCGGCGTTGCATCCGTGTTCTGCGTCATGAGCCCATTCTGCGCCGCGCGCGTAGACGTCGGGGGCGGGGGCGGCGGTACGGGCCGGGACCGCCGGAAGACGGCCGAGCAACATCGTTTCGGGCGCGTGCCGGATGGACATGCGGACGGGACGGGGGCGTACGTGCGAGAGGCACGCGCGTGCGCACCGCCGATGCGGCGGGGCAGTACGCGCACCGGGACACGTACGACGGGACGCACCGACCGGCGGACGGAGGCGACGTGGCTGACGGCACGACCGGCAGGCCGAGTGGACGCTACGGACAGGACGATCACGGAGAGCGGAGCCAGTCGCCTCCGGGGCGGGAGCGGGAGCCGGAACCGGAACCGGAGTCGCAGGCGGGGCAGGTGCCGGTGTCGGTGCCGGTGTCCGCGGCCGGGGAGGCGCCCGTGGAGGCGCCGGTGTCCGGGGAACCGCCCGGGGCGTCCGCCACCCGGCGCGGGCTGCTCGCCGCGTCCGCGGCGCTCGGCCTCGGCGCGCTCACGGGCTGCGGCACGTCCGCCCGCGCACGGCCCGACGACGCCAAGCCCGGCGGCGCTCCGGGAAGCGGCAAGGGCGGCGGAGGCAAGGGCGGCGGCAAGGAGTCCCGTTCGCCGTCGCCGCGGCGGACCCGGGTGAAGAAGCGGCCCCAACTTCCGCGCGGCGGACGTGAGTTGTTTCCCAAGTACCGGCTGGTCGGCTACTGCGGGCTGCCCGGCGCCCCCGCGCTCGGCCGCCTCGGCAGCGGCGATCCCGGCAAGCGGGTCGACGAGATGGAGAAGACCGCACGGAAGTACGCCGAGGGCCGCGAACCGCTGCCCGTGCTCGAACTCCTCGCCACGGTCGCCAACCCCACCCCGGGCCCCGACGGCACGTACCGCACCCGTACACCCGGCAAGACCATCCGCCGCTTCCACGAACTCGCCAAGGAACGCGACGCGTTGCTCCTGCTCAACATCCAGCCGGGCCGCGCCGCGGCGCTCGACGAGGTCAAGGCGCTGAGCGACTGGCTGGAACACCCGCACATCGGCGTGGCCCTCGACCCGGAGTGGGACATGGGCCCCGGCGAGGTGCCGGGCCAGACCTTCGGGCGGACGAGCGGCGACGAACTCAACGGCGTCGCCGAGTACTTGTCGAAGCTCGTGGGCGAACACGACCTGCCGCACAAGCCGCTCGTCTTCCACCAGGTCGCCGCCTCGGTCGTCAGCGACGAGAAGGCGCTGCGCCCGGCCGACGGCGTCTCGCTGATAAAGAGCGCCGACGGCATAGGCTCCCCGGGGCTCAAGCGCGGCACGTGGGGGCGGCTCGTCGACGACCTGCCGGACGGGCTGCACACCGGCTTCAAGCTGTTCTACGAGGAGGACACCGAGGGAACGCGACTGATGAAGCCCTCGGAGGTGCTGAAGCTGCGGCCCGAGCCCGAGTACGTGATGTACGAGTGACGTACGGGCGCGGGCCCGCGCCCGCGCCCGCGCCGGGAGCTGCGATCTGCAGACGACGCGACCGTGGCGAACCGTTCACCTGGGCCGTAGCGTCTGCACATGCCGATGAACCGAGCACACCGCAGGCTGTGCAGCTCCGAGAAGTGGGCGCGCGGCGTCCGTGACCGTCTGCTCCCCTGGGCGCTGGAGGACGTCGAACTGGGCGACGACGTACTGGAACTGGGCCCCGGATACGGGGCCAATCTCCGCGTGCTGGTCGAGCAGGTGCCCAGCCTCACCGCGGTCGAGATCGACGGGGATACCGCGCGCCTCCTCCAGGACGGCTGGGGCGAACGGGCGCGCATCATCCACGGCGACGCCTCCGATCTGCCGCTGCCGGACAGCGCCTTCTCGTCCGTCGTGTGCTTCACGATGCTGCACCACGTGCCCGAAGTGCCCACCCAGGACCGGATCTTCCGGGAGGCCTTCCGGGTGCTGCGGCCCGGCGGGGTGTTCGCGGGCAGCGACAGCCAGCCCAGCCTCCGCTTCCGGCTGCTGCACATCGGCGACACGATGAACACGCTGCCGCCGCAGACGCTGCCGGCGCGGCTGGAGGCGGCGGGCTTCGAAGGCGTGGCCGTCGACCGGCACCCCGAGTCCGGTGGCGTGCGCTTCCGGGGCCGCCGCCCCGACTGAGCGCGGTACGGCCGCCGGACCGCCGGACCGCCGGACCGCCGGACCGCCGCACCAGCGGCCGGACGCCCCACGCCACACCGGCGCCCGCGCCACCGCACCACGACAACCGCCGCCCCCCGTACCCCGGTTCGGGGGGGGCGGTCGGTTCAGCCGCCCTCCGAGCCCCTCGGCACCACCGTCATCGGGAGGCTGTCGGGGTGCGCCACGGCGGAGGCGACCTCGTTCACGGTGTGGCCCGGGATCCGTTCGAACCTCCAGCGCCGCAGCACCGTCGCCAGGGTGATGACGATCTCCGTCCATGCGAAGCCGTCGCCGATGCACTTGCGGGCGCCCGCCCCGAAGGGGATGTAACCCTCACGCGGCACCTGCGAGCCCCGCTCCGGCAGCCAGCGGTCCGGGTCGAAGCGCTCGGGGTCGTCGTACAGGCGGGCGTCGCGGTGGAGCGCGTAGAGGCTGAAGGCGAGTTCGGTGCCGACGGGCAGTTCCACGCCGCCGAGTTCGACGGGCGCGGTGGCCTGCCGCATCAGCAGCGGCACCGAGTGCATGCGGGAGATCTCGCGCAGCACGCGGTCCATGTACTCGAGCTTCGGTACGTCCTCGAAGCCGACCGGGCGGTCGCCGACCACGGACTCGATCTCGGCGAGCAGCTTCTCCTCGATGTCGGGGTGCGCGGCGATCTCGTGGAACGTCCAGCAGAGCGTGGACGCCGTGGTCTCGGTGCCGGCGAACATGATGGCGACGAGTTCGTCCCGCACCTCGCGGTCGGTGAGCCTGTCGCCGGTGTCGGAGTCGCGTGCGGCGATGAGCAGCGACAGCAGGTCCTCGTTGTCCGCGTCGCCCTCTTGGTGCGCGAGGGCGATCACGTCGTCGATGACCGTGCGCAGCCGCTTCGCGGCGGTGTCGAAGCGGCGGTTGGCCGGGATCGGGATCCGGTCGAGAAGCCGGGGTGTGACGGTGCGCACCAGGGCGTTCTTCAGCAGGATCGGTACGTCGCGGATGACGGCCTCGGCGGCGGGGCGGCTGATCTCGGCGGAGAACATCGTCTCGGCGAGCGTCGCCACGGAGAACTGGGCCAGCTCGTCGTCGACTTCGACCCGCTGCCCGGGCTTCCACGAGTCGGCCATCGCCTGCGCGCGCGTGGCCATGACGTTCGCGTAACCGGCGATGCGCGCCTGGTGGAACATCGGCTGCATGAGGCGCCGGTGCCGCTTGTGTATGCCGGAGGGCGCGGTGGGCAGGGCGTCTCCGACGAGGGAGCGTGCCCGTATGAAGAAGCGGCCCTTGTCGAAGTTGCGGGCCTTGGTGACCAGTAGTTCGTGGGTGAGGTCGACGCTGGTGACGAAGTAGATCGGCAGGGTGCCGACGTCGACGCGTACCAGGTCGCCGCTGCCGGGCAGCGACTTCATGAAGTCGAGGGGCCGGCGCAGCAGGGGCAGGGCGTGGCCGATCAGTGGGGAGCCTCCGGGGGCTCGCGGGACGGCCTTCAGTGCAGCACTCACGTACGCAGCTCCTTACGGCGGTAGTGGGGGGTCCGGGGCGGAGGTGCAGCCGATGTGGGGTTTGTCGGTGTGGGCCGTGCTGTTCGGTGGGGGGTTGGTGGGGGCGCCCATGGGTTCGGGCGCGGTCGGTCGGGGCGTTCCGGTCGGGCAGGGCGTTGCCGGTCGGTCGTGGCGTGCCGGTCGGTCGTGGGGCGCTGTCGCTGTCAGGGCGGCCTGTGCCGGGGGCGGAGCCGTGAGCCTCGCGGCATCACAGCGCGGCCCCGGAGGGTGGCTTCACACCACCGCGGACCGATGGAATTCGCCACGTACAGGCTGAAACGTTTCCCTCTCGGGGAGCACGTCCCACCACCACGCGACGGCGGGGATGTCCAGCGCCTGATCGCTGTCGTCGGTCGGGGTGTCGCAGAAGGTCGAGGGCAGTCCGGCGGGATCGTCGGGCGTCGTATAGCGAAGTGAGCTGATGCCCCAGTCCTGGGCGCCGCGGATGAACGTCCCGAGGTTCTCCAGGTACTGGCGCAGCTGCGGGCTCCCCGTGGCGGCGAGTTCGTCGCGCAGCCGCAGGAACAGGCACATGACGCGGTCGCGTTGGGCGACGGCCTCGGTCAACGCCTCGGCGGGGGTGAGGCGTTGCTCGTGCTCCAGCACGCGCAGCACGTTGAGGTAGTACTGCTGCGCCCTGCTCTCCTTGTGGTACGAGAAGAGGTCGTTGTCCCAGGTGATGATGAAGTACGCCATCTCCGCGACGGCTCTGACGGCGGTGCTGTCCCGCTCGCTGGGGTGCAGCTCGTAGCCGTGGCCCATCTCCAGCAGCGGCAGCACGACCGACGTGGCGCCGTCGTAGAGGCGCATCAGCGTGTAGTCGTTGAGACCGGGGACGGTCTCGCTGCTGCGGTGGGAGGCCTCCCACACGACGGAGAGGAAGTACTCGCGCAGCGCGTCCACCCAGCGGGCCTCCTGGCCGGGTGTCGCAAAGCGGGACACCCGGTGGCGCAGGTCTCTCAGGCCCGTGGCGAGGGGGTTGTCCGAGAGCATGGGCACTCCCGGGTTCTGGGCGACCCGCAGCATGCGGGAGAGCTCGCCGACCAACTCCGCGGGGTTCTTGCCCAGTTCGCCCTCCTCGCACAGTCCGTCGTCGACTCCGAAGAGCCAGATGACGAAGTCGGCGAGTATGGACACGACTTCCTCGCGGCCCTCGGGCAGTACCCGGGCGGCGAAGGTGCCGATGTCATGCGCGACGAGCTTCTTTCGTAGCTCGGGCGAACCGATGCCGAAGCCGTTGGCCCAGGCCGTCGTGCGCTCGTTGATCGCCTCGTGACGGGGATGGATCGCTGGCGGGATGGGAGAGAAAACGGGTGGAACGGTCAACCCGTGCTCCACTGTCGATCACCTCGGTAATCCGGCGGCTTCGCGCCGCCTTCCACTCGACCACTCGGCAGCAGGCCCTGTTCTCGACGTTCTCGGCGTTCTTCGCGTTTTCATCGTTCTCGTCGTGCCCGTCGTTCTCGGCCCACTGCACCGGGTAGAACCGGCCAATACCACGTACTGCCAGCGGAGACGACGCACTCCCATACCGCCGGGAGCCCGGCCGTCACCGTCTGCTGCATGGACGACCCCTCTTCCGCAAGGGGAAGTCCGGCCACAGGGAGCAGGCGTGGCACGCTGCGGACCCGGCACGGCCACAGGGAGCCTTCCCCCAGGTCACCGACGATTACACGTTCAACTACCGTCGTTGCGGGGCGAGTTGACGCCAGTGGCTGAATGGGTCCGGGGCATTACCGGCATCCCGGGCATGTGCGGTCAGGTGTTCCGGCCTCACCGACCCCTCAGCTTCTGCTTCAGCGACGCCCACCACGACGTGCGGACGACGGGCGGCGCCGCCGGAGGCATCGGCGCCGAGGCGGTCTCCTGCGGCTGGAGCGGCGGGAGTTCGACGGAGGGCACACCGGGGCCCTGCCGCCCGCCGCCCTTGCCCCGCCGCGCCGCGAACGTCACGGGCAGCGACACGAGTCGGCGCGACATCAGCGCGGTCTCCCAGGTCAGCTTCTCCTCGGGCACCGCGAGCCGGAGATCCGGCACCCGCGAGAGGAGGGTGTCGATGCCCGTGTCGACGATGGCCCTGCCGAGGTCCTGTCCCGGGCACTCGTGGGGGCCGCCGCTGAACGCGAGATGCGAGCGATTGCCGTGCATGGGCGTCGACTTGTCGGGGCGGATCTGCGGATCGGCGTTGCCGGCGGCGAGGCCGAGCAGCAGCATGTCTCCGGCCTTGATCGGATGGCCCGCGAGCTGTGCGTCGCCGGTCGCCCAGCGGCCGATATTCGTCGTCATCGGCGGCTCGTCCCACAGCACCTGTTCCAGGGCGTCGGGCAGCGTCATGTGCCCGCCGGCCAGAGTGGCCCGGAAGCGCTGGTCGGTCAGTACGAGACGGAGGGTGTTCGCGATCAGGTTGACGGTCGGTTCGTTGGCCGAGACGAGGACGACGCGCAGATGCTCGCGCACCTCGTCGTTGCTCAGCCGGGCCGGGTGCTCCAGCAGCTTGGACGCCACGTCGTGGCCGGGGTCGACGCGCTTGCGGTCCACGAGGTCCTGGAGCGCTTCGGTGATGTAGTCGTTGCTGGCCACCGCGGTCTCGGTGCCGCGGATCATGTCCTTGGCGGCGTCGGTCAGCCGCGGCCCGTAGTGCTCGGGCATGCCGAACAGCTGCGTGATCACGCGCAGCGGCAGCTGGTCGGCGAACTGCTCGACGAGGTCGGCCCGTCCCTCCGGTTCGAACTCGTCGATGAGCTGGTGCGCGAAGCGCGTCACGTAACGGCGGATGCCGCGCGCCTCGAACTGCGACAGGCTCTCGGTGACGGCCTTGCGCAACCGCGCGTGCTCCTCCCCGTCGGCGAAGACGCACAGCGGCTGCCACATCGTCAGCGGCGCGAGGGGGTGGTCCGGCGGGACCTTGCCCTGCTGCATGTCGCGCCACAGCCGGGAGTCGCGGGAGAAGAGCGACGGCGTGCGCGCGACCTCCAGGTTCTCCCGGTGCCCCAGCACGAGCCACGCGGGGCGGTCTCCGGGCAGCAGTACGGGCGCGACGGAGCCGTGCTCGCCGCGAAGGCGTTCGTAGAGGGCGATGGGGTCGGCGTCGGCCTCCGGACCGTAGAGCCGGCGCAGCCCGTCGGGGCCGAGGCCGTGTGCGGGGCAGCCGGGCGGCGGGGCGGCGGCGGCAGCGGTGTGGGCGTCGGCGGAGGCGTCGCGGGATGAGCCGGAGGGGTCCGGGCCGTTCGGTGGAGAGGTCACTTCGCCTCCGGGGTCAGTGCAAGGGAGCGCAGGTAGTGCATCAGCTTCAGCAGTACGTCCTGGCTGGAGGAGCGCTGGCGCGCGTCGCACACGACGATCGGGACGGCGGGGTCCAGGTCGAGGGCGGCGCGCAGGTCGTCCACGGGGTAAGAGGGCGCCTCCGGGAAGGCGTTGACGGCGACGACGAACGGGACGCCGGACTCCTCCAGCCGTCCGATGACGTCGAAGCTGACCTCCAGGCGGCGGGTGTCGACGAGGACCACGGCGCCCAGGGCACCGTCGAACAGCCCGTTCCACAGGAACCAGAAGCGCTGCTGGCCCGGCGTGCCGAACAGGTACAGCACCAGCTCGTCGCTGAGGCTGATGCGGCCGAAGTCCATCGCGACGGTCGTGGCGGTCTTGCGCTCCACGCCCGCCGTGTCGTCGACGTTCTCGCTCGCCTGCGTCATGGTCTCTTCCGTCGTCAGCGGACGGATCTCGCTGACGGAACGGACCAGGGTCGTCTTGCCGACACCGAAACCGCCGACGATGACGACCTTGACCGCGGAGCTTGCGGAGGAGGGCAGTCTGTCTTCGCTCCGAGGCCCCGTGGCCGTGTCAGAGATTCCGGAGTCCATGGATCACCGCCTCAATCAGTTCGATGTCGGGAAGGGTCGAGGCCGGCGACCGCGCCTCGACCCGTTCCTCGCCCAGCAGGTCCGCCAGCAGAACGGTGATCACGCTCACGGGAAGTCCCAGGTACGCGGAGATCTCCGCGACGGAGAGCGGGGAGCTGCACACGCGTAGAATCGACGCCTGCTCGGGCTGCATCCCCACCCGCGGGGCCTCCCGGGCCACGATGAGCGTGACCAGGTCGAGGCCCCGTAATTCAGCCGGGTCGCTCCGGCCGCCGGTGATCACATAGAGCCGCTCGGGCCCGTTCTCGTCCCACCCCTGATCCTCCTGGCTCATGTGGCCAATCCGCCGTCGCGCGGGGGACTGGTCAAGTGCTCGCCGATGCGGGCCACCAGGTCCCTCATGCGCCCTCCGACCAGGCCCGCGTCGACGCCCTCGTCCGCCAGCACGGCGAGGTGTGCGCCCGCGCCCGCGGCCATCAAGTACATGAATCCGCCGTTGACTTCGATGACCACCATGCGCATCCGCCCGTCGCTGTGCGGGAATTCGGCCGCGACGGCGGAGGAGAGGCTCTGAAGGCCCGAGCCGATCGCGGCCAGCCGGTCGGCGGTGTCGGTGTCGGTGTTGTGCTTGGCCATGCACAGGCCGTCCGAGGAGAGCACCACCACATGGCGGGTCTGGGGGACGGTCTCCGCGAGGTCCTTCAGCATCCAGTCCATGTCGGCACGCCGTTCCATCGTTCACTCACCCTCATCCGACGACGTGCCCTGGTCGCGGTCCGCCGCCCTGGTGCTGTCGTCCGTCCTGTCCGCCGTGCCGTCCTGCTCCGCTTCCGCCGGGCCGGAGCCGCCCGACAGGCCGCTCTGGAGGTCGGCCATCCACAGTCCCGGGGCCGGCTCGTCCCCCGCGGGGCCCGAAGAGGGCTGCTGCTCCGCGGAGTTGCGGGCGGCCGTGCCGCCGGGGCGGGCGTCCGGGCTGGGGTTACGGCGGCGGCGCTGGGGGAGCCCGTTGGCGTTGCGCTCGATCAATGGCGGTTTCTCGTCCTGCACTTCGTCTTCCTGCCGTGCGGGGCCGGTTTCCGGAAGCCAGGGTTCGTGGCGCGGCGGCGTCCGGTGGCCGTCGGCCGGTAGGCCTGGTGACGCCGGCGCGGTGCGCGGTACGTCCGCGTAGCGCGCTGCGGCGGGGGCGGGGGCGGGGGCCGGTGCCGCGGGGGCTTCCCGGCGGGATGTCTCCTGCCCGGGGCCGGCGCCGATGCCGTGGGCCCGCCCCGTGGCGGGCGCGGTCGTGATCAGCTTCTTCGGTACGACGAGGACGGCACGCACGCCCCCGTACGCCGACGGCGGCAGCGACACCTGGAAGTCGTACGCCTGCGCCAGCCGGCCGACCACCGCAAGGCCGAGGCGCGGCGACTCGCCCAGGTCGTTGAGGTCGATGCCCGCCCCGGCCTCCTTTAGCCGCAACTCGGCGCGTGAACGGGCCTCTTCACTCAGCCCGACACCGCCGTCCTCGATCTCGATGGCGATGCCCGCGTGCACCTCCCCGGCGGTCAGATGGACCCGGGCCTTGGGCGGCGAGTAGCGCGTGGCGTTGTCGAGCAGCTCGGCGAGCGCGTGGATCAGCGGCTCCACCGCGGGGCCGACGACGGCGACGTCCGCGACCGAGTGCAACTCGACGCGCTGGTAGTCCAGTACGCGCGACATCGCGCCGCGCAGCACGCTGTAGACCGGGACGGCCTTGCTCCACTGCCTGCCCGGGCGCGCGCCGCCGAGCACGGCGATGCTGTCCGCGAGGCGGCCGATGAGCGCGGTGCCGTGGTCGAGGCGCAGCAGGTCGGCGAAGAAGTCGGGCTGGCTGCCGTGCCGGTCCTCCATGCCCCGCAGGTCGGTCGCCTGCCGGTGGACGATCGCCTGCACACGGCGGGCGATGTTGACGACGCCGCGCTGCGCCGAGTCGCGAAGGGTCTCCTCCGCCTGCACGGCCTCGACGACCGACCGCAGCAACTCCTGGTGCGCGGCCTGGAATTCACTGCTGAGGCCCTCCGCCTGCGGCATCGACCGCAGCACGTCCTGGGCGAACTCGCCCTCCTGAAGGCGCTCCACCGCCTCCGGCAGGCGTTCCTTCGCCAACTGGACGGTGGCGCGCTCCTGTTGGTGCAGCCGTGCCTGGAGCACGGACAGCTGCTGGGTGTGCTGCGCCCGCAGCGTCGCCAACGCCCGCCCGCGGCGCGCCACTTCGGCGGCCACGGCGGCGACGGCGAGCGTCGCGACCACGCCGCACACCGCGACGGCCGTACGGGCGCCCTCGTGGACGAGGGGGACTGCGACGCCTGCCGCGACCGCCGTCACGAGGGCCGGCAGCAGCCAGACGAGTACCGGGCCGGACCCTTGATTTCCGGGTGACGATCCAGCACGAACCATCAGGATCCTCAAATCGATCGAAATGCCGGGGGAGCAGAGCGTGCCCGGGCAGCAGCGGAAAGCACGGCCAAGGGGCGCAAACCGCACGATTCGGTCTCAAGTCGGCGTGCGGGAGCGGGAGTTGGTCCGGTCCACTGAGCCCCACGAAATCATAGCCGGAACCGATCACTCGTCACGCGGAGTCCCCGGCCAGATGCTCTTGGCACTCCATTTCGGTGCTGAAACTGAGCAGGTCAGGACAGTTTCCTCCGCAGCGCCACAAAACGTCTCCAGGCGGGCAGGCGATCGGCCGGAGGATAAGCGGAATGCGGTGAGGAGCGGTGGATGCGAGGTACGGACCGTCTCGCCGGGAAGCGGCCGGGACGGACGCTTTGGGGACGGGGCCCCGGCGCCCGCGGAGAGATCTCCGTCGCCCGGAGGTTGCGTGGCCGCCACCCGGAGAGCCGTTCGTGAAGATCGGGTGAAGATTTCTCGCCCTGAGCGTGCGCCGGCGGATGACTGACGGAGCGTCACTTGCTCCCTGCAAGGGAACGGGCGAGGGTCGGCCCGTATGGACCCGGCGGCCTGCGAACCGCCGCGTCCGCGTCGTCGACCGCGCGGCGGGCCCCGGGAATCCCCTCCGCTACGCGGATGAGACCTGCGGCCACCTCCGGGACGCCGGTGCGTCGTGACGGCGTAACCCCCTCGTCACCTGCGGCGGGGCACGTGCCTCCCATTCTGGTATGAACCAACTCCCGTGCTGGTGCAACCAGTTGGACCCCGCCGCGTGTCCATGCAACCGGATGTGACCTTGTGACCGAAGGAAGCAACGGATGACGTACATACGACGAAGCCCGGCCGCCCCGGGCGAGCCCCGCAGCCGCAAGGAGCGGGCCACTCGTGCCGCGGCGTCGGCAGCCGCCCTGCTGCTCGTGGCCGGCGGCGGCCTGACCGCCTGGTCGCTCTCCTCGCAGACGGCCGACGCCGCGGCGGAGCAGCCGAGTTCGGCCGCGAAGAAGGCGAACAAGGGCGACGACTTCAACAACGACGGCTACGCGGACATGGTGGTCGGTGCACCGGGGGGCACCGTCTCCGGCAAGGCGAGCGCCGGCTATGTGACCGTCACATACGGTTCGGCCGACGGGCTGGACCCGTCGCACAAGACGGTCGTGGACCGTACGACGAGCGGCGTGCCCGGATCGGCCGCCGCCAAGCAGCAGTTCGGCGCGTCGTTCAGCAAGGGGGACCTGGACGGCGACGGCTTCGACGACCTCGTCATCGGCTCGGAGACCGCCAAGGCGGGCAGCGTCATCCTGTGGGGCTCGTCCGAGGGCCTGACCGGCGGCACGGCAGTCCCCTCGTACGGGGCGACGCCGCAGGCCGGCGACTTCGACGGCGACGGCAAGACCGACCTGGTCCTGCTCGGCGATCCCGGCAGCAGCGGGGACGACCCGGTGGCACAGCCCGCCGCTCTGTGGAAGGGCCCCGTCTCGCGGGAGGGCAAGCCCGCCAAGAAGACGGACTTCCTGGACAAGTCCCAGTGGAACGGCTACGACGAGCAGCACCCCGGCGCCAAGTGCGCGGAGAACGACTCGTGCATCGACGGACCCGATTCGTTCAGCGGTCCCTCCGAGACCCGCGCCGTCGGCGACGTCAACGGCGACGACCGGCAGGACATGGCCGTCTGGCGCTACGAGGGCGACGGCGTGTACGGCAACGACGTGCTGCTGGGCGGTGATTCGGGCTTCAAGGTGGCCAAGGGCCCCGAGGGCGACCGGGTCGACATGGACCTCGGCGACGTGGACGGCGACGGCTTCGACGACCTCGTGGCGAGCGCGTCCAGCGACCTGGAGGACGAGATCAACGTCGCCTTCGGCACGAAGGACGGCCTCTCCAAGAGCCGCAAGCAGACCTTCGACCAGACCATCGACGGATTCCCCGGCGAGAAGCCGCAGGACGGCGAGCTGTTCGGCTCCTGCGTCTCGGTCGCCGACGTCACCGGCGACGGCAAGGCCGAGGTCGCGCTCGGCATCCGCTGGAAGGACGGCGGCGACAAGACCGACTCGGGCGCCGTCGGCCTGCTGCCCGGCTCCAAGTCCGGTGTCACGGGCGCCGGAAGCCAGCTGGTGGACCAGGACTCCGAGGGCGTGCCCGGAGTCGCCGAGGAGGGCGACGAGTTGGGCGCGTCCTGCGCCCTGCTCGACGTAGACGGCGACGGACACCGCGACCTCAACGTCTCCTCGACCGAGGAGAACGAGACCGCCGGTGCGTTGTGGTCGCTGCGCGGCACCGAGAAGGGTGTGACGACGGACGGTGCGAAGGCGTTCGGGCCGCTTGACGTCGAAGCGCCCGACAAGAAGGCGCTGTTCGGCAGCACGTTGCGCTGAGCCGGCGGAGCCGGCGGAGTCGGTTCGACGGCTGGATGGGTTGAGCCGGTCGAACCGGCTCGGCCGGGCCCGTCGGGCGGGGCAGTCCCGTCCGGGGGGCCCGGTCGGTTCGGCGGACGGGACGGGGTCGGGCCCGGTTCGGCGGGCGGGTGCGCCCGGCGGCCCGGTCGGACGGTGCCGATTCCCGCCCTCTTGGCGGGAGTTCGGGCTATTCCGAGGCCCGTCTGCGGGCCCGATAGGCCGCCGCCTTCACGCGGTTGCCGCACTCGCCCATCCCGCACCAGGTGCGCCGCGCACCTCGTGAGCGGTCGAGATAGACGCGAGTGCAGCGCGTGCGACCGCACTCCTTGAAACAGGCGTCGGGGTCGGCCAGCACGGCGATGCCGCTTCTGGCCACTTCGGCCAGCACCGCGCGGAGATCTCCCGACCTCCGCAGCCCCGCGTCGCTGAGCTCGACCGCGGGCACCGGCCCGGCGGCCGTGTCGTTGACGACCTTGAGGCTGCCCGGGTCGAAGGACCGGCCGAGCACGCGGTCGAGTGCGAGCCGGTAGACCGCCTCCCGAAGAGCCACTGCGGATTCGAAGGCCGCCGAGTCTGCGGAGACCCGGTCGGGGAGCCCCTCACACGCGGCCACCCACCGTTCGAGATCCGCGGGCGTGGCCAGCATGTCGACCGGATCGTCCCGGCGGAAGCCCACGGTCCCGGCCAGATCCAGGGCCGGGTTGCCGGACACGAATGCGAAATCCACGTCACCATCTTGACCGGTGACGGCGTGTGCGTGCAAGCTCGTCACCGGTCAAGGTGGTGACGGTCGGATGGCGACCGGTGAGGACGGGAGAAGGCATGGCCGGGACAGCCTGGATCCGCGACATCGAGGTCGTCGTCTTCGACGTCCTCGGGACGCTGGTCGACGACGTGGGCGGGCTGCGTACGGCGATCCGCGAAGCGCTGTCCGCGTCCGCCGGTGCCGGTGCCGGTGCCGGTGCCGGTGGTGAGGGGGCCGCGTCCGCTGCCGGTGACGCGGCCCTCGATGCGTACGCCGACGAACTGCTCGGCGTATGGCAGCAGCACGTCCAGCTGGAAGAGCAACGCATCGGGCAGGGGCAGCGCCCGTACGCCGACACGGCGGTCATCGACGCGGAGGCCGCCCGACGGGTCGCCGGCCACGCGGGGATCGACGACCCCGCCGCCGTCTCCCGCCTGGCCACAACGGCCCAGCGCCTGCCGCCCTTCGGCGACTCCGTCGCGGGTCTCGAACGGCTCGCGCGGCGGCTCCCCGTGCTCGCCCTCTCCAACGCCGGCCGCACCGCGCTCCTGCGGCTCGACGCACACGCGGGTCTGCGCTGGCACCAGACCCTGTCAGCCGAGACCGTCCAGGCGTACAAGCCGGCGCCGGAGGTCTACCGGCTCGCCCTCGACACCGCCGGATGCCCGCCGGAACGCGCGCTCATGGTGGCCGCACACGCCTGGGACCTCCGCGGAGCCCGGGCGAACGGCATGCGAACCGCCTACGTCCACCGGCCCGGCGGTGATCCGCCGACGAGCGCCGACGCGTTCGACCTGCGATTCGACGCATTCGACGAACTGGTCACCGCACTGACGACGACCGCCGCGGACCCACGCCACCGATGAGCCGGGTGTCCTGCCGACGGGACTGAGCCCACCGAACTCAGGGGATCTGTAGTGCTCTTGAGGGTGGTGAGGGTCCTGCCGTTCTTGCCGGACGTCACCTGGCCTTGCGCAGTTCCGGAAGCGACCGCAGCTCGTCGGTCATCTCCGGGGCCTCGATCTCGTGTCCTCGTCCGAAGCTCTTGAACACCGCCGTCCCCTTTCCCCGCACGTTCCCCTGCACGACCTTCCCCCGCACGACCTTGTACGCGTAACAGACCTCCACCTGATGACACTGCGGGCAGAAGAGGCCGGCCACGAAGGGCGACAGGGGTACGGGGCCGTCCGGCCCCAGCGCATAGAAGATCTCATTGCCGACGGGGCGGTCCCATGTGAACGTCCGGCGCTCGAAGTCCGGGTGGTCGCCCATCGCGTAGTCCGCGACGATGTCGAAAGAGCGTGATCTGCGCTGGTAGACACAGGAGATGGTGTACAGCCACGGGACGTCCTCGATGAACCGGGCCTTCTCCAGAACGCTTTCGACGTGAGGAGCGCACTCGGCGACGCGTGCGGCCGACTCGGGCTGGCTCTTGGGCTTGTTGCCGTGTGCGGCGCGATTGCGCTCGTCCCTCAGGGCGTCGAGGTGCCCGAGGATTCCCTGGGCGCCGCCCGGTTCGTCCTTCAGGGCGTCATGGAGCCTTGCCATCCAGTCGGGATGTGCGGCGGCCGGCGGCTGGAGGTCCCTGAGAAACGTGGTCCATGTTCCGTACGTGGCGCCGCGTCCGAAGTAGGCGTTTCGCAGTACGGACAGGTTCCGAAGGCCTGACTCGTGACCTTCCCGCCGGCCCTTGGGCAGGTTTTCGACTCGCCCTTGGAGCAGTGCCGCCGCAGTGACGCTGACCGTGATGGCGAGCGTCTCGGCGGCGTCGAGCAGGGCCTCGTACCGGTCCTTCGGAGTATGGGCCTGCTGGAGCATCCGTACGGCACGGGCGGCAGGGTGGGGCAGGGCATTACGGGCGTGCGTCAGCAACTGGGCGGACGACGCGGGCCGTTCGGCGCCGTCGCGGGGATTCCCACGGGGGTCGCTGCCTTCCGTGCCCGTCTCCGTTTCGGACCGCCAAACAGGCCTTCTCGCCGACTGGGACGGTACGGACCACTGCCGCGAATCCGGAGCGGCCGACCGCGATTCGGGCCGCTCGGCGCCCGGTCCCCGTCCCGATCCCGGCTCCGGCTCCGGCTCGGCCTGCGGCCGCTCCGCCTGCCGCTCCGTCCGCGACTCCGCCGTGGAATCCGGAGCGGCAGCGTCTCCCGCCCTCGCGCCCTGCGATGCAGCCGTCTCGCGCAGCTGCCGCTCATGCCGGCGCCAACGCCAGCGCCTCACGGGCAGCCGGATCCAGGCAGGTACGACTCCGAACGTGGCGACCATCATCACGATGGCGAGCAGCGTGTCCAACCAGCGCGGCAGGGGGCTCGGCTCCGTAGGAGGAGTGGCCGGTATGGAGATCCCGGCCAGCAGGGCCCATCCGACGGTGTTCCAGAACGCCCAGTCACGGTAGAGGGGTGCGTCGTACAGCCTGAGCACGGCGTTCCGCCGCTTGGGCAGCGGCGGCGGAGGAGCTGATCGGTACGTTGCGTCATGCCGCATGCACACATGGTGCCTTGCTGCGCCGCCCGACGACTACGGGTGCATGCGGGGTCGTTCCGTATCGGCCGGATCGCGGGCCCGGTCGGCGGACACGCCCAAGTTCCAACGGAGGATGGCGAGTTCGCCCCGGCCCCCCGGACCGGTCGCCGGAGCACCGGTCACGTGACATGCGCCGCGACGGCCCGCGCGCACGCCATCGACTCCGCGTGCGTGGTGTCCACTTCCAGGTCGTAGACCACGCCCTCGTGGACCGACTCCGCCTGGGACGCGGCCATTCCGGCGGTCCTGTCGCCGCGTGCGGCCTCACGGTCCGCGGCGACCGCGGCATCGCACCTCACGCCCACCCACAGAACCCGCAGGCCGCCCAGGGCCTTCTGCCATCGCTGCTGCGAGTACGGCCCGCCGAGGAAGACCTCGTCGACGACGACACGGGCGCCCGCGCGGGCCATCGCCGCGACCCCCTCGATCCAGGCCGCCTCCAGCGTCCGGAACTCAGGCCCCACGGACACCTCTCCGTCCGCGGCCAGTTCGATCCCTCCGCCCGACGCCTTCATGGACGCCGGCATCGCCTCGATCAGCGTGTCCGTGCCGAGGGCCAGCCACGGGTCCGGCAGTACGGCCTGGAGACAGCGGATGATCCCGGACTTCCCCGAGCTGGACCCGCCGTTGACCACGATCACTTCGGTTGTCACCTCGCCACGGTAGAGGGCCCGCGGCGAGACCCGGAACGGATTTCCCGTAAGCCTGCCGGGAGTTGACGGTCCGAAGTGACTTCGCGCGACGTCGCGAGCCGGATGAGGCGGGAAGCGGTGGGAGACGGCCGGACGGCGGGAGGAGGTCGTACCGCGGAGGACGCGTCACAGGACGTCGTAGATCAGGTGCGTGGCGGTGGATGTCGGGGTCACGCTCCGCTGGACCAGCCTGCGCTGTGCTCCACCGGTGAACAGCGGTGTCCCCGCGCCCAGTACGACGGGCGCGAGGTGCAGCGCCAACCCGTCGACGAGCCCCTCGCCGAGCGCCGAACCGACCGTGGCGCCGCCGCCCATGAGGACGACGTCGAGGTCCTTGCCGCTGTCGGCCGACGCCGCCTCGGCGCGCTCGCGCGCGGCGGTGACGGCGTCCGCCAGACCGGTGGTGACGAACGTCCAGTCAAGCTCGGTGAGCCGCACCGACTCCGGCGGCGAACTCGTCACCACGACGAACGCGGGCTTCCCGACCTCACCGGCGCCGTAACCGGTCGTGTCGTCCCAGCCGTTCGGCCCGTCCACCACGTCGAAGAGCCGCCGGCCGAGCACGACGGCCCCCGAGCGTGCGGTCGCCTCGCGCAGTACCCGGCGGTCGTCGGGGTCGTCGGAGAACGCCCAGGTGTGCAGGGCATCGCCGGCGGTGCCCAGCCCGCTCTCCGGGCCGGGCCCGGGCCCGGTGACGAAGCCGTCCAGGGATACGGAGATGTCGCCGATGATTCGAGTCATGCCGGGACAGACCCGCCCCACCGCCCGGACTCATCGTGCGTGCCTGAAGCAGCGACCAGGCGCCGGGCCGCTCGGGGCGGTTCGCGGACAACTCCGTTACACATTCGTGTAGTTGAGCATGCAATCATTTTGTGAAGCATCTGTGAAGGCACCGCGGTCGCGGCAGTCCACCACAACTACATAAGGAAGCTCATGCTCAAGCGCTCCTGCATCGTCGTCGCCGGCGCCCTGATCGCGGTCGCGGCCTGCACCGCCACCCCCGTCAGCGCCGCGAGCGTCGCCACCAAGGGCACCGGCTGGAAGCTCACCTCCGAGCTCGGCGTCACCTCCGCGTCCCCCTCGAAGACGTACACGATCACGTTCGGGACGGAGGCGATGCGGAAGCGCTACACGCCGTATCTGACGGCAGCCGTCTCCCAGGTCAACGCCGCGGGACTGCACCTCAGGACCGGCGGCGTCGAAGCCAACGACCCGTCGGCCTGCGGCCCGGCCTACCACATCCAGTTCATGGAGATGTACCGGCCGCTCGGCACCCCCGGCTGGTCCCAGGCCATGCCCTGTCCCAATCAGCCCGGCGGCCTCGGCCGCGGCGGTCTCGTGGCCATCGACTCCGAATACTGGGACGGGACTTGGCCCGTCAAGGACCACGTGCTCAGGAACACCGTCGTGCACGAGATGCTGCATGCCCTCGGCCTCGACCACCCGAACCGCGACATCGACAAGGACGGCACCGTCGAGCCCGGGGAGTGCGTCGCCACGAGCTACGGCAACAAGCCGGTCATGTGCTCGCCCAACGGCGGCTACGGCACGACCGCCAACAAGGGCAAGCTCCTCGCCTACGACGTGAACGGCATCAAGCAGCTGATCGCCAACGCAAAGGCGCAGGGGCTGAAGTAGGGACTGAAGCAGGGACTGAAGTGAGTCCCGTCTCCGGCGGCGTCATGACGGAAAACAGGCCGGTCGGAATCGACTCTGGCCGGAAAGTACCGGCGCTGCTACTTTGGCTCGGCCATTCGACCAATTTATCGGGGGCTCTCACACATACGGAGCGCCAATGAGTGACATCAGGAAGGACGCGGCGGCGACCACCGCCGGTACGGGCCCGCACAGGCTGCCGGTCAGGACCCTTGTCGCGGCCAGCATCGGCAACGCCATCGAGTGGTACGACTGGACCGTCTACGCGACGTTCCTCATCTACTTCGCGACGCAGTTCTTTCCCGGCGACAATCCCGAGCTCGCCCTGGTGAACACGACGGCGACGTATGCGGTCGCCTTCTTCTTCCGACCGGTCGGCGGGTGGCTGCTGGGACGGCTGGCCGACGTCCGCGGCCGCAAGGCGGCCATGATCATCACCATCCTGATGATGGCGGGCGGCTCGCTGGCGATAGGCGTGCTGCCCACCTACGAGCAGGTCGGCTGGCTGGCTCCCGTCCTGCTCCTGCTGGCCCGTATCGCCCAGGGCATGTCGCTCGGCGGCGAGGTCTCCAACGCCTCCGCGTACCTGGCCGAGATCGCTCCCCTGGGCCGCCGGGGCCGCTACTCGTCCTTCTTCTACATATCGACCGGCTGCTCGCTGCTGCTCGCCTCGCTGCTGGGGGTCTTCCTCTCGGCCGTGCTCACCGACGACCAGCTGCGCACTTACGGATGGCGCATCCCGTTCGTCGTGGGCGGCCTCCTCGCGATCGCCGGCCTGTATCTGCGGCGCACCATCTCGGAGACCGAGCAGTTCGAGCAGAACAAGGGCAAGGCCGTGCGCACGAAGCGGCCCCTGCTCACCACGATCACGCAGCACCCCAAGGCCGTGGGACAGCTGGTCGGCATCACGCTGCTGGCCACGCTCAACTACTACGTGTTCTTCAGCGCGCTCACGCCGTACGCCGTGAAGTCCCAAGGGGCGGACGACAACGACGTGTTCATCGCGCTCTCGGTCGGAACGGCGCTCTTCGTCGCGCTCCAGTACCCCTTCGGCGTGCTGTCGGACAGGTTCGGGCGCAAGCGGCAGCTGCTGCTCTGGTCCGGGGCGCTGACCTGCCTCGTGATCCCGCTGTCCAAGCTCATCAGCCCCGGGGCCGGGCTGCCGCAGCTGCTGGTGGTCTTCTGCACGGGCCTCGGCCTGTACGCCCTCCAGTCCTCCATCGCACCGGCCATCATGAGCGAGCTGTTCCCGACCGAGCTGCGCGGAGTGGGCATCGGCGCCTGGTACAACATCACGGTCGCGACGTTCGGCGGTACGGCGCCGCTGGTGATCACCTCCCTGTCCGAGGCGGGACACCCCGACCTGTTCTTCGTCTACGTCACCGCCGGCGCGGCCATCGCGTTCCTGACGATCCTGACGCTGCGCGAGACCGCACACGAGGAACTTCCGTGACCGCCGCCGTCCTCGACGTCCTCACGGAGCTGGTACGGCGGCGGACGGTGGCCTCCGGTGAGGGCGTGCCGGCAGCGCTGTGCGCGGACCTGTTGCACGACGAGGGCTTCGAAGTGTCCACGCCCGGCTGGGAGGAGGGGCGCGAGCAGCTCGTCGCCCGCACCGGCTCGGGCTCCGCCCCGCTCACCGTCACCGGCCACCTGGACACTGTGCCCGCCGACCCCGCCCAGTGGACCGTCGACCCGTGGTCCGCGGAACGGGACGGCGACCGCGTGACCGGGCGCGGCACCAGCGACATGAAGGCGGGGGTGGCCGCCTCCGTCGTCGCGGCCGTCGGCCACGCCTCGCGGCCGCACCACTGCTGCGGCCTGCAACTGGTGCTCACCGCGGGGGAGGAGACCGGCTGCACCGGCGCCCGCCGTCTGCGGCGGTCGTCGCTCGCGCCGGGCGGTCCGCTGCTCGTGGCCGAGCCGACGGCCAACCGCCTCGTGCCCGGTCACAAGGGCGCGCACTGGATGCGTCTGACCGCCGCGGGCCGCGCCGCCCACGGCTCGGCGCCACAGCTCGGCGACAACGCCGTCGTCCGGCTGGCCCGTGCCGCCGTCGCCCTGCACGATCACGACTCCTGGCCGTCCCATGCGGCGTTCGGCCCGGTGACCGGGAACGTGGGCCTGCTGCGCGGCGGCGTGCAGCCCAACGTCGTGCCGGACTTCGCGGAGCTGCTCCTCGACGTACGCACCGTCCCGGGTGTGGACGGCGACACCGTGCGCTCCGTCGTCGCCGGGCTGAGCGGTGACGGCGTCCGGGTCGAGGACCACGTGGTCCTGCCCGCCGTCGACACGGACACCCGCGATCCGTTCGTCGGTCTCGTGCGCGAGGCGCTGGCCGCCGCCGGCGAGGACGGCGAAGTTCAGCCGCCCGCCCGGTACTTCACCGACGCCTCGGTGCTGGCGTGGCTGCTTTCGCCGTCCGAGGGCGGCGCCCCGGTGCCGACCGTCGTGCTCGGGCCGGGCGAGCCCGACCAGTGCCATGTCGTCGACGAGTGGTGCTCGGCGTCCAGGTCCGAGGCGGCCGTGGAGATCTACCGCCACCTGTTCGACCGGTGGTGCGGCGGCAGTTGACGTGCCGTGCCGCGCCGATGCGTGCGCGCCGTACCGCGGGTGTGACCGGCTGGGTTCCCGCGTCCTGGCCCGGCCTGGCTCGCCCCGGCCCGTCCTGGTCGCGTCCCGGCGTCCGGATACGCCGCGGGCCCGGCACCCCCGGCCGTTGCGGGGGTGCCGGGCCCGCTCACGCGGTGCACGGCCGTGAGGGCCTGCGGTATGCGCGCCGTCAGTAGCCGACGGCGACCGCCAGCCACTCCGGGTCGTTGTGCGAGACGAACGAGGACTGGCCCGCGAAGTCGTCGTAGGGGAAGCCGTACGCCAGGTTCTTGATGCCGTGGTCGTGCCAGAACTTGGCGTAGTAGTTGGCCGGGCCGTCCTTGTAGTACTTGCTGGGGTCGGACCAGTCCGACTCGGGGAGCTGTGCCACGTGCCGGTTGACGGCGGAGCACTTGCCGGCCTCCTCCGCCAGCGCCCCGGAGCAGCCCATGATCTCGGCGGTGGACGCGTCGACGCCGACCGACTTGGCGTAGTCCGCGAAGTAGTCCGCGTACTTGCCGCCCTCCTTGAAGTCGGAGGAGCTGCGGGGCGCGAGGATGCTGTTCCCGTCGGCGTCGGCGAGGCCGTCGAACTCCTCCGGCACCTCGTCCTTGTACTGCGCGAAGGTCTCTTCCCTGCTCTGCTGGAACGTCTGGTAGTCCTCGCCGACCTGCACGTCGTCGCCGTCGTGCGAGTGGAGCCGCATGGCCAGCTTCAGGCCGAAGCCGTCGACGCGCGTGGTGTTGCCGTTGAACACGTCGTCGCCGACGGTGAACTCGATGAAGTCGGTCAACTTGCTGTCGGGCGAGCCGAGATGGAAGGTCATCCGGCCCGCGCTGTTGGCCGCCATGTCCACGGTGGACTGATCGGCGATGGAGTGCGTCTCGTCGTTGAAGGTCCAGTAGACCTTGTCGTCGGGGTACTTGCCGTTGGTCTTGTTGAGGACCTTCAGCGTCAGCACGTTCTTCGCGGGCGGGATGCTGCCGGTGTCGCCCCAGAAGTCGTCCGGCGGCGGGTCCCCCGCGTCGGTCTTTCCGGCGGCCGCGGTGTGCTCGGCCTTCTTCGTCGTGCCGGGGTTCGCCTGCGCGGTCACTGCGATTCCGCCGACCGCGACCGCCCCGAGGGCGAGTCCTATGGCGAGCCGTTTGCGTGCTGAAATCCGAGAGGACACGTCGATTCCAATTAGTGGGGGGCGTGAAGACGGCTGAACGCTAGCGCGCAACCCAGGCCCAGACCAGCGGGAAACCGAGATGGACGGGCCGACCGGGTAACCCTCAGAGTCCCCTAAGGAAGACTTAAGGGCCGCTTGAGGTGCCGGGCTTCCGCCGGGCTCCTGCGGAGTCGTCCCGGGCCCCGGCTCGGCGTCCCCGACTCGGCCTCCCCGTCCGTCGATTGACGTGCCGTGCGGTGCTGTGATGTCGTCTTGCATATGTCCCGTAGCTGCACATTGATTGCAACAAGTGCCGAGAGGTTCCCGGCGTGAGCAGTCGTCGCGGATTCCTCGGCTACGCAGGCGCCGCCACCGCACCTGTGCTGCTGGGTGCCTGCGGCGGCGGGACGTCCTCTCCGGGCAAGGGAGGCACGGTGCGCGCCGCGTTCCCCGGCTTCGGCGCGAAGGAGACGATGGACCCCCACGTGGGGCGCCAGTTCGTGGACCAGGCACGGCACAAGGCCGTATTCGACAAGCTCATCGAGCTCGACTCGCAGCTCAAGCCGGTGCCCGGGCTGGCGCGGCGCTGGGAGTCCAGCGACGACCTCACCGTCTGGCGCCTTCACCTGCGTTCGGCCCGCTTCCACGACGGGCACCAACTCGACGCCGAGGACGTGCTGTTCACGCTGGCACGCATCCTCGACCCCAAGAGCGCCGAGCGGCTCGCCAAGAGCTCCCTCTCGCTCATCGACCTCAAGCACTCGCGTGCTCTCGGCAAGCGCGGCGTCGAGCTGCGCCTCAAGCGGCCCAACGCCGAACTCCCGTCCCTGCTGGCCTTCACCGGCACCTTCGTGGTCAGCCGCCGCTACCGGGATCCCGAAAAGCCGGTGGGCACCGGGCCGTTCAGGTTCGGCTCGTTCTCACCGGGGCGCCAGTTCACGGGGAGCCGCTTCGACGACTACTGGGCCGGCCCCGCCCACATCGACGAGTTGAGCATCCTCTCGGCGGAAAGCGAGGCCCGGTCGAACGCGGTACGCGCCGGGGAGATCGAGTACGCGCATGAGATGAGCCCGGCCTTCGCCCGTACGGTCGGGAAGGGCTCCGCCGTGCGGATCGTCGCCGCCCCGGCCTGCGGCGTGGAGGGAATCCTCCTCAAGACCGACCGCCCTCCCTTCGACGACCCCGACGCCGCGATGGCGATGAAGCTGCTGGCGGACCGCGGCAGGCTCGTCGAGGTCGTCCTCGGCGGACGCGGCACCGTCGGCAACGACATGTACGGCAAGGGCTTCGTCTACTACCCCGAACTGCCGCAGCGGGAACGGGACGTGGCGGAGGCCAGGCGGCTGCTGCGCCGCTCGGGCGCGTTGAACGAGAAGCTCACCTTCTACACCTCCACGGCCACCGACACCTTCGTACAGGCGGCGCACCTCTTCGCCCACCAGGCCTCCGAAGCCGGCCTGCGCATCGACGTCACCACGGGCCCGGCGGAGAGTTACTTCACCGACATCCTCCACACCGGCACCATCACCAGCCACCGCAGCGGCGCCATGCCGATCCCCACCTACATATCCGAGCGGCTGCTCTCGGACGCGCCGCAGAACGCGACCGCCTGGCAACACGAGGACTTCGACGCCGACTTCCGCGAGGCCCAGAGCACGAAGGAGACCGGCAAGCGAGCCCGCCGCTACTCCGCCGTACAGCGCACCCTCCGTGACGAAGGGGGCCTGCTGCTGTGGGGCCACCCGGACTGGCTCAACGCCGTCTCCCGGCGGTTGCACGGAGTACGCGCCGCACCGCCGAACACCCGCGACTGGGCCCGGTTCGACACCGTGCGGCTCGACTGACATGGGCGCGTACCTGCTGCGCCGGCTGTCGCTGACCGCCGTCCAACTCGCCCTGCTGACCGTGCTGGTCTTCCTGCTGACCTCGATGCTCCCCGGCGACGCCGCCACGGTCCGCTTCAACGAGCAGGCGGGCCTGGCACAGATCGGCGAACTCCGCACCCGGCTGGGCCTGGACCGTCCGCTGACGGAACGCTTCGCGGCCTGGGCGGCGGACCTGCTCCACGGGAACCTCGGCACGTCCCTGACCAGCGGCCGGCCCGTGTCCCAGATCTTCGCCGACTCCGTGGGGGCCACCGCGGTCCTCGCGCTGGTGACCCTCGCGGTCGTCGTGCCGCTCGCCCTGGTGCTCGGCCTGATCACGGGGCTGCGCGAAGGCGGCCGCCTCGACCGGGGCCTGTCGTCGCTGACCCTGGCGCTCAGTTCGGTGCCCGACTTCGTGCTCGCCCTCGCCCTCGTGTCCGTATTCGGACTGCACCTGGGCTGGCTGCCGGTGACCTGGATCGGCGTGGACGGAGCGGGCCTGCTGACCCGTCCGGAGCTGCTGGTGCTGCCCGTCGCCGTACTGCTCGCCCGCACCGTGTGCCTGCTCTCGCGCCAGGTCCGGGCGGGCACGATCACGGCGTCGCACGCCGGTTACGCCGTGCAGGCGCGCCGCCTCGGAGTGCCCCGCCGCACGGTGGTGCTGCGGCACGTGCTGCCGAACGCCGCCGTTCCCGGCATCCAGGAACTGGCCCGCACGGGAGACCACCTCCTCGGCGGCGTGCTGGTCGTCGAGGCCGTGTTCGCCGTACCCGGCGTCGCGACGGCCCTCATCGAGGCCGTCCGCAGCCGCGACGTCCCCACCGTCCAGGCCCTGACCCTGCTGCTCGCCGCCGCGGCGCTGCTTTTCAACCTGCTCGCGGACGTGGCCTGCCGCCGGCTCGCCCCCCGTACGGAGGTGCTGCGTTGACACCGCTGACCGCCGGCCCGCCCACCGCCGACGCTCAACGCGCCACCCGCACAAGGGAGTTCATACGCGGCGCGGGGCGCGCCGCCGGGCCGGTCCTGGTGGCCGTACCCCTCGCCGTGGCGTTCCTCGGCCCCTTCGCGGCAGGGTGGCTCACCCCTCCCGACGGCGCACCGTACGCACTCGGGGACGGGCATCCGCTCGGCACCGACGGCATGGGCCGCGACGTCCTCGCACTGCTGCTGCGCGGCGGGCGCAGCGCGCTGGGGGCGGCACTCGGCGCCGTGGCGACCGCCTGTCTCGTCGGCGGGCCCCTGGGGCTGGCCGCCGCGGTGACGCGGCACCGATGGCTGGACGAACTCCTGCTGCGCCCCGTGGAGTTGCTGCTGCCCATCCCCTCGCTGCTCGTCATCAGCGTGACGGCGGTGTGGTGGCGGGGCCAGCCGCTCGCGATCGCGCTGACGGTCGCGCTGATCAACGTGCCCGCCGTCGCGAGGCTGGTGCGGGCGGCGGCGCTGGACGCGGCGAGCGGACCCGTCGTCGAGGCGATGCGGCAGCAGGGCGAGTCCCGGTTCCGGATCCTGGGCGGGTACGTGGGCCGCGTCGTGGCGCCCGTCGCCGCGGCCGACGCCGGTACGCGCGTCGCCACCGCCGTGTTCACCGTCGCCGCCGCCAACTTCCTCGGCCTCGGCCTGGAACCGACGGCGCCGGACTGGGCCGTCACCGTCGCCGCGGGCCGTGAGGCGCTGCTCGTACAGCCGCTGGCCGTGTGCGCACCCGCGGCGATGCTCGTGATGTTCACCGTCGGACTGAACCTGACAGCCGACCGGTTGGTGCGGCGGAACGGTCCCCGGAAGCCCGGGAGGCCCGGGATGCCCGGGACGCCGCGGTCCGTGCGGGCGGACGACGACCGCCCCGAGGGAGGCGTGCGATGACGGACCCTTTGATCACGGTGCGGGGCCTGACGGCGCGCTCCGGCGACGCGGTGCGGGGCCTGACGGCGCACTCCGGCGACGCGGTGCGGGGCCTGACGGCGCACTCCGGTGACGCGGTGCGGGGTCTGACGGCGCACTCCGGTGACGCGGTGCTGCTGGACGGCGTCGACATGTGCGTGCCGGCGGGTCAAGTGACCGCCCTGGTCGGCCCGTCCGGCAGCGGAAAGACCACCACGGCCCTGGCGCTGCTCGGCGAGGCGGAAGGCGGAGTGCGGCTGTCGGGCGACGTACGGGTGGACGGCGTCCGCGTCGTCGACGAGGCCGGAGCGACCGCCGAAGCGCCGCGGGTGCGCGGCAGCACGGTGGCCTACATGCCTCAGCATCCGGCCTCGACTCTCAACCCGCCGCGCCGAATCGGCTCCGTCCTGGCCGAACTTGCCCGGCTGCACCGCACGGACCCCGGCACCCGGGAGAGGCGGGCGGCACGGGCGGCGGCCCGCGGCCACGCGTCCGACGCGCTGCGGCAGGCCCAACTGCCGCCGGAACGCGGGGTGATGAGGCGTTTCCCGCACCAGTTCTCCGGCGGGCAGCGGCAGCGCGTCGCCCTGGCCCAGACGCTCGTCTGCGGGCCGAGGGCGCTGATCCTCGACGAGCCGGGCACCGGGCTCGACGCCGTCACCCGCCGGGACATGGCACGGGAGCTGGCCGGGCTCGTCGACGAGGGGCTCACCGTGCTCCTGCTCACCCACGACCACGACCTCGTACGGACCCTCGCCACACGTGCCGTGCGCCTCGCGGGCGGCCGGGTCGTCGACGAGGGCCCGGCCTCTCGGGTGCTGCCCGGGACGAGGCCCGGAACGAGGACGGCGCCGTCGTCGCGTGCGCCGTCGTCCCGTGCGCCGTCGCCGCAACGGCACGGCAGTCCGGCCCCAACCGCCGGAGGGGGACGGGCAGTTGTCCTCCAGGTGTCCGGCCTCACGGCCTGGCTGAGGCCCGGCCGACGGGACGAGGTGCTGCACGGGATCGACCTCGCCGTCCGGTCCGGAGAGTGCCTCGGCGTCACGGGCCGCTCCGGCAGCGGCAAGACGACGCTCGCTCGCTGCCTGGCCGGCCTCCATGAGCGTCACGACGGACGGCTCGTCCTCGACGGGGACCCGCTCCCTGTGCTGCGACGCCGTACGCGGGAACAGAAGCGCCGGGTGCAGTACGTGTGGCAGGAGACCCGGGGCTCGTTCGACGAACGCCGTCCCGTGCTGCGGCAGGTCGCCCGTACCGCGACACGGCTTCGCGGCATCGCGCCCGAGCAGGCCTCACGGGAAGCGACGGAGCTCCTCGAACGGCTCGGCGTACACCCCGGGACGGCGAACCGGCCGCCCGCGGCGCTCTCCGGCGGCGAACTGCAACGCGCGGCCTTCGCCCGCGCCGCCCTGGCACTCCCCGACGTGCTGCTGTGCGACGAGATCACCAGTGCGCTGGACGAGGACTCCGCGGCCCGCGTCATCGCAGAGGTGGACCGGCTGCGCCGGGAGGAAGGGACCGCCGTGCTGTGGATCGCCCACGACCTGCGGACACTCAGCTCCGCCGCCGACCGGCTCCTGGTGCTGGACGAGGGCGGCATCGCCGAACAGGGCGGCGTCCGGGAGATATTGGGCGGCCCGCACGCCGAAGTGACGCGACGTCTGGCCGAGGTCACGCCGGTGCTCTGACGCCGCCGCCGACCGGCAGCCGCCCCCGCGGCCTCCCTCCAGGGACCGGACCCGAACCGGCCGCGAACTGAACCGAGTTGAACGATTTGAACTGAACCGAGCCGAGCCGAGCAAGCCGAGCGGGCAAGCCGAGTGGGCAAGCCGAGCGGGCAAACCGACCGAGCAGAGGGGCAAGACACCGTGACCGATACAGCAACCGCAGCCGCAACCGACTGGCAGGTCTGGCAGACCAGTTGGGACCGCCAGCAGGAGTGGTACATGCCCGACCGCGAGGAGCGGTTCCGCGTGATGCTGGACATGACGGAAGCCCTCGTCGGAACCGAGCCGCTGGTCCTCGACCTCGCCTGCGGCACGGGCACCATCACCGACCGGCTGCTGCGCCGTCTGCCGGGAGCCCGCAGCGTGGGCGTCGACCTGGACCCGGCCCTCCTCGCCATCGCACGCGGCCACTTCGACGGCGACGAGCGGGTGCGGTTCGTGAACGCGGACATCACCGACCCGGACTGGCCCGCCCTCCTGCCGTACCGGTCCTACGACGCGGTGCTCACCGCCACCGCCCTGCACTGGCTGGCGGCCGGACCGCTCACCGACCTCTACGGACGGCTGGGCGACGTCGTCAGGGAGGACGGCGTCTTCCTCAACGCCGACCACATGACGGACGAGTCCGCACCGCGCATCAACGCGGCGGCCCGTGCCCACACCGAAGCACGCAAGGAGGCGGAACTCGCCGCGGGCGCACAGGACTGGGTCGCGTGGTGGAGCGCCGTCGCCGACGACCCGGCTCTGGCCGAACCGGCACGCCGCCGCTTCTCCCTCCTCGGAGACCCCCGGAACCCGTCCGGCGTCAAGCCGCCCGACGACCGGCCCACCAGCACCGACTGGCACATCCGGACGCTCCTGCGGGCGGGCTTCGCCGAGGCACGGCAGGTCTGGTGCTCCCACAGCGACGCGCTCGTGGCCGCCGTGCGCTGACCGCCGACGCCCCCCCCGAGCGCGGGCAACTCGACGCGGTACGGGCGGAGTTCAAGTAGCTCACGGACTGTCACTATCAACTCGGTGTGCTCGTTCACGATTCCCGGTTCCGCTGTGACATTGCCCCGGCGCCCCGCGCCTTCCCGCCGCGCCGTTCGCCCGCGCATACTCCAGGACGGCCGCGCCGCGAACCGTCGGCGGCGACCGACGGCCGACCGGATGGAGCTGCCGGATGGAGCTGATGGAACAGATGACGTCGCAACCGGTCTCCGCCGCAGCCGCCGGCACATGGACGCTCGGTGACCTAACGGTCAACCGGATCGGTTTCGGCGCCATGCGCCTGACCGGCAGCGCCGCCTTCCACCAGGGCACCCGAAGCGACCGCGGCCGGGCGATCGGCACGCTCCGCCGCGCGGTCGAACTCGGCGTCAACCACATCGACACCGCCGCCTTCTACTTCTCCCGGCTCCGGTCCGCCAACGAACTGATCAACTCGGCCCTGGCGCCGTACGGAGACGACCTCGTCATCGCCACCAAGGTCGGCCCTGCCAGGGACGCCGACGGCGAGTGGGACAGCCCGGCGCGGCCCGGCCAACTGCGCGGCCAGGTCGAGGAGAACCTGCGCCAACTCGGCCGCGACCACCTCGACTTGGTCAACCTGCGCCTCATGGGCCAGGACTCAGTAAGCGAGCACTTCGGGGCCCTCGCGGAGCTGCGCGACGCCGGACTGGTCCGCCACCTGGGCATCTCCGCCGCCCGTCCCGAACACCTGGCCCAGGTCTTGGAGATCGCCCCGGTGGTCTGCGTCCAGAACCGCTACGGCATCGACGCGCGCGAAGGGGACGAGATGCTCCGGGCGTGCGCCGAGCGCGGCATCGCGTTCGTGCCCTTCTTCTCCATCGCCGGCGAGGGACGTGAGGCCGGAGCCGTCCGGGCCGAGCACGACCAGGTCCACGCCGTGGCCCGCGCGCACGGCGTCTCACCCGCGCAGGTCCGCCTGGCGTGGATCCTGGGGCAAGGCGCCCACGTGCTGGCCATCCCGGGCACGGGCGACCCGGACCACCTGGTCGACAACGTGGCGGCGGGCGCACTCCGGCTCACGGCGGAGGAACACCGGCTGCTCGATTCGATCGGCCGCCGCCCGTCCTGACGCCGCCCGTCCTGATGCCCCCGTCCTGATGCCGGCCGCACCAGTCGTGAATGAGCGAACTCCGTAGACCTGGACCGCGCTTGCCCGGGAGCCAGGGACCCGGACATGGGGGTGGGCCCGGCGGTGGGTCAGGCGGTGGGCTGCGCGGCGGGCGCCGGAAGCACCAGGGCGGATGCGGCCGGGTGGGACGGACTGCGCAGCACGTCCTCCGTACTCCCGTGCTCGACGACCGCGCCCTCGTGCAGCACCAGTGTCCTCTCGCAGTAGCGGGCCGCCAAAGGGAGTTGGTGGCTGATGACCACGAGGCTGAGGCCGTGCGTACGGCGCGTCTCGTCGAGCAGGTCCATCACCTCGGCCGCGGTCCGCGGGTCGAGCGACGAGGTGATCTCGTCGCAGACCAGCACTTTCGGGCCGGCGGCCAGTGCGCGCGCGATGGCGACCCGCTGCCGCTGCCCCCCGGAGAGCTCGTGCGGGTACCTGCCGGCGAATTCGGCGGGAAGCCGTACGGATGCGAGCAACGCAGCGATCTCGTCGGTGAGTTCGGCCCGGGGCAGCCGCCGCAGCGTCCGCAGCGGGCGGGCGAGCGTGGCGGCCACGGTGCGGGCGGGGTTGAGGGTGCCGAGCGGATCCTGCGGTACGAGCTGGACTTGGCCCAGCAGTCTCCGGTTCCGCCGGGCCCGCAACGGCAGTTGCCGGTCCCCGAGCCGGATCTCGCCTTCGGCGTACCGGTGAAGGCCGGTGATCACCCGGCCGAGCGTGGTCTTCCCGGCCCCCGACTCACCGGCCACCGCGAGCGCGGAGCCCCTGGCGAGCCCCAGGCTGACGTTCCGCAGCACGGACACGGTGTGCCGGGTGCCCATCCTCGCGGCCTGCACCTCGACGCGCAGGAACTCCCTTTCGCTCGCGGGCAGTTCGGCCTCCCGTTCGGCGCCGGCAGCAGCGGGGGACCGTATGACCGCAGGGGTGGCGCCGTCCGGCCTGACGGGCTCGGTCTCCTCCGCCTTCTTTATCTCCTCCGCCTTCTCCGCCTCCCCGGCCTCGGCTGCCTTCTCCGCCTCCTCTGCCGGAGCGTCGGCCCGTGCGTCCGCGGGCATGGACGGTGCCATGCGGACGACTCGGTCCGCGTGCCCTCCGGCCAGTTCGGGATCGTGGGAGGAGAAGACGACGGCGGTGCCGTGGTCGTCGGCCAGCGTGTGCAGCAGCTCGGCGAGCCGGTCCCGCAGAGCCGGGTCGAGGCCCGCCGTCGGCTCGTCCAGCAGCAGCAGCTCGGGACGCCCGGTCAGCGCACGGGCGATCGCCACCCTGCGCTGCTGTCCACCGGACAGCTCTCCGGGCCTGCGGCGCAGCAGTTCGCCGTCGGCGGGCAGACCGACCTGGGCCAGGGCTTCCCGTACGGCCTCCCGTACGTCCGAGGGCGAGTCCGCGGCGGCCGTCTCGGTCAGCAACCGGCCGATGGCGGTACGGGGGTTGAGGCGGGAGGCGGGATCCTGACCGACGAAGGCGACACGGTGGCGCCGGAAACGCCGCAGCTCCCCGGGGGCGAGTCGCAGCGGCCGCTGCCCGAGGACGGTCAGATCTCCGCGGACCGTGCAGCCTTCGCCGGGCAGCGCGCCAACCATGGCGCGCAGCAGCGTGGTCTTCCCCGAGCCGGAGGGGCCGATGAGGCCGGTGATGGAGCCCGGTTCGGCGGTGAGGCCGTCGCACGCGGCGAGCCGGCAGCCGTCCCCGGTGGCGACCGAGAAGCCGCGGACGGCCACGGCGGGAGCCCGCTCCCCACGCTGCGCGGAACCGGCATGCGGGGATTCAGCATGCGCGGAACCGGCATACGGGGAACCGGGATGCGCGGAACCGGGAAGCGGCGCCTCGTCCGGTCCCGTACCGGGGCCGGGCTCGCCTCGTGGATGCTCCATGTCCGCCTCCGTCTCGTGCGGTTGGGTCACAGCCGCGTCACCGTCCGGCTCCTGCCTCTCTGCGCGAGGGCGTCGAGAGCCAGGTTCACGCTGACCGCCAGCAGCGCGATGGCGAGAGCCGGCACGAGGACCGCCCATGGGTTGAGCAGCACTCCGGCCGAGTTCTCCCGGATCATCAACGCCCAGTCCGCCGTGGGCGGTTGTGCGCCGACCTCCAGGAAGTTCGCCGTCGCGACGACGCCCACGGCCTCCACGAACCGCAGCCCCAGCAGCGACAGCAGGGTGCTTCGCAGATTGGGCAGGATGTCCCGGAACGCCACGACGTACGACCGCTCCCCGGCTGAACGCGCCGCCTCCACGAAGCCGGAGCGGGCCACGGGCTCGGCGGCAGCGGCGGCCACGCGGAAGGCGAAGGGCGTACCCAGCACGACGGCGGCCGCCACGACGGCGTTGCGGCCCGACCCCGGGGCGCAGACTCCCACGACCATGATGCCGAGCACGGCCGGCAGCAGGATCAGCATGTCCGCGCAGCGTTCGACGACGGCGCCGGCCCTCGGGTGCAGGGCGCAGAGGGCCCCGAGCACGGCCGCGACCCCGGTGACCGCCACGGCCACGACGGCCGACGACAGCAGCAGACCGCGTCCCCCCACGAGGAGTCTGCTGAGCACGTCCCGCCCGAGCTGGTCGCCGCCCAGCGGAAGACCGGGCGCGGGCGGCGAATAGGGCGCTGCGACCGGGTCGGTGGCGGCGTGCTGTGACAGCAGCGGGCCGGACAGCGCGAGGGCCGCAAGCAGCAGGGCGGGCAGCAGCCAGACGAGGACGCGCAGCCGGGACCAGGACCGGGACCGGGACCGCGACCGGCGCCCCGCGGGGCCGCCCTCCGCGGACCGGCCCTCCGCGGAGCGCCGCGAAGAGGCCTTCCCGGCGGCCTCGGGCCGTAGGGCGTTCATCGGTTCCTCCCGACGGCGAAGGCCCTGAGCAGGTCCGCGAGTACGAGCACCACGGTGATGGTCAGGGCGGTCGGGGCGACCACTCCGGCGACGAGCGTGGCGTCGCGGTCGTGCACGGCTTCGGTCAGCACGGAGCCCATTCCCGGGATGTTGAAGATGACCTCGATGGCGATCGCGCCTCCCAGCAGCGTGCCGACCGAGGTGGCCGCGCCGCCGGCGACGGTGGGCAGGGCGCCCGGCAGCACGTAGTGGAGCAGCACCCGCCGCCGGGGCAGTCCGTCGAGGAGGGCGGCGTCGACGTGGGGCGCGTCCAGCTGGTCGGTCAGCGCCGCCCGCACGATGCGGGTGTTCCAGCCGATCTGGGGGAGCGTCAGCGCGAGAACGGGCAGTACGAGCGTCTGCGGTGACGCGGACAGTCCGTGCCCCGCGGTGGTCGAGACGGCCGGCAGCACGGGCAGCCACAGGGCGAAGACCACGATCAGCGCGGTGGCGACGACGAATTGAGGCAGCGCCAGCAGCACGGTCGACGCGGAGGACACCGCCCGGTCCAGCGTGCCACCGGGCCGCAGGACGCTCGCACAGCCGAGGGCGAGCGCGACGATCAGGGTCAGCACCAGGGCGAGGAGGCCCAGGAGCAGGGTGTCGGGGAACGCATGCCCGATCACCTCGCCTGCCGGCCGGCCGCGCGCGGTGACGCCCAGGTCACCGTGCACGAGTCCGGTCAGCCAGTGCCAGAACCGGACGGCCACCGGCTCACCGAGCTCCAACCGGCCCCGGCGGGCGGCCACTTCGGCGTCGGAGGCACCGGGGTCCAGGGTGCTGCGGGCCGCGTCGCCGGGCATGGCGTCCACGGCCAGGAAGCTCAGCGCGAGGAGGACCACGAGCAGGGCGACGCGGCGCAGCAGCATGCCCGCGATCGCGACGGTCCGGCTGCGTTTCAGGAACCCGCCCAGGAACCCGCTCAGGGACCCCCTCAGGACGAGCTCAGCCATGTGTTCTCAAGCTGTACGCGACCGTAACCGGGCAGCCTCGGAAGGCCGTTGACCTTGTCCTTGGCGAGGTCCACGCCGTCGGCCATGCCCCACAGCAGGTAGCCGGAGCTGTCGTGCTGCATCCGCTGGACCTCGCGGACGTGGTCCTCGTGCCGGCCGCTGCCGGCGGTGCCGACGGCCTTGCGGTACGCGTCGTCGAACTTCTCGTCCTGCCAATTGGCCTCGTTCATCGTCGAGTCGGAGACGAGAAGCTTCCCGGCGCAGAAGATCACCGAGTCGTTGGTGCCCCAATAGGAGGTGTACAGCGGGGCCTTGCCGCGGCTCTCGCCGAGGAAGGTGCCGGAGTCCTGCTTGACGACGTCCAGCTCGACCCCGGCCTCCTTGATCTGCCGGGCGAGCAGCGTCGCCGACTCGGCGAGCCCGGGCACGTCCTCGCTGGTGAGCAGCTTGTGGGACTTCGACAGGTCGAAGTCGGCCTGCTTCAGCAGCGATCGGGCCTTCGCCAGGTTCCTGGTGCGCTGCGGTATGTGGTGGTCGTACTCCGGGTCTCCGGTGCCGAGCACGTCGTTGGCGACCGTGCCGTAACCGCCGAGGGCGTGGGAGACCATCTCCTTGCGGTCGACGGCGAGGCGCAGGGCTTCGCGGACCCGGCTGTCGGCGAACGGCCCGTCGGAGGTGCGCATCACGAGCGGGAGTGCCATGTCGTCGGGCCGCCGTACGATCTTGAACCCGGACCGGCCCTGCCCGCTGCGGGCGGCGACCGTGCCGACGTTCGACGCGAGGTCCAGCTGGCCGCTGAGCGCGGCGTTGACCATGGAGGCCGGCGACTCGAACATCGTGACCTCGACGGCGTCGAGCCAGACCTTGCCGCCGTACCAGTGCTCGTTGCGCACCAGCCGCGCATTGCCGTCGTGGAACCAGTCCAGCTTGAACGGGCCGGTGCCCGGGGCGTCTTCGGGCTTCTTCGTGCCCTTCTTCATGACGAACGTCGTCAGGCGCATCAGCAGCGGCACCTGGCTGTCGGGGTAGCCGGAGTCGACCACCACCGTGTGCGGCCCGTCGGCGGTGATGTCCTTCGCCTCGATGCCCGGCAGCCGGGACGCAC
Source organism: Streptomyces sp. HNM0575 (assembly GCF_012726265.1). GTDB lineage: Bacteria > Actinomycetota > Actinomycetes > Streptomycetales > Streptomycetaceae > Streptomyces. The sequence goes on along the minus strand of NZ_JAASAG010000010.1, from coordinate 234,534 downwards.
CGGACTCCGATTCGCGCAGCCGGCGCAGCGACCACACCACGTCCTCGGACGTGACGGGGCTGCCGTCGTGGAAGCGCGCATGCCGGTCCAGCTCGAAGCGCCATCGGCGCAGGCTGCCGTCGTGGGACCAGCGAGTGGCCAACCGGGGCGCCGTCAAAGGGGACTTGGCCGGGATCGTGAGCGTGTCGTAGAGGAGGCTGAGGATGAGGTAGTCGCTGTCGTTGGCCTGCACTCCGTGCGGATCGCGGACGATCGCGGAGGCCCGGCCGATCGCTCCGACCCGCAGTGTGCCACCCCGGCGGGGCGGACCGGCGGGCTTCGACGACGTGGATGACTCGCACCCGGACGAGAGCAGCGCACCGCCCGTCGCGGCACCGGCCAGCAACAGATTGCGTCGGCTGATGGTCACGAAGAGAACCTTTCCGAGGAAGCAAGGCCAGCCTTACCTAACTTGGATCGGATCGGCAAACCTGTCCCGCCGGGCGGGCGGCCAGGTGTGTGCGGCTCAACACCCTTGGGAGACAAGGCCGTTGATGGCCGGACGCGATACCCGGGACGGCGGAGGCGGAAACCGGAGTGATCTATTCCACCGCTATTAGGTAAGGCTTGCCTAACTTGGTTCGGTTCCCTAGCGTGGGCGTCATGCCGTCGGGAAACGGCCTGCATACGGCGGGAGTTGCCGCCGCCGCAGGATCTTCCCGTCCGGTGCGTCGCATCGGCTTCCGGCGGTCCCGGGCTCGGGGTGGGCCCGAAGTCGCGCCCACTGCCCGTACCCGACGCGCCGTTCGATGTAACGGCCGGGCCGCCATCACGACGTCCGACGCCGTCCGCTCGCACGAGCGCGCCGCGAAGTCGGCCCAGACGACGCGAACTTGAGCAAACAGACGATCCGACCGAGAGGTTGGCCCAGCATGCCCGAACCGGAACTGCATCTCTTCACCCGAAGCGACCTCGCCGACCTGGAGATCAGCCCGCAGGAAGTCATCTCCGCGGTACGCCAGGCGTATCTGGCCTACGCCCGGGGTGCGTCACGCTGCCCGACCAAACTGATGATGCCGCTGCCCGACGCCGACCGGGACGCGGTGTCGTACTCGATGCTCGGATACGACGGCAACGTCGAGCAGGTCGGCTTCAAGACCTCCTACCGCCAGGGCAACGACAACCCCGAGAAGTACTACACGGCCATCAGCCTCTACGACGACACCACGGGGATGCCGTTCGCGCTGATGGACTGCCACCGCGTGGGCGCCTCTCGTACCCCGGCGACCACAGCCCTCATCGCGGAGGAGTGCGCCAAGTCCGACGCCCGGTCCGCGCTGATGATCGGCACCGGTGCGCAGGCGCTCAACACCCTGCCCTACCTGCTGACCGTGCTGCCGAACCTGGAGCGGCTGATGCTGTTCGGCACCCACGAGGTCGGCATCCCCGCCACCTTCGAACGGCTCCGCCACTACTTCCCCGACCGGGAGCTGGAGCTGGTCGAGGACGTGCCGAAGGCCGTGGCCGAGGCGGATATCGCCATCGCCGCCTCCGGCCGCGCCGCACACCCCAAGGTGCAGACCGGCTGGATGAAGCCGGGGGGACTGCTGATCTCGGTCTCCAGCAAGGGAGTCGACTCCGCGGCCCTGAGCCAGGCGGACTACGCGCTGGCCACCAACGAGGGCCAACTGGGCATCACCGGCTCGCGGTTCGCGGCCGAGGACGGCTCGGCCCGTATCGACGCCGAGTTCCCCGACGTCGTCGCCGGGCGCGCCCTCGCACGCCGTGACGAGAGCGACCGGGTCTTCGCGTTCAGCAGCGGCATGGTCATCACCGACATTCCGGTGGCGCACGCGCTGGCGCACAAGGCGATCGCGGACGGCCGCGGGAAGCAGGTGGCGCTGTGGAGCTGACCGATGTCGCCGCCGCCCCCAGGACCGTGTCCCTCCCCGCCGTCGAACCGGCGTGGGCGGAGGAGGCGCGGGCGGATCCGTGGCTGCTCGGGGACATCGCGTATGCGGTGAACGGCCCGTTCCACGTGCTGTATCCGCAGCGCTTCGCCGACAACGCGCGGGCGTTCAAGGAGTCGTTGCGCGGCGCCGGTGTCGAGGGGCAGGTCTACTTCGGCAAGAAGGCCAACAAGTCCGCCTGCTGGCTGCCCGTCTGTTCCGAGACCGGCTCCGGGACCGACGTCGCGAGCGTTCCCGAACTGGCCGACTCACTCCGGTACGGGGTGCCGGGCGAGGAGATCGTGGTGACGGGAGCCGCGAAGAGCAACGAGCTGCTCCGGCTCGCCGCCCGCCACGGCGCTCTCGTCGCGGTCGACGCCCTCGACGAACTGGAGCGGCTGCGCGGTATCGCAGCCGGGACCGGAAGGGTCCGCCTGCTGCTGCGGGTACTGCCCGAGGCCGACGCGCACAGCCGGTTCGGCCTGGCCCCCGCCGAGCTGGAAGAGGCCCTCGACGTGTGTGCCGCGGAACGTGAACGGCTGGTCTGCGAGGGCTTCTCGTTCCATCTGGGCGGATACGCCGTCGAACCGCGGGCGCGGCTCGCCGCCGACCTGGTCGACCGCTGCCTCGCGGCGCGGGAGCGCGGCCTGCCGGCCGACTCGGTCTCGATCGGCGGCGGATTCGCGGTCAGCTACGTCGACCCGTACGCCTGGCGGGAGTTCAACGAGAACTACACCGACTCCTGGTTCCACAACGGCAAGACGTTCACCCACTTCTACCCGTACCACCAGTCCCCGGTGGGTGCCTCGATGCTGACGGCCGTACTCGACAGCCCGGCCGGCGGCGAACACGCCACGGTGGGCGCGAAGTTCGCGGCCACCGGCACCCGGCTGCTGCTCGAACCGGGAAGGGCGCTGCTGGACGGCGCCGGCTTCTCCTGCTTCCCGGTGCAGGGCTACAAGCCGCGCCCGGACCACGGGTTCGTCACCGTCAACGGGCTGAGCATGAGCGTCTCCGAGCAGTGGAAGGGCAGCGAGTACCTTCCCGACCCCGTGCTGTGGCCCTCGACCGCCGACGGCCACGGGGCCGGGAACGGGGACGGGAACGGGCTCGGGAACGGGGACGGGAGCGGCGGACCCGTGCTCGCCTGCGTCGGCGGCGCGAGCTGCATGGAATACGACATGCTCACGTGGCGCAAGGTGCGGCTCCCGCGGCCCCCCGAGTACGGCGACCTGCTCGTCTACCCCAACACGGCCGGATACCAGATGGACAAGAACGAGACGGAGTTCCACCAGCTTCCGCTTCCCTCCAGGGTCGTCCTCTCCCGTGAGAAGGAGCGCTTCCGGTGGCAGCTCGACCGCTGAACCGCTCACCCAAGCCCCCCGAAGCACCACCCGCATCGCGAGGAAGGCAGCCGATGCACAACCGATCCGAGAACATCGTGTACGGCGTATCCGAACTGGTGGGCCGTACCCCCTTGTTCGAACTGTGCTGCTCAGGCAACGGCAGTCGGCTCCTGCTCAAGCTGGAACAGTTCAACCCCACCGGCTCCGCGAAGGTGCGCATGGCCGCGCAGATGGTCCGCGACGCGGAGCTGTCCGGCCGGCTGCGGCCCGGCGGCCACATCATCGAACCCACCTCCGGGAACACCGGACTCGGCCTGGCGCTCATGGCGATCGAGCGCGGCTACCGGTTCACCGCGGTCGTCGATCACCACGCCGCCAAGGACAAGATGCGCAACCTGGCGGCCCTCGGCACCGACCTCGTCTACATCGGCGAGGAGGGTACCGGCGGACCGCAGACCATGGCCCGGCGGGAGCGCGCCGGCGAACTGGCCGACGCCGAGGAGAACGCCCACTGGCCGGACCAGCACAACAACCCCGGAAACACCGAGGGTTACCGCGGACTGGCCCACGAACTCCTATCCGATCTCCACGGCGACGTGGACTACCTCATCGGAGCCGTCGGCACCGGAGGTTCACTGTGCGGCACCGCCAAGGAGCTGCGCAGGCTCGGCTCCGACGTCACGACGATCGGCGTGGAGCCGCACGGCTCGATCATCTTCGGCGGCCCAGGGAGCAAGTACTGGCAGAGCGGAAGCGGCAGCCCGCAGGGCTTCCCCGTCGGCAGCAACGTCGACTACTCCGCGATCGACGACGGCGTGAAGGTCGGCGACAAGGAGGCCTTCGCCACCGCCCGCATGATCGCCCGGCGCACCGGCCTGCTGATCGGCGGCTCGGCCGGAGCGGCGGTGCTCACGGCGCTCAAGCGCCTCGCCGCGATGCCCGCAGGCAGCACCGCGGTGACGCTGATCTGCGACGCGGGCGAGAAGTACCTCGACACCGTCTTCGACGACGAATGGATGAGTGAGCGGGGCCTGTTGGACCCGGCGGTCGACGAGGAGTTGAACCGGCTCTACGACGGCTACGCCGGGCCCGTGCCGACCTTTCCGGGCAAAGAGATGCGCGAGCCGGGCAAAGAGATGCGCGAGCCCGGAGAAGAGATACGCGAGACCGTGAAGGCAGGATCACGCGCATGAGTTTCCAGCGCACGGTGCGCGAGTACCGGCCCCTGGTGGCCGTCTCCGCACCCATCGCGGGCATCCAGCTGGCCCAGGTGGCACTGACCACCACCGACCTCGCCATGATGGGCCTGATGAGCGTCAAGGCCGTCGCCGCCGGCGGCCTCGCGATCACCATGTACAACCAGCTCCGGACGATGTGCGTCGGCGCCGTCACCCCGGTGGGCAATCTGGTGGCCGCCGCCGCCGGGCGCAGTCACGCACGGGCGCGAGGCCCGGGCGGCGACGACCCGGGCGGCGACGGCCGGGGCGGCGGGAAAGCGGCGGACGATCCGGGGGAACGGGAGATCGACGACGTCGCCCGCGGCGAGGTACGGGAGTCCCTACAGGCGTCCTTCCTGGTGGCCACGGCCGTCGGCGTGCTGGGCGCCCTCGCCCTGGTGGTCCTCAGCTACGCCCTGACCCTCTTCGGCGAGGACGCCGGGGTACTGGCCCTGGCCCGCCCGATGATGATCGTTCTGGCACCGGGACTGATCCCGATGCTGTGGCTCAACGTGCTGCGGCAGTTCGCGGTGGGCATGCGGCGGCCCGGTTCGCTGCTGGGCATCACCATCGCCTCCGTCGCCGTCAACGCCGGCCTCAACGGGGCGTTCATCTACGGCTGGGCGGGCTTCCCCCGGCTGGGGCTCACCGGCGTCGGACTGGCCACCACTTCGGTCCAGGTCCTCACGTTCCTGGGGTTCCTGATGATCGTGCGGCGCGATTCCCACCTGGCGCCCCTGCTGTCCGTACGGGGCTGGAAGGCCGATCTGTCGATCGCCCGCACCCTGCTGCGGCTGGGGCTGCCGATCTCGCTGACCTACGGTTCCGAGGCCGGCATCACCTCCGTCGCGACGCTGCTGATGGGCGGCTTCGGACCGGGGGCGCTGGCGGCGCACAACGTGGTCAACCAGTGCGCGTACATCGTGTACCAGTCCAACATCGGCCTGTCGCAGGGGTCTTCGATCTGGGTGAGCCGGGCCGTCGGACAGAAGGACACCGGCGAGCCCGCCCGTACCGGCCACCGGGCCCTGACGCTCAGCGCCGTGCTGATGGTCGCGGTGGGACTGGTCTACGTGGCCGCGCCGGACCCGGTGCTGGGCCTGTTCCTGGACGACGGCACGAGCCAGAGCGCGCTGTCCGTCGCCCATACGCTGCTGTTCTTCGCGATCGCCCACCAGTTCTTCAAGGGAGCGCAGAACATCGGCGTCGGGCTGCTGCGGGGACTAGGCAACACCAAGAGCGGGTTCCACTACACGCTCATCGGCTACTGGGCGGTGGGCACCCCGGCGATGCTGCTGTGCGCCTACGTGCTGGAGATGGACGCGGCCGGCGTGTGGGCCGGTCTGTGCGCCGGCTTCGCCGCGACCGCGGTGCTCCTGCTGCGGCGGTTCCGAAGGGATCTGCGTCTCCAGGGCGGGGAGTCCTCTGCGCTGTCCGCGGCGGTGGCCGGACGGGCGGATCCCGCCGGGCGCGCGGACCCCGCCGGACGCCCGGATCCCGCCACGGCATCTGCCTCCCCGGCCGAGGGGAAGGCGGAGGCGGGGGTCGGCGCCGAAGGCCGGAAGACCTGATTCCGCCATCGCTCGATTCCGGTGCCCGCACCTCGGCCTCACTCAGCCGTGAGGCCGGGGTGCGGTTCGGCGGGGACCGGCGGAACACCGGACGGCGACTTCGGATTGTCGCCCTCGGGGGCAGGGCTTAGCTTCTTCGGGGCGAGCCGATGCGGTCCGCGGACCGGCCGCCGGGCCAACTGGCCGGGCGAACCGGCCGGGCGAACCGGCCCGGTGAACCGGGTGCCCCGGGCTCACCGGCCCGGCTCACCGGCGGCAGGACGGCTCTGATCGCACACCGGCATCAGGCCGCCCGTCGCGGGCAGCCGCATCCCACCGGCCGACGAAGCAGAGGACGCGATGAGCGACTACATGAGCCTGCCGCCCGACCTGCCCGTACCCGAGGACGACGGCGCCGCCGATCACCTGCCGGGAACGGCCGTGCCGCCGCTGGCACTGGAGACCACCGACGGGAAGACGGTCCGCCTGGACGCGCTGGGCACCGGCCGGACCGTGCTCTACGTCTATCCGCTCACCGGCCGCCCGGGCACCGACCTGCCCCGGGGGTGGGACGCGATCCCCGGAGCGCGCGGCTGCACACCCGAGGCGTGCGGCTTCCGCGACCACCACCAGGAGCTGCTCTCCGCCGGAGCGGCGCGGGTGTTCGGCCTCTCCAGCCAGGACACCGGCTACCAGCGCGAGGTCGTCGACCGGCTCCGCCTGCCGTTCCGGATGCTCTCCGACCCGGAACGGAGCCTGGCCCAGGAGTTGGACCTGCCCACCTTCGAGGTGGAGGGAACGACGCTCTACACGCGGCTGACGCTGATCATCCGCGACGCCCGGATCGAGCACGCCTTCTATCCGGTCTTCCCGCCGGACGAACACGCCGGGCAGGTGCTGACCTGGCTGCGGGACAACCCCCGATAGCGCGGCCCGGTAGCGCGGTCCGGTAGCGCGGCGTCCCCGCCCGCACCCGCCCGCACCCGCCCGCGCCCATCGCACGTACGGCCGCTGCCGGCTCGTCATGCTCACCGGCCGCAGCGCCTCCCCGCTCACCGGGGCACGCCTCCCCGCTCACCGCGGCACGCCGCCGCGTAACCGGCCACCCCGGAAACGAAAGGGCAAGCTGAACCAAGCGCTCGATGGGATCCGCCGACAGGCGCGTAAGTCTCCCGACGAAGCACTTGAGCGCGTGCGGACGACGCAATCGGTCTCATAGAGCGCGCCTTTCGGAGAGTGAGCGATGCCTGGTTCCGCCATCCATGTCGAGGGCCTCGTCAAGCGCTTCCGAACGACCACGGCGCTCGCCGGCGTCGATCTGAACGTCGAGGAGGCCGGCGTCTTCGGACTGCTCGGGCCGAACGGCGCCGGCAAGACGACCCTGGTACGGGTGCTCGCCACCCTGCTCGCTCCGGACGCCGGAAGCGTGAGGATCTTCGGCCGCGACGTCGTCGGCGATCCCGCAGGCGTACGCGAACTCCTCGGGCTGACCGGCCAGTTCGCGGCCGTCGACGAGATGCTCACCGGCCGGGAGAACCTCCAGATGTTCGGGCGTCTCTTCGACCTCCCGGCCGTGGCCGCCCGCCGCCGGGCGGGCGAGCTGCTGGAGCGCTTCGACCTGGCCGACTCCGGCGACCGCCTGGTCGGCACATACTCGGGCGGCATGCGGCGACGTCTCGACCTCGCGTCGAGCCTGCTGACCCGCCCGCGCGTGCTGTTCCTCGACGAGCCGACGACCGGACTCGACCCGCGCAGCCGCAACGAGATCTGGTCGGTCGTGCGCGAGCTGGCGGGCGAGGGGACGACGCTCCTGCTCACCACCCAGTACCTGGAGGAGGCGGACCAGCTCGCCGACCGGATCGCCGTGATCGACAACGGGCGCGTGATCGCACAGGGCACCGGGGACGAGCTCAAGGACCGGATCGGCGGCAAGCTCCTGGAGGTCGAACTCGTCGCCGTCGGGGAACGCGACAGAGCACGGTCCGCGCTGGTCGGCATCGGCTGCGGCGAGCCCGAACCGGGAGATCAGCCCGGCCGGCTGACACTTCCCGCGCCCCATGACGGCCTCGAGATGATCGAGAGGGCGGCTTCGGCCCTGCGCAGGGCTGAGGTCGCGGTGAGCGACCTCAGCCTCCGCCGCCCGACCCTCGAAGACGCCTTTCTCCAGCTGACGGGCGCGCCGCCGAGCGAGGACGAAGCCGCGTCGGAAGCCGCTCCCGAAGCCGCGTCGGAAGCCGCCGCGGAAACCACTACGCACGAGGGACCGGGCATCGAGGCCCCGGCCGCCGGCACCCGGGCGGCCCGGGCCACGGCCGAGACGCGGCCACCCCGGTGGAGGCGGCTCACGCCGGCGAAGGTCCGTGCCGCCGTCGCCGACGCACGGGTGGTCAGTACGCGCAACCTGCGCCACTTCATCCGCCAGCCGGATCTGCTGGTCTTCTCGACGATCCAGCCGATCAGCTTCGTGCTGCTGTTCGCGTTCGTGTTCGGCGGCGCGATCAGCCCGTCGCTGCCCCGCGGCGTCACGTACATCGACTACCTGCTGCCCGGAATCCTCGTTCAGTCGGTGACATTCCGGGCGAGCATGACGGCACTCGGCCTGTCCGACGACCTGAAGCTCGGCGTGATCGACCGGTTCCGCACCATGCCGATCGCCCGGTCCGCGGTGCTCGTCGGGCGTACCTCCGCCGACCTGCTCCGCAACGTCCTGATCGTCGGGCTGATGATCCTCGTCGGCTACATCATCGGCTTCCGCTTCCAGGCCGGTGTCGTACCGGCCCTCGGCTCCATCGTTCTCGTCAGCGCCTTCGGCCTCGCGCTGAGCTGGATCTTCGCCTTCGTCGCGCTGATGGTACGGAGCGCCGAGGCGGCCCAGTCGGCCGGCTTCGTGATCCTCTTCCCGCTCGTGTTCGCCAGCTCGGTGTTCGTCCCGGTGTCGAGCATGCCGAACTGGCTGGAAGCGTTCGCGAACGTGAGCCCGGTGACCCTGACCGCCGACGCGGCGCGCTCGCTGGCGCTCGTCCCCGGCGTGCCTCCCACCCTCGGCGGCGCGGCCGCATGGATCGCGGGCATCCTCGCCGTATTCGTCCCGCTCTCGGTATGGCGCTACCGGCACATGACCTGACGCGTGATGCGTGGCCTTCCGGCACCGGCACCGGAACCGGCACCGCGTGCGGACGGCGGCCCGTACGACCCGTCGGACACGCCTCGTCCGACACGACCGCCCGATCCACGGTGCTCAACCCCTTGTCCCAGCAGACGCCGCCTGGTTCCGTACACGAGCGATCAAGAGGCGGTCCGCAGGCAGACCGCACGATGTGCTGCGGATACGCAGCCGAGGAGCGAGCGGCATGGATTCAGTGGCGGGTCAGGAGGCACGGGGCGCTCTGCCCGAGGGGCTCGGCGATGCCATACGCGATACGGCCGAGGAGATCGCCGCACTGCTGCGCGGCACCGACGACACCAGCATCCCGGTGCCGGCGTCCGAGTGGACCGTCGGGGAGGCGGCAGCGCACCTGGCACAGGCGAACAAGCTGATCGCCGACATCGCGGCGGGGCAGAAGCCCGTCCACGGAGACGGCACGGCGCAGAGCCTGGCCGCGGCCAACGAACGCGCTCTCGCCGAATTCGAGGAGCGCGGAGCGGTACCGCTGGCCGGGATGATCGTGGAACAGGCCGACGCGTTCCTCGACGCGGTGGCACAACCCGCGGGCGAGGACGCCCCGTTGTTCACCCCGCTGGGGCCGATGGGCCGGCCCGAACTGGGCCCGTATCTGCTCACGCACATGCTCGGCCACGGCTACGACCTGGCCCGCGCACTGGGCCGTCCGCACATGATCAACCGCGCCCGGGTCGAGCTGACACTGCCGTTCCTGATCGCGGCCATGCCCCGTGTCACGAACCCCGCCGTCACCACCGGGATGACCGCCCGCTACACCATCCGTCTGTGGGGCGGCGCCCGCTTCGGCGTCACCCTCACCGACGGCGCGATGGACGCGAGCCCCCGCCCGCCGAGCCGCCCGGACTGCACCATCCTCACCGAGCCGGTCGACTTCCTCCTCATGGCACTCGGCCGCCGCGGCCCCTGGGCCGCCATGGCAAGGGGCCACGTCCTCACATGGGGCCGCAAGCCCTGGCTCGCCCCCCGCTTCCCGAACCTCTTCACGGCACCGTGAGCGCTGGTCGCCGCGTACGGCCCGGGGTCTCCGCAAGGTAGCCGGAGGCCGGTCTCAGCGAGCGACAGTCACGGCCGTTGCCGCACCCCGCGCCGCCCTACCGAACCGGCAGCGGTCAACTCCCATGGCTGCGCGTCCACATGTGGCCCTTCTCCCACACGGGTTCCAGCGGGAGACCGAGTTGTGCGCGAGCACGATCGGTGAGTTCCTGCACCAGGGCGGTCTTCGCCTGGGTGTACTCGCCCGGTGCCGTGCCGGCGGCGGCGATCGCCCGCTTCAGTCGCGCGTACCGGGCCGCGTCGTCGGGATGAGCAAGCAGGTAGTCCCGGAGGATCCGCTGGTTCCGGGTGGGCCAACTCGCAAGCCCGCTCAGGTCGGTAGTCGACGATGTGCACGCTGTCCGGCATCGACATGATCGCCGTCCTCTGTCATCGCGGCGATCGTCCCGACGTCCGTTGTTCTGCCGGCGAAGCTGTACAGCTTCACTCCGTAGGCCTGATCATGGTCGAGTGCCGGAAGGGATATGGGTCAAGTTGATTGACACGTTGCCCAGCCTCTTATGGGTAGCCTTCGCCACCGTCGTCTACCTGTCGTTGCGGGGGACGATCGTCCAAAGCCTGGTTCCTCGGGTTACCGCGCTCCGGACCCTCGGAGTTGAGATCGAGATCGCAGGGCGACTGATCGACCAAGTTGCCGAGGAGAGCGATATCACTGTGACGTCGGCTGCCAGGCGTGGAGTCCTCGGCAGGCTGGAGCATGCGGCCGACACACTGAGCGGCGGGAAAATCCTCTGGGTCGACGACCACCCGGAGAAAAACGGCGCCCTGATCAGGCTCTTCCGGTCCATGGAAATGCGCGTGGACACAGTGCACTCGACCAATGAGGCAAAACTGGCACTCGGCCATGGCTCCTACGACCTCATCATCAGCGACATAGATCGGCATGGAGATCCTCAGGCGGGCATCAGCATGTTGCGCGAATTGGAGAGCATGGTCATCGGCCTTCCCGTCCTGATCCACTCAGTGAACTTCAATCCCGAACTCGGCGTCGACCACCGTATTTTCGCTGCAACCACCAAGCCGGTGGAGATCGTGCACTACGTGATCGACCTCATGGAGCGGGCCAGATTCGGTGCACCGCAAGTGTGAGGCCGGCGGAATCTCCATGGGCGAGCCAAGGCCGGCAGCAATGTGATCAGAAGTCGAAGAAGTGATGCGCGGTCGTCAGGACTTGTGCCGTGCTGACACGTGGCACGTTCCGTTGTCAGATCCAAGCGAACTGCGGTTGAGGCGGCGGCCGTATCTCCGGTGTGAGGGTCCATGGCTTCCTGTGCTCGCCGTGGCAGGTGACACGCAGCTGAACGGTGATCGGGCCGTCCCTGGTAGAGGCACCGGTTTGGGAGCACGTAAACCTGATCCCTGCGCCAGATCACCGGCATGCCCCGTGACATGGAAGTGCGTATTTACTGCTCCTCATTGCTCTGGTTCTCCGATGTGGCGGTCGGGCCGGGCAAGTCGGCGGGGAGCGTGACGACGAGGCGGCCGTCTTCGGTGAGGCGCGGTGGCAGGAAGCGGGGCTGGTGGCTGTAGACGCGCTCCGGGTCGCGCACCAGGCCGACGTCACCGAGCGCGACGATATAGGGCCGTAGTTCCTGTTGCAGACGGCGCAGCTCTGCCCGGAACTCTCCTGCGAGGGGCCACGAGTCTGACTCTTCTTGCTTGTCCGCCAGCGGGTGCCAGACAGCCAGGAACGGGCCCAGGTGCGTGTTGAGGATCTCCAGGACGAGCGCTTCGACGTCGTCGGTCTTCGCCGACGGCGGGACCGTGGCCTGCTCGTCCAGGTGGGCCGTGAGGGCGTCGAAGGCGGCTTTCAGGGACTTGATCGCCGCCTTCTCCGTGCCGGTGCCGTCCAGAAGCGGTCGCGTCGTGATGCGCCGGGCCAGCTGGTTGTAGATCCGGCGGGCGGTCACGCGGGCGTCGTGGGTGACGGCGAACGACCAGTTCGTGCCCGGAGGCGCGGTGACGTTCACCGTGGTCAGCCGTACTCCTCCGCTGGCGCGGTGCCAGATCTCCGGGGCAAGAGCGCCAATGAGCATGCCGCCGAGGGTCAGCATGACGAGCATGCTGTGCCGGGACAGCAGAACCAGCACCGGTACGGCGACGCCGAGGCCGACTGCGGCCAGTGCGCTGTTGCGTATCCGCTGGCCCTTGGTCCGTCCGTCCACCTTTCGGCTGTCAGCATCGGCCGCCAGCACTCTCTCGTCGTCGACCTCAGGCAACACGTTCTCCGATCACGGGTTAACTCCTCGCTGGCAGAAGCGATTTGACAGCGCACCAAATCCAGGATTCCCCGCTTGCGCCGGGGCAGGCAGCGTCACCCCACCTCGCGGACATCGGCGGACCGAGCACCATACTCAACCCCTGATGTGAGCGTGACACGCGAAGTCACTGCCCAGCCTCGATCTTGGATGGGGGGCTAGGGGCCTTTCCGTTCGTTTGTCGAACCACAGGTAGTCGGAAGCGTCTCCGACCTGTCGGTGGCCGCCGTCTTCGGCTTCGGCCTCGGCGCGCATCCCGCGGCGCCGTATGTCAGCCCTTCTCCCACACGGGTTCCGGCGGGAGGCCGAGTTGTGCGCGAGCACGGTCGGTGAGTTCCTGCACGAGGGCGGTCTTCGCCTGGGTGTACTCGCCCGGTGCCGTGCCGGCGGCGGCGATCGCCTGCTTCAGCCGGGCGTACCGGGCTGCGTCGTCGGGATGAGTACGCAGGTAGTCCCGGAGGATCCGCTGGTTCCGGGTGGGCCAACTCGCAAGCGTCACCACGTGCAGGATGTGGCTGCGGACGCGTCTCTCGGTGCGTACGTACAGCAGTCGGTCGGTCATCCCGTTGTCGTGCGGGTGGAAGTCCACCGCCGCCAGTGCCGCCTGCCGAGAGCGAGCATCCGCCAGGTCGTGAACTGCGGCCATCAGGTCGATGACGGGCTTGGCCGCGAGCCCCGGTACCGCGGTGGAGCCGACGCGCTCGATCTCCACGAACAGCCCGGGCGCCGCCTTGTGCAGAGCACCGATCGTGCCGGCGGCCCGCGCCGGCCACTCAGGCCGGTAGTCGACGATGTGCACGCTGTCCGGCTCCGGCATCGACTTGCTCGCCATCCTCTGTCATCGCGCCGATCGTCCCAACGTCCGCCGGCCGTTCTGGCACGCGTGTGGCACGGCCTGGGGATGGTCAGCGCAGCTCCCCCTTCAGCATCCCCATCGCGTACTGGTCGTACCAGTGGCCGTCCCGGCGGAACCCCTGCCGCAGTCGACCCTCCTCGACGAAGCCGACCTTCCGGTAGATGTGGTGCGCAGCGTGGTTCTCCGTGACCACCGTCAGGGAGATCTTGTGCAGCCGCATGCTGTCGAACCCGTACCGGCACATGGTGCGCAGCGCGTCGGTGGCGTACCCGCGGCCCCAGCGATCCGCCTCACCCAGATAGATGTCCAGCTCGGCACAGCCCGTCTCCGGCTCAGCGTCCCGTAGCCGCACCAAGCCGACGAGCGTCCCGTCGTCCCGCACCTCGATCCCGTACGGCGTGTCCCGATACGTGTTCGGCCCTCGTTCCTCAACACGCTTGCGTACCCCCAGGGAAGGGAGTTGGGGACGCTGGGGACTACATCGCCATCGAGCACAGTGGGTTTTCGTGTCGGCGTCCGCGGCATGCGGAGGGTTGGGCGCTGAGGTCGGTGCAGCGGGTTTGGGGTGGAGCTGTGGAGCTGGCTCGGAGCGAGGGATCGGGGGCTCATCGCGCAGCGACGCCGCAGGGGGTCCCTTAACCGGGAGGAGCGCTCCGAACTCTCAACTGACGGGCGAATTCGGCACTCTGAGCCTCGGGGCTTTATCGAATGCATGTGAAGTCAGGTGTTCGTAGGCTGACGGCATGCGCGGGGTATGGCTCGAACAGGTCGGTGGACGGTGGGCAGTTCAGGATGTGGATGACCGGGAGGTGCAGCCGGGCGGTGTTCTGGTCGACGTCGTGGCTGTGCGCGTGCCGTCCTACACCCGCCAGGTGCTCACCGGTGAACTGCGTTACGACCTGCCGGTCCCTCTCGTGCCGGGACCGACGTGCATCGGACGGGTACGGGCTGTGGCGGACGACGTGTTCGGCGTCGGCGTGGGCGAGGTGGTGTTGTGCAACTCGCTGTATTCCTCGGGGGAGATGGCCGGTTCGGCGGACGAGATCCTCATCGGGTGGACCGGCACCGGCAGCGCACGGTCGGCGCGCATGCAACACCGGTGGCGGCACGGCAGCTTCGCCCAGCGGGCGTGCTATCCCGCCTCCTGCGTGACGGTCCTTCCCGGGGCGGACCGGTGGACGCGACCGGAACTTCTGCCCTTTCTCGCATCGCTGGCCATCGCGGACGGCGGCCTGCGTCGCGGGGGCCTGCGCGGCGGTCAGAGCGTCATCGTGAACGGTGCCACCGGGAATCTCGGGGGAGCGGCTGTATTGGCGGCTCTCGCACGGGGCGCGACCCAGGTGATCGCCACCGGACGCAGGCGGGAGTCCCTGGCCGTGCTTGAAGGACTGGACTCACGAGTGAGGCCGGTGGTGCTGACCGGCGACCGCGCGCGGGACGGTGAGGTCATCCGAGGGGAGACGGACGCGGGGGCCGACCTGCTGCTGGACGTCGTCGCCCACACCCCGACCACCGATCCCACTCTGGCTTGCCTGGACGCTCTGCGCCTGCGAGGCACCGCGGTCCTGGTCGGGGGCGTCCGCCACGAGCTCGCCCTGCCCTACCAGCGCATCCAGCGCCAACAGCTCACAGTGACCGGCTCGTTCATGTTCGACTCCGCCACCGCACTGGAAGTCTGGCAGCTCGTACGCGCCGGGACGGTCGATCTGACCCAGGTGAACGCCCGCGCCTTCGACTTGGAGCACTTCGACGATGCGCTGGACACAGCCGCCTCACTGAGCGGCCTGGACTACACGGTGCTACTCCCCGCAACCTGACACGGAGAATCCCAAGCGGCCCTTGTCTTGTGGCTCGCGTCCGCGGACCGGCGCCGGGGCCGGAGCGGGCGGAGACAGAAGGGTCGGCCCGGCGGGGTGAGCCGGACCGCGCGGCGAGCGGAGCGGCGTGGCTCTTTTCACCCGAAACCGTCGAGTACCGGGACTGCATGCACCGAGGGCTTTGCTCAGCGTCGAAGGTCGCCTCAGAAAATACGTCGTTATGTAGCGAGCTACGCTGAGTGTGACGGCACTTTTGTCTACATATGTCCGACCACCAGAGAGGAACAAGTCGATGCCTACGATCACTACTCCCGACGGTGTGGACATCTTCTACAAGGACTGGGGTTCCGGTCAGCCGATCGTCTTCAGCCATGGTTGGCCGCTGTCGGCTGACGACTGGGACGCTCAGATGATGTTCTTCCTGCAGAACGGCTACCGGGTGATCGCACACGATCGGCGCGGACATGGCCGGTCGGAACAGGTCAGCACGGGCAATGACATGGAGCACTGGGTCAAGGATCTTGCGGCGCTGACCGAGCACCTGGACCTGCGGGACGCCGTCCACATTGGACACTCGACGGGTGGCGGCGAGGTTGCGCGCTACGTGGCCCGCTACCCGGATCGCGTCGCTAAGGCGGTGCTGGTCGCCTCTCTGACGCCGAAGATGTATCAGTCAGAGGACAACCCGGAGGGTCAGCCCCTGGAATGGTTCGAGGCGATCAAGACCGGGACTCTGACCAACCGGGCTGACTTCTTCCGCGACGTCGCGGAAGGGCCTTTCTACGGCTTCAATCGGCCCGGAGCCGAGCGGTCTGAAGGGGTGATCGCAAACTGGTGGCGGCAGGCCATGGCCGGCAGCATCCAAGCCCACTACGAGACACCCAATACATGGCTGGAGGACTACACCGAGGACCTGCGGAAGATCACCGTCCCGGTCCTGGTCATGCACGGAGACGACGACCAAGTCGTCCCGTTCGCCAGCTCCGTGCCGCACGCGGTGGACCTGCTCGAGAACGGCACCCAGCAGACCTATCCGGGCTACCCGCACGGCATGCTCACCATCCACGCGGACGTCCTCAACCCCGACCTGCTCGCCTTCGTCCAGTCCTGACATCACCGACATCACGAATGACAGCCAACACGTGGTTGCTGGGTGACGATAGGTGAAATTTGACCGACCCCGTCGGCGCCTTCTCCTCTTCGGGTTCACGTCCGCGCGCGGACCGGCTCGTCCACCTGCGGCCACATGGCTTTCGTGACGTGGCGCATGCCAACGCGGAGAGAGGGACCCTGCGCCTAGCGCAGGATTTGCGATCTTCGCCAGGATTTCGCCAAACGATCTCCGGGAGCACCCTGAATATGCGTCAGGGCCACCTACGAACGTTCGTAGGTGGCCCTGAACTGCTACTTCCTCTGTCGGGGTGGCGGGATTTGAACCCACGACCTCTTCGTCCCGAACGAAGCGCGCTGCCAAGCTGCGCCACACCCCGAAGCAACGCGCACCACTCTAGCCCAGGCGGACGCTGAGGCGAAATCCGGATTACGTGGGACGGGCCGTCCGAGCAGGGGTGACGAGGGGCGATGGTGCGGGCCCCACCCCGCCCCCCTCGGGGTCCGTCTCAGCGTACGAGCCCCCGCTTCGCGTACGAGTCCCGCTCCGGCTGCCGCCAAGAACTGCCGTGCGTTCCGTAAGGGATCAGTCGCGGGCCGTGAGCGTCAGCAGAGTCGCCTCCGGTGGGCAGGCGAAGCGGACCGGGGTGTAGCGGTTCGCGCCGCAGCCGGCGGAGACGTGGAGGTACGAGCGGTTGCCGCCGGCGACGTGGGTGGAGAGGCCCTTGACGCGGTCCGTGTCCAGGTCGCAGTTGGTGACCAGGGCGCCGTAGAACGGGACGCACAGCTGCCCACCGTGCGTGTGTCCGGCGAGGATCAGCGGATAGCCGTCGGCGGTGAAGGCGTCCAGGGAGCGCAGGTACGGGGCGTGCACGAGCGCCAGCGAGAAGTCCGCGTCCCGCTCGGGGCCACCGAGGACCTCGCTGTAGCGGTCCCGCTTGATGTGCGGGTCGTCGAGGCCGGTGAGGGCGATCTCCTGGCCGCCGTCCAGCTTGAGCCGGCCGCGGGTGTTGCTGAGGCCGACCCAGCCCGCCGCGTCGAAGGCGTCGCGCATGCCCTCCCACGGGTTGTGCACGGCGCCGACGGCGGGCGCGTTGCCGTTGAGACCGTGGTTGCCGCTGGCCTTCTCCATCAGGTAGCGGGCGGGGTTGCGCGGCTTCGGGCCGTAGTAGTCGTTGGAGCCGAAGACGTACGCGCCGGGGAAGTCCATCAGCGGGCCCAGGGCGTCGAGCACCTCGGGGACGGCCTCGGGGTCGGAGAGGTTGTCGCCGGTGTTGACCACGAAGTCGGGGCGCAGGCCCGCGAGGGACCGCAGCCAGCGCTGCTTCTTGCGCTGCCCGCCGACCATGTGGACGTCAGAGAGGTGCAGTACGCGCAGCGAGTGCATGCTCGGCGGCAGTACGGGGACGGTGACGCGCCGCAACCGGAAGGAGCGGGGCTCGACGAGCGTCGCATAGCCCACGCAGGCCGCGCCGAGTGCCGTCAGGGTGAGGGGGATTCCGTATCGCGCGCGCATGGCGCCATGGTCGCAGACCGGGCGTCTCCCTCGCACTCCGTGCCCGGCCACCTACGTACGCCACGGACGGCCACGGACGGTCGGCACCGCGCGCGAGCGCCTCCGGGTCGGCCCACGAGACCGCGCCCGCCCATGAGACCGGGACATCGGACAAGAGCGGGACATCGCGCGAGACCGGGCCGGCGCATGAGAGATGATGTGCACCGGAATCTCTGGAGGACACGGAAACGCTATGACTACGCTCAAGTCCCGGCTACAGGACGACCTGACGGCAGCGATCAAGGGGCGCGACGAGCTGCGCTCCGCCACTCTCCGCATGACGCTCACCGCGATCTCCAAGGAGGAGGTCTCCGGCAAGTCCGCCCGCGAACTGACGGACGACGAGGTGCAGAAGGTCATCACGCGGGAGGCGAAGAAGCGCCGGGAGGCGGCGGAGGCGTTCGCCGACGGCGGCCGTGCCGCGCAGGCCGAGCGGGAGCGTGCCGAGGGCGAGGTCCTCTCCGGCTATCTGCCGGCGCAGCTCACGGACGAGGAGTTGGACGCGCTGGTCGGCGAGGCCGTCGCGGAGGCGCAGGCCGGGGGAGCGGAGGGCCCGCGTGCGATGGGCGCCGTGATGAAGATCGTCAACCCGAAGGTGCAGGGCCGTGCAGAGGGCGGCCGCGTCGCGGCGGCGGTCAAGAGGCGGCTCGCCGCGGGCTGATGGCCCCCTGTCGCGATACGTGACGGGCGGACGTGACGGGCCGACGGCTCCCGTGCCGCGTGCGGGGGCGCACGCCGTCCTCGCCTGTACGCGGCACGCGTCCCGTACGCAACTGACCGCCCACGTGCAGAAGTTGGCCGGGACGACGACCTGCATCCAGAAGCCGTCCCGGACCACCCGCCTCCAGCCGCCGGACGATCCGCCTCTAGAAGCCGGTCCCGCCGAAGCGCCCGCCAGGGCCCCCGGTGCCGCCGTTGGCGTTGCCGGCGTTGGTGTTGCCCCCGTTGTCGTTGCCGCCGAACTGGCCGCCGTTGGCGCCGGCGTCCGCGCCGCCGTTGCCTCCGCCGCCGATGAAGTCGGGCGGCAGCGTGATGTCGGGCCACGGGTCGTCATCGTCGTCGTCGGGCGGCTTCGGCTTGTCGCGGCCCTTGCCCTTGTCGTCGTCGATCGGGACGAGGTTGAAGTGCGGGGCCGGCTTGCCGTCCAGCGCGCCCGCCATCGCGTCGCGCCAGATGGGGCCCGGCACTTCGCCGCCGAAGACCTTGTCGTGGTAGACGCCGCCGATGGAGATGTTCGTCATCTGCGTCTTGTGCGTGGGGTCGCCGACCCACACGGCACCCGACATGTTCGGGGTGTAGCCCACGAACCATGCCGCGTAACGCTGGTCCGTCGTACCGGTCTTGCCCGCGCTGTCCCGTCCGTCCAGCCCGGCCTTCTTGCCCGTACCGTCCTCGACGACGCCCCGCAGCAGCGTGTTGACCGTGTCGGCGGTGCGCTCGCTCATGGCGCGCTTGCACGAAGTCTTCGGCACCGGCAGCTTCTTGCCGCGCGCGTCCGTGATGGACTCCACGGCTACGGGCGTGCAGTGCATGCCGCGGGCGGCGAAGGTGGCGTACCCCTCGGCCATCGTCAGCGGCGACATCTCCTGCGTCCCGAGGGTGATGGACGGGACCTGGTCGATCTCCTTGCCGTCGGCCCGCTCGATGCCCATCTTCTTCGCCATCTGCGTCACGGGGCAGATCCCGGTGTCGCCGATGAGGGAGACGAAGTAGGTGTTCACCGACTTCGCGGTGGCCTCCTTCATCTCGTACGGGCCGACCTCGCGCTTGTTCTCGTTCTCCACAGGCGCGCTGCCGCTCCACTGCCCGCCGCAGGTGCTCACGGGCGACGGATAGCGCATCTTGTACGGCGCCGGGTACTTCTTGTACACGCTCGTGCCGCGCTCCAGCGCCGCCGCCGCGATCACCGGCTTGAAGGTGGAGCCCGGCTGATAGCCGGCGCCGCCGCCCATGTCGTGGTCGACCGACAGGTTGATCTGCGTTTCGTTCTCACCGAAGCCGTACGGGCGCGACTGGCCCATGCCCAGGATGCGTCCGGTGCCCGGCTCCACGATCGAGGAGGCCGTCGCGACCTTGTCCGACTTGCGCACGTGGCGCTCCACGGACGCCTCCACCGACTTCTGGGCCTTCGGGTCCAGCGTGGTCCTGATCGTCAGGCCGCCGCGGTTCCAGCGCTTGGCGCGGGCCTTGGGCGTCTCGCCGAACTCCGGGTCGTTGAGGAAGACTTCGCGCACGTAGTCGCAGAAGAAGCCCGCGCCGTGCGAAGCGGTGATGCAGCCGTTCTGGGGCTTGCTCATGTCCAGGCCGAGGGGCTTGTCGCGGGCGGCCTGCGCTTCCTTCGCGGAGAGCTGGCCCAGGGCCTCCATGCGCGAGAGCACGGTGTCGCGGCGCTCCTTGGCGGCGTCCTCGTGCTGCACGGGGTCGTACTGGGCCGGTGACTGCACGATGCCCGCGAGCAGTGCGGACTCCTCGGTGTCGAGGTCCTTGGCGGGCTTGGAGAAGTAGCGCTGGGCGGCGGCCTCGACGCCGTAGGCCTGCTGCCCGAAGAAGGTGATGTTCAGGTAGTTCTCGAGGATCTTCTTCTTGCCGAGGCTCTCCTCGACCTGGATCGCGTACTTGAGTTCCTTGATCTTCCGGCCGACGGTCTGCTGTGTGGCCTGGGCGACCTTGTCGGGGTCGTCGCCGGCCTCCTCGACGAACACGTTCTTCACGTACTGCTGGGTGAGCGACGAAGCGCCCTCCTCGACCTGGCCGTTCTGCGCGTTGCGGTTGACCGCGCGGAGGATGCCCTTGAGGTCGACGGCGCCGTGTCTGTAGAAGCGGGCGTCCTCGATCGCGACGATCGCCTTGCGCATGGACGGCGATATGTCGTCGAGGTCGACGACCGTGCGGTCGCGCGAGTAGACCTTGGCTATCTCGCCGCCCTCGGCGTCGAGGATGGTGGTGCGCTGACTCAGCGGCGGACGCTTGAGGTTGGCGGGCAGCTCGTCGAAGCCCTGGACGGTGTTCTTCGTGACGAGGCCCAGGCCACCGGCCGCGGGGAGTGCCAGACCGGCGAGCACGGCACCGGCCAGCGCGCTGACGCCGAGGAACTTGGCGCCTTGCTGGAAGGCCGTATCGCCGCCGCCCGAACGCTTCTTCACCATGTCCGTCAGCCTACGTTCTCAATCGCCGGACAGGGGAGCCTCAGTTCGCCTAGGCTGGCGTACGCATCGAACCTCACACCACCACTGCGGCCTCGCTTCACTGCGGCCTTTCCGCTCACTCATGTGAGTGATGAGGCTTGTCCGGTTCAGCGCCGAGTGCCCCAAGTGTCGTGATGTGTCCGGCAAGTTCTTCCCCACCGCACCGCCGTGAACTCCTGTTTTCCCGTAAGGGCCCAGGTTGTCACCAGCTCACTCCGGTGGGTTATTTGTCGCGCACGCATAGTCCGTTCGGGCCATCCAATATTGGGCCCGCAGGGGGTGTTGCGCCCTGCCCGCCTTCCGTAACGTCACCAACTGGCAACGGCGAATATGCCGTTCGCCGCCGTGGGGGAGCCTCGATTCGGGAGAGGACGGCGCCGGCTATGGGCTGGGTAACCGACTGGAGTGCGCAGGCAGCCTGCCGCACTACCGATCCGGATGAACTGTTCGTGCAAGGCGC
The DNA here is from genome assembly GCF_012726265.1 of Streptomyces sp. HNM0575. Lineage (GTDB taxonomy): Bacteria > Actinomycetota > Actinomycetes > Streptomycetales > Streptomycetaceae > Streptomyces. The sequence continues at coordinate 213,018 of NZ_JAASAG010000010.1, read as the reverse complement.
GGCACAGAACCGCGCCAAGGCCGTTTGCACCGGGTGCCCCGTGCGCACCGAGTGTCTGGCCGACGCCTTGGACAACCGAGTGGAGTTCGGTGTCTGGGGCGGTATGACCGAGCGGGAGCGCAGAGCGCTTCTGCGCCGTCGTCCCACGGTCACTTCATGGCGCCGCCTGCTCGAGACGGCACGCATGGAGTACGAGCGTGGTACGGGCGGAGTGCTGCCGCTGGACCTCGAGGAGGCCAAGGACTACGCCGTCAACGCGGTGAAGGACTACGCGGCCGCGGGCTGAGCCAGACCTCTCGCTCCGCTCCCCGCGACTCCCACTCCCGCACGACACGTATGGCGTGCGCCTGTTGAGGCGTGCGACATGTACGACGCACGACAGCACGACATGCCGCGACCGCACCGCTCGCACCGCTCGGGTCGGCAGACTCCGGGCGGGAGGTGCGGCGCGCGGCTGTGCGGCGGCTGTGCGGCGGGGTTCTCGCGGGTGTCCGGAGGGATTCTCACCGGCATGCGCTGCCGGGCGCGGTTGTGTGCGGCTCTCCTCCGCTGTGGACGGCTCTTCTCCAACGGCCTGACGTGCAGGGCGGGTTGAGTGCTCTCGCCGGTCCGGTGCTCGCGCATGCGGCCGGCCGGGGACGGGACCGGGGGACATGGGTTCCGGCGGGTGGACGCCAGCAGGCGTCCGTCCAGCGCTCGGAGGCCCAGTGCTCAGAGGGTCAGTGCGCAGGGGCTCAGCGTTCAGAGACCCAGTACGCAGGGGTCCAGCGTTCAGGGGCGGGTGTCATGCCGCGGGCTGTTCCGCCGCGAGCAGTTCGCCGATCGTGCGCAGCCCCGCCAGGTCGTGCACGTCGCCGGGCAGCGCCCCCACCTCTGCCACCGGCACCTCCGGGTGCAGGGCGGCGAAGCGGTCGCGTGTGCGCCGCTCGCGCGTGAGCAGCCGCATGCGCTCGGCATGCAACCGCAGCAGCGCGGCGGCGAGTTGCTCCGTCTGCCCGGTATGTACGTCACGTCCCGACGGCTCCGCCGCGGATTCGGGCCGCGTGGTGGAGTCCGGGTCGGGGACGTGGTCGTCCTCTCGTGAATCCCGTGGCCCGTCCGTGACGTGGTCGTCCGGCGAGCCGCGCCCGGGGGAGTGGGCGCCGTGTCTGTTTCCCTTCCCGGGCCCTCGATCGACAATGCCGCCCTCTTCAAGATTTTCGGCGAGCGCCAGGGCCCGCTCCGCGCCTATCGACGAAGCGCCGCTGCCGTGCACGCGGTTGAGCACGAGCCCGGCCAGCGGCATCCGTTCCTCCGCCAGGCGTTCCACGAAGTACGCGGCCTCGCGCAGCGCGTCCCGCTCGGGCGCCGCCACCACGAGGAAGGCGGTGCCCGGCGCCTGGAGCAGCCGGTATGTGGCGTCCGCGCGCGTACGGAAGCCGCCGAACATGGTGTCCATCGCGGCCACGAACGTCTGCACGTCCCGCAACAGCCCCTTGCCCAGCAGCTTGTCGAGGGCGCCGGTGAACATGGAGAGCCCGGCCATCCCGAGGTTGACGACCTTCATCCCCGCGCGGCCGCCCGCCTTCGCCGGGGCCATGAGCATCTTGATGAAGCGGCCGTCCAGGAAGGAGCCCAGCCGTTTCGGCGCGTCCAGGAAGTCGAGCGCCGAGCGCGACGGAGGGGTGTCGACGACGATCAGATCCCAACTGCCGTCCTCGTCCTGCGGGTCCGGACCGGCTCCGTGTGCGCTGAGCTGGCCCAGCTTCTCCATCGCCATGTACTCCTGCGTCCCCGCGAAGCCCGCCGACAGCGACTCGTAGAAGGGGTTGGACATGATGGCGCGGGCGCGCTCGGGGTCGGCGTGCGCCTCGACGATCTCGTCGAAGGTGCGCTTCATGTCGAGCATCATGGCGTGCAGTTCGCCGCCGGCGGCTCCGTCGACGCCGGGTACGGGGCGCGGGGTGTTGTCCAGCTCGGTGAGGCCCATCGACTGGGCGAGGCGCCGTGCGGGGTCGATGGTGAGCACGACGGTCTTCCGTCCGCGCTCCGCGGCGCGCAGCCCGATGGCCGCTGCCGTCGTGGTCTTGCCGACGCCGCCCGCACCGCAGCAGACGATGATCCGGGTCTCCGGGTCCTCGATCAACGGGTCGATGTGCAGGGGCGGTCCGGAGTCGAGCGGGTTCCCGGGGCCGCCGTGCGCGGTGTGCGGTGCTTGCGCTGCCTGTGCCTGTGCCTCTGCCGGTTGCGAGCCGCGGTCCGTGGGCTTGCCGGAGTCCGTACGCCTCCCGCCTCCGTTCTTCCCGCCGCTCTTCCCGCGGTTCGTCATGCCGTCTCCTGGCGTGGTGGCAACTGGTCGCGCAGATCGGCCGCGAGCTGGTACAGCCCGGCGAGCTCGACCCCCTCGGAGAGCAGGTCGAGCTCGTACACGGGCATGTCCAGCTTCGCCAGCGCCGAGCGCTGCTCCTGCTCCAGCGCGACGCGTGCCGCGTGCTCGTGCGCCTGCTCCAGCAGCGGTCCGACGAGCCTGCCGGGACGGGGGAGGCCCGCCCCCTTCAGCACCTCGGCCAGCTCCCCGCCGGGCCGGCGGTCGGCGTGGTGCAGCAGGTCCTCGTCGAGCAGGCGCGGCCGCACCATGTTCACGAGGGCGGCGCCCACGGGCAGTCCCGCCTCGCGCAGTTCGGCCACGCCGTCGACCGTCTCCTGTACGGGCATCTCCTCCAGGAGGGTCACCAAGTGCACTGCCGTCTCGGGCGACTTGAGGACCCGCATCACGGCCTGTGCCTGGTTGTGCACCGGGCCGACCCTGGCGAGCCCCGCGACCTCCTCGTTGACGCCGAGGAAGCGGGTGATGCGCCCGGTGGGCGGCGCGTCCATCACCACCGCGTCGTACACGCGCCGTTCGCGGGAGTCCCGGCGCCGCACCGCCTCGCACGCCTTGCCCGTCAGCAGCACGTCCCGCAGGCCGGGCGCGATGGTCGTCGCGAAGTCGATCGCGCCGAGCTTCTTCAGCGCGCGGCCCGCGCTCCCCAGCTTGTAGAACATCTGGAGGTAGTCCAGCAGCGCCCGTTCGGGATCTATGGCGAGCGCGTACACCTCGCCGCCGTCGTGCGCGACGGCGATCTTGCGCTCCTCGTACGGCAGCGGCTCCGTCTCGAAGAGCTGGGCGATGCCCTGCCGCCCCTCGACCTCGACGAGCAGCGTGCGCCGCCCCCCGCTGGCCAGGGCCAACGCGAGTGCAGCGGCGACCGTCGTCTTGCCGGTGCCGCCCTTGCCCGTCACAACATGCAGCCTGCTCACTCCCGGCAGCCTAACCAGCAAGGCGACGGGCTACGCTCGCCCCCATGACGAAGTGGGAATACGCGACAGTGCCGCTGCTCGTACACGCGACCAAGCAGATTCTGGACACCTGGGGCGAGGACGGCTGGGAGCTCGTCCAGGTCGTGCCCGGCCCGACCGGTTCCGAGCAGCTGGTCGCCTACCTCAAGCGGGAGAAGCAGTGAGCGGCGTCGCCGCCCGGCTCGCCGAACTCGGCATCACGCTGCCCGAAGTCGCCACCCCCGCAGGGGCTTACGTACCGGCGGTGCGCAGCGGACGGTACGTCTACACCGCGGGCCAGGTCCCGCTCGTCGAGGGCAGGCTGCCGCTCACCGGGAAGGTGGGCGGTGAGGTCACCCCCGAGGAGGCCAAGGACCTGGCGCGTACGTGTGCGCTGAACGCCCTGGCGGCGGTCGCCTCCGCGGCCGGCGGCCTCGAACGCGTAGTAAGAGTGGTGAAGGTCACCGGATTCGTCGCCTCCGCCCCGGACTTCACGGCTCAGCCCGCTGTGATCAACGGCGCCAGCGAGCTGCTGGGCGAGGTCTTCGGCGACGCGGGTGTGCACGCGCGCAGCGCAGTGGGCGTGGCGGTGCTGCCGATGGACGCGCCGGTCGAGGTCGAGATCCAGGTCGAGCTGGCCGACTGGGCGGAGTGACGCCGGGGGCGTGTGGGTGTACGGCGAGTCCCGCGAACAGTCCCGAACCGTCCCGAACCTTCGCGAACTGCCGCGCGGGCGGCCCGCCCTGGGGAGCGCGATGACTCTCCATGCGCGGAGCCGCCTCTCCATGCGCGGAGCCGCCGCTTCGCGGCCGCCCGTACCTGCCGGATCTTCGCGGACCCCACCCGGCGACGCGGGCGGCGGACGGCCCGTAGCATCCGACCATGTCGTCCTCCACGAACGGTCAGTGGTATCCGCCGGAATGGCCGGAGCGCATCCGCGCCCTGGCCGCGGGTGAACTGACGCCCGTGACCCCGCGCTTGGCCGCCACGGTCATGCTGCTGCGTGACGGCGGCGAAGCGGGGGCGGGCCCCGAGGTGCACATGCTGCGCAGGCGTACGTCGATGGCCTTCGCGGGCGGCGCGTACGCCTATCCCGGCGGCGGCGTCGACCCGCGCGACGAGCACTGGGGCGCCGGGGGCGGCCGGGGAGACGGCGGCGGCTCCAGGCCGGACGACGGCTGGGCGGGACCGAGCCGCAAGGAGTGGGCCGACCGGTTCGGCACGGACGAGGCGACCGCACAGGCCATCGTGTGCGCCGCGGTGCGCGAGACCTTCGAGGAGGCGGGCGTACTGCTCGCGGGCCCCGGCGCGGCGAGCGTCGTGGACGACACGACCGGCGAGGACTGGGAGCGCGACCGGGCCGCGCTCGCCGCGCACGAGCTCTCCTTCGCCGACTTCCTCGACCGCCGCGGACTGGTGCTCCGCAGCGACCTGCTCGGCGCCTGGGCGCACTGGATCACTCCGGAGTTCGAGAAGCGCCGCTACGACACCTGGTTCTTCGTCGCCGCTCTGCCCGAGGGCCAGCGCACGCGCAACGCCTCCACCGAGGCGGACCGTACGGTCTGGACGCGGCCCGGCGAGGCCGCCGCCGGATACGACAGCGGAGAGCTGCTGATGATGCCCCCGACGATCGCGATGCTGCGTCAGCTGGCGCCGTACCGCACGGCGGCAGAGGTGCTGGCGGCGAGCACGGAGCGGGACCTGACGGCGGTGCTGGCCGAGGCGCGCCTGGAGGACGGGCAGGTCGTGCTCAGCTGGCCGGGGCACGACGAATTCACCAAGCGGGTGCTGACGAACGGCGGGGACGGCGCGGACGTCACGGACGGGGTGAACGCCACGGACGGAGCGGACGAGGGCGACGGCGGCACCGGAGGCGGCACGCGCGGCAGCGGAGGCCGCACCGGAGGCGCCCCGGGCGGGAGCCCCGCATGACCGGCGCCGCCTCCATGCCCGGCCGGCCTCGCGGCGGCGCCCTCTCCGGCCAGGCCACGCCACGTGCCCACTGCGTGCTCGCGCCCAACCCGTCCCCGATGACGCTGGACGGCACCAACACCTGGATCGTCGCCGAACCGGACTCCGACCGGGCCGTCGTCATCGACCCCGGGCCGCTCGACGAGGGGCATCTGCGCCAGGTGCTCGCCACCGCCGAGCGCCTCGGCAAGCGCGTGGCCCTCACCCTCCTCACCCACGGCCACCCCGATCACGCCGAGGGCGCCGCGCGCTTCGCGGAGTTGTCCGGCACGCACGTACGGGCGCTCGACCCTGCGCTGCGCCTCGGCGACGAGGGCCTGGCCGCCGGGGACGTCGTACGCACGGGCGGGCTGGAGCTGCGCGTGGTGCCCACGCCGGGGCACACCGCGGACTCGCTCTCCTTCCACCTGCCCGCCGAGGCCGCGGTGCTGACGGGCGACACCGTCCTCGGCCGCGGCACCACCGTCGTCGCGCACCCGGACGGCCGGCTCGGCGACTACCTGGACTCGCTGCGGCGGCTGCGTTCGCTGACGGCGGACGACGGGGTCTCCACGGTGCTGCCGGGACACGGCCCCGTGCTGGAGGACGCCCAGGGCGTGGTCGACTTCTATCTGGCACACCGGGCGGACCGGCTCTCGCAGGTCGAGCACGCGGTGAAGCAGGGATTCCGTACGGCGCCCGAGGTCGTCGCGCACGTCTACGCGGACGTCGACCGCTCGCTGTGGCCCGCCGCGGAGCTGTCCGTGCGGGCGCAGCTCGTATACCTGCGGGAGCGGGGAGCGGCGTAGAGCCGGACCGGCTGAACTCCTGGTCACCTCGGCTCGGGGGTCCGACGGAATGCACGAGGGGCGCCCTCCGCTCGGGAGGGCGCCCCTCGTGCCGGGATCAGGTACGGGCAGGCCGATCCGTCAGGCGGGCCGGCGGCTCAGCGGCTCCGCTTCGCCAGCCGCTCGATGTCGAGCAGGATCACGGCGCGCGCTTCGAGCCGCAGCCAGCCGCGGCCCGCGAAGTCGGCCAGCGCCTTGTTGACGGTCTCGCGCGAGGCGCCGACGAGCTGTGCCAGCTCCTCCTGCGTCAGGTCGTGCACGACGTGGATGCCCTCCTCCGACTGCACTCCGAAGCGCCGGGAGAGGTCGAGCAGCTGCTTCGCCACCCGGCCCGGGACGTCGGAGAAGACGAGGTCGGACATCGAGTCGTTGGTACGCCGCAGCCTGCGCGCGATGGCGCGCAGCAGGGCCGAGGCCACTTCGGGGCGTACGTTCAGCCAGGGCTGGAGGTCGCCGTGACCCAGGCCGAGCAGCTTGACCTCGGTCAGGGCCGAGGCCGTCGCCGTACGCGGACCGGGGTCGAAGAGGGAGAGCTCGCCGATGAGCTCGCCGGGGCCGAGCACGGCCAGCATGTTCTCCCGGCCGTCAGGGGAGGTGCGGTGGAGCTTGACCTTCCCTTCGGTGACTACATAGAGACGGTCGCCCGGGTCGCCCTCGTGAAAGAGGGCCTCACTGCGCGCGAGCGTGGTCTCCGACATGGAGGCGCGCAGCTCAGCGGCCTGCTCCTCATCGAGCGCCGCGAAGAGCGGTGCGCGCCGCAGAACGTCGTCCACGAGTTCTCTCCTTGTCGACCTAGCCCGATGGGGTCCCCAGGGGCCTCATAAGGCTCCCATGGGCCGGGGTACGACGTCTCCCCTGGCCCCGGGGTGCTTCAGGTCCGCAGGGCCGAGGGTCGGTGCCCCGTGCCCGAAGGGCCGGAAAGGGGCCCCCAACCCATGATGCCGGACGGTGAAACAGTGCGATCAGTCACAAGTTTGACGCACGCTCCCCGGGCCCCCGAAGGCAGGGGGCCGATTGGGCCGGGAATTGCCTTCGTGCGGGGCGGATGTCAGCGGGCCCCTCTACGCTGGCCGGGTGCCGGTTACCCCGTGATGCCCCGGTGAGCGCACGCGGAGCCGGGCCGGGCGGGTGAGCGCGATGGGAGGTTCCGCTGTGGGCGAACAGGAGCCCTTGAAGAGGGCAAGCCGGACGAAGGGGGCGAGCGACGCCCTCGGCGGCGCCGGCGGGACGGAGGCCGCGACCGGGAAGACGGCGGGGAAGACGGCGGGCGGCAGGACGTCCGCGAAGAAGTCCGCCGCGAACAGGAGCGCCGCAAAGACCGGCTCGAAGACCGCCGCAAACAAGACCGCCGCAAACAAGACGGCCGCGAAGAAGCCCGCGGTGAAGAAGGCCGCCGTGAAGTCCGCGCCCGAGGGCAAGTCCGCGCCCGCGGGCAGGCCCGCGCCGGCGAAGCCGGAGTCCCGGCTCGCCATGGTCCGCCGCGCCCGCCGCATCAACCGCGAGCTGGGCGAGGTGTACTACTACGCCCACCCCGAGCTGGACTTCGAGAACCCGTTCCAGCTGCTCGTGGCCACGGTCCTGTCCGCCCAGACCACGGACCTGCGGGTCAACCAGACGACGCCCGCCGTCTTCGCCGCCTACCCCACCCCGGAGGACATGGCCGCCGCCGACCCGGAGAAGCTGGAGGAGATGCTGCGTCCCACGGGCTTCTTCCGTGCGAAGGCGAAGTCGGTGCTGGGTCTCTCGGCGGGCATCCGCGACCGGTTCGGCGGCGAAGTGCCGGACAACATAAAGGACTTGGTGTCGCTGCCCGGCGTCGGCCGCAAGACCGCGTTCGTCGTGCTCGGCAACGCCTTCGGCGTCCCGGGCCTGACCGTCGACACCCACTTCGGCCGCCTCGTACGACGCTGGAAGCTCACCGAGCAGACCGACGCCGACAAGGTCGAGGCCGAGATCGCGGAGATCATCCCGAAGAGCGAGTGGACGATGTTCTCGCACAGGACGATCTTCCACGGCCGCCGCATCTGCCACTCCCGCAAACCGGCGTGCGGCGTCTGCCCCATCGCGGAGCTGTGCCCCTCGTACGGGGAGGGCGAGTTGGACCCGGAGAAGGCGAGGAAGCTCCTGAAGTACGAGATGGGCGGCCTCCCGGGTCAGCGCCTCAAGCCCCCGGCCGACTATCCGGGCCGCCCGGCGCCTCCGCTCGGCGGTGCCGCGGCCCAGGGCGCCGACGGCAACGGCGCCGCCGGGGCCGCCCGGTGAGCCGTCCCCGTACGAACGCGGGCCCGGACCCGGCTCCGGGCCCGACTCAGGACGAGACCGGGAGCCGTGGTCGGGTCCGGGGCGGAGCCCCGGGCGGCACCGGGGAAGCCGCCTCCGCCTCGCCCCGGATCTCCGGGATCCCCCGGATCGAGTTCAGCACCAGTGGGCTGCCGGACTGGCTCGCCCCGGTCCGCCATGTCGCCGACACGGTCGAGCCCCGCCAGCTGAGCCGCTTCCTGCCTCCGCCCGACGGGGCCGGCCGTCCCTCGGCCGTGCTCGTCCTCTTCGGCGACGGCGCCGAAGGGCCCGAACTGCTGTTGATGGAGCGGTCGTCCAGCCTCCGCTCGCACGCCGGCCAGCCCTCCTTCCCGGGCGGCGCCATCGATCCGGAGGACGGCGACCCGGAGGGCGAGGGCCCGTTGCGCGCCGCCCTGCGCGAGGCCGAGGAGGAGACCGGCCTCGATCCGTCGGGAGTTCAGATCTTCGGGACGCTGCCGACGCTCTACATCCCGGTCAGCGGCTTCGTCGTCACGCCCGTGCTCGGCTGGTGGCATCGCCCCACGCCCGTCTCGCCCGTGGACCCGGCCGAGACGGCACGCGTCTTCACCGTGCCGGTCTCCGAGCTGACGGACCCGGCGAACCGCGCCATGGCCGTACACCCCTCGGGATACACGGGTCCGGCCTTCGCCCTGGAGCACGCCCTGGTCTGGGGCTTCACGGCGGGCGTGATCGACAGGCTGCTGCACTACGCGGGCTGGGAGCGCCCGTGGGACCGCGGGAGGCGCGTGACGATCGACCGCGCCACATGACCACCGGTGTGGAGCGCGTCCGAATTCCCCGCCGGGACCGCGCCGTCCGCGCCGTCCATGACTGTCGCGTCTCCCGCGTCGGAGGCAGTCCGCGTGGCGGTCGCAGCGGGGGCGGCGGCCGTGGTCACAGGGGGCGTACGTACGATCCGACCTGGGCGGACGTCGCCCACGACCCCATGAGACGGTGGCTCTCGTGAACGTGCTGGATGTCCTGCTCCTCATCGCCGCCATCTGGTTCGCCGTCATCGGCTACCGCCAGGGCTTCGTGGTCGGAATCCTCTCCGTGACCGGTTTCCTCGGGGGCGGGCTGGCCGCGATCTGGATCCTCCCCCCGCTGTGGAACGCGGTGACGGACGGCACACCCCCCGGCACGTTCGGCGTGGTGGCGGCGGTCGTCATCGTCATCGTCTGCGCCTCCGTCGGCCAGGCGTTCACCACCCATCTCGGCAACAAGCTGCGGCAGCACATCACTTGGTCGCCGGCGCGCGCCGTGGACGCCACGGGCGGCGCGCTCGTCAACGTGCTGGCGATGCTGCTCGTGGCATGGCTGATCGGCTCGGCACTGGCCGGTACGGCGCTGCCGACGCTCAGCAAGCAGGTGCGCGACTCCCGTGTGCTGCTGGGGGTTTCGCGAGTGCTGCCGCCCGAGGCGGACAGCTGGTTCAACGACTTCTCGTCGACGCTCGCGCAGAACGGGCTCCCGCAGGTCTTCTCGCCGTTCTCCAACGAGCCCATCAGGGCCGTGCGCCCGCCCGACCCGAAGCTGGCGCGGAGCCCGGCCGTCGCCGAGGCGAGGCGCAGCATCGCGAAGGTCGTCGGCAGCGCGACGCCCTGCGGAAAGGTGCTGGAGGGCACGGGCTTCGTCTTCGGCCGGCACCGCGTGATGACCAACGCGCACGTCGTCGGCGGCGTCAGGAAGCCCACGGTGCAGATCGGCGGCGTCGGCCGGATCCATGACGCGCGCGTCGTCCTCTACGACCCGCGGCGCGACATCGCCGTACTGGAGGCGCCGACGCTCGAAGCCCCCGCTCTCGAATTCGCCCCCAAGGACGCCGGCCGTGGAGACAGCGCCATCGTCGCGGGCTTCCCGGAGAACGGCGGATTCGACGTGCGTGCCGCGCGCGTACGCGACCGGGTCGACGCCGACGGACCGGACATCTACCACCGCGACCGGGTGCGCCGCGACATCTACTCCCTCTACACGACCATCCGCCAGGGCAACTCCGGCGGCCCGCTGCTCACGCCCGACGGCCGCGTCTACGGCGTCGTCTTCGCCAAGTCGCTCGACAACTCCCGTACGGGATACGCGCTCACGGCGGACGAGGTGCGCGGCGACGCCCGGCGCGGCCGCACCGCGGAACGGCAGGCGGACAGCCAGGGCTGCGCCATGTGAACCCGGGACGTCAACCCGTGGCGTGCGCCCGGGACGTCAACCCGGGGCGTGCGCCCGGTTCATGAGCCCGAGTGGTGGTCCCGTGATGTGAGCCCGCGGGCGCACGAGTCCGGGAACGGATTCCGGGCCGGATCAGGATTCCGGTCCGAATCGGGATTCCGGATCTGGATCCGAATCCGGGTGAGCGTCCGGAGCGTGCGCGTCCGGGAGGTGCACGTGCGGCCGTGCGTCAGCCGCGCGGATGCCGCAGCCGCGCACCGAACCAGCGCGCTCTTCTGCTGAGCAACTCCGGGATTCCGGGCTCGACTCCGTCGCCGAGTCTGTCGGGCAGTAAGCGCCACATGCGCTGTCCGGGGATCGGCCCCCTCCGCCCGCTGCGGTCACGTGCCAGGTCACGGTAGTCGTGCGTCCAGCCCATACAGCGCACTCTGCCCCGTAGCCGGGCGCGTAACCGTCTGACGGGTCATCAAGCCACCCGTGGTGCTGCGGGTGTTGACGCGTGTTGTCCGTGTCGACGAACGCGTATGTGAGCGGCGGTCCGAGCCCCGGTTCGAGCCCCGGTTCGAGCCTCAATCCGAGGCACCGATCCGAGCCCTCGGTCCGGGCCCCCGATCGGGGCCGGTGCCCGCCCGTACTCATGCGCAGGGACACCGCTCAAACCGTCAGCGGTCCGGCTCGGGGTCCTTCAGCCAGCCGATCAGCTCCGAGGAGAAGCCTTCCGGGTCCTCCTCGTGGGGCCAGTGGCCGATGCCTTCCAACAGCCGCCAGCGGTACGGAGCTTCGACGTACTGTCCCGACCCCGCCGAACTCCGCGTGCGCAGCACGGGATCAAGCGCGCCGTGCACCTGCATCGTCGGCACCCGCACGGACCGCTTCATGCGGCGGTTGAACTGGAAGCCGTCGGGCCGCGCCATCGAGCGCACCAGCCAGCGGTACGGCTCGACGGAGCAGTGCGCCGTCGAGGGCACGCACATGGCCTGCTCGTAACGCGTGACCGCCTCCCGCGCGCCGGGCTGTTCGAGCAGCCTGGGCCCGGCCCACTCCTTGACCAGCCTGCCGACCAGTTCACCGCCGTTCGCCGTGAGTTGACGCTCGGGCACGAACGGCCGCTGGAAGCCCCAGACATAGGACCCGGCTTTGGTCTGACGTACGTCCTTGAGCATCGCCGCACGCCAGCGCCTCGGATGCGGCATCGCGGAGACCGCGAGACGACGGATGAGCTTCGGCCGCATCACGGCGGCGGTCCACGCCAGATAGCCGCCCAAGTCGTGCCCGACCAGGGCCGCGTCGGGCTCTCCCAGCGAGCGGATGACCCCGGTGACGTCGAGCGCGAGGTTCGCCGGGTCGTAGCCCCGCGGCGTACGGTCGCTGCCGCCCACGCCGCGCAGATCCATGGCGACGGCGCGGAAACCGGCGTCCGCGAGCGCCGTCAACTGGTGCCGCCACGTCCACCAGTACTGCGGGAATCCGTGCAGCAGGAGCACAAGTGGTCCGTCACCCGTCTCGGCGATGTGGAAGCGGGCGCCGTTCGCGGCCACGTCCCGGTGCGTCCAGGGGCCTTCTGGCCGGATGAGATTCGCCGGACCTGGTGGGTGGGTCATGCCGTCGAGCCTGTCACACTTCGCGCGGCTTCCATCACGTACTCGTCGGCGACGGCAGGCGACGGCAGGCGACGGCAGGCGACGGGAAGCGACAACAGGCGGGCGGGAGGGCGGCGTGCGGGCCGCGGCGGTCCGTGCCGCCGGGAGGCCGTCATGCGGTGGTCGTCGAGCGATCGCTCAAGACCTCACCAGGATCTCGCCCGGATCCCGGAGCGGTTCCTCAGGCGGCCGGCGTGCTCTCGGGCTGCTTCGCCAGCCGGGCACCGTGCCCGGGTCCGTGCCCGTTCGCGCCCGCGGCCGCCGCCGTTTCCCCGTCCGTACGCGGATGCGGCTTGGCCTTCGACAGCACCGAGGCGGTCTCCTTGGCGGAGGCGATCGACTTCTCCGGGGGCTTGATCCGCTTGAACTTGCGCAACGCCAGCAGCAGCAGGATCAGCGCCAGCACGATGTACGCGCCGCCCACGATCAGGAACGACCAGGCAAGTCCAAGGCCGAGGTTGTGAATTCCGTACGCGGCGGCGAAGCTCAGCACCGGCAGCGAGAAGAGCAGCAGCACACCCGCGACCGTCGCCGCGCCCCCGCCCACGATCCCCCGCTTCACGTCCTGCCGGATCTCGGCCTTGGCCAGCGCGATCTCGTCGTGCACCAGTCCGGACAACTCGGCGGTGGCCGACGCCACCAACTGGCCGAGACTGCGGCCGTCGTCGGCAGAACTCATCGGTGTTCCCCTCTTCCTGTTCCCTGCTCGTCGGTCCGATCATGCCGGACCATCGTGCGGCACGTGTGCCCGGGAGACGACTGCGACAAGCCCCCTCGTCCGCCCCGGTGTTGACGAAGCGTACGGCCGTACGGACAGGCCGGGGCACGGCGAGGGGCACCCGGCGGTGCCGGATGCCCCTTCACACGGGCCGACTTCGCCGCCCGCGTCAGCGGAAGCGGAACGGCGGGTCGGCGGAGCGGTGCGTCAGCGCAACGGTGCGTCAGCGGAGCGCGCGGACGCCCCGCGTTCAGTCCTCGCTCGCCGCGCTCGGCAGCTTGTCCTGGATGAGCTCCATGACCGAGGAGTCCGTCAGCGTGCTGACGTCGCCGAGCGCACGGTTCTCCGCGACGTCCCGCAGCAGCCGGCGCATGATCTTGCCGGAGCGCGTCTTGGGCAGCTCCGCCACCGGAAGGATCTTCTTCGGCTTGGCGATCGGGCCGAGCTGCTTCGCCACGTGCGCCCGCAGCTCCTCCACCAACCCCTCGTCCTCGGCGGCCGATCCGCGCAGGATGACGAACGCGCAGATCGCCTGCGTGGTCTGTGGGTCCGTCGCACCGACGACGGCCGCCTCCGCGACCTTCGGGTGCGATACGAGGGACGACTCGACCTCGGTGGTCGAGATGTTGTGCCCGGAGACGAGCATGACGTCGTCGACGCGGCCCAGCAGCCAGACGTCGCCGTCGTCGTCCTTCTTCGCGCCGTCCCCGGCGAAGTACTTGCCCTCGAAGCGCGCCCAGTAGGTGTCCAGGAACCGCTGGTCGTCGCCCCAGATGGTGCGAAGCATCGACGGCCACGGCTCGGTGAGCACCATGTATCCACCGCCGCCGTCGGGCACCTCGTTCGCCTCGTCGTCGACGACGGTGGCGGAGATCCCGGGAAGCGGCTGCTGCGCCGAGCCGGGCTTGGTCTCGGTGACGCCGGGCAGCGGGCTGACCATGACGCCGCCGGTCTCCGTCTGCCACCAGGTGTCGACGATGGGCGTACGGTCACCGCCGATGTGGTGGCGATACCAGATCCAGGCCTCCGGGTTGATCGGCTCGCCGACGGAGCCGAGGATCCGCAGCGACGACAGGTCGAACTTCGCCGGGATGTCGTCGCCCCACTTCATGCAGGCGCGGATCGCGGTGGGCGCGGTGTAGAGCAGGGAGACCTTGTACTTCTCGACGATCTCCCACCAGCGGCCCTTGTGCGGAGTGTCCGGGGTGCCCTCGTACAGCACTTCGGTGGCGCCGTTCGCGAGCGGCCCGTAGACGATGTACGAGTGGCCGGTGACCCAGCCGACGTCCGCCGTACACCAGTAGACGTCCTTCTCGGGCTTGAGGTCGAAGACGGCGTGGTGGGTCCAGGCGACCTGCGTCAGATAGCCGCCGGTGGTGTGCAGGATGCCCTTCGGCTTACCGGTGGTGCCGGAGGTGTAGAGGATGAAGAGCGGGTGCTCGGCGTCGAAGTCCTGCGGCGTGTGCTGCTCGCTCTGCCGGTCGACGACGTCGTGCCACCACACGTCGCGGCCCTCGGTCCAGTCGATGTCGTCCTGGCCGGTGCGCCTGACCACCAGTACGTTGCGGACGTTCTCGGTGCCGGGCCTGGTCAGCGCCTCGTCGACGGCGGGCTTGAGCGCGCTGGCGCCGCCCTTGCGGTAGCCGCCGTCGGCGGTGATGACGACGCGGGCGTCGGCGTCCTGGATGCGGGTGGCCAGCGCGTCCGCGGAGAAGCCGCCGAAGACCACGGAGTGCGGGGCGCCGATGCGCGCGCACGCCAGCATCGCGACGACGGTCTCCGGGATCATCGGCAGGTAGACGGCGACGCGGTCGCCGGCCTGCACGCCCAGCTCGGTCAGCGCGTTCGCGGCCTTGGAGACCTCGCGCTGTAGGTCGGCGTAGGTGAGGCTGCGGGAGTCGCCGGGCTCGCCCTCGAAGTGCAGCGCGACCCGGTCGCCGTTCCCCGCCTCGACGTGCCGGTCGACGCAGTTGTACGCGACGTTGAGCTTGCCGTCCTTGAACCACTTGGCGAACGGCGGGTCGGACCAGTCGAGGGTCTCGGTCGGCTCCTTGCCCCAGCTCAGGCGGCGTGCCTGCTCGGCCCAGAAGCCCAGCCGATCCGCCTTCGCCTGCTCGTACGCCGCAACGGTGACGTTGGCTTCGGCAGCCAGATCGGCGGGCGGAGCGAACCTCCGCTCTTCCTTGAGCAGATTGGCCAGGCTTTCGTTGCTCACGACATCTCCCTTTCCCAGGGTGTCCGCTGTGTCCCGGTCCCAAGGTCCCGTACTGAGCCGGGGCTTGGGCTCCGGCCCAGCACATCAGCCCTTGCGCCCATGTGACAAGAGCTGTAGACGCAAATGGTTTAGACCTGTCATGCGCGCGCTCGCTCCGGCTCCGGGTCCGGCCCGTCCATGGGCCCGAGGGGTGAGCAAATCACCTGGAAGTCACTCCAGAGGCCCGCCCGAGTTGCCCGTTCCGTCTGAGATGTCACTTTGGAGTCACGTACCGGAGTTGATCCGCTACGGAGCGACATCGACAAGGCGAGGTGATCCGATGACAGCCACGCGACGGTGGCTAGTGGGCATATCGGCGGGAGTGGCGCTCAGCGTGGTGATGAGCGGCTGCGCCGGCGAGACCACGGCAAGCCCGGAAGGCCAGGGACGCTCGGCCCCGGAGGAGAAGCCCGAGCAGCAGGCCCGCGTCATCGGGGACGGTTCGACCTCCATAACCGGCCGCCAGCCCAACCAGCCCGTCACCAGGAAGCTCCGCAAGGGCGAGAAGCCGCCGCAGTTCGTGGTCTTCTCCTGGGACGGAGCGGGCGAGGACGGAAACAAGCTCTTCTCCCGCTTCCGCAAGGCGGGCAAGCGCTACGGGGCGTCCCAGTCGTTCTTCCTGAGCGGCATATACGCCCTCCCCGAGGCCAAGTCGCACCGCTACTCGCCCCCGGGCCACGCGCGCGGCGCCTCCGACATCGGCTACCTCAAGGACAAGAACATACGGGCCACCCTCCGCGAGGTGCGCAAGGCATGGCTCCAGGGGAACGAGATAGGCACCCACTTCAACGGCCACTTCTGCGGCCCCACGGGTGGCGGCAGCTGGTCGGCGGACCAGTGGAAGAGCGAGATACGCCAGGCCAAGTGGTTCGTGGAGCACTGGAAGACGACCACCGGCTTCAAGCGTGAGGACCCTCTTCCCTTCGACTACGACAAGGAACTCATAGGGGGACGCGCTCCCTGCCTCCAGGGCCAGGAGAATCTGCTCCGCGCGGCCAAGGAGATGGGCTTCCGCTACGACTCCAGCGGCAACGGGACCCAGGTCTGGCCCAAGAAGAAGAGCGGCCTGTGGGACGTATCGCTCCAGGAGGTCCCCATGCCGGGGCGCGCGTTCCAGACGCTCTCCATGGACTACAACTTCCTGGCGAACCAGTCGGGGACGGTCCAGACCGGCGCGGGCGGGGACGCGAAGCACGCGTCGTACGGGCGCCAGATGCGCGAGGGCCTGATGAAGGGCTTCCAGCGCGCCTACAAGGGCAACCGCGCGCCCCTGATCGTCGGCAACCACTTCGAGGACTGGAACGGCGGCGTGTACATGGACGCCGTCGAGCACGTCATGAAGTCGGTCTGCCACAAGCGCGAGGTCCGCTGCGTCTCGTTCAGGCAGCTGGTCGACTGGCTCGACGCACAGGACCCGAAGGTGCTCTCCAAGCTCCGCACGCTCCAGGTCGGTGAACGGCCCCAGCGCGGATGGAAGTCGTTCCTGAAGAAGAAGGGGGGCGAGGGGACGACGAGACTGGCCTCCGGCTCACAGGCCCGACGCGACTGACGCGGCCCATGTGCGGCGGGCGCCCGGGGCGGAGGCCGATCGGTCCTCCGCTCCCGGCCCGCAGCCTGCTCGTATGTACGGCAGGCGGCGGCAGTACGGGCTCGGCCCGTCCGCTCACACGGGCTGCGGCGCCTCGTACTCCCCGAGCACGAAGCCGGGGTCGACCTGGGCGGCCAGGTCGGCGCCGGTCTTCTCGTTGCCCCAGCTCTCGGCGTTGCGCAGATGGAAGTGGACCATCTGCTGCGTGTAGCGCCGCCAGTCACGCCGCTCGTACGCCCCGTCCGCGGCGTCCCGAAGCGCTTGCAGCGCCCGGCGGTTGGCGTCCTCCAGCTCCCCGAGCGGACGCGGGCGGCCCTTCTCCATGGCGCGTACCCAGTCGGAGTGCCCGAAGGAGACCAGCAGATCGTCGCCGGTCTCCTCGCGCAGGAAGTCCACGTCGTCGCTGCCGTGCACCTTGTTGCCCACCACGCGCAGCGGCACGCCGAAGTCCCGTGCGTACTCCTTGTACTGGCGGTAGACCGAGACGCCCTTGCGGGTCGGCTCCGCGACGAGGAACGTCATGTCGAAGCGCGTGAACATCCCGGAGGCGAACGAGTCGCTGCCCGCTGTCATGTCGACGACCACGAACTCGTCGCGTCCGTCGACGAGATGGTTCAGGAAGAGTTCCACCGCGCCGGTCTTGGAGTGGTAGCAGGCGACGCCCAGATCGGCCTCGGTGAAGGGCCCGGTGGCCAGCAGCCGCACCTCGCCGCCCTCGAGCGGGAGCGTACGGGCGCACGCCTCGTAGACAGGGTTGTCCTCGGTGATCCGCAGCAGCCGCGAACCCGCGCCGGGCGGCGTCGTCTTGATCATCGTCTCGGCCGACGCGATGCGCGGATTCGAACCGCGCAGCCACTCCTTGATGAGCGGAAGCTGCGCCCCCATCGACGGGAGCGCCGAGGCTTCGGCCTCGTCCATCCCCAGCGCGGCGCCCAGGTGCTGATTGATGTCCGCGTCCACCGCGACCAACGGGGCTCGCGAAGCGGCCAGTTGACGGATGAACAGCGAGGACAGCGTGGTCTTTCCGCTGCCGCCCTTCCCAACGAAAGCGATTTTCATGAACACGAGCGTATTGGTGCGGAGGCCGCCCTTGCGAAGCCCGGATGAGAAGGACCACTCGTACGTGGGACGCCGGTGGCGCCGTGGCCTGCGCGTAGGGTCGTACGCATGAGCAGCAGCACCCCTGACCCCCTGGCGCCCCTGGGGGCGCTGCCCGGCGTCCAGGACGCCGTCGACTCCGTACGGCAGTCGGTCGACCGGATCTACGGGCACCGCGTGATGCGCCGCCGCAGCAGCGAGGTGAGCGCGGAGGCGGCCCTGCGCGGCGCCCGTGCCTCCGCGGCGCTCGAAGGCGCCGACTGGGCCCTGGAGGAGATGCGCCGCCGCACCGACTTCGGAGCCGAGGGCGAGCCACGCGCGGTCGGGGCGGCGCTGCGGGTGACCGCCGAGGCGGGCCAACTCCTCGACGTGTGGCGGCAGTCGCCGATGCGGGTGCTGGCGCGGCTGCATCTCGTCGCGGCAGGAGGCGCGGGTTCGGACGAGTCGGTGGGCCGGCCCCGCCTCGCGGGCGAGCCGGTCACGGCCACCGGGACCGGGGACGCGACGGGGGCCGGTACCGCGTGGGCGAAGGAGCCGCCGGACGCGGACGAGGTGGCGGCCCGGCTGGACGCGCTGGCCCGGATCGTGGTGGACGGTACGGAGGTGCCGGCACTGGTGCTCGCGGCGATCGTGCACGGCGAACTGGCCACGCTGCGCCCCTTCGTCTCGTACAACGGCCTCGTCGCTCGGGCCGCCGAACGCATCGTCCTGGTGGGCAGCGGACTCGACCCCAAGTCCATCTGCCCGGCCGAGGTCGGCCAGGTGGAACAGGGCGTCGGCTCCTACGAGTCGGCCCTGGACGACTACGCCTCGGGGACGCCGGAGGGCATGGCCGCATGGATCGGCCGGTGCGGAAGGGCCCTCGAACTGGGCGCACGCGAGACCACGGCGGTGTGCGAGGCGCTGCAACGCGGAGCGGCATAGCACGACGGGCAACGAGGGGCGCTCACGCGCCCGTGGTCGTGGCCGTGTGACGCTCCCGTACGCACGAATGCGGCGGCACCGCCGTCGACGGTGCCGCCGCTGGCACGGATACCGGGTTACCAGTGCGTGCTCTCATAGGGCCCGTCAGGCCGGGATTCCGCCCGTCTCCTGGCGGGTTCGCCCGATACGTGGGCTCAGCGTCGCGTGGGTGCCCGGTATTCATGCAAGGCGGTCCGTGGGGCCTTGTGCGTACCGGCGAACTCTGTATCGCCGCTGGTCTCGCGGGCCGTCAATTCCTTTGTACTGCGCGCCGCCATGATGTGGAACCCCTGGCCTCCGGTCTTTACCTTCGCCTCAAAGCCGCTCGAAACGGGCACCCCTGCGCTGGCTCGTGTACCAGACCAGACCCGCGGTGGCGACCGCCGCTCCCACCGCCGCCGCGGCGATGGCCAGTGCCGGCCGCGACGGCATCGAGAGCCCCGGGACGCGCTCCTTGAGCCTGACGGGCCGGGAGAAGCTGAGCACGGGCCAGTCGCGGCCGACCGCCTCCTTCCGCAGTGCCCGGTCCGGATTGACCGCGCAGGGATGACCGACGGCCTCCAGCATCGGGACGTCGGTGACCGAGTCGCTGTAGGCGTAGCACTGGCTCAGGTCGTACCCCTCGGACTCCGCGAGCGAGGCGATGGCCTCCGCCTTGGCCGGACCGTAGGCGTAGTACTCGATCTCGCCGGAGTAGCAGCCGTCCTCGACGACCATGCGGGTCGCCACGACCCGGTCGGCGCCGATCAACTCCCCGATCGGCTCGACGACTTCGGCCCCCGAGGTGGAGACGATGACCACGTCCCGGCCGGCGAGGTGGTGCTCCTCGATGAGGGAGGCCGCCTCGTCGTAGATGATCGGGTCGATGAGGTCGTGGATCGTCTCGGCCACGATCTCCTTCACCTGCTCGACGTTCCAGCCGCGGCACAGCGCCGAGAGATACTCGCGCATCCGCTCCATCTGATCGTGGTCCGCGCCCCCGAGGAGATATACGAACTGGGCGTACGCAGTGCGGAGTACGGCACGGCGATTGATCAGGCCACCCTGGTAGAAGGATCTGCCGAAGGCGAGCGTGCTCGACTTCGCAATGACCGTCTTGTCCAGATCGAAGAACGCGGCTGTGCGGCGCATCGCTAGGTTTTCCACGAAGCCGAGCATAGGCGCCAACCATTCGGCGTAAGGTGGGGCGCGTGGGTTTGCCTGAGAAGGCCCTCGGGTACACCATGGAAGTCACGGATCGTTCGCGACCGTGCTAACCCGGCCCGACTCCTCCCCCCCCGAGTCGGCCCTGGGGACGACCCCCGCTCTCCCCCCCGGCGGGGGTCGTCGCATGTCCAAGGCCCTTTCGGTCTCGCGGTGATCGTTCACGCCGCCCTTCGCGATCTTCAGCGGCCCGTTCTGCGGCTCCTCGATTTCGTCACTGAGTGTAATCGACGGACTGCTCTCCGGGAGCCGCCGGGATGGGTGACGAAGTTATTCACAACCTCAGGCATGTCCACAGTTTTGGACCATGATCACCGCGCTTTTCGCGTTCCCCGCACAGTGATTCCCGACAGGGCCCGCAGGTGTTTGCGGGAGTGAGCCTGTGAACCGCGAAGGGGGTCTGGAACGTGGCCGAAACCATTCTGATTGTCACCGAGGACGAAGAACTCCTTGACGATCTCCTGAGGCTGTGTGCGGCTGCCGGGGCTGAAGCGGAAGTTGTGCACGGAGCGCCTCCCGACCGGATGTCGTGGGCGGGGTGGGGCGGTGCGAAGGCCTGGGACAAGGCGCCTTTGGTGCTCGTAGGAGACGACTGCTCGGGCGCGCAGGGGCTGGGCGGCGCCACCGGGGGAGAGCCATCCGGAATCTTGCGCAGGCCGGGAGTCCTCCTCGTCGGCAAGGACCTGGACGATCCGGGGGTGTGGGAGCGGGGAGCGCGTATCGGCGCCGAGGGCGTGGTGATGCTGCCCGACGCCGAGAGCTGGCTGGCCGGTCGTATCGCGGACGCGTCGGAGTGCGTGGGCAGACCGGCAATGACGGTCGGGGTCCTCGGCGGGCGAGGCGGAGCCGGGGCTTCGACGCTCGCCTGCGCCCTGGCGGTCACGGCCGCGCGGGAGGGGCACCGCACGATGCTCGTCGACGGCGACGCGCTGGGCGGCGGCCTGGACGTGCTGCTCGGCGGGGAACGGACGGAGGGGCTGCGATGGCCGGCGTTCGCGGAGTCGCGGGGCCGGGTCGCCGGCGGTGCGCTCGAGGAATCCTTGCCGAGACTGCACGACTTGAGCGTGCTCAGCTGGGACCGGGGGGACTCCGTGCTGATCCCGGCGGACGCGATGAAGTCCGTGCTCTCCGCCGCACGGCGGCGCGGTGGCGTGGTCGTGGTCGATCTGCCGCGGCGGGTGGACGAGACCGTGGCGGAGGCCCTGGCCCAGACGGATCTCGGACTGCTCCTGGTGCCGGCCGAGTTGCGCGCCGTCGCCGCGGCCCACCGTGTCGCCTCGCGTACGCAGATGGTGCTGCGTGACCTGCGGGCGGTCGTGCGCACACCGGGCGGTCCGGGCGGTCCGCGAGGGTACGGGCCGGGGCTCGACGAGGGCGAGGTCGCGAGGCTGCTGAGGCTGCCGCTCGCGGGTGAACTCCCATGGGAGCCGGGGCTGTCGGAGGCGGCCGAGCGCGGCGTACCGCCGGGGGTGCGTGCGAGCGGGGTGCTCGCCCGGTTCTGCCGTGACTTCTGGGCGCGGGCGTTGAGCGGCGGAGTGAGCGGTGGGGGTGTGTCCGTATGAGTGCGAGGCAGATGAGGCAGGCCGGACGGGGAACGGCGGGGCGGCGCAGGGAAGTTGAGGCCGCCGGGCCCGGACGGGGTGCGGCGGCTCAGGGGATGGTTCCTCCGGGGGCGGCGGCTGCCGGGGCCGTATCCACCGGGAAGGCGGTCGCAGGAGCCTCGTCCGACGGTCCGGGGGAGCGCACGCTGCTCGATGCCGTACGCCGAAGGCTCGCCGAGTCGGGAGCCGAGCCGACCCCGGCGCGTGTGGCGGCGGCACTGCGCGCGCATGGACGGCTGCTGGGCGACAGCGCGGTGCTCGGCGTGGTGGAGGCACTGCGCTCGGAGATGGTGGGCACCGGTCCGCTGGAGCCGCTGCTTGCCGACCCGGATGTGACGGACGTGCTGGTCACCCGTCCCGACGAGGTGTGGGTCGACCGCGGCGGCGGACTGGAGCGCACCGATGTGCGCTTCCCCGATGCCGCGTCCGTACGGCGGCTGGCGCAGCGCCTGGCCACGTCGGCGGGGCGGCGGCTCGACGACGCGAGGCCGTGGGTGGACGCGCGGCTGCCGGACGGCACGCGGCTCCATGCGGTGCTTCCGCCGGTGGCCGTCGGGTCGACGTGCCTCTCGCTGCGCGTGGTGCGGCACAAGGCTTTCAGCCTGGGCGAGTTGGTGGCCGCGGGCACGGTTCCGCCGGGCGGCGAGCGGCTGCTGCGCGCCGTGCTCGACGCGAGGCTGTCGTTCCTCATCAGCGGCGGCACCGGATCGGGGAAGACGACTTTGCTGAGTTCGCTGCTGGGCCTGGTGAGCCCGGAGGAGCGGATCGTGCTGGCAGAGGACTCGGCCGAGCTGCGCCCCGACCACCCCCATGTCGTACGGCTGGAGGCGCGCCCTGCGAACCAGGAGGGCGCCGGACGCGTCGCGTTGGTGGACCTGGTGCGGCAGGCGCTGCGCATGCGGCCCGACAGGCTGGTCGTCGGCGAGGTCCGCGGAGCCGAAGTGACCGACCTGCTGGCTGCGTTGAACACGGGACACGAGGGCGGCTGCGGCACCTTGCATGCCAACGCGGCCGGGGACGTGCCGGCGCGGCTGGAGGCGTTGGGCACGACGGCCGGGCTCGAACGGGCCGCTCTGCACAGTCAGTTGGCCGCGGCACTCGATGTGCTGGTGCATCTGGTGCGCGACGCCTCGGGGCGGCGGCGTATCGCGGAGATCCATGTGCTGGCACGGGACGGGGACGGCCTCGTCACAACCGTTCCGGCCGTGGTGTGGGGCGAGGGCGGCTTCGTCGAAGAGCGCGGCGCGAGGCAGTTGTGGGGGATGTGCGGGCGGGGGCGCGGACGTCTCGGCGGAGGTCCGGCAGAGCGGCCGAGCGATGCGCAAGCAGGTTCGGGTCCCGGATCGCCCTCGTCGGGCCGCGCGGCGGATCTCGGTATCGCACAAGAGGGGGGACGGAGATGACGGGGGCGACGGCTTCCGTGGGGCACGGAGCGGCGGCCGTGGAGGCGGCGCCCGTGTACGCGGCAATGGTGTGTGCGGGGGCTGCTGCCTGGCTGATGGGCGGCAGTGACGACCGCGGCCGGCGCGCGCGACTCCTGCTGGCCGGGTCGGGCCGGGCAGTGACGCCTCCGCCTCGACTGCCGTCGGCGGTCGTCGAGTTGGCCGCCTTCTTACGCGGCCGTCTCGGAGGATCCGCCGCTCATGCGTGGTGGTGCGTGCTGGGCGGGGCGGTGCTCGGGCTGCTGAGCGAGTCCTGGCTTCCACCGGTCGCGGGTGCCGTGGCGGTGCCGTGCGTACGGAGGGTGCTGCGCGGGCGAGAGCGTGAGAAGGCGAAGGAGCGCAGGGCAGCAGCGGTGGTGGAGCTGTGCGGCGCCGTGTCGGGCGAACTGCGCGCCGGACGCCAGCCCGACCGTGCTCTGCTCTCGGCCGGAGGCATGGTGCTGCGGGAGTTGGGGGAGAGCGGTGCCGCCGTTCTCGCGGCGGCACGCTTCGGCGGCGATGTGCCGGGGGCGTTGCGGGAGGCGGCGCGGATTCCCGGAGCGGAGGGCCTGCGTGGTGTGGGGGCCTGCTGGCAGGTGGCAGTCGAGGGCGGCGCGAGCCTGGCGGCCGGTCTCGACAAGGTCTCCGACGCGCTGCGTGCGGAGCGGGATCAACACGAGGAATTGCGGGCGCTGTTGGCGGGCCCGCGCTCCACAGCGGTCGTACTTGCGCTGCTCCCCGGATTCGGCCTGCTACTCGGTACGGCGATGGGAGCGGCTCCCACGCAGGTGCTGTTGCACAGTCCGCCCGGGCTGGCCTGTCTCGCCGCCGGTGGACTGCTGGAGTGGGCGGGCATCGCCTGGGTGTCCCGGCTCGTACGGAGCGCGGAAAGGCCGGTGGCGGCAGCTGAGGAGCAGCGGAAATGAATGGCGCCGCCTCCGTCGCCCTCACCGAGGTCGTGCTCTGGATGGTGCTGCTCGGCAGTGCCGCATGGGCGACGGCTTGCCTGCGGGAGGGCTGGCGCGGTCGCAGGGTGCGGCATAGGACGCGGGGCCTGCTCGCGCGGGCCGAGCACGCCGACACAGGTGAATCGGGGTCGTCTTCCGGGCGCTCGGTGGGCCGCGGGGACGCCGGGAGAGGTGTCGGCCATCTCGGCCGCCGGGTGGGACGCATCCGCAGGAAGGTCCGGTCGAAGACCGGGAGCACCGGGGGCCGCGGTCGGTCGCGGGGCTTGCGTGAGCTGGGGGCGGCGCTGGGCGTGGCCGCGTTCGCCGTGGTCGTGGTCGGCGGCGCCTCGGGGTGGCTCCTCGGTTGCGCGGGCGGGTACGGCGTCGTGTGGTGGATGCGCCGAAGACAGGCCGGTGAGGACGATGCCGGGCCGGGGGAGTCGGCCGAGGCGCGCGCGGCGGCCCGTGCCGCAGCCGAACAGCTGCCGCTGGCAGCCGAGTTGATGGGCGCATGCCTCGCAGCGGGATCCGGCCCGGCGCAGGCCGCAGACGCCGTCGGACGCTCGCTCGGCGGCCCACTGGGTGCGCTGCTGATCCGTACGGCCTCCGAGTTGCGGCTCGGAGCCGAACCGGCGGCGGCGTGGGCGCACTTCGCATCGTTGCCGGGCGGCGACGGCTTCGTCCGCAGCATGGAACGGGCGGGTACGGCAGGTGCACCGGCCGTCGAGCAGGTGGCACGGCTCACCGGAGAGCTCCGCGCGCGACGCGTACGTGAGGCATCTGCACGGGCGCGGCGAGCGGCGGTGCTCGTGACCGGACCGTTGGGGCTGTGCTTCCTGCCCGCCTTCCTCACCATCGGAGTCGCCCCTGTGGTGATGGGCCTGGCGGGATCCCTGCTGTGAGCGCGGCAGCCGCGGCCGGCGAAGGCACCCCGATCTGTCGAAGGGAAGCGGCAGTTGGCAGTTGCAGACACGGCAGCGGCTGGCGACGTCAGCGAGCGGCAGCGATTAAAGGGAGCAACGGACAAAGGCAGTAGTGACCGAAGACCGCACCGACAACAGAACAAGACCGAACGACCAAGCACCAGAGGGGGAACCAACCATGGCCGGGAAGATCCGTCGCGCCGTGCGCACTTCGTACGGCCGCACGACAAGTGCCGTACGTCGCCGAGTGCGCGAGATCGGCGGGCAGTTGACGTCTGACGCGGGGATGAGCACGGCGGAGTACGCGGTGGGGACCATCGCGGCGTGCGGATTCGCCGCGGTGCTCTACAAGGTCGTCACGAGCGGCGCCGTCAGCGGTGAGATGCAGCAGCTCATCGAGAGGGCGCTCCATGCCCGGTTCTGACGACGGCTATGTGACGGCGGAGACCGCGGTGGTCATTCCCGCCCTCGTGCTCCTCTTCGGAATGCTGCTGTGGGGCGTCATGGCCGCGGCGGCCCACATCCAGTGCGTCGACGCCGCACGGGCGGGGGCCCGTGCGGCGGCCCGAGGGGAGAAGGAGCAGGGGGTGCGTTCCGCGGTGCGGTCGGCGGCACCGCATGGTGCCACGGCGAAGACGGTGAGGGATGGTCGACTGGTGCGGGTCCACGTGCGGGCCCGCACCGTCGGCCCGGGTCCGCTGGCCCTCGGGCTCAACGCCGAGGCGGTGGCAATGGCCGAGGAGGGAACGGGGGCGGCGGCGCATGCGAGCAGATGACCGTGGGTCGGCAACTGTGTGGGCTGCTCTCTGCGGCGTGCTGCTGTGCGGCGTGGTGGCGGTGGTACTGGGCCTGGGACAGGCCGTCGCCGCGCGCCACCGTGCGGGAGGGGCGGCGGACCTGTCGGCGCTCGCCGCCGCCGACCACGCCCTGGAAGGCCGGGCACGGGCGTGTGCCGCGGCGAGGGAGGTCGCCGGCGCACAGGAAGCCCGGCTCGTCAGGTGCGTCGTCACCGGAGAGGTCGCGGACGTCTCGGCACGGGTCCGGTTCGGTCCGTATGCGCCGACGGTGCGTGCCCGTGCGGGACCGCAGGACGCCCCGGCCCCACCCGGCACGGGCCCTCCAGCGGGCAAGGGCGCCGCATCGCGGGTGGGCGCCTCGGCTGCCGGAGCCGCAGAGGCTGCGTGCGCAGACGGTGCCTCCGGTGCGGCCTGTGCTGCCGATCTTCCTTGTGCCTTCGGTGCCATCCGCCTCGCCGGCATCGTCTATGCCGCGGACTCCGGTGCTGCACATGTACGCGCAGGGCCTCGCCCCGCATCAGACCGCGGAGGCCAGCAGTTCGGTGAGGAGACGCACGGCGCCGCGTTTGTGCAGCGGTTCGTTGCCGTTGCCGCACTTGGGCGACTGGATGCACGAGGGGCATCCGGCCTCGCACTCGCACGCGGCGATGGCGTCCCGGGTGGCGGTGAGCCAGCTGCGTGCGGTTCGGAAGGCCCGTTCTGCGAAGCCGGCGCCGCCCGGCTGCCCGTCGTACACGAAGACGGTGGGCAGCAGGGTGTCGGGGTGCAGGGCGATCGAGACGCCGCCGATGTCCCAGCGGTCGCATGTGGCGAAGAGCGGCAGCAGGCCGATGGCCGCGTGCTCGGCGGCGTGGAGCGCACCGGGGAGCACTGCGTGCTCGACGCCGGCGGCCTCCAACTGGTCCTCCGTGAGCGTCCACCAGACGGCCCGGGTGCGAAGGGTGCGCGGAGGCAGGTCGAGCTTCGTCTCGCCCATGACCTCGCCGGTGATGAGGCGGCGTCGCAGATAGGAGACGACCTGATTGGTCACCTCCACGGTGCCGTAGCACAACCGCGCGTCGCCCCACGGCACTTGCTCGTCCGTCTCCAGCACCGAGACGCTGGTGGTGTCCCTGGCCATCGTGGTCCAGGGCGGCGAGGCCTCCTCCACCAAGGCGGCCGAGTCCTCGAGATCGAGGTGCCGGACCACATAGGTACGGCCCTGATGCAGATGCACGGCCCCCTCGTGGACAGTCGAGTGCGCCGCTCCCGCGTCGACGGTGCCGAGGAGACGTCCCGTCCCGTCCTCCACCACCTGTACGGGAGCGCCGCCGGAGCCGCGGATGTCGGCGAGGTCGCAGGCCCGTTCCTTCAGCGTCCAGTACCAGGAGGCTCCCCGCCGGCGCAGAAGCCTGCGCTCCTCCAGCTGACGCAGCAGATCGGGGAAGCCGTCGCCGAAGAGCGCGGAGTCGTTCTCGGTGAGCGGGATCTCCGACGCGGCGGCACACAGATGGGGCGCCAGCACATACGGGTTGTCCGGGTCGAGCACGGTCGACTCGACGGGTGCCCGGAACAGCGAATCGGGGTGATGGACGAGATAGGTGTCGAGTGGATCGTCGCGGGCCACGAGCACGGCGAGTGCTCCTTCTCCCGTACGTCCCGCGCGACCGGCCTGCTGCCATACGGAGGCACGCGTGCCCGGATAGCCGGTGATCAGCACGGCGTCGAGACCGGAGACGTCGACGCCCAGTTCGAGGGCGTTGGTCGCGGCGAGCCCGAGGAGTTCGCCGGTGTGCAGGCTGTGTTCGAGCGCGCGCCGCTCCTCCGGCAGATAGCCGCCGCGGTAGGCCGCGACCCGTCCGCTCAGCGAACGGTCCACCGCGGCGAGACGATCCTGCGCGATGAGCGAGATGAGTTCGGCGCCCCGACGTGAACGTACGAAGGCGACGGTTCGCACACCCTGCACGGCCAGGTCCGTGAGCAGTTCCGCGGACTCGGCTGTGGCGGTGCGTCTGACGGGGGCGCCGCGTTCGCCCTCCAGCTCGGTCAGCGGCGGCTCCCACAGCGCGAAGACCACTTCGCCCCGAGGAGAGGTGTCCTCCGTGACCTCCTCCACGGGCACCCCGGTCAGCCGTGCGGCGGCCTCGCCCGGGTCGGCTGCCGTAGCGGAGGCGAGGAGGAAGACAGGGTCCGAGCCGTAACGGGCGCACACGCGGCGCAGCCTGCGTATGACCTGGGCGACGTGTGAGCCGAACACCCCGCGATAGGTGTGGCATTCGTCGATGACGACGTAGCGCAGCGAGCGCAGAAAGGAGGCCCAGCGGGCGTGGGCCGGGAGTATCCCGCGGTGCAGCATGTCCGGGTTGGTGAGCACGTAGTTGGCGAACACCCGCACCCACTCGCGCTCTTCGACAGGCGTGTCCCCGTCGAATACCGCGGGTCGCACGGCGGTGCCCAGCGGCGCGGCCAGTTCGGAGACCGCCCGGCGCTGGTCGGCCGCGAGCGCTTTGGTCGGCGCCAGATACAGAGCGGTGCTTCCGCGCGCCCCCCTGTGCCCCACCCCGCCCGCATCGCCCTTGCCTCCCTGAACTTCCTGATCGCCCGGCCCGCTTGCGCCTTCCGTACGGTCCGTACCGGCCGCCCCGTCGACGAGCGTGCTCAGCACCGGCATGAGATAGGAGAGGGACTTGCCCGAGGCGGTGCCTGTGGCGATGATCACGGACTCCCCGCGGAGTGCGTGACCGGCCGCGCGCGCCTGATGCTCCCAGAGCCGTTCGATGCCGGATTCCCTTACGGCGTCGACCACTTCGGGCCGTATCTGCCCGGGCCAGTCGGCATGGCGACCGACCCGTGGGGGCAAGTGCTCCGTATGAGTGATACGCGCAGCCCTGCCCGCCCCGGCGGTGAGTTGGGCGAGCACCGCGCGGGGATCGCTGTCCGGGACCTTGCGGGATGGCACAGCAGGTGAGCGTACGCTCGTGCCGACCAGATGCGGTCGGCCGGCCGTGGCCACCGGCGGTGTCACCGGTGCGACGCACAATGACAGCAAGGCGTCGTGCGTGCAGGCCGGTAAGTGATTGAATGCTTCTGCGGCTGCCGATCCGCCTGCTGTCCCGGCCTTTCCCGGCCGGGATGTCTCAGTTGGTGGACGACTCGATTGCAAGGTGCTGGAGGATCCGTGGACCTGTCCCTGTCGACCCGGACCGTAGGCGATCGGACGATCGTCGAGGTCGGTGGCGAGATTGATGTATACACCGCGCCCAAGCTGCGCGAGCAGCTGGTCGAGCTTGTGAACGACGGGAGCTACCACCTCGTCGTGGACATGGAAGGCGTGGACTTCCTGGACTCCACCGGGCTGGGTGTGCTCGTCGGCGGGCTCAAGCGGGTGCGTGCCCACGAGGGCTCGCTGCGCCTGGTGTGCAACCAGGAGCGCATTCTCAAGATCTTCCGTATCACCGGTCTGACCAAGGTCTTCCCGATCCACGGCTCCGTGGACGAGGCCGTCGCGGCGACCGACTGACGTCCGCTCGAAGCGGACCGGATACCGGAACGACGTTGGAGGTGCCGGGCTCTTGGAGCCCGGTACCCGGGAATGTGTTCAAGGCAAGTTCAAGGGGGATGGCATGGCCATCGTGGAACTCCGATTCAGCGCGCTGCCGGAGCATGTGCGTACGGCGAGGCTGGTGGCTGCCGCGGTCGCGCGGCGTGCCGGGGTGGACGAGGCCGTGCTCGACGAGGTCCGGCTGGCGGTCGGCGAGGCGTGTTCGCGAGCGGTCGGGCTGCATGTGCTCCACGGTGTCGAGAGCCCCGTGCGCGTGGCGCTGATCGAGGAGGAGAAGAAGTTCTCGATCGAGGTCGGTGACGGGACTTCGACAGCAGCCGCTTCCTCCCACGGCGCCTCCGGGGCCGACTCCGCTTCCCGGGCGCCCGCGACTTCGCCGGACGACGACGAGGCCGAGAGCGACATGGGCCTCGCGGTCATCAGCGGTCTCGTCGACGACGTCGAGGTGACCGCGGACGACGACGGGGGCCTGATCCGCATGAGCTGGCCGGTCGCCCCGGAGCCGGTGCTTCCCTGAAGCCCTGAAGCCGGCGGCCCATCGGCTTCCCCTCACCGGTCGGGTTGCCTGCCGGTTCGCCGGCTCACGTCGGTCGACTCACGGAACGCAGCTGCTTCAGATCGCGGTACGGAGCGGTGGCTCGGGGGCTCCGAACGAACCCTCGCCACCGGATCCGCCCGGCTCCGTCGATTCCCCGCCTTCAGCGCTCTGACCAGGTGTGCAAGGCGTCGCCAGAGGGCCAGTGCCGAAGCGGTAGCAAGATGTTGCGGGATCTTCATCAAGTGAGCGCGGACCGCCTCAGACGCCACATGCGTCTCATCTGTCCCATGTCCGCGCAGGGCCCCTCTCCACAGCCACCCCGCCCCGGGAAGTGAATCCCTGAACTGATTTGGTGTGAAAAATGGGGCCTGCCGGGCCGGCGAAGCGATCATTTTTTACAGCGTCAACTTTTTTGTAAAGCTACCTCGTGCGAGCGAATTCCCCACACGAACTCCATTTGATCTCCGCTGTTGCAGGCGGATCGCCGAAACGGTGCACTGTTTTGTTCTGGAGCTGATCCCTACAATCCGTCCACATCTTTGCAAGCAGGAGCCGGCCACCGAACCGCGCGCCCCTGCGCCAAGCGTCAAGGAGGACGAATGGCGGGGCACCTCAGCCCATCTCAGAACAACCTGCACCTCGCTGATGCCATGCTGACCACTGGCAATCGCGGTCTCGTCATCGTGATCGCGCTGGTCGCCCTGGCAGCTCTCGGCGTCGCCGTCGTGCTGGTCCGTCAAGTACTCGCCGCGAGCGAGGGCACCGACAGCATGAAGAAGATCGCTGCCGCCGTGCAGGAAGGCGCCAACGCCTATCTTGCGCGTCAGTTGCGCACGCTCGGCATTTTCGCCGTCGTGGTCTTCTTCTTGTTGTTCCTCTTGCCTGCCGATGACATGAGCCAGCGTGTAGGACGATCGCTGTTCTTCCTGGTCGGCGCGGCTTTCTCCGCAGCCACCGGCTATATCGGCATGTGGCTCGCGGTGCGCAGCAACGTACGAGTCGCCGCGGCCGCCCGTGAGGCCACCCCCGAAGAGGGTGAGCCTGCCGCGGACCTCACCAAGGTCTCGCACAAGGCCATGAAGATCGCCTTCCGTACGGGCGGCGTCGTCGGCATGTTCACGGTCGGGCTCGGCCTGCTGGGTGCGGCCTGCGTCGTGCTCGTCTACGCCGCGGACGCCCCCAAGGTGCTGGAGGGCTTCGGCCTCGGCGCCGCGCTGATCGCGATGTTCATGCGTGTCGGCGGCGGCATCTTCACCAAGGCCGCCGACGTCGGCGCCGACCTCGTCGGCAAGGTCGAGCAGGGCATCCCGGAGGACGACCCGCGTAACGCCGCGACCATCGCGGACAACGTCGGCGACAACGTCGGCGACTGCGCGGGCATGGCCGCGGACCTCTTCGAGTCCTACGCCGTGACGCTGGTCGCCGCGCTCATCCTGGGCACGGCCGTATTCGGCAACGACGGCCTGACGTTCCCGCTCCTGGTTCCGGCGATCGGCGTGATCACGGCAGTGATCGGTGTGTTCGTCGTGGCTCCGCGCACCAACGACCGCAGCGGCATGACGGCGATCAACCGCGGTTTCTTCATCTCCGCGCTGATCTCCCTCGTGCTGGTCGCCATCGCGGCGTTCACCTACCTCCCCTCCAAGTACTCCGACTTGAAGGGCGTCGGAGGCGACGCGCAGGAGATCCTCGGCCACAGCGGCGACCCGCGGGTGCTGGCCATCGTCGCGGTCGCCATCGGCATCGTGCTCGCAGCGGTGATCCAGCAGCTGACGGGCTACTTCACCGAGACCAACCGCAAGCCCGTGAGGGACATCGGCCGTACGTCGCTGACCGGCCCGGCCACCGTCATCCTGTCGGGCATGTCCATCGGTCTGGAGTCGGCCGTCTACACGGCGCTGCTGATCGGCCTGAGCGTGTACGGCGCCTTCCTCCTCGGAGGCGGCACCGTGATGCTGGCGCTGTTCGCCGTGGCCCTCGCGGGCACCGGTCTGCTGACCACGGTCGGCGTCATCGTCGCCATGGACACCTTCGGTCCGGTCTCCGACAACGCGCAGGGCATCGCTGAGATGTCCGGCGACGTCGAGGGCGACGGCGCCCAGGTCCTCACCGACCTCGACGCCGTGGGCAACACCACGAAGGCCATCACCAAGGGCATCGCCATCGCGACGGCCGTCCTGGCCGCGGCGGCGCTGTTCGGCTCGTACCGTACGGAGCTCGTCAGCGCGCTGAGCGAGGCCGGCGAGAGCAGCGACAAGATGATGCAGCTGCTCGACATCGCGCAGCCCAGCACGCTTGTCGGGCTGATGCTCGGTGCCGCGGTCGTCTTCCTCTTCTCGGGGCTGGCGATCAACGCGGTGTCGCGTTCCGCGGGCGCGGTGGTCTACGAGGTCCGCCGGCAGTTCCGGGAGAAGCCCGGGATCATGGACCACACCGAGCAGCCGGAGTACGGGCGCGTCGTCGACATCTGCACCAAGGACGCCCTGCGGGAGCTGACGACGCCCGGTCTGCTGGCCGTGCTGTCGCCGATCCTGGTGGGCTTCACCTTCGGTGCCGGTGCCCTGGCGGCGTTCCTCGCCGGCGCGATCGGTGCGGGCACGCTGATGGCCGTCTTCCTGGCCAACTCCGGCGGCGCGTGGGACAACGCCAAGAAGCTCGTCGAGGACGGGAACCACGGCGGCAAGGGCAGCGAGGCCCACGAGGCCACCATCATCGGCGACACGGTCGGCGACCCGTTCAAGGACACCGCGGGCCCGGCCATCAACCCGTTGCTGAAGGTGATGAACCTGGTGGCGCTGCTCATCGGGCCCGCCGTGATCCAGTTCTCCTACGGTGACGACGCGAGCGTCGGCGTACGCGCCGTCGTCGCGCTGGTCGCGGCGGCGGTCGTCATCGGTGCCGTCTACATCTCCAAGCGCCGCGGGATCGCCATGAGCGACACCGGCGGCGACGGCGACACCGGATCGGACAACGAGAGCGGCGGCGACGCCGGCAACGACGCGGAGCGCACGGCGAAGCCGAGCGATCCGGTCGCGGCCTCCTGACGGTCCGGCGGGTCCGACAGGTCCGAAGGGCCTGAAGGGCAGGACGGACCCGAAGGGTCACATTGCATCAACAGACAGGCGGGCAGGGCACGTTGGCGCCCTGCCCGCCTTACTGTCCTGTGGGGCACCACACAAGATCGACGCGTGGTGCAAATGGCTAGAATGCGGCACGTTCTTCTCGCCCGACTCGTCGCCGCCGACCCAAGTGCGTGTATGTTCCGGGCCGAACAGCCACGGAAGGGACCGATCCGGTGAAGAAAAAACTTGCGGCTGCACTCTCCGGGGGTGCGGCTATCGCACTCACGCTGACCGGTTGCAGCGGGGACAACAGCGCGCAGGCCGACGAGTGGGCCAAGAAGGTCTGCGACCAGGTGCAGCCACAGGTGAAGAAGATCCAGGAGGCCAACGCCTCCATCAACGACGCGTCGAAGGAGAAGAACTCCTCGGCCGACGTGAAGAAGACGGACGCCGCCGCCTTCGAGAAGATCTCCGGCGCCTACAAGTCCCTGGGCGACGCGGTCGACAAGGCGGGCCCGCCCCCTGTCGACGACGGCGAGAAGCTGCACACCGACGCCGTGAAGGAACTGCGCGGCATCTCGACCAAGTACGGCCAGCTGCGCAAGACCGTGGACGGCCTGAACACCAAGGACCAGGCGAAGTTCGCCGAGGGCCTTCAGGGCGTGGCCACTCAGCTCGACGCGCTCGGCAAGAGCGGTGACAAGGCACTGAACAAGCTCCAGTCCGGGGACATCGGCAAGGCGATGGCCAACCAGAAGGGGTGCAAGCGCACCGGGGGCGCGCCGGCGACGTAGGCAGTGGGCGGGGGCGGCCGGGAAAGCTGGGGAACCGTACGGCCCCGTCCCGTACGCCCGTGCCCCGAGCGGGGCGCGACTCCGCGGCGACCTGGGCGGCGCACCCCTGCACCCCGGACGTCACAATGGGCTGCGTGAGTACGAGCGAGCGCCTTCCCGAAGCAGACCCCGGTCGCACCGCACGGCTGAGGGAGGCGTTGCGCGCCGCGAACTTCACCGCCGACGGCCTGCTCGATCTGCTGGGCGGTCCCGCGTACGCCGCCCTCGCACGCAGCGAGACCGTTCCCGCCCTGCGCGCGACCCGCGGTCCGAGCCCGCTGGAGACCCTGGTCCGGCTGTTCCTGCTTCAGCAGGGCGTACCTCGCGACCGTGCACGGGACGCCCTTCCGCTCGATGACGCGCTGGCCGACGGCTGGCTGGTGCCCGCGCCGCAGACCGGGGGCGGGACCGAGGGAGAGACCGAGGCCGGGACCGAGCACGGGGAAGCGCGGCAGCCGGTGCGCGCGACCGTCGACGTACGGCCCTACTCCGGGCCCGGCGGCCAGGACTGGTGGATCGTCGCCGACCTCGGCTGCGCGGTCGGCGGCGCCTCCGGTGCCGGTGCCGGGGGACCGGGAGGCCACGGCAAGGACGTCGTGCTCGGCGTGGGCGGCGCCTCGACGACGCTGGCCGGTATCACCGTGCGTACGCCCGTCGCCCGTGCCCTCGACATCGGAACGGGCTCCGGCATCCAGGCCCTGCACGCCGCCGAGCACGCCTCCCACGTCACGGCGACCGACCTCAACCCCCGGGCGCTCGCCGTCGCGAGGCTCACGCTCGCGCTCTCCGGCGCGGCCGACGGCGTGGAGCTGCGCGAGGGCGCGCTCTACGAACCGGTCGCGGGCGACGAGCCGTACGACCTGATCGTCTCCAACCCGCCCTTCGTGATCTCGCCGGGCGCCCGGCTGACGTACCGGGACGGCGGGATGAGCGGCGACGACCTCTGCCGCACTCTCGTCGAGCAGTCCGCCGGCCTGCTGGCCGCCGGCGGCCACTGCCAACTGCTCGCCAACTGGGAGCACTCGCAGGACGAGGGCTGGCGGGACCGGCTGCGCTCCTGGGTGCCGCCCGGCTGCGACGCGTGGATCGTGCAGCGCGAGGTCCAGGACGTCACGCAGTACGCGGAGTTGTGGCTGCGGGACGCGGGCGACCACCGCGGTGGAGAGGCCGAGTACGCGGCCCGGTACGGCGAGTGGCTCGACGAGTTCGAACGCAGGGGCACGACCGGGATCGGCTTCGGCTGGATCACGCTGCGCAAGAGCGGCGCGGAGGAGCCGGGGATCGTGATCGAGGAGTGGCCGCACCCCGTCGAACAGCCGCTGGGCGACGAGGTGGTTCAGCATTTCGAGCGTCAGGACTTCCTGCGCGCGACCGACGACGCCGCGCTGCTCGACTGCCACTTCCGGCTGGCCGAGGGCGTCGTGCAGGAGCAGGTCGGGATGCCCGGCGCGGAGGATCCGGAGCACGTGGTGCTGCGGCAGCAGCGGGGGATGCGGCGGGCCACGAAGGTGGACACCGTGGGCGCGGGCTTCGCGGGGGTGTGCGACGGGTCGCTGCCCGCGTGGCGGATTCTGGACGCGATCGCGCAGCTGGTGGGGGAGGACCCGGTGGTGCTGCGGGACCGTACGCCGGAGGCGATCCGGCTGCTGGTGGAGCAGGGCTTCCTGCTGCCGGTCGAGGGCGCCGCGTAGCCGGGAGCGCGTGCGCGCGGGGCGGCGGGGCGACGGACGGCGGGGGTTCGCTGCCCGCGGCGGGACCGGACCGTCCGCGGCGGAGCGTCATGGACCGTCCGCGGCAGAGCCCCCCGGAGCCCGCCGGGGCCGGCCGGCGAAGGCGACGGGCCTCGGCGAAGGCGCGGAATCGGGTACTCACACACACTCGGCGGTGATCGTATTTTCGGCGTGATTTCGCTCATCACGGGTGGTCGCCCGCCCTCCCCGGCATGAGGATCGGGCGGTATCGGGCGGCAGGACCGGCGGATGTCGGGTTACCGTTCGAGTTGCGTTGCGGAGTTTTCCCGTTTGACACACAGCCGGGATGTACCGTCACACTCCGCAGCGACACCGACGCCGTACGCCGACCGGAGAGAAGAGCGAGAAGTTGTCCCCGACCCGCGAGCCCGCAAACGGCGGGCGCCGACTCGTGATCGTCGAGTCGCCCGCCAAGGCCAAAACGATCAAGGGGTACCTCGGCCCCGGCTACGTGGTCGAGGCGAGCGTGGGGCATGTCCGCGACCTTCCCAACGGCGCCGCCGAGGTGCCCGCGAAGTACAAGGGCGAGTCGTGGGCGCGGCTCGGTGTGAACGTCAATCACGACTTCGAGCCGCTGTACGTGGTGAACACGGACAAGAAGGAGCAGGTGAAGAAGCTCAAGCAGCTTCTCGCCGAATCCGACGAACTCCTACTCGCCACCGATCAGGACCGCGAGGGCGAGGCCATCGCCTGGCACCTCCGAGAGGTCCTCAAGCCGAAGGTGCCGGTGCGCCGCATGGTCTTCCACGAGATCACGCAGGACGCCATCCAGGACGCCGTGCGCAATCCGCGGGATCTGAACCAGCGTCTCGTCGACGCCCAGGAGACCCGCCGCATCCTCGACCGGCTCTACGGCTACGAGGTCTCGCCTGTCCTGTGGAAGAAGGTCATGCCGCGGCTCTCGGCCGGCCGCGTGCAGTCCGTGGCGACGCGACTCGTGGTCGAGCGGGAGCGGGAGCGCATGGCGTTCCGCTCCGCCGAGTACTGGGATTTGACGGCCACCTTCGCGACCGGGCAGGGCGGTGCCCGCGCCGGTGCCGGCGATCCGGGCACCTTCGGGGCGAGGCTCAACACCGTCGACGGCAGGCGCGTCGCGCAGGGTCGCGACTTCGGCGCCGACGGCCGGCTGAAGAACCCGGACCAGGTGCTGCACCTCGACGAGGAGAACGCGAGGGCGCTCGCCACGGCCCTCGCCGAGACGCGGTTCTCGGTGCGCTCCGTCGAGTCCAAGCCGTACCGGCGCTCGCCGTACGCCCCGTTCCGTACGACCACGCTCCAGCAGGAGGCCAGCCGCAAGCTCGGCTTCGGCGCGAAGCTGACGATGCAGGTGGCGCAGAAGCTGTACGAGAACGGCTTCATCACGTATATGCGTACGGACTCCACGACGCTTTCGGACACCGCGGTGAACGCCGCACGCACGCAGGTCACGCAGCTCTACGGCGGCGAGTACCTGCCGGAGCGTCCCCGCGTCTACACGGGCAAGGTCAAGAACGCGCAGGAGGCGCACGAGGCGATCCGCCCCTCCGGCGACCGCTTCCGCACGCCGGCCGAAACGGGCCTGACGGGCGAGCAGTTCAGGCTCTACGAGCTGATCTGGAAGCGGACCGTCGCCTCCCAGATGAAGGACGCCACGGGCCAGTCGGTGACCGTACGGGTCGGCGGGCAGGCGAGCGACGGCCGGGACGCCGAGTTCACCGCGACCGGCAAGGTCATCACCTTCCACGGCTTCCTCAAGGCGTACGTCGAGGGCTCCGACGACCCCGACGCCGAGCTGGACGACCGCGAGCGGCGCCTGCCACACGTCACCGAGGGCGACCCGCTCACCGCCGACGAGCTGTCCGTCGACGGCCACGCCACCAAGCCGCCGGCGCGCTACACCGAGGCCACGCTCGTGAAGGAGCTGGAGGAGCGGGAGATCGGCCGCCCCTCGACGTACGCCTCGATCATCAGCACCATCCTGGACCGGCGTTACGTCTTCAAGAAGGGGACGGCCCTGGTGCCCTCCTTCCTGAGCTTCGCCGTGGTGGGGCTGCTGGAGAAGCACTTCGGCCGGCTCGTCGACTACGACTTCACGGCCAAGATGGAGGACGACCTCGACCGCATCGCCGCGGGCAGCGCCGCCTCCGTGCCGTGGCTTCGCCGCTTCTACTTCGGCGAGGACGGCAGCTCGGACGGTGCGCCGGGCTCCGCCGCCGACTCGGGCAACGGCGACGGCGACCACCTGGGCGGGCTCAAGGAACTCGTCTCGGACCTGGGCGCGATCGACGCCAAGGGCGTCTCGTCCTTCCCCGTCGGTGAGGGCATCACGCTGCGCGTCGGGCGCTACGGACCGTACGTCGAAGGCCCGCCGCCCTCCCCGGACGAGCCCGGCCAGCGTGCCGACGTCCCCGACGACCTGCCGCCGGACGAGCTGACCGTCGAGCTGGCCAAGGAGCTGCTGGCCAAGCCGAGCGGCGACTTCGAGCTGGGCACCGACCCGGAGACGGGCCGCCCGATCGTGGCGAGGGACGGCAGGTACGGCCCGTATGTCACGGAGGTGCTGCCCGAGGGCACCCCGAAGACCGGCAAGAACGCCGTCAAGCCGCGCACCGCTTCGCTGCTGAAGTCGATGTCGCTGGACACGATCACGCTCGCCGACGCGCTCAAGCTGCTGTCGCTGCCCCGTGTGGTCGGCACCGACCCGGGCACGGGCGAGGAGATCACCGCGCAGAACGGCCGGTACGGGCCGTACATGAGGCGCGGCACGGATTCGCGTTCGCTGGAGACCGAGGAGCAGATCTTCACGATCACCCTCGACCAGGCCCTCGCGATCTACGCACAGCCGAAGCAACGCGGCCGTGCCGCCGCCAAGCCGCCGCTCAAGGAGCTGGGCAACGACCCGCAGAGCGAGCGTCCGGTGGTGGTGAAGGACGGCCGCTTCGGTCCGTACGTGACGGACGGCGAGACGAACGCGACGCTGCGGCGGGACGACGACCCGGAGACCATCACGGCGGAGCGCGGG
This sequence comes from Streptomyces sp. HNM0575, assembly GCF_012726265.1. Classification (GTDB taxonomy): domain Bacteria; phylum Actinomycetota; class Actinomycetes; order Streptomycetales; family Streptomycetaceae; genus Streptomyces. The sequence continues at coordinate 174,580 of NZ_JAASAG010000010.1, read as the reverse complement.
TTCGAACTGCTCGCCGAGAAGCGGGCGAAGGGCCCCGCCAAGAAGGCCACCAAGAAGAAGGCGACGAAGAAGTCGACGGCCAAGAAGGCCGCGGAGAAGACGACGACGGCCAAGTCCACCTCCGCCGGGACGGCGAAGAAGACGGCCGCGAAGAAGACCGCGGCCAAGAAGACCGCGGCCAAGAAGACGGCGGCGAAGGCGACGGCGGCGAAGTCGGCGTCGGGATCGGCGAAGAAGGACGCCGCCGAGAAGTAGGGCCCGGCTCCGCGGAGGCCGTGCGCCCCCGGAGCCTAAGGCCCTGGGAACCCCGGAGGCCGTGGGCCGGAGACCCGGAGGTCAGCGCAAGTGCAAAGCCCTGGTCCCGCCCGTTTGTTCGGGCTGGGACACACGGCCTCCACGGCTCCCTATACCCTGACCGCCATGACGCGAGCAGACCAGCCAATGGGCGTACCCCCCGCACCTGACGCCCCCGACGACGCACTCGCCGCGGAGTCCCGCGAGCGCGCCGTGGGCGCGCTGTTGCGCTTCGGCCCGCTGCGGCGCCTCTGGAGCGCCCATCTGACCAGCGGCATCGGTGACGCACTGGCCCTGCTGGTGCTGTTGCTGCTGGCCCTACAGGCGGCGACGGTACGGGCGGCCGGCGCCGACGCCGTCTTCGGCGGCGGCTACCGAGGCATGGCACTGGTCATCACGGCGGTCTTCGGGGCGCGCCTGCTGGCCACGCTTCTCTTCGGGGCGGTGCTGCTCGGGCCGCTGTCGGCGCTGCTCGCCCCCGGCAAGGGCGTACTCGACCGGCGCTGGACCATGTTCGCGTCCGACGCGCTGCGCGCCCTCGCGATGATCGTCGCTCCGATGTGGATCGACTGGATGCCGGGCAACGCCTTCGCGCTCGTACTGGTCACGGTCTTCGTGCTCGGCGTCGCCGAACGCTTCTGGACCGTCGCCAAGGACAGCGCCGCTCCCGCGCTGCTGCCCGCCCCGCCGCCCGAGGGCGCCGCCGTCCGTCCGCTGCCGGACCGTCAGGAGGCGCTGCGGCGGCTGTGGCTGCGCAGCACCTTCCTGGCGCTGCCGGTCGCCGCCATCGGCCTAGTCGCGGTCACGCTCGTCAGCAACGCGCTCAGCTCGGCCTTCGCCTGGTTCCACTCGCACCAGGCGGCGCTGGGCTCGTACGTGGCGGCCGGGCTGTTCGCCGCCGCGTTCTCCGTCGTGTACTTCCTGGAGCTGCCCGACGGCGGAACTCCCCGTCCCCGCTCGCCACTTGAGGGGCTGCGCCGGCCGAGGACCGGTTCGGGCTCCGGGTCCGGGCAGGGCGCGGCGTCCGGTTCGGGCTCCGGCACCAACACCGGTGACGGCAAGGGTCGTACGGGCGCGGTGCCGCTGCTGGTGCTCGCCGGTTCCGCGACCGCGTGGGCCATCGCCTCCGCCGTCGCGATCGCCGCGCTGCACGCCGCGGACCTCGGCGGCGGGCCCATCAGCTTCGGGTTGCAGGTCTTCGCGCTCGCGGGCGGCACGGCCGCGGGCATCCGCCTCGCGCCCCGTACCCTCCCGCTGCTCTCGCGGCGGCGGCTGCTCGCCCTCGCCATAGGCCTCGCCGGTCTCGCCCTGCTGGTCGCCGGTCTGGTGACCGACGCGACGACGGGCCTCGTACTCATGGCGGTCGCGGGCCTGTCCTCGGGCGTCGCCGCGCAGGCGGGCCACGTACTCCTCGACCTGGAGACCGAGGACGCCCACCGGGCCCGCATGACGGAGCACCTCCAGGCGGTCGTGCGCATCGCGGTCGGGCTCGGTGCCCTGGTCGCGCCCGTGGCGGCCGGCTTCATCGGGCCGCACCGCGTCGTCGCCGGAGACTTCGTCTTCGACCACGGGGGCGCGGCCTTCACGCTGATGCTCGTCGGCGCGCTGCTGCTGCCCGTCGCGGCCCTCGTGCTGGGACGTACGGACGACCGCCAGGGCGTCACCCTCCGCCGGGACCTGCTCGACGCGCTCGGCGGCGGCCGCGACCCCAAGGAGGCACCGGCCGCGAACGGCTTCTTCATGGCCCTGGAGGGCGGCGACGGATCCGGCAAGACCACCCAGGTCGAGACCCTGGCCGAGTGGATCAGGGCCAAGGGACACGAGGTCGTCGTCACCAAGGAGCCGGGTGCAACGCCCGTGGGGAAGCGGCTGCGTTCGATACTGCTCGACGTGTCCTCGGCGGGACTCTCGCACCGCTCGGAGGCGCTGCTGTACGCGGCGGACCGCGCCGAGCACGTGGACACGGTCATCCGCCCCGCGCTGGAGCGCGGTGCCATCGTCCTCTCCGACCGCTACATCGACTCGTCCGTCGCCTACCAGGGCGCCGGCCGCGACCTTTCGCCCACGGAGATCGCCCGCATCTCGCGCTGGGCGACCGCCGGGCTCGTACCGCATCTGACCGTGCTGCTCGACATCGCGCCCGAGACGGCGCGCGAGCGGTTCACGGAGGCGCCGGACCGGCTGGAGTCGGAGCCCGCCGAGTTCCACGACAAGGTGCGTGCCGGCTTCCTGACGCTGGCCGCCGCGGATCCGGCCCGCTACCTGGTCGTCGACGCGGGCCAGGAGCCGGAGGCGGTCACCACGGCCGTACGGCACCGGCTCGACCAGGTGCTGCCGCTGTCGGACGCCGAGATCCAGGCGCGCGAGGACGCACGCAGGGCCGCCGAGGAGGAGGCCCGCCGCAAGGCCGAGGAAGAGGCCGCGCGCAAGGCGGAGGAGGAGCGCCGGGAGCGCGAACGGCAGGAAAAGATGGACCGGTTGCGGGCCGAGGAGCAGGACCGCAAGCGGCGTGCGGAGGAGCTGGAGCGGCAGCAGGCCGAGGCACGGCGCGCGGAGGAGGCCCGCCGCCGGGCCGAGGAGGCGCGGCGGATCGCCGAGGAGGAGCGGCAGCGGCGGGACGCGGAGGAGCGCGCCCGCGAGGAGGAGATCGCGCGCCAGCGCCGCCTCGCCGAAGAGGAGGCGCGGCTGCGGGCGCAGGCCGAGGAGCGGCGGCTGGAGAAGCAGCGCCGTGCCGAGGAGGCGCTTCAGCGGGCCGAGCAGGCACGTAACCGCGGGAACGGCGAGGACGGTCCCAGGGGCGTCAACCCGGACGGCTCCGACGGCGACACCGCCAAGCTGCCGCAGCCGGAAGACGAGCAAGGCGGCGACCGCGGCTCCGGTGGCTCCGGCGCCTCCGGTGGATACGGCGAGTACGACGCGGAGCGGACGCACGTCATGCCGCAGGCGCAGCAGGACGAGGACACGACGCTGCTGCCGCGCGTACCCGCGGAGGAGCAGGGCCGGGAACAGGACCGCGAGCAGCGCCGGGAACAGGGCCGTGGGCAGGGTCGCGAACAGGGCCGGGACCAGGGCCGTGGGCAGGACCGGCAGCAGGACCGTACGCGCGAGATGCCGCAGGTCGACCCCGGCAGCGGCCGCGGCGAACGGCCCCGTCCCGACTGGGCTGAGGAGACGCCGCTGGACGACGTGCCCTCCCTCGCGGACGAGTTGCTGGGAGGCGGCGAGGACGACGCGGAGGAGCAGGGCGGACGCAGACGCCGCCGCGGCAAGTGAACGCGGTACGCGCCCGACTTCCGCACTGCCTTCCGCACTGCCTTCCGCACTGCCTTCCGGGCGCTCCGCACGACCCTCCGGCTGAGGTGCCGGGCGTGGTGCGGGGTGTGGTTCCGGCCGGTGCGCCGGTGCGCGTGCGTGAGGCAGCGCGCGTGCGCTGACTGTCAGTGCCGTGGACCACAATGGTCGGTGAACGGACGTCGTGCGTACGCGGCGAGCGGTGCGTGCCGTGCAGTGCGGTGCATTCCGTGCGGTGCATTACGAGCGGTGCGGTGTACGGCGGTTGTGCGTGGCGCAGCCGGCGGTGAGCGTTCGCGTCGGGTCGGCGTGTGCGTCCGCAGTGCATCCATGCGCGTGCGGGCCGACGCCCGTGCGGTGAGAAACCCGTGCGGTGAGAAAGGGGGCGGGCAGCGATGGCGGTATGGGACGACGTGGTCGGCCAGGAGAAGGTGACGGCCCAGCTGAGCGCTGCCGCCCGTGACGCCGACGCCTATGTCGCCGCGGAGGCCGAGGGTCGGGGTACGGCCGCGCTGTCCGGCTCGGCCATGACCCACGCCTGGCTCTTCACCGGCCCGCCCGGTTCCGGCCGCTCCACCGCCGCGCGCGCCTTCGCCGCGGCCCTCCAGTGCGTCAGCCCGGACCGTGCGCTCGGCGGCGCGCCGGGCTGCGGCTTCTGCGACGGCTGCCATACGGCCATGGTCGGCACCCATGCGGACGTCGAGGTGATCCGTACCGACCTGCTGACCATCGGCGTCAAGGAGACGCGTGAGCAGGTGCGCAGGGCGCAGATGTCCCCGGCGGGCGGCCGCTGGCAGGTGATCGTCATGGAGGACGCCGACCGGCTGACCGAGGGCGCGGGCAACGTACTGCTCAAGGCCGTCGAGGAACCCGCCCCGCGCACGGTGTGGCTGCTCTGCGCACCCTCCACGGAGGACGTGCTGCCCACGATCCGCTCCCGCTGCCGCCATCTCGCGCTGCGCACGCCTCCGGTGGACGCCGTCGCGGACCTGCTGACGCGGCGCGACGGCATCGAGCCGGACATGGCCGCGTACGCGGCGCGCGCCACCCAGGGCCACATCGGACGGGCCCGCCGGCTGGCCACCGACGAGCGGGCGCGCAGGCGCAGGGCCGCGGTCCTCACGCTGCCGCAGCGGGTCTCGGACGTTGGCGGGGCGCTGCGCGCGGCACAGGAGTTGATCGACGCGGCGGCCGAGGACGCCAAGGAGGTCGCCGAGGAGCACGACGAGCGGGAGACCGAGGAGCTTCGGGCCGCGCTCGGCGCCTCCGAGGGCAAGGGCAGCCGGCTGCCGCGGGGCACCGCCGGCGCGATGAAGGAGCTCCAGGACAAGCAGAAGCGGCGCGCCACACGCACCCAGCGCGACTCCCTGGACCTGGCGCTGAGCGATCTCACCGGGCTCTACCGTGACGTGCTGGCACGGCAGTTGGGCTCCGGAGCGGCCCTGGCGAACGAGGAGTCCGCGGACGCGGTCGCCGGGCTCGCCGCCGCATCGGGCCCGGAGCAGACGCTGCGCCGGATAGAGGCCGTACTGGCGTGCCGTGAGGCCCTCGACCGCAACGTCGCGCCGCTGCTGGCGGTCGAGGCGATGACGATGACTCTGCGGGCGGGCTGACGGAGGCGTGGGCGCCCCGCCCACGACGGGGCGGACCGAGGGTCCGACGGGAGCTCAACAAGGGCCCAGCGGACGTCTGTTGAGAGCCGAACGGCAGGCCGACGGCAGCGGCCGGCTCGTCGGGACCGACCGGATCCGGGGACGCCGGCACCGGGCGCGGCCGGCCGGACGACCGGGCGAAGCGCGGGCCGGACGCGAGGGGTGAGAGGGGCGCAAAGGCCGAGGCCCACGCCCCGTGGGCCGACTGCCCCGCCCCCTCACCCGTATGAGGAGCCGCCCCCGTCGGGGAGACCTCTGTGATATCCGGGGCGGATACGCTCCACCTCGATTGCCGTGCCGCCCCCGAGGGCTGACGGTCCGACGCGAACCGAGGGATGGTCCATGCACACGAGGCACACCAGCCGCCTGCCCCGCACCGCGCTCGCCGTCATCGCGACGGCAGTGCTGCTGACGATCAGCGGCTGTTCGGGCAGTTCGGGGGAGTCGGGCGCCCCCCAGGGCGCCCCTTCCTCCGCCAGCAGCGACCGGGCGGCGGGCCACACCGACGCCCAGCCGCTCAAGCCGCTGCCCGCCTCCGTACCGGCCGGCCTGAAGCCGTACTACAAGCAGAAGCTCTCCTGGCGGGACTGCGGCGACGACGGTTTCCAGTGCGCCCGGATGAAGACGCCGCTCGACTACGAGCACCCGGACCCGGACAAGGACCTCCACCTCGCCGTCGCCCGCAAGAAGGCCTCCGGTAAGGGCAAGACCCTCGGCTCCCTGCTGGTCAATCCGGGCGGCCCCGGCGGCTCCGCCGTCGACTACGTGCAGCAGGCGGCGGCCGTCGGCTATCCGCCGCCGGTGCGCCGCAGTTACGACCTCGTGGGGCTCGACCCGCGCGGGGTGGCACGCAGCGAGCCGGTGCGCTGTCTGACCGACAAGCAGATGGACACCTTCACGCAGACCGACCAGACACCCGACAACGCGCGGGAGACGAACCGGCTCGTCAGCGCGTACAAGAAGTTCGCGGCGGGCTGCGACAAGCGCTCGGGCGACGTCCTCGGACACCTCTCGACCGTCGACGCGGCCCGCGACATGGACATGCTTCGGGCCCTGCTCGGCGACAAGAAGCTCAACTACGTCGGCGCCTCGTACGGCACCTACCTCGGCGCGTACTACGCCGGACTCTTCCCGCAGCGCTCCGGCAGGCTCGTGCTGGACGGCGCGATGGACCCCTCGCTGTCGATGCTGCGCATCAACCGCGACCAGACGGGCGGATTCGACACCGCGTTCAGGGAGTTCGCCAAGGACTGCGTATCCAGGAGCGACTGTCCGCTCGGGCGCAAGAGCACCAAGGACGCGGCCCGCCGGCTCAGCGCCTTCTTCGAGAAGACCGACAAGAAGCCCCTGCGCACCGGCGACCCGCGCAAGCTCACCGAGTCCCTGGCCACGACGGGCGTCATCCGCGCCATGTACGACGAGAGCTCCTGGCCGCAGCTGCGCGACGCCCTGACGAGCGCGATGGACGGCGACGGCGCCGACCTGCTCACCCTCGCCGACGAGTACTACGAGCGCGACCCCGACGGCCACTACGGCAACATCATGTACGCCAACCCGGCCGTCAACTGCCTCGATCTCCCGCCCGCCTTCTCCTCCCCCGAGGATGTGAAGAAGGCCCTGCCCTCCTTCGAGAAGGCCTCCCCGGTCTTCGGCCGCGGCTTCGCGTGGGCCGCCCTCAACTGCGGCTACTGGCCCGACAAGCCCACGGGCCGCCCCCACCGCATCGACGCCAAGGGCGCCGACCCCATCCTGGTCGTCGGTACGACGAGGGACCCGGCCACCCCGTACGCCTGGGCGCAGGCCCTCGCGGGCCAGCTCGAACCGGCCCGGCTGCTGACGTACGAGGGCGACGGGCACACCGCATACCTGCGGGGCGGCGCCTGCATCAACGACACCGTCGACACGTATCTGCTCAAGGGCGAGGCACCGAAGAACGACAAGAAGTGCCCGTAGACGGACCGCCCGGCAGCCGGCCTGCCGCACCCCGGACAGAGGGCTCACCCCGGCCCGGGGACCGGCGGTTTACCCCGTACGGAGCACCCCCGGGAACTGTGTAGACTTGTCCGCGCTGCGCTCGCTGTACGGCGCGGGCAGCCTGCCGCCTTAGCTCAGTCGGCCAGAGCGACGCACTCGTAATGCGTAGGTCGGGGGTTCGACTCCCCCAGGCGGCTCACCTGAAGCCCAGGTCACATACCCAGTGACCTGGGCTTTCTTCTGTCTCGTGGCGCTCAAGCCGTTTTGGGTGCGTCTCCATCAGGGCTCGTGCGTGAGCGATGCGTGAGCGGTGGCGTTCTTGATCTTGCTTCTGGTCTTCTTGGCGTTCGGGGACTTGGCCTTCTTCGCCTTCTTCTTGCGGCGCTTCTCGGCCTCTTTCGCCTTGGTCTTCCGCTGGAGCGGGACCAGGCCGGCGGCGGCTTCGGCTGCGTCCTTCGCGACCTCGGGGAAGACGCTCTGGTAGATGTCGCGCGTGATCCGGGTGTCGCTGTGGCCCAAGGTCTCGGAGACGACCTTCACGTCCACTCCGGCAGCGAGCATCAGTGTGGCCGCACCGTGGCGCAGGTCGTGTAGTCGGACAGGCGGGAGCCCGGAAGAGGCCACGAGTCGCTCGAAGCGGTCTGTGATCTTTCCGGGATGCAGCCACGAGCCGTCCTCCTGGGTGAAGACCAGCCCTGTGTCCACCCAGCCCGACGCCCAGGCCTCGCGGGCCGCTCGCTGTCGCTTCCGGTGCCGCTTGAGGACGCGGATCGTGTCGTCGTCGAGTGCGACGACGCGGAAGCCGCTGTCGGTCTTCGGGTCGGATTCCTCGATGTCCCAGCCGTCCTGGACGAGTTGTGCGGTCACCGTCAGGGAGTGACGTGCCAGGTCGGTTTCCGACCACATCTGCCCGCACGCTTCGCCTCGACGGAGCCCGCGAAGGGCGATGAGGTGCCACATGGCGTAGAGACGGTCCTCTGCCACATGATCGAGAAAGGCGCCCGGCTGTTCCGGCGTCCACACCATCACGGGGGAGGGTTTCTCGCCGGTGGCTTCCCACTTGGCCACTCGCTCGTCTGTCCACACGAGGGCCTTTGGCTTGCGCACGGGATCCATCTCGACGTGCGCGGCGGGGTTGAACGTGATGATCTGCTGCGCCATCGCGTCGTTGAGTGCTGCGCGGAGCGTCCCGCGAATCCGCTGGCGGGTGGCAGCTCCAGTGGTACGACGGAAGGGCGGCATGGCGTCAATGGCTGCTCTCATGGCCTTGCGGCGGGCCCGATTTTTAGCGCCCTTCCACGGGACCTTCGCCAACTCGTCCACGGCGGCGCGGCGTTGTGCGTTCTGTTCCAGAATCTCAGCGTTGGCTTCCGAGATGGAGGTGAACATCTCCGCGAGGTGGCTGACCCGCAGTCTGTCGAGACGACGACTACCGAGGTGCGGCTTCAGGTGCACGCGGATGTCGGTCTCGTACCGCGTGACGCCGGACTTGCGTATGCGCTTCGATTCCAGCCACAGATCGAGCCATTCACCGACGGTGAGGCGTCCGATCAGCTCCTGACCTGAGCCCAACCGACGGCGAGTCTCTTCCACCTCTGGCAGGGGGGCCTTGGAGTCAGCTATCTCCTCCAGCATCTCGCTTATGAGCTCGGTGCCTTCGGGGTCGTCGCTGTCGGGGATGTTGAGGAGGGCGCGTATGTGGTCGAGGTCGGCTTGTGCGGCCTTGAGGGTGTCGTAGCCGGCGCGGTTGAAGGAGCGGCGGGTGCCGTCATGGCGGGATGGGAGTTCCTGGCGGATGGAGTAGGTGCCGTGCTTGCGCCTGCTGCGTTTCGGACAGGCCGTGCCGAGTGGTTTGCCGGTCTCGGGGTCGCGGCAGTAGCAGCGGCGGTAGGTGGAGCCTTTCAAGCGTCGTCCTCCTCGGGGGAGTTGGGGTCGGGGGCGTGGGGGTGTTCGTCGAGGAAGGCGAACCATGGGGGGAGGGTGGGGGGACGGAGGTCGGCAATGCGCATCTGGGCGCGAACACGGCGGAGCGCGGTGTAGTCGTCGGCGAGGCGCTCTTCGTGGTGCTCGGCGCTGCGGAGGGCGCTGCTGCGCGTATCGGGGTCGTTCGCCATGCTGGCCTGCTGACGCCGGGACTTGGCGTATGCCCTGGCTTCTTCCGCGGAGGTCAGAGCGGCGTGGTGGTAGCGGTGCAGGCGCAGGCTCCAGTCGGAGGGGAAGCTGTTGTCCTCGCCTGTGAACCAGGCCAGCGCATCCCAGGGGTCCCTGGCTGATTGCAGGGGGAGTTGCTGGTAGGCGTCGATGTGCCCGACCGGGACGATGAGGCTGATCGGACTGGCGCGCAGGGCTTTGGCCAGCACGATGACGTCGACCAGGGGAAGTGTGCTGCGGCGTCCGGACTCCATGTTGGCGATGACGTTGCGTGGGATGGGGTGGCCGATCTCGCTGCACGCTCTGGCCAGTTGTTCGGCGCTCATGCCCAGCTCCTTGCGTCGGCGGCGTACTGCTGCGGCCACGGTGGCGGCGACCTGCACCGGCCACTCCGGAACATCATCCTCATCGTCGTGTGTCATGAAGACACAGTAGCTCTGTCTAGCCTTGTTGTACCGCCGGGAGCCGGTCGCGACCACCGTGTCCGCCGAAGGCAACGACGAGAGGGAGCACTGCACATGAACGACGAACCCGAGAAGCCCGCCGGTCGGCGGAGGGGTATGAGCCAGGGCGAGGTGCTGGAACTTCCTGCCACGGTTGACCTGGAGACCGCCAACCGTGCCCTGGGGTTGGGGCGGAGCAAGGGCTACGAACTCGCCCGCCGGGGCCACTATCCCTGCCGGGTTCTGCGGCTGGGTAACGCTTACCGGGTGGTGACCGCCGACCTGCGCTCTCTGCTCGGCCTGGCCGTCTAGCGCCGGATGCTACACACCAACTGTATGTCCCAGAGACACAGAATCGCTGGACTGTTGCCAGCGGCCGGTCGTAGGTTGCTGCTCGCCTGCCGAGAGGCGGTGCATGAGAAAGGCCCTCGGGGCTGCCACCCCAAGGGCCGAGGACGCCCCAACTGATCGCGTGTGATGACGAATCGGCGGTGCGGGGCCTGCCGGCCCCGCACCGCCGGGTGAGGAACGCCTATGGACAACCCTACGACCCAGCCCGATCCCGCCACACCCCCCACAACTATGCCGCCGTCGCACGACGGGGAGCAGCCACAGCCCGAGAGCGGCCCGTCCGCGAGCGGAGCCGGCAACCCGGAAGCGCACGACCGGAACGCCGACGCCCGCGGCGACGAACTGGCAGGGGCCGGTGCCGAATTCGAGCCGCCGGACTGCCCTGCCAGTGGTGAAGACACCGGCGCAGAGTTGCTGGACGAACTCCGCTCAGCTCTGAGCCGGTATGTGATTCTGCCGAGTACGGAGGCGTTGCATGCGGTGACGTTGTGGGTGGCTGCGACGCATCTGCAGCAGGTCTTCCAGCATGCGCCGAGGCTGGCGGTGGTCGGTCCGGCCAAGCGTTGCGGCAAGTCGAGGCTGCTGGATGTGGTCACCGAGACCGTCCACAAGCCGGTGATCACCGTGAACGCCAGCACAGCGGCGATCTTCCGGTCGGTGACCGCGAATCCGCCGACGCTGCTGGTGGATGAGGCCGACACCCTCTTCGGCAGCCCGAAGAGGCGGAGAAGAACGAGGACCTGCGCGGGCTGCTGAACGCTGGTCACCAGCGCAACCGTCCCGCTCTGCGCATCGCCGGGCCCGAGCACCAGCCGGTCTCCTTCCCCACCTTCGCCATGGCCGCGCTGGCGGGGATCGGTGACCTGCCCGACACGATCATGGACCGTGCGGTGGTGGTGCGGATGCGCCGCCGCGCACCGGGCGAGAGAGTGGCCACCTTCCGCTCCCGCCGCGACATCCCGCACCTGCATCTGCTGCGCGACCGCCTCGCCGGCTGGGCCGGTGAGGTCGCCGAACTTGCGGTGGAGCGGGAGCCGCAAATGCCGGTCGAGGACCGCGCCGCCGACACCTGGGAACCCCTCGTAGTGGTCGCCGACCTTGCTGGAGGGCCCTGGCCCGGCCTGGCGCGGTCGGCCTGTGCGGCGATGTCCGCCTTCGAGGCCGGGCAGGACGAGGAGGGCGGGCTGAGGATCCGCATCCTGGCCGACATCCGCACCGCCTTCGCCTCCTGCGGCGATCCCGAAGCGCTGGCCACCACACGGCTGCTGGGGATTCTGAAGGAGGATGCGGAAGCCCCCTGGGCCGAGTACGGCACCAGCGGACTGACCCCGCGCGGGCTGCAGCTACTGCTGAGGGACTACGGCATCACCTCGGCCAACATCCGCTTCCCCGACGGCATCCAGGCCAAGGGCTTCGCCCGCAACAAGTTCCTCGACGCCTGGGCCCGCTACTGCCCCACCCAGGCCCCAGCGCCGCCTGGGGGCTGACCCGCCTCGACTGGTCCCACCCGTCCCCGCGCAGCTCACCGCCGGGACGAGTACCGGGCCCGCAACGAGTCGACCCGTCACACCCCCTCCACCCGTCCCTGTGCTGACCAGCCACGCAACCAGTGGGACGAGTGCAACGCCAACCGCCCCTGCAGCAGGCGTGCGCAGCGTTCCGGCCACACCTGCCGACACCCTCCACCCCCTGGAGACACCGCCGCATGACCAACCCCACGCACGACCCCACGACGCCGCTTGCCCGACGGGTGAGCGGCTGGGACCGCGCCGCGATCCTCGCCCTCGGCGCCGCCGCCTGCGCACTGTCGTACGACGCGCTGCAGCAGATGGCCATCGCCATCCACATACGCGGCCCGCTGACCTACCTCTTCCCCCTCGTCATCGACGGGTTCATCGCCTACGGCGTCCGCGCACTCCTCGTCCTGAACACTGCGCCCTTCCGGGCACGGCTGTATGTGTGGACGCTCTTCGGCACCGCTACCGCCGCAAGCCTCTGGGCCAACGCCCTCCACGCCATCCGCCTCAACAACCTCGCCGAATCAGGCGGCCTGCGGCTCGGAGACATCACCGTCGGCCTGCTCTCCGCACTCGCACCCCTCGCCCTCGCAGGCGCCGTCCACCTCTACATCCTCATCGCCCGCCAAACCGACACCGGCGCTGGGCAAGGGGACGGCAGCGAACGCGCGCTGGCGCTCGAAGCCACGGAAGAAGCAGAGTCGCCCGCTTCCGTGCAGACGGCCGAGGACACGCCTCGGCGGATGCGGCGCATCGGCCGCCCACCCGGCGCAGAACTCCCCGAACTCCTCGACCTGGCACGACCGCTGTTCGCAGCGCACGAAACCCCCACCCGCGAGACGGTCCGCCACACCATCCGCACCGCCGGACACAGCATCAGCGAAGACCGCCTCACCCAGATCATGACCACCCTCCGCAGCGCATCGTCTGGCCAGACCGGGGACTGAGCCCGCCCCAAGGACGGCGCACGGAAGGAGCGCTGGCCAGGTCTGGCTTGTCAGCGCGGAGCGGCACATTGCCGACAAACGAGCCAGTCCACTCGATTCCAAGGAGCGCCAAGCTCGGCCTGATCAAGGACTTGCGGGACCTGACCCCCATCGACCTCCTGTACCGCTGGTGCGCTTCGCTCGCGGGTTGCCTTGCGCTGTTCTGCCTGATGACTGATGCTCATTCGCCACTCGTGCTGGCACATGATGTTGCGCAATGGCTGGGAGCCCCAGCGAACTGGGCTGAGGCTGCCCAGCACTGGATAGCACAGCGGAGAGAGGATCTCGGCAAGGTAGCTGCCTTCACCGTCCTTGTCGGTACGTTGACGTGCGCGCTGCAGGAGGAGGTCCTCGGTGAGAGCCGAGCTGCTTCGACCGCCGTGCTCGGCTTTGCCCTCGCTATGGAAGCCAAATACCTGGCCATGGCGTTGATGTACTTCGCCTTTGCCGCCGTCGTCGCACTCCTCATACGCCACAAGGGTTGGCGCAAAGCTCTCAAGCGAGGCTCCCTCTCGATCATGATCGCTTTCCTTGTCGGGCCCCTCGCGGGGCTATGGCCTCTCGGACGGCCGAAACGCGCCGCTACAGATCAGCAGCAAGCATGAGACGCCCGAGCGCTCGGAATACTGAGCGCGCACGACAAGGCCCGTGCACTCGATCAAGGCATCGACGTCGATCTTCTTTGCCGGACCGTGCATTGACCGGAACTCCCCGCAGGCCAAACCCGATACGCCCGAGGACGGTCCACGGTCCGCAGCTCCAGCGGACCGCCTCACGCAACAGCTACGGCAGTTCGGTCGAGCATCGGGCCACCCCAGCGGACCGCTCCTCTCAGCCCGGACCGGTCCGCAGCTGGCCAAGACCCAGCCACCTCCGAAACGCCTCGCTACCCCCAACACGCCACGGAGAACGCCGACATGCACGAAACACACCACGAAACCCCGCCCGACCAGCAGCAGATGGCAGACCACCCCAGCCGAAGCGCAGCAAGGTATCCCGTTGGACCGTCCAAGGGCCGGTCCAACGGGATGGTCTCCGCCCCGGGGGTGGCGGAGACCTGCGGGCACCGGGGGGTGCCCGAAAAGGACCGGCTCGTCGACGCCGGACCGGCCGCAGTGCAGCGTGCGGCCGAGGAGGCTGCCCTCTACCGCGTCGCGCGCCGCCGCCCGTACGGCAAGGGACAGCGCACCCAGCGCGTCGATGCCCGCTACAGCACGGACGAGAAAGCCAAGATCCTCGCCAAGGCCCGCGCATTGGGCATCACCGGCGCGCACCTCGTCGGCGCCGCGGTCATGGCCTACATAGACGGCGACCTGACACTGCCCGGCCAGCGCACCGCCGTTGACGACTACATCGACGAACTGGCCGCCCTGCGCAAACAAGTCGCGAGGATCGGCTGGAACGTCAACCAGATCGCCAAACGGCTCAACTCCGGAGGCCATCCCCATCCTGTGGACGCCACCGTCCTCGAACGGACCGAGCGCACCCTGAACGCTGTCGGCAGCGCGACCACGAGCATCGACGACGCCGCGCACCGGGCAGCCACGCAGATGCGGCAGACCGCCGCGTGATCGCCAAGATCACACGCGGCAAGAACACCGCCTCCCTGCTCGGCTACCTCTACGGCCCCGGCCGCGCCAACGAACACACCGACCCCCACCTGGTCGCCTCCTGGGACGGCTTCGCCCCCGACCCCGGCCGCAGTGCGGACTTCACCGCCACCAAGAAGCAACTCGTCAACGCCCTGAACCTGCGCGTGCACCAGGCTGGCGACCGCGCACCCGACCAGCATGTGTGGCACTGCTCAATACGGGCCGCACCCGAAGACCGCATCCTCAGCGACGAAGACTGGGCGGACATCGCCCGCCGCATCGTCCACGCCACAGGTATCGCCCCCAACGGCGATCCGGGTGAGTGCCGTTGGGCCGCCGTTCGCCACGCCGACGATCACATCCACATCGCCGCCACCACCGTTCGAGGCGACCTACGACCGGCCCGTCACTGGAACGACTACCTCACCGCCGACCGCGAACTCGCCGCCGTCGAAGCCGACTACGGCCTGCGCCGGGTCGCCCGCGGCGACCGCACCGCCGCGAAGCGCCCCACCCGCGCCGAGAAAGAGAAATCCCTCCGCAGCGGCCATCAGCTCACCGCCCGCGAACGCCTCCGCACCATCGTCCGGACAGCCCTCTCGGCCGCCACCAGCACCGAGAAGTTCATCGGCATCCTCACCGACACCGACGGCATCCTGATCGAAATCCAGCACTTCCCCTCCGGCGACATCCGCGGCTACAAAGTCGCCCTCGACGGCGACACCAACGCCGCCGGACAGCCCATCTGGTTCTCCGGCTCCAAACTCGCCCCCGACCTCTCCCTCCCCAAGATTCACGAACGCCTCGCCGCCGGCAACGACACGAGCACCAACGACCACAGGGGGCGAAGCAACCGGAATCCCTGGCACGACGCCACGGCAGCCACCGAGGAGATCCCCGAGCGTCTCGACCAAGGCGACGACGCAGCGGCCCAAGCCCACTTGGCCGCTCTCGGCGAAGCCCTCGACGCCCTGCCTCTCGTCGCCCCAACACCGCTCCGGGCCCAACTCCGCCAAGCCGCTGCCGCGTTCGAACGGGCAACCCGCTCCCGCATCCGCTCCGAACACCACCACGCACGCGCACTACGCAGTGCCATGCGGGCCGTCCTACGTGATCCCGCCCCTGCGGGCGACGGAACCGGCCTCGCCATGCTCCTCGACGCCGCAGTCCTCGCCGTCATTGCCGCCACCCGCTGGCATCAACTACGCCAGCACGACCAACAGGTCACTGCCGCGCGCAGAGCTGTTGTTCACCTGCAGGCCGCTTACGATCGCGCAGCCCCCGTGCAACTGGAAGCGCTCGTGAAGAGGAAACCTCCAGCACGCGCAGTGCGACAGCACATCCGGCAGATCCACGCCTGCCTACCCGACTACGCCGAACGGATACTCGGCGACCCCGCATGGGAAGCACTCGCCGCAGCCCTGACGAATGCAGAGATGTCTGGCCACGACCCCGAGCGGCTCATCCAGCAGGCCGCCGACCAGCGGGCACTCAGTGATGCCCGCTCTCCCGCCCAGGTCCTCACATGGCGCGTGCACCGCCTTGCCCTGAGCCCCATGCCGAGTGCCCGACCCGTGGCAGCAGCCGCACAACAATCGCCACTGCGCGACCGCACAGCAACAACAAGGCGACGTCGCTGACCTCCCAGTCTCACGCCGAGGCGGCGTCCATCGCCAGACTCCACAGGCTGTCGAACCGACACTCCGCTGATGATTGACCAGATATAGAACCTCAATAAAGCCTGGACATGCCGCACCGGCAACCTCTAGTCTCTACCTTGGCTTTAGATCGGTACTACTTAGGCTTATGGGGTTGCATTGTGAAGATCGTGATCGAAGACGTGTCCGAGGCGTTCGCTCGGCAGCTTGTGGAACTCGCAGCCACCAACGGACTCGTTGTCGCCGTTGAGCCCGAGTCGCTCCAGTGGACGGCCGGGCGTGCCGAATCCTTGCTGCGAGACATCCCAGACGCAGCGCTCGAAATCATTCGGGTGACGGTGGATGGCAACGGCTGGGGAGATGCCAGCAACCTCCGTGGCGAAGACGGTGCTTCGCTGAAGGGGCGAACCGGAGCTATTACCAAAGCCATCAAGCGGGGTGTCAAGACAGGGCGACTCCCCGAGGGGCTGCCGACTCCAGTGATCGCCAGCTACGACCCGAACAACCCCTCCTACCAGCGGACCGCGGGTTTCACGATGCCTGAGGAGTTGCTGCCAGCCTTCCGGGATGCATTCAAGCGGATTTGACATCACCGCCGGGGGCCTGGGGGCCCAATCTGTCGGCGCCGCCAGGACGCATGGCTACGAGCGAGATGACCGTGCATCCATATGACGTAGATGACGGTAATCCAGGTACGAAGTTTGATTTCCATAGGGACGACACATCAGGAGAGTGCATGGGCGCACCACCCAAGATGACCGCACGAGAGGCGTTCGACCTCAACATCGAGGACGCCGAGATACTTGTTGAACTTGCAAAGCTACTGGTCAACCAGCGTCAGCGCAGGATGCGGCGCGAACTTCGGGAGAGGCTCGGCGAAGCGCTTTCGCTTGCGCGGAAGCACTGGACCGAGCTCGAATGCCTTGAAAATGACCGAGTGTTCGTGACCTTCAAGCCAGGACACGCATCGTTGCGCGCCAAGTTAGACGAGGTCAATCTTCGGCCTCTTCTCAGGCAGGCCCTCGTGGCCGCATGCGCTGCAGTCGAGACATTCTGCGCGGACCGAGTCATGGAACGCTACGCAGCGGCGATCGCCGCAAACCCGCCTCCGGGCGGCTTGCTGGAACTCTCTATGACCGTCGGGGACTATCTCGCCATCGAGGAGTACCAAAAGAAGGGGTGGGGGCTCCGACAGGTCGTTGAACTCGAACTGCGGCAGCGCGCCAGCCCTGCCCCCGCGCAGATAGGACAACTCTTCAGCCTGGTCGGTGAGAAGAAGCTCCTGAGTAGGGTTGACAGACGTCGCAAGGTTAATGTCGGCGACTCGACGACAGAGCTTGATCGAATCGTGATGCGACGCAATTTGATCGCCCATACCGGCGATCGTCTCGGCAGGGGAAGAGCCACGATTTCAGTCGACGAAGTGGAGGATGATCTTGCGGTCATCGTGTCGATCATCGATGCGCTAGATCAGGAGACAAGGCCCGAACGCTGACAATGGCGAATCCCGCGCGGCGTGAACTCCCCGGGTCTCCCTGGAGATCACGCCGCGCAGTGGCGCGCTATGCCGTCTGGGAGAATCTCGGCCGGTTCGTTCTCGACTTGACCAATAGCAAGGGACCAGAAATATTCAGGCTCATCTTTGCAGGTGGGCGATCCAGACACCCGGTCCACTGCTCGGGTCGTCGCGATACGTGGCTCAAGCTCCGTGGGCGGAAGTTGAACCGCTGCCCTTGCCGGACGTGAGATCAGACACGAGTAAGTCGGCCACCATCTCCTCCAGCACGGCTACGCCGTGTTCTGCGATCGCCGGAGTAAGAGCCTGGTCCCAAGGCGCCTCCGTGAGCCGTCCCGCAGGAGGCCCCTGAGGGCGTTCGGCGACCGAGTAGCGATAGTCCGCGGCCGTCATGCGCCAGGGGGCGGCGGAGGTTTTGTCCAGGACGTAGGCGGCGATGCGTATGCCTTCCCCGTCGAAGTCGCCGTGGTAGCGCAGCTCGGCTCCCTCAGCGGCCAGCATGCGGAGGAGGTGGATAGACGCGCTGTTTGGCCATCCTGACGTGCAGACCAGGGGCGGGCAGTAAGGGCCGAAGCGGCGAAGGGCGAGCGCCATGATGCTGGGATTCTCGGTGATGTGCACGGGCACTGCGGGGAAGCGGAACTCGCCCGGTGTTCGGAGCTGGGCGAGGGTGAGAGATGCGGCTTGTCCGGCTTCGGTGCAGGCGTTTGTTACTCGGCTCAGCGTGCCGTGGCCATCAGGACATAGTCCTGCGGTGAGGACGGTCGTGGAGAGTTCGTCGTCGGCGATGCCGGCCCGCGCCCATAGTGCGCGTCGTTGCTGTGCGCCGTCTGGTGGCTCAACGCCGTAGACGGTCGAGAGGGCTCGAAGAACAAGGGAGGACAGGCGAGTTCCGTCGTCCAGCGCGTGCGAGTCCCCGTCCAGCGTGTGTGCTGCGAACACCGGCAGGGGTTCCCCGCCGGCGGGCAGGGCGGCGAGTACGGTCAGGGCCGCGGAGAGCAGCTCTCGGGTTCGGGTTACCGAGCCGTGGATGGGGCCTGCGCCGCGACAGTGCGTTGCCCAGTCGGCGAGCGCCGGTTGGGACCGCACAGTGTTGTGATTTTCCAGCCAGGCCCACAGCGCGGCTCGCTCGTCGTTGGTGCGGCGTCGGTCGGCTGCGCGGTCGTCGATGGGGCCGACGATGTCGGCGACGACCTCGCGAACCGTACGGCCGTCGGTTTCGGCGAGGGCAGCTTCCAGTCGGGTGAGTGCGATGAAGGGTTTGGCGTCCGGCAGCCGGTCCAGTCCCAGCAGGTCGGCCAGGGCTTCTCGTTCAGCGTCGTTCAACGGTCCGATGCGAACTCGGCTGACGGGCCGGCCGGATGACAGGCGGTCGTGGAACGCTAGCCAGACGGGGTGCAGTTCGGGTCGTCGCAGAGAGCGGTCGCTCATGCCGGGACTTCCTCCGTCTCGTCCGGCTCCAGTCCGTTCCCGTCCCAGATGAAGCGTGCGCTGGTGACGGCGTCGTCGCGGTCGGCACCGGTGATCAGTTGGTGGACTGCGATGCCAGCGAGTTCGCGGTACGTGGCCCACTCGTGGTCGGAGGTGAGCATGAGGTCGAGGTCGAGTGCGCTGAGTAGAGCGAAGACCTGTCCGCGGTTGACGGTGTCGACACCGACGAAGACCTCGTCCAGCAGGATCGGCCGGGGGGCCTCCGGCACCGCCTCGTAGTGGGCGGCCACAGCAGCGAAGAGCGGCAGGTGCAGGGCGATCGCCTTCTCACCTCCGGACAAGGCGCCGTGCATCTTCTTGGTGAGCAGCTGCCAGCCATGGCCATTGGCCCGGTCGAGCTTGACAACGAGCTGGTGCCAAGCCGTGTAGTCGAGTACCTCGGACAGTTGCTCTTCCCAAGTGGCCGCTGTGTTCCTGGCCTTGGCCTCCTCGATGCGGCTGCGGAAGAACGCGTGCAGGGCTTCCCGGTCAGCGTCCGTGACTCGCCCGGGGTCCTTGAGAAGCAACTCACGGGCGGTGCGGGTGCCTGGGGGCAGATCCGGATGGATCTGCCACACCAGCTGAACCGCGACGTTCGAGGCTGTGCGGACACGCTCCAGGTGACCGTTCATCCGGTCGACGAGTTCGTTGGCCTGGCGGATGCGCGCCGCCAGGTGGCGCCGGGTGTCTCCGGTCAGGGTTTGGTCGAAGAGGCGGCGCTCGGCGGTGGTGATGTCGTCGCGGCTGCTGTCGCGCTCGGCGGTGAGGATTCGGAGGAGTCCCGTGGCCCCGACCCGCACGCCGTCCATCGTGGCGGCGAAGACCTGTACGTCCTCATCGGGTTCCAGGTCCAGGTCGGTGCGTTGGCCGAGCAGGGGACGAGCTTCGTAGACGGTTTCGAGGAGTCGGGTGGCGGCGTCGCTGACGTTGCGCGGTTCGTGAGGGATGTTGGGCCACTTCGCAGCGACGCTGCGGGCGGACGCAAGGGTGGCTCGTGTGCCGTCTTGTGCGGTGAGTTCTCCTGAGACACCCGCGTCTTCGGGGAGGCCAAGAAGGGACAGGTGCCGGAACCTCTGCGCTGCCGCGTCCCTGGCGCTGACGGCCTTGTCGCGCTCCTCGGCGTCTTGGGTCATCGTGGCCTGCAGCTGTCCGATGCGCTGATCCAGTGCCCGGAGATCCTCGTTCCTAAGCCGCATGTTGTCGCGGCTGCGGTGGTGCTCCTCCCTCATCTCATGGATGCGGGCGGCCACTTGGCGGAAGTCCTCGCCGACGGTGCTCTCTACTGCTTCCAGCTTGGCCCTGAGCCCCGATGACTCGGAATCGGCAGTTTCAGCCTCCTCAGTATGCTCCTGTGCGGCGGCGAGTGAGCGAGCAGCTTGGCTGCCGGCTGATGTTGATCGCTCCATGGCGGCTGACCAGCGCATGCAGGCGTCTGCCCAAGCGTCGGCCATGTCGCGGAACGTATCGACGGCGGACGATAGGTCCTTGAGAAGGCCGCGGTCCGTGGGCAGCCCATACTCCGTGGACAAGCGGCTGAGCTGGCGGAGGGACTTCGTAACGTCAGCTTCCCGCTCCTCAAGGAGCTTCGCAGCGGCTCGCAGGGCGTCGTCCCGGACGCCGATTCCTTCCTCTGCCCGGTCCCAGAGCCGCCGTTTCTCGTTGAGGTCCCGGTACCGGGGACGCGCTGAGAGGTCAGCGTCCAGACGGTTGCGACGCTCGCGGCATTCGCGCATCTGCGCGTCGCAGGTGGCGATGGTGCTGTTCACCTCGGTAAGACGCTCGGTGAGTTGGTCGATACGGCGCCTCCTGGTCCGTTCTCGGGCGAGGGAGCCGATGTGGGCCGGCTCCTCCTTGACCCAGGTGCCTGTAGCGGAGGCAAGCCGCCAGCTGCCGTCTGCGCCGACTGCGGCCAGGTGCTCGTTTGGTAGCCGCGGGCCGTAGGAGATGCTGCCGAGTAGCCGCGAGATCGAGTCGGCGGCGACGGGGATGTCGGCCTCTGGACGCAATACGTCCAGAAGGGAGGCTCCTGGAGCCGGAACTGCCCAGGCGGCCTCGGCCCAGGTGTCATGCCCTGGGAGCACCACTTCGTCGTCCGGTTTGACCCAGGCATCCAGCAGTCCTGATGCTTCCAATGCCGCTTCGACGCCTGCTTGCACGTCGACCGGTACGTCGTCGTGGAAGGCCACCAGCCGCCAAAGCGGAGCGCCTGCCATCGTCGATCGGTCCGTGGTACGGGTAGGCGGGGCAGCGGGGGGCAGGTCGGCTTCCCGCCGCAGGGCTTCAATGGTTTCGGTGAGCGTTCCTCGCTCGTCCAATGCCGCACCGCGGGCTGTATCGGTACGTGCCTCGCGGTCGGCGATCTCCCCAACCACGCTCCGCATCGCCGAGTCCACCAGTGACGCGACATCGTCTTCGACCGCCGTGAGCGAGACCAACGCCTCGACGTCGTCGAAGCGAAGCTCCACACACCCTGCGGCCCACTCGCGCAGCAACTGCGCCTGCTTCGTCAGCGCCTCTTCGTATACGCGGATTGCCTCGTCCCGTCGGTGTACAGCATCCGCAAGCCGATCGCGAGCCTCATCCAGCGACGCTTCGGCAGCTGCTCGGTCGCTCAACGCGCGGTCGTGCGCTCCGATGGCAGTGCCTACTTCGACAATCTGGCCACGCCGTGCCTCGGCCGCGCCACGCGCTAGATGGCGAGACCGTGCCACCTGATCGTCCCCGACGGACTCGGAGGTCTCAGACGGTGTGCCGATCATCGTCTTCGCTTCTTGATAGATGGACTCCAGACCCGCTGTGCGTGCCGCTCGATGGGCGTCTTCCGATGCCTCGCGTGCGCGATCGGCACACTCCCGGGCGCGTGCTGCGGCTTCCGCGGCGTGCTGCTCGTCCTCGCCTGCTTGTAGCTGCTTGGCATCTGCTGTTTCGCGAAGCCGTTTCGCCCGCCGTGCCGAATGTTCGAAGCTTCGGCGAAGCTGGTCCAGTTCTTCACCCTGCTTGTAGATGTCGCTCTCTTTGAGGCCCTCGATACCGGCTTCCAGTTCGTCCGCGCGCTGCTGAAGCTCGTCTCTCTGCAGTTCCGTTGCGTGTTGGTCTCGCTGGGCCTGTTCGTGCTGTTCCGTGCTCTCCCGGGCCACGCGGGTGAGGTTGTCCATGTCGGTCGTTGCCGAGATCAGCTTCGCGGCGCCGGAGCGAAGCACCCGCTAGGCATAGCTGCGTTGCCGAGAGGCGACGGATTCGGCGGCTGAGACCTCTTCGTCCAACTGCCGCAGTTGTTCACGCTGCCGGTCCAACCGCTCGAAACCCTCGGCGAGTTCGGTGATCTCTCCCTCACCGAGCGGTGGCAGAGCCCGAGAGAGCAGGGAGGAGAGCAGAGACGGGTCCAGACGTTCGGAGAGCTTCGGCTGGCGCAGCTGCGTAGAGCCGTGATCAATGCCTCGTAGCGCTGCTCTCCCATTCCTGCGAAGAGGGTGCGCCGGACCGTGGTCCGGTAGCCGGTGGCTGAGGAATAGATCTCGCCGTGCCCCTGCAAGGCTTCCGCGAGTGCTGCCCTTGTGAGCGGC
Organism: Streptomyces sp. HNM0575; assembly: GCF_012726265.1. Taxonomy (GTDB): domain Bacteria; phylum Actinomycetota; class Actinomycetes; order Streptomycetales; family Streptomycetaceae; genus Streptomyces. Next base: position 152,122 of record NZ_JAASAG010000010.1, on the reverse strand, counting down.
TGGTCTGTGTCGTTGACCAGGGAGAGTCCGCCGGGCTGGGCGATTCGCTATGTAGTCGTGAAGTAGTCAGCGTGTACTGCGGTGGTGTGGACGCTGGCCTGCAGCCTTGCTCCGCAGGAGAACCACTCCTCTTCACCGCTCTCCGACGAGCGGCCGAACTCCATCCACACGTAGCCCACGCGTGTCTTGCCAGACGTGCCCTCGCCCATCAGGTTCCAGTGCATCGTCCGTTCGGAACCGCCGAACGTGGACAGTCTGTTGGGCCTCAGACTCGCGTCGAAGAGGAAGGGCAGCAGCAGCTCCAAGGCCTTGGATTTGCCCGTGCCGTTCTGGCCACGCAGCAACAAGCAACCCTCGTGGAAGGTGAAGGTCTCGTCGTAGTACCGCCAGACGTTGAAGATGCCGGCCCGGCAGGGCTGCCAGCGCTGCCGTTGCTGCGGAATTTCATGCTCGTCCTGTGTGTTCCCGCGGCTCACCGGAAGGTTCGTAACGCTCACCACAGGCCCCCTTCGATCGATTGACCTTCAACGTCGGTGCTGTCCGCGGCGGCTGCTGTCGTGGCTTCCACGAGGCGGTACCGATGGGCGGCCGGCCTCACGATGGTGCGGTCACCGATACGTTGGGCCAGCCCGAAGTCGCACAGGACCGCCACCGCATCGTCGGCCAGCCTCTGAGCCCCCTCTGCCGACTGGTACGCCTTGGCCCACCGAGGAAACTGCCGCAGCAACTCGGAACCGATCGCGCTGAGTTGTTCTGGAGTCGCCCCGCCGGGCACGTCGTGAATCCGCTCAAGCAAGAGCAGCGCGGCCACCCTTGCGGTGGACGATTCGTCGGGGAATCGGGCATCAGTGGCGACTGCGTCCGGGTCGATGAGCATGAACCCCTCTGCGCGTTCCTCCAATACGAAGCCGGCTTGTTCAACGGAACGGCGCAGAATCTGGCGGCCCGTCGGGGACGTCAGATACGCCAGCTCGTCCTCGGTGAGGTCTTCGCGGTAGAGGACGGGATCGTCGAAGAGTCGCCGCAGCACGGAGTGGCGCAGCCACAGGTTCCGCTGAGTCTCAGACACGGCGACGGAATCGCTGCTCCCAGCGTCGTCGGCCATGCCGCCGTAACGCCGTTCCCGGGCCAGCCCTGTGAGCAATTCCTCGAAGCGCAGGGAGACCTCTTCCGGTGGCACTGACAGCCTGGAGGCTCCGATAGGTGCTGCCGGCAGTCGCATCAGCAGTGTGGCGTCGACCCGGTACAGCACCTTCGCGTCCGCCGAGTCGACGAAGGACTCCGTGGTTCCGTCCACGGCCAGCAGCGCCCCGAAAGATTCCAGGAGCTTCAGCACGTCGACGAACGCCATGCGCTCCTGCCTGCTCATCGTGTCGAACGACGGCAGGGCCGGGTCCGAGGCGGTCGCCTGTACGGCGCGCTCGGCAAGCAACCCAACGGTGGTCACCGGCACGGACAGCAACTCGGCCGCCACAACGCACAGCAGCACGTAGCGCCGTCGGTCGAAGGGAGCCTTGCCGGAGCGCAGTCTGCGAGCCGGTCGAGAGGCGTCCGTGGTGGATCGAACCTTCGACAACCGGGCGTACCCACGCCTGGGCTCGACCACCAGGCTCCAGCCGCAGGTGTAGTCGAACCACTTGGTCAGGGATTCCTTCCGCCGTCGAATGACGTCGAAAGCAACGCGGTCTGCCCGCTCGGTGATCAGCGGCCGGGCGAGGAGAAGACGGATTCCCCGAGCGACTTCCTCCCGCTCCGCGGCGACCAGTTGATTGGCCAAGCTGCTCATCCCGCGACCTCCTTCCGGCCCGCCCACGTCGCGGCCAGTCCAGCCCCAGCCCCGGTTTCGATATGCACGATGAAGTCCGGCCCTCTCAGGACACCTTTCGGCGTTCGCAGGACTGCGGTCCTGCCGTCGGCAGCTGGACTCAAGGCGATCTCCACCCTGCCGTCGCCAGTGGTGGCCCGCCGGACGCCCGAACCGTCCGGTCGGGTCGAGAGTGCCCTGCCGAGCAGATCGAGCAGCCGGTCGAACGCTCCGTCGTCCAGCTCGCCGAAGTCGGAAAGCCTCAGTGGGCCCTCGGTCCTCAGAGCACGCCACGCCTCTTGGAGCTGCGCACGTTCCTGACGGGCCCGTTCCGCCCGCGCCGCTTTGATGGCGGCGACGTCCCGTACTTTGCCGGTTCGAGCGAAGCGCTCCGTACGACCGCTCGTGCGCAGCAGCGCAGACACCTCGACCGGCGGCGCCTCCGCCCACACCTGCGAGGACGTGACCAATTCCGGGTCTGGGTGGGCGAGATGGGCGTGACGGGCTGATCCCAGCCCGAAGGCCACCGTCCACAGGCGGTGGAGATCCTCGTCCCCCGGGGCTGCCGCGAACCAGCGGGCCAGCTCCCGGAAATCCTGTACCGCGCTCGACGACCGGCGACGTGACTCGTTGATCCGATCAAGGACTTGAAGCAGTGAGACGATGGCCCGACGAGCAACGTCGTGCAACTGGTCAACCCGCGGCCGGCCCCCGTCAGGAGGGAGAAACCATGCCTGCAGACCCGCCCATCGTGCCCGCCGACGCTCCAGCCAGGCAGCGCCCGGATCCTCCCCGGCCACCGGCGGCAACTCCGCCCCGCGCAATGCCCGTTCGTGGAGGACCGAGACGCCTCGCTCCTCCACACGGGCCACAGCTGCTGCCACCCCGTGCCCACGCTGATCCAGGTTGACCAGGAACTCCCGGAGGTAGGCCACCGTCGCAGCCTTCACCTCCCGGAAGACGGTCAGATCGGCTCCTTCGGCACGCAACAACCGCTGAAGCTCCCCGTTGAACGCCTTGGTGTTGTCCAGCAGAGCCTCAAGATGGCCTTCCAACTCCTGCAAGGTGCTGAAGATCCGGCGATCCGAAGACGCAGGATCACCGGTCAGGACGTACAACTCGTCCAGCCTGTCCGTGATCGCCTCCAGCACCGCGGTCTGCAACGCTCCCGTCGTAGCGAGCACCGACAGTGCGTGCTGCACACCGGCGAATGCAGCTTCACCGCGCCGCGTCAGGGAGTACTGGAGGTTGCGCCGCTCGTATTCCTCCGCCGTCCGATAGTTCTCCGCGTGGTTCTGGATGACATCCAGCAGACCCCAGCTCTTGAGCTTCTTCAGCGCGTCGTGAAGATCGTCGTCAGCAATCGCATTGAGCCAGCCGACCGTACGTAAGCGCCCGCGGACTTCATCCAGCCCGAGAGCCGTCTCCAGACGCTCGTTGGCCGCACCGAAGGCATGCAGGATCGCCCCGTACAGGTCGGCTCGATCACCTGTGGTGAACCGGAACATGTCCGGTGGAACCCTGCGCATGTAGCTCCCTCCCCCTCGCGGCCACGGCCGGCTCCGAAGCCTTCAAACAACCGTAGATGCGGCCACCGACAACGAAGCTGGGAATAACGGACTCCCCGATGCCACGACCGCGTTGACCGACGTCGACATCGACTCCGGGGCCGAACGGGCACAGGGACACACGAGGAGTGACCCACGAGAAGGCCCAGCTTGAAGTCACTCGATCCCGGAGATCATGTCTGCCACGCTCGTCATGAACTGGTTGATGGAGGGTGCTGTATCGGTGTCCGCCAAGAAGAAGCCGAAGAGCACGGCTACGACTGCCGGTCCGGGCTTCAGCGACTTCCCTCGGATCATCACGACCAGGACCACTCCCAGCAGCAGCACCGCGGAGATGTTCAACTCCATTGGCAGCTCGCTTCTTTCCTGTCCGGTGCCACGCACTCTCTGCCAGCCCAGCGCCGATGTGGCGTACGGACGGATCGGCCGGCGACCTCCTCCTCCATCGCGCTGCAGATCCCAGGCCATGGGACCTGAAGATCCGTGCTGGCCGCCCACTGCTGGTGGAACGCTCGGACGATGGCGCTGGTCCCCAGCCGTACAAGGCCGGGCGGGACCGCGGCAATCACTCGCCGGGCGACACCGCCGGCGCCCCTCGCTGAGGGTGTGATGCCGCTGCCCAGGAGCAGTGTCGCCGTCCGGATGGCGTCCAGGACGGCGACGGGCGCGGCGTCGGCGAACGGGCCGAACACCAGCTCCTTCCAGTCGTGACGGGTCAGTGCCCAGGTGAGGCGTTCGAGTCCCGTGCCGAGGTCCAGAGCCATGCGGGCCGGGTGCTCCGTGTTCCACAGGAGGACGAGGTCACCGATCGTGAGGTCCACATGGTTGAACATCAGTGTCACCCCGGCGACCTGTCTGCGACGCCACACCTCGACGCGTCCGTGGATTTCCATGTGCCGTGCGTGGAAGCCGAGTTGGGAGAGGACGAAGAGCGAGTCGTCGAGTGCCTCGGCGTAGTCGTCGATGCTGGCGATGGGCTGGACTCGGGAGATGTTGACGAAGGCCGTCAGGAATCCGTCGAGCAGGTCTCCGTGTTCGTCGCGGTCTCCGGTGAAGCGGACCACGGGCTGGGGGAGGAAGCCCTTGCGGTACGTCAGGGCACGACCTTCTTTGAGGAGGGGGTCGAGGGCCTGCACGGCGGAGATCGTCAGCTCGGTTTCGCGGTCCCAGCGCAGAGGCAGGCACTTGTCCCGTGTGACGCCTCGGTCGGCGAAGGCCATGGAGAGGGTGGTCAGCAGCTCAGTCCACGAGGGAGTTGAGCGCGGCGGGATGTACGGGGTACCGCGGTCGCGGTGACGGATCTTGAATGTGTGGCCATCGTGGTCGGCGAAAGAGAACTCCCACTGAGGACCGAGCACTTGGCGCAAGGCGGCAACTGCCTGATGGGCGCGCGAGTGGCTCTCCATCAGCGCGCTGCCAGGGCCGTGAAGTGGCTCGCCGGATCGAAGCGTGCCAATCCGGTGTCCTGGACATCGGACGGATCGAGCACCGAGGCACGTTCGATGGCTTCGGCGAGCGCATGGGCTGCGCTCTCGTCGTCGGCGGCAGGGTCGGTGATGACGGTGGCCCCGGTGCGGTCGCAGAGCGCCGCTTGGGCGCAGGTGCCGTCTCGCCAGGTCAAGGCGGCGAAGGGGGTTCCGGCCCGTAGCGACTCCCCGAAGACGGCTGCGCCGGCCTCCACGTAGGTTCGTGCGTAGGTGTAGACGAAGACCGAGCCTTCTGCGATGGCAGCGGTCTTGGCCGCTCCGCCCAGTTCTCCGACCCATTCGACATGGTCTGCGGCGAAGGTCGTCTCGTAACGGCGGACGTAGTCCTTGTCGAAAACCGGGCCGACGATGCGGATGCGGCGTCCGAGGATCTGGGCAGCCCGTACGGCGAGATGGGGTGCCTTCTCCTCGTCGATTCGTCCGAGCCACACAAGGTCTCGGCCCTTCACGGCTGGCGGCTCTTCTTCGTCGAGGCCCAGGTGGACGGCGAGTTCGACTGTCGGCGTGTGGGAGGCGTACCGCTGGACCATCTCCGGCGAATAGCAGTAAAGCCGCGATCGCTCGCCGTCGAAGGCGGTGGGCGCGTGCTGGAAGGTCGGCGAGTGCTGGAACGTGGCGACGTCGCAGTCCAGTTCGCGCCAGGTTCTGACCCAGGACGGCCGGGACGGGTATTCGTGGCCGACCACGAGGAGGTCGTAGCCGGCGGACTTCAAGTCGCGCTCGGCGAGAGAGCCTGCGGTGACGTCCTCAAGGCGGACCGGCTTGCGCACCCATTGGTCTTCGAGGTCCGCAAGCCAGCCCGTCCCGATGAGGTGGACGTCGGCGCCAGCGGTGCGGGCTCCTACGGCGACTGCCCAGAGCCATCGTTCGATCCCGCCGTATCCGGCCGGGGGGAATGCGTAACTACCAGGGAAGTCGCAGACGCCGACAAGCACCTATTCCTCCGAGGGGTTTCCGTCCGCCTTGATCCGGCGGAAGCCGAGGTACTTCACAAGGGATTCAGGCAGCAGGACCGAGCCGTCAGCCTGCTGGTGCTGCTCAAGGAGGGCTGCGAGGGTGCGGCCGATCGGCAGTCCGGAGCCGTTGATTGTGGCTGCCGGGGTGGGCTTGCCCCTCTCGTCGCGGGTGCGGATGCCCGCGCGACGGCCCTGGAAGGTGCCGAAGTCGGAGACAGAGGAGACCTCGCGGTAGGTGGACTGGCTGGGCAACCAGACCTCCAGGTCGTACGTGAGCTGGGCGGAGAAACCGGTGTCGCCAGCAGCGAGCGTGACGACGCGATAGGCCAGGTCCAGCTCCTTCAGACACGCCTCGGCGTGGCCGACCATCTTCTCCATCTCGCCACGAGCCTGCTCCGCAGTAGCGATGCGCACCATCTCGACCTTGGCGAACTGGTGTTGGCGGATCAGGCCGCGGGTGTCCTTGCCGTACGAACCGGCCTCCGAGCGGAAGCACGGCGTGTGCGCGGTCAAGGCGATCGGCAGCTCGGCCGGCGGGATGATCTCGTCCGCATACAGGTTGGTGAGCGGAACCTCGGCCGTGGGGATCAGGAACAGGTCCCGGTCCGCGACACCCGTCCTGAACAGGTCCTCCTCGAACTTCGGCAACTGCCCTGTCCCGGTCATCGTTTGACGACTGACCAGGAACGGCACCGAGTGCTCGGTGTAGCCGTGGCGGCGGGTATGCAGGTCCAGGAAGAGCGCCACCAGCGCGCGTTCCAAGGCCGCACCGACGCCTCGCAGGACGCTGAAGCGCGGCCCGGACAGCTTGGTCGCCCGGCCGAAATCCAGGATGCCCATGGCCTCGCCGAGGTCGACGTGGTCCTTGGTGTCGAAGGAGAAGGCCGGCGGGGTGCCGACGCGGCGCTGCTCGACCGCAAACTCCTCAGAGTCACCGTCAGGTGCCTCGTCGGCGGGCAGGTTGGGGATGGTGAGCAGCAGCTCCGTCAACTCCTGCTGGACACGCTCCTGTTCCGCCTCGGTCTCCCGGATCTGCTCCTTCAGCTTCCGCGCGGTCTCCTTGAGAGCGGAGATGTCGCCGCCCGACTTCGCCGTCCGCTGGACCTCCTGCGCGACGCGCTTCGACTCCGAGCGCAGCTCGTCGCCGGACTGGATGCTCTTGTTCCGACGAGACTGGAGACTCTCCAGGGAGGAGAGGTCCAGCGTGTAGCCGCGGCGGGCCAGGCGGCGGACGGCGTCCTCGCCCATGTCGATCAGAACGCGAGCATCATGCATCGGGAAGGTCCCTCTGTGCGTGCGGTTGGTTTACCCGGTCGAAGGTAGCAACATCCACTTCCGCCTCCGGCCGGGAATTCGGCGCAACCCCCTGTGGTCCCGGAGCCGTTTCCGACTCGGCAGCAAGGTCGGAGAAGAGGCTCTTCACGCAGCTCCGCAATTCCTCGTCGTCGAACGAGATCGGCTGGACGTACGACGCCTCCGGGAAGAACAGCGGCATGAGCTCGCTGTCGGATCGCTCCCGACACCAGTGCAGCACCGAGACAAGGAGACCGTGGCAGACGACCACCCGCGGGCTGGGGCGCTCCAAGGCCGCCTGGAGTCCCTCGAACATGCGCTTGATGCCCTCCCGTTGGGACTCGCGCGCTCCCGGAGGGCGACGCAGTCCGCCGTTCCGGTCCAACCAGGCGGCGTACTCCAGAAACGGGCCTCCTTCGAAGTCGCCGTAGTCCAGCTCATTGAGCTGCGGGTCGACGACCGGGCCTGGTTCCGGCACACCCATCAGCCTCGACGCCGTCTGATGGGCTCGGGGAAATTCGCTGGAGAGCCATGTGGACACCTGCCGCAAGGGCAGCGTGTGCCAGAGCAGACCGCAGGACTGGATGCCGTCCTCGCTGAGGTGGATCGGGCGCTTCGGGTCTCCGTTCACGAGGTAGTGCCGGCTGTGGTCGGTCTCCCCGTGGCGCAGGATGTGTGTCGTCATTTCTCCCCCTCACCCCTCCAAGCCCGACGCCATGAGCGCGGCCAGGACGTCTGCGGCCGCGTCCTCAGCCGGATCACCGATCTCCGTGTAATAGAGGAGTGAGTCCAGGGCGATGGCTCGACACCAAGCGGAGATCTCTGGAACCGGGATCTGCGATATTCGTGACGCGATGGCCATGCGTTGGAAGGTCGCTTGGCCGAGGTCGTAGTGGACGGTCCAGAACGCCCAGTCGTATGCTGCATCACCGACCATCGGATGCGGGTCGATGAGCCTGGCGTTTCCCCGTCCGTCGAAGATCACGTTCTCCCGGTAGAGATCGGCGTGGAGCACCGTCGTACGGGCGGGCGACTCCCTCAGCGCCTGGAGATGCGGGATCGCCTCGCGTACGAGCCATGCACGCCGCCCGAGGCCGAGAGCGGTCGCCCGTCGTGCGACGCGCGGCAGCACCGTGTGCTGGAGATGATCTCCCAGTCGCGGGAGCGCCGGTCGGCCTCGCTGCGCACCGACCGCGTGGAGACTCTGGATCACCGCAGCCACCATCTGAACTTCCTGCACGGGCCTGGCCAGACCTCCGGGTCGGCCACCCACCAGTTCCAGCGACGCCACTGACAGATCGTCCGCAGTCTCGATGACGTCGACCGTCGGGCCACGGGCCCACAGCCGGAGTGCTGTGATCTCGTCGCAATAGCGGGCGAGTTCGTACCAGGCTTTGAGCAGGAGAGGGACGCCATGGATGTCCCTGGCGACGGCGACGACGGATGAGTGCCCTGCGTCGTGGTAGCTCTGCAGAGTCAGCTTCCACCGCTCGGCAGCCTCCTCCAGGAGCTGCGGGGCGGCATCGAGCCATTTGCCGGCAGCAGGTCCATAGTGAACGAGGAGCCGGTCCCGTGCACCCGGTAGGACCCCACCGAGCGACCGCGCCGTCATCAGCTCAACACCATCCCGTCCGAGACGAGTTCGTCCGTCAGGGCCGGGAACTCGTCCATGGCCTCGTCGACGAGGGCCTGAACCTTGTCGACCTCCACGTCTATGGACGAAAGCCGCACCAGAATGCGCCAGGGCTGGTCGAGTCGCTGCCCGGTCGTGCTCACGAGATGGACCTCGGCGTGCTCGCCCGTGGCTTCGTGCAGGCGGTGCGCCAGCCGCTGCGCCGCGATGTTGTAGAGCTTGCCGACGTGGTAGACGGGGTTCTTGCCGTTGGCACCCTCCAGGTTCATGGGCCGCAGCGGCGTGATGAGCCCGTTGACGCGGTTACCCCGGCCGACGACGCCCTCGTCCCCGGACTCGATGGAGCTGCCGGTGTAGGTGAGGTACAGCTCGTCCTTCTCGGGGACGTCGCGGGCGTTGAGCCGGAAGGTGGCCGTGGCACCAGGAATTCGGAGCGCGGCCATGCGGTGGCACTCGGCGAGCACGGTCTCGGTGTTGCGGATGTACTCAGCCCGGCTCGCGACGTGCCGGGACTTCTGGGGCACGCACAGCACGACGTCGGCCTGCTCCCCGTCCCAGTAGCCCATGAGCTTGACGTCGGAGCCGCACCAGGAATGGGCACGGGTGAAGTCGCTGTCGCCGGAGAAGTGATCCACGAGCTCCCGCACGAACGACTCGAAGACGTTCTCCGGCGCCCAACCCGTGCCCAGCGACGTGTCGTTCGACAGCCGAATCCGCCGCTCACGCAGGTCCTCGATCGAGCGCGGGTTGAACCACCGCGTACGGTCCGGAACACCGTCACCGGTGAGCACAGCTCCGGGACTTGAGTTCCGGGTGATGTTGAAGACGATGTCGAGGTGGTCCGAAATCTCGGGGAGCCGCTCGGCGAAGAACGCGCGGATCTCAGCCTGAACGATCTCGGCGACCGGGATGCGCTCACCGGCGCACATGTGCGCTGCTCTGCCGTTGACCAGGACCCGCACTGGGGCGGTCATGGTCCCGCCGCCGTACCGGACCTCGCTGGCACCGCCGAGCAGGGCGAGCTTGTCGAAGTTGTGGTGGAGGACAGCGCCGAAGTGCCGCACGGTGTACCGGCTGTAGGCCCGGGACAGCCGCTCGGCCAAGTGGTCGGCGAGGGTGTCCGGGTGGCCGAGGCCCTTGCGCTCCACGATCGTGGTCGCGTCGGGCCGGGACGCACCGGTCTCGATCACCAAGTGACTGTTCCCGAAAGTCGTGCTCGTGCGGGGCATGGATGTGCTCCCATCTCAAAGTCGACTGCTGGGGGGGCTGATGATCAGTGAAGCCATCCGACGACCGGTCGGGAACGTTTCTAGGGGGTTCCTCTCTGCATCGAGGGCTCTCATATGCACGTCAGCGTGGGTAACCTCCCCATCACAGAACGGCGTTGACAGGAGGGACGACGTGACTGGTGAGTCGTTAGCAATGCATCCACTGACCTTCGTCCGGCAGTCGAGCGGATGGGGAAAGGCCGAGCTGGCCCGACTCATGCAGGCACGTGGGAAGGAAATGGGCATCCCCCTGGCGACCAACCGCACCACCATGTGGAAATGGGAGCAGGGCCAGGAGCCGGACGCCGATGCGCAGCGCGTCCTCGCCGACCTGCTATGCGTGCCGTACGAACAGGTTCAGGCGGAGGGATGGCCGCGGTGGCTCCCGGTATGGGAAGTCACTTGGCTCACTGCCCCCTGGACAGAGGCCGGCACCGTCGAGGCGCTGGCTGATCTGGTGGGGAGCGGCCGCATGGACCGTCGGGGGTTTCTCACCATCACCGGCGTCGCCCTGACGGGGCTTGCAGCGAGCTGGGCCGACGCACCCTCTGCATTCGCATCCGCCCTCAACGGAGATCGAGTCACCGACACCATGGTCTCGACAATCGAGGAGCGCATCAGCACGCTCCGTACGCTCGACGACCAACTCGGGGGCGCCCGACTCCTGGAGCAGGCACGCGGCGATCTCGCCCTGATCACCAACCTCTTGAGCGCCGGCCGATACACAGACAAGATCCGCATCCGCCTGTATGCACTGGCGGCCCGGGTATCGCATCTGACCGGTTGGATGGCCTATGACGCAGGACTGCGCTCCGCGGGACAGCGGTACTACGTCGGAGCCCTGCGCAGCGCCCGCACCGCCGGCGACGACGCCTTCGGCGCCTTCGTCCTGGCAGAGATGGGCGTCCACGTCTCCGAAGCCGGACGCACCGCCGAGCGAGTCGCCCTCATCTCGACCGCCATCGACAACGCCCCTCGAACCCTGTCGCCCTACACGCAGTCCTTCCTCTACCTGCACAAAGCCGAAGCCCTCTCCCGCGACGGCGATCACCAAAGCGGCGGCACGGCGCTCAACCGTGCCGCTTCTCTCTGGGAGCGCCACACGGTGGAGGAAAACCCGGACTGGCTCGACTGGTTCGGCGAGGCGCAACTGAGGTCGACCGAGGGCAAAGTCCTGTTGCGCTCGGGCCAGTTGGAGCGCGCGACGAGCTCACTGGTGACCTCCGTCAAGAAGGCCACGCCGCGTGACAAGGCCGTACGGTCCGCCCGCCTGGCCGAGGCCCACCTCGCCGGCAACGACCTGGACGGAGCCCTCGACGCCGCCAACTACGGCGCCGAGCTCCTCGAAGACAAGGTCAGCTCCGTACGGGCCCTGGACCGCCTCAAGGAGTTCTCCGACCAACTCCGCCCACACAAGGCAGTCCCTGCTGTCCGCGAGTTCCGCGAGCGCCTCCAGGCACTGTCCGACGCAGCCTGATCAATACGGAGTGGCGGGCCCGGTGCCAACCCACACCCCCACCTGCCGACCGCAACATGACCACGGACAGAGCCCGTTGGAAACTGTTCCCGCGCCGGGCCCAACTGGAACCACCTCGCCACTGGTCGTCCCATCAGGCGCCCTGCCGCTACTGCGACAAACCCGCCAACATGCGTGACGACCAAGGGACGGCCAACGCACAAGGTCCGCGATGAGCGGGCCATGGTTTGAATCCCAAGGGCGACCATGCGCCGTGCCCCACCGAACCGATCGCGACAACAGATCTGGTTACCGCGGCTTGTCCTATGCGCTCGCCGACCCGTTGGCACCCTGCCCAGGGTCTGCTGGTGGGGGTCCTGGTGGCGGTTCCGGTGGTGGCTGCACCGGAGTGGCTTGCCGGTAATCGATGATTGCTCGGATTCTCTTTTCTGGGTCGTCTATCGAATCAAGTGCTGCTGAAAATTTCTCGTCGATAATGTCTCCCCTTCGCTTTCGGATATGGTCGAGGATCAGGCCAGTGAGAGGGGTAGTCAGGGAAACCCCGACGAGAATCGCCGCGACAGCCCACCAAGGGGCACCCCCGAGAGCACCACCGAAGGCAGCGAGCACGCCGGTCACAGGGCCAAGGGAGGTCGCGTTCATCGAGTGGATGCCCTTCCGGCACCCAGCGGCTGCGCCGCCTCATGCCTGAACAGGTCGGCCAGAGCCGACGGCTGAGCGGTAAAGAGGCGGCACTGGAGTGCCGAGGTGTCTGGGCATGCCAAGGGCCGACGCCGCCGAACGGCGGGTCGGTGATGTGTTAGAGCATGCTTCCCATACAGCCTGGGAGCGGTTCCGTCAGTCCCAGAGCCTGGTTCACGTGATGGGGTTGTTGGGCCTTGTGCTAGAGGTCTCTCTCGGCTTTTTGGGCAGGGTCCTCTACACGAGGTGAATAACAAAAAGAACGCTAATAAAGCCCCTCAGCCGATTCATATAACCGCTCGCACCGCCCCTCTCCTAATTCAAAACCCACATCGAACCTGGCCATAGCATACGGGATCACGGCTTCGTTGGGCACGCTGTCACCGCATCCGGTCGTGCGTCCGGACCTTCTTGCAGCGAGCACACCGCACTGCGCGGCTGCGAGATAGCTTCTGGGAGTCAGCGGCCGAAGTGTCAGGATGGCGGCATGACGACGATCAACGGTGAGGTTGCATCCGGATTCGAGCCCGTACGCGAGGCGTTCGCAGCGAACTTCGATCAGCACGGGGACATCGGCGCGGCAGTGTGCGTGTACCAACACGGGCGCCAGGTGGTGGACTTGTGGGGTGGAGTAGCCGACCCCGACACCGGTCGTCTCTGGGAGCGGGACACGCTGCAACTGGTCTACTCGGCGACCAAGGGAGCGACGGCCACCGCCGCGCACTTGCTCGCCCAGCGAGGCGCCCTCGACTTGGACGCCCCAGTGGCCACGTACTGGCCGGATTTCGCCGCGAACGGCAAGGCAGAAATCCCGGTGCGCTGGCTGCTGTCCCACCAAGCCGGCTTGGTCGCACTCGACCAACCGGTGCCGGTGGACGAGGCACTTGCCTGGCAGCCGATGGCAGCCGCACTGGCCGCTCAACGTCCCCTGTGGGCCCCAGGCACCGCCCACGGGTATCACGGCCGGACCTGGGGCTGGTTGGTCGGCGAGGTCATCCGCCGGGTGTCCGGCCGCACACCGGGCCGCTTCTTCGCCGACGAGATCGCCGCCCCACTGGGGCTCGACTTCTTCATCGGTCTGCCGGGGCGCGAACGCGACCGGGTCAGCCGCATGGTGTATCGGCCGCCCGAGGTCGACCTCACCACCGTGCCCACGGAGTCGGTACCCACTGAACTCCGCGAACAGGTCGCTGCCTGGCGCGACCCCAACTCCTTCAGCAACAGGGCATTCCAGGTCACGAACCCGGCCGAGATGGACTTCAACTCACCAGAAGTACAGGCTGCGGAACTCCCTTCCTCCAACGGCATCGGCACCGCACGCAGCCTGGCCCGCATGTACGCCGCTCTGGTCGGCGAGGTGGACGGCAAACGCCTCCTCGCGCCGGACACCCTGGCAGCGGCGACCAAGGAGCAGGCCACCGGGATGGATCAGGTGATGGTGATTCCGAGCCGGTTCAGCTCCGGGTACATGCTGCCCACCGAGGCCAATCCCATGATGGGCCCGAACTCCTTCGGCCACACCGGCCGAGGCGGCTCACTCGGCTTCGCCGACCCAGAACACGGCATCGCCTTCGGCTACGCGATGAACCACATCATCAGCGGCGCCGACGACGAGCGGGCAACGGCGCTGGTGAACGCGGTCCGAGAGTCACTGGCGTAACTACCTTCCCCGGCCGAAGCCGTCGACGGCGACCTCGACCGAGGCCAGGTTCCTTCTGCCTCTACGCAGTACCGGCCCGCATCCGTGCAGCAACTCGTCGGCTGTGGCCGACCCCGTCCTCCGCGGTCACCTTCACGTTTGTTCACGTCTGCGCCGCCCTACTCGACCATGCGGCGGGCGGCCGACTTTCTCGCCACCAGACCAACCTCAGCGAACATATCGGTCGACCTGACACCGGACTTGGCGTTTGCGAGTTCAAACTGATGCGATCGCTTCCTGCCACAGGATGTCGATCAGTACGCTGTGGCAGTGATTCGTCAGTACCCATGCCGCTTAGCGTTTCTCTGCGGTGCCATGGACGCACGTGCCAGCGACGTCGTGCTGTCGTTGGGGGAGTCAGGGGGGTGCGGTGAGCAGTAGAACTCCGCCGCCGCGTATCGGTCCGTACCTCGTCGAGCGGCAGCTCGGTTCTGGCGGTATGGGGGAGGTGTACCTGGCCTACTCCGTTGCCGGTGAACCGCTCGCGGTGAAGGTCATCCGGCCCGACCGCACGGACCCTCACAGCCGGGCACGCTTCGAACGCGAGGCGGCTATCGCGCGCACGATCTCGGGCACCGGCCGTGTGGCCCGATTCATCGACGGGGACCCGTTCGCAGAGCAGCCCTGGCTGGCCATGGACTACGTTCCCGGCCGCCCGCTCTCCGACGTCGTGCAGGGTCAAGGTCCGCTCGCCACGTCGCTCGTGGCGAGCCTGGGCGCGTTGCTGGCCGAGGGCCTGGCCGCCGTGCACGCAGTGGGCTTGGTGCACCGTGACCTAAAAGCCCAGAACGTCATCCTGGGCGACTTCGGTCCAGTGATTATCGACTTCGGTCTCGGTGCCTTCCTCGGAGCCTCCAAGGGCTCGCTCACCCAAGCTGGCACCGTCATCGGCACGGTGCGGTGCATGCCCCCTGAGCAGGCCCTCGGCGATGTGGACGTGACGTACGCGGCCGATGTGTACGGCCTGGGCACGGTGCTTCTGTACGCGGCCACCGGGCATTACCCCTACGACGGTGTCCGGTGGGAGGCCGTCGCTGCACAGGTGGTCAACTCCGAGGTCGGCCCCGACCTTTCCGGGCTGCCCAGCGAACTCGCCCCCATCCTGGGGTCAATGTTGGCCCACAAGGCCGACGATCGCCCTTCCTTGGACGAGGTAACCCGGCAGTGTGCCGATCTCATGCGGTTGCTGGGTACAAGTCCCGCCCGGGCACGACGCGCTCTGATCCAGGAGACGACGTCGAAGGACGATCCCACGATGGTGTTTCCTCAGCCTGACGCGCCGATGCTGGACCGCCTCGACTCGCTTGAGAGGGTGCTGCGCGAGGAGGAGCTGTCGGAGTCGAATGCCTCTGCCCCGCCTGCGAATGGCCAACCCGGAATGGAACCGGCGCCCGAAACAGACGCTGACACCCCACTCCCGCTCGTTCCCAAGCCAGAACGTGGAGGGCAGGCAGCACCGGTATCGGAAAAGCCCGCAGATACCTCGAAGGCTCAGCCGGCGAAACCGGGTCGCCCTCCCGCTTCCCGCCGGGTCGCCGAGGAGCTGCGCACTCGCTACGCGACGGGACCGGAGCTCGCCTGGTCGAAGCGTTGACGTGTTGCCGTCTCCCGTAGCGTTGCCTTCCCGGTCATGCCTGCCACAGGCTCGCCCTTCCGCAGAGTAATCATGAGTCCATAGTTCACAGTCCGGAGAAGGAGCACCACGTGACCGCGGCGATCCAGCCCGAGGTGCCTGAGGCACGGGAAGCCGAGTCGGAACAGCAGACACGCCCGGCCGGTGGCAGGCCGACCTTCGCCCCAGGCGCTCAGGTGCGCGTCCGCGACGAGCAGTGGCTCGTGAAGTCCGTCGCGGAGACTTGTGATGGGCTCATGGCCGAGGTCAGCGGGGTGTCGCCGTTCGTCCGCGGCACGGACGCGGTCTTCTACTCCGGGCTTGATCAGATCGAGGTGCTCGATCCACGTAAGACCCGGCTCGTACCCGATGAAACATCCAAGCATGCCAAGGCCCGTCTCTACCTGGAAGCGGTCATCCGCAAGACAGCGCTGCCGCAGACCGATCACGGCCTCGCGCTCACAGATTCCTTCCTCATGGACCGGCAGGAACACCAGTTGCGCCCAGCCGAGTTGGCGCTGTCCATGCGTAACCCGCAGCCGCGATTGCTGATCGCCGATGTGGTCGGTCTGGGTAAGACGTTGGAGATCGGCATTATCCTCGCCGAGCTGATCCGACGCGGGCGCGGGGAACGAATCCTCGTGGTCACGCCCGCCCACGTACTGGAGCAATTTCAGCGTGAACTGTGGACGCGTTTCTCCTTGCCGCTGGTGCGCCTGGACTCGTCCGGCATCCAGCGCATCCAGCAGGAGATCCCCGCGGGGCGGAATCCGTTCGCCCACTTCAAGCGCGTCATCGTGTCCGTCGACACGCTCAAGTCGGCAACGTACGCCCACCACTTGGAGAACATCACCTGGGACGCCGTGGTCATCGACGAGTCCCACAACCTGGTGAACAAGGGCACCCGCAACAACCGCCTTGCTCGCCGTCTCGCCGACAGCACCGACGCGCTGCTTCTGGCCTCTGCCACTCCACACAACGGCGACGCCGAATCCTTCGCCGAGCTGATCCGGATGCTCGATCCTGCGGCCATCGCCGACTCGAAGAACTACAAAGTTGCCGACCTCGATCACCTCTACATCCGGCGCACCAAGACCGACCGTGAGGTGCGCGACGGTCTCAAGGGCAAGCCATGGGCCGAACGCGGCCCTTCCCTACCGGTCGAAGCGCCAGCGACACCGAAGGAAATCGCCGTACTGGAGAAACTCGCGAACGAGTGGGTTCCGGGTGAACCGGGGCGTTCGTCGGTCTGCGCCGACCCTCTGGTCGCCTACAGCTTCCTCAAGGCGTTTCTCTCCTCCCACGTCGCCCTGCACAAGTCCTTGGCGAGTCGCCGCAGTTACCTGGAGAACCCGCAAAGCCGTAAGGCGAAGAAGAGCTCCAAGTCCTCACCTGACGATCCCGAGCGGCGCGCTGCTCTGGCCGCCGAAGGACCTGCACTCGCCGAACTCGAAGCGATGCTCGAGGACTTCACCGATCAGGACTCCGCCAAACTCGATGCACTCGTGCGCACCCTGAAGGACCTCGAGGTCGGACCGCGCTCTGAGCGTCGCGTCGTGATCTTCTCGGAGCGGGTGGCTACCCTGAACTGGTTGGCCCAAGTGGTCCCGGCCCGGCTCGGCTTCAAAACGAAGCCCGCCAAGACCGACGAGACGCGCCCGTGGGACGTGTACGCCGGTGCCGTCGAGGTCATGCACGGTGACACCACCAACGACCAGCAGCAGCAGGAGATCGTCGACCGCTTCGGCCGACGGGATGAGCCGGTACGGCTGCTGTTCACCGGAGACATGGCCTCCGAGGGGGTCAACCTGCACCACCAGTGCCACGACCTCATCCACTACGACCTGCCCTGGTCGCTCATCCGGATCGAGCAACGCAACGGCCGCGTCGACCGCTACGGTCAGGCGGTGAGCCCCGAGTTCCGAGCGGTAACCCTCACCGCCGATGTGCCCTGGCGGCGCGACGAGGAAAGCGGCGAGATGCTCACTCTCGACGACCGGCTCGTCGGCACCCGCCTGCTGCGTCGCGAGGCCCAGGCACACGAGATCGAGTCAGGCGAGGGCAGCGCGGACGCCATCACTGGTCTCTACAGCGACAAGAAGGAAGAGGATCGCCTTACCCGCGACCTCATCAAGGGCAGCACCGTCGAACGCTCCATCAAGCAGTCCCAGCAGGAAGCCGGCGGTGTCCTCGCCGGACTTCTCGCCAGTGCCAACGCCCGGCTCGCCGATCCGACGGCTGCCCCCGTCACCCTCGGCGCGTCCCCGGTGCCCGAGGCCGACGTACCACTTGTGTTCGCAGACACCAAGGCCTACTTCCACGCGGCGATGGACCTCATCTATCCGCAGGCCGACCGCGACGCCCTCAACTGGCGGAGTGAAACCAGTAACGGCCGCATCGAGTTCACGCCGCCGGACGACCTGCAGTACCGCTTCCGGCAATTGCCGACGTCGTACCTGGCGCAGGAGAAGATCCTTACGACGCCCAAGTACGACGGCACGCTACGCATCACCTTCGACAAGCAGTATGCCGCCGAACGGCTTGAGGCAGCCCGCAACGCCAGGCAGGGCAAGACTGATCAGCTCACTTCGCAGTGGCCCAACGTTTCCTACGTCTCCGACATTCACCCTGTGCTCGACTGGGTGACGGACAAGGTCCTCGCCAAGCTCCAGCACGACGAAGCGTTCGTCCTCGCCTACCAGCCCGATGGCGCCAAGGCCGCTCGTATCGACCCGGATCTGCCCGCAGCGCTCGCAGGACCGGTCTACCTCCTCCAGGGCGTCTACTCCAACGCGGAGGGCAAACCGACGGTCGTGGAATGGATGGCCGTCACTGGTCTCGCCGACGCTGACGCCCGCGTGTGGCGCATGAACTCGGCCTTCCTCGCCGCCTGTGGAGTAGGGCCCGACATGCCCGGCCGCAGCCAGCCCCTCGCCCCTGATGTTCTCCAGGGGCTCGTCCCCATGGCCGTCAACGCGGCCGAGAACCATCTGCGTGAGCGCCGCGTCGACTACGACAAGGAAGTCGACGTGTATCTGACCCCGTACGAGGACAAGGTGCAGGTCTGGGAGCAGGTCGCCCTCAGCACCGTCGGCAACCAACAGCGCCGCCGCCAGCAGGTACACGACACCGCCGACGACTGCCGCAAACTCGTCCGCCGCCTGCGCACAGCGGGCGACCCCATGTTGCGGATTCTCGCCGTCCTCGAGCCGCTCCGCCCCGCCACACACGCCCACCGCGCACGCTGAGGAGTCCGCAACATGAGCTACACCTTCGACTCCTTCGCCAACCGGGGCGAATATCTCTCTGCCCACTACTTCAGCGAGGAGCTGGAGAACACCCTCAAGAAGAACAAGACGGGCGAAGAGGGCCTGTTCACTCTGTGGACCAACCGCGAGACCGACCCGCACGACCCGCAGCTCACCGCGCGCGAACGTGTCCCCCAGCTCCGTGGCGAGTACACAACTAACGTCCGGCCCTTCCTCGCCTCACGCGCACAGCAGAAGGAGCTTGGCAGCACGTACGACGACCCGACCGGCGAGTGGGCTGAGCGCCTCACCGCTTGGCATGCCGCAGTTCTCTCCGCCCTCGGCTACGGCAAAGCGTCCACGTCACTTGCAGTGCACAACGCCGGCAAGGAGTACGAACTTCAGGTCGCCTGGCACGGCGACGGCGTCGTCGCCCTCCATTGCGGCTGGACCGACACCCTCGACAAGGCACTCGACCCCGAAAAGGCCGGACGCGTCCTGCACCCCCTGAAGACCGCCGAGGGCCTCCTCGAATCCGCCGAAAAGCTGGCCCGCTGGCTCTTCCAGAGCGAACTGCACGAGCCCGACGGCGACGCGCCCCGCTTCATCTTGCTGCTCTGCGGCGGCGTGATCGTTCTCGCAGACCGCAACGCCTGGGCCGAAGGCCGATACCTCGCTGCCAGCGTGGACGCGGCACTCGCCCGCAACGACACGACGAAGACCGGCGAACTCGCCCTGCTCGCAGCCCTCTTCTCCCACGACATGCTCGCGCCCCGCCCGGACGGCAAGGGCCGACGCATCGACGACCTGATCAAGAACTCCCGCGACAACGCCGTCGGCGTCAACTCCGAACTACGCAAGGGACTTCAGCGATCCGTCGAGATCATCGCCAACGAGGTTCTCGCGCGTCTGCGCTGCGCGGAGGTGGAGCCGCGCGAGATCGAGGACCCCAAGAAAGGCTCGTTCGCCCAGCAGCTCACCCGCGAATCCCTGCGCTACCTTTACAGAATCCTCTTCCTCCTCTATGCGGAGGCCCGCCCCGAGCTCGGCATCCTGCCCGCGGACGACTCAACGTACGAGGCCGGCTACTCGGTCGCCCGGCTACGCGAGTTGGTGGCACGGGAGCGGAAGCTGGTCGATGAAGACAGCCGCAACGGCTTCCACCTCTACGCCTCCCTCGATGTCCTCTTCAACAAGGTCAACTTCGGCCACCGCCCGCACGGCACCGAACCGGAGGACCTCAAACCCGCGGACGAGCGCAGTGAGAAGCGTGGCCTGAGATTCGAGCCCCTGCGCAGCGAACTGTTCGATCCGAAAGCCATCACCCTCATCGGCAGCCGCGTCCCCGACCCCCGCTACGACGAGGTCGGTGAGGAGCCTCCCAAGTGGCTGGACCTGCGCCTGCGCAACGAAGCCCTGCATGAGGTGCTGCGCCTGCTCACCATGAAGGAAGCTGGCCAGAAGGGGCGGCAAGGCGGTTTCATCTCCTACCGCAACCTCGGCATCAACCAGCTCGGCGCCGTCTACGAGGGCCTGATGTCCTACACCGGCATCCTCGCCGACAAGGAGTTCGCCGAGGTCGCCAAGCCGGGCGAAAAGCGGGGCGGCAAGCAGTACGGCGATCCGGAGAAGGGCTCGTGGCTGGTTCCCGCAGACCGGCTGGGCGACTACCCGGAGAACACCTGGGTCGTCTACTCCTCCCAGGAGGCCGAACAACACGGCCTGCGCGGCCCCAAGAAGTACGCCCCGGGTAGTTTCGTCTACCGCCTGGCCGGACGCGACCGGGAAACATCCGCCTCGTACTACACCCCCGAATCCCTCACCAAGGTCACGGTCGAGCTCGCGCTCAAGCACCGTCTCGACCAGGCGCGAGACGCCGATGGCAACCCGATCCGCACCCGCGCGAGCGAGCTGCTGCGCTACACGATCTGCGAGCCCGCCCTCGGCTCCGGAGCGTTCCTCAACGAGGCCATTAACCAGGTCGCCGATGAGTACCTCAAGCGGCGTCAGGAGGAACTCGGCGTCAACCTCGACACGTCGAAGGCCCTGGAGGCCAAGCAGAAGGTCAAGGCGTACATCGCCCTCCACAATGCCTACGGCATCGACCTCAACTCCACCGGCGTTGAACTCGCCGAGGTCTCACTCTGGCTTAACACCATGCACCCCGGCATGCGCGCACCATGGTTCGGCTTGCATCTGCGCCGCGGCAACTCGCTCATCGGAGCCCGGCGTTGGGTGTACGAAGCGGACCGCCTCAAGAGCGAGCGGACCATCGGCGCCCAGACACCGAGCAAGCTGCCGTTCCGGGCACCTGAGGGCGGGACGAAGCAGCCGCTGCCAGAGGGGGCCGTACACCAGTTCCTCCTGCCCACTCCCGGCTGGGGTGCGGTTGCCAGCGCGAGTGGCGACGCCCAGAAGCTCGTTGAGCAGCTCGCTGGGTCACAGGCGGAGCAGCTGAGGAAATGGAAGGGAAGTGTCCAGCGGAAACCGAAGGCGACGGGCGGCAAGGGAAGTCAGCTTGCCCGGTTCCAAGCTGCCGCCCGCCGCGTCGAGTTCCTGTGGGAGCTCGTCGCCAAGCGCATGGAACTCAGCGAGCGCGAGATCGCCCGCACCATCGACGTCTGGGGTACCGACCGGGAGGACGACGCCGCAGAGTACGCCTTTCTCCGCCGCGACAAGGAGAACGCCGACCAGACGCTCCCCATGACCAAGGAACAGGTCTTCAAGGACCTCTTCGAGGCAGAAGGCTCCCCCTACTGGCGGCTCAAGCAGGTTATGGACGCATGGTGCGCGCTGTGGTTCTGGCCGCTGACCAAGGTGGGGCTGCTGGACGGTACGGACGCGGAGTACCAGACGGCCCCGGTCGTGTCGGCGGCGACGGGTACTGACTTGGACGGGCTGCTGTCATCCGTGGCCGGTCAGGCCGTGGCGGCCAAGCCGCCTGCACGCATGCCTTCGCCCGCGCCTCAAGTCGCCGAGAACGTGCCGCTGTTTGCCATGGAAGGCGATCAGATGGCCTTCGGTGACGACGAGGACGAGAACGTGTCGGAAGAGCAGAAGGTAGAGCAGAAGAAGGTCAAGAAGGCTCGTTCCACCTCCACTTCAAGGAAGAAGGCAGTCGGCCGCCCGGGACGCCGCCGCGACATCATCCCGCTCACCTCCCTCGACGACTGGCTTTCTTTCTTGGAGTCCATGCTCGGCACGGGACCGGTACCGGAGAACACCCTCGGCACGACCGTCAACTCCCTGGAGAAGCTGAAGAAGCTCGAAGGCCTCATCCAGGCCGAGATGGGCATGGACGACGCCCGCAAGGCAGTCGAGACCCGCTACCCATGGATGCGAGTCGTCCGCGACATCGCTGAGGAACAGGGCTTCCGGCACTGGGAGTTGGACTTCGCGGGCATCTTTGCCGGCGAGGCTGGAGGCTTCGACCTTCAAGTTGGCAATCCTCCGTGGGTGCGGCCGGAGTGGAAGGAGGATCCGGTCATCGCGGAGTACGAGCCCTGGTTCATGCTCACGGAGAAGCCCAAGGCGAAGGAGAAGCACGAGCGGCGAGAGGCAGAACTTGCCCGCGAGAAGGTGCAACAGTACCTGCTCGGCGAGGTGACGAACACAGCAACGATGGCAAGCTACCTGTCGGCTGTGCCTGTCTACCCGTTGATCTCGAAGAGTCAGCCGGATCTGTACCGGGCGTTCATGTGCGAGGTCTGGGACCACTCTGGGCGCAACGGGACGGCCGGGATGGTGCACCCCGACACCCATTTTGCGGGGGACAAGGAGGCGGCATTGCGGTCGGCCGCATATCAACGCCTACGGATACACGGTGACTTCGTCAACGCGGGCAACCGCTTCTTCCCGCCGCCAGTGGGGCGATCCAGCCACTTCGGCGTGCACATCTACGGCGGAGTCGGCGATATCTGCTTCGACTCCCTGTCGTGGCTCTTCACCGTCGACTCGCTTCGGCTGTCTGCCTCCGCGGAGAACACTGACGCTGATCCCGGCGTCAGGTATGAAGGCGGTTGGGACGAACGTCCGCACCCGAAGCGTGTCGTTCGTGTCACTCCCGACACGCTCAAGCGGTGGCGGCGACTGGCGGGTGGTGAAGGGCCGTTGCAGCACACCCGCCTGCTCACCCCGGTAAGCACGGCGGAAGACCCGGCGATCGACGCGCTGGGTACCTATCCCCTGCGTCTCGGTGCGTTGCACCCGGCCATCACGTCCGGTTACCACGAAAGCGCCTCCAAGAAGGCGCGGTTCGGCGGCGGCAAGGACCAGCAGCTCATCGACTACAACACCGGAGTCGAAGGTCAAGACGACTACCACGCGGCATCGTGGAGCGACGTCATCCTCAAGGGTCTGCAGATCGGTGTGGCTAACCCCTTGTTCAAACAGCCCAGCCAGGGCAGCGGCGAGACGCGCGGTCTCGACCCAAAGGCTCTCGCGGACGACGCAGTGCCCGAGTCGGAGTACCGGTGCGTGGCTCCGCACGAGGTGTTCCTCGGCGAGCAGGCCATGTGGCCCGACTGGAAGGGGTACGAAGCACTTCTAGCGTCAGAAGTCGAGTGCTTGCAGGCTCGGCAGCGGCTCGCTGAGAAGAGCGCGGTACAGCCGGAGGAAGTCAAGCACGAGCAGATCGAGGAGGTGCTGCTTGGCAAGGCCAGCTATCCATTTAGCGCGAGCTATCGGGTCGCGTGGCGAAAGATGATCGCCCCCGACACCGAACGAGCGCTCTACGCGGCTATGTTGCCCGCAGGCCCTGCGCACGTAGACAGCGTGCGCTCAGCGGCTTTGACGAGTGCGCGTGACACCGCATTGCTGAGCGGTTTTTTTGCAGCACTCCCGATCGACTACATGCTGCGAACTGTTGGAATCGCCAACTTCGACGTTGCCCAGGTCTCCAGGTTCCCCGCCCCCCAGTCCAATCACCCTCTAGATTCCGCCCTCCTTCTCCGAACTCTCCGCCTCAATGCACTGACTTCTGCTTACGCCGACCTCTGGGCGGAGCTCTTCGATCCCAAGTGGCGAGGCTACGAGCCCTGGGCGATCGACTGGCCCAACCTGAAGACGAAGCTGCACAACGTGACCCCCACCTGGCAGCGTGACACCCCCCTCCGTACCGAGTACGCCCGTCGCGCCGCGCTCGTCGAGATCGACGCGCTCGTTGCCGTATGGCTCGGTATCGACGCTGACACGCTCATCGCCATGTACCGGGCCCGTTTTCCGATCATGCAGGACTTCGACCGGGTGACCTGGTTCGACGCCAACGAGCGGAAGATCGCGGGGGACCGGTACACGTACGGCTTCGACCAAACCAAGGAGCACTGGACTCAGTTCGAAGCCCACAGAAGGGACCCCGAGAACTTTCCGGCTCCAGACGGCTACACCGCCCCCTTCTACAAGGCGGACCGCGAGCGCGAGATGCGCGACGCCCACGCCGTCTTCCAGAAGCGCCTCGACGAGGCTGTGGCCAATGGGCTGTGGGATCCGGAGAAGATGGAGGTGCCGGGCAAGTGAGGCCGACGCTCGAAGCCCAGGGGCTCAAGGAGAGCCTGCTCCAGTACCTGTCCACGACCTACGGTCTCGCGGACGAGGGGGTCCGCAAGGCCTTGCATGCCTTCCTCGGGAACGAGACGACCGGCATGTTCCGAGGCCCTTTCCTGCGTCTGCGTATGCCGTTCACGAGCGCTGAGGACGGCTGGCAGCAACATCTGGACTGGCGACGTACCGACGACTGGTCGCCGTACGCGCACCAGGCACGCGCCTTCGCACGCCTCACAACGAAGGACGGCCACGAACCTCAGCCGACCCTGGTCACCACGGGCACGGGCTCCGGCAAGACGGAGTCGTTCCTCTACCCGATCCTCGATCACTGCGCCCGCGAACGTGCCGCCGGAAACAACGGCGTCAAGGCAGTCTTCCTCTACCCGATGAACGCCTTGGCCACCGACCAGGCGGCCCGCATCAACGACCTGCTCACTGACTACGACGACGCGCTGAATGGCGTGCGCGCCGGACTGTACATCGGGGACAAGGCGGCCACGCACTATGACAGGGTCTACACCCGCCGCCAGGACATGCAGCTGTCTCCGCCGGACATCCTGATCACCAACTACAAGATGCTGGACCTGCTTTTACAGCGCGCTGCTGACGCGCCGCTGTGGGATGGCAGCGACATTCGCTACGTGGTCGTCGACGAGTTCCACAGTTACGACGGCGCGCAGGGCACGGACGTGGCGATGCTGCTGCGCCGCCTTGCCGCCGCCGTCGGCGCTGCCCAGCCCGGTAAGCCGCTTGGCACGATCACTCCTGTCGCCACCTCCGCAACCCTCGCCTCGGGCACGGACGATGACGGGGTGCGCCAGCTCCTGTCCGTGGCGACCAATGTCTTCGGCGCCGAGTTCACCGAGGACGCGATCGTCGGCGAAGACCGGTTGACGGTCGATGAGTTCATCCCGGACGCGAAGTTCCTGCCCGGTCAGGTCCCGGCACCCGAGGCGCTCACCGTCCTGCCGGACCCCGCTGCCGGCAAGCAGGCTCTCGCGGACCTCGCCGAGGTCGTCACAGGAAGCCGGTCCACCGATCCGGTCGCGCTGGGCTCCGCGCTCAAGCGCAACCGGCTCACGTGTGCGGTCCTGAAGGCTTTCGACGGCACGGTGCGCACCTATGACGAGGTCCTTGACGTGATGCGCCGTAGCGGCGCCAAGAGCTGGGACGAGGCGATCACTACCCGGCCCGAGCTCTCTGCGCTGGCGCTGGCCCGCTTCGTCGCTCTGCTGTCCGTGGCCCGCGACCCCGATGCGCCAGCAGGGAAGAGCCGCCCTCTGGTCCAGGTCGAGGTGCACCAGTGGGCGAGGTCCGTCACCCGCATGCTGCGAGGCGTGCTGCCCTGGCCGAAGGCCGAGTTCGCATGGGACGCGGTCGGGGCCCAGAATCAGCTGCGTACGACGCCCGACACGACGACTTCGCGTGACACCAATTTGTTTCTACCGGCGGTGTACTGCCGTGAGTGCGGCCGCTCTGGCTGGTCGGTGCTCGCCCCAGAGTCGGACCTGGAAGAGCTTAGTTTCGAGGCCCACAAGATTCGCCGGGCCAGTGTCACAGCCGACAAGGTCAAGGTACGCACCCTGGTCGCGGCCACTGACAAGGAGGCTCGCGAAGGCAACGGCCGCACCCCGATGAACCCGGCGGCGCGGAGATCGCTGACCACCGGCGGCGCAGGGGTCCTCATGGTGCTTGACGGGTCGACCTGCCGCCTGCGCCTGCCCGACCCACAGAACGACTACGACAACGAATGCGACCCGCAGCCCGCAGACCCAGATTCGGCCTTCGTCCTCGTCCAGCTCGGCGACACCGCGGAACGGGCCGCCAAGGACGACTGGTGCCCGGCCTGCGGCACCCACAACGCGATCCGCTTCCTCGGTACGGGTTCTGCGGCGCTCGCAGCCGCCTCCGTCACTCAGCTGTTCACCGGCGGGGAGATGGACAAGAAGCAGCGTGAGACGAAGACGTTGATGTTCAACGACTCGGTACAGGACGCCGCGCACCGGGCCGGGTTCGTCGCCTCCCGCTCGTACACCTTCTCCTTGCGGGCCCTGTTCGCCAAGCACCTGAGCGAGCAACGACCCAGCGCACTCAACGACCTTGTCGCCGATGTCGTCGAAGCCACCACCGACCGTGAGACGCTCGCCGCCGTCGTCCCGCCGGACCTGCATGACGATGCGGGCGTGGCGCGGCTGCTGTCGGGCATGGGGCGTGGCGGGGACAAGAAGACCTGGGACCTGATCGGTGAACGGTTCGCCTTCGAGGCCGTGATGGAGTTCGGGCGCCGTTCACGCAACGGCCGCACGCTCGAACTGACCCGCACCACGGCAGCCTGGGTGGACATCCCTGACGAGCCGGCCGCTGTGGCGCTAGTACGTACCGCGCACGAGGAGTCCGTCCAACGAGGGCTGCCGCTCACCGAGCACGACGACGCCCGCTATCTCGCCTTCCTGCGCGGCACGTTGGATCGGTTGCGAACGCGTGGAGCGGTCGGACACCGGTGGCTGGAGAAGTATCTCGACGAGGCAGGTACCAGCCGCTACTTCATCTGGGGCGGCCGCCCACGCGGCATGAAGGCCTTCCCCAGAGGCGTATCCGCGCCGAGCTTTCTGCTCGCGCGGCCCAAGCCGCGCAGCGAGTTCGACTTCGCCGCCGGCCGCCTGTCCTGGTATCAGACCTGGGCCCAACGCTGCCTCGACATGACTCGCGAGCAGGCCGACGATTTCTGGGTACGGCTTCTGCCCCGCCTCGCCGATGCCGGACTGCTCGCGGCGCGCACTCCGCAGGACACTTCGGCACGCCTTTATGGTCTTCAACCAGGAGCCGTGCGACTGCAGTTGCTGACGGACCTACGGGTCAACGAGGCGTATGTGCGCTGTCCAAAATGCTTCTGGGAGCAGACCGTCCACCCATCGCTGCTGGCGCAATACCATGAACAGCCCTGCCCGGCGTATCGCTGTACGAACGGGCGACTGGTCGCAGGCGACCGCTGGCTGGACAGCGTGGACAGGCACGACCGGAACCGCGACTACCGCGACGACTACTACCGGAGCCTCTATCGGCGAGCCGGCACCTACCAGATCATCACCGCTGAACACACCGGACTGCTTTCCCGCGCCAAGCGTGAACGCGTCGAGGAGGCATTCCGCAAGGGCAAGGGCTTCAACGACCCCAACGTGCTCTCCTGCACGCCCACTCTGGAGATGGGCATCGACATCGGTGACCTGTCCGCTGTTGTCCTCGGCGCTCTACCGCGTCGTCCGGCCAACTACGCGCAGCAGGCTGGCAGGGCCGGACGCCGCACGGGCAACGCCTTCTTGCTGACAATCCCCGACCGTTCGCGTCGTGACCTCTACTTTCTCGACCGGCCACGCGACATGATCGACGGACGGATCGTGCCGCCGGGCTCGTACCTGTCGGCCGTCGAGATCCTGCGACGCCAGTACACCGCCCACCTCCTCGACATGGCAGCGCGCGGTCGGCTACTGCGCGAGGACGGCAAGCCGCTGGCCTCGCTGTCCCGCCGTGCGGACGAACTCTTCGGCCCCTCCGGCTATCTGGCCGACTTCATAGACGCCGCCCTCGCTCACGGCGAGGAGCTCGTCGCAGGCTTCCTCGCGCTCTTTCCAGCCGGAGTGAGCGAGACGGCCCAGCTGGAACTGGAGCAGTACGCGGTCCGGGGCATCCGCAGCAAGGTGGAGAGGGCCGAGCGCGAGTGGGAACGCGAGAACCAGAAGCTGCGCACCCGTGTCCGCACGATGCGGTCTGCGATCGATGAGCTCAAGGACGGGGACGAGGAACAGGCGGATATCAAGGCCGAGCTGGAGGCCGAACTGCGTGTCACCTCCAAGCAGGGCGCCGCGCGTCAGCGCCAGCCTGCCCAGACCGTGCTGTGTGATCTCGGTCTACTGCCCAATTACGCCCTCATCGACGCCACGACAACCCTCAACGCCACTGTCTTCTGGCCTGAAGGCACCACAGCGGAAGGTCGAGACCACTACGAGTCGAAGTCGTATACCTATCAGCGGCCACGCGGCTTCGCTCTGTCCGAACTCGCCCCTGGCAACACCTTTTACGCTGAGGGCTACAAGCACCGCATCACGGGCATCGACATCGTCACCGGCAAGGACCGGGACTGGCGCCACTGGCGCTTCTGTCCCTCTTGCGGCTATGTCCGCACTGAGAATGCCGAGGCCGACATCAGGCCCTGCCAGCGCTGTGGAGAAGAAAGCATCGCCGACTCCGGCAGCCTGTGGCAGATTGTCCAGCCCACTGCGGTCACCTCCCGCGACAAGCGCGAGGACGCCAGGATCGGTGACGAGAGCGACGACCGGGACCGCTGCTTCTACACGGTCATCGACATCGTCGACATCAGTCCCGATGACTTCGCAGTGGGGAAGTCATGGCGGCACAACAGCCAGATCTTCGGCGTCGACTACACCCGGCGTGCCGTCATCCGCCGTATCAACGCAGGACCGCTGAGCATCGGCGCTCAAGAGAACGACCAACTCGCGGGCCAGTCCGTCCGTATCGCCCCCTTCTACGTGTGCACCGCTTGCGGGGCCGCGAGCGCCGATGGGCGGCCGGTCTTCGACGACGACCGTGATTCCCTCGACAACTCCGCCAACCGTCAGCGCGCGCTCAAGCACCACACCCCCTGGTGCCCGCTGCGGCGTGGCAAGAAGGATGCCCCTCAGCCGCAACCCGTGCTGCTCGCCCACGAACTGGAGACCGAGGCCCTGCGGATCCTGCTGCCCGCCGCGACGGTCCTCGTCGAGGAGAAGGTCCACTCCTTCCAGGCCGCACTGCGCCTGGGCGTCGACGAGACCTTCGGGGGCGACCCTCAGCACCTCGACACGA
Organism: Streptomyces sp. HNM0575; assembly: GCF_012726265.1. Taxonomy (GTDB): domain Bacteria; phylum Actinomycetota; class Actinomycetes; order Streptomycetales; family Streptomycetaceae; genus Streptomyces. Next base: position 122,995 of record NZ_JAASAG010000010.1, on the reverse strand, counting down.
CGCTGGCCACCATGCCCGACCGCGATACCGCGGAGAAGCGCCAGTTCCTGGTCCTCTACGACCGCCTGCCGCACGGCACCGGCTACCTTGACCGACTCGCCGACCCGGCCGCGTTCCGACAGGTGCTTGAGGGCGGGCGTCGACTCCTCGTGGAATGCCCCTGCAACGAAGAGGGCGTGCAGGCCTGCCACCGTTGCCTGTACCGCTACACCGACGAACGGCATATCGAGAGCGTCTCCCGGCAGGCCGCACTAGAGATCCTTGACGAACTCCTCGGCACCGACTCTGACGCCTGGTCCACCAAGCCGGTCGGCAACACCGATCAGATCGGCCTCGATGGTCAGGTCGAATCCGATCTGGAAACCCGCTTTCTCAGGGCCTTGCGTGGCTGGGCCGGACAGCGAGGAGACGCCGACCTGGAAGAGAGCGGTGATAACAGCGGCTACCTGCGTCTCGACGAGGCCGGCACCGTTCATGGTTGGCGGCTGACCGCCCAGCGCAACGAGGGCTTCACACGTACGGACTTCACCTTCGAACGCACCGACGGCCCCAAGCAGAAGATCACCGTCTACCTCGATGGACACCGCTACCACGCCACCCGCCACCACAACCGCCTCGCCGGAGACGCCGACAAGCGCAACCGCCTCCGTGCCGACGGACGTATCGTCTTCCAGCTCACCTGGGATGACCTCGACACCTTCGAGAGAAGGACGGCGGGAGAGACCTTTGCAGGACGGGAAGCCCCCGAGCCGGTGTGGCCCCCGTACCCGCACACCGCCCAGGACATCGCCAAGCAGCTCTACGCAGAGAGCGGGGGCGACGACCTCGCGGCCACCGCCTTCACCGATCCGATGACCATGCTTCTCGCGTACCTGCGCAGTCCCGATGACGCGGCCTGGGGCAAGCGGGCATCGGCAGTTGTCGGTGGACTTCTCGGCACCGGCCAGGAGACCCTCGTCGGCAATGGCACCCCCGACCAGGTCCGCCAGACGCTTGACCGCCTCCTCGACGCCTGGAGCCGCACCGACGGCATCGATCCCGCACCCATCCAGGGTTCCGGCGCGCTCAACCTGTTCCAGGCCTGTGACCAGTCCGACCTCCCTGTCGCATTCCTCGTCGACAGCGCCACCAGCCACTGGTCTGCACTGGCCTGCCTCGACGACACCGACCCCGACCAACTCGGCACACCGGAACACAAGGCACGCTGGCGCGCCTGGCTCCAGTGGTCCAACGTCCTCCAGTTCCTCGCCCACGACGGGGGTGACGGCGTACAGCTGACCACGTCGGCCGCGGCCGACTTCGACCTGTCCGTCCTCAAGGCTCTCGGCGGCATCGGCGAGCTGGAATCCCTCGTCGTCCAGCACAGCAGGGACGCACCCGTACCTCGGCCACGAAGCGTCCAGGACGGGGCCGACACACTCGTCGAAGCGGCGCTGCGGGACCTGCTCTGGGACCGGGAGATCCTCGAAATTCTCGACGAGGACGAACCCGACGCTCCCCTCACCCGCCTCGCTCACACCCTCGCCGACCACGGCAAGAAGGCACCGGCCTATGGCTACGAGCTGGGCGAACGCGGCTGGCTCGCCGACTTCGCTTGGGACCTGGCCGATCCCGGCCTGCGGATCGCCGTCATGGCCGAGGCGTACGACCACGACGATGAGGAAGGCGACAAGACCTGGCGCGCCTACCGCGACGCAGGCTTCACCATCCGCTCCGCTGACGAATGGCTCACCGACCTCGACACGCTCCTCGCCGCGCTGCCCGACGCCGCCTCCCGCCCCGACGCCGAAGAACAGAGTGCCGCACGATGACCGCACGCCTCAGCCTTTACCAGAAGGCCGAAAACGAGCTCTACAAGATGGACTCGTCAGTCAAGACGAAGTTCTACGACTTCTGCCACCACTTCCGCGCCGACCCGGACCACCCCAGCCTCGACCTCAAGCCCCTCAAGGGCGACGGCCGGATCTTCCGCGCCAAGATCGACCGCTCGCACCGGGCGCTCCTGGCCCGCGCCGGAGTGGGTGCCGACGGTGTCCAGCAGTGGCTCATCGTCGCTGTCCGGCACCGCAAGGACGTATACGAAGAGCTCAGCGTCGCCATCAATCGGATCACCGGCGAGATCGAGTTCGTTGACCTCGGCGTCGTCGGACAGAGCGTCCTGCAGCGCGCAGGACTCCAGCTCACCCCCGCCCCCGAAGAGCAGGCCGCACCAGCGGAGCCCACTCCCGCCCCCGCCGTGACTCCACCCGCGCCCGCCGAACCCCTCCTCGCCGGCTGCACGTCCGAGGATCTGCGCCGGCTGGGCGTGGCCGACGCCCTTATCGATCTCGCCCTCACCGTCACCACTGATGACGAGCTGGACCAGCTCGTCGCCGGCGCGCCGCGTCTGACCGCCGAGGTCCTCACCGGCCTCGGCTCCGGAATGCCCATCGACGAGGTCGAACGCGAAATCACCCAACCCGCCTCCGCTGAACTCGAACCGGGCTTCGAGGACGACTTGGCAGCGGCTCTCACCCGTACCGCGGTCACCACCGTCGACGACGACATCCGCAACGTCCTTGCCGAGGGAGACTTCCGTGCCTGGAAGGTCTACCTGCATCCCACCCAACGCAAGATCGTCGAAGGGAACTTCAACGGCCCCGCCCGCGTCAGCGGCGGACCCGGCACCGGCAAGACCATCGTGGCGCTCCATCGCGTCGCCCGCCTCGCCTCTGAACTCCCCCCAGGCCACGGCAAGCCGATCCTGCTGACCACGTACACCAAGAACCTGACCTCCGATTTGCGTTCCCGGCTCACCTCACTCCTGGAACCGGCGCTGCTCAGCCGCATAGACATCAAACACATCGATCAGCTCGCGCAAAGCGTCCTCAACGAAAACTCTGCGCCCGGCTCGCGGCGCCGTCTGATGGATGAGGTGCAGGCCTTGGACGTCCTGCGCGAAGTCCTCTTCGAACACGACGAGCAGCGCTGGGACGCTGAGTTCCTGTTCGACGAATGGGAACAGATCATCCTTGGCCAGTCTCTCGCGACGCGCCAGGACTACTTCAAGGCCCGCCGCGCTGGCATGGGCCGCGGCCTCAGCCGCCCCGAGCGCGCCGTCATTTGGAAGCTGCTCGAGCAGTTCACTCTGCGCCTCAACAGTCTGGGACGCGAAACGTGGGCACAGGCGGCAGAACGTGCGGCCCGCTACGAGATGGACCGTGCCCGCAAGATCCAGAACCGGGCCGAGCACAAGGAGGACATCGGCGGCGGCGACCTGATCCATCTCGACGACAACAGCTCAGCCCAGCGCTATCTCCGCCACCGCTACCAGCACATCGTCGTCGACGAGGCGCAGGACCTCAGCCCCGCCCACTGGAAGATGCTGCGCGCCATGGTCGTGCCCGGCTCCGGGGACCTGTTCATCGCTGCCGATACCCACCAGCGGATCTACGACCGTCAGGTGACCCTCTCCACCGTGGGCATCAGTATTCGCGGCCGCTCCTCGAAACTGACCCTCAGCTACCGCACGACCCAGGAGATCCTCGACCAGGCTGCGAAGGTCGTCGGCTCGGCCACCTACGACGATCTCGACGACGGCACCGACACCCTCGACGGCTACCACTCTCTCCTGCGCGGCCCCGCCCCTGAACTTGTCGCCTGCACAGACTGGACCGATGAGATCATTCAGCTCGCCGACGTCCTGAAGCAGTGGCGAGCCGAGATCACGCAGCCCGCTGAGGACGGCACCGTGCGCGACCCTAGCGGCACGATGGCCGTATGCGTCGCCGACGGCGACATGGCCAGCCGGGTGGCCGCCGACCTGGAGAGCAAGCACGGCATCACCACAGCGACTCTCACCAAGGACGGCCCGCAGGGCGGCGGCGAGGTCCACATCGGCACTATGCACCGCTTCAAGGGCCTCGAATACCAGAAGCTCGCTGTCGTCGGCGCCAGTGAAGGCGTCCTCCCACGCACCGCCCTGATTGAGAGTTACGCGGCGAGCGACCCCAAGCGCTACGAACGCGAACTGAAGAAGAGCCGCAACCAGTTGTTCGTTGCGGCCACTCGTGCCCGGGATGCCCTGCGCATTTCCTGGCACGGTCGTCCGAGTCCGTTCCTGCCTGTGTAGGCCCAGGAAGGCTCCGTCACGGTTGAGGGTACCGCCACAGGTTCGTCTCGTGGCCGAGGAGAAGTGCCCCTCACCGGGGGATCTGGAGCAGGAGCAGGGATTCCACGGATGCCGACCGGAGTCGGCGGTGTCGCATTGCTGAGTGAGGGCGCCGTCGGTGATGGTGCCCAGCCGGCGTCGGGACCGGACGGGCTGGACGTCGTCACACAGCAGGCGGCACATCCCTGGCCGGGAAGTCTTTGGCTTAGGCCCGAGTGTCAGTGCGTTCTGCCACGATGACCATGGCACTACAGATGCTGGCGGTTCTCGTTGCAGGGGGAGGGATATGGACCAGGCCGAACTGAGCCGTGTGGAGCAGGAACTCCGAGAAGCGTTGCAGGGCACCGTCCTGGCGTGGGTGCTCGATGATGTGGACGCTGCAATCGCAGCAGGAGTACCGGAGGAGAAGATCCTTCGGCGCCGCCCTCAGCGCCGCGGGGATGACCTCCGCGACGCCACTCCAGCCCTTGCGGCGGCCCGCTACGAGGTCGTAGACCGGAGCGCGCTTGGCTTCGTCGAGTACGAGGCGTCACGCAAGCGAGGGACGCTGGTGATCGCTACTCGAGCCATGACGGATCACGAACGCGTCCAGCTCATCCTCGACTCCGTTCAGCGGGTGTTCGTCGAGCTGCCGCAGATCGAGCTGGAGACGCTGAAGATGCTTCAGACCGAACCTGAGGGAGATCTCGGCACCCGAGGTATGGCCGAGGGAGTCATGTTCGAACCGGACGAGAGTACCAGTGCCCGGCGGAGTCGAACGGAACTCTCGGCAGACAGGCTGTCAACGGAGCGACGTGACCGGGTAAGTGACCTGCTGGCCGAGGTGGAGAGGGAAGCACGCAGTTGAGCGCAGTCAATGATCTGGTCAGTGAGATCAAGAGCCTTCTGGCGGCCGGAACAGTCTCGTACGACTCAGCGTCGAAGACCTCGGACGTCTACGAGGGATTTGTCTTCGCGCTGATAGCGGCTACGGCGAGTCGGCATGGTGCGACTGTCACCTATGAGGACGTCTTCGGGGGAAAGGCAAGCAGCCTGGTGTTCCGGACCGGGCCCGGCCAACTGTACGGTGATAGCCAAGCATTTACCCATGCCGTCATCGAGTTCGACGGTGCTCCAGCCCTTGAAGTCCACCTCGGTGTCTTCGTGACGGGCGCTTCCGGTGTCTTGCACGAGTGCGACGTATTGGTGCTTCCTGCTGAAGAAGCTGCCCTTAGTCGTGCCCAAGGTATTGCGCCGCGCGGCAGTCAGTGCGTACTCATCGTGGAGTGTAAGTACTACGTAACTAATCTCGATATCGGGCTGGCTCGGAACTTCGAAGGGTTGCGTGCCGACATTCGCACGCAGAACGAGCTGTTCGTATCCAACACCGGGTCCTCCAGCATCGTTCGGTACCTCGATGCCCGGAAGCGAGGCTACGAGCGGGACGTGGTGCCCAATTCTCCTCAGGCGGGCTATCTCCAGGCTGAGATCAGGAAGACCTTCAAGAGCTACCTGAGCAAGCACGCACCCTCGACCGTGATCTGAGGAAACTGATCAGGCAGGGTGCTGCCCAGGATTCCGTGTGAGCAATGATTGAGCGAACGGTGCGGACGCCATCTGGAACGGTTGTCCCTCGATACCCACCTGTAGAACTCTGAGCAGTACAAACAGCATTGTTCCTCACCGTCCACGTCCCGTCAGGATCGTGCGGGCCCGTCGTGCGCGATGAGCAAGGTCGCGGCTTCGCGACGAGGCACGCGTCGAGGGGAAGGCGTCGAAGAGCGCGGGTAGGGCGATGCGGGCGTTGAGCGGGCACGGGCGGCGCCGAGGCAGTCGTGGATGCTGTGGTCGAAGGCCAGGCGCTGCTCGGCGGCCCGGTCCAGGTTGAAGTGTTCGGGGCCATCGCGGCGTACAGGTCACGGCCGGTGGCACCGGCCTGTTTGGGGTGGCGTTGGTGTCCTGGACGGCGTCGATGATGCGGAGCAACTCCGGCTGCTGATCGGCTGGGACCCCGAAGAGGTCGCAGGTGAGTCGGGTCGGCAGCTGGTAGGCGAACTCGGCGCGCAGGTCCGCCATTTCCCTGGCTGGTGCCGGTGGAGGGCGCTGATGAGGTCGGTGGCGATCGCTTCGACATGGGCCGCAGCGCGTCGAGTCGGGGCGTTGAGGGCGGGCCCGATGAGTGACGTCCTCTCGACGAAGTGTGATGTTGTGCTTACCGTAGGTTTTTAGGTGGATGCGGGGCGTGTTGACCCTTGGGGGCGGGAATGCAACGCAAGGACAGGTTCCGGCGCATCGTCAGTGAATTTGGTGCGACCTGTAAGCAAGCGTTGCAGCACGGGCAGCAGGAGGTTGCCATCCGTCGGGCGGTGGAAACTCTTCTCGCCGATGCGGCAGCAGCGTTTGGGCTACAGGCCGTCTTACATGCCGAAGTAGCCATCTCCGCCCACCGGATACGACCCGACCTGGCAGTACGGATCGGGAAGCTACCCCGCAACATCGTCGGCTATGTCGAGCTGAAAAGCCCAGACAAGAGTGTGATCCATCCCGGCGGCCTGAACCAGCGCGATCGCCGCCAATGGGAGGGCATGGCGAAGCTGCCGAACCTCATCTACACCAACGGTCAGACATGGATCATGTATCGCTCGGGCCGGCAGTACGGCGACACGATCCACCTCGAGGGTGATCTGCGGACGGCCGGCTCCCGCCTGCGGGTGCCAGTGGCCAGTGAAGCCGCCTTCGCAGCGATGCTGGACGCATTCTTCGGTTGGCAACCGCGTCCACTGACCTCGATGCGCGAGGTGGTTGCCAAGGTGGCTCCCTTGTGTACTCTCCTGCGGGATGCAGTCCACGACCGCCTAGACGGCGAAGATGGCCTGCCTCGCCACCAACGCCCCTTCACAGACCTGGCTTCCACGCTCGAGGTCGACCTTTTCCCGACTACGGACGACCGGGACAAGCGAGCGGCCTTCGCTGACCGCTACGCCCAGTCCGTTACGTTTGCTCTCCTACTCGCTGGCTCCAACAGTGCTGACAGCGATAACGCCTTGACCGGGATGAGCCTGCACGAGGTAGGGCGGCGTTTGGGGGCAGAGCACTCCGTCATGGGCCGTGCGTTGCAGATCCTCACTGACCAGGTGGAGGGAGAATTCCGCGACAGCCTCGACATGCTGGCCCGTGTCATCGACGCGATCGACTGGAAGAAGGCCTTGGCCGGGGAACCTGGCTTCCACATCCATCTCTACGAGCACTTTCTGCAGGAGTACGACGCCGAACTACGCAAGGACTCCGGCACCTACTACACCCCTGCTCCACTGATGACCGAGATGATTCGTCTTGTCGACGAGGTGCTGACTACCAGGCTGGACTGCCCTGACGGCTTTGCCGATCCGGGTGTTTCCATCATCGACCCGGCCATGGGCACAGGCACGTTCCTCACGGGCATCATCGACCTCGTTGCCCGCAAGCAAACCGAGGGTGGCAACGAAGGTTTCCGTTCCGAGTCTGTTCAAGAACTTGCTGGGCGACTAATCGGGTTCGAAAAGCAGATGGGCGCTTTTGCCGTCGCTCAGATGCGCGTCGGTCAAATGCTGCGCCAGCTCAATGCTCGCGTCCGGCTGCGCGACATGCGCCTGCACCTGGCCGACACCCTCGCCGACCCGTGGCGGCGCAACGAACTATTCGACCGGTACGGCGCCTTGTGGGGTCCCCTACGCGATGACGCCGAAGCGGCCAGCACCATCCAGCGCGACGAGCGCATCACCGTTGTCATAGGCAACCCTCCGCACCGCGAACAGGCAGAAGGCCAGGGCGGATGGATCGAGAAAGGCTCACGAGGCCGTGGCTCCCCGCCCCTAGATGCCTTCCGGCTGCGCGGTGCGGCAGGCGTCTACGAGAACAAACTGAAGAACCTATGCACCTATTTCTGGCGCTGGGCCACCCACAAAGTCTTCAACCAGCACGACGATCGCCGCCACGGCATTGTCTGCTTCGTCAGCACCGCCGGATTCATCCGCGGTTTCGGCTTCCAGGGCATGCGCTCCTACCTACGGCACACCTGCACCGAAGGATGGATCATCGACCTTACCCCCGAAACCAAGAGGGCTTCGCTCAACAGCCGTTTCTTCCCTGGGGTCCAGCAAGAGTTAGCCATTGCCATCTTCGTCCGCCGACAAGGCGAGCGCAGCGACAAGCTAGCTCCGGTCCACTACGCAGCCGTACACGGCACCCGCGAATACAAGGAACAGCAATTGCAAGACCTGCACATCGGTGGACCTGGTTGGCACACCTCCCGCCCTGCGGAGGCCGCCCCGTTCACGCCCGCTTCCCAGAGCGGCTGGGATGACTTTCCTGCACTCACCGACCTCATGCCCTGGTACAAACCCGGCATTACAACAAACCGGAACTGGGTAATCAGCCCGTCGAAAGCCACCCTGCGACGACGCTGGGACCGGCTCATCCAGGAACGCGAACCCGCCATCAAGCAGGCGCTGTTCAAGAAGACTGACAGCCGCGCCTTAGACAAAGAAGCTCCCCAGATCCCGGGCCACCCCCACCCTCGAATCCTGATCAGGAACGAACACGGCTCATGTCCTCAACCGGAGCGCATCGCCCGCCGAGCCCTAGACCGCCAGTGGCTCATACCGGACGGCCGCCTCATCGACCGCGCACGCCCCGACCTTTGGCGTGCGGCCGTTGACGATCAAATCTTCGTCACTGAGCAGCACACCCAACGCTTGCGGACTGGCCCTGCACTGCTGTTCACGGCTCTCATCCCCGATGTCCACTACTTCAATGGCAATGGAGGACGCGTCCTTCCTCTGCTTCATGCTGACCGGATTCCCAACGTCACGCCTGGCCTGCAAAACCATCTCGCGAACTCCTACGGCCTCCGGGACGTCCCACCCGCAGATCTCCTCGCCTACATTGCCGCCATCACAGCACATCCCGCGTTCACCGAGCGCTACGCCGAGGACCTCAACTCCCCTGGTGTGCGGGTCCCTTTGACTGCTGATCGCGACCTGTGGCACGAATCCGTCAGCTTGGGACGCCACATCTTGTGGGCCTCCACCTTCGGCGCCCGCTGCATCAACCCCGACGAGGGCCGCCCCCTAGGCACATCGAACTCCTGGCGACGACTACATCCCGAGATCAAGTACGCGCGAGAAGTCGAGCCGAGTGCGCTCCCCTCCACCATCCGCTACGACAGCGAAAACGAACACCTGATAATCGAGGGGGGCATCTTTACCGGTGTCACGCCCCGCATGCGCAACTACACCACCGGCGGGCGCAACGTCCTCGATAGCTGGCTTACCTACCGCAGCAACCGCACCGCCGGCAAAGTGACCAGCGAACTCGACAGTGAACGCCCCGAGCGCTGGGAGCACGACTGGAGCCGGGAACTCGTCGAAGTCCTTGCGGTGCTCAGCCAGCTCACCACGCTGGAACCGCAGCAGGCGGAGCTACTCAACCGCATTTTGGCCGCCCCGCTGATCGACGTCGCTGAACTCTCGCGACGACGTATCCTCCCTGTCCCTGAGCATGCAAAGCACGCTCATGCTGTAGAGCCCGGCTTTTTGCCCGGCATGGAGACGGTTGACGGCCAACCGCCTGCGCCCGTGGACCCCCTATCCCTCCCGGACGACAGCCCAAGTGCTGCCCAGCGCAGGGCGCACTCACATGTGCGACCCGCCCCTCACGCTCGACGGCGTCGTGGCTCCGCCTGATAGGCGTCACCTCACAGGTGATCTCCAGTCTGTGGGTAGTTGACCATGCAAGCGGTAGTTTCTTGATCGTGTCACGAGTGCGCGCCGACGGGCTGTCGGTGACGGAACAATTGAAGCTTCCGGCTCCAACTCGTCCCTACGCCCTAAGGGGCGCTAAAATCCGGGCAGGCGACCACGCTCGCCGTTACGCCGGACCTGGGTTCCTCCCGCAGCCACCCAGGGTTGAGGGCGCAATGCGCCGTCGGGCGCGCGTGATCCAAAGCTGCCGTTCCTCCTATTGGGGCGCAGTGGGCGGGAGCACTGAAGCGTGCCCACCGGGAGCCGGACATGACGCTCAACAGGGACATCGCCACACTCGCTCGCCGCATCCAGCGCGAGTCCGGGGATGTCATCCCCTTCCAGCAGGCACGGTTGGTTGCTGCGCGCGAGTTGGGCGGGCTGCCCGTCCACACCATGGATCCCGATGAGCGGATCCCGCTCCGCTTCCAGTACACCGGGGAGAGCGAACCCGCAGCTCGAGCAGCGATCAGCAACGACACGCATGGGCTGGGCCTGGACCATTGCTCGGACGACCAGCGTGCCTTCCGGGCTCTGCTGGCGCTCGCGCTTTTCAACGGCAATGTGTACACCGGTCCGACGGCGCGGTGGAACTTTGCCGTTGTCGCCTCGTACGACCCGGTGATGTCACCCCGCCGGGACCAGTTGGTGATGGTCGCGGAGCGTGCCCCCGAGAACGTGGCAACTCGGCTGCTGGACACTGCAGGGGAGGGTTCACGTGGCGTTCCAGGACTACGACACGAGGTCAGCTACATCTGCCATGGGGAGCCCTCCCTCTGTTTGCGCCACCTCCCCACCGGCGCACTGCTGACGATCACCGGTGATCCGTACGGATGCCGGCGCGGTACCAAGCGAAGCCGCGTGCCACTGCACTCCTATCTCACGGTGGAGCACAGCCTCACAGCGTCCGAGCGCCGCGCGCTTGCTGCGGTCCCATCGATGTCGGTGGACGCCACCACTCTGCTGTCTGGCCTCGTCTCCCGTTACAACCTCTTGGATCGGCGCGGTCGCTGGGCGACCAGTTTGTCCTGGGATCCCCTGGAGCGGCGCGAAACTGAACGCAGGAGGGAACCGGAGGTGATCCGGCACGGCGCGGTACGTCGGCTTTGGGGTGCCGGTGACTCGTGGGTGTTCCGGTGGACCGGCTATCCCGAACCCCGCGACCTTGCTCTGGCCCTGACTCACCGGGAGGTCGGAGTCAAAGGGGCGAAATTCATCCGCCACGGTGATGCCTACCGGGTAGTGCTGGGCACCGCCTCGCTCGACATGTGCGACGGGGAGGGCTGACGCATGCAGTTCCTAACCGACCACCCTGGGTCCGTGCCGGTGCTGGTGGTCGCCGTCGTCTTCGGAGTCCTCCGCTTCACGGTCCCGAAGGAGTCTCGCCACCGCTTCTGGACCGTATGGGCTCCAGCCCTTCAGGTATGGCTTCAGCTCCTCGGACTTCGGCTGTCGCGGGGTGGGCTTGGCCGGTAGCTCCTGCAGTGGGTCGAGTCGCTGGATGTAGGCGTGTGCCCAAGTCAACCATTCTCTGGTCGAGGCAGTTTCTTCCTCTTCGTTTCCGTCCGCCGCTGCCAGGCGTTGTTCCAGCGCTTCGCAGTAGTCACGGAGAGCTGCTGCTTCCCGCCATTTCCTGGCTTGTTCGGTGAGTGCGCTGGCCAACTGCGCCTCGACGGCTTGCTCCTTCGCCTTGTCCATTGCCTCTTGCCAGCGGACCTTGCGCTCGGCCTGCGCACGTTCCTGATCCACTTTGCGCTGGGCATCCTCTACAGCGCGAGCCTCGATCTCCCGGAGCACGGCGCCGAGGGTGTCCTCCAGCGTCCACCGCTTGCGGTCGCCCCACTGACGGCGTCGTCCGTCGTACCGGCCGTAGCCAAGGTCGATCATGAGCTTCGACGCACGGTCGGCATCCTCAGACTGCGGGTACTCGCGCTTGATCGTGACGGTGTAGGTGAAGTCCCCAACGGACAGGTTTATCTCCCCCTCGCGGCGCGAGTAACGGGAGGGGAAGTACTGACCGTTGTAGGAGTATGCGTGGCTTCGGTGACGGCCGGCGACTGGGTGCTCCTGCACCCTGTGGCCTCGCCGCACGGCTTCGGCTGCCAACCCTTGAAGGAGCAGGAGAGCGCGACGACGCATTGCCGCCGGCATCACCAGTCGGTCCTGGTCGTCTCGAAGGGCGGCCACCACCGGATGCGGCGAGCGCAGTTGGGACGGCACCGGTACCGCCGGGGCCTCGTCCGGCGACTCCTTGTTCGTGTTGGGGTGAGGTCCGTCCAGCAGTGAGATCTGCAAGTCACGGGTGCGGTTGAACAGCCGCTGCTTCTCGATGCGCCTGCCTTCGGGGACAAGCCCGTGGCGTTTTGCGAAGTCGACGATCCGCCGCCACTCCGTGATCTCTTCCTCGGTCGGGGCGGAGATGGTGACCTGCCGCCTGGCGGTGAGCTGCTCGACCAACTGGCTCGCCTTCGCCCGTCGAGCGAGAGGGATGGGCCTCTCGCTGTACGGAGTTGGCTTCTTCGGCGCGCTTTTCGCAGCCCGTGGTCGGCGTTTCGTTGCAGGCGGCTCTGCATCGCCGCTCCGCGCGTTCGGTGTACTGGATGCACCGGCGGTCGAGGCGGCCGGCTCGTCCTCCGCGTGCGCAGGATCGTCAGGGTGGTGACCGTGCTTGAGGTAGAACCTCCCGGCGTCGGTGACCTCGGTCAGGAGCTCGCCCCGTCGACGAGTGATCAGCAAGAGACCCCGGTCGCGCAAGGCGTAGGCCGAACGCCTTTGACTTGCAGCTTGCTCGCGTAGTTCCTCGCCCGCGTCGAGGCGGCCAAGGAGGCTACGTTGCCGATCGTTCAGCGGTGACCAGCGATGCATGCCGTCAGCTCACACCGAAACTCCATGCCGGGCAATCACTCGTGAGGGGGAACGAAGCGGCTCCTTGCAGGAGATCTGCGGTGCTCTATGCGTGACCGGACGGACAGCACTCCTTGGATTAGGGATCACCTCAGGAGCTCGCAGGCCTCATCAAGTGCTCGCAGAAGCAGAAGTCGCCGAGCACGACACCACCGCCCTCCTCGACCACGCCCTCCGCCAAATGAGGGTGGACAAGGCATCGGCGATCGTCAACGCCCCCAATGAACTGTCCGACGATCCCCGCGTTGACCTCCTCAAGCGGACCGTGACTGTCAGCCCTCAGAGACATACCGGAATAGTGATTGAGGAGTGACGCGATGCTTCTGGTGGCCCCGAGTGCGTGCCGGGGCCACCAGAAGGGCTCCGGTCAGCGCCTGCTCATGACCCTGGGCAGGACTTTGCTTCGCGCAGGCCCTGCAGCGAGGCCGATGCGGCCCTCGATACGGCGAACTTCACCGACCGGGACGTCGTCCGTGAGTGGGACGACATACACGGTTGCCCAATCGAGTGTCTTGGGCCGATCGTTGAGGTGTTGCATGAAGCGCGTTCCGACACCGATTGTGGTGGATCCGACGTAGAGGATCCGTCCGGACCATCCGCAGACCACGTAGACGGCGTTGTGGGCGGGGGCCGGAATGCTGGGACTGAATGGATACGGTCCGCAGGGCCCGTCGGGGTGAAGCCAGTCGCCAGCATACGCGGCGAGAGACGCGAGCCGCTCAGGGATCATGACGCAGCCTCGATCTTGTCAGAGTCCTCGTCCTCCCATGCTTGAACGGCTTCATCTGGGTCGTTCAGGTACTCGGATACCCAGTTGTCCCCTCGCAGAGCCGTGGCCTGGGCGCTATTGCGGTTGCGGCGTTCCCAGATACGACCCCAAAACTCCAAGTCGGAGGTTGCCTCATCGAGGGTGGACTTCCACTCATGGACATGATTGCGGTCCATTCCGACGGTCTCAACGTGGTCGGATCCGTCAGCGGCTTTGACTGCACGGATAGCGGCCATTGCGTCAGCGAGGCGACGAGCTGCGGCGCCAAAGACGGCTGCGGCGTCGCGGAGGGCATCGTCGGGAGTATCGGTGGAGGTCGGCCGGGTGGGAGAACCTGCCTTGGGGAACATTGAACGTAGGTAGACATCGTTGAGGGTCTGGTCCTGGGCGCGATCCTCGGTGAGTCGGATGCCGCCGTCTTCGTTCACAGCACGGAGCGCTGGCCGACCGTCGTTGTGGTCGACGATTGCGCGGTGCAGCTGGAGGATGCCGAGGCGCGACGAGAGCATCGTGTCGATGACCTCGCCGGGGCGGCGGCGGTCGTCGTCATTCGGATTGTTGCTGGTCCCGCGGTCGGCCCACAGAGACAGTGTAGAGATGAGCGGGTACGCCGCACGTGCCGCGAGTTCAAGTCGGGCCTGGCCGGGGTCGCCTGCCGGATTGCTGTCGAACTCGACGAGGGCATCGGCGAGAACAGCATCGGCATCCCGATGAGTGGGCTTGAAGTGGTTGTCTCGTACGGACACGAACCCGTGCTGCATATAGCGGCGCACACGGTCAGGGCTTGTTCCCTCACCGGCGACGGACCGCACGATCAGCGCCACGGCGAGCTTGACGCGGAAATTCTTCGTAATGCGTTTGCGAGTTGATTGACGGGTCACGGCGTCCCGGATGGCATCACGCACCTCTTGGTCATTGCTGGAGAAGAGCGCGATGATCTCTGCCGCCCGGATGGCCGGGTCAGTGGGCAGATGGGCAGCCTTTGCTTGGGAACGGCTGATGGCGCCGGCAAGCCACCGGCGGCGCAGAGGCGTTAGAAGGCCCCGGTCTTCCATGACCGTCAACGCTTCGTCGGCGAGGGATTCAAGCTCTGGTCCCTCGCCCCACTCCTTCGGTGCGTCGACGTGGCGAAGTGCTACCAGGGACTTGACGGCTGAAGAGAAGCGGTCGGGTCCCCCTGGCAGAGGGCGGTAGCCCACAAGGATCAGCGCTGGCATGGTCTCGCAACGCAGCGCTTCGGACTGCTTGGCCGTGGGGCCCTGCCCCAACGCTGTGTTCAGGTCCTTGATCCGTCCACGCATGGCAGTGTCAGACTCGGCCTTCACGACGACGTCGACACTGTTGCCGTCACCGAGGATGTCGTGAGCAGCGGTCGTGCGCGACGATCCCTCAGCCGTGGTCACTGCCCAGAGATCGGGACTTCCGTCATCGACGTGGGAGTAGCGGCTGGCAACGAGCCACACCTCGGTAAGCACGCCCTGATTGCGGATCGAGTACCGCCAATCATTGGCACCGAGTACTGCCCGGGCAGCGAGAGCAGACGCCCACGTCATGTGCTCCGCAGACTCGACCTCTAGCTCAAGGTATGGCGTGACGCCGTTGCTGGTCGGGTCGTCGACAGGCGCGAACCGGGACTCCTCGTCGGTCCCGGGTTCGACAGCCACCGGGTGGCGGCGGGCGTCCCCGATCCTGGGGTTACGGATGTCAGGCAAGGTGCGGCGTGTCCACACCCGTGCTCGGACGGCAAGGAGAATCCCCCCGGTGATGGCAAGTTCGGTCGGGGTCTCGATGGATCGGCGCAACTCAGCCGGATCAATGACCGCGTTGGCGATGCATGTCGCTGCAGCCGGATCGAGGCTGAAGGCGTCCGCGAGCTTCTCTGCCGCCTTGCGACGGGCAGCGATGGGTGCGAGTTCGGGGAGCTTGACGACCGGCCGGGGAGGCACGTGGTCGTGGATGGAGGTGGTTTCTTCAACGGGTGCAGACATCTTCCGGTGCCCTCCTGGGCGCGTTCGGGCACGCCAAGAGTCACGAAAACGAGAGAAGCACTGATCGTCCCGTTTGCTCCCGGAGTGCCACACGAATGTGGAGTCCATGCCCGGGAAGTCGGACGACCTAAGCCGTCGGGCGCATCCCCTCCAACGCGATCGGGATGAATCCCGATGTGGTCTTCGGCGGCAACGGAGCGCGCGGCAGGATCTGCAGCGTGAGGAAGCTCAGCCTCCACCTTGCCTACCTCGGGGGGAACCATCCCGAAGTGATCATGCTTTGCGCCCACGCGTCGCAGGCGCCTTTAAAGTTAGCACGGGCGGGCGAGTGGTGCATCCGAGTACGGATCAACGCATGCCTCCCGCAGGGTAGTTGGCCTTAGAAGCTGTTGTCTTACCGTGACGTTCGCCTGCTGCTCGAACGAGGTTCCCGGTCGGGTAAGTAGGTGAGGGGCATGCAGGAAGGCTTCCTGCATGACTAGAAGGTTGTTGAAGCCACGAGCGCGAGGAGCCCCTGTCGTCGCAGGTGGCGCGCGTCGTTGCCTGTCAAAGCCAACTCGGCTTCTCCATTGTGAGATTGCCCCGCACGCGTGTATGGCATCGCCGCGGATCAGGTGAGCGTGTGCGTCAGTATCCGTTGGGTATGGCTGAGGGCCGAGTGGGTCGAGGCGCACGCAGCGCTGTCGGTGCCGTGCTGGCTGGAGGGCAGGGGCGGGCAGTCGGAGGGCTACTGCCACTGGCAGTGATCGACGCATTCCGCTGGCTGGTGGCAGCGGCATCAAGTGGCGTGCGACGCCGCGGACTTCCCTGCTTGCGGCCCGGAATGTGCTTCTACTGGCCCTGGCGCAAGCGAACCTGATCAAGGAACTGCACGGCCTGCTGCGCGGGACGGTCCGCCATGTGGGCGGACGCAATCCGCAGCATACGGCGGGCGGGGATCTCCGACTCGCAGTCGGTCAAGGCCACGGTCTCCGTGCCTGTGCCATTACGCGGCTTCGACGGCGGGAAGGCGGTCAACGGCAGGAAGCGGTACATCCGCCGGGTCCGTCCCTTGGGGCTGCTGCTGGCAGTAGTGGTCACTGCGGCGAACGTGACGGACCGGGGCAGGGTGCACCCTGCTGGCCCCGCTGCGGGAGCGGTACTTCCAGCTGACGCTGGCGCGGGCGGACGGCGGCTACACCGGGCAGCTGTCGGCATCGCAGCGAAGGTCTGGCGGATGGTGCTGACCTTGGTTAAGCGCAGTGACGACGCTGCGGGTTCGAGGTGTTGCCCAAGAGAGGCTGGAAGAGCGAACGTTCGCGCGACCGATGCGCTCCCCACGCTTGGTCCGCGACTACGAACCCGCTCCCATACCGCTGAGGCGATGTTCCTGGGACCGATGACCTCGGGCATGAGCTGGCGCCTGGCACGGCGGCGACACCGAAGGCTCCTAGGTTGCTCGACCGGCCAGCCTCACAGCGATCACTCTTGGAAAGGTGATGGCTTCTCAGGTGTTTCACCTGGAAGTCAGAGCACACCTTGTGTGGCGCAGGCTCCTCAGCGTCTCGCTGCCTCCAGGAGAGGGTTGCGGGCCACGTACCGCCCACGGGAGTACAAGGGGTATTAACAGAAAACGGCCATGTGCCATCTATGGCAGGAGCCTCCACCGCGATTAAGATGCAGTTCAGGTCGCGATTTGTTAGTTGTGCCTCGACCTGCGGACGTACGTGTGGCGCCATGCCGGGAATCTGCGCAGCGTGCTGCGTACTTGTTCCCCGTGGCTTGACTGCCTACCGTCACGGCCATGAATACCGCAGATCCACTTCTCACCGGTGCGGATGTCGCGCGGCTTGCGGGCGTAAGACGTCCGGCTGTTAACAATTGGCAACGTCGCCATCCGGACTTCCCCGCGGCCATCCACTCGGGAGGCATGGAATCGTTCCCCCTCAGCCAGGTCATGGCATTCCTCGACGGCCGCGTGATCCGGCCCAGGTTCCTGGCCGACGGAGAACAGCACGGAACCACCTACGGGGACAGGGCGCGCCGCAGTCCGGAGGCCGCCGGTCTACGGCGGTATCAGGCGGTCGCCTCGGCTCCTGGCACGCGGAAGGCGCAGGATTCCGGGCGGACCGTCGCCGAACTCATGGGACCTGTGGCGGAGAGGATTCAGGGAGACGCTGGTGCCCGGACGGACTACGTGACCCTGATCGCGTCCGTCGCCGTCCTCCGGGCGTGCCGACCGGCTCGGTGGAGCGGACTGCTGCGCGCCGCCCCGCCGCGGCAGAGCCCGGATGAGGCCCGGCGGCTGCTCAGGCGCGTAGGGGACGCCGCTGATGACGCGTTGCGCGGCGTTGGGATCCTGCCGGGAGTCGGGCGCTCGCTCGACCGGCTAAGGCCCAGCTCGTACGCCGACGTCCAGCAGGTCATCCGCCTCGCCGGCGAGCTGGGGGCCGATGACTTCCCGCTGCTGCTTGAACACTTCGAGGAGCAGGCTGGGCTGAAGAGCGGTGAGTTCTTCACTCCGCGTGCTGTGACCCGGATGATGGCCGAGCTGCTGGTGTGTGAAGAGGATGAGCGGCTTACTATCTGCGATCCGTACCTGAGGGGCGGCGAACTGCTCGCGGCCGCAGTCGAGTCGGTACGCGACACTGGAGGGTCCACCCCCTCGCTGACCGTGCGCGGTACCGGCTCACATGAGGACACCCTGCGGCTCGCTGGCATGCACCTTCAGCTGCATGGCGTGCAGGCACGACTCGAGAAGGGCGGCGCCGCACCGTGGAACGAGCCGGACCAGCTGTCGGCGACCGCGGACCGGATCCTTCTCAACCCTCCGTTCAGTGCGGACGCATCCGCCCCGCGGGACAGCTCGCCGGGGCAGTGGCCCTACGGCCAGCCACCCCCGGGGAGCGGGCACTTCGCCTGGGTCCAGCACGTGCTCGGCAGGCTCGGCCCCCGAGGACGCGCTGCCATGCTGATGCCCAACAACGCGCTCTCTTCCGCCAGCGGGCAGGAGCGTGACATCCGTCGGAACCTGGTGGAGCAGGGAAGACTGGAGTGCGTCATCGCGCTTCCGGCGAAGCTGTTCCGCGGTACGACCATCCCGGTGTCCGTGTGGCTCCTCAGGAAGGAACCGAGCCCGAGCCGACAGGTCCTGTTCGTCGATGCGCGTCGAATGGGAGTCATGAAGTCGCGCACCCGGCGCGTACTCACTGAGGAGGACACGTCTGCGATCGTGCAATCCGTGGGGGCCTGGCACACCGATGAGGTGTACTCCCACCCGCCCCCAGGAACCGCCGTCCTCTCCACGGCCGTCGAGGCAGCCGAGGTCCGTGAGCGGGACTACTCGCTTAATCCGGCCGACTACGTGGTGCAAGCTGCGTCCGCCGGGCGCGACGCCGACGAGTTGGAAGCGGAGTACGAGCGCCGCGAACTGATGCTCCGGCGTGCGCAGCACCTCATGCTCGAGGCGGACCGGCAGGTAGCGAATGTGCAGCGGAAGCAGGCGTTCGTGCACCCCGTGAATAGTGCCGTCGGGAGCAATCAGTGGGAGGAGCGGCCGCTGGGCGAACTCTGCGATATCCAGGCAGGTCCCTCCCCCTCCCTCATTAAGCGCGCCCGTTCAGAGGACGGCGACGTGCCCGTGGTGCAGCCAAAACATCTGCGGGACCGCCGAGTCGTCGCGCCGGATCAGGTGATGGTGCTGCACGAGCATGCCGAGCGGCTCCTGCGGGCGTATCGGGTGGCCGGGGGCGACATCCTATGTGTGCGCACGGGCACGACAGGTCCCTCAGCGCTGGTGGAGCCCGCGCAGCACGGCTGGATTCTTGGCAGCAACCTGCTCCGCATCCGTCCGTCGGAGCATCAGGGGCAAGAGGCCCTCCCGGAGTACCTGCTGGCTTTCCTTTCCCTACCGGCTGTCGAGGAATGGATCCGGGCCCGCTCCACGGCCACCACTTCCATCGGGTCCATCAGCGCCGCTGCGCTCGGCCGGCTTCCGGTGCCGCTACCGACGTGGGACGAACAGGTCCGTATCGGGGGCCAGTTCAGGGCATACGACCAGCAGATCGTCACGCATCGCGAGTTCGCCGAGGCTGCCGAGCATTCGCGGACGGCGCTCGCCGAGTGCGTCCTGCAGAGGGCGGCGTCCGTGGTGCAGCCGGGGACAGCGAGGAAGGAGCAGGGAGATTGAGCACGGAACCGTCTCAGGATTCCTCGAGTGCCCGGTCTGCTTGGTTGCTGGCAGCGCTCTTCTGCTCCCTCGCCATCGCGCTGGCGACGGGCATCGTGATGAGCTGGGGAGGGGACAGGCCCGTCGAGGCCGCCAAGACGGGGGGAGCAGCGTTCGTCGCCTCCATGACCGTTTGGCTGACCGTCTTGAAGGAGCGCGGACGGCTCTAGATGTATTGGTCACGAGCGTTGTTGACCTTCGTGGGTCTTGATCATGGCGAAGACCTCCGGTGTGGTGGAGGTGTCTAGGCTTCACCGCACAACGGAGGTCTTCGTGTCCCACCGTAATGCCCGACTGACCGTGCACGCCAGGCGGTTGCTGGTCGAACGTGTCCGCTCAGGGTTTCCGGTAGCGCATGTGGCTGCCCAGATGGGCATCTCCCGGGTCACCGCGCACAAGTGGTTCCGCCGCTGGCGCCAGGAGGGCGATGCAGGACTGCACGACCGCTCCAGCCGTCCGCACCGCACACCGCGACGAACACCAGCGGCGAGGGAAGCGCAGATATGCAGTCTGCGGACCAGCCGGAAGCTCGGGCCTGCTCGCATCGGACCGATCCTGGGCATGCCGCCCTCCACCGTCCACCGGGTTCTGACCCGGCACGGGCTGCACCGTCTGTCCTGGATGGACCGGCCCACCGGCCGGCTCATCCGCCGCTACGAACGCAGCCGGCCCGGCGAACTGGTCCACATCGATGTGAAGAAACTCGGACGCATCCCCGACGGGGGAGGCTGGCGCGTCCACGGCCGGGAAGGCGCCCGGGCGGCCCGGCCGCAAAGCCGCCGCAGCACCGGCTACGACTACATCCACTCCGCCGTCGATGACCACTCCCGCCTCGCCTACAGCGAGGTCCACCCCGATGAGAAGGCCACCACCTGCGCAGGCTTCCTGCGCCGGGCAGCAGCCCACTTCGCCACCCTGGGCATCGACCGCATCGAACGCGTCCTGACCGACAACGCCCTGTCCTACCGCAACAGCGAACTGTGGAAGCAGGCCCTGACCGAGCTAGGGGCGACAGGCAAACGCATCCGCCCCTACCGGCCACAGACGAACGGCAAGGTGGAGCGCTTCAACCGCACCCTGCTCGACGAATGGGCCTACCAACGGCCCTACAGCAGCAACGCAGAACGCACCGCCGCACTCGACAACTTCCTGCACGCCTACAACCATCACCGGTGCCACACCGCACTGGCAGGCCAGCCACCGATCAGCCGCGTGAACAACGCACCAGGTCAATACATCTAGATGTGATGCAAGCCTTCCGCGGCGACAAGTACGGGCCAAACCGTGGAGCTCCACGGTTTGGCCGTCGCCGAGAGGCCGAGGGCGCCCCGCTGAACCCGCCGGTGAGAGGGCGTCGATGCGTGAGCGATGCGTGAGCGGACGGTGCGGCGCCATCCGGATCGGGTGTCCCTGAGCGGTGATCCGCAGAGCTCAGACCAGCAGAAACAGGATCAGGCCCTACCGCCCACCACCTCCCGTCACGATCTTGCAGGCCTCGTAATGCGTAGGTCGGGGGTTCGACTCCCCCAGGCGGCTCCCAGGTCAGAGGCCCCTTCCGGAGACGGGAGGGGCTTTTTGCGTTTTGGGTGGCGAGCTCTGCGCTGATCGGGGTCGTGGGGTGGGAGCGGGGGTCGGGTGGGTGGTCGGTGGGCTATGGATGCTCGGAATGGGTGCGTCCGGCGGGAGCGTTGAGGGAGCGTCGAAGTGGAGGTTCGTGGGATGGCCGATACGGAACCGGTTCCGGACGAGATGCCGGCCGCGGTGCTGACGGGCTTCGGCGGGCCGGAGGTGCTGGAGCTTCGGAGGGTGCCGCTCCCCGTTCCCGCGGAGGGCGAGGTCCTGGTCAGGGTCGCCGCCGCAGCGGTCAACAACACGGACGTCTGGACCCGTCAGGGTGCGTACGGGCTGCCCGGGCGGCCCGATGCCCTCGCGGGCTGGCGGGGTCCCGTCGACTTTCCGCGGATCCAGGGCGGCGACATCGCCGGTACGGTCGCCCGGGTCGGAGAGGGCGTCGGCGCTGAATGGACCGGCCGCCGGGTCCTGGTCGACCCGGCCATCTACGACGGCCCCAGCGGGGACGCGAACCCCGTCGGCCTTCTGGGCAGCGAGAGGGACGGTGGCTTCGCCGAGTACGTGGTGGTGCGGGGCGAGCGGATCCACGACATGGACGAGTCCCCTCTGACCGACGAGGAACTCGCGTGCCTGCCCGTCGCGTACGGGACGGCGACGGGAATGCTCGAGCGGGGCGGGATCGTCGCGGACGAGACGGTCCTGGTCACGGGGGCGTCGGGTGGGGTCGGGCTCGCAGCGGTGCAGCTGGCCACTGCGCGAGGGGCGCGGGTCGTGGCCCTCACCGCTCCCGGCAAGGACCAACTCCTCCTGGAAGCCGGGGCTTCGGCGGTCGTACATCGTCACAGCGACTCCGCCGTCGTCTCCGCGGCGGTCTCCGAAGCCGCGCCGAGCGGACTCGACGCGGTGATCGACGTCGTCGGAGGGCCGCTGCTGCCCGTACTGCTCACGCACGTGACCGACGGCGGCCGATGGGTGATCGCTGGCGGCATCGGCGGGCCGGAGATCGACTTCGATCTGCGGCGCCTGTATCTGCACAACATCAGCCTGATCGGCTCGTCGATGCACACTCCGGCGCAGTTCGCGCGCCTTGCCGAGGATGCCGTGGCGGGACGTGTCCGTCCGCGCATCGCGAGCCGTTACGGGCTGAGCGCCATCCACGACGCGCAGGAGGCTTTCACTCGCTCCAAGCACATCGGCAAGATCGTCCTGACGCCGTCCTGAGCGTCGG
This sequence comes from Streptomyces sp. HNM0575, assembly GCF_012726265.1. Taxonomy (GTDB): domain Bacteria; phylum Actinomycetota; class Actinomycetes; order Streptomycetales; family Streptomycetaceae; genus Streptomyces. Next base: position 100,418 of record NZ_JAASAG010000010.1, on the reverse strand, counting down.
CCTGAGCGCTCGCCGAGAGCCCCGATGACGGACATCGCCGTCGGTCCCAACTCCCGGCGCCGATCTGCGCGTTGCCCCTTTTCCGATGTCGTCGACGCCGTTGCGACGGGCGACCGCACGCGTCATGCCGCGAGGGTCTCGTCGGGGCTGACTCCGTAGGCGTGGCGGTAGGAGGCCGTGAAGTCGGCGGTGCTGGCGTACCCCCAGCGTGCGGCCACGGAGGCCACGGTCGCCGGGTCCCGGGCGGCACCGGTCTCTTCGTCGTCCTTGCAGGCCAGGAGGTCGAAGTGCGCGCGGTCCAGGCGTACGGCGCGAAGGTGCCCGAAGGGGGTGGTGCTGTGGTGGCGGGCGAAGGCGATCTGGAGCGCGGGGGTGCTCACGCGCGCGGCCGTGGCGATCTCGGCCAGCCCGATGTCTGTGTGTGCGTACTCCTCCATGAACGCGATGCCCCGGCGGACGGCGCCCGGCGTGGCGTCGGCCCCGTCAGCCGAAGTGAGCTGTGGGCCACCGGTGTTGGGGAAGGTGTTGAGCGCGCTCTGGGCGAGGTGCCGGGCGAGGTTGGCGGTGACCAGTGGCTCCTTGAGCGCGTCGGAGCCGGCGCCGAGGAGGTCGCGGACGTGTGCCGCGGTCGTTCGCCACTGGTCGGCGAGTCCGGGGGACGCGGGCTGTGTTCCGGTGAAACGGAGGGCTCTGCCGGGCTGGTCCTCGGTGAAGCCGCCGGTCCGCGCCAGCAGGGACTGGCTCAGCACGACGGACCGGAAGTCGGGGCTGTGCACGCGGGAACAGTACGCCCTGTGCGGTGGTGCGTTGGCGCAGAGATCGCCGGGCCCCGCGCGCTGGACCGTGTCCCCCCAACGATGCTCCCTCCAGCCCGAGTTGATCTCGATGACCACGAACACCGGCAGGGGGTCGACGTCGAAGTCGGCGTCCATGTCCAGCCGCACGTCCTCCATGGCGAAGGAGCCGAAGTCGTCGCGGACGTGCTTGAAGAACCGGTCCTCTCCGAAGCTCCTGAAACGCAGGTCGTTTCCGTAGGCGTAGTTCACGAACTCGCGGGTCAGTTCCAGGTCGTTGCTCTCGAAGACACCCCGGGTGGGCGCATGGGTCGCGGTCAGAGTGTTCTCGTCGGCAGCGGCGGCGTTCATGACCTCCTCACCGTCCTTCGCCGTCCGGTCGGAAGCGCCGGGCCCGTCCCGGCGGCCGTCCGTACGTCGCCCGGAAGGCACTCCGTACATCGCCCTCGCCGTCCCTCGGAAACGGAAGAAACCGCAACATAACGGCTCGTCTTCGACGCTACTCCTCTCACCGGGCAGCGAGACAGGGCGTTGCGACCGGCCACAGGCCGTGACCGGCGCTCACCGGTGCTCACCGAGCGCATGCCGGGTGCACGCGGGGGCGACCGGGCCGGCGCCGGTCCCAACTCCTGTGGCGCTGCCCGCGGTTGACCCGCCCATCGCTGCCGCGTACCCCCGCCTCAGCCCGTCGGCCGCACGTCAACGGCCGCTGCTACGTTGCCCTTTCGGTGATTTCCGCTGCCGGTGAATCGTGATCTCGCGAGTCCCGCAGATGTCGACAGGGGGTGGGGACATGAGCGCGACGGTGGTGCTGCGGCACGCCGGAAGTCCTTCCGGGGAGGGGAGTTCTGCCGCGGAGAAGAAGCCCGGGCGGAAGCGGCGCCGGGGCCGGAAGGCCGGACCGGGGGAGGACGGCCGTGCGCGGTACGAGCTGACGGGCGCGGCCGTGGACGCCGCCGGCTCTCCCGTCTACCTCGACCGGGAGCTGCCGCCGGGGGGAGCCGAGGAGTACGTCTCGGCACGTAAGCGCAGCGTGCGCACCTTCGCGATGTGGACCGACCCGTACCGGCGACACCTCTGGGCGCGGGTCGTCACCGCCTCCGCCGCCGAGGGGCGGCCGGTGCGCTACGACGTGTGCGCCGCGGCGGGCGAGATCGTCGGCAGCGTGACCCGTGAGCGGTCGTTCAGCGGTGGAAGCGTCCGCGCCCGCTGGACCGTGCAGCAGGCGGAAGGGCCCGGCGCCGTCGGGTACAAGGGCCGCTGGTTCTGGTGGTGCGTGTGGTGGCTGATCTCTCCGTTGCAGGCGGTGGGTGCGGTGCTGTGCGTCGTCGGCGGTGACGGCGACCTCTTCCGGATGCCCCGGCGGGTCCGCTACTTCGCCGGGGGGCGCCGCGTACTGGACTACGGGAGCGGCTTCGAAGCCCGGCATCTGACGGCGGAGACGGAGGGCTGGGATCCGCGGATGCTCGCCGCGCTGACGGCGTTGCACAGCAGCCACGACGGGATCATGGGCGACTCGTGGGACACCGGCGGTTACGAGCCGCCCGCGCCGGCCGCCGGTTCCGCCGAGGCGGCGGAGGCGTCGGCGCCCGGGTCGTAGGACGGGCGTACCGCTCGTAGGACCGGCTCGTGGGACGGGTGTACCGCCCGCGGGGCCGTCGACGGGTGACGTCGGCTCCGCGGCCGTACGGTCACGTGCGCTCCTCGGGTCACGGCGGGCGGTCCGTGTGTGTCCGGCGGCCACATCCGCTCCTCGTCGCGTGTCATGTCGGTGACGGGCGGAGGCCCGTCGGCGGTACGAGCGTGAGGTACGAGCACGCGGCACGAGCGGCAGGAGCAGCCCATGAACGAAGGCGTGAAGACGATCATCTTCCCCGTTGCGCACCCGCATCTCGGGCGGTCCAAGGCCCTGTTCAGGGCGCTTCTGGGTGTCGAGCCACACATCGACGAGGAGTACTACGTCGGCTTCAGGGCGGGCGGGCAGGAGATCGGGCTGGACCCCAACGGCCACAGCAAGGGCATGACGGGCCCGGTCGGCTACTGGCACGTCGAAGACGTCGAGGCGTCCCTGAAGGCGCTCACCGGCGCGGGCGCGGAACCGTTCCAGGAGGTGCAGGACGTCGGCGGCGGCAGGCGGATCGCGGCCGTGCAGGACGCGGACGGCAATGTGATCGGTCTGCTGGAGGATTCCTGAGGCCGAGGGCGGTCGCGGGTGCGGGCGGCGCGTACGGAACCGCCGGCTCTTCATGGGTCGCGATCCTCAATAGGTTGTAACGCTAACTAGGTTGTGGTCTCATCTGTGCATGGTGACCGATAGACGAGCCAGCTGGCTCAAGGGCGTACTCGATCTGCTGGTGCTCGCCTGTCTGAGAGACGGGGAGAGCTACGGATACGAGATCGCCAAGCGCCTCGACGAGGCCGGTCTCGGACGGATCAAGGGCGGCACCCTCTATCCGGTGCTGAACCGGATGGAGGAGGCCGGCCTGGTGCGGGCCGACTTCCGGGCGGCCGAAAGGGGCCCCGGCCGGCGCTACTACCGGTTGACCGAGGAGGGCAGGGTCGGGCTCAAGTCACAGAGCGAGGCGTGGCTCGGCTTTCACGACGCGGTGAGGCGGACGCTCGAGAGCGGGGAGGACGGCGGGCGATGAGCAGCACGGACGGTACGGACGGTACGGAAGGCGTGGACAGCACGGACGGCACGGAAGGTGTCGACGGTACGGACGGTGTGGGCGGGACGCCCGGCACCGACGGGACGCGGGCCACGGACGGCGCGCACGAAACGCAGGCCACGGACGCCACGGGCCCGGACGGATCCGGTCCGGAAGGCACAGGCCCCGACGGCACAGGCCCCGACGCCACAGGCCCGGACGGATCCGGCCCCGCGGAAGCAGCGGCGTCCACGGCCTCCGGCGCCTACTTCGCGAGGCTCGCCGAGCTGATGCGAGAGCGCGGAGTGCCGCAGGCCCGGATCGCCACGCTCACAAGGGAGTTGAGCGCTTTCGCGGACGAGGCGGGCGGCGAGGTCGCGGAGGAGTTCGGCCCGGTGGAGGAGCTGGCGGAGCAGCTGTCCGAACGGGAGAGCTCGGGACTGACGGAGGCCCCGGACGGAACGGCGGGTCCGGCGGCCCCCGGCGACGGTGCGGAGACCTGGGTGTGGACGGCCGACGCCTTCAAGGACGTACGGCTGCTGGAGCACTTCGGCGGCCAGGGCTGGGAGGTCGAACGGCTCGACAGGCTGGGCCGTTTCGTGTGCCGTCGCGATGCCGGCGACCCGATGCGCTGGGAGTACCGGCGCGAGACGGCAGGCCGTGCCCGACGGGCCGTGCGCACGGGCGAGTTGAGGCCCGAGGGCTGGGAAGAGTGCGGCGTGTGGGGTCCGTTCACGTACTACAAGCGCCCCGCCGCCGTCCTTGACGGGCCCGCCGCCCGGCTCAGCGAGGCGCCCGCGCCGCCGGCCAGGCGCGTCTACATCGGCAAGGGGGTCTACGGCTGGATCGGGGTCTGCGTACTGGCCGTGGTGGTCGCGGCCTGGTCGGGCGCGCTGGAGGCGGACTTCACCGATCTGGGCACCCTGGCGGGGCTGTGCGTCGGCATGGCGGTGGGCGGCGGTGCGGCCTGGGGGCTGTGGCGCTCGGTACAGGGGACCCGGACGCCGGACGGCGACTCGTAGAGGCGGAAGCGGCGGCCCGAACAGGCGACCCGAAGCGGTGGCCCGGAGAGGACCGGCCCCGAGGGTGCGCGGAGCCGGAGCCACGGCCGGAGCCAGGGCCCGGAAGGACCGTACGGAAGGACGCCCCCGAGCGGCTGCGGACGAACTCTCCGTTTCCCCGGGGCTCACCCGCGATACGTTGCCGCCCGCCCCCGCTCCTGTCAGCCTTCGTGTACGGGCCATGACACAGAGTCCCGGGAGTGGTCGGATGGAGAGCACGCACTGGATCTACGCGGTGCTGGTGCTCGCCACCATGCCGCCGATGGTCCCCAACTCCGCGCTCGTGGCGGGCGCGGGCGCCATGGCCGCGGCGGGCGGTCTCAGCCTTCCGCTCCTGGTCGGCGTGCTGCTGGTGAGCACCGTCACCGGTGACCTCGGTACGTTCTGGGCGGGCCGCAGATCGAGTGGGCGGGCGCTCGGATGGCTGTGCCGCAGACCCGCCCGGCGCTCGATGCTGGAGTGGACGGCGGCACGCTTCCGGCGGTACGGGGTGCCCGCGGTGATCGCCGTGCGGTTCGTGCCCGGCGGGCGCGGGGTGGGCGGGCTGACCGCCGGTGTCGTCGGCTATCCCGTGCGCGGCTTTCTGCTCGGCGCGGTGGTCGCCGAGGCCATCTTCGTCTCGTACACGCTCGGACTCGGCTACCTGGGCGGGCGGTTCGCCATGGACGGCGTCGCCCGCTGGCTCGTGGGCCCCGCGGTCTCGCTGCTCGTCGCCGGGGTGGTGCTGGCCGTGCAGCGGGTGCGCGGCGTCCGCGACCCCGGGCGGTCCGGTCCCGGAGACCGCGAGCCCGGGCTTCACGACCCCGGTTCGTACGATCCCGGGCTTCACGACCCAGGTTCGTACGATCCCGCGCTTCACGATCCCGGTCCGCACGGCCCGGAGTTCCCCGACCCCGAGTCTCCCGACCCGGTCACGTAGCGGCAGGCACAGCCCCGAGGTCTCACTCGAACGGAACCGGCCGCCTGGGAGACGCCGTTAAGCCGGTGCACCTTTTCAGCTATGCGGCACCGTAAGCCGAAGCGCAGGCGTCCCTCACGGATCGTGTACGCGGCACTCGTGCCGTGCGCGTTCGCCATGACCTGGAAGGAGCCGGCCGAGAACGTGCTGTCGCCCGCCCCGCACCGGCCGCCGCACCGCGACCACGGTCCTTCGGAGGCGGGCGCACGGCCCGCTGCTCCCCGCCCCGGGATCGTCGCGCGCCGCTCCTGGAACGCCGACGAGGGCATGGTCCGCGAGAAGGCGTCGACCATGCGGAACGTACGGGCCGTCTTCGTCCACCACACGAGCCAGCCCAACGACTACGAGTGCAAGGACGTGCCGCGGCTGCTGCGTCAGCTGGAGGCCGAACACGTCGAACGCGGCTGGGACGACCTCGGATACAACTTCGTCGTCGATCACTGCGGCACGATCTACGAAGGGCGCGCAGGTGCCCGGGACCACTCGGTCGAGGGCGCGCACACCAAGGGCTTCAACGCCGGGACCATCGGCGTCGCCGCCGTCGGCACGTTCGACGAGGGGGCCGAGGTGCCGCGCGCGATGCTCGATTCCATCGCCGCCCTGGCGGCCTGGAAGCTGAAGCCCGGCGTCGACGCACGTGGCACGACGCAGCTCGTCTCGTCCAGCAGCGAGAGCCGCTTCGACAAGGGCGACCGCGTCCGCTTCCGCGTCATAACCGGTCACCGCGACGCCTACGAGACCTTCTGTCCCGGCGAGGCGCTCTACGACAAGCTCGGCTACGTACGCGACAAGGCCGCCCGCCTGCGTGAACGCGCCGGCTCCGGCAGGAACGGCCGTCCGCGCCCTCCGCACTCGGAGGCGGAGCGGCGGTGACGGCGGTGACGGGATCACGGACCCGGCTCCCCGGCTCCCCGGCACCCCGGCTCCCCGGCACCCCGCCTCCGGACTCCGCCCCCGGACCCCGGACCTCACGGGCCCGCGCTCAGGCGGACTTCAGGAAGTCCAGCAGGTCGCTGTTGAACTCGTCGTGACGCTTGCCGTACAGACCGTGCGGCGCCCCCGGGTAGATCTTGAGCGCCGGGTCCTTGACCAGTTCCGCGGTCTTCGGGGACGAGGCCTGTATGGGGACGATCTGGTCGTCGTCGCCGTGCGCGATGAAGACGGGCACGTCGATCCGGGTCAGGTCGTCCGTGAAGTCGGTCTCCGAGAACGCCTTGATGCAGTCGTACGAGGCGTTCAGCGCCACGCTCATCGCCATCAGCCAGAACGCGTCGCGCGTGCCCTCGGAGACATCCGAGCGCGGCCTGTTGGCGCCGTAGAAGGGCGCCGTCAGGTCCTGGTAGAACTGCGAGCGGTCCTTGCGGACGCCCTCGCGCGACTCGTCGAAGACCTCGACGGACTGCCCCTCCGGATTCGCGTCGGTCTTCAGCATCAGCGGCGGTACGGCGCTGAGCAGCACGGCCTGTGCGACGCGTGACGTCCCGTGCGCGCCGAGGAAGCGCGTCACCTCGCCGCCTCCCGTCGAGTGGCCGACGAGCGTGGCGTTGCTGAGGTTGAGCGTGTCCATCAGCTGTGACAGGTCGTCGGCGTAGGTGTCCATGTCGTGGCCGTTCCACGGCTGGCCGGAACGTCCGTGACCGCGCCGGTCGTGCGCGATGACGCGGTAGCCGTGCGACGCGAGGAAGAACAGCTGCGGGTCCCAGACGTCCGCGGTCAGCGGCCAGCCGTGGCTGAAGACGACCGGACGTCCGGAGCCCCAGTCCTTGTAGAAGATCTCGGTCCCGTCGCTGGTGGTGATGGTGCCCATGACTGGACTCCTTCCTCCCTCGGGTTACGTGCCCACCGTCGCGCGCCTGCGTCCGCGTCGCAGCGCGAACGCGTCACCGCCGGTCGGGGCGGTCGCGGACGGCGCGCGTGCGCAAGCGGTGACCGGCGCCGACGGCATGTGCACGGCCCTCTCGCCACGGTCGCCGCCCTGCCGGGAACGGCTGAGCGACCCGCGGGCGCGCGGGACGGCGGGTGGCGCCCCCGCCGGGCTCACGTACGCCGCGTGTTCGCCTTGCCGTGTAAGTCCCTTGAGTGCGCGGGACGTACCTCCATCGAGCGATACGTACGGGGGCGGGGAGGGTCGCGGGACCGGTGTGGCGGAAGCTCTCCGGGCGTCGCGTCGGCATGCGGTACGGCCCGGAAGCGGCTCCGCGTGCAACGGCCGTACTGGCCGCGTACGTACGGGAGATGAGAGCGAGGCGGGGTCACCGGCGGCGCGGAAGGGCCTGGGCATCCGCCGACCGGATCCACCAACTGCCCTCATGGCAGGGGGAGTTGGGCCGCGGCCGACCGGGACGCAGGAGCGACGGGGCCTCGGTACGCCCGCGGGGACAGGCGGCCGCGGCGGCGCCCTCCACGAGCGGGGCGCCCGAAGGTGACGGCCTGACTGCCGTTCATCGGGCCGCACTTGTGTACCCAGGGGGAATCGCGCGGAAACGCGCAGCGCGCCCGAGCGGCACCGCGGATCCCGCAGTCCGCGCCACTAGGTTGAGAGCTACGACGATACGGATTGCATGATTTGGACTGTGAATTCAGGACATATGGACGGGACCGAGAGGACACAGGGTCTGCATGGAGCCGCGGGAGCTGTGGGAACGGCACACGGTGCTGGCGAGAGCGTTCTGCCAGAGCGACGAGGAGGTGCGTTCGGCGCAGACGACGCTCGACGACGCCCAGGCGAGCCGGGCCCGTTCCCTGGCGGCGTTCGCCGTCGTGGTCGGCAACGACAAGGCGGTCGCCGAGATGCTCGGCCTTCCGGAGCGGGAGGTGCGCATCGCACGGCGCACCGTGGGGCGTGAGGACGCCCGTTCACTCGCGGACGACCTGCTGATGCCGCCGCCGGTCCAGCTCCAGCAGCAGCCCATGGGCACCGGCAACCACGACGAGAACGTGCGGGCAAACGATACGGCGCACGCCCAGGCGCACACGCAGCCTCAGCCGCAGGTCGCGCCACAGGGCCAGGCCCCGGCGGCGGAGCACCCGCAGCCTCCGGAGCAGCCTCAGCCACAGGTCCACTACCAGGCGCAGGCGGCGCAGGGCCAGCAGCCCCAGCAACATCAGCAGCAACAGACGGTGCAGACACAGCAGATGGCGTCGCAGCCGCAGGCTCCGGTGCACTCGGCCCCGTACCAGACGCAGCACCACACGGCCCAGCAGACGTACTACCAGCAGCAGGAGCACTCCTACTACCAGCCGCAGGAGCAGCAGTACCAGCAGCCGCAGGACCACTACCAGCCGCAGGACCACTACCAGGCGTACGACCACACGCAGCTGCCCGACCACATGGGCTGGTCGCCCGTGCAGGACGCGGTGCTCGTCGACGGCTGGCAGTCCGGCGTCGACCTGGAGATCCTCGCGCTCGAACTCGGCACCGACCTGCGGAGGCTGACGGCGCGGGCGCAGTATCTCTCCGCGCAGGGACGGCTGTTGGTCGCCCCGGAGGAGACGGGCCGGCAGGGCGGCAAGCACCGCAGGGAGACGGTCGCCCACCACACGGGGATCCCGGCGCAGCAGATGAGTCCTCCTGGGGACATGCTGCTGCCGGACGGGCTGGTGCCCGACGGATACGGCGGCTACTGGGCGAACTGGAATGAGATGCTGCCCGCCCCGCAGGGCTGATCGCACGGTCGCCGGCACGGGACGGGAGCCGCATCCGGAGCGGGCGGGAGCCCCATCCGGACCGGGCGGCGGGCAGGCGGGCGGCACGTCCCCGGCTCTCCGTCCGTTGATAGCGTGTACCACCCCCGACGACCGCCGCCCGTACGGCGGGCCTGCCTGAGGAGCCTGTGACGTGACCGTCCAAGCGCTTGGACCGAGTTGGCTCGACCCGGACTACCTGATCCAGACGTTCGGTCTGATCGGCATCCTGGTGATCGTCTTCGCGGAATCCGGCCTGCTGATCGGCTTCTTCCTGCCCGGCGACTCGCTGCTGTTCACCGCGGGGCTGCTCGTCGCGACGGATCAGTATCTGCACTATCCGCTGTGGCTCGTGTGCACCCTCGTCGTGATCTCCGCGATCCTCGGCGACCAGGCGGGCTATCTCTTCGGCCGCAAGGTCGGTCCCGCGCTCTTCCGCCGCCCCGACTCCCGGCTCTTCAAGCAGGAGAACGTGGAGAAGGCGCACGAGTTCTTCGAGAAGCACGGCCCCAAGTCGCTGGTGCTGGCCCGCTTCGTGCCGATCGTGCGGACGTTCACGCCGATCATCGCGGGCGTGAGCCACATGCGGTATCGCTCCTTCCTGACCTTCAACTTCATCGGCGGCCTGCTGTGGGGCGCGGGTGTCACCCTGCTCGGCGCTCTGCTGGGTCAGGTCGCGGCCGTACGGGAGAACATCGAGGCGATGCTCGTCGGCATCGTCCTGCTGTCCGTGACGCCGATCGCGATCGAGTACCTGCGGGCCCGCAAGCGCAAGTCCCGGGAGCGCGAGCAGGCGGCGGACGCCGCCCCCGCCCCCGCGCCCGGCCAGCAGCCGCCGTCCACGGGTGCCCCGACGGACGACGGCGGCCAGCGCGGCCGTCACGCCCGCCGCTGAGCGTCTCCGCCGACTACGAACTACCGACTACCGCCTGCCGCTTGAGCGTTGGCCAGGAGATCGCCCGGCGCTGATGCGGCGCCACGGCCACCTCGGCAGCCCGGAGCCCCCGCGCCCCGACGCCCCGCGCTTCCGCACGCCTCCGCACACGACCGCGCCCCGTCCGTCCGGGAAGAACCGGGTGGACGGGGCGCGGTGGTGTGCCGCCCGCAGGGGGATGGTGCGGCACACGCCTCGCGGCTCGCGGGCCTCAGACCTTCGCGTCCTCCTTGCCCGCCGCGGTGTCGCCGTCGCCGCCGCCGTCGCCATCTGCCGCCGGTCCGTCGGATCCGCCGCCTCCCGGCCCGGATCCCTGCGGCCTGCCACGTCCCGCCAGGCGGCGCAGCAACGGCCACGCCAGCAGCAGCGCGATCACCACGTAGACGGTGACCGAGAACGGCGTGTTCACCAGGCCCGTCACGCTGCCGTCGCTGATCTGGAGCGCCCGGCGCAGCTGCTGCTCCGCGTTGGGGCCGAGGATGACGCCGATGATCGCGGGCAGCACCGGCAGTCCGAAGCGGCGCATCATCAGGCCGATGACGCCGATGACGAGCAGGATCACCATGTCGACGGCCTCGCCGCCGACCGCGTAGGCGCCGACCGCGGCGAAGAAGAGGATCCCCGCGTACAGATACGGACGCGGGATGCGCAGCAGCTTCGCCCACACCGGCGCCAGCGGCAGATTGAGCACCAGCAGCAGCACCATGCCGATGAAGAGCGAGGCGATCAGGCCCCACACCAGCTCCGGTTCCCGCTCGAAGAGCAGCGGGCCGGGCTGGATCCCGTACTGCTGGAACGCGGCCAGCATCACCGCGGCCACCGCCGTCGTCGGCAGGCCGAGGGTGAGCAGCGAGACCATCGTCCCGGCGGCCGAGGCGGACGACGCCGACTCCGGTCCCGCGACGCCCTCGATCGCGCCCTTGCCGAACTCCTTCTTGTGCCGCGAGAGCCGCTTCTCGGTGACGTACGACAGGAACGTCGGGATCTCGGCGCCGCCGGCCGGGATCGCGCCGAACGGGAAGCCGATGACGGGCCCGCGCAGCCACGGCTTCCAGGTGCGCCGCAGGTCCGAGCCGTCCAGCCAGGGCCGTCCGACGGGGATCGACTCGCCGGGCGACTTGTGCACGTGTGCGGCGACCCACAGCGCCTCGCCGATGGCGAAGAGCCCGACGGCGACGATGACGACGTCGATGCCGTCGGACAGCTGGAGGCTGCCGAAGGTGAGGCGCTGCTGGCCCGTCATCTGGTCGAGCCCGACGAGCCCGATCGTCAGGCCGATCAGCAGCGCCGCGAAGCCGCGCACCCGGGAGCTTCCGAGTACGGACGTGACGGCGATGAAGGCCAGCACCATGATCGCGAAGTAGTCGGGCGCACCGATGTCGACGGCGAGCGAGGCGACCGTCGGCGCCAGTGCCACCAGCAGGATCGTGCCGATCATGCCGCCCGCGAAGTGGCCGATGGCGGCGGCGGCGAGCGCCTGTGCGCCCCGTCCGGACTTCGCCATCGGATTGCCCTCGATGGCGGTGACCACCGCGGCGCTCTCACCAGGGGTGTTGAGCAGGATCGAGGTGGTGGAGCCGCCGAACATCCCGCCGTAGTAGATGCCGGCGAACATGATGAACGCGCCGACCGGATCCAGTCCGTATGTCACGGGCAGCAGCAGCGCGACGGCCATGGCCGGGCCGATGCCGGGCAGTACGCCGATGGCGGTGCCCAGCAGCACGCCGACGGCGGCCCACAGCAGATTGAGCGGCGTCAGCGCCGTGCCGAAGCCGTCGAGCAGGGAGGAGAGGGATTCCATCGGTCAGAGCACCCCCATCAGCGGGCCGCCCGGAAGCGGCACGCCCAGCAGCGTGTTGAAGGCCGCGAAGGTGGCCATGGACAGTACGGCCGCGATCAGCGGATCGCGGGAGAGGTTGCGGCTGCCGAGCGCGTAGGCGGAGCCCCAGAAGAGCAGGGCGCCGGTGATCGGGAAGCCGAGCGGGTCGATGAGGACGGCGCTGGCGAGGAAGATCCCGGCCAGGAGGGCGACGGTGCGCCAGTCGGCCGGTTCGGCGCCCGCCTCCTGGCCCGCGTCCCCCTCGCCGCGTCCGCCGCGCAGCACGTCGACGGCGAGGGCGACGGCGACGACGAGCAGGGCGACGCCCACGACGACGGGGACGGTCTTGGGGCCGACGGGGCCGCGCTGGTTCGCGACGGTCTCCATGGTGAGCGTGTCGCTGAGCACGAGCACGCCCACGACCAGCAGCAGCACGCTGACGCCGAGTTCGGAGCGGCCGCGCAGCCGGTCGCGCCAACTGCCGGGCGCCGGGGGCCGGTTGGACGGGCCGGACTGGCTGGACTGGCCGGACGCACCTGATGCGCCCGGCGTGCCGGCGGACGGCGACGTCCCGTTGGCGTCCGTCGTTGATTCGGTGCTCACTTGCCCACCTCCGCGAGGACGGACTTGACGCGCTCGTCCTGTGCCTTGAGGAAGCGTCCGTACTTCTCACCGGTCAGATACGCGTCGTCCCAGCCGTTCTGCTTGAGCGACTTCTTCCACTGCGGGCTGCGGTGCAGCTCGTCGAAGAAGTGGATGAGCTTGGCGCGCTTGGCCTGCGAGAGGCCGGGCGGCGCCATGACGCCGCGCCAGTTGGTGAACTCCACGTTCATGCCCGCCTCCTTGAGGGTCGGGGCGTCGAAGCCCTCGATGCGCTTCTTGCCGGTGACGGCGAGCAGGCGCAGTTCACCGGACTTGATCTGGTCGCGGTACTCGCTGATGCCGGAGATGCCGAAGGCGACCTTGCCGCCGAGCACGGAGGCGAGCAGCTCGCCGCCGCCGTCGAAGGGCACGTAGTTCACGGACTTGGGCTCGATCCCGGCGTCCCGCGCCATCAGCATCGGCGCCAGATGGTCGGGGCCGCCCGCCGAGGAGCCGCCGCCGACGGGCAGCGAACCGGGCTTCTTCTTCCAGTCGGCGAGCAGCTGCTCGAACGTCTTGTACTTGGACTTCTTCGAGACCACGACGATGTCCGGCTCCTCCACGGTGCGCGCGATCGGCGTCGCGTCGGCGAGCGTGGAGGGCGAGTCGTTGGTGCGCACGGCCCCGACCACGCCGAGGCCCATCGACATCGCGAGCTTGCCGTTGGCGCGCTCGTTGACGAGCCGGGTCAGGCCGACGGTGCCGCCCGCGCCGGGCAGGTTGAACACCTCGATGTTGTGGTTGAGCCCGGCGTTCTCGGCGTCCTTGGCGGCGGTACGCGCGGTGATGTCGTAGCCGCCGCCAGGCGTGTTGGGCACCATGAACTTCAGCCCTGGGATGTTCGTCCCTGTCTCGGCGCCGCTGCCCGTGGTGATCAGCGGGGGGCCGATCAGTACGAGCAGCGTCGCCCCGAGGAGAGACAGAAGGGTGCGCTGGCGCACGCGGGGCACCGCCTTTCGTGAGTGAGGTCCGGCTGGGGGACGGCCCACATGCTGCACGGGGTACGCGGCGGTTTCGCCCCCTGTGCGCGAAAGAACTTAATGGTCGTTGTGGTCGTTGTGTTCACAAGGCCGCGCGATGGCGCCGGAACTCCCGCCGAAAGCCGTCCCCCGCCGCACTCCCCGGGGCCGAACCACCCGCCCTCGCACGGCAGTTGACCCCGCCCGGCGCGGGTACGGCGCGGCCGCGTCGGTGTATTGACCTGGTGCGTTGTTCACGCGGCTGATCGTCCCGTCGTCGCGTACCGCCGGGGTCACTGCCCTCCTGGACTCCACCGTCGGCACCGCGCACCTCGTCGTACTGCCCGGCGCGGCCCGCGACCCCGAGGGCGACGTCGTGATGTGCGACGTCGCACGGGAGGCCGCCGACGGGCTGATCACGGGACTGCGCGGCCTGGGCCTCGACGAGCACGGCGCGATCTCCGTGGAGGACATCGACCTCTCGCTGTCCGAACGCGGCCACCGGGCCGAGGTCGACGCTCCCGGCGAGGGCGTCGACGCCGTGGTGTGGGAGTCGCTGGCCGACGCCACCCACGAGGAGTCGCGGCTGTCGTCGCCGCGCACGATCTGCGGCTCACAAATCATGCCGCACGGGGGGCGCCGTGCGCAGAAAAGCCTTGCGCAGGCGTCGAGTCACATGTCAGAGTCTCCCGCGAACGTGACCATGTAAAACGGGGTTTGCGAGCAGCAGCCGTGAACGTTTTCTTCATCCTGAAGACTTGACCGTTTCCAAGCTGGTGATCTCGTGCTGAAATTCTCAGGGGGACTGAACAAGTGAAGCGTATGCGTCTGAAGATCGGCGCGGCGATGGTGTCCGCATGTGTCATTCCGGTACTCGCTGCGACTCCCGCTCTGGCTGATTCCTGGAGCGGCACGATCAACGGTCCGGGCGGTGGCGCGTCGGGAAAGATCAAGGTGGGCATCGGCAAAGTCAGCCAGAGCTGGACAGTGATAGACACAAAGAGCGACGGGAAGTGTGCACAGTTCAGGGTGATCATCGATCTCCCCGGGTTTCCCGACCGGAATAAGGACAGCCGACGGGCCTGTGGCAACCAGAAGGTCCGCAAGTACAAGAATTCTTTCAATGAGAGCAAGACGATGAGCGGTGTGAAGCTGCAGATGTGCTCAGTTCATTCCGACGGCTCGGACAGGCACTGCGAGACCAAGAAATACGTCAAGTCCGACAAGGACTAGCGTTCCAGTGTGACATCGCTATCTTGGGGTGAGCCCCGGCTTGCACACAGATACGGCCACCGCGTGATCATCGGGGTTTGTAAAGACTCCAGAAGAGCGTGCGGTGGTCGAAGATCACAGTGTGGACCCTGCCCGATGACAGGCGATGTTCGGCCAGGCCATGGCCCGGATCGCAGGACGGCTCGGGCGAGCTGAGCCCCGGGCAACCGCCCGCGATCGCGAAACCAGACTGGAGTACTGGGTCGTATGGCAGTCGGACATGATGTCGTTCGTGGTGGCCGTGCTGGCGGGCGTCGCCGGGATGCTCTCCCTCACCTCCGCCAAGTCCGGTGCGCTGGTGGGCGTCGCGATCTCGGTGACGACGGTGCCCGCGGCGGCGGACGCGGCGATGGCCCTGAGCTACGGCGATCCGAGGGCGTCGTCCGGCTCCGCGCAGCAGCTGGCGGTGAACCTGGCCGGCATCCTCGTCGCGGGCACGCTGACGCTGCTGGCGCAGAAGGCGTTCTGGAGCTGGAAGCGGCGCCATCTGGCGCGTACGGGCACGGCCTGACGCCTTCCGTACGGAGCCGCCGGGGGTGCCGCCGACGGAGCGGCGCACGCAGCCGCGGCGGGCGCGCGGCGACCCGCCCCACACCCGCCGGGCACCCGGGACACGACGGCGCCCCCGGACACGACGGCGCCCCGCCACGGTGATGCCGTGGCGGGGCGCCGTCCCTGCCCGCTGTGCCGTACCGGACCGGCTCGGGGAACCCGGCCCGGGCAGCGGCCCGGTCAGTCCCGGTACAGGGTGTCCGTACCGTTGCCGTCGGACGCCTCGCTCGAACTGCTGCTGGCCGAGGCGCCGTTGGTCGGCCCGATCAGGATCTCGTACTCGCCGCCGTACTGCTCGTGACCGGCGATGACGGCCGACTCGATGGCCTCGTCGCCGCGTTCGCCGACGACGATGAGCCGGTCGCGCCGCAGATCTCTCGTCATGGCGACGCACATGCCGACCATGACGATCGTGAACGGCACCGCCACCAGGATCGTGAGGTTCTGGAGGCCGGTGAGCGCCGACGCTCCGCCGCCGCCGATCAGCAGCATGACCGCTGCGACCGCGCCGGTCAGCACACCCCAGACGATGACGACGTTCTTGCCCGGCTCCAGGGTGCCCTTCTGCGAGAGCGTGCCCATCACGATGGACGCGGCGTCGGCGCCGGAGACGAAGAAGATGGCGACCAGGATCATCACGATCAGGCTGGTGATGCCCGCGATCGGGTACTCCCGGAGCATCGCGAACAGCTGGCCCTCCGCCGTCGACTCGTCCGAGAGCTTGGCGCCGCCACGCTCCAGGCTGATCGCCGTGCCACCGAAGATGGCGAACCAGACGAGGCTCACGACGCTCGGCACGAGGATCACGCCGCCGACGAACTGGCGGATCGTACGGCCGCGGCTGATGCGCGCGATGAACATGCCCACGAAGGGCGTCCAGGAGATCCACCACGCCCAGTAGAAGACCGTCCAGGTGGAGAGCCAGTCGGCGACTCCCTTGCCGGCCGTCGAGTCCGTACGCGCCGCCATCTGCGGCAGGTCACCGATGAACGAACCCACCGACGTCGGCAGCAGGTTCAGCATCAGCACCGTGGGCCCGACGACGAACACGAAGACGACCAGCAGCCCCGCCAGCACCATGTTGATGTTGGACAGCCACTGGATGCCCTTCTCGACACCCGAGATCGCGGACGCCACGAACGCGGCGGTCAGCACCGCGATGATGACCACCAGGATCGGAGTGCCCACGTGCTGGGCCCAGTTGACCTCCTTGACACCGCTGCCGATCTGGAGGGCGCCGAGGCCCAGCGACGCGGCGGAGCCGAAGAGCGTGGCGAAGATCGCCAGGATGTCGATGACGCGTCCGAATGCCCCGTTGGCGTTCTTCTCACCGATCAGCGGCGTGAAGACGGCGCTGATGGTCTGCCGGCGCCCGCGCCTGAAGCAGCTGTAGGCGATGGCGAGTCCGACGACCGCGTAGATGGCCCACGGATAAAGGGTCCAGTGGAAGAGCGTCGTCGCCATCGCGGTCTGCATGCGCTCGGGAGCCGAGCCACCCGTACCGGGCGGGGGGTCGGCGAAGTGCGAGAGAGGCTCGTTCACGCCGTAGAACATCAGGCCGATGCCCATGCCCGCGCTGAACATCATCGCGACCCATGAGACCGTCCGGAACTCCGGCTCCTCGCCCTCCTTGCCGAGGGTGATCTTCCCGTAACGGCTGAAGGCCAGCCAGAGTGAGAAGAGAACGAAGCCCGAGGCCGCGAGCACGAAGGCCCATCCGCCGTTGTGCATGGTGCTGTTGAGCATCGTGGTCGCGACGCTGTCCAGGGAGTCGGTGGCCAGCGCTCCCCAGACCACGAAGCCCAGGGTCAGCAGGGCTGTGATTCCGAAGACCACCTTGTCGGTCTGCGGCGCGTGTGACGCCTTCGGACCGACGGAGCCGTCGCCTGGCGGCTCTCCTGTGGTGTCCTGTTCCACCCGTTTATCCGGCACGCTGTGGACCTTTCATTCTGGTTCAGATCAGGAAGCAGCTACCCGACTTCCCGATCAGCATGCCGTCCGAGTATCTGTTTGTCTTCAGCCCCGTACGACCAGTGACGAAAGCAGTTCGCCGGTCGCCGCAGCTACTCGTTCGACGGCCTTGTCGAAGGCTTCGGCGTTGTGCGCCGCGGGATGCCGGAAGCCCGACACCTTGCGTACGTACTGGAGGGCCGCGGCCCGCATGTCGTCCTCGGTGACCGTCTCGGCGTAGGGCGGGCGGAGTGTCTTGATGTTTCTGCACATACTCCGACGCTACGTCCGTGCGGGCCGCCGGCGACACCGTCCGGGCACCGCGTGCCCGCTGCCCCGCGGGGGGCGGGCCTGCCGCGGACGGCTCAGTGGACCTCGATGTTCAATGGCGTTACCTGCCCTTCGACCATGGCCGCGAGGCCGTTGACCGCGCTGAGGGACGGCTGGTCCGCGATGTGCACGGGCATCCCCGTGCCCGCGCGCAGCCGTTCGTCGAGCCCGGGCAGCAGGGCGCTGCCGCCCGCCAGCATCATTCCGCGGTCCGCGAGGTCGGCGACCAGGTCGGGCGGGCAGTCGTGGAGGACGCTCCGGATCGCGTCGGAGAGCCCGATCAGCGGGGCCTGTATGGCCGCCCGCACGTCGTCGGGGTCGATGTACACGGTGCGTGCCATGCCGGTGGCGACGTCCCTGCCCCACACCTCCGTCGCCTGCGCCGCGCCGCCCTCGCCCGTCAGCGCCAGGTGGAGCGGGCGTACGGCCTGGCTCGGCAGGATCAACTCGTGGTGGTTGCGCAGGTGCTGGACGACGGCGTGGTGGATGGTGTCGCCGCCCATCGGCACTGTCGTGGCGGAGACGATCGCGCCGAGCGAGAGCACCGCGATCTGCGTGGTGGTGGCTCCGCACACCAGGATCATGGTGGCCTCGGGCTGCTCGACGGGGAGGCCGCAGCCCACACCGGCCGCGGTGGGCGTGTCCACCAGCTCCACCTGCTTCGCGCCCACCCCGGTCAGTGTCTCGACGGCGGCGGTGCGGGCGAGGGGATCCGCGTTGTGCGGAATGGTGACGGCCGCGCGCTGCATGGCGCCCCGGCGCCGCCACGCACGCCGTACGGAGGTGCCGACCAGCGCCCGCAGCATCCGCTGGGCCATCTCGATGTCGATCACCGTGCCGTTGCTGACGGGACGTACGACGCGGATGTGGGCCGGTGTCCGGCCGTCCATGCGCTCGGCGGCCGAGCCGACGGCGATCAGCGCTCCGGAGAACGTGTTGACGGCGACGACTGACGGCTCGTCCACGACGAGCCCCGCGTCCTTGATGTGGACACGGGTGCGGGCGGAGCCGACGTCGACGGCGACCGAGCAACGGCGCAGCTGGTCAAGAGGCTTGCTCACGGTGATCCCCATCCTTGCCGGTGCCTTGGAGGGGTCCGCCCGCGCGTGGCGACCCTGACCTCAGCGTGCACTCGGCCCGTCGCCGCCGCCCGCTGGGCTGCTCTGCGCGGGTTACTCGGCGGGCGGTGCGGCGGGCCCGCCGGCGGGGCGCAGCCCGGACCGCAGCCCGGGCACCGCGCCCTCCGGCAGCGGTCCGTCCGGAAGCTGCCTGTTCGGCACTGATCCCTGCGGCACTGATCCCTGCGGCACTGACTCCCGGGGCACTGACTCCCGGGGCACTGATCCGTCCGGCACCGTGCCCTCCGGCAGCGGCGGCCGCTCGCTGAACTGCGTTCTGTAGAGCTGCTCGTACCGTCCGCCGAGCGCGAGCAGTTCCTCGTGCGTACCGCGCTCCACGATGTGACCGCCCTCCAGCACGAGGATGAGATCCGCGGCCCGTACGGTCGACAGCCGGTGCGCGATCACCACGGATGTGCGGCCGGCGAGCGCCTCGCCGAGCGCCTCCTGCACGGCGGCCTCCGAGGTGGAGTCGAGATGGGCGGTCGCCTCGTCGAGGATCACGACCCGCGGCCGCGCGAGCAGCAGCCGCGCGATGGTCAGGCGCTGCCGCTCGCCGCCCGAGAGCCGGTAGCCGCGCTCGCCCACGACCGTGTCGAGCCCCTCGGGCAGCGCCGCGACCAGCCCGTCCAGCCGGGCGCGGCGCAGCGCGTCCCACACCTCGTCGTCGCGGGCCTCGGGGCGGGGGAGCAGCAGGTTGGCGCGGATCGTGTCGTGGAATAGGTGCCCGTCCTGGGTGACCATGCCGAGGGTGTGGCGCAGGGAGGCCGCGGTCAGGTCCCGTACGTCGGTGCCGCCGATGCGTACGGCGCCGCTGTCGGCGTCGTAGAGGCGCGGGGCGAGGGACGCGACGGTCGACTTGCCGGCGCCGGACGAGCCGACCAGCGCCACCAACTGCCCTGGTTCCGCGCGGAAGGAGACGCCGTGCAGGATCTCCTCCCCGCCGCGGGTGTCGAGCGTGGCGACGTCCTCCAGGGAGGCCAGCGAGACCTTCTCCGGCGGCGGATAGGCGAAGCGCACGTCGTCGAACTCGACCGAGACGGGTCCCTCGGGCACCGCCATCGCGTCCGGCTTCTCGGCGATCAGCGGCTTCAGGTCGAGGACTTCGAAGACCCGCTGGAAGCTGACGAGGGCGCTCATCACCTCCACCCGCGCTCCGGCGAGCGAAGTCAGCGGTGCGTACAGCCTCGTCAGCAGCAGTGCGAGGGAGACCACCGTGCCGGCGTCGAGGGAGCCGCGGAGCGCGTAGTAGCCGCCGAGTCCGTAGACCAGGGCGAGCGCCAGCGCGGATACGAGGGTGAGCGACGCGATGAAGACGTGCTGGACCATCGCCGTGCGCACGCCGATGTCCCGCACCCTGTCCGCCCGCTGCGCGAACTCCGCCGACTCCTCCCGCGGCCGGCCGAAGAGCTTCACGAGCGTGGCGCCGGGGGCCGAGAACCGCTCGGTCATCTGGTTGCCCATCGCGGCGTTGTGGTCTGCCCGTTCGCGCTCCAGCCGGGCGAAGCGGGCGCCCATCCTGCGGGCGGGCAGCACGAAGAGCGGCAGCAGTACGAGCGTCACGAGCGTGATCTGCCACGACAGCCGGAGCATCACCACGAGCGTCGCCAGCAGCGTGACGAGGTTGCTGACGACTTGGGACAGCGTGTTGCTGAACGCGCGCTGCGCCCCGATCACGTCGTTGTTGAGCCTGCTGACGAGCGCGCCCGTGCGGGTGCGGGTGAAGAACGCCACAGGCAGGCGCTGCACGTGGTCGTAGACCGCTCTGCGCAGGTCGAGGATGAGGCCCTCGCCGATGCGGGCGGACAGCCAGCGCGTGAGGAGGCCGGCGGCGGCCTCGGCGACGGCGATCGCCGCGATCACCGAGGAGAGCGTGACGACGGTGCGCACCGGGGCGCCGCCGTTGATGGCGTTCACGACCCGGCCGGCGAGCAGCGGCGTCGCGACCGTGAGAAGGGCCAGGACGCTGCTGAAGACGAGGAACGCGACGAGGGTCCGGTGGTGGCCGCGCGCGAAGCGGAGGATGCGGGCGAGCGTGGCCCGCGAGAAGGGGCGCTTGTCGTGCTGGGCGAAGCGGGAGGCGTAGAGCGCGTGCCACGCGGTCGTCTCCATGCTCATGCTCTCTCCCGGGAGTTCGGCGGGGGCGGCTGTGCGGTACGGCCACGACGGTAGAAGTTGAAGTGACCTTTAAGTCAACAGCCGTGGGGGCCGGGTGTTCCCGTGTACCGGCGGAGGCGGAGTCCGGTCGCCCCGGCGGCGCGTGAACGTCCGCGCAGAGGACTCCGGGTGATGAACGATCAGCGGACCGCAAGGGGCTTTGACCGGCTGTGATGGCGCAGCGACAGGGCGTCGTGCACGTGCATCGGCACATGCATAGGCACATGAACGAGGTTATGATCCAGGGCAGTTGACGGACGACGGTGTCCGTACACCGCGCAATGTGCGACACCCCACACCGCACCAGCCCGGGAGATCCAAGTGCCTCACCCGTACAACGGCATGGCCGCCAGGGACCTGCACGGGGCCGAGTGGCAGAAGAGCCGGCACAGCAACTCGCAGGGCACCTGCGTGGAGTTCGCAAGGCTTCCGGGCGGCGACATCGCCGTACGGAACTCCCGCTTCCCGGACGGACCGGCGCTCGTCTACACGCCCGCCGAGATCGAAGCGATGCTCCTCGGCATCAAGGACGGGGAGTTCGACCACCTCGTACAGGACTGACCCCGCCGCGGCGGCACCGGGGCCGACCGGGAAGACGCACGTCCCGCCGCCGAGGTTGAGCCGAACGCATGCGAATCCACCGCGCGTCAGCCGTCCGTACCCACGGAGTCAGCGACGCCGTAACCCCACGGTCACCCGAAATCACCCAGCAGGTACGGGACTTGAGCCGCCGTCCGGTACGGGACCCCACGTCCCGCCCGTACGCCGCGCACGTCGTCCGGACCTGCGCCCGGCGCCGCGCTATCTGTCCGGGCCCGGCTGCACGGACCGCACCGGCGTGAGCCGGAAGAGCGCCCAGACGACCTTCCCTCGCATCATGCCCGTCAGCGGATGCCAGCCCCAGCCGTCGCTGAAGGACTCGACGAGGCACAGGCCGCGGCCCGACTCGGCCGTGAAGTCCGTGTACTCGGTGCAGTTGTCGATGGTCCGCGGCGGCGCACCGCTCGGGTCGCGCACGGCGCACACCAGCCGTGCCGCCCAGCACATCAGGTCCAGCCGGACCGGGGGTACCGGCTCCATCCCATGACCCGGTACCCCGTGACCCGGCACCCCGCTTCCCGACGCCCCGTTGGCCGGGGCCCCATGACCCGGCACCCCGTGGCGCAGCGCGTTGGTCACCAGCTCGGAGACGACCAGCGCGACCGTGTCGAACTCGCCCTCCAGCCGCCAGCGTTGAAGAGTCTCACGGGTGAAGTCCCGTGCACCCCTGACCGCGTCGAAGCGCGCGGGCAGCGCACACGTGGCGGACCCGGAGACGGTCGAGTGGTCGAGGTGCGGGAGCCCGCGCCACAAGGGCTCCAGCACGGTCGATCCTTCGGTCCCCATGACGAGCCACTCCTGGCGTTCGCGGCAGTGATGATCCTGTGTGGATCCGGTCGGCTTGCTGTCCCGATGGGTCTCGCTGTTCCTCGTACGCCGTTCCCCGTGTGCCACAACTGGGCTGGCATGCAGCGCACTTGTGCGATCCCCATGGTTCCCAATGCTCTCGGCAGATGCAAGGGCAGATGCACGTGCACGAGAGACTTTCGATCGTGTGTAATCACACGGGCACGCAACGAAGCGCATTGATGGCACACTTCCTTCAGAGCAGGGTGAAGGGTTTCTCGAAATGGAGACACAACCGGCAATGGGTGCGAGCGGCGGCGCAATCGGGGCGAGTGGCTCAAGTGGGTCGATGGTGCGGCGCATTCTGCTCGGGTCTCAGCTCCGCCGCCTCCGTGAGGCGTGCGGCGTCACCCGCGAGGCCGCCGGTTATTCGATCAGGGCGTCCGAATCCAAGATCAGCAGAATGGAGTTGGGCCGTGTGAGCTTCAAGGCCCGCGATGTGGCCGACCTGCTGACGCTCTACGGAGTGGTCGACGACACCGAGCGCGAGCCGCTGCTCGGGCTCGCCAGAGATTCGAGCATAGCCGGGTGGTGGCACAGCTACAGCGATGTGCTGCCCGGCTGGTTCCAGACGTACGTCGGCCTCGAGGGCTCCGCCTCGCACATCAACACCTACGAAGTGCAGTTCGTGCACGGGCTGTTGCAGACGGCGGAGTATGCGCAGGCAGTGGTCACCGCGGGCCACCAGAGCCACATCCCGCAGGACGAGGTCGAGCGGCGCGTGGCCCTCCGGGTCGAGCGGCAGAAGCTGCTCCTCGGTGAGAACGCCCCGAACTTCCTCTGCATCCTCGACGAGGCGGCGCTGCGCCGGCCGTTCGGCTCCCACGCGATCATGGACGCTCAGCTGCGTCATCTCGCCGACGTGTCGGAGGCCCCGAACATCACCGTCCAGGTGGTCCCGTTCGAGCTGGGCGGGCATCCGGCCGAGAGTGGCGCCTTCACGCTGCTGCGTTTCCCGGAGTCAGATCTCAACGACGTGGTTTATCTGGAGCAGCTGACCAGTGCTCTTTACCTGGACAAGAAAGACGAAGTCGCTCACTATGACCAGGTGTTGAGCCGATTGGTGAAGGACAGCCTCTCCCCGTCGCGTACGCGCGACCATCTGCTGGCAATCCGCCAACTCGACTGAATTGCAAGTACGATGACCAGTTATCAGTACGGAGTTGTGCTGTGCTGCGGCCCCAGGCGGCATCGCTCAGCTTGTTCCTGCCCCACGAAGGAATGACATGTCCTACTTCACGGACCTGGCGCTTCAGTACATAGACGGCCAGTGGTGCCAGGGCAGCGGCTCCTGGGACGTCATCGACTTCGATCCGTACAACGACGAGAAGCTCGCCTCCATCACGGTCGCAACGGCCGAGGAGGTCGACCACGCCTACCGCGCGGCCGAGAGGCACCAGCGCGAGTGGGCGAAGACCAACCCGTACACGAGACGGCAGGTCTTCGAGCGTGCGATCCGCATCATCGAGGACAACGAGCAGGAGATCAGCGAGGCGCTCATCGCCGAGGTCGGCGGCACGCGCCTCAAGGCGGACATCGAGATCCACCAGACCAAGGAATTCCTGCGCGAGACAGTCCACTTGGCGCTGCGTGCTGAGGGCCGGATCGTGCCGTCGCCCGTCGACGGCAAGGAGAACCGCGTGCACCGCGTCCCCGTGGGGGTCGTCGGAGTCGTCACGCCGTACCACTTCCCGCTGCTGCTCTCGATGAAGACGATCACGCCGGCCCTCGCGCTGGGCAACGCCGTCGTACTCAAGCCGCACCAGAACTCGCCGGTGTGCGGCGGTTCGCTGGTCGCCAAGATCCTTGAGGACGCGGGCCTGCCCCCCGGCCTGCTGAACATCGTGATCAGCGACACCGCCGAGATCGGCGACACCTTCATCTCGCACCCGGTGCCGAAGGTCATCGCCTTCACCGGTTCGGAGCCGGTCGGCCGCCAGGTGGCGACCGTCGCCGCCTCGCACTTCAAGCGGGCGGTCCTGGAGATGGGCGGCAACAGCGCACTGCTCGTCCTCGACGACGCCGACCTCGACTACGCGGTGGACGCCGCCGTCTTCAGCCGCTTCGTGCACCAGGGCCAGGTGTGCATGTCGGCGAACCGCATCATCGTCGACCAGGACATCTGCAAGGCGTTCAACGAGAAGTTCACCGCGAAGGTAGAGAGTCTGAAGGTCGGCGACCCTCGCGACCCGGACACCCAGATCGGCCCGCTCATCAACGCCGTGCAGGCCGACAAGGTCAACTCCCTCGTGGAGCGCGCCATCGCGGAGGGCGCGACCGCTCTCGTACGCGGCACCAAGCAGGGCAACCTCGTCTCGCCCAGCGTGCTCACGGACCTGCCCGACGGATCGCCGGCGCTGCGCGAGGAGATCCTCGGGCCCGTCGCCCTCGTCATCCCGGTGGACGGCGAGGACGAGGCCGTGCGGGTCGCCAACGACACCCCGTACGGATTGGGCGGCGCCGTGCACACCGGCAACATCGACCGGGGCCTGCGCGTGGCCCACCGGATCGACACCGGCATGGTGCACATCAACGACACGACGGTGGCCGACGAGCCCATCGTCCCGTTCGGCGGCGAGAAGAACTCCGGCCTGGGCAGGCTCAACGGCGAGCAGATGGTGGACGCGTTCACCACCACGAAGTGGATCTCCATCCAGCACGACCGCAGCGGTTTCCCCTTCTGAACGCGGCCTGAGCGGGGTCCCTCAACGCGGGCTCCGCGCACGATCCCTCAACGCGGGCTCCGCGCATGGTGCGACCGGGACCCGGGACACCCGGAAACGCTTGAGGACACGGCCTGACCGCAAGCCTTCATAGCGTGGTGGTCACACCGAGAGACGCCGGACCGGGCGGCTCCTGACGGAAGGTGACGACCATGCCCGTAGTCGTGAAGCCCGAGGCCCCCGGAGACGAGCGCGGTGCACTCCTCGCATATCTCGAAGCCCAGCGCGGCGGGATCCGGCGGGCGCTGCACGGCCTGACCGAGGAGCAGGCGCGCAGCGTCCCCTCCGCCAGTGCGCTCTCGCTCGCCGGGGTGCTCAAGCACGTGGCGTACGGGGAGCGCGGCTGGCTCCGCAAGTTCCAGGCGGACGGCGCGGATTACGACTTCGCGGCGGAGGCCGCCCAGTGGCAGGACAGCTTCACGCCGCACGAGGACGAGACGGTCGAGTCGCTGCTCGACCTGTACAGCCGGGCCGCGCGGGAGACCGACGCGGCCGTGCTCGCCATCGGCTCCCTGGACGAGACGTTCGACTCCCCGAAGGTCCCGTGGGACGAGGGCGGCAAGCGCTCCTGGCAGTACGGGCTCCTGCATCTCATCGAGGAGACCGCCCGGCACGCGGGCCACGCCGACGTCATCCGGGAGAGCATCGACGGCAAGGGCGCCTTCGACCTCGTCTTCGAGACGGGTGCGATGCCGGAGCCGGACTGGGCCGCCTTCGGCAGCGAGCCCCTGAAGTAGCCGGGGGTTCCGTCTCCCCGACGCCTGCGGCGAAGCCCGCGTACCGCCCGTCTAGGCTGGCGGCGGCGCGGGCGCGCCCGGCGCGACGCCCGAGCCGTACGGCGCACGGCGCGAGGCACGCCCCGCGAGGCACGCGGCGTGTGCGTGCCGGAGGGCGAGAGGGAGACGATGTCGGCGATCCGGCTGCTGGTGCTGGGAGCGGTGCGCCAGCACGGACGGGCACACGGCTACATGGTCCGCAACGACCTGGAGTTCTGGGGCGCCCACGAGTGGTCCAACGCCAAGCCCGGCTCGATCTACCACGCCCTCAAGCAGCTGGCCAAGCAGGGCCTGCTCCGCCCGTACGAGACCGCGCCGAGCACGGCGGGCGGACCGCCCCGCACGCAGTACGAGCTGACGGACGCCGGCGAGATCGAGTTCATGAGCCTGCTGCGGCACGCGCTCACGGCGATCGACGAGAAGCAGGACATGCTCACCTCGGGCGTCGGCTTCCTCGTCGACCTGCCGCGCGAGGAGGCGATCGCGCTGCTGAAGAAGCGCATCGCGGCCCTGGAGGAGTGGCGCCGGGAGGTCACCCGGCACTGGACGCCCGACGAGTCCACCCCCGAGGAGTGGGGCCACATCGGCGAGATCATGAAGCTCTGGGTGCACAACGCGGACAGCGGCGCCCAGTGGGCGCGGGGCCTGGTGGAACGGCTGGAGGACGGTGCGTTCGTGATGGCGGGCGAAGGCGAGCGCGGGGTGGACGTGCTGCCGCCCGGCGCGCAGAACCCGTACGCCGGGAAGTGAGCCCGTCCGTCAACTCCGGCCGGTGCACGCGTCGTTCCCACCCGTGCCCCCTCCTGCCCCCACCGGCGTTCGCCTCCGTCCGTCTCCGCCCGTACCGTCGCAGGCGTGTCGGACGGGCTCGTACGGGCACCCTGACCGGGACCCCTGTACGGGAGCGACCTTATGCTTCGGTCCATCGGGCGTAAGCGGGCCGAGGCCGCGGACGCAAGTGTGAGGGAGCGGGCACGAAGTGGTCGGGGAGCCGAAGCGGAACGGCCGGTCGGCCGAGAACGGGGATTCCTCCGAGGAGGTGCGGCAGCACCTGGCCGACGAGGTCCGCAGCGCGTTCACACCGCCCGCGGGCATGCCGCTGCCGCCCATACCCGACGACGATCAGCCCACCTCCGAATTCGCCGTACCGGAAGGGTTGTTGACGTCGCCGCCGACGGATTTCGGCAGCGCGTTCACACCGCCCGAGGGCATCCCGAGGGTCTCGCTGGTCAAGCCGGGCGTGCCCTGGCAGGACCGGATGCGGACGATGATCCGCATGCCGCTCGCGGAGCGTCCGGCCCCGGAGCGGTCGAGCCGCTCCGAGGACGTCGAGTCCGGCCCGGCCGTGCCCCGCGTGCTGGACCTCACGCTCCGCATCGGCGAGCTGCTGCTCGCGGGCGGCGAGGGCGCCGAGGACGTCGAGGCGGCGATGTTCGGCGTGGCCCACGCGTTCGGGCTGGACCGCTGCGAGCCCACCGTCACGTTCACGCTGATCTCCATCACCCACCAGCCGTCGCTCGTCGACGACCCGGTGACGGTCGGCCGCACCGTGCGCCGCCGCGGCACGGACTACACGCGTCTCGCAGCCGTCTTCCGGCTCGTCGACGACATCACCAAGGGCGACATCACGCTGGAGGAGTCCTACCGGCGTCTCGCCGCCATACGCCGCAACCGCCACCCGTACTCCAAGAACGCCCTGACGCTCGCCAGCGGCACCCTCTCCGGCGCCGCCTCGCTGCTCGTCGGCGGCGACGGGCTCGTCTTCCTGCTGGCGGCGATCGGGGCGATGCTCGGCGACCGGCTCGCGTGGCTGTGCGCGGGGCGCGGGCTGCCGGAGTTCTACCAGTTCGCCGTGGCCGCCGTGCCGCCCGCCGCGATGGGCGTCGTGGTGGCCGTCGTGGGCTCGTCGAACGACACGAAGCTCAAGGCCGCCGCCGTCATCACCGGTGGCCTCTTCGCGCTGATCCCGGGACGGGCGCTGGTCGCGGCCGTGCACGACGGGCTGACCGGCTTCTACATCACCGCCGCCGCCCGCCTGCTGGAGGTCGTCTACCTCGTCGTCGGCATCGTCGGCGGCGTGCTCGTGATGCTGTACGTGGGTTCCAAACTGGGCGCGGAGCTGACCCCGGAGAGCACACAAGGCGACCCGCGCCCCGTGACCCAGCTCTTCGCGGCGATGCTGCTGGCGCTCGCCTTCTGCCTGCTGCTCCAGCAGGAACGTCACACCGTGCTGCTGGCCACCCTCAACGGCGGGGTGGCCTGGCTGATCTACGGCGCCCTGACGAACGATCCGGTCAACGTGGACACCGTGCCCGCGACCGTCGCCGCGGCCGGACTGGTGGGCCTCTTCGGGCAGTTGATGTCCCGCTACCAGTTCGCTTCGTCACTGCCGTACATCACCGCGGCCATCGGACCGCTGCTGCCCGGTAGCGCCACGTACTTCGGACTGCTCAACATCGCGCAGGGCCACATCGACGAGGGCATCCTCAGCCTCTCCAGGGCCGCGGCCCTCGCGCTGGCCATCGCCATCGGCGTCAACCTCGGCGGCGAGTTGGCACGGCTGTTCATCAAGAGCCCCGGAGTCGAGACGCCGCTGCCGGGCCGCCGCGCGGCCAAGCGCACCCGCGGCTTCTAGCCGCACCGGCCACGACGCCGGCCGCACGGACTCCCGGGCGGGCCCGCGCAGTTGGGGGCGCGGGATCTTGAAGCAGCCCGGACCGACCCCGGACACACGAAGGGTGCGCCCCTCACCGGGGCGCACCCTTCGCGCTTGCACCGTTCGTACGCTCCCGCTCGCCGGCGGCCGGATTCGGTGCTTCAGTGGTCGCCGTGCGCCTCAAGCCGCTTGATCGACGCCTCGACCTCGGCCTCGGCCTCGGCACGTCCGACCCAGTTCGCCCCCTCGACGGACTTGCCGGGCTCCAGGTCCTTGTAGACCTCGAAGAAGTGCTGGATCTCCAGCCGGTCGAACTCGCTGACGTGGTGGATGTCCCGCAGATGCTCCATGCGCGGATCGGACGCCGGCACGCACAGCAGCTTGTCGTCGCCCCCGGCCTCGTCCGTCATCCGGAACATGCCGATGGCGCGGGACTTGATGATGCATCCGGGAAAGGTGGGTTCATCGAGCAGCACGAGCGCGTCCAGCGGGTCGCCGTCCTCGCCGAGGGTGTGGTCGACGAAGCCGTAGTCGGCGGGGTACACGGTCGAGGTGAACAGGTGCCGGTCCAGACGGATGCGGCCGGTCTCGTGGTCCACCTCGTACTTGTTCCGCGAACCCTTCGGGATCTCGATGACGACGTCGAACTCCAAGGAAGGCTCCTCAATGATCAGCACATGTATCTGGTGATTAAGTGTCCCCTACGCACGTACACGGGCGCGAAAGGGGCTGATCGAGGTGCGTGACACCGCCTCGGAGGTGCGTGACACCGCGATCCGGGCATACCGGATGGTCCGCGACCGCGCCCGTAGTGAAGGGCGGCGGATCCGGCAGCACTGGCGGACCGCGACTCCGCAGCAGCGGCAGACCGTACGAGTGACGGCCGGCGCCGCCGCGCTCGGACTGGTGGTCGCCGTCACGGCGGTGGCCACGAGCGGACCGTGGGACTCGGGCCAGCGTACGGCTGAGCGTTACCGGGCCGCCGCCCGCGACGGGCGAAGTGGCGGGAACCACACCGGGCCCGGCGCACCGGGAGCACCCGATGTGCTCGCCGCCCTCGACATGGACGCGGTACGCGGCGACACCGCCGGCGGCGGCCGGGACGCCGGGCCCTCACACGCCCCTGGCGCGGCGGGCGTGCCGCCGCCCAGCCGGGACGCGCTCGCCGACGTCCTCGAACCGCTCCTGAAAGACGGCGACTTGGGCCGGCTGCGCGCCGTCTCCGTCGTCGACGCGGCCACGGGACGGAAGCTGTACGCGGCGAAGCCGCACACGGCCGCCACCCCCGCCTCGACCGTCAAGCTGGCCACCGCCGCCGCGGCGCTCTCCGCCGTCGGCCCCGACCACCGCATCGAGACGCGGGCGGTACGGGGCACCGGCAAGTCCTCCGACGAGGTCGTGCTCGTGGGAGGCGGCGACCCGACCCTGAGCCGCGGCGCGCTCGACGGCCTCGCGCGCGACACCGCCCGCGAACTGCGCGGGCACCACGGCTCCGGCAGCGGCGCCGGCAGAGATGGGGCCGACAAGCGCAAGATCTCGGTCCGTTACGACACCTCCCGCTACAGCGGCCCCGTCCGGCACTCCATCGGCACCAACGACAACCTCGCCCCCGTCAGCCCCCTGATGGTCGACGAGGCCCGTCTCGAGAACCCCTCGGGCTCCGGCGGCGGGGGCCCGGCCCACGGCCCGGCCCCCCGCTCCACCGACCCGGCGAAGGACGCCGCCGAAACCTTCGCGGACGCCCTCGGCAAGCACGGCGTCGACGTCGACGGAGACCCGGAGGAGACGAAGGCGCCCGGCAAGGTCACGCAGCTGGCGGTGCACCGCTCGGCCCCGCTCTCCGCGCTGGTCGAGCGCATGCTGACCTACAGCGACAACGACATCGCCGAGGCCCTGGCGCGCCAGACCGCGGTCGCCGCCGGCGAGCCCGCGAGCTTCAAGGGCGCCGGCAAGGCCGTACGCCACCGCCTCGACAAGCTCGGCGTCCCCGTGAAGGGCGCCCGTCTCGCCGACGGCAGCGGCCTGGACCGCCGCGACAAGGTCTCCCCGGCGCTGCTCACCGGTGTCCTGGTGCACGCCGCCGACCCCGACCACGACGGGCTGCGTCCCGTGCTGACGGGCATGCCGGTGGCCCACTTCACCGGCACCCTCGGCAGCAGGTACGGCAGCGACAAGGCCAAGCAGGGCGCCGGTCTCGTACGCGCCAAGACCGGGACCCTCACCGGCGTGAACACCCTCGCCGGCACCGTCGTCGACGCCGACGGGCGGATGCTCGCCTTCGCCTTCATGAGCTCCGGCGCCTCCGACGGCAAGGCCGCCCAGGGCTCCCTGGACAGCCTGGCCGCCGCCCTCGCCAACTGCGGCTGCCGCGACTCGCCGTCCGAGGGCTGACGCCCCGCCCCGGCGGGGCATCCGCCCAGGTCCGCTCCGGGGGCCCGGGACCCCGCCCCACCTGCGGCTCCGGGTGCAGCCTCCCGCAGGGCGCCGGTGCCACGTACCGTGAAGTCATGACGAGCCTCGGTGGTGTGGAGATGGTCGACTGGAATCTCGCGGTCGCGACCGCGACCCGGCTCGTACGGCCGGGCCCCGAAGTGAGCCGCGAGGGAGCGCGCGAAGCCGTCTCGGAGCTGCGTCGCCACGCGGTCTCCTCCGAGGAGCACGTCCGCGGCTTCACGCGCATGCGGCCCGACCGCCCGGCGGAGACGGACACTCCGGTCCTCGTGGTCGATCGCCCCGGCTGGGTCCGCGCCAACGTCGCCGGCTTCCGTGAGTTGCTCTCCCCGCTGCTGGAGAAGGTGCAGGAACGCCGCAGCAGCACCCCGGGCGGCGCCGTGCTGGGCGCGGTCGGCGGCAAGGTGACGGGCGTCGAGGTCGGCATGCTGCTGTCCTTCCTCGCCTCCCGGGTGCTCGGCCAGTACGAGACCTTCGCGCCGGCGACCCGCGACCTGCCCGGCGGTCCCGACGGCAGCGGCCGCCTGCTGCTCGTGGCGCCGAACATCGTGCACGTCGAGCGCGAACTCGACGTCGATCCCCACGACTTCAGGCTCTGGGTCTGCCTGCATGAGGAGACCCACCGCACCCAGTTCGCCGCCGTCCCCTGGCTCCGCGACCACATCCAGGGCGAGATCCAGTCCTTCCTCGGCGAGACCGACATGGACCCGTCCACGCTGCTGGAACGCCTCCGCGAGGCGGCGCAGTCGCTGTCCGGTGCCCGCGGCCAGGCCGCCGGCACCGGGGAGAAGACGGAGGCGGGGAGGACCGCCGGCCTCGTCGAACTCGTGCAGACCCCCACGCAGCGCGAGATCCTCGGCCGCCTCACCGCGGTGATGTCCCTGCTGGAGGGCCACGCCGACTACGTGATGGACGGCGTCGGCCCGGAGGTCGTGCCGAGCGTCACGGAGATCCGCGAGAAGTTCCAGAAGCGCCGCGCCACCGGCGCCGGACGCCTGGACCAGGCGCTGCGCAAGCTGCTCGGCCTCGACGCGAAGCTGCGCCAGTACCGCGACGGCGAGCGCTTCGTACGGGCCGTCGTTGAGGAGCTGGGCATGGACGGCTTCAACCGCGTCTGGACCTCGCCCAACACGCTCCCCACGAAGTCCGAGATCAACAGCCCTTCCGACTGGATCGCGCGCATGCGCTCCTGAGCCGCACGTCCGACGGCCGCGGGCCCGCCGGCTCGGCCGCTCGCAGCAGCCGCGAACGCGTGCCGCGACCGGCGAGGACCCGGCCGCGGACCTGCCTGGCCGCTACTCTCCGCATAGGGCACGTACCACGGGAAGCCCTGGCAATCACTCGTCCGAGGGACCGAGAATGGCCGGCCCGCGTGCGATGCTCTGGGAACACCCCCGTCTCTGTCACCATCGACACACTCAGCGTGACAACTCCTTCGAGGAAGTGGTTCGGACATGGGTCCCCACCCCGCGGTCGCTGCAATACGTCTGGCGGTTCGCCGCGCTCTTCACGACGTCCTCAGTGAACAAGCAGTCGTCAGTGACTCAGCCGGCGACACCCGCAGCCCCGGCCCAGGCGAGCCCCCGCTCGTCCTCGTGGCCTGTTCCGGCGGCGCCGACTCCATGGCGCTCGCCTCCGCTCTCGCCTTCGAAGCCCCCCGGCTCGGCCTCCGCGCGGGAGGCGTGACGATTGACCACGGGCTTCAGCCCGGATCGGACGACCGCGCCCAGGAGGTCGCCGGGCGGCTCACCTCCCTCGGTCTCCGTCCCGTCGAATCGATCGCCATCACCATCGGCCGTACGAACACCGGCCCCGAAGCCGCCGCGCGCACAGCGCGGTACGCAGCTCTCGACGACATGGCCGACCGCTGCGGCGCGAAGGCCGTGCTGCTCGGACACACCCGCGACGACCAGGCCGAGACGGTGCTGCTCGGACTGGCCCGCGGTTCC
This sequence comes from Streptomyces sp. HNM0575, assembly GCF_012726265.1. Taxonomy (GTDB): domain Bacteria; phylum Actinomycetota; class Actinomycetes; order Streptomycetales; family Streptomycetaceae; genus Streptomyces. Next base: position 67,539 of record NZ_JAASAG010000010.1, on the reverse strand, counting down.
GGTACGCGCTCGCTGTCCGGCATGGCCGAAGTCACAGGACCGGAGGGGCGCTATCGCCGCCCGTTCCTCGCCGTCGACCGGCAGACCACCCGCAAGGCCTGCCTCGCACAGTCGCTGCCCGTCTGGGACGACCCGCACAACGACGACCCGGCATACACCCGCTCCCGCGTGCGTCACGAGGCCCTGCCGATGCTGGAGAAGGCATTGGGCAAGGGCGTCATCGAGGCGCTCGCCCGCACCGCACGTCTCTCCCGCGACGACGCCGACGCGCTCGACGCCTGGACCCTCCAGGCCGAGAGGTCCGTACGGACGGACCAGCCCGGCACCGACGGCTGGGACGGGGTGGAGCTCGACGCCGCCCGGCTCTATGCGCTCCCGTCCGCTGTTCGCCGCCGTGTGCTGCGCCGCGCCGCCGTCGCCGCGGGCGCCCCGTCGGGATCGCTCTTCGCCCGTCACCTCGAGGAAGTCGACCGGCTGATCACGGCCTGGCGCGGCCAGCGCGCCATCAATCTGCCCGGGCGTGTGGAGGCCGCGAGGCAGGGTGGCAGACTGGTCATCCGGCATGGCTCACAGACCCCGTCGACACCGACCGGCTGACCGTCTCCGACGGGACGGTCGCCGGCCGGCGGCAGCGTGGGCCGGGGACCTCGACCGAGAGCGGCGCGGGTGGACGAGAAGGACATGGGCACCGACCTGAAGTCGGTGCTCATCACCAAGGAAGAGATCGACGCGAAGCTGGCCGAGCTGGCCGCGAGGATCGACGAGGAGTACGAGGGCAGGGAAGTGCTGCTCGTCGGCGTGCTCAAGGGCGCCGTCATGGTGATGGCGGATCTGGCCCGAGCCGTGTCGACCCCGGTCACCATGGACTGGATGGCGGTCTCCTCCTACGGCGCCGGCACCCAGTCCTCCGGGGTGGTCCGCATCCTCAAGGACCTCGACACCGACATCAAGGGCAGGCACGTCCTGATCGTCGAGGACATCATCGACTCCGGTCTGACGCTGTCGTGGCTGCTCTCCAACCTCGGGTCGCGCGAGCCCGCTTCGCTCAACGTCTGCACGCTGCTGCGCAAGCCGGACGCCGCCAAGGTGGCGATCGACGTTAAGTGGGCCGGCTTCGACATCCCCAACGAGTTCGTCGTCGGGTACGGGCTCGACTATGCGGAGAAGTACCGGAACCTTCCGTTCGTAGGGACGCTGGCCGCACACGTCTACGGCGGCTGAGCCCTCGCGGCCAGCGGGAACCTTGCGGGGCCGCGCTCCGTTGGAGGAGCCGAGACGGTTCTGTTTGACCGTCCTCGGCGGCACCCTGAGACAATGCTGGGGTACCGTCCGAAGGTCAGCCTTTTCAACTCACTGTGGCAGGAGGGACGGGGCGCACGCGCTCCGTATGGATGGACGTGAAGCGATACTTCCGCGGGCCGGTCATGTGGATCGTGCTGGCCGTCCTCGCCGTGGTCGTGTTGATGCAGGTCGTCGGCTCGTCCGGCGGCTACAAGACGGTGGACACGGGACAGGTCGTCCAGGCGATCGACCAGGACAAGGTGAAGTCCGCCGAGCTCACGACTGGCGATGAGCAGATCGTGAAGCTCGAGCTCAAGGACGGCACCAAGGTCGAGGACAGCGACAAGATCAAGGCGAGCTACATCGACTCCCAGGGTGTCGACCTCGCCAAGAAGCTCCAGAGCAAGTACGAGCAGAACGAGATCACCAAGGGCTACACGGTGGCCCCGCAGCAGCAGAACCCGTTCGTCGGGATGCTGCTGTCGTTCCTGCCGTTCGTGCTCATCATCGTGGTCTTCCTGTTCTTGATGAACCAGATGCAGGGCGGCGGCTCCCGGGTGATGAACTTCGGGAAGTCGAAGGCCAAGCTGATCACCAAGGACACCCCCAAGACGACGTTCTCCGACGTCGCGGGCTCGGACGAGGCCTGCGAGGAGCTCCAGGAGATCAAGGAGTTCCTCCAGGAGCCGGCCAAGTTCCAGGCGGTCGGGGCCAAGATCCCGAAGGGCGTGCTGCTGTACGGGCCGCCCGGTACGGGCAAGACGCTGCTGGCCCGCGCGGTCGCCGGCGAGGCGGGCGTGCCCTTCTACTCCATCTCCGGCTCCGACTTCGTGGAGATGTTCGTCGGTGTCGGTGCCTCCCGGGTCCGCGACCTCTTCGAGCAGGCCAAGGCGAACGCCCCGGCGATCGTCTTCGTCGATGAGATCGACGCCGTCGGCCGTCACCGCGGCGCCGGCATGGGCGGCGGTCACGACGAGCGCGAGCAGACTCTGAACCAGCTGCTCGTCGAGATGGACGGATTCGACGTCAAGGGCGGCGTCATCCTCATCGCCGCCACGAACCGGCCCGACATCCTCGACCCGGCGCTGCTGCGTCCCGGCCGTTTCGACCGGCAGATCGCCGTCGACCGTCCGGACATGCAGGGCCGGCACGAGATCCTCAAGGTCCACCAGAAGGGCAAGCCGATGGCGCCCGACGTGGACCTGGGCGCCGTGGCCCGCCGTACTCCGGGATTCACCGGCGCCGACCTCAGCAACGTGCTGAACGAGGCGGCGCTGCTGACGGCCCGCGGCGACCAGAAGCTGATCGACAACCGGTATCTGGACGAGGCGATCGACAGAGTCGTCGCCGGTCCGCAGAAGCGGACCAGAATCATGAGCGACAAGGAGAAGAAGATCACCGCGTACCACGAGGGCGGGCACGCCCTGGTCGCGGCGGCTTCGCCCAACTCCGACCCCGTGCACAAGATCACGATTCTCTCCAGAGGCCGTGCCCTCGGTTACACGATGGTCCTGCCGGACGAGGACAAGTACTCGACCACGCGCAACGAGATGCTCGACCAGCTCGCGTACATGCTGGGCGGGCGCGCGGCCGAGGAACTGGTCTTCCACGACCCGACGACGGGTGCGGCGAACGACATCGAGAAGGCGACGGCGACGGCCCGTGCCATGGTCACGCAGTACGGCATGACCGAGCGGCTGGGTGCGATCAAGTTCGGCTCCGACCAGTCCGAGCCCTTCCTGGGCAAGGAGATGAGCCACCAGCGCGACTACTCCGAGGAGGTCGCCGGGCTGGTGGACGAGGAGGTCAAGAGCCTCATCGAGACGGCGCACAACGAAGCCTGGGAGATCCTGGTGGAGAACCGCGACGTCCTCGACAACCTGGTTCTCGCGCTGCTGGAGAAGGAGACGCTGGGCAAGGAGGAGATCGCCGAGATCTTCGCCCCGGTCGTCAAGCGTCCGACCCGGCCGGCCTGGACGGGCTCGTCCCGGCGTACGCCCTCGACGCGTCCCCCGGTCTCGTCGCCCGCTCTGAGCAACGGGAACGGCTCGGCGCCGACCCTGGAGAAGGGCGGCGGCAAGGAGATCGGCCCGCACGAGTCGGAGGCGATCGTCGAGCCGGTCGATCCGACGGAGAACTAGAAGCAGTCCCTGTGCGACGGCCCACAGCGGGCCGTGGAATTCGAGCCGCGCCCCCCGGGTTGACAGACCTGAGGGGCGCGGCCGGTTGTATGTGCAGGTGTAGGGCTGCGTGCAGGTACAGGAACGAGGCAAGAGATGACCGACCCGGTGACGCTCGGTGGAGAGCGCGACCTCCCGCCCCCCGGCTTCGATGAGAAGCGGGCGGAGAACGCCGTACGCGAACTGCTGATCGCGGTCGGCGAGGACCCGGACCGCGAGGGCCTGCTGGAGACCCCATCGCGGGTGATGCGTGCGTACAAGGAGATGTTCGCCGGGCTGCACCAGCGTCCCGAGGACGTGCTGACGACGACCTTCGACCTCGGGCACGACGAGATGGTCCTGGTGAAGGACATCGAGGTGTTCAGCACGTGTGAGCACCATCTGGTGCCGTTCCACGGCGTCGCGCACGTCGGGTACATCCCGTCCGCCGACGGCAAGATCACCGGGCTGTCGAAGCTTGCGCGTCTCGTGGACGTCTACGCACGGCGGCCGCAGGTCCAGGAGCGGCTGACGACGCAGATCGCCGAGGCGCTGATGCGGATACTGGAGCCGCGCGGCGTGATCGTCGTGGTGGAGTGCGAGCACATGTGCATGTCGATGCGCGGCATACGCAAGCCGGGGGCGAAGACGCTCACTTCCGCGGTGCGCGGACAGCTGCGGGACGCGGCGACGCGTTCCGAGGCGATGAGCCTGATACTGCGCTGAAGTCGCGCGCACCGACGGGCGGTTCAGCCGGGCCCATGGTCAGGCGCGTCCGCGGTCAGGCAGGGCTCAGGTCGTGGGCGACGCCGCCGGATGATCGTCGTCGTCCTCCGGGAGCCGGCAGACGCGCTGAAGGAAGAGCGCCGTGGCCACCACCGCGATTCCGGCCGCGACGGACAGGCCCGCGTAGATCGCCTGGTCCTGACGGGCCGGCGCCTCGGACGGATCCATCAGCAGGGCCACACCGACGCCGCCGTAGATCCCCGACACCAGCGAGGCCACCAGGGCGCTGGCGTGTCCGAAGAGGACGGCGCGCGCCGCCATCATCGGATCCACACCCTTCGCGCCAGGTTCGCGCTCGCGCTGTGCCTTGAGGCGGGAGCGCAACGACAGGGCGGTGGCCAGCAGCACGGTCGCGATGATCGCCAGCACGACCGGAGCGGCCACCGGCACGGCGGGCAGCGTGCCGAGCGAGTTCCAGAGCCGGGCGACCGCCCAGGCCAGCACCCCGGCGACGACGAAGACACCCGCCAGGACGGGGATACGCAGTTCCTTCACGGGGTTCCCAACGACTACTCGGGCAGGCTGAGTTCCAGGTCCGTACGGGCTGCGACGCCTTCGCGTCCCAGCGCGGCCAGGAGCTCCGCCACCGCGCCGTGACCGGGCACTTCCGCGGTCGGGTCGACGTCGTGCCACGGTACGAGCACGAAGGCCCGCTCGTGCGCGCGCGGATGAGGCAGCGTCAGCAGCGGATCGTCCGAGACGACGTCCTGGTAGGCGACGATGTCGACGTCGATGGTGCGCGGTCCCCAGCGCTCGTCCCGGACTCTTTCGAGGGCTTCCTCGATGGCATGTCCGCGTTCCAGGAGCGAGCCGGGCGGCAGGGTCGTACGCACGAGCACGACGGCGTTGAAGTACGAGCCCTGGCTGGCCGGGTCGACGCCCCACGGCTCCGTCTCGTAGACGGGCGAGACCGCGAGGACCTTCATGCCCGGGGTGTCGGCGAGCGCGTCGACGGCGCTCTGGAGTCGCTCCAGGCGGTTTCCGACGTTGCTGCCGAGAGCGATCACGGCCTGCTGGGGGTTGTGGAGGGTGGTGTCTGCCGCATCGACCTGGCGCACGACGGAGGCGGGCACCGGCTGTACGGTCGGGTCACTGTTCGGCGTCATGCGCGGCTCCGCTTGATTGAGATGGTCACGTCGTCGAAGGGGACGGTGATCGGGGCGTCCGGCTTGTGCACGGTCACCTCGGTCACCTGTACGCGCGTATGGGCGAGGCAGGCGTCGGCGATGCGCTCGGCGAGGGTCTCGATCAGGTCGACGGGCTCTCCCTCGACGATCTTGACGATCTCCTCGGCGAGCACCCCGTAGTGGACGGTCTTGGTGAGGTCGTCGCCCTCCGCGGCCGGCCGGGTGTCCAGGCCGAGCTCGATGTCCACGACGAAGATCTGGCCCTCTTCCCGTTCCCGTTCGAGGACGCCGTGATTCCCGCGGGCCCGCAGGCCCCGCAGTGCGAGGTGGTCCACGCGTATCACTCCCGTCCTCGGTCTCGGTCCTGCGGTCTTGGGCCCCGCTTCTGGCACGGGGCCAGGTGTCCGGTTGTCGGTCCCCGTCTGCCCGGGGTGCCGCCCCGGGCCTGGTCGCGGCGGGCGGCAGGGCCGTTCCGCCGCACCGAATCTACCCGTGAGCGGACGTCGTACCTGCCCGGGGCGGGTGCCTACCCGACAGCGCCGACGCCCACGCTCGCATTCCGAGCGGCCTGCTGCGAAGGAGTGGCACGGGCCCCGCCCGGGGTGGCGCGAATGCATGTGTGATGGGACGCGTAGGACGCGTACGGGCTGTATACGCAGCGTGTGCACAGGGTGGACGGCCTGCGTACAGGCTGCGTACGGGCTTCGTGCCCAGTGTGTACGCGGGTCCGGCGGTGCCGGCGCGGGCCCCGGGCGGCGTCAGAGCTGGACGTCGCCGTCGTCGAGACCGCCCTCGTCGTCGTCCTCGTCCTCGCGCTCGACCAGGACCGGCGACCCGTGGTGCGACCACACCTTCCAGCGGCCGTCCTCGGCGCGGCGGAAGACGTTCGTGGCGACGACGAGGCCGCCGACGAGGGGGCCCGCCGAGCCGTCGTCCTCGGCGGGGCCGCCGCTGAGGATGTTCTCGGTGCAGCTCACCAGGGCGGTGTCGCCGTGGACGGCGACCTCGACGTCGGTGAGGAAGAACTGCACGTAGTCGGTGTTCGCCATGATCAGGGCGTAGGAGCGCAGCACCTCGTCCCGTCCGGTGAGCACCGGCCAGCCGGGGTGCACGACGCTGATGCCGTCGTCCATCCACAGGTCTTGCAGGGTGTCCAGGTCGGCGTGCTCGACCGCGTCGTACAGGGCCGTGTTGGCGGCCTCGACCGCCTCGATGTCGGTGCTGGCGCCGCGGCTCACCCGCGCCGCCCCGCGCTGCCGGTGGTGTCCGCGTCCGTCTCCCCGCCCGTGTCCGGTGGGGGATCTTCGGCGCTCTCGACGGCCTGTACGACGCGTACGGCGTCGGCGCTGGCCCGTACCTCGTGCACGCGTACCGCCCAGGCGCCCTCGCGGGCGGCGAGGGCGGAGACGGCGGCGGTGGCGGCGTCCCGTTCGCGTGCCGGCGGTACGGTCGCGCCGTCGCCGGTGGCGAGCACTCGGCCCAGGAACCGCTTGCGGGAGGCGGCCACGAGCAGCGGGTGGTCCAACTCGCGCTTCAGACGGCCGAGTTCCGCGACGAGACGGAGGTCGTGGGGGGCCTGCTTGGCGAAGCCGAGGCCCGGGTCGGCGATGATCCGGTCCGGGGGGACGCCGCCGTCGACGGCCCTGTCCAGGCTCGCGCGCAGCTCGGTGACGACCTCGGCGGTCACGTCTCCGTAGACGGCCCGGTTGTTCATGTCGATGGACTGGCCGCGCCAGTGCATGACGACGAAGGGGACCTGCGCGGCCGCGACCGTGGGGACCATGCGGGGATCGGCGAGCCCGCCGCTGACGTCGTTGACGAGTACCGCGCCCGCCTCCAGGGCCTGCTCGGCGACGGACGCCCGCATGGTGTCGACGCTGACGAGGACGTTCTCGGAGACGAGGCCGCGGACCACGGGAAGCACCCGGCGCAGCTCCTCGGCCTCGTCGACGCGGGGTGCGCCGGGGCGCGTGGACTCGCCGCCGACGTCGACCAGGTCCGCGCCCTCGGCGACCAGATGGAGGCCGTGCTTGACGGCCACTTCGCTGTCGAACCACCTGCCGCCGTCGGAGAAGGAGTCCGGAGTGACGTTGACCACCCCCATCACGGCACAGCGGTTCCAGTCCGGGAGTCCGGTGACACGGCCACGCGATGGGTTCATGTGTCCCAGCGTAGGGCGCGAGTCCCGGCGAGGGGGGACGGGTGGGGCGACGGGGTGCACGCGAAGTGCACAAGTGGCGGCCCGTGGCAGGGGTCCGGCGCCGCGACGGGCGCCGAACCTCGCCGGGCTCAGTGCCCGTCTCAGTGTCCGTGTCAGTCGCCGGCGCGGGCCCCTGCTGAGGTCCCTGCTGCGGCTTCGGGCGCGGCTGCTCCGGCCTCGGGTGTGGCCACGGGCGTGACGACGGGCAGCCCCGCGGCACGCCATGCCTGGAAGCCGCCGTCGAGGTCGGTGGCCCGGTGCAGCCCGAGTTGGTGGAGGGAGCGGGCCGCGAGGCTGGATGCGTAGCCCTCGTTGCAGACCACTACGACGGGACGGCCGAACTCCTCGGGGTCGCCCGAGGCCCCATGGGCCGAGGGGAAGGCCTCGGGGGAGCGGTGCGGACAGGTCGGGTCGAGCCGCCATTCCAGCTCGTTGCGCTCGACGATCAGAGCGCCGGGAATGGTGCCGTCCTGATCCCGCAGGGCCGCATAGCGGATGTCGACGAGGAGGGCGCCCTCCTCGCGCTGGGCGCGCGCCGCCTCGTCGGCGGTGAGGCGGGCGAGGCCCGAGCGGACCGACTCCAGCAGGGAGTCGACGCGGCTCGGGCCGGGTTCGCCCGGGACGTCCGGGCCGCCGGGGACACCGGCAGCGGCAGCAGCACCGGCCGGGGCACCGCCGGCCGGATGCGGCAGCGGTGCCCGCGGGGCTTCGGCCTCGGTCATTCCCACTCGCCCGGGTTCTCGACCTGCTCCAGGCGCAGCAGCTGCCCCGTACGGCTGTAGCGGCGCATCAGCGGCAGCGGCGGGTAGTAGGCGTGCACGGAGACCGCGTGCTCGTCCTCGGTCTCGTTGAGCACCTGATGCACGTGGTGGCGGCCGAAGGCGCGACCGCGGCCCTCGGTGAGCTGCCGCTCGCGGTCGACGCCGTCCGCCAGCTCCAGCGTCTTCCAGCCCTCGGTGGGGATGCGGGCGGCGAGGGAGTGCTCGGTGAGGCGCCCGCGTGCGGTCGTGAAGGCGCCGTGGGAGCCGCCGTGGTCGTGCCAGCCCGTACCGGTGCCGGGCGGCCAGCTGATGACCCAGGCCTCGCTGCCGCCGGGGCCGTTGAGGCGGAGCCATGTGCGGCCCTCGGGGTCGAGGGGGAGGGAGGCGACGAGTTCGGCGTCGGCGGCCGTCTTGCGTACGAAGTCGAGAAGGTCCGCCTCGGTGGGGGCGGGCGCCTCGGCCGCGCCGGATGCCTCGGCGGGGGAACCGGCGGCGGGTGCGGACCCGGAACCGGACACACCGGAACCGGACACAGGTGTTGCGGGGGATGCGGATGACACGGAGAACCGTCCTGGGTGTGATCGAGGGCACGCGCTCGTCAACAGCGCGCGGAATGGCCTGACTTGATCAGCAGGACGGACGACACAGGCAGCCCACGTAGCGGAGCAGGTCCAGGTGGACCCTCCGCCAGGGGTGCAATGCGGTGCCGTTCATGCGGTGGAGTGAAGCACGAGACGTTGTGGTGGTCAACTTGCGTCCACGTGCGTGCGGATGGCGCCGAGCGGCCGGACCGGGCCGTACGCCGGCGGGTTGCGGCGGGTTGCGGCGGGCCCGGAGCATGCCGTCCGGTGCCCCGGCCCGTCGCATATCGGGCGGCTTCTCCCGGGAGCCGCTATGCGTCGGAGACCGTCTCCAGCTCGACCTCTTCGCGGCGTACGTCGCGCTCGTCCGCGTCGATCGAGCGGCGCAGGGCCTCGTGGAGCCGGCCCGGTGTGAGCACGCCGACGAAGCGGTCCGCGTCGTCCAGCACCGCGATCCAGCCCGCGTCGTGCTGGAGCATGCTGCTGAACGCCTGCTTCAGCGGTGAGCCGAGCGGCAGCCAGGCCTCCATGCGGCGCGCGTGGTCGGCGACGGTCGGGGGCGCGCTCTCGCCCGCGGCCTTCGCGGCGGCCGTCGTGTCCGGTTCCGCGCCGGTGTCCGCTGCGGTGCCGGCGTCCGTGCCCAGCGCGTCGGCGCCGAGCCAGCCGTGCAGCTCGTCCGCGTCGTCCAGCACCACCGCCCAGCGCGCGCCCTCGCTGCGCATGCGAGCGCGTGCCTTGTCGAGCGGGTCGTCGAGGTGCACGACGGGCGGCTCCTCCAGGTCGCCCCGCTCGATCGCGGTCACGGACAGCCGCTTGAGGCCGCGGTCGGCGCCCACGAAGTCCGCTACGTACGGGGTGGCCGGTGCGCCCAGCACCTTCGTCGGGGGGTCGAACTGCTCGATGCGTCCGTCCCCGTAGACGGCGATGCGGTCGCCGAGCCGTACGGCCTCCTCGATGTCGTGCGTGACGAAGAGCACCGTCTTGTGGAGGGTGGACTGGAGCTTCAGGAACTCGTTCTGGAGGTGCTCGCGCACCACCGGGTCGACGGCCCCGAACGGCTCGTCCATCAGCAGCACCGGCGGATCGGCCGCGAGCGCGCGTGCGACGCCGACGCGCTGCCGCTGGCCGCCGCTGAGCTGGTCCGGGTAGCGGTCGCCGTAGCGGGACGGGTCGAGGCCCACCAGGTCGAGCAGTTCGGCCGCGCGCTTGCGGCGCTCGGTCTTCGACCAGCCCAGGAGGTAGGGCACGGTGGCGGTGTTGTCGAGCACCGTCTTGTGCGGGAAGAGGCCCACCTGCTGGATGACGTATCCGATGCGGCGCCGCAGCTCGACCGGGTCGACGGCGGAGATGTCCTCGCCGTCGAGCAGGATGCGCCCGGACGTCGGCTCGATGAGCCTGTTGACCATCTTCATCGTGGTCGTCTTGCCGCAGCCGGACGGTCCGACGAGCGTGACGAGCTCGCCGCGCGCCACCTCCAGCGACAGTTCGTGCACGGCGGTGGTGCCGTCCGGGTAGCGCTTTGTGACGTTCTCGAAGCGGATCATCGTCTCAATCTCATCGCTCGGCTCGGCCGTCCATGGTCCGGGGCGCATTCTTCCGGGCGCCGGATGAAGTGTGTGTTGCAGGAGTGTGGCAGTTCGGGGCGGCTGTCGGTAGCGGACTGTAAGGTCTCCCGGCATGCTTACGGACGCGGAGCGGGCCGCCTGGACGCGGACGTAGAGGCGCTCGCAGGCGGGGTGCACGGACGCGGGGCGCCGGTGCGTGAGGCGGCTCGTACGCGACGGGTGCGAGAACGGGTGCGACCGGTGCGGCGGGGAGCGGGACATGGGACCTGGGACGGCGGACACGAGACCTGAGGCGGGGTGAGCGGGTTGAGCGGGGTGAGCGGGGGTTTGAGCGGCGTCGGGCACGTGCCGGTCCTGGCCGGGGCCGCCGCGAAGAAGAGCGGCGAGTGCCTCACCGCGAACGACTGGATCTGCGCGGAGTACGTGCGTACGCGCGGCCAGGAGCTGACCGACGCCACGGTGCAGCACGTCTGGATCACTCTCGCCTCGGTGCTGCTGGCGCTGATCGTCGCCTTCCCGCTGGCGCTGGCGGCCCGGCGCTGGCAGCGCGCGTACGGGCCGGTGCTCGGGCTGACGACGGTGCTCTACACGGTGCCGTCGCTCGCGATGTACGCGCTGCTGCTGCCGCTCTTCGGGCTGGGCGCGTCGGTCGTGGTGACGGGGCTGGTGCTGTACTCGCTGACCGTGCTCGTGCGGAACATCCTGGCGGGCCTGGAGTCCGTTCCCGAGGAGGCCCGTGAGGCGGCGCGCGGCATGGGCTACGGCCCGTACAGACTGCTCTTCGGGGTCGAACTGCCCCTCGCGCTGCCCGCGTTGATGGCGGGCGTGCGCATCGCGACGGTCTCGGCGGTGGCGCTGACGACGGTCGGGGCGATCGTCGGCTACGGCGGGCTGGGCAATCTCATCTACGACGGCATGGACAGCTTCTTCAGGGCGCAGGTGCTGACGGCTTCGGTGATCTGCGTGCTGCTGGCGGTGGCCGCCGACGTGCTGCTGCTGGGGTTGCAGCGGCTGCTGACGCCGTGGGTGCGCACGGCGCACAAGGGCGGTGCGGGAGGTACCGGCGGACGCGGCGGAGGACGCCTCCGCGGTCGCGGGCGGGGTCGCGGTCGTGGCCGTACGGACGCCGGCGGGGACGGTAACGGGGACGGGGGCGGCGTGGACGGTACGAGTGGCACCGGCTCCGGCGGCCCTGCGGTGACCGCCCCGCCCGAGCCGGCCGGCAAGGGGGCGTGACGGTGGGCTTCTTCCTGGACGCGTGGACGTGGCTGGTCACGGGCGCCAACTGGGCGGGCGGCGACGGCGTCACGCACCGCCTGACCGAGCACCTCTTCCTGACCGTGGTCTGCCTCGGCAGCGCATGTGCCCTCGCGCTGCCCGTGGCGCTGTGGCTCGGGCACGTGGGCCGCGGCGGCGCGCTCGCGGTGAACATCTCCAACGTGGGGCGCGCGGTGCCGACGTTCGCGGTGCTGGTGCTGCTGACGCTCAGCCCGCTCGGCAGCCACGGCTCCCTGCCGACGATCATCGCCCTGGTGCTCTTCGCGCTTCCGCCGCTGCTGACCAACGCCTACGTCGGGATGCGCGAGGCCGACCGCGACGTGGTGGAGGCGGCGCGCGGCATGGGCATGTCCGGATGGCAGCTGCTGTGGCGGGTCGAAGTCCCGCTCGCCTTCCCGCTGATCATGACGGGCATACGGTCCGCGGCGGTACAGGTCGTGGCGACCGCGACGCTGGCCGCGCTGCCGGGCGGCGGCGGGCTCGGCCGGATCATCACGGCGGGCTTCGGTACGTACGACACCCCGCAGGTCGTCGCGGGCGCCGCGCTGGTCGCGGTGCTCGCGCTGCTGGTGGAGGGCGTGCTGGTGACCGGGGAGCGGCTGCTGGACCCGATGCGGGGCCGGCGCCGCAGCGGGAGGGCACAGTCCGGTCCGCGCTCACGATCGACGGCCACGGGCTTCGATGAAAAGGTGATGCCCGCACAGCCGACGTCCTGACTTCCGGCACGTGACATCACACCCGGCACGTGACATCACACCCGGCACGTGACATCACACCCGGCACGTGACATCCGGCACCCGGCACCCGGCCTCCGACCGGCGACGCCCTCGGCCCGGGGTTCCGACGCCTCGGGTGCATCCGTATCCCATTGACCCACGTACTCCTACGAACGGTGTGGACAAGATGAACGAGGCAGTGACCCCGAACAACTCGAAGCCCCCGAACGGTCCGGTGTCCTCGGCCCGCGGCAGTGCGCGGAGACTTCCGGCGGCCGTCGGCGCCGTCGCCCTGCTCGCCGGCGCGCTCACCGCGTGCGGCGGCAGCAGCCTGGAGAAGGAGGGCGGCGGCTCTGCGGACGGCGGCTCGAAGGGCGAACTCGTCGTCGGCTCGGCCGGGTTCACCGAGTCGCAGATCATGGCGGAGCTGTACTCGAAGCTGCTGACCAAGGCGGGATACAGCACCACGATCAGCAAGCTGAAGAACCGCGAGCTGTACGAACCCGCCCTGGAGAAGGGCGAGATCGACGTCGTACCGGAGTACGCGGCGACGCTCGCGGAGTTCCTGAACGCGAAGGAGCACGGGCCGAAGGCGAAGCCCGTGGCCTCCAACGACGCGGACAAGACGGTCGCGGCGCTGGAGAAGTTCACGAAGCCCCGCGGTCTGAAGGTGCTGCCCGCGGGCGATGCCGTCGACCAGAACGCCTTCGCCGTCAGCAAGGACTTCGCGAAGAAGCACAAGCTCAAGACGCTCTCGGATCTCGGTAAGTCGGGCGAGAAGATCAAGCTCGCGGCGAGCGACGAGTGCGAGGAGCGGCCCTTCTGCCGCCCCGGCCTGGAGAAGACGTACGACATCGACGTGACGGGCCTGGACCCCAAGGGCGTCGGGACGACCCAGGCGAAGGAGGCCGTCAAGGACGGCACCGACCAGCTGGTGCTGACGACCACCACCGACGCGACGCTCGAGGACTTCGGGCTCGTGCTGCTGGAGGACGACAAGGGACTTCAGAACGCCGACAACGTGCTGCCCGTCGTCAACGCGAAGAAGGCGGGTGGCAAGAACGTCTCCGCCGCCCTGGGGAAGCTGACGAAGGTGCTCACGACGGAGGATCTCGCGGACCTCAACAGGAAGGTGGACGCCGAGCGGCAGAAGCCCAAGGACGTGGCAGAGGACTACCTGAAGTCCAAGAAGCTCCTCTGACGCCGAAGTTTCCCTGAGCCGAAGCCTCTCTGCCCCGAAGCTCCTCGTACGCGAAAGCTTCTCTGATGCCGACGTTCCTCTGACGCCGCGGGCGGGGCGGCGCCTGCTTCCCCGCTTCTCGCGCTTCCGTGCTTCTCGCTCTCCGTCTGCCGCCCCCGGGCCGGTCTTCACAGGCCGTCGGGGGGCGGGCGGAGCGGGGAATTCCAGAAGCGGACAAGCCCCGGCGAAAGAGGACAGCACCGGGTTGTGGGGGAGTAACAATGCCCCTCGTCCGGTGCCTGACCGGAGTCTTGCACGGTACATTCCAGGCCATGCCTCGTGGACGTCATCGCCATTCGCAGCCACTGCACCGGATCCTCGCGCCGGTATCGGTCACAGTGGCGGCGCTGCTCTGCGCAGGAGGCCCCTGGCTGTTCGGTGGAGCCGGTGTCGGTGACACGGACACGGTGCTGCTGCGTGTTTGTTCCGCCTGTGCCGCCGCGGCGGCCGTGACGGGTGCCGTGATGCTGCGGGCCTGGGACCGGGCGGCCGGCAAACGCGTCGGCGAGCTGAAGGCGAAGCAGGCCAGCATGGAGTGGCGGGCCGAGGAGCGCCAGGCCGAACTCGAAGGCGAAGTCGACGAGATCCGCCAGGCCCGCGAGAAGACCAGGGGCAGGCTGCGCGACAAGCGGGACGAACTGGCGCGGCTGCGCAGCGAACACGCGGACCTGCTGCGCCGCTACGCACACGCCGAGACCGAACGGGCCGCCGCCCTGGAGGGGCGGCGGCAGCTCCAACTCGAATCCGGCGAACCGACGAAGGCCCTCACGGCATCGGCCACCGACCACCGCCATCCCTCCGGTGCGCCCACTCCGCTCACGTATCTCCAGGCGAACGAGGCGCTGCGCAACCTCAGCCGCAATGTCGCGCGGAGGCAGGAGCGCGACGAGAAGGAAGAGCAGGAGCGGCAGGAGCGGCAGGAGCAGCTGCGCAAGGACCGCGAACTGCGTGAGCAGGAGCGGGAGGCCGTGCGGCGTGCGGCGCTCCAGAAGCCGCGGCCCGCTGCGGAGGAGCGCAGGCAGACCGAGCCGGAGACCGGCAGGTTCGACTTCTTCGGCACCGGCGGCACCAAGCCGAAGCGGCGCCCGAAGCGTCCGCCGGCTCCGCAGCCGGGGGCCCCGGCGGCCTCTTCCGTACCGGCGCGGACGCGTCAACCGCGCGAGGCGTCCGAGCTGTTCGAGCGGCGGGACCGCCGTGAGCAGCCGGAGACGGTACGGGGGAAGGACGAGGCGGCGGCGAAGTCCGGTGACGGGGCGAAGGCGGGCGACGGGGTCAAGTCCGGCGACGACGCGGCGAAGCCCGGCGGCGCCGGGAAGCCCGAGGGTGTCGCGAAGCCCGGCGGCGCTGAGAAGTCCGGGGCGTCCGCGGAGGGCGGGGTGTCCGCGGAGGGTGCGGCGGCGAAGCCCGGCGTTGCTCCGAAGCCAGCCGCGGCTGCGAAGCCCGATGCCGCGGCGAAGCCCGGATCGCAGGCGAAGCCCGAAGCCCCCGCGGACAAGAAGCCCGAAGTCCCGGCGGACAAGGGGCAGTCGGCGAAGGGGCCGGGTACCCCGGGTACCGGGCAGCCGGAGAAGGGCTCGCAGCCCGCGGTGAACGGGCGTGCCGCACAGCACGGTGCGGGCCGTTCGGATTCGCATGCCGGCAGGAACGGTACGAGCAGCGCCGGGGACGCGGCAGGCACGCAGCACGGCCCCGGCAAGCCCGCGTCGGCGCCCGCGGAGCCGAAGGCGCCGACGGGGTCGAAGGACTCCAAGGACGCTGGGCAGGCCAAGGACTCGAGCCCTACCGGAAGGCACGCCGCCAGGCGGGACGAGGACGAGGCCGGGGGCACGGACTCCGGACGTCCGGGTTCCGAGGCGGACTCCAAGTCCCGTACGCACGAGGCCGGTTCGGCTTCGGCCGAGTCCGCGGCGCAGACCGCCTCCCAGGGCCCGAAGAAGGACGCTGCCTCACCGACGACCGCTTCCGCGAAGGCGGCGGGCAAGGCCGAGGCGGAGAAGAAGCAGGACGCGGAGACCGCGAAGAAGCAGGACGCGGAGACCGCGAAGAAGCCCGAACCGGCCGCGGCTGAACCGGAGTCGAAGCCGGGAGCGACGTCCAAGCCGGAACCGGCTGCCAAGCCGAAGCCGGGTGCCGACCCGAAGCCGGGTGCCGACTCCAAGCAGGAGCCCAAGGCGGACCGGAACCCGGAGGTGGGCAAGTCCCCCGAGACGGGGAGGACTTCGGCCTCGGAGAAGACCCCGGCCTCGGAGAAGGACCCGGCAGCGGAGAAGGACACGGACGAGAAGGACACGGACAAGGGCTCGGGGGAGACGGACAAGACCCCGGGAGCACAGAAGAACCCGGCACCCGAGTCCGGTTCGAAGCCCGAGACCGCCTCCAAGCCTGATCCCGGTTCGAAGCCCGACCAGGGTTCCGAGCAGGAGCCCGCGTCCAAGCCCGAGTCCGGTTCGAAGGCCGACCCGGGTGCCAAGCCCGAGTCCGAGTCGAAGCCCGGCCCGAAGCCCGAGTCGGAGTCGAAGCCCGGGCACTCGGCGCCCAAGCCGCGTAACTCCGGGAACTCCGCCGGCTCCAAGGCGAGGTCCAACACCGGGGTGCGCAACGTGAGTTGACCGGCGCTCCGCCGCCCCGGCCCGGCCGGGCCGCCCCGCTACTTGTCGATGTCCCCGACCACGAAGAAGAACGACCCCAGGATCGCCACCATGTCGGCGACCAGCGTCCCCGGCAGCAGTTCCGTGAGCGCCTGGATGTTGTTGAACGAGGCCGACCTGAGCTTGAGCCGGTACGGCGTCTTCTCGCCCTTGGAGACGAGGTAGTAGCCGTTGAGCCCGAGCGGGTTCTCGGTCCAGGCGTACGTCGCGCCCTCCGGGGCCTTGACCACCTTCGGCAGCCGCTGGTTGACCGGCCCGGGCGGGAGCTCCGCGAGGCGGTCGAGGCAAGCGTCCGCCAGGTTCAGCGAGTTGTGCGCCTGCGCCAGCAGCACCTCGAAGCGCGCGAGGCAGTCGCCGTCGGTCCTCGTGACGACCTGGAGCGTGTCCCGCAGCTCCCCGTAGGCCAGATACGGCTCGTCGCGGCGCAGGTCGAAGTCCACTCCGGAGGCGCGGGCGATGGGGCCGCTGACGCCGTACGCGTGCACGGTCGCGCGGTCGAGCACGCCCACGCCGCGCGTGCGTCCGCGGAAGATCTCGTTCCCCGTGACGAGCCGGTCGAAGACGTCCATGCGTGACCGTACGCCCGAGACCGCGCGCCGGGCCCGGGCCTGCCAGCCCGCGGGGAGGTCCTCCTTCAGGCCGCCCACCCGGTTGAACATGTAGTGCATGCGGCCGCCGGAGATCTCCTCCATCACGTGCTGCAACTCCTCGCGTTCGCGGAACGCGTGGAAGACGGGCGTGATGCCGCCGAGTTCGAGTGGATAGGAGCCGAGGAACATCAAGTGGTTGAGCACGCGGTTGAGTTCGGCGAGCAGCGTCCGCATCCACACGGCGCGCTCGGGGACCTCCATGCCGAGCATGCGCTCGACGGCGAGCACGACGCCGAGTTCGCTGGAGAAGGCGGACAGCCAGTCGTGGCGGTTGGCGAGGACGATGATCTGCCGGTAGTCGCGGGCCTCGAAGAGCTTCTCCGCGCCGCGGTGCATATAGCCCACGACGGGTTCGACGGCCCTGATCAGTTCGCCGTCGAGGACGAGCCGCAGCCGCAGCACCCCGTGCGTGGAGGGGTGCTGGGGGCCGATGTTGAGCACCATGTCGGAGCTCTCCGCGGCGCCGCCGACCCCGACCGTGGTCTGCCTCCCCCGGCCGTCCGCCGGGTCGTCCGTCGTCGTCCGCTGACTCATGCGCTCAGTCTCGCACCCGTCTTGGCGCCCGCCTCCGGCGGCGGGTGCATCTCCCTGAGCGCGCCCGGAGCCAGCGCTGAGCCCGCCCTGAGCCCGCCCTGTGCTTGCCCTGAGCCCACCCTGTGCGTGCCCGGAGCCAGCCGGTGGCCGGGGAACCGGCGGGCGCTCGTACGACCTTGCCGGGGCCCTGCCCGGACGCCCGTGTCCCGCCGTAGGGTTGCCGCATGACGACGGGGACGGGTACGCCCGACGCGACGAAGAGCCCGCAGGAGCCCGTGCACTGGAACGGCGTCGAGCGTGCGCTGGTGCGGATGCGCCGGGTCGTGCTGCTGTGCGCACTGCTGCCGATCATCCTCGCCGCGGCCGCCGTGCTTTGGCTCGCCGCAGGCCCGGCCTGGTCCGCTTTCGCGCTGCTGCCGGCGGCCGTCGGCGCCTGGGGCTGGGGTGCGCTGGAGCGCAACTGGCGCTCGTGGCGGTACGCGGAGCGCGCCGACGACCTCCTCATCAGCCGCGGAGTGCTGTGGCGCGAGCTGACGGTCGTGCCGTACGGGCGCATGCAGCTCGTCGAGGTCACCTCCGGGCCGCTGGAGCGGCGGTACGGGCTCGCCCGCGTACAGCTGCACACGGCCGCCGCCACGACGGACGCCGCGATCCCCGGGCTCGTACCGGCGGAGGCGGAACGGCTCCGTGACCGGCTCACGGAGCTCGGCGGCGCCAGGTCGGCGGGGCTGTGAGCGCGGCCCCGGGCCCGGATCCGGAGGCCGCCCCGGATCCGGCGGAAACCGGCGCGGGCTCCTCCGTTCCGCCGCCGGAACGAGCGCCCGGTACGGACGCCGGTGCCGGTACGGAGACCCGTACGAAGGCACGCACGGAGACAGGTACAGAGGCACGGACTGAGGCACGGACTGAGGCACGCACCGGGGCACGTACCGGGGCACGTACCGAGGCAGGTACCGACGGACGCACCGCGGGCCGCACCGGGGGCCGGGAGGCCGTCGCCGAGTCCGGCAAGGAGGACTCGTACGGGCGGCGGCCCGAGGGCAAGCGGCTGCACCCCGTCACGCCCTGGCGGCGCGCGTGGGCGCCCGTCGCCGGTCTCGCCGCCTTCGCCGTGCACGACTTCGAGCGCACCCGCGAATGGTTCACGCAGCTCACGCCCGGCTGGCTGCTGGCGGCCTTCGGCGTGCTGCTGCCGGTGGCGGCGGCGTACGGCTTCTTCTCCTGGTGGTTCACCAGCTACCTCGTCACCGACACCGAACTGCGCATCCGTACGGGCCTGGTCTTCCGACGTACCGCCCACATCCGGCTCGACCGCATACAGGCCGTCGACGTCGGGCGCCCGCTGCTCGCGCGGGTCGCGGGGGTCGCCAAGCTCAAGCTGGACGTCGTGGGGACCGAGGCCAAGGACGAACTGGCCTTCCTCGGCGAGCGCGAGGCCGTCGCCCTGCGCGCCGAACTCCTCGCCCGCGCCGCCGGAATCGCCCCCGAGGCCGCACCGCAGGCCGGAGAGGCGCCCGCCCGCGAGATGCTGCGCGTGGACACGCGCACGCTCGTCATGGGACTGCTGCTGATGGGCACCGGCTGGGGCGCGCTCCTCGTGGCCGTGCTCGTACCCGCGGTCGTCTACTCCGCCAGCGGCAGCGTCCTCGGTGCCATCGCCGCGCTCGCGCCCGCCCTGGGCGGTGTCTGGGCCGGTACGGGCGGGCGGTTGCTCAAGGAGTACGACTGGACGGTCGCCGAGTCGCCGGACGGGCTGCGGCTCGACCACGGTCTGCTGGACCGCGAGCACGCCACCGTGCCGCCGGGGCGCGTGCAGTCCGTACGGATCACCGAGCCGCTGCTGTGGCGGCGGCGCGGCTGGGTGCGGGTGGAGCTGGAGATCGCGGGCGCGGGCAAGGACAAGGGCGGCGTGCTGATCCCCGTCGCACCGCGGGCGGCGGCGGCCGGAGTCCTCGCGCACGTGCTGCCGGGCGTCGACCTCGCGGGCGCTGCGGACGTCGCCGCTCCGGTGCCGCGCCGCGCACGCTGGTGCCTGCCGCTGCTGTGGCGGGGCTGCGGACACGGCACGACCGACGCCGTGTTCGTCACCAGGCAGGGCCTGATCAGGCGCCGCGTCACGCTCGTACCGCATGCCAAGGTGCAGAGCGTGCGCTTCGTGCAGGGGCCGTGGCAGCGCAGGATGCGGCTCGCGGACGTGGCCGTCGACCACGGTGCGAACGGCTGGACGGCGGCGCGGCTGCGGGACGCCGACGAGGCGCACGCGCTGGTGCACGCACAGGCGGAACGGTCGCGGACGGGACGCCGTGAGGCGCGTCCGGACCGGTGGATGACCGGTGGTGGTGCGGGCGGTGAGACCGGCGGTGCGACGGGCCGGGGGACCGCGAGCGCCGCGGAGCACCCGCTCGGCGCGGAGCACTCTTCGGCTGACGAACCGCTCGTCGCTGAGAACCCGCAACGGGAGAACCCGCAACGGGAGAACCCGGACCGGGAGAACCCGGAGCGGACGGACTCCGAGCGGGAGAGTTCCGAGCGGCGGGGTCCGTCAGCCGAAGGGTGACGGCAGGCCGCCGAGGGGCTGGATCAGCCAGCTGAAGTCGCCGAGCCCGCCTCTCGCCGTCAGTTCCGCCGCCTCGCCGGCCGACGCCAACTGCCGTACGTACGCGGCCGGATCGCTCGACGCCAGCGACAGCGGCGGCCGTGCGCCGTCGATCCCCAGGGTGTGGAGGGCGTCGCGTTGCGAGCGCACGGCGGGAGCCGCGCAGCCCGCGCCGCCGGACCCGGCGCTCTCCGCGGCGGCCAGCGCGCCCGCCGCCGCGCACGCGTCCATCGCGACGTGCGCGGTCAGGTCACGGCTTCCGTCGGGTACGGGGTGCACCTCGCGGCCGTCGAGGTAGCCGGTGAGGGTGCCGAAGAGCGGGCGGTCCTCGCGGAAGTGCGAGTAGTCGACGGCGACGGCGAGACCCCGGTGGAGGGTGCGTACGGCCGCGGCCCACGCCTCGTCCCGCGGCCGCCCGATCTCGGCACGCAGCCCGGGCCCGGCACCCTGACCGGACCCGGCATCGGCGTCCGGGCCCGGCCCGGTCTCCGTACCGCCGGCGGCGTCCTCTCCGGACTGCCCGTACTCCCCGTACTCGCCGTACTCGCCGTACTCGCCGTACTCGCCGTGCTCCCCGTACTCCGTGCCCTCCGCCGCCAGGGGCCACCAGCGCCGCAGCCACTCCGCGTCGTGGCCCGCGACCGGGCCGCCGAGCCGCTCGGCGCCGTCCGACGCCCGTACGAGCACGGTGCGCGGAACGCCGTCGGGTCCCGTCTCCGCGATGTCCACGGGTACGTCGTCGAGCCATTCGTTGGCGAAGAGCAGGCCCGTCCGCTCCGCCGGGGCGGGCAGCCGGTGCGACCACATGATGCGCTCGTCGAGGCCCGCGGGACGGGGCGCACGCTCCACCGCGTACGGGCGCACGCGCGCCGCGACCTCGTCGGGCAGCGCCTCCAGCACTCCCGTCAGCAGCTCGCCGCGGCCCGCGCCGACGTCGACCATGGCCAGTTCGCGGGGGCGGCCGAGCGCGTCGTCGACGTGGCGCAGCAGGCGTGCGACGGCGACGGCGAAGAGGGGCGAGGCGTGCACGGACGTACGGAAGTGGGCCGCGGGCGCCTCGCGCACGAAGAAGCCCTCCGCGGGCGGGTGTTCGGGGCCCGCGCCCCGGTGCTGCACCCGGCCCACCGGGTCCACCAGGCCCGGGTCCACAGGGCCCACCCGTCCCACCGGTCCCGCACCTTCCGCCCCGTACAGCGCCCGCTCCGCCGCGGTCCGCCACGGCAGCCAGGATCCGTCGGCGCCGCCGTCGCCGTCGCCGGTCGGGGCGCCGATCCCGGTACCGCCGCCGCCCGCCTCGCCCGCCTCGTCCGTCGTGTCCACGCGGCCACGTTAGGCGAGCGGCGGGTGCGCTGCGGACCGGCGGCCTCCACCTTGCGGAGTATGCGGGCGCTCAGGGATCGGCCGCCGGTCTGACCCCGGCACGTGCCCGCCCTCAATACGCTGTGTTATGTGAACCGCATCTACGATTTCATCCGCCGGCACCCCACCTGGGTGGACAGCTGGTGGGCTGTTCTGCTGCTGATGATGTCGGCGGTCTGGCTCGTATCGAGTGTGCGGAGCGACGGCGAGGGCATGCCCCAGGGGCCGAAGGAGCAGATCGCCGCGGTCCCCATCGTCCTGGCGATGTGCACGGTGGTCGCGCTGCGCCGCCGCGTACCGGAGAAGATGCTGGTGCTGGCGACCGGCACCGGCGTCGCACAGGTCGTGACCCATGTCGCCGTCGGGCCCAGCAACTTCGCGATGCTGGTGATCGTCTTCACGGTCGCCTCCCGCAGCATCCGCTGGGCGTCCCGCTTCGCCCTCTGCGCCGCGCTCGTGGCGCCGACCATCGCCGCGGTGCGCTGGCCGGAGGAGGGCCAGACCCTGGTCGCCGCGATCCTCGGCGACGTCTTCATGACGGTGACGTTCCTCCTGGCCTGGGTGCTCGGCGACTCGCTGCGCACCCGCCGTGCCTACTACGCACAGCTGGAGGAGCGGGCGACCCGGCTGGAGAAGGAGCGCGAGGCGCAGACCCAGATCGCGGCCGCCGCCGAACGGGCGCGTATCGCAAGGGAGTTGCACGATGTCGTCGCGCACAACGTCTCCGTGATGGTGGTGCAGGCCGACGGCGCCGCGTACGTGCTGGACTCCGCGCCCGACCAGACCAAGCAGGCCCTGGAGACCATCTCCGGCACGGGCCGCCAGGCGCTCGCGGAGATGCGCCGGCTGCTGGGAGTGCTGCGCACGGGCGAGGGCGTCGCCGCGGCGGGCGGCGCCAACGGGCACGGGGGCCGCGAGGGAAGAGACGGCCGGGACGGGGTCGGCGAGTATCTGCCGCAGCCCGGCGTGGAGCAGCTGTCGGAGCTGATCGAGCAGGTCAGGGGCGCGGGTCTCGCGGTCGGCTTCACGATAGAGGGGACTCCGCGCCCGCTGCCCAGCAGCGTCGAACTGACCGCGTACCGCGTGGTCCAGGAGGCGCTGACCAACACACGCAAGCACGGCGGACCGGAGGTCGGGGCGACCGTCCGGCTCCGCTACGGCGCGGACGAACTGTCGCTGCTCGCCGAGGACGACGGACGGGGCGCGGAGCGCGAACTGTACGAGGACGGCGGCACCGACGGGCTCGGTCACGGCCTCATCGGGATGCGCGAACGGGTCGGCATGGTCGGCGGCAGCCTGGAGACCGGACCGCGGCCGGGGGGCGGCTTCCGCATCAGCGCGGTGCTGCCGCTGAAGGCCGCCCACTGAGCCCCCGTCACCGGGCACCGGGCATCGGTCGCCGGTGCGCCGAGCCCCCTGGACCGAGCCCCCGGGACCGAATCCCCGAGACCGAGCCCATGGGCACCCGACATCAGCCGGCGTAAGGCCCGTTGAGGACAGGAGAAGGACCTCGATGACGATCCGCGTGATGCTCGTCGACGATCAGGCGCTGCTGCGCACCGGCTTCCGCATGGTGCTGGCGGCCCAGCAGGACATGGAGGTCGTCGCCGAGGCGGGGGACGGAGCGGAGGCACTGGCGACGCTGCGTTCGACGGCCGTCGACGTCGTGCTGATGGACGTACGGATGCCCAGGGTCGACGGGGTCGAGGCGACCCGGCGCATCTGCTCCGGCGGCGAGGGCGGAGCCGGTTCGCCGAAGGTGCTGATACTCACGACCTTCGACCTCGACGAGTACGCCTTCTCCGCGCTGAAGGCCGGTGCCTCCGGCTTCATGCTGAAGGACGTGCCGCCCGGCGATCTGCTCGCCGCGATCAGGGCCGTGCACAGCGGCGACGCGGTGGTCGCCCCCAGCACCACGCGCCGCCTCATCGACCGGTTCTCCAGCGTGCTGCCCGCCGCGACGCCCGAACCCCTCTCACACGGGCTGGAGCGGCTGACGGACCGCGAGCGTGAGGTGCTGACCCTCGTCGCCCAGGGCCTGTCCAACGGTGAGATCGCCGCCGAACTGGTGCTGTCCGAGGCGACGGTGAAGACCCACGTGGGCCGCATCCTCGCGAAGCTCGAACTGCGCGACCGGGTGCAGGCGGTCGTGCTCGCGTACGAGACGAAGCTGGTCAGGGCGGGCGGGAGCGGGGCCGGTGGTAGCGGAAGCGGGAGCGGCGGCGGCAGGTGACGCGGTGCACCGGCGCCGTCGTCGCACGGGCGGTACTCAGCCCGCCGGTGACCACACCGTTCATCCGTCACCACGCGGTACGTCCGTCACGCGATCACCGCGGCAGGCCAACGGGCCGCGTCCATCCGTACGTTCACCGCCGTTGCCCTTGACCGAGCCTCAAGCGAGCCCTCGGCGCCGACCCCTCAAGCGACCCCTCAAGCGACCCCTCAACCGACCTCAACCGGCCGCGCTCGCCCGTACGTTCGGCACCGGCGCCGCCAATCGCCCGCGCTCGTCCGTACGTTCACTCCGATCCGTACGTTCACCCCGGAGCCGTCGTCTCCCGAAGGAAGCCGAGGAACGCGGCGACCGCCTCGCGCACGTCCTCCGCGGACCACGACAGCCCGGACGCGGCCACCGTCACCTCGTGCATCGAAAGCCCCGGCGGCGCGCCCGGCGGCTCCGACCAGCGCCTGAACAGCAGCGTCCCCGTCTCCTCCGCCTGGCGTGCGCCCGCCTCGGTCAACTCCCGTGCCCCGTACGGCAGCCAGACCTGGAACTGATGCGTGTGCGGCACCCGCGGCCACACCAGCCACCACGGCACCGTGTCCCTGCCGGCCTCCGTCAGCGCTGCGCGCAGGGCCTCCGCGACGGTGCGCGCGTGGGCCACGTACTCGGGCAGACGCGGCAGTTCACGATCCAGGCCCACCAGCGCGGCGAGCGCCGCGGGCCACTGCTGGAAGATCTGCCCGCCGTAGCGGTGCCGCCACGCCGCGGCCTCGTCCACGATCGGTTGCGGACCGGCGAGCGCCGCTCCCGAGAGCCCGCCGAGCGACTTGTAGAAGCTGACGTAGACGGTGTCGGCCAGCGAGGCGATCTCCGGGAGGGTGCGGCCGAAGTGCGTGGTGCACTCCCACAGCCGTGCGCCGTCGAAGTGCACGACCGCCTCACGCTCGCGTGCCGCCGCGACGGTGGACTCCAGCTCCTCCCACGACGGCAGGAGGAACCCGGCCTCGCGCAGGGGCAGTTCGAGCGCGAGGGTGCCGAACGGCTCGGCCACGCCCCGCACTTCGTCCGCCGTGGGAAGCCGCGGCGCCTCCGTGGGGTGCACCACGCGCAGGCCCGTCAGCTGCCGCAGGGCGTCCCGCTCCCAGCGCACCGGATGCGCCAGTGGATGCACCGCGACCCTGTCGTCGCCCGTACGGTCCGCCCAGCAGCGCAGTGCGGCCTGCTGCGCCATCGTCCCGGTCGGGAAGAAGGCCGCGGCCTCCGTGCCGAGGGCGGCGGCCGTACGCCGCTCCAGCTCGCCCACGACGCCGTCGGCGTTGCCGTAGAGGTCGGGCGGGCCGGTGAGGTCGTACGCCTCGGCGCCGTCGGCCGCGAGACGGGCCAGCCGCCCTTCGACGGTGCCCTCCGCGGGACCGGTCGCGAGGCTGCGCCGGGCGCCGTTCCAGGCGCGGATCAGCCGCGCGCGCTCCTCCTGCTCTGGCTGTGCCTCCTGCTCCGGCTGTGCCTCCTGGTCGGCCCGCTCCGGGCGTCCCGCCCGCCCCGGCTGCTCTGATCCCGTCATGGCGGGAATCCTCGCGCCCGGCGCGGCGGCCCGCCAGAGTGCCCGCCCGCGGACGGCCGGAGCCGCCCCGTTGCGGACCGCCTGGGCCATCGGGCCGCGGGCCGCTGCGCGGGGGCGTGCACCGCCACTGGCCGCGCCCCTCGAAGGGTCCCGGCCCGCCGCGAGGGAATAGCATGGCGGGCGGGACGTCCGGTACCCGGCGAGGACCGGAACGGAATACGGAAGGCCGCCAAGCCGTGAACGATCAGCACCCTGCCGAGCCGCCGGACGGATCCGGCCCGGACGGCCACGACCGGTATGGATCCGCCCCGGGCGGCCATCACCACCGGGCGGAGGACCGGCCCGCACGACTCACCGTCGGCGTCGTCGGCGCGGGCCGCGTGGGCCCGGCACTCGCCGCCGCGCTGCGCCAGGCCGGGCACCGTCCGGTCGCCGCCTCCGGCGTCTCCGAGAGCTCCCGCCGCCGCGCTGCCGAACTGCTGCCCGGCGTACCGCTCGTCGACCCTCCCGAGGTGCTCTCCCGCGCCGAACTCGTGCTGCTCACCGTGCCGGACGACGCGCTGCCCGAGCTGATCGAGGGGCTCGCGCGGACCGGTGCCGTGCAGCCGGGCCGGCTGATCGCCCACACCTCGGGGCGGTACGGCACGGGTGTGCTCGAACCGGCCCTGCGCGAGGGCGCGTTGCCGCTCGCGCTGCATCCGGTGATGACGTTCACGGGCACGCCCGTCGACGTACAGCGCCTGGCGGGCTGCTCGTTCGGCGTCACGGCGCCCGAGGAGCTGCGGCTCGCCGCCCAGGCCCTCGTCATCGAGATGGGCGGGGAGCCGGAGTGGATCGCCGAGGAGGCCCGTCCGCTCTACCACGCGGCGCTCGCGGTGGGCGCGAACCACCTGGTCACGCTCGTATCGCAGTCCATGGACCTGCTGCGCGCGTCCGGGGTGGAGGCGCCCGCGAAGATGCTCGGGCCGCTGCTGGGCGCCGCGCTCGACAACAGCCTGGGCTCCGGCGACGCCGCCCTCACGGGCCCGGTCGCGCGGGGTGACGCGGGCACGGTCTCCGCGCACCTCGCCGAACTCGGCGCGCACGCACCGCGCATGGTCGCCAGCTATCTCGCCATGGCGCGCGCCACCGCGGACCGTGCCATCGACCACGGGCTCCTGAAGCCCGAACTCGCCGAGGAACTGCTCGACGTACTGTCCGAAGGGGGCCGGGGCCGATGAGCGGCACGACGGAGAACGCACCGGCCGCGGCGACGCCGGACACGGCGCGTACGGCGGCGGGCGGCGGCAGCACCGCGACGGACGCCGGAGGCGCCGCGGGGAGCCCGGCGAACCGCCCGTCGAACCACCCGTCAAACGGCCGTCAGGGCATACGACTTGTCCGTACGGCCGCAGAACTGCGCGCCACGGCAAGGGAGTACGGCGCCGTGAGCGCCGCAGCCGCGCCGGACGCCCGTGCGACGGGGTCCGACGGCGCGGCCACAGCGAGGCGCCGCGCGGTCGTGATGACGATGGGCGCCCTGCACGCCGGGCACGCCGCGCTCGTACGCACCGCGAGGGAGAGCGTCGGACCGCACGGCCAGGTCGTCGTCACGGTCTTCGTCAACCCGCTCCAGTTCGGGCCTTCGGAAGACCTCGACCGCTATCCCCGCACGCTCGACGCGGACCTCGTCATGGCCGAAGAGGCGGGCGCCGACGTGGTGTTCGCGCCGTCGGTCGCGGAGGTCTATCCCGAGACCGCGGGTCCCGGAGCGACCCGCGGACCGGCATCGGGCTCAGGCCACCGCAACGGCTCCGGCACCGGCTCCGGCGACCGCACCAGCGGCCCCCAGGTCCGGATCGCCGCCGGGCCGATGGGTGACCGCTTCGAAGGCGCCCACAGACCGGGCCACTTCGACGGCGTGCTCACCGTCGTCGCCAAGCTGCTGCACCTGACGGCGCCGGACATCGCGCTGTACGGGCAGAAGGACGCACAGCAACTCGCCCTGATCCGGCGGATGGTGACGGACCTCAACTTCCCCGTGGAGATCGTCGCCGTGCCCACGGTCCGCGAGAGCGACGGCATGGCCCTCTCCAGCCGGAACAGATATCTCTCCCCCGAGGAGCGGCAGACCGGACTCGCGCTCTCCCGGGCGCTGTTCGCCGCGCGGGACGCGCTGCCGGACGGCGGTGCGGACGTCGCGCTCGCCGCGGCCCGTACGGTCCTGGACGAGGCCGAGCACCGCGAACCGCCCTTGCACGTCGACTACTTGGCGCTGATCGACCCGTCGGACTTCACCGACCTCACGGAGTTCCCCGGCCGTACGGAAGCGGGCGGGCGTACGGAGGGCACCGGCCGTACAGAAGCCGGCGGCCGTACGGAAGTCACCGGGCGCACCGGCGAGGCGGTGCTCGCGGTCGCCGGGCGCGTCGGAGGCACCCGCCTCATCGACAACATCCCCCTCCCGCTCGGAGCGCTCCGGTGACCCCCGGCACGGGCCCGCTGGGCGCGGCCGGTTCCGCCCCGCTGCGCGCCCCGGCCCCCGGCTGGCGCATCGACGCGGACGTCGTGGTCGTGGGCTCCGGCGTCGCCGGACTGACCGCCGCGCTCCGCTGCGACGCCGCGGGCCTGCGCACCGTGGTCGTCACCAAGGCCAGCCTCGACGACGGCTCGACGCGCTGGGCGCAGGGCGGCATCGCCGCGGCGCTCGGCGAGGGCGACAGCCCGGCACAGCACCTCGACGACACCCTCGTGGCCGGCGCGGGCCTGTGCGACGAGGAGGCGGTGCACACGCTCGTGACCGAGGGCCCCGCCGCCGTGCGCAGGCTCATCGGCACCGGCGCCCGCTTCGACACCGACCCCGCGAGCGGCGAGATGGAGCTGACCCGCGAGGGCGGCCACCACCGGCGCCGCATAGCGCACGCGGGCGGCGACGCCACGGGGGCGGAGATCTCCCGCGCCCTCCTCGCGGCCGTACGGGAAGTGCACCGCGGGATCGACGGGGGCGGCGGAGGCGGCGGCAACGACGGGATCGGCGGGTACGGCGGCGGTCTCCGTACCGTCGAGAACGCCCTCGTGCTCGACCTGCTCAAGACGCCCGGCGGCGCCGCGACCGGCGTCACGCTGCACGTCATGGGCGAGGGCCAGCACGACGGCGTCGGCGCCGTGCACGCGCCCGCGGTCGTGCTCGCGACCGGCGGCATGGGCCAGATCTTCTCCGCGACCACCAATCCGCCCGTCTCAACGGGCGACGGCGTGGCCCTGGCGCTGCGTGCCGGTGCGGAGGTGAGCGATCTGGAGTTCGTGCAGTTCCACCCGACGGCGCTGTATCTCGGCGCGGGCGCGGAGGGCCAGCAGCCGCTGATCTCGGAGGCCGTACGGGGCGAGGGCGCCCACCTCGTCGACGCCGACGGCGTCCGCTTCATGACCGGTGAGCACGAACTGGCCGAACTGGCCCCCCGCGACATCGTCGCCAAGGCGATCATGCGGCGGGCCGCCGAGCAGGGCGCGGAACCGGGCACGGAGCACGCCTATCTCGACGCCCGCCACTTCGGGGCCGCCATGTGGGAGTCCCGCTTCCCGACGATCCTCGACGCGTGCCGCAGCAACGGCATCGACCCCGTCACCCAGCCGATCCCGGTGGCACCCGCCGCGCACTACGCCAGCGGCGGCGTGCGCACCGACCTGCACGGCCGTACGACCGTTCCCGGCCTCTACGCGTGCGGCGAGGTCGCCTGCACCGGCGTGCACGGCGCGAACCGGCTCGCCTCCAACAGCCTGCTGGAGGGCCTGGTCTTCGCCGAGCGGATCGCGGAGACGGTGGCGCGGGACGCCGACCGGCGGGCCACCGCCCCCGAGGCCCCCGGGGCCACCGCCCCCGAGGCCACCGAACCCGCCGCCCCCACCCCCGACGGGCCCACCGCCGACGCCGCCGCCAACGCCCGTACGGACGCGGCGACTTCGCCTCGGCCCGCACCCGGCACGGGCACTCACACGGACACACCCGCGGACACACCCCCGGACACCCCCGTGACCCCGCTGCTCCCCGCCGAGGCGCGGCCCGTCATCCAGCGCGTCATGACGAGCGGCGCCGGAGTCCTGCGTTCCGCCGCCAGCCTCGCCGACGCCGCCGCCCGCCTCGAAGCGCTCCCCGCCGCCACGGCGCACAAGCCCGCCGACCCCGGCGTGGAGACCTGGGAGACGGCCAACCTGCATCTCGTCGCCCGCGTCCTGGTCGCCGCCGCGCTGCGCCGCGAGGAGACCCGCGGCTGCCACTGGCGCGAGGACCGCCCGCACCGGGACGACGCCTCCTGGAGCCGGCACCTCGTCGTCGGCCTGCACGAGGCAGGCCGTACTCTCGACGTCCGTACGACCCGGACGACCCGCTTCCCGCCGACGACGGCACCCCGCCCGGAGCCTCACGGGGCACCGGACCGTCCGGAGGCCCCGGCCGAGGCGCCGGCGGACCCGCCACCACACACCCCTACGGAGAAGCCGTGACCAGCCCCTTCCCGGACTCCCCGGAGGAGCGACGCCCCCAGCCCGTCGACGTGCCCCTGCTCCAGATCGGCGGCCCCGCCGCGGGCACGGCATCGCAGTCCGGCGGAGGCGGCGGCTGCGGCGACTCCTGCGGCTGCGGCGGCGGTGCCGGCGTGGACGGCGACGCGTGGGACCTGGACCCGCTGGACTGCGGGCTCGACCCGGACCTCGCCCGTCTGCTGGCCGACGCGGGCCTCGACCCCGTACAGGTGGAGGACATCGCGCACCTGGCCGTCGAGGAGGACCTCGACCACGGAGTCGACGTCACCACCGTCGCCACCATCCCCGAACTCGCGGTCTCCACGGGCGACTTCACCGCGCGTCAGGACGGCATCGTCGCCGGCATGCACGTCGCCGAGGCGGTCCTGTCGGTGGTGTGCACCGACGAGTTCGAGGTCGAGCGCCACGTCGAGGACGGCGAGCGGGTCGTCGCGGGGCAGCGGCTGCTGACCGTACGCACGCGCACCCGCGATCTGCTCACCGCCGAGCGCAGCGCGCTCAACCTGCTGTGCAGGCTCTCCGGTATCGCCACCGTCACCCGCCGCTGGGCGGACGAGCTCTCCCGCGCCGCCACCGCCGCCGACTCCGGCACCCACGCGGAGACCCGCGTACGCGACACCCGCAAGACGACGCCGGGCCTGCGCGCCCTGGAGAAGTACGCGGTGCGCTGCGGCGGCGGCACCAACCACCGCTTCTCGCTCTCCGACGCGGCGCTCATCAAGGACAACCACGTGGTGGCGGCGGGCGGTGTCGCGGAGGCGTTCAGACTCGTACGGGCCGAGTTCCCCGACGTGCCGATCGAGGTGGAGGTCGACCGGCTCGACCAGATCGAGCCGGTGCTCGCGGAAGGCGCCGACCTGATCCTGCTCGACAACTTCACGCCCGACGAGACCGCGGCGGCCGTGGCGCTCGTCGGGGGCCGCGCGCAGCTGGAGTCCTCGGGGCGGCTCAGCCTGGACAACGCCGCCGAATACGCGGCCACCGGCGTCGACTTCCTCGCCGTCGGCGCCCTCACCCACTCCTCGCCGATCCTCGACGTGGGCCTGGATCTGCGTGACACGGACTCGGATGCGGACGCGGACGCGGCGCGGGAGACGAGACCCGGCGCCGGCGGGAGCGGCGAAGGGCCCGAGGAGCCCGAAGAGCACGACGCGAGCGAAGAACGTGAAGGACGCGAGGGGCGCGGCGAGCGCGAAGAGGTGGACGACTGATGCTGCTGACCATCGACGTCGGGAACACCCACACCGTTCTCGGCCTCTTCGACGGCGACGACATCGTCGAGCACTGGCGGATCTCCACCGACGCCCGCCGCACCGCCGACGAACTCGCCGTGCTCCTCCAGGGCCTGATGGGCATGCACCCCCTCCTCGGCGACGAACTCGGCGACAACGTCGAGGGCATCGCCATCTGCTCGACCGTCCCCTCCGTCCTGCACGAGCTGCGCGAGGTCACCCGCCGCTACTACGGCGACATCCCGGCCGTACTCGTCGAGCCCGGCGTCAAGACGGGCGTGCCGATCCTCATGGACAACCCCAAGGAGGTCGGCGCCGACCGCATCATCAACGCCCTCGCCGCGGTCGAGCTGTACGGAGGCCCGTGCATCGTCGTCGACTTCGGCACGGCCACCACCTTCGACGCGGTCTCGGCACGCGGCGAGTACGTCGGCGGCGTCATCGCACCCGGCATCGAGATCTCCGTCGACGCCCTGGGCGTACGCGGCGCACAGCTCCGCAAGATCGAGCTGGCCCGCCCCCGCAGCGTCATCGGCAAGAACACCGTCGAGGCCATGCAGTCCGGCATCCTCTACGGCTTCGCGGGCCAGGTCGACGGCGTCGTCGACCGCATCTCCCGCGAACTCACCGACGACCCCGACGATGTGACGGTCATCGCCACGGGCGGCCTCGCGCCGATGGTGCTCGGGGAGGCCTCGGCCATCGACGAGCACGAGCCGTGGCTGACCCTGATCGGCCTGCGCCTGGTCTACGAGCGCAACGTCAGCCGCACCTGACCGCCGCACCTGACGCCGCGACGGCCCCCTTCGGCGCCCCTTCCGCGCCCGGGCTGCGCCGGCTCTGCGCCCGGCTCGGCGGGGTGCCCGGCGGGACGGGCGTACGCGGCCCTGCCGTAGGCTGGAGGCCTGTCAGAAGGAGGCTCGAAAGGCTATGGAGTACATCGCGGCACTGACCCCGCCCGTCGTGATGGCGGTGGCGTTCATCGCGCTCATCGTGACGATCGTGAAGAGCCAGGGTGGCGCGAACAAGGCCAAGGAAGACGCCGCCGTCGACGCCGCCATCGCACGCGCGGAGAGCGTCCGGCAGAAGAAAGACAGCTGATCCGCGCTCTCCCCTGCGGTATTCGGGACATCTCCGACTATTATTCACGGCGTGCCTCGGCCATTGGGAGAGTTGGAAGACACCGTCATGACCCGTGTATGGCGGTGGAACCGTCCGGTCACCGTGCGGGAAGTCCTCGAGGATCTGCGGGACGACAGGTCCATCGCCTACACGACGGTCATGACCGTAATGGACAACCTCCATCAGAAGGGCTGGCTGCGCAGACGCCAAGAAGGCCGTGCCTATCGATATGAGCCGGTCTCCACGCGTGCCGCCTACTCCGCCGCACTGATGAACGAGGCCTGGGCGTCGAGTGACAACGCCGCCGCCGCACTCGTGGAGTTCTTCGGGCGTATGACTCCGGAACAGCTCGACGCCGTACGGGATGCGTTGCGGGTGGTGCAGTTGAACGATGTGCACGTGGATGTGCCGGAGAGAACGCCGCGCGAGAGTCACTAGCCGCCGCAAGCCGAACCGCACGCGGAACCCGCGATCGGAAGCGGCACGGAAGCCTGCGCGAACCCCCTTCGGAAGCTCAGCGGATCCCGTGGCGGAAGGCCCCGTGAAGGACGGCGGGAAGAGCCGCCGGAAGGCGCCCGTGAACGCCGGGGACCCGGAGAGCACCGCCTCCGGCAAGGGCGATAGCGTCCGTTCATGGCGTCAGCATCCCCTTCCGTATCAGAAGTCACCGTTCGCCGAGCACGGACGGCAGATGTGCGCGCTGTGCGAAGCCTGATCGATGTCTACTCGCGAGACCGCATCCTGCTCGACAAAGCGACGGTCACCCTTTACGAGGACATTCAGGAGTTCTGGGTCGCGGAACGGGATCACGACGCGGAGGTGGTCGCATGCGGCGCTCTCCACGTGATGTGGGAGGACCTGGCCGAGGTCAGGACACTCGCCGTCGACCCGGCGCTCAAGGGCACCGGCGTGGGCCATGTTCTGCTGGAGAAGCTGCTGAACACGGCACGCTGGCTGGGCGTGCGCCGCATTTTCTGCCTCACCTTCGAAGTGGACTTCTTCACGAGGCACGGCTTCACCGAGATCGGGGAGACACCGGTCGACGGCGATGTCTACAGCGAACTGCTGCGTTCCTTTGACGAGGGCGTGGCCGAGTTCCTGGGTCTCGAACGGGTGAAGCCGAACACGTTGGGCAACAGCCGCATGCTTCTGCATCTCTGAGTGACTGCGCGGTGACCGCCCGAACCACTCGCCCGAGCGTTGACGGAGTCGCTTTGTCCGAAAGATCCCGCCAATCCCGCCGGTGGACCGGACAAACTCAACTGAGGGTTTGTGTTTCTCACCGAAAAGCGGTTTGCTTTCTTCGTCAGTATCAGTAATCGAGTTATCGATGACGAATGGGAGTATCCGGTGGCGCAGAAGGTTCAGGTTCTTCTGGTCGACGACCTCGAGGGCGGCGAGGCGGACGAGACGGTGACGTTCGCACTGGACGGGAAGAGCTACGAGATCGACCTCTCCACCTCTAATGCGGACAAGCTCCGTACGGTCCTGGAGCCGTATGTGAAGGGCGGCCGCCGCACCGGCGGGCGTTCGGCACGCGGAAAGGGCCGCGCCTCCGGCGGCGGCAGCAGTCAGGACACCGCGAAGATCCGCGCATGGGCCAAGGAAGAGGGTTACGAGGTCAACGACCGCGGCCGCGTTCCGGCCAATATCCGGGAGGCCTACGAGAAGGCCAACGGCTGATTGCGCGACTTGCGTGCGGTGCTTCTCGGCCGAGCCCGGCGGCATTCCGCCGCCGCGCCGCCGGACCGCACGAGAGCGACGCGATCCGCCTTACGCCCCGGCTCGGGAGGCCGCAGTCAAACGGCGGCCTCCCGAGGGCCGTAACCGGCGCCACCGCGAACGGCGCCGACGGCGCCTGACGGCACGTTCTCGAAGTCCCGGCCCGTGTCCGTCCGTCCGTGCGCGAGAGCCCCGCAGCAGCGGCGGCCCCGCACCGGCGTGAGCGCCTCGCGCCCGCCGCGGGCGCGCCCCCGGGACGCTTCCCCTGCGGCGGCCCCACTCCCGGCCCCGTTCCCCGGTCCGTCGTCCCGGTGCCGGAAATCGCGAACCCCGCGAACCTCACGCACCGCCCGGCAGCCACGCGCCACCGCGGCAACTCCCGAATCCCGAACCCCCGAACCCCCGCCCGGTCACTCGCTGTTGACCGCTCATCGACCGTAACGCTCCGTTGTGTGCCCGTATGGATTCGGAGAGTGGCCGAGTGAGAAAGACCGCGTTGAAAGCTGTTCGCCCTCAGCGGATGCCTTCAGCCGACTCCGACAAGCACCGCATGGAGTGTCAGTGCGAGCGGGTAAGAAGGTTCCAGGTCGGTCCTGCCTGCTTGTTCGGGCCGGACAGCAGCGCGAAGACAGCAGCACAAGGGCTGATGACACGGGGGTGCGAGCAGCGATGCCGGCGAGCCGGGAGCGTTTCGGCCAAGAGCCGTTCGCCGTGGGCGTAGTGAATCACGGTGGATACGCCTGGCCTGCGGGAACATCGTCTCGCACCATCGGGTTGGAACTGTTGTCGACTGTTCGGGGAAGGAGGCCCGACTGTGCTTCCCACGGGAGCGTGGCCGGCCGTCGGCGCAGCCGGGCCGGAGTCGGCAGATGGAATGAGCGGTCCCCGCTTGCGGGACTAAGCTGCGGAAGGACAGAGAGGGGAGCGTCCCCTTACTGCCTGACCGCTCTGAGGAGCGATTAACGATGTTCGAGAGGTTCACCGACCGCGCGCGGCGGGTTGTCGTCCTGGCTCAGGAAGAGGCCCGGATGCTCAACCACAACTACATCGGCACCGAGCACATCCTCCTGGGCCTGATCCACGAGGGTGAGGGTGTCGCCGCTAAGGCACTGGAGAGCCTCGGGATTTCGCTCGAGGCGGTCCGTCAGCAGGTGGAGGAGATCATCGGCCAGGGCCAGCAGGCGCCCTCGGGCCACATCCCCTTCACGCCCCGTGCGAAGAAGGTGCTGGAGCTGTCGCTCCGCGAGGCCCTTCAGCTCGGCCACAACTACATCGGCACGGAGCACATCCTGCTCGGCCTGATCCGCGAGGGCGAGGGCGTCGCCGCCCAGGTCCTCGTGAAGCTGGGCGCCGATCTGAACCGGGTGCGGCAGCAGGTCATCCAGCTGCTCTCCGGCTACTCCGGCGGCAAGGAGGCGGCGACCGCAGGCGGCCCCGCCGAGGGCACGCCCTCGACCTCCCTCGTCCTGGACCAGTTCGGCCGCAACCTCACGCAGGCCGCCCGCGAATCCAAGCTCGACCCGGTCATCGGGCGCGAGAAGGAGATCGAGCGGGTCATGCAGGTGCTCTCGCGCCGTACGAAGAACAACCCGGTGCTCATCGGCGAGCCCGGCGTCGGCAAGACCGCCGTCGTCGAGGGCCTGGCCCAGGCGATCGTCAAGGGCGAGGTGCCCGAGACCCTCAAGGACAAGCACCTCTACACCCTGGACCTGGGCGCCCTGGTCGCCGGCTCGCGCTACCGCGGTGACTTCGAGGAGCGCCTGAAGAAGGTGCTCAAGGAGATCCGCACCCGCGGCGACATCATCCTGTTCATCGACGAGCTGCACACGCTGGTCGGGGCGGGCGCCGCCGAGGGCGCGATCGACGCCGCGAGCATCCTCAAGCCGATGCTGGCCCGCGGCGAGCTCCAGACCATCGGTGCCACGACGCTCGACGAGTACCGCAAGCACCTGGAGAAGGACGCGGCCCTGGAGCGCCGCTTCCAGCCCATCCAGGTCGCCGAGCCGTCGCTGCCGCACACGATCGAGATCCTCAAGGGCCTGCGCGACCGTTACGAGGCGCACCACCGCGTCTCCATCACGGACGCGGCCCTGGTGGGCGCGGCCACGCTCGCCGACCGTTACATCTCCGACCGCTTCCTGCCGGACAAGGCGATCGACCTGATCGACGAGGCCGGTTCCCGTATGCGGATCCGCAGGATGACCGCTCCGCCGGACCTGCGCGAGTTCGACGAGAAGATCGCGAACGTCCGCCGTGACAAGGAGTCCGCGATCGACTCGCAGGACTTCGAGAAGGCGGCCTCCCTCCGCGACACGGAGAAGCAGCTGCTGGCCCAGAAGGCCAAGCGGGAGAAGGAGTGGAAGGCCGGCGACATGGACGTCGTCGCCGAGGTCGACGAGGAGCTGATCGCGGAGGTCCTGGCCACGGCCACCGGCATCCCGGTCTTCAAGCTCACCGAGGAGGAGTCCTCGCGCCTGCTGCGCATGGAGGACGAGCTGCACAAGCGCGTCATCGGCCAGGAGGACGCCATCAAGGCGCTCTCCCAGGCGATCCGGCGTACGCGTGCGGGCCTGAAGGACCCGAAGCGTCCCGGCGGTTCGTTCATCTTCGCGGGCCCGTCCGGCGTCGGTAAGACGGAGCTGTCCAAGACGCTCGCCGAGTTCCTCTTCGGCGACGAGGAGGCGCTGATCTCCCTCGACATGTCGGAGTTCAGCGAGAAGCACACCGTCTCCCGGCTGTTCGGCTCGCCCCCCGGATACGTGGGGTACGAAGAGGGCGGTCAGCTGACCGAGAAGGTCCGCCGCAAGCCGTTCTCCGTGGTCCTCTTCGACGAGGTCGAGAAGGCCCACGCGGACATCTTCAACTCCCTGCTCCAGATCCTGGAGGACGGTCGCCTGACCGACTCCCAGGGCCGGGTCGTCGACTTCAAGAACACGGTCATCATCATGACGACCAACCTCGGCACCCGGGACATCTCCAAGGGGTTCAACCTGGGCTTCGCCGGCCAGGGCGACACCAAGGCCGGGTACGACCGGATGAAGGCCAAGGTCAACGACGAGCTGAAGCAGCACTTCCGCCCGGAGTTCCTCAACCGTGTCGACGACACGGTGGTCTTCCACCAGCTGACGCAGGACGACATCATCCGGATCGTCGACCTGATGCTCGCGATGGTGGACGAGCGGCTCAAGGACCGCGACATGGGCCTGGAGCTGAGCACGGACGCCAAGGAGCTGCTCGCGAAGCGGGGTTACGACCCGGTGATGGGCGCCCGGCCGCTGCGCCGGACGATCCAGCGCGAGATCGAGGACCAGCTGTCCGAGAAGATCCTCTTCGGCGACCTGCGTCCGGGCCACATCGTGGTCGTGGACACCGAGGGTGAGACCGACGAGGAGAAGAAGTTCACCTTCCGCGGTGAGGAGAAGGCGGCGCTGCCGGACGCACCTCCGGTGGAGTCCGCGGCGGGCGGCGGCCCGAACCTCTCCAAGGAGGCGTGACTCCCGGCTGACGGGCCGGAGTTCGCGTCCGTACGACCGACGCCTGTGCGCCGTGGCGGCACCGCTGCCACGGCGCGCAGGCGTTTTCGGTGGCGGGTTCGGTATGGGGCGATCCCTCACGGGCCCGGGGTCGGCTCCGCGTCCGGAAGGGGACGCTTCCGCCCGCCCGACCCCGCCGCTCAGCGGTCCGTGACGATGATCCGTACACCCTCCGGCACGTCGCTGACGGGCGGAAGTCGCTGGTCCACGCGGAGCGACATCAGGGCGGGGAACGCGCTCAGCCACCCCATGCGCATGCCTGCGCCCAGGTCGCACGAGATCCACAGATGGGTGAGACGGTCGGGCCCAAGCCCGTCGATCAGCTCGCCAGGCGTGAAGTGACCGCCGATCTGCACCTGTGGACGGCCGCCCAGCCTGCGCAGCGCCGCCAGCTCCTGACGGTCCCGTACGGGCAGGAAGAGCGCCTCCGGATCGAGGTGCCGGATGACTTCCTCCGCGTAGCGCTCGGTCTCGAAGTTGCGCCAGCCGCGGGCGAGTTCGTTGCGTACCTTCAGTGACTTCCGGTCGCGCAGCCGCGCCAGGTAGTCCACCGCGGCGTCGTCGTCGATGCGCGTCACGGTGAGCGCCAGCCGGTACGCCTGCTCGTCCGGGACCGTCGCCGGGTCCGGGATCATCTCCAGGACGATCGGACCCACGAAGCCGAGCCTGAGCGCCGAGTCGTCGTCGCTGGGCGCGACCAGGTTGCGCGTCTCGCGGCGCACGCGGGCGTAGGTGTCCGGATCGACCTCGGTGACGTGCTCAAGGCAGGCCGCGGCCATCAGCCGCCGCCGCTGGCGCTTCATGCCGAGCGCACCGGGTGCCAGCAGCCCTTGCAGCAGCCTGGCGCACTCGGCGGGGCGTGCGTGGGCGACTGCCATACGGATGACCTCGTCCCACTCCGGCTCGTGGGCGTGCTCCAGCAGCAGATCGAGATCGCCCTGTTCGACGATCTCCTTCGCGGCGAGATAGTCCTGCACGGTGCGGTGCACGAACTCCACCGATCTGTCGGCCTGTTCGCGCAGCACGCCCGTACGCAGCAGCAGATGGCCGAGGATCTGCTCCGGATACGCGTGCTGGGCCGCGACGGAAGGGAGCGTGGCGGCGTACTTCTCGATCTCCCGCAGCGCGCTGCGCTGGTCGAGCACGGGCTGCCCGTCGACGAGCATGCGATGGGCCAGCTTGCGCAGCAGCCGTTCGCGGGGGGCTCGTGCCAGCTCGATCGTGTCCGCGTTCACCACCTGGCGCTCCGGGTCGCGGCGCTGGAGGAGCATCGCCATGGCCGCCTCGTACAGCTCCTTGCGGCCGTGCGGCAGGAAGCCGGCCCGGTCGACGTTGAGGGCGCAGATGAGGCTGCACATCAGGGGGTTGGTGGCCAGCACCCGCAGCTCGCGGTGGATCGGGATGGACCGGAGCAGCATCTCCTTGTACCGGTCCAGCTGCGCGTCGTCCTCCTCCGACCTGTCCGTGCGCGCGGCGGAGTGCCAGGCGGTGATGAAGGCGGCGACCTGGTCGCGGTTCATGGGGGCGAGGGTGAGCTCGGTGAAGCCGTCCCCGGCCAGCCAGTTCGCCTCTACGGCGGTGGGGCGGGAGGTGACGAGGCACGGATTGCCGGGGTACTGCCGCAGGAGGGGACGCAACTGCTCGTGCAGCGCCCGGCGTTGGGGCTCCGGCACCTCGTCGATGCCGTCGACGAGGAGGAGCGCGCGACCGCCGGTGAGCACGCGGGCGGCCCAGCCGTCAGGTGCTTCGTCTGCGAGTCCGTGGCCTGCCGCGGTCAGGAACTCGCCGGGCTCGGGAAAGCCCTCGCGGGCGAACCGCCGTACGGGCAGCACGAACGGGATGCGGCTGCGCAGCCCCTTCAGGTCCTCCGGGAGCGTGGCGCCCGCGGTGGAGACGGCCAGCCACTGTATGAGCGTGGTCTTACCGGAGCCGGCCACTCCGCGCAGCAGGATCCGCTCGTAGCCGGTCAGCGCCTTCTCGGCGGTGGTGACGGTGTCCGCGGAGGCGGACGCCGGCGGTTCGGGTGCGGTGCCGTCCGCCGTGTTCGGCGCGCTCGCGTCGGACAGGGTCTCGTCGGAAGCGGTCTCCTCGGACGAAGCGACCTGCGTATCCGGGGTGCCCGGGGTGCCCGCCCCGGCGCCGGTGCCCGCGGAGTACGCCGCGGGAGAACTGAACTCCGCGGACAGGCTCAGATAGGTGGCCTCCAGCGGCCAGTCGCCGGGCGTCGCGGGATTGTCGAGGTCGATGCCGCAGATGGTGACGCGGTCGTACTGCTCGATGACGTGCCGCAGATAGCGCTCCTCGAACTCCGTATCCTCGGGCGACCGCGGGTCACGCGTGCTGCTGGCCGCCTCCATGTCGTTGAGTTCGACGAGTTCGCCGATGTGGCGGGCCTGTTCGGGCAGGCGACCGGCGAGGCCGGGGGAGCGCCGGATCAGCAGGCGGAGGAAGTGGAGGCAGACGGCGGCCAGCAGCTCGTCGTAGAACCATGCGGCCTCGGAGGACAGTTCGCGGTCGGCACCCGGTACGGCGGAGTGCAGGCGCCGTGCGTACGCGGACGGACCCAGCCCCACGGCCTCGGCGTCGGTCATGTCGAGCTCGCCGGCGACCCACAGCGAGCGCGCGAGCACGGCCGCCGTGCCGGACTCCTCGGCCGCCGGCAGCCGCTGGCCGGTCGCCCGCAGCCCGAGGCGCACCAACTCCGCCGCGGTCTCGAAGAGTTCGTCCCAGCCGAGTGCCGGGTCCTCACCGCGGAAGGCGACCATCCGCGCCATCAGCCGCCCGGAAGAACCGGACAGGGGCACGTCGGCGGCGACGTCCGACGGCACGAGCAGCGGGCCGATCAGCGGTTCGACGACGGAGGACGCGAGCCGTACGACGGGTTCGGCGGGTTGATCCATGGGATTGGTGACTTTCGGCAGGGTGATGTCGACTGTCCTGTCGGCCGGGGCACTTGATGGCCTGAATGTGCGTCAGGTCACGTTCGCCGCCCACCCTATGAGGACGGGTCGGGGCTCGGCCACGGCGGGGAGGGCGGGCTCGGGGTCACGGAAGGGGGCGCACGGCGACGTCGCGGACCGGGGCACCGGCCGATCCCGTCGATCCGGCGCCCGAACCCCCCAAGGGCACCGCGCCCCCGCGTGCCGGAGGAGTCAGCCCACGGAAGGCATGTCGCTCTCCCGCACAACCGTCAGGTGCGGAGGGAGAGTTGCCGTGAAACGCGGTGCCGTCTCCGGGACGACGAGCGTGTGCAGGTGCGGAAAGGCCGACAGCCACTCCTGACCGCCGTGACCGTGGCGCGCGTAGCCGTCGCGCAGCCACAGGTGCGTCAGCCTGCCGTGGTCGAGGTGCTGGAGCAGCTGGTCCGGGTGGTACCGGCCGACGACCTGGACGCGGGCGCGTCCGCCCATGGCGCGCAACGCCCGCAGATGGCCGGTGTGGTGCACGGTGAAGTACAGGTCGCTCTCGTCGAGATGGGCGATGATCTCGCGCGCGTACTCGTCCGTGTCGAAGCGGTGCCACGCCCACACCAGCTGCCGGCGCAGAGCGAGCGACGGGTGTCCGCGGAAGCGCGCCAGCACCGGAAGCGCCGCGTCAGTTCCCGTACGGGAGGCGGCCACGACCGCGCACGCGGCCTCCGAGTCGGTGAGCCCGTCCGGGCCCGGCAGCAGCCCGAGCAGCATCGGGCCGCCGATGTCGGCGACATGGCGGGCCGCGGCCATGCTCCTGGGCGGGAAGAGGCGGGAGGTCCTGGCCGTGACCTCCTGCCGTATCCGGGGATGCAGATCCGTCGCGTGCTCCAGACAGGCCGCCGCCAGCAGCAGGTTCCGCACGCCGGGGCCCTCGTGTCCCGCCCGCGCCCCGCCCCGGTCCTCGCGGCCCGCCCGCGCCCCGCCCCGGCCCTCGCGACCCGCACTCCCCTCGCCCGGTGCCTCCGCTTCCTCCGGCACCTGCGCCACGAGCCCGCGCAGCAGCCGTGCCCGGTCCCGCGGCCGCGCGTATGCGACCGCCAGCCGGATCACGTCCTCCCACTGGTCCTTGTGCGCGTTGTCCAGCAGCAGCGGGAAGTCCCCCTCCTCGACCGCGGCCCTCGCGCCCAGCGCGTCCTGAAAGCTCCGGTGCACGAAGTCCACGCGCCCCTCGGCCGGTTCGCGCAGCACCCCCGTACGGTCGAGGAGATGCCGCAGCACTTCCCGTGCACCGGTCTCCGCCGGGGCCGCCGTCAGCGGCAGCGAGCGGGCGAGCTGCGCGACGGCGTCCTCCTCGTCCATCTCCGTACGGCCGTTGCGGATCATCCAGTGCGCCAGCCGTTGCAGCAGCAGTAGCCGGGCCTCCTTCGTCAGATGCCCCAGCCCGTCCGGCACCGGCACGGAACGCTCACGGTCGCGGCTGTCCAGCAGCATCGACAGCGCCGCGTCGTAGAGGTCCGAGCGGCCGTACGGAAGGGCGCCGTGCCGCTCGCGGTTGAGGGCGCACAGCAGTCCGCACATGAGCGGGTTGACGGCGAGACGCCCCAGGTCGGGGTTGCTGCGTACGGCCGCGACGAGGTCCTCGGCCAGCCCGGGCCCCGCCTCCGCCGCGCTGTGCCAGCGCCTGATGAACGCCGCCACGTCGTGACGCGACATCGGCGAGAGCGACAGCTCCGTGAAGCCCGCCGCGGCCAGCCAGTTCTCCGGTACGGCCGACGGACGGGACGTCACCAGCCACAGATTGCCCGGGAAGTCGCCGCACAGCTCCCGCAGCCAGCGCCGCGCCTCGTCGCGCCGGTCCGCCGGCACCTCGTCGATCCCGTCGATCAGCAGCAGCGCGCGGCCCGCCGTCAGCACGCGCTCCGCCCAGCCGTGGGGCTGCGCACCGGCGAGATTGCTGCGCACGGCGTGCAGGAAGCGGTCCGGGGAGGGCAGCCCGTCGAGCGCGATCCGGCGCAGCGGCAGTACGAAGGGGACGCGGCCCAGCAGATGCGTCATCTGCTCGTCGTAGTTCTGGCGCGCGGCCGTCACGGCCAGCCACTGCATCAGCGTCGTCTTGCCGGAACCGGCGCCGCCGCGCAGCAGCACCCGGTCGTGGCCGGCCAGCGCGCGATCGGCGGGGAGCGGTCCGGGACCGGCGGCGGCAACGGGACCCGCGTCCTGCTCCGCCTCCGCGTCCTGCTCCGCCTCCGCGCCCGCGCCGCCCGCATCCGCGCTCGCGTCCGCGTCTTCCTGGTGGGCGTCTCCCTCGTGCGCGTCCGGCGTCGCCTCCAGCGGAACGTAGGCCATGTCGAGGCGCCACTCGCGGGCTGCGCCGCCCAAGTCCAGTCCGTAGATGGTCAGTTCGCCGTGCTTGCGGGCCATGTGCTCGGCGTAGCGCTGCTCGAAGCGGGCGTCCTCGGCCGAGCGCGCCGGAACGCGTTCGAGGAGCAGATCGGTGGTGCTGATGATGCGTTCCAGCTGCTGCGTCTGCTCCGCGAGCGTGCGCGCGACGAACGTGGAGCGGCGGGTGAAGAAGTCCAGGATGTGCAGGCAGGCCGTGTGCAGCAGCGGCCTGAAGTGGGCCTCCGCGCCGGCCGAGAGCGAGCGCGGCCGGTTCAGCAGCCTGGCCAGGCCCTCCGGCCCCAGGCGTACGGCCTGCACATCGTCCATGTCCAGGTCGCCGAGGCTGTGCAGCGCGACCGCGAGGGCGTCGGCCAGCTCACGCTTCGTCTCCTCGTCGGGGCCTTCGTGCGGGCCCGCGGTACGCGCGCCACGCTCCGTCAGCTCCCCGGCCAGCTTCCGCAGGTCCTTCCCGGTCAGGGTGCGCTGCTCGCCCCTGAAGGAGACGAGTGAGGAGATCCGTACCGGACTGTCCGTCAGCGCCGCTCCCGGGCCCTCCTGTACGAACAGTCTCCTGACGATCGGTCCGACCGCGGCGGAGGCTATTCGAGCGGCGATCGTGACGGGCTCCATGAACGGATCGTAGGCGACGGAACGGGCGCCGGGCGCGGGAGTTGACGAGTCGCAGGGGCCGCGCGGCCTGCGCGCTCGCGTACTTCGGGCGGTACGCACGGTGACGCGACGCGGGTCACATCCGGGGCCCGGACCAGGGCGCTGCCATCGCGTCGTGTACGGACCCGCGTTCCGTTCCGGGGTGAGGTGCCGCACAGCCCTTCCGGCCGCTACGACCGGAGTTAGGAGCCCCGCGGGACCAAAGTCCCAGCCCCGTACGGGCCGGTCCCCGACCCCCGTACTCGGCCCTCGTGAAGCCGGTCGCGGCGCGACGGCCGCATGGGCGGCGTCCGAATAATCCGTAAGGGTGCCTTGCTGTCTGCTCTGTCCATACGGGCCCTATTAGTAATAACGCTCTTTGGTATGCCGGATCAGGCGGGTTACCAATGATTTGTCCCCACGAGATCCCACGGTTCGGGGTCACCCAAGCCATTTCCGGAGGTAGCACCCGTATGTCGAAGACGCCCAGGAACGCGCACACGCCTCGTGGCCGTACCAGGGTCGCCGTAATAGCGGCCGGACTGGGGGCCTCGGTGCTGCTGGGCGCGGGCTCGGCTGTCGCCGCCCACACGGACGGGCAGAGCGACGTCTTCGCGTCAGGCACCGCGTCGCAGCTGGCGGGCTCCACGCGCGCCCAGGCCGACCAGCAGCACAAGGAGGCGCTGGCCAAGAAGAAGGCCGAGCAGCGCGTCAAGGACAGCAAGGACAGCAAGGGCGACCGGAGTTCACGCGGCGCCGACCGCAAGGGCGGAGTCAAGAAGAGCGCCGACGGCTGGACCAAGCCCGTGTCCGGCAAGTACGAGCTGAGCGCGGGCTTCGGCAACAGCGG
The DNA here is from genome assembly GCF_012726265.1 of Streptomyces sp. HNM0575. GTDB lineage: Bacteria > Actinomycetota > Actinomycetes > Streptomycetales > Streptomycetaceae > Streptomyces. Next base: position 23,354 of record NZ_JAASAG010000010.1, on the reverse strand, counting down.
AGGCCGCTGGTCGCACAAGCACTCCGGCCAGGACTTCGCCGTGCCGACCGGAACGCCCGTTAAGGCCGTGCACGCCGGCACCGTCGTCAAGGCCGGGCCGAACGGCGCCGGCGACGGCTCCTCGTACGGCAACGCCATCGTGATCAAGCACAGCAACGGCACGTACTCGCAGTACGCGCACCTCTCGAAGCTGAACGTGCAGCCCGGTCAGAAGGTGGACACCGGCCAGAAGATCGGTCTGTCGGGCTCGACCGGCAACTCGTCCGGTCCGCACCTGCACTTCGAGATCCGCACCACCCCCGACTACGGATCCGGCAAGGAGCCGGTCCAGATCATGCGCTCGCACGGCGTCAAGGTGTGACGACCGGAGCGGTGTGACCACGGGGCCGGGGAACGGGGCCGCGGCGGTCGGCAGGACCGCCGCGGCCCCGCCCGTCCGTGCGGGGCGGGGGCGGGCTCAGCCGCGTGCGGCCGCGTCCCTGTGCGCGGTGGTCAGCATCTCCTGGGCGACTTCGAGCACTGCGTGCCGCTTGTCCTCGGGGTCGCCCTCGATGTTCTGAAGGGTGAACGTGCCGGCGTGCATCGTGAACAGGGCGGCGGAGCAACGAACTTGATCGCTCAGCTCGGCGCCCGGGAGCTGGATGACGTCGAGCAGCTTCATCAGCCGCCCCTTGAAGGACTCGCCGATGCTCAGCTCGCGCATCGTCGCCTGGTTCTCCTGCATGAAGCGGAACACCGGCGCCGCCTGGTTCAGGACCTCGCTGTAGCGCCGCAGCACCTCCAGCTTCGTCTCCAGGTCACGCGGCTGTTCGAGGGCCCAGTCGATCAACTCGTCGCAGGGCCTTGCCAGATCGTCGAAGAGGCTGATGACGATCTCTTCCTTGGTCTTGAAGTGGTAGTACAGCGCGGCCTTCGTGACGCCGAGGTGCTCTGCGATCTCCCGGAGCGAGGTCTTCTCGTAACCGCGTGCCGCGAAGAGCTCCAGGGAGATGTCCTGGATGCGCTGCCGCGTATTGCCCCTGCTCATGAGCCTCGGCTCCTCGTCTGCGACAAAACTTGCTTGACGCCCGGCTAGCTGCGTCCTACCTTTCTCATGGTACTGATTAGCCGGTCGGCAAGTAAGGGATCGGCGGGCACGAGATCGGCGAGCAGGAGAGCGGGGGAGCGGAATGAGCACGGAAGCAGTCATAGAGCCAGGGGAGCCGGAGCCGTCCGGAGAGCCGGGAGAGCCCGGCCGGGAGTCCGGTGCGGCACCGGCGGGGCAGGCCGCGGGGACCTCGCGCAGCGTGCGTACGTCGGTGTTCGCGCTGATGATCGCCGTCATGCTCGCCATGCTCGACAACATGATCGTCGGCACCGCGATGCCCACCATCGTCGGCGAGCTGGGCGGCCTGGAGCACCTCTCCTGGGTCGTCACGGCCTACACCCTCACCACTGCCGCATCCACGCCCCTCTGGGGAAAGACCGGCGACATGTACGGGCGCAAGGGAGCCTTCCTCACTTCCATCGTGATCTTCCTCGCCGGTTCGGTCGCGTCCGGTGCCGCACAGTCGATGGCCCAGCTCATCGGCTTCCGCGCGCTCCAGGGACTCGGCGCGGGCGGGCTCATGGTCGGTGCGATGTCCATCATGGGCGAGCTGGTGCCGCCCCGTGAGCGCGGCAAGTACATGGGCATGATGGCCGGGGTGATGTCGTTCGCCATGATCGGCGGACCGCTGGTGGGCGGCACGCTCACCGACCATCTCGGCTGGCGCTGGGCCTTCTACATCAACGTTCCGCTCGGCGGGATCGCGCTCGCCATGGTCGTGGCGCTGCTGCACCTCCCCGCGAGGCGCGCCCAGGGCAGCATCGACTACGCGGGCGCCGGGCTCCTCACCGCGGCGATCACCTCGGCCGTGCTCGTCACCAGCTGGGGCGGCACGGAGTACGACTGGTCCTCGCCGGTGATCACGGGGCTCTCGGCGGTGGCCGTCGCCTCGGTCGTGGCCCTCCTCGTCGTGGAGCGGCGGGCCGCGGAGCCCGTGCTGCCGCTGGGCGTCTTCCGCAGCCGCAACTTCTCGCTGATGACGCTGATCGGATTCCTGCTGGGCTTCGTGATGTTCGGCGCTATGACGTTCCTGCCGCTCTATCAGCAGACAGTCCAGGGCGCCTCCGCCACCAACTCGGGCCTGCTGCTCCTGCCGGTGCTGCTGCCGATGATGGTGGTCTCGGTGGTCACGGGCCGCGCCACCACCCGCACGGGCAAGTACCGCGCGTACCCGCTGATCGGCGGCGCTCTCATCCCCGCCGGCCTCTTCCTCCTCGCGCAGCTCGGCGTCGGTACGAGCAGGACGACCTCGGCGCTCTACATGGTGGTCCTCGGCGCCGGCATGGGCTTCCTGATGCAGCTGACGATGCTGATCGCGCAGAACAGCGTGGAGCTGAAGGACATGGGTGTCGCCTCGTCCACGACCACGCTGTTCCGTACGATCGGCGGCTCCTTCGGCGTCGCCCTGATGGGCACCCTCTTCGCAGACCGCGTGCGGGAGACCATGACCGAGCGTGCCGGTGCGGCGGGCGGCGCAGGGGGCGCGGGCGGTCCCGGCCCCGGCGGCGACGGCGGCACTCCCGCGCAGCTGGACGCCGCCTCGCTGGAGCGGCTGCCCGCGCAGGTGCGGGAGGCGTACGAATACGCGGTGGCCGACGGCACACATCTGGTCTTCCTGGTCGCGGCGGCCGCGGCGCTGCTCGGCTTCGTCGCCACCTGGTTCGTCAGGGAGGTCCCGCTGAAGGGCGGCGACGGGCCGGCGAAGGAGACGCCGGACAGCGCGGGGGAGACCGCGGGGGAGCCGTCGGATCCGGAGGCGAGGCCGGAGGGCAGCGTCAGTCCCGTGTGACAGCCTGAGCGCATGAACACGCCGGGCATGGCGCGGCTGCGCGCCATGCGCCTCGCCAAGGACGCGATGGACCGCGAGTGGTCCGACCCCGGCCTCGATCTGGACGCGGTCGCGGCCTTCGCGGGCTACTCGCGGTATCACTTCGTGCGCGCGTTCAAGGCGACATACGGGGAGTCGCCGGGCCAGTACCTCAGCCGCCGCCGCATCGAGCGCGCGGAGGAGCTGCTGCGCTCGGCGGACCTGTCGGTGACCGAGATCTGCATGATGGTGGGCTTCACCAGCCTCGGGACCTTCTCCGCGCGCTTCAAGAAGCAGACCGGCACCAGCCCCAGCGACTACCGAGGGCGTCATGGACACAGTGCGGCCGCCATGATCCCGGGCTGCTACGCGATGCTCTTCACCGGCGGATTCAGGGAGCAGCCCGCGTCCGGATCCGAGCCGTCGCCGCCCGCGGAGGAAGAGCGCAACAACGGAGAAGCGGGCAGCGAGCGCCTCTGACACGGTGAAACGGACGGAACCTGGAGGGCCAGGGGGCGACGCCCTCCCGCCGCCGGTTCGTCCCACACCACCGCGATCAGTTCCGGAGTCCACCGTGATCAAGAGTCTGGCCATCGCCACCGTCTGGTCCACCGACCAGGAGCGGGACAAGAAGTTCTTCGTCGAGACCCTCGGCTTCACCGAACGTACGGACATGAGCATGGGCGAGATGCGCTGGGTCACCGTCAGCCCGCCCGGTCAGCCGGACGTGCAGCTCACGCTGATGCGCCCGGACGGACCGGGCCTGGACCCCGAGTCCCGCGAGGCCGTGCTGAAGCTGGTCAGCAAGGGTGCGCTGGGTGCGGGCGTCTTCGCCACGGACGACTGTCGGGCGACGTACGAGGAACTCAAGGCGAAGGGCGTCGAGTTCGTTCAGGAGCCGCAGGAGCGTCCGTACGGCATCGAGGCGCTCTTCCGTGATCCGTCCGGCAACTGGTATTCGCTCACCCAGCAGCGCGACGTCGAGGGGCTGGATCTGAGCAAGCCGTGGAGCGGCTGCGTCGACGGCGAAGCGGAATAGCGGAGTAGCCGCTTCGGAGGGCGGGGCGGGGCGGGAACGGGAGAGCACCGGCGACCCGGACATCGTCGCTGCCGCTTCAGGGGAGCCGCGGGTTCTGTGCCGCCGCTGGTTCGGTGCCGCCCGGGTGGCGGGCCGCCGCCGGTGCCGCGGGGGCACCGGCGGATCCGCGCTCTGTGCCGGGCCCTTCAGGGCCCTCGGCTTCGGGGTCAGCTGAGCGGCAGCCGGTAGACCCCGCCCGGCAGCGGCTCGACGAGCCCGTCGGACACCAGACCGTCCAGGGCGCGCGCCCGCTGGACCGAGTCGTTCCAGACCCGGTCGAGCGTGGCCTGCGGCACCGGCGTCACCGCCTCGCGGAGCACGGCCAGCAGCTTGCCGCGCACCTGCCGGTCCGTACCCGCGTACGTCTGGGTGCGGCGGGGCGGGTCGACGTGCTCAGGAGCGCCCGCGAGCTGCCATGCGCACAGGCTCCTGACCGGGCAGCGGGAGCAGCCGGGCGCGCGTGCGGTGCACACCAGCGCGCCGAGTTCCATCGTGGCCGCCGCCCAGCGCGCGGCCGTGGCCTCGTCCTCGGGAAGCAGCGCGCGGGCGAGCTTGCGCTCGGCGGCGGTGGTGGCGTTCGGCGGGTACTGCCGGCCGTTGACCGCACGCGCGAAGACCCGGCGGACGTTGGTGTCGAGAACCGCGTGCCGCTGCCCGTACGCGAAGGAGGCCACGGCCGCGGCCGTGTACTCGCCGACGCCGGGCAGGGCCAGCAACTGTGCGTGCTCCCGCGGTACGTCACCGCCGTGCCGTTCCGCTATGGCGGCGGCGGCCCCGTGCAGACGCAGTGCGCGCCGCGGGTAGCCGAGCCGGCCCCAGGCGCGTACGGCCTCGCCGGGTGGCTCGGCGGCGAGGTCGGCGGGGCGGGGCCAGCGGCCGAGCCACTGCTCGTAGACAGGCAGCACCCGGTTCACGGGCGTCTGCTGAAGCATGAACTCGCTGACCATGACCCCCCATGCGCCCGCCTCGGGGCGGCGCCAGGGAAGGTCTCGGGCGTGCGCGTCGAACCAGTCGACGACGGGGGCGTGGAGGGCGCGGGCGGTCTGCTCGACGGAGCCGGCGGTCTCCGCCGACTCGGGTCCGGGCTCGGGCTCGGGGGGTGCGGTCTCGGTGGTCGCAGTCATGGCAGGACCGATCCTGACACGGAGGCAGCCGCCCGTGAAACGCGACGCACAGGCCGACGAGAGTGGTCCTCAGACTCTCGGCGCAGGCCTGTGGCCACGTGGTTGCCGTGTGGTTGCCGCGCGGCCGCCGTCCGATCGCGGGTACGCCGCCGGGGCCGTCGCGCAATGCCCTTATGAGCGGGACGAGTTGGGGCCCACGGATGTGAAGTGGGCGGCGGCAGCGGCGAGATCGGGTCCGTGGCGGCGGACGGGCACTCGGCCGGCAAGCCGGACGTTGGACCGTCATATCGACCCACGAGCCGTGTGTGTGCAGCGATTTCGCTGAGCCCTCACGGCTGTTCCGCACGCTCATCACAAAAGTTGCCGCATCGTGCGCAGGGTACCGGGCTGCGGCGTCCATGTCGTCTCGTAAGGTTTCCGCGTGGGATCACTGCGTAATCCGATCGGCCCCCTGCCTTCCTCCATCTACTGGCGCAGAAGGGCAGTTGCTCTTGCCGTCGTGGGGGTGCTTGTCCTGCTGACGGTCTGGGCGCTCGGCCTTGGCGGCGGTGACAGCGGCAACGAGGGCAAGGGCGACGACGGCAAGCCGCCCGTCAGCACGATCACCCCCGGGCCGACGGATTCCGGTCCGGCGATCACCGAACACCCGGGCGGGCGGGACGAGTCCACGGAGGGCGGCTCCCAGGGCGGCTCCGGCGGCGGAGGCGAAGACGGAGGCTCCGGCGGCGCGGGCGGCGGAGGGTCGGCCGGCGGTTCGGGCTGGAAGCCCGGCGGCAGCGGAGCCACGGGCTCCACGGGCGGCGACAGCGCAGGCGGCGGTTCCGCTTCCGGGGGCGGGAGTTCAGGCGGCGGCGGTACGGGAGGCTCCGCGGGCGGCGCGGCCGTACCGGCGGGTTCCAAGCTGCCCGGCTGCGGCAAGGGCGTCACGGTGTCCCTGCGCAGCGTCCACAAGGAGTACGAGGCAGGCGAGAAGCCGAAGTTCGAGCTGACCGCGACCAACAAGCGCGGCACCGCCTGCAAGCTCGACCTGGGACGTACGGCGACGGTCGTCACCATCAAGAACGCCGACGACGAGAAGATCTGGGCCTCGGACGACTGCGTACGCGACGAGAAGCCGGCGCTGTACCAGGTGCCCGCGAGCGGGACCTCGAAGCACACCTTCATCTGGCACCGGGAGGCGAGCGTGGCCGACTGCGGTACGCCCGCCGGGGGTTCGGCGGAGCCCGGGGACTACGAGATCGAAGTCGACGTCAAGGGCCTGAAGAAGCTCGACGCCTCCTTCGAACTGAAATAGGAGGCCCGGCGGCGGCGCCGGGCGGCGCGCGCACCGTGCGCCAGGCTCGTGCCGCGCGCCCTGCGCGGTGCGGATGCGGATGTGGATTCAGAGGCCGTTGCCCGTACTGTGTGGCTCCCGTGGCCGCTGCCCCGTACTAGACGTACCGCTCCAGGATGCTGGACTCCGCGAGCCTGGAGAGCCCCTCCCGCACCGAGCGGGCCCGTGCCTCGCCGACTCCGTCGACCGTCTGAAGATCGTCGACGCTCGCCGCGAGCAGCTTCTGAAGGCCCCCGAAGTGCTCGACGAGCCGCTCGATGACCGTGCCCGGCAGCCGCGGCACCTTCGCCAGCAGCCGGAAACCGCGCGGCGAGACGGCCGAGTCCAACGTCTCGGGGGCGCCGCTGTAGCCCAACGCCCGTGCCACCGTGGGCAGTTCGAGCAGCTCGGAGTGGGTGAGGCGGTCCAGCTCGCTGAGGGCCTCGCCGACCGTACGGGACCGGCGCCCGCTCGGCTCCGGCACATAGTCCCGCGCCACCAGCTCGCGCTCGGGCTCGACGCCCGCGATCAACTCGTCGAGCTGGAGGGAGAGCAGCCGCCCGTCCGTGCCCAACTCCACGACGTACTCCGCGATCTCCGTGGCGATGCGGCGCACCATCTCCAGCCTCTGCGCCACGGCGGAGACGTCGCGCACCGTCACCAGGTCCTCGATCTCCAGCGCGGAGAGGGTGCCCGCGACCTCGTCCAGCCGCAGCTTGTACCGCTCCAGCGTGGCGAGGGCCTGGTTGGCGCGGGAGAGGATGGCGGCCGAGTCCTCCAGCACGCGGCGCTGCCCGTCGACGTAGAGCGCGATCAGGCGCATCGACTGGCTGACCGACACCACCGGATATCCGGTCTGGATCGAGATCCGCTGTGCGGTGCGGTGCCGGGTGCCCGTCTCCTCCGTCGGAATGGAGGGGTCCGGCACCAACTGCACGCCCGCCCGGACGATCTTGGTGACGTCGCGGTCGATGATCAGCGCGCCGTCCAGCTTGCACAGCTCGCGCAGCCGCGTCGCCGTGAAGTCGACGTCGAGCACGAAACCGCCGGTGCACAGCGGCTCGACGTGCCTGTCCATGCCGAGAAGGATCAGTCCGCCGGTGTTGCCCCGCAGGACCCGCTCCAGGCCGTCGCGCAGGGCCGTACCGGGCGCGACCGCGCTCAGCGTGGCGCGCATCAGGCCCTCGGCACCGGAACCTCCCCCACCGGTCCTGCCGGGAGCTGCTGCCCGGTCATTGGCTGCCACGGCACTCCTTCGGTCGTTCGTGCGTACGGGCGGGACCGGGGCAAAGTCTACCGGCGGCGCGCGCAGCACCCTACTGCGCTGGCGCGGCGGACCCGGGCTGAAGCCTGCCCGTCGCACGGGAACGGGCGGGCAGTACCGCCAGCGCCTCCCCGACGTCCGCGACCTCGCGCACGCGCATGCCCTCCGGAACCCTGCCGGGGTCCGCCGGCACGAGGGCGTGGGTGAAGCCCAGACGGGCGGCCTCGGCGAGCCTGCGCTGCACGCCTGTGACACGGCGCACCTCGCCAGCGAGCCCCACCTCGCCTATCGCCACGAGGTTCTTGGGGAGCGGGGTGTCGCTCGCCGCGCTCGCGAGCGCCAGCGCGACCGCGAGATCGGCGGCCGGCTCGGAGAGCTTCACGCCGCCGACCGTCGCGCTGTAGATGTCCCGCTTGCCGAGCGCGCTGATACGGCCGCGCTGCTCCAGCACCGCCAGCATCATCGATACACGGGAGGTCTCGAGCCCGGACGTCGTGCGCCGCGGCGAGGGGATCTGGCTGTCCACCGTCAGCGCCTGCACCTCCGCGACGAGGGGACGCCGCCCCTCCAGCGTCACCGTCAGACAGGTGCCCGGCACCGGCTCCGCGCGGCGGGTCAGGAACAGGCCCGACGGGTCGGCGAGACCGGTGATGCCCTCGTCGTGCAACTCGAAGCAGCCGACCTCGTCCGTCGTCCCGTACCGGTTCTTCACGCCGCGCACCAGGCGCAGCCGGGCGTGCCTGTCGCCCTCGAAGTGCAGCACCACGTCGACGAGATGCTCCAGCAGACGGGGGCCCGCGATCGAACCGTCCTTCGTGACATGGCCGACCAGCAGCGTGGACATGCCCCGCTCCTTGGAGGCGCGGATCAGGGCCGCGGCCACCTCCCGCACCTGTGCGACGCCGCCCGCGGCGCCGTCGACCTCGGGCGAGGCGACCGTCTGGACCGAGTCCATGATCAGCAGGCTGGGCTTCACCTCGTCGAGGTGCGCGAGCACGGCGGAGAGGTCGGTCTCCGCGGCCAGATACAGGTGGTCTCCGATGGCGCCGATGCGGTCGGCGCGCAGCCGCACCTGGCCCGCGGACTCCTCGCCCGTGACATACAGCGTGCGGTGCTCCTCGTCGGAGGCCTTGGCCGCGACGTCCAGCAGCAGCGTCGACTTGCCCACGCCGGGCTCGCCCGCGACCAGGACCACCGCTCCGGGGACGAGCCCGCCGCCGAGCACGCGGTCCAGCTCGGGCACTCCGGTGCCGCGGGCGGCGACCTGCGTGCCGTCGACCTGGCCGATGGGGAGCGCGGACGCCGAGACGCGGCCGGCCGCGGTCGTGCGCACGGCGGGGGCGCCGCCCACCTCGTCGACGGTGCCCCACGCATGGCACTCCGGGCAGCGGCCGAGCCACTTGGCCGTCTGCCAGCCGCATTCCGAACAGCGGTACGCGGGGCGGTCCTTGGCGGAGGTCTTACGGGCAGCCATGGACGTCACCGTAGACGGAAGCACCGACAACCGGGGTCCGCGGCAGGGTCATTCGGCCCGGGGAGCGGCGGGAGCGGTGCGGGCGGGCGGCACGGAGGAGCACGGAGGAGGCGGTGCCGGCGGGCGGCCGGACGGTCGGCGCGGCACGAACTCGCGCCCGGTGCAAGGGCGTAGCCGTCACCCACGAGTGAACGCGCCCGGTCCTACGAGGTACCGTACATCCCCTTTCGTGGGATCTGGTCACCCGTAAGGATTAAACCTGGGCAACTCCGTCCGCAGCGGAAGCCCCGCACGCCTACCGTCTCCGGGTGATGAGCAGCAGGCGCGACCACCCCACGCACACCACCGGTGCACACCGTGCGCATTCGGTGCGGCGGCCGAAGCGGCACCAACGCTCCGGTGCGTCGAAGGTCTTCAGCAGATCCGGAGCGTCCTCCGGGCGTGCGGCCGACTCCGGGCCGGCGGCGGAGGCTTCGGCCGCCGCCGACGCCCCGGCGGGCACAGCGGGCACCGCGTCCGCGGCCGGCGCGAGCGCGGGGGCGACCTCGGGCCCGACGGCCGGCGCGGTCCCGCCGCCCCCCGAGGGACGGGCGCGTGCCCGCACAAGTCGCGGCGCTGCGGCCTCCGTTGCGGACGGCCCGGCCTCCGGCTCGGTCCCGACGGCCGTGGCGACCGCCGCGTCCGGACAGGCCGCCGAGGGCTCGCCGGAATCGGGGACGGCGCGCTATGAGCCGTATCTGGACGGCCTGTTCACGTACTGCCTGTCGGTGATGTGCGAGCACGACGCCGCGATCAGCGCCGTGGGCGAGACGCTCGTGATCGCCGAGCGGCAGTTCGACCGCGACCGTGCCCCCGTGCGCCGCACCCTCCACCGCCCGTGGCTGTACGCGCTGGCCCGCTGGGTCTGCCTGCGCAGACTGGCCGAGCAGAGCGGCCGCGACGGCAAGCGGGGCACCGTGCCCGCCACGGCCCCCCATCTCACCGAGGCCGCCCGCACCCAGCGCCGCCGGGACCTCGCCGCGCTCGCCTGGCCCGAGGCCGCGGGCACCACGCCCGAGCAGCGCGAGGCGCTGGAGCTGGCCGTACGCCACGGGCTGCCGGCGCACGAGGTGGCGGCCGTGCTGTCGCTGAGCGCGGAGGCCGCCAGCGTGCTGCTCTCACAGGCCGCCTGCGAGGTCGAGCGCACCCGCGCCGCGCTCGCCGTCGTCAAGTCCGGTGGCTGCCGGGTGGTTTCGGGGCTCGCCGGGGAGGACCAGCTGCTGCTCGGACCGGCCTTCCGGCGCGAGCTCGTCAAGCACGTTGACGAGTGCACGCACTGCCGCCGGGCCGCCGAGCGCGCCATGTCGGGAGTCGCCTGGCCGGGTACGGCACCGGCGGGCACGGCGGTGCTGGCCGTGCTGGAGGCCCCGCGCCCGGCCGTGGAAGCGGCGGTGCTCGCGGTGCGGCGCGCGCGCTGCCGCCACACGCCCCGCTTCGACAAGACCGGCTTCCCGATGGAGATCAAGGACCGTGGCGCGCGACGCGACCGGCTGCGCAGCAGGGCCGTGACCACCACGGTCGTGGCCACGGTCGTCGCCGCGCCCGTGCTCGCGCTGTGGGCCGCCTACCGCGGCGCTCCGCTCACGGGCGAATCGGACGGCTCCTCCATCTCGGCCGGCAGGGACGACGAATCGTCCCTGCGAGGGCATCCCTTCGAGAACGCCGCGCAGGGACGGGTGCGGGCCCACGACGGGCACCGGCACCAGAGCAAGGACGCCGACTCCCGCAAGAAGCACGGCCGTTCGGGCAAGGACGGCAAGCGTGCGAAGCACGGCGAGTCCGCGGACGGCCGGACCACGGAGGCCGGGCGGCTCAGCGTCGACGCGCGTGCGGCGGGCGACTCGACCCTCATCAGGCTCTCCGCGAGCGGGAGTTCGCCCGTGCGCTGGTCGATGTCGGGCGGCGCGCCGTGGCTGGCGTTCAGCCGTACGAGCGGCGTGCTGAGCCCGGGCGAGACCATGACCGTACGGGTCACGGTGATCCGCAGCCGCGAGCCCGCGGGGTACTGGTCCGCGCACATCCGGGTCGCGCCGTCCGGTGCCGTCGTCACGATGCAGGGGCGGGGCTCGGGCTCCAGCTCCCCGACGCCGCCGCCGTCCGAGGATCCGACTCCTCCGCCGTCGGACGACCCCACCAGCCCGCCGCCGTCCGACGATCCGTCGACGCCGCCCCCGTCCGATCCCCCGTCGTCGGGCGGAGCCAGTTCGTCGGCGGCCGACTGACCCGGCGCCCCGCTGAGGGGCGGGGCGCCGGGCCGGTGAGGATCCTGCCGCGGGGGCGTGACCGCCGGGCCGGTGCCGCCGCCGGTCAGTTCTGCTGCGGTTGCTGCTGCCGAGGTGACACGGGCCGGTCGGCCGGGTGCGGAGCGAGAAGCGGCAGCGGTACGAAGGCCGAACCGGAGCCGGTGCGGGCGCCGTTGTCCGTTCCCGCGTGCGCACCGGAACCGGTACCGGCACTGCCGTCGCCCGCGCCCGCGTCCGCGTCCGCCGTCCGGAGACGCTGTTCGCACATCCCGGCCATGATCTCGTAGCCGGCCTCGCCCATCAGCTCGGTCAACTCCGGCCTGTACGAGACGTACACGGGCTCGCTCGCCCCGTGCGCCGAGGGCGCCGAAGTGCACCACCAGTGCAGGTCGTGCCCTCCCGGGCCCCAGCCCCGCCGGTCGTACTCGCCGATGGAGACGATCAACACCTGCTCGCCGTCGGCCTGTTCGACCCATTCGAAGGTTCTGCGGATCGGCAGCTGCCAGCACACGTCCGGCTTCGTCTCCAGCGGCTCACGGCCCTCACGCAGCGCGAGCATGTGCAGCGCACAGCCCTGACCCCCGGGAAATCCCGGCCGGTTGTGGAAGATGCAGGCACCTTCCCAGCGACGCGTCTGCCGCTCACCGTCGTCCTCGTCCTTCTCGACCCAACCCGACTCCGTGCCCACGTCGTGGAATTGCCAGGTCTCCGGAGTCAGCCGTGCCACGTGCGTGGCGACGCGATCCTCGTCCTCCTCGTCGGAGAAGTGCGCCCCCAGCGTGCAGCAGCCGTCGTCCGCGCGGCCCGGGCGGATGCCCTGGCAGCCCCGCCCGAAGACGCAGTTCCAGCGCGAGGTGAGCCACGTCAGATCGCAGCGGAAGACCTGCTCCTCGTCGGCGGGGTCGGCGAACTCCACCCACGCACGCGGGAAGTCGAGACCGGTCTCCTCGGCGCGCGGGCCGGGACCGTCTCCCGGCTCCCGCCCGTCGGTCTCCTCCGCCTCGTCCGGCTCTTGTGTCCGCTGTGCGAGGCGCGCCTGCCGTGCCTGGCGCGCTTGCTGCTGTGCGTTCTGTCCCGGCGTTCCCGTATCGGCGCGTACGCCCTGCTTACGGCGCTTCGCCGCTTTCGTCTTTCCCACGTGCCCCAGCGTAGCCGTGGCGTCGCCGGATACGGCTAGCGTGACGGCATGAGACTCGGTGTCCTCGACGTGGGCTCGAACACGGTCCACCTTCTCGTCGTAGACGCGCACTCCGGCGCGCGTCCCCTTCCCGCCTACTCACACAAGGAAGAGCTGAGACTCGCCGAACTCCTCGACGAGAACGGCGCGATCAGCTCCGAGGGCGTCGAGCGCCTCGCAGCCACCGTGACCGCCGCGCTCCAGGTCGCCGAGGACCAGGGCGTCGAGGATCTGCTGCCGTTCGCCACCTCCGCCGTGCGCGAGGCCGCGAACGCCGAGCGGGTCCTGTCGCACGTCGCGGAGAAGACCGGCGTCAAGCTGGAGGTCCTCACGGGCGAGGACGAGGCACGGCTGACCTTCCTCTCCGCCCGCCGCTGGTTCGGCTGGTCCGTCGGCAGGTTGCTGCTGCTCGACATCGGCGGCGGCTCGCTGGAGATCGCCTACGGCCAGGACGAGGAGCCCGATGCGGCCGTCTCCCTGCCGCTGGGCGCCGGCCGGCTCACCACGGCATGGCTGCCGGACGACCCGCCGGAGGCCACCGACGTCAGGGAGCTGCGCCGTCATGTACGGGCCGAAATCGCGCGTGTCGTCGGGGAGTTCAGCCGCTTCAACGCGCCGGACCACGCGGTGGGCACGTCCAAGACGTTCAAGCAGCTCGCGCGCATCGCGGGGGCGGCACGCTCCGCCGAAGGCCCGTACGTCGAGCGGAAGTTGACCCTCGGCGCGCTGGAGGAGCAGGTCCCGCGGCTCGCGGCCATGACGGCGGACGAACGCTCCGGGCTGCCCGGCGTGTCCGAGGGCAGGGCCCGTCAACTCCTCGCCGGCGCACTGGTGGCGGAGGCGGCCATGGACCTCTTCCGTGTGCAGAAGGTCGAGATCTGCCCCTGGGCGCTGCGCGAGGGCGTGATCCTGCGCCGCCTCGACCATCTGCGGAGGTCGTGAGGGCGCCTCGCGGCCCGCTCCAGGCGCGGTTCAAGGCGCGCTGCGAGGCGCGGTTCAAGGCGTGCTTCTGGCGCGCTGCCGGCGCGGTTCGAGGTCGGATGAGGCCGGACGAGGCCCTGCATACGGCCTTGCCGTACCGCCCCGGTGTGCAGCCGCCCGGTTCCCGTTCACCCCGCGCGACCGCCGTGAGATCGCTCACGGCGGTCGGGTCCGTACGAGCGGGGCCGTGGCCTCCACGTTCCGCCCCGGAGACGGTGTGACCAGCGGTACGACCGGCGCGTACGTGACGCCGGGCCCGCTTTCGACGCCCCGGAGGACCTTCCGCGCGGAGCCTTAGGCTGTCTGCTGTGGTTCAACCTGCTGCGCACGTCCCAGATGTGAAGGTCGCGCTGTCCACGGCCTCCGTCTATCCGGAGTCGACGGCGACGGCCTTCGAGATCGCGGCACGCCTCGGCTACGACGGCGTCGAGGTCATGGTGTGGACGGACCCGGTCAGCCAGGACATCGAGGCGCTGCGCCGGCTCTCCGACTTCCACGGCGTGCCCGTGCTCGCCGTACACGCGCCCTGCCTGCTGATCACCCAGCGCGTGTGGTCCACCGATCCCTGGGTGAAGCTCCAGCGGGCGCGTACGGCCGCCGAGCGGCTCGGCGCTTCGACGGTCGTGGTGCACCCGCCCTTCCGGTGGCAGCGGAACTACGCGCGGGACTTCGTCCAGGGCGTGTGGCGGATGGCGGGGGAGACCGACGTGCGCTTCGCCGTGGAGAACATGTTCCCGTGGCGCTACCGCGACCGCGAGATGCTCGCCTACGCGCCCGACTGGGACCCCACCCAGGACGACTACCGGCACTTCACGATCGACCTCTCGCACACGGCGACCTCGCGCACCGACACCCTCGCCATGGTCGACCGCATGGGCGACCGCCTCGGCCACGTCCACATCGCCGACGGCAACGGCTCCAACAAGGACGAGCACCTGGTGCCGGGGCGCGGCACGCAGCCGTGCGCCGAACTGCTCCACCGGCTGGGCGAGAACGGCTTCGACGGCCACGTGGTGGTCGAGGTCAACACCCGCCGCGCGATGTCCGCCGCCGAGCGCGAGAGCGACCTCGCCGAGGCGCTCGCGTACACGCGGCTGCATCTCGCCCCGGCGGGCGTGGGGGGCGCGCCCGGCGGAGCCTCGGCGCCCGGAGGAGCGTCCGCGTCCCCGCAGGGGCAGCGGTGAGCCACGGAGGGCCGGTGCGCAGACGCGGCCGTCCCGCCTCCGCGGAGAAGGCCGAGGGGGAGCCCGCGACGCGGGACCGGATCCTCGGCTCGGCACGTACGGAGTTCGGCGAACGCGGCTACGACAAGGCCTCGATCCGCGCCATCGCACGCGGCGCCGGCGTCGACTCCGCGCTCGTGCACCACTACTTCGGCACCAAGGAGCAGGTCTTCGCCGCCGCCGTGCAGGGCGCGTTCGCCCCGGCCCTGGGCATCCCCGACATGCTGCTGTCGGGCAGCCCCGAGGAGTGGGGCGAGCAGCTCGTCGGCTACGTCTTCGGCATCTGGGAGGACGCGGCCACCCGCGATCCGCTGCTGGCGATCCTGCGTTCCGCCGTGAGCAACGAGACGGCGGCCGCCATCTTCCGCGGCCTCGTCTCCAGGAACCTGCTGGAGCGGGTCGCCGCCGGGCTGGAGCAGGTCTCCGCCGGGCTCGACGAGCCGGACGCGGCGCTGCGGGTGGAGCTGGCGCTCGCGCAGCTCGTGGGCACGGCGATGCTGCGTTACGTGATCAAGGTGGAGCCGATCGCCTCGGCCCGGCCGGAGGAGCTGATTCCGCGGCTGGCGCCGGTGGTGCAGCGCCATCTGACCGGCTGAGGACGGGCCGCGGAGCCGCGTACGTACGTGCGCGCCGCGAGCGCACAGCCGTGAAAGGCCGTTCCCCGGCGCCCCCGCCTTACGGAACCGCCCCGCGGAACCGTCCCCACGGAACCGCCCCGCAGAACCCCCCTCCGGAACCGCGTCACGGTCCGCCCCACCGCAAGGTCTCATCATGTGATCCCGTGGTCCGGATCCCGGTCCCGGGGCGTACCCTCGGGGCCTGCGCATGTGCGAGCCGCCGCCGAGTCGAGGCGCCGCAAGCCCGGTGCCGGGCGGCGAGCACCGGACGACCCCACGCGTCGTCGGAAGGCGCACGTACCGTACGAGGAGTGCCACCATGCCCGAGTTGAGGTCCCGTACCGTCACCCACGGCCGCAACATGGCGGGGGCCCGAGCCCTCATGCAGGCCTCGGGCGTAGCGCGCGAGGACTTCGGCAAGCCGATCATCGCGGTGGCCAACAGCTTCACGGAGTTCGTGCCGGGCCACACCCACCTCCAGCCGGTCGGCCGGATCGTCAGCGAGGCCGTGCACGCGGCGGGCGGCATCCCGCGCGAGTTCAACACCATCGCCGTGGACGACGGCATCGCCATGGGCCACAGCGGAATGCTCTACTCGCTGCCGTCCCGCGACCTGATCGCGGACTCCGTCGAGTACATGACGGAGGCGCACTGCGCGGACGCCCTGATCTGCATCTCCAACTGCGACAAGATCACGCCGGGCATGCTGAACGCCGCGATGCGCCTGAACATCCCCACGGTCTTCGTCTCCGGCGGGCCGATGGAGTCCGGCACGGCGACCCTCGTCAACGGCACAGTCCGGAAGCTCGACTTGATCAGCGCCATCTCCGAGTCCGCGAACGACAGCGTCTCGGACGAGGACATGCGCCGCATCGAGGACAGCGCCTGCCCCACCTGCGGCTCCTGCTCGGGGATGTTCACCGCCAACTCGATGAACTGCCTCACCGAGGCCATCGGCCTGTCCCTCCCCGGCAACGGCTCCGTCCTCGCCACGCACACCGCCCGCAAGGCGCTCTACGAGGACGCCGGCGCGACGGTCGTCGAGCTGGCCAGGCGCTACTACGAGCAGGACGACGCGACGGTGCTGCCCCGCAGCATCGGCGCCCGCCCGGCCTTCGAGAACGCCATGGCCCTCGACATCGCCATGGGCGGCTCCACCAACACGATCCTGCACCTGCTGGCCGCCGCCCAGGAGGCCGAACTCGACTTCACCATGGCGGACATCGACGCGCTCTCGCGCTCGCTGCCCTGTCTGACGAAGGTCGCGCCCAACGGCACGTACTACATGGAGGACGTGCACCGCGCCGGCGGCATCCCCGCCATCCTCGGCGAGCTCTACCGCGCGGGCCTGCTGAACGAGGACGTGCACAGCGTGCACTCGCCGTCGCTCGCGGACTGGCTCAAGAGCTGGGACATCCGCGGCGGTTCGCCCTCGTCCAAGGCCACGGAGCTGTTCCACGCGGCGCCCGGCTGCGTCCGCTCCGCGTCGGCGTTCTCGCAGTCCGAGCAGTGGGACTCGCTCGACACGGACGCCGAGGGCGGCTGCATCCGCGACATCGAGCACGCGTACTCCACGGAGGGCGGCCTCGCCGTTCTGTACGGCAACCTCGCCGAGAACGGCTGCGTCGTGAAGACGGCGGGCGTCGACGAGTCGATCCTCACCTTCACCGGTCCCGCCGTGGTCTGCGAGTCGCAGGAGGAGGCCGTCGAGGCCATCCTCGCCAAGCGGGTCAAGGAGGGCGACGTCGTCGTCATCCGCTACGAGGGCCCCAAGGGCGGCCCCGGCATGCAGGAGATGCTCTACCCCACGTCGTTCCTCAAGGGCCGCGGGCTCGGCAAGGCGTGCGCGCTGATCACCGACGGGCGCTTCTCGGGCGGCACTTCGGGCCTGTCCATCGGGCACGTCTCGCCCGAGGCGGCCGGCGGCGGCGCCATCGCGCTCGTCGAGACCGACGACGAGATCGTCATCGACATCCCGAACCGCACCCTCCGGCTGAACGTCCCCGACGAGGAACTCGCCGCCCGCCGCACCGCGCTGAACGGCACGTACGCGCCGCGCGACCGCGAGCGGAAGGTCTCCACGGCGCTGCGGGCGTACGCGGCGATGGCCACCAGCGCCGACAAGGGCGCGGTGCGCGACCTGACGCAGATCGGCGGCTAGGGGCAGGGGCCTGGGGGCCAGGCGCCCGGAGGCCATCCGGCCGGGCGGCCTCCGGGCGACGAGGGCTGTTCGCGCTGCGCGCTGCTCGCTAGTCGTGCGGCGCGTGCCCCGCGTCCGCGGGCCGTACCCCCGGTGCGGAGGGTCCGCCGCCCGCTGTGCCCGCCGCGTCCGCCGAGCCCCGGACCTCCGAACCGGCCGCCGCCGCCCGGGAGTTGTGCTGCGCCTCCCACGCGGCCAGCGCCGTCCCGCACGCATGGTCGACATGCCGCAGCCCCGCCAGATCGAGTTCCACCCTGCGGTCGTACGGAAGCGCCTCCAGCTGGTCGAGCAGCTTGGGCAGTCGCAGGAAGGTCGCATTGCCCAGCACCCGTACGCGCAGCGCCAGCCGCGCGTCCCCACCGGCGGCCGCACCCGAGCCCGCTCCCGCACCCGGGCCCGCTCCCGCCCCAACGCCCCCGTCCTGACCGGCACCTCGACCGGAGTCGCGGCCCGGCTCCTCGGTCTCCACCTGTACGTGTGAGATCTCCCACGCGGACTTGACCACCGCCAGCAGCAGCCCGATCAGCACTCCCTCGAACATGTTGATCCCCACGATCGCCAGCGCCGTCACCCCCAGCACCACCGCCTCGGCCCGATGCTCCCGCCACAGCGGCCCCAACTCCCGTACCGGGATGAGCTTCCAGCCCGCGTGCACCAGCACCCCCGCGAGCGCCGCCACCGGAATCACTCCCAGCGCCCACGGCAGCGCCGCGGCGAAGAGCAGCAGCCACACACCGTGCAGCACACGCGAAGCCTTGGTACGCGCACCCGCCGACACGTTCGCGGAGCTGCGCACGATCACCGCGGTCATCGGCAGCGCGCCGAGCACCCCGCACACCGCGTTGCCCGCGCCCTGCGCCATCAGCTCCCTGTCGTAGTCCGTACGCGGACCGCCGTGCAGCCGGTCCACGGCCGCCGCGCTGAACAGCGACTCCGCGGACGCGATCAGCGTGAAGGCGGCCACCGTCGCGAGCACGCCGGGCGACAGCAGCGCCCCGAAGTCGCCGGCACCGGGCGGCTGTACGGCCTCCAGCAGCCCCCGCACCCGTACGCGCTCGACCGGGAGCCCGAAGACGGCCGTCACCGCCGTAGCCAGACCCACGGCGGCCAGCGGCGCGGGCAGCACCCTCGCGCCGGGCCGCCACTTCGGCCAGAGGACCAGCACCGCCACGGTCCCGGCCCCGAGAAGCGCGGCCGCCGGAGCCGTCTCACCGCCGAGCAGCCCGGCCACCAGGCCCGGCAGGCCCGCGAGCTTTCCGAGGCCGGTGCCGGGTGCCTCCGCGCCGACGAGCGCATAGACCTGCCCGGCGATCAGCACCAGCCCGATCCCCGCGAGCATGCCCTGCACCACGGCGACCGAGATCGCCCGGAACCACCTGCCCAGCCGCAGCGCGCCCATGGCCAGCTGCAACAGGCCCGCGCCCAGCACCAGTACGCCGAGCACGCCGAGGCCGTACGACTGCACGGCCTCGTATACGAGAACGGCCAGACCGGCCGCGGGGCCGCTGACCTGGAGGCTGCTGCCCGGCAGCAGCCCCGTGACGAGCCCGCCCACGATCCCGGTGACCAGGCCCAGTTCGGCCGGTACACCGGACGCGAAGGCGATGCCGACGCACAGGGGGAGGGCGACGAGGAAGACGACGAGGGACGCGGTGACATCGGCACGCAGGACCGTGCGCACACCGGGCTTCGGAGAAGACGTCGGAGAAGGCTTCGAAGAGGACATGGGGTATCTCCAGCCCGTCCCGCCGTCCCGGCGGCGCAGGTCACGCGCGGCAGGACGGGCGGGAACGGGTCGTTGCAGAGGTTCGCTGAAGCGTTGTACGGGGGCGGGCCGTACGGGACCGGCCGTATGGAACGGACCTGTCGTTACGGAGGCGGATGCGCCCGGCGGGCAGGTCAGCCGGCGGCCCGCGCCCGACCCGGCGCAGACCCCTGACCCGGCGGCCACGCCGGACACACGCGAACTGTCAGCAGCGGAAGGTCTGATGGAGCAGCGGCAGGGCGACGGAGGTCCCCCTCGGCGCCGCTTCGCGCACGCCCGCCGCCACCGCATGTGAAAGCCGCGTGGCGCCCGCACGCACATCGCGCCCGTACGCACGCCCGGGAACTCCGACGGGCGCCGCCACGCCCCCGGCGCGACGCGGCCCGTGCCGCGGCTTGCAGTCGTCCTCGGCCGTCCCCGGGTGCTCGTACGGAACTGCCGTGTAACCGGGGGCTGTTGCCGACGTACGGACGCTCACCGCACCGGGCTGCGCGCACGCGCACTCGACGCCGAGCAGAGCGGCGAGCAGCAGCACCAGGGCGGTGACGAGTGCCCGCGCTGCGCTGCGCCCGCTGCCCGGCATCACGTCCCCTTCGGCCCGCTGGTCACGAAGCCGGGCATCGCGATCTCAGACATCACGAACCCGGGCATCCCGTCCTTGACAAGAGCATTCATTGTGTCAACTGCCCTGTACGCGTACGCAAGTCGGCACATGCAGTCGGCGTGAAAGGCCCGTACGGATGGCTGTATCCGGACCCCGTCCCGCCCTCCGGGAAGTGCGCTCGTCACCGCCGCTTGACGCCGGCGACGAGCGCGCCCCACAATTCATCGCATGATGAATAAACATCCCGCCGCAGCCACGGCAGGAGGCACCGGAGCAGCGGCCGAGCCTGCCGGGTCAGGCCGCCCGGCCATCCACGCCGACCACCTCACCGTCGTCCGCGGCGGCCACAAGGTCGTCGACGACCTCACCTTCGACGTCCCCGCCGGCACGGTCACCGGGCTGCTGGGCCCGTCCGGCTGCGGCAAGTCGACGCTCATGCGCGCGATCGTCGGCACCCAGGCGAAGGTCACCGGCACCCTCGACGTGCTCGGCCGCCCGGCGGGCTCGGCACCGCTGCGCGCCCGCGTCGGCTACGTCACCCAGGACCCCTCCGTCTACGGAGACCTCACCGCCCGCCAGAACCTCGACTACTACGCGGCCGTGCTCGGCGTCCCCCGCCGTGAGCGCCCCGCGATGGTGGACCGCGTCCTGCACGACGTGGACCTCGCCGACCACGGCGACTCCCTCACGGCGAACCTCTCCGGCGGCCAGCACTCCCGCGTCTCTCTCGCGGTCGCGCTTCTGGGCTCCCCCGAGCTGCTCGTGCTCGACGAGCCGACCGTCGGCCTCGATCCCGTACTCCGCCGCGACCTGTGGAACCTCTTCCACCGCCTCGCCGCCGAGCGCGGCACCACCCTCCTCATCTCCTCGCACGTGATGGACGAGGCGGACCGCTGCCAGAACCTCCTGCTGATGCGCTCGGGGCGGCTGCTGGCCGACGACTCACCGGACGCCCTGCGCGCCGGCACCGGCACCGGCTCGGTCGAGGACGCCTTCCTGCACCTCGTGGACGAGGCCCGCAAGGCAGAGTCGGCCACGGACTGAACCGGACTGAACCGGCTGCCGACGGAAGCGCTCGCCGACGCGGCCCCCGTTCAGACTTCACGCCCCTTCACCTCCCGACCCCGACCAGCCGCCGCCACCGCCCCCCGGAGACACAGCCATGAAACCGGCCCGCACCCTCGCCACCGCCCGGCGCGTACTGCGCCAACTCGGCCACGACCACCGCACCATCGCGCTGCTGCTGCTCGTGCCCGTACTGCTCCTCGTGCTCCTCTACTACGTCTTCGACGCCGACCGCCGCGCCTTCGACTCCATCGGCGCCTCACTGCTCGGCATCTTCCCGCTCGTGACGATGTTCCTGGTCACCTCCATCGCCACCCTCCGCGAACGCACGTCGGGCACCCTCGAGCGGCTGCTGTCCATGCCGCTCGGCAAGGGCGATCTCATCGCCGGCTACGCGCTGGCCTTCGGCGTACTGGCCGTGGTCCAGGCGTCCATCGCCACCGGCGTCGCCGTCTGGCTGCTCGACCTCGACTTCGCGGGCTCGCCCGGGATGCTGCTGCTGATCGCCCTGCTCGACGCGATCCTCGGCACGGCCCTGGGCCTCTTCGTGAGCGCGTTCGCGGCGTCTGAGTTCCAGGTCGTGCAGTTCATGCCGGCGGTGATCTTCCCGCAGATCCTCCTCTGCGGCCTGTTCGCTCCGCGCGACACCATGCAGCCCGTCCTCGAATACATCTCCAACGTCCTGCCGATGTCGTACGCCGTCGACGGCATGAACGAAGTCCTCCAACACACCGACCCCACGGGCGACTTCGTACGGGACGCCGTCATCGTCGCCGGCTCGGCCCTCCTCGTCCTCTGCGTGGGCGCGGCAACCCTGCGGCGCCGCACGCCGTGACGACCGGTACGCCGTAAGGACCGGTACGCCGTGAAAGCCGCCGTCGCGGCGCCGCCATCCACCACCCGGACGGTTGCGCCGCGTCCCCCGCGCCGGTGCGAGGATGAGGCACAGCACGCGTACGCACTGGACGAGGTGAACCGCCCCATGACCCAGAAAGTCGCCGTCCTCGGCACCGGCAAGATCGGCGAGGCCCTGCTCTCCGGCATGCTCAGGGGCGGCTGGTCACCGTCCAACCTCCTGGTCACCGCGCGCCGTTCCGAGCGGGCCCGTGAGCTACGCGAGCGCCACGGCGTGGAAGCCGTCAGCAACACCGAGGCCGCCAAGCGCGCGGACACCCTCATCCTCACCGTCAAGCCGCAGGACATGAGCACCCTGCTCGACGAACTCGCCCCGCACACCCCCGCCGAGCGACTGATCATCAGCGGAGCCGCGGGCATCCCCACCTCGCTCTTCGAGGAGCGCTTCCAGCCCGGCACCCCCGTCGTACGGGTCATGACCAACACCCCGGCCCTGGTGGACAAGGCGATGTCGGTCGTCTCCGCGGGCACCCACGCGACCGAGGAGCACCTGGCCCTCACCGAGGAGATCTTCAACGGCGTCGGCAAGACCCTCCGCGTCCCCGAGAGCCAGCAGGACGCCGCCACCGCCCTCTCGGGCTCCGGACCGGCCTACTTCTACTTCCTCGTCGAGGCCATGACCGACGCCGGGATCCTGCTCGGGCTGCCGCGCGACAAGGCGCACGACCTCATCGTCCAGGCCGCCGTGGGCGCAGCCACGATGCTCCGCGACAGCGGCGACCACCCGGTGACCCTGCGCGAGAACGTCACGTCCCCCGCGGGCACCACCATCAACGCCATCCGCGAGCTGGAGAACCACCGCGTCCGCGCCGCGGTACTGGACGCCCTGGAGGCGGCACGCGACCGCAGCCGCGAACTGGCCGCCGGCAAGGGCTGATTCACGCCCGCGCCCCCTCCCGGAACTCGTTTTGGGACACGTACGAGCGTGGTGTAGCCTCTAACAGTTGCCGGTCAGCCGTGATGGCCACACCGGTGACGCTCCCGCCGTCCGACGGCAACCACTGACGATGTGATCTCCCCTTCACGGGGCTGTTTTTCGTGTGCCTGTGTGTGTGCGGAAATCAGTTCGGTGGGGGTGTGCGGTGTCTCGATTTTGAGGTGCCGGGGGGATTCCTCTAATGTGGCGGCCGCGTCGGAAGGCGCCCCCTCCGGCTGGGGAATCGGATACGTGGAAACCGGGCTTGGAAACGACCGGGAAAAGCGTCTGATAGAGTCGGGGAACACCGAGAGGGAAGCCCGGAGCGGCCTGTTGTGGGTCTGTGATGGAAGCGTCCGTTCTTTGAGAACTCAACAGCGTGCCAAAAGTCAACGCCAGATATGTTGATACCCCGTGCCCTGGGGCTTGGTCCTTGGGGTGGGGATTTCTTTGATGACAGCGA
>NZ_JAASAG010000001.1 GCF_012726265.1 Streptomyces sp. HNM0575 | reverse complement strand
CACCTTCAGCGGCACGGCAGGAGTCACCGGCACCTACCCCCTCGATGCCACCGGACAAGCCTGCGCACCCGCCAGCACCACCCTCACCAGCGGCACCATCACCGCCACCTACACCCCCACCAACGTCTGCTTCACCGCATCCACGGCAACCGACACCCTCACCGTCAACGCCGCCGCGACCACGACAACGGTCACCGCCACACCCGACCCCGCGATCTGCGGCGAGCCCGTCACCGTCTGCGCCACCGTCACCAACGACGACGTCCCCGCCAACACCCCAACAGGCAACGTCACCTTCAGCGGCACGGCAGGAGTCACCGGCACCTACCCCCTCGATGCCACCGGACAAGCCTGCGCACCCGCCAGCACCACCCTCACCAGCGGCACCATCACCGCCACCTACACCCCCACCGACGCCTGCTTCACCGCATCCACGGCAACCGACACCCTCACCGTCAACGCCGCCGCGACCACGACAACGGTCACCGCGACGCCCGACCCATCCGTCTGCGGCGACTCGGTCACCGTCTGCGCCACCGTCACCAATGACGACTTCCCGGGCAACACCCCTACAGGCAACGTCACCTTCGGCGGCACCGCGGGGGTCACCGGCACCTTCCCGCTGGTCGGAGGAGAGGCCTGCGCGGCGCCGAGCACGATGCTCGCCAGCGGCACCGTCATCGCCACGTACGACCCCGACGACGCCTGCTTCGCCACCTCCATCGACACGGAAGAGCTCACCGTCAACCCGGCGGCGACCTCGACCACGATCACGGCGACGCCCAACCCGGCCGTCTGCGGCGACTCGGTCACCGTCTGCGCCACCGTCACCGGCGGACCCTCCACACCCACCGGCAACGTCACCTTCGGCGGCACGGCAGGAGTCACCGGCACCTACCCCGTCGACGCCACCGGACAAGCCTGCGCACCCGCCAGCACCACCCTCACCAGCGGCACCATCACCGCCATCTACAACCCCACCGACAGCTGCTTCGCCCCATCCACGGCCACACCCGTCGACCTCACGGTGACTTCGGCCGCGACCACCACGACCATCGATCTGACACCGCCCGGGCCCTACACGTGCGGTGACTCCATCACCGTGTGCGCCACCGTCGCCAACGACGACGTCCCCGGCAACACCCCCACCGGAACCGTCACGTTCGGTGGTACGGCAGGACTCATGGGCACCTACCCCGTCGATGCAACGGGACAGGCCTGCGCACCGGCCAGCACCGCCCTCGTCAGCGGCACCATCACCGCCACCTACGACCCCACCGACGCCTGCTTCGCCGCATCCACGGCAACCGACACCCTCACCGTCAACGCCGCCGCGACCACGACCACCATCAGCGCGACACCCAACCCCGCGATCTGCGGTGAGTCCGTCACGGTGTGCGCCACCGTCACCAACGACGACGTCCCGGGCAACACCCCGACAGGCAACGTCACGTTCAGCGGTACGGCAGGAGTCACCGGCACCTACCCCGTCATCGCCGGACAGGCCTGCGCACCCGCCAGCACCACCCTCGACAGCGGCACCATCACCGCCACCTACAACCCCACCGACGCCTGCTTCGCCGCATCCACGGCAACCGACACCCTCACCGTCAACGCCGCCGCGACCACGACCACCATCAGCGCAACGCCCAACCCGTCCATCTGCGGCCAGTCGGTCACCGTCTGCGCCACCGTCACCAACACCGGCGCCCCGGGCAACACCCCAACAGGCAACGTCACCTTCGGCGGTACGGCAGGAGTCACCGGCACCTACCCCGTCGACGCCACCGGACAAGCCTGCGCACCCGCCAGCACCACCCTGACCAGCGGCACGATCACCGCCACCTACAACCCCACCGACGCCTGCTTCGCCACGTCCACCGCCACCCCGGTCACCCTCACGGTCAACGCGGCGGCGACCACCACGACGCTCAGCGCGACACCCAACCCGTCCACCTGCGGCCAGTCGGTCACCGTCTGCGCCACCGTCGCCAACACCGGCGTCCCCGGCAACACCCCAACGGGCAGCGTCACGTTCGGCGGTACGGCGGGAGTCACCGGCACCTACCCCGTCGTAGCCGGACAGGCCTGCGCACCGGCCAGTACGGCGCTCACAAGCGGCACCGTCACCGCCACCTACAACCCGGACACCGCCACCTGCTTCGCGACCTCGACCGCCACCCCGCTCACCCTCACCGTCAACCCGGCGCCCACCACCACGACGCTCAGCGCGACACCCAACCCGTCCACCTGCGGCCAGTCGGTCACCGTCTGCGCCACCGTCGCCGGCGGACCCTCCACACCCACCGGCACCGTCACCTTCACCGAGCCCAACGGCACCCTGCACTCCAACGTGCCGCTCACGGCCGGGCAGGCGTGCTTCACCAGCACCACCCTGACCAACGGCAACCTCCAGGCCACCTACACTCCCGACAGTCCCTGCTTCGCGACGTCCACCGCCGCACCGCTGGCGATCACCGTCAACGCCGCCGCGACCACGACCACCGTCGTCGCGACTCCCAACCCCTCCACCTGCGGCCAGTCGGTCACTGTCTGCGCCACCGTCGCCGGCGGATCCTCCACACCCACCGGCACCGTCACCTTCACCGGCCCCGGCGTCAGCACGACGGTTCCGCTCACGGGCGGGCAGGCCTGCTTCACCTCGTCAAGTCTGAGCAGCGGAACCATCACCGCCACCTACAACGGGGCCGCGTGCTTCGCCACGTCCTCGGGCACGGTGAACATCGTCTCGACCGCCGTCAACACCACCGTCACGGCGCCGCCCGCGCAGATCCGCAGGCGCACCAACGGGCAGTTGGTGATCCAGACGATGAACGCGACGCTCAGGAACAGCGCGACGATGGCCCCCATCGCGGGCCAGACGGTGGTCTTCACCGCCAACGCCGCCGGCGGCCCGATCGTTCTCGGCTCGGCGATCACCAACGCCAGCGGGGTCGCGACCCTCGCACCGCCGACGTTCACCGTCCCGGTGTCCATCGTGTCCGCCACCACGTATACGGCGTCCTTCGCGGGAGCGCCCTGCGTCAACCCGTCCTCGGCAACGGCCACTTTGACCTTCGTGCCGGTGCCGTCCGTGCCCTGATCCGTCTCTCCCTGCCCGCGCCGGGCCGCCTCGTGCGGCCCGGCGCGGCCCTGTTCCCGGCCCTGTCCCCGGCCGTGTTCGCGGCGCGCGCGACGGCGGGCCGCACCCCCGTCGCGAAGTCACCGGCGCCGCGCATCTTGCACGGGCGCATCAAAGGGCGTATATCCTTCATCGCATTCATTTCGCCCATGTCCGTCTCTTCGTTCAGGGCACACCAATCCACCGGTCTCTTCGTTCCTTTTGGTGGCGAACGCCGTAAGCGGTCGCTCGTCAACCGCGACTCACGAGTAGATTTTTACGTCGCATTGCGCCACAACCGTTTGCCAGGGCTACCGATTGCACTACGTTGTCAGTCGCGTACACCCCGCGAACCGGTCGGGTCAGACCAGCCCGTCTGACGGTTCTCCCGTTAGGGCAGATCTGCGCCGTGAGCGCCGCCCGTACGGAGGGCAGCCTGCGCTCGCTGAGGACGCCCGCCGCAAGCTCCAACCTTCGCGTGGCGACGGACAGTTGAACAGCGAGCACAAGCACCGCCCCGGACCAGGCGCCCCGCTGCTCCAAGCTCCTGACCCGCCGGCGGCTGCTCCGCGACAGCACTTCCGGCTCCACTGCGAATTGGTGGATCGGCGACTTCAGCACCCGCGTTAGCTGCCTTGAAAGAGAAATCATGAGAAGACCTCGCATTGCGGTATCACGCCTTGCGGCCGCCGCCGTCGCACTAGCCATAACGGCGACTGCGTGCAGCGGCCTGAACAACGCCTCCGGTGAACAGGAGTTCAGCGGCCAGACCCTCACGGTCGCCGGCACCTGGAACGGGGCGGAGGGGAAGAACTTCAGAAAGGTGCTCGACGGCTTCACCAAGAAGACGGGCGCCAAAGTGAAGTTCGCCTCCAGCCGCGCGCAAGGCCGTGACGATTTCGGCCTTTTCATCCGCGACATGCTCAAGAGCGGCAAAGCCCCCGATGTGGCCATGGTGCCGCAGGTGGGCGTGCTCCAGCAGTTCGCCCAGAAGGGCTGGCTCGAACCGCTGCCGCCGCGGGTCGAGCTCGAGGCCGCGCGCAACTTCGCGCTGGTGTGGCAGAACTACGGCAGCGTCCGGCGGATCTTCTACGGTCTCTACTTCAAGGCATCGCACAAGTCGACCGTCTGGTACAACCCGAAGACCTTCGACAAGGCGGACGTGCTGCCGCCGAAGGACTACAAGGAGCTGGTCGAGTCCGGCAAGAAGCTCGCGGACGCCGGCACCCCGGCCTTCTCGGTGGCCGGCAAGGACGCCTGGCCGCTCACCGACTGGTTCGAGAACATCTACCTCGCGCAGGCCGGGCCCGCCAACTACGCCAAGCTCGCCACGAACGAGATCGGCTGGACGGATCCCACGGTCATCAAGGCGCTGAAGACGTTCGGCAAGCTCTTCGAGGACAAGGACATGGTCACCGGCGGCGGGAACGAGGCGCTGCGCACCGACCTGAACGAGTCCGTCGGCGCCGTCTACGGCAAGGACCCCAAGGCGGCGATGGTCTACGAGGGCGACTTCGTGGCCGGGATCATCTCCGGCGAGTTCCACAGGAAGGTCGACGACGACGCCGACTTCTTCGAATTCCCGCCGATAGGCAAGGGGAAGCAGGCGCCCGTGATCAGCGGCGGCGACGCGGCGGTCGCCATGAAGGCCGGAAAGAACAAGGACATGGCCATGTCCTTCATCGAGTACCTGGCCAGCCCGAAGGCCGCCGAACTGTGGGCCAAGGAAGGCGGATTCCTCTCGCCCAACATCAACCTCGATCTCGACGCCTACCCGGACGAGACGACCCGCAAGGTCGCCAAGTCGCTCGTGGACGCGGGCGAGGCCGTGCAGTTCGACATGTCCGACCAGGCGCCGGGCGACTTCGGCGGCACCCCCGGACAGGGCGAGTGGCAGCTCCTCCAGGAGTTCATCCGCGACCCGTCGAACCCGGAGAAGACGGCACAGAAGCTCGACCAGGCGGCCGCGAAGGCCTACTTGGACGCGTCGGCCACGGGGACGTCGGGCTGACGCGTACGTACGGAGCGCGCACCGCGCGCGCCGCACACCACGCACCACCGCACTACGCATTACGCATTACCCGCACCACGCACCACGCACGAACCAAGCGAGAGCCCGCGGCAGACGACCGGAGCCGCGGCGCCCGGCTGACCGGCCGGGAGCGGATCTCCGCGGCCAGTGACGGGAAGACCACCCGCCCGGGCCGCGCCCGCTCCCGGCCGAGCCGTCTCCCGGAGCGCTCGCCGCGCGGGCACCCACCCCCGGCCCCGGCCCCGGCCCAACGGACGGACGCCGGCCGGTACTTCACGGTCACGGTCATGTCCGGGCGACCGTCAACCCGTCAACTGCCGTGAAAGGGGGCGGACGTGAAAGGGAGCGGAGTCGTGGAGCACACGCTGAACCTGTGGCGTCACCAGCTCGGAGAGGTGCCCCGGTCGGTCTGGGAGCGAACGGAGCTGCGTGTGCTGATCCTGGCGGAGAACGGGCTCACGTCCCTCCCACCGGAGATCGGGAGACTGGACCGGTTGCGCACCCTGGATCTGGGCCACAACGCGCTCACTTCGGTGCCTGACGAGCTGGGGGATCTGTCGGGGCTCCGCGACTGCCTCTACCTGCACGACAACCGCCTGAGACGGCTTCCGCGGACTCTGGGGCGTCTGGCACGGCTGCGTTACCTCAACGCCGGCGAGAACCTCCTGGCCGAACTGCCCGAAGCCATCGGCGACATGGTCGGCCTCGTCGAGCTGAGAGCACAGCACAACCGGCTGACCACGCTGCCCGGCTCGATCGGCCGGCTCCGCGGTCTGCGTGAGCTGTGGCTCCGCGGAAACGCCGTCGAGTGCCTGCCGCCGTCGGCCGCCGGCCTCCACGAACTGCGGCACCTGGACCTTCGGGAGAACGCCATCGCCGAGCTTCCCGAGCCTCTGGCCGGCCTTCCGCTGCTCCGGCAGATCGACCTACGGAGCAATCGGCTCGGCCGCCTGCCCGGCTGGCTCGCCCGCATGCCGTCGCTGGAGAAGCTGGATCTGCGCTGGAACGGGATCGACCCCTCCCTGCCGCTGCTGACCCGACTGGAACAGCGCGGATGCGTGGTCCTGGCGTGAAAGCGCTTCGCCGCACCGCACGAAGCGCGGCTGCCGCGTGTGACGTGTCACAGACAACGCGTACATGGATGTGGGAGCTTCAACTCCGTTACTCATCAGTAGAGTTGGTGGGATTCCGAGCGTGAGGCCCGGTCGGGACGCGGGCCACGCCGGACTCGGGACGGCCGGCCCGCAGGCGGGAGAGGATCGGATGAGCACTTCGGAAGCGACCACACTGGACGAGCTGGTCGACACGGACCGCTACCCCCTCGCGGACCTCGACGGAGCCGGAGGGCGGTCCGTCCTCTCCCAGGCCAGGAAGGGCTTGCTGGCCGAGGGGTGCACCGTGCTGCCGGACTTCATCCGCCCGTCGCTTCAGCGGACGCTCCAGCAGGAGTGCGCGGACATCGCCCCGCGGGCGCACTACGACGTCGCGACGGTCAACGTCTACAACATGGCCGTCGGCCCCGACCTCCCCGAGGATCATCCGGGCCGCACGGCCTTCGAGCGGGGCAACGCCTTCGTCGCCCGCGACCGGATCCCCGGCGGCTCCCTCATCAGCCGCCTCTACTCCGACGAGACCTTCCAGCGCTTCATCGCCCGCTGCTTCGACCTGGACGAGCTGCACGAGCTGGAGGACCGGCTCTCCGGACTCGTGCTCAACGTCGTGGAGCCGGGCATGGAGCACCCCTGGCACTTCGACACCAACGAGTTCACCGTCAGCATGCTCACGCAGGAGGCCGAGGAGGGCGGGGTCTTCGAGTACTGCCCCAACATCCGGTCCGCGCAGGAGGAGAACTTCGACGGCGTGCGCGACGTGCTCCAAGGCCGGGGCGACGCCCGCACGCGGCGGCTGCTGCTGCGGCCCGGCGATCTCCAACTGTTCAAGGGCCGCTTCTCACTGCACCGCGTGAGCCCCGTGCGGGGGCGCCTCGCACGCCATTCGGCGATCTTCGCCTACAGCGAGCGGCCCGGCGTGGTGGGGAGCGTCTCGCGTACGCGGCAGCTCTTCGGGCGTGTGCTGCCGCAGCACCTGCAGGCCGAGGGCCGCGCCGTGCGGGGGGACCGGCTGCTCGACTGACTCCGGCGGAGGCGGAGCCGGAAACGGGTGTGCCCCCGGGGCCCCGGTACCCCGTGCTCCGCCTCGCACGCCACGCCCCGCCACGCCCTCCGCACACGCCCGCCGTGAACTCCCCCGCCACCCCCACAGGAGCAGTCCGTGCGCTTCGACGCCACCGGAAAAGTCACGCTCGACCACATCTACAACCAGCCCGATCCGCGGGCCTACTTCAGGGAGTTGCGCAAGCTCGACTACTGCGTGCCGCAGCAGGCCAAGCCCTACTTCGCGAAGCTCGTGGAGGAGTACCGGGACACCCGGCAGGTCGCCGTGCCCAAGGTGCTGGACATCGGCTGCTCGTACGGCATCAACGCCGCGCTGCTGAAGTACGACGTGACCATGGACGCGCTCTACGCCCGCTACTGCGACGAACACCTCGCCCCCGGCGCCGGCCCGGGCCACCACGCCGAGGAGACCCCCGAGGCCCTGCTCGCCCGCGACCGCAGGCTGGCCCGCTCCCACCGGCCGGTGCGGCCGGTCCGATTCACCGGTCTTGACACCTCGTCCAGCGCGCTCTCGTACGCGCTGGAGGCCGGTTTCCTCGACGACGCGGTCCACGCCGACCTGGAGAAGGACGAGCCTTCGCCGCGCCAGCGCGAGCAGTTCGCCGGCACCGACCTGGTGATCTCCACGGGCTGCATCGGATATGTCACCGAGCGCACCCTTACGCGTATCGTCCGCTCCATGGGAGACCGGCGGCCGTGGATGGCGCACTTCGTGCTGCGCATGTTCCCGTTCGGTCCGGTCGAACGGGCCCTGGAGGAGCTGGGATACAGCACCGTACGTGCCGACGACGTCTTCCGGCAGCGCCGGTTCGCGTCGCCGCAGGAGCAGGCGCAGGTGCTGGAGACGATGAAGGAGGCCGGGGTCGACGCGGACGGGCTGGAGGCCGACGGCTGGCTGCACGCACGGCTGTATCTCTCCCGTCCGAACGGCACCGCCGGATGGCCCTGGTCACCGGAGCGCCTCGCGCGGGAGACCGCGCCCCCGCCCGTCGAACCCTCCGGGCCTGCCGCACCGTCCGTACCCGTCAGACCGTCGGCCCCTGCCACACCGTCCGCCCCTGCCACACCGTCCGTACCTGTCACACCATCCGTCGACGAGCCGAAGTGAGAGCGGAATTGAACACCAGTCAGCCCAGCGCGTCCCAGGAAAGCGGAAGCGCGACGACCACCCCCACCTTCGCGCTGGAGGACTCCCTGCCGCGCGTGCCGCTGCCCACGCTGGAGGCCAGCTGCGAACGGCTCGTCGAATGGTGCGCGCCACTGCTCTCGCCGGAGGAACTGGCCGCGACGGAGAAGGAGTTGACGGCCTTCCTCGCGCCGGACGGTCCGGGCCGTACGCTGCACGCGGCGCTGGAGGAGTACGACTCCTCGGCGGGCGTGCACAGTTGGCTCGACACCTTCTGGCCGTACCGCTACCTCGGGCGGCGTGACCGCATCGCGCTCAACGCCAACTTCTTCTTCCTCTTCAGGGATTCGGACGAGCCGCAGGTCGAGCGCGCGGCCGGACTCATCGCGGGCGCCCTCCACTTCAAGCGGCAGATCGACGAGGAGACGATCCCGCCCGCCGTGCAGCGCGGCAGGCCGCAGTCGATGCAGCAGCTGAAGTACCTCTTCTCCAGCACCCGGATCCCGGGGACCGAGCAGGACTTCTCCCGTACGCCGTACTCGGACGACCGGCCCGGCCCGTCCCGTGCCCGCCACATCCTGGTCTTCTTCCGCGGCAACACCTTCCGCATGGACGTCGTCGGCGAGGACGGCGCGCCGCACAGCCTGGAGGACCTGGAGGCCGGGCTGCGCGACGTGATGAAGGCCGGAGCCGAACCGGCCGCCGCGGACGCCCCGGTGGGCCACCTCACCACCATGGCCCGCGCGGACTGGGCGCGGGCGCGCGCCTCGCTGCTGGACGTGGACCCGGGCAACGCCGGGGCGATGCGCACCGTCGAGGACGCGCTGTTCTGCGTCGCCCTGGAGGACTTCGCGCCCGCCGGCATCCAGGAGGCGTGCGACGAGCTGCTGCACGGGGACCGCGGGAACCGCTGGTTCGACAAGTCCGTCTCGTTCGTCGTCTTCGAGGACGGCCGCGCCGGGCTGAACGTGGAGCACTGCGAGCTGGACGGCACCACCATCCTCACCTTCGTCGACGCGCTGCTGCCCGTACCGGCGCAGGTGCACTCCGAGCAGTCGGGCGCCCGCACCCAGGGCCCGCCGGCGACCGAGCCCGTACGGTTCCGGCTGAACGACGCGCTGCGGGAGCAAGTGCGGTCCGCCGCCGAGGAGTTCGCCCAGTACGGGCGCGACACCGCGACCCGCACGGTCACCTTCGACGACTTCGGCAGCAACCACGCGAAGGCGCTCGGCGTCTCGCCGGACGCCTTCGTGCAGGCGGCCTACCAGCTGGCGCACCGCCGCGCCAAGGGGCGTCTGGGCGCCACGTACGAGTCGATCGCCACGCGCCAGTACAAGCACGGCCGTACTGAGGCGATGCGCGTCGTCACACCGGAGATGTTCGCGTTCGTGGACGCGATGGAGGACCCGGAGGCGGACGCGGCGACCCGGCGGGCGGCCTTCCGCGCGGCGGCGGACCGGCACGTCCGGCGCGCGAAGGAGTGCCAGGAGATCGAGGCGCCCGAACAGCACCTGTGGGAACTGGAGTTGATCCAGCGCCGCCGCGGCGACGAGCTGGGCGTGCCGGAGCAGCCCTCGCTGTACCGCAGCCCGGGCTGGCTGACGATGCGCGACGACTACCTGAGCACGAGCTCGGCGCCGTCCACCAACATCCAGTTCTTCGGCTTCGGTTCGACGAGCAGCCGCTGCATCGGCGTGGCGTACGTGCTGCTGCCGGAGCGCTTCAACCTGTATCTGAGCACCCCCCGCGGGGTGGCCGGCCAGATGCACGCGTTCGCGGAGAGCCTGCGGGGGGCGGTCGCCGAACTGCGGGCGCTGCTCGCGGAGTAGCCCCCGCACCCGCCGCGCCCCCGGGCCCCGGCCTTACCCGGCGTCCGCACCCCGGGGGGCGAGGGCCCGGCGCAGGATCGACGCCCGGGACCGGCACCGGCACGACCGGTGCCGGTCCCGTCGTGTCTCCGGCGGTGTCTCCAGTGGGCGCGCCGCCTGACGGCTCGTCATGATGACCGCGGGTCACGGCAGCGTCCCGCCCGCGTGACGGAAGACCCCCGAAGAGCCGGTACTGTACGGGCAGTTCAGTTCGGGGGGGTTGTGACGGATGCCGGACTCTCAGCGTTCACGGGCGAGTCGTGGCCGGGTGCCGGATGAGTGCTGACGCCGACCAGGGCGTGGACCCGCACCGGGTCGCCGAGATCCTCGTCGACTTCCGCGGCGACGGCGCACGGCGCGGTTCCGGATACCGCATCCACGGGACGGCGGTGCTCACGGCGGCGCATGTCGTGGCCGGTGCGAAGTCGCTCCGCGTACGGTTCGACGCCGGCCTCCCCTCGGAGTGGAGCACCGAGGCCACGCTGCGCTGGTCCTCCGCCCGGCACGACCTCGCGGTCCTCCGGATCGAGCCGCGGGCCGGCGAGGGGCACGAACACCTCCCCGGCGCCCGCTTCGGCCGCGTCACCGACCGGGCGGCGGTGCTGAACGTACAGGCGGTCGGCTTCCCCAGGTTCAAGCTCAGGTTGACCGGCGACGGTCCCCGCCCGGACGGCCCGCATCCGCCGGAGGCGGGGAACTGCTATCGCGACACACACCAGGTGGACGGCTCGGTCGCGGTGCTGTCCAACCGTCGGGGAGGCACCTTCGAAGTCACCGTGCCGGTGCCGCCCGCCGACCCCGGCGGGCACGTGTCGCCGTGGGAGGGCATGTCGGGCGCGGCGCTGTGGTGCGGCAGCCGCATCATCGGCGTGCTGGCCGAGCACCACCCGGGCGAGGGTCCCGGCCGGCTGACCGCCCGCCGGGTCGACCGCTGCATCGCGGATCTGCCCGCCGAGGACCGGGACGGGCTGGACGCGCTCGGCCCGGCGGTGCTGGATCCGCCCGGCGACGGCCTTCCCGTCTCCGGGTCAACGGCGGCCTGGCGGGCCCGACTGGCCGCCGTACGCGAGCTGTTCGCGCCCGCGCGGCTGCTCGACCGGGAGGAGGAGCTCTCCGAGCTGGTGGACTTCTGCGCGGGCGACCGGCCCTATCTGTGGTGGCAGGCGGGTCCCTGGGCCGGGAAGACGGCGCTGATGTCGTCGTTCGTGCTGGACGCGCCGAGCGGCGTCGACGTGGTGTCGTTCTTCGTCACGCGGCGGCACGGGCCGGGTGAGGCGGACAGCACGGCGTTCACCGAGTCCCTCGCGGCGCAGCTCTCCGCGCTGGCGGACCAGGAGGCGCCGGAGTCCGGTGGGTCCGGGCCGCGGCCGGGGGACCTCCGGCTGCTGTTCCAGGCGGCGGCCGACCGCGTGCGCGAGGCGGGGCGCGTGCTGCTCGTGATCGTCGACGGCCTCGACGAGGACTCGCCCGCCGACCCGGCCTCGCCGAGCATCGCGTCGCTGCTTCCCCGGCGTCCTCCCGCGAACATGCGTGTGCTGGTCTCCAGCAGACCGCACCCGCCGCTGCCCGTCGACGTGCCCGGGGACCATCCGCTCCGGTCGTGCCCCGTACGGGAGTTGCCGCCCTCACCTCACGCGCGGGCCCTCCAGGACGCGGCGGAGCACGAGCTCGGCACGGTGCTGCGCGGTACGGGCGTGGAGCGGCGGGTGCTGGGTCTGATCGTCGTCGCAGGGGGCGGGCTGAGCCGTACCGACCTCGCACAGCTCACGGGACGCGCGCCGCTGGAGATCGCCGACGTGCTGAAGGGCTCCGTGGGGCGCAGCGTCTCCGGGCGGCCCGTGCCCGCCGGGCAGACCGTCTACTTCTTCAGCCACGACACCCTCCGCGACACGGCCGAGCAGAGCTTCCGGGACGAGGAGACCGACGAACTGCGGGCACGGCTCCACGACTGGGCCGGCGCCTGGCACGAGCGGGGCTGGCCGGAGGACTCCCCCGGTTACCTGCTGCGGGACTATCCGCATCTGCTGCTCGCCGGGCACGACCGGGACCGGCTCGCGCGCTGCGCCACCGACCGGCGGCGGCACGAGCGGATGCGGCTGCGCACGGGAAACGACTACCTGGCCCTCACCGAGATCGGCATGGCGCACGACGTCAACGTACGCGCGGACGCCCCCGATCCGTCCCTCGCCCTGCGGCTGGCGCTGCTCCGGGACGAACTGGCCCGCCCCTACGAGGACATGCCGGTCTGCCTGCCCTCCGCGTGGGAACTGCTCGGCGAGCACACCCACGCGGAGGCGCTCGTCCGCTCCGTCGGCGACGAGACCCGGCGGCTGTGGGCGATGGGCAGGCTCGCGGAGACCATCGCGGGCGGCGGCGACCACGAGCGGGCCGAGACGGTGGCGGGGCTCATCGAGTACCCGAGGACCCGTACGGACACCCTCGCCCGGATCGCCCTGCGCGCCGGGGACCACGAGCGGGCAGAGGCGATCGCCATGAGCGGCGGAGAGTTCCCCGGGGAGCTGCTCACCGGTCTCGCCGTGGACGCCGAGTCCTCGGGCGACTGCGCGCGCGTCGACAGGCTCGCCTCCCTGAGCCGCTGGCCGTATCTCAGCGGCCTGCTGGCCCGTTGCGCCGTGGCCGCCGCCCAACGGGGCGACCACGAGCGGGCAGAGGCGCTGGCCCTGTCCATCAGCGGGGAGGACGCGGCCCTTTACCGGGCGGAGGCGCTCGTGGACGCGGCGACGGCCGCGGCCGGGCGTACGGACCGCGCCGGACGGGAAGCGGCACGTTCGCTGCGTGCCACGGCGGCGGGTCTCGTGCGGTCCGTCGAGGACGAAGGACCGCGCCTACACGTGCTGGCGCGGCTCGCGGCGTACGACCACGACTGGGACCTGGCCGAGAGGTACGAGGAAGAGGCCGAGACGTACGAGCATCTGCCGGAGGGCGAGTTCGACTGGCTGGTGGAGCTCGCCGCACGGGCAGGCGACTACGAGCGCGCGGAGGAACTCGCCCACGCACACCCCTCGTTGACGTCCCCGAGGCCGTTCGGACCGGTCCTGGTGGCCGAGTCGATGGCCGCCAACGGTGACTACGCGCAAGCCGAGCGGCTGGCCGGAACCCTTCCGAAGCCGACGGCGGCCGAGGCCTTCGCGCAGATCGCGCTGCGCGCCGCGACGGCGGGCGATCACGGCGACGCACGGCGCTCCCTCGCGGCCTGCGAGGAGGCGATGACCCCCGCCACCGACCCCGTGCTGCACGCCGACGGGATCGTCTCCGCCCTGCGGGCCCTGGACACGCCCACGTCCGCGACCGGCCAGGACGCGACCGGCCGGGACGCGACCGGCCAGGACGCGACCGGCCAACGCCGGGCCCGTGCACGGTCGTTGACCGGACTGGCCGAGGAGAAGGTGCGGCAGATCGCGGACCGGGAGCGCAGGAGGGCCGTGCTCGACCGGCTCGTACCGGCCGCGTGCGCAGCGGGCGAGGGCGAGCGGATGGAGCCGCTGCTGAGGTCGCTGGCCGCGCCGGTCGACGTGGCGCGCGGACTGTGCGTGCTCGCGGAGGACGCCGCGCGCTCCGGCGACCCGGACCGCGCCAGGACACTGCTCGGCGAGGCGCGTTCTCTCGCTCACGCCGCACCGGGGTCGGGCGCGCGGGAGGACGCGCTCGGACGGCTCGTGCGGGCGGCCGCCGCGGCCGACGAACCCGGCCTGGCCCAGGAGGCGTTCACCGCCCTCAGCGACCCGGAGGTGATGCAGAGAGCCGTCTCCGAGCTGGCGGAGTCGGCGCCCGACGCGGGCGCCCGGCACCGGCTGGAACGCTTCGCACGCACCGTCCCCGACCCGTACCACCACGGCATGGCCCACGTCGCGCTGGCGCGGGCGGCGGTCCGCGGCGACGAGCCCGACAGGGCGCGGCTGCTCCTGGACACCGCCCAACGCTCGGCGCGCATCTGCCTGGAGCTGCTGCTCCCGATCACGGACCCGCTGGACCGGATCAGCCCCGGGGTGCGTTGCGAGATCATCCTGACGGAGCTGATCAAGGCCGCGGCGGAGCTCGGCGAACGCCGGCTGGCCCGCGGCTTCATGGCCGAGGCCATGGACCTCGCGGCGCAGAACGACAACGCAATCACGCGCAGCAGCGACATCCGAAGTCTGCTGGCGGCCACGGACGGTGTGTGCGACGAGAAGGAGATCGCCTCGATGACCCGCCAGGCCCGTGCCGTCCTGACCCGCGTGCATCCCGCCGACCGGGACCGCGAACTCTCCTTTCTCGTACGGGATTTGAGCCGCATCGGGCAGTACGGTCCCGCCAGGGAGCTGACGTACGCCGTGGAGAGCCCCCACGAGCACGCGTACGCGCTCGCCGAACTCGCCACGGCCGTGGCCACCGCGGGCGGCACCGGCACCGGACGCCAGCTCCTCGGCGAGGCACGGACCGCGCTGGACGCCCGTACGGTCACCAACCCGGCCCACGCGCTGAAGACCATGGCGAAGGCCTACGCGCTCGTCGGCGAGCACGAGCTGGCGGACGAGTCCGCGTTCGCGCTGCACTCACGGCACGACCGGGCGGCGGCCCTCGTCGAACTGGCCGCCTTGGACCTCCGCGCCCGCGACGAGAGCAGCGCTCCCGCCGTCCGCGACCGCTGCGCCCTCCGGGCCACCCGGCGAGCGGCCGAGGCCCTGGCCTTCGAGGTCTGGACAGAGATCCACTGGATCTTCCAGGACGGCAGCGGCCCACTCTCGTTCGCGGTGGGCCTGGACCCGCGCTGCGCCGACGTCCTCCTCGAACTCGGCTCCACGCCGGGGCGCTGACGGGCGCGGCCTGCCCCTCGTACCGCCGGGCACAGCCCCGGACTCCGCTCCGAACTCCGGTCCGGCCTGCGGACCGAACTCCGGTACGCAGGCCGGAAGTCGGCACCGGAAGACGGCAGGTCACGCCGTGTTCCAGTGCGCCGCCCAGCGACTCTTCCAGCGGTACGCCCAACCCGGCCGGCCACAGTAGTCAGGCAGGGGGAAGCGATCGTCTCCGCCGAGGACTCTCTTCGCCGAGCGAGGAGAGCGGTCGGGGGGCTGCCGAGGCGGAACGACGGTCGCGCCGGGCCTGCACCGCTGCGTAGAGCGGCACGATCAGCGAGTGCAGGCCCGGCAAGTCCCGCCTACGGTCCGCCCCTACGGGCGCCGCCCCGCCCGTCCCCCGCGGTCAACTTCGCGTGCAGCGGCTCGAGTCCGGCGAGCAGGCTGCCGAGGGCGAGTTCGAAGCTGTCGCTGTCGATCTCCTCGGCGTGCGCCGGGATCAGATGCGCCTGCACGAGGTTGGGGTAGCGCTCGAAGTAGACGCGGGTGTCGTCCGCGAAGCCGCTCGCGAACGGCGTGGTGGTGGCACCGACGACCAGGTACTTCACCGAGGCGGCGATCATCGTCGCGTAGCGCGGCGGCCAGCCGTCCCCCACCAGCCCGCCGTGCACCGCGTCGGCCATGGCCAGGAAGTCCTCGCGCCTGCCCGTGCCCGCCGCCACCACGGGTGCTGCGTTGGGGTGCCTGCTGAGCGCCGCGTGGTACGACCTGCCCCACGCCTCCAGCCCCGCGCGCCAGCCCCTGCTGAAGGCGGAGGTGTCCACCTGCCGCGTGAGCAGGTTGGCGACGGCGTCCAGGACGGCGTCCTTGTTGGGGAAGTGGCTGTAGAGGGAGGCGGCCTTCACATCGAGCCTCAGCGCGAGGTTCCGCATGGAGAGGGAGCCGATGCCTCCGGCGTCGATCAGCTCCAGCGCGGCGTCCCGGATGCGCTCGCGGCTGAGGAGGGGCGATTTCGGACGTGGCATCGGTCGTGGGCTCCTTGTGAAAACTAACGCCGTAAGGTTAGCGTGCGCGTACGAGGAGACCTGACGCCGTTCGCGAACACGAGGAGATCTCCGTGCCGCCCGTCACCCCACAGACCCCGCTCGGACTCTTCGGCACCGAGGCCCTGATCGGCGAGGAGGACCGCGCGATCCGGGACACCGTACGGCAGTACGTCGCGGACAAGGTGCGCCCGAAGCTCGCCGGCTGGTACGAGGCGGGCTCCGTCCCCGCGCGCGAACTGGCAAAGGAACTGGGCTCGTTGGGCGTCCTCGGCATGCACCTGGAGGGCTACGGCTGCGCGGGCACCAGCGCCACCGCCTACGGACTGGCCTGCATGGAGCTGGAGGCGGGCGATTCGGGGCTGCGCTCCCTGGTCTCCGTGCAGGGCTCGCTCGCGATGTTCGCGATCTGGAAGTACGGCAGTGAGGAGCAGAAGCAGCAGTGGCTGCCGCGCATGGCCGCCGGCGACGCCATCGGCTGCTTCGGCCTGACCGAGCCGGACTTCGGCTCCAACCCCGCCGGCATGCGTACGCGCGCGAGGCGCGACGGCTCCGACTGGGTGCTCGACGGCACCAAGATGTGGATCACGAGCGGCTCGGTCGCCGACGTCGCCGTCGTATGGGCCCGTACGGACGACGGCGCGGGCAAGGTCCGCGGCTTCCTCGTACCCGCGGGCACGCCCGGCTTCTCCGCGCCGGAGATCAAGCAGAAGATGTCGCTGCGCGCGTCGGTGACCTCCGAACTCGTCCTGGACGGCGTCCGGTTGCCCGAATCGGCGGTCCTTCCGGAGGCCTCCGGGCTCTCCGGCCCGCTGTCGTGTCTCAACGAGGCGCGCTACGGCATCGTCTTCGGCGCGCTCGGCGCGGCACGCGACTGCCTGGAGACGACCCTCGAATTCGCCCGGCAGCGGGAGATCTTCGACAAGCCGCTGGCCGCCTACCAGCTCTCCCAGGCCAAACTCGCCGACATGTCACTGGAGTTGGGCAAGGGCATGCTGCTGGCCCTGCATCTGGGCGCGCTCAAGGACGCGGGCACGCTGCGGCCCGAGCAGGTCAGCCTCGGCAAGCTCAACAGCGTCCGCGAGGCGATCGCCATCGCCCGCGAGTGCCGCACGCTGCTCGGCGCCGCCGGGATCACCCTGGAGTACCCGGTGATGCGGCACGCCAACAACCTTGAGTCCGTGCTGACTTACGAGGGCACCTCCGAGGTGCACCAGCTGATCGTGGGGCAGGCGCTCACCGGCGAGGCGGCGTTCCGCTGAGCCTGCCCCGCCCGGCACGCTCCGGCACCCCGGCACGGGTCCGGCACCCCGGCGCGCCCCGGCGCATGGCCCCGCATCCGCCCGGCGCGTCCCGCCTACCCGGCGGGCACCCGGCGGGCGATCACCTGCACGCTGCGGGTGGTCTCTCCCTGATGCAGCGTGGCGGTCGGCGTCGAGCGCTCCTCGACGGCCTCGAAGCCGTGCGCGTGCAGCAACTCCCGTAGCTCCTCGGGCCGGTGGTGCCGGAAGAGCCCGCCGTCGGGCGTGGAGAAGACGCCATAGGGACGGTTCGGGTCAGCGGCCGACGCCGCCTCGTAGCGCCGCACATGGTGCTCGTCGCTCTGCAACGGCACGTCGCTGAGGTAGAGCACCCCCGACGGCCGTACCAGACGGGCCAGTTCGGACAGGAGCACCTCCTGGTCCTCGTCGCCGGTGACGACGCCGAGGATGACGAAGAGCAGCGCGGCGTCGAAGCTGCCGGCCTCGAACGGCAGCGGCAGCCCGTCGATATGGGCGAGCGGCAGCTCCGGATGCTCCTGCCGTCCGCGCTCGATCAGGGCCCGGGACGGGTCCGCCCCGTGCACGTCGCGGTAGCCCAGCTCCACGAGCTGCGCCGTCAGCC
The DNA here is from genome assembly GCF_012726265.1 of Streptomyces sp. HNM0575. Classification (GTDB taxonomy): domain Bacteria; phylum Actinomycetota; class Actinomycetes; order Streptomycetales; family Streptomycetaceae; genus Streptomyces. The sequence goes on along the minus strand of NZ_JAASAG010000001.1, from coordinate 964,646 downwards.
GCCCGTAGCCGCATCCGTAGTCGAGGATCCGCGAGTCGCGCGGCACGTACTGCTCCAGCAGCCCGCGGTCGAGGGGATGGGTGAAGGTCTTCGTCGCGCCGGTGCCCTCCCAGAAGCGGTGCACGGCGGGGCGGGCGGATCGCTCGGATCGGGACATGCCGGAAGGCTACCGGGGCGGCTCGCCCCTCCGACGCGCGAAATCCGGCCTCGGCGGGACGGTGCAGTGCCGTGCAGTGCCGTGCAGTGCCGTGCCGCCCCCCGCCGCAACTGCCGCGGGCCGCACCCCCGTTGACGGGAGGCGCGGCCCGCGGCGTCGCTTCGGCCCGGGTGCCGGATCAGCCGAGCGCCGCCAGCGCGTCGTTGAAGGTCTTCGACGGACGCATCACCGCCGACGCCTTCGCCGCGTCCGGCCAGTAGTAGCCGCCGATGTCCGCCGGCGAGCCCTGCACCGCGATCAGTTCGTCGACGATGGCCTGCTCCTGCTCGCCGAGCGTGCGGGCGAGATCGGCGAAGGCCGCGGCGAGCTGCGCGTCCTCGCTCTGCCCGGCCAGCTCCCGCGCCCAGTACAGGGCGAGGTAGAAGTGGCTGCCGCGGTTGTCGAGGCCGCCGAGCCTGCGCGTCGGGGACTTGTTCTCGTGCAGGAACGTCGCGGTCGCCCTGTCGAGGGTGTCGGCGAGGATCTGCGCGCGTGCGTTGCCCGTCTTCTGCGCCAGGTGCTCGAAGCTCACGGCGAGCGCGAGGAATTCGCCGAGGCTGTCCCAGCGCAGGTAGTTCTCCTTGACGAGCTGCTGCACGTGCTTGGGCGCCGAGCCGCCGGCGCCGGTCTCGAAGAGCCCGCCGCCGTTGATGAGCGGCACGACCGACAGCATCTTGGCGCTGGTGCCCAGCTCCAGGATGGGGAAGAGGTCGGTCAGGTAGTCGCGCAGCACGTTGCCCGTCACGGAGATCGTGTTCTCACCGCGGCGGATGCGCTCCAGGGAGAACGCGATCGCCTCGACGGGCGACATGATCTCGATGCGCAGCCCGTCCGTGTCGTGCTCGGGGAGGTACTGGCGCACCTTCGCGATGAGGTTCGCGTCGTGCGCGCGGCCCTCGTCCAGCCAGAACACCGCGGGGTCGCCGGTCGCGCGGGCGCGGGTGACGGCGAGCTTGACCCAGTCCCGTACGGGCACGTCCTTGGTCTGGCACATGCGGAAGATGTCGCCGGCGCTGACGGCCTGCTCCAGTACGGCGTTCCCGGCGGCGTCGAGGACCCGCACGGTGCCGGTGGCGGGGATCTCGAAGGTCTTGTCGTGGCTGCCGTACTCCTCGGCCTTCTGCGCCATCAGGCCGACGTTGGGCACCGATCCCATCGTGGCCGGGTCGTACTGGCCGTTGGCGCGGCAGTCGTCGATCACGGCCTGGTAGATGCCGGCGTAGCTGCTGTCCGGGATGACGGCGAGGGTGTCCTGCTCCTGGTCGTCCTTGTTCCACATGTGGCCGGACGTACGGATCATCGCGGGCATGGACGCGTCGACGATGACGTCGCTCGGGACGTGCAGGTTGGTGATGCCGCGGTGGGAGTCGACCATCGCGAGGTCCGGCCCCTGGGCCAGCTCCGCCTCGAAGGACTCCTTGATCTTCGTGCCCTCGGGCAGGGACTCCAGGCCCTTGAAGATGCCGCCCAGCCCGTCGTTCGGGGTGAGGCCGGCCGCGGCGAGCGTCTGCCCGTACTCGGCGAACGTCTTCGGGAAGAACGCGCGGACGACGTGGCCGAAGATGATCGGGTCGGAGACCTTCATCATCGTGGCCTTCAAGTGCACCGAGAACAGGACGCCTTCGGCCTTGGCGCGGGCGACCTGCGCGGTGAGGAACTCCCGCAGCGCCGCGACGCGCAGCACCGCCGCGTCGACGATCTCGCCCGCCAGCACGGGCACCGACTCGCGCAGCACGGTGGTGGTGCCGTCGTCGGCGGCCAGCTCGATGCGCAGCGAGCCGTCCTCGGGGACGATCACGGACTTCTCGGTGGAGCGGAAGTCGTCGCCGTCCATGTGCGCGACGTTCGTCTTCGACTCCGCGGACCAGGCGCCCATGCGGTGCGGGTTGGAACGGGCGTACTCCTTCACGGACGCGGGCGCCCGGCGGTCGGAGTTGCCCTCACGGAGCACCGGGTTCACGGCGCTGCCCTTGACCTTGTCGTAGCGGGCGCGGATGTCGCGCTCCTCGTCGGTCTTGGGCTCGTCCGGATAGTCGGGCAGCGCGTAGCCCTTCTCCTTCAGCTCGGCGATCGCCGCCTTCAGCTGCGGGATCGAGGCCGAGATGTTCGGCAGCTTGATGATGTTGGCCTGCGGGGTGCGGGCCAACTCGCCGAGGTTGCCGAGCGCGTCCTCGACGCGCTGCTCGGGCTCCAGCCACTCGGGGAAGTGGGCCATGATCCGCCCGGCCAGGGAGATGTCGCGGCTCTCGACACCGACCCCCGCGGTCGAGGCGTACGCCCTGACCACGGGCAGGAACGAATACGTCGCCAGGGCCGGGGCCTCGTCGGTGTCCGTATAGATGATGGTCGAGTCAGTCACCGGTACTCCGCTCCACGTGCTCCATGTCTACATCGTCTCGACGTCAAGATATCCCGTTCCGGAGCGGGCCCGGAAACCAGCCCCCGGGACGGAGGGGCCTCGGCCGCCCCTCCTCGGCGGGCACGCCTGGCACGGCACGACCGGACACCGGCTCATCGAGGAAAGCAAGCGTGACCCCTTCGCGGGGATCGGCAAGCCGGAACCGCTCAAGGGCGATCTCAGCGGCTACTGGTCCCGGCGGATCGACGACGAGCACAAGCTGGTCTACCGGGCCGAGGGCGACGAACTCATCGTGGTCCAGGCCCGTTACCACTACTGAGCCGGGCGGCTCGTCCGATACGCACCGTCGCCATGGAGACCGTCGCGGCGAGCGGCGTGCGAGACAACTCGGCGGCGTCTCCGGCCGGTTGGCGTAAACGGTCCCGAAGTGGCCTGCGCGCGGGCCGAAACGGAGCGTGCAGCGGTCGAAACGGCTCCGCTCGGAAGTTGACAACTATCGCACTGGTACCTGACAGCACGGCTACATTGGTATCGACCAGCCGACTGCGCGCCCGGGAGCCGCGCGCGGGCGGCATCGCGAGGGAACACGTCGCGACGGATTCCACTGAGGGGGCCGGCGATGGCAGGACTGAGATGCTCCAGATGCGGTGCCCGCATCCAGGTGGACGGCACGTCGACGTGCTCGTGCGCGCCCATAGCCGCCGGCGACGTCGTGCCGGCGACCTTCGAACCCTTCCGTCCGCGTCCCGAGGACGCCCCGTCCGGGCACACCGTGGACGCCACGGACCCCAAGCGGGGAGGACTCCGGCACGGGACGGGCCGCCCGCGTGACAAACGGCGCGGCAGGAGCCTCGCCGTGGGAGTCGCAGCGGCGATGACGCTCGGGGCGGTGGGCTTCGCGCTGGATTCCATGGGCTCGGGCCACGAGGCAGGGGGAGGCGGCGGCCGGCCCGCGGTCTCGGTCTCGCCCGACCCGGACGTCGTGGCACGCAAGGTGACCGAAAAGGCGAACAAGACCCAGCCCGACGAGGATCCGGGCACGGTCCGGCCCTCGCAGTCCGGGGACCACGGCATGTGGCCCATGGGCAAGGGACACGGGAAGCACCCCGGGCCCGCGCCCCGGCCCTCCGCGCCGCACGGCGGCGGTCCCGCGCCGTCGCAGCCCGGCGACGAGGCGGCAGGCGGCGCCTCGCAGGGCGGTGGCACGGGCAACGGCGGTACGGCCGACGGCGGCAGCTCCGACGGCGGCTCCACCGGCGCCCCGGGCGGGGACGACGGCGGATCGTCGGACGGCGGCGGTGGCGACGACAACGGGTCGGGCGGGCTGCTCGGCGGACTCTTCGGCGCACTCTTCGGCGGCGGAGACGACGACCAGCACCAGGACGACGGCCACAGCGACGGCAACGGACACGGCAACGGACACGGTCACTTCCCGGGTCACGCCCCGGGCGGCGGCCACGGTCACGTCGGCCATGGCAAGGGTCCCGGCGGGGTCCACGGACATCACTGAGCCTGCCCGGTGAGGGCTACGGGGACGGGGCCCCGCCGTTCGGCGCCCACCAGTGCCGACCAGTGGCGTTCGGCGCCCGCCGGTGCCGTTCGGCGCCGATCAGTGGCGTCCGCTGCCACCCACTGCCGTCCAGTGGGCGTTCTGCCGCGTCCGCGGTTCCGAATCAGGCTGCGCGCACGGTGAGTTCGGCGGAGGTTCCGGCACGTGTGCGATGCGGCGCGGTCGCCCGCCCTCGCGCCCCCACGAACGTCACGGCCGGGCCCGGCCCGACTCCCTCCCGCACCCCGCGCACGTCATGGCCGAGCCCGGTCCTGCCCGTCTGCCCGCCGGGCACCTGCCCGTACATGGCATCCTTGCGCACTGGCCGGGCGGGCCCGCCACGCTCGACCACGGCCGCCGTTCCCAGCCCGAAGGACCTTCTGCCGGAGCCCGTATGACGTACGACATCGAATTGTTCCGAGCGCAGTTCCCCGCTCTCGCGACCGGAACGGCGTTCTTCGACGGGCCCGGCGGGACCCAGACGCCCCGCCCCGTCATCGAGGCGATGGCGCACGCGCTCGCGGGCCCGCTCTCCAACCGCGGCCACGGCAACCCGGCCGAGCGCAACGCGGAGACGATCGTCGCCGAGGCCCGGCACGCGCTCGGCGATCTGCTCGGCGCCGACCCTTCGGGCGTCGTCTTCGGGCGCAGCGCGACGCAGCTCGCCTACGACTTCTCCCGTACGCTCGCGAAGTCCTGGTCGCCGGGCGACGAGGTCGTGGTGACACGGCTCGACCACGACTCCAACATCCGCCCGTGGGTCCAGGCCGCGGAGCAGGCCGGGGCCACGGTGCGGTGGGCCGGATTCGACCCGGACGACGGCGAGTTGAGGGCCGAGGCGATAGCGGAGGTCCTCTCACCGCGGACCCGGCTGGTCGCCGTCACCGGCGCCTCCAACCTCATCGGCACGCGCCCGCCCGTCCCGGAGATCGCGCGGCTCGTCCACGAAGCGGGCGCGCTGCTGTACGTCGACGGCGTGCATCTCACCGCCCACTCCCTCGTCGATCTGGACGAGCTGGGCGCGGACTTCTACGCCTGCTCCCCGTACAAGTTCCTCGGCCCGCACATGGGCGTGCTCGCCGCACGGCCGCAGCTGCTGGAGACCCTGGCGCCCGACAAGCTGCTGCCCTCGACGGACGCCGTTCCAGAGCGCTTCGAGTACGGCACGCTGCCGTACGAGATGCTCGCCGGCGCCCGCGCGGCGGTCGACGTCCTCGCGGCACCCGGCGCACACCCGGAACGCGACCGCCGCGAGCAACTCGTCGCCGCCTTCGAGCTGTTGGGCAAGCACGAGGAGTCGCTGCGCTCCCGCATCGAGGACGGTCTGGCGGGGCTGCCGGCGGTCCGTGTGCACTCGCGGGCGGCCGTGCGCACGCCGACGCTGCTGCTGACCCTCGACGGTCGCGAAACCCGTGACGCCGCACACCACTTGGCGCAGCGCGGCGTCAACGCGCCCTCCGGGTCCTTCTACGCGCTGGAGGCCTCCCGGCACCTCGGCCTCGGCGACGACGGCGGACTGCGCGTCGGGCTCGCCCCGTACAGCAACACGGAGGACGTGGACCGGCTGCTGGAGGGGCTGGCGGACTTCCTGCGCTGACCTGCCGGGCCGGGATCCCGCGCCGGCGCGCTCCCCCGGCTCCTCCGGCTCCCCGACCCCTCCGACTCCGTTGGCTCGTAAGGCCGTTGCGCCGCCGGCGGCCCGGCTGCCAGCTTGGAGTGCAGGCGACGCTGTGCCCGCAGGGGGATTGGAGCCGCCGTGTTGCTTCGCAGTACGGGGAATACGGGGAGTACGGGGTGTACGGGTCCCGGCCGCACGCCACGCGTGACGGGAGCCCGGAGATGAGGCCGCACCGGGAGGCGGCGGGCGGCGGCGACCGCGACGGCGCCGGAGACGACGGGGACGCCCCAGGCGACGGGGACGGCAGGGACGGCGAGGGCGCCGGTGCGGGCGCCGGTGAGGGCGGGCCGGACCGGTCGGCACCCGAGGACACTCGCTACTCGGCGAAGGCCTCGGGACTGGCCCACGCCCAGCTCCTCCGCTATCCCGACGGCTCCCCCGTACCCGGCGACGGCCCCGGGATCGGGACCGGCAACGGCCCCGACGTCGGACACGGCATCGGCCGCGACGTCGGACACCGCGTCGGACACGAGCCCGAACGCATCCCCGTGACCGGCCACAACGTCTACGTCGACCTCGCCGCGAGCGGCACCGCCGAGCTCGTCATGGAGGGCCTGCGCGCCGAGGTGCTCGCACGCCGCCCCCTGGAACCCGGGACGGTGGGCCCGGCTCCCGGGCCCGCGTCCGCGCCGGACCGCTGCGAGCCCGTGGTCACCCCGGACGTCGAGGTGTTCCTCGACGAGGACCCGCCGCTGGTGCGCCGGGCTCTCGACGGAGACGGCGCCCCCGCGTGGCCCGAGTTCGGGCTTCCGCTGCGGCTGGGCCCCGGCCGGGAGACGCGCGTGGTGCTGGCCCCCCACACCGGCGACCGCGGACTGGTCGACTGGCGGCTCATCGCCGACGTCACGTGCGGCGGCCGCCGCAGCAGCCCGCAATGGGACTTCCAGGTGACCGCGGAGACCGGCCGCCGGTCCTTCCGTACGGACGGCGGCGAGGAGCCCGCGCCCGCGCACGACGCCACCGCGCACTGGAAACCGGCCTGGCCGCCGGGGAGTTCGCCCCGCCCGGGCGGCGACGGCCCGTACGGCGGTGAGACCTACGGCAGGGACCCGCACGAGGCCCGCTATCTGCGCTCGCGCCGCGAGGGGGACTTCGTACGGTCCGTGAGAGAACTGCTGGGCATGCGCGTCTGGTTGCCGCTCGGCGGGCACGGGCGGGACTTCACCGTGGCCCACCGGGACGGCGAGAGGCTCGTACGCGCCTATACGTCGGCGGACCGCGCCGGAAGGCTGCCGCGACCGCCGGACGAGCCCGCGACCGTGCAGGTGCGCCGTTTCGCAGATCTGGTGCGGCTGTGGCGCCATCCGGAGATCGGCCTGGTGATCAATCCGGACGGCGAATCGGAACTGCGGATCCCGCGGAGCCTGTTCCACCGCGTGATACGGATCCAGGACGGCGGCACCGGCTGAGCTCGCCACCGCGAGCGGCGCAGGGCGGGCGGCACAGGTCGGCGGAGACAGTGCGGTCGGCACAGAACAGTCGGCGCAGGACCGCGAAAACAGGGCGGCTGAGGTGATCCGGGTCGTGGTCCGGCTGACGTAGCGCATCGGCCCGGATGCCGGGCGTGACGCCCGGCCGCGGATCGTCGCTTTTCGCGGCGTCCGATCCGTCGCGATGCGCAGCCGCAGCTGCCAGGCTCCTGCCATGAGCAGACACACACCTTCCCCGCTCTCCTCCGGCTCCTCCGCCGGGACACCGGAAACGGAACGGGACTCGGAGCACGGCACGGAGCCGGACTCGGAGCCGGGCACGGAGCGGGACCGAGCCGGAGCCCGGCTCTGGCGCCGCCCGCACCCGCACCCGCGCCCGCACCTCCGTCCGCACCTCCGTCCGCGCGCCCGTCTCGGTGCGAGGATCGTCGCCGTCGCCGCCGGGCTGGCGCTGGTGCTCGGCACGGGCGGCGCCGCCGGGGCCCGTACCGCCGGGCCGCCGCCCACCTGGGACAAGGCCGTCGACCGGGCCCTCGCCGACAAGCGGCTGAAGGGCGCGGCGGCGAGCGTCGTCATCAGCGACGCGAAGAGCGGCCGGGTGCTCTACGAACGCGACCCCGGCAGGCGGCTGATGCCCGCCTCCAACACGAAGCTGCTGACCTCGGCGGCCGCGATGGACGTGCTCGGTCCCGGCTACCGCTACCGGACCGACGTGCTCGCCGACGGCGACCGGGACGGCGGACGCCTCGACGGCGACCTGTACGTACGAGGCACCGGCGACCCGACGCTGCTCGCGAAGGACTACGACGCTCTCGCCGCCGACGTCGCCGACTCCGGCATCGAGGAGGTGACGGGCCGGCTCGTCGCGGACGACACCCGCTTCGACTCGGAGCGGCTCGGGCGCTCCTGGGCCGCAGACGACGAGTCCGCGTACTACTCCTCGCAGATCTCCGCGCTGAGCCTCGCGCCCGATACCGACTACGACGCGGGCTGCGTCATCGTCGAGATCGTCCCGGGCAGCGGGCCGGGTGAGAAGCCGAAGGTCGAGGTCACGCCGTCCAATCGCTACGTCGACGTGGAGAACGCCGCCACCACCGTGGACAAGGACGGCTCGGACACGCTGACCGTGCAGCGTGAGCACGGCGGCAACAAGGTCACGGTCAGCGGCGGCATCCCCGCGGGCGCCGACCCGAAGAAGGAGTGGACGAGCGTCTGGGAGCCCACCGGCTACGCCGCCTCCGTCTTCGCGGACGCGCTGAAGCGGCACGGCGTACGGGTCGGGGGCCGCACCGAGCTGGGCAGGGCGACGCCCGCCGGCGCGCGCCGCGTCGGCCGCCATACGTCGATGCCGCTGGCCGAACTCAGCGTGCCTTTCCTGAAGTTGTCCAACAACAACCACGCCGAGGTCCTCACCAAGACCATGGGCCTGGAGACGAAGGGCAAGGGGCACGGCACGTGGAGCGCCGGACTCGCGGCGATCCGCGGCTTCCTGAAGAAGGAGGGCGTGGACACCCGGACGCTGCGCCAGGTCGACGGCTCGGGGCTGTCCCGCATGGACAACGTCTCGGCCGGGCACATCGCCACGCTTCTCCACTCGGTGCGGAAGAAGCCGTGGTTCAAGCAGTGGTACGACGCGCTGCCCGTCGCCTGCGCCGGGGACCGGATGAAGGGCGGCACCCTGCGCTCCCGCATGTGCGACACACCCGCCGAGGGCAACGCGCACGCCAAGACGGGCTCGCTGACGGGGGCTTCGGGACTGTCGGGCTACGTCACCGACGCCGACGGCCGCGAACTGGCGTACAGCATCGTCACGAACAACTATCTCGCCGAGTCGGTGAAGGACATCGAGGACGAGATCGTGGTGACGCTCGCGTCGTACGGCAAGGACGGCAAGGTCCGCGGGACCCCGGAGAAGCGAGGCGCGGGCCGGGACGACGGCGACCATGCGCCGTCGCCCACCTTCGGCCTGGAGTGCACCTGGACGAAGCCGGCGCGCTGCTGACGGCGGACGTACGGAGCGGGTGTCGCGCCCCCCGACGCGGCACCCGCTCCAGCTCCGCGGCCCCGGCGCCGCTCAGCCGGTGAACGCCTTCGTGAACGCGTCCGACTTCTCCTTCAGACCCGAACACGCCGCCTGCGCCTTGGACTTGGGGCCGCCGGGGCACGGCTGGTCGCGGGTCGCCGACCACATCGACAGGCCGCCCATCTCCTTCTGCTTCGCGAACTTCCGCAGCTCCGCGGCGTCTTGGGGCCGGAAGACCTCGCCCTTGACGTCGTTGACGCCGATCATCGGTGTGACGGAGAGGGAGTCCCATGCCTCCTCCTCGTCGCGGATGCCCAGCGCGGGCATGATCTGCTTGTGCGCGGCGGTGGCGGCGCTCACCGCGTACCGGCCCATGTCGCCCGTGAACGAAGTGCCGTAGTCCATCGCCATGATGTTGACCGATTCGATGCGCGCGCCGCTCTTCTGCGCGTTCACCAGCACCCCGCGGGCGTCGGCGCCGAGACCCGAGGGCATCACGGGCAGCGTGTAGGAGATCTTCAGGTTGGGCTTCTGCCGCTGGAGCCGGACGATGGCCTGGTTGCGCAGCCGGCTGGCCTTCCTGTCCTTGAGGGCGGGGCCTTCGAGGTCGAAGTCGAGCCGCGTCAGGCCGTATGCGTCGACGACCTTCGTGTACGCCTGGGCCAGCCGGTCCACCGAGCCGCATACGCGGGCGAGTTCGTTGCCGCTCTGGCCGCCGAAGGAGACCCGTACATCGCCGCCCTGGTCGCGCAGGTCGGCCACCTGACCGGCGACCGGGTCGGACTTCAGGGCCTGCCGGCCGCCCCAAGCGGGCGAGCACTTCCCCCCGTTGGGGGCTATGAAGGCCAGCGTGAAGTCCTTGATTCCGGTCTTCCCGGCGCTGTCGAGCAGGTCGTAGGAGGGCCTGAGCGAGGTGTCCACATACGGCGAGAAGCCCTCGGCTCCCGGCGGGGCGGGCTTCTGCGTCTGCTCGGGCGGGGTCGACAGCGGCGGCGGGGCCGTGGGGTCCGACGAATCCGGCTCCCCCGAGCACCCGGTGAGCAACGACGCCGCAACTGCCGCCGCGGCCAGTGAAGTCAGGGCGGGCCTCACGGTGCGGCTCGTACGGGAAGGCTGCGCTTCCGCGCGGTTCCTCATCGTCGGACTTCCTCCTTCGGAGGGAGAGAGGTGGGGAGTTGGGACGTCGGGGGGCGGGGTCTCGGGGAGTCGGGCAGCCGGGGCGGTGCGCTCGGCCGCCGGCTTGCGGGGTCGCGGTTCGGGGTGCGACAAAACTAGCGAGCCCGCCTCGGACAAACACCACGATTGAGGGTCACCGCCGATGGGACTTAGGCCACAGTTAAGGAAACGGAAGACCGCGGTTAAGAAAGCGGACCGGCCGCGACCCGCAACGCCACCGGCCTTCGCCGTGCGCCGCGGAACGCGGACCGTACATACGCCCCTATATATGGCCGAGGGCCGGGTTCATTCACCACCCGTGAGCGCGCTAGGGTCGGCAGTCGCCCTGCGGTGGGTCGCCGACCGTATACGGGGCGAAGGGGTTTCTAGCTAGGGGTAGCGTTGCGCCGACCGAACTGGTGGCACCGGAGTCGAGAGCTGAAACGGATACGCCGCGAAAGCGGAAAACTCTTCGCGAGTCTGGACCTCCCGGACCAGTGCGACATCGCCGACCTGTGCGACCAGCTCAGCCAGAGACGCGGGCGGCCGATCCGCCTCATGCCCGTCAACGTGCCCGGCTCGCACCCCTGCGGCGTGTGGATCATGACGCGGACGGTCGATTTCATCGTGTACGAGGCCGAGACCAGCAAGCCGCACCAGGACCACATCATCGCCCACGAACTGGCCCATATGGTCTGCGGCCACCGCAGCGGTGCGGGGACCCCGGTCGACGACGGCACGGCCCGGCTGCTCTTTCCCGACCTCGCCCCCGAACTCGTACAGAAGATTCTCGGCCGCGGAAATTACTCGAGCGTCGAGGAAAGGGAAGCGGAAGTGACCGCGTCCCTCATTCTCGAACGCATCAACCGCCCCGTGCTGGAGCCGGTCTCGGCCGTGCCTGCCGAGGACGCGGAAGCCATGGAACGCATCGAGCGTTCGCTGCGGCGCGCGGTCCCGCCGGTACGGCCGCCCGCCGACCACGGCGAGGACGACGAGGGCGACCAAGGCGACGAGACACGGGCCCCCGGCGCGGAGAGTCGATGATGGACCTGAAAAACGTCTTCTTCCCCGCGAGCGCCGGAATCTGCGCCCTCGCCTTCCTCTACAAGTCCCGCGATCTGCGGCCCGGCCGTCGTGATCCGGCGCTGCTGGCCCTTCTCATCGCCTTCCTCTTCAAGGGGATCTCCTTCACCCTGTCAACGGCCGTTGTCTCGGCGGCGGTCGACAAGTATTCGGGCGTGCCCAATCTCGGCGCCCTGGGCATTCACATCTCGGGCGGGGTCACTTCGAGCGCGGCCTTTCTCTCGGCCCTCGTCTTCTGGGTCTATCCCGCCGAGCTGGCCTGGCCGAAGGTCCGCAGGCGCATCGTGCTCTTCGGGCTGGTCGCCGTGACCATGTTCGTACTCTGGTACGCGGCCGGCAGCGGAGCCCAGGAACGGTCGCCCCACTATCTGCTCCAGAACGTCCACCGGCCCGTCGTCGCCGCCTACTTGCTGCTCTACGTGACGGCCTTCGCGGCGGGAATGGCCGAGATCGTACGGCTGGGCGCGAAGTACTCGAAGTCGGCGGGGCGCGCCTGGCTCCGGCGCGGCCTGAGGACGATGTCCGTCGGCGCGGCCATCTACATCGCGTACTGCGTCAACCGCGCCTGGGCCGTCATCGCCGTGCAGTTCGACCTGAACCCGCTGGAGTGGGAGTCGGTGACGCCGCTGTCGAACGGCATCGGCGTCCTCCTCGTCGCGACCGGCTTCACCATGCCCTCGTGGGGTCCGCGGCTGTCGGCGGCGCGCATGTGGGTCTCCAACTACCGTGCGTACCAGCGGCTTTATCCGCTCTGGAGCGATCTCTACCGGGCCGTGCCCGAGATCGCGCTCAGCCCGCCGGCGCCCTCGTTCGTGGAGCGGATCAGGCACGGCGACCTGCGGTACCGGCTCTACCGCCGGGTCATCGAGATCCGGGACGGGCTGCTCGCGATGCGCCCGTACATGACGGCCGAACCGGCCGCCGCGGCCGCGGGGGACTCACCCGGCGCGGAGCGGGCGGGCGATGCGAATCCGGCAGGGCAGGCGTGGCGCGCGGCCGCGGAGGCGGCACGGCTGAAGGCCGCCCTCGCCGCCAAGGCCGCCGCTGTCGGGGCGGCGCCCGCGAACGCGAACACGTCGTCGGCCGCCTCCGCCGCGGAGGCCGCTCCCCCTGCCGCGCCCGGCCAGGACACGGGCACACAGGACACGGACACGGGCGCGGGAGCGGGGGCGAGCGCGGGCGCAGGCACAGACGCAGACGCAGACGCAGACGCAGGCGAGGACGCAGAGCACGGCGCGGGCGCGGGCGCGGACGCGGACGCCGGCGACGACGGCAACGGCACGGACGCCGCCTCCGGCATCAGGGACGACTACGCCACCGAACTGGGCTGGCTGCTCCAGCTGGCGAAGGCGTACGCAGGCGTACGGCGCGGAAGCGGAAGGGCGCCTGACCCGACGCGCGATCAGGGCCGCCGGGAGGACCGCCGACGGGACCGCCGGCAGGCCCGTGACAAGGAAGAGGTGGCAGATGAAGTTCCGTCCGCTCGGTGACGCGGCCACGCAGGTGTCCGCGATCGGCCTCGGCTGCATGGGCATGTCGATCGCCTACGGCGCCGCCGACGAGCAGGAGAGCCTGCGCACGCTCGACCGCGCCGCCGAACTGGGCGTCACCCTCCTCGACACGGCCGACGTCTACGGCGTCGGCGCCAACGAGGAGCTGCTCGGCCGCTGGCTGCACGGCCGCGACCGCGAATCGGTCTTCCTCGCAACGAAGTTCGGCCTCAAGCGCAGCGCCGCCACCGGCAGGGTCGACGAGGTCGACACCTCAGCCGGGTACGTCCCGGCCGCCTGCGACGCCTCGCTGGCGCGGCTCGGCGTCGAGCACGTCGACCTGTACTACGCGCACCGCCGCGACCCGGCCGTACCCGTCGAGGAGACCGTCGGCGCCATGGCCGCCCTCGTCGAGGCGGGCAAGGTCCGCCACCTCGGCCTGTCCGAGGTGAGCCCGCAGACCCTCCGCCGGGCGCACGCCGTACATCCCATCGCCGCGATCCAGCTCGAATACTCGCTGTTCACGAGGGACGTGGTCGAGGGGGAGATGCTCGCGACCTGCCGTGAGCTGGGTGTGGCCGTCGTGGCGTACTCGCCGCTCGGGCGCGGCATGCTCGGCGGCGCGCTGGCCTCCCGCGAGGCGCTGTCCGAGGAGGACAACCGGAGGCGCTGGCCACGGTTCGCCGACGGCAACATGGAGGCCAATCTGGCCCTGGTCGAGGCCGTGAGGAGCGTCGCCGCCGAAATCGGCTGCACGCCCGCGCAGGCCGCTCTGGCCTGGCTGCTGGCCCAGGGCCCGGACATCCTGCCGATCCCCGGAACCAAGCGTGCGCGCTATCTGGAGGAGAACGTCGCAGCAGCCGACGTGACCCTGACTCCCGCTCAGGCGGCGCGACTTGGCGATGCGGTGCCGGCGCGGGCCGTGGCCGGAGGGCGCTATCCCGATCAGGCGCTGGCCCGCCTCGGCCACTGAACGTACGAAGCGGACGGGACCGGACGGGACCGGACGGGACCGGAGGCGACGGTCGGGAGCGGACGGGACCGCGAAGGGCGGTCAGGCTCGCCCCTGCGTCCCCTCCCCCGCCTCCCCGTCCGCCGTCGCCCCGTCCCCTGACTTCCCGTCCCCCGGCTTCCCGTCCTGCCGCCTGCCGTTCGCCGTGTTCGCCGCCCCCGTGCCGGACGACTGGAGCCCGGTGACCTCGGCGATGATGCGGAGCAGCGACGCGCGCCCCGCGTCGTCCATGCTCATGGCGCGGAGGGCGATGTCGCGGACCTCGGCGTTGCGCATCGCGGAGGCGAGGGCGATCTGGGTGTCGATGCGCTCGGCGGTGTCCTCGTCGAAGAAGTAGGCCACCGGCACGTGGAAGTACGCGGCGAGCGCCTCCAGATGCCGCTTCGTGGGGTTGTCCCGCTGCCCCGTGCGAAGCTGCCAGATGTACGTCTTGGAAAAGGTGCCGCCGGACAACTCGCTGCAACCCCGGGCGACTTCCTCGTAGGTGTACTCCCTACCACCTGGCGTGATGCTCTTGAAGAGCTTGTCGATCTTCTCGGCCAGTGAAGGCACAGGGACCCCTTCGTTCGCTGAGATGATCTCCAACTCAGGCTGCCGTACATCGTAGTTGACATGATCGGGCGCGGACGGTTACCTTCGTCATGTTCGCTGAGATGAACAGAGAGTACCTCATCGGCCATCCGAGCGGACATACTCAGGGAGCCAGGCCGTCGTGACGCAGGCAGGCAGCCAGAGGGGGCGCCTGCGGGACCGGCGGCCATGTTCAGCCGGTGCACCCGCCTTCCACGGGGGAAGGGCGGGCGCACCGGCTGACACCCCTTCCACGGAGCGCATGCCGCGGGGACGTCGTCCGGGCCCGGGCCCCGACCGTCAGGCGTAGGTCCAGCGCCAAGCCCTCGCGCTGTAGACGCACTTGATCTTCGTGCCGCTCGCATCACTGGTGACGGCCCCGTGGTCGCTCTTCCGGCAGAACTGTCCCGCCGAGTAGCAGTTCCCGGAGTTGGAGACGATCGTGCACGTGCCGGCCTGACCGCCGCTGCCGCTGCCGCTGCTACCACCGCTGCCGCCGCTGCCGCTGTCCGTGTCGGAGGACTCGGCGGCGGCGGTCTTGGTGACGGTGACCGTGGGAGCGGGCTTCCTCTTGGCCTTGACCGTCTCGGTGACGGTCGGCCCGGGCTCGGGCGTGGCCGTGACGCTCGCCGTGACGGTCGTCGCGGGCTTGACCCGGGCCTGCACGGGCTGCTGTTCGCCGTTCCCCGCGGTGCCGACGACGGTGCCCGCGACGAAGAGCGCCGCACCTCCGAGCCAGACGGACACCCGCTTGCGCAGCGGGCGTCCTCCGGGCGGGGGCGGCGTCGGCGGTATGGGAGCGGTGTACGGGTTGGTCATCTCGCCCTCCCGGGTTCTTCAAGAGGAAATGACCGTAGTACCGAACTCCATGACTTTTGAGAGGTTCGCCCGTTTTGACGCCCGTTCTGTGACCATTGCCCGCCTGCCGAACAAGCCGCGCCCAACCCGGAGTTGGCCCGGCGCCCGCCTCAGCCCCGCTCGCGGCCCGGCAGCGGGGAGCCGAGCAGGAACGCCTCGTAGGCCTCGCGGGCGTCGGCGTCGATCTCCGGCTCGGTGCGGCCGTACCGGCCGTCCGTGCGGTCCCGTTTCGGGCCGGAGACCCAGAACTCCTCCCCCGTGTCCACGTCTTGGAAGTTGGCGTCGGACATCCCCGGACCGCGGCGCAGCGTGCGGCCGCGGAAGTAGGCGGTCTTCCACGTCTTGGAGAACCGGATCCAGCCGATCCACGACGGACCCTGGTCGGTGTCATGGCCGGTCTTGAGCTGTACGTACATGATTCGCCGGGGCATGAAAGCCCATGGTAGTGAACTACCGCCGGAATCAAGGCAGTTACGGACCGAACGCCGGTCGCGGACGTTCGCGGCCGTTCCCGGGCAGGACGGGATCAGGACGACGCGACGGGATCAGCACGGGATCAACGACGGGATCGGGACGGGATCGGGACGGGGATCAGGACTCGGCCGCCTCCAGGAACCGCTCCAGTTCGGCACGCGTGTCCGGCCCGCAGGGCTGGAACACGATCTCGGTGACGCCCTGTTCGGCGAATTCGTCCAGCCGGCGGCGGATCTGGTCGCGGGTGCCGCTGACCGTCACGTCGTGGAGCATCCCGTGGCCGCCCGCCTCCCACGCCGCATGGTCGGCCTCGTTGAGTTCGACGCAGTGACCCTCGTGGACCGCGAGGTGCCGCCGGTTGTCGGGGGTGCGCTCCACGACGTCCATCCACTCCTTGCCGCCCGGGAGCTCCCGCACGGCGGCGGGACCGCCGAACTCATAGGCCCCGTGGTAGGCCAGGGCCCAGCCCGGTCCGCCGGACTCCCGTGCGTGCTCGGAGCCGGAGGCCTCCCCCTCGTCGAGCACCGTTCCCCACACGAGGTACGGCACCCAGTCGTACTCCTTCATGAACTCCGGCAGTTGGAGCGTGACGTAGAGCCCGTCGGCACCGAGCTGCTTGGTGACGCCGTGCCCCTTGGGCCCGAGGGCGCTGACCAGGACGGGAACGTCGACGGGGCGGGCGGGGGCGTGCCCGTCGGGGTGCAGCATCTGCATCTGCGCGCCCTCCCATTCGACGACCTCGCCCCGCAGCAGGGCGCGGAAGGCGCGTATGTAGGAGTCCATGTAGGACCAGGTGATCGCGCGGTATCCCATGGCGCGGCGGCCGGTGAACCCGGTGCCGAACGCGACGGCGACGCGGCCGGGGGCCAGTTCGGCGAGGGTGGCGGTCGCGGCGGCGTTGACCATCGGGTGGCGCAGGCTGGGGATCAGCACGCCCGGGCCGAGGCCGATCCGCTCGGTCCGCTCGGCCGCGAGCGCCAGGGTCATCCAGACGTCCGGGCTCTGCTGAGGCGTGTCGTACACCCACGCACGCGCGTACCCCAGCCGCTCGGCCAGGGCGATGTCGTCCGGGGAGTCGAGGGCGGTCGGGAAAGCACAGGACACCTCCACGGCCCCTCCATTTCTGAGCTGTTCGGATCGGATGGATCGGGCGGGCGGCCGTGCCGCGTGGACGGTTCGGCCGGGGGCCGCGGAACCTTCGGCAAAGCCGGAGCGGCGGAGCTTCCGGTCGGGGGGGGGACGGGACCCCAGGGCGTCTACGGCAGACCGGCGTGCGGGACTTCGACGCGTACGGCCAGCAACTGGGCCTCGCGCACGGGCCGGCGCTCGTGCTCGGGGAAGGAGGGCGCGGCGCACAGGAAGAGGGTGCGGCCGTCGTCGCCGCCGAGCATGCACGCGAAGACGCCGGTGCCGGTGGGTATCTCGTCCAGGATCGCGCCGCCCTCGGCGACCCGGATGACGCGGGAGTGGAGTGCGTCGGCCACCCATATCGCGCCGTCGGCGTCCGCGCAGATCCCGTCGGGGCCCACCTCCAGGCGCTCCACGGCCTCGCCCACGTCCTCGGTGTCGGGCGTGGGGCCGAACTGCGCCCATACGCGCCTGTTGTTCAGCTCGCCGTCCGGGCCGATGTCGAAGGCGGTCAGCCGCCCTGCGAACGTCTCGGCCACGACCAGCACTCCGCCGGGGAGGATCACCATGCCGTTGGGGAAGCCGAGGTCCTCGGCGACGGTCGTCACCGTGCCGTCCGGGTCGACGCGGGTGAGGGTGGTGTAGCGCAGCGCGGCGCCGCCCATGAGGTCGAAGCCGAAGTTGCCCACGAAGGCGCGACCGCGCTCGTCCACGACCATGTCGTTGAGCATTCCGGAGACGGCCCCGCTCAGGTCGGCGTGCTCGGCGAGCTCTCCCGTCTTCTCACGCACGAGGACGCGGTGATCGCGCATCGACACGATGAGGGCGCGCCCGTCGGGCAGGAAGCCGAGACCGGACGGCTGCCCGGGCACCTCCGCCACGACCTCGGTGCCGTCCCGGCCCCCGGTCGCCACGACCTGGTCGGTGTAGAAATCCGAGACCCACAGCCGGCCGTCGTGCCACCGCGGGCACTCCAGGTAGGAGTATCCGTCCAGTACGACCGTCAACTTCCCGGTCTGCGGCTGTCCTTCCTCCATCGTGACCTCGTTCCCGTACGTCGTTCCCGTACATCGTCGTCGGCAGTTCGGAAGGCCTGGCCCCGTGGCCGCTCCTCGGAGCGGCCACCTCCCCACGGCGCGAGGCTGTGTGTCGGCAGCCGCCGGGGGCGCAGTGACTAAGCGCATAGTCATTCCGTTTTCGAGCTCCCGTCAAGGGGTCGGAAGGCGAATTGAACGGACGCGGCTGCTGCCGCCCGGGGCGGCCGCCGCGGAGAGGGTGCGGCCGGTTCGCACTCGTCGCCGGACAGGGCCGGGAACTGTGCGTGGCCGGTACCCGATCGCCCGGTCGGACACCCGTGGTACACATTTGAGGGCACTCTTGGGACGGGGCGTCACCGGACGGTCGCCGGACCGTCGCCCGGCGGTCGCCGCATGCGAGCCCCAGCCGAGCCGGATGCGAGGCCAGAGGTTCAGTACCGGAGGGGCAGGAGGAGCGACTCGGCATGGCGAAACGGCAGGCCCGCTTCACGCCGCAGGAGATGGAGGACGATCCCCGCCTCCAGGACCAGTCGCCGGACCTGTGGAGCGGGGAGTTCAGGGACGTCACGCGCGGGCTGCTCGCCTCCGCCGTGCGCTGCTTCGCCGCCAACGGCTTCCACGCCACGACCACGCGCGACATCTCCGCCGGTGTCGGCCTCAGCCCCGCCGCGCTCTACGTCCACTTCCCGTCCAAGGAACTCGTGCTCTACGAGATCATGCGCATCGGCCACGAGCGCGCGCTGGCCCATGTGCGGGGACCGGAGATCGAGGCGGCAGCCGGCGCCGAGGAGCGGCTGCGCGTGCTGATGAAGCGTTACACGGCCTGGCATGCGCGGCATCATGTGGCGGCGCGGGTCTGCCAGTACGAGCTGAACGCGCTCACCGCGGAGCACTACGAGGAGATCCGGGAGCTGCGCCACCGGACGAACGAGGTGTTCCGGGACGCCGTCGCCCGCGGCGTCGCGGACGGCACCTTCCCACAGGTCGACGTGAACCGGGTCGTGCGCGGCATGCTCTCCCTCGGCATCGACCTGGTCCGCTGGTACCGGCTTGACGGGCCCGACTCCCCCGACGAACTGGGCGAGTTCTACGCCGGTCTGGCGCTGAGGATGGTGACGGGGACCGTGCCCGTACCGCGGCAGCCCGGTTCCGGGGAGAACGGCCGGTCCGGTCCGGGCGGGCGGACTCGTCCGGGCGGCCGGTCCAACTCCCGTTCGGGCACGTTCACATGACGCCGGGTCACGAAGGCGCCCCGAGCAGGGCCGGGCCGCGCAGGCCTTCGTGGGCCGGACGCAACTACACGCTGCTGACGACCGCCGCCGTGGTCACCGGCTTCGGAAGCTCGGGCGCCCTGATCGCGTCGGCGTTCGCGGTGCTGGAGGCAGGGGGCGACGGCACCGACGTCGGACTGATCGCCGCCTCCCGTACGGTCCCGCTGGTGCTGTTCCTGCTCATCGGCGGCGCGATCGCCGACCGGCTGCCCCGGCACCGCGTCATGGTCGCGGCCAATGCGCTCAACTGCCTTTCGCAGGGCGTCTTCGCCGTCCTCGTCATCTCCGGGAACGCGCGGCTGTGGCAGATGGCCGTTCTCTCGGCGATGGGCGGCGCGGGGCAGGCGTTCTTCGGACCGGCCTCCGAGGGCATGGTGCTGGCCACCGTCGGCGGCGAGCAGTCGTCGCGGGCCTTCGCGGTCTTCCGTATGGGCATGAACGGAGCGCAGATCGGCGGTGCCGCCCTGGGCGGTGCGCTCGTCGCCGCGTTCGGGGCCGGCTGGGTACTGGCCGTGGACGCCGCGGCGTTCGCGCTCGCGGGCTCCCTGCGGGGTCTTCTCGACCTGAGCGGCATGCCCGAACGGGCCCGCGGCGCCGGGCTGTTGGCCGATCTCCGCGACGGCTGGCGGGAGGTGACGGGGCGGCCCTGGCTGTGGTCGGTGATCGTGCAGTTCGCCGTGGTCAACGCCGTCGTCGCCGCGGCCGAGGCGGTGTACGGGCCGCTGGTAGCCGAGGAGCACCTGGGCGGTGCCGGGCCCTGGGGCATGGCACTGGGGGCGTTCGGTGCCGGCACGGTCTGCGGTGCCCTGCTGATGACCCGCTGGCAGCCGCGCCGGATCCTGTTCGCGGGCGTGCTGTGCGTCTTCCCTCTCGCGCTGCCTTCCGCGGCGCTCGCCGTGCCGGTGACGCCCGGCCCGCTGACCGTGGTGATGTTCGGCAGCGGGCTCGCCGTCGAGGTGTTCGCCATGACCTGGATGACGGCGCTGCACCAGGAGGTGCCGGAGGAGAAGTTCTCCCGCGTATCGGCCTACGACTGGCTGGGGTCCGTCGCGATGATCCCCGTGGCCACGGCCCTCGCCGGGCCCGCCGAGGCCCTGACCGGACGGTCCGCCGCGCTGTGGGGCTGCTCGGCCCTGATCGTGCTCCTCACCGCGGCCGTCCTGTGCGTCCCCGGGGTGCGGAACCTGGAGCGCCGCACGCCGGCTGCGCCGCTCGTGGTGCAGCCGGTGCGGAAGGACCCCGCGTCCCCGGAGGACGCCGCCCCGTCCCCGTCCTGAACGGCCACGCCGCCCGTCCCCAACGGCCCAGTACGCAGCGGGTTCCGCGATCGGCACGGCCCGGGGACGAGCCGCCGGATCAGTCGATCAGCGATTCGTACGCGGCCGTGAGGGAGCCGCCCGCCTCTCCGGTGTTGATCACTCCGCGCGGCTCGATGAGTAGGGCGCTGACCTCCTGATCGGCCTTCGGGCAGTGCTCGACGCCGCGTGGAACGGTGAACATCTCGTGCGCCCCGAGCACGACGTCACGGTCCCGCAGCTGGATGGTGAGTTCGCCGTCCAGGACGATGAACACCTCGTCCGTGTCGTCGTGCGTGTGCCAGACGAACTCGCCCTGGAGCTTGACCAGTTTCATCTCGTAGTCGTTCAGCCGGCCGACGACTTTCGGTGCCCAGTGGTCCGAGAAGCGGTCGAGCATCTCGTCGAAGTTGACTTTGCCGCTCATGCGGTCACGATGCCGACCGGACGGAACCGCACGCAAGGCCCGGCGAAAACGCTCCTCCGACCGTCGCCGCCTCCCGCTGGCGCTCCCTGTGCGCCCGGGCGGTCGCCATGACCTCGTCGAGCGTGTCCCGGGTGCGCATCAGCTCCGTGATGAACCGCGACAGCCGGTCGCGCTCCTGCACCATCCGCTCCAGGGAGGCCTCGGTGTTCTCCTCGCTGGGCGACTCGACGCAGGGCAGCAGCCCGGCGATGGTGCGGCTGGAGAGGCCCGCGGCGTACAACCGCTGGAGGAGCGCGACCCGTTCGGCCTCGGCGTCCGTGTAGTGCCGCTGCCCACTGGCGCTGCGGGTGCTGCTGAGCAGTCCCTGCTCCTCGTAGTACCGCAGGGACCGGACGCTGGCCCCGGTCCGTGACGCGAGCTCTCCGATACGCATCCGTACTCCTGACTGTGGCCCGGCGACTGTGATCCGCGACTCAGGCCTTGCCTCTGACATCGATGTGAGGTTTTAGCGTAACTGCCGTGCCCGGAAAGCCGGGCGCTTCGCTTCGGATGGAGTCCTGACGTGACGACGCTTTTCGACGGCTACCGGCTCGGAGACCTGAGACTGCCCAACCGGACGGTGATGGCGCCGATGACGCGGGTGCGGGCCGCCGCCGGTGGTCTGGCGACCGCCTCGATGGCCACGTACTACGCCCAGCGGGCCTCGGCCGGTCTCATCGTCTCCGAGGGCGTGCAGCCCAGCCTGATCGGGCAGTCCAACCCGGGGACGCCGGGACTGCACACCGAGGAGCAGGTCGCCGCGTGGCGCCCGGTGACCGCCGCCGTGCACGCCAACGGCGGCCGGATCTTCGCGCAGCTCATGCACGGCGGACGGGTCTCGCATCCCGCCACCACCGGCATGCAGCCCGTCGGGCCCTCGGCCGTCCCCGCCGTCGGGGAGGTCTTCACCCCGGCCGGGCTGCGGGCCGCACCGGCACCGCGTCCCCTGGAGAGCGCCGAAGTGCCCGAGCACGCCCGGTCCTACGCGGAGGCAGCACGCCGCGCCGTCGACGCCGGGTTCGACGGAGTGGAGCTGCACGGCGCCAACGGCTACCTGATCTCGCAGTTCCTCTCTTCGAACGCCAACCTGCGCACGGACCGCTACGGCGGCTCGGTCACCAACCGGATCCGCTTCGCCGTCGAGGCGGCGGCCGCGACCGCCGAGGCGGTCGGCGCGGCCAGGACCGGCATCCGCCTCTCCCCCGGCGGTACGTTCTGGGGCGTCGAGGAGAGCGATGTCCCCGCGCTGTACGCGGAGTTGCTGGGTGAGCTGACCCGCCTCGGGCTGGCCTACGTCCATCTCGAAGCCACCGCCGACGAGGAGGTGCTGGTGGGTCTGCGCCGCGCATGGCCGGGCACCCTCGTGATGAATCCGGTGGTTCCGATGGGACCGAAGCAGACGGGGCGGGCCGAGGCCGACCACTGGCTCGGGCTCGGCGCCGAACTCATCAGCTTCGGCCGCGCCTTCATGGCCAACCCCGATCTGGTCGAGCGGCTGCGCACCGGACTGCCGATCGCTCCCGTCGACGAGACCACGTACTACCAGGGCGGCGACGCGGGTTACCTGACCTACCCGGCGTACCAGCACACGGCCTGACGCCGGCTCGGGGCGTTCGCCGGCCGGGGTGGCCGGTGACCGCCCCGGGGCGCGGCGCCGCCCACCGGTTCCCCGCACGGCATGCGCCCCCCGCGAGCAGGAGGGGTGTCACCGCCCGGGAAGGTCCAGGTGCCGGGTGGTGACGAAGCCGCCGTCGTGGTGTACGAGTGCCGACCCCGGCGAGTCGCCGCCGGGCGCGCCCCCGGCGTCCACCTCCCCCACGACCAGCAGGTGGTCGCCGATCTGCTGGCGGTGCGTCAGCCGCGCGGTGAGCCAGGCCGGCACTCCGTCCAGCAGGGGCAGCCCGTCATCGGCTGCGGTCCAGGGGACACCGTCGAACCTGTCGATGCCGCTGCGGGCGAACTGCCGGGCGAGCGCCGTGTTTTCGGCACCCAGCACGTGGACGGCGAAGCGGTCGGCGCGGCGCACGGCCTCGGCGGTGGAGGCCGTGGTCCCGAGGTAGAACGACACCAGCGCCGGGTCGAGGGAGACGGAGGTGAACGACGTCGCCGTGAAGCCCGCGGGTCCCGGAACCGTGATCACGGTGACGCCTGCCGCGTGCTGCCGCAGCGTGCGGCGCAGGATCCCGTCAGGGGCGGCCGGGTTCTCGGCGTGGGCCTCGGCGTGGGGCTCGGCGTCGGGCTCGGCCTGGCTTTCGGCATGGGGCTCGGCGTGGGGCTCGGCATCGGTCTCGGCGTGGGTCTCGGCCCGATGCTCGGCGCCGGTTACGAGGGTCATCCCGCGTCCTTTCTCGGTGCGCAGTTGAGTGCCGGGCGAGCGTCCACGCCGCGTACGGCAGCGGTGGAGGCTCACAGGCTGGGATCGGACTCGACGGTCAGCAGCGGGCTCATCGAACGGTCGGTGCGCAGCCGTTCCAGCCACTGGACGACCGCCGCGGCGATGGTGCGGTGTGCGGCTTCGTTGAGGACGTCGTGCAGTCCGTCGTGCAGAACCGCCAGAGTCGCCCTGGGCAGTTGGTCCGCCAGTTCGCGTATCTGCTCCAGCGGTGTCACCGGGTCGCTGTCACCGTGCAGCAGGAGGGCCGGAAGCGCGGGGCGTGCCGCGGACAGCAGATGCGAGGGGACGGCCTCCTTCAACTGCCCCCGTACGAAGGCCGCGTCGTCGCTCAGGCGCCGGCGGTGAGTGGGGCAGGCGCTGCGGGCGGCGAGTTCGGACTGCCAGTCGTCCTGCGGCCCGGATCCGCCCTCGTGGTCCTGCGGCCCGGATCCGCCTTCGTCGTCCTGGAGTTGTGCGCCGGGCGATACGGCCGTCGGCGCGGTCCCCGCGAGGATGACGCCCTCGACGGGAAGGCCGGGGTCGGCGGTCGCCGCGGTCTGCAACGCCTGTAGGGCTCCGGTGTCGCTGCCCTCTGCACCAGGCCTCTGCACCGGGCCCTGCAAGCCCGCAAGTGCAACTCACCGTCGCAGCAAGCTCTATCTGTAAAGTTTATTGACGATTCCCGCGGGCCGTACTTAGAGTTGCCGCACTTTGGACCAGACCTGGCGAGTCCGGGTCCGGTCCCCTCCCCCACACACACGACTCTGAGCGCCGGAGGCCCCATGAAGTCCCGGTCCAAACTCATCGCCGCTCTCACCGCCGCGGGCATGGCGGGCACCCTCGCCGTTCTGGGCAGTGCCAGCGCCCACGCGGGCCCCGCGGCCGGCACGAAAGCCGCGCCGAAGGGCGCCACGAAGGCCGCCCCGGGCGGAAACTTCGACCTTTCGACCTGGGAGCTCCAGGAGCCGGTGGGCTCCCCCGGTTCGCCGACCACCATCCCCTCCTCGAAGCTCCAGGGCGCGGACGGCTTCCAGGACTCGTACTTCTACACCGACGACAAAGACGGTGCGATGACCTTCTGGGCGCCGGAGAAGGGCGTCACCACCCCCAACTCCAAGTACGCCCGCTCCGAGCTGCGCGAGACCAACAAGGACGGCAGCCCCGCCGACTGGTCGCTCGGCGGCTCGCATCGCCTCGATGCGAAGCTGCGCGTGGTGTCGGTGACGTCGAACGTGTGCGTGGGGCAGATCCACCTCGGCAGCGGCGGCCCGTCCACCAAGCCGCTGGTGGAGCTGTACTACCGCTCCAACGGCGACATCGCGCTCGGCACCGAGAACTCGCCCGACGGCGGCCAGACCCTGCACGACGTGGGCAACGTGCCGGTCGGCAAGACCTGGAGCTACTCGATCGGCGTCTCCGGCGGCGACACGATCGACCTGAAGGTCAACGACAGCACCACGCACTACAAGATCCCGTCGTCCTTCGACAAGTACAAGCAGTACTTCAAGGCCGGCTCCTACAACCAGTCCTCCTCCGACAGCACCGAGAAGGGCGCGCGCGTCGGCTTCTACGCCCTGGACGTCTCTCACGGCTGACCGCCCTCGGCGGCCCAACGGTCCTGCGCCCAGGACGAGTTGGAATCGCGGCGCGTTTCCGGCGCGCGAGTTTCCGACGCGCTCCAGGGTGGAAACAGACGGTGACCCGCGGCAGACACCGGAAGGTGTCTGCCGCGGGTCACCGCTTCACGCAGGCACGAGCCCGACCCGGGGCGTAGACGCCTTGTGGCCGGAGTCATCCGAGGGGGCGTCTTGGCACGCGGACGAGGACAAGGTCTCGCGAAGGCTCTACAGACGATGATGCGAGCGGTGCTTGCCGGAGTGGACCTCCTCAACTTCGGCCCGGCCGCGCATCTGCGCAGGTTCGGCCGGGGCGCAGGCGCGGCCAACGCGACGCTTCCCGACCGGCAGACCCCGGCCGCCGCACCGGACCGGCGCCTCCGGCCTCCCGTGGCCCGCCGGACGCATGCATGTCGCATGATGGCCTGGTGACAAGCACCGGCCCCGCAGTCCAGCGAACTGCATGCCCTCCGCACACCACGGGTCTGCCTACCCCCCCCCCCGTCTGTTTTGGAGTGGAGTCCGTATTTGGAGTGCCTGCCGCTTAGCGGCCCGGGAAGGGCCCGGTCGTGACGGCTCGGGACCGTCCGGAGGCCGCGTGGGACGTCTTCGTCAGTTACAGCAGCTCCGATGCGCAGAAGATCCGGGTGCTCGTGCCCGCCCTGGAGGCCGCCGGACTGCGCGTGTTCGTCGACGACACCGCTGTCGACGACTTCACGTCCATCACCGCCACGATCACCGAGGCCCTGGCCCGGAGCAAGATCCTGCTCGCCCTGTACTCGGCCGGCTACCCGCAACGGCGCGCCTGCCAGTGGGAGCTGACCTACGCCTACCTCACCGGCCAGTACGAAGGCGACCCGCGGCAACGCATACTGATCGTCAACCCTGAGCCGTCGGCCGACCACGTACACCCCGTCGAGCTCCGCGACGCCCGGCACTGGCACTGGTCCTCCGCTCAGTCCGCGGAACGCCTCGCCGAACGCGTGGCCTCCTACGCCGCCTCGGTCACCGCACCCATGGGGGACCTCGCCCACGAGCCCACCGTCCGGTGGCTGCCGGCACCGGCCCGCACCGGTTCGGTGCACTTCACCAGCCGTCTCGCGGAGCAGTGGCGCATCCACACCGCGCTCCACCGCCATCGGGCTCCCCTGATCGCCCAGGCGGGCACCGGTCGATCGGCACAGCTGCGGGGCATGCCCGGCATCGGCAAGACCCTGCTCGCGCAGGAGTACGCGCTCCACTTCAGCTCCGCCTACCCGGGCGGAGTGTTCTGGTTCGACCTACAGCACTGTGCGGGTGCGAGCCCGCCGGAGGTCATGAAGTCGTACGCGGAACAAGTCGCCACCGCCGCCTCCGCGCTCGGACTGGAAGTCTCCTCGGCCTCGCTGCCGGAGCTGCTCAGCCACCTCGCCGTCGCGCTGGGAGAGGGAAACGCGCACTGCCTGTGGGTGGTGGACGGCGTCCCGAACGGTCTGCCGGACGAAGAACTGCACCTTCTCCGCGGACCGCACCTGCTGAGCGCGACGCTGATCACCACACGGTCACAGCACTACGCGTCGTTCGCGGAGTGCGTCGATCTGCCGCCCCTCGGCGACGCGGAGGGCATCCGGCTGCTCACGGCCCACCGCAAGCCCGGGAACGAGCTGGACCGCGCGGCGGCGACGGCCCTCGTCCGCGACGTGGACGGTCATCCCCAGGCGCTCGGGCTTCTTGCGGAGTCGGCCGCGCACAGCGACTTCACCCACCTCCGCAACAGGCTCCACGCCCCCGGAGCCGACGTCCTCACCACCTGGCGGCCGCCCACCGGCAACGGCTCCACGACCCCACGCCCGTCATCGGCCGGGCTCCTGTCGCAGCCCCTGTCGGGCCACCTCCCCACCGACGACCTCCTCCGCTTGTTCGCCCTGTCCAGTCCGGCGCCGATGTCGCAGTCCGCGCTGGAGAACGTGCTGTCCGCGCTCAGCTCCTACGACCCCTGGGAAGTGACCGCCCTCGTCTCGGAGGCGATCGAGTCGCTGCTCGGTTCCGGCACGCTCCGGCCGGACCCGATGCAGTACGGGTCCTGGACCGTCCATCCCCTCACCGCCCGGGCGGTGCGCCGTCATGACACCGACACGGCCAGGCAGGAAGACCTCCGGCGCCTACTGCTGCACACGCTCACGCTCACACCCGTACCGCCGACTCCGGGCCCGGGCGGCCCGGGCCCGGTTCGATCCGCCACGGTGCTGTCCCCGGCCGCCCCGCGGCCCGCTCCGGTGGAAGCCTCCGCTCCACGGGACACCGCCGAACGTGCCGCGGCCTTCGACTTGCAGGTCGAACTGGTCACCAGGGTCGGAGTCCAGCCGCTGGCCGCCGATCAAGGTTCGCTCCGAGAAGCCCTCACGTCACTGCACTCGGTGTTCGCGACCACGCGCAGCGTGCTTCACCGGGTGGCGGGGGAAACGGCCGGCCCCATCACGCTGCCCGGAATCGCCGCCGGACTCGCCAACGAGCACCTGCGCCCCTTCCTGGCGACCTGGCATCCCGCACTCCAGGAGCACGAAGCCGGCCGCCCGCCCGGCATCAGCCCCATCGCACACGAACGACTGTGGGAACGAGCGGCAGAGATGCGCGCTGAACTGGCGGAACTCCGCGGCCCGCTCACCTCCGCGGCCAAAGAACTCGCCGCCCTGTGCGGAATCGATCTGCTCGCGGATCCCTCATCGGCTCAATGACCCATTGGGCAAACATCTGGGCAAACACCCGGACAAACACGTGCGCAAACACATGCGCAAACACAAAGGCGTCCCCGGCCCGGCCACGCGACGCTGAAACACGACCGCAATTCGATTGTCACGATCCCGGACCTGCTTCCGTGAGCGGGATTCCCGCGTACGCCTTCCGTTCCCGGACGGCAGAATGCGGGAGCGCCGATGAGCGGTGTCCAGTCCTGGACGACTGCCGGGGCATTCAGCGGTTCGTTATCCGGTCGCAACTCTTTCACCAGCGACAACGTCGGCGCGTGATGCAAGGATGCAGCGGAACTCGCCCTTTCGGGTGCGGCTTTGCCGAACAATGCTCCTGGAGGCTCAAAGGTGTCTGCGCGTATCCCGCTCCGTCCGGTCGCAGTGGCTCTCCCCTTTGTCCTGGCGTCCGGCCTGGTTGCCGGCTGCACCAGCACCAAGTCGTCCGGTGCGGGAGGCTCGGAGGTCCAGCTTGTCGCCAAGGGCAAGCTGACGGTGTGCACGCATCTGCCGTACGCGCCCTTCCAGTTCAAGAAGTCGGGCAAGATCGTCGGCTTCGACGTCGACATGATGGATCTCGTGGCCGACAAGCTCAAGGTCGACCAGAAGATCGTGGACACGCCCTGGGAGGGCATCCAGTCCGGCGAGGACCTCAACGCCAACAAGTGCGACGCGGCCGCCGCCGGCATGACCATCAACGACGTGCGCAAGAAGAACCTGGACTTCTCCGCGCCGTACTTCGACGCCACTCAGGCCCTGATCGCCAAGAAGGGCGCCAAGCACTCCTCGCTGAAGGACCTCAAGGGCAAGAAGCTCGGCGTCCAGGCCTCCACCACCGGTGAGGAGTACGCCAAGAAGAAGGCACCGAAGGGCGTCGAGCTCGTCCAGTTCGAGGATGTGGCCCTGCTGCTCACCGCGGTCAAGTCCGGCCAGGTCGCCGCGGGCATCAACGACAACGGCGTGCTCTACGACTACGTCAAGAAGAACCCGGACACGGACGTCACGGCCGAGTTCGACACCGGCGAGCAGTACGGCTTCGGCGTGCGCAAGGGGAACTCCGCCCTGCGCAAGCAGATCAACGAGGCGCTGAAGAAGGCCAAGTCCGACGGTACGTACGACAAGATCTACAAGAAGTGGTTCGGCACCGCGCCCGAGAAGAAGTAGGCCCCCGATCCGAAGACCGGGTGCCGAAGACCGGGTGCCGAAGACCGGGCCCCGAAGACCGGGCCCCGAACAGCGGGACCGGAGGACCGGGCCCCAAGACCGGGAAGTGCCGCCGAGCAGGCCGCAGTTGAGGAGTTGCACACCACATGTCCATGTCCCGCCGGCAGCGGACGCGGGCCGTCCGGGGCGTCCAGTACGGGTTGCTGGCTCTCGTCGTGGCCGCCGCCGCCTTCGGCGCGAACTGGGGCGAGATACGCCGCGCCTTCTTCGATCTCGACGTCGCGCAGGCCCAGTTCCCCGACATCATCACCACCGCCCTGGTCAACACCGTCGTCTACACCCTGCTCGGGTTCGGCTTCGGCCTGGCGCTGGGCCTGATCCTGGCGCTGATGCGGCTGTCGTCGGTGCCGCCCTACAGGTGGCTGGCGACCGCGTACATCGAGTTCTTCCGCGGCGTACCGGCGCTGCTGGTCTTCATCGCGCTCGGCTTCGGCGTCCCGATCGCCTTCCAGGTCGTCATCAACCAGTACGTCACGGTGATGCTCGCCCTCGGCCTCGTCGGCGCCGCCTACATGGCGGAGACGATCAGGGCCGGCATCCAGGCCGTGCCCAAGGGGCAGGTGGAGGCGGCCCGTTCGCTGGGGATGTCGCAGGGCCGCGCCATGCGCTCGATAGTCATCCCGCAGGCGTTCCGGATCGTACTGCCGCCGCTGACCAACGAGTTGATCCTGCTGACCAAGGACTCCTCGCTGGTCTATCTGCTCGGTCTCTCCCTCGGCCAGTACGAGCTGGCCAAGTTCGGCCGTGACGCGCTCAACGAGAACCGCAGCCTCACGCCGATCCTCGTCGCCGGGCTGTGCTACCTGATCATCACCCTCCCGCTCGGCCACCTGGTCCGGCGGCTAGAGGCCCGTACCGCGAAGGCCAGGTGAGCGCGGTGACCGAGCACAAGACGACGGCGGCCGGCCAGAAGACGACAGCAGCCGGCCAGAAGACGGACGAGGCCGCGATACGCGTCGAGGGGCTGCACAAGTCCTTCGGCGAGCTCGAAGTCCTCAAGGGCATCGACTTCACGGTGCGCCCCGGCGAGGTCGTATGCGTCATCGGCCCGTCCGGCTCGGGCAAGTCGACGCTGCTTCGGTGCGTGAACCTCCTGGAGGAGCCGACGGCGGGCACCGTCGCCCTCTCCGGCACCGAACTCACCGACCCCGACGTGGACATCGACGGGGTCCGGCGCCGCATCGGCATGGTCTTCCAGAGCTTCAACCTCTTCCCGCACCTGACCGTGCTGCACAACCTCACCATCGCCCAGCGGCGCGTCCTCGGGCGCACGAAGGACGAGGCCGAGCGGATCGGCCGGGCCAATCTGCGGCGGGTGGGGGTCTCCGAGAAGGAGTCGGCCTACCCCGTCCAGCTCTCCGGCGGCCAGCAGCAGCGCGTGGCCATCGCCCGCGCCCTGTCCATGGAGCCGGAGCTGATGCTCTTCGACGAGCCGACGTCCGCGCTCGACCCCGAACTCGTCGGCGACGTCCTCGCCGTCATGCGCCGTCTCGCCGACGAGGGCATGACGATGATGGTCGTCACCCACGAGATGAGCTTCGCCCGCGAAGTCGCTGACCGCGTGGTCTTCATGGACGGCGGCGTCATCGTCGAGGAGGGCACCCCGAGCCGCGTGATCGGCGACCCGCAGCACCAGCGCACCCGCACCTTCCTCTCCCGCGTACTCGACCCGGCCGCCGCGGCGGTCACCGAGGACGACGCCGCATCACCGTCCTGACGGATCCGGGGGCCGCGGGCCCGGGGCTGCGGCACGCTCAGCCGCCGCCTTCGACACCCCTCAGACGGCGGTCTCGGAGACCAGCGTCGTCCGCATGCGCCCGACGCGGACGGACTCGGCGGTGAATCGCAGCGATGAGCCTCCGCCCTCCGCCACCACGCTCACCCCGGCCGCGGCCGGGGTGAGTTCGAGAGTGGGCGCCGGGAGTTCCCAGCCGTTCAGCGCGACTTCCGCGATCTCCTCGCACACGAGGTAGAAGGTGAGGCTGTTGAAGGGCTTCGCTTCCCACTCCGGGAGGGGGTGGTCCGGCATGTCGCCGGTTGTGAGTCCGAGTGTGGCGGAGGTGCCGCGCTCGTCGAAGTGCAGGTAGTGGAGCTTGCAGCGGTCCAGCGCGGGGACGGTGGAGTACACGTCGGTCAACCCACTGGCGTCGGCGAGGAGTTCGGTCCAGTCAGCGGGCATAGAAGGTCTCCGTGGTCGTCGCGGGCTCGCTGGTGCCGTGCAGCTTGGTGTCCAACCGGCTCAGGTGGTGGTGTTCGGGCTCGTCGGCAGCGGCACGGCATGCGCTGATGTGGCGGATGAGGAACTGCGGGTGTGTCTGGAACGAGAGAGCAATTCCTGTGCCCATAACACGGACTTCGGTTGCCAGGCGGCTGACCGACCAAGCGTTGAAGCGAGCCTCTGCCGGAGGTTCCCAGCGGGACAGTGCGAGGTTCTCTACGGCCTGGAACTGAAAGTGGCACTGGAGGGTGTCGCACTCGGCAGCGGCCCATTCCTCCGGTGGTTCGGCGGGGAACTCCGGCAGATCGATTCGTAGCGTCAGCGTCGGCCCGTACGGGCTCGCGTTCACCGACCTGATCCGCAGGCGGTCGTAGCGGGGGAAGTGGCCGTACAGATCGGTCAGTTGCTGAGGGTTGGCCGGCTGGAGTGCGAGGGCGATGTCAGCGGGCATGGTGGTAATGCTCCAGGACGCCGCTGACCGCCGCTGACAGATTCAGCCTTCGTGCTACGGACGCGCGCGCAGGAAGCCGGCCGGGGGTGAGCAGGTCCCCCGTGTGGGGTCTGGCTCCCCGAGCAGTTCGCCGTAGAAGGCCAGGTGACGGGCGGCGGCGGACGGCCAGGTGTGGCGGGCCGCGAGGGCGTGGCCCGCCGCCCGCCTGCCGGGGTCGGGCGCGGCCATCGCCGCGGCCAGTTCGTCCGCAAGCTCGTGTGCCGTCGCTCCGAAGCGGGCGGCGGAGCCGAAGACCTCGCGCAGCACGGGGAGATCACGTACCACCAGCGGTACGCCCGCCGAGAGCGCCTCCATGGCGGCGAGCCCGAAGCCCTCCTTGGTCGAGGGGAAGGCGAAGGCGTCGGCTGCCGCGACGAGTGGGGGCAGTTCGCCGTCGGGTACGGCGCCGAGGACGACGGGTTCGACACCGAGCTGCGCCGCGCGTTCCTGCCAACGGGCCCTGTAGTCGCGGTAGTCGAAGAGGGTCTCGCCGCCCGCGATCACCAAACGCAGCCCGGGGAGCCGTTCTTGCAGCAGCGCGTACGCCTCCAGCAGGTCGAGGGAGCCCTTCCGGGGTTCGATGCCGCCGACCGTCAGCACGTAACGGCCCAGCCGCTCCCGCCAGTTCGCGCGGGCGGCGGGGTCCGTGGCGGCGAAACGTTCGTGGTAGACGCCGTTGGGGATGACCTCGGCCTCGATGCCCCAGCCGTCGGCCAGTTCGTCGGCGACGGCGCGGGAGACGCAGATGTGCGCGTACGGGTCGACGATGGCCCGCTCGTGGCAGGCGGCCAGTTCGGGGGTGGTGAAGCGGTCGAGATGGTGGACGGTGCGCACGCAGCGCCCGGCCGCGTTGGCGCTGATGCAGTCCTGCGCGTGGACGATGTCGTAGCCGCCGGGGTCGAACGCGTCGCGGAGCACGTCGATGGAGCGCAGGACGCGCTCGCCGACGGTCTCCTCCGGCGGCCCGTCGGGGAAGGGCACGATCCGCAGCTCCACGGAAGGGTCCACGGGCCGGAAGAAGCCCTCGTCGCCGTTCCGTCCGAGGGTCCAGACGGCGACCCGTGCTCCCGCGGCCGCCAGCGCCTCGGCGAGGGCGAGCGTGTGCACCACGCCGCCGCGCGGCTTGGTGGAGTAGCTGAGCAGCGCGACCGAGAGCGTCATGTGTGCTCCCCGTAGGCGCGGTAGGCGGGCGGCCTTCGCTCGTCGAGGTGGCGCAGTACGCGGCGGGCGGTGTCGATCTCAGCTGCGACGTCGAGTTCGGCGACCGCGACGCCTGCCTTGGACCAGGTGCGGGCGAGGACGTCGCCGCCGGGCCCGACGACCTTGGCCTGGCCGAGGAAGCGCATGCCGCCCATCGAGCCGGTCTGGTTGGACGAGGCGAGACAGACCTGGTTCTCGGCGGCACGCGCCATGTCGTACAGGTCGAACAGCTTCGCCTGGCGGTCCTGGTGCATGCGCGGCGCACGGTTGGTGATGCTCGTCGGCCAGGCGGACAGGCAGGCGAGGATCTGCGCGCCGTCGAGGGAGAGGCTGCGGGCGGACTCCGGGAAGGTCTTGTCGTAGTCGATGAGCATGCCGACGCGGCCCGCCGGGGTGTCGAAGGCGTCGAAGCGGTCGCCGGGCGCGTAGGCGGTGGTCTCGCCGGCGGGCAGGTGGACCTTGCGGTGCCGCCCGAGCACGCCGTCGCCGCTGACGCAGACGGCCGCGTTGTAGCGTTCGTCACCGCCGTCCTCGCAGTATCCGACGCAGACCACCATCTCGGCTGCGAGCCGGGCGACTTGGAGGATCAGCGGGTCGTCCGGCTTGAGCGCGGGGGGCAGCGCCTCCGGGTCGGGGTGGCGCAGGTCGGCCAGGTAGCCCCCGAGCGCGGCGTCGGGGAGGACGAGCAGCGCGGCGCCGCTGCTTCGCGCGTCGTCGATCAGCTTGGCGATCCTCGTCAGGTCGAAGTCCAGGTCGCGGCCGAAGTGCGCGGCGGCGGCCGCGATCCGGATCGTGCTCATCGGGCGGCAGCTCCCGTGGTTGCGGAGAGGGCGGCTCCCGTGGTTGCGGAGAGGGCAGCTCCCGTGTTTGCGGAGAGGGCCGGGTAGGCGTCGGGGCGGCGGTCCCTGAGATGGCCCATGGAGCGGCGGGCGGTCTCCAGGGCCTCGGCGACGTCGAGTTCGGCGGCGGCGATGCCCGCCTCGACGCCGGTACCGGCCAGGAGTTCGCCGCCGGGGTCGACGACCTTGGCGCTGCCCACGAACCGCAGCGAGCCGAACGTGCCCGACTGGTTCGCGGAGAGCCACACCATCTGGTTCTCCAGGGCGCGCGCCCGGTCGAAGAGGTCGAAGCGCCGCTTCCAGCGGTCCTCGGTGAGGTCGGGCGCGGGATTGGTGCGCGCCGCCGGCCAGGCCGAGACGCAGACGCCGATCTCGGCCCCGTCCAGGGCGAGTTCGCGGGCGGCCTCCGGGAACGCCTTGTCGTAGCAGATCAGCATGCCGATCCGGCCGACCGGGGTGTCGAAGGCCGCGAAGCCGTCGCCCGAGGCGTAGTCGGCGTCCTCGCTCAGCGGCTGGTGGACCTTGCGGTGGTTGCCCAGGACGCCGTCGCCGCTCACGCACACCACGCTGTTGTAGCGGGAGGTGCCGTCCGTCTCGCAGTAGCCCGCTATCACGGTCATGTCCTCGGCTAGGGCCGCCAGCCGCCGGATCTCGGGACCGTCGGGTGCGAGCGGCGGCGGCCCCGGGTCCGATCCCCGCCCGTCCGCGTCGCAGCTTCCGCCCCCGTCGAGGCTGAGGAGGTAGCCGCCGAGGCAGGCCTCGGGCAGCGCCAGGAGCTGGGCCCCGTCGGCGCGGGCCTCCTTGATCAGCCGCTCGGCGACCGCGAAGTCCTCCTCCAGGTCGCGGCCGAACTCCGCGGAGACCGCGGCCAGTCGTACGGTGCTCATGTCGTCTCCGTTCCGGTTGCCATGCCGGTCACCGCCCCGGTGACCGCCTCGGTGGTCTCTCCGTCCGGCCAGCGCAGTACGACGCCCGTCCCCGGCCGCAGGCTGCCGCAGGCGCGGCTGACGGCGGGCCCCGCGTCCAGTGGGGGCGAGCCGGGGGCGTCGGCGGTGAGCATGGCGAAGCCGGGGAAGCACGTCAGCCAGTCGCCGGCCGTGGCCCCGGCGGGACGCGGCACGTCGGCGACGTCGAGCACCGCCCCGCAGCCGCTCGCCTCGGCGAGCATGCCGAGGGTGCCGACGAGCCCGGCCATGGAGACGTCCTTCGCGGCGGCGGGCCGCGCGGCGGCGACCGCGCCGAGCATGGCCCGCAGTTCGTCCGTCCGGCGGCCGGTGGTCGAATCCCATTGGCTGCCGCGGTAGTTGGCGCGCCAGTCGCCTCCGAGGTCGGCGGTGAGCCGGACGGTGTGCCCGGGGCGTCCGCCCGCTCCGGGCACCGGGTTCCGTGTGTGTCCCAGTGCGGTGACGGACAGGGCGGCAGGGACGCCGAGTTGGGTGTGGCCGCCGAGGACCGGGACGCCGTACGCCTCGGACGCGGACCGGAGACCGGCGAGGACGCGGGCGGCGTGCGCGGCGTCCGGGGCGGCCAGGGCGTCGAGCAGTCCCGTGGGCGTGGCGCCCATGGCCGCGATGTCGTTGACGTTGACCAGGACCGAGCACCACCCGGCCCATTCGGGGTCGCGCTCGACCATGGACGGCACGATCGCGTCGCAGGCCGCGATCACATCGGAGCCGGGCACGGGCGCGCCGTCGTCTCCGACGAACCCCGGTCCGCCCGGCCGCAGTTGGGCGAGCAGCGGACCGAGGGACGACTTGACCGCGGTCTGTGCGGCGAACCGCCGGGTGGGCCGGCGCATCAGCACGTGCGGTGCGCCGCCGACGGTCACGGGACGTACGCGCCGCCAGCCCAGCCGCGTGAACATCCGCTCGTTGCCCTGCTGCACGGTGGCCTCGAACCGCAGCACGCCCTCCGCCTCGGCGCGGGCGTCGGCTGCCCGTACCAGCGCCCGGCCGATGCCGCCCGAGCCGCGTTCGCCACGGCGGACCGCGAGCCGTCCTCCCGTCCACCAGCCGATGTCGGGGCCGTCGACGGCGGGTGCGAGCCGGACGCCGCCGACGACGGCTCCGGAGTGATCGCGGGCGACGAGGACGACGGTGCGCGGATCGCTGTCCCGCTCGTCGAGGTCGTGTCGCGCGAACAGGCCCTGTTCGTCGACGAAGACGGCGTGCCGCAGCCGCCGGTAGGCGCTCAACGTGGCCGCGTCCTCGGCCTGTTCGATACGGAAGCGGGGCCGGGCGGCCAGCGTCGACCGGTCGCCGAGGAGCAGCAGGATGTCCGCGGGCGCCTCCGGTGCCTCGGGTGCGTGCGGTGCCTCGGCCGCGTGCGGTGCGTGCGGCGGCGCCGGTGCGTGGGGTGCGTGCGGTGCGCCGTGCCCGCGGTCGACGCCGTGCGCGGGACCGGCACCGTGCGCGGGACCGCCGTACCCGCCGTCCAGGATCGTCACCGTCCTCACCCGCCCGCCGCGGACAGGACGCTGCACGCTCCGCACGCGGCGCAGCCCGCCTGCTGATCGGCGCCGCTCATGCCCGCCGCGCGCAGCTCCGCCGCCACCGACTCGGTGACGTGGCGCAGCACTTGGGCGTCGGGAGCGCCGACCCCGTCGCGGGCGGCGAGGGTGCCGCGCATCGGACGGAAGGGCACGACGAACGGATACACACCTCGTTCGATCAACGCACAGGCGCCCGCGACGAGTTCGTCCGGGTCCTCGCCGAGGCCCACCAGCAGATACGTCGACACGCGGTTGTGGCCGAAGACTTCGACCGCCTCGTCCCAAGCCGCCTCGTACTCGGCCAGCGGCACGGTCGACTTGCCGGGCATCCAGCGGCGCCGTACGTCCTCGTCGAGGGATTCGACGTGGATGCCGATGGACACCGCCCCGGCGTCGCGCAGTTCGCGGATCCACGCGAGGTCTCCGGGCGGTTCGCACTGCACCTGGACGGGCAGTCCGGGGACGGTCTCCCGCACGGCCCGCACGCAGCGGGCGAGGTTGCGCGCGCCCCGGTCGGGACCGGTCGTCGTCCCGGTGGTCATCACCATCTGCCGTACGCCGTCGAGCCGTACGGCCGCCTCGGCCACCTCGGCGAGCTGCGCCGGGGTCTTGGCGGCGACGGTGGCGCCCGAGCGCAGGGACTCCTCGATGGTGCAGAAGCGGCAGCGGTCGGACTCGGCGTAGCGGACGCAGGTCTGCACGACGGTCGTGGCCAGCACGTCCGCGCCGTGCAGCCGCGCGATCTTCTCGTACGGGACGCCGTCGGCGGTGGTCAGGTCGTAGAAGGCGGGCCGTCGCACGGGGGTCAGGGTCAGTCCGGTGTCCTCGTCGCCGAGCCATACGCGGCCGTCGCGGACGGTGTAGGGGCTGGCCGGATTGCTGGGGAGCGCGGCGTTGGCACCGTCGACGAGCACATGGCCGTCGTCGCTGGGGCCCGCGCCGTCCGGCCGCCTGACCTCCGTGTCCGATCCGAGGCCCCGCAGGGCGAGTTCGGCCCTGGTGAGGAGCTTCACGTCCACCGCGGTGCCCTTCCCGGGACGTACGCGGTGCTCGTGCTCTCCGGTGCCAACGCTCACGTCACACCTCTCAGAGCTGGTAGGTCGAGTTGATGATGGCGCCCTTGCGCGCGTAGTGGATCAACGCGTCCTGGACGTCCAGCGGATGGGTGGGGATCACCCCTTCGATGAGGTCCTCCTCCCTGGCGCCGTGCAGCGAGAGGCCGAAGCGGCAGCAGTACGCCTTGCCGCCCTCCGCGATGAAGGTGGCGAGCTGGTTGTTGATGTTGTGCTCACCGGGGAACGCGGAGCTTCCCGTCGTCGGAAAGCCGCGGGTGGCAAGGCAGTTGAGGGATCCCGGCCCGTAGAAGTAGATGCCGGTCTCGAAGCCCTTGCGCAGTGCGCGCGTCGCCTGGAGGACGGCCACGAAGCTGACGGAGGACTCGTGGGCGATGCCGTGGACGAGGGTGAAGTACGACTCGCCGTTCTCTGCCTGGTAGTCGGGGAAGACCTTCGTTGACCCGTAGATGCTGGAGCCCTCGGGGAGCGAGGGGTGCGGGATCTCGCCGAGGCTCTTCTTCTCGACGTCGGTCAGTTCGGGGACTGTCTGGGTCATGGTGCTCTCCTGGGAAATCGCTGCGGTACGGCGTGAGTTGAGGGACGGGGACGGGATGGGGACGGGACGGGTACGGGGACGGGGCTCCGCGCGGGGGCGGGGAGCGTGGCCGGGACGACGGCGTACCGGCCGGACGTTGGCGCTCAGTCGTAGAGCGAGGCGAAGGTGTCCCGGAAGACGCGGTCGCCGAGTTCGCCGCCGCCGGCCGCCGCGCTCATCCGGGCGAACTCGCCCGCGAAGTCGCCCCACGGCTGGTCGCTGGCGAAGAGCACCCGGTCGTGTCCGAGACCGCGGCGCTCGATCTCCCGGGCCAGCCAGTACGGCGCGAAGCCGATCGCCCAGGAGAGGTCGGTGTAGACGTGCTTTCCGGCCTCGATCCAGTCGAAGAACCGGGAGCCCGCCAGTTTGATGTGGCCGCTCATGCCGCCGCCGAAGTGCACCAGGTGCACGGGCACGCGGTCGGCGTACCGCTCGACGAGGAGGCCCACCTCGTCGATGTCGGACGCCGCCCCCGGAGAGGTGTGCACGTGGACGACCAGGCCGTGCTGCTCGGCCGTACGGAAGATGGTGTCGAGCAGGGGCAGGCACTCCGGGTCGGTGGCGCGGCCGCCCAGCAGGAAGCTGAGCTTCAGCGCCCGTACGCCGCTCTCGCCCGCCAGCGCGAGCGCCTCGGCCGTGCGGACGGAGTCCGCGGGACGCGGCGAGACCCACAGGCCCGCCCGGATCCGGTCGTCGCTCTGCGCGGCCTCGATGACCAACTCGTTGAAGCCGAAGGAGACTTCGGGGTCGGGGACGCCGTAGTTCGGCAGTACCAGGGCGCGTTCGGTGCCCTCGGCGTCCAGGTCCTCGATGAGCTGCTTGACGCCGGCGCGGGCGCCGCCGCCCGGGTTGACGGGAGGCCCGCCGTAGTAGGGGTGATCGGGGAGCACGCCCAAGTGCCGGTGGGCGTCGAAGTGGTGACGGGTGGTCATCGGGTCGCTCCTTCCTCCTTCGGCGGGGCGGGGGCCTTGCCGGGCGGCCGGGGTACGGGGGTACGGGCCGGGGGATACGGGCCCGGGCGTACGGGCCGGGCGTCAGCCGACCGGGACCGCCGGGGACAGGTGCAGCGGAGTGCCGGTGAGGGTGTCGCAGACGTCGGCGAGCCGCCGCGAGGCGTCTATGTGACCCGCGAGGAACTCCGCGTCCCGGCCCACGCCCTCGAACCGCCCGGACCCCCACGTGTGCTGCCAGGGCAGGCCGAGGAAGTACAGCCCCGGACAGTTCGTCACGCCGCGCCAGTGCATGGGGTAGCCGCGTCCGTCGAAGACCGGCGCCCCGATCCACTGGTGATCGCGGACGAAACCCGTCGACCAGATGACGGTGCTGATCCCGGCCTCGCGCAGGTCGAGCGTGCCGGGCTCCTCGTCCGGCTCCCACACGGGCACGTAGCGCGCCTCCTCGGGGGCGTCGATGCCGTGGGCGTCGATGTGCGCGTCGATGGAGTCCTTGATGCCCTCGGCGACGGAGTCCGCATGGTCGAGATCGGCCTTGAGGCCGGCGGCGAACTCCAGGCGTGTGCCTGCGACTTCGGTGAGCCTTCCGTACAGGTGCATGCCGTCGCGGGCGAAGGCCCGCAGGTCGATGTCGCGTCCGCCGTCGCGTCCCGTGACGTAGTGGTTGACGCGCATCCGCACGGCCTCGCTGTCGGCGAACTCCCCGACCTCCTTCGCGTAGTGCCCCATCTCGTCCAGCCAGGCGACGCAGTCGCGGCCCCGGTAGAAGCGGGCGACGCGCGGGGCGCTGCCGACGGCGAGATGCACCCGGCGTCCGGCGAGGTGCAGGTCCTCGGCGATCTGGCATCCGGACTGGCCGGTGCCGATCACGAGTACGGCGCCCTCCGCGGGCTGGCCGGGGTTGCGGTACTGCGAGGAGTGCAGCTGCGCGACGTCCGCAGGGAGCCGCTCGGCGAGCCGCGGGACGGCCGGACCGTGGTACGGGCCCGTGGCCACCACGACCTGTTCCGCGGTGAAGTCCCCCGCGTCGGAGGCGAGTTCGAAGACGCCGGTGGCGGACCGCCGAAGCCCCGTGACCGTCACGCCCTCGGCGAGCGGCGGCCGGAAGTAGGAGACGTAGTCCTCCAGGTAGCGCAGGACCTCGTCCCGGACCATGAATCCGTCCGGGTCCGCTCCCGCGTACGGGAAACCGGGCAGCTTGCACTGCCAGTTGGGGGTGACGAGGCAGAAGGAGTCCCAGCGGCGCTCGCGCCACTCGCGTCCCACCCGGTCGGCCTCCAGGACGACATGTTCGATGCCGCGCTCGCGCAGGCAGTAGCTCATCGCGAGCCCGGCCTGTCCGCCGCCGATCACGGCCACCGGATGGTGCGTGCCCGAGAGGTCCCGCGGCGTCACAGCTCGCTCCCGGCCGCGTACGGGAGGGACTTGGCGGGGAGGGGCCCGTCCGGCGCGGGACGGCGGCCCCGCACCTCGCCCTCGGGCGGGCGCATCCGGCGACACACCTGTGGCATGAGAACCTCCATGCGGTACACAGGGGTTCGGGCCTCCGAACCCCGTCGTCGTGCATGAGGACCACTTCAGTCCGGCCTCGTTGCCGAACGAAGTCATCCGGAACAAGGCCTCGTTAGCGTGTCCTCACACCGGGTCACCGCGCCTGCCGTCCCGGCCGCCGCCGGCCTCCTCATGCCCGCCGCAGGCAGCGGGCCCGCGCTCGCCCCGCGCACCGGAGCCGTGCGGACCCCGCTCGCCTCCCGCCGTGCAACAGCCCCGTAACCGATGGCCGCGTCATGCAACAACTCGCCCACGCGGGCCTGTGCTCGCTCCCGGCGCTGTGCAATTGCCCGATGACGACCAACTACCAAGCCCCCCACCGCGGTTCGGGCCGTCTGCGACGCCTCCTGCTGGCCCTGAACTACGAGCCCCCTCGCCCCGAGACGCGCCGCCTGCGACTCGCCTTGCTGGCCCTCGCCGTCGTGGCGGGAACGACCGCCGCCGTCGCGTACTACTGGACGTACGTGCACAGCGAGGCGAAAACCGTCTTCCCCGCCTCCGACGCCGTCGAGAAGGCGGAGCAGAAGAACGCCGACCTCGACGGCGACGGTTCCCCCGACGTCGTCTACAAGCACGACCCGAGCGATACCTCGGACCCGTCGAGCGCCGCCTACCTGGTCGTGGTGTACGGGTCGAAGAACGGCCCCGACCCCGGGAAGCGCGTCGTGTTCAAGGAGAAGGACCTCGACCTGGGCCCCCTCAAAGGCAAGGTGCCCCCCTCGAACCGCTACGACCCGGACGACAACGGCCCGCTCAGGGGCGACGGTCAGCCCGCCGTCGCCGACCTGGACGGCGACGGCAACTCCGACATCCTTCTGGGCGGCAACGGCGTGGTGCTCTGGGGCAGCCCGAAGGGCCCGCAGCCGGGCAGCCCCGGCGAACTCGGCCTGGTGAAGCGTCCCGACGCCGGTGAGGAGTACGCGACGACCTCCCAGCCCGTCAC
Source organism: Streptomyces sp. HNM0575 (assembly GCF_012726265.1). Classification (GTDB taxonomy): domain Bacteria; phylum Actinomycetota; class Actinomycetes; order Streptomycetales; family Streptomycetaceae; genus Streptomyces. Next base: position 923,300 of record NZ_JAASAG010000001.1, on the reverse strand, counting down.
CGGCGACTTCGACGGCGACGGGCACGACGACCTGGCCACGTACGACGGGAGCGCCGACGGGCTCTCCACCTCCCTCGCCGTCCTGAAGGGCCCGTTCAAGCGCGACGGTTCACCTGCGGCGACCGTCGAGCGGAGCAACCCCCTGGAGAATACGGAAGAGGGCTTCCTGACCACCGGCGACGTCAACGGCGACAGGGCCACTGACCTGGTCGTCCACGAGATGGCCGAGGAGGACGCACCCTCCGTCCTGCTCACCGGCGGCGCCAGAACCGAGACGGGACTTAGCAACAACGACCGGGAGCTCCCGGAGGGCAACGAGGTCGTGTTCGGCGACTTCGACGGCGACAAGCGCCGCGACATCGCCATCGGCAACTCCGGCATCCCCGACGACGAGGACGTGGACGCCCCGTCGGTCAGGGGCTGGGTCGACGTGATCTACGGCAAGGCCCCCGACAAGCCGAAGAGGATCGTGGGCGGCCGGGTCGGCCAGGGTTTCGGCTACGGCCTGGCCACGGCGGACGCCGACGGCGACGGCATCGACGACCTGACTGTGGAGCTCTCCACCCCCATCTCGCAGAAGTCGAGCTTCCAGGTGCTGCACGGCAGCGCCGACGGCCTGAGCAGCAAGCCCTGGCGCACCACGGAACGGAAGACGAAGTCGGACAAGCACAGCGCTTCCGAGATCTTCGGGGCGAGGAACTACGACACCGACGAGAACACCGAGATCGTGCTCGTCAAGAGCCTTACGGGCGCCCCGGAGAGCCACTGGTGGTTCACCGACGGCACGGACCGGAACGAACTCTCCTTCACGATGGGCGACTTCACCTGACGGGCTGAAGGGCGGACGGGCCGACGGCACAACCCCGGGTGTTCGACCCGTACTTCAGCGCCGGGCGAGGATGCGTCCGCCCCCAGCGAGGACCACGGCTCCCAGCCCGGCGCTGACGGCAGCGGTGATCAACACGAGCCCTGCACCGGCATCTTGGGCCTGCACTCCGGCCGGCATCGCTCCGAGGGCGATGCCGAGTTCTTCGCTGGAGACCATCCACATCAACGACGAGACCTCCGTGCCCCTCGGAGCATGCTGGTCCAAGAGCTCGAACAAGCAGATGGTGATCGGGGCGAAGGCTCCACCGGCGATGAGGAGGACACCCGCCAGCGGAAGTCCCATCGGCGCGACCGCTGCCACGGCGAGCACAAGACCCAGCCACGCGAAGCCGGCGATGTATCCGCGAACGGGTGCGCCCTGACGCCGGCTGCCGAACCAGATGCCGGAGAGGGCGCTGCCGAGGCCGAGGCAGGCGAGGAGCCAGCCGGAGCCGGCTGCGGACCCGTGCTCAGCAGCACGGGCGGGCAGCCCGACTGTCAGTGCACCGAGGCAGAATCCGAGTGCGGCATTGGCCAGAAGAAGCAGCCGCAGTGCGGGGCGGAGTTGCACTGCGGCCCGTGCGCCGGCGACGTTCGGCGGCGCCGGATCAGACGTGGCGGTGGGCCGTACGACGAGCAGCATCGCACCGAGGATCAGCAAGGTGCCGGCAGCGGCCACGCCGATCTGAGGAGACCAAGCAGCCGCACCTGCGGCAAGGAGCGGCCCGCAGATCTTGGCAGCCTCCGTGAGGATCGCATCCATGGCATACGCGGTACGCACAAGACCAGCGCGTACGGCGTGCTTCCACAGCGGCCGGATACTCGCAACGATCGGGGGAGCGCTCGCGCCGGCGACCGCCCCGAAAATGACCAGCGCAGTCGTGTCCGACGCGGTAGCCAGTCCCCCAACGGCAAGAAGCGTGACCGACGTAAGCACCGTCAAGGGGATACGAGGCCCGTGGCGATCGACCAGGAACCCCCGGACCGGCGCCGTCAACGTACCGCCGATGCCCCAGGCTCCAGCCGCCAGTCCCGCGTCCACGAATGAGCCCGACTCGCCGTGAGCCAGCAACACCGTCGCCAGCGGGAAGGCGGCGAAGCCGAACTTCCCTGAGCCGGTGGCGATGACGAGTCTGCGAGCCGCCGGGCTCCGCAGGACGTCGCCATAGGCGCTCATCTCAATACGTTCGCATCACGTTTGACCCCGCGGAAGCCACCGGCGCCCACGCCCACGACCGGCCCGCTGCCTAAGCGGGTGCCATCGTCGCCCTAGATCAGCTCCTTCGGCCCGTAGACCGCGCTGCCCGCGCCGACGGTGAACGCCCAGTACCGGTCGCCATAGGACCAATGCCACCATTCCGTCGGATAGTTGACCAACCCCATGCTGCTCAGGGCTTCGCCCATGACTGCCCGGTTCTGCCGCGCCGGCCGAGTAAGCCCTCGCGCGTTCGTGTAGCAGGCACCGCCGCTCTCCTCCGGCGTCGCGGCTTCCGGGCAGCCCATGTCGACCTCGGTCCCGCTCGCCGTGCACATCGTGAGATCGACTGCCGCTCCGGCCACGTGGCCTGCCGTTGCCAGTGGTGCGACCCAGCGCGTCGCCGCAGTCGTCAGCTCGCTCTCCGAGGCACCCGGGCGGAGCTCGCGCAGTGTCGCCAAATAGCCGTCGAAGATGCGCTGTTGCACCGCGGGCGGGCGATGCCCCTCCACCAGGAGCCACCGCCAGCCCGCCGGAAGCAGTTCCTCCGCGCGTACAAGGCGTTCCACGACACCCGACCGCAGATGCGCCCAACTGCCGGTCGTGTCCGAACGACGCTCGTCGACCCGGAGCGTGCCCCGGCAGTCCACCAGCGGTTCGCCGCAGTCTTCGACCGCGACGGCAGCCACCCTCGGATCCGACATCAGCACGATCTCCTCCACGAGCACCTCCCCTCGTCCCGGGCCTCCACGAAATGCGGCTTGCAGCCGATGCCGGTTCACTCTTGTCATCCTCTAACGCCATGTCAGTCAACTGGTGCCGTGTCAGGCCACGGGGTTGGGCCGGGGGGGGCTGGCATCAGCGGAGGCCGCAGCGCGGATCACGGTCCCGGTGGAGTTCCTGATGCAATGGGACGATGAGCGTGTGCCGCGGGCCCACGGCTTGGCGCTGTTCGACGCGTTGACCTCAGCAGAGAAGACCCTGCACGCCAACCCTGGCAAGCATTGCGAGATCCCGGCATTCGAACTCGACAGCACACTACGGTTCTTCACCCGGCACCTCGGCTGCCGGCTACGCCTGCGCTCCGCGATGCGCCGATCTCAGAGCCCACGGAACGCCGTACTCACTACCCGTCACCTAATCCGGCGCCCGGCCCCCGCCTCCTAGATGTCGAAGTAGGGCTCCGGAACGCCCTTGCCCCGGCGTACGAAGCTGGTGTGCGGTTCCGGTGCACAACGGGAGCACATCGCTGGCGAAGTCAACGATTGCGGGTCAGCAGCACCCGCAATCCGCTTCCGCAGCATTGCTGTTGACGGGGCCTCAGCCGTCACCGTGCCCAGGCCCAGCTCCATGGTCCGCAGATGTATGGCCTCCGCCATCTCTGGGAACGGCCTGGCGTGTGCCCGGATTAGTAGCACTCGCTGAGTGTTCCCGAGAGCCCGAATCGGTACCACCACTCAGCTCCTGCCGTACCCGCCGCCATGCACGGATTATCTCTGGCAGCTTCGACAACATCTCGTTGACCTGCGTCAACAGCAGCGTGACGCAACCAAATGCAGCGAGGATGGCGAGGGTCACTTCGTCCCACTTCATGGCGTGATCTCCGCGTTCTGCCGACCGGGGCGCGCTGCGCGGACGGACGCAAGCCTGTGCCACCAGGTTGGGTTCCGATGTGGGTCAGCCGAGTAGGGCATGGCGCGAGATCCAGTCGAGGACGTCTGCCCCCAGTCGGTCGGGCGCTTCGAGCAACGCGGCCTCTACCACCGCGAGATCGGTGAGCACCTCGGGTGCCTCTGAGGTATCCGTCAGAGCGAGACGCTCCATCGCCACGGCGACGGCGCGGGACCAGCCTGGCATGCCGAAGTGGTCGGGAGCCTTGAACGCGGCCGATAGGGCTCTGTGCAGCAGCCCCGCGCGCCAGCCCTGTTCACGCATCACCTCTGCGGTGAACCACGTCCGGTCGTCGACGTGCTGGACGAACTCCGCCACGGATTCGGACACTTTCCGCAGCGTGAAGGACGAGTTGCAGGCCCACGGAAGGTCCACATTCGAGGCGACCGCCGCGAACGCAAGCAGGACCTCGGGCCCGTCGTCCTGCGCGGCCACCAGCGTGGCGCGGGCCCTGCGGTACAGATCCACGCTCTGCGCGAAGATCTCCCCGTCGCTCGGCCCGTCGTCGGCCGCGTGGATGACGTCCATCGGTCCCTCGCGCCAGGCGTCAGTGACCAGACCGACCGCCGCCGCGCTTACCAGGACGTCCGTCTCGTCGGCGTCCATGCCGAAGTGGGCCAGGACAACGGGAGCCCGCTCGTCGATGCCCGGAAGCGGTGAGCGTTTCTCCTCGGTCTGCGTCATCCCCAAGAGCGACGCGAGCCGAGGTGAGAGAGGTTCAGGCTCCGGCCGCTCCACGGTTATCCCGTGCTCCGCCAGATCGTCGAAGACAGTGTCTGGCCCGCAGTCGATGTGGGAGGAGTCATGACGACCTGAGCAGCCTTCAGCGCAGTCAAACTCTTCGCACATCTCCGGTTCTTCGGGCTGCGCCTCGTTGATCAGGTGATAGGCGAGTCTGTCCGCCACTGCCTCTCGTGCCCTGATCATGGTCAGGTTGAGGTGGAACGCCGCTTCCTTCAGCCCCTGGTCCTCACGTCCCACAGAGGGAGGTGGTTCTGGCGCGTCTGGGATCCACGTGTACGCCGATTCCAGTGAGACCAGCAGCCAAGCGACTCGCAGTGCCTGGGTGCCATCGCTCTCGGCCAGTCCGGCCACGGCATCCGCCGCTTGCCGCACACTGTCGAGCCGGGCGAGATGCTGCTCCCGCTCCGGCAGCCAGGCCGCGGACTCCGCTCGGGCCTCCTCGGCGTTCTGGGCCAGAGCGACGTCGCGGATCCGCCGCGCGCGAGCGACCAACCGCGTCAGGCAAGGGTGGCAGCCAAACAGTCCCGACTCTGAGGTCGGGCCCAGCGATACGGGGAGCTGATCCCCGAAGGGCTTGTCGCAGAGACAGCAGTCCAGTACCCCCACGTGTCGGGCGGTGGGAACGGTCGGCAGTGCAGACCGAATCACTGCGCGGGCATAGTCAGGGATGTGCACGGCAACTCCTCGGAATATGGCTCCCGTTCACGCGTGGCGCTGGCTCCATACTCCGAGGCTTCTCTGCTGGCTTGCCGTGGTTTGACGCCATTACGGGGAAGTTGGCGCAATCTGACATGTACTCACCCCGCCTGGGACTTTTACGCTCTTGGCGATACTTGACGGTCCTTCGGGGACCGCGCCACCTGAAGGCCGAAGGGCGTGCCATGACCACCCACACCGCCCCTTCCCCGAACGAAGCCCACCGTGAGTTGGTACGGGCCCTCGAAGAACTCCATCGGGCCGCAGGCCACCCCGGCATGAGGAAGGTCAGCACTCTGATCGCTGACGGCGACCACCCGGCGCTCGTCAGCCACGAAGGAGTCCGTACGACCCTCAAGGGCTTGGCCGTCCCTCGCTGGGAGACCGTGCAGTCGATCGTGGCGGTACTCGCTGCCGCCTGTGTCAATCCGCCCCGGGACCCAGCGGCCGAGGTCGCGCGGTTCCTTCCTCTGTGGCGCGCGGTGCGGGAGGGAGAACCGGGTGGCATGAAGTCGGCCCGGGAATTGGCCCTGTCGCATGGCTGGACCCCGGACGACGGGCAGTGGACCGCCGAGGCGGTCATCGGCGTGATGATCAACCCGTTCAATGCCATCGAGATCGACCCCTCGCTCGCGGTACCGCACGAACCGATGGTCTCCGAGGACGAATGGGTGCAGGTTGGTGTCCACCTCATCGAGGAGCACGGCGCTGAGTTCGCTCTGCGTGCCCTCCTGCGGACCCTGAAGGGCGACTACCTGGGTGCCGAACAGGGCAGCCCTTTCGGCTACCACTATCCGGACCAGGAGGCGGTCGACGTGCACACCGCCTTCCGCTACGGCTGCGACCGGATTCTCCGGCGCCTGGCGGTCGAGCCGAACCTCCTCCAGCGGTCGATCAGCGCGATGCACGCCGACGAGTCCATGGACCGTGAGGACCGCATCGAGATACTGCGCGCCGAGTCGGACGCCTCCCTCATGCGGGAGATCATGACCGCGACTCCAGAGACCTGGGACAGGCTCTCTGAGGAGGCCCACCATCAGATCTTCGGCTACCTCATCAAGGAGATCGGCCCTGTGGGCAGATTCGGGCTTCCGCCGGAGCAACGGTTCCGCATCACATGGCGAATCCCCGAGCCGCCCACGAAGTAGCTTCGTCCGCTATAGCCCTGACGGCCAGGCCGCTGCCCGGAGCGGATGGCGGCCTCCGCCAGTCCGCTGCCCCAATCCCAAAGTCCGATTCACTGACTATTCTCAGTCTGCAGAATTCATCTGAGATTGATCAACTCAGCAGCGACGTAAGTGCGTTGGCGAGCGCCTCGCCTCCCTGCTGGACGACGGTTCCCGTGACCAGGGCTGGCAGCGCCTGGATAACCCTGTGCAACGCCCCGGCCTGGGCATCGGGAGCTGCAAGCGAGGTGTCAACAGTGTCGGCCATGGCACGCAGCGCCGCGACATGCTCCAGACTCGCCTCGTTCCGCTCCACGTCGGCGCGGAAGGAGGCGAGCAGATCACGCACTGTCTCGATATCGACAGCTCCCGCGACCGACGCGGACTGATTCACGTGAGAGATGTTCTGTCCCACGGTGTTCTGGACAGGGGCGTTGTTGTTGCCGCCTATGCTGATGCCCGAGCCTGGCCCTGGTTCCGGTTCGGGGCGGCGTCGTCCTACGGCCATCACTTGCCTCCCTGGCTGCCGTTGCTCTGACCCACACCGCGGATGTCACTGCCGGCGACGCTCTGGATGGGGGCGTTGTTATCTCCGTAGACCTGGATGTTGGTGATGACTGCGGCCACTTGTCGTTCGTAGGCGGCAGTGTCGACTCCCCGTTCGTCGAGATACGTCGCAACAGTCCGGAACACACAAGACTGCATAAGTACGACGTGCCGCTTGGCGTCGTCGCTCTGGTGCATGTCGGTGACCTCTTCAGCGGAGTACCGATCGCGCAGGCTCACAGGGTCCTTTTCTTCCACTCGACCGTCCTTGCCTTTCTCGCCCAGTCCGAGCCGAGCGGCGAATCGCCACAGTGCGAGGGGGCCCGCGGCAGCGTCCAGGAGGGATTGCGCACAGAGCCAGCCGAGAAGGCGCATTCCAGTTCTTGAGACTGGTGCGGCGGTGCCACGGAGTTCGTTGTACAAGGGCGTCGTCACGTGTGGCCGCACCGTCAAGCGCAGTTCGCCTGCCTCCAGCGCCGCATGCGCGAAGACACCGACCACGACCTGTCCATCCCAGCTAACGCACTGCGCTCGCAGATAGAGCCGGTCCGGCACGCTCGACGGCGAGCGACGACCCCGGCCACTCAGGTCCACAGAATCCAGCTTCGACTCGCGAATTCGCTGTAGCCACAGCGGTGACGGCAGCCCCTTCACCTCAGTGACAGAGAAGCCCGGCAACGGATCGGTCATCTCCCGGGCCCCGCGACCCAGTTCCCTCAGGGCCATGCCCACGCGACGCAGCAGCTCCACCTCCCCGAACTGTCTGACCGACTGTTCCGGGTCCTTCGGCTTCAATGGGATGTCGATGTCGGCGGCGCCCCACACGTCCCGCCCAGCTCCAACGAAGCATTCCCGAGAGTCGTATGGAAGCGCCAGATGCGTTTGTCCCTTGCCGATGACACCCATACGGCGCCCGGCCTTCCGGGAAACCCAGGGCAACCGATCGACCGAAACGTCCTCCCCGACGAGCCTGGCCAGCGCAGCCCGCGCGGCAAGCCGGTCCCCCGCACACACCAACGCCGCGGCCAGCACAACCACGCCCGGCAGCAAGACTAATGCGAGCCGGGAGTCGGCACCCACGCCACCGAACGGCTCGAAAGGCAAGAGTGCCAGGAACCACGGGAGACACAGCACGAGATACGCCACACGAGGCGAAGGGCCAAGCCGTTGTTTCTTGCCCTTGCGCAGTGCCCGAAACCCAAGCCAACGCATCGTCAGGGCCAGAAGAACAGCGCCGCCCCAGACGACGGCTGCCCAGGTTGCCAGGTACGCCGCGAATGCCGAGAGCAGCAGTATCCAAGTGCGCCGTGCCCACTTCCGTCGTCGCGCACGCAGACTGTGAGCCAGGACGGGTACGAGATCGAATCCGTACGACGGGACAGGCAGGCGGGGCCCACGCAGTACATGGTCCACGACCCACTGCGCCGCAGGTTCTCCCAAGGCAGGGCAGTCGTCGCTGCCTTCAAGAAGGACACGCCTTCGGGTACTGCGTCGCGGCTTGTTTGACTCTCCCTCCCGGCCGCGGAACCTGCGCCACCACGCCTTGACAGCGCTCACACGGTCGGGACGCGCATAAGCCGCCTGACACAGCAGCTTCGTCACCTCGGACAAGGTGGGATCTACCTCGTCGGGGCGACCGGTACCGGTACCCGCGGGGCTGCTCTGAACCGGCACCGCCGGCCCATCAACCATCCCTCGTTCGCTCTCCCAGACGCGCAAGCCCCGCCCGATGCCCATGTAACCCCCGACGACGAGTAGGCGGGCATCTTCAATGACGCACCGCCGAGAACACCAGACGACAAACACGACAAGAAGCCAACCGCCGCCTCATTGACTGAATTTCGCGCCCAGACAGAGACCGCACTGCGAGCGCGACCAGCACCCACGGGTCGAACATTCAAGATCACCTTTGGAAGGTGCGGCCTTCACCTCGCCGGACCCAGCGCTTTGCCATCAGATACCTACGAGGACCTGACCGCATATCAACCAATCCCCCTCCGGCCCACGGAAGATCTCTGACCGGAACAGAAGCAGGACCTTCAATGGGTGGTACGCATAGGGTGCACAACGGGGGGATCCCACTCCCGCTCTACGCAGCAGGCGGCCAGACGACACGGCCGGTTCCGTTGACCCTCGGAATTTCAACTCCTCGCGCGGGGCATCTGGTGGTTGGTGGGCGTTCCGGCTCACCGCAGGCGTTCAGGCCCGCCACCAGGGCGGCAAGGTTTCTGCAAGGCTCCCGCAAGCAATCCACCTGTGCCGTAGGGCAGTTCCCCGTCGGAGAAGGTGAGCCGACGCTCAGGGGGATGATGTGATCGCTGTCGGTAGGCATGTTGAAGCGATTCTGGCAAAGCGTACAGAAGGTTGGCGCTCCGAGCACACGACGGCCGGGCGGGAACCCGCTCCCGGGGAATCGCCCGACAAGTCCGCCCCCGATCCGAGGGGTGTTCAGTGATGGCAGGGGTTTCATGGCTGAACGGACCAGTCGGTTTGGGCGCACACAACCGGGTACTGCGCCAGGGATGTCGCACCGTGCTTGTAGTCGTGCCGTTCATGGTGGCCGGGATTCGCCTTATGGACGTTCTCGCACTACTGGAGTCCGATCACCGTGTCGTGGTGATGTTCACGGTGGCACCCGCACCGAATGGTGCGATGTGCCATGGCGCTGAAGAATTCGTGCGAGGTCAGGGTGGGTTGCTCTTGCCTTGGCAGCAGGCTGTGCAATGTGAGTTCGACCTCATACTCGCTGCCAGCGAGACGGCGGTCGAGCAACTGCACGGAAAGGTGATGCTCCTGCCTCATGGGGCGGGTGCGATGCCGTCCAGGCTGCGTGCCCGGACCGCCGGTCCCGAGGCATGCCCGACACATGGGCTGGACCGCGGTTCGCTGATGCACCGTGGGCGCTTGTTGCCGGCCTCGTTGCCGCTCGCGCACAAGGACGAGCTGACGCTGCTTCGCGAATCGTGCCCCGATGCGCTACCGGTGGCGGTCGTCGCGGGTGACGTCTCCTTCGACCGGTTGGTCACCAGCATGCCGTGGCGGCACGCCTATCGACGGGCATTGGGGCTGCTTCCGAGCCAGAAACTGGCGTTGGTGACGTCCACGTGGCAGCCGGAATCGGCTCTGGGAACGCACCCGGATCTGCTGGACCGGCTGATGGGCGAGTTGCCGCGTGACCGATACCGCGTGGCGGCAGTGCTGCACCCCAACGTCTGGGGTGTGCACGGGGCGTGGCAAGTTCGGGCATGGCTGGCCGACTCCCTGCGTGCAGGCCTTCTTCTGCTGCCGCCGGAGGAGGGCTGGAGAGCTGGACTGGCATCTGCCGACGTGGTCGTCGGCGATCACGGATCGGTCACCAGCTACGGTGCAGCGATCGGCTCTCCAGTGGTGCTGGCGTCCGCGAATCTCGAAGGCTTCCTACGTCCGGGCAGTCTTGCGAACATCGTCAGCAAGGAGGCTGCACGCCTGAGGATGGACAGGCCGCTGGCCAGGCAGCTGGAAGAGGTGGTGAACGGACATCACCCGGGCCAGCAGAGGCACATTGCGGGACTGATCACCTCCGAGCCGGGACGAGCGGCGCACATCCTCCGGCGAACGATGTATCGGTTACTGGACCTTCCGGAGCCGTGCAGGCCTCTCACCAACGAGCCGGCACCACTTCCGATACCTGTCACCGGCCCCAAGAGCCGGTCGTTCAGGGAGGCCGGATGAGTTCGTCCCCGTGCCGGCATGCGCTCCTGCGTGGCCGGATGAACCCTCGTACAGGCAGAGAGCTGACGGTTGGGCGATGTGACCTGCACAGTAGGCGCGCTGCCGGCGTAGAGGTGTGCTACTGGGATGGCGTGGGACGGCAGCAGAGCGGGTGTCCGTGTGTGACCGCCGACAGGTACCTGGTGGCCGCGGAAAGAGCGAGGGCAAACTGGCGACAGAGCGCTGATGTGGTGATCGTTCCCTTGCAACTGTCAGCCGGTCGTGCGGTGAGGGCCGCTCATGCCCAACTGGCAGCATCCCCAGGTTGCTCACTTGCCGCAGTGGCGGTGGCCGAGTTGGGGACGGTGCTCCGGACCAGGGACGCCGAGCAGGTCATAGTCCCTCATGACAGAACAGGGCAGGAACGAGTGTGCGGAGTATGTGCCTACCCGTGGATTGCTGTAGGAGGGGAAATCGCCGAGCTCGTCGAACCTCTCGCTCTGGGTGCCGCAACGCGGTCATGACGGTGAACTCCCCGGAGGACTGGACTGCTGCGCTTCAATTCTGGCAAGCGCACGGTCCACCCTCCCCAAGTCGGGGGCACCGGCTTGCCGGTAAAAGCCTCGTGACCGGCCGATCAGGCCGTGAGCGGTGGCCAGTTCCCCGAGTGCCTCCGCAGCTTCACCCCACACCATCAGTACCTGTGCCCGGTACTGGCTGGATCCCGAATCATCTATGAGCGGCCAGGCTGCCCGAGCGATAGTGACCGCTTCACCGGCACGGCCTGCACGCCTGTATGCATCAGCGAGCCAGACCATCGTCATCGCCTTGACCTTTTGGTCGGACAGTGACTCGGCCAAGTCCCGGCCCCGGACGAGCTGGTCGATCGCCTCGTAAGTCCTTCCGGCGGCCAACAGAGCTTGGCCGAGCCGGCGCCGACCGAGTGCCTCCCCCCGTACGCGTTCGGCCCGGTGGTCGAGTGCGACCGCTTGCCGTAACACCCCTACGGCTTCGTCGAAGCGGCCCTGGCTGCGGTACGCCATCCCCACAAGTCCCAGTGCTTCTGTTTCTGCCCGCTCGTGTCGCGCCTCTCGTGCCGAATCGAGAGAAGAGAGCCCCTGCTCAAGCGCTTCCTCCCTGCGGCCCAGGTTGTGGAAGGCGAAGCCCAGGTGGTGGTGCATGCGCGAGAGGGCAGCGGGATCGGCGCAGCGCGAAGCGGCCTTGATGCCGAGCCTGTAGGCGGCCATCCAGTCGGGGAAATGCTTGCGGTGGAGGAAGAACGACCACATCGCTTCAGCCAGTTGCCAAACCAGAGAGTCGAAGTGGCGCTCGTGGCCGGCGCGCATCAGAGCCATCAAATTCGGCAGTTCGCCCTCGAGCACCTTGAGAGCTTCGCGGCCGGTCCGGAAAGTGGTACGCGAATCGGCGGCCCTGTGGACAGGACCGAGTTGCCACTCCAGCGGCGTCACCACATGGTCGACCTCAGTGGCAAGGGCGAGGTGGTACTCCAGGAGACGCTGGATGACGCCGTCCCGTGCAGTGGCACCGTCGCGCGTCTCGGCACGCTGACGGGCGTGCAGGCGGATGAGGTCGTGAAAGCGGTACCGGCCGGACCCTCCGGGCTCCAGAACGCTGGCGTCTACCAAGCTCTCCAACAGCGCGATCGCGTCGTCTTCCGGTAACTCCAGTGCCGCTGCGGCGGCTTCGAGGGCGAGGTCCGGTCCCGGATGCAAACCGAGCCACCTGTACGCGCGTGCGGCATCCGGCGGCAGGCCGTCGTAGGAGAAGTCGAACACACTGAGTATGGACACGTCTTCCATAGCCAACCCTTGAAGTCGCCTCTGTTCGTCCTTCAGTTCCCGCTCCACCCGAGCGATGGACCACTGCGGACGCATCACGAGCCGTGCTCCCACGATGGACAGCGCGAGTGGAAGTCCCGCGCACAGGCGCACCAATCCGGCGACCGCCTCCGCTTCCGCAGATGTCCGGCGCTTCCCCACAGTGCTGGTCAATAGCTCTCTGCCCGCCTGCTTCGGCAAAGGCGTGACGGGCAGGAACTCGGCACCGTCCCTGGCCAGCCCGCCCAGTCGCCACCTCGTGGTCACCACGACAGTGCTCATCGCCGAAGAAGGCAGCAGTGACCGCACCTGAGCGGCCGACACCGCGTTGTCCAGCAGAATCGACAGGCGGCTACGGGCGGTGATCGAGCGGAAGAGGCTTGCCGCCTCCTCAGCTTCGGCGGGTACCTTCCCCCCTTCGACGCCCAGAGCCCGGAGAAATCCTCCGAGCACCGAGTCCGTCGGCTCCGGTACCCCGGCAGGGTCTGACGCCAGGTCAACGTAGAGCTGACCGTCCGGATAGCGATCAGCCACATCGTGCAACCACCGTAGGGCCAGCGTGGTCTTCCCGACCCCTCCAGGCCCGCTGATCACCGCCAACACGGGTCGGTTCTCCTGGTGGGACCCAGTGATGCGATCAAGTGCGAGAAGTTCCGCAGCACGGTTCGTGAAGTGCGCCGGTGCGGGCCTGAGTTGACGAGGTACCAACTTTTGGCGGAGGGCAGCCAGTTCGGCGTGGTGTACGTGTACGTCTCCGTGAATCGAGCCCGCCTGAAGGCTTGGTCCGTGCACGTGTGCTGATCCAGCGATGCTGTTGTTCGTCTCATGCAGTACTGCCTGGTGGTGCTGGAGCCAGGCGTCCAACTCTGCCCTGAACACTGCATCGGCGGCGGCGTACCGGGCCAAGAAACCGGACAGTTGCAACAGCGCCGGCAAGGGGTCCGGAGCCCGGCAGGCTTCGTCCCACTGCCGCGCCGACTCTTCTTCGGGTTCGAATCGTGCACACACAAGTTGGTGCAGATCCCTGCCGGCCGGTGATGTGTTCAGCGGCCTGTGGGCAATCATGGCCGATAAGAGTGCAGCGGCTATCTCTGCTTCCCCCACAGTGCATCTCCCCCGGATGTGTCCAGCCATCGCATCAGTTCGGGCACACGCTGCTGGGTTTCACTCACAGCCGCTCCCCCGGCCCTTCCCTACCCGGAGGGAGTGGAGATCGACCACCCCAAATCTCCATGAGGGCAATTTCAGACCTCGTATCAAATTGACATGGCCATAAAAATCACGCCATGCCATTCTCGATGGACGACAGTCGTACCGGCGGGAGGGGCGCTGGTGAAGCTCCGCATACTGCTACTGGGCACAGTCGCGTTGCGGGCCGAGGAGACACACAGCCCGCTCGGATCACCCAAGTCGGGCCTGACTCTTGCCGCGTTGGCGTGGGATGCCGGACGGACGGTCGGGGTGGACACCCTCGTCCACCGGGTCTGGGACGAGCATCCTCCAGCTAAGGCCCGCGATGCGCTGTATGTTCACATTCACCGAATCCGTAAGGCCCTTGTCGCGCTCGCGGGTCCACACGCCCCCGAAGTGATCAGCCGTACGCACACGTACAAGCTTCAGGCGGACCCGGACACCGTGGATCTGCGTCGCTACCTCACCCTTCTCGATCAGGGCCACGTTCTTGCCGACAGCGGCAGCGAACGGGATGCGCTCAAGGCGCTCAAGGAGGCTTCTCGATTATGGGCCGGTGAGCCGCTGGCCGGGCTGCCGGGGGCATGGGCCGCTGAGATTCGCAGCATCGTGAACGAGAAGAACCTTGGAGCCGTCTTACTGCAAGCAGACATCGCATTGCGACTGGGTCGCTTCGGGGAAGCCGTCGCTGCCTTGCAGCCCCTGGCGGAGCGGCACGCTCTGAAGCAACCCTTTGCCGGACAGCTCGCTCTTGCCCTCCACGGGTACGGGCGCACCGAAGAAGCAGCCCACCTGTTGCAGCGCACACTGCATCACCTGTGGCGGTCAGGCACTGAACCGAGTGATGAGCTCACCCGCATCCATAGGGGCATCCTGGCCGGCACACCGGTCACCGCCCTGCTGCCTGTACCTTCCGCGCCCCTCGCTTACAGCAGTACGAACAAGCCTGCCGACTCCCTCCCTCCCGAGGCGGTGTGGGTGGGCCGCGAAGCCGAGCTGAAACGGCTCACCACACTTTCGACCGGCGCGAACGGTGCGGTGCGTCCGACTGCCATCACCGGCATGCCCGGCTGCGGAAAGACTGCTCTCGCCGCCCATGCCGCTCGCCAAATGCGTGAACGCTTCCCCGGCGGAAGGCTCGTCGTGAACCTGCGCGGACATGCCCTCCACCAGTCCCCAATGACGTCCGCCGAAGCTCTGCGCGAGCTTCTGCGACACCTCGGCACACCAGTACAGGCACTGCCTCATGATCTTGACAGCTTGATAGCGCTGTGGCGGGCTGCGGCCCAAGACCGCAGCTTCGTAGCCGTCTTGGACGACGCAGCCGGCGCCGAGCAGGTCCGCCCTCTTCTGCCCGGGGATTCCTCTTCCCTGATCATCATCACGAGCCGTAACCAGTTAGCCGGCCTGCCTGGCGTCCAGCACATCGCGCTGGACGTACTCACCCCCGCGGATGCGGTCGCACTTCTCCGCCGTACGCTCGGCGAGGAACGGACGGCAAACTCAGCCGAAGCCGCCACCCTGGTCCGCTTGTGTGGGTATCTGCCGCTCGCGTTGGACATCACCGCCAGCCGGCTCCTGTCCCGGCCTTCCTGGAACATCTCCGACTTGGTTCAGCGCTTCAGCCGGACCAGAAGGCGACTGCCCGAGATCCGTGACCCGTACCGCGCGATGGCGCAGTCGCTGGAGGTCTCCTACCAAGCACTCTCACCCACGCAGCAGAAGGCCTTCCGTTGCCTCGGCCTGCACATCGGTTCTGAGTTCGGACCCGATACCGCCGCCGCGCTCACCGGCCTGCCACTTGCCGAAACCGAGCGCGTACTCGAGGAACTGCTGGCAGGGCATCTGATCATGGAGCCGGCCCCTCATCGCTATTTACTCCATGACCTGTTGCGCGAGTACGCGGCCACGCTTGCCGAGAGCGACCCGACCATCGATATCCAGAAAGTGCTTGGGCACCTCCTCAATCACTATTTGTACACCGCGGACCAAGTGGATCGCCGCGCCTACCCCCACCGTCTCCGCATCGATCTGCCGGAAGGCCCAGCCCCCTCAACGTGGCAAGACGACGACCCGCAGCGTTGGTTCATCACCGAAGGGGCCAACCTGCTGGCTGCCCTCGAGTACACCCAAACCCACAGCTCACAGGAGCAACTTGCCTTGACGGCCCACACTCTCGCGGGATTTCTGGGCAGTGAGGGCTATCTCAACACGGCAACTGCCCATCTCCACGGGGCCGTTGCGCACTGGCGGAACAGCGGAGACCACGAAGCCCTCGGTCGTGCTCTGATCGACCTCTGTACTGTCTGCGGCAACGCCGGCTCTTACGGAACAGCTGTGGAGAGTGCCCAGACCGCCTTGCAAATGGCCCAGGACGCGGGCGACGAAGCACTCGAGGCTGAAGCCCTCCACCAACTGTCGATCTCCTCCTGGCACACGGCCAAGCACGCCGAAGCTTTCGATTTCCAGCAACGCGCCCTACGGCTTCGGCTGGCCAGGACGGACCGGCTCCAGCAAGGCCGGAGCTTCAACATGCTTGGCACCATCTGCCTCAGCCTCGAGCGACAAAAGGACGCGCTCAAGTACTTCCTCGAAGGTCTCGCACGCTTCCGCGATGTCCAGGATCGGCGCGGACAGTTCACCACCCTCAACAACATTGCAGAACTCTACAGAGAGGTTGGAAACCTGGGGAGCGCCATCAACGCCTACCAACAAGCGATCAAGCTTTCCCAGGCCCACGGCAGCAAGGCCCCATACGCGATTCTCCAGACGAATTTGGCGGCCACCCTGCTCGCACACGGAAGGCCTGACGAAGCCCTGAAGCTGTACGAGGCGGCACTTCCCGCGTTGCGCAGCGCCGGGGACCGCCGCAGCGAAGCCATAGCTCGCAACGGGATCGGCCAAGTCCTCCATGCCACGGGGAGAAGTGAAGAAGCTCTGGCTCACCACACAGCTGCGCTCGCCATCGCCCGAACAATCCAGGCCGTCCTTGAAGAAGCTCAGGCCCTCCGAGCCCTGGGCAAGGCAGAAGCTGCTACAGGGCGGTTCTCCCAAGCCTCCGTTCACTTGGAAGCCAGTCTCGCCCGAAGTCGGAAGTTCAACTCTCGATCCGAGGAAGCCAAGACGTTAGAAACACTTCACCAGTTGCACAGCAAGCATCGAAAAGACAGCGGTGGCAATTAGCAACATAGGGCACATCAACGGCATAGGACCTCGTAGTTGACCCCTGGCCGGCGCATATTCACGACCGGCAGCGTCCGGCGCCCACCGTGCCGCAACTGACCTCATCGCCAGTCGCGGTCAGAGGCTCCTACGCGATCCAACAACCCCACTCAGTCACGCGCATGAGACGACGCTCCTGACTCTCGGACACGCGCATATGCCTTGACCACGTGCCTAGTGCAAATGTGGTTGCTATAGCGAATATAAATGTGATCATTATGTATTGATCTAAGGGTTGAACTGGCATGATGCCCGTCTGAGTTGCGTGTTAGCAACGTTCGCATGCAGGATGTCGAGCCTCAGGACCGAGACGACCGGTGGGAGCACTCCCACCCGGGCCGACGTGCACAACACGAGATGAGGAAAACTCTCGATGTACCGGATAGCCAAGAAGATCATCCTAGTGACGCTTGTATGCATCACATACATCATGAGTACCGGAGCAGAGCCGCCCACCTCAGCGTGAACGCACGTGCCGTTCGGCCAGCCCCCGCCACCACGGCTCGTCGGAAAGTTCTCTGACAACATTCCGGCACGACATACCAGCGCGCACTGCAAGCATGTTCTTCGCCCAATGCAGGAAAGACAGTCGCCCGTGGGAAACCGACAGCTGTCGGTTTCCCACGGGCGACTGTCCATACGCCGACTATGGCAACTCAGTAAGCCTGCCTCTCAGATGTCGAACTACAGGTGGGCAGGAGCTTTGACCTGTACAGAAGCAGGACGCTCGATGGGTCGGTGCACACGGGTGCACACGACACGACGTGCTCTCCGCGACGCGGATGCAGGAGGTTCACCGCGTCGCTGGCTCGCTCGGCGGCAGCTCCTCGCGTGGACCGTCCTCCCAGTCTCCTGCAGTGAAACAGCAAGAATCCGACAGACTTCAACTCGTTGTTCCTGTTCGCAGCCTTCAAGGAGGCGCTCCAGCCGACGAAGCACCGCGATGTCCGGCCCACAGCGCACGATGACACCCAGGGCCACGCACGCGGAAACTCCGAGGACCACCACGGACGGGGTCATGCCTCGTAGCCCTTCCTGGTGTACGCCGCGACCTCTTCCGCCTCAGCGGCCGTACATGCATGACCAGTGTCGATTCAAGATCACTGCGCGATTGCCAAAGTGAGCGGAGTGACGAGAGATCAGCTCGATCGCCTTCCCCCGCGGCAGTCCTTCCGCAAAGCCGTGTGCCAAGAGGTTCGCGCAGAAGGCTTCTACGGTGTCACCGCCCGCGAACACGTTCTGGGCGACTTGTACTGGGCCGCCTCTCAACTCGCCCTGCTCACCGGCCGCTGGCGCGCCCTGCGACACGTCACAACCAGCCCCCGCAAGACCAGCCACATCATCAAAGCCGCACTTGTACTCACCCATCTCGAACACGGCAAGCCCAACTGAAAGCTGGTGAGATCACTCGCGTCAGCTCAGGCTTTCCGCCACCGACAGGTAATCGGTGTAGATCTGCGGTGAGCCGGAGAACGAAGCCAGCTGCTTCCATTCCTCGTACATCTGCTTCGTGTCCCGATAGGCCTTGGCGAATTCAGCAGCCTCAGCAGTCGCGATGTCCGCATCAGGATAGAACGCATGGAGTGCCGCGAGGCTGGCAATCTCCATCAGCACTACATACTGATCCAGCCGGTTTCCGCGCTCGCCTTTCAGCAGGCGGAATTTCCAGTCGGGATAGTCCTCGATGCGATGATGATTCTCAGCGATGAAGCTTTCGAAGGTATCTGCCCGGACGTCGGGGCGCAGCGCGAGATTGTGGATGCCGATCACACGGGCGAGAGGTTCTTCTCCTGGGCCGCGCTCCTGATAACGGGGCCCATCGGCGACTGTGCTCTTCTTGTTTTCCGCCAGCAGGCGGTAGTCGGTATAGATCGTGGGCAATTCGCTGAATGTGCCGTATTTCTTCCATTCGCGGACAAGCTCCCGGGCCTCGGGACGATCGCGCCAGAACTGCCGCGCCAATTCTGTTTGATTGCCGTCAGCCGCCAGGTAACGGTCGCGCTGCCCGGCGTCATCGATTTCGAACAGCATCATGTATTGACCGGCTCGTTCGCCGCGCAGGCCGCGCAGCAGCGTCCAGCGCCACCCGGGGTAGCAGGGAATGTGCACGCCTTTGTTGCGAACAAAGGCTTCGAATTGCTCCGGCGTCACGCCGGCCTCGGTATCGATAGCGATGTAGTACAGACTGAAGACCGGCGCGTTTGACGTGTCATGGCGTGGCATTCAATGCTCCATGGGTCTCGACTGCTGTTGGGCGAATCTGCTGGCCTGAGTCGCATTTGGTTGTTCCGAAGCTGCGACAGAACGTTCGGAGGCCCTGGCCGACTTCCTCGACCGAGTCCACGCGAGGACTGCGACCACGACGGAGCCGAGGGCGATGGGGAGCGCAGCCAGGCGGGGAAGTTCCGAGAGTCATGGCGAGACGGTAATGGAGTCCGCTCAGCTACGGGAGAGCGCACACGGTGCCGCGCTTCACACTGCGAACATGATCACACTCAGCTCCTGCCCGTGCTCAAGCTGCCTTCGACTCAGGCGACTTACGGTGCCGAAGTCAGGGCGGGAGCTGATCTCGTCTTCGTCCAGGGATTCAGTTGCCCTGTCAGACACACGGACAGACACAGCTGTGCCTGACTACCCGTCAGCTACTTCGGCCGCGCCCGGTGCACATCCGGTGCACACGAGGGCGAAAACAGACGGTGGCCCGCGGAAGACGCCGAATGGCGTTTCCGCGGGCCACCGATGGCCGTGCCGCGAGGGTCAGTTGAGACCGACCGGCCCTGTCAGATGTCGAAGTACAGCTCGAACTCGTGCGGGTGCGGCCGCAGTTGCATCGGGGCGATCTCGTTCTCGCGCTTGTACTCGACCCAGGTGTCGATCAGGTCGGCCGTGAAGACGCCGCCCGCCTGGAGGTATTCGTTGTCCGACTCCAGGGCGTCGAGGACCGCCGGGAGGGACGTGGGGACCTGCGGGACTCCCGCGTGCTCCTCCGGGGCGAGTTCGTAGAGGTCCTTGTCGATCGGCTCGGCCGGCTCGATCTTGTTCTTGATGCCGTCCAGGCCCGCCATCATCAGGGCGGAGAAGGCCAGGTACGGGTTCGACGACGGGTCCGGCGCGCGGAACTCGACGCGCTTCGCCTTCGGGTTGGAGCCCGTGATCGGGATGCGCATCGCGGCGGAGCGGTTGCGCTGCGAGTAGACCAGGTTGACCGGCGCCTCGAAGCCCGGGACCAGGCGGTGGTACGAGTTGACCGTCGGGTTGGTGAAGGCCAGCAGCGACGGGGCGTGCCTGAGGATGCCGCCGATGTAGTAGCGGGCGGTGTCCGAGAGGCCGGCGTAGCCCTGCTCGTCGTAGAAGAGCGGGGAGCCCTCGTTCCACAGGGACTGGTGTACGTGCATGCCGGAGCCGTTGTCGCCGAAGATCGGCTTGGGCATGAACGTCGCGGTCTTGCCGTTGCGCCAAGCCGTGTTCTTCACGATGTACTTGAAGAGCATCAGGTCGTCGGCGGCGGCGAGCAGCGTGTTGAACTTGTAGTTGATCTCGGCCTGTCCGGCGGTGCCCACCTCGTGGTGCTGGCGCTCGACCTGGAGGCCGGCCTTGTTCAGTTCGAGGGTGATCTCGGCACGGAGGTCGGCGAAGTGGTCGACGGGCGGGGCCGGGAAGTAGCCGCCCTTGTAGCGGACCTTGTAGCCGCGGTTGCCGCCGTCCTCGATGGCGCCGGTGTTCCAGGCGCCGGCCTCGGAGTCGATGTGGTAGTACGAGCCGTTCGCCTTGGTCTCGAAGCGGGCCTCGTCGAAGATGTAGAACTCCGCCTCGGGACCGAAGAAGGCGGTGTCGGCGATGCCGGAGGAGGCGAGGTAGGCCTCGGCCTTCTTCGCCACGTTCCGCGGGTCACGGCTGTACTGCTCGCCCGTGATCGGGTCGTGGATGAAGAAGTTGATGTTGAGGTGCTTCTCGCTGCGGAAGGGGTCCAGCCTGGCCGTGCTCAGGTCGGGTACGAGCGCCATGTCCGACTCGTGAATGGCCTGGAAGCCGCGGATCGAGGAACCGTCGAACATCAGGTTCTCGTCCGGGTCGAAGGATTCCGCCGGCACCGTGAAGTGCTGCATGATGCCCGGCAGGTCGCAGAACCGGACGTCGATGAACTTCACGTCGTGGTCCGCGATGTATTTCTTGGCCTCGGCGGCGTTCTGGAACATCCATCCTCCTACTCCCGCCGCGGGGGGACGGGAATTGCTGGTACGCAGGCCAGTGCGGTGGCGCGCGGTGTGGCCGACGATAGGCAGGCGCGATTTCTCAAGCGTGACCCGGCTGTTTCGCTGATGTTAACCAGTGTGCTCCTGATCGCCGGTGACCTGCGAACAAGGTCGTTTCCAACGGCGCGATACGGTGGCCTGGTGGACAACAGGGATGCCATCGGCTCATGGCTTTCGGGCCCCCGCGCCGCGGCCGAGGACATGGGGGCGGATTTCGGCCACCGCGGCGAGCGGCTGGGGCTGCCCGCCGACGGACCCCGTTCCATCGCGCCGGTCGGACGGCGGCTGGGCGCGCTGTTCACCGACTGGGCGCTCTCCGTGCTCATCGCGTACGGACTCTTCGCGTCGGGTGATCTGCGCAGTACGGACAACTGGGCGCTGGCGGTGTTCCTCGTGATGAGCCTGCTGACGGTCGGCACCATCGGAAGCACCCCCGGGAAACGGCTGCTGCGGCTCCGGGTCGTGGCCCTGGAGGGTCTGGGGCGCCCGGCGCTGTGGCGGGTGGCGGTGCGTACGGTCCTGCTGGGGCTGGCGATTCCGGCGCTGATCTGGGACCGCGACGGACGCGGCCTGCACGACCGCCTCTCCGGGACCGTCCAGGTACGGATGTAAGGCGCGGACCGGCCACCCCACCCCGGCAACCGGCAACCGGCAAGAGCGGACCGGCCACCGGCAAGAACGAGAAGCGGGTACGGGCCGGAAGCGGAGCATCGCTTCCGGCCCGTACCCGTACGTGTATGTGCCGGACCCTGCACGTAGGCCGCTGCGCGTATGCCGCGCTCAGCGGCCGTTCTGACCGCCTCGCGGCATCCGCATGCCCTTCGGCATCGGCCCCTTGGGGATCGGCATGTTGCTCATCAGGTCGCCCATCGCGCGCAGCCTGTCGTTGGCCTGCGTCGTCTGCGGACCGGTGAGCACGCGCGGCAGCTTCAGCAGCTTGGTGCGGAGCTTCTTCAGCTCCACCTGGCCCTCGTCGTCGCCCACGATGAAGTCGTGCACGGGGATGTCCGAGACGACTCGGGCCATGCGCTTCTTCTCCGAGGACAGCAGCGAACGCAGCCGGTTCGGATTGCCCTCGCCGACGAGGACGATGCCGGCCCGGCCCACCGCCCGGTGCACGACGTCCTGACTGCGGTTCATGGCGACGGCCGGTGTGACCGTCCAGCCCTTGCCGATGTTCTCCAGCACGGCCGCGGCGGCGCCGGGCTGCCCTTCCATCTGACCGAAGGCGGCACGCTCGGCGCGACGGCCGAAGATGATCGCCATCGCGAGCAGGGCCAGCATCACGCCCAGGACGCCCACATAGACCGGGTGTCCGATCGCGAAGCCGACGGCGAGGAGTACACCGAAGGTGACAAGCCCCACACCGGCCAGGACCAGGCCGATCTTCCGGTCGGCACGCCGGGTCATCTTGTACGTCAGAGCGATCTGCTTGAGCCGCCCAGGGTTGCTCTCGGAGTCTGCCTTCCTCGCCATGCGGGGAAGTTTACGTGGCGGCCGGCCTTCGCTCGGCCGCGGCCTCCAGTACCCGCTGGGCCTCGGTGCGCGCCACCGCCCTCCGGCGGTCCTCCAGCACCGCTGTCCAGGCGTTACGGCGTGCGGTCATGTGGCCCCTGCGCATCAGCAGGCCCTCGAAGTTCTCCAGCGCGCGCAGTGTGGTCCGCAAGTCGATTCCCCTCTTCGTGAGGTCACGTGGCCGTCCTGAGCGTCGTGATCCGTACGCCGTGAGCGGCCGCCACGTCATGGGCGCCACATCGGCGCCGGGTCATGAGCGATGGCCGTGGACGGTATGTGCAGCCATCGTCACCGTCAGGTGTTACCAGCGGATGACCAGCGCGTCAAAGCCTGGAGAACCGATGCGGCGGAGATCACGCCGCCGCTCCGCCGCGAAGTGGCCCCGGTCACGCGGCCCGGGCGTCGCGGGCCTCGATCGCCTGCTTGTACAGACGGCCCGCACGGTACGAAGAGCGCACCAGCGGACCGGACATGACGCCCGCGAAGCCGATCTCCTCGGCCTCCTGCTGGAGTTCGACGAACTCCTGCGGCTTCACCCAGCGCTCCACGGGGTGATGACGGGCCGAGGGCCTCAAGTACTGGGTGATGGTGATGAGTTCGCAGCCGGCGCCGTACAGGTCGCGCAGCGCCTCACTGACCTCCTCGCGGGTCTCGCCCATGCCGAGGATGAGGTTGGACTTGGTGACCAGTCCGTCCTCGCGGGCGCGGGTGAGCACCTCGAGGGAGCGCTCGTAGCGGAAGGCGGGACGGATGCGCTTGAAGATGCGGGGCACCGTCTCGACGTTGTGCGCGAGCACCTCGGGGCGCGAGGAGAAGACCTCGGCCAGCTGCTCCGGTACGGCGTTGAAGTCGGGGATCAGCAGCTCGACGCCGGTGCCGGGCATCAACTCGTGGATCTGGCGCACGGTTTCGGCGTAGAGCCAGGCGCCGCCGTCGTCCAGGTCGTCGCGGGCGACGCCGGTGATCGTGGCGTAACGCAGCTGCATCTGCTCGACGGACTCGGCGACGCGGCGCGGCTCGTCGCGATCCAGCTCGGCGGGCCTGCCGGTGTCGATCTGGCAGAAGTCGCAGCGGCGGGTGCACTGTTCGCCGCCGATGAGGAAGGTGGCCTCGCGGTCCTCCCAGCATTCGAAGATGTTGGGGCAGCCGGCCTCCTGGCACACCGTGTGCAGGCCCTCGCGCTTGACCAGGTCCTGAAGCGCGTTGTATTCGGGGCCCATCTTGGCCCGGGTCTTGATCCACTCGGGCTTGCGCTCGATCGGGGTCTGGCTGTTGCGTACTTCAAGGCGGAGCAACTTGCGACCGTCGGGTGCGACAGCGGACACGTCCGGCTCCCTACGTGCTTTCGATTCCTCGGCGAACTTCAGGGTACGCCCACCGCTCGCGTGCCTCCCACCCGCCGGTGGCCTCGCAGACGCAGGCCGCGCCCGCGGCGGCAGTAGGAGCGTCGCGGCTGGGAACTACACGGCGCGGGGCAGGGCTCATACGGCGCGGGGCAGCGGCTCCGACGACTCCAGCACCTCGCGCAGATGCTTCTCCATCACGGGCAGCACGTCGGCCACGGGCACGTCGCGGCCGAGTTCACCCGAGAGCGACGTCACGCCCGCGTCGCGGATGCCGCACGGCACGATGCGGTCGAACCAGGTGTTGTCGGGGTCGCAGTTGAGCGCGAAGCCGTGCATGGTCACGCCCTTCGCGACCCGTACGCCGATCGCGCCGAGCTTGCGGTCCTCGCCGCGCTGGCCCGCGTTGGACGGCGCGTACTCGGGACCCTTCAGGCGCGGGTCGTAGTCGTCGTCCTCGTCGTCGCCCCGGCGGGCGTCGAAGTCCAGGGAGAGACCGCCGAGATCAGCGCGGGGCCGCTCGGCGGCGTCGCCGAGGACCCATGCGCCGCTGCGGCCCTCGATACGGGTGGCCTCCAGACCGAAGTCGGCGCAGGTGCGGATCATGGCCTCTTCGAGGCGCCGTACGTGCGCGATCACGTCGACCGGGCGGGGCAGCTTCAGGATGGGATAGCCCACCAGCTGGCCCGGACCGTGCCAGGTGATCTTCCCTCCGCGGTCGACGTCGACGACGGGAGTGCCGTCGACGGGGCGCTCGCTGGGCTCGGTGCGGCGGCCCGCCGTGAAGACCGGGGTGTGCTCCAGGAGCAGGCAGGTGTCGGCGATCTCGTCGGCGAAGCGGGCGGCGTGCACGCGGCGCTGCTCCTGCCATGCCTCTTCGTAGTCCACGGCTTCGGCGCCGAATCCCAGACGGACAAAGCGCAGCTCGCTCACGGCTCCTCCAAAGTTCCGCCGGACTGTGCCGGGCGGGCCGCGCCGACGGCGGGCCCGCAGAAAACTCTACGGCCGCGGCGGCGCTTTCCGGCAGCCGGGCAGCTCCTCACACGTATGGATGAAAAGGACAGCGATGCAGGCGAGCCGCACCGGCGGCAGGGCTAAATTCGCGCCATTCCGCAGGGTGCCAACGACGCCTGCCGCAAGCCGCAGCTCAGGAGCCCGTAAAGCTGATGACCACCGAACGTTCCGGGGACTCCCTCGCCCAGTCCTCACCTTCCGCCGGCCGCTCCGCCGCGTCCTCCCCCTCCGCCTCGCCGTCGTCACCGTCCTCGGCGGCCCGGCCGGGCCCGTCCCAGCCGCCGGGGTCGCACTCCGCCGCGTCACAGCCGTCGGGGCAGTCGGCGGCCCAGTCCGCGCAGCGCGTCCCCAACCGCCAGCTCGCCTCGCTCATCGCCGAGGCGGGCTTCTCCAACGCCGGACTGGCCCGGCGCGTCGACCAGTTGGGCCTGGAGCACGGCCTCGACCTGCGTTACGACAAGACGTCCGTGACGCGCTGGCTGCGCGGCCAGCAGCCGCGTGGCACGACCCCCGCACTGATCGCGGAGGTCTTCACGCGCCGGCTCGGCCGCCGGCTGAGCGCCCAGGACCTGGGGCTCGACGCGTGCGCCCCGGTGTATGCGGGGCTGGAGTTCGCGGCGACGCCGTCGGAGGCGGTGGACATCGTCAGCGGCCTGTGGCGCAAGGACTCCGGCAGCCACGCCGAGCTGCGGAAGATCGCCTTCACCCCGGCCGGGCTGGTCGTGCCGAGCCGTGACTGGCTGATCGGCCGGCCCGACGAGCGGGTGGCGCGTGGCGTCGACTCCGAGCCCGTGCCGGGCGCGGGAGGTGGCCCGGCGGGCGCCGGACCGGACGCCCGCGGTCTCCACGGCAGGCCCGGCAGACCGGGTGCCGTGGGCGGTGCCGCACGGGGCCAGGGCCCCGGCGGCGCGCGCGTGCCCTCACAGATGCGGGGCGGACCGCTGCCGGTCCCCTCGGTGGCCTCCCGTACCGGCGCGGGAGCGGGTGCCGCCGCGGGCGGACTGCCGCGGACCGCCGCGGGGGGCGTTCCCGGCGCGTTGCGCACGGACCGGCCGGACCGGCCCGACCGCACGGAGCGCGGCCCCGGCCAGCGCGTCACCGCCGGGGACGTCAACGCGCTGCGCTCCGTCGGCGAGCTCTTCCGCGCCCTCGACCACGCGTACGGCGGCGGCCACGCCCGCCAGGCCCTCGTCCGTTATCTGGAGCACGAGGCGGAGCCGATGCTGCGCGGGGTGTACGGCGAGCAGCTCGGGCGGCGCCTGTTCGCCGCCGCCGCGGACCTGACGCGGCTCGCGGGCTGGACGTCGTACGACATCGCGGCGCACGGCCTGGCCCAGCGCTACTTCGTGCAGGCGCTGCGGCTGGCGCAGGCGGCGGGCGACCGCGGCTACGGCAGCTATGTGCTGGTGACGATGAGCAGGCAGGCGGTGTATCTGGGGCACGGCCGGGAGGCGGTGCAGCTGGCGCGCGTGGCGCAGCAGGGCGTGGGCACGGCGGCGCCGCCGCTGGTGCAGGCGCTGCTGCACGCGGCCGAGGCCCGCGGGCACGGCGTGCTCGGCGAGGTGCGGGCGTGCACGTCGTCGCTCGCGCGTGCCGAGAGGGCGCTGGAGGCGGCCAAGTCCGGTGAGGACGTGCCGCCTTGGGCCCGCTTCTTCGACGAGGCGCAGCTGGCGGACGAGAGCGGGCACTGCCACCGGGACCTCCAGCAGTACCGAGCGGCGGCGCAGCACGCCGAGCGCTCGCTCCAGCTGCGCGGCACGGGTTTCGCCCGCAGCCGCCTCTTCTGCCGCGTGGTGCTGGCGACGGCGCGGCTCGGGCTGGGCGAGGTCGAGCAGGCGTGCCAGCTGGCCGCGGAGGCGGCGCAGCAGGCGGCGGAGATGCGGTCGGTGCGGGCGCACGAGTATGTACGGGACTTCGAGCGGCGCCTGGAGCCGTACCGCGACGCGGCGCCGGTACGGGGCTATCGGGAGCGGGTGGCGGCGCTGAACTAGCGCGGCCGCCGCCGCCCGGGAGGGGCCGGTCTCACCAGCCGGTACGGCCGTCGATGTGCTCCCGCAGCAGATCGGCGTGGCCGTTGTGCCGTCCGTACTCCTCGATCAGGTAGACGAACAGCCAGCGCAGATCGGCGAGTTCGCCGTTGGGGCGGCGGAAGGTGTCGTCAAGGGAGCGCCCCGCCACGGCGGCACGGGCGGCGGCCACCTCCCGGTGATAGATCTCGAAGTCGCCCTCGGCACTCTCCGGGGTGCCGTCCTCGAAGTCCCCGTCCATGTTGTCCTCCGTGAAGAAGACCCACGGGAGATCGCTCTCGCCCGCGAAGTGGTTGCGGAACCACCAGCGTTCGACCCCGGCGAGGTGCCGGGCCAGGCCGAGCAGCGACATCGTGGACCGGCCGACGCTGCGCACGATGAGCTGCGAGCCGGTCAGTCCGCCGCACTTGTAGAGAAAGGTCGCCCTGCCCAGGTCGAGCGCGCTCTCCAGGGCGACCCTCTCGTCCGCCACGGAGATGCGCTCGGGGCGCTGCACTTCGGGACTCGTCCACGTCATGGGCGAACGCTAGCCGCAGCCACTGACAGCGGGTGCCGGTCGAGGGCGGCCCTGGCCGGAGCGGGCGGGTTCGGGCCGAGCGGATGGGCCCGCCGGGCCGGGCCCATCCGCTCGGCCCGAACCCCGTGCCGTACGGGGGCCTCGCGCCGGCCCGCCCCCCGCGCGGGCCGGTGCGAGGCACCCGCCTCCCCCTCCCCCTCGTATGCGTACGCGGCATGACCGTGCGCAACGGCATCCGTATGCGTACGCGGCTCAGCAGGCGGCCGTACCCGGGGCGGCTCCGGGCGGGGCGGCCACGGGGAACAGCCGCACCCCGTCCCGGCGCAGCCCGTGCCGGCGCAGGCAGGCACGCCCGTAGACGCGCTGGAAGAGCAGCAGTACCGCGAAGGTCACGACCAGCAGCACGTCGTCGAGGACCGGCACGAGGTCCACGGGCAGGGTCATCGCCATCACGATCCGGAGCGACGCGTCGACGAGACAGGCGGCTCCCCAGAAGGCGCTGCACATCCACAGCAGCCGCCGGAAGGCGGGATAGCGCTCCCAATTCCCTTCCCACGTACGCTGCTTGGGCTCGTCCAGTACGACGCGGGCCGCCTCGTAGAGGAACGGCCGCCGGGAGACCAGCGTGACCAGCATCCACACGCCGAGCGCGGCCATGCCCCAGGCGCTGCGGATCAGCAGCACCCGCGGGCTGCCCGAGACGAACGACACCGCGACCGTCAGCGCCATCGCCCCGAGCATGAAGAGCTGCAAGCCGCCCGCGCGCCCCCGGGTGAGGAGACCGCGCACCGCCTCGGCCGCGGGGATGGCGGCACCGGCCAGCAGCGCCAGGAACTGGTTCGCACCGGCCCAGCGCAGCCCGTAGAACAGCGCCAGCGGGGCGATCACGTGTATCAGCAGCGCACTGCCGAACTTCCCCCCGCCGCGGGCGGGTTGGCCCGGTCGCTCGGGCCGCGGGTCGTCGGGTCGGTGTTCTCGCGGGGTGTCTCGCGGGGTGTCTGTCACGGCCACGGCCTTCTTCGAGGAGTGCGAGGGGTGCGAGGGGTGCAAGGAGATCGAAGTGTTCGGGGAGATCGAAGTGCTGGGGAAGTCGGGGGAGTTCACTCGGGCCGGGTGGCGCGCGTGAAGACGGCGACCAGTTCGCGGGTGTAGGCCTCGAAGTCCAGGCCGGGTTCGCCGCGCAGCCGCCTCGCGGCGGTGTCGACGGCCGCGCGGATCATCACGGCCACGGAGTGGGTGTCCAGGTCGCGGAACTCGCCGCTGCTCCTGCCCTCGGCGAGGATCCCCTCCAGCCCCCGCACGCTGCCCTCCTGGGCGCTCTGCGAGGAGTACGGCTCACCGCCCTCGTCGCGCAGATGAGGTCCGATCTCGGTGAGGGCGGCCATCTCCTGCGGATGTCCGCGCAGGAACTCCATGTTGGCCTCCAGGTAGGCGCGCAGCCTGCCGGCGGCCGTCTCCTCCTGCCCCATACGGGAGTTGATCTGCTCGGCGGCCTGGTTGAAGACCTCGTGGAGGATCTGGTGGATCAGGTCGTCCTTGTCCTTGAAGTGGTACGAGATCATCCGCGGGCTGCTCAGCCCCGCCCGCTCGGTGATGCGGGCGAACGAGGCCTTGGTGTAACCGAGTTCGGCGATGGTGTCGATCGCCGCCCGCACGATCTGCGCTCTGCGCGCCTCGTTGGTGAATGTCCGCTCCATGCCCATGGCTTCCGTGATCCCCGTCCGTCGTCCGCCTTGTTCGCTACGCGGCGTGATTGTTATCTGCTCGAATAAAAGCTACCGCATGCGAATCACATCTGCCAGTCCATCGGAAGCGCGGACTCGCTACGCGATCCGCGGGCTCAACTCCAGCCGTACGTACGGCGGTTCAGGACGCGCGCCGCCGGGGCCGTCGGGATCCGCAGGGCCGGGAACCCGGGGCGTGGGGCTCATCGGTGGCGCAGGGGTTCGCAGGGGATCTCCATCGTCACCATCGTCGGACCGCCCGGCGGGCTGCTCACCGCGAGGATGCCGTCGAACTGGGCCAGTCGCCGCTCGATGCCCGCCATCCCCGAGCCCTTCGCGGGGTCCGCGCCGCCGCGGCCGTCGTCCGTGACCGCGATCCGCAGCATGCCCTCACCCGTCGGGGGCACGGCCTCGCTGTAGTGGACGTCGAGCCAGACGCGTTCCGCCCGCGCGTGCTTGGCGGCGTTGGTCAGGACCTCGCTGACGGCGAAGTACGCGGCGGACTCGACCGGTTCGGCGAAGCGCCCGTCCAGTTCGACATCCGTCTCGACGGGGACCTGCATGCGCAGGGCAAGGGCGCGTGCCGCGTCGCCGAGGCCGCGCTCGGCGAGGACCGGGGGGTGGATTCCCCGTACGAGATCGCGGAGTTCGGTCAGCGCCTCCGCGGAGTTCCGCCGTGTCTGCGCGATGAGCCTCTTCGCCTGTGCGGGGTCCTTCTCGACGAGCGCTTCGATGGTGCCGAGGCTCATGCCCATGGAGACCAGGCGTGCCTGTGCGCCGTCGTGCAAGTCCCGTTCTATCCGGCGCAGTTCGGCGGCGGAGGAGTCGACGGCGTCGTGGCGCGTCTCGTAGAGCCGCTCCACGCGCTCCTCCAGCCGCGAACCGCGGCTGGGCGAGATCATGCCCTTGACGATCAGGAAGTGCCCCCGCACGAAGTAGGGGTTGACGCCCGCAGCGAGCACGAGCAGCACGGCGCCCAGGCCCGCGCACAGCGTGGCCGTACCGAAGCCCTCGACCGGGATGAAGGCGTACCAGTAGTCATGGCGTACGGCACGCCAGACGCCCGCGCAGATCACGAAGCCCTCGATGCCGTACGCGATGAGCGCGGGCGGGAAGAGCGCCGTGACGAAGCCGAAGACCGCGTCCGTCAGCAGCCAGACCAGGTCCCGCCATGTCGCCGGGTCGCGCAGCAGCCGCGTGCAGCGCGTGACGGTGCCGCCGAGGCCGTCGGCGGGCGGCAGCGGCCGGTAGGGCGGCGGGACGGCGAGACCGGCCCAGTCGAGGGCCAGTTGGCGCCGCTGGTTGGCATGCATGCGTACGAGGTGCGTCACCGCGGGAGTGGTGACGAGGCCGACGCCCAGCACGACGAAGGCGATCGAGACGACGCTGAGGATGAACAGCGTGAGCGACACCCCGAGCGAGAGCAGGCACAGCGCGAGACCGCGAACTGCCGCGAGCAGGGCCGCACTTGCCCGCTCACGCAGCGCCGGTCCGCCTTGCGGCGCCGCTCCGCCTCGCGGCACCGCTCCGCCTCGCGGCGCCGGTCCGTCCCGCCCCGCCGGTCCGGTGTGCTCTGCCCGTCCGTCCTCCCCCGCAAGCCCGCCCCGCCGCGCGGCGGGACTCCCCGCGAGTGCCCCTTCGCCTGCTGCCCGCTGACTCACCGCTGCCGCTCCTTCTCCCGGTCCCCCGGGGCGCTCCCCGCCGCCCGCACATGCCCTCGTACGCCCAGGGCACGGTCATCAGTCTGCGCCGCCCGGGGCCGTACGGGCAGGGGGACCGGCCCCCCTCCGGGGGTGTAGCTGACACCACCCCCGCACTCCTCCCGCCGCTCTCCCTGTCCCGGCAGCGGAACCACACGGCGCCCGGGACGCGCTCCTGATCAGCCGCGGTCGCCGCACACCCCCACAAGCCGCAAGACCCCACCAGGACAGGCATATTCGCAGGTCGGAGCCGCCTGCCGCGCGGAATCCGGCCGCCTGTCCGCGCATGCCACGATCCGGCGAGCTTCTCTCGTGGGCCACAGCTCCAGCCCGTACGCTGCCCCCATGCCGCACATCACCGTCGACTACTCCGACGCCCTTGCCGACACATTCGACCGCCGCGGCTTCGGACTCGCCCTGCACCCGCTCCTCGCACGCACCGTGACGGGTTCGGTGGCCGGCTGCAAGACCCGCTTCCGGCAGATCGAGGAGTGCGTGATCGCCGACGGTTCGGACAAGGTCGCGATGCTCCACGTCGAGGTGGCGCTGCTGTCCGGCCGTACGCCCGAGGCGAAGGCCCGGCTCTCGCGTGCCGTGCTCGGGCTCGCACGCGACCACGTCAAGCCGACGCCGGGCGTCACGCTGCACACCTCCGTCGACGTATGCGACCTCTCCCGCGGCAGCTACGCCAGTCACACGGATGAGGACCACTCATGAGATTCGGACTGCTCGGCACCGGCCCCTGGGCGCTCAGCACCCACGGCCCGGCACTCGCCGCACACAAGGACGTACAGCTCACGGGCGTGTGGGGACGCCGCTCCGAGGCGGCGGCACAGCTCGCCGACGGCCTGGGGACCCGCGCCTACGACGACGTCGACGCGCTGCTGACCGACTGCGACGCGGTCGCCGTCGCGCTCCCCCCGGACGTGCAGGCGCCGCTCGCGGTGCGCGCCGCCGAGGCCGGCTGCCATCTGCTGCTGGACAAGCCGGTGGCGACGACTCCCGGGGCCGCGCGGCAGGTCTCCGCCGCGGCCGACGCCGCGGGCGTCGCGTCCGTCGTCTTCTTCACGCTGCGCTTCAGCGATACGACCGCCGCGTGGATCGCCGAACAGGCCGCGGAGGAAGGGTGGTTGACGGGCCGCGCGGACTGGCTCTCCCCCGTGTTCGGCGGCGCCGACTCCCCCTACACCGCCTCGCCGTGGCGCCGCGAGAAGGGCGCCCTGTGGGACGTCGGACCGCACGCGCTGTCGGTGCTGCTGCCCGTGCTCGGCGACGTGGACGATCTGGACGCCGTACGGGCCGCGCGCGGTCACGGCGACACCGTGCACGTGATCCTCCGGCACACCAGCGGCGCGTCCAGCTCGTGCACGCTCTCCCACTCCGTGCCGCCCGCGGCGGCCGGTGTCAGCGCCGAAGTGAGGGGCGCAGCCGGGGCGGCGGCGATGCCGGTCCGCGACGAGTCGCCGGTCGACGCGTTCACGCGCGCCGTCGACGCCCTCATGGAGTCGGCGCGTACGGGGGTGCCGCACGCGTGCGACGTGCGATTCGCCCAGCGGGTGACGGAGATCCTCACGGCGACGGAGGCGGCACTCCCGTAAGCGGCACCCGTGACGGCCGTTGCTCCCGTGACCGGCGGCACCCGTGACGGCCGTTGCTCCCGTAGCCGTCGTACCGCCGTGACGTGACGGCACCACCGCCTCGACGCCCGGACCGCCGCCCCCGCACGCCCACGCACGCTCCCGCGGCGGGCGGTCCGGGCGCGCCCGTGCCCCCTGCCGGTAGATTCGGTGAGCCTCAGACCGCCCGGCCTGCCCGGCCTCCGGCCACCGTGGAGAGAACCAGTGCGCGTCGTCATCGCCGAAGACCTCTTCCTGCTGCGCGACGGCCTGGTGCGGATGCTGGAGGCGTTCGGCTTCGAGATCGCCGCCGCCGTTGACAACGGGCCGGAGCTGGCCAGGGCGCTGAAAGAGCTGGAGCCCGACGTGGCCGTCGTCGACGTGCGGCTGCCGCCGTCCTTCAGCGACGAGGGACTCCAGTGCGCGCTTCAGGCGCGCCGCCGGCGCCCCGGGCTGCCGGTGCTGGTGCTCTCCCAGCACGTGGAGCAGCTGTACGCGCGTGAACTGCTCGCGGACGGCTCGGGCGGCGTCGGCTATCTGCTCAAGGACAGGGTGTTCGACGCGGACCAGTTCGTCGACGCGGTCCGGCGCGTGGCCGGCGGCGGCACGGCGATGGACCCGCAGGTGATCCAGCAGCTGCTCTCGCGGCGCTCCGGTGAGGCGCCCATGGCGAAGCTCACAGATCGCGAGCGGGAAGTGATGGATCTCATGGCGCAGGGCCGTTCCAACGCCGCGATCGCCTCCGCGCTCGTCGTCACGGAGCGGGCCGTGGCCAAGCACACCTCAAATATCTTCGGGAAGTTGGGGCTTCCGCCCTCCGACGACGACAACCGTCGCGTGCTCGCGGTGCTGGCCTATCTCGACGGGTCCGACCGGGGCTGACCAGCATCATCTTGCCGCGCCCTCTCGTATAAGCACACAAGCCTCCATTAGCGTGCCCACCACATGTGACAGCGGTGAAAGCGATGTTTCGACGAAGTGGAGCCCGCCGTGGAGGACATCAACAGACGCACACTTCTGGGTACGGCGGGAGCTCTCGGCGCGGGTGTGGCACTGGGCCCGAGCGCCGGCCCGGCATCGGCACAGGCGCCGGCCGTCCCCGGATTCCACAGCGCGGCCCCGGCGGACATGAAGAACGCCGAGGCCGCCGTGCGCCGCCTCCTCCCGGACCACGACGACCAGATCGCCTTCCGGCTGCTCGACGGCGGCGACGAACGCTTCGAGGTATCCGGAAGCGCGGGCGCCGTCGAGGTCGCCGGCACCACGCCGGCCGTGGCGCTCGCCGGACTGCACTGGTACCTCAAGTACACGTGCGACGCGCACATCTCCTGGGCGGGCAGCCAGACCACGTTGCCGAAGCAACTTCCCGCACCGGGCAGCAAGTACGGGCGCAGCGCCACCGTGCCGCACCGCTTCATGCTCAACGACACCCACGACGGCTACACGGCCCCGTACGCGGACTGGGACCACTGGGAGCGCTTCATCGACGTGCTGGCGCTGCACGGCTGCAACGAGGTGCTGGTGACGACCGGTTCCGAGGCCGTCTACCACCGTCTGCTGAAGGACTTCGGCTACTCCGACGACGAGGCCCGCCACTGGATCCCCGCGCCCTCGCACCAGCCGTGGTGGCTGCTCCAGAACCTCTCCGAGTACGGCGGGCCGATCTCCTCCGCCCTGCTGAACAGGCGGGAGGAGCTGGGCCGCCGCATCGTGACGCGGCTGCATGAACTGGGCATGCACGCCGTGCTGCCCGGCTACTTCGGCACCGTCCCCGACGACTTCTCCGACCGGAACGCCGGCGGCCGCACCGTGCCGCAGGGCGACTGGAACGGCCTCACGCGGCCCGCGTGGCTCGACCCGCGCACGTCCGTCTTCCGCAAGGTCGCCGCCGCGTACTACAAGCACCAGAAGGACGTCTTCGGCGAGATCCGGCACGTGAAGATGGATCTGCTGCACGAGGGCGGCAAGGCCGGGGACGTGCCCGTGCCGGACGCCGCGCAGGCCGTGGAGAAGGCGTTGCAGACGGCGCTGCCCGGTGCGACGTGGGTGATCCTCGGCTGGCAGAAGAACCCGCGCCGCGAACTGCTCGACTCCCTCCAGCACAAGGACCGCGCGCTCGTCGTGGACGGCCTCTCCGACCTGGAGAAGATCACCAGCCGGGAGACCGACTGGGGCGGTGTGCCCTACGCCTTCGGCACGATCCCCAACTTCGGCGGCCGTACGACGATGGGCGCCAAGACGCAGATGTGGACCGAGCGGTTCACGCAGTGGCGGGACAAGTCGGGCAGCAAGCTCGCCGGAACCGCGTACATGCCGGAGGCGACCCACCGCGACCCGCTCGCCTTCGAGCTGTTCAGCGAGCTGGCGTGGCGGGAGGAGGCCGTGGACCGCAAGCAGTGGTTCGCGGGTTACGCGAAGCTGCGGTACGGCGGGGACGACGCGCAGGCACGGGCCGCGACCGCGGCCCTGCAAAGCACCGCGTACGAGATCAGCAGCACCGACGGACGGCCGCACGACAGCATCTTCGCCGCGCGGCCCAGCCTCGACGCACGCTCCGGCGCCCACTACGCCACCCACACCCCGGCCTTCGACCTCGCCGACTTCGATGCCGCGCTGACGGCGCTGCTGGACGTGCGCGAGTCGCTGCGCGGCAGCGACGCCTACCGCTACGACCTCGCCGACGTCGCACGCCAGGCGCTCGCCAACCGTTCGTGGCTGCTGATCGGCAAGCTGAAGTCGGCCTACGAGCAGGAGGACGCGGCGGCCTTCCGCAAGCTCGGCAACCTGTGGCTGTCGCTGATGAAGCTCAGCGACGAGATGACCGGCACGCACAGCTCCTTCCTGCTCGGCCCGTGGCTGGCCGACGCCCGCGCGCTGGCGGGCGACGACGCCGCCGAGCAGGACAAGCTCGAACTCACCGCGCGCACGCTGATCACCGCGTGGGCGGACCGTCCCGCGGCCGACAAGGGCATGCTCGCCAACTACGCCAACCGCGACTGGCAGGGCCTCATCGGCGACTTCCACGAGCCGCAGTGGCGCGCCTATCTGGAAGAGCTCCAGGACGCCCTCGCCGACGGCAGCACGCCCAAGACGTTCGACTGGTACGAGCTGGAAGAGGCCTGGACGCGGGAGAAGAAGACGTATCCGCAGCGCCCCTCCGGCGACGTGTACCGGACGGCGAAGCGCGTCCACGACGCCCTCGCCAAGGCGCCGTTCCAGGGCAGCCTCACGGCGGAGTCCGACCCGGCGACGCTCGCTCCGGGCGCGACGGGGAAGTTCAAGGCCGTCTTCCGCAACGAGAGCGGGCTGCGCCCGACCGGCACCGTCGACTTCGCCCTCACCGGGCTGAAGGACGCCGAGCCGCAGGGCTCCACGTCGGTGCTCCGCGTCGAGCAGGGCAGCCGTGCCACCGTGCGCTGGCATGTACGGGCCCCGGAGGACGAGCTGAAGGACCCGCTGAAGCCGCTGGAGTACGAACTCACCGTGGAGTACGGCCCGGAGGGCGAGCGCCGCGTCCGGATGCCCCAGCCCGGCAAGCTCTACGTGGCGGGCCCGCTGGACGACGGGCTGTCGACGATCAGCACCAACGAGGCCGTCTTCGGACAGCTCGGCGAGCGCTTCGCGATCGAGGGCGCCGGGGACGACATGTGGAAGGGCACCTCGCACTTCGGTTCCGTATACCGCGAGGAGGCCCTTCGGGACGGCGTCACGGCGACCGTGCGGGTCACCGCGCAGGAGGACACCGGGCCTTGGGCGCGGGCGGGCATCGTCGCCCGCAACCAGCTGCCCGGGGCGGCCTCGCCGGGGTTCGTCGCCCTGTCGGCGACACCGGGCAACGGCGTGGTCCTCTCATACGACTCCGACGGCGACGGCGCCCTCGACCGCTACGCGCGCGTCACCGGCGTCAAGGCTCCCGTGACGCTGCGGCTCAGCCGCGACGGGCTCTCCTTCACCGGCGAACTCTCCACGGACGACGGCGCCAACTGGCGCTCCGTGGCGACCGTCACCGTGCCCGGAACGGTCTCCCGGCAGGACGTGGGGATCTTCATGTCGGCGACGAACGGCGGTACGGGAGCCCGGGGCACGGTGGAGTTCGAGGACTGGGACGTGCGCTGACGCTGCCGCCGCGGGCCGCCGCGGGCCGCCGCCGGCCGCCGCGTAAGGGCAGCGGGCGGGGCGCCTGTCCCGGCGGCCCCGGGCCGGGCCCAGGTGACCAAGCCTCCGGTCGTTCGTTCTCGTGGACGTGGCCCTCTCCGAAGCGACTTCGCACAATTCACGCACATCGTCCGGCTTCGTCGACGTGGAGCAGGCGCAGGCCGCGCTCGTCGAGCACTATCCGCGGCTGGTGCGGCTGGCCTATCTCGTGCTGCCGCCATCGCTCGACCGGCACCGGCGGGTGCTGACGGCTCACTCGCTCGTACAGCGGGCGCTGCCGCGCGGGCGGGGCTCCGCGGAGGTGGGGCCGCTGCCGGCGCAGCGCCACGGCGACGCCCCCACCGGTGCCGGTGCGGGCGGTACGGCGGGCACCGGCAAGGCGGGCAAGGCGGCCAAGGCCGGGGACGCCGGTTCGGCCCGGGACTCCCGTGACGCCTCCGGCGCACCCGGTAGCGGCGAGCACTCCGGGGAGCACTCCGCGGGGCACCGCCCCGGCGGGCCGCACGGCGGCGCCTACGGCTACCTCACGGCGCAGGTCCTGCGGGCCGCGCTGGGCGGCGAGCGCCGGCGGCTGCTCGGTCCGTGGCGGCTGCCCGCGGTGCCGGTGCGGCCCGGCCTCCTCCCGCTGGTGCTGGGGCTGCGGCTCTTCCCGCGTTCCGGCGGCGCATACGAACTCGCCCTGGAGAAGGCCCTGTCGGAGGTCTCCGGCGCGGCGCGCGCCGCGTGCGCGCTGCGCGGCTGGGAGGACATGACGGACGCCGAGGTGTGCCGCATGCTCGCCGCCGCCGGTGTGGAGGATCCGGAGGCGGCTCTCGCGGAGGGCGCCGCCATCCGCCTGCCCGCGGGCAGCAACGACCGTCCGCTGCTGGGCCCTTCGGAGTTCGACCCCTGCTCGCTACAGGCGCGTCCCACCGATCTGCTGCGCCGCCGCCAGCATCTGCGCGCCGTGCTCGCGGCGGTCGCCGCGGTCGCCGTGTGCTGTGCGCTGCTCGGTCTGCCCGGGGACTCCTGGGGTCCCGACGGTGCGGCCGCCCCGCCCTACGCCCGTAATCCGGCGGCCGAAAAGGCCCTGGATCCGGGCTCGTTGACCCGGGTCCCCGCGGGCGCGTGGAAGCGGGCCTCGCGCGCCGACCTCTCCGTCTGGCCCGCACGCGGCGACCTGACCCGGGACCGGGATCTGCTGCGGCGCGCGCTGACGGTGTGGGCCCGTCCCGGCGGGGAGGTGCGGGTGTCGGTGACGCGCGGCACCTCCGCCGGTCCTCCCTCCGGCCCGCCCCAACTGCTGTACGCGGGCCGGGTCGACGGCACGCGGGTCGTCATGCTGCACGACGGGCTGCGGGTGGCGCGCTATTCGGAGCCCGAGGGCGCGGACAGCGGCGGCGCGACGCTGGACCTCGCCCGTACGGACGGGGCGGACACCGCCGGTTCCGGTGCGCTGGTGGTCTCCCGCAGCGACTCCAACGTCCGCTATCTCACGGCGCCTTGGGTCTCGAAGGCGGCCGAGGTCGACCTGCTCCAGGCGGACGACGACGGCCGCCCGCTGAACCGCGAGGACGACGGGGTGCTCACATCGCTCACGGGTCCCGGGAGCGATCCGGAAGAGTGCCACCGCTGGCCCGGGCTGCTGCTCTCCACGCCCTCGCCGTCCCCCGGCTCGACCCGTACAACGCGTCATCTCTACACGGATCTGGGCGAGTTGACGCCCGTACGGATCACCAGCGGCAATCCGCGGAAGAAGCCGAAGGACGCCATCGGCGAGGGCGCGCGGGCACGGCTGGCGCACACGGCATGCGGGCTGCGCTCGATGCTCGGCGGCGGTGTGCGTACGGTCAACTCCTGGAAGTTCGCCACGCAGTCGCTGCCGGGCACCGCGGGTTCGGCGTACTGGACGTGCACCCGCGGGGAGACCTGGCGCGGCAGGGGCGCACGGATCTTCACGGCCTTCCGCCGGCCGGGCACCGAGCCGGACGAGCAGGCGCCCGTCACCTCGCGTGCGGTGGACACCCCGGCGTGCGGGCCGCGGGAGCCGTACGCGCTGAGCGGCGCGCTGTGGAAGTCCGACACGGGCGACAGATATCTGCTCGCCGCGGGCAGCCGGAAGGTGACGGGCATCAGCGTGACGGGCCAGGGCAAGTCGCGGAACATGAGCGGTACTTGGCCGGGGCGCAAGCTGATGCTGTCCGCGAAGAAGGGCGCGAAGGCAAAACTGACGGCCAGGCTGTCGAACGGGGAGACGCTCGGCGAGACGCGCTGACGGCAGGGCGGCGCCGCACCGGCACCGCGCGCCCACCAGGCAGTGCGCCGCACCGGCACCGGGAAACCGGCTCCGCCGCAACGCAACTCCCCTGAAAGCGCAGGCAGTTCGCAAGCCCGGCCGGGCGCCGCAGCAGCGACCACGGCAGCCGCGTAGGGGACCGGCCCGACCGGCCGGGCGCGTGCGGCCCGCCTGAGGCGGACCACCGGCCGGCCGGACCGGAGAGCGGGACGGGCACGGAGCGGGGCCGGGACGTCACCCGCTCCGTGCCCGGGACCTTCCGGGCCCCTGCGCGGGGGCCTGGCCCGTGGACCCTCGTACGACGAGCTCCGGCTGGAAGACGAACTCCGAGTGCGGCACGGGGTTTCCGCGGATCTCCTCCAGCAGCGTGTGCACCGCCGCGTTCGACATGGCACGCACCGGCTGGCGCACGGTCGTCAGCGGCGGGTCGGTGAAGGCGTTCAGCTCCGAGTCGTCGTAGCCCACGACGGAGACGTCGCGCGGCACGTCGAGACCGCGCTGCCGCGCGGCACGCACCGCACCGAGGGCCATCAGGTCGCTTCCGCACACGATGCCCGTGCAGCCCTCGTCGAGGAGGGCGCCGGCCGCGGCGTGGCCGCCCTCCACCGTGAACAGGGTGTGCCGTACGAGCCCGGACGCCGGGCCCGCACCGCCCGGGCCGCCGGCCTTCAACTCCTCGGCGAAGCCCTGCGCCTTGCGCCGCACCGGCACGAACCGGTCCGGGCCGACGGCGAGTCCGATCCGCCCGTGGCCCAGGTCGCGCAGATGCCGTACGGCGATGCGGGCGGCGCCCCGGTCGTCGGGTGAGACGAAGGGCGCGGCGATCCGCTCGTTGTAGCCGTTGACCAGGACGTACGGCACACCCCGCCCGGCGAGCCGGGCATAGCGGCCGGGGTCGGCGGTGAGGTCGGCGTGGAGCCCGGAGAGGAAGATGATGCCGGTGACGGAGCGCTCCACGAGCTGGTCGACGAGTTCGTCCTCGGTGGCTCCGCCGGGCATCTGCGTGCCGAGTACGGGCGTGTATCCGTAGCCGGTGAGGGACTGCTCGATGACCTGGGCGAAGGCCGGGAATATGGGGTTGGTCAGCTCGGGGATGACGAGGCCGACGAGTCCGGCGCTGCGCGGACGCAGCCGTACGGGCCGCTCGTAGCCGAGCACGTCGAGCGCGGCGAGCACCCGCTGCCTGGTCGAATCGGCCACGCCCGCCTTGCCGTTGAGCACCCGGCTGACGGTGGCCTCGCTGACCTGGGCCTGCCCGGCGATGTCGGCGAGGCGGGTCGCGGGGAGCGCGGAGGCGGGAGCCGTCATGCGGCCGGTCCCGTGGCGGGCGCGGTGCCGTTGCCCGTGCCCTCGCCCGCGCCGTGGCCGGCGTCCTCGCCGTGGCCGGTGCCGGTGCCGTCGCCGTGGCCCGTGCCGTCGCCGGTTTCGTCGCCGGTCAGGGCGCCGGTTCGGTGGCCCGTGCCGTCGCCCGCTCCGTTCCCCAGGGTCCACCAGGCCGTCGTGTCGGCCGGCAGCGGCCCGGTGCCGTCGTACGGGCCGCTCGCGAGGATCAACTCCCCCTGCACACCGTGCAGTTCGGCGGGCCCGTCGCCCGTGTTGGCCGTGCACACGAAGTCGCCGCGGCGGAAGGCGAGCACCCCGCCGGGCGCGGGCAGCCACTCGACGGAATCGCCGGCGCCGAGGTCCGGGTGCTCGCGGCGCAGCCGCAGCGCGGTGCGGTACAGCTCCAGCGTGGAGTCCGGGCGTCCGGACTGCGCGGCGACCGACAGCTCGCCCCAGCCGTCCGGCTGCGGCAGCCAGCTGCCGCCGGCGCCGAAGCCGAAGGAGCTGCCCTTCTGCTCCCACGGCAGCGGCACACGGCAGCCGTCGCGCAGGCCGTCCTGCCCGTTGTCGCGGAAGAACGAGGGGTCCTGCCGTGCCTCGTCGGGCAATTCGGTCACCTCGGGCAGGCCCAGCTCCTCGCCCTGGTAGACGTACGCGGAGCCGGGCAGCGCCAGCATCAGCAGCGTCGCGGCGCGCGCACGGGGCAGGCCGCCGCCGAGGCGGGTGCGGTGCCGTACGACGTCGTGGTTGGAGAGCACCCAGGTGGTGGGGGCGCCGACGGGACGCATCGCATCGAGGGACTCGCCGACGGCCGTGCGCAGCGCATCGGCGTTCCAATCGGTCTGTAGATAGTGGAAGTTGAAGGCCTGGTGCAGCTCGTCGCCCCGTACGTAGCGGGCCGTGCGCCCGGAGTCGGGCGTCCACGCCTCGGCGACGCCGATGCGCTCGCCGGGATACTCCTCCAGTACGCGCCGCCAGTCGCGGTAGATCTCGTGCACCCTGTCCTGGTCGAAGAAGGGCAGCGGCGCGCTGCCCAGCAGCCGCAGCTGGCCGGTGCCGCCGGCGTCGGGCAGGCCGTCCGCCTTGACGAGGCCGTGGGCGACGTCGACGCGGAAGCCGTCCACGCCGAGGTCGAGCCAGAAGCGCAGCACGGTGCGGAACTCGTCCCGCACGGCGGGGTGTTGCCAGTCGAAGTCGGGCTGCTCGGGTGCGAAGAGGTGCAGATACCACTCGCCGTCGCCGCCGTCGGGGTCGGCCGTGCGCGTCCAGGCGGGGCCGCCGAAGACCGACTCCCAGTCGTTGGGCGGCAGTTCGCCCGCCGCTCCCCTGCCGGGACGGAAGTGGTAGCGGGCGCGTGCCGGGGAGCCGGGACCCTCGCGCAGCGCGCGCCTGAACCAGTCGTGCCGGTCCGAGGAGTGGTTGGGCACGATGTCGACGATGACGCGCAGGCCCAGTCGGTGTGCGTCGTCGATCAGCGCTGCGGCGTCGGCGAGTTCGCCGAAGCGCGGGTCGACTGCGCGGTAGTCGGTCACGTCGTAGCCGCCGTCGGCCTGCGGCGAGGCGTAGAAGGGGCTGAGCCACACCGCGTCGACGCCGAGGGCGGCCAGATACGGCAGCCGGGAGCGTACGCCCGGCAGGTCGCCCATGCCGTCGCCGTCGCCGTCTGCGAAGGAGCGCGGATAGACCTGGTAGATGACCGCGTCGCGCCACCAGCCGGTGCGCCGCCGTCGCGTCTCCCGGGCGTCGTCGGGGGCCGGTGTGCCGGCGGGTACGAGATGCTGGGTCATGTCATCCCTGATGAGAGTAGGGGCGGTCCGTTCGCTCTGCTGGTCCCGATTCCCGCTGCGCGCTCAGGACTTCGTCGCCCCCGCCGTCAGCCCGGCGACGAGGTGGCGCTGGGCGAAGCCGAAGACGACCGCCGCGGGCACGGCGACGATCACGGCGGCGGCCGTCATGGAACCCCAGTCGGAGCCGTAGCGGTTGACGAAGGTCTGGAGGCCGCCCGCGAGGGTGAGGTTCTCCTCGCCGGTCATGAAGGCCGTGGCGTAGGCGACTTCGGCCCAGGCGGTCACGAAGGTGTAGAAGCCGGTGACGGCCAGGCCCGGCCTGGCCAGCGGCAGCACCAGCCGCCAGAACGTGCCGAAGGGCGTGAGCCCGTCGACGCGTCCCGACTCGTCGATGTCGACGGGGACGGTGTCGAAGAAGCCCTTCATCATCCAGGCGCAGAACGGGACGGCCACCGTCAGATAGGTGACGATCAGTCCGGCGGGCTGGTTGAGCAGCCCGAGGCTCGCCATCGTGTTGTACAGCGGCACGATCAGCACCGCCATGGGGAACATCTGCGTGATCAGTAGCACCCACATCAGCGGCCGCATCCCGGGGAAGCGGAAGCGGCTGAGGGCGTATCCGGTCGTCGCCGCGACGAAGACGCCGATCACCGTCGTACCGAGGACGACGAGCAGCGAATTGCCCAGCCACGTCAGGAAGTACGTGTCGGCGACCACGTGCGTGTAGTTGCCGAGGGTGAAGTCCCGGACCAGCGCGGTGGTGAACGACTCGCTCTTCGGCTTGAAGGACGTCACCAGCAGCCACAGCGGCGGGAAGAGCGCCACGGCCGTCGCCGTCAGCAGACCCGCGTGCAGCCCGAACGCGGCCAGCGGCCCGCGCTCGCCGCGCCTCCTCGGCGCGGCGGCCGTCTTCGCGAGGGCCATCGTCACCACACCTCTCCCTGGCGGCGCAGCGTCCGCCTGTAGACGACCGTGAAGAGCGAGAGCAGCACCAGGATCAGCACGCCCCAGGCGGCCGAAGTCGCGAACTGCCG
Source organism: Streptomyces sp. HNM0575 (assembly GCF_012726265.1). GTDB lineage: Bacteria > Actinomycetota > Actinomycetes > Streptomycetales > Streptomycetaceae > Streptomyces. The sequence continues at coordinate 880,191 of NZ_JAASAG010000001.1, read as the reverse complement.
TGGGCTGTTGACGAACGACAGCCGGAACGCGTACGTCACGAGGATCTCCGTGGAGTCCTCCGGGCCGCCCCTGGTGAGCAGGTAGATCACCGGGAACATGTTGAAGGTCCAGATGGTGGAGAGCAGGACCACGGTGCTGCTGACGCCGCGCACGCCGGGCAGCGTGATGTTGCGGAACCGCTGCCAGGGCCCGGCGCCGTCCATCTCGGCCGCCTCGTACAGCTCACCCGGTATGCCCTGGAGCGCGCCCAGCATCGCGACGATCATGAAGGGGACGCCGAGCCACACGTTGACGGCGATGACCGCGACCTTGGCCCACACCGGATCGCCCAGCCACGGCACGGCGTCGATGCCGCCGCCGTCGAGCACCTTGTTGAGCAGTCCGTTCTTCTCGTTGAAGAGCATCTTCCAGGCGAAGACCGAGACGAACGCCGGTATCCCCCACGGCACGATCATGCCGACGCGGTAGAACGACCGGCCGCGCACCTGCCTGTTGAGCATCACCGCCAGCGTCAGACCCAGCAGGAACGTGACGCCGACGCAGGCGACCGTCCACGTCACGGTCCAGCCCAGGCGGTCCCAGAAGACGCTGTCGCCCAGGATCTCCCGGTAGTTCTCCAGGCCGGTGAACCGGTACGTCGCGGGCAGGTGGTTGACGCCGATGGTGCGCTCGACATTGGCCTCGTCGGCGTCGGTCAGCGACAGATAGACGCCCCGCAGCAGCGGATAGCCGATGATCACGCCGATGACGGCGACGACCGGGGCGACCATCGCCCACGCGTACCAGTGAACTGCGGCCGCCCTGCGCAGCCTTCCGGCGGCTCCCCTCTTGCTCTGCTTCCCCTTGCTCTGCTTCCCCTTGCTCTGCTTCCCCGTACCGGTGCCGGTCCCCGTCCCGCCGGCGGGAACGGCACTCGCGCCGCCGCCCCCGCCGCCCGTGGCCGGCCGGCTCGTGGTCTCCACAGCCATGGCCCCTCGGCCGTCCCCTCCGCCCCGCGGGCTTACTTGTAGTCCTCGTCCTTGAGCAGCTTGCGGAAGTCGTCGCCGACCTTGGCCGCGGCGTCCTTCGGGCTGCGCCCGCCGGTGAGCACGGCGTCCATCTGTCCCCGTACCGGCTCGAAGAGGGAGTTGCCCTCCGCGATCCAGGGCCGCTGAACGGCCTTGTCGACGGCGGGCTTGAAGAACTTCACCATCGTGTTCTTCGCGACCGACGGCTCGTCGTAGACGGAGCGGCGCGTGGGCAGCAGGCTCAGCTTCTCGGTGGTGCGCTGCTGCACCTCGGCGGAGCTCATGTACTTGGCGAACTCCTGCGCCGTACGCAGGTTCTTGCTGCCCGCGTACACGGAGAGGTTCCAGCCGCCCTGCGGGGAGCCCCTGTCCTTGCTGCCGGCCGGCACGGGCGCCACGCCGAGGTTGTCCTTGTCGTCCTTGAACTCCTTGCCCTGCAAGGCGCCCGCGATGTCCCACGGACCGTCGACGATCATGGCGACGTCGCCGTCCTGGAAGGCCTTGAGGCCGTTCTCCTGCCCGTCGCTGCTGTCGGTGACGGCGGCCTTCGAGTCGACGAGGTCCTTCATCCTGGCGAAGGCCTTCGCGCCGGGCCCGTCGTCGACGGTGACCTTCTTCGCGGTGGGGTCGACCAGGTCGCCGCCCTCGCCGTAGAGGTAGGGCAGGAACCAGTACGGGTCGTCGCCGCGCAGATAGAGGCCGGTGCCGCCGGTCTTGCTCTTGATCCTCTTCGCGGACCTCTTCAACTCGTCGAAGGACTCCGGCACTCCGACGCCCGCCTTCTTGAGCATCTTCTTGTTGTAGAAGAGGCCGAGGGTGTCGGTGACCTGCGGCACGGCGTACGTACGGCCCTTGAAGCGGGTGCTGCCCGCGGCGTTCTCGATGTAGTCGGAGGGCTTGTCGAGCGCCGGCGTCCCGTCCAGCGGAGCGAGATAGCCGAGGTTGGCGAAGTCCGCGACCCAGGCGACCTCGGTGCGCATCACGTCGGGGGCTCCGGAGTTGCCGCCCGCGGCGTTCTTGAACTTCTGGTTCGCGTCACCGAAGTTGACGTGCACGTACTTCACATCGACCTTCGGATGCTTCTTCTCGAAGTCCTCGGCGATCTTCTTGTACGTGCCCTTCTCGGCGTCGTTCGAGGTGTCCCAGTAGGTGACGGTGCCCCCGATCCCGCCCTTGCCGGCGCCGTCGCTGCCGTCGTCCCCGCCGCAGGCGGTCGCCGTCAGCGCGAGCACCGCCGCGGCCGCGCAGAGCGTGAGTCCTGTGCCACGCCGCATGTCCATCCCCTCCCACCTGTCCGCCCCCGAAGCACTCGACGGGGGCCCGGGCGCCTGGGCGGCGCCGGACTGCCGAGGAACGTAACGGCGGCACGGAAGCTTGCGCAAGACCTTGCGGCAAATTGCAGAATGGACTTTCGGACGGGCTCTGGAGGCTTCGGGGCCCGGAGTCCTCGGACCTGCCTGCGGCGCCGGTCACCCGTCACCCGCCGCCGGTCGCCCGTCGCCCGTCGTCCGTCGTCCGTCGCGCGAGCCGGGATCTCTTGGGCCCCGCGCCACCGCGCGGTGTGCAGTGATTGCCGCGCCCGGTACAGTCCAGCCCTGTGACCGCACGGCTAGCTGACATCGCAGCACAGGCGGGGGTCAGCGAAGCGACGGTCAGCCGCGTGCTCAACGGCAAGCAGGGCGTCGCCGCGGCCACCCGTGAATCCGTCCTCGCCGCACTCGACGTGCTGGGGTACGAGCGGCCCGTGAAGCTGCGCCAGCGCAGCGCCGGGCTCGTGGGCCTGATCACGCCCGAGCTGGAGAACCCGATCTTCCCGGCCTTCGCGCAGGTCATCGCGCAGGGCCTGACCCGGCAGGGATACACGCCGGTGCTCGCGACGCAGACGCCGGGCGGATCCACGGAGGACGAGCTGACGGAGATGCTCGTCGACCGCGGCGTCGCCGGCATCGTCTTCGTCTCCGGGCTGCACGCCGACACCACCGCGGACATGCAGCGCTACGAGCGGCTGCGCGGCCAGGGCGTGCCCTTCGTGCTCATCAACGGCTACTCCGACAAGGTCCGCGCACCGTTCGTCTCCCCCGACGACCGTGCGGCGATGGGCCTGGCCGTCACCCACCTCGTTGCGCTCGGGCACCGGCGCATCGGACTGGCCCTGGGGCCCGAGCGTTTCGTGCCCGTGCAGCGGAAGATCGAGGGCTTCACGTACGCAGTGCGGGAGCAGCTCGGGCTCACGGCGGCTCAGATCCGGCAGCTGGTGCAGCACTCCCTCTACACGCTGGAGGGCGGACAGGCCGCCGCGAGCGCCCTGTTGGAACGTGACTGCACGGCGGTGGTGTGCGCGAGCGACATGATGGCGCTCGGGGCGATCCGCGCGGCACGGCAGCGCGGGCTCACGGTCCCCGGCGACGTCTCCGTGATCGGTTTCGACGACTCACCGCTGATCGCGTTCACCGATCCCCCGCTGACGACGATCCGTCAGCCGGTGCCCGCCATGGGGCAGGCGGCGGTCCGCGCGCTGCTGGAGGAGATCGGCGGCACGCCCGCTCCGCACAGCGAGTTCGTCTTCCTTCCCGAGCTGGTCGTACGGGGTTCCACGGCGTCCGTACCCGCGTCGGTCCCCTCGGTCGCAGGGAGGACGGAAGAGGCCGGATACCCGACCGCAGGATGATCGACGGGTTGTCCGCTTCTGGCACACTGTCCCCTCATGGGGGCATCGACGACGAGGGCCGAACAGGCAGACAAAACGGCAGCGGAACCGCAGACCGACGACCGTGGGACCGGCGGTCGCAAAGCGGACGGAGCGGAGCCCGCCGGAGAGAGCGACAGAGGCAGAGCGGCGAGGCGACCGCGCGCGGCACGGCGGCCCACCATCCTCTTCGAGATCGTCCTCGTCCTGGTCTTCTACGCCGTCTACTCCTCCATCCGCAACGCCGTGCCGGAGCAGCGCCTCCAGGCCCTCGACAACGCCGACCGCGTCTGGCACGCGGAGCATCTGCTCGGCATCGCCGTCGAGGACTCCGTCAACCGCGCGGCCGACGGCGTCACCTGGCTCATCCTCACGATGAACTACTACTACGCGACGCTGCACTTCGTCGTCACGGTGCTGGTGCTGGTCTGGCTCTACTGCTCCCACCCGGGCCGCTACGCCGCGACGCGCCTCGTCGTCTTCGCCACCACCGCCATCGCGCTGCTGGGGTACTACCTCTTTCCGCTGGCGCCGCCGCGGCTGATGCGCGGCGACCAGTTCGTCGACACCGTGCAGGTGCACCAGACTTGGGGCTCCATGGCGTCCGGCAACCTCGCCGACATGTCCAACCAGTACGCCGCGATGCCCTCGATGCACATCGGCTGGTCGGTGTGGTGCGGCATCACCGTCGCGGCGCTCGCGAAGCCGCTGTGGGCGCGGGTGCTGGGGGCGCTCTATCCCTTGCTCACGCTGACGGTGATCGTGTGCACCGCCAACCACTTCTGGCTCGACGCGGTGGGCGGGGTGCTCTGCCTCGGCTTCGGCTTCGCGCTCTCCTTCGGCTGGTACGGGCGGATCGCGTACCGGTTGCCGAAACTGGCCGCTACGCCCGCGCGGGCGTAGCGGCGGGCGGGCGCAACGGGCGGCTCACACGGCACTGCTGAGGGCGCGTCAGCTTCCGTTCGACAGGCCGCATACCGGAGCCGCGCACCGGCCCTCGCAACAGCAGCCCACGTATCAGCGGCCCTCGCGCCGGCGCCCGCACCGGCCCGCGTATCAGCCCTCGTAGAAGAGCCGTTCCGCGACGGCGCGGGCCCGGCGCGTCACACGCCGGTAGTCGTCCAGCATCTCGCCGCTGCCGCCGGCCTCCGTCGGGCGCGGGCCCGGACCGGCGGACTCGTATCCGAGATAGCGCCCGACGGCGCCCAACTCCCGTGCCTCGGAAGGAAACGTGTCACCCGCCCTGCCGCGCACCAGCATCACCGCGTTGCGCACGCGGGTGGCCAGCAGCCACGCGTCGTCCAGGATGCCGGCGTCCTCCTCGCCGATCAGGCCGGCCTCCAGGGCGGCGGCCAGCGCCACCCGCGTACGCGTCGTGCGCAGCCCCGGCACCGACGCGGCGTGCCGCAACTGGAGGAGCTGCACGGTCCATTCCACGTCGGCGAGCCCGCCGCGGCCCATCTTGGCGTGCGTGGTGGAGTCCGCGCCGCGCGGCATCCGCTCGGCCTCCATGCGGGCCTTCAGCCGGCGGATCTCGCGCAGCGACTCCTCGCTCAGCCCGTCCGCGGGATACCGCAGCGGACCGATGAGTTCGGTGAAGCGGCGGCCGAGTTCCTCGTCGCCCGCGACGGGCGCGGCACGCAGCAGCGCCTGGCTCTCCCAGGGCGAGCCCCAGCGCCGGTAGTACGTGGCGTACGAGTCGAGCGAGCGCACCAGCGGGCCCGACTTGCCCTCGGGGCGCAGATCCGCGTCGACGACGAGCGGCGGGTCGGTGGTGGGCAGTTGCAGCAGCCGGCGCAGCTCGGTCGCGACCGCCAACGCCGCCTTGCCCGCCTCCTCCTCGCTCACGCCCTCGCGTGCCTCGTGCACGAAGAGGACGTCGGCGTCGGAGCCGTAGCTGAGTTCGGCACCGCCGAAGCGGCCCATGCCGATCACCGTGAAGCGCGTGGGCAGTTCGTCGCCCCACCCGCTGCGCACGGCGGCGCGCAGCGCGCCCGCGAGGGTGGCGGCGTTGAGGTCGGTGAGCGCGGTGCCGATGCGGTCGACCGCCTGCGCGGGCTCCTCCGCGGGCAGGTCCTCGGTGCCGTACGCGCCGATCAGGTCGCCCGCCGCCGTACGGAACAGCTCGCGGCGGCGCACCCCGCGCGCCACCGCCACCGCCGACTCCGCGTCGCCGGCGCGGCCGACGGCGGCCAGCACCTCCTGTGTCAGCGCCTCGCGCGAGCGCGGCAGCAGCCCGTTCTCGTCGCCGAGCAGCGCGACCGCTTCGGGCGCCCGCAGCAGCAGGTCGGGGGCGAAGCGCCCGGCGGAGAGCACCCGCGCGAGGTTCTCCGCGGCGGCGCCCTCGTCGCGCAGCAGCCGCAGGTACCAGGGGGTGTTGCCCAGCGCGTCGGAGACCTTGCGGAAGCCGAGGAGGCCCGCGTCGGGGTCGGCGGAGTCCGCGAACCAGCCGAGCAGCACCGGCAGCAGGGTGCGCTGGATGGCGGACTTGCGGCTGACGCCGCTGGCAAGCGCCTCCAGGTGGCGCAGCGCCCCGGCCGGGTCGGCGTAGCCGAGCGCCTCCAGCCGCTGCCGGGCGGCGCTCGGCGAGAGCCTCGCCTCGCCGATCTCCAGCTGGGCGACGGCGTCCAGCAGCGGCCGGTAGAAGAGCTTCTCGTGCAGGCGCCGTACGGCCGCGGCGTGCCGCCGCCACACGCGGTGCAGCTCGGTGACGGGCTCGCTGCGGTAGCCGAGGGAGCGGCCCAGGCGCCGCTGGTCGGCCTCGTCCTCGGGCATCAGATGGGTGCGCCGCATCCGGTAGAGCTGGATGCGGTGCTCCATGGTGCGCAGGAAGCGGTAGGCGGCCTCCAGCGCGGCGGCGTCCTGGCGCCCTACGTAGCCGCCGCCGGCGAGCGCGTCCAGCGCCGCGAGCGTGGTGGGGCTGCGCAGCGACGCGTCGGAGCGCCCGTGCACCAACTGGAGGAGCTGTACGGCGAATTCGACGTCCCGCAGCCCGCCCGGGCCCAGTTTCAGCTCGCGTTCGACCTGCGCTGCGGGGATGGCGGCGACGACGCGGCGGCGCATCTGCTGCACGTCGGGGACGAAGTTCTCCCGCTCGGCGGCCTGCCACACCAGCGGGGCTACCGCCTCCGTGTACGCCTCGCCCAGCGCCGCGTCGCCCGCCACGGGCCGCGCCTTCAACAGGGCCTGGAACTCCCATGTCTTGGCCCAGCGGTTGAGGTAGGCGAGGTGGGAGTAGAGCGTACGGACGAGCGGCCCGTTGCGGCCCTCGGGGCGGAGGTTGGCGTCGACCGGCCAGATGGTGCCCTCGACCGTGGTGTCCGAGCAGATGCGCATCAGGCGGGAGGCGAGCCGCGTGGCGGCCTGCAACGCCGCGGACTCCTCGGTGCCTTCCACGGGCTCCGCGACGAAGATGACGTCCACGTCGGAGACGTAGTTCAGCTCGCGGCCACCGCACTTGCCCATGCCGATGACGGCGATGCGGCACGCGGCCGCGTCGTCGGGCGCCTCCGACTCGGCGACGGCGAGCGCGGCGCGCAGCGTCGCCGTGGCCAGGTCCGCCAACTCCGCAGCGGTACGGGCCAGATCGCTGGTGCCGCACACGTCGCGTGCGGCCACGGACAGCAGGCTGCGCCGGTAGCGGTGGCGCAGCTCGTCGGGGTCGCGCGCGGCGCCGACGACCGCCTCGAACTCCTCGACGCCCGGATGCAGATCGGCCGCCGCCTCGTACCTCACGAGGGCCTCCCAGTCGTCGGGGTGGGCGGCCAGGTGGTCGCCGAGCGCCTCGGAGACGCCGAGCACGCCGAGCAGCCGGTCCCGCAGCGGCTTGCTGGCGCGCAGGGTGTCCACCAGTCGCTGCGGGTCCTCCTGCGCCTCGACGAGGCGTACGAGCCCGCGCAGCGCGAGGTCGGGGTCGGCGGTGGCGGCGAAGGCGTCGAGCAGCCCGGTGTCGGAGCGCACCTCCTCCAGGCCGGGGGCGGCGAGCAGCTCCTCGGCAGCGGCGGGTTCGGTGAAGCCGCGCCTGATGAGTTGTCCGTACCGGCTGTCCCGGCGCCCGCCGCCCTGCACCTGACCGTCCTCCGTCGTCTCGCCCTCCGGGTCTCCCGGCGTCCGGCCACGGGCACGCACGGGTGCCGGCGCAACCCGGCTGCGGCCCGTGCCCGGCCCGTCGCCGCGGCCCCACGGCGGGGGCCGCCGCGGCGTCAGAGCACCGGCAGGCTCTTGCGCAGCTCGAAGGCGGTGACCTCGCTGCGGTACTCCTCCCACTCCTGCTTCTTGTTCCGCAGGAAGAAGTCGTACACGTGCTCACCGAGCGTCTCCGCGACGAGTTCGCTGCGCTCCATCAGCGTGATCGCCTCGCCCAGGTTCTGCGGCAGCGGCTCGATGCCCATGGCCCGGCGCTCGGCGTCGGAGAGCGCCCACACGTCGTCGTCGGCGCCCGGCGGCAGCTCGTAGCCCTCCTCGATGCCCTTGAGCCCGGCGGCCAGCAGGGTCGCGTACGCGAGGTAGGGGTTGGCGCCGGAGTCGAGGGAGCGCACCTCGATGCGGGTGGAGCCCATCTTCCCCGGCTTGTACATCGGCACGCGGATCAGCGCGCTCCGGTTGTTGTGGCCCCAGCAGATGTACGACGGGGACTCGCCGCCCTCGCCCGCGGTGCGGTTCGCGCCGCCCCAGATGCGCTTGTAGGAGTTGACCCACTGGTTGGTGACGGCGGAGATGTCGCCCGCGTGAGTGAGCAGGCCCGCGATGAAGGAGCGGCCGACCTTGGAGAGCTGGTACTCGGAGCCCGATTCGTAGAAGGCGTTGCGGTCGCCCTCGAACAGCGACAGGTGGGTGTGCATCCCGGAGCCGGGGTGCTCGGAGAACGGCTTGGGCATGAACGTGGCCTGCACGCCCTGCTCCAGTGCCACCTGCTTCATCACCAGCCGGAACGTCATGATGTTGTCCGCGGTGGACAGCGCGTCGGCGTAGCGCAGGTCGATCTCCTGCTGGCCGGGGGCGCCCTCGTGGTGGGAGAACTCCACCGAGATCCCCATCGACTCCAGCATCGTGATCGCCTGCCGCCGGAAGTCCATGCCGACGTGCTGCGGTGTGTGGTCGAAGTAGCCGGAGGAGTCCGCGGGCACGGGCCGGGTGCCGTCCACGGGCCGGTCCTTGAGCAGGAAGAACTCGATCTCGGGGTGGGTGTAGAAGGTGAAGCCCAGATCGGAGGCCCTGGCGAGGCTGCGCTTGAGCACGTAGCGCGGATCGGCGTAGGACGGTGATCCGTCCGGCATGAGGATGTCGCAGAACATCCGGGCGGTGCCGGGCGCCTCTGCGCGCCACGGCAGTATCTGGAAGGTGCCGGGGTCCGGCTTGGCGATCATGTCCGACTCGTAGACGCGGGCGAAGCCCTCGATCGCGGAACCGTCGAAGCCCATGCCCTCGTCGAAGGCCTGCTCCAGCTCGGCGGGCGCGACGGCGACGGACTTGAGAAAGCCGAGGACGTCGGTGAACCACAGCCGTACGAACCGGATGTCGCGCTCCTCGAGCGTACGGAGCACGAATTCCTGCTGCTTATCCATAGTCACCCATCCTCGCTGGTCGGGGTGGCCGCTCGCACCCGGTGGACTCCCCCCGCGCCCGGATACGGGACGGACCGGGTGAGCGTCCCACCACAAGGTTTCCGAAGCGTTGCCTGCGCGCTCCGTCTCCTCACGCCGCTCCCAGTAGACCACGGGAGGGGTGCGGCGGGGCGAGCCGGGAACGGGGGCCGCGCAGCGGGCGGCGGGACGGGGAGTGAGCGGGCGGAGAGGGGGCCGCGCCGGGGCCCGGAGGGGCCGCACCCGGGGGCCGGACCGGCGACCCGGACGGGCGCCCGGAGGGCCGCACCGAGGACCCGCGCCGGAGGCGGGCCCGAGACGGGCGTAGGGCGCCGGGACGGGCGTAGGGCGCCGGGACGGGCGTAGGGCTCCGGGAAAGATGGAAGCCGCGGTCCGGCAGTGGGGGATACCGGACCGCGGCTGGGTGTTGCTGGCCGGAGCGCCGCGGGTGGCGCACGGCCGTGTGGTCGTCGTGAGCCGTCCTGCCCGGCGACGTCACGCATTGAAGTTCGCACACGGCCGCAGCGGAGAACAAGAGTTACCGGTGAGTGTGCCAATCGCCCTCTTGTGGGGCGTACTTCGCGGGTCGGACACCCCTTCGCGGGCCTCTCCGAGGGCCCTTCGACGGGCCTCTCCCGCACCCGCGGAACCCCCTCAGGCGGTCTCTCCGGCGCCCGGCCCCGGCCCGATCCGCACGGCGCCCTCGGCCGGCTGCGAGACCCAGCCGAGGCTGGCCGCGCGCATTCCGAGCTGGAAGCGCGTACCGGCGCCCAGCCGCTCCATCAGACCGCTCAGCCTGCGCTGGAACGTGCGGTAGCTGACGCCGAGTTGGCGCGCCATGACCTGGTCGGTCAGCCCCGTCGTCAGCAGCGCCAGCAGCCGGGCCTCGTCCGGTGTCGGGGCGTCGCCCGCCCCGTTCGGGCGGCCGGCGAGATAGGCGGAGAGCGGCAGCGCACGCGCCCACAGCACCTCGAAGAACTCGCAGAGCGCGTCCAGCAGACCCGACGGGTGCACCACCACGCTGCTGGCCATCTCGTGCGGCGCGGAACGCAGCGGCAGCAGGGCCACCCGGTCGTCCGCGACCAGCAGCTTCGTGGGGGTGTCGGCCATCACCCTTGCGTCCTCGCCCAGTTCGGCACAGGCCTCGATGTCGGTGTTGATCCGGTGAAAGGTCTCCAGGCCGTGGGTGTCGTAGATGACGCGGTAACTGATGCCGCGCCGCATCGTCTTGGCCTGCACGGGCATCATGCCGGTCTTCGGATCGAGCCGGTCCGGGTCGCTGTTGGCGTACGGCGGCCGGTCGATGCCGCGTATCTCGCTGGTGGCGCTGTGCTGGAGCTGGTCGACCTGCTGGATCACGGCGGCCCGCCCCGTGACGATCTCGACCAGGTCGACGGGGTCGCGGGCGGCGGCGTTGGCGCGGAAGCGGGTGGCCAGGAGCTGGATGTGGCGGCGGGTGCGGTGGATGGCCTCCTCGCGGGCCAGCAGCAGCGACTCGAAGGCGGCCTCGGGTGCCACGGGCAGGAACCGCTGCTCGCCGCGCCGCTCCCCCGGGTAGCGGCCGACCAGGCCCAACTTCTCCAGCGCGTCGAGGGTTTCGCGTACTCTCGCGGCGCTCAGGCCCAGCGCCGTGCGCAGCTCCGCGACGGTGACCGCCCCGTCGACGAGCGCTTCGTACGCCTGCTGCTGAACCGGTTCGAGCCCGAGCGATTCCAGCATGTCGATCCCCCTGTGCGGTGGCGAGTTCACGTCACTGACCGATGCCCGCCAGGCGGGCACCGAATCCAGTACACCAGGTATCGAAATCCTGCGGATACCCTCGCGTAGGGGTAGCCACATGCTGGATACGGTTGTGAAGTTAGCGTGAACACCTTGTGATGGACAACATCACAAACCGCCCGGAACTGCCGGTTCCGCGGCCGTGACCTCCCACTGGGCACACCCCGCCGCATCGTGTCAGAGAGACGATTACAGTTGACCGCGTGCCTCAACTACGCCTCGCCCTGAATCAGATCGACTCGACCGTCGGCGACCTCGAAGCCAACGCCGAAGCGGTCCTGCGGTGGACCCGCCACTCGGCCGGGCGGGGAGCGCATCTCGTGGCGTTCCCCGAGATGATGCTGACCGGCTATCCCGTGGAGGACCTGGCGCTTCGCGGCTCGTTCGTGCACGCCAGCCGCGCCGCGCTGCGCTCGCTCGCCCGCCGGCTCTCCGACGAGGGCCTGGGCGAAGTCCCGGTCGTCGTCGGCTATCTCGACCACGCCGAGCACGCGCGGGCCGCCCTCGGCAGCCCCGCGGGCGCCCCGCAGAACGCCGCGGCCGTACTGCACGGGGGCGAGGTGGCGCTGACCTTCGCCAAGCACCATCTGCCCAACTACGGCGTCTTCGACGAGTTCCGCTACTTCGTGCCGGGCCAGACGCTTCCGGTGGTGCGGGTGCACGGCGTCGACGTCGCGCTCGCCATCTGCGAGGACCTGTGGCAGAACGGCGGCCGGGTGCCCGCGACGCGCACCGCCGGCGCCGGACTGCTGCTGTCCGTCAACGCCTCGCCGTACGAGCGCGACAAGGACGACACGAGGCTCGAACTCGTGCGCAAGCGCGCCCAGGAGGCCGGCTGCACCACCGCGTATCTCGCGATGATGGGCGGCCAGGACGAGCTGGTCTTCGACGGCGACTCGATCGTCGTCGGCCCGGACGGCGAAGTCGTCGCGCGCGCACCGCAGTTCGAGGAGTGCTGCGTGGTGCTCGACCTGGAGCTGCCGGCCGCCGCGGCGAAGCCGCCCTCGGGATCGGTCGACGACGGGCTGAGCGTGGAGCACGTGGTGCTCTCCGAGACGCCTGTGGCGCCCTACGAGCCGGACGCCCACGGCAGCGAGGCCCCGCGCATGGAGGACGACGAGGAGATCTACACGGCGCTCGTCACGGGCCTGCGCGCCTACGTCTCGAAGAACGGCTTCCGCTCCGTGCTGATCGGCCTCTCCGGCGGGATCGACTCGGCGCTCGTCGCCTCGATCGCCTGCGACGCGCTGGGGCCCTCCAACGTGCACGCCGTCTCGATGCCCTCGCGCTACTCCTCGCAGCACTCCCGCGACGACGCGGCCGAGCTGGCGCACCGCACGGGCCTCGACTACCGCAGCGTGCCGATCGGGCCGATGTTCGACGCCTTCCTCGACGGCCTGGAGCTCACGGGCGTCGCCGAGGAGAACCTCCAGTCCCGGCTGCGCGGCGTCACGCTGATGGGCATCTCCAACCAGGAGGGCCACATCGTGCTCGCGCCGGGCAACAAGTCCGAGCTGGCGTGCGGCTATTCGACGCTCTACGGCGACTCGGTCGGCGCGTACGGACCCATCAAGGACGTCTACAAGACCAACGTCTTCCGCCTCGCGAAGTGGCGCAACCGCGCCGCGGAGGAGCGCGGCAAGACGCCGCCCATCCCGGAGAACAGCATCGCCAAGCCGCCGAGCGCGGAGCTGCGCCCCGGGCAGGTCGACACCGACTCCCTCCCCGACTACGGCGTACTGGACCGCATCCTGAAGCTGTACGTGGACGGGGACGTCGGCCGCGAGGGCATCGTCGAGCGCGGCTTCGACCCGGAGGTCGTCGGCCGCGTGCTGCGCATGACGGACGCCGCGGAGTACAAGCGCCGCCAGTATCCGCCGGGCACGAAGATCTCCGCCAAGGGCTTCGGCAAGGACCGCAGGCTGCCGATCACCAACCGCTGGCGGGAGAACGGCCGTTAGCCGGTGCAGCGGGGGCGGCCTTGCCGCCCGGGCACCCGAAACGGGAACCGGCGCAGCCGGAACGGACTCCGGGACGGAAGCGGTGTGGCCGGGACGGGAACCGGCGTAGCCGGAGCGGGCTCCGGGACGGAACCGGTGAAGCCGGGACGGGCGCCCCTCCCGGCCACGACATCGTGCGGCTGCGAAAGCCCGTCGCAGCCGCGGCTCGCCACCCGCGTCCCGACGGTGCGGGCGGGCGCCGGGACGACCCCCGCCCGGTCACGGCATCGCGCATCGCGCATCGCGCATCGCGCGGCCGCGGAGGCCCGTCGTGGCCGCGGCTCGCCGCCGGTGTCCCGACGTTCGCGGGCCCGCGCCGGAGCGCGGGCCCGTGAGCACGAGTACGGGATACCAGTACGCGATGCGCGTACGAGGCGCGGAGCGGAGCGCAGAGCGCGCCACCGCCCCGCGGCCCGTCACCCGGAGACGCTCTCCGCGGCCCGCGCCCGGCGCAGCCGGGGCACGCCGCGGGCGACGATCCGCGAGCGCGACGGCGTACCGCGATCCAGCGCACCGGCCAGCAGCGCGATGCCGAGCCCGGCGAGTGCCAGCACCACGCCCACGAGCATGGGCGAGCGCCAGCCCCAGCCCGCCGCGACGGCGACGCCGCCGAGCCAGGCGCCGCCCGCGTTGGCCAGGTTGAACGCGGACTGGTTGCCCGCGGAGGCCAGCGTCGGCGCGTGCCGGGCCTTCTGCATGATCAGCATCTGGAGCGGCGTGGTCGTCATGAAGCCGAGTCCGCCGAGCACCACGACCATCGTCATCGCCGCCCACTTGATGTCGACGACGGCGTGGAAGACGAGCATCGCGGCGGCGAGCGAGCCGAGCCCTCCGTAGAGGGTGGGCCGCAGCGCGCGGTCGGTGAGCGGCCCCGCCACCAGTGCGCCCAGCGTCATGCCGATGCCGAACAGCGCCAGCACGATCGTCAGGGACGACTCGGCGAGACCGGTGACCTTCGTCATGATCGAGGCCAGGTAGCTGTAGACGGCGAAGACGCCGCCGAAGCCGAACACCGCGGTGAGCAGCCCGAGTACGACCTGGCGGTGGCCGAGCGCGCGGACCTCGTGGCCGACTCCGCGCTGGTGCTCCACCGGCAGGTGCGGAACGAGCGCCGCGAGGCTCGCCATGGCGATCACGCCGATGGCGCCGACGAGGAGGAAGGTGGCGCGCCAGCCGAGTGCCTGGCCGATGGCGGTTCCGGCGGGCACGCCGACGATGTTGGCGACGGTCAGCCCGAGGAACATCGTGGCGACGGCGCGGGCCCGGCGGTCCTCCGTCACCAGGCGTGCGGCGACGACGGCGCCGACTCCGAAGAACGCTCCGTGCGGCAGTCCGGACAGCACACGCCCCGCGAGCAGCCAGCCGTAGCCGGGCGCGAGCGCGGAAGCGAGATTGCCGACCGTGAACAGGCCCATGAGCAGCACCAGCATCCGCTTGCGCGGTGTGCGGGCGCCGACGGCGGTGAGCAGGGGTGCGCCGATGACGACGCCGATGGCGTACGCGGAGACGAGGTATCCGGCGGTGGGCACGGACGTCCCCATGTCGGCCGCGACGTCGGGCAGCAGACCCATCATCACGAACTCGGTGGTGCCTATTCCGAAGGCGCTGATCGCCAGGGCGAGCAAGGCCAGAGGCATGGGCGGGAAACCTTTCAGGGCAGGGTCGACCGCAGGGTCGATCAAGGCGTCGGCAAGAGGTTCAGGGGAGGTGCGTGCTCGGCGTGCGCGGTGGTGGCCCTGCTGAGGCGTTCGGCGCACTGACACGGCTTCTTATGTTCTCGGACTGAACAAAGTCTCTCAGACGCCGGACCGCCGCGGACGACATCCGTGTTTCAGGACGGCAACAGGCCGTCGAAAGCGGCGTGATTCGCGCCACGGAGCACGGCGGACCGCGGCGGACCGCCGTGCCGGCGAAGAGTTCCGAACGCCGGGAACGGCGACCCCGGGGGCCTCCCGTGCCTCGGGCGCAGCCCCGACACCCGGGCCGCAGCCCCGACACCCGGGCGCCCGGGCCCCGTTCACGTACTCACGGGCGGCCTCAGAAGTCGATGCGCGCCGCCACCGGCAAGTGGTCGCTGCCCGTCGACGGCAGGGACCACGACGAGACCGGCTCCATGCCCTTGACCATGATCTGGTCGATGCGGGTCGTCGGGAACGACGCGGGCCAGCTGAACCCGGGGCCGTCCCCGGCGGCGCCCTGCGTGGAGCGCATCTGGGAGGTGACGGGCGCGAGCGCGCGGTCGTTCATGGTGCCGTTGAGGTCGCCGAGCAGCACCTTCTTCTCCGTACGGTCCTGCTCTATGGCCCTGCCCAGCGCCTGCGCGCTGTCGTCCCGCTGGCCCGCCGTGAAGCCCGACGCGAACTGGAGGCGTACGGACGGAAGATGGGCCGCGTACACCGCCACGTCGCCCTTCGGTGTGGCGACCGTGGCGCGCATCGCCCGCGGCCAGCCCATCTTGATGTCGACGGTCCCCATGTCCCGCATCGGGTACTTGCTCCACACGCCGACCGTGCCGACCCGCTTGTGGTGCGGGTACGCCGCCGCCAGGCCCTTGTCGTAGCTCGCGGCCTGCCCGCCCGCGACCTCCTCCAGGGCGACGATGTCCGCGCCGGAGCCGGAGAGTTCACGTGCGGTGCGCGCCGGGTCGGGGTTCTCGGCGTTGACGTTGTGCGTGACGACGGTCAGATCGCCGCCCGTGCCGGACTTGCTGGTCAGCTGGCTGCCGAAGAGGTTGAGCCACACCAGGACCGGCAGCAGCAGCGCCACCAGCGTCAGCACGGACCGGCGCAGCAGCGCCAGCAGCGCCAGCACGGGAACGAGCACGCCGCCCCACGGCAGGAAGGTCTCCCACAGCGAGCCGAGGTTGCCCACGGCGTTGGGGATCTCGGAGTGCCAGAACAGCGCGAGCCCCAGCAGCACCGCCAGCAGGGCGAGGAACCAGCCGCGCCGCCACGCGCCGGGTCCGCCCCAGCCCGCGAACATCCGGGGCACGCGACCGCCTTCCCGGCGAGTGCGGGATCCGGCCCCGTGCCACTCGCCCGAAGTCTTCGCGGCTTCCGACATGTACGCGCGTGCCATCGGCTGTCCTCACTCGCCTCGCTGGTGCTTGTCGAACGATAGGTGATCCGGAACGGGGACTTTCCGTACGACGAATGTCCCGCACAACCACCCTTACCGCCCGGGTGTCTTGGGGGGTTCCCATGTGTCGAGCAGGACGAACACCCAGGCAGGTGAGGTTCCTGGCTGCGCCGGCCGGCGGGCGGCTGTGACGGAAGACGCACACGGGCGGCGGCGCGGACGGGGCTCAGCCGCGGGCGCGCACCCCGTCGAGCACGGAGTCGACGATCTGCTCCGGAAGGCCCGGCGGCAGGTCCTTGTCCTCGTGCAGCACGGTGCGGACGAGCATCGGTCCGGTGAACAGCTCGCCCAGCAGCTCCACATCGAGATCGCCGCGGAGTTCGCCGCCGGCGACACCGCGCCGCAGCACGCAGTGCAGCATCTCCCGGCGGGCCTTGATCACGTTGTCGTGGTACTGCCGCCACAGCTCCGGGTGGCTCTTCACATGGCTCGTCATGGTCCGCAGCACGGCCGACTGGCGCTTGGCCATGCCCACCCGCCTGTGCCACTCCAGGAGCGTGACGAGGTCGTCCCGCACGGACTCCCCGGACGGCTCGGCCGGCGGCTCCTCCAGCGCCTTGACCACCGCGAGCAGCATCTCGTCCTTGCCGCCGGGCCAGCGGCGGTAGACGGTCGCCTTGCCGACGCCCGCGACGCGCGCGACCCGCTCCACCGAGAGGGCGTCGATGGACGTGCCCTCTTCGAGCAGGCGGAGCGCCCCCTCGATGATGGCCTGCTCCACGGCCTCGCTGCGCGGGCGGCCGCGCCGCGCGGGCGATACCGCGTCCTCGGGCTCCGCCGGCCTCGGGTTCATCCTGGCGCTCCTCCTTCGCGGGCCGCCCTCGTGGGGCGTGCCGCAGGGTCGGCGGCCCGGGTCGGGGGCCGCGGTTCCGGGGGCCCGGTCAGGGGCCGCGCCGGGGCACGGGACCGGCCGCCCGTGGTTACGCCCGTGGTGACTCCCGTGGCCTCGGGCCACGCGAACTCGGCCTCGGGCCGCGCGGGCCGGAAGGGCCCAACTGCCGCCGCGACAGGCCGTGTCGGAGTCCGAGGCGGAGTACCGGCCCGCTCCGCGGCGCCCCGCGGGCCGCCCGATTCTGTCACGGTCCTCCCTTCGGCTCCCCCGTGCTTCCGGCCCTGCTTCGGCGGACGCGCGGCACCCGCGCGAACCCCGGCGCCCGGCCGCCCGGGGCCGGATCCCGCTCGGCCGGATCGCCCCCGGCCGGATTCCGCTCACCCGCGGCCCGTACGAGCGGATCCCGTACGAGCGGATCCCGTACGCCCCCGGTCCGCTCGGCCGGATCCCGTACGCCCCCGGTCCGCTCGGCCGGATCCCGTACGCCCCCGGTCCGCTCGGCCGGATCCCGTACGCCCCCGGTCCGTACGGCCGGATCCCGTACGAGCGGATCCCGTACGCCCCGGCCCGTACGTCCGGATCCGTACGGTCCGGATGCCGCCAGGACGCCTCCGTCCCACGACCCCGGTCTCCGGTCAACGACCGGCCCCCACGGGCGGTTTCACGACGTCCTGCTCCGGCGGACCCGCCGGCCCCGCGCCCGTCTTCGCCTTGCCGGGCAGCCATACGCCCACCACCACCGCCCCCAGCAGCGCGACCGCCGCCGAGCCGAGCACGGTGACATGCATCGCGTCGATGAAGGCGTCCTTGGCGGGGCCCACCAACTGCCGTCCCGCGGGCCCGAGTCGGGCCGCCAGCCCGAGGGTCGCCTCGATCGACTCCCCCGCGGCGTGCCGCGCGCCCTCGGGCAGCGGCAGCTGCGCCAGCCTGCCCTCGACGCCCTCCCGGTAGCGCGCGGAGAGCAGCGAGCCGAGGACGGCCACGCCCATGGCCCCGCCGACCTGCCGGAAGGTGTTGTTGACCGCGGAGCCGGAGCCCGCCTTCTCACGGGGCAGCGACTGCATGATCGACACGGTGGCGGGCGGCATGATGTGCGCCATCGCCGTGCCCTGCACGAAGAAGACGATCTCCAGCGTCCAGATCGGCGTCGTACGGCCGAAGAGCAGGAACGCCGCCATCCCCGCGCCCACCAGCACCATTCCCGCCGCGCATACCGCCTTCGCGCCGAACCGGTCGACGACCAGCCGCGCACGCGGCGCGAAGATCAGCTGCGCGAGCGCGAGCGGCACCATCAGCAGCCCCGCCTCCAGCGCGGAGAAGCCGCGCACGCTCTGCATGTAGAACACGGCGAAGAAGGTCACGCCCATCAGCGCGAAGAAGACCAGGGCGATCGCGGCGACGGCCGCGGAGAACGCGGGGTTCTTGAAGTACGTGACGTCGATGGCGGGATGGTCGCTGCGCCGCTCGTGGATCACGAAGCAGGCCAGCACGGCCACGCCTCCGCCCCCGGTCAGCAGCACCTCGGGGTCGGTGAAGTCCGCGAGCTGTCCGCCCTTGATGATCCCGTAGACCAGCAGCACCAGACCGGCGACGGACAGCAGCACGCCCAGCGGGTCCAGCCGCCCGGGGGCCGGGTCGCGGGAGTCGGGCACGAGCAGCACCATCGCGGCCAGCGCCACGAGCACGATCGGGACGTTCACCAGGAAGACCGAGCCCCACCAGAAGTGCTCCAGGAGCGCGCCGCCGGTGATCGGGCCGATGGCTATGCCGAGGCCGACGCCGCCCGCCCAGATGCCGATGGCCTTGGGCTGCTCGTCCCGTTCGAAGACGTTCATCAGGATCGCCAGCGTCGACGGCATGACGAAGGCGCCGCCCAGGCCCATCACGGCCCGGAAGGCGATGAGTTGGCCCGGCGACGTGGCGAGCGCCGCGAAGACGGAGCCCAGTCCGAAGACGACGAGGCCGAAGAGGAGCACGCGCCTGCGCCCGAGCCGGTCGCCCAGCAGGCCCGCGGTGAACAGGAGTCCGGCGAAGACGAGCGTGTAGGAGTTGATCGACCACTCCAACTCGCTCTGCGCGGCGCCGAGTCCGGTCGGCGCGGGCTGGGCGATGGTCTTCATCGCCACGTTCAGGATCGAGTTGTCCAGCACGACGATCAGCAGGCTGAGCATCAGAACGCCCAGGATCACCCAGCGCCGCCGGTGCACGGTTTCGGACACGGAAGAACTCATGAGCCGCAGCCTACCCCATTTCCGATACGAGGCCGTCTCGTATCGAAATGGCAGGGACGGGCCCCGCCAGGCGGCCCCTGGACCCCCGGCCGCCCGTACCCGCGCCGGAGGCCCGGGCCCCGGACCTCCGGGCCCGTCGTCTCCCTTCCTCAGACCACCGGCACCGTGCCAGCATGGAGGGGTCTCCCCATGCGAAGCCATGGGGACGTATCCGGGGACGCCGTCAGGGCGCCTCGAGACGACGAACACACAGGAGCGTTCAGCCATGTCTGATGCTGCGCAGAAACAGGACGGGCCCTCCGGAAAGCAGCCCGGGGCCCTCTACGGCGGTGTACGCAACCGACGCGTCACCGTCCGCGATCTAGGAGCCGCCAAGGAGCGGGGTGAGCGCTGGCCGATGCTCACCGCCTACGACGCGATGACGGCCTCCGTCTTCGACGAGGCGGGCATCCCCGTCATGCTCGTCGGCGACTCCATGGGCAACTGCCACCTCGGCTACGAGACCACCGTGCCGGTCACCCTGGACGAGATGACCATGCTCGCGGCCGCGGTCGTACGGGGCACCAAGCGCGCCCTGATCGTCGCGGACCTCCCCTTCGGCACGTATCAGGAAGGGCCCGTGCAGGCACTGCGCAGCGCCACCCGGCTGGT
The DNA here is from genome assembly GCF_012726265.1 of Streptomyces sp. HNM0575. Lineage (GTDB taxonomy): Bacteria > Actinomycetota > Actinomycetes > Streptomycetales > Streptomycetaceae > Streptomyces. The sequence goes on along the minus strand of NZ_JAASAG010000001.1, from coordinate 860,284 downwards.
GAAGGAGGCCGGGGCGGGCGCGGTGAAGCTGGAAGGCGGCGAGCGCTCGGCGCACCAGATCGAGCTGATGGTGCAGTCGGGCATCCCGGTCATGGCCCATGTCGGGCTCACCCCTCAGTCGGTGCACGCGATGGGCTACCGGGTGCAGGGCCGCGGCGAGGAGGCGGCACAGCAACTGCTGCGGGACGCCAAGTCCGTTCAGGACGCAGGGGCGTTCGCGGTCGTGCTGGAGGCGGTGCCCGCGGAGCTGGCCGCCGAGGTCACGCGCTCGCTGCACATCCCCACCGTCGGCATCGGCGCCGGAGCGGACACCGACGCGCAGGTGCTGGTGTGGACGGACATGGCGGGGATGACGGCGGGGCGCATGCCGAGCTTCGTCAAGCAGTACGCGCAGCTGCGCGAGACGCTCGGCGACGCCGCGAAGGCGTTCGCGGAGGACGTGATCACGGGCGGCTTCCCGGAGGAACGGCACAGCTTCGCCTGACAGTTGACAGTTGACAGGTGACGGATGGCCGATGGCCGATGACAGGTGACGCCTGACAGATGACAGGTGGCAGATGGCCAATGACCGATGGCCGGTGACACCTGACACCTGACACCTGACAGATAACGGATGACGGATAACGGGCGGCCGGCGGCTGGTGGACGACCGGCGGCCGGCCGCCCACCGGCATCCGGTCCGGCTCCGGCACCCCGCTCCGGCATCCGGTCCGGCTCCGGCATCCGCCCCGCCGCGCGGCCCGTCCGCCCTGTGCCCGTATAGGCGGGCTGTCGGCCGTTTGTCGGTGCCTGGTGGCATCTTGTGACGCATGACGCAGGACAACGCCACCAGACGCGGCACCCACGCCGTCGAAGTCCGCGGACTGGTGAAGCACTTCGGGGAAACCAGAGCAGTCGACGGCATCGATCTGGACGTGCACGAGGGCACCGTGATGGGAGTGCTCGGGCCGAACGGCGCGGGCAAGACCACGCTCGTACGCATCCTCTCCACGCTGCTGCTGCCGGACGCGGGCCGCGCGACGGTGGCCGGGTACGACGTGGTCCGCCAGCCGCGCAGGCTGCGCGGCGCGGTCGGGCTGACGGGGCAGTACGCCTCCGTCGACGAGAAGCTCTCCGGCTGGGAGAACCTCTACATGATCGGGCGGCTGCTCGATCTGCCGCGCGCCCGCGCACGTCAGCGGGCGGACGAGCTGCTTGAGCGGTTCTCGCTCTCGGAGGCCGCCAAGCGCGCGGCCGGAAAGTACAGCGGCGGGATGCGCAGGCGTCTCGACCTGGCCGCGTCCATGATCGGGCACCCGCGTGTGCTGTTCCTGGACGAGCCGACGACCGGTCTCGATCCGCGCACCCGCAAGGAGGTGTGGGCGGAGGTGCGGAGCATCGTCGCGGAGGGCAACACCGTGCTCCTCACCACGCAGTACATGGAGGAGGCCGAGCAGCTCGCCGAGGAGCTGACCGTCATGGACCGCGGAAGGATCGTGGCCGAGGGCCGCGTGCCCGAGCTGAAGGCCAAGGTCGGCGGCCGGACCCTGGAGATACGGCCGGTCGACCCGGGCGAGGCCGCGGCCGTCGCCGAGGCGCTCGCGCAGGCCGGTCTCGACGGAGTCGGCGGCGCCACCGCGGACGGACGGACGGGCGTCGTGAGCGTGCCCATCCTCAGCGACGAGCAACTGACGGCGGTCATCGGGCTGTTGGGGTCGCGAGGCTTCGCCGTCGCCGACATCTCCACCCATCTGCCCAGCCTGGACGAGGTGTTCCTGGCCATCACGGGTCAGAAGGCCACGCATCAGGGCGAGGAGATCCGGGCCGAGGCCGAGGAGGTGGCCGCATGACCACCGCAGCCTCTCCCCGCACCGCCGCCGGTGCGCCCGTCCCCGGGCCCGCGGCGCACCCCGAGGGCGACTCCCGTACGAGCCTCCGGTCCGGCCTGCGCCACGTCGGCGCCCTGGTCCGGCGCAACGCCCTCCAGATCAAGCAGGATCCGGAGTCGATGATGGACGTCCTGCTGATGCCCATCGTCTTCACCCTCCTGTTCGTGTACGTCTTCGGCGGCGCCATCGGGGGCGGCTCCGGCGGTGGCCGCGACCAGTACACGAACTATCTGGTGCCCGGCATGATGGCCATGATGAGCATGAACATCGCCATGGCGGTGGGCACGGGGGTCAACGAGGACTTCCGCAAGGGCGTGATGGACCGCTTCCGTTCCATGCCCATCAGCCGCTCCTCGGTGCTGATCGCCAAGGTCGTGGTGGAGATCGGCCGGATGCTGGTCGCCATGGCCGTGCTGCTGACCGTCGGCTTCCTGGTCGGCCTCGACATCCATGGGCACTGGGCGGGGCTGGCGGCCTCGGTCGGGCTCGCGACGGTCTTCGGCGCCTCACTGATGTGGATCTTCATGCTGCTGGGTCTGAGCATGAACACCGCGCAGGGCGTTCAGGGTGTCTCGTTCCTGGTGCTGATGCCGCTTCAGTTCGGCTCGTCGATCTTCGTCCCGACGAGCACGATGCCCGGCTGGCTTGAGACGTTCACGCACGTCAATCCGCTGACGCATGTCGCCGACGCGGCACGCGGCCTGATGCTCGGGCACGGCGCGGTCGCCGGCCCGGCGCTGTGGACGCTGGTGTGGTCGGCCGCGCTGACGGCGGTCACGGCACCGGTGGCGATCGCGAAGTTCCGCAGGAAGACCTGAGCGAGCCGCTGTCCGGCGGCGGACCGCCGTCGCGGCGAGCCGGCGGCGTCCCAACGCGCCCGGCTCACCGCCCGGTTCACCGCCCGGTTCGGCCCGGTTCGCATCAGGCCGGCGTCCTGGGCCGGGCCCGGCGTACCAGAGCGGCGGCCTCGTCGACGGAGAGCCCGCCGCCCTCCGCGTACGCCTCCGCGTAGGCCTGCGCGTACCCGGCCCCGGCGTCCGGGGCGCCGTCGCCGCGTTCCGCGAAGGCGTCCCGGACCGCCTCCCCTACGGTCTCCCGCCACTCCCGCTCCGCCGGGTTGGCGTGGTGCCCCTCCGGCAGCCGGGTGTGCACGTCGTACGCGCCCAGCAGGCGTCCCGCGGTCTCCGGGTCGCCCAGCCCCGCCAGCGCCCGGGCGGCGGTCATGCACTGAAGCATCACCAGTCCCGGCGCGATCGTCTCCGCCAGCTTGTCGCGCGTCTTCTCCGTCGCGTCGGCCGCCTTGGCCAGTCCCTGCTCGTACTCGCCCTCCAGGCAGTCCAGCCAGGCCAGTTGGCCCTGCACGACGCCTTGGAACATCCGCGGCAGTCCGCCGGGCACGCTCTTCTCGACCGCGGTCAGGATCTCGCGGGCCTCGTCGACGGCGCCCTTCCGGCCGAGGTGCTTGGCGTACTCGAGGGTGGCGAATCTGGGTTCGTCCCGGCCGTCGTGCTCGGCGTCCTCGTAGGCCTGCCGCAACAGCGCCTCGCCCTCCTCGGCGTCCGCGGGGTCCCCGTTCTCGAGCAGCGCCATGCCCAGCCTGGCCAGCAGGAACGGGATCTGGCCGTGCGAACCCAGTTGCCGGGCACACGAGATCGCCCGGCGGTAGTCCGCGGCGGCCTCCGCGAACTCGCCGCGCGTGCAACGTCCTTCGGCGCGGCCGGCGAGGGCGTCGGCCATGCCCCAGCAGTCGCCGATCCGCGAGTAGATCTCCAGGCTCTCGTCGGCGTCGAGCGCCGACTGCACCATGCCGTCGGCACGGTCGTTGGTGAGCCGACCGCGCAGCTGGAGCACGAAGGCGAGTTCCCACTCGTAGCCGTGCCTGCGGCAACCCTCGACGGTGGCCTCCACCGTCTCCATGAGTTCGCTGTACGGCCTCGTGACCATCCACGCGAAGACCCACATGCAGCCGGGCATCCGGCAGGTCTGCGGCGATCCGGGCGTGTACGCGCTGGTGACCCGGCGCAGCCTCGCCATCCGCTCGGCGTCCTCCAGGAAGCTGCGGTCGCCGTCATAGCCGGTCAGCTCCATCAGCCGCACTCCGCGGCGTGCCTCCCACAGCACGTCGGGAGCCATGGGCGGCGGGGAGTCGGTGCACCGCTCCGGCATCGGCGGAGCCGGGACGAGGGGCTCGGCGAACGGGTCGGGTCCGAGCGCGGCGGCAGCCGCGGTCCAGGTACGGGCGTCGGCCCGGTGGTCGCGCAGCTGCCAGAACCAGCTCATGCTGGTCACCAGGCACAGGGCCTCGTGCTCGTCGCCCGCGGCGACGGCGCGGGCCAGTACGGCACGGATGTTGTCGTGGTCGCGCTCCAGCCGCTCGAAGTGCTGCGACTGGTCCGGTCCGCGCAGCAACGGGTCGGTGGTACGGGCCAGTTCGCGGTACGCCACCAGGTGCCGCCGCTCGACCAGCGCCCTCTCGCCCGGCACCTCGTCCAGCCGCTCGGCCGCGTACTCCGCGACGGTCTCCAGCAACGCGTAGCGCATGCCGCACACACCGGGCGCCGCCACCACGAGCGACTTGTCGACGAGCGACCCGAGCAGCGCGGCGACGTCCCGGGGCGAGACCGCACGGGCGGCGACGCCCGGCGCCGCCGCCGTGTGCGCGTCGGCGCGCGCGGCGGTGTACTCCTCGCTATGCGCCTCGGTCTGCGCGTCCGTGTGCGCGCCCGTGTCTTCCTTCGCTCCCGCGCCCGAGGCGGTCTCCGCGTCCGCGTCGCCGCACACCTCCTCGGCCTCGACCAGCTCGCAGCCGCCCGAACAGACCGACAGGCGGCGCAGCACGGCACGTTCGGCCTCGTCCAGCAGCTCCCAGGACCAGTCGACGACGGCGCGCAGGGTCTGCTGCCGGGGCAGCACCGTACGGCTGCCGCTGGTCAGCAGCCGGAACCGGTCGTCGAGCCGGTCCGCGACCTGACGCGGCGACAGCGCGCGCAGCCTGGCGGCGGCCAGTTCGATGGCGAGCGGCAGCCCGTCGAGGCGGCGGCAGATCTCGGCGCACGCCTCCGGATCGTCGCCCGTACGGAATCCGGGTCTCGCCGACGCCCCCCGCTCGGCGAGGAGTCGCAGCGCCATGGGACCGGACAGCGGCTCGACCGGCCGTACGGACTCGCCCGGCACGCCCAGCGGCTCCCGGCTCGTGGCCAGCACGGTGACGTGCGGGCACTCCAGCAGCAGGGTCTCGGCCAGCTCCGCGGCCGCTTCGATGAGGTGCTCGCAGTTGTCGAGGACGAGCAGCATGCGCCGCGTCGCGCAGCGCTCGGCGAGCTGGGCGAGAGGGTCTAGCGCGCCGGGGTCGGTGGCCGCGCGCAGGCCCTCGGCGGTGGAGCCGTGGATCACGGTCTCGCGGCCGCCGAGCGCGGTGAGCACGGTCTCGGCGAGGTGCGCCGGGTCCCGTACGGGCGCCAGCTCCGCGATCCACACGCCGTCGGGCCACAGCTCGGGGGCGACCGTGCCGGCGGTCTCCTGGGAGAGGCGGGTCTTGCCGGCGCCGCCCGGCCCGGTGAGCGTCACGAGCCTGGAGACGGCGAGTTCCGCGCGGAGGGCCTCGATCTCGGAGTCACGGCCGACGAAGGAGGTGAGCCGGGCCCGCAGATTGCCGCGCCGGGCGGTGCCGGCGCTCCCGGCGCGCTCCGGCTCCGGTTCCGGCAGCGGTGACGGTTCCGGCGGCAGTGTCGGCTCCGGCTCCGACCGCGGCTCCGGCGGCGCCAGGGGCGCGCGAGCGGGACGCGCCGGTGCGGACTGCTCCCGCTCAGGCGCCGTCACACGCTCGGGGGCGAGCAACTCGGCGTGCAGCGCCCGCAGTTCGGGTCCGGGGTCGGTGCCCAGCCGGTCGGCGAGCGAGGTCCGCACCTCCTCGTAGGCGGCCAGCGCCTCCGCAGGGCGGCCCGCGTCGCGCAGGGCGCGCAGGTGCAGCACGTGCAGTGGCTCGTCGAGCGGATGTTCCGCGAGGAGTTCGCGCAGCCCGGGCAGTGAGGACTCGGCCCGTCCGAGCGCGAGTTCGGCCTCCAGCCTGCCGCGGCGTGCGGCGAGGGCCCGGGTGACCGCGCGTACGCCCGCGGCGCCACCTCCGCCCGGCAGGTCCGCCAGCGCGGGGCCGCGCCACAGTGCCAGTGCCTCGTCCAGCAGCCGGGCGGCGGAGGCGGCCTCGCCGTCGGAGAGTGCCGCGGCTCCCTGGTCGGCCAGCCGCTCGAAGCGGAACAGGTCGATGTCGTCGGGGCCGGCCGCGAGCCGGTACCCGGTGGCGTCCGAGACGATCGCGTCCCGCCCGAGCGCACGCCGCAGCCGCCCGACGAGCGCCTGCACGGCGGCCGTCTCGTCGGCGGGCGGTCCCGCGTCCGATCCGTCCGGGCCCTCCGCCCACACCTCGGCCGCCAGGGCGCCCGTACGGACCGGGCGCCCGCCCGCGGCGGCCAGCGCGGCCAGCAGCGCGCGCAGCCGCGCCCCGCCGAGCGGCACCGCCGTACCGTCCTCGCGGAGAACCTGCGTGGTGCCCAGAACGAGATATCTGTAGCGCACCAGTTCATGCTGCCAGGTCGCGCCGGCAGGCGGCGGGCCGAGCGACGAGCGCCCCCGCACCGGTCGACGACGGCCCGCAGGGATGTGCCCCCGGCCGTATGGACCGGCCGTGTGGACCGGCCGTGGACCGGGCGGCCCGCGGGCGGGCGCCGGGCCCCGGACGGCACCGGAACCATCGGTAACCCGGGCGGTAACCCAGTCGGTAACCCCCGTCAGTGCCAGGGCCGTTGGCCCGCACCAATCCGCTGCCGGTACGGTCTGAAGCCATGACCAGCGCCGCCACCCACCCCGATCACCACCGCATCAGTCCCGTATTCCTCGCCCTGGCCGCGACGATGGCCGCGTCCGGGTGGGCGGTGTGGTCGGGACTGGCCGAGGTGACGGGCGTCGCGGTCTTCTTCTTCGTCGTCTCCGGCTGGATCGTCTCGCTCTGCCTGCACGAGTACGCGCACGCCGTCACGGCGCTGCGCGGCGGCGACATCTCGGTGGCCGCGAAGGGCTATCTCACGCTTAACCCGCTGAAGTACACGCACGCCATGCTGAGCATCGTGCTGCCCGTCGTCTTCGTCGTGCTGGGCGGCATCGGACTGCCGGGCGGCGCCGTCTACATCGAGCGCGGCCGTATCAAGGGCCGCTGGAAGCACAGCCTCATCTCCGCGGCCGGGCCCGCGACCAACGCCCTGTTCGCGGGAGTGCTCACCGCACCGTTCTGGCTGGACGCGATGGGGAACGTGCCGTTCGCGTTCCGCTACGCGCTGGCGTTCCTCGCCATGCTCCAGGTGACGGCCGCCTTCCTCAACCTGCTGCCGGTGCCCGGCCTCGACGGCTACGGCGTGCTGGAGCCGTGGCTCTCACACGCGGCACGGCGGCAGGCGGAGCCCTTCGCGCCGTTCGGGCTGCTGGTGGTCTTCGGCTGCCTGTGGATCCCGGCGGTCAACGGAGTCTTCTGGGACGCCGTCGGGCACCTGATGCACTTCCTGAACGTCTCGGACCTGGACGTGAGTTACGGCTACGACTACTTCCGCTTCTGGCAGGGAGAGCCCGAACTGTCGGTCACTCCGCGGCAGTAGGGCCCGCCCCGGGGAAAGAGCGTGCCCGGGGCCCCCGGGCCCCGCGCCCCCGGGTCCTAGGACGCGGCGCCGGAGGACGACGGCCCGGAGGCGGTGTCCGGGTACGACGGGCCGGAGGAGGAGCCCGTGGCAGAGGAGCCCGTGGCGGAGGTGCGGCGCGCCCTGCGCCCGTAGTACCAGGCCATGTTCGAGGCGAGACCCGTCAGCAGCACCCACACCGTCCCGGCGATCCAGAACCCCTTGACGAAGGAGACCACCGCCGCGATCACGGCGAGCGCGCACAGTACGGCGGTGCAGCGGGCCATCACACGGGACGAGCTGAGGGAGGCGGCGGGGGCGGGCATGACGGGCGGCTCCAGTAGGACGGTGCGGGCACGGAGGCTGCGCACAAGCGGTGTACGGACGGCATACCGGCCGCATGCCGACGGCGTACGCACGGTATGCGGCACACCCGCACGGTATGCGGCATACCGCGGACAGGGCGGCGAGGGTGCCTCCGCGCCATTCTCCCCCACCCCGCCACGGCGCCCGGCGGGCCCGGCGGGGGCGCCCTGCGGTCCCCGGCGGGCCGTGGCCCCGCTCACACGTCCTCACACGTCGGTGAGCCGGATGCCCGCGTGCACCTTGTAACGGCGGTTCACGGAGACCAGGTTGGCCACCAGCGACTCGACCTGGTGCGCGTTGCGGAGCCGCCCGGAGAAGACGCCGCGCATGCCCGGGATGCGTCCGGCGAGCGCCTGCACGACCGCGCAGTCCTCCCGGTCCTCGCCGAGCACCATCACATCCGTGTCGATCTTCTCGACGGACTCGTCCGCGAGCAGCACCGCCGAGAGGTGGTGGAAGGCGGCGGTCACCCGCGACTCCGGCAGCAGCGCCTCGGCCTGCTGTGCGGCGCTGCCCTCCTCGGGCCGGATCGCGTACGCGCCCTTCTTGTCGAAGCCGAGCGGATTGACGCAGTCCACGACGAGCTTGCCGCGCAGCTCCTCGCGCAGCGATTCGAGGGTCCTGGCGTGGCCGTCCCAGGGCACCGCGATGATCACGATGTCCGAACGGCGTGCGCACTCCGCGTTCTCCGCGCCTTCGACGCCGAGGCCCAGCTCCCCGGCGGCCTGCTGCGCGCGCTCCGCGGCACGCGATCCGATGACGACCCGCTGACCGGCCCTGGCCAGCCGGTAGGCGAGACCGCGGCCCTGGTCTCCGGTGCCGCCGAGCACGCCGACCGTCAGTTCCGAGACGTCGGGCAGGTCCCAGGGGTCCTTCCTGGGCGCGGGGGAAGAGGACGCGGAGGCGGATGCGGAGGAAGTCATACGCAGGATCCTGCCACCCGGTGCCAGGGCCGCGCCTCCGTGGCGGCCGTGAAGGTGATCACGTACGGACCGGGTACGGGGCGTGCCGCGCGTCCTCCGGACGGGCGCCCGAAGGGGCCGCCGGGCACCCGCCTCCGCGCATCACCGGGAGCGCACCGGCGCACCGCCTCCGTACAGCGCACCGGCACTCCGCCTCCGTACAGCGCACCGCGCACACCTCACCGGCACACCGGCGCACCGGCCTCCGCAAAGGCTCAACTCGCCCGCCCGGCGCCCCGCTTCGCGCCGCCGCCCCCGCCGAGCGTCCGGCAGAGGTCCTCATACGGTCCGCGCAGGTCGAGAAGTGTCCGTGCCGTCGCCCCGTCCCGGGTCGTGATCTGCACGGACATGGAACCGCGGCTGATGATCCACTTGTTGTGCACCGGCCGGTCCGCGGTGTGGAAGCCCGCGCCCCAGTCGCCGCCGCTGAGGATGTACGAGCCGTCGTCGAGGTAGGTGACGGTGCCCGAGCCGGAGATGTCGCGGGTGACCGTACGGCCGGTGGCGAGGTCGGTCACGTCCATCACCAGCGGTCCGCTCTCCGTGGCGAAGACGGGCCGGTCCTCGTCGTCGTACCAGGTGCGCAGCGTCAGGTCGTTCACGGGGAAGACGGCGTGCGACGCGAACTCGCAGACCTCGCCCGCCGGGTAGTCCACCGGCTCCTGTACCGGGTGCGTGACCACCGGCCCGTGCACTCCCCCGGGAAGCGGCCCGCCGGAACGGACCGCCGCCGCGGTCTCCTTCCCCAGCGAACCCGCCGTGGACTCCGCCGCGTACTCCCCCGCGGTCCGCGGCACCGCCCCCGCACTGCCCGCCGGGGCCGCCACCGTCAGGGCGCCCAAGGCGCACACGGCGAGCGCCACGGTGACGCCTCGCCGCACCGGCCACCGCACTGGCCACCGCGCCCGCCGCCGCAACGGCCGCCGCCGCAACGGCCGCTGCAACGTCCGCCACCGCCGCGGCCCCCCGTACATACGCCTCCCCCGCGTACTCATCCGCGCCCCGGGCCCGCCCGGCTTCCCCTGCCGCCGCATCCGTCTCCGTGTCATCCCGGTCCGCCTCCGTGTGCCGGTGCCGGCTCCATGCCGGTCCCCCTCCTCGCGGCGGGCAGCGCCGCGCGCCAACCGTGGCGCCCACCGCTCCCGCCCCGTAAGCCGATTCGGCCACGCCCGAAGGGTCCGCATACGCGGCTGACGACCGGTGCACGCCGGGGTACCGCTGTGCTCGGGGCCGCCGGTGCGGCATCCTGGCCGAGGTTCGGAGCACCGCTCCGCAGGGGCACGCACACCCGGGGGAAGCCGCATGACGTTACGCATCCACTTCACCCTCACCGACCTGGCGCGGGTACGGTTCGCCGGGCCTTCGAGCCCGCTCGCGACCACCGCCTTCAGCACCGTACGGCTCGCCCACTGCCCCGGACCGCCCCAACTCGACCTGTGGCGGCGGGCGGTGAGACCACGGCTCGCGTGCGGCCCCACGCCGTTCAGCGAGCTGCTGCCCACGGCGCCCGACCACCCGCTGCCCGGCTTCCTCCGCCCTTGGCGCGGACTGCACACGCTGGACGAGGAGTTGGAGCGGCTGCGGGCCACGCCCCGCCATGTGCTGCGCGCCGACCTCGACTACCTGGCCACCCGGCGCGACCTGCCCCGCTGGACGCACCGGCTCGCGGACGGCGACCGGGGCGCCGTGACCGGGCTCGCCGAGTCCGTGCGGGACTACCACCGCGCCGCGGTCGCGCCCTACTGGCCGGGCCTGGCCGCCGTGCTCGCGGCCGATCTGGCGTCGCGTACGCGGCAGCTGCGCGACGGCGGGATCGAGGCGGTGCTCGGCACGCTCCACCCGCGGATGCGCTGGCGCCCGCCGGTGCTGGAGATCGAGGTGCCCGGCGGGGAGTCCGACTACCACCTCGGCGGACGGGGCCTGCTGCTCGCTCCGACGGCCTTCGCCTCGTACCTGCCGTGCGACCCGGACGACGAACAGCCCACGCTGTACTACGAGGTGACCCGCAATCCGCTGCCCCGCACCCGGGTGTCCGGACCGCAGAGCGGCCTGGCGGCGCTGCTCGGCCACAGCCGCGCCGCCGTGCTCCAGGTGATCGCCGAAGGCGTGTCCACGGGCGAGCTGGCGCGCCGTACCGGCCTCTCCCCCGCCTCCGCGAGCGAGCACACGACGGTACTGCGCGGCGTCGGCCTGGTGCGCACCGAGCGCCGGGGCAGGGGCAGCCACCACAGCCTCACACCGCTGGGCGCCGAGCTGCTGCTGGAGTCGTCGCCGCCGTCCGGCGGCACGGGCGACAGAGGCGGCACGGCCCGCGCTGCTGCCCCGCGCCCCGCTACCCGTCCGCCAGTTCCGCGACGGGGATCCGCCTGAACGTCACCGTGTCGTACGGCCCTTCGGCCCCCGTCTCGTACAGCAGCCCCAGCGTGTGGCCGTCGGCCATTACGAGGTCGGAGTACGCGGCGGGCCGCTCGTCCACCGTGTGCACCGCCCACCAGGATCCGCCGCCGTCGAAGCTCGCGCGCAGCGTCATCCGCCGGCGCTCCTCCGGGTCGCCCGGTGCGGAGAAGAGCAGCACGTCGGGGTCGTGGAGCTGGAGCACGCTCGCCTCGACCACGGGAGCGGTCAGCAGCGGCTGCGGCTCGAACGGCGCGACGAGGGACTCGCCGCCGTCCTCGGAGTGGGCGTCGGCACGGCGCTCGGGTGCGGTCCCTTCGGTGCGGGTGTTGAAGTAGAGGCGGCCGTCGGGGAGTTCGGCGGCGGTGGTCTCGTTGACGTTGACCCACCCGTCGGGGTTGTCGTCGGTGTAGCCGATGCGCCAGGTCCCGCCGCCGTCGTCGCTGAGCAGGTCGTGGCCGCCGTTGTAGCGGCCGTCGGTGCCGTCGTCGTCGCCCTCCGGGGGCAGCGAGTGGTTCGCCGGCACGACGAGGCGCCCCTCGTGAGGGCCGCGGGTCAGCCGCAGCGCGTGCCCCGGCGTCGTCGCGTACCAGCGCCACTGCGGCAGCTTCGCCGACGCGGTGATCTCACGGGCCGCGGACCAGCTCACGCCCGAGTCCTTGCTCTCCTGGACCCAGACGCGGCGGCCGTCCTCCGCGGAGACCTCGCCGCGGCGGATGCGCTCCTCGGTGGCCTCGGCGGCGTTGGTGACGAAGACAAGCACGATGCGACCGCCGGCTTTCCCGTCCTCTCCCGCCGGGATCACGACGGGAGAGGGGTTGCCGGCGGTGCCCGTGCCGTAGGAGGCGACGACGCTCAGCCCGCCCCAGCTGCGGCCGCCGTCGCCCGACCGCCGGGAGACGATCTCGATGTGCCCCGTGTCGCCCGAGGAGTTCACCCGGCCCTCGGCGAACGCGAGCAGCGATCCGTCGGGCGCCCGCACGCAGGCGGGGATGCGGAAGCTCGCATAGCCGTCGCTTCCCGCGCTGAACGGCACGGAGGTCTCGTACGGCATGAGCGGCTCCCAACTCCCCTGCACGGAAAAGCAGTCGACCGGTGTCCGAAAGTAAGCAGACGGCAACAGAGCGTCAATGAAACGGGAGATGAACATCCTCGCTCGCGACCCGCGAGCGCGCATCCTCCCGCACTGCCGCATCCGTACGGGTGACCACTGCCGAAACGCCCGTCACGCAAGGGGTGTTGAGGCATCATGCCGGGCAATGGATGCAGTACGAGTCGCACATCTTCGGGAAGCGCTTGCAGGCACGGAGTGGGTGACGTCCGCCCGCCGGTTCGCGGGATCGCTGCGCACGGCGGTCGCGCCGAACGGCGGCGGTCTGCTGCTGGTCGGCTCCGAGACGTACGAGCCGTGGCATCTCGCGGCACACCTCGACGACGAGGCCGCCTGGTCCGGGCAGCCGGAGCTCACGCCGACGCTCGTACGGCACCGCGTACCGCCGGCCGCTCCCGCTCATCTCTCCGCCGGGCTGGGCCGGATCGAGGCGGCGGGACGCAGGGAGACCGTGCTGGTGGTGGCGCCCGACGACCCCGGCCCGGCGCTGCTGGAGCGCGTGCACGACGCGCGCCGCGCGGGCGCCACGGTGCTGGCCCTGGACGACATGGGCGCCGGCGGCCGGCCGAGCGAGCTGCGCGACCTCGCACACGACGCCCTGAGCGCCGACGCCTCCGAGGTCGACCTGGAGACGGTGCAGCATCTGGTGAGCGCCGCGGCCGGTGAGACCTTCCACGGGGCGGGCGGACCGCCGGGAGCGCCGGGGCTTCCGGCCGCCGCGGGATCACGGCGTCCGGCGCTCCGCGACCGGCTCTCCCGTCTCGCGGACCAGCTCTCCGCGCCGCCGCCGACCCGCTGGTGAGCGGAGCGCGGGACGCGGGCCGAACGGCCCTCTGGCGCCACGGCCCCGCAGCGGGCAGGCTCTGACCACAGCCGCCCCGCGGGCCACGTACGCCCCGGACACCGGGCCCGTACGGCCAGGCCGCATGCACGGGACCGGCACGCACCGGAGCGCATGCACCGGACCGCGTGACGGCCCGCACGCAGAGAGCAGGAGGAGCCGAAGAGCGATGCCCCCTTCCCCTCCTCCTTCCCCTCCTCGCCGTCCCCCTTCTCAGCGTGCCCCCTCCCGGCGTTCCTCTCCTCACCGTCCCCGCGCCGCCCTCGCCATGGGGCACGCCGCCGCCCGTGACGTACTCGACGACGACGTGCTGACCGCGCTCGCCACGCACACCGAACTCGCCCCGCCGCCCGTACTCGACGACTTCGGCACCGAGCGGGCCCGCACGGTCCTGGCGGAGACCGAGCTGCTGATCACCGGCTGGGGCTGCCCTCCCGTGGACGGGAAGGTGCTCGCCGCGGCCCCGCGCCTGCGCGCCGTCGCGCACACGGCGGGCAGCGTGCGCGGGCACGTCACGGACGCCTGCTGGGAACGCGGCATCGAGGTCTCCTCGGCCGCCGCCGCCAACGCCCTGCCGGTCGCCGAGTACACCGTCGCGATGATCCTGCTGAGCGGCAAGCACGTGCTGGAGACGGCCCGCGACTACGCCGCCGCCCGCGCCCGCACCGAGGAGCTGCACCACCGGCCCGGCACGGGCAACTACCGCCGCACGGTGGGGATTCTCAGCGCCTCCCTGATCGGCCGCCGCGTGATCGAGCTGCTGCGTCCGTACGACCTGAGAGTGCGGCTGTACGACCCGTGCATCGGCGACGAGGAGTTCGAGGCGCTCGGAGTGCCGCGCACCGGCCTGCGCGAACTCTTCGCGGACAGCGACGTGGTGAGCGTCCACACGCCGCTGCTGCCCGCGACCCGCGGCCTGGTGGGGGCGGAACTCCTGGGCGCCATGCGGCGGGACGCCACCCTGATCAACACCTCGCGCGGCGCGGTCCTCGACCAGGACGCGCTCACCGAGGCCGTGTGCGCGGGCCGCATCCGCGCCGTGCTGGACGTCACCGAACCCGAGGTGCTGCCGCCCCAACACCCGCTGTGGGACTGCGAGAACGTCCTCGTCACCCCGCACGTCGCCGGCTCCCTCGGCAACGAGCTGCGCCGCCTCGCCGACCTGACCGTCTCCGAAGTCGCCCGCTGGGCACGGGGCGAGGGCTTCGCCCATCCCGTACGACGCGAAAGGCTGGCGTTCCTCGCATGACCGAGACCCCCGGCGCCCGGATGCCGAACACCCGCGCCCCGCACGCCCCGCACGCCCCGCACCCGCCGCACCCGCCGCACCGACTCCAACTGCCCCCGGAAGACCGGGAGTCGAGCCCGTACACCGGCTGGACCCGCGCCCACTGGGAAGCCGTCGCGGACGGCCTGCTGAAGGCCGCGTGGCGTTACGCCACACCCCGCGGCGCGCTGCTCGACCTGCCCGGCCGCCCCTCCCGCACCGGTGTGCGCTCCGACGGCCTGGAGGGCTACGCACGCACCTTCCTCGCCGCCGCCTTCCGCGTCACGGGCGCGCGCGGCGCCGACCCTGACGGCCTGCTGGAGCGGTACGCCGACGGCCTGGCCGCGGGCACGCGCTCGCCCGGAAGGGACGACGCGGAGTCGTGGCCGCCGGTACTCGACCACACCGTGTACGGGCAGCCCATGGTGGAGTCCGCGTCCGTCGCGCTCTCGCTGCGGCTGACACGTCCCTGGCTGTGGGACCGGCTCGACGCGGACGTACAGGACCGGGCAGAGGAATGGCTGCGCGGCGCGCTGCGGCACGTGCCCGCGCCCAACAACTGGTATCTCTTCCCGCTCACCGTCGCCGGCTTCCTGGAGTCGGCGGGACGGGGCGACCGCGAGACCGCGCGGGCGGTCGAACGCGGACTGGAGCTGCTGGAGGGCTGGTACAGCGGCGAGGGCTGGTACTCGGACGGCGACGGCCGCGCCTTCGACCACTACAACGGCTGGGCCCTGCACCTCTATCCGCTGCTGCACGCCCGACTCGCCCAGGACACCGGCCTGTTGAAGCACCTGAGTGCCCGGCTGCACTCCCATCTGGAGAGCTTCGGCCTGCTCTTCGACGCCGACGGCGCCCCCCTGCACTTCGGCCGCTCCCTGACGTACCGCTTCGCCGCGAACGCCGCCGTGGCGCTAGGCGCGCTCACCGGCCACACGCCCCTCGCGCCGGGCGTCTCCAGACGGCTGCTGAGCGGCTGCCTGCGCTACTTCCTCGACCGCGGGGCGCTCGACCGCGACGGCCTGCTCACCCTCGGCTGGCACGGCCCGCACGAGGCGACGCTCCAGGACTACTCGGGCCCGGCCTCCCCTTACTGGGCGTCCAAGGGCCTGCTGCCCCTGCTCGTACCGGCCGGCGACCCGCTCTGGACGGCACGCGAGGAGCCGGCCCCCAGCGAGGGCACGGCCCGCGCCGTTGCACTGCCCTCCGCCGGGCTGCTGATCCAGACGGGCGGCGACGGCGCGGTACGGCTGCACAACCACGGCAGCGACCACGTGCCGCCGCACGAGGGCGAGAGCGCCCACGCCGCCGATCCGCTGTACGCACGGCTCGCCTACTCCACGCGCACGGGCCCCACCGCCGGCGGCAACGTGCCCGACAACCACTTCGCCGTCGAGGTACCGGGACCGCGGGGAACTCCCGTGCGCAGCGCCCGCGTCCGCATCCACCCGATGGGCGCCGCGGCCGGCCCCGGCGGCTCGTGGGGCTGGGCCGCGTCGTGGCACACGCCGGTCTTCCCCTCGGGCGGCCCGATGGTGCCGGGGCTGCGGGTGCAGAGCCTGACGTATGTGCGGGGCGGGCTCGAACTCCGGGTGCACCGGGTGCTGGGCGCGCCCGCGGGCGCCCGCGTACGCCTCACGGGCTGGGCGACGGGCGAGCCGGACGCCGCGCAGGACCCGGGATCGGAGCCGTACGGTCAACTGCCCACGCCGGACGCCCGGTTGAAGCGCGGCGCCCCACAGCACCCGCCAGGCCCGCACGGGCTCCACGGGCTCCACGGCTGGGACGAGAACACCCCCTCACCGTTGCGCGCCCCGCAGGGCACCGCCTTCACCCGCTGGGCCGAGGTCCCCGCGCTCCACGGCGCCGCGGAAGGCACCGCGCTGTTCGTCGCCCTCGCCGCCCTCTCCCCCGGCGGCGAAGCCGCCACCGACGGCCCGCCGCACATTCCGCTCGCGGACGCCGCCCGCCTGCTCTCCGCCGACGCCGACGCCGGCTCCGGCTCCGGCTCCGCCCGCGTCCGCTGGACCGCGGACGGCACGGTCACGCAGATCGCCTTCACCGCCCACGCGGCCGAAGTCACGCATCCCACGAACGTCACAGGTGTCACGGACTGACCGCACCGGCAGGCGCCGTGCGGTCACGCACATTGCGATCAGGCGCCGGGCGATCAGACCCCGTACGGTCAGGCGCCGGAGGACCCGCCGTCCTCGCTCCCGTCACGCCGCGGGCCGTCCCCCCACCGGGGATCGTTGTCCCACGCCTCGTTCCGCTTGTGCACCGTCTCGATCGCGCGGGAGGCCTCGGCCTGGGTGGCGTACGGTCCGAGACGGTTCTTCGCCGGGCACTCCGGACCCTCCTCGACCTTGCCGTGCTTGACGCAGTAGTACCACTCGCCCGGTTTGCCCGTGCTGTTGCGCTTGAAGAGAGCCATGCGGTCATGCTCCCCCCTGAGCCCTGCTCGTACCACAGCTAGACTCGCGCACATGTCTGGCCAGTCTTTGCTCTCTCCTGGTGAACTCTCCCCGCACCGCACGGTCCCCGCGTCCATTCCCCGCCCCGAGTACGTCGGCAAGGACGCACCCACTCCGTACACCGGACCCGAGGTGCAGGACGACGAGACCATCGAGAAGATGCGCGCGGCCGGCCGCGTCGCCGCCCGCGCCATGGAGGAGGCCGCCCGGCACATCGCCCCGGGCGTCACCACGGACAAGCTCGACGAGGTGGCCCACGCCTACATGTGCGACCACGGCGCCTACCCCTCCACCCTCGGCTACCGCCACTTCCCCAAGTCCCTGTGCACGTCCGTCAACGAGGTCATCTGCCACGGCATCCCGGACTCCACCGTCCTGAGCGACGGCGACATCGTGAACCTCGACGTGACCGCCTACCTCGACGGCGTGCACGGCGACAACAACGCCACCTACCTGTGCGGAGACGTCGACGAGGAGTCCGCGCTGCTGGTCGAGCGCACCCGCGAGGCGCTCAACCGCGCCATCAAGGCCGTACGGCCCGGACGTCAGCTCAACATCATCGGCCGCGTCATCGAGTCGTACGCCAAGCGCTTCGGCTACGGGGTGGTGCGCGACTTCACCGGTCACGGCATCAACACCTCGTTCCACTCCGGACTGATCGTCCCGCACTACGACGACGCCCGGGCGACGACAGTGATGAGGCCCGGCATGACCTTCACCATCGAGCCGATGCTGACGCTCGGCACATACGAGTGGGACATGTGGGAGGACGGCTGGACGGTCGTCACCAAGGACCGGCGGCGCACGGCCCAGTTCGAGCACACCCTCGTGGTCACGGACTCTGGCGCGGACATCCTCACGCTGCCCTGACCGCCCGGCCCCCTGCGGCCGCTCCCACCGCTCCGGCCGTCTCCGGCATCCCGGCACGCTCCCGGGGTTTTCCCGACAGTCCGTCGGTAAAGAATGCCGTCATGACCTCACGGCCGCCGGCGCATCTGCCCTTCTCCACCCTCATCCGGGACGCCACGAAGGCGCAGCACACCCGGGCGGAGGGTTCGACGTTCATGAGCGACATGCTCAGCGGCAGGCTCGGCGTGGAGGCGTTCACGCGCTACACCGAGCAGCTGTGGTTCGTCTACCGCGCCCTCGAGGAGGCGGCGGTCAGGCTCGACGGCGATCCGGTCGCCGGCCCCTTCCTGCGCAGGGAGCTGTTCCGCCTCCCCTCCCTGGAGCGCGACCTGGACCATCTGCACGGCAGCGGCGCATGGCGCGGCACGCTCACGCCGCTCGCCGCGACGGAGAGCTACGCGGAGCGCATCGCACAGGTCGCGTCGGACTGGCCGGGCGGCTATGTCGCCCACCACTACACGCGCTATCTCGGCGACCTCTCGGGCGGCCAGGTCGTACGCGGGACCGCGGAGAAGAACTGGGGCTTCGCGCACAAAGGCGACGGGGTCCGGTTCTATGTCTTCGAGGACATTCCGAACCCCGCCGCCTTCAAGAGGGGGTACCGAGAACTGCTGGACTCGGTACCTGCCGACGACGAGGAGAAGTGGCGCATCGCCGGCGAGTGCGGGCGCGCCTTCTCGCTGAACACCGCGGTCTTCGAGGAGCTCGCGGCTCCCGCTCCGGCCGGGGGCTAGTCAGCGGCGCGCCCGCGGCGTCAGCCCATGGCCTTCTCGGCCTTGGCCGTGCCGTTCAGGGCCGAGGTGTGCACGTCCTTGCACAGCTTCACGTGGCCGACGTTGTGCACGTACCGGGCGCTGATCCAGTAGTTGCTGTCCCGCAGCTTGTACCAGAACGGGTTGCCCGCGATGACCTGCGCACGGATCTTGCAGTCGAGGCCGCGCTTGGCGCCGTAGGGGAGGACGTACTTCACGGAGGAGTCGGTGCTCGGGTACTGACGTACGTTCAGGCCCGAGTGGGCGGTGACGATGCCGTACGGCTTCTTCGGCACCGCGACGGTGCCGGCGCTCATGGACGCCTCGGCGGTGCTCGCTCCCAGGAGCGAACCGCCCAGGAGGACGGCGGAGGCCGTGGCGGCGATCCGTACACGACGAGCAGTAGTGGCAGCCATGCAGCTGCCTCCTTTCCGTATGCCGTGAGCGGGTGGGGCGGCCCTCGTACGCGGAAGGAAAGGCTCTGCGCGGACTGCCACACGCCGGATCACGGGGCTACTGGGACGTTCTGCCCGATTTTATGCAGCTCTGTGACGGTCTTTCGGCTTTCACACGCGCGATCCGGCGCTTCTGTTCATCAGTGCGGAAGGGCGGCCCGACGGCCGGTCAGAGGCTCCAACACCCCTGGGCGGCGCGGTCGGTGACCCGGCGTCCGGCGCGGAAGGCGCCGGGGCAATGCGGTACGGAACCTCCCCGCGGGCTCCACCAGGCCCCCTGAGAACTGCGACGAGGGCCGCGCATGATTGCATACGGGCGCCCGGCTCTGGGAGACGAACGCCCTGGGCGGGGCGATAAGGTGCTATACCGCAAGCGGGGCGGGGAGGACACAGATGAATGCGGGACAGGCGCGGCGGAAACGGCCGGCACGGCTGCTCGCGGCGGCGACGGCCACGGCGGCGCTGTCGTCGGCGCTGTCGGGATGCGTGACGGTGCACGGCGAGACGGCCGTGATCCCGGCGGTGTCCAAGCCCGACGCGGAGAAGGTCCTCAAGGAGTTCAACACCACCAGCAACAGGGCCAACTCCTCCCTCGACCCCGGGCTGAACTCCACCATCGAGACCGGGGCGCTGGGCGCGATAGACCAGGCCGGGCTGAAGTCGCGGAAGAAGCTGTCACCGAAGGGCAACCCGGGCTACGAGCCGCTGCGGCTATCCGACGCGCGCTTCCTGATCCCCCGGCAGGCGGGCTGGCCCAAGTTCTTCGTGGCGAACACGCGCAGCAACCGCACGGACGACGGGCGCTGGCTGCTGGTCTTCCAGCGCGACGACGCCGAC
Source organism: Streptomyces sp. HNM0575 (assembly GCF_012726265.1). Lineage (GTDB taxonomy): Bacteria > Actinomycetota > Actinomycetes > Streptomycetales > Streptomycetaceae > Streptomyces. The sequence goes on along the minus strand of NZ_JAASAG010000001.1, from coordinate 840,388 downwards.
TCGGACTGGCGGGCCTCGTATCTGGCCGTGATCCAGGACTCCGAGATGCCCGGCTTCGTCATCGGCGGGAACGGCTATGCGAAGGCCGTGCGGGGCGGCTCCGGTTCCCGGCTCGTGGTCCCTCCGGACGAGCTGAGCGCCGCGTACGTGAACTACCTCAAGGAAGGCACCGGCGAGTTCGCGTCGGGCGACCAGACCAGCAAGCGCCGCGAGCAGCGCGAGGGGTCGGCGAACCGGCCGGGCAAGCGCACCGAGTTCGCCGACGTGGCCACCGGGGCGCCGCAGTACGCGCCGTTCGGGCTGCGTACGAAGGACGGCGGTGCGCTCGTCTTCTTCACCTCGCAGCACCACACGAAGGAGACCTACGCGGAGGGCTACAAGCCTCCGGTGAAGGATCCGCTCGTGAAGGCGCTGATGAAGGGGACGCCGCAGCAGTCGGTGACGTACGTGCGGGTCTCGGAGCAGGCGGTGAAGGTGCCCGCGGAGAAGAACGGCGGCGAGGTGGAGTTCCTCAACCGCATCGACGGGCTGACGTCGGTCAAGGGCGAGTGAGCCCGGTGAGCGCGCGGACCGTCGCGCGGCGCCGACTGCCCTGATTCCGGGGGCTGTTGGGCCGGGCGGCGGGTGGCGGGCGGCGCGGTGCGCTGGGGGCGGTGCGGTTCGGTGTAGTGCGGCGCGGGCTGCACGGTGCGGCGCCGGGGCGCGGACCCCGCGGTCAGCGCACCGGCCAGGCGGCCGTCTCCTCGCCCGCGTACGCCGCGCACGCGTCGGTGAGCGCCTCCAGCAGCGTCAGCGGCTCGGGCAGCGCGCCCGCGGCGGACCCGGCCGCGCCTGCCGGACCCGTACCGGCCGCGTCCTCGGTACCGGGGGTGGCGGGGGTGCCGGAGGTGCCGGGATCCGTACCGCCGGCGGGCGCGTCAGCCCCCGTCACCGGCGGACGCACCCAGCGCACCTCGGCCTTCTCGCCCGTACCGGGCAGCGTCGCGGGCGGCACGAGCACATAGCTGCCGCGGCAGTGCCAGCGCAGACCCGGGTGCTCGTCCATGGTCTCGGGGTGGCAGTCCAGTTCGCAGGGCCACCACTCGTCCTCGTCGTCGGGGGTGCCGCGGGTGGCGGTGAAGAAGAGCATCCGGTCGCCGCCGGACAGCGCCACGGGCCCGAGCGGCGCCCCCTCCGACTCCAGCCGCTCCAGGGCCGCCCAGCCGGCCTCGGCGGGTACGTCGAGCACATCGTGGTCGCGTCCGGTGGCGGCGACGAAGTTCGCCTGCGGCTGGCTCTGCGCCCAGCGCTCGATCTGTGCCGCGTCGGTGGTGGCCTGGGTCTGCCATCCGAAGGAGACCGGGTGGCGTCCCGGGGTGGGACAGCCGATGCGTACGCACGAGCAGCCGTACCCCGAGGGGTGCGCGGCGGGCGCGAGCGGAAAGCCCGCCGCGGCGGCGGTCAGCAGGAGCTCCGTGCGGACGCGGGCGGCGTCCGCCTGCTGGGCGGCGCTCCTGGACCTCGCCGACTTCGTCCGGCCGCTCCGCGGGAAGTGCCGCAGCCACCGGTCGAACCTGCTCTCGCGTTCCATCTACCGCCTCGCTCCGCATTCTCCGCGACACTTTCCGCGACCACAGCCGCGGATCTCCGAGGGTACGCAGCACACGGCACGCTCCGGGCCGAATCCCGGGATCGATACTGACCCGTCGTCATACGTGTCCGGATCCCCCCGGGGGCGTCCGGGACATGTCCCTCCGGTCCGCTCCGGCTCGTACGTCTGCTCCCGCCGCGTACACCCGGCTGCCGCGCGGCCGGGGTCTCCGGGCGGCATCTTCCGTTCTGCGGGCCTAGCTTGAGACTCATGGTCATGATCACGGTCAGGGCCGCACGGGCCGTCCGAGCCGCTGGGGCCCTTCTCCTCCCGCTCCTGCTGCGGCTGCTGCTCCCGCTCCTCGTTCTCGCGCCCGCCGCGCTGGTGCAGGGCTGCGCCCCGGCGCCCGCCCGGATGCGGGAGTCCGACGGGCCGCGGGCCGCCGGACTCCCGGAGACCGTCTACGCCGCACACCGCGGAGGCGCCCTGGAGGTGCCGGAGAACAGCATGGCGGGGCTGACGTCCGCCTACCGGCGCCGCTCCGCCGACGTGCTCGACGTGGACGTACGTGCGCTGCGCGACGGGACGCTCGTCGCGATGCACGACCGCACGCTGGACCGCACCACGGACCACAAGGGCGCGGTCGCCGACCTGACGCCGCGCCAGTGGCGCCGCGTGCGCCTGCGCCCCGACCCCGGGCTGCCGGGCAGCTGGCCGCGCGAGCATCCGCCGACGGCGGCCGCGGTGCTCGATCGCTTCGGCGGGCGGATCGTGCTGAACGTCGAGCTCAAGGACGGCGGCGGGCTGAGGCGTCTCGCCGGGCTGATCCGCGGAAGAGGGCTCGACGACTCGGTGTACGTGCAGTCCAACGACTGGCACACGGCGGCGAAAGCACATCGCATGGGCCTGCTGACCTCGGTGTGGAGGTCGGTGCGGCAGGCGCGCACGGACGACTTCGAGCGCTGGCGCGGCACGGTCGACATGCTCAGCGTCGACCACGGCGCACGCGACGCCGACATCCGCAGGGCCGTGCGCTCCGGCATCCGCCGGGTGTGGTCGCACACGGTCCGCACGCCCGAGCAGCGGGACCGGGTGCTCCGGCTGGGATGCGACGGCGTGCTGACGGACGCTCCGCGGCTGCTGGAACATACGCGGCGGGCATCCCGGGAGGCGTCCCGGGCGTCCGACAGGTCACACGCGCAGGCTTCGCGGGGAGCACAGCGGGACAAGGCGGACGGCCCGGGCGCCGGGCGGGACCGCTGAGCGAACATTCCGTTCACATCCCGGCGAAGAGAGGCCCCCACAGCGCACCATGGGCGCAGCACTGCGCGTCGACCCCGTAAAGGAGCCTTCGTTGTACGGACCCGGCTACGCCCCGCGCCGCTTCCTGATGTGCCCACCGGCACACTTCCGCGTGACGTACTCCATCAACCCCTGGATGGATCCCGCCAAGCCCGTGGACATCCCGCTGGCGCTGGCCCAGTGGGAGGAGCTGCGCGACCGCTACCGTTCGCTCGGCCACACCGTCGAGGAACTCGAACCGGTCGAGGGGCTGCCCGACATGGTCTACGCGGCCAACGGCGCGACCGTCGTGGACGGCCGCGTGCTCGGCGCCCGCTTCGCACACCGCGAGCGCGCAGGAGAGGCGGAGGTGCACCGGGCCTGGTACCGGGCCAACGGCTTCACCGACGTGCACGAGCCTGAGCACATCAACGAGGGCGAGGGCGACTTCGCGGTGACCGGCACCTGGCTGCTGGCCGGGCGCGGCTTCCGCAGCAGCCCGCTCTCGCACGGCGAGGTGCAGGAGTTCTTCGGACGGCCGGTGATCGGTCTCGATCTGGTCGACCCGCGCTACTACCACCTCGACACGGCGCTGTGCGTGCTGGGCGGCGACGAAGTCATGTACTACCCGCCGGCGTTCTCCCCCGGCAGCCGTGCCGTGCTCGCCCGGCTCTTCCCGGACGCGGTCGTCGCCTCCGGGCCGGACGCCGAAGCCCTCGGTCTGAACGCGGTCAGCGACGGGCACCACGTGATGCTGCCGCAGGCCGCTGTCGGGCTGCTCGGACCGCTGCGGGAGCGGGGCTACGAGCCGGTGCCCGTCGACCTGACGGAGCTGCTGAAGGGCGGCGGCAGCGTCAAGTGCGTGACGGCGGAGCTGCGTCCCGCGGCCTGACGACGACTCGGGCCCCCGGGTGCCGGGACCCGGGGCCCCGGCTCGGTACGTCCATCGGCACGTGCCCGGGGAGTCCCCGGCAAGTCCGCGCCGTCGTGCGGCCCATGGGCCCTCCGCCCGTGGGCCGCACACCCGGGGAGCTGCCGCGATCCCGTCCCCCCGGGAGCTGCCGCGACCCCGTCCCTCCGTGACCGGGTCTCGAAGCCTCCGGACGGGCTGAGGATTCACGCATTGCTGAGTTCACGAATTCCTGTACCGTGATGGCGTGCTGACCGTTGCCTCCGACATCGAAGTGCTGGCCCGCTTCGGCCGCGCGCTTGCCGACCCGATTCGCTGCCGCCTCCTGCTTGCGCTCCGCAAAGCGCCGGCATACCCCGCCGACCTGGCCGACGCGCTGGGGATCTCCCGCACCCGGCTGTCCAACCACCTTGCCTGCCTGCGCGACTGCGGCTTGGTCGTCACCGTCCCGGACGGCCGCCGCACCCGGTACGAGTTGGCCGACGACCGGCTCGGCCACGCGCTGGACGACCTGCGCACGGCCGTGGTCGCGGTGGAGGGCGACCGCAGCTGCCCTGAGGCTGCCGATAAGGGCTGCTGCTGATGGCTGCGCTGTCACTTGGACCGCCCCCTGATCGGCGAGAGGGCCTGACTCGCCGCGTACGGCTGCTGGTCGCCGCGACCATCACCTACAACGTGATCGAAGCCGTCGTCGCTCTCTTTGCCGGGGCCGTCGTCTCGTCGGCCGCACTGACCGGATTCGGGCTGGACTCCACCATCGAGGTCTCCTCCGCCGCCGCCGTCGCCTGGCAGTTCTCCGCGAAGGACCACGCGGTGCGGGAAGCGCGGGAGAAGGCCGCACTGCGGTTGATCGCCGTCTCCTTCTTCGCACTCGCCGCGTACGTCGCCTTCGACGCCGTACGCGCGCTGAGTGGAGCGGGGGAGGCCGAACGCTCCGTCACCGGGATCGTCCTCGCGGCCGTCTCGCTGGCCGTGATGCCGTTCCTGTCCGCTGCTCAACGCCGTGCCGGGCACGAGCTCGGCTCTGCCTCCGCGGTGGCCGATTCCAAGCAGACGCTGCTGTGCACGTACCTGTCGGCCGTCCTCCTGGTCGGCCTGGTTCTGACCGCCACCCTGGGCTGGTCCTGGGCGGATCCCGTCGCCGCCCTCGCCATCGCGGGACTTGCGGTCAGGGAAGGCCGGAACGCCTGGCAGGGCAAGGGATGCTGCACTGCCCCGACAGTGGTGACGGACCGCCCGGCAGTGGTTACGGACCGCCCGGCGGTGGTGACGGGGCACAACTCGGCTGAGGGCGCCTGCGGTTGCCGTCCCGAAGGCGCCTGCTGCAACTGACCCCACTCGCGCACGTCGAGCGGCTCGTGGCCGTCCGGACCCGGGAAGTGCCGTGCGGGGACGGAGGCGCTGCCGGACGGGCTGACCGTGCAGGCGGTGCGGGGAAGTGACCGGGACCGGCGGCGGGCGGCGGTGATGTCAGGGCGTCGGCGTCAGCCCGGTCGGCCCGCCGCGTCGCCGCCGGGGCCGTCCCCGCCTCCGGTGCGGGTTCCGGTCCTGGTACGGGTTCCGGTCCCGGTACGGGTTCCGGTCCCCGTGCGGGTTCAGGTCCCGGTACGGGTTCCGGCTCCGGCGCCGGTTCAGGTCCCTGTCCCGCCGGTTCCGGCGGTGCCGTGGGTCCCGTCGGGGCCGGCGTCCGGGTTCGGCGGCCACGCGTCGCCCCACTTCGCGTCGCGTGCACGGCGGTAGTCGGCGCCGTGCCTCTTGGTGACCGTCGAGGCGCGCAGGCCGTCGTCCGCGGTGCACAGGTCCAGCAGCACCTGGCCCTTCCGCTTCTGCGGCCTGCGCACGATGCGACCACCGGCCGGGTCCCCGGCGATCACCGGACGCACCGCGGCGACGTAGCTGAACTTCTCGTCCTCGTACGGCAGTGAGCCGCCCTTGACCTGCCGGTGCAGCGAGGAGCGGTTGACCCGGGCGGCGAAGTGGCACCAGTCCTCGCCGGGGACCATCGGGCACGCCGCGCTGTGCGGGCAGGGCGCGAGTACGCGCAGGCCCGCGCCTAGGAGCCGGTCGCGGGCGGCGATCGTACGGGCGTAGCCGCCGGGGGTGCCGGGCTCGGTGATCACCACCGCACGGGCGGCGCGGGCCGCGGCGTCGACCAGCGACTGCCGCTCGGGCTCGGCCAGTTCGCCCAGTACGTACGAGATCGTGACGAGGTCCGCGTCCGGCAGCGCGCCCGTACCGGCGCCCTCGCGGTCCGGGTCCTCCCCGTCGGCGTCCGCCCGGTCGGCGTCCGCCCGGTGCGGTCGCTCGTCCGGGTCCGTCAGCGAGCGCCGCCGCCACTCGGCCGCGCGCAGCGCCTCCGCGTCCGGGGTTCCCGGGGCGCCCAAGGGGCCCGGGGCGCCCGCCAGTTCGCGGCCGAGGGAGAGCGCGGGCTGCGAACGGTCGAGCACGGTGGTGCGGCGCGGGCCGCCCTCGGGGCCGTCGCCCGCCGCGCCCCATACCCGCGCGGCGGCCCAGACGGCGGCGCCCGTACCGCCGCCGACGTCCAGGTGGCTGCCGGGCCGCCACTCGCCCGTGCGTACGGCCAGGGCGCCGAGCGCCGCGGAGACGGCGGCGAAGGTGGCGGGCATCCGGTACGCGGCGTAGGCCACCACGTCCGCGCGGTCGCGCAGCACGGGGGCGGGGCCCTCGCCGGGCGCCCGGTAGCCGGCCATCAGCCGCTCGACGGCGCGGGACGCCTGACGCGGCGGCAGTCCGTCGACGAGCGCGGCGAGGGCGCGGCGCAGTTCTTCCTCGATCACCACGGCAGTCTAGGGAGCGCGCGTACGGGCGGCGCGGGCGAGCCTCGTGGCCGCGGCGGCGCGCGGGCCGTTGTCCGCGGGGCGGCGCACGGGGTGCACGGTGTTGGCGAGCAGCACCAGGAAGGTGCCGGTGGCCGGGTCAAGCACCAGGCTCGTACCGGTGAATCCGCAGTGGCCCGCGGGAGCCCCGTACGTCCCGTAAGCCCCGTACCCGCCGCACTCGGTCGGCCCGCCCCGCCCGGCCGCATCCGCCATGCCGCCCGGCTCTCCCGTGAAGCCCTGCTCTCCCGTCCCGACCGGCTCTCCCGCCCCGGCCGGCTCCCTCATCCCGGCCAACTCCCCCATGAAGTACGGCCGGTCGACGGCGAAGCCCAGTCCGGGCGGTGCCAGCATCGCCTTCACCGTGGCGGGTTCGAGGATCCGCGCCCGGCCGTACGCGCCGCCCGACAGCAGCGTGCGGCACAGCACCGCCAGGTCGGAGGCCGTGGAGAAGAGCCCCGCGTGGCCCGCGACGCCGCCGAGGGCGAAGGCGTTCTCGTCGTGGACGGTGCCGCGCAGCATCCCGCGGTCCGCCTTGGCCCAGGACCTGCGCTGGTCCTCGGTCGCGGCGGCTGAGGCGGCGGGCACGGGTCCGTACGAGGTGGCGTCCATCCCCAGCGGGCCGGTGATCCCGTCCCTGATCAGGACGTCCAGACCGAGACCGGAGGTGCGTTCCAGGACCTGCTGGAGAGCGATGAGGTTGAGGTCGGAGTAGCGGTATGCGCCGCCGGGTGCCGAGACCGGTTCGTCGTCCCAGAGCTGGGCGAGGAGATCGCCGGAGCCCCGGCCGCGGACGGGCCGCCCGCCGCGAGGCCGCTCGCCGAAGGGCCACCTGCCGCCGGGCGCCCCCTCGTGGCCGCGCCGCTCGCCGAAGGGCCGCTCCGGCCGCAGCCCCGACGTGTGCGTCAGCAGTTGCCGCACGGTGATGCGGTCCTTGCCGCGGGGCGCGAACTCCGGTACGTACGCGGCGACTTCGCGGTCCAGCTCGACGGCGCCACGCTCTTACTGCCGCATCGCCGCGAGAGCGGTGAAGACCTTGGTGAGCGACGCGAGGTCGAAGAGCGTGCGGGGCGTCACCGGCTCCCACCGCTCCCGCGGCAGCTCGACTCCGGCGTCCGCCTCCGGGTCGTACGCCGAGTACCGCACCGCCCAACCGGCGGCGTGCTCCAGCGCGAGCCACGGGCCACGGCCGGCGGCCACGACCACGCCGGAGCACCAGCCCCGTACGGGCAGGGCGTCGACGTCGTCGCGCAGCGCCGCCAGTTCCGCCGGGCACAGTCCCGCGTGCCCGGCGGAGGGGGCGCGCCTCAGCTTCGCGGCGTCCGCCACGGACGGCACAGGCCCACGAACGCGACGGCAGCGATGGACAGCGCGCCCACCTGCACCAGCGCCATCGGTACGGCGGTGCGCTCGCCCGCGACGCCAACGAGCGGCGAGGCGACGGCACCGATCAGGAACTGCGAGGTGCCCAGCAGCGCCGAGGCCGATCCGGCGGCGTGCGGGGCGCGCATCAGGCCCTGGGAGTTGGAGTTGGGCATCACGAAGCCCATGCCCGTCATCAGCACGCACAGCGCGGCCGCGACGGGGAACAGCCCCGCCTTCCCGAAGACTCCGCCGGTCATCAGCAGCAGCGCCACCGCGGCCGTACCGGTCATGCACAGGCCGAACGCCAGCACCCGGTCCAGCGGCACCCGGCCGACGAGAAGCTTGCCGTTGATCTGGCCCGCGGTGACCAGGCCGATGGAGTTGACCATGAAGAGGAGGCTGAAGGTCTGCGGGCTCGCGCCGTAGATCTCCTGCATCACGAACGGCGAGGCGGAGACGTACGCGAAGAGCGCCGCGAAGCTGAGGCTGCCCGCCAGCAGATAGCCGGTGAAGGCGCGGTCGGCGAAGAGGCCGCGCATGGTGCGCAGGGCGTCGGGGACGCCGCCGCTGTGCCGCTTGTCGTGCGCGAGGGTCTCGGGCAGCCACCGCGCGACGACCGCCGTGAGTACGACGCCGACGCAGGTGAGGACGAGGAAGACGCCCCGCCAGTCGGTGAAGCGGAGTATCTGCCCGCCGAGCACGGGGGCGAGGATGGGCGCGAGGCCCGATATGAGCATCAGGGTGGAGAAGAAGCGGGCCATGGCGAGGCCGTCGTACAGATCGCGGACGACGGCCCTGGCTATGACGATCCCCGCGGCCCCGGTGAGGCCCTGCACCAGCCGGAAGAGGATCAGCGTCTCGATGCTGGGGGCGAACGCGCAGGCGGCTCCGGCGATCACGTAGCCGGACATGCCGATGAGCAGCGGCCGGCGGCGTCCGAACTGGTCGCTCATCGGGCCGACGACCAGCTGTCCCACGGCGAGGCCGAGCAGACAGCCGGTGAGCGTGAGCTGAGCGGTGGCGGCCTGGGTGTGCAGGGTGCCGCTGACGGCGGGCAGCGCCGGCAGATACATGTCCATCGACAGCGCGGGCAGCGCAGTGAGGCCGCCGAGGACGAGGGTCATCAGGAGGCCCGCGCGGCGGCGCCTGCTCAGCTGCGGTACGGACCGGTGCTTGTCGCCGGCGCCGGACCCGTTGACGGGAGATCCGGCGACCGCGGACCCGGCGACGGGAGATCCGGTGGCGGACGATCCGGCGACCGGCGATCCGGTGGCGGCCGGGGCCGCACGCCCCGCCGAGGAAGGGGACGGAGGCGGAGACGCGGCCGGGATTCCGGTGCCGTCGTATGCCGCGATGTCGGAGTCGGGGGTGGCGACGGAGTCGCCGACGGGGGCCGTGGCTGCGGCAGTTCGGGCAGAACCGGGGTCGGACATGCACCTCTCCAGGAGATTGTTGACGACGGGCACATTCTCCCAGACATTTCGGCCCCCGGCCCAACCGGTTTTCCGCACCGCGGACCCGTGAGAGCGGCCGCACGACCGGTCCGTACGACATCTGTACGGGCCGGTGCGCAGCCGCCTCATACGGCTGTCCGACATTGTCCGACGATTGTCCGGCGGATCTCTCTGCGGATTCCCGGCGGCCGTCAGAGCGGCTTGAGCCCGGGGTCGCCTGCCTGCGAGACGAACGACGCAGCAGTCACGACGGGTGCCCCCGGCCGGGTGACCAGGTCCACCGTCCGGTAATCCGCGCGCAGTCGGTGCTGGTCGAGGGTGAGCATGACGTAGCCGCGGCGCCCGTCGTAGAACTTCATGTGCGGGTTGGCGTCCATGAAGGCCTGCCAGTCGCCCGGCTTGGCGACCCCGTCGCCGCCACTGGCGACCGACGTGGTGACGAGTTCCACACCGGCGGTGCGGGATCCGGTGTCGTCGAAGTCCTCCTTGATGTCCATGGCGTAGTGCACGTGCACGTCGCCGGTGAGCACCGCCAGGTTCTTCACCCCTGCCGTGCGCGCGGCGTCCAGGAGGCGTCCGCGTGCCGCCGGGTAGCCGTCCCAGGCGTCCATGGACAGCGGATACGGGCCCGTCGTGCGGTTGCGGCGGCGGGAGAGGACCGTCTGCTGCGGCACCAGGTTCCACACCGCGCTCGAACTCTTCCAGCCGTCCGCGAGCCAGCGTTCCTGCGCGGAGCCGAGCATCGTGCGGTCCGGCCGCTCCGTCTCGTCGGTCGGCACCTTCCAGCCGTCGCCCTCCGACTGGTCGTCGCGGTACTGGCGGCCGTCGAGGATGTCGAGCTGTGCGAGGCGCCCGAAGTCCAGCCGCCGGTAGAGCTGGAGCGAGGAACCGGAGGGCTGCTGCGGCGGACGCAGCGGCAGATTCTCGTAGTACGCGCGGTACGCCGCGGCACGGCGGGCGAGGAAGGCCTCGGGCGGTGAGCCGTCGGGGGTCTCGTCCGCGTAGTTGTTCTCCACCTCGTGGTCGTCCCAGGTGACGATCCAGGGGTGGGCGGCGTGCGCGGCCTGGAGGTCGGCGTCGCGGTGGTAGAGGGCGTACCGCAGGCGGTAGTCCTCCAGCGTCGTCGTCTCCTTGTTGAAGGCGTCGGGGAGCTTGAGCGAGGAGTCGGCGCGGTCGCCTCCGTTCGCGTCGACCGCGTACTCGTAGAGGTAGTCGCCGAGGTGCAGCACGGCGTCGACGTCCTCCTCCCCCGCGAGGTGCCGCAGCGCGGTGAAGTAGCCGTCGTGGTACGCCTGGCAGGAGATCGCGGCGAAGCGCAGCGAGCCGGACCGGTCGGCCGCCGAGGGAGCCGTGCGGGTGCAGCCCGTGGGGCTGGTCCAGCTGCCCACGCGGAAGCGGTAGTAGTAGCGGGTCCGCGGCTCCAGGCCGTCGGGTACGACGTGCACCGCGTGATGGAACTCCGGGTGCGCGGTGACGCTCCCGCGGCGCACCCCGCGCGTGAAGCGCTCGTCGTCCGCCAACTCCCAGCTGACGGTGACGGGTTGGGGGTCGAGGCCGCTGTCCGGCTGGTACGGCTCGGGGGCGAGCCGCGTCCACAGCACGACGGAGTCGGGCCGGGGGTCGCCGGAGGCCACACCCAGGGTGAAGGGGTCTTTGCCGATACGGGCAGGGTCGAGCTTCGCTGCGGCGTGTGCGGGTCGGGGAAGGTTGACACCGAGGGCGAGCGACACCGTCGCCGCCGTACCGGTCAGCAGTCTGCGACGGCACAATTGCCGTGCGGCCGCACGGTATTCGCTGTCTGCGCTCGAATGCTGCGTCATACATGTGATTGCACAGTCCGTGAGCGTCCGTCAGCGGGCGGACACGCGACCGCCGGGTGACCTCTCAGTGGCAGTCGGGCGGAGGCGTCGCTTCCGGCTCGGGGCCGGGCCGGTGGTCCGGCTTCCGTGGCCGGACGGTACGAGCCCTCAGGCCGGACTTCCGACTTCCGCCTCGGACTTCCGCCTCGGACTTCCGGGCCCGCCCGGCGCGGGACGCCGCCCGGGCTCCCCGTTACTCTGCGCGCATGACGACACAGGGCGAGAGGGCGCGTACGGCGCTCGTGACCGGCGCGGGCTCGGGCATCGGACGGGCCGTCGCCGTCGAACTGGCCGCAGCGGGGCGGCGTGTGACGCTGTCCGGCCGCCGGGCAGGACCGCTGGAGGAGACGGCCCGGCTCATCGGTGAGCGGCCGGGCGCACCGGACGCGGCGGTCGTGCCCACGGACGTCACCGACCCGGAGGCGGTCACCGCGCTCTTCGCGTCCGTACGGCGCAGCAGCGGCAGGCTGGACCTGCTGTTCAACAACGCGGGCGCGTTCGGCCCCGCCGTACCGCTGGAGGAGCTGTCGCCCGAGGAGTGGCGGGGCGTCGTGGACGTCAATCTGACGGGCGCCTTCCTGTGCGCGCAGGCCGCGTTCCGGCTGATGAAGGATCAGCGTCCGCAGGGCGGCAGGATCATCAACAACGGCTCGATCTCGGCCCATGTGCCCAGGCCCGGCTCGATCGCCTACACGGCGACCAAGCACGCGGTGACCGGGCTGACCAAGTCCCTTTCGCTGGACGGCCGCCCGTACGGCATCGCCTGCGGCCAGATCGACATCGGCAACGCGGCCACCGAGATGACGGCCCGCATGGAGACCGGTGTGCCGCAGGCGGACGGCACGACGAGGGCGGAGCCGGTGATGGACGCCGCGGACGTCGCGCGCACGGTGCTTCACATGGCGGAGCTGCCGCTGGAGGCGAACGTGCAGTTCGCGACCGTGATGGCGACGACGATGCCGTACATCGGGCGCGGCTGAGTCCGGCTGACGGCGGCTCAGGCCGCCGCGCCGCCGGACCGGTGCCGGACCGGTGCCGTACCGGTGCCGTACCGGTGCCGGACCGGTGCCGTACCGGTGCCGCGCACCGCTGCCGGACCGGGCTCCGGCGAAGGGCGGCGAGGATGAGGATCGGGACGGGGCGGGGCGGGGTCGCGACGGGGTAGCCGCGGCGCCCCTGCGCAGCGCAGACTCTGTGTCCCGCCGAGAGAAGGGTGCGTGTGCGATGAGTGAGGCTTCAGGGACTTCCGGGGCTGCCGGAACCGAGGGGACGGACGGTACCGAGGGGACGGACGGGCCGCCGCCCGCGCCGGGCTTCGGCAACTACCAGAACGACATCTACCTCAACGGTCTCGACGACCGGCTGCCGCCCTTCACCACGGACCTCACCCTCCTCGGCTCCTCCGCCCGCGAGCACCTCGACCCCGGTGCCTTCGGCTACGTCGCCGGAGCGGCGGGCTCCGGCTCGACGCACCGCGCCAACCGCGAGGCGTTCGACCGGCACCGCCTCGTCCCGCGGATGCTGCGCGGCTCCGCCCCCCGCGATCTGCGTACGACGGTGCTGGGCACCCCGATGCCCGCGCCCGTACTGCTGGCACCGGTCGGCGTGCAGTCGATCATCCACCCCGACGGCGAGCTGGCGACGGCCCGCGCCGCCGCCTCCGTCGGCGTCCCGATGGTGCTCTCCACGGCCTCGTCGCACACCATCGAGCAGGTGGCGGAGGCCGGCGGGCCGGACGGTCAGCGCTGGTTCCAGCTGTACTGGCCCAACGACGACGACGTGTGCGTCAGCATCCTGGAGCGCGCGCGCAAGGCCGGTTTCACCACCCTCGTCGTCACCCTCGACACCTGGACCCTCGCCTGGCGCCCCCAGGACCTGGACCAGTCGTACCTGCCGTTCATCCGCGGCATCGGCACCGCGATCCCCTTCTCCGACCCCGCCTTCCGCGCCGGCCTGGACAAGCCGCCGGAGGACGATCCGATCCCGGCGGTGCTGCGCTGGGTGCCGATGTTCACCGGCACCGACCACTCCTGGGACCAACTGCCGTTCCTGCGGGAGCACTGGGACGGCCCGATAGTGCTGAAGGGCGTGCTCCACCCTGACGACGCACGCCGCGCAGCCGACGCCGGCATGGACGGCGTCGTCGTCTCCAACCACGGCGGCCGTCAGGTCGACGGCGCGATCGCCTCCCTCGACGCCCTCCCCGGGGTCGTCGAGGCGGTCGGCGAACGGATAGAGGTCCTCTTCGACTCCGGCGTGCGCACCGGATCCGACGTACTGAAGGCGCTGGCTCTCGGCGCGCGCGCCGTGCTCGTCGGGCGCCCCTACGCATACGGGCTCGCGCACGGCGGCGAGGAGGGAGTGCTGCACGTACTGCGCAGCCTCCTCGCCGACCTGGACCTCACCCTGGGCCTCTCCGGGCACCGCACGCCCGCCGATCTGTCGCCGGACTCGCTGCAAAGCGGGGTGTGAGCCGCGGCTACCATGGGCCGTACGGCGGACGAGCCGGCCGGGCGGCCGCGTCGGGACCCGGCCCGAGGGCCTGGTTCCGCCGAGGAACGTCCGGGCTCCACAGGGCAGGATGGTGGGTAACTCCCACCCGGGGTGACCCGCGGGAAAGTGCCACAGAAAGCAGACCGCCGGTCCCGTATCCGTACGGGACCGGTAAGGGTGAAACGGTGGTGTAAGAGACCACCAGCGCCCAGGGCGACCTGGGCGGCTCGGTAAACCCCATCCGGAGCAAGGTCAAGAGGGGCCGTCGGCTGACGGCTCTGCGCGGACGACCGAGGGCTGCCCGCCCGAGTCCGCGGGTGGACCGCACGAGGCCGGCGGTGACGCCGGTCCCAGATGGATGGCCGCCTCCCCCGGCGCCGCGAGGCACCGGGGAGACAGAACCCGGCGTACAGGCCGACTCGTCCGCCGCCGCCTCTCGGCCCGCACCGGTAGGGCGGGCGCGAGCGCCGATTTATTGACGCGATCACGCGGCCCGGCGGAAAATGCCCCATGTTCTCCCGCTCGCAGGTGACGCAGAACAAGATTGTCGCGAGGCGCATGCGCCGCTTCTTTCGGGACCTGCCACCGGGCCTCGACCCGAGCGCGGTCGCAAAGGCATACGGGCGCCACCTGTGGGATTCGGGTGCCGACAGCCTGGCCGACGAAAAGAAGCTCTCCCGGTCCCGCTTCTACGTGGGACTGTCCGTCGAGAGCACCGGCCTGTCGGAATTCACGAAACGCGCCGCGCTCATATCCGACACATTACTTCTGTCGCACGACCATCGGTCGGCTTTCCATGAAATCGAGAGCTACGCCAAGCACGGCATCCCATTCGATTCCGCGTCCGCCATGTCCGAGTCACTCACCGATCCCTTCTCGCTGCGTTACGGCATGCGCTGCCCGAGCCTCGACGTGCTGGGCCGATGGATTCTGGATTCCGAGCCACTGCTGAAAGCCGGCCTCGCCTGGTACCTGCCGAGTTACTCGACGATCAAAAAGGGCGGGCCGAAAACTCCCCAGCCGGTCGAGGCGATCGACTATCTGATCCGGGACGGACGGGTCATAGACGCCTCGGGCGGTGAGCCGGTCAAGGACCGTCTGGTGCGGCCGGTCTGCCGGATGGACCTGCCGTTCATCGACGGGGTCGACCTCGCGGACTTCAGCCGGATCACCGTCGACGAATTCAGCTCCTACTCGGCGTTCCGCGATTTTCTCCGTCTCAGTTTCCTGAACATCGACGACGCTCTGAACGACGTCCAGTCGGACCGGGAACTGATGAAGATCGGCCTGGAGATCAAGGACCAGGTGCGATCCGTCCGGTCCGAGATGAAGAGAGTCAAGGGTCAGCGGGCGGTGGCCGCCGGCGGTGCCGTGGTCGCAAGCGTGTCGGCGGCGCTCGTGGCCGTGTACGGTCCGGCGCTCGAATGGGTCGCAGGCGTGATCGGCGGTGCGACTCCCGGTCTGTGGGGGTTACTTCAGGCCAGAGGGGAGAACAGCACCCGGCCGCTGCGCGAGGACAAGTGGCACTACGTCTGGACGCTCTCCAAGGAGAGCAACACCGACGTCTTCTGAGCCAGTGGGGTCAGGGCCCTTCGCGGCGCGTGAGCCTTCGCGGCGCGTGAGCCTTCGCGCCACCCAGTGCCCGGAGTCCGGAGCCCCGGAGCGGGGCGCACCGGAGCCCGGCGCACCGGAGCGGGGCGCAGCGTCGCCGTGACGTCTCGGCTCCGCGTGCGCCCCGCCGCCGGTCACCAGGAGGACTTGGTCACTCCGGGCAGATATCCCTTGTGCGCGAGTTCGCGCACGCGCACGCGTGAGAGCCCGAACGCCCGCAGATGCCCGCGCGGCCGTCCGTCGACCGCGTCGCGGTTGCGCACGCGCGTGGCGCTGGCGTCACGGGGCTGACGGCGCAACTCCCGCAGGGCGGCCGCCCTTTCGGTCTCCGAGGACGAGGGGCGGCGAAGGATGTCCTTCAACTCGGCCCGCCGGACCGCGTACCGCTCCACCACGGCCTTCCGCTTCTCGTTCTTGACGATCTTGCTCTTCTTCGCCATCAGACCTTCCCTCCCTTCGCGCGTATCCGGGCCACGGCGGCCTCGACGCCGATGGCGTCGACCGTCTTGATCCCTTTCGCGCTGAGGGTGAGCCGCACATGGCGGCCTTCGCTCGGCAGCCAGTAGCGCTTGCGCTGGACGTTGGGGTCGAAGCGCCTCCGGGAGCGGCGGTGGGAGTGGGAGACGGTGCGGCCGAAGCGGGGCTCGGCGCCGGTCAGTTGGCAGCGGGCGGACAAGGGGTGACCTGCCTCTCGTGGTCAGCGGTTTTGTTAATGGAAATCATTTCCATATACTACACGCATGCCGAAGACCGACCAACGCCCGATCATCAAGCTCCGGTCCACAGCCGGCACCGGCTACACCTACGTGACCCGCAAGAACGTCCGGAACGACCCCGACCGCCTGACCCTGCGCAAGTACGACCCGGTGGCCCGCCGCCACGTCGACTTCCGCGAGACCCGCTGACGCCCACGCGACCGAGACCCCACGCAAAGGACACCGCCGCCATGAAGCAGGGCATACACCCCGCCTACGGTCCCGTCGTCTTCCGCGACAAGGCCGCCGGCTTCGCCTTCCTCACCCGCTCCACCGCGACCAGTGACGCGGTGATCGGCTGGGAGGACGGCAACGAATACCCCGTCGTCGACGTCGAGATCTCCTCCGAGAGCCACCCCTTCTACACCGGCACGGCCCGCGTTCTGGACACCGCCGGGCGGGTGGAGCGCTTCGAGCGCCGCTACGGCCGCCGCGGGGCCCGCTGATGGAGGGGCAGCCGAAGCTTCCCGTCGTCATCGTGTGCGGGCTGCACTCCGAGGCACGTACCGAGGTCGTGGAGCGTCTGCTGCGCGCCGTGCCCGGCAGCGTCGCTCTCCACCACGACCACTCGACGGCCGCGCACGGAACGGTACGGCGCACCATTCGCAGCGACGCCGGTGAACTGAGCGCCGGCGAGACGCCGTTGGTCAACGACTGCGCCTGCTGCGCCCTGCGCGAGGACCTGATCCCCGAACTGGAGAGGCTGGCCGCGGACGGCCTGACCCGGCTCGCCGTCGTGGAGCTGTGGGATTCGGTGGAGCCCAGGGCCATGGCCGAAGTCGTGGCCGCGCACGGCGAAGAGACCGTCCTCACCGGTGTGTTCACCGCTGTCGACCCCGCGCTGCTGCTGCCCTGCCTCGGCAACGGCGACGACCTGGCCGACGCGGGGCTCGCCGCGGCTCCCGCCGACCGGCGCACCGTCGCCGACACCTTCGCCCGGCAGCTGGAGTACGCCTCCGTACTCGCCCTCGTGGACAGCCCCGAAGCGGACGAGGAGGACGCCGCGCTGCTCGGCCAGCTGCATCCCACGGCCTGGCACGTGCATCCGGCGTCCGGCGAGCTGGCGGAGGCGGCGTTCGCCGGTTTCGACGTACGTGCCGCCGCCGCGGCCCAGGACCCCTCCTGCGCGCTGCTGCCGCAGGAGGCGGACGAATGCGGAGTGAGCACCTACGTCTGGCACCGCGACCGGCCCTTCCACCCGGAACGGCTCTACCAGGCGCTGGAGGACCTGACCTGTGCCGCGGCCCGCAGCCGAGGGCGCTTCTGGCTCGCCGACCGGCCCGACACCCTTCTGGCCTGGGACGCGGCGGGAGGCGCACTCAGCGTCGAGCAGGCGGGCCCCTGGCTCGCCGCGCTGCCGGACGCCGCCTGGGAGATGGTGCCGCCGGAACGCAGGGCCGCCGCCGCGATGGGATGGCACCCCGTACACGGCGACCGCTGCCAGCACCTCGTCTTCACCTCGCCGGACCTGGACCGGAAGGGCCTCCGGCAGCTCCTCGAGTCCTGCCTGCTGACCGACGCCGAATACGCGGACGGCCCCGACGCCTGGCGGCACCTGTCGTCGGCGTTCGCTCCGCTTCTCGACCACGCGACCTGACGTACCGGGAGCACCGGGAGCACCCGGCACCCGGCACCTGCTCAACACCCGTCCAACGCCCGCCCAACACCCGCCCAACACCCGCACCGCACCCTGGAGATCACATGCCGCGCAACAACGCTCCCCGCAAGCCCCCCAAGCCCCGCCGCAACCCGCTGGACGCAGCCGGCATCACGTACATCGACTACAAGGACACCGACCTGCTGCGGAAGTTCATCTCCGACAGGGGCAAGATCCGCAGCCGCCGCGTCACACGGGTCTCCGCCCAGCAGCAGAGGCAGCTGGCCCGAGCGATCAAGAACGCCCGCGAGATGGCCCTGCTGCCCTACGGCACCCGGTGACCCGGACGTCACGCGCCCGTTCCCCGGCGGCGGTTGGTGGCCGAACGCTTCACCCGGCGCGCCGCGCGTTGGCGAGCATCGCGCGCAGCGCCGCCATGTCGTACGGGGTGAGCCGGCCCGCCGAACTCGCGCTCTTGTAGCCGCCGTTGGGCGAGCACATCACGGGTCTGACGCCGCCGGGGCCGGTGACGCACTCGTAGGCCCCTGCCTTGCCGTCGCCGTCCAGGTCCCGGTTGGGGTGGTCGAGGCCGAAGGTGTGCAGCATCTCGTGGACGAAGGTGTTGCGCAGCTGGTACGGGGCTATGTGCCAGGTCCCGTCGAAGTACTCGCTGTCCATCGTCACGATGCCGCCCGCGGCGACGCCGCCCGCGGGCCCCGGGCACGGCATGCCCCGGCTGTAGCCGCCGCGGTTCAGCGGCCGGTAGGTCTGGGTGTACTGGATGTGCCCCCACGGCGGGCATCTGCCCGGGTCGACGCTCTCCGTACCGCCGATGCCGATCCGCACCCCGGCCGCTCTCATCTGCGCGACGGCGGCCGTCAGATACGGGGTGTAGCGCTGCTTGAGCCCGTCCGAGGCGAAGGTCACCGTGTACGGGCGCGAGGGGCTGACCGAGGTCACCCCGAGCCGTGCGGCCACCTGGAAACCGGGGCCCGCGAGGGTCGGGGGCCCCGGCGAGGAGCGGGCGGGCGTCACGCCGAACGCGCACGTGACGACGAGCGCGGCACCGACTGCGACACCTGTCCTCAGCATGTGGCTCCTGTGAAGTTGTACGGGGAGGGGGGTTCGGGGGCCCGGGCAGACTCGGTCCGGGCCGGTGCGGGTCCGGGCCGGTGCGGGTCCGGGCCGGTGCGGGTTCGGGGTGTGCGGGTTCGGGGTGCAGGGGCGGAAGGCCTTGGGACGCGCGGATCAGCGAGAGGCGCCGGGGCGCACCGGGAGGCACGGAGGTGCGGCGGGGCGGTCCGGGGTGCGGGCAGCTCGCCGGGTCAGAGGCACCGACGGCCCTTCGGCCACGTATCGCCCGGTTTCGGCCCGATCGGTTGATTGCTGCCCACCGCTCCTGCCCGTCATGCCCGCGGCACCTCTGCCCCGGCCGGAGGCGCAGCACAGGCGGCGTCCCGCGCGGATCCTTAGATTGGAGAGGACAGCCGACAGCGAACTTGGCAGGAGCCGGTGACGGGATCGGAGATCGACTACTCGGTGCTCTTCGCGGCCTTGCCCAGCCCGAACCTGGTGCTCGACCCGGAACTGACCATCCGGGACGTCAACCGGTCCTATCTGCGGGCGACGGGGCGCTCCCGTGCGGACCTGATGGGCCGGTACTTCTTCGACGCCTTCCCGCCCAATCCGCAGGAGGCCTACTCGGAGGGCGTGCAGAAGCTGTCGGCTTCGCTGCACAGGGTGCTCGACCTCGGCAGGGTCGACACGATGGCGCCGGTGAAGTACGACATCCCCGTCGTCAGCCGGCCCGGCACGTTCGAGGAACGCTGGTGGTCGCCGATCAACACCCCGGTGCTCGACGACGACGGCCGTGTCGTGTGGATCATCCACCGGATCGAGGACGTGACGGGATTCGTGCAGGCCCGCCGTCCGGAGACCCGCCCCACGGGAACACGCGTCGGGATGCACCAGGAGTCGGAGGCCGAACTCCTCACCCGGGCCCAGGAGTTGCAGGATCTCAACGAGGAGCTGCGGCTGGCGCACGGCCGCGAGAGCCGGGTGGCGCTCTCCCTCCAGGAGGCGATGCTGTACTCGCCGGACCTGCCGCGCCCCGGCGTCGCCGTCCGCTACCTGCCGGCGGTGGGCACGCTCAACGTGTGCGGCGACTGGTACGACGTGACCGACGTGCCGGAGAGCGGCGGCTTCACGGCGGCGGTCGGAGACGTCGTCGGCCACGGCCTGGAGGCGGCCGGCGTGATGGGCATGCTGCGCAGCGCCCTGAGCGCGGCGATGCGCGCCACCGCGAGCCCCGCCAGGGCGCTTCAGATCCTGGGGCTCTACGCGAACTCCGTGGAGGGGGCGCAGTCCGCGACCGCCGTGAAGGTCAGGATCGACACCGGGAATCGGACGATCACCTACAGCAGCGCGGGCCATCTGCCGCCCGTACTGCTGCACCCGGAGGGCGACTGCGAGCTGCTGGACCGTGCCACCGATCCGCCGCTGGCCGCCCGCTCCGAACAGGCACCGCGGCCCGAGGCCCGCGCGCCCTACCGCCACGGGGACTGCCTGATCCTCTACACCGACGGGCTGGTGGAACGGCGCGACCGGGACATCGACGACGGCATCGCCCGGCTGACCACCGTCCTCGCGGCGAGCGCGGGGCACGACGCCGAGCAGGTCGCGGACGAGCTGCTGTCGGGCATGGGCGTGCACGAAGGCGCCGCCGACGACATCGCCCTGGTCGTCATCGACCTCTGAACCGGGGTCTGCCTCACGGGGGCGTCCGTACGGACGGGGACGGGGCGGGACAGGATGGGGCCGGACGAGATGGAACACGGCGGGGCGGGGCGGAACGGGGCGGGACGGGCGGCTGCGGTCCCTTCCGGCGGCGCCGGGCAGAACGAGCCCTAGCGGGTGGGGCGTTCCAGCAGCGGCGGTGCGGTACCCGCGGGCAGTCCCACGAGCGCCTCCGCCTCTCCGGGCTCGAACGGGGCCGAGCCGTGCCACTCCAGTACGAGCACGGTGGCGTCGTCGCTCAGGTGCCCCTGGTGGTATTCGAGATGGTGGCGGATGAGCCGGCGCAGCGTCTCCGGTACGGGCAGGCCGTCGGCGTGGTGCCTGATGAGGAAGTCGGTGAAGCGGTCGATGCCGAACTCCTCGCCGTCGGGGTTGCGTGCCTCCGTGATGCCGTCGGTGTACAGCAGCAGCCGGTCGCCGGGCTCCAGCTGCGCGTGGCAGAGGGTCGCCGTGATCCCCAGCCCGGTGCCCATGGGCGGCGCCGGCGCGCACTCCAGCGGGACGGCGGACCTGCCGCCCCTGATGACGACCGGCGGATAGTGTCCGCAGCTGATCCACGTCAACTGCCCGGTGGCCACGTCGAAATCGGCGAGGATCCCCGTGGCGTAGCGGCTGTCCTCGAACTGGTCGAGCAGCGCCTGTTCCACCCCGTTCGCCGTCTCCACCAGGCCGCTGCCCTGGCGGCGCTGGTTGCGGCAGGCGGCGACGGCGAGGTTCGCGGTCAGGCCGGCCGCGGTGTCGTGGCCCATGGCGTCGAAGACGCACAGGTGGGCCAGGTCCTCACCGAAGGCGTAGTCGAAGGCGTCCCCGCTGACCTCGTACGCGGGCTCCATCAGCGCGGAGACCACCACCCTGTCCGTGGCGAAGGTGCGCGGCGGCATCAGGCGCCACTCCATCTCGGCGGCCACGTTCATCCGGCGCCGCCGCACCAGCCGGGCGTAGGCGTCGCTGGTGCCGCGCTTGGCGACCAGCAGCAGGCCCACCAGACCGCCCAGTTCGCGCATGTCCCGCATGGAGTTCTCGTCGGTCTCGGGGATGGTGATCCGCATCAGCCCGATCCGCTCGGTGCCGTTGAGCACCGGCACCCACCACTGCTGCCCGCCCGCGGAAGTGGGCAGGATCTCGCCGAGCTGGAACGCGCGCCCCGGCGCCGTACCGTCGATCGGGAGCTCGGCCGGAAAGTCGCCCGCGTGCCTGGCGCCGTCGGCTCCGCGACCCGTCATCAGCGTCAGCACGGTCTGCTGGATGTCGGAGATGTACAGCAGCACCTCCGGCCAGCCGAAGCGCTCGGCCTGCTCGCTCACCACGTCGGGCAGCTGCGTCAGCGTGCTCAGGTGGCTGACGGCGATCAGCTCGCCGATCAGCCCGCTCCGGCCGGATGCCCTGGCCATGGCGTACTCACGCTCCTTCGGCCACCGTCGCGGTCCCCCTGGCCCGCTCCCGTCCCCTTCCAGGCTGCACCCCGGGCCGCGGGGCCTGCCAGCGCAGGCCCTCCGGTGGGGGTGCGGGGGTCACGGCCGGTGGCGGTGCGGGACCGTGTCCGGTACCGGGTACGGGACCCGTCCGGTACCGGGTACGGGACCGGGTCCGGTGGCCGGGCGGATGTGCTTCGCGGGCGCCGTACGCCATACGCTGCTCGGCGTCCGTTCCCGCCGCCGTACCCGCGAGGAGACCGCCGTGCTTGTGCTGCTGCCACCGTCCGAGGGGAAGGCCGACCCGGGCGGCCGAGGACGCCCCTTCCAGCCGGAGGCGCTGTCGCTGCCGGAGCTGGCACCCGCGCGCGAGCGGGTGCTGGAGGAGCTGATCGGGCTCTGCTCCGCCGACGAGGAGAAGGCCCGCGACGTGCTGGGCCTCAGCGAGGGGCTGCGCGGCGAGGTCGCCAGGAACGCGGGGCTGCGTACGGCGCCCGCACGGCCCGCCGGGGAGATCTACACCGGAGTCCTCTACGACGCGCTCGGCCTGGCCACGCTCGGCACGGCGGCGAAGCGGCGGGCGGCACGGTCGCTGCTCGTCTTCTCGGGGCTGTGGGGAGCGGTCGGGATCAAGGACCGGATCCCCTCCTACCGCTGCCCGGGCGGCGTGCGGCTGCCCGGGCTCGGCGCGCTGAGCGCGCACTGGCGGGAGCCGCTGGCGCAGGTGATGCCCGTGGCCGCCGGGAAGGGACCGGTGCTCGACCTGCGTTCGACGGCGTACGCGCAGATGTGGAAGCCGAAGGGCGAGCTGGCCGAACGCACCGTCACCGTAAGGGTGTTGCAGTCATCCGTCGTCGACGGCGTGGAGAAGCGGACCGTCGTCAGCCACTTCAACAAGGCGACGAAGGGGCGGATCGTACGCGCCCTGCTGGAGAGCGGCGCGGCCCCCGCGACACCCGCGGCGCTGATCGAGGCGCTGCGCGGCCTCGGCCACACGGTCGAGGAACCGGCGGACGGCGGGAAGCCGGGCAGGCCGCGGGCGGTGGACGTGGTGGTCTCCGAGCTGTAGGGGTATCCGCGGGGTCCTCAAGAGCGCCCGGCCCGCGCCGTCCGCGGGGCTCGCGGGGCCCCCGAAGTCCGCCAGGCCCGCCAGGCCCGGGAAGCCGCGAGGCCCCGGAGGCCGCGAAGTCCGCGAAGCCCCCGATGCCCGCGAAGCCCGGGAAGCCGGGGAGGCCCGCGAGATCCGCGAAGCCCGCAAGGCCCGGGAAATCCACGAAGCCCGAGGGGCCCGCGACGCCAGCGAGATCCGAGGGGCCCGGGGCCCGCGAGGCTCGGGAAATCCGCGAGACCCGCGAAGCCCGGGAGATCCGGGAGGTCCACAGGGCCCGAGGGGCCTCGCACGGCGGGCGTCGCACGGCCGACCTTGTGCCGCAGGCACCGCAGCGCGGGCACCGCAACCCGGGCGTCCATCACAGGCACCCTCAGGCGCATTGCACGATACGCAACGCGCGTTGCGCATACCGGTGTTGCGGGGAGAGGATGCCGCCATGGCTCCCTCTCCGGCTCCGCCCCCGGCCGGTTCCGAACCGGCGGCCGCACCGGCCTCCCGATCGCTTCTGGACCTGGCCCCCGTGATCCCCGTCGTCGTGCTCGACGACGCCGCCGACGCCGTGCCCCTGGCGCGGGCCCTGGTCGCGGGCGGACTGCCGGTCGTCGAGGTGACGCTGCGTACGCCCGCGGCGGGCGACGCGATCCGGGCGGTCGCCGCGGAGGTGCCGGAGGCCGTCGTCGGCGCGGGCACCGTCCTCACGCCCGCGCAGGCGCGGGAGTCCGTGGACGCGGGTGCAGGTTTCCTCGTCAGTCCCGGGTGGACGGAGCGGCTGCTGGAGTCGATGCTCGGCTGCGGCGTGCCCGTGCTGCCCGGCGTATCGACGGCGTCGGAGGCGATCGGACTACTGGAGCGCGGCGTGACGGAGATGAAGTTCTTCCCCGCGGAGGCGGCCGGCGGCGTCGCGTATCTGAGGTCCCTCGCCTCACCGCTCCCCCGCGCACGCTTCTGCCCGACCGGCGGCATCGACGAGAAGCGGGCGCCCGGGTATCTCGCGCTGCCCAACGTCGGCTGTGTGGGCGGCACTTGGATGGTGCCGGGTGAGGCGATCGCCGCGCGGGACTGGCCCCGTGTGCAGCGCCTCGCGGAGGGCGCGGCGGCGCTGCGCGGCCGGGACCGGGGCCGGAACCGGGGCCAGGGGCAGGGCCAGGGCCGGGACTGACGGCCCGGCGTTCGCGACGGCGGACCGCCCCTCCGCCCCGCCCCTCTCTCAGCGTCCGCCCCGCCCCTCTCTCAGCGCAGGTGGCTCGTGTCGTTCAGCAGACGCAGCGACGCGTTGCCGTCTGCGTAGTACGCGATCGCCGACAGGCAGGCCGCCGACAGCTCCATGCGGAACAGCGCTACGGGCGGGGCGCCCAGTGCCAGCCGTACGAGCGTCTTGACCGGCGTGACGTGCGTGACGAGCAGCACCGTCCTGCCGGAGTAGCGGGCCAGCAGCCGGTCGCGCGTCACGGCGACGCGGTCCGCGACCGTCGCGAAGCTCTCGCCGCCGCCGGTCGGCCGTGCCTCCGTCGAGTCGAGCCACTTCTCCAGGTCGTCGGGGTAGCGGTCGCGCACCTCGGCGAACGTGAGACCTTCCCAGGCGCCGAAGTCGGCCTCCCGCAGGCCCTCGTCGACGCGGACCTTCATGCCGGTGAGCTCCGCGACGGCGGCGGCCGTCTCCTGGCAGCGGCGCATGGGCGAGCTGACGATCGCCTGGAGCGTGCCGCGGGCGGCGAGCAGTTCACCGGCCGCACGGGCCTGGCGCAGGCCCACGGGAGAGAGTTCGGGATCGGTGCCGCCGCTGCCCGAGAAGCGCTTCTCCGGGGTGAGCGCCGTCTCGCCGTGGCGCAGCAGCACGAACGTGGTGGGGGCGCCGAGGTCCGGGCCCCAACCGCTTTGCGGGGCGGCCGTCTCGGCCGCGTCGTCGCTGACGGGCACGGACCGTATCGATCCCCCGCCGGGCCCCTCGCCCGGCCCCTCGCCGGCCCCGGCCCCGGCTCCGGCCACGGCTCCGGCTCCGGCCGCACGCGCCGCCGCACGCGCCGCCTCGTCCGCCGCCTCCAGCTCCGCCGTGGAGGCGCCGGGCGACCACTCCTCGCCCCGCTTGCCCGCGTCCATCGCCTCGTTGGCGAGCCGGTCGGCGTGCTTGTTCTCCGCGCGGGGGATCCACTCGTAACCGGTGACCGACCCCGGCGGATAGACGCGCTGCGCCTCGGCGGCGAGCGGACGCATGTCCGGGTGCTTGATCTTCCAGCGCCCCGACATCTGCTCCACGACGAGCTTGGAGTCCATGCGCACCCGCACCGGGGCGCCCGGGTCCAGCTCGTACGCGGCACGCAGGCCCGCGATCAACCCCCGGTACTCGGCGACGTTGTTGGTCGCGATCCCGATGAACTCGGCCGTCTCCCGCAGCACTTCACCGCTCGCCGCGTCCTTTACGACCGCGCCGTAACCGGCCGGCCCCGGGTTGCCGCGCGAGCCGCCGTCCGCCTCCACGACGAAGCCGCTGCCGCCGCTGCCGCCGCGGCCTCCGCGCCCGGCCGCCATCACAGCCCGGACTCGGGCGTACGGACCAGGACCCGGCGGCAGTTCTCGCAGCGCAGCACGGCATCCTCGGGCGCTCCGCGCACATCGTTGAGCTCGGTGATGTTCAGCTCCAACTGACAGCCCTCGCAGCGCCGTTGATACAGCCGGGCCGCGCCGACGCCGCCCTGCTGCTCGCGGATCTTCTCGTACAGCTTCAGCAGGTCCGCGGGCACCGACCCCGCCGCGGACTCGCGCTCCTCGCGCACCGTGCCCGCCTCGGCGTCGAGCTCCGCCAGCGCCGCGTCGCGCCGTGCGACGGCGTCCTCGGACTTCGCCTGCACGGCCTCGACGCGCTGCGCGAGCTCCGACGCCCGCTCGGCGGCGGCCTCGTGGCGCTCCATGACCTCCAGGACCACGTCCTCGAGGTCTCCCTGACGCCTGGCGAGCGAGGCGATCTCGCTCTGGAGGTTCTCCAGGTCCTTCGGGTTGGTGACCTGGCCCGAGTCGAGCCGCTTCTGGTCGCGGGCGGCGCGCTGGCGCACCTGGTCGACGTCCGACTCGGCCTTGGTCTGCTCCCGTTCGGTGTCGCTCTCCTCCGTACGGGACGCGACGAGCAGGTCCCGCAGCTGGGCGAGGTCCGCCTCCAGGGACTGGATCTCCTCGTGCTCGGGCAGGTTCTTGCGCTTGTGTGCGAGCTGCGTCAGTCGCGTGTCCAGGGCCTGGACGTCCAGCAGTCGGATCTGATCGGCGGGCGCGGCGTTCAGTTGGGGGCTCCTGTGGTGATGTCGGCGTAGGCGCTGCGGTCGGGCGGGGTCGCGGCGTCCGACGACGCCGCGTGTGCTGTCCAGGGGTCGGTGACCGTACGCGAGACGTGCGTGCGCAGGCCCCAGCCGTGCCGGTCGGAGACCTCGTCGAGCTGGGCGGCGGCCTGCTCGCACCACGGCCACTCGGTGGCGAAGTGCGCGGCGTCCAGCAGCGCGAGCGGCGAGTGCTCGCGGGCCTCGGAGGCGGGGTGGTGGCGCAGGTCGGCCGTGAGATAGGCGTCGGCGCCGGCGGCGCGCACCTCGTCGAAGAGCCCGTCCCCGGAGCCGCCGCAGACGGCGATCGTGCGGATCGTACGGTCCGGATCACCGGCTGCGCGCACGCCCTGCGCCGTGACGGGCAGCCGCGCGGCGGCCCACTCCGTCAGCTCCGACAGCCGCATGGGGCGGGGCGGTTCGCAGACGCGGCCGAGCCCGCGGCGTCCCGCGGGGTCGGAGGCGTCCGGCACGAGGGGGCGCAGCACGCGCAGGTCGAGCGCGCCGGCGAGGGCGTCGGAGACCCCGGGGTCGGCGGTGTCGGCGTTGGTGTGGGCGACGTGCAGCGCCACGCCGTGCCGGATGAGCGTGTGCACGACCCGGCCCTTGAAGGTGTCGGCGGCGACGGTCGTCGTGCCGCGCAGATACAACGGATGGTGTGTGACGAGGAGTTGGGTGCCGAGCGCGACGGCCTCGTCGGCGATCTCCTGCACGGGATCGACGGCGAAGAGGACCCGGTCGACCCGGGCCCCGGGATTGCCGACGTCCCCGCAGACGGTGCCGACGGCGTCCCACTGCTCGGCCCGCTCGCGCGGCCAGAGGGCGTCGAGCGCGGCGATGACTTCGGAGAGTGCTGGCACGCGTGAAAGGCTACCTTCCGCCTCACCCGCACCGACCGGTCACCGCCCCACCGGGGGACGCGGGGGACAAGCGGCCGACACCGGCCCGTCCGGTGACGGCGGCACGCGGGTCCGGCCACGCGGTCCGGCTCCGCGGGCGCCGCCCGCCGGTAGCCGCGCGGGACGCCCGTGCCCGGCACGAAGCGAGACCCGCCGCCCGCCTTTACGGGCCACCGCTCCGCCGGGGGGGACAGAGGGGGCACGCGGCCGACGGACGGTGCGGGGCCGGCGGTGCCGCCGGGGCCCGAACGGCGGGGACCACCGCGGTGGTTGGAGGGACCGCGGGCGCGCGCCGGTTCGCGGTGCGGCTGCCGCGGGGCGGCGCCGGGGCGCCGCAGACGTACCCACTACCGACGTCCGGACCGGAGACCGGCGAGCCCGAGGGCTCGACCGCACAGCCACGCGGCACGCAGCGCGCATCCGGCCTGGCCCGCCCGAAATTCCGCCTCAACCGGCCGCAGGCCGCGGCCGAGCAGCCGTACACGCGCAGAGCGCGTGGCGCCGCGGGGCGACTTCGCAGCCGTATCCGGTACAGGCATCCGGCCGGGGACCGGCGGTCCCAAGGGCTCGACCGCACAGCCACGCGGCCACGCGGGCCTGCGGCGCGCAGCCCTGACCGGTCGACCTGACCCGGCCCGTCCGACGCTGCGCCTCGACCGGCCACTGGCTGCGGGCCGAGCGGCCGAACACGACGCGAAGCCCGCGGCGCCGCGGGCGTATCCGGTACAGGCGTCCAGCCGGGGACCAGCGGTCCCAAGAACTCGACCGCACAGCCACGCGGCACGCGTCCGGCCCGGCCCGCCCCGGCCGACACTGCGGCTCAACCGGCCACAGGCCGCAGACGGCGCGGCCGTACACGGCCAGAGCGCGCGGCGCCTCGGGGCGACTTCGCAGACGTATCCGCTACAGGCGTCCGGCCGGGGACCGGCGGTCCCAAGGGCCCGACCGCATGGCCACGCGGCCACGCGGCCCGCGGCGCGCAGCCCTGACCGGCCGACCTGACCCGGCCCGGCCCGGCCCGACATTCCGCCTCAACCGGCCACAGGCTGCGGACGGAACGGCCGTTCACCGCACGGCACCCCTTGGAGCACCGGGCCCTGCGCGGGCCGGAGCGCGCGGGACCGCGGGCGTGGAGGGCGCCTCCCGGGCGGTGCCCGGGAGGCGCGCGGAGGGGTGCGGAGCACAGTCGTGGGGGCTCGCGCAGACGATTCGTACTTCGGCCACTCATCCGCGTGAACGGTCCGAACTCTCGTTGTTGGGGCGGGAGTACGGCGCCTAGGTTCCTCACTGGAGGTGATCGACCCATGACCGCCTGTGCCCCCGAGAGCATCGCGGCCGCCGGACGGACGGCAAGGCACTCCACGTTCACGATCGCGGCGGACGGCGCCTACGCGGCGCGGCTCAACGCGTCCGCGGAGGGCGGCTGGTTCCCCGAGCGCTGGACTCTCGACGGCCCCGAGCCGTATGCGGTCCCGCTGCCCGGCGCCCGCCCCGAGGAGGCCGGCAGCCAGGTGCTGCCGCTCACCGACGGAAGGGTCCTGATCGCCCGGCGTGAGAGCGGCGTGCACAAGCTCGCCCTGCTCTATCCGACGGGGCCGTCCACCGGCGAACTCGCCCTGGGCGCCGTCGAGTCCGAGCGGCTGACGCTGCTGCCCCCGGCGCCTTGCGGGCGCAGGGCGTACGCGCTGACCGCCGGGGAGCGCTCCAGCGGCGTGTGGCTCGTCGCGGGCGGCGGTGACGGGGGGCCTCAGCTGGTCGCCGAGGTCCCGGGCCGCTGCGGAGGCGGCGCCTGGCTGGACCGCGAGGGCCGGCTGCTCGCCGTGGACCGTACGGACACGGGCGGCACGGGCCGTACGAAGACGGTCGCCGTCGACCTGGGCCGCGGCGGCGAGGTCAGCCCGCTGCTCCAGATCACCGACGAGAGCGACGACCGGCTGCTGCTGGCCGACGCGGACAGCGGCCTGCTGATCGTGCGGTCGGACGCGCCCGGTGAATCCCGGCTCGGCTGGGGCGTGCTGGGCTCCCACCGGCCGGTCCGCTTCCCCGAGTCGCTGCATCCCGAGGACGCCCTGCTGACGCCCTTCGCCGTTCAGCCGGGGCAGATGCTGCTGCCGGAGAGCTGCGCCGTCGCGCTGCACGGGCAGACGACGGGGGCGCGTGCCGGTGGTGCGTGGCTGGGCGTATGGCGGCCGATGCAGCGGGAGTTGAGGCGGTTCCGCGCTCCGGGAGGCTGGCTGCCGGGCAAGGGGGTGTGGACGCGCGAGGGCGAGCTGCGGCTGCCGTGCGCCACCGCGCACGCGCCGTGCGGGCTCGCACGGCTGCGGATGCGCGGCAGGAGCCCGGACACCGGCCCGGGAGCGACGGTCACCGGCACCGGTACGGGCGAGAGCCTGGGCGCGGGCGTGGACGTGAGCACCGTCGTCGGAGGCGACGCCGGGACGGCTCGGGGCGGCGGCGCCCAGGGCACCGGCGGGGCGGGGCCGTTCCCGCAGCGGGCTCACCGGGACGAGGGTGCGGCCGACGGTGCGCAGGCCGGTGCCGAGCGGGCGCCCGCGCCCGAAGAGGACGCCGGCACAAGGGAGTCGGCGTCCGCGGCACCCGCCGCACCCGCTGCACCCGCTGCACCCACAGCACCCCCGGCGCCCGCACCCGTTCCCGAGGCCTCCCCTTCCCCCGTACCGCCCGGCGCGCTGCCCCCGGAGGTCCCGCCCCGCCGGGCGAGAGCGCTGCGGCTGCCGGCACCGGCGGCGCCCGCCCACGATTCCGACGGCGTACGCCATGTCCAGGGCGCGCACCATGCACAGGGCGCCCCCGGCGCCCATGACACCCGCGCCGGGCATGACGGGCGCGCCGGGGGTGACGGGCGTGAGGCTCACATGGATGCGGGCGGCGGCACGGAACCGGCGGGCGCCGGAGACGGCGAGGACGCGGGGCACTTAGTGGGCGCCGCCGAGCAATGCGTACGCCGCAAGCCGGTGCCGCTCCAGGACGCCCCGCTGGCAACGGCCCTCCATGACGCGGTCGTTCGCGCGCGGACGGCCTGAGCAGCACGGGGACGCGCGTGAGACCCTGACCGGGTACCAAGCAGCAACGTGATCCACGGAGTTTTCCCGCGATGTCCGAGACCCAGACCGGGACCGAAACGTCGAGCAGTCAGGCATCGAACGCCTCAGGCAGGCACAGAGGGCGGGCCGCCGGTGCGGAGGAGCCCGCTGAGCACGCCCACGGCCGCCACCGGCGTCCCCAGCAGAGCGACTCGGACTGAAGCGAGGCGACTCGGACTGACCCGCGAGACGACGGACGGCGCCGCGGAGCGCGATAGCGACCCTGCGAACAGCCTTTGTTCGCAGGGTCGTTCAGCCCGGCGCCCCTTCCCCGGCGTCTCTTCGGCCCGTGAGGAGGAGTCCGCGTCCCGTCGGTCAGCAGCGCTGAGGCCCCTCAGGAGTGCGACTCAGGAGTGTGCCCTTCAGGAGTGTGCGACGACGGCGCCGGTCAGCACCGGGGCGTCGTCCCGTTCCGCCGCGGTGACCTGAAGCAGTACGCGCCCTGCTTCCCCGGCCCCGCCCGCGTCGCCCTGCCCGCCCGCGGCCCCGTGCCCGTCCGCCGGCTCCCGCCACATCCGCACGCGCAGCGTCTCGCCGGGGTAGACCACACCGGCGAAGCGCGTGCCGTAGCTGCGCACGCGCGTCACGTCACCGCCGAGCACGGTGTCGACGACGGCCTTCAGCACGATTCCGTACGAGCAGAGCCCGTGCAGGATGGGCCGGTCGAAGCCGGCGAGCGCCGCGAACTCGGGGTCGGCGTGCAAAGGGTTCCAGTCGCCGGACAGGCGGTAGATCAGCGCCTGGTCCTCCCGTACGGCGCGGCTGACCTCGGAGTCCGGCGCACGCTCGGGCGCACCGGTCCGTGACGAAGGGCCGCGTTCACCGCCGAAGCCGCCCTCGCCCCGTACGAACAGCTGCGCCTGCGACGTCCACAACGGGCCGTCCCCGTCGGCCACTTCGGAACGCAGCACGATGACGGCCGCCTTCCCCTTGTCGTACACGGCGGCGACCGACGACGTCTGCGTCGCGCTGCCGCCGGACGGCACGGGCCGGTGCGTCTCGACGGTCTGCGCGCCGTGCAGCACGGCCGCGAGATCGACGTCGATGCCGGGCGCCGCGAGCCCGTCCAGCACCCCGAGGCCGCCGCCCGCCACGGTCGCGAAGCTCGGCAGCACTTGCAGCCTGTCCTCCAGGGTGTAGCGCAGCTCCTGCGGGTCGGTCGCCGGTACGCCCGCGCCGATCCCGAGGTGGTACAGCTGAACGTCCTTGTGTCCCCAGGTGATCCGGCTGCTGACGGGCTCGGCGGACAGTGCCCGCTCCACGTCGATCGGCATCGCTGGTCAGCTCCTTTCCACGCCGGAGAGGATAGTCAGGCGGTCCTCTCAGGCCTCCGCGCCCTCGCTGCGGGAAGGGCTCGGCAGGACGAAGGCCGTGAGCACCGCGCACAGCAGCAGTACGGCGGCGGCGCTGCGGAAGGCGAGCCCGTATCCGGCGGCCAGCGTGGCGGGTCCGGTGGCGTCCCCTATGCGGGCGGCGGCGATCGTCGAGAAGACCGCGAGCCCCAGCGAACCGCCCATCGTCCGCGCCGTGTTGAACAGTCCGGAGACCAGCCCGGCGTCCGCGTGCGCCACCCCCGACATCGCCACCGACGCCAGCGGCGTGCCGGCCAGGCCGCTGCCGAGCGCCATCAGCACGCCGGGCCCGGTGACCGTGTCCAGGAAGCCGCCGCCCGCGTGCATGCCGCTCTGCCACAGACATCCGGCGCCCGCCAGCACGACTCCCGTCACCGCGACGGCTCGCGCACCGCAGCGTGCCATCAGACGGGGCGCGGTCTTCGCGCCGATCACGATGCTCAGCGACTGCGGCAGGAAGCCGAGACCGGCCTGAAGCGGCGTGTAGTGCAGCACGTTCTGCATGTAGAGCGACAGGAAGTACCACATGCAGAACAGGGCGCCGCCGCACACGAACATCGTCCCGTTCGCCGCCGAGACGGCTCTGCTGCGGAAGAGCCGCAGCGGCACCAGCGGGGCACGCGTACGCGCCTCGACGGCGGTGAACAGCGCCAGCAGCACCGCCCCCACCGCCAGCGGCCACAGCACCGAGGGCGCCGACCAGCCCGCGTCCTGCGTACGTACGATCCCCCAGGCCAGCGCGCCCAGTCCCAGCGTGACCAGCAGCGCGCCGGGCAGGTCGAGGCGGCGCGGGGCCGCGGCGTCCCGGCGCTCCTCGACCCACACCGCGGCGGCCAGCAGCACCAGGGCGCCCACGGGCACGTTGATCAGCAGCACCCAGCGCCACGAGAGGGCGCCGGTGAGTACCCCGCCGACGAGGCCGCCCGCCGCGCCGCCGCCGGCGCCGACCGCGCTCCAGGTGGCGATCGCGCGCGTACGGGCGCGGCCGGGCGGAAAGGCCGTGGTGAGGATGGTCAGGGTCGCCGGGGCGAGCACGGCGGCTCCGGTGCCCTGGAGCGCGCGGGCGGCCAGCAGATGCCAGGGCTGCTGGGCCAGGCCGCCGAGGAGGCTGGCGGCGGTGAACAGGGCGAGCCCCACCAGGAACGTCCGCTTCCGGCCATAGACGTCGGCCGCCCGTCCGCCGAGCAGCATCAGGCCCGCGAAGGCCAGGGTGTAGCCGTTGAGTACCCATTGCAGGCCTGCGGCGTCCATGCCGAGGCCGGCGCGCATGGACGGCAGCGCGACGTTGACCACGGAGACATCGAGCACGACGAGGAACTGACCGGCGCACGCGGCGAGTAGGACGATCCACAGGCGGGCGGGGGCGCCGGGGCCGCCGGAGGCGGCGGCAGTGTCGGAGCCCGGGCCAGGGCCGCGGCCGGAGGCGGGGCCGTGGCCGCCGGTGGCGTCGGAGCCGGTGCCGGTGCCGGTGCCGGTGCCGGGACCCGGGCCCGGGCTGCGGCCGGGACCCGGGCCGCGACCGGAGGCGGGGCCCGCGCCGCCGTCGGCGGCCGTAGCGTCGGAGCCCGGGCCGCCGTCGGCGTCCGGAACGGGAGCGGTCTTGTCTGCCATCGCCGTCATGCTCGCAGCTGCCCGCACGGGCACCCACCGGACATCCCGGCGTCGAGGACGGTGCGGGACCTCAGTGGCCCGCGCCCGCCCCTCGTCCGTCCCCTGGCCCTTCCGCCTCTCCCGTCCGCGCAGGCCCCGGGCCCGGGCCCGAGTCCGACCCCGGCCGCACGGACTCCGGACGCACGGACTCCGCCCGCTCGCGCTCCGACTCCGGCTCCCACAGCGCGTGTTCGCGGCGCGCCCAGGCGCGGCCCGCCCGCCCCGTACGCATCGCACGGCGCGCCTCGGGCTGTGCCCCCGCCATGGCGAGGTGCGCGGCGAGCACGACGCCGACGGTCAGCGCGAGCCAGTCGTGCACGAACGTCGCACTCGTACGCCACACCAGCGGCGTGAGCCCGGTGAACCACATCAGCAGCCCGGTGCCCGCCATCACCAGCACGGCGCCCGCGATCCAGGCGGCGAAGACCTTCTGCCCGGCGTTGAACTTCCCCGCGTCCCGGCCCCAGTCCTCTCCGGGCGGCGGGTACGGGCGGCGGGCGCGCCGGGCCCTTCGCAGCCAGCGCCGGTCGTGCGGCCCGAAGCGGTTGAGGCGGCGCAGATCGGCACGGAGGGCGCGTGAGCCCAGGCCGAGCAGCACCGGCACGGGCAGCAGCAGACCCGACCACTCGTGGAGGGTCACCATGAGGGCGCGGCGTCCCGCGAGTTGGGCGAAGCCCGGTACGTACAGACAGAGCGCGGTGGCCACGCACATCCCCATGAGCACGGCCGTGGCCCGGTGGCACCAGCGCACGGACCGCGCGAAGCGCACCACGTCGGCGGACGGCGCCCGCCCCTCGGACACCTGCCCCTCGGACACCTGCCCCTCGGACACCTGCCCCTCGGACACCTGCCCCTCGGACACCTGCCGCTGGGACACCTGCCGGTCAGGCGGCTGTCGGAGCATCGTCCCGCCCGTTCGACCTGCCGACCCAGCCGTCGACCGAGTAGCCCCGCTCCTCCCAGTAGCCGGGCTGCACTTCGCGGGTGAGCGTGATGCCGGAGAGCCACTTCGCGGACTTGTAGAAGTACATGGGCGCGACGTACAGCCGTACGGGGCCGCCGTGTTCATGGCCGATGTTCTTGTCCTGCATGCGCAGCGCGACCAGCACGTCGTCCCTCAGCGCCTGCTTCAGCGTCAAGCTCTCGCTGTAGATCCCGTCGAAGCAGGTGAAGCGCACGGCCGTGGCCTCCGGCCGTACTCCTGCCAGTTCGAGGACGTGGGAGAGGCGGACCCCTTCGAAGGGCGTGTGGGGCACCCGCCAGCCCGTGACGCACTGCACGTCGCGCACCATGCGCTGTTGCGGCATCGCGCGCAGGTCCGCCAGGGAGTGGTGGGCGGGGCGGTCGACGAGGCCGCCGACGGCCAGTCCGTAGTCGCGGGGCCCGCGGTGCGGTACGGAGGGGGCGACCGAGTAGTAGCGGAATCCGCCGCCGTTGGGCAGCAGTCCCGTGACGCCCGTCGGGTCCTTGCCGGATACGGCACCGAGCACGCTCTCCGTGCCGCGCTGAACGTACGGGGCGGAGACCAGCCCCGCGGCGCCCAGTCCGAGCATGCCCAGCACCAGGCGCCGGCCGACGGGGGAGCCTTCGCCGTCGGACGGGGCGTCCGGCGCGGGCGTCGAAGACGTCACGTCCGGTGCCGGTGCCGGTGCCGGTGTCGCGGGCGCTGAATCGGCTGTGTCCACAAGGCGATTCGAGCACCGCGGAACTCGCGGCGCCAGCGACTGCTCACAACCGTCAGACTTCCGTCATCTCCCGGCCCGCACCCGCCGTGCGCCGCCGCCTGCACCCGCCCGGAAGCCGTACGGCAGCATGAACGGCGTGAACCGCCCGGTCAGGCCGCCGCACCGGCCCGCCGCCGCCCGCCCTCAGCACCGAACCCCCGACGACCCGAAGGAGCGCGATGAGCCCGCCCGACGAGCAGCCGCATCCCACCCCCGCGACGTTCGCCGCGTTCGAGGCCGCGAAGGGCTTCATGCCCGCCGACGAGGGCCTGGCCCTGTACGCCGCCGCGTCGGAGGCCGCGCGCCTGGGGCTGCCGCTGCTCGAAGTGGGCACGTACTGCGGCCGTTCCACGCTTCTCCTCGCCGACGCCGCGCGCGCCGCGGGCGTCACCGCCGTCACCGTCGACCACCACCGCGGCAGCGAGGAGCAGCAGCCGGGCTGGGAGTACCACGACCCGGACGTCGTCGACCCGCACACCGGGCTGATGGACACCCTCCCCGTCTTCCGGCGCACCCTGCACGGGGCGGGCCTGGAGGAGCACGTCGTCGCCCTCGTCGGGCGCTCGCCGCGTGCGGCCGCGCTGTGGGGCAGCCCGCTGGGTCTCGTCTTCATCGACGGAGGCCATACCGACGAGCACGCCACCGCCGACTACGAGGGCTGGGTGCCGCATCTCACGGACGGGGGCCTGCTCGTGGTGCACGACGTCTTCCCGGACCCGGCCGACGGTGGTCAGGCGCCGTACCGCGTCTACCGGCGGGCACTGGATTCCGGTGCGTTCAGGGAGATTTCGGTGACGAGGTCGTTGCGGGTTCTGCGACGTACGGGCACGGGGCTCTGATCGGACGACTAGCATCCTGGACGTGTCAAACGGAAGCCCGACCCCACCCGATCCGTCCAGCCCAAGACCAGGCGACGGCACCGGCCGAGAGCCGGGCGCCGGGTGGTCCCCGGAGTATGCGGAGTCTCCGCGGGCCGAGGGGCCGCGCCGGTCCCGCAGGTTGGGCAGGCGCCTGCTGATCGCGCTGGGGGTGCTGGCTCCGACGTGCTTCGCGGCGTGGCTCGTGTGGCAGTCCGCCGACCAGCCGGGCGGCGGGGCGGGCGGCTCCGCGCCGACGCTGATGCCGCTGCCCGACCACTCTCAGCCGGGCGGCGGCGACGGATCGGACGCTTCGGGCGGCGGTAGCGGCGGTGGCAACGGGGGCGGCGCACAGGCCGGTTCGGGAACCGGCAGGAAGCCGCTGGCCGGTAAGACCGTCGTGATCGACCCGGGTCACAACCCCAACAACCGCAAGCACGCCGCGGCGATCAACCGCAGCGTCAGCATCGGCACAGGCCGCAAGGAGTGCGACACCACCGGCACCGCCACCGCCTCCGGGTACTCCGAGGCGGAGTTCACCCTCGACCTGGCCCGCCGCGTACGGGCGGGGCTGCGCGCGAAGGGCGCGACGGTGGAGCTGACCCACAACGGGCGGCGCCCGTGGGGCCCTTGCGTCGACGCGCGTGCGCGTGCGGGCAACCAGGCGGACGCCGACGCCGTCGTGTCGCTGCACGCCGACGGTGCGCCCGCAGGCCGCCGCGGATTCCACGTGATCCTGCCGGAGTCCGTGAACGAGGGAGTCGCCGACACCCGCCCCATCGTGGGCCCCTCACGCACCCTGGGACATCAACTGGCGGACTCCTTCCGCCGGTTCACCGGCTCGAAGCCCGCGTCGTACGCGGGTGACGGCGAAGGCACCGACACACGCGCGGACTTGGGCGGGCTCAACCTCAGCCGCGTGCCCAAGGTCTTCCTTGAGTGCGGCAACATGCGCGATCCGCGGGACGCCGCCGACCTCACCGACCGCGGATGGCGGGTCCGGGCGGCACGCGGAGTCGTGGAGGGCATCTCGGACTACCTCACCGAGGAACGCTGAAGACGCAACCTCCGCGCACCTCCGCGCACCTTCCGTGCGGCGCTCCGCGCCACCGCCGCACCACCGTGCACTGAAGTCGCCCCGCCTGGGCGGTCCCTGTACCCATCCGTACGATGGGGTGCTACCCCGGCAGAGACCACAGACCGTATGAAACCCACTAAGGACGCCAAGTGAACATCCGCTCGCTCACACGAGGCGATGGCGCGGTGATCGGGGCGGCGCTGCTGCTGCTGATCGCCTCCTTCTTCCCGTTCTTCGACTACGACGGCGCCTGCCCCGTCGATTCCTGCACCGTGTCCGCCTGGTCACGCTCCACGCTTCCGATGCTGCCGACCGTGCATCTGCTCGGCGTCGTCGCCGCCGGTCTCTTCCTCGCCGCGCGTCTGCTGCCGGAGGGCCGCAAGCTGCTGGGGCTCGCACTGGACCAGTGGGGTCTGGTGCTCTGCCTGGTCGTGGGCTGGGCCGGCGTCTGGTCGGTGGTCGCCGCCGTCTTCCCGGCGCTGGAGCAGCCCGGTTCGTCCGCCGACCCGAATGAGAAGTGGGTACTCGCCGCGGGCGCCTATCTGACGCTCGTGCTCTCGCTCGCGCTCGCCGCGGTCGGCGCCCTGAGCACGACGGTCGCCGCCCTGAAGGCGCCGCTGCTGCCCGCGTCCAAGCCCACGCCGTACGGCGCACCGCAGCAGGGCGCATACGGTTACCCGGGCGGGCCGCAGCCGGGGCAGCCCGGTCCGTACGGCGGCCAGCCGCAAGGCGGTTACGGATATCCGGGCGGTGCCCAGCCGGGGCAGCCCGGGCAGCAGCAGGGGCAGCCGGGCGCACCGCAGCAGGGACAGCCCGGCGCGGCGCAGGGGGGCATGCCCGGACAGCCGGGGGCGCAGCAGGCACAGCAGCCCGGTGGTCCGGCGGCAGGCGGGGGCGCCCCGGACCCGGCCTTCCAGCCGTTCTGGTTCGCGGTGCCGGTCACCCGGCCGCTCTTCGGCGAGGACGGCACTCCCCAGCCGGTCGCCGAACTGGCCCCCGGCACCTGGTACTTGGCGGTCGAGCAGCGCGGTGGCGCGCTGATCGCGCAGACCCAGGACGGCCGTCGCGGCGTCCTCCAGGACACCTCCGGCATACAGCGCGGCTGAGCCACCGGCCGAGCACGAGCCCGGGCGGGCCGCCGCCCGGTCCCGACGGCCGCTCCCGCCCGCCGGTCCCGCCCGCCGGTCCCGCCCGCCCTCCGCGTCCTGCCGTACGGCCACGGCCCCTCCCCCGGTTCCTTCCGGTCCATCGGTTCGTTCCGGTCCACCGGTTCGTTCCGGCGGGAGGGGCCGTTGCCGTTCCCGGAGGGCTCTCTCGGTCGGGAGCCGGGCCTTGGGCAGCCGCTCCCGCCCAGCTCAGGAAACTTTCCTAACGAATCGCTTGTAGCCGCCGTGCCGGGGTCACTAGGTTCACTCGTCGAACGGCTAGATGCGTCAACTCCCTCAACTCCCCAGAAGGGTGTGCCCCCCACATGCGCAAGAGCCTCATTGCCGCCGCCGGCGGATCCGGTGTCTTCCTCGCGGCAGCGCTCCTGATCCCCTCGGCGGTCGCGACACCGGGCGACAGCACCACCGCGACCGGCCGGTCCGGCAGCGCCGACGCCGGCGTGACCTCCAAGGACACCAGGGAAGGTTCGGTCAGCGCCGCCGACCTGCTCGCCAAGGTCAAGGACTGCAAGCAGATCTCGAACGGCAAGTACAAGACGGACGAGGAGGGTTCGGCCTCGATCCCGGTCTGCGACACCGACAGCGCCGTGTTCTGGAAGGGGGACATGGACATCGACTGCGACGGTGTGGAGACCGAGCAGTGCAACAAGGACGCCGACCCGGCCTACCAGGACGACACCGCCTTCCACACGTCCGACGACCAGCCGCTGAACGCCGAGAAGATGCCCTACGTCGTCGTGCCGAGCAAGAGCGACATCTGGAACTTCGCCGACTCCGGCATCAAGGGCGGCGGCATCGTCGCCGTCATAAGCGGCGACAAGGTCACGTACGCGGCCGTCGGCGACACCGGCCCCGAGGAGATCATCGGCGAAGCCTCCTACGCCACCGCCGACTCGCTCGGCATCGACCCGGACCCGGCCACGGGCGGAGCGGAGTCCGGCGTCACCTACATCGCGTTCAAGAACTCCAAGACGGACGCGATCGAGGACCACGCGAAGACGGTCGAACTGGGCGACAAGCTGGCCAAGGACTTCGTGGGCGCCAACTAGCCCGTAACTGACGGACGTTTGGGACTCACTGTCTCCGAGGTGGTGTATGCAATGCGGCCGCCGTGGCACCGGTGCCCAACTCTGCTGCAACGGGAACTCGTCAGCGGTTGGGGTCGGTGGCCCTCTCGGTGAGGCCGCATTGCTCCTCGGATCGATCCGGCGTCTTGACCGTCTCGTCGTCGGCCGGCTCCGCCGGGATTGAGCGCAGCGATCGCACCTGGCTGAAGAGCGTCCACAGCATCGAGGTGAAGACACCGGCGGCCGCGAGGACCAGCGTGTGCTGGAGCCCGAGCGCGGTGCTGGCGATGGCACCACCCAGCAGTGAGCCCACCGGCTCTACGCCCCAACTGGCCACCCGGATCACCGAGGTGACCCGCCCCAGCATCGCCGACGGGACCAACGCTTGCTTGATCGTTTCGCTGAGAATCAGGTTCACGATCACTGAGAACGACCACAGCGCCGTGGACGCCCCCACCAGGACGGCCGAGAGCGGTTCGCGGAAGAGCTGCGCGGCCGGCACGAGGACGGCGGCGGCGCCGGGGACCGCGTACGCGACGGTCAACACCGCGCCGTAGCCGAAGCGTTCGGCGACCCGGCTGCTGATCCACGCCCCGAGCAGGCCGGTCACCCCGCCCGCCACATTGAGGAGCCCGATCATCAGCGGACTGAACCCGAGCACCTTGACCAGATAGAGCATGTAGACCGCGAAGAACATCGCGGTGAAGAGGTTGAAGTGCGTCGCGGCGAGCATCATGGGACGCTGCACGCGATCACGGAGGACGAGGGTGAAACCGGCGACGATGGCGCGGAAGTGCGGCTCCTCGGAAGCGCCCTCACCGGGCGGCGCCTTCGGCAGCCGCCGGAGTGCGACCATGCTCACGAGATAGCTGAAGGCGTCCGCGAGAATCGCCAACGGCGCCCCGAGCACCTGCACAAGGGCGCCCGCGAGTCCCGGGCCGACCGTGTCGGAGACCGAGATGGTGCTCTGCATCCAGGAGTTGGCCCCGACCAGGCGCCGTCGTCCCACCAGCGTGGGGACGTAGCCCGCCATCGCCGTGTCGAAGAGCAGCGACAGCCCGCCGACGGCGAAGGTGACCAGGAGCAGCAGCCACAGGTGCAGGGAGTCGAGCAGATACGCCGCCGGCACCGAGAGCAGCAGCACGCACCGCAGGACGTTGGCCGCCTGCATGGCCGTGCGGCGGTCCATTCCGTCGACCCACGCTCCGATGGACGGCCCGAACAGCAGCACGGCCAGCGAGCCCGCCGCACCGAGCAGTCCCATCTCCCAGGCGTTCGCGTCCAGCACGAGTACGGCGACGAGCGGCAGCGCGAACAGCGTGACCTGGCTGCCGATGAGCGAGGCGGACTCGCCGGTCCAGAGACGGAAGAAGCCGGTGGCAGCGAGGTCCTGGCGAGCCGTGCGGGACGGCACCGGGGGTTCGCCGGACGCATCTGGGCCGTGCGCGGGAGGCGACGGAGGGAGTTCGGGCTCAGCGGGGCTCGGCATCGTCCATCCCGTCACGGTCGCAGTGGCTCTCGTCCAGGGCGGGGGCGAACGTGACCTCGAACAACTCCCCTTGTACGGCCAGCACCGCGGGGAACTCGTTCCTGGCTAGCGCTGCCGCGTCGGCCGACTCTCGTCGCTGCCAGTCCCCGCCACCGTCCGGCCAGTGAATCACAAGGCGGTTCACGCCGGGCACGGTTGCGGATTCGGGTACTTCGAGCTGCGCGCACCGCCAACTCCCGTCCTGCGCGGGCGGCGTGCCGAGGTGACGGCCGTTCAGCGTGACCCCGGCGGCCGGCCCGGTGGCTCCGGGTGTGCGGTGGACCAGGGTCAGGACGCCGGCGGTGGGGCGGGCCAGTGCGAACCCGAGGGTGGTGGCCGGGGCGAAGCACTGGAGATAACTGCGTTCGGGCCGGTGGTTGGGAGGCCGGA
Organism: Streptomyces sp. HNM0575; assembly: GCF_012726265.1. Lineage (GTDB taxonomy): Bacteria > Actinomycetota > Actinomycetes > Streptomycetales > Streptomycetaceae > Streptomyces. Next base: position 799,220 of record NZ_JAASAG010000001.1, on the reverse strand, counting down.
AGGAGTCGTCGAGGAGCCCCTGTTCGGCAGCGGCCAGGAGGTCCCGGCCGTCGGCCGGCTCCGCGTCGTCGGCGGCCGGACTGCCGTACAGCTTGTCGAGAACCTCGCGCAGCGACCACATGCCCAGCGTCTGTGCCTGCCGGGTCAGCATCGGAGCGAGATAACGGCCGGCGTGCGGGAGCCCGGTCAGGGCTTCGACCGCGGGATGTGCCCAGACCGGCCCGTTCGAGCCGAGGACGTCGTGCAGCGCCGCGGTCTCCCCGGGTGCTCCCTCGGCGGCGATGTGTACCAGTTCGGCCACCCGCTCCCGGGGCTGGGCGTAGAAGCTGTTGTGTACCGCGGCCAGCAGCGCGGCGACGGAGCGTTCGTGCGGGGAGACCCCCGGGCCGGGGGAGGTGCTGCCGGCCGGCAGGTCCAGCAGGGCGTCTGCCACCGCGGCCGCCAGCAACTCGATCCCCCGGTCGCTGAGATGGCAGTAGTCCAGGAAGTATCCGGGATCGGGCAGCGCCATACCCCCCTCTTCGGCACTCCTGACGTGCCCCCGTCCGGTCCCCGGCTCCGGCGGGCGCCGTAGGACGGTGTCGAGGTCTACCGTGGCGAAGCCGTGTTCCGCGGCGCACTCCCGCATCAGCCGCCGGAGTGCGGACGTGACGCGGGGGGTGTGGGTCGTCAGCAGGCCGCATGCCGCGTCGCGGGCGGCCTCGTAGCCCTGCCGGGCCCGCGCCGCATCGCCCAGGACCTGGGCCGCCGCGCCGGAGAGGTGCCCCGGGACATGACTGGTGCCGCGGTCCAGGACGGTCATCTCCTCGGCGCAGCGCAGGACTGTGTGCGGGTCCCCGGAGTCGCGGGCCTTCTCGGCCTCCTCGCGCAGGTGGCGCCACCGGGCCAGCGGAGCCGGAGCGAGCGGAGGCAGTTCCAGCTGCGGGTCGGGCGCCCATCCGCTCAGATTGAACTGGGGGATCACGACAACGACCCGCGCTCCGGCTGTGCCCGCCGCCCCGGCCAGTCGCCGGAACAGGCGGCGTGCCGCGGGAGCGACGATCCGCTCCAGGAGGCAGTCCCGCATGCCTGGGTAGCCGCCGTCCCGCAGGGCGGCGGCGAGCAGGTCCAGGTGCGCGGGGGTGTGGTCGGAGAGCACCCAGTTGTTCCCCGCGTACAGCACGACGGCATCCGGACGAAGCCTGGGCAGCCGGACGACGAGCGCGTCCAGCTGCTGGAGTGTCGCTCCCGTCTGGGCCAGGTCGATGCACTGGAAGCCGTCCGGCGCCGCCGTCTCCAGCCGACTCTTCAGCGCCGAGACCGGAGTGAACACCGGGTCGAGCAGAAAGCCGCGGGCGCTGGATTCGCCGAGGAACACCACGCGGCGGGACCGACCGTTGGCGGGCACGTCGCCGACGTCCGCCCAGGTGCGGGCCTCGTCGGCGGGCAGTTCCCGGCGCCGCAGCGCGGCGCCCTCAGCCGTGTCCACCACCGTCCATGGGCCGACCGCTGCGTCCTCGGGTCCCGTGCCCGCCCCGAAATCAGAACCGGAACCAGTCCCGACGGACGTCGGGGCGCCAGCGGTGTGCGCTCTTGCGGTTACGAGGGCGAGCTTCTGCATCTCAGCGAGAATGCGGGCGCCACGCTCGTCGGACAGGAGCCGGGCGAGTCGGTCCGCCCGCGCCATGAAGCGGGGATCCGGCAGATTCTCCATGAGGCTCCTACAGGAATGAGTAGACGTCGCGGCTGATGGGCGGTCGGCGATAGGGGAGCAGCTCTTCCAGCCGCTCGGCCCAGTGGCCCGGAATGTCCTCGCGCAGCACCAGGTGGTCGCCGAGGACGAGCACGTCGAGATCGGACCGTACGAAGCAGACGAGCGCGTCGACCGGTCCCGCGACGATTGGCTCGCCCCGCATGTTGAAGCTGGTGTTCAGCAGGATCGGGAATCCGGTCCGCCTCCCGAAGGCGCTGAGCAGACCGTGGAAGCGGGCGTCCTGGGCGCTGTTGACGGTCTGCACCCGGGCGCTGCCGTCGACGTGAGTGATGGCGGGTAGGTCCGCCCCCCGGCGTACCGTCGTGGTGTCGAGCATGAAGGGGGAGGGCTCGGCCAGTTCGAAGAACTCCTCGCACCTCTCCTCCACCACCGCCGGGGCGAAAGGACGGAACGCCTCGCGCTTCTTGACCAGTGCGTTGATCCGGTCGCGCATCTGCGCGTCGCGCGGGTCGGCGAGGATCGAGCGGGCGCCCAGCGCGCGGGGGCCGAACTCCATCCGGCCCTGGTACCAGCCGACGACGGCTCCGTCGGCGAGCAGGGCCGCCGTGCGGTCGAGCAGCCCGGCCTCGTCCCCGGTGAAGTCCGAGTACGGCACCCCGGCCCGGCGCAGCCAGCCCCGCGTCCGGCCGGTGTCGCCGCGCGGGCCCAGCTTGACGTCCGTGAGCCGGCGGGGCTCGAACTCACCGGTCAGGGAGTGGTGCACCATCGCTGCCGCGCCGATCGCCCCACCGGAGTCGCCGGCTGCGGGCTGGACGAAGACCTGCTCGAACGGCCCCTCCTCACGGATGCGCCGGTTCGCCACGCAGTTGAGGGCGACCCCGCCGGCGTAGCTCAGACAGGAGTCGCCTGTCTCCCGGTGCAGATGACGCAGTTTGCGGAGCAGAATCGCCTCCAGGACCTCCTGCAGACTGGCGGCGACGTCGGTGTGGAACTGCGTGATCTCCGATTCCGGGTCGCGGGCCGGGCCCTCCAGCAGATCAGCCAGCCGGTCGGTGAACATCGGCCCGTGTCCGCTGAAGTCGAAGTAGCCGAGGTCCAGCCGGAACTGGCCGCCGTCCTCGTCCTGTACGAGCCGCGCGAGCCGCTCGGCATAGCGGGGGCTGCCGTACGGGGCCAGACCCATGACCTTGTACTCGTCGCTGTTGACGGCGAACCCGAGATAGGAGGTCACCGCGCTGTAGAACAGCCCGAGGGAGTGCGGGAAGGCCACCTCCTCCAGCAGCTCGACGCCGTCCGGGCCGCCACGGCCGTAGGACGTCGTCGTCCACTCGCCGACCGCGTCAGCGGTGAACAGCGCCGAGGTGCGGAAGCCGGACTGGTAGAACGCGCTGGCCGCATGCGCCTCGTGATGCCCGACGGCGGTCACCGGCCCGGTGAAGCCGAGGAGTTCCTCGATCTGCCGGAAGGGCCGGTCGGCGTCGAGCCGGAAGAGGGCTGCGGGTGAGGTCTCGGGCAACGCGGGCAGGCCCATCCACAGCTGTCGGGCGAGCTTCCGCTCCGGCCGTTCGTAGTAGGCGACATGGTCCACGTCGCTGATGCGCACACCCGCGTCGCGCAGGCATGCCCGTACGGCCCGGGTGGGCATGGCCTGGTCGAACCTGCGCCGCGAGAAGCGCTCCTCCTGAGCCGCCGATACGACGTGCCCGTCCACCAGCACGGCGCAGGCGGAATCGTGGTACAAGGCGGAGATCCCGAGGATGATCACGCGTGCCGTCCCGTTCTGTGTGTCGTCACCGTGGGCGCCGTGGCTGTCGACGGCGGGGTGCCGGGTGTCGCCGTCGCCGCGCCCGCCTCCTGGGCAGGCCGGTGCCCGACGCAGTCGCAACGAGCGGTTCCGGCCGTCTCGCTGCGGCCGGACCCGCCGGTGCCGAGGACATCCAGCACGACCCGGCGCCCGTGGCTCTCGCACCTTCCGGTGCCCAGGAACAGCAGCGCGTCCCGCGCGACATAGGCGGCGATGAGCGCGTTCGTGGGTCCGAAGGAATAGGGAGTGGGCTCGCTCCGACTTTCCAACTCTCGTTCGGTGGAGCTGAATCCGGCGGACCGGCGCACCTCGAAACAGGGCAGGCAGTGCCCCGCGGCCGGGTCCAGGAGCGGGCCGAAGTAGCCGGTGTCCAGTCCGACCGCCCCGCCTAGCAGCGCGGTGCCGGTCGCGCTGCTCCACTCCCAGGCGGTCTCCCCGATGTTCCGCGGCCGGTCCGCGGCAAGCAGCAGCAGATCGAGCGAAGCGGGCAGCGCCGCCAGATCCGCAGCCGTTTCCACACGGCGTTCCACGCTGCGTACGTCCACCTCGGGGACGAGGCGGCGCAGCGCGTCGGCAGCCGCCTCCGTCTTCGGCCGGCCGACATCGGCGGAACCGAAGAGGTACTGGCGGTTGAGGTTGTGCACGGCCACGCGGTCGTGGTCGATCAGCCACAGCCGGGGTACGCCGGCGGCGGCCAGCTGCTGTGCGGCCGGGGCCCCGATGCCGCCGACGCCGAGGATGCCCACCTCGCTGGTGCGCAGCCGTTGTTGGGCGGCCTGCCCGTCCGGGGTGACGCCGGTGAACCAGCCCACCTGCCGGTCCCAGGGCACTCCCGCCTCGCGGTGGGCCGGCTCACGGGTCAGCCAGCCGAGGGCGTCCAGCTTGCCGAGCAGCGCACGGACCCGGTCCGGGGAGGCGTGGGCGCCGAGTGCCGCGGCGGTGGTACCGCAGCGGAGCGCTCCGACGGCGTCGGTGATCCATCCGGCGCGCGAGGAGACGCGCAGCGCTTCGCGTCCCCGTACGAGGAGCACACTGCCGCCCTGCTGCACACATCTGACGGACTCGACCAGCCGCACTTCGTCAGACGCGGACATCGTGCTCTCCCGCGGTCGCCGCCTCGACCAGCATTCCCGCACCCAGGAGATTGCTGAACAACCTATCCGCGGTGCTCTCGCCCGCCCGCGCCGCGAGCTGACGCCGGGTGAAGGCCGAACCGCGCACATACGGGCGCAGGATGGCCGCCGCCTTCGCGGGAACCCGCACCCGTTCGCGGGTGCGCATGTTGGTGCACACCAGTGCGCCGTCGATCTCCAGCAAGTCGAGTTCCTCGACGGCGAAGCGCAGCACGTCGTCCGGTTCCGCGCCGAGCGGGCGCGCGGCGCGGTAGCCGCGGCTGTTCACGGATTCCGCGAACTGCCGGTAGCGGCGGTGGATCTCGGCACGCTGCCCGGGCGTCATCGCCGGGTCGGTGTTCTGCAGGTGGTTGAGGGCGTACTGGGCCTGCCCTGAGGAGCCCCCGACAGCGCTCACCTCCAGCCCGAACCGCTCCGGGAAACGGCCGACGTTGGAGGAGCGCGTGGCCTCGAAGGGGAACACCGAGACCGACCGCAGCGAGTCGGCGAACTCGGCCACGTCGTCGAGCGCGGTGATCGCCTCCTCGTAGGTGGTGCTGGGCAGGTCGGGGATGAGGTTGACGATCAGCGGCAGACCGACGTCCCGCGCGTCGCGCAGGAAGCGCAGATTCTCCTCGCGGTCCGCGGACTTGTGGACCAGTTCCAGCACCCGGGTGATGGTCGTCTCCATGCCGACGACCAAGAATTCGCAGCCCGACCGTGCCATCAGTTCCAGCAGCTCGCGGTCGAACCGCCGGTCCACCATGGCGAACGAGCTCCAGGTGATGTCCAGTCCGCGGTCCAACAGCCCCTGGCACACCCGGCGGGCGAACGCCGGTGGGATGGACTCGGTGATGAACGTGAACCGGCTGCTTCCGAACCGCTCCACCAGATCGCTCAGTTCGTCGAGGAACGGGCCTGGGTGCCGGCCTCGGAAGGGCGGACTGCCGTCGTACAGCTCGATGAAGTCGCAGTAATCGCACTTGCCCCAGTAGCAGCCGCGGGCCTGAGTCACCGCGAGGGTGGGCGCGGCCAGCAGTGACAGGGCCTCCCTCGGGTACTGCGGCATGGGCAGGGTGTTGAGGTTCGGGCCGGCTCCGGGAGCGTTGTGGCGGGGCCCCTCGGCGGACAGGTGGCTGACACCCGCGACCCCGCCCGGGTCCCAGGCGTCGGCGACGGCCTGTTCGGCGAGCTCCAGCAGTGGGCGTTCCCCGTCGAAGCGGACGACGCAGTCGACCGCGGGGTGCGACCGGAGCAGCCGCCCGAGGTCGTCGGTGTCCATCAGGCTCAGCGCCGGACCGCCGAGCACGACCGGCGCCGTCAACCCCAGCGCCTTCACCTGCTCTGCCAGCAGAAGGGCCGGCAGCAGTTGCGGTCCCATCGGCACGGAGATGCCGATGAGCGAGGTGTCCTCCGGGATGCGGGAGGCAAGGCCGGCCTGCGCGTAGAACTCGTCGTAGGCGGCGACGACCGGACGGCCGCGGTCGACGGGACCCAGCGCGCTCTCGTCCGGATCGACCAGATACGGACCGGAGAGCAGGCGCACGAGGTACCCGTACGGGGACTCCGCTCCGAAGTCGTGGCGCCCCTGCCCGTCGAAGACGCTGTCGTGGGAGCGCGCAAGCCAGCGGGCGGCCGCGCCCGCCATCGTCTCAGGGCCGACCTCGGGGGGCCGGCCCCCGGTGTGACGCGCACGCTCCAGCAGCCAGACGGCGAACTCCTCGTTGAGGTCCGCCTGTTCGGTGTCGATGCCGGCCGCTTCGAGATAGGCGGCGAGCACGGCGGTGGAAGGGTAGAAACTGCCGAAGTTGGTGTCCACCAGGGGTGGGAACGCCAGCCAGGTCCGGGCACTTGTCACTCGGTGCACGAGAGTCTCCGTCGGAATAGTGGACTGTGGACGGGTGCGGGGTGGCCGACGTCGGTCATGAGGGGGCTGGCTCCAAGAGCCGTTCGAACCTCAGGAGGCCGGAGCCGCTGAGCGGAGGACCGCCGAGGCGTGGCGAGCGGAGATATTGGGCGCGGACCTGGGCGAGCGGGATCTTGGGCACCGTCCACCACCACCGGGCTTCCGCGTCCCGCCACCGCTCCGCAGCCTGCTCCGGGTACGCACAGCCCTCGGCGAGGTCCAGCAGCCGGTCGAACTCCGCGTCGGCGAAGGCGTTCTGGCGGGCGGCCCGGCCGGTGGAGCGCCAGAAGGACAGAGTGCCGGCGGGATGGTCGAAGAAGGGCGAGGTCAGCGAGTACAGCAGGCAGAAGTCGCGGTCGGCGGAGGCCCGGACATAGGTGTCGTAGCTCAGTCTGACCGCGTCGACCGGGACGCAGAGGGCGTCGCGCAGCTGCCGTGCCAGTTCTTCCGCCGCCTCGGCGTTCGGCGCGAAGTCCGAGTAGGCGATCTCCAGCCCATGGTGGGTGGCGCGCCGCAAAGCGGAATGCCCGGCCACCGGCGTGCCGTGCCGCTCGTGCGCGCCGGGCGACCAGGGCAGGAGGAGGCCGTGGGTGCAGCGCTCCAGCGCGGCCCTGTCGATGAGCCGGGACAGCGCACGGCGAAGGCCGGGCCGTCCGACGAATCCGGGAGCGCGCCCACCGAAGTCCAGCGAGGCGAAGACCGAGATGGGACGCCCGACCGCGTCCTTGCGGCCGGTACAGCGCGCCACTTCGGGGACGCCGAAGCCGGTGGTGGCGGTCATGTCCAGCTCGCCGGACAGGTACCGGGTAATTGCGTCCTCCGCTCTGCGCACCAGGACGAAGTCGAGTTTCTCCGGGCCGGATTCCTCGCGCTTCCAGTGCGGGTTGCGGACGAGCGCGATGCGTTCCTTCTCCCAGCGGCGGACGCAGTAGGGGCCCAGAGCCGGATTGCCCAGCACGCCCTTTCTGTCCGGGTGCAGCGGCGCGAAGTCGGGAGTGGAGAACAGCTGCCGTGCGAAGGCGACCGGTCTGCTGAACCGGTACTCCACCGTCAGCGGACCGACCTCGGCGGCGGGCGGCGCGCCGCCCGAGTGGTCCATGAAAGTGCGGGCCGTGTTGGAGCCGCGTCGCAGGGCGTGCCCGATGCCGCGTACGGCGTCCTTGGCCCGCAGCGGCGTCCCGTCCGACCAGCGGAGCCGGCCGTCGAGCCGGACGCGCCACAGCCTGCCGTCCTCGTGAGAGGTCAGCGCCTCCGCCGAGCCGCCCTCCGCGTCTCCGGCTGAGACCAGCGGCAGGAGTACGCCCTCGGCGATGAACCGGGCGCTGTAATCCACCGGAAGATGCAGGTCACGGATGAGCGGCATGGCGTCCAGAGCAAATGTCGCACCGGTGCCCATCGCCCGCTCCCCCATTGACTCGCGTTGCTTCCGGGACTGTCGCACTTCCCAGATCCGCGGCGGGGCGGAGCCCGCCGTGGACCTGGGCGCTGAAGTCAGCAGCGGTTCACAAAAGCAAGCTGCTCATTCAGAGTCACCTGCTCGAAATCCAGCTCCTCATCCATCTCGAGGGCCGGGGCTGCCTCGACAACCATCTCGACGTCGTTCATTGAATTCACCCCCCATCGACCTCGTAGCGCCTACGTAATAGGGTCGATGCGAGGGCTGTCAATACATCCATGGAAAGCGGGGCAGACTTCTTCTCTCGTCCGAGGTTGATCGGAATATTCCATTCCGTAGAGAATCCGCAGGTTGCTGTGGTGGAATCCTCCCGTCCGCGCTCCAATTCGTGGCGTACGCGGGTGCCGGCCGGCACGCGAAGAAGCCAGCGGGCATGTTCTGCGGCGCTCCGAGGTTTATTCGCGGACATCGCTACAACCGGATCACTGAATTCCGTTCGGCCCGTTCCACACGCCTGCGGGCCCGGGTGCGAGTGCGCGGAGCAACCGTCGTACGCGATTCGCACGGAACAGGGAAAGGGTGCCTTCGGCAATCCGCATTCCGGTAGGCTGAGTCGGTTGGGCCGGTCACCTACGGAGGGATGAAGCAGCGCGCATGGGGTTCCTTGAATTCAACGGTGTCGAGTGCACTCTGGCCGACGGCCGGACTCTGTTCGAGGACATCAACTTCTCGGTGAGCGCCGGAGAGGTGGCGGCCCTGGTCGGCCAGAACGGCGCCGGCAAGACGACGCTCGTCCGCATCGCGGGGCAGCAGCTCGCGGCTGGCAGCGGGACGGTCAACGTGCAGGGCGGTCTGGCGGTGATGCCGCAGTTCATCGGCTCCATCAGGGACTCGTCGACCGTGCGCGACCTGCTCCTCGCCGCCGCACCCGAGCGCGTCGCGAAGGCGGCGGCCGCCGTGGACGCGCTCGAGCTGGAGCTGATGGATCGCGACGACGAGGCGACCCAGATGCGTTACGCCGAGGCCCTCAACGGGTGGGGCGAGGCCGGCGGCTACGAGATGGAGGTGCTGTGGGACGTCGTCACCACAGCCGCCCTCGGGGTGCCCTTCGAGCGGGCGCGCTTCCGCGACGTCAACACCCTCTCCGGGGGCGAGCAGAAGAGGCTCGCCCTGGAGGCGCTGCTGCGCGGGCGCGAGCAGGTCCTCGTGCTGGACGAGCCGGACAACTACTTGGACGTCCCCGGGAAGCGCTGGCTGGAGGAACAGTTGCACGCCAGCACCAAGGCGATCCTGCTGATCAGCCACGACCGTGAACTCCTGGGCAACGCCGCGACGAAGGTCGTCACGCTGGAGGGCCGCGGTGTGTGGGTGCACGGCGGCTCTTTCCGGGGCTGGAAGGCGGCGCGCCAGGCACGCCGGGAGCGGCTGGAGGAGCTGCACCGCCGCTGGGACGAGGAGCACGCCAGGCTCAAGGAGATGGTGCGGGTGCTGGGCGAGCAGGCAAAGATCAGCCCGGCGATGGCCGCACGGTACCGCGCCGCCCAGACCAGGCTGCGCAAGTACGAGGAGGCGGGTGGCCCGCCCGAGATCCCCCAGGAGCAGCGCGTCACCACACGGCTGGTCGGTGGCCGTACGGGCACCCGGGTCGCCGTGTGCGAACAACTCGAACTGACGGGCCTGATGAAGCCCTTCGACCTGGAGGTCTTCCTCGGCGACCGGGTCGCGGTGCTCGGCTCCAACGGCTCCGGCAAGAGCCATCTCCTGCGGCTGCTGGCCGGCCTGCCCGTCGAGCACAGCGGTTCCTGGCGGCTGGGCGCCCGCGTCGTGCCCGGCCTTTTCGCGCAGACCCATCAGCACCCGGAGTGGCATGGCAGGTCGCTGGTCGAGATCATGGGCCGCGGTGAGGGGGGACGGGACGGAGTCGACCGCGGCACGGCCGTGGGCATGCTCTCCCGCTACGAGCTGGGAGCCGCCGCCGACCAGAGCTTCGAGACGCTCTCCGGCGGGCAGCAGGCTCGGTTCCAGGTGCTGCTGCTGGAGTTGGGCGGGGTCACCCTGCTACTGCTCGACGAGCCGACCGACAACCTCGATCTCGTCTCGGCCGAGGCCCTGCAACAGGCGATCGAAGGCTTCCACGGCACGGTCGTCGCCGTCACTCATGACCGCTGGTTCACCGGCTCCTTCGACAGATACGTCGTCTTCCGTGCCGACGGGAGGGTGTGCGAGACGGCGGAGCCCTCCTGGGAGGAGGGACGCGTCGACCGCGTCCGGTAGCGCGTCAGCGCCGGTCCCGGACGGGCGCCCCGTCTGCCCCGGCCCTGGCATCGTTTCGGTGCGGGTCGGTGATAGGAGCCAACCGTTTCCGGGACCGGCGGAGGTTCTATGGGTGTTGGCTCCAGCCACCGGTTGGGACTGCCCGCGAGTGTGCCCGCCCCGCGTGACGGCGGGTCAGCAGCAGTCCGGTGGCAGGCCCCGCGGCAGGCGTTCGCCGCCGAAGACCTGGACGGTCGCCTCGTCGCCGCCGAGGGCCGCGACCGCCAGGAGCAGGGAGCCCGCCGTCCAGCTGGTCAGCTCCTGCGGCCAGACGGCGTCGTCCTCGTAGACGTAGCCGGTCCAGTACAGGCCGCCGCCGTCGCGCAGGTGCCGCACCCACTCAAGGATCCGCCGGGCGCCCTCCCGGTCCCCCAACACCCAGAGCGCCAGGGCCAGTTCGGCGCTCTCGCCGCCCGTCACCCACGGGTTGGGCACCACGCACCGCACGCCCAGCCCGTCCACCACGAAGCGGTCCCAGCCCTCGTCGATGCGTGCCCTGCCCTCCTCGCCGCACAGGGCGCCGCCGAGCACCGGGTAGTACCAGTCCATCGAGTAGCGGCCCTTGTCGAGGAAGCGCTCCGGGTGCCGGCGCACCGCGTGGCCCAGCAGCCCGAGCGCCAACTCCCAGTCGGGCTGCGGCTGTTGCCGGTGCTCGGCGATGGCCAGGGCGCAGCGCAGCGCATGGTGGACGGACGAGGAGCCGGTCAGCAGCGCCTCGCCGAGCGCGGTGCCGTCGGCCTCGCGCTTCCAGCCGATCTGCCCGCCGGGCAACTGGAGCCGGAGCACGTACTCGACGGCGGCGAAGACCACCGGCCACATCCGTTCGAGGAACGCCTCGTCGCGGGTGCTGAGGAAGTGGTGCCAGGCGCCGACGGCGACGTACGCGCAGAAGTTGCTCTCCCGCGCGAGGTCCGTCGGCTTCTGCACCTCGCCGTCGGCGTACGCGGAGTACCAGGAGCCGTCGGGCAGTTGGTGCTCGGCGAGCCACCGGTAGGCGGCCTCGGCCGCGGCGTGCTCACCGGCGGCGTCCAGCGCCATGGCGGCCTCGGTGTGGTCCCACGGATCGAGGTGGCCGCCGCGGAACCACGGGATCGCACCGTCCGGACGCTGTATCGCCAGCAGCCCGTCGACGGTCTGCCGGGCCTGTGCGGCGGTCAGCACACCGTCCAGCACGAGCCGTTCGGTGCGCTCCGGGCTCGTCACGCCTGCCCCTGGCCCTGCGCCCGCGCCGGCTCCGCCACGGCGTGCGGTGAACTCCCGTCCGGCAGATGGGGCTTGGTCGCGTACGCCACGAAGCTCTTGCCGATGAGCGGGTCGAGGGCCTTCTCGGCGAGGCGCGTGGCGAGGGGCTTCTTCATGATGTCCCAGACCAGCAGCCGGTGGTACGCGCGCACGGGCAGGGCCGCGTCGTCGCCGTCCCGCTCGACGCCGAAGGCGCACTTGAGCCACCAGTACGGCGAGTGCAGCCCGTGCGCGTGGTGCGTGCCGTAGGGGCGCAGACCGGCCTCGCGCATCCTGCCGAGCAGTTCGTCGCCGCGGTAGATGCGGATGTGGCCGCCCTCGACCTCGTGGTAGGCGTCGCTCAGCGCCCAGCAGACCTTCTCCGGCCCGTAGCGCGGCACGGTCACCGCGAGTCGGCCGCCGGGCCGCAGCACCCGCACCATCTCGGCGAGCACGCCCTTGTCGTCGTGGATGTGCTCCATCACCTCGGAGATGATCACGACGTCGAAGCTGTCGTCCGGGAAGGGCAGGGCGAGCGCGTCGCCCTCCATCGCCGTGGCCGTCGCCCCCGCCGGTGCCTCGCCCTCCTCGGCCATCGCCGCGAACCACTTGGCGACTTCGCGGATCTCCTCGGCGTTCTGGTCGAGCGCGACGACGCGTGCTCCGCGCCGGTAGCACTCGAAGGCGTGCCGGCCGGCGCCGCAGCCCAGATCGAGCACGCGGTCACCCGGTGCGAGCGGGAAGCGGGAGAAGTCGACGGTCAGCACGGGTCTGCCTCTGCTTTCGGCGGGTCGGCGACAGGTGGGGGGCGGGGCAAGCGGGACGGTACGGAGGGGATGGGCGGGAGCGGGCGGTACGGGGTCGGGGCGGGGCGAACGGGGGCGCTGCGGGGCTCAGTTCGGCACGGCGAACGCCGCGGAACCGGCGGCGCCCTGCGCCCCGGCCGGCGCGGCCCCCTGCGCCCCGCCCGGTACGGCATCCGGTACGGCGCCGGGCACGGCGTCCCGCACGGCGCCCGACGCGACGCCCGGTACGGCATCCCGCACGGCGTCCGGTACGGCATCCGGTACGGCGCCGGGCACGGCGTCCCGCACGGCCTCCGGTGCGACGCCCGGTGCGGCATCGGTGACGGCGTCCGGTACCGGACCCGGTACCGCGTCTGGTCCGATGTGCGCGGCCCCGGCGCCCACCGCCCCGGCGCCCGCGCCGGTGCCCGCCCCGGCGCCCACCGCCCTCGACTCGCGTGCCGTACGCGGGCGTTGGGCCATCGCCTGGTGTTGGGCCATCGCCTCCCGGTAGTGCGCCACCGTCCCGCGGGCCGCCTGCTCCCACGTGAACTTGCGCAGCACGCGCTCCCGCCCGGCGGCACCGAGACGCGCGCGGAGCCCCGCGTCGCCCAGTAGCCGCCCGAGGGCCGCGGCCAGCGCACCCGCGTCGCCGGGCGGCACGGCCAGGCACGTCTCGCCGTCCCTGCCCGCGACTTCGGGGATGGCACCGGCCGTCGTGGCCACCAGCGGCGTGCCGGTCGCCATGGCTTCGGCCGCGGGCAGCGAGAAGCCCTCGTACAGCGACGGCACGCAGGCGACCTGCGCTCCGCGCACCAGTCCGGCCAGCTCGGCGTCGCTGATGCCCTTGACGAACTCGACCGCCGCGCCGAGCCCGTGGCGTGCGAGCGCGTCGGCGACCGGGCCCTTCTCGGGGCGCTTGCCGACGACCACCAGGTGCGCCTCGGGAACCTCCGTACGCACCTTCGCCAGCGCCTCCACCAGATACACCAGGCCCTTCAGCGGCACGTCCGCGCTCGACGTGGTCACGATCCGGCCCGGCACCTCCGGTACGGCCGCGTCCGGCGAGAAGAGATCGGTGTCCGCGCCGATGTGCACGACGTGGATGCGCTCCGGCCGCACCCCGAGATGCTCGGTGATCTCCTGCCGGGACGAGCCGGAGACGGTCAGCACCGACGGCAGCCGCCGCGCCACGCGCCGCTGCATCCGCGTGAAGCCGTACCAGCGGCGCACCGAAGCGCGGGCGCGACGGTTCTTCGCGGCGTCCAGGTCGAGCTGCCGGTCGACGGTGATGGGGTGGTGGACGGTGGTGACGAGGGGCGCGCCGAGGTCGCCGAGCAGCCCGTAGCCGAGCGTCTGGTTGTCGTGCACGACGTCGAACTCGCCCCGGCGGGCGGCCAGATGGCGCCGTGCGCGCAGCGAGAAGGTCAGCGGCTCGGGGAAGCCGCCGGTCCACATCGTGGCCACCTCCAGCATGTCCGTCCAGTCCCGGTACTCGCCGCGCTTGGGCGTGCGGAACGGGTCGGGCTGCCGGTACAGGTCCAGGCTGGGCAGCTCGGTGAGGGTGACGCCCTCGTCGAGCACCGGGTAGGGCTGGGCGCCGATCACCTCGACGGTGTGGCCGAGCCGGGCGAGTTCACGCGAGAGATGCCGTACGTAGACGCCCTGCCCGCCGCAGTACGGATTGCCCTTGTACGTCAGCAGCGCGATGCGCAGAGGTCTCTCACCGTGGCCGCCGCCGTACGCCGCCGCGGGGGCGGAGGTGCCGGGCAGGGTGGCGGCGGGCGCGGACGGGCCGGACGCTGCCGGTCCGCCGCCTTCCGTCGCCGGGGTGTCCCGTACGGCCTCTGCGGTCACTCACGGCCCCCTTCATCACGGCTTCGTCACGGCGCTTCCACCGTGAGGGGAGACACCGGCGCTGTTCCTGGACGGGTTCGGGAGACGGACCCGCCGGGACCGCCAACCCACGACCCAAGAATTTACCGGCCAGTCACTTATACCGAGCAGCCGAGGCAGGTGATTCGCGCCACCCGCCCTCAGCCGTCCAGCTCGATGGCGTTCTTGACCTCGTCCATGGCCGGGCCCTCGGCCCCCTCATCGGGCCGCACCGTGGCGATCGCCTGGTTGACCTCGGCGAAGGGGCGCATGCGCTCCTCGTACGCCGCGAACGCCCGCTCGTGGTCGCCGTCCGCCGCCGCGATCGCCTCGGCGAGCACGTGCGCCCCGACGAGGGCCAGGCCGGTGCCCTGTCCGGACAGCGGGGAGGGGCAGTAGCCCGCGTCGCCGATCAGGGTGACCCTGCCGCGGCTCCAACTGTCCATGTGCACCTGCGCCATTGCGTCGAAGTAGAAGTCGGGCGCCTCGTCCATGGCCTTCAGCAGCGCCGGGGTCTCCCAGCGCAGATGCCCCGTCCGCTGCGCGACGAGTGCCTTCTGGGCTGCGACGTCCCGCGGAACGCGGTCCACGGGCTGCGGTGCGGAAGGAGCCATGAAGCCCGCGGTGACCCGCAACTCCGTGTTGTCGCGCACCGGATAGAGACAGAACGTCGCGTCTCCCTCGCGGCACCACACCTGCCAGTCCTCCAGGCCCAGGAAGTTCTCCGCGCTGTAGACGGCGACATGAGCTCCGAGCGGGGCGAGAAACTCCTCCTCCGCGCCGAAGACCAGCCGCCGCAGCCCGGAGTGCAGCCCGTCCGCGCCCACGACGAGGCCGAAGCTGCGCCGCTCGCCGCTCTCGAAGGTGACGTGCACGGCGTCCGCGTCCTGGCGGAGAGCGGTGATCCGGTCGCCGAAGACGTACTCGACGTCCTCGCTCGTGCGCCGGTGCAGCAGTCCCACCAGGTCCTCGCGCAGCAGCTCGATGTCGGAGTTGTCGAGCGGACCGCTGCTGAGGACCGTCTCCGTGGAGGACCACAGCTCCCGGCCGTCCCCGTCGAGCATCGACATGCCCCGCATCCGGGTGCGCATCCGCCGGGCCTCCGCCAGCACACCGATGCGGCGCAGGACTTCGAGCGCGACGCCCCGCACGTCGATGGCGTGGCCCCCTCGGCGGAGGCCCGGCGCACGTTCCACGACCGTGACCGCGGCACCGTGGCGGTGCAGCCGCTCGGCCAGGGCGACACCGGCCACACCGGCGCCTGAGATGAGTACGGTCTCCATGGAACGCTCCCCCCTGATACGGCGTACGCAGCTGTACGCCGGGGCGAATGTACGGCGTACACCCGGATATGCTCAACCCTGTTCAACAGGCCTTGTGGCGCTGTGTACTAGTGCAGAGAGCGGCCCCGTACGGATCGTCGCCGGTGGCCCCTGTGCTAGTACAGCAAGAAAGGAGAGCCCGGTGTCCGCGAAGGAGATCCCGCCGTACATGCGCATCGTCGCCGGCATACGGCAGCGCATCGCCGACGGCGAACTGGCCCCGGGCGACCGGGTTCCCCCGACCCGGCAGCTCGCCGCGGAGTGGAGGGTCGCGCTGGCCACGGCCACCAAGGCGATGGCGGCGCTGCGGCAGCAAGGGCTCGTCGAGGCGCGCCCGCGCGTCGGCACGGTCGTGGCACCGGCGCCGAATGCCGAGGCCCCGGCCGCCGGGGCCACGCACACCGGGGCCGCGCACACCGGAGCCCCGGCCGCCGTGTCCGGCGCTCCGGGCGCGCCCGCGGTCCCCGCACGCCGGACCGCCTCCGCGCCCGGGACTCCCGCCGGGCGCCCGCGCGAACCCCGCGCCGCGGAGCAGGAGTTGACCCGGGAGCGGATCACGCGCACCGCCATCGCCGTCGCCGACGCCGAGGGGCTCGCGGCGCTCTCGATGCGCGGTGTCGCGGCACGGCTCGGCGTCGCCGCCATGTCCCCGTACCGGTACGTCAGCGGCAAGGACGCCCTCGTGCAGCTCATGGCGGGCACCGTCTACGAGGACCACCCGCCGCCCGCCGGGGCACCGCCCGGCTGGCGCGCCAGGCTGGAGGCCGGTGCGCGTTCGCTCTGGGAGCTGCACCGCGCACATCCCTGGCTGGCCCAACTCGGCCCCGTGACACGCCCGTTGGTGCGCCCCGGACTCGTGGCGTACTCGGAGTGGACGCTCGCCGCCCTCGACGGGCACGGCCTGGACACGAAGACGATGTTCGACCTGAACGTGCTGCTCTACAGCCATGTGCAGGGCGTCGCCGTCCATCTGGAGCGCGAGGCGCAGGCGGAGGCCCGTACGGGCCGCTCGGACGAGATGTGGATCGAGACCCAGGCACCGGCGCTCGACGCGATCGCCGCCTCGGGCCGCTTCCCCGCCTTCACGCGTGCGATGGCGGTCTTCGAGGAGAGCGGCTACGACCTGCGGCTCGACGCGCTCTTCGAACTGGGCCTCACAGCCCTGCTGGACGGGATGGCGCCCCTCGTCGAGGGCGGCGGCGCCCGCGCGGCAAGCTCTACCCCGAAGCGGGCGTGAAGCGTACGGGCGTGCCCGGCACGGCCTGGGCCGCGGCGGCCAGTGCCTCCTGCGGTACGACTCCGATCACCGGATAGCCGCCGGTGACGGGGTGGTCGGCGAGGAAGACGACGGGGCGGCCCTCCGGCGGCACCTGCACGGCGCCCAACGCGATGCCCTCGCTGGGCAGTTCACCGTCCCGCTCCCGTTCCAGCACCGGCCCTTCGAGGCGCAGTCCGATGCGGTTGCTCGCGGAGGAGACGCGGTAGTCGCCGGTGACGAGGGTGCGCAGCGCCCTGCGGGTGAACCAGTCGGCGCGCGGCCCGTACACCACGGGCAGCAGCAGCTCGCCGGGCGGCGCGGCCCACGGCGCCACGTCGGGGACGGCACCTCGCGGGCGCGGGCCCGCCGCGGGCGGGGCGCCCAGCGCCAACTGCGCGCCCTGGCACAGCGGTTCGGGCCCCAGCCCGGAGAGCAGGTCCGTGGCGCGGCTGCCGAGCACCGCTCCCGCGTCGACGCCGCCGGTGAAGCCGAGGTAGCTGCGCAGCCCGCGCTCGGCGGGCCCGGCCTCCACGACGGCGCCGTCCGGCACCCCGAAGGGGACGCCCCACGGTGCGGGCCGCCCGTCCACGGTGACCGCGCAGTGGGCGCCGGTGACGACGGCCTCGGCGACGGCGCCGCTCGCCGCTCGGGTTCGCGCCACGGCTCCGGTTCCCGCTCCGGGTGTGGCTGCGGTTCCGGTTCCCGTTCCGGTTCCTGTTCCGGTCGCGGCTCCTGTTCCGGTCGCGGCTCCGGTCGCGGTTCCCGCTCCGGTCGCCGTTGTGAAGTGCCCGGCGCCTGCGACGACTCGGACCGCGCAGCCGTCGACCGTCGTCTCCAGCGTCGCCGCGTCCTCCGGGTTGCCCAGCAGCCGGTTGGCGAGCCGGTGCGCGGGCTCGTCCAGCGCGCCCGAGCGAGGCACCCCGAGGTGCGCGTGCCCCGGACGCCCCAGGTCCTGGACGGTCGTGAGCGCCCCGGGCCGTACGACGAGGAGCCCCACGGCGGCCCGGTTACGCGCACGGGCCCGGGGCGCGGACGGAACATCTGCCTGCCCGGGTCCGGACGCGGCGGAACCCGATGCGCCGGAGACGGGCGCATCGGAACCCAACGCCGCAGAGCCGGATGCGCCGGAGACGGATGCGCCGGAGACGGGCGCGGCGGAACCCGACGCCCCGGAACCCAACGCCGCCGAGCCGGGCGCCCCGGAACCCGACACCGCGGAACCCGACACCGCAGAGCCCGACACCCCGGAACCCGACACCCCGGAACCCGACACCGCGGAACCCGACACCGCAGAGCCCGACGCCCCGGACCCCAACGCCCCGGAACCCGACACCGCAGAACCCGACGCCCCGGACCCCAACGCCCCGGAACCCAACGCCCCGGAACCCGACGCCGCGAACTCAGACGCCCCGGCGGTCATCCCGTACCGCCGCCCTCCGGAACGAACCGCACCCGCGTGCCCGGCGAGAACAGCGCGGCGGGCTCACGCGCGGTGTCCCACAGCACGGTGTCGACCGCGGTGCCGATCAGCTGCCAGCCGCCCGGCGACGAGCGCGGATAGACGCCGGTGTACGGGCCGGCGAGCGCGACCGAACCGGCCGGGACCCTCGTACGCGGATCGGAGCGGCGCGGCACGTGACAGCGCTCGGGCAGGCCCGTGAGATAGCCGAAGCCGGGCGCGAAGCCGCAGAACGCGACGCGGAACGAGGTGGCGGCGTGCAGCCGCCCGACCTCCTCGGGCGTGACGCCCCACATTCCGGCCACGTCCGCGAGATCCGGACCGTCGTAGCGGACGGGGATCTCCACGGCGGACTCGCTGCCGGACACCAGCGGCGGGATCTCCCACCCGGGGACCTCCGCCGCGAGGCGGCGCGGATCGGCCAGCCCGTCCAGCAGCACGGTGCGTGCGCCCGGCACGATCTCCGTCACCCCCGGCAGCAGCCCGGCCGCCCGGCGGCGCAGCACCTCCGCGTGGAAGGCCTCGGCGGCCTCGGCGCCCGGCAGCTCGATCAGCAGCGCGTGCCGTCCGACGGGAAGGACGACGGGAGCCGGGTCGGGCCCCGGACCGGGCCCCGGGCCGAGCCCCGGACCGGCAGAGGACTCAGGACGGAGGTCCGGATCCGTGCCGCCGACGGGACCGTCCGCGGCACCGTCCGCGGGCCCGTCCACAGGCCCGCCCGTGGACCCGTCCGCGCCCCGCGGCCCCGGCACGCCCGCGACACCGCGCCCCGCGGCGGACCCCTGCCCGCCGCTCTCCCCGCCGGGAGCCCTCTCCCCGCTCACGCGAACGCCCGCACCGTGATTCCGGCGCCGGACAGTTCCTCCCGTATCCGGCGGGCGAGAGAGGCCGCGTCCGGGGTGTCGCCGTGCACGCACAGCGAACGCGCGGACAGCCGCAGCGGCGTCCCGTCGACGGCGGTGACGTCCTTGCCCGCGGCGATGGCGAGCGAGCGCGCGAGGACCTGCTCGGGGTCGGTGATCACGGCGCCCGTCTCGCCGCGCGGCACGAGCGTGCCGTCGGGGCGGTACCCGCGGTCCGCGAACGCCTCGTCGATCACGGGCAGTCCGGCCGCGGTGGCCGCGCCGTGCAGCTCCGAGCCCGGCAGTCCCAGCACCGGCAGCGCTGCACCGGCGGTACGCACGCCCTCGACGACCGCCGCGGCCTGGACGGAGTCGCGCACGCAGCGGTTGTAGAGCGCGCCGTGCGGCTTGACATACGCGACGCCCGCACCGGCGGCGCGGGCGAAGATCTCCAGGGCGCCGATCTGATACGCGACCTCGGCGGCCAGCTCCGCGGCGGGCACGTCCATGCTGCGGCGGCCGAATCCGGCCAGATCGCGGTACGAGACCTGCGCCCCGATCCGCACCCCGTCCGCGGCGGCCCGCTCGCAGACGCGGCGCATGGTGAGGGGGTCGCCGGCGTGGAAGCCGCAGGCGACGTTGGCGCTGGTGACGGAGGTGAGCAGGGCGTCGTCGTCGGTGAGCCGCCAGCGGCCGAAGCCCTCGCCGAGGTCCGCGTTGAGGTCGATCATCGGAGCCAACCTAGGGGATTGTTGAACAATACGGCAAGGGGGTTGTTGTCCCATCCGGCTTTGTGGGCTTCACTGGGGCGGACCACCCGCCTGGAGAAAGATCACCATGACCGCCGACACCGGCACCGGCAACGGCGCCCGCGCCGACTCCGGCCTGGAGCTGTCCGAACTCGCCGCGGACCGCGCCCTGTTGGGCCGCACCAGCACGGCCGAGCGAGTCGCGGGCATCCTGCGCGAACGTATCGCACAGGGCTTCTTCCTGCCCGGCGTCCGGCTCTCCGAGGAGCGCATCGGCAACGCCCTGGGCGTCTCACGCAACACCCTCCGCGAGGCGTTCCGGCTGCTGACCCACGAGCGGCTGCTGGTGCACCGGCTCAACAAGGGCGCGTTCGTACGGGTCCTCACGGCCGCCGACATCGCCGACATCTACCGCGTGCGCAACCTCGTCGAGTGCGCCGCCCTCCGCGGGCTCGGCGAACCGCCGTTCCAGGTGCAGCCCGTCGCCGACGCGGTCACGGCGGGCGAGCGCGCCGCCGAGGCGAACGAGTGGACCGACTGCGGCACCGCCAACATCCACTTCCACCAGGCCCTCGCGGGGCTCGCCGGCAGCGAGCGCACCGACGACCTGATGCGCGGCGTGCTCGCCGAACTGCGGCTGGCCTTCCACGTGATGGAGGATCCCCGCCGCTTCTACGAGCCGTACCTGTCCCGCAACCGCGAGATCCTCACGATGCTGGAGGACGGCGACGCGCAGGGCGCCGAACGGACGCTGGGCTTCTACCTGGAGGACTCCCGGCGCCAGGTGATCGAGGCGTATCCGGAACAGCGGGGCTGAAAGTCACCGCGGATCGTTGAACGATCTGGATCGTCTCTACTCGGGTCCTTGAACGCGCGTGCCCCGCCGCGGAGTTGATCCGCGGCGGGGCACGGTGCGTGCTCGGGCCCGGGTCAGGCCCGGGACGCGTACGAGAGGAAGCTGCGCCAGGCGGTGGGGGTCAGCGCGAGCTGCGGACCCTGCTTGTCCTTGGAGTCCCGCACGTGGACCGTGCCTGGGCAGGCGGCGACCTCGACGCAGTCGTCGCCGGAACTGCTGCTGTAGCTGGACTTCTGCCAGGGCAGGGCGACTTCCACGCAGTCCCCGTCGCCGCTACTGCTGTAGCTGGATTTGCGCCAGGACACGGCGACTTCAATGCAGTCGTCGCCGGAACCGCTGCTGTAGCTGCTCTTGAACCAGGCCAGTTCAGTGGTGCTCATAGCGCTCCTCGCATCCGCCGCAGCAGGCTCAGGGATTCCTCAAGGGAGAGAGCCTGTGAGCGCATCCTGGCATACCTCATCTGATGCATGCTGACCACGGTTGGGTCGGAGACGAACTGCCCGGTCTCCTGACCTTCGCAGTACGAGAAGCAGTGGTGCTCGGGCGTCTCCAGCAGTCGGATCGGTCCGTGCAATCCGGCATGGTTCTCCCGTACCACCGGCATGACTTGGATCTCGACGTTGCGCAACTCCGCGACGTCCAGCACGTGGTCGATGACACCTCGCGTGACCTCCATACCGCCCGTACGACGCAGGAAGAGGTGCTCTTCGAGGATGAAGCTGTAGGCGGTATTGGGGCGTTCGGTGAGCAGCCGTTTCCGCTCGGCGCGTGCGACCCACTGGGCCTCGATCTGTGTGTCGTCGAGCGGGGGAAGCTGATTGACGAAGAGCGTCCGCGCGTACGCCTCCGTCTGCAACAGCCCCGGGAGCAGGCGGCATTCGTACGTGCTGAGGGTGATCGCCTCCGCTTCGAGCCGTGCCCACTGCCGGAACCAGCGCGCCAGCCCCGGACTTCGCGACAGATGTCGCGCGGCGCCCCTCAACGCGCCGAAGGCGTCCAGGACTTCCTCCGCGCGTTCGACGAACTCCGCGGTGGGGAAACGGCGTCCCTGCTCCACCGATGCGACGGTCTGCGGTGAGTACCGCATCCGCGGCGCGAACTCCTCCTGCGTGAGCCGCGCGCGCCTCCTGAAGGCCTTGAGGACCGCGCCGAAGGCTTTGAGGCTGTCGGAGGTGTCCGGTTCGCCGTCGAAGCCCGTGCACGGACTGCCTTCAGCGGCTTCCGCGTTGTCCTCCGTACCGACCGCCCCGCCCGTGCCGTCCGTCATGTCCGGCCACCCTTCCGCCCGTTCGCCTCTCGCGCCCTGAATCCGCCAATCCTCACGGACGGTTACGACGGATGTCCATCTGTGAACCCGTACGCTCCGGCGGCGTACGGGTTCCGGAGCGGTCGGTGTACGTCCCGTTCCAGGTCGTGCCGCCGTGTGGACCGTGAAGAGACAGGTACCCGATGTGTGAGAGACCGGCGATGTGTGCGGTCCGTGTGCAGGCCGGGATGTCGGGTAGGGGCGCCGCGATCCGGGGGCCGCGCCCCGGCCCCCTCTCCCGTACCGGCGTGACGACCGCGCCACAGCGCACAGAAAGGTGGCCGTGCAGCAGTGGATGAGGAGCTGGAGCACCACTACTCGCACCTCGCGGAGACCTACGACTCCACCTGGGCACACAGGCCCGACTACCTCGACTGGATGGAGGAGCAGATCAACGCCCGGCTCGCGCTGCGCCGGGGCGACCGGATCGCCGACATCGGCGCGGGCACGGGCCTGTTCCTGCGGCGTCTGCTGGAGTACGCGACCGAGGAGACCCCGCTCGTCTGCGTCGACCCGTCGCAGCCCATGCTCGACCGGCTGCCGGACGATCCGAGGCTGCTGGCCGTGCGCGCGACCGCCGAGGACCTCGCCCACGCCGCGGAGGCGCCCGCCGGGCAGGACGGATCCGGGAAGGCCGACTCCGGGCGGGACGGACCCGGGCGGGACGGATCCCGCCAGGGCTCGCTCGGCTCCTTCGACGCGATCGTGATCAAGGAGGCCGTACACCACTTCGCGGACCTGCACGGGACGCTCGCCGGACTGGCGCGGCGGCTCGCTCCCGGCGGGCGGATGCTCGTGGTCACGCTGCCGCCGAAGCTCGAATACCCGCTGTTCCAGCGGGCGTTGAACCGGTTCGCCGCCAACCAGCCCGAGCCCGGCGAGATCGAGACGGCGATGCGGGACGCGGGACTCGAAGTGGCCACGGGCCACGCCGCGTTCCCCGTGCGCGTCGAGCGCGACCACTGGCTGGAGCTGGTGCGCAACCGCTGGATGTCCGTGCTGTCGACGTTCTCGGACGCCGAACTCGCCGACGGGCTCGCCGAGATCGCCGACACGGCGGGCGCAGGCCCCGGCGGGCTGCTCGAATTCCCCGACCGGTTCGCCTTCATCGAGGGGAGGGCCCCGGAGGGGGGCCGCTAAGGTGAGTGGGCGTACATCGCCTCCGACCGAGGGAAGCCGGTGCAAGTCCGGCGCTGACCCGCAACCGTGAGCGAGGCCGCGTAGGGGACGGAACGCCCGCCCCGTACGCGGCTCGTGAGCCGGAGCACCCGGCCGGAGGCAAGGCTCGCGGAGCCGCCTGCCGCCGCACCGTGGTGGAGGCTCCCACCGTCGAGGTCTACGGAGCCGAGCCGGGTGTGCCGCCTTACGGTGCGTGCCGCGTGAACGGGCACGCGGGCCGGGGGCGGGGCGGCCGTGCGGGGTTGCGGACCGCTCACCGAAAGGCACCCACATGTTCCTGCGCCGGAGCATCACAGCCGTCGCGGCGGCCTCCGCCCTCTGCGCCGTCACCGCACCCGCGGCCCTCGCCGCCGCACCGATTTCCGGCTCCTCGATAGCCGGTACGTCGACAGCCGCGGGCAAGTCGGCGAAGAAGCCGCCGAGCGCCCTGTACGGCAAGGGCGACCCCAAGTACGACGGGGTGTGGAGACAGTCGCTGGCCCTCCTCGCCCTCGACGCGGCGGGCGCCGAACCGGCGCGCAAGGCCGTGGACTGGCTGGTCGGGCAGCAGTGCCGGGACGGCTCGTTCACCGCGTACCGCGCGGAGCCCGGCAAGCCCTGCGACACGAAGAAGACCCCCGCCGACACCAACGCCACGGCCGTCGCCGTGCAGGCGCTCTCCGTCACGGGCGGCGCGGACGGGACCGTACGCAAGGCCCTCGCGTGGCTGGGCTCCGTACAGAACGAGGACGGCGGCTGGGGCTACAACCCCGGCGGTCCCAGCGACGCGAACTCCGTCTCCGTCGTCATCGGCGCCTACTCGGCCGCCGGCAGGAAGCCGGAGAAGACGACGAAGAGCGGCAAGTCGCCCTACGACGCGCTCACTTCGTTCCAGCTCGGGTGCGGCGAGAAGGCCGCGTCGCGCGGAGCCTTCGCCTATCAGCCGGGCAAGGACGGTGAGTTGGCCGCGAACGACGACGCGACCGCGGCCGCCGTGCTGGCCGGGCTGGGTTCCGGGTTGCAGGCCGATCCGAAGTCCGACCGGGCGCTGAAGCCGATGAGTTGCGGCAAGGACGGCGAGGGGGACGGCAAGAAGAGCGGGAGCGACGGGAAGGGCGACGGGAAGAGCGGGAGCGACGGGAAGGGCGACGAGAAGAACGGGAGCGACGGGAAGGGCTCCGGGAAGGGCACGGATCTCGCGCCCGACGAGGCCTCGGAGGCGGGCGCCGCCCACCTCGCGTCCGTACTGGACGACCACGGCCACCATCTGCTCGCCGCGACGCCCGGCGCCAAGGACACCCCCGACTACGGCAACACGGCGGACGCCGTCATCGCGCTGGCCGCCGGAGGCCACCAGGCCGAAGCGCGGAAGTCGCTCGACTGGCTGGCGGCGAAGCTCGGTTCGTGGGACAAGGCCGGGAGCGACCCCGCGGCCGTCGCGGGCGTCATGCTCGCCGTACACGCCACGGGCGGCGACGCGGCCACGCTGAAGGGCACGAAGCTGCTGGACCGGCTCGCCGCCACGGGCCCGGAGCCCGCCCGCATGCCGGACGAGAAGAAGGCGGCCGGTGGCACGACGGACGGCGGCGGCGACGGCGATGTGCTCCGGTGGTCCCTGCTGGGTGCCGGGCTCGCGGCGGGCGTGGGCGTCGGCTTCCTGATCAGCGCGCGCAGAAGGCGGCAGGGACGGTGAGCGCGCGGGCCGCATGGCGCGCCCTCGCCGTGACGGGGCTGGCCGCGGCCGCCGTGGCCGTGCCGCCGCTGATTCCCGCCGCTGGGCAGGCGGCCTCCGCGAGCGCCGCCGCCCGACCGGCCCAACCGGCCTCCCCCGCAAGGGCGTTGACCTCCGGGAGCTACCGGTACTGGTCGTTCTGGGAGCAGAGCGGCAAGAGCGGCGAGTGGTCGTACGCGACGCAGGGCCCGTCCGTGCTGCGCCCCGGCGACGGCGACGTGATCGGCTTCCGCTTCGCGCTGAGCGAGGACTCCAAGGACGCGGCGAAGCCCCGCGGCCGTACGGACTTCGCCCGCGCCTGCGACGGCACGAAGGCCGCCTCCGGCCGCAAACGGATCGCGCTGCGCATCGACTTCGGCACCTCCGCGCACGCGCCGCGCGGCGAGCACCCGCCCCGGCCGCGTACCGCGTGCGCACGGGTCTCCGACGACGCCACGGCCGCCGACGCGCTCGCGTCCGTCGCGCAGCCGCTGCGCTACGACTCGGCGGCGCTGCTGTGCGCCATCGACGGCTATCCGCAACGCGGTTGCGGCGAGCGGGTCGCGGACGAGGAGAAGGGTTCGGACGGGACCGGGGGCGGCAGGAACGAGGACGACGGGACCCGGGGCCGGAACGGGGCCGAGGCCGAGGCCGGGGCCGGGGGGCCGGACGGCTCCTCCGGTGGGGGCCTCGGCCCCGTGGCGGGCGTCGCGGCGGGCGCCGGCGCAGTGGCGGTGCTCGCCTTCGCAGCCGTCCGCCGGTCCCGCCGCGGCCACCGTGACGACCGCGGTCCACGCCCGTGACCATGGCCCGTGGGCCGCACGAGACCGGTGGACGGCACGAGACCGGGGGCGCGGTGGCGACGACCAGGAGCGGGACGACGTTCGGGAGCGGGAGGACGTTCGGAAGCGGGAGGACGACGTGACGGCCGGAGGCAAACGCGGCGTGCTGACCGCGACGAGGGAACGCCTGCGTGCGCCCGAGGCGCGGCGCGGCCTCGAACTGCACCCGGGCGCCTGGTGGTTGTGGGCACTGGGCCTGGCGACCGCCGCGTCCCGCACCACCAACCCGCTGCTGCTGACGCTGCTGTGCGCCGTCGCCGGTTACGTGGTCGCCGCGCGCCGCACCGACGCGCCCTGGGCCCGCTCGTACGGGGTGTTCCTGAAGCTCGGCCTCGCGGTGCTCGTCATCCGGTTCTGCTTCGCCTTCCTCCTCGGCTCGCCCGTGCCGGGCAGCCACGTCCTGGTGACGCTGCCCGAAGTGCCGCTCCCCGACTGGGCGAAGGGCGTGCGCGTCGGCGGCCGGGTCACCGCCGAGGGGCTGGTGTTCGCGCTGTACGACGGGCTGAAGCTGGCGACCCTGCTGATCTGCCTCGGCGCCGCCAACTCCCTTGCCAATCCCGCCCGTCTGCTGAAGTCCCTGCCCGGCGCGCTGTACGAGGCGGGCGTCGCCGTCGTCGTCGCCATGACGTTCGCGCCGAACCTGGTGGCCGACGTACGGCGGCTGCGTGCCGCACGCCGGCTGCGCGGGCGCCCCGACAAGGGACCGCAGGCGGTGCTCCAGGTCGGACTGCCGGTGCTGGAGGGCGCGTTGGAGCGCTCGGTGGCGCTGGCCGCGGCGATGGACGCACGCGGCTATGGGCGCAGCGCCCAGGTGCCGCGCGCCGTGCGCCGTACGACGACGCTGCTCACGCTCGGCGGACTGCTCGGCATGTGCGCCGGTTCGTACGCGCTGCTGTCGGCAGAGGGCGCCGCGTACGGGCTGCCGGTGCTGCTCGCCGGTGCGGTGCTGGCGCTGGCGGGGCTGCGGCTGGGTGGGCGGCGCAGCGTCCGTACCCGCTACCGGCCCGAAGTCTGGGGCGTACGGGCCTGGTTGACGGCGCTGTCGGGGGCGGCCGTAGGGGCGGTGACGGTCGCGGCGGGCGGTGCGTTCCCGGGGGCGCTGCACCCTCCGGCGGTGCCGCTGACGGCACCGGAGCTGCCGCTGTGGCCCGCGGCGGGGCTGCTGCTGGGCCTGCTGCCCGCGCTCGTGGCGCCGGTTCCGGCGACACAGACGGGCACGTCGCGTGGCACGTCACCGCATCAGGAGAAGGAGGCCGCGCAGTGATCCGGTTCGAGCAGGTGTCCGTCACCTACGACGCCGCGGCCGAGGGCGCACCGGCACGGGCCGCCGGACCGGCCGCCGGACCGGGAGACGCGGCCTCCGCCCCCGAACCCGCCCTGCGCGACGTCGACTTGGAGATCCCCGAGGGCGAACTCTGCCTGCTCGTCGGCCCCTCGGGCGCGGGCAAGTCCACGCTGCTGGGCACCGTCTCCGGCCTGGTCCCCCACTTCACGGGCGGCGTGCTGCACGGCCGCGTCACGGTCGCGGGACGCGACACCCGTACGCACAAGCCGCGCGAACTCGCCGACGTCGTCGGCACCGTGGGCCAGGACCCGCTCGCGCACTTCGTCACCGACACCGTCGAGGACGAACTCGCCTACGGCATGGAGTCGTTGGGCCTTCCTCCCGCCACGATGCGGCGCCGGGTCGAGGAGACCCTCGACCTCCTAGGCCTCAACGAGCTGCGGGACCGCCCGCTTTCCGCCCTCTCCGGAGGGCAGCAGCAGCGCGTCGCGATCGGCTCCGTACTGACGCCGCATCCGCGCGTGCTGGTACTGGACGAGCCGACATCGGCTCTCGACCCGGGCGCAGCCGAGGAGGTGCTGGCCGTGCTGCAACGCCTCGTGCACGACCTCGGCACGACCGTGCTGCTGGCCGAGCACCGGCTCGAACGCGTCGTGCACTACGCGGACCAGGTGCTGCTGCTCGCGGAGCCCGGCGCCCCCGCCCGGCTCGGCGACCCCGCCGAGCTGATGGCGCTCTCGCCGGTCCGGCCGCCCGTGGTCGAACTGGGACGCCTGGCGGAATGGTCGCCGCTGCCGTTGTCCGTACGGGACGCCCGCCGCAGATCGGAACCGCTGCGCGAACGCCTCGCGGCGGCGGAGGGCGACGGGGGCGGGCGCGACGGAGTCGGCGGTGACGGCGACGGACGTGAGCGTGCCGGTGCGCTGCCCGGCGAAGGCGGTGATCGGACCGGCGGAGGCGGGCGCGACGGAGTCGGCGATGGCACCGGCGGAGGCGGGCGCCACGGGGTCGGCGGCCACGGAAGCGACGGACGTGAACGTGCCGGTGCGCGGACCGGCCGAGGCGAGCCCCGTGAAGCCCACGGGCCCTCCGGGGTGCGCGAGCCCCGCGGTTCCGCTGCCGCCGCCGAACCGCGGGGCACCGCAAGCCCGTTGAGCCGCCTGCGGGCACTCGTACGCGGACACGGCACGACAACAGCCGGGCCGCACGCCCGAGAAGTCACGGACGGCGGGGCCAAGAACCGCAGGGCCAAGGACGGCGGGGCCACAGACGGCGGAGTCACGGGCGGCGGCCCGCCCCCCGTGCCGACGGCGCGTATGTCCGCGCTCTCGCTCCGCCGCGGGCACGTCACCGCACTGCACGGAGTGGACCTCACGCTCCACCCCGGCGAGACCGTCGCCCTCATGGGCCGTAACGGAGCGGGCAAGTCCACCCTCCTCAGCACCCTCGTGGGCGTACACACACCCGCCGCCGGAACGGTCACGGTCGGCGGCCCCGAGCGCCTCGACCCCGCCC
Organism: Streptomyces sp. HNM0575; assembly: GCF_012726265.1. Classification (GTDB taxonomy): domain Bacteria; phylum Actinomycetota; class Actinomycetes; order Streptomycetales; family Streptomycetaceae; genus Streptomyces. Next base: position 770,812 of record NZ_JAASAG010000001.1, on the reverse strand, counting down.
GCACCCACCCCCGGCGGCTGCTGCGCCACGCAGCCCTCGTACCGCAGGAGCCGCGCGACCTGCTGTACGCGGACACGGTCGCCGCCGAGTGCGCGGCAGCCGACGCCGACGCGGGAGCCGCGCCGGGCAGCTGCCGCGCGCTGGTCGCCGAACTGCTGCCGGGCGTCGCCGACGCAACCCACCCGCGCGACCTGTCCGAGGGCCAGCGCCTCGCGCTCGCCCTCGCCGTGATCCTCACCGCCCGCCCGCGGCTGATCCTGCTGGACGAGCCGACCCGCGGCCTCGACTACGCCGCCAAGTCCCGTCTGGTGGGCATCCTGCGCGCCCTGTCCGGCGAGGGGCACACGACCGTACTGGCCACGCACGACGTGGAGTTGGCGGCCGAGGTCGCGGACCGGGTGGTGATACTCGCGCAGGGCGAGACCGTCGCCGACGGCCCGACCGCCGAAGTGGTCACCTCCTCACCGGCGTTCGCGCCGCAGGTCGCCAAAATCCTTGCCCCGGCGGCACGTTGGCTGACCGTCCCCCAGATCCGTACGGCCCTCGACGCACCGCACGCGCCTGACCCGCAAGGGCGGCCGGCGGAATGACGGCCGATACGACAGGAAGCACCGGAAGCCAGGGGAGCCCCGGACGCCCCGAACGCCCCGCCCCCGCAAGCGCCGGGGAGCCGCAGCCGCACCGCCCGCGTTCCCGTGCTCCGCGCACGCGTACCGCGCGTACCACGCGCGCCCGCGCCCCGCGCTCCCTCCGCCTCGGCCCGCGTTCCGTCGCGGCCCTCGCCCTGACCAGCGCGACCGGCGTCGTCGCCTTCGGCTGGCCGCTGCTCGCCGGATCCGCATCGGGCCTGGCCCACTCCCGCGACGCGCCCTGGCTCTTCGCCGCGCTGCTGCCGCTGCTGCTGGCCGTCGTCGTGGCGACGATCGCCGACACCGGCATGGACGCCAAGGCCGTCGCGATGCTCGGCGTACTCGCGGCGGCCGGCGCGGCACTGCGCCCGCTGGGCGCGGGCACGGCGGGCCTGGAACCGATGTTCTTCCTGATCGTGCTCTCGGGCCGGGTGCTCGGGCCGGGCTTCGGCTTCGTGCTCGGCGCCCTGTCGATGTTCGCCGGCGCCCTGCTCACGGGCGGCGCGGGCCCGTGGATGCCGTTCCAGATGCTCACGATGGGCTGGGTCGCCATGGGCGCGGGCCTGCTGCCGGGCGCCCAACGGCTGCGCGGCAGAGGCGAGTCGGCGATGCTCGCGCTCTACGGCGCGGTCTCTGCCCTGCTCTACGGACTGGTCATGAACCTCCAGGGCTGGCCGTACATCGCGGGCCTCGGCTCGGGCATCTCGTTCGTCCCCGGCGACCAGCTGCCGGACAACCTCGCCCGCTTCGCCGCGTACGTACTGGCCACGTCCCTCGGCTGGGACGTCCCACGGGCCGCTCTCACCGTCGTCCTCGTCCTCACCCTGGGCGGCCCGCTGCTGCGCGCCCTGCGCCGCGCCACCCGCCGCGCGGCCTTCGACGCCCCGGCCCACTTCGCCCACCCGGCCAACGCCCAAGGCTCCGGTTCCGCCCCCGGCTCCGGCCCAGGCCCAGGCCCCGGCCCCGCCCCCGGAGAGCGGGGCACGGAAGCCGGTGCGGCAGGATGGACCGCATGAGCATCGTGAAGATCAACGTGCTGAACGTCCCCGCTGAGGCCCGCGAGACCCTGGAGAAGCGCTTCGCGTCCCGCGCCGGCGCGGTGGAGGGCTCGGACGGCTTCGAGTGGTTCGAGCTCCTCCGCCCCGTCGAGGGCACCGACAACTACCTGGTGTACACGCGGTGGCGCGACGAGGAGTCCTTCCAGGCCTGGATGGAGGGCCCGATGAAGGCCGCACACCAGGGCGGCACCGACCGCCCCAAGCCCGCCTCGGACAGCTCCGCCCTGTGGTCCTTCGAGGTCGTCCAGCAGGCCTCGCCCAAGTCCTGACCCCGCTGACCCCCCTGCCCCTCGGGGCGGGCACCGCATGACACCCGAATGACGCCAACCGGCGACGCTCCAAGGGCACCTGACACGTGACCGCGCCCGCGCGCGCGAACATCCGTGCATGTCGGACATGAGTGACGAATCGAAGGCCGCACGGGACTGCCCGGCGTGTGCCGCATTGCTGGGGCAGGTGGACAAGGCCGCCCGGGAGTACGACCGGAGCGCGGAGACCGATGCGCGGGTGCGGCTGCGCAGGCATGCGCGGGCGGAGCACGGGCGGGAGCTCCCGCTTCCGTGGTGAACGGAAACGGAGCGCCGACGGAGAGACGGCGAGCGCCCAACAGGCCCGCTCCGACCCGGGGTTACGGCAGCGCACAGCCGGATCCGGAAGGCCGGGTCAGGGGCCGTGCGGCGGCTCTAGGATCGTGCACGGACCGTGAGGGGGCGTCGTCGATGGACCGTGACATCCGCAGCGTGGAGGACGTACTCGGCCTGCTGGACGGCTTGTTCGAGCCGGAAGCGGACCGCTGGACTGCCGCCGCGGCCCCCTGGTGGGACGCCTTCTACGCGAACCGTGCGATAGACGTGCCGTTCTTCGTTCCGCAGCCCGACGAGAACCTGGTCTCGTATGTGGAGCGCGGGCTCGTCACCCCCGGACCCGGGCCCGGACGCGCACTCGATCTGGGCTGCGGTCCCGGCCGGAACGCGGTTCGTCTCTCCGCCGTCGGTTTCGACGTCGACGCCGTCGACCTCTCGCCCACAGCCATCGCCTGGGCCGCGGAACGGGCGGAAGAGGCGGGCGCGAAGGTGCGGTTCGTGTGCGGCGACGTGTTCGCGCCCGGCACCGCGATCGAGGGCCCCTACGACCTGATCTACGACTCCGGCTGCTTCCACCACCTGCCGCCGCACCGCCGCGTCAGCTACCTCGCGCTGCTCGACCGCGTCCTCGCGCCCGGCGGCCATCTCGGGCTGACCTGCTTCGCCGCCGGCGAGGGCGGGACGGGCTGCGAGATCGGGGACGCGGAGCTGTACCGGCGCCCGCAGCCCGGCCTGGAAGGCGGCCTCGCCTACACCCCCGAGGCGTTGCGGCGGATCTTCTCCGGTCTCACGGAGGTCGAGCTGCGCCGCATGCGCGACGAGCCGGAGGGCTCGCTGTACTTCGGCCAACCCTTCCTCTGGACCGCCCTCTTCCGCCGCGAGCCCGCGTCCGCTGAGGTGCCCGGCGAGGAACCCGGTGAGGCGCACGGCGCCACCCGCCCCTGACGCGCCCGCTCAGCGCCGCTCGGTACCGCTCCGCTCGGTACCGCTCCGCTCGGTACCGCTCCGCTCGGCAGCGTTCAGTGCCGTGCCGCTCAACGCCGTTCAGTCCGGTCGTACCGTTCGGCGCTCGCCTTGGCGCTCAGCCCTCGAAGCGGCGTTCAGCCCGCGAGCCGTGCTCACGCCTGAAGCCGCGCGCACGCCTTGAGCCGCGGGCACGCCTTGAGCCGCGCTCACTCCTCGAAGCCTCGCTCACGCCCGGAACTCCAGGCGGACTCCGTCCGCCAGCGGCTCGGCCGTGAGCCCGGTGAGGTCGAGGACGTGGGCCGTCACGTCGTACTCCGCAGCCCGCGCGCCGACCCCCACGACCCGCATGCCCGCGGCCCGCGCCGCCGCGACGCCCGCGCCGGAGTCCTCGAAGGCCACGCAGTCCTCGGGCGGCAGGCCCAGCTCCGCCGCGCCCTTGAGGAAGCCCTCCGGGTCGGGCTTGCTCGCGCTGACGTGCTCGGCGGTGATGCACACGTCCGGGATGCGCACTTCCGCCGCGCGCATACGCGCCGTCGCCAGGCCGGTGTCCGCGGAGGTCACCAGCGCATGCGGTACGCGTACAAGGGCGGCCATGAAGGCGTGGGCGCCGGCGACCGGGACGACGCCGTCCAACTCGCTTGTCTCGCGGGCCAGTAGGGCCTCGTTCTCGGCGTGGTTGAGCTCCATCGGGCGGTCGGGGAAGACGTCGGCCATCGTCAGATGACCCTGGCGGCCGTGTGCGATGCGCAGCACCGCGGCCGGGTCGACGCCCTTGGAGAGGGCCCAGTCGCGCCAGACGCGTTCGACGACGGCGTCCGAGTTCACGAGGGTGCCGTCCATGTCGAGCAGGAGTCCGCGGGCGGTGAGGGGCGGTTGGGGGGTCGGCATGGCGTGCGGGCTCCCTCGCGTACGGAGACAGAACCAAGGTGGTCCCGCCCGCCGGTCAGGGGACCCTCGGGCCAGACAGCCTGGCGCAGGGGAAACGGGCGGGACCACTTTGTTTCATCACGGTACAAAGAGATGCGGGGGAACGCCACCCGGGCCGCTCAGCCGGAGGTCTGGGACTCCAGGGCACGGCGCGTGTCCGGCCCGTACTCGCCGGACTCGTCGCCGCGCACGTCGTTCCACGACTGGAACTGCGCGACCGCCTGCTGGACCTGCTGCGAGTAGACGCCGTCCTCCGGGGCGCCCTCGTCCAGCGCACCCGCCTGCTTGAGGCGCCGCTGCAATTCGGCGACCTCCGGGCCGCTGTCACCGGCCCGCAGCGTCTCGCCGCCCGGCTGCGTCGAGTCCTGCGGGGGACGCGGCCGGTCACGGTCGCGGTCGTGGTCGCCGCCCTGGTCGTGGCCCCCGTCGCGGCCGTCCGACTCGCCGGGAGTGCCGGGCGCCGAGGAAGCCGAGGAGGAGGACGTGCCCGGCGGTGCGGGCACGGGGGCGCGGTCTGTGTGCCGGCTGCTGTCGCGGGCGGCCCGGGAGTTCGCGGAGCTCTCGCGCGAACTCTGCTTCTCGGAGGGCTTCTTGGAGCGCTTCTCCTCCGTATGGGACGGGTCCTTCGTCGGACGGCCGCTGAGGTCCGGGAGGGCGGTGTCGTCCGTGCTGAGGCTGCGGTCGTCGCCGCCGTCGTCGTCGGTGAGCGTCTGCGTCGTCAGAAGTCCGGCGCCGAGCGCGGCGACCACGCCGGCCGCGGCGAGGGCCACCCGCGCCGGTCCGCGGCGCTTGCGGGCCTCCTGGTCGCGTCCGTACGCATAGGCGCCCGGGCCCTTGCGGCGGCGGTGGCCTCCACCACGGCGCACGGGCGTCGCGTCGGTGGCGCCGTCCTGGCCGTACGCGGCGAAGGCGGCGGTCGCGTCCATCCCGGTGGGCTCGCCGGTGCGCTCGTACCCCTGCTCGTACCCCCGCTCGTCCTGGTGCGCCTCGCCGTAGCCCTCGCCATCGCCCTCGACGTCGTAACGGCGCAGCGTGGGCAGCTCCGCGGTCTCGCCCAGTCCGCAGCGCGCGAACGGTTCGAGGTCGGGCGTGCCCGCCCCCTCGTTCACGGGCTCCGGCAGGTCGACGTACGGGCGTATGTGCATCGGATCGACGTGCTCGGCCGTGAACGGGCCCACGCAGCCACAGAACTTCCCCCCGTCGGCAGTGAACTCCGCGCCGCACTCAGGGCAGCATCTATGCGCCGTCATCCCGGCCCCTCCCCTGGGCCCGCCGCCGCGCCCTTTACGCGCCGACGCAGCCCGAATCGCCAGTGACTGTCCAGCCGTGCACCTTACGTGGTCCCTGGGCGAGTGGTCGACCACTATCCGAAATGAGGTGCGAAGGGTGACGAGGGTCATTCCGCCCGTACCGCGGGCGGGTCTTCACGGCGATATGGCGCAACTCACCGGGAAGGCCCGCGAGAAGAAGGCGGCGGCGGGCGCGGCAAAGTGAAATGCCGTACGGGAAGGGGGAGTTCACGCCCTCTCGGCGCGCTGGTCGGCGTGCTGGTCGGCGTGCTAGGGGGCCCGCCAGGTGACCGTCTTCGCGGCCTTGCCCTCGCCGGTGAAGACGAGCGAGGCCGGGGAATCGGTCCTGGGAAGCATGAAGACGGAGCATTCCGTCACCGAAGCCTTCGGCCTCACCAGGCCGTCGGGCTTCGCGTCGGGACACTGGGCGAGGCCTTCGCCGCTGAGGTCGATGAGGTTCAGCCGGCGTGCCGAACGTCCGCTGACCGCGCGCAATTCCGTCTTCTGATTCATCTGCGGCAGCAGTTCGTTCGAGCCCATGTTGCGGTATTCGACGGTGACGTAGTACGGGACCTGCTTCTTCTCGTCCGGGTCGAGTTCGAAACGGCCGAGATCCGCCACCTTGCCGGGACGGATGCTCTGGGCAGCGACCTCCACCTTCACGTTGCGGCGCTTGGCGTCCTGCACGGCCGACCGGCCGGTTTTCTTCAACTCCAGTATTCCGCCGGGGAGTCCGGCCTTTCCGGCGCCCTTTCCGGCACCCTTTCCGGCTCCGTTTCCCGAGCCGCCCGCCTTCCAGATGACCGGGTCGCTCTCATTCCCCTGTGCGTCCCGGCCGATGTGGGAGACCGCCGCCGGGGCCAGATTCCCCGGCATCATGAAGATCTGGCACACGGTCGCCTCACCGCCCGGGGCCAGCGACTCCGGAGCGCCCTTCGAGCAGGCGTCGGGCAGACCCGAGTCCTGCGAGAGCGCGGAGGAGAAGACCGATATCGGCTTTCCGGGCTGCCCGTCGGCGGAGGCGAGCAGGAAGTCCCGTTCCGGCGACGGGCGTTCGAGACGGGTGCTGCCCTTGTTGGTGTAGGAGACGGTGAGGTAGTACGGCACCTTCCCCTTCAGCTCGTCGTCGAGCCGTACGTTCTCCAGGTCGGAGACCGACCCGCGCGCCAACTCGCTGGGAGCGGCCTCCAGTTCGTGCGATCTGTGCTTCAAGTCGGTCCAGGTGACCGTGCGCTTGCCGCCCTCCACGGGCAGGGGCCGCGCGGGAACGGACTTCCCCTTCTCCTTCGCGCCCCCGCCCTCCGCGCCCGGATGCGAGTCCGCACCCGCGCCGCACGCCGCCGCGCTCAGCGCCAGTACGAGCACTCCCGCCGCCCTGCCCACACGTCCGTTGACACGCACAGTTCCCCCCGTGGTCGATTTGTGGTTTTGCCGAGGCTTCCACGCTTGTGCGCCGATCGCAGCGCCGCGGAAGGGCATCACAGTAGAGCACCGCCCCGCGGGCGTCCCGGCGACGGCCGAACTGCCCCCGCCGGGACGGCCGTTCGCCCTCCCGGCCGGGCGGGGAAGGGCACGCACCGCAGCTCTTCCCCGACACCCCTGCGAGGCGCTCAGCCCACCGCCGCCTCGTACAGGCTGAACGCCGCGAGGCCGGTCATCAGCAGCGCCGCGACCCTCGTGATCAGCCGCAGGGGCACGAAGCGCATCAGCGTACGTCCGCCGAGGATCCCGATGGCCGCCACGGACCACAGCGCCAGCACCGCACCCAGGCCGACGGAGACCGGATCGTCGTAACGTGCCGCGAGGTTGGCGGTCATGATCTGGGTGAGATCTCCGAACTCGGCGACCAGGATGAGCGTGAACCCGCTGCCCGCCGCCTTCCAGAACGACCGGCCCGCCGGGGTCCCCGCCCCCTCCTCGCCCTCTCCCTCGCCCTCGCCCTCGGTCTCGTCCTTCTTCAGCAGCAGCACCGCGGCGCCCGCGAGGAACAGCACGCCGACCACGGCCTGCACGAGGCGGTGCGGCAGAAGCGTCAGCACGCTTCCCGCGGCGACGGCGAGCACGACGTGCAGGAGGAAGGCGGCGGCGACACCCGTGAAGACGTACGGGGCGCGGTAGCGGGTGCCGAGCATCAGGCCCGCGAGGGCCGTCTTGTCGGGCAGTTCGGCGAGGAAGACGACGCCGAAGACGACGACCGCGACGGAGAGGCTGATCACTGACGGTTCCTTCGAGACGGGCCGCCGCACCGGCGCGGAGCACGCTTCGGCACGGCAGCGTCGATGCATGACGTACGTGACGCGACGTGACGAACGTGGCCTGCTGTGAGGCACGAACGAGTCGTGACGTACGCACATGACGGGACGACGGACTGCTGGCCGAAGGTCTCACTGGCGCCGCAGCCCCGTACCGGCCGCGAACTCGCGCCGCCCGTACGGGATGTGCCGCGCTCCGGGCGCCGGGGCGGACCGCACGGCCGGCGGGCGCCACGGTGAGACCGCGACGGCCGCAGACCAGAGGCCGCCCGGTATGTCGACGGTCCGGCGAAGAGCTACTCCCCTTCTGCTGCCCGCAAGGCTAGACGACGCCCGCGCCCGCACGCGATCGGCTCCGGCAGGGTGGGGGCCCTCCGGGGACCGGCTGCTGACGGGGTACTGAAGGGCTGCGGGTTACGGGCGGCGGCCGCGCTGTGGACGGGCGCGCGGAGGCGTGCGGACGAGCGCGCGGTCTCGCGCGCGGGGCGCGGAAGAGGCCGTGGTCGGCCGCGAGTTGTGACCGAGCCCTTGATGTGACGTGAACACGTCGTCACGCTGTTACTTGGCGCCTGCCTCCCGGCAACGTGCCACCGCCACCATCGGTTCACGAGCGCACGTCTCGCAATATCCCCCCACAACGAGGGAGTTCGTATGCAGAAGCGCATACGCACCAAGCTCTACGCGCGTCGACGCAAGTCGGTCATAATCACCGCAATCGCCGCTCCCTGCGCCGCCCTTCTGATGTTCACCACGGGTATCGCGCCCGCACAGGCCGAGCCGCCCTCGCCGCCCAGCGCCTCCGAGGCGAAGACGATGCTCGACGGGCTCAAGGAGCAGGCCGAGGGCTCCATGGACGGCTACGACCGGGAGAAGTTCCCGCACTGGATCGACCAGGGCGACTCGTGCGACACACGCGAGGCCGTGCTCAAGCGGGACGGCGAGGGCGTGGAGACGGGCAGCGACTGCTACCCCACGAGCGGGACCTGGACCAGCCCGTACGACGGCGGGAAGTGGACCAAGCCCTCGGACGTGGACATCGACCACGTGGTGCCGCTCGCCGAGGCATGGACCTCGGGCGCCAGCGACTGGACGCAGGACAAGCGCCAGGAGCTCGCCAACAACCTGAAGATCTCGCAGCTGCTCGCCGTCACGGACAACGTGAACCAGTCGAAGAGCGACAAGGACCCGGCCGAGTGGATGCCCCCGGAGAGCGGCTACCACTGCACCTACGCGCGGATGTGGATCTGGGTGAAGGACACCTACGGCATGACCGCCGACTCCGCGGAGAAGGACGCCCTGACCAAGGCGCTCGGCACCTGCTGACCGGCGCCGGGCCCCGTACCCGGCGTAGCCGGTAAGCGGCGTAGCCGGTAAGCGACCCGCGTCCATACGAAGCCGAGCAAAGCCGAGAGGACCGGAGAGAAGCCCGAAGAAGCGAGAACCGCGCGGAGCACCGCTCCGGATCCCGTCCCTCCACGGAGGGCGCGAGGAGACTCCGGGGCGGTGCTCCGCGCGTGCGGTCCGGAAACCGAGTCCGGGAATTGAGTTCAGGACCCGAACTAGGAACCGGACCCGGGACCCGAGTTCGGGAACCGGGCTCGGAGCCCGCAACCCGGACCCCGAACGCAGCACTGGCCGCTTTCCCCCGCCGGAAACTCGCCTGCTGCCCTGGTCGTTCCGTAGCGTGCACGGCGACGGAGGGAGAACTTCCATGGGCAGGCTGCGCCTGGGACCGCTGCTGCGTTACGTCGACGAGGACACGGCGACGATCTGGATCGAGGCCGACGGGCCGTGCGAGGCCGAGGTGCGCTGTGCTCCCGGCAGTGCGGGCGGCAGCGCGCACACCTGGCAGATCGCGGGCCATCACTACGCCCTGATCACCGTCGTCGGGCTCGAACCCGGCACCGAGACCGCCTACCGGCTGCTCCTCGACGGCACCGAGGTCTGGCCCCTCCCCGGTTCCGCGCTCCCGCCGAGCACGATCCGCACCCCCGCTCCCGGCACGGGCGCCGTGGACGTCGCGTTCGGTTCGTGCCGCTGGGCCGCCCGCCCCTCCGCCAGCTCCCACGACCCGGTGGGCCCCGACGCGGTCGACGCCCTCGCCCAGCGCGCCATCGCGGGCGGCGAGCGCCCCGACGTGCTGCTGCTCCTCGGCGACCAGGTCTACGCGGACGAGACCTCCGAGGCCGTACGGGAGAAGCTCGCCGCGAGGCGCGATCTGTCGCAGCCGCCGTGGAGCCAGGTCGCGGACTTCGACGAGTACACGCTGCTGTACGACGAGTCCTGGGCCGACCCGGAGGTGCGCTGGCTGCTCTCCACCGTCCCCAGCTGCATGATCTTCGACGATCACGACGTGATAGACGACTGGAACACCAGCGACGCCTGGCGCAGCGAGATGCGCGCGACCGGCTGGTGGCGCGAACGGATACTGGGCGGGCTCGCCTCGTACTGGGTCTACCAGCACCTGGGCAACCTCTCGCCGGGCGAGCTGGCCGAGGACCCCGTCTTCGCCGCCGTACGGGAGGCCGGGGACGGCACGCGGCTGCTGCGCGACTTCGTGGAACGCGCCGACGCGAACCCCGACGTGGCGCGCTGGAGCTTCCGCCGCGACTTCGGCAGGACGCGCGTGCTGATCGTCGACACCCGGGCGGCACGCGTACTGGACGAGCAGCAGCGCGCGATGCTCGGCAAGCAGGAGATGACGTGGCTGCGCGAGCAGATGCTCACGGGGACGGAAGGGGGAACGGGGGACGGCGGCGGCGAGAGCGGCATCGGCGTTGGTGTTGGTGTTGGTGTTGGCGGCGAGGGCATCGGCCGCGAGGGCGGCGGCGATTACGACCATCTCCTCCTCGGCACGTCCCTGCCGTGGCTGCTCCCTCCCGCGATCCATGACGCCGAGGCGTGGAACGCCGCCCTGTGCCGCGGCGTGCGCGGCGAGCGCTGGGCGCGTATCGGCGAACGGATGCGCCGCGCCGCGGACTTGGAGCACTGGGCCGCCTACCCGCAGTCGTTCGATGCGCTGACCGGACTCGTCGAGGAGGTCGCGGGCGCCCGCGGGGCACCGTCGACGGTGTGCGTGCTCTCCGGCGACGTCCACCACGCGTACATCACCGAGCCGCACTTCGCCCGCCCCGTCAACTCCCGGGTCATGCAGCTCACTTGCTCGCCCCTGCACAACAGCATCCCGGCTGTGATGCGCGCCGGGTTCCGCTTCGGCTGGAGCCGGGCCGGAAGGACGCTGGGCCGCGCGCTCGCACGCCATGGACGCACGGGACGCCCGGCCCTCAAGTGGAAGCGTTCCGGGGGCCCTTGGTTCGGCAACCAGCTCATGACGCTGCGGCTGCGCGGCCGTTCGGCGGAGCTGCTGCTCGAACAGGCGCTGCCGGTGCCCGAAGGCACCGAGGGTCCGGGCGGCGTCCCCGACGTGGGGCACGGGCCGGGGCAGGGCCCCGCGCCCGGCAGCCGCTCGCGCCTTGAGCAGGTGCTGCGGCGTACGCTCGTCCCCGCGCAGACACCGCCGGCGCCCACCTCCAACACGGCGCAGCCCACCGGAAGTTGACCGCTCGCGGCGCCGCCGGCGGTCCGGCCCCGGACCGCCGGCAGGACGCTCCCGCACCGCCGTCGCTCCGCTTCGCATCCGCTGCGAGTTCCGCTTCCGAAACCCCCGGCGACCTCCCCGGAAACCCGTTACCGCCCCGAGACAGGACCGAGATCGATCCCGCACGTCTCGGCGGCCACGTCCGTCACCCGCGGGCGTACGCTGGGACGAATCTTGATCCGATACCCGGCTTGATCCGGTTCACGGCTCGACAGCCGGGACGGACGGGTTCGACACATACGGAGCGGCGCGGCGAGCGGGAAGGTTACGGGGGACGGCGGTGCTGGAGATCCTGGGGTCCGTGACCGGATCCCCATGGCTGTACGGGGTGATCGCGGCCTCGGTGCTGCTCGACGTCTTCGTCCCGGTGCTGCCGAGCGGCGTCCTCGTCGTCGCCGCGGCCACCGCCTTCGCCGGGACCACGGCGGCCGACGCCGCGAACCTCCCCAGCCACGCCCGCCACGCCGCCGAGGCGGCGCCCCTCCCGGAGATCATCGCCCTCGTGCTGTGCGCGGCCACGGCCTCGGTCCTCGGCGACCTCGTCGCGTACCGCATGGCCCGACGCGGCGGCCACCGCTTCGACCGCGCCCTCTCCCGCTCACGCCGGCTGAGGCTTGCGCAGGAGAAGCTCGGCGAGGCCCTCGCGGGCGGCGGTGGCGCCCTGGTGGTGCTGGCGCGCTTCGCACCGGCCGGGCGCTCCGTGGTCAGCCTCACGGCGGGCGCGGCTCACCGGCGCGCCAAGGAGTTCGTCCCGTGGTCGGCGCTGGCGGGGATCACGTGGGCCGCCTACAGCGTGAGCCTCGGCTACTTCGGCGGCCGCTGGCTGGGCACCACATGGCTGGGCACAGCGGTCTCCGTACTGGCCCTGTTCACGTTCGGCACGCTGGCGGCCTACACCCTCCGCCGCAAAACAGAGGACCCACCCCGAACACCACACAACGCAAGCCGCTAGCCCCCACCCCAACTCCCTTGACGTGACGGGCTCACACTCGACCAGGCCCGTGCCGTGCTGACGGCTGCTGAAGGCAAGGCACTTCACGCGTACATCGTGCTCTCACTCCTCACTGGCGATCCGAAGGCGGTTCCTCCTGTGCCTCCGCACATGGCCGTTTGGCGATCCGTACGGGTCGGTGGGGATACCAAGACGCGTAGGTCCCGTCGCACGGTCGCGCTGCCCGCTCGCTGCGTCGACGTTCTCGTACAGCACCGAGAGAGGCAGGAGCGACAGCGTGAGCGAGCTGAAGGCAAGTGGAAGGAGCAGGGCTTGGTGTTCGCCTCGCGTGTCGGGACGGAGCTAGCTGCTCGCAACTTCCGCAGGGTCTTCCGGACAGTTCTCCGTGACGCCCCTGGTGTGGACGCTGACCGGGGACACCTCGCGAGCTGAGACACAGCTTCGTGTCGCTCCTCTCCGATAGCGGCATCCCTGTGAAGGAGATCTCGCGGCTTGTGGGTCACAGGAGTACGAGCGTCACCGAGGTGGTGCACAGGAAGCAGATCCGGCCCGTCCTGCAGAGCGGTGCCATCGCCATGAACCGAATCTTTGAAAAGGAGGAGCTTCGATCGACGCCGTCATCAACGCTCCCGTTGCGCCTCACGGCCTTATCGACAACGTGCCACAACACTCGGGTCGCGCTCCATCTTCGGCGGCAGGCGGCACCCGTCCAGCGAATGCGCCAGGAGCAACTGTTCGCTCACTACCATGGCACCGCTCAAATCGACGTCGCGCAGGATGGCGTTGGTGAAGGTCGCCCCGGCCAAGAAGGCGTTTTCAAGACGTGCCGCGACCAGCTTGGCGTTACTGAAATCAACTCCCAGCAGCGCGGCACTGGTGAGGTTCGTACCCTCCAGCAGCGCGCCCGTGAGGTCCGCATGTGCCAACACTGCGCCGCTGAGATTCGCGTCTGTCAGATCGGCGTCAGTGAGGTCAGCACCGTACAACTTGGCGCCGACCAACGAGAGATCGGAGAGGTCGAGCCTTTCCATGGGGTCGACGTACGTGCGGCTCTCGGGGCGGGTGAGCGCGGTCAACGCGGCTTGCACGTCCGGGTCAGGGCGCGCCTCCGAGGCTCGTGGTTGCATGTGCCGAATGAAGTGCCCGAGCACACGGGCAGCGTCGGTAGCCTGCCCCGGTGCATCCCGCACGATCTGCTCCAAGGCGAGGATGCCGCCGACACGGGTGTAGACGTTCTCCGAGTCCAGCCGCTCCAGTGCTTTGGTGAAGCGGTCGGTGACCTGACCCCGGCGATTCAACCGGTAGGTGCTGGCCGTGTAGAACAACGCGATGCCCGCTCCGATCGACGCGGCACATGTGACCATCGCCGTCCGCAGACCCGTCACCAGTGCCGCAGAACCAGCGCCTTCACCGATTGACTCGGTCTTGAGGTACTGCCCGTCGAGCAGGTACGGCCCCTTCCACACTCCCAATGGCAGAACGACGAAGAGCACCAACGCAGCGAGCGCCAACAGGCCGTTGCACCGCATCCGTTTGACTTGGCGTCCGCGCTTCGCACGAGCACGCCGTTTGTCGAGTTTGGTAGGTGCAGGTGCCGAGCGGCGCTGGCGCCGCAGTAACGCTCTACTCATGACAGTCAAGATGCCGTCCGGCCCGGCACAGTTGCACGTCGACCCACATCAGCTGAATAGCCCGACACGACGAAGAGGCGCCTACCAGTCCGGCCAGACCAGGGCGCCCCATAAGCGAGATCACCGCACACCGAGCAGCACAGGAGCCTGCGATGATCCCCGCCCGCACCGCACAGCAGAAACCTCGCCACCGTCTTCCACCACTGGGACGACCTCACGAAGCCCTCAGCACCCGCCCCTTGGCCCACGACCGAAGGTCGGCACGCCTGCCGCACCCAGTCGAGACATGCCGTTCGCCCCGGGCCCGGGCCTGGCGACAACTCGCCGTGTAGCACCCGGACTTCGGAGATCATGCGCCACGGATGAGAACACGTCGAACCTGGCGATTGCCGCAGTCACCGGCCTCCTGACGCTGGGCGGCGCGTGGCTCGCCTCGGCGTACAACCGCAAGCAAGTCAATGCACAGTCGGCGGCAAGTGCTACGCGATCTGTCCGCGTACGCGTTCAGCTTGGAACTCAGCGGTGTTGACGAAACCTGGTCAGGCGGATTGACCGACGAATTCCGAATCGCGATCGGCACGTTCACCAAGGTAGCCAGCAAGGCACTCGACCCGACCACGGAATGAGAAGCGTCGATACACGTGACAGCCGCTCACTCCATGGGCGGCACCGGCAGATAGACCGACCCGCGGTCCAGCTCCTCCCAACCGGCTTCCCAGCAGGGCCCACGGTAGCCCGGGGCTCGGACCTCCTTCGCCTGACCGCAACCGCTCGCCCCTGTCGATACGACCTGGTACTCAGGAACCGTAGTCACTCAGTTAGACACGCAGTGCACATCTGAGGCCCGCCGCGATGATGCGGCGGGCCTTCGACGTGCGGCTTGGGAGTGGGCACAACTGGGATCGAACCAGTGACATCTTGCTTGTAAGGCAAGCGCTCTACCGCTGAGCTATGCGCCCCGAACGAGGCCACAGACTACCTTGTTCCGCGCCGGTCGGCGCAAACACTTCCGGCCGCCGGGCACCGCGGGCGCCCCCGTGATCGCCCGTGAATCGTTCCGTGCCGCTTGCACGTATCGTTGAACGAACTTGCTCGTGTGTTCGTTGGCACAGGGTGGGACAATGACCGGCGATCGCGTAAGCGGTACGCGCTGACGCGGCACGTGGGGACGCGGGGAGAGGTTCGGTGGCGGCTATGAACGGCGGCGGCACCCGCCGCTGGGGCTGGGGCGGCGCCCGTGCGGAACATCAGCGTGCCGACGCGCAAGCAGCCAAGGACGCCGCGGCCGAGGCCTTCTACGAGCTGGACACCGCCCAGCGTGACCTGCGCATCTCCATCGAGACGCTGAACGCCGTCGACGACTCCCCCGCCGCCCGCAAGGCGGTCTCCGACTTCGCCGACTTCGGCACCCGCATCGACCAGGTCAGCCAGGAGTACATCACCGTCGTCGACGCCCACGACCTGGACCGCGACGAGCTGGCGCCGGGCACCGCCGCCCGCGCGCGGGCCGAGCTGGACCGGGCACGGCAGGAGCTGGAGCGGGTCAGGGGCGAGCTGCGGCGGTTCGGAGAGAGCCTCGGTCCGCTGCTGTCGCAGGCCGAGACGCAGCTGGCGCGGCTCGCTCCCGCCGTCGAGCGGGCCAAGCAGGGTCTGCTCGCGGCGTCGAACGCGCTGGACGCCGTCCGCGACTCCGGCCTCAAGGCCGACGACCTCGCCGGGCGCCTGGCCGCCCTCTCCCCCGAGCTGACCAAGCTCAACGAGGGCGCCGCCCGCCACGGCGTGCAGGACACGCTGAGCCGCGCGGACCGCGTCGTGCGCGAGGCGGAGGCCGTACGCGACGAGGCCGAGCGCCTGCCCGAGCGGGCCGCGGAGACCGACAAGCGGCTCGCCTCGCTGCGTACTCGCGCGCAGGCGCTGCACACCAGGGCGGGCCAGGTCGAGCCGGTGCTCAGCGAGCTGCGCCGCCGGTTCAGCGCCGCGTGCTGGCAGGACCTCCAGCAGGTGCCGGAGCAGGCGGCCCGTTCCGTACGGCAGGCGGAGGAGAAGCTGGCGGAGGGCCGCAAGGCACGGGACGAGCAGCGCTGGGCGGACGCGACGTCGCAGCTGTCGACGGTGCGGGCGCTGCTGAACTCCGCGGACGAGTCGATCAAGGCCGCCGGCGACCGTCTTCAGCGGCTCAACGAGGTCTCCTTCGACCAGACGAAAGAGGTCGAGCAGACCCGCTTCGCGATCCGCGACGCGCAGCGGCTGGCGATGGCGGGCCGCAGCACACCCGACCCGAGGCACGCGGAGCCGCTGGACGACGCCGTCGCACGCGTGGACCGCGCGGTGGCGGGGCTGACGGGCCGTCATCCCGACTACTGGCATCTGCTGACCGAGCTGGACGCGGTGAAGGAGACGGTGCAGCGGGTCGTCGAACAGATCCGTGAGCAGCGGGCGACCGGCCACTGACACGGAGCCGGGGCGGAGGCGTCGGGTTCGGGGTCCTTCCCGTCGGCGGCGAGCGGCGGCGCCGGGGCGCGCCGGATAGCATTCGGGCATGCCGCGATACGAGTACCGGTGCCGCGAGTGCGACACGCAGTTCGAACTGTCCCGCCCCATGGCCGAGTCCGGTGCGCCCGCCGACTGCCCGCGCGGGCACGCGGACACGGTGAAGCTGCTGTCGACGGTCGCGGTGGGCGGCTCCTCCGCCGCGTCCGCGCCCGCCGCGAGCGCGGCACCCGCCGGCGGCGGTGGCGGATGCTGCGGTGGCGGCTGCTGCGGCTGACCTTCGGGTTTCGCCTCTCGGGCTCGGGCTTCGGCCTCCCGGCTTCGACCCTCGGGATTCGACCCTCGGGATTCGGCCTCCCGGCTTCGGCCTCCGGGCTTCGGCCTCCGGGCTTCGGGCTCGGCTCATTCTTCGTGGGTACGTCCCCGTACGGGCGGTGGGCTGCCGGGTCCGGACGCCCGCCGCCCTCACCGGGACCGGGGTCCCTCCCAGTGCGCCGGACGGACGGCTCCCTCGGGGATCCGGGTCGACGGATTGCCCTTCGCCTCGTCGAGCTGCGGCTGGGTGAGGAAGAGACTTCCGGTGAGGTCCGAGCCGCTCAGATCCGCGCCGCGCAGATCGGCTCCCGTCAGATCCGCCGTGCGCAGGTCGGCACCGGCGAGGTCGGCCGCGATCAGCCGGGCCCCGCGCAGCGAGGCTCCGCGCAGGTCGGCGCCGGCGAGGCGGGCTCCCGTGAGGTCGGCGCCCCGGTGGTCCCGTCGGGGGCCGGGCAGCCGAGACCGTACGAGTTCGCTGGCGCGCAGCAGCAGCACGTTGGCCTTGTCGCGCTGGAACCACACGTCCACGGCGGCGAGTTGGTCGGCGGTGCCGTGGGTGAGGTGCGTGATGTCCCGCAGTGCGCGCCGCAGTTCGCCGCGGAGCGGCTGCCGCACGTCGGGATGCTCCGCGGCTTCCGTCAGATACAGCATCAGCTCGTGCAGCTGCCTCATCACCGGGAAGATCTCCGACATCAGCCGCATCGCGCCCGGGTCGCCCGCGCCACCGACGTGACCGGAGCCGACGCCACCGCCGCCGCCGCCATCACCGCCGTCGCGACCGGAGCCGACGTGGTCGCGTCGCCCGTCCCGGCCTCCGAACGTGAGCTGGGAGACCTTCTGGCCCGCCCCGTAGCAGTCGTATGCGACGCAGCCGGGGAAGCCCTCTTCGCGAAGCCGGGCGTGGATGCCGCAGCGGAAGTCCTCCCGGAGGTTCGGGCAGGGGACGCCTGCCTCCTTGTCGAAGGCGAAGTCGGAGGAGGCGGCGAAGGGGAGGGCGACGCAGCACAGGCCGAAGCAGTTCGCGCAGTCGGCCCGCAGATGCCGGGGCGTGGCGGGGTGCAAGGGCTGGCTCCTGTGTCTCCAGGGTGCGGCCGGGACTTCGATCCTTGCAGCCGGCCCGCGACCGGCGGTACCGGATTTCCGGGTACGACCGGACCCCGCCCGCTCCACCCGTCGTGCTTCCGCCATGCGGCCCGTCGGCCCCGCCCGTCGTGCCGCCAGGTCCCTAGCGGATCCGCGCCACCGCCCCGTACGAACCCACCCGGGCGTCGTCGGTCCGGTCGTCCTCGGCGCGGTCGGAGCGCCAGCGGTGCACCAGGACGATGCCCGGTTCGACGAGGTCGAGGCCGTCGAGCAGCGCCGCCACCCGGGCCCGGCTGCGGGGCTCCATGCGTACGCCGGTGAGCCGTTCGTACTGGTCGCAGACCGCCTCGACGCCCTCCGGGTCGTAGTCGCCCGTGATGTGGGTGAGCGCCAGAAAGCTGCCCGGGGCCAGCGCGGCGGTGAAGCCTCCGATGATCTCCTTCGCCTCGCGGTCGTCGGTGACGAACGGCAGCAGGCCCACGAGGGAGAGCGCCACGGGCCGGTCGAGGGCCAGGCCGTCGCGTACCTCGGCGGAGTCGAGCACGCGGGAGGGGTCGGTGGCGTCGGCCCGCAGGAACGCGGTGCGTCCCGGGGGGCTGCCGGTCAGCAGGGCCTGGGCGTGGGCGTGCACGACGGGGTCCTCGTCCACGTAGACGACGCTGGCGGCCGGGACCTCGGACTGGACGGCCTGGTGCAGATTGGGCTCGGTCGGGATGCCGGAGCCGAGGTCGAGGAACTGCCGAACGCCCGCCTGCCCCGCCAGGCTGCGGACGGCCCGGAGCATGAAGGCGCGGTCCTCGCGGGCCATGACGGCGACGGACGGGGCGGCCTCGACGGTGTGCTGGGCCGCGATCCGGTCGGCGGCGTAGTTCGTACGGCCGCCGAGGAAGTAGTCGTACAGCCGCGCGGGATGGGGTCTGTCGGTGCGGGGCTGGCCGAAGCCGTCCGTGCCCGCCGCGGCGGGCTCTTCCCCTTCGGCTCGCTCCCCGGCGGCTCGCTCCCCGGCGGCCCGTTCCCCGGGAGCCCGTTCCTCGTCGGCCCGCGCCCCGGGGGCCCGTTCCCCGGCAGCCCGTTCCTCGTCGGCCCGCGCCTCCGCGCGCTGATCCGCGCCGCCCGGCCCGCCGGCACCAGGCCCACCTCCGCCCGGCCCACCAGCACCAGGCCCACCTCCGCCCGGTTCCCCTCCGCCCGGCCCGCCTCCGCGCCGCTCACCGGCGCGCTGCGCCTCGTCCTCGCTGCCCGTCACCGCGGAGGGCCGGACGCGGCCGGTGGTGTAGAGCGCCCAGAGCAGTTCGTGGACGGCGCCCGGTCTATCCTTGCGCAGCGGCAGATGCGTGAGCGTTCCTGCCTCCCGCAGCCACCCGGCGAACGTGCTCGGCGAGATGCCCAGCTCCCGTGCCGTCTCCTCCGTGTCGAGCTCGTGATGGATCCAGGTCACTAGGGCGGACAGCAGCCGCGGCGGCAGCTCGGAGAGCACTCCGTTTCCCCACAGTGAGCCGCCCTCGCGGTCGAGCACCTGTCGTACGCCCCCGGCGGGCGCGGTCCCCGGCACCGGAGGCGGAAGGTCCGCCAGGCGCATCGCCAGGTCCAGCTTCGCCCGGTCGCCCAGCAGCGCACGGTCCAGGCCCACGCGCGCGGTCAGTTCGTCGAGGCGTGCGTTGACGGTGGCCCGGTGCATGCCGAGCAGCTGTCCGGCGCCCTGTGCGCCCATCGCGAGTCCCGCGCCGCAGACCTCCAGCAGGCGCCGGCGCTCCGTCGCGGCGAGGTTGCGCTCCAGCGGGGACAGCAGGCCGCGCGCCCATGCGCGTGCGGAGGCGTCCAGGAGTTCGGCGAGGGGAGGCCGCCCGTCGTGCACGGCGATGCCCCCGGGGGTGCGCCGCGCCGCCTCCACGCTGACGGCGGCCGCTCCGTAGAGGCGTGCGGCGTGTTCGAGCGGACCGCGTCCGCTGACGCCGACGGCGCGGTCGGGGTCGGCCTCGGCGACCGGTTCCAGCACGGTCTGCACCGGTGCCTGCGTACCGTCCCAGATGACGATGATCTGGGAGTCGTCCACGGGACACAGCACCGTCAGCGCCCGCGACCACTGGAGCGTCTCCTCGACCTCCGCCGCCACTTCCGTGCGGTCCTCCCCGGGTGACTGCTCCACGACCGCGACCTGTACGACGCCCGCCGCCATCAGTCCGGGCGCCAGCGGCTCCACGGCGCGGCCCGCCGAGGTCACGTCGCCCACCATCAGGTACTGGAACGCCGAGGTGCGCGCCGCCTGCACGGCCGCGTGGAGGCGGCGCTCGCGCTCCGTGACCTCCTCCTCCCGCAGCAGTCCGGCGACCATCACCGCGACCTGTTCGAGGCCGAACTGGCCGCGCCCGCCCCAGGGTTCGTCGCGGGACGCGATCAGCAGCCGGTGGGGCGGCCCCACGCCCACCGGCCAGACCTCCACGTAACGGCCCTGCACGCTGCTGCGCACGGGACCTCGCTCACGTCCCCGTACCAGCTCGCGCAGCAGCGGCGTCTGTCGGGCGACCTCCGGCGGCCAGTCCTGCTCCCGGTGGCCCTCGACGACCGCGACCCGGGCACCGGAACCGGCCTCCCGCGAGATCCACTCCAGTACGCGATCGGGGCCGCTGCCCTCCGCCATCGCGTGCGCGGCGACGTTCGCGTACGTCTCGACCTGCCGGACCTCCGACTTGAGCTTGGCGATCTGGGCGCCCATGAGGGCCTCGGCGACGCGCACGGGGCCGCCGGGGATGAGGGGTGTCAGCACGGGGACGAGGCCGCAGTCGGGCACGCCGTTCGCAGCGCCGAGCGGCGTCACCGCTCCGGTGCCGGCGGGTGCGGCGGTGCCCGCGGTGCCGGCGGTGGTGGTCCGGCGGGCGCCGTCGCCGGGGGCGGGAGCGGGAGCGCCGGTGCCGGTGCCGGAGCCGGAGCCGGAGCCGGTGCCGGAGCCGGAGCCGGAGCCGGTGCCGGTGCCGCAGAGGACGACTCCCGCCGCGTCCTCCGCGCGGAGCCGCACCCATTCCAGG
Source organism: Streptomyces sp. HNM0575 (assembly GCF_012726265.1). GTDB lineage: Bacteria > Actinomycetota > Actinomycetes > Streptomycetales > Streptomycetaceae > Streptomyces. Next base: position 750,015 of record NZ_JAASAG010000001.1, on the reverse strand, counting down.
CCGTCGTCGGCGGACGTCACGATCAGGACGCGTTGCGTACGTTCGCCGACGGGCGGACCGTCCGGGCCGCAGTGCGTGATCCTCTCGACCACCCTGCCCGGGTCGTCGGGCGCGTCGCCCAGGCTGGCCCACCGCAGCAGCGGCGGCTCACCCTCGGTCAGGTGGCCCAGCGTCAACATGGCTCCAGAGTCGTCCCGAGTACGGTGCCGCGCACCTCGGGGCGGGGCACGGCGGAAGGCCGGTGCGGGGCGCCCGCACGGCCGGGAGCAGCGGGTCGCACGGCCGGGAGCAGCGGTACGCCCGGCCGCCCGCGGCGGGACGGCATGCCACAAACGGGCGACCCGGGCGGGTACGGGCAGACCTCGGCGGACCGGGGGCGGGACGGGACGGGGGCAGTCGCTGGTGGGGCCCCGGGCGGGGGCGGTCCCCGGACGGTCCCGGTACGCGCTCGCTCGGTTCGGCGCGGACATCCGGAATAACTCAATCCGGGGCGCTGCTTATCCCGTTCAGATCCGAAAGCTCGTCGATCAAGGCCGAACCGACAAGGCCGAACCGAAGGGACTCCTCGTGCCCCCTCACTCAGCGTCCTCCGCCTCCTCCACCCCGTCTCCCGCTTCCTCGCCCTCTCCGGCCTCCCCGGCCTCCCCCACGGACCCCGCCGCTCCGGTCACCGTCGGCGAACTCGCGCCGCGGCTGGGCAGCGCCACCGTCATCGACGTCCGCACGCCCGGCGAATACGGCTCCGGCCACATCCCCGGCGCGTTCAACATCCCGCTCGACCGTCTCGACGACGCGCTGCCCGCACTGCGTACGGCCGCGGACGGGGCGACCCCCGGAGGGGCGGAAGGGCTGGTCGTCGTCTGCGCGTCCGGCGCCCGTTCCGGCAACGCCGTCGGGCGGCTCGCGAGTGCGGGGATCGAGGGTGCGTCGCTCGACGGCGGTACGGAGGCGTGGGCCGCCGCCGGTCACGAGCTCGAACGTCCCGAAGGCGCCCGGTCCGTATGGCCGATGGAGCGTCAGGTCAGGCTCACCGCGGGCTCGCTGGTGGTGCTTGGGCTCCTGCTCGATCTGGCCATACCGGGCTTCCGCATCCTTTCGTTCCTGATCGGCGGCGGACTGGTCTTCTCCGCGCTGAGCAACACCTGCGGCATGGCCGCGGTGCTCTCCAAGCTGCCGTACAACCGCCGTCAGCCCGCCGACGCGGGCCTGGACGCCACCCTCGGCAGGCTGAGGGAACGGACCGCCGGCACGGGCGCGACAGGCTGAGCGGAACCCGGGCGGAGACCGATCGGGGACCGCGAACGGAGGCTGGGCGGGTACCGGGCGGAGGCTGAGCGGACCGGATCGGCCGACGGCGGGCGGGACGGTCGCGCGGGGGCAGTCTGCGCGCGACGGTCGGGAGGGCGCGGCCGGTCCGCAGGGCCCGCCGGGTCTCCGCGGGGCCGCAATCCCGCGCGGCGCGGCGGGTCTTGGGGGCTCCGGGCCCGGTCACCACCAGGCCGCGGCCCCCTCACCAGCCGGGTCGCGGCCCCTTCACCGGCCGGGCCGCGGCCCCGTCGTCGTCCCGTGCATCTCCCGTACGATCCGCTCCCCCGCCGCCACCCCGCGCTCCGCGAGCGCGGTGAGGTGGGGGGCGCTCCAGCCGCCGTCCGCCAGCTCACCGTGCCCCGGGAACCAGCCGCCGTCCGCGGCCAGCAGCATGTCCGCGTCGAGCAGCGAGTCGCCCGCGGCGAGTGTCGGTGTCGCGCCGGTGCGCCGGGCGACCTCGGCGACCGCCGCGCTCTTCGTCAGCGAACCGGGGACCGCGTAGATCTTCCGTCCCTGTAGCGAGACCGTCCAGCCGCGGGGCTCCGCCCAGGCGGCCAGCTCCTTCACCCAGGTCTGCGGCAGGCGTTCCCGGTCGACGACGAGGTACGCGAACAGCTCGTCCGCGACGCGCTGTCTGAGCACCCAGTCGCCGCCCGCGGACACCGCGCGCAGATGCACGCGCACCTCGTCGAGCGGCGCACAGTCCGCCAGTCCGCGCCGCACGTGTTCGTGCCACTCCGGGTCGGGTTCGCCGTCGACCAGCAGATGCCCGCCGTTGGCGCACACCGCGTAGCGCGCGCGGCCGCCGGGGAGGCGCACGCGCTCATACTGTGCGCGGGTCCGGGTGGTGACGGGCACGAAGACGCAGCCGCTGCCGCTTTCGCCGTTGCCTTCGCTCTGGCCGCCGTCCTCCCCGCGGTCCCTCGCCCTGATCTCCGCCAGCAGCCGGGCCGCCGTCTCCGTCATGTACGACAGGGGCCTGCCCTCGTACACCTCGACGCAGAGCAGCCGGGGCGCCTCGCCGTCCGGCACGTCCAGGCCGAGCGCCGCCGCCGAGTAGATCAGCGTCCGGTCGAGGTCGCTGGCGATGAGCGGAAGCCCGGGCACCGGCTGCCCATCCTTCGGCCCGTCCAGCGATCCATCCTTCGATCCGTCCAGCGATCCGTCCTGCGGAACGTCCGGTGGCGGGACGCCGGGCAGGCCCCTCCCCACGTGCGTCATCCGGCCGCCCTGCCGTCCGCGCCCGTGGCGCCCCGCGTGTACCCGGGGTGGATCAACCCCACGCAGCTGTACGGGAGTTCGTCCGTCTCCTCGACGGGCACTCCCCGCTGCTCCGCCAGCAGCCGCACATGATCGAGGTCTCGGCCCGCGCCCCGCCTCGTCAGCACCCGCCACGGCACCCGGCGCAGCAGCACCCGCGTCGTCTCGCCGACCCCGGGCTTGACGAGATTGACGTCGCCGATGCCGTACTCCTCGCTGATCCGCTCCACCGCGCGCCACCCCGCCCAGGTCGGCGCACGGGCGTCGTCCGCCAGTAGGGCCGCCGCGTCCTCGTCCGCGCCGGAGGCGGCCTCGCCGAACCGGGACGTCACCGTGTCCAGGAAGAGGCCCGAGACATCCGCACCGGTGAGACCGCGGTAGCACTTGGCACCGTGGTAGTCGTACGGGCCGACCAGGTCGGCACGCAGCACCGTGCGCGAAATCAGCCCGGAGACCGTGGAGTTGAGACACGCGGAGGGTATGAGGAAGTCCTCACGCGTTCCGTACGTACGCACGCAGCCGCCCGGGTCCGCGAGCACCGCGATCTCCGGGTCGAACTCCGCGAACTCCCCCGGCCGCCCGTGCCGCTCCGGCTCCCCGGACTGCGCGAGGGCGTCGGCGAGTTCACGCGTGATGGCGCCCTTGCCCGTCCAGCCGTCGACGAACACGACGTCGGCCGGGTCGTGACGGGCGGCGATCCAGCGCAGCGCGTTGGCGTCGATGCCGCGTCCGCGCACGATGGACACCGCGTAGTGCGGCAGGTCGAGCCCGTGGCGGTGCCGCGCCCAGCGCCGCATCAGCACGCCAACGGGGGTGCCCGCGCGGGCGAGCGACACCAGCACGGGACGGCCGGTGCCGCGCCCGGCCCGTTCGGCGAGGACGGTCTCCGTCACGGCGCCGACGGCGCGGGCGACCCGTCCGGCCGAGGCTTCCAGGGCGCCGTGGAAGAGGCGCTCGTACTCCGCGCTCGGCTGGTACTCGACCGGCAGCGACTCCGCATAGTGCGCCCCGCCCCGCTGGATCGCCTCCTCGCGCTCCTCGGTCGGGGCCTCAAGCCGGGCGTCGGAGAGGTCCTGGAGCAGCCAGCCGACCTCGTCCGGGGCGTACGAGGAGAAGGCGGGGCCGCGCAGCGGCGGCGGCAGCGGGCGGTGGGAGGGGACGACGGCGAGCAGCACGCCGCCGGTGTGGTCGCGCAGCCGGTCCAGCAGGCCTCCGGGGGCGTGCAGCGCCGGGGTGTCGGCGGCCGAGTCGGTCACGACGACGACGGCGTCGAAGCGGCGGCGGGGGTCGCCGCCGGGGGCGACGTTGTAGGCGTAGCGGGAGGCCGCGGGCTCCGCGGGACGGGCGGGCTCGGGGAGACGAGCGGGGTCTGCGGGGCCTGCTGCGCCTGCGGCATCGGTGCCGTCGTGCGCGGGGAAGGTGAGGCACGTACGTACCGCGTACGCCGGGTCGTCCAGGGCGAGCACGGGAGAACGCGTCGTCGTGGAGAACCGCACGTCCGCCCGTGCGCCGAGCCGCTCTTCGAGGGCGACGGCGAGCCGCAGCGGCACGTACATCAACTCCTCGCAGCCCAGCACGAGTACGCGCGGCGCACGGTCCACGCCCCGCCCTCCGTGACCGGTCGCGCCGTCGGCGTGGATGGTGCCCTCCGGGGGGAGCGCGCCGTCGGCGTGGAGCGTGCCGTCGGTTGGGAGCGGGCCGTCGGCGTGGAGCGTGCCGTCGGTTGGGAGCGGGCCGTCGGCGTGGAGCGTGCCGTCGGTTGGGAGCGCGCCGTCGGCGTGGAGCGTGCCGTCGGTTGGGAGCGCGCCGTCGGCGTGGAGCGTGCCGTCGGTTGGGAGCGCGCCGTCGGCGTGGAGCGCGTCGGCCAGCCTCGCGGCCATGCCGGGCAGGGCCGCGTCCAGCCGGGCGCGGTGCTCCGCGGTGAAGCCGTGCCTGCCGCCGTCCGGCAGGTGCGGCGGCCAGCCGAGCTCCACCCGCACGGGTTGCGGGCACGCGGTACGAGGCAGCCCGGCCGCCGTCTCCGGTACGGGAGCAGGCCCGTCGTCCGGCCTGTCATCCGGCCTGTCGTGCGGCCCGGCACCCGGCGCCGAACCGGCCTGCGCGCCCAACCCGGCCCGGGCGACCGGGGCCCCCGCCGAGACCTCCGCCGAGTCCCGCGCCACCGCGGCTCCCGCCTCCGCCTCCGCTTCCGCCACGAGCCGCTGCCCCCGCTCCAGCACGTCGTGCGGCAGTGAGACGCGGCCGCGCGCCAGCGCCACCACGTCCACGCGCGCGCCGAGTTCGGCCGCGAACTTCTCCAGCGCCGCCGCGTCGTCGGCCGACCGCATGTCGGTGAGCGCCACGACCACATACCGCTCGCGGGGACGGCGCCGGTGCAGCGCCGCGATGGTGTTGCGCACGGTGCGGCCCGTGGAGAACTCGTCGTCCACCAGAACCAGCGGCCCCTCCCCCTCCAGCAGCCCCGGGTCCTCAGGGAGCAGCAGATGGGAGGTGGCGTGACTGTGCTCCTCCTCGAAACCTCCGGCGGTGGCGACCCCCGGCACTGCCCGCCGGGTCGAGTGCAGGCACGTGACGCCGCCGATGCCGTCCGCGACGCTGTGCCCCAGCCCCGTGGCCGTCTCCGCGTAGCCGAGCACGACGGCGGCGTCCGCGAGCGCGTCGCCCAGCAGCGTACGTACGCGGCGGCCGAGCCGGAGACCGACGCCGTAGACGGTCCCGGGCCGCTCCGGCACGTGCTTGCCCAGTACGCGTGAGACGAGCAGATGCGCACGCTTCGGGTTGCGCCGCAGGGCGAGCCCGATCAACTCCCGCAGGCCCTCGCCGCTCAGCCCCACGTCCAGCCGCTCGGCGACCCACTCGCCGGACCACACCCCGCCGTCACCCTGACCGTCACCGTCACCGGCGCAGACGTCACCGCCGCCCGCACCGGCACCCGCGCGGCCCGTCCCGTCCCCGACCCCGCGCACCGGCTCGCTCATGCCTTCACCCGTCCCTCTCCGGCTCCCGCTCCCGCTCCCGCGCCCTCTCCCGCCGGTTTCCCGACCGCCCGCGCACCCGCCGCCAGCAGATCGACGAAGCCGACGCCCTCACGTGCCACGCCGAACAGCTCCGCGCGCAGCAGGGTGCGCTCCGCCCACGCACGGTGCGGCTTCACCTCGTTCATCTTGTTCGTGTACGCGGATCGCACAACACCGCCGCCACTGCGCTCGGGCCGCAGGATGTCCGTCGCGTCGCTGAACTCCTCCAGGCTCACCACGGACAGCGCGTGCACCGGCAGCACATGCGAGGGGTGGATGCAGGTCTTGCCCTGAAGCCCGTTGACGCGGTCGAGTTCGATCTCGCGCAGCAGTCCGTCCATGTCGTGGTCGATGAGTGCCGTACGCAGCTCCTCGGCCCGCCCGGTGAAGATGCTCTGCCGCAGCTGGGGCTTGAACATCCGCTCCTGGAGCCGGAAGTACTCCCACACCGGTCCCGTCACCGTGTAGCCCGTGCCGTCGGCGCGGCCCAGCACGTTCACCACGTCCCCGATGACGGACGCGACGAGCTGCACGTCGTAGGCGGTCATCTCGGGGGTGCGCCGCAGCCCGTACGCGGAGCAGAAGTCCGTCACCCCGAGTCGCAGCGCGAGCACCCGCTCCCGGTACTTGTCGACGGTACGGGCGATGCCCGCGAGCGTCCCGGCACGCGTCTCCAGATGCATCAGCTCGGGCGACTCCAGTACGGGCATCGCGAACAGCCGCCGCCCCGCGGCCGATTCGGCCTCCCCCAGCGCCTCCAGGAACGGAATGCCCCGCTCCTCGGTGAACTTGGGCAGCACGAACCCCGACAGCAGCGCCGCCGCCGGACCCAGCCGCACCACCAGGTCCATGATCTGCGCCGGCTCACGGACCCTTATGAACAGCAGCGGGATCTCGTTCGCGGGGACACCCGCGCCCCCGTCCGCCAACTGCTCGAACTGCCGCACCAGATTGGTCTCGGCCGCGCTCACGTCCGCGTCGCTTATGGAGTCCTCCAGGCACAGCACCATGGACACCACGCCCCGCCGGTTCTGCTTTCGCACGTCGTCGGCGAGGCCGCCGCGCGTGGCGGGGCAGTAGAGGGTGGCGCCGAGCGCGGTGGCGAGCGTGCGGCCCGGGGACTCCGAGGTGAACTCGGCGGGCTCATGCTGGAAGAGCCCGCGCCGCTCCTCGGGCGCGAGATGACCGAAATGCCGCATGGACGACCCCGTTTCCCTTCGCATGACATCCGGTACGTCCGTAGGTCGTACGTGCGTCCGGTGGCGAAAAGCAGCCGCTCGTCGTACGTACGGGAGGGGCCCGTTGGTTCCGATCGGGGATGAAAAATGTGTTACCGCCCCGTGGCCGTCGTGTCGCGGCCCGGTCCCCGCGTTGTCGCGACGCCCGCACTGAGGGCAGGATGAGCCCATGACGCACGCCATGGTGAAGGGCTCGAACATTCAGCTGGAGACTGTGGCGGTGCGCGCCGTCCTGTGCTGGATCCCCGGACCGGGAGTGCCCGACGTGGACGCGTCAGCGCTGCTGCTCGGCGAGAGCGGACGGGTCGGTTCCGACGAGGACTTCGTCTTCTACAACCAGCCCCACCACCCCTCCGGCGCGGTGCGCCACCTCGAAGAGGAGCAGTACCAGGACGGGCTGCGCGAGTCCGTCGAGGCCGACCTCGGGGCCGTCGCCCCACAGGTGGACCGGGTGCTGCTCGCGGCCTCCGCGGACGGCGGCACCTTCGCCGACGTACCCGGGCTGCGGCTGCTGCTGTACGCCGTCGACCAGCAGGGCGGTGGCGGCGAACCGGCCGGCGAGCCGCTGGTGGAGTTCGGGATCGAGCCGGAGACGGGCGCCGAGACGGCGATGATCTGCGGCGAGCTCTACAGGCGCGGTACGGGCTGGAAGTTCCGCGCCCTGGGCCAGGGTTACGACACGGGACTGGTCGGGCTGGCCACCGAGTACGGGATCACGGTGGAGGAGCCGGGCGCCGAGCCGCAGACGCAGGGACAAGGACAAGGACAGGCACAGGGGCAGCCGGCAGGGGAACCGGGCGCGACGGCACCGGTCCCCGCCCAGCCGTCCGCTCCCGCACCGCGCGAGGCGACCGTGCCGGCCTTCACGAACCCGCAGCGCGCCTCGGAGCCCGAGGACTTCCCGCTCGCCGCTCCCGCTCCGTCGCCCATCGCGGCGGCCGGACCGGGCCCGGGCGCGGCACAGCCCGCGTACGGATATCCGCAGGCGCCGCAGCAGCCCCCGGCCACGCGGCCCGCTTACGGATATCCGCAGCCCGCATACGGCTACCCGCAGCCCGACCCGGACTTCACGCTTCCGCTCCAGGGCCCGCAGTTCCAGAACCGCTGACGGGACCGGTCCCGCGCCCCGCGCGCCCGCGGCGTCAGGCCTTGCCCGCCTTGTATCCGCGGCCCCATTGCAGCCCCCAGCCGTAGAGCCGGTCCAGCTCCGACTGGAAGCCGTACACGTAACGCACCTCGCGCCGCACCGTCAGCTGGTCCTTCTCGTGCTGCATCAGCAGCACCGCGCACGAACGCGCCTGCGGCGCCCGCTGGTCCAGCCCCACCTCCACGCGCGGCCCGTTGCTCGGGAAGAGCGTGAGGATGGCGTGCGTACGGTCGAAGGCGGGCGTGCCGTCGTAGATGTAGACGAAGAAGAGCAGCCGCCTGATCTCGTCCTTGTGGTCGAGATTCACATAGATCGTCTCGCCGGACGGTGAGCCGAAGCGGTCGTCGCCGGTGAGCTTCACATACGGCGGTGAGTTCCAGTCGCCGAGGAAGTTGCCCAGCGGCTGCACGACTCCCTTGCTGCCGTCGGCCAGTTCGTACATGCAGGCAAGGTCGAGGTCGACGTCCACGACGCCCTGCGTATGCGCCTGCACGACCTGCGGCTTCAGCGCCTGGAGGGGATGACGCAGCGAGCCGCGGCGCCCCGTCCTCCCGTCGAAGTCCGAACTGCGCATACGCCACGACAAGTTGACCCTCAGGCTGCCGTTGTCGGCGCCCTGCTCGGTCAGCGACACCGACGCGTGGCGCTTGGTCAGCTCGACCGCGTAGGTCGAAGGACCCCCCACCGTGTCGAACTTCGGCCCGCGCCGCATCCTGGCGCTGTTGCGCCAGTTCTCCCAGAGGGAGACCATTCCGCACCCCCACTCGAACTCCAACTGCCGCGGGGCGGCACCGAGTCGGGACTCGGAGCCGCCCCGTCAAGAGCGTTCCGCAAACAGGCCTCCGTGACACCCGGAAGGCACGGGACACCGCACCTTCCGGGGTCATACCGGTCTCACGCCCTGGTGCCGACCGCCTCGTCCGAGGACTCGTCGCCCTCGCCGCCGTGCAGGCTGCCACCGGACGCCTCGATGCGCTGGTTGCGCCGGACCGAGGACCAGAAGGACGCGGCGATCAGGGCGACACCGATCAGGCCGGTGACCACCTCGTTGATCTCGTACTTGATGGTGACGAGCAGGATGGCCGCCAGCGCACCGATCGCGTAGTGCGCGCCGTGCTCCAGGTAGACGTAGTCGTCGAGGGTGCCCTGCCGGACGAGATAGACCGTGAGGGACCGTACGTACATGGCGCCGATGCCGAGGCCGAGCGCCATCCAGAAGATGTGGTTGGTGATCGCGAACGCCCCGATGACGCCGTCGAACGAGAAGGAGGCGTCGAGGACTTCGAGGTAGAGGAACATGAAGAAGGCGGCCTTGCCCGCGAGTCCGACCATGGAGGTGTCGCGGCCCTCCTCCTTGGCCTTCTCTTCCTCCTCCTGCTCGCGCTCCTCCTCTTCTTCGAGCCGGTTCTCGAAGTGGCTGGAGAGACCGCCCACTATCAGGTACGTGATGAGTCCGGCGATTCCCGACAGCAGCACCGTGGCGGTCTTGTCGGCGTGGTGGCCGCCGTGCTGGTGCGCTGCGGCTGCGAAGGTCATGGACGACACGAGCAGCACGATCAGGGCGATGCAGACGGAGAGCATGTCCACCTTGCCGAGCTTGGCCAGGGGCCGCTCGAGCCAGGCGAGCCACTTGTACTCGCGCTCCTCGAAGATGAAGTCGAGGAAGATCATCAGCAGGAACATGCCGCCGAAGGCCGCGATGGCGGGGTGCGCGTCGGTGACGAGCTGCTGATACTTGTCCGGGTCCGCCAACGCCAGGTCGACGGCCTCGATGGGCCCGATCTTGGCGCTGATGGCCACGATGACGACCGGGAAGACCAGCCTCATGCCGAACACCGCGATGAGGATGCCGATGGTCAGGAAGATGCGCTGCCAGAAGGCGTTCAGCTTCTTCAGCACACCGGCGTTGACGACCGCGTTGTCGAACGACAGCGAGATCTCGAGGATGGACAGGATCGCCACGACGGCGAGCCCCTGCCACCCCCAGAGCAACGCGGCGAGGGCGAATCCCGCGGCCGTGATGCCGAGGGACCAGCCGAAGGTTTTCAAGAGCACTGGGCTACCCAATCCGCTTTACGAACAAATGGCCTTTGCTTACGAAACATTGACCCCGAAGTCTAGAGCGATGCCCCGCAAGCCTGAGGCGTACCCCTGTCCTACGGCCCGGAACTTCCACTCCCCCTCGCGCCGGTAGAGCTCACCGAAGATCATCGCGGTCTCGGACGAGGCGTCCTCGGTGAGGTCGTAGCGCGCCAGTTCCTGGTCGTCCTGCTGGTTGATGACGCGGATGTACGCGTCGACGACCTGGCCGAACGCCTGGGAGCGCGTCTCGGCGTCGTAGATCGAGACCGGAAAGACGATCTTGTCCACATGGGCGGGGACGAGGGTCAGGTCCACCAGAACCGTCTCGTCGTCATCGCTGCCCGAACCGCCGACCAGCTCGTCGCCGGTGTGCTCGACCGAACCGTCGGGACTCTTGAGGTTGTTGTAGAAGACGAAGTACTCGTCGCCGAGGACCCGGCCGTTCGCGCACAGCAGCGCGCTGGCGTCCAGATCGAATGCGGCGCCGGTGGTGGAACGGGCCTTCCACCCCAGTCCGACGCGGACCTGGGTCAGATTCGGTGCGGCCTTCGAGAGGGAGACATTTCCCCCCTTGGCGAGCGTCACGCCCATGTTCTGATCCTCTCCCCGGTGTTGATGCACCCAGTGTCCCGACATCACCAGGCGCCGCACACCTCCGGATCACGGAAGTCTGCGGCGCCGGTGGCTGCCGGGGTCTGTCAGACGTTGACCCCGAAGTCCTGCGCGATGCCGCGCAGTCCCGACGCATAACCCTGGCCGATGGCGCGGAACTTCCACTCCGCTCCGTGCCGGTAGAGCTCACCGAAGACCATGGCCGTCTCGGTCGAGGCGTCCTCGCTGAGGTCGTAGCGCGCCAGCTCGTTGTTGTCGGCCTGGTTGACGACGCGGATGAAGGCGTTACGGACCTGGCCGAAGCTCTGCTGACGGGTCTCCGCCTCGTAGATGGAGACCGGGAAGACGATCTTCTCCACGTCGGCCGGCACGCCCGCCAGATTGACCTTGATGACCTCGTCGTCGCCCTCGCCCTCACCGGTGAGGTTGTCGCCGGTGTGCTCGACGGAGCCGTCGGGGCTCTTGAGGTTGTTGAAGAATACGAAGTTCGCGTCCTTGCTGACCTTGCCCTCGGCGTTGGCCAGCAGCGCGCTGGCGTCGAGGTCGAAGTCCGAGCCCGTGGTCGTACGGGCATCCCAGCCCAGCCCGACGATCACCGCAGTCAGGTTCGGGGCCTCTTTGGTCAGCGAGACGTTGCCGCCTTTGTTGAGGCTGACTCCCACGAGTCCTCCTGGTGTCTGTTCGAAGGAGCACCCTGTGCGTGCCCCGTATGCGTATTTCCGGTTGCTGTCGGATCAACGAATCGATCCTAGTGAGCGGTTCCCCCCGCTCCCAGCGCTTGGCGACTTCGCTCAGAGTGCTTCGAGCGCCTTGACGTAGTCGTTGAGGTCGCGGGCCTCCGGGATGGCGTTGACGACGCTCCAGCGCACGACGCCCTCGTCGTCGATGATGAAGGTGCCGCGCACGGCGCAGCCCTTCTCCTCGTCGAAGACGCCGTACGCGCGGGACGCCTCACCGTGCGGCCAGAAGTCCGACAGGAGCGGGTACTCCAGGCCCTCCTGCTCGGCGAAGACGCGCAGCGCGAAGGGCGAGTCGTTGGAGACGGCGAGCAGCTGCACGTCGTCGTTGACGAAGGAGGGCAGCTCGTCACGCAGCGCGCACAGCTCGCCCGTGCAGACCCCCGTGAACGCGAAGGGGTAGAAGAGCAGGACGACGTTCTTCTTGCCGCGGAAGTCGGAGAGCGAGACCGCCTCGCCGTGCTGGCTCTTCAGGGAGAAGTCCGGTGCCTTGGTGCCGACCTCGATTGCCATGGAAAGAGGGCCCTTCTGTCTGTTGCTGAGCTGTCTGCTTCTGACGCTTCTTGCTGTCCTGGCGGCTCACGCCGGGGCTCCGGGCTCTGCCCGGGCGGCACCCGGGTCCGCCGGGGGGGGGTGTCCTGCCGAGTCCGCCGGAAGTACCCGGCGGACGCTCCGTGTCGCGTCGGCGACGACGCCTGTGACGGCGCCGGCGCAGTCTTTCACTGCCGCCCGTGAAGCGACTCCGGGCCCCCCGGCAGCCTCGCTGCCGGGGGGCCCGGAACTGGTCTTTCTGATCTTGCTCGCTGTCGCCGGAGTCCTGCCCCGCCCCTGCACCGGGGCCCCGCCCCGCTCCCCCACCGGGAAGGTCCGCCTACCGCTTGCCCGTGCGGGCGGTCTTGGGAGTGACGAGACGGCTGCCGCTCCAGTCCTTGCCCGCGTTCACAGTGCTGGTCTGGGCGAGCCCGGCGGTCTGCGCCGCCTCACCGATCTCGCTCGGCTCGACGTAGCCGTCGCGGCCCGTCTTGGGTGTCAGCAGCCAGACCGGAGAACCCGCGTCGATCATCGTGGTGGCGTCCACCAGCGCGTCCGTCAGGTCGCCGTCCTCCTCGCGGAACCACAGCATCACGGCGTCGGCCACGTCGTCATGGTCCTCGTCGACGAGCTCCGTACCCGTGATGGCCTCGATTCCCTCACGGAGTGCCTGCTCGACGTCGTCGTCGTAGCCGAGCTCCTGGACCACCTGTCCGGGCTGGAAACCCAGCCTTGCGGCGGGGTTGGTCCGCTCCTCCGCGTGGTCCGCGGTCGCGCTCACGGATTGCCTCCTGTCTCTTGCTGAAATCTGCCTTGTGCCCCGCGCGCACGCGAGGCAATGGCCGTAGTCCACACGGGGAGGGCGGATCGCGCAAGTACCCGGCCATCCATCCCGCCCGAACGTTGACGTGTCGTCCCACAATGCCCGATGAGCAGCGATTCACGCCACAACAGAGCGGCTGTTATGCGCCGGTTCCTCCCCTTCCGTACGGACTGGATCGACGGCCGCACGAGACCTTCCTCGGCGGGCGTAGGCTGGCAGTTCGACCGCCCCGTTTGCCCCTTCTTTCAGGGGTGTTGTGAGCCCGCACCGGGTTACCCCGCAGTAGAGGTGACGTGGACGCGGTGGCGGTACACGATGGAGGCGGCGCGGCACCATGCGTCGCGACGCCCATGCATACCGATATCGAACAGCGAAGGAACAGCGTGGCTTCCGGATCCGATCGCAACCCGATCATCATTGGCGGCCTTCCCAGCCAGGTCCCGGACTTCGATCCCGAAGAGACCCAGGAATGGCTCGACTCGCTCGACGCAGCCGTCGACGAGCGCGGCCGGGGACGGGCCCGCTATCTCATGCTGCGGCTTATCGAGCGGGCACGCGAAAAGCGCGTCGCCGTGCCCGAGATGCGCAGCACGGACTACGTCAACACCATCGCCACCAGGGACGAGCCGTTCTTCCCGGGCAACGAGGAGATCGAGCGAAAGGTCCTCAACGCGACCCGCTGGAACGCGGCGGTGATGGTCTCGCGCGCGCAGCGGCCGGGCATCGGAGTCGGCGGTCACATCGCCACCTTCGCCTCCTCCGCCTCCCTGTACGACGTCGGCTTCAACCACTTCTTCCGCGGCAAGGACGAGGGCGACGGCGGCGACCAGGTCTTCTTCCAGGGCCACGCCTCCCCCGGCATCTATGCGCGCGCCTTCCTGCTCGACCGGCTCTCCGAGGCGCAGCTGGACGGCTTCCGGCAGGAGAAGAGCAAGGCCCCCGACGGGCTCTCCAGCTATCCGCACCCCCGCTCCATGCCGGACTTCTGGGAGTTCCCCACGGTCTCCATGGGGCTCGGACCCGTGGGCGCGATCTACCAGGCCAGGATCAACCGCTACATGGAGGCGCGCGGCATCGCCGACACCTCCAGGTCGCATGTGTGGGCCTTCCTCGGCGACGGCGAGATGGACGAGCCCGAGTCGCTGGGCCAGCTCTCGCTCGCGGCCCGCGAGGGCCTGGACAACCTCACGTTCGTGATCAACTGCAACCTCCAGCGCCTCGACGGGCCCGTGCGCGGCAACGGGAAGATCATCCAGGAGCTGGAGTCGTACTTCCGCGGCGCCGGATGGAACGTGATCAAGCTGGTCTGGGACCGCTCCTGGGACCCGCTGCTCGCGCAGGACCGCGACGGCGTGCTGGTCAACAAGCTCAACACCACGCCCGACGGCCAGTTCCAGACGTACGCCACCGAGAGCGGCGCCTACATCCGCGACCACTTCTTCGGCGGCGACCAGCGGCTGCGGGCGATGGCCGAGAACATGACCGACGACCAGCTGCTGCACCTCGGACGCGGCGGCCACGACCACCGCAAGGTGTACGCGACCTACAAGGCGGCCAAGGAACACCAGGGCCAGCCCACCGTGATCCTCGCGCAGACGATCAAGGGCTGGACGCTGGGGCCGAACTTCGAGGGCCGCAACGCCACGCACCAGATGAAGAAGCTGACGATCGACGATCTCAAGGGCTTCCGCGACCGGCTGCGCCTGCCGATTCCCGACAAGGAGCTGGAGTCCGGGGCCCCGCCCTACTACCACCCGGGCCGGGACTCGGAAGAGATCCAGTACATGCACGACCGGCGGCTGGAGCTGGGCGGCTATGTGCCCACGCGCGTGAACCGCTCGAAGCCGCTGAAGCTCCCCGGCGACAAGGCGTACGCGGCGGTCAAGAAGGGCTCCGGGCAGCAACAGATCGCCACCACCATGGCCTTCGTACGGCTGCTGAAGGACCTGATGCGGGACAAGGAGATCGGCAAGCGCTTCGTGCCGATCGCGCCCGACGAGTACCGCACCTTCGGAATGGACTCCTTCTTTCCCTCGGCGAAGATCTACAACCCGCTGGGGCAGACCTACGAGTCCGTCGACCGCGAACTGCTGCTCGCCTACAAGGAGTCGCCCAGCGGGCAGATGCTGCACGACGGCATCACCGAGGCCGGCTGCACGGCCGCGGCGACCGCCGCCGGCTCGGCCTACGCCACGCACGGCGAGCCGCTGATCCCGATCTACGTCTTCTACTCGATGTTCGGCTTCCAGCGCACCGGCGACCAGTTCTGGCAGATGGCCGACCAGATGTCGCGCGGCTTCGTGCTGGGCGCGACCGCCGGCCGTACGACCCTGACCGGTGAGGGGCTCCAGCACGCGGACGGCCATTCGCAGCTGCTGGCGTCGACGAACCCGGCGGCGGTCTCCTACGACCCGGCCTTCGGCTTCGAGATCGCGCACATCGTCAAGGACGGTCTCCAGCGGATGTACGGCTCCAGCCCCGAACATCCGCAGGGCGAGGACGTCTTCTACTACCTCACCGTCTACAACGAGCCGATCCGCCAGCCCGCGGAGCCGGAGAACGTGGACGCCGAGGGCATCGTGCGCGGCCTCTACCGCTACAGCACCGGGGAGAAGGGGACCATCCCCGCGCAGATCCTGGCCTCGGGCGTCGCCATGCCGTGGGCTCTGGAGGCGCAGGGGATCCTCGCCGACGAGTGGAACGTCAAGGCGGACGTGTGGTCCGCGACCTCGTGGAACGAGCTGCGCCGCGAAGCGGTGGACGCCGAGGAGCACAATCTGCTCCACCCCGAGGAGGACCAGCGAGTCCCCTATGTGACGCGGAAGCTCCAGAGCGCCGACGGGCCGAAGGTGGCCGTCTCCGACTGGATGCGCTCCGTGCCCGACCAGATCGCCCGCTGGGTGCCCGGCACCTACCAGTCCCTCGGTGCCGACGGCTTCGGCTTCGCCGACACCCGGGGAGCGGCCAGGCGCTTCTTCCACATCGACGCTCAGTCGATCGTGCTCGGCGTCCTCACGGAGCTGGCGAGGGAGGGGAAGATCGACCGCTCGGCGCTGAAGCAGGCACTCGACAGGTACAAGCTGCTGGACGTGGCGGCCGCCGACCCGGGCGCCGCGGGCGGCGACGCGTAGGAGCCGCCGGACGATGGTGCCGCACCGGGGCTCCGGTCCCTGAGGCGGCTCGCCCGGTCCGAGTACGTACCCCGGCGGTGCGGTACGGCAGCCCCGTACCGCACCGCCGCGCTGTGCCCGGTGCGTAAGGCCGCCACGTCGGCGGGGCCCGCCCCAGCCGACCGCGCCGCAGCCGAGCGGCGTCAGCAAGGGCCTTCGCCGCACCGGACTTCGCGGCACGTGCCCTCGCTGTCCGCGCTTGCGCGGCTCCGGCCGCCGCAGACGGTCCAGGACCCTGCGCCGGGTCCGGCGCTCGGGCAGCACCCCGGCTCCGGCCTGCTCCGCGGAGGCCGGACGGATAGGCCTCACCGCTCCCACACTTTGAACGCCCGCACCTTGTACGCACCGTCCGGCGTCCAGGAGCCGGAGGGATGGGTGTGGAACTCGGCCGTCTCAGCGCACTCGGCGCTCTCGTAGACCGTGACGGGACGGCCCGTGCGGTTCGCGAACGACTCCGCACCCGCGCCGCCCGGGAGCCGGATGCAGCTCCCGAAGGAGACCCGGCTGCGCTCGTACGCATGCCGCTCGCCGCGGAAGCCGGCCCGCGGCCACAGACACAGCTTCCCCGCCGCGCACTCGCCCAGCTCCGGTCCGGCGGCCGACGCCGGTGGCGCCGCGAGACCCCCCGCGGCCAGCGCCCCCGACGCGAGCGCGAGCACGGCGCCCCGCGCGGCAGTCCTCGCAACGGACCGCCCCGCACCCCGCGGTGCTTCCCGCTCTCGCGACGGCCTCCGACCACACCCCGGCACAGCTCGCCCGCGCAGTCCGTACATCCCCGATCACTCCCCGTGTCCGGCCGGGCTCCAGGCGCCCGGCGTCGTGACCAGCATGTACGGACCCCACGGACGAGGCCAAGGGAGATCGGCCCGTTTCACCGGGACAGGTGGCGGAGTTATCCACAAGCGCCGCGAGGCCGGAGAGAACGGACACGGCACGGCGCCGCACACACCTCGGGGGCGGACGGGCCAGGCCCGTCCGCCCCCGAGTGCACTGCCCGAAGCGGCGCCTTCGTTCACGGAGTTCACGGAGTCACGGAGGTCACGGCGCTCTCACGGCACCGTCTCCGTCTCCGCCTCCGTCACCGTCACACGTGCACAGACGGCCCCGAGTCGTTCGTACCGCGCTTGGTGAAGAACGCGACCCCGGACGCGAAGAGCGCCACGGCGCCCGCGCACATGAAGGCGAGCCCCATCCCGGAGATGAACGAGTCGTGCACGACGTCCTTCATCGCGGCGGCGAGCTGCGCCGGAGTGCCCGGCGGCGCGGGCGGCGCGACGCCGACCTCCGCGGCGCTCTTGAGCTTGTCCTCCTGCCCGGGAGGCAGCGGCGGAAGCTTGGCGTCCGCCCACTTCTCCGGCAGCGCGGAGTCGACCCGGGTGGCCATGACGACACCCAGTACGGCCGTGCCGAGGCTGCCGCCCACCTGCATCGCCGCCTGCTGGAGTCCGCCGGCGACGCCCGAGTGCTCCAGGGGCGCGTTGCCGACGATGACGTCGGTGGCACCGACCATGACCGGTGCGAGACCGAGGCCGAGCAGCGCGAACCACAGCGAGGTGACGGCGGTACCGCTGTCCGCGTCCAGCGTCGAGAGGCCCAGCATCGCGACCGCCGCGACGATCATCGCGCCCACCAGCGGAACGCGGGGTCCGACCTTGGAGATCAGCCCGCCGGCGAGGGGCGAGGCGACGATCATCATCGCGGTCAGCGGCAGCAGCCGGATGCCGCTGTCCACAGGCGACATCCCGTGCACGTTCTGGAGGTAGAACGTCACGAAGAAGATGCCGCCCATGAACCCGAAGGCCATGAGCACCATCAGCACGGTGCCTGCCGTGAGCGGGACCGAGCGGAACATGCTGAGCGGGACCAGCGGCTCCTTCGCCCTCGACTCCCACAGCCCGAAGACGAGGAAGGCGGCGAGCGAGCCGCCCAGGAAGCACAGGGTCGCGACGTCGCTCCAGCCCCATGTCGGGGCCTTGATCAGCGCCCAGACCAGGCAGAACATGGCGCCGGACAGCAGCACGATGCCCGGGACGTCGAACGACCTCGGCGCCTTCTCCGCGCGGTGGTCGCGGAGGATCACCAGGCCCAGCAGCAGCGCCGCGAGGCCGACCGGGATGTTGATGAAGAAGACCGACTCCCAGTTGACCTTCTCGACCAGGAGCCCGCCGACGATGGGACCGGCGGCCGTCGAGGCCCCGATGACCGCGCCCCAGACGCCGATCGCGGTGTTCAGCTTCTCCGCCGGGAACGACGCGCGCAGCAGGCCGAGCGCCGCGGGCATCAGGAGCGCGCCGAAGAGCCCTTGCAGCACGCGGAAGGTGACGACGAGCGAGACGCTGCCGCCGAGGCCGATCGCTCCGGAGGCGGCGGCGAAGCCGACGACGCCGACCAGGAAGGTCTGCCGGTGACCGAACCTGTCGCCCAGCTTTCCGGCGGTGATCAGGGCGACCGCGAGGGCGAGCAGATATCCGTTGGTGATCCACTGGACGTCGGCGAGCGAGGCTCCGAGGTCCTTCTGGATGGCAGGGTTGGCGATGGCGACGATCGTGGCGTCGAGGGCGACCATCGTGATGCCGATCGCCACGGTGACGAGGGTCAGCCACGGGTGGCCGCGAACACCCCGGCGGGGCGGGGGCGCGCCCGAAGCGCCCGGTATGCCTGGTTCACTCGGCCCCGGCGGCCGTGCATTCCGGCCGGAGGCCGCGGTGGTCTGGGAGCTCATGGACGCGAGGCTAATGACAGCCGCTGACAATTGACAAACAAAACTATTCGTCGGTAGATGTCAGACTGCTCACATCCGGGCAGGCCACGGCATGCGGGACGCTGGAAACGGAATGCGGCGCGGGTCCGTTCCGTACGCTCCGGCCCGTACCGCACGCACACGTATCCGTCCCCGCGCACGTACCCGCATCCGTGCCCGCGCCCAGGGCGAGGGGGGGCAGGCGAACAGGAGGTGGCCGAAGTGACCGGTCTGCGTGAGCGGAAGAAGCAGCGCACGCGGGACGCGCTCGTACGCGCCGCCCATGAACTCTTCGTGGAGAAGGGGTACGAGGAGACCACCGTCGACGAGATCGTGGCCGCAGTCGACGTCTCACAGCGCACCTTCTTCCGCTACTTCTCCAGCAAGGAAGCGGTCGCCCTCTCCCTCCAGATGCTCGTCTCGGAGCGCTACGTCGAGGCCGTACGCCGCCAGCCGCCCGGAGCCGCCCCCGTGGAGGTGCTGCGCACCACCCTCGACGAGACGTGGGAGAGCATCGGCGAGGCCATCGAAGAGGTCGTGCCGCTCCCCCTCTACATGCGGATGTGGCAGATCACCGAGACCACGCCCTCCCTCGTGGCCGTGCAGCTGCGGCACGCGGTGGACACCGAGGAGCTGCTCGCCGCGGAGATCGCCCGCCGTGAGGGCGTCGACCTCGACGCCGACCCCAGGCCACGAGTGCTGGTGGCCGCGTTCTCGGGCGTGATGCGCGCGGCCTTCCGGCGGTGGAGCTTCGGTGAGGACATCACGGTCGCCGCCGCTCAGCACGTGGTCGAGTCGTACGTGGACCAGCTGGGGCCCGCGCTCTCCGACGACTGGAGCGGCACCGGACGCTGACGGGAGCCGTGCACCGCCGACGGCGGAGATCTTCCAGCCCGTTCCGGCCCGTTCCGGCCAGGCCCCTCCACGGAGACCCTCCACGGACACCCCTCCCCTGAGACCGCTCGCGGAGATCGTTTCCGGCGGTGAACTCGGCCACCCCGGCGGCCCCTCGGGCCGCCCGCGCCGCATACGGGAGAACCCCCTCAAGACGCCGCAATCCCGCGTCCGGCCCGGACCCGTGCGAACTGACCCAATCAGGCAGCCTGAAACGTGAGATGGGTCACGGCGCACACGAGCCCCATGCCCCGTCTCCTAGGGTTGCTGCCCAGTGACTTCCTTCCCGGCCCTCGGCAACCCCCTGTCCGGCTCGGGTCTTCCGCACGCGGGAGCCCCGGGCGCGGCCTTCTGGCGCACGATGCTCGCGCTGGCCGTGGTGCTGGTCCTGCTGGCGACGACGGGCTGGACGGCGGCCCGTGAGCACGACGCCGCACCCGGTCCGTACGCCGCCGGCGTGCAGGCCTGGAAGAAGGACTCCGTCGCCGGACGGCAGCTGCCCGATCCCGACGGCAAGCCCGGCACCGTCGCCCGTTTCTTCCGTTCGCTCAGCGACGGGCAGCAGCGGCGGCTGGCCGACAGGCATCCGCTCGTCGTCGGGAACATGGGCGGCGCCCCCACCGGCCTGCGCTACCGCGCCAACCACAAGGCGCTCACGGAGGCGCGCGACGTCGAGCGCGGCCGCTCGCACGACCAGCGGCTGACCGACGAGGGACGGCAGATGGCGAACCGCCGCATGCACCGCTTCGAGTCCATGCTCGAACCGGGACGGCAGATCCTCGCCTTCGATCCGACAGGGCGCGGACGCGCCGCCGAGGTCTACGGCGATCTGGACCGTGCGCAGCGCGTGTCCGTCATCGTCCCCGGCGTCGACACGAACCTGCTCACCTTCGAGAAGTCCGACCGGCCGTACTCGGCACCCGCGGGCATGGCCCGCGCGCTCCAGGAGCGGCAGCGCACCGCCGCGCCGGGCACCTCCACGGCGACCATCGCGTGGGCCGACTACACGGCGCCGAAGGGCCTGGGCGTGGACGCCGCGTCCGGCAGCCTCGCGGCCGACGGCGCCCGGCGGCTGGGCGAGTTCGTGCAGGGGCTGCACAATCCGCACATCGCGCTGTTCTGCCACAGCTACGGCTCCGTCGTCTGCGGCGACGCCGCGGACGACCTCCCGGACCGGGTCACCGACATCGCGGTCTCCGGCAGCCCGGGGATGCGCGTCGACCACGCGGACGACCTGAACACCGGCGCCAACATCTGGGCCGTACGCGACAAGGACGACTGGATCGCCGACGTGCCGCACATGGAGGTGGGCGGCCTCGGTCACGGCGCCGACCCCGTGTCCCCCGGCTTCGGCGCCCGCAGGCTCTCGGCGGGCGGCGCTGTCGGGCACACCGGCTACTACGTGCCGGGCACCGGCAGCCTGGACAACTTCGCCGGGATCGCGACCGGTTCGTACGCCACCGTGAACTGCGCGAGCAGCGATCCGGGGTGCCTCGGCGACTCCGCCAGGACCGTGTGAGGACCGCCGGCGCCCGGCGGAGGGCCCCGGGGCGCGGGGCCGTGACCAGGGCGCGTGCCGCATATGCCCCGTAAAGACGGCCAATTACGCGCGTAGCGCCGAGGAGGGGGACGAGCGGGCGGCTCGCGCATACGATGGGCCTCATGGGTGACGTACTGGCTGGAATTCACTCCACCTGGGAGTTCGAAGCCGACTCCGTGCTCATCCGCTTTGAACGGGGGATCCGCACACCGAAGCTCTTCCACGTGCTCGGGGAGCGGCGCGTTCCGTACGAGGCGCTGAGCACCGTCGACCTCTCGCCCGGAGGCAAGCGCGGCACCGTGGTGCTGCGCGCCGAGCCGCGCGAGGGCGCCGACCCGCTGCTCGAAGCCGCGGCAGGGCAGCTGAAAGACGGCAGCGACCCCTACCGGCTGGTGCTGCCCGCCGAGCGCGAGACCCTCGCCGACTACTACGCGACGGAGCTGCGTGCCGTGCTGGGCGCGGACGCCGACAAGCCCGCCGAGCACCATCTCGTCGCGGCGCCACCGCCGCCGCACAGCTTCAAGGCGTACGACGGCAAGGCCTCCTTCGACGGGAGCACGGTCTTCTTCCGCTGGTTCTGGACGGGCGCCTCGTCCAGCAAGTGGAAGGCGGGCGACCAGAGTTTCGCGGTGAGCGAGCTGGAGGACGTCGAGTGGCGCTCGCCGGAGTTCGCGAGCGGCCATCTTCGGGTGACTCCGCGCGGGGGCCGGCCGCCGGAGAACGGGGAGCCGGACAAGGACCCCGCGTCGGTCGTCTTCGGCATCGGCTACGGGCTGGTCCACGAGTCGCTTCCGTTCGCGGCCTCGGTGCTGGAGGCCGTACGGGCCGCGGATCCCGCGGACCTGCCCGGGGCCTCCGGGTCCTCCCGTGCGTCGCGCTCCGGGCACTCGGGCGGGCGCGCGGATCCGGCGGACATCGCCGAACGGATAAGACACCTGGGGGAGTTGCGTGAGGCGGGGCTGGTGACGGACGACGAGTTCGCGAAGAAGAAGGCGGACCTGCTGGCCGAGCTGTGAGGGCGGGGCGGTACGGGACCGGTCGCCCGGGACCCGGCCGCCGTCCGGAGCCTGTCCGGTGTCCCACGGGCCGACGGGTCGGCGGCCGGCGGGCCGGTGCCCTACCGGCGTAGGGGGTCCACCCGGTACTCCCGTATGACGTGCGGACGGTGGCCGCGCCATAGCCTGAGCGGGCCATGAACGCGCCAGCCTCTGAACCGCCGAGCAGGCCGGGACCGCCCGGGCCGTGGGCCTCACCGGGGTCGCCCGGATCGATGGGCTCACCGGGACCGAAGGGATCGACGGGCTCGCCGGGGCCGCCGTCCGCAGCCCCGGATCCGGCCTCCCCGTGGGCCGGTCCCATGCTCACCGCGCGGCGTGCGCTGCGCGCGTTCGGCAAGGCCCTGACGACGCCCGCGTATGCCGGTTCGCCGCCGCCCGTGCGCGGTACGGGCCGCGGACGCCGCTGGGCCTACGTGCTCGTCTTCGGCCTCGTCACCCTGCTCGTCCCGGTCACCGACACCGTGCTCCAGGAGTACGGGCTTCCGGGTCCGGTCGCCTTCGTACTGGGGCTCGCGCAGGCCGGGCCGCTGCTGCTGGCGGTGACGCGCCCGTTGCAGGCGTGGTGGGTCGTGATCGTCGCGGACACGATCGGCGCTCTGCTGCTGCTGTTCACGTCGCTCTCCGACGGGCTGGGCATCTGGCCCTGGCCGCCCCCGGCGATCTTCGGCTACATCGTGCTGTGCCTGCTGCTGGCCGTACGGGAACGCCGTAGCACGCTCATCGCCGTATGGGCGGTCACGCTTCTGGTCTGCTCCGTGCTCGGCGTCATCGGAGACAGCCGCACCGACCCGACGAACATGCTGCTGCCCGTGCTCGGCGGTCTCGTGCTGCTGCTGGTCGGCGCGGTACGGGAGCGGAAGGACGCCCAGCGGCGGCTCGCCGAGCAGGAGACGATCAGCGAGGCCGAACGCGCCCGGCGCACGCTGCTGGAGGAACGCGCCCGCATCGCAAGGGAGTTGCACGACGTCGTCGCTCACCACATGTCGGTGATCACCGTCCAGGCCGACAGCGCGCCCTACCGGCTGGACGGGCTGCCGTCGGGCGCGCGCGAGGAGTTCGGATCCATCGCGGAGACGGCGCGCGAGTCGCTGTCGGAGATGCGGCGGCTGCTCGGTGTGCTGCGCAGCGAGGAGGCGCACGGCGAGCGGGCACCGCAGCCCGGCCTGGACCGGCTGGGGCAGCTGGTGGAGGCGACCGTACGGGCGGGCGTGCCCACCGAACTCTCCGTGGCGACCGGGCTGTCGGGGCTGCCGCAGGCGGTGCAGCTGTCCGTCTACCGGATCGTCCAGGAGGCCCTCGCCAACGTCGTACGGCATGCGCCCGGCGCCGTGACACACGTATCGGTGACGGGCGCGGCGGGGAAGGACGGGCGGGACCGGGACCGGCCGGTGAGCGGACCGGCGCCCGCCGCCGCTTCCGCGCTGACCCCGGCGTCGCTGCGCCCCCTCACCGCGATCACCGTCCTCGTCGTCAACGGCCCCTCCCTGGGCCCCGCGAGCGCGCCCTTGGAGACCGCCGGCACCGGACACGGGCTCGTGGGCATGCGCGAACGGGTCCGGCTCGTCGGCGGCACCCTCGACACCGGGCCCCTGCCCGACGGAGGCTTCCGCGTGGCCGCCCGCATACCGCTGCTGTCCGCGCCACCGACCGGGAAGGACCCCGCGCCCTCATGACGATCCGCGTGAACATCGTCGACGACCAGGCCATGGTGCGCGCGGGCTTCGCCGCGCTGCTCGCCGCCCAGTCCGACATCGACGTGGTGGGCGAGGCGGCGGACGGGGCGGAGGGCGTCGAACTGTGCGGGCGCACGCACCCCGACGTGGTGCTCATGGACGTACGCATGCCGCAGATGGACGGGCTGGAGGCCGCGAGGAGGCTGCTCGGTCCAGGGCCGGGTGCTGGTTCGGGTGCGGGTGCGGGCTCGGGTGCGGGCGCCGACTCCGGGTCCGGGTCCGCCTCCGGGACGGGGACGGGGACGGGAATCGGGACCGGGACGGGCGACGCCGGCGGCAACGGCCGCTGCCCCGGCGGTGATCCGGGTGCCGAGGACGGCGGCGCGCACCGCCCCAAGGTGCTGATGCTGACCACCTTCGACGTCGACGACTACGTGTACGAGGCGCTGCGCGCCGGAGCCAGCGGCTTCCTGCTGAAGGACGCGCCGCCCGCCGATCTCATCGCCGCCGTACGGATCGTGGCGGAGGGCGAGGCGCTGCTCGCCCCCTCGGTGACCAGGCGCCTCATCGCCGACTTCGCCAGGCAGCGCCGCGCGCCCTCCGCCACGCACGGCCTGCGGCTGAACGGCCTGACGGAACGGGAGACCGAGGTGCTGGAGCTGATCGCACGCGGCCGTTCCAACACCGAGATCGCCGAAGTGCTCGTGCTCGCGGAACAGACCGTCAAGACCCATGTGAGCCGCATCTTCACCAAGCTCGGGCTGCGCGACCGCGCCCAGGCGGTGATCTTCGCCTACGAGTCGGGCCTGGTCTCACCCGGCGAGGGGTGATCGGGCCCACGGAGTGACCGGACCCGGCGGAGGGTGACCGGGCCCGGCGAGGTGACCGGCAGGACCTCCGGCGGATGCCCCGCCGCCCCTCTCCTCCCCCCGTAGGAGGCGCCGATACGCCGGTATCAAAGGGGAGTTGGCTCCGGGGTGTGACGCGGCGGCGGCGACCGCAGCCCCACTCTCCTTCCGGCAGGCAGAGAGCCGGATCCTCCGGCAGCCGCCGGAGGGGGTACGGCGATGAGGCGCCGAACACAGCAGAGGGCCGCGACCGGGCTCGGGACACAGCACGGGACCGGAGCGACCGCAACACAGCACGGGGACGGGATCCGGCGCCGGACCGCGGCACAGCACCGGACCGGAACCCGGCACGGAAACGGAATCCGGCACCGGACCGGAATCCAGCGCCGGCTGACGCGTGCAATCACCGCCACCGCACTCGCGGCCGTCGTCGTCGCGGGCACCGCGGGCTGGGCAGCCGGCGCCAAGCAGACGGCCGTGACCGGCCCGCCCCCGGGAACGGCCTCCTGGCTCGCCGACGACGACACCCTCGGCCGCCCGCTCCCCGACCCGGCGGCGGGACCGGACCGGATCGCCTCGTTCTTCGCGGACCTCGACCACGGTCGGCAGCAGCTCCTCGCGCGGCGGCATCCGCTCGTGGTCGGCAACCTCGACGGCGCACCGACCGAACTGCGCTACGCCGCCAACCGCCGTGCCCTGCACGCCGAGAAGCGGCGGCAGCGGGCACGCGCCGCCGATCCGTCCGGTACGCCGCAGGACCGCCGGCTGGCACGGGACAGGGCGGCACGCTGCGCCGGACTCCTCGCACACGGGCGCCGGATCCTCGCCTTCGACCCGCGAGGACGCGGCCAGATCGCGGAGGTGTACGGCGACCTGGCCCACGCCGAGCGCACCGCCGTGATCGTGCCCGGCTCCGACATCGATCTGGCCACCTTCGACCGCAAGGGCCCCGGGAAATACGGGACTCCGGCGGGCATGGCCGCGTCGCTGCGCTCCCGTATGGCGGCCGACTCACCGGGCACGCGTACCGCCGTCATCGCCTGGAGCGGCTATACGACACCCGTCGGGCTGGGCCCCGACGCCGCCACCAGCCGTCTCGCCGCCGCCGGAGCACCGCGGCTGCAACGCTTCCTGCACGGACTCGCCCGCACCGGAGCACCCGCACCCACCGTCCTGTGCCACAGCTACGGCTCCGTCGTCTGCGGCAGGGCGGCGGCCCGGCTGACGAGCCGCGACGCCTCCGGCCTGATCGTCTTCGGCTCTCCCGGCATGCACGCGGAGTCGGTACGCGAACTGCGCACGCCGGTGAGGATCTGGGCCGCCCGCGACTCCGGCGACTGGATCGGCGGGGTGCCGAACGTGGAGTTCGCCGGGCTGGGGCACGGCACCGACCCCGTCTCCCGCGGCTTCGGCGCCCGCGTCGTCTCCTCGGCCCGCGCCGACGGCCACACCGGCTATCTCGCCCCCGGAACGGCTTCGCTCGCCAACTTCGCGGCCATCACGCTCGGTTCGTACGGAGAGGTGGTGTGCGCATCGCCGTCGCCGGACGATCCGTGCACACGGGCCACGACCTGACGGCCTGACGGTCTCCCTCGTACGCCCCGCACACCCCGCACGCCCGGTGCGCCCCGCGCAGCACTCCCGTACACCTCGTACGCCCCGCACGCCCCCGCTCCACCCCTCCCCCGCACGCGGGGCCGGGCGCGACCCCCACCGCGCCCGGCCCCGTACGTACCGCCCTACGGCCGCAGCCCCGCCGTCACTCCCGTCCGGCGGACGAGAACGACATGTCGGCGTAGCGGTCCCCCGTCACCCGGCCCGCGACGGGCTCCAGCAACTCCAGTTCGTCCGCGGAGAGTTCGATGCGCGTCGCCGCGGTGTTCTCCTCCACCCTGGAGCGCTTGCGGGTGCCGGGGATGGGCACGACGGTCAGCCCGTCCCACACCCGCGACCGCTGCTGCACCCACGCCAGCGCGATCTGCCCTGGCGTCGCGCCGTGCGCGTCCGCGATCCGGCGGACCGGCTCCAGCAGCGCGGCGTTGGCGGCGGCGTTCGCCCCGTGGTAGCGGGGCTGGTGACGGCGGAAGTCGTCGGCGGTCAGCTCCTTCTCGGCGTCGGTGAAGGAGCCCGTGAGGAACCCGCGCCCCAGCGGCGAGTACGGGACGACGGTCACGCCCAGTTCGCGAGCGGCGCCCACCACGTTGTTCTCGATGTCGCGGCTGAAGAGCGACCACTCCGACTGGAGCGCCGCGATCGGATGCACCGCGTGCGCGGCACGCAGCTCCTGTGCCGTCACCTCGCTCAGCCCGAGTTGCCTGACCTTGCCCTCCTGCACCAGCTCGGCCATGGAGGCGGCGGTCTCCTCGATGGGGACGCTCACATCCCGGCGGTGCATGTAGTAGAGGTCGATCTCGTCGACTCCGAGCCTGCGCAGACTGTCCTCGACGCACTGCCGTACGTAGGGGCGGTCGTTGCGAATGCTGCGCTTGGCCGGGTCCGAGCTGTCGAGGCTCAGCGAGAACTTCGTGGCGAGGGTGATCTCGTCGCGGTGTGCGGCGACGAACGGCGCGATGAACTTCTCGTTCTCGCCCGCCCCGTAGACGTCCGCCGTGTCGTAGAGCGTGACTCCCAGCTCCAGGGCGCGCTCCAGGGTCGCCCGTGCCTCGTCGGCGTCGGTCGGGCCGTAGGCGAAGCTCATGCCCATGCAGCCCAGGCCCTGCACACCGACTTCCGGGCCGTTCGCGCCGCCGAGCCGTGCTGTGGCGATCTTCCCGGCGTTCTGCTGTTCGGAGCTCATTGCTTCCTTCCGGACATCGGTATTTCTCAGGGGTGTTCGTGTTCGGACGCGAGGACGCGAGGACGCGAGGACGCGCACGCCGCTCCGCCCGCCGGCCCTCCGCTGCGCCCTCGGGCCCTCCGCTCCGGACGTCAGCCCGCCGCGGACCTGTCCTCCGTCCGGTACGCCGCGTAGATGCCGATCTTGTAGTCGAGCACCGCGAGGGTCTCCTGGAGTTCGGCGACGCGGCGCAGCACTTCCTCGCGCGTCGCCACCAGCAGTTCGTGCCGCTCGGGGCACGTGTGCTCACCGGCGCGTACGAGTTCGGCGTAGCGCACCATGTCCGCCACGGGCATGCCGGTCAGCCGCAGCTTGGCCACCAGATCCAGCCAGTCCAGGTCCCGGTTGGTGAAGCGCCGCTGCCCGGTGTGCGACCGGTCCACGTGCGGCATCAGCCCGATCCGCTCGTACCAGCGCAGGGTGTGCGCGCTCAGCCCGCAGATCGCGGCGACCTCGCTGATGGTGTAGTCGTCCCGGCCCTCGGGCCTGGGATGCGGAAGGCGCGGAGTGCACGCCCGGGGCGCGTCCGCTCCCACTGGTCCGACTGCCTCGTCCGCTGTCTCCGTCTCCGTCACGGTCATAAGTGAACGCTACGGACTTGAAGTGCACTCCAAGCAAGCGCAAAATCCTGGCCGGTTGGCGGTCGCGTTACCCTCGGCGGCATGAACAGCCTGCGGATGATCGACGATTGGCCCGTCCCGACCGCTGCCGCCGCCGTCGTCTCGCGTAACGACGGCACAGCGGCGCTCTCCGCCGCTCACGGCAGCACCGGAGAACGCTTCGCCCTCGCGTCCGTGACCAAGCCGCTCACGGCGTACGCGGCGCTCATCGCCGTCGAGGAGGGCGCGGTGGAGCTGGACGAGCCCGCCGGGCCCCGGGGTTCGACCGTCCGCCACCTGCTCGCGCACACCTCCGGGCTGGCCTTCGACGAGGACCGGCCGACGGCCGAGCCGGGCACCCGCCGCCTGTACTCCAACGCCGGCTTCGAGGCGCTCGGCGACCACATCGCCAAGGTCACCGAGATCCCGTTCCCGCAGTATCTGCACGAGGCGGTGCTCCAGCCGCTCGGCATGGACTCGACGGAGCTGCCCGGCTCGCCCGCCAAGGACGGCGTCTCCACCGCGGACGACCTCGCCGCGTTCGCCGCCGAACTTCTCGCGCCGCGGCTGCTGAGCCCGGCGACCCTGGACGAGGCGACCTCGGTGGCCTTCCCCGGGCTCAAGGGCGTACTGCCGGGCTACGGGAACCAGTCGCCCAACGACTGGGGGCTCGGCTTCGAGATCAGGGACGGCAAGTCCCCGCACTGGACGGGCAGTTCGTCCTCGCCGCGTACGTACGGCCACTTCGGGCAGTCGGGCACCTTCCTCTGGGTCGACCCGGACGCCGGGGCGGCCTGCGTCGCCCTCACCGACCGCGACTTCGGGCAGTGGGCGATCGACGCCTGGCCGCCGTTCACGGACGCGGTGCTCGCCGAACTGCGCGGCTGACGGCCCGGACCCGGCCCGGCCCCGCCGAGGGGCCCCGCCGAGGATCCCGGCACCGCGGCACAGCACCGCGCCCCGGTACCGTCCGCCGTCAGCCGCCTTCCGCCGTCAACTGCCGTCAGCCGTAACCCGGCTCCGCGTGCATCTCCCACATCAGCAGCTCCACCGGACCCCCGGCGCCCCGCGCCTCCAGGTCACGGGCGTCGGTGATGCGGGCCGCGTCGCCCGCGGCCAGCCGCTCGCCCGAACCCGGCCCGCCACCGGGGCCTCCACCGGGACCGCCGCCGGCCTCCCCTTCGCCCGAACCGATCTCCGCGGCGCCCCGCACGACGTGCACGTACACCCACGCCGCATCGGGCACCGCCGTACGCTCGCCCTCCCCTAGCCGCCGCACATGCATCACCGCCTCCGTGCGCGGCACCGCGAAGGGAGTGCCGTCGGCGATGCCGTGCACCACCTCGTACTCGGGCTCGTATCCGTCGCCCGCGCCGCTGCCGCGGACCCCGGGCACCAGCCACATCTGCACGAAGCACAGCGGCCCGGAGCCCCCGTTGCGTTCGATGTGGCGCACGCCTCGTCCCGCGCCCATCCGCTGCACATCGCCCGCACGCACGCGCGAGCTGCCGCCCGTCGAGTCGATGTGCTCCAGCTCGCCCTCTACCACCCAGGTCACGATCTCGACGTCCCTGTGCGGGTGTTCGGGGAAGCCCGCACCGGGTGCGAGCCGCTCCTCGTTGCAGGCCACGAGCTGCCCGAAGCCGACGTTGTCCGGGTCGTAGAAGCCCGAGAAGGAGAAGGCGTGCCGGGTGTCGATCCCCGCCGCCTCGTCACCGCCCCGGTACCGGTCGGTCCCCCGCCAAACCTGAAGCATGGGGCCACGGTAATCCGCCGCGCGACCGTACGGCAGCGCCCCCCGGCTCCTACGGCAGCGCCCCCCGGCCCCCTGCGTACGGTCCGATGAGGCAGGCTTGGCACGTGCCCGAATCCACAGATCCTTCCGCGAACCCACCACCCGACGAGCGCCCGGAGCACGCCGAGCACCCGCACGGAGCGACCCTTCGGCGCCTGGAGCAGTCCTCCGGCAAGCTCGCCCAGGCGGCGATCACGCGCATGGACGAGCAGCTGCCGTGGTACAGGGCGATGCCGCCGGAGAACCGCTCCTGGATCGGGCTCGTCGCCCAGGCGGGGATCGCGGCGTTCACGGAGTGGTTCCGGCACCCGGAGACTCCGCAGGCCATCAGCACGGACGTGTTCGGCACCGCACCGCGCGAACTGACCCGCGCCATCACGCTCCGCCAGACCGTCGAGCTGGTGCGCACCACCATCGAGGTCGTCGAGGCGGCGATCGACGAGGTCGCGGCGCCGGGCGACGAGTCGGTGCTGCGTGAGGCGCTGCTCGTCTACGCCCGCGAGATCGCCTTCGCCACCGCCCAGGTCTACGCACAGGCCGCGGAGGCCCGCGGCGCCTGGGACGCACGGCTGGAGTCGCTCGTGGTCAACGCCGTCCTGTCGGGCGAGGCCGACGAGGGCGCCGTGTCCCGCGCCGCCGCCCTCGGCTGGAACTCGCCGGAGCACGTGTGCGTCGTCCTCGGGACCGCGCCGGACGGCGACAGCGAGCTGACCGTCGAGGCGATACGGCGGGCCGCCCGGCACGCCAAACTCCAGGTCCTCACGGGCGTGTTGGGAGCCCGTCTCGTCGTCGTCGCCGGCGGCAGCGACGATCCGCTGCGCGCCGCCAAGTCCCTGATCGGGCCCTTCGCGCCCGGCCCGGTCGTCGCCGGACCGATCGTCGGCGACCTCCTCTCGGCGACCCGCTCGGCACAGGCCGCCGCCGCCGGGCTGCGGGCCTGCGCGGCCTGGCAGGACGCGCCCCGTCCGGTGCTCGCCGACGATCTCCTGCCGGAGCGCGCGATGGCCGGCGACCCCACCGCGCGCGAGCTGTTGGTGGAGGAGATCTACAGACCGCTGGAGGAAGCGGGCTCCGCGCTGCTGGAGACTCTGAGCGTCTATCTGGAACAGGCGAGCAGCCTCGAAGGTGCGGCGCGGATGTTGTTCGTACACCCCAACACCGTGCGCTACCGGCTGCGACGTGTGACAGACGTCACCGGATGGTCGCCCTCCGATGTCCGCTCGGCCTTCACACTGCGTATCGCGCTGATTCTGGGGCGTCTCAGCGACTTCGGGAACGGGGCCTAGCCGGGATCGGGCCTCTTTGTCGGGGCTCGACAATTTGCCCTCCGGTTCTTCGTACCGCTCCGTACCGGCGCGAAAGGCCTCCCACAAGAGAGAGTGAAAGAGTGCTCGTACTCGTAGCTCCCGGCCAAGGCGCGCAGAAGCCTGGCCTATTGACCCCCTGGCTCGAACTCCCCGGCGTCGCCGACAGGCTCGCGGAGTGGTCGGCCGCCACCGGCCTGGACCTCGTGCGCTACGGCACCGAGGCCGACGCGGACGAGATCCGCGACACCGCCGTGGCACAGCCGCTGCTGGTCGCCGCGAGCCTCGTCTCGACCGGCGCCCTGCTGGACGGCCGGTCCGTGACCGAGGTGGCCGGCGCCGTCGCCGGACACAGCGTGGGCGAACTGGCCGCCGCCGCCACGGCGGGCGTGCTCTCCGAGACCGACGCGATGACGCTCGTACGGGCACGCGGCCGCGCCATGGCCGAGGCCGCGGCCGTCACCGACACCGGGATGTCCGCGGTCGTCGGCGGCGAACCCGAGGCCGTCGTCGCCCACTTGGAGAAGCTGGGCCTCGCGGCGGCCAACGTCAACGGCGGCGGCCAGATCGTCGCCGCGGGCACGGCCGAGCAGCTCACGACGCTCTCCGAGGACAAGCCGGAGAAGACGCGCGTCATCCCGCTGAAGGTCGCGGGCGCCTTCCACACCCACCACATGGCCCCGGCAGTCGACGTCCTCGCCGCCGCCGTCGAGGGCGTCACGGTCGACGACCCGGTGCTGCCCTACGTGTCCAACCTGGACGGTGCCGCCGTCGACGAGGGCAAGCAGGTCGTGCGGCGGCTGGTCGACCAGATCTCGGCGTCCGTGCGCTGGGACCTGTGCAGCGAGACGTTCCAGAAGATGGGCGTCACGGCGCTCATCGAGGTCTGCCCGGGCGGCACCCTCACCGGGCTGGCCAAGCGCGGCCTTCCCGGCGTGCGCACCCTGGCACTGAAAACCCCTGACGATCTCGACGCGGCGCGCGAGCTGATCGCCGAGCACACGCAGACCGCCTGAGCCTCAAGAGGAGCTCGAGAGCATGACCGCGAAGATCAAGCCCGCCAAGGGTTCCCCGTACTCGCGCATCCTGGGCGTGGGCGGCTACCGCCCGATCCGGGTCGTGCCGAACGAGGAGATCCTCAAGCACATCGACTCCTCGGACGAGTGGATCCGCTCCCGCTCGGGCATCGCGACGCGCCACTGGGCCGGCCCGGACGAGACGGTCGCCGAGATGACCCTGGAGGCGGCGGGCAAGGCCGTCGCGGACGCGGGCATCTCGCCGCAGCAGGTGGGCGCCGTGATCATCTCGACGGTCTCGCACTTCAAGCAGACGCCGTCGATCGCCACCGAGATCGCCGACCGCATGGGCGCGGGCAAGGCCGCCGCGTTCGACATCAACGCCGGCTGCGCGGGCTTCGGTTACGGCCTCACGCTCGCCAAGGGCATGATCGCCGAGGGCAGCGCCGAGTACGTGCTCGTCGTCGGCGCCGAGCGGCTCTCGGACCTGACCGACCTCACCGACCGCTCCACTGCGTTCCTCTTCGGGGACGGCGCCGGCGCCGTCATCGTCGGCCCCTCCGAGGAGCCCGGCATCGGCCCGAGCATCTGGGGCTCGGAGGGCGACAAGTCGGACGTCATCAGCCAGACCGTCCCCTGGGACGCCTACCGCGAGGGCGGCGTGGAGAAGTTCCCCGCGATCCGCCAGGAGGGCCAGGCGGTCTTCCGCTGGGCCGTCTACGAGATGGCGAAGGTGGCCCAGCAGGCCCTCGACGCCGCCGGGATCACCCCGGAGGAACTGGACGTCTTCATCCCGCACCAGGCCAACATGCGGATCATCGACTCGATGGTGAAGACCCTCAAACTGCCGGAGCACGTCACGGTCGCCCGCGACGTGGAGACCACCGGCAACACCTCGGCCGCCTCCATCCCGCTCGCGATGGAGCGGCTGCTGGCGACCGGACGGGCGAAGAGCGGTGACACCGCGCTCGTCATCGGCTTCGGGGCGGGCCTCGTCTACGCGGCAACGGTAGTTACCCTCCCCTAGTCAAGATCCACACAGTCCGTACAGCGTCGTACGGCAACGTGTGGCGACCTCGTAAGAGTCAACTCGCAAATACGCAGCAGCAGAACGAAGACCGAAGGAGCGCCGAGATGGCCGCCACGCAGGAAGAGATCGTCGCCGGTCTCGCAGAGATCGTGAACGAGATCGCCGGGATTCCCACCGAGGACGTCCAGCAGGAGAAGTCCTTCACCGACGACCTGGACGTCGACTCGCTGTCCATGGTCGAGGTGGTCGTCGCCGCCGAGGAGCGCTTCGGCGTCAAGATCCCGGACGACGACGTGAAGGACCTCAAGACCGTGGGCGACGCGACCGAGTACATCATCAAGCACCAGAGCTGAGACGGCGCCGACGCGTCTGTCGCCATCCGCCGCTCCCCCGGGACCCGTACCGGGGGAAGCGCGAGGTGGTCCGCACGGCTCACCCCCTACCAGTGGAGACATGAATCCAGTGAGTACGACCCAACACTCCGTGGTCGTCACCGGTATCGGCGCAACCACACCGCTGGGTGGCGACAGCGCATCGACCTGGGAGGGTCTGGTCGCCGGACGTTCCGGCGTCGCCCTCCTCAGCCACGACTGGGCCGCAGAGCTGCCGGTCCGCATCGCCGCCGAGATCGCGGTGGAGCCCACCGAGATCATTCCGCGTCCGCAGGCGCGCAAGCTGGACCGCTCGGCGCAGTTCGCGCTGATCGCGACCCGCGAGGCGTGGGCGGACGCGGGCTTCACGGCCAAGGCCGGTGAGGACGCCAGCGTCTCGCCGGATCGGCTCGGCGCGGTCGTCGCCTCCGGCATCGGCGGCGTCACCACGCTGCTCGGGCAGTACGACATCCTGCGGGAGAAGGGCGCACGCCGCGTCTCGCCGCACACGGTGCCGATGCTGATGCCGAACAGCCCCAGCGCGAACGTCGGCCTGGAGGTCAACGCGCGGGCCGGTGTGCACACGCCGGTCAGCGCCTGCGCCTCCGGTTCGGAGGCGATCGGCTACGCGGTGGAGATGATCCGTACCGGCCGTGCGGACGTCGTGGTCGCCGGCGGCACGGAGGCGGCCATACACCCCCTCCCCATCGCCGCCTTCGGCAACATGATGGCGATGTCGAAGGACAACGACGACCCTGAGGGCGCGTCACGTCCGTACGACAGCGACCGCAACGGCTTCGTCATGGGCGAGGGCGCGGGCGTCATCGTGCTGGAGTCGGCGGAGCACGCGAAGAAGCGCGGCGCGCGCGTCTACGCGGAGGCCGTCGGCCAGGGCATCTCCGCCGACAGCCACCACATCACCCAGCCCGAGCCCAGCGGCAACGGCATCGCGCTCGCGCTGGAGAACCTCGTCGCGCAGACCGGCCTCAAGCCCGCCGAGGTCATGCACATCAACGCGCACGCCACGTCGACGCCGCTCGGCGACATCGCTGAACTCAAGGCGCTGCGCAAGGTGTTCGGCGACGACACCGACCACATGGCGATCTCCGCCACGAAGTCGATGACGGGCCATCTGCTGGGCGGCGCGGGCGGCATCGAGACCGTCGCGTCGATCCTCGCGCTGCACCACCGCACGGCACCGCCGACGATCAACCTGAAGAACCTCGACCCGGAGGCGGATGCCGACATCGTCGGAGGCGAGGCGCGTGAGCTGCCCGAGGGCACGATCGCCGCGCTGAACAACTCCTTCGGCTTCGGCGGTCACAACGTGGTGCTGGCCTTCCGTACGGTCTGACGCAGCCGTACCGTCCGGCCTCGCACGCATGAGGGGCAGCTCCCCGTGAGCTGCCCCTCCTCGCGTTCCCGCGTCAGGTCTCGCGTGCGTCCACCGACGTCCGCCGAGCGGTCAGGAGCCCGCCGGGCCCCCGCTCTCGGGGAAGCTCGCGTAGTACGAGGCCGCCATGTCCTCGTCCGCGTGGCCCAGTTCGGCGGCACGCCGGAAGCGCTCTGCCCCCGCCGCCGCCACGTCCATGCGGACGCCTGCCTCCTCGCCGGCGGCGATGATGAGCCGTGCGTCCTTCTCCGCGGTGCCGACGGCGAAGCTCGGGGTGAAGTCCCGGGACCTGATCGCACCGGCCTTGATCCGCAGATAGCCCATGTCGAGGCTGCCGCCCTCGACGGCGTCGAGGAAGTCCTGGGGGTCGACGCCCAGTCCGTCGGCGAGGGCCATCGCCTCCGCCGTGCCGTGGGTGACGGCCAGGACCCAGGAGTTGCAGACCAGTTTGAGCCGGGTCGCCGCGCCCGGCTCCTCGCCGGCCCAGACCGTACGGGAGCCGATGGCCTCCAGCACGGGCGCGGCCTCCGCCCGCGCATGCTCGGGGCCCGCCGCCAGTACGAGCAGCTGCCCGGCCTCCGCGGGCGCCCGCGTGCCCAGGACGGGGGCGTCGACGAAGGTGAGCCCCAGCTCGCGGGCGAGAGGTGCGAGCTGCGCCAGCCCTTCGAGACCCGCGGTCGTGCACTGGAGCCAGACCGCGCCGGAGCGCAGACCGGGTGCGGCGGCACGTACGGTCTCGGCCGTCGCGGGCCCGTCGTGCAGCATCGTCAGCACGACGTCCGCGCCCTCCACCGCCTCGCCCGGGCTGCCGGCGACGCGGGCCCCGGCCTCTGCCAGGGGCTCCGCCTTGGCTCTGGTGCGGTTCCACACGCGCACGTCGAGTCCGGCACTGCACAGGTTGCGGGCCATCGGGGCACCCATGATCCCGGTGCCGAGGACAGCCACGGAAGTCGGCTCAGACATGGGGGCAGGCTACGGGACTCGGCCGGTGGCGGCCCGCGGAGGGCGGGGCAGAAGGAGCGGCGGTGAGGCGGCCGGAGTGGTGCCTGTCGAGGAGCTTCAGACGACCTGGTGGAGCCATCGCACGGGGGCTCCCTCGCCCGCGTAGCGGAAAGGTTCCAGCTCGTCGTCCCACGGCTTGCCGAGCAACTTCTGGATCTCCGCCTCGAGTTCGCTCTCGCCGCGCGAGGCGCGGCCGACCGCGGCCCGCAGCCGGTCCTCGGGGATGAGGATGTCCCCGTGCATCCCGGTCACGGCGTGGAAGATCCCCAGCTCGGGCGTCGAGCTGTAGCGCTCGCCCTCGGCGGCGGAGCAGGGCTCGGCGGTGACCTCGAAGCGCAGCAGGTGCCAGCCGCGCAGCGCGGACGCGAGCTTGGAGGCGGTCCCGGGGTCGCCCTGCCAGGAGAACTCCGCACGCCAGGTGCCCGGGGAGGCCGGCTGTCTGATCCAGTCGAGATTGACGCGGGCGCCGAGGACACCTGCCACTGCCCATTCGACGTGCGGGCACAGCGCGCGGGGCGCGGAGTGCACGTACAGAACTCCACGTGTCGTCACCGGGACCTCCAGTGCGGTTCGAGGGCGTCCCGCCGGACTGCCTCGACTACCTGCCGGTCACGCGCCGGGTCAGCGCCTGACTTCCTGCACCACCGGTCACTTCTTCATCAGCGCCGAGGTTACGAATAGTAAACACCATTGGCGCCAATTCTCCCCGAAAGGGACATGAGGTGACGCGGTGTAATATTTTGCTGTCGCCGAACACGCTTCCTGCCCTTCGGCACGATGCGAAACTCGCAGGAGAGCACGGGGCCAAGCTATCGCGCACCGGCGGACCGCCGGTGACATACCGTCGCACCGACAGCGGGGAACGAGGGGCAGATGCCGCAGAGACACGGGCCCGTGACCGGAGGCCTGGGCACCGGCGGCCGGATAAGGCGTCGTGGACGGGCCGTTGCGGTCACGGTGGCGACACTTCTGCTCATCGGCGGACTCGCTCTGGCCGCCGCGCTCGGCTTCGGAAGCGGGGGCATGACCGGGGAGCGCCCGCCCGACGCCTCGCGCCCCTCCTCTCCCCCGCCGCCTCCCTGGGACCGGCGTCCCGCCTCCGTCGCGGCCGTGGGCGACTCCATCACCCAGGGCTTCGACGCCTGTTCACTGCTCGCGGACTGTGCACGGGTCTCCTGGGTCACCGGCACGGACTCGGCCGTACGGAGCATCGCCGAGCGGCTCGTCGACGACCACCCGTCGCGGCACAGCTGGAACTTCGCCGTCAGCGGATCCGTGATGGCCGACCTGCCCCGGCAGATGGAGCGCGCGGCGCGAAAGCGGCCCGAGTTGGTGACCGTGCTGGCGGGGGCGAACGACGCGTGCCGGCCCACCGCCGGGCAGATGACGTCGGTGGCGGACTTCCGCGCCGGCTTCCGCACGGCGCTGCGCACCCTGCATGAGGCGCGGCCCAAGACGCAGGTGTACGTCGCGAGCGTGCCCAACCTCAAGCGGCTGTGGGCCCAGGGCCGGAACGAGAAGTGGGCGAAGCGGGTCTGGGGGCTGGGGATCTGCCAGTCGATGCTGCGCGATCCGCAGTCGGACGCGCCCGCGGACCGGGAGCGGCGGCAGCAGGTCCATGAGCGCGTGCTGGCGTACAACTCGGCGCTGGAGGAGGAGTGCGGGAGGTACCTGCGGTGCCGCTACGACGGGGGCGCGGTCTTCCGCTACCGCTTCACGAAGACCGAACTGAGCCGCTGGGACTGGTTCCACCCGAGCAGGACGGGACAGCGGAAGCTGGCCGAGCTCGCCTACCGCGGGATCACGGCGCGGTACTGGAAGCGTCCCGGGTAGACGCCGCTCGGGCATGCGTCGGCGGGCGCGCCGAGCCGGTGGTACGGGAGCGGACGTACGGGACGAAGAAGCCGGGCACCACCCATTGACTCCGCTCGCGGGGCATCAATACATTTCGCGTCAGCATTTCGAACATGCGTCGAAATCTCGAACAGCGAACTTTGTGAAGGGCCCTTGGCGTGCGCATCACCGGAATCACTACCCATGTCGTCGGCACACCCTGGCGCAATCTCACATTCGTTCAGGTCCACACCGACGAGGGCCTCACCGGGGTCGGCGAGACGCGGATGCTCGGGCACACCGACGCCCTGCTCGGATATCTGCGAGAGGCGGAGGCCAATCACATCGCGGGCTCCGACCCGTTCGCGGTCGAGGACCTGGTACGGCGCATGAAGTACGGGGACTTCGGGCGGGCCGGGGAGATCGTGATGTCCGGCATCGCCTGCGTCGAGACGGCCTGTTGGGACATCAAGGGCAAGGCGCTGGGCGTACCGGTGTGGCAGCTGCTGGGCGGGAAGGTGACCGACCGGGTCAAGGCGTACGCGAACGGCTGGTACACCACGGAACGCACCCCGGAGGCGTACCACAGCGCGGCGAAGGCGGTGGTCGCGAGCGGCTACCGGGCCCTGAAGATCGACCCGTTCGGGAACGGCCGCCTGGAGCTTGACAACGATGCCACCCGGTACGCCGTGTCGCTCATCGAGGCCGTACGGGACGCGATCGGGCCGGACGCGGAGCTGATGCTGGAGATGCACGGCCGGTTCAGTCCGTCGACAGCGGTGCGGCTGGCCCGGGAGATGGCGCCGTACTCCCCGGCGTGGCTGGAGGAGCCCGTGCCGCCGGAGAACCTCAAGGCGCTCGCGAAGGTCGCGGGGAAGGTCGAGCTGCCGGTGGCGACGGGTGAACGCATCCACGACCGCATCGAGTTCAGGGAGATCTTCGAGTCGCAGTCCGCCGACATCATCCAGCCCGACGTCGGTCACATCGGCGGCATCCTGGAGACGCGCAAGCTGGCCGCCACGGCGGAGACGCACTACACGCTGGTCGCGCCGCACAACGTGGGCGGGCCCGTACTGACCTCGGCCTCGCTCCAACTCGCGGGCTGCACGCCGAACTTCAAGATTCTGGAGCACTTCAACGACTTCGCGGACGCGGAGATCAAGAAGGTCGTGAGGGGGGCGCCGCAGGTCGTCGACGGTTGCTTCGAGCTGCCGGACGCGCCCGGTCTGGGCGTGGAGCTGGACACCGACGCGGCGGCCGAACTCCCGCAGCAGCAGGCCCGGTTCGATCTGTGGGCCGAGGGCTGGGAGAAGCGCGACCCGGGGGCCGGGCGAGCCGCCGGGCAGGCGGGCGGTCGGGGTGAGCCGTCATGACGGACGGAGCGGGCGGCCCGGCGGCGGCCCGGCCCGCACAGCCCCGGCAGCCCGGACAGCAAGAGCAGGAGCGGGAGCAGGAGCAGGGGCAGCCCGTACGGTCCGCGCGGTCCGTGCCGTCGGCCGGGTCCGCCCGTTCCGTCGTGGTCGAAAGGCCCGGCGAGCACCGGCTGGTCACCGGGCCGCAGCCGCAGCCGGGCCGCGGCGAGGTACGGGTCGCCGTGCACGCGGCCGGTGTCTGCGCCAGCGACCGTGAGGTCTACGACGGCACCCGTGCCCCCGGTTACGTCAGTTACCCGGTGACGCCGGGCCACGAGTGGGCGGGCACCGTCGACGCCGTGGGCGAGGGCGCCGACCCCGGACTGCTCGGACGCCTCACCGTGGCCGAGGGGTTCCGTGCCTGTCTGAGGTGCGACCGCTGCCGGGAGGGCGAGACGAGCCTGTGCACCGGCGGCTACGACGAAACGGGCTTCACGCGGCCCGGCGCCTTCGCCGACTGGCTCGTACTGCCCGCGCAGCTGCTGCATCTCCTCCCCGACGGCGCCGACTTGCGGGCCGCCGCGCTGCTGGAACCCGCGGCGGTCGTGGCGGCGGCGGTGCTCGCGGCCGGACCCCGCGCGGGCGAGCGGGTCGCCGTGCTCGGGGCGGGGACGCTGGGGATGCTCGCGGTGCAGCTGCTCGCCGCGCACTCTCCGGCGGAG
Source organism: Streptomyces sp. HNM0575 (assembly GCF_012726265.1). Lineage (GTDB taxonomy): Bacteria > Actinomycetota > Actinomycetes > Streptomycetales > Streptomycetaceae > Streptomyces. The sequence goes on along the minus strand of NZ_JAASAG010000001.1, from coordinate 710,084 downwards.
CTGCTGGCCGTCGATCCACGGGCGCAGCGCGCGGAGCAGGCCACGGCGATGGGCGCGACGCACGCCCGTACTCCCGAGGCCGCAGACAGCTCGGGCGGCCGGGACGGCGCAGGCGGCTACGACCTGGTGCTGGAGACCGCGGGGGCGCCGGGCACAGCGCACGACGCGTGCATGCTGGCGAGGCGCGGCGGCCGGGTCGTGCTCACCGGGATGTTCGAGGCGGGCGCGCAGGGCATCGACCCCGTGCACCTGTCGGTGAGCCAGCTGACGGTCCGCTCGGTCTTCGGGGCGCCGCCCGCGGCCTGGTCGTACGCCGTACGGGCCTTCGGTGCGGGACTGCTCGACCCCGCGCCGCTGATCACCCACGAGCTGCCGCTTGAAGGCTTCGGCGAGGCCGTCGCTCTCGTCGGCAGCGGCGATCCGTCCGTCGGAAAGGTGCTGCTGAGGCCGTCGTTGAGTCCGTGAGTCCCCGATCTCCGAGTCCGTGAGCCGCCGAGCCGCCGAGTGCCGGAGGGTCCGTGAACCACCGGTGTCTCCGTGCCTCCGGCGCTCGAACGCCGAAGTCCCCTGGAACCTGCGGCTCTTGAGCCCTCCGGTTCCCGAGCCCCCGGCCCCTGCCCCGTCCACGGCCTTCCCGCCTCCCGCCCCTACCGATCAGGAGCACCGTGCGCATCCGATCCACCGACCCGCCCAGCGGACCGTACCGACTGCCCGGCGCCGAGGCTCTGGCGTCCCTCGGCATGGGCGCCCCGGCCCCCGATCCGGCCGACGCCTCACCGCACACCTTTCCCGACGGCGGCACCTGGCGCACCGAAGTCCCCTCCTGTGAGGGGCCCGAGGCGGTCGCCACCGTGCTGAAGGAGGCGGCCTCCCTCGAAGTGCCCGTGCACCGCGTCAGTCAGGGCAGCGGCGTATGGATGCTGACCGACGCGCAGATCACGGAGATGGCCGGCGAGTGCGACCGGCACGACGTGGAGCTGTGCCTGTTCACCGGCCCGCGAGGCACGTGGGACACCGGCGCCTCCACCCGTACGGCCTCCGGCGGCGGGGGTCTGCGCGCACGCGGCCACGACGCGGTCGCCGGCTGCGTCGAGGACGCGCTGCGCGCGGCCGAACTGGGCGTGCGCTGCCTGCTGGTGGCCGACGAGGGCGTGCTGTGGACTCTGCACCGGCTGCGCGCGAGCGGTGAACTGCCCGCGGACACCACGCTGAAGGTCTCCGCGCTCATCGGCCCGGTCAACCCGGCGGCGTACGGCGTGCACGAGCGTCTGGGCGCCGACTCGCTCAACATCCCGTCCGATCTGACGCTCGCCCAGATCACCGAGATACGCCGCGTCAGCGCCGCCCCGATGGACTTCTATCTGGAGGCGCCCGACGACCTCGGCGGCTATGTACGGATGTACGAGGCCGCCGAACTGATCAGGCGAGGCGCCCCGATCTACCTCAAGTTCGGGCTCAGCAAGGCCCCCGGCATCTACCCGTACGGCGCTCACCTGCGCGACCTGACCCTCGACACCGCCCGCGAACGGGTGCGCCGGGGCAGGCTCGCGCTCGATCTGCTCGCACGGCTCGGCGCCGACGGCGGAATGTCTCCACCGGGCTCACGACTGCCCGGCACGCTCCAGCGTTTCCCCCTCCCCGAGAGGAACTGACACATGGGAATCCCCGCACGTTTCCCCATCCGTATCCCCACCCGTACGACCGCCGGTTCACGACGAGGGCGGCGCACCGCACCCGTGGCAGCCGTCGCCGCCGCCGCGCTGCTGACCGCCTCGCTCGCCGCCTGCGGCCAGGAGGCGAAGGGCGGCAGCCGCTACAAGGCCGAGAAGGGCAAGGGCGGCACCATCGGACTGGCCATGCCGACCAAGTCCTCGGAACGGTGGATAGCCGACGGCAAGAACATGGCACGGCAGTTCAAGGCCGCCGGCTACAAGGCGGACCTCCAGTTCGGCGACGACAAGGTCGAGAACCAGGTCGCCCAGATCGAGAACATGATCGCCAAGGGGCACCGGCTGCTCGTCGTCGCCGCCATCGACGGCTCCGCCCTCACCGACGTGCTGCGCCGGGCCAAGGACGCCGACATCCCCGTCATCTCCTACGACCGGCTTCTGCTGGGCACCAAGAACGTCGACTACTACGCCTCGTTCGACAACGAGCGCGTCGGCGAGCTCCAGGGCGGCTACATCGTCGACAAGCTGAAGCTCGACGAGAAGAAGGACGAGAAGTTCAACATCGAGCTGTTCGCGGGCTCGCCGGACGACAACAACACCAAGTTCTTCTGGGACGGCGCGATGAAAGTGCTCCGCCCGTACATCAAGAAGGGGCAGCTCGACGTCCGCAGCAAGCAGACGAAGATGAACCAGGCGACGACGCTGCGCTGGGACGGCGGCACGGCGCAGAAGCGCATGGACGACCTGCTGAGCAAGAACTACGGCTCCGACGACGTCGACGCCGTCCTCTCCCCGTACGACGGCATCTCCATCGGCATCCTCTCCGCCCTGAAGAGCGCCGGATACGGCACGGGCGACAAGCCGTTCCCCGTGGTGACGGGCCAGGACGCCGAGTTGGCGTCGGTGAAGTCGATCATCCGCGGGCAGCAGACACAGACCGTCTACAAGGACACCCGCAAACTCGCCAAGCAGGCGGTGCAGATGGGCGACGCCGTGCTGACCGGCAAGAAGCCCGAGGTCAACGACACCAAGACATACGACAACGGCAAGAAGATCGTCCCCTCGTATCTGCTGAAGCCGGTGAGCATCGACAAGTCCAACACCCAGCGGCTCGTCGACGACGGCTACTACACGGCTGGACAGCTCAAGTGACGGCCCCGGCAGAGCAGTCGGCGCCGGCCGACACGGGCGGCAACGTGCTGGAGATGCGCGGGATCACCAAGACCTTCCCCGGGGTCACGGCACTGTCGGACGTCAATCTCACGGTGCGCGCCGGTGAGATCCACGCGGTCTGCGGCGAGAACGGCGCGGGCAAGTCGACGCTGGTGAAGGTCCTCAGCGGCGTGCATCCGCACGGGAGTTACGACGGCGAGATCCTCTTCGACGGCGAGCCCTGCGCCTTCAAGGACATACGGGCGAGCGAGCAGCGCGGCATCGTCATCATCCACCAGGAACTCGCCCTGGTGCCCTTTCTCTCCCTCGCCGAGAACATCTTCCTCGGCAACGAGCACGCCACCCGCGGCGTCATCAGCTGGGGAGAGACCCTGCGGCGTGCCGACGCGCTGCTGAAGCGGGTCGGTCTGCCGGACAAGCCGCAGACGCGCATCGCCGACATCGGTGTCGGCAAGCAGCAGCTGGTGGAGATCGCGAAGGCGCTGTCCAAGGAGGTGCGGCTGCTGATCCTCGACGAGCCGACCGCCGCGCTCAACGACGAAGACAGCCGCAAGCTGCTGGAGCTGATACGGGAGCTGCGCGGCCAGGGCATCGCCTGCATCGTCATCTCGCACAAGCTGAACGAGATCCGCCACATCGCGGACTCCGTGACGATCCTGCGCGACGGCCGCACGATCGAGACGCTCACGGTGCGCGAACACCCGGACGACGAGCCGGAGATATCCGAGGACCGCATCATCCGCGGGATGGTGGGCCGCGACCTTGACCAGCGCTTCCCGCCGCGCACCCCGTACGAGGGGGAGGACGCGGGCCGGGTCGCCATGGCGGTGTCCGGCTGGACCGTACGCCATCCCATCGACCATCAGCGCAAGGTCGTCGACGACGTCTCGCTGGAGGTGCGGCGCGGGGAGATCCTGGGCATCGCCGGGCTGATGGGCGCGGGGCGCACCGAGCTGGCGATGAACGTCTTCGGGCGTTCCTACGGTGTCTACGAGAGCGGCACCGTGTCCGTGTCGGGGCGTGAAGTCTCCGTCCGTACCGTGCCGGAGGCGATCTCGCACGGCATCGCATATGTCACCGAGGACCGCAAGACCTACGGGCTCAACCTCATCGACGACATCAACCGGAACATCTCCCTCGCCTCCCTCGGCGGTCTCGCCCGGCGCGGCGTCGTCGACGAGCACGAGGAGCGGCGGGTCGCCGAGCGCTTCCGCAAGTCGATGAACATCAAGGCGCCCACGGTCCACGAGCAGGTGCAGCGGCTCAGCGGCGGCAATCAGCAGAAGGTCGTGCTGAGCAAGTGGATACACGCCGAGCCCGAGGTGCTCATCCTCGACGAGCCGACGCGCGGCATCGACGTCGGCGCGAAGTACGAGATCTACTCCGTCATCGACAAGCTCGCCGCGGACGGCAAGGCCGTCGTCTTCATCTCCTCCGAACTGCCCGAACTGCTGGGCATGTGCGACCGCATCTACACCATGTCGGCGGGACGGCTCACCGGCGAGGTCACGCGTGAGGAAGCGACGCAGGAGCTGCTGATGCGGCACATGACCGAATCCCTGGACACCGGCACGACGACCGGCACCACCAACCCCGCCGACGGCGCGAGCGACAAGAGCTGAGGGCCGACCATGACATCGACAGACACCTCCACTCAGTCCGGCGGGACTTCGCAGCCTCCTGCCGGCTCCGGTCCGGAGCCGGGCCCGGACTCCGGCGGCGCGTCCGCGGGGGCGCTCCTGCTGGACGCCGTCCGCAACAACATGCGCCAGTACGGCATGCTCGTCGCACTCGCGCTCATCGTCGTGCTGTTCCAGATCTGGACCGACGGCTCGCTGCTGCTGCCGAACAACGTCTCCAACATCGTCCAGCAGAACAGCTACATCCTGATCCTGGCCATGGGCATGATGATCGTCATCATCGCGGGCCATATCGACCTGTCCGTCGGTTCGCTGGCCGCCTTCGTGGGCGCGGCCGCCGCGGTGATGATGGTCAAGCACGACATGCCATGGGTGCTCGCTCTGGTGCTCTCGCTGCTGATCGGTGCCGCCGCCGGCGCCTGGCAGGGCTTCTGGATCGCCTACGTCGGCATCCCCTCCTTCATCGTGACGCTCGCGGGGATGCTGCTCTTCCGCGGCGGTACGCAGATCCTGCTGGAGGGCCAGTCCATCGCGCCCTTCCCGAGGGGCTTCCAGGAGATCGCGCAGGGCTTCATCCCGGAGATGGGTCCCTACACGCAGTACCACAACCCCACGCTCGTCATCGGGCTCGTCGTCATCGCCTTCGTACTCGTGCAGGAGTGGCGGGACAGGCGCCGGCAGGCCGCGTACGAACTGGAGGTGCTGCCGTTCAACCTCTGGGTGCTGAAGTGCACCGCGATCGTGGCCGCCGTGGTGGCCTTCACGCTGACGCTGGCCAGCTACCACGGTGTGCCGGTGGTGCTGCTGATCATGTGTGTGCTCCTGATCGGGCTGGGCTTCGTGATGCGCAACGCCGTGGTCGGACGCCATGTGTACGCGCTCGGCGGCAACAAGGCCGCGGCAAAGCTCTCGGGCGTCAAGGACAAGCGGGTCACCTTCATGGTGTTCGTGAACATGGGGCTGCTCGCGGCTCTCGCCGGCTGTGTGTACGCGGCGCGCCTCAACGCGGGCACCCCGCAGGCGGGCATCAACTTCGAACTGGAGGCCATCGCCGCCGCGTTCATCGGCGGCGCCTCGATGAGCGGCGGCGTGGGCACCGTGCTCGGCGCGGTGATCGGCGGTCTGGTGCTGGGCGTTCTCAACAACGGCATGTCGCTGGTCGGCATCGGCACCGACTACCAGCAGGTCATCAAGGGGCTGGTGCTGCTGGCGGCCGTCGGCTTCGACGTGTGGAACAAGCGCAGGGTCGGTTCGTAGCGCGGGATCGGCTCGTAGCGAAGGGTCGGTTCGTGGCGCCGGGTCGCGGCGCGGAAGCCCCAAGGCGCGGCGCGGAAGCGCCGGTTGGGAGCGCCGAGGGCGCCCGCGCCCCGGCTCGCCGGCACTGGAGAACGACGAGGGCCGCACGGCATCGCCGCGCGGCCCTCGCGTCTGCACTCCCCGCACGCGTGCGGGGCGGCGCCGGACTCAGGCGGTGCCGAGGCTGACCTCGATGTTGCCGCGGGTGGCGTTGGAGTACGGGCAGACCTGGTGGGCCTTTTCCAGCAGGTCCTTGGCGGTGGCCTCGTCGACGTTGGGTATGTGCGCCTCCAGCGCGACCGTCAGGCCGAAGCCGCCCTCGGGGGTGCTGCCTATGCCGACCCGGGCCGTCACCGTCGACCCCGAGATGTCGGCCTTCTCCTTGCGGGCCACGACTCCGAGCGCGCTCTGGAAGCAGGCGCTGTACCCGGCGGCGAACAGCTGCTCCGGGTTGGTGCCTTCGCCGCTGCCGCCGAGCTCCTTCGGCGGGTTGACCACGACGTCGATGTGGCCGTCGTCGCTTGCGACGCGGCCGTCGCGGCCGTTCTCAGCAGTGGCCACGGCGGTGTACTTGACGTCGACGGGCTGGACGGACATGGATGGATCCTCCTGTAGGGATGGCGTCTGCCGGGTCCCGCACCCCTGTGGGCGGGGCTTGAACTGGGCCCGGTGTGACTCCTGTTGTACGTGGGTCGTCCGGTCGCGTGCGACCGGTGTCAGTCGGCGAGACCGACGATCATCTTGCCGGTGTTCTCCCCCTTGAGCAGCCCGAGGAAGGCGTCCGCGGCCTGCTCGATGCCCTCGACGAGCGTCTCGCGGTACTTCAGCTCGCCCGAGCGGACCCAGCCGGAGACCTCTTCGAAGAACTGCGGCATCAGGTCCTGGTGGTCCATCACGAGCATGCCCTGAAGACGCAGCCGCTTGCCGATGACCATGGCGAGATTCCGCGGCGCCGCGGGCGGCTCCGTGGAGTTGTACTGCGAGATCATGCCGCAGATCGTGGCGCGGCCGTGCACGTTGAGCCTGTTGATGGCCGCCTCCAGATGATCCCCGCCGACATTGTCGAAGTAGACGTCGATGCCGGAGGGCGCGGCCTCCTTCAACTGCTCGGTCACAGAGCCCGACTTGTAGTTGAAGGCGGCGTCGAACCCGTACTCCTCGGTGAGCAGACGGACCTTCTCGTCCGAGCCCGCGCTGCCGATCACCCGCGAGGCGCCCTTGAGCTTCGCGATCTGCCCGACCTGGCTGCCGACGGCGCCGGCGGCGCCGGAGACGAAGACGGCGTCGTCCTTCTGCATCGACGCCACCTCCAGCAGGCCGGCGTACGCCGTGAGGCCCGGCATGCCGAGCACGCCCAAGTAGCTGGTGAGCGGGGCGAGTTCGGGAGAGATCTTGGTGGCGTACTTCGCACGGAGCCTGGCGAACTCCCGCCAGCCCAGGTCGTGGAGCACATGGTCGCCGGGGGCGAACCCCTCGGCCTGCGAGGCGACGACTATGCCGACGGCGCCGCCGGTCATGGGCTCGTCCAGCTTGAAGGGCGGGACATACGACTTCACATCGTTCATCCGGCCGCGCATGTACGGGTCGACGGACAGATACAGGTTCCGCACCAGGACCTCGCCCTCGCCGGGCGCCTCGACGGGGGCTTCACGCAGCGCGAAGTCGCCTGGGACGGGCCAGCCTTCGGGCCGGGAGACGAGGTGCCATTCGCGGCCTGTCGAAGGGAGGGATTCGGGCGAGCTCATGTGGGGGCCTCTCGACGGATATGTTTCATGTACTGAAAGAACTCTGCACCTTGATATTTCATGTTGTCAAGCAAAGAGCTAGACTGCCCCCATGGCCCCCCACACCACCGCCGGTGCCCGCGCAGACGCCCCCGCGAGCACCCGCAGACCCGCCCCGGACCCCGACCCCGTCACGCGCGAGGTCGTCGAGCTGATCGGCACGGTCGTCGCCCGGTATCACGAGGAGTACGAGCTGGCGGCGGCCGATCATTCGCTGACCGGCGCCCAGGCCCGCGTGCTCGCCCTGCTGGCGCACGAGCCGACGCCGATGCGCCAGGTCGCGCGGACGCTGAAGTGCGAGCCGTCGAACGTGACGGGGATAGTGGACCGCCTGGAGTCGCGCGGTCTCGCGGTCCGCCGCCCCGATCCCGCGGACCGGCGCGTGAAGCTCGCCGCGGCCACGGACGACGGCATGGATCTGGCCCGGCGGCTTCGCGCCGCCCTCGACTTCGCCCGCGAGCCGCTGGCCGGTCTCACGCCTCTCGAACGGACGCTGCTGCGCGACCTGTTGCAGCGCATGCTCGGCGAAGAGGACACGGACGAGGAGGGCGCGAAGACCGCAGCCGAGAAGGACGAAGGAGCGAAGGACTCCGGCACAAAGGGAGACGGGGGCGCAAAGGGAGAAGGCACGAAGGGAGAGGGCGCGAAGCGGGGCTGACGCCGGAGGCCGGGGCATGGTCCCGGCCCCGGCGCCGACGCCAGGCCCGAGTCGGCGCGCCCGGTGTCCACGCGCCGGGCCCCTCCGGCTCCGTCAGCCCGCGAACGCCGCCTGCGGCAGCCCCTGTTCGGCCCCGGGCAGCACGAGCAGCGATCCGGCCAGCGGATACGCCGAGGGGTCGGCCCCCGCACTCGCCGTCGTCACATACAGATCCCGCAGATCCGCGCCGCCGAAGGCGCACGCCGTCGGACGCGGCACGGGCAGGCCGATCGTGCGCTCCAGCCTTCCGTCCGGCGTGTAGCGGCGCAGGGCGGCGCCGTCCCACAGCGCGACCCAGACGCAGCCGTCGGCGTCGACGGTCAGCCCGTCGGGGTAGCCCGCGCCCTGCTCGATCTCCGCGAACGTCCGCCGCCCCGAGACGTCCGCACCCGAACTCCCGTCCCCGGCAGGCACGTCGAAGACGTCGATCCGGCGGGTCGGGGTGTCGTTGTAGTACATCAGCGAGCCGTCGGGGCTCCAGCCGATGCCGTTGCTGACCGTGACGTCCGGCAGCACGGTCACCGTGGAGCCGTCGCCGGTCACGCGCTTGAGGTCGCCTCCGCCCGCCAGTTCGTTGTACGCCATGGTTCCCGCCCACAGCGCGCCGTCGGGAGCCACGGCCGCGTCGTTGCCCCGGCGCCCGGGCACGACCTCGCGGTGCAGCCACGAGAAGCCGCCGTCCGGGCCGTAGAGGCCGATGCCGTCACGGAGGTTGACGACGAGGCCGCCGCCCGCCCTGGGCTTCGCTGCGCCGACGTGCTGTTCCGTCGCCATGACCGTGCGGCCGCCGCGGGACGGATCGTACGTATGCACACGGGAGTTGAGGATGTCCACCCAGATCAGCAGCTCACGTGCGCCGTCCCAGGTCGGGCCCTCGCCGAGCCACGCCGGTGTCCGTACGGCCACCGCCACCTCTGTCCCTGCCGCTGCCCTCTCCCGCACGCCGCTCATCCCTTCCTCCGCAGGCCCGGGCACCCGCTCTCGGGGCCGGTGTCTCCGGGCCGGTGTCTGCGCGCCCCTCGCCCACGGGCCATGTCCGGCGGACGGGTGCGCGTGCTGTCGTGCGTACGTCTCCCGCGTGCGGGCGTCAACGGTGCCCGAGCCGGCACGACAGCTCCGCCGCGCCCTTGACCGCCAGGTCCGCCAGCTCGTCCCGGCGCTCCTCGCTCCACCGGACCGTGGGCACCGAAATGCTCAGCGCCGCAACGGACTTCCCGCTCGCATCCCGTACGGGCGCCGCCACGCAGCTCACATCCGGGTTGGACTCCTGCTGCTCCACGGCGACGCCGCGCTCGCGGATCCGTGCCAGCGCCTTGCGCAGCTCCTCCGGCGACGTGATGGAGCCCGGCGTCATCGCGGTGAGCGGCCCTGCGGCCGCCAGCGTCGCCTCCAGGTCCTCCTCGGGGAGCGACGCGAGCAGCATCTTGCCGACGGCGGTGCAGTGGGCGGGCAGCCGGCGCCCGGCGGCGGAGACCATGCGCACCGCGTGCGTGCTGTCGACCTTCGCGATGTAGATGACGTCGGGGCCTTCGAGGATCGCCACGTGCACGGTCTCGTCGCACGTGTCGGCGACGCTGCGCGCCACGCGGTGCCCCTCGGCCGCCAGATCGAGCTGCTCGGCGTACCGGCTGCCCAGCTGGTAGCCGCGGACGCCGAGCCGGTAGCGTCCCGGCCGGTCCGGCGGCTGTTCCAGATAGCTGCGCGCGGTGAGCGTGGTCACCAGCTCGTGCACCGTCGTACGGGGCAGCCGGAGCCTGCGGGTGATCTCCGGGGCGGAGAGGGTCTCTTCGCAGTCGAGGAAGAGCTCCAGCACGTCCAGGGCCCTGGTCACGGCCGGCACGAGACGACCCATGTGCCCCGCCCTCCCCTTGCTCGCTTCGCGTCTTCGCGCGTTACCGCCGGTTCGAAATACCGGCAACTGGTCGGCATCGCGAACAGATTAGCCACGCCCTCGCGGCGCCGACAATGCTGCGGAGTTCCGGGAGCACACCGGTGCGGCACAGGAGCGGGGTACGGGGAGCGGGGCGCCGAAGCGGCTCGCAGGGCGCTAGGCGGTCTTCCGCGGGCGGGCGGTCTTCTTCGCAGCGGCGGTCTTCTTCGCACCGGAGGCGCTCTTCGCCGCCGCGGTCGTCTTCTTCGCCGGCTTGGCCGCGGGCTTCGCGGCGGACTTGGCGGCGGACTTGGCAGCCCCGCTCGCGGCGGCCGGCTGCCTCTTCGATGCGGCCTTCTTGGCTGCCGTCTTCTTCGGGGCCGCGGCCTTCGATCCCGTTTTCTTCGAGGCGGCGGCCTTCTTCGCTCCGCCGGTCTTCTTCGCCGCTGCGGCCTTCTTCGCCGTACCCGATCCGCCCCCCGCCCCCGCCTTCCTCGACCTCGCGCCCCGCTGCCTCGACAGCTCGTGCACGGTGGCGTCCGAGTCGGCCGCCGCACCGCCGCCCCCGCCGGACGCGGCGGCCCCGCCCCCCTCGCCGCGCGACTTCCTGGCGGCCTGCACGCTGCTCTCCAGCACGGACATCAGGTCCACGACCTGGCCCTTGCCGGAGGCCGCGGCCGTCTCCCTGCCCGCCGCCCCGGTGTCGACCCCTTCGAGCTTCGCGGTGACCAGCTCCTCCACGGCCGCCCTGTACTCGTCGTGCAGCTCCGACCAGTCCAGGTCCCCCAGCGTCTCCATCAGGGTGTCCGCGAGATCCAGCTCGGCATCGCGGATCGTGACGTCCTCCTCGGGCGCGACAGCGCTCGGGGAACGGATCTCCTCCGGCCACAGCATCGTGTGCAGGGCCAGCACGTCCTCGTAGACGCGGAGCAGTCCGAGGCTCTCCCGTCCCCGCATCGCCAGCTTGCCGACGGCCACCTTCCCGGAGCGCTTGAGCGCCTCCCGGAGCAGTGCGTACGGCTTGGTCGCGGAGCGGCCGTCCCCGGCCAGGTAGTACGAGCGGTCGAGCTGGATGGGGTCCACTTCCTCGGCGGGGACGAAGCCGAGGATCTCCACCGTCTTGGCGGTCGGCAGGGGCAGCGCGGCCAGGTCGGCGTCGGTCAGCTGCACGGTGGTCCCGTCGCCGGTCTCGAACCCCTTGCCGATCTCCTCCCGCGGCACCTCCAGCTCCTCCAGCTCGCAGACCTTGCGATAGCGGATGCGGCCGCCGTCCGCGGTGTGGATCTGGTGGAAGGAGACACTATGGCTCTCGGTGGCCGAAACCACCTTGATCGGTATGGAGACCAGCCCGAAGGAAATGGACCCTTTCCAGATGGATCGCATGGTTCGTCCCTTCTATGGGACTCTCAGGGTATGCCGTACACGGAGGTCGAGGGCCGCCGTCTCGCTCTCAGCAATCTCGACAAGGTGCTCTATCCGGCCACCGGATTCACCAAGGGTGAGGCACTCCACTATTACGTGACCGTCGCCGAGGCGCTCCTCCCGCACCTGCGGGGACGCCCCGTCTCCTTCCTGCGGTATCCCGACGGCGTGGACGCCACAGCCTTCTTCGCCAAGAACGTGCCGCCCGGCGCCCCCGGCTGGGTGACCGTCCACGAGATCACCGAGATCAGCAGCACGCCGCTGCGGCAGGTGCTGATCCAGGACCTCGCCACTCTCGTGTGGGCGGCGAACCTCGCCGGCCTGGAGCTGCACACCCCTCAGTGGCGCGTGGAGCACGAGGCGCGGGCGGACCGGCTCGTCTTCGATCTCGACCCCGGACCCGGGGCCGGCATTCTCGAGTGCCGCACCGTCGCCCTGTGGCTGCGCGAGCGACTGGCGTACGACGACATCACTGTGCTCCCCAAGACCTCGGGCGGCAAGGGGCTGCATCTGCTGGCGCCCATCGAGGTCACCTCGTCGTCGGCGGCCTCCGCGTACGCGAAGAAGGCCGCCCTGGAGGCAGAGGCCGCCATGCCCGAACTGGCGCTGAGCAGAATGGCGAAGGCGCTGCGCCCCGGCAAGGTCTTCGTCGACCACTCGCAGAACGCGGCCTTCAAGACGACCGCCGCCCCCTACACCCTCCGCGCCAAGCAGCGTCCCACCGTCTCCACTCCGCTCACCTGGGACGAGCTGAGCGCGGCGAGGACCGCGGACGAACTCGTCTTCCTCGCCGACCAGCTGTCCCTGCGACTGGAGCGCCACGGCGACCTGATGGCGCCGCTGCTGGATCCGGGACTGGTGCGTCCGCTCCCCGGCGCCTGACGAGACCGGGCGAGGGAGAGCGGACGGGAGCACCGCGCACGCCGACGGCGGGCGGACCGGAGGCTGTTCCGGTCCGCCCGCCGTCGTGGCCGCTCGTACGGGACCGCCCGACGCGGGGATCGCTTTGCGTACGGGATCGCGCTGCGTTGCGGGGCGCGTCCCGTGCAGGCGGTCCGGCCGCGGAACTGCCCGTCGTGCGGGGCTACTTGCTGCCGCTGCCCCAGTCGTCGTCCATGGGTGTGCGGTGGTCGCGGAGCGCGCGCACCCGCTCGTTGACCGACTCCGGCAGCCGGTGCCCGACCTTCTCCGTCACGACTCCCGCCGCCTTCGAGGCGGCTTCACGGCCGGTCTGCGCTGCGCTCTCCGCGGCGTTGCGTACGGCGGGGTTCTCGGACAGCCGCTGTGCCGTCTGCCGCAGCCGCTCGTAGCGCTCGCGGCCGGCACGCGTACCGAACACGTACCCGACGGCCAGTCCAGCGACGAACGTGAGCCGGTAGCGCATGGCTCCACCCTTCTCTCGGATCTCTCGGGACTCTCGGAACTCTCTCGGACTCTCTGCTGTTCCCCGGTCTTCCCCGGGCACGGGCCCGCACCGATACCGATTTCGGAGTACCCGCTGGCATGCGCTAATGTATGCGCGCGGCGAGGGAACGCGGTCCGTGGCAAGTGGGCCCGTCCGAGCAGCGCATTCCCGTGTAGCTCAATCGGCAGAGCAGCCGGCTGTTAACCGGCAGGTTACTGGTTCGAGTCCAGTCGCGGGAGCAACCGAAAGAGCCCTCCCCGGGGCTCTTTTTCTTTGCCGGGCAAGTCCGTCGGGGCACTCGGGAACCGATCACCGGGTGCCCGGAGTCCTCCCTCCCGTACGGCCCCACCCGGCAGGGGCGGGAGATCGTATGAGCAGCTATGCTGCGGCAGACGCGGCGCGCACAGATGTGCGTGGCCCGGCGAACGGGGCGGTAGCTCAGCCGGTTAGAGCAGCGGACTCATAATCCGTCGGCCGTGGGTTCGAGTCCCACCCGCCCCACCGAGCACGGACGCAGGGTCGGGTCACCGGCTCCGCGGCAGCGCCCCGGCGACCGTCCGGGGCGCCAGTTCTCTCTCTGATTCCTCCGGCCTCCTCCGGTGATCTCTCCTCCGGCGTGACGGGCCGTTCCGGTTCGGTCCTGGCCCCCGCCCCGGCACCGACACGTACGCAAAGACCTTGCGGCGCCCGGCAGTTCCCCTCCCCCGGTCCTTCGCAGGCGACGCTCTCGTCAGCCCCTCTTGTCAATGATGGTTGACAAGCTCCGTCGTGTCATCCTAAGTTGACAGCATGGCCGCATCGGAAGCAAGAGAAGCAGTGGACACAGCCGAGGCCGCCCTGCACAGCGATCCCCGCGTAGGACTGCGGGCCGTCGCCGCGCTGCGGCGGCTGACCGAGCGCCTGGAGGCGTTGCAGGTCGACAGCGCCCGCGCCCAGGGCTGGTCCTGGGACGAGATCGGGGCCGCGCTCGGCGTGAGCAGGCAGGCCGTACACAAGAAGCACGCGAGGAGGTAGGCGGCGATGTTCGAACGTTTCAGCCGGCCGGCACGCGAGGTCGTCATCGGAGCGCAGGAGGAGGCGCGGAGCCTCGGTCACGACTGGATCGGCACCGAGCACCTTCTGCTCTCCGCGCTGCGCCTGCCGGAGCAGCCGGGGGTCTCGACGCTCGTACGGCTCGGGGTCAGCGCGGAGACCTGTCGCGCCGCGGTGTCGAGCGTGGTGGGCGGCGCGGACGGCGACGCGCTGGGTCCGGAGGACGCGGAGGCGCTCAAGGCCTTCGGGATCGACCTGGAGGAGATCCGGCGGCGTGCCGAAAACGCCTTCGGGGACGGTGCGTTGGACACCCCGGTGAGCGATCCCGGGGAGAGCGCACCGCGCAGGCGCCGCCTCGGGAGGCTCCGGCGGCGGGAGAGCGGGGCGCGCGGCGACGGCGGCTCCGGCGGGACGGGCGAACTGCCCGGACCTTCGAGGCACATCCCCTTCACGGGACGGGCGAAGAAGACGCTGGAGCTGTCGCTGCGCGAGGCGGTCGCGCGCAAGGACCGCCACATCGGGGTGGAGCACGTGGTGCTGGCGCTGCTGCGCGGCGACGACAAGATCTCGCAGGGAATGTTCCAGCGGCTGGGTGTGGCGCCGAAGGAGATGCGCGACCTGGTCCTGGCGGACCTGCGTACCGCGGCCTGAACGGGGCGAGTCGGGGCCGTCCGGTACGCGGCGACGTGCATAGACGTCCTGCCCCGCGCCCCTCGTGGAGCGGGGCGGGACGTCGACGGCTGCCCGCGGCCCGCGAGTTCCGTACAACCCCTCGGCTGTGTCGGGTGTCTTTACCGATGTCGGAATCTTCCGGGCAATAGCCCACAAGATTCGTCTGTCAGAACAGTCATGCTTTACAGCGTTTGAGGGGGAACAATGCGTATTCGCTATGCCAAGACCGCGGTGGCGGCGCTGACTTGCGCCATGCTGGCGGTCCCGGCGGGAGCCGCCTACGCCGGCAGTGGGCCCGCGCCCAAGCCGTCCGAGCGGAGCGCCGCCAAGTCCACCGCGCCCTCGGCCGAGGGCAATCCGAACAGCAGGCTCGCGGAGGCCGCCGGGGTGTGCGACGACGCGTACCAGATCGGCACCACCGGGTACGTCAAGCGCAGCGGCGTCACCATCGCCTCGGTCAAGCAGTTCTACTCGCCCGACTGCAAGGAGAACTACGGCTACGTGTGGGTCTGGGAGAGCTTCCGCAAGACCGCGGGGGACTACGACGTGACGGCGGCCGTCTACAGCTACTCGCAGGACGAGGTGCTCGGCACCAGGGCCTGGACGAACACCACGCGGCAGGAGTTCTGGTCGCACGGCACGGACACGGTGTCCGAGTGCACCGCGGGCGTCGGTTCGGTGCGCAAGGCGGGCGACCCGGTGCCCAACAACGCGGCGTCGTCGAAGCGTTGCTGAGACCGCGGCGCTGAACGGGGGCGAACGGGGTGTGGCGGGGCTTCCCGCACCGGCCTTGAGGGCTCGGTGCGGGAGGTCCCGTCCGTGCGAGGGGGCCCGTCCGTGCGGGGAGATTCCCGTCCGTCGGGGCGACCGGCCGTCCCGCGCACCCCGGGCGACGGGCCCGGCGCCGGTCCGGTCAGACGGCGGCGGCCATCCGCCGTACCGCCTCCTCCAGGATCTCCGGCGACGTACCGATGTTGAGCCTCGCGTGGCCCGCGCCGCCCGTGCCGAAGGCCGGTCCGGGGATCAGGGCGACGCGGCCCCGTTCCAGGAAGGCCGCCGCCGGGTCGTCGCCCAGGCCCAGCCCGCGGCAGTCGAGCCAGGCGAGGAAGGTGCCCTCGTGCGAGCCGTAGCCCACCTCCGGAAGATGGCGTTCCAGCAGCTTGGAGAGGAGCCTGCGGTTCTCGTCGAGGCCCGCGAGCAGCGCCTCCAGCCATGCGTCGCCGTGCCGCAGCGCCGCCACGTGCCCGATGACGCCCAGGTGGCTGGGCCCGTGGCTGACCTCCTCCGGCATCCGGGACAGTTCGTCCGCGGCGTCGGCTCCGGCGACGGCCATGGCCGCCTTCAGCCCTGCCAGGTTCCACGCCTTGGAGGCCGACATCAGGGAGAAGGCGCGCTCGGTGCCGGGCACCGACAGATACGGGGTGTGACGGGCGCCGGGAAGCGCGAGCGGTGCGTGGATCTCGTCGGCGACGACGCGAACGCCGCATTGGCCGGCCAGTTCGGTTACCGCGGCCAGTTCCGCGGCGGTGTGCACGGTGCCGGTCGGGTTGTGGGGGCTGCACAGCAGATAGGCGGCCGCGCCCCTGCCGTCCGCCGCGGCCTTTCCGGCCCCTGGTCCCCGGGCGTCGCCGCTGCCCGCGCCCGTGCGGAAGGCCTCGGCGAGGGTGTCCAGGTCGATCCGGCCCTCCTCGGTGAGCGGCGCCTCGACCACTCGGCGGCCCATGTGCGAGACGAACTCGTAAAAGGGCGGATAGACGGGCGAGTTGACGACGACGGCGTCCCCGGGCGAGGTGATCAGCTTGAGGATCTCGACCACCCCGGCCATCACATCGGGCACGATCGCCGCACGCTCGGGTCGCACTCTCCAGCCCCAGTGGCGTCCGGCGAATCCGTCCAGGGCCTCGGTGTAGACGTCGCCCATGGCGTAGCCGGTGTCTCCGGCGTCGATCGCCGCGTGCAGCGCCTCGGCGACCGGAGCGGCCAGCGGTACGTCCATCTCGGCGATCCACATCGGCAGCACGTCGCCGGGGTGTACGCGCCACTTGGCGCTCGTACGGCGGCGCAGCTCGTCCAGGGTGCACTGACGCAGCGGGTTGCTCACACAGATGTCCACCACACCAAGCTAGGCCGCTCCCCCTGATCCGCGGGAGGTGCCCGCCCGTACGAGCGGGGCCGCCGGGCAGGCCGGGACCGGTATGGGCCCGCCCGCGAGGGGCGGTGAAGGGCGAGGGCGGCATCGGGCCGCCACGGAGCGTAGGGCATCATTCGCGCCATGGGGATAGTCGCCGGCCTGGAGAGCTCCGCGGAGTACACGCGCATCGTCGTCTGCGACGCCGATTCGGGCGCCGTCGTCAAGCACGGTCATGCCGATCATCCGGCGGAGCGAGACGATCCGCAGTCGTGGCTCATGTCACTGGGCAAGGCCGCGAGTTCGGGCCAGTTCTCCGACGTCGAGGCCATCGGGGTGGCCGCTCAGCAGCAGGGGCTGATAGCGCTCGACTCCGCGGGCAACCCCGTACGGTCGGCGCTGCTCGGCAACGACCGGCGCATACAGCCCGCCGCCGCCGACCTGGTCGACGCGCTCGGCGGCCGGCACGCGTGGGCGGAGGCCGTCGGCACGGTGCCGGAGGCCGGGCATCCCGTCTCCAAGCTGCGCTGGCTGGCACGCGCCGAGCCACAGGCCGCGGCGTCCGTCGCCGAGGTGCTCCAGCCCCACGACTGGCTGGTGTGGCAGCTGATGGCACGGCCCGCGCGGCGTACGACGGACCGTGGTGAGGCGTCCGGCACGGGCTACTGGTCGGCGGCGCTGGAGACCTACCGCCCCGACCTCGCCGAACTCGCCCTCGGCCACCAGGTCGCACTGCCCGAGGTGATCGGCCCCGCGGAGCCCGCCGGTCGTACGCCCGAGGGTCTGCTGATCTCCGCCGGTACGGGCGAGACGATGGCCGCGGCCTTCGGGCTGGGCGTCGACGTCGGGGACGCCGTGATGTCGCTCGGAGCCTCCGGTTCCGTGTGCGCGGTGCACCACGAGGCGCTCAACGACCCGAGCGGGACGATCACTTCGTACGCCGACGCCACCGGGATGCACATGCCCGCGGTACGCACCCTCAACGCGACGAGGGTGCTGCGCGGCGCGGCCGAGATGCTGGGGACCGACGTCAAGGGGCTCTCGGAACTGGCACAGCGCTCGACTCCGGGCGCGTACGGAATGGTGCTGCTGCCGTATCTGGAGGGCGAGCAGACCCCGAACCTGCCGCACACCGCGGGCTCCCTGCACGGTATGCGGCGCGAGAGCATGAAACCCGAGCATCTGGCGCGCGCGGCCGTCGAGGGGATGCTCTGCGGGCTGGCCGACGCGCTGGACGTGCTGCGCGGCCGGGGCGTGCAGGTGCGAAGACTCTTCCTGCTGGGCCCTGCCGCGAATCTGCCCGCCGTGCAGGCGGCGGCTCCGGCGCTGTTCGGCACGCAGGTGGTGGTGCCCCGTCCCGCCGACTACACCGCGATCGGCGCGGCGAGGCAGGCGGCGTGGGCGCTCAACGGCGCTGCGCAGCCGCCGCGTTGGCCTACGGCGGAGTGCGAGGTCTTCGACCCGGGCGAGAGCCTCGCCGCGGGGCAGGCGGTGCGGCAGCAGTACGTGACCGTGCGCGAGGAGACACATCCGGGGGCCTTCGGCGCCTGACCCGGGCGGAGTCGCGGAAGGCGGCGGGCGGCGGGCGGAAGGCGGCGGGCGGCGGCCACCGGCCGGAAGGCGGCGCGAACAAGCGCCGAACAGCCGGCGAGCGTGCGGTTTCCGCGGCGGAAGGTGTCCGGATCGGGCGGATTCAGCCCGCAGCGATCACAGCGATCTTTGCCCGGAGTTGGGGGTCCGCATGACGTGACCGCTCGAAAATAGGAATACACGGCAGTCGCCTGCGAAGTAGTGTCAACCGACCGCCCACGTCGTACCGCCCCGCCACTCGTACTCTTCACCGCTCGTACTCTTCACCGCTCGGCGCCGTCACGCCCGCGGCCGAGCCGCACAGCTTTCTTTCCGCACGGGGGACCTTTGTGCTGATCCGCCTGCTCCGCGAACATCTGCGCCCTTACCGGCGCCCGGTCACCGTCCTCGTACTGCTCCAGCTGGTGCAGACGTCGGCGACGCTCTATCTGCCCACGCTCAACGCCGACATCATCGACAAAGGCGTCGTCCGCGGCGACACCGGCTACATCCTCGGCCACGGCGGGCTCATGCTCGGCGTCTCCCTCGCACAGGTGGTGTGCAACATCGGCGCGGTGCTCCTCGCGGCGCGCACCGCCGCGGCGGCCGGCCGGGACATCAGGGCACGGGTCTTCGACCGCGTGCAGACCTTCTCCGCGCGCGAGGTGAGCCGCTTCGGCGCCCCGTCGCTGATCACCCGCACCACGAACGACGTCCAGCAGGTGCAGATGCTGGTGCTGATGACCTTCACGATCATGGTCTCGGCGCCGATCATGTGCGTCGGCGGCATCGTGATGGCCCTCGGGCAGGACGTCCCGCTCTCCTCGGTGCTGCTGGGCGTGGTGCCGGTGCTGGCCGTGCTGGTCGGCCTGATCGTGCGGAGGCTGCGGCCCCTGTTCCGCACCATGCAGCGGCGCCTCGACGGCGTGAACAGGGTGCTGCGGGAGCAGATCGGCGGCATCCGCGTCATACGTGCCTTCGTCAAGGACGACTACGAGCAGCAGCGCTTCCACGAGCACAACAGCGGGCTGACCGCTGTGCAGCTCGGCGCCGGGCGGCTGATGGCGCTGATGTTCCCGGTGGTCATGACGGTCGTGAACGTCTCCAGCGTCGTGGTGGTGTGGTTCGGCGCCCACCGTGTCGACAGCGGAGGCATGCAGATCGGCGCGCTCACGGCCTTCCTGTCGTACCTGATGCAGATCGTGATGTCGGTGATGATGGCCACCTTCATGTTCATGCTGATCCCGCGCGCGGAGGTGTGCGCCGACCGCATCACCGAGGTGCTGGACACCTCGTCGAGCGTGGTCCCTCCCGACGAGCCCGTGCGGACGCTGCGCGGAGTGCCCGGAGACGGCGGGCGCGGGGGCGGCGTGCTGGAGCTGCGCCGGGCCGGCTTCCGCTACCCGGGCGCCGAGGCCCCGGTGCTCGCGGACGTCGATCTGCTCGCGCGGCCCGGCGAGACCACGGCGGTGATCGGCTCGACGGGCAGCGGCAAGTCGACGCTTCTGGGGCTGCTGCCGCGGCTGTTCGACGCCACGGAGGGCGCCGTGCTCGTCGGCGGCGAGGACGTGAGGACGCTCGAACCGGCTCTGCTTGCCCGCACGGTGGGCCTCGTGCCGCAGCACCCTTATCTCTTCTCCGGCACGGTCGCGTCGAACCTGCGCTACGGACGGCCCGACGCCACCGACGACGAGCTGTGGGAGGCCCTGGAGACCGCGCAGGCCGAGGAGTTCGTGGCCGCGATGGACGGCGGGCTGTACGCGCCGATCGGCCAGGGCGGCAACAACGTCTCGGGCGGTCAGCGCCAACGGCTCGCGATAGCAAGGGTGCTGGTCCACAGCCCGCAGATCTACCTGTTCGACGACTCCTTCTCCGCGCTCGACTACGCGACCGACGCGGCGCTGCGCGCGGCCCTCACCCGCCGCACCGCCGACGCGACGGTCCTCATCGTCGCCCAGCGGGTCTCCACCATCCGTGACGCCGACCGGATCCTCGTGCTCGACGAGGGCCGCGTCGTCGGATCGGGGCGGCACCACGAGCTGATGGAAGACAACGAGACGTACCGGGAGATCGTGCTCTCCCAGCTGACAGAAGAGGAGGCCGCAGCGTGAGTGGTCCGGCCCGCATGCTGGGCGGCGGCGCACCGCCCCGCCGATCGGCCGACTTCCGCGGCTCCGCGAAACGGCTGGTTGGGCAGTTCAGTCCCGAACGGGCCACGCTCATCGGCATGGTGGCCTTCGGGCTGCTCGGTGTCGGTTTCAGCGTGCTCGGCCCGAAGATACTCGGCGAGGCCACCGACCTGATCTTCGCCGGCTTCATCGGCAAGCGGCTGCCGGACGGCGTCAGCCGCGAGCAGGTGCTGGACCGGATGCGCTCCGAGGGCGACACCGGCGTGGCCGACATGCTCTCCGGTACGGACTTCACCCCGGGTCAGGGCATCGACTTCGGCGCGCTCAGCCAGGTGCTGCTGCTGGTGATCGCGGTGTACGCGGTGGCGGGGCTGATGATGCTCGCCAGCGGGCGGCTGTCGGTGCGCGCGATCAACCGCACCGTCTTCCGGCTGCGGGAGCAGGTCGAGGCGAAGCTCTCCCGGCTGCCGCTGTCGTACTTCGACAGGCAGACGCGAGGCGAGGTCCTCAGCCGCGTCACCAACGACATCGACAACATCGGCCAGACCCTCCAGCAGACCATGGGCCAGATCGTCAACTCCGTGCTGACCGTGGTCGGTGTGCTGGTGATGATGTTCTGGATCTCGCCGCTGCTGGCGCTGGTCGCGCTCGTGACCGTACCGATTTCGCTGACCGTGGCGACCCGGATCGGGAAGCGGGCGCAGCCGCAGTTCGTGCAGCAGTGGGCCGACACGGGCAAGCTCAACGCCCACGTCGAGGAGATGTACACGGGGCACGCCCTGGTGAAGGTCTTCGGGCGGCAGGGAGAGTCGGCCGCGGCCTTCCGTGAGCGCAACGAGGCGCTGTACCGGGCGAGTTACAAGGCGCAGTTCGTCAGCGGGATCATGCAGCCGGTGATGATGTTCGTCTCGAACCTCAACTACGTGCTGGTGGCCGTGGTCGGCGGGCTGCGGGTCGCCTCGGGTGCGCTGTCGATCGGCGACGTGCAGGCCTTCGTGCAGTATTCGCGGCAGTTCAGCCAGCCGCTCAACCAGATCGCCTCCATGGCCAACATGGTCCAGTCGGGGGTGGCGTCGGCGGAGCGCGTCTTCGAGATCCTCGACGCGCAGGAGCAGAGCCCCGAGCCCGCGGTTCCGGCACGCCCCGCCGAGGTGCGCGGGCGCGTCGAGCTCGACCGGGTCTCCTTCCGCTACGAGCCGGACCGCCCCCTCATCGAGGACCTGTCGCTCAAGGTCGAGCCGGGCAGCACCGTCGCCATCGTCGGCCCGACGGGCGCGGGCAAGACCACGCTCGTCAACCTGCTGCTGCGCTTCTACGAGACGCGGAGCGGGCGCATCCTCCTGGACGGCACGGACACCGCGGAGATGAACCGCGAGGAGCTGCGCTCCCGGATAGGGATGGTCCTCCAGGACACCTGGCTCTTCGAGGGCACCATCGCGGAGAACATCGCCTACGGGGCGCAGAGTTCGAGCCGCGAGCAGGTCGAGGAGGCCGCGCGCGCGGCACACGCGGACCGCTTCGTGCGGACGCTGCCCGACGGCTACGACACGGTCCTCGACGAGGACGGCACGGGCGTCAGCGCCGGTGAGAAGCAGCTGATCACCATCGCGCGCGCCTTCCTCTCCGACCCGGTGATCCTCGTGCTGGACGAGGCGACCAGCTCGGTCGACACCCGCACCGAGGTGCTCATACAGCAGGCCATGGTGCGGCTGGCGCACGGCCGTACGAGCTTCGTCATCGCCCACCGGCTCTCCACGATCCGGAATGCCGACGTGATCCTCGTGATGGAGGACGGATCGATCGTCGAACAGGGCTCGCACGGCGAGCTGCTGGCGGCCGGCGGGGCCTATGCGCGCCTGTACGAGGCGCAGTTCGCGGCGGCGGTGGCGGAGGTGGACTGAGCGCGGCCCCGGGGCGCCCGCCGGTGCCGGCGGTGTCCCGGGGCGCCCGCGAGGTCAGTCGAGATCAGTCGAGGTAGCCGCGCAGCTGGTCCGCGAAGGCGTGGTCGCGGAGCTTGGCGAGGGTCTTGGACTCGATCTGCCGTATGCGTTCCCTGGTCACGCCGAACAGCCGGCCGATCTCCTCCAGGGTGCGCGGACGGCCGTCGTCCAGTCCGTAACGCAGCTGTACGACCTTGCGTTCACGCTCGCCGAGGGTGGAGAGCACCGCCTCCAGGTGCTGCCGAAGCAGCAGGAACGCCGCCGACTCCACGGGTGAGGGGGCGTCGCCGTCCTCGATGAGGTCGCCGAGGTGTACGTCCTCCTCCTCGCCGACGGGTGCGTGCAGCGACACGGGTTCCTGTGCGAGGCGCAGCACCTCGCAGACGCGTTCGCCGGTGAGGTCGAGGTGTGCGGCGACCTCGTCGGGCGTCGGTTCCTGGCCGCGTTCCTGAAGCAGCCTGCGCTGGACGCGTACGACGCGGTTGATCAACTCGACGACGTGCACGGGCACTCGGATCGTGCGGGCCTGGTCGGCGAGGGCGCGGGACATCGCCTGCCGGATCCACCAGGTCGCGTACGTCGAGAACTTGTAGCCCCGTGCGTAGTCGAACTTCTCGACCGCCCGTATCAGCCCGAGGTTTCCCTCCTGCACCAGGTCCAGCATGGTCAGGCCGCGGCCGATGTACCGCTTGGCGACCGAGACGACGAGCCGGAGGTTCGCCTCGATCAGGCGGCGCTTGGCGATCCTGCCCATCACGACGAGCTGGTCGAGTTCGTGCGCGAGAGGGCCGTCGGGGTGGGTCGCCGGGGCGGTGAGCTTCTCCTCGGCGAACAGGCCGGCCTCGACGCGCTGGGCGAGTTCGACCTCCTCGGCGGCCGAGAGCAGCGGGATGCGGCCGATCTCGCGCAGGTACTGGCGGAAGAGATCGGCGGACGCGCCGCTGCCCGCGTCCTCACGGGCGGGCTTCTCGTGCCGGTCCTGTTCGCCGTGGCCCGGCTGCCGCGGCTCTTCCGCGGGGGGCGGGGCGGCGGGCGGTGCGGGGAGCGGCACCGCCGGGACCGCCGGGACGGCTGCGGGCGGACCGGATGCGGCCGGGCCCGACGGAGGCGGGGTCGATACGGGCGGGCTCGATACAGGCGGGGTCGGTACGGGCGGGGTCGGTACGGGCGGAGCAACCGGCGCGGCAGCGGCGGCGGTCGCCGATGCGGTCGCGGTCGCCGTCGCGGCGGCCAGGGCGGAAACCGCCGATGCGGCGGGAGGAGCCGCGCTGGTCAGGGTCCGGGTCTGCACGAGGGAGACCTCCAGTGTGCTCGCTGCCGGTTCGGGGGGCGGCGTACATGCTGATCGGATCCGGGGGCTCTCCGGCATGCGCGGCCGGCGCACGCCCCGCTCCAAGGACTCAAGCACCGCCCACCAGTGTGGGGTACGACACACTCCGGCCACGAGGGTCGTGCGCCCAGTTTCTGGAATGGACGGTGACTTTTCGCATACGTACGGCTACGACCCCGCTGCGGGCCCTGGCCGTCGAAGCGTGTACGGGTGGGTCTGACGTGGGCCGGGCCCGAGGCGATGCGCGGCACGCGGCACGCGACTCGGCGCGGCCCGCGGCTCACCGTGCCGCGGGCACAAGACTCACGGCGCGCCGCGGCCACGAGGCTCACCGACGCCCGAGCGGTCTCAGAGCGCCGCCGCTCCACGCTCCTGTAGGGAGCGGCCGTACTGCGTGAGCTGCCAGATCTCCTGGCGCACGGCCGCCGAGCGCTCGTCGTCGCGCTGGGCCTCCAGGCGGCGGGCGCTGCTCTCCAGGTCGGCGATGCGGGCGTGCACGGCGGCGAGGCGCACGGTGACCAACTGCATTCCCGCGTACATCTCGTCGGGCTCGCGGCCCCGGGCAGCGCGCAGCGGCTCGACGACGAGTTCGTGCACGAGGGCCCGCACGCCGTCGTCGGGCGCGGCGTCGCGGACGCGGTTGACGAATTCGTCGTCCGCGCCCGTCACTCCGCCCGCCGCGTCGACGGCCTCGCGGACGGCGGCGTAAGGCGGTGCCGTGAACTCGTCCGTCTCATAGGCGTCGAAGGCCGGTGCGACCAACTCGGGGCGCTGAAGGGCGAGTTTGAGCAGCTCCCGCTCGACGCGGTGTGCCGGGCTGCGGAGGTACAGGGCGGGACCGGAGTGCGCGGACGGGCCCCCGGACGGTCCGCCGGACGAGGTGGCGGGTGCGCCCGCGCCCGGCGGAACGCCGGCGGAACGGCCCCGTGCGGGGCCGCCGGCGCCGGATCGCGACGGGCCGGGGTGGGCCTGGCGGCGCTGCGCGAGCTGGGCGACCCTGCGCACCACGAACTGCTCGTCCAGGATGCCGAGCAGCCCGCCCAGCAGCACCGCGTAGTCACGGCGGATCGACGCGTCCTTGATCTGCGCGACGACGGGCGCCGCCTGCTCCAGCGCGGCCGAACGGCCCTCCGCCGTATCGAGGTTGTGCTCCCCCACGATGGAGCGGATGGCGAACTCGAAGAGCGGCGAACGGCCTTCGACGACCTTCGCCACCGCCTCGTCGCCCTCGGCGATCCGCAACTCGCAGGGGTCCATGCCCTGCGGGGTGATCGCGATGGACGTACGGGCCGCGAACTTCTGGTCGTCCTCGAAGGCACGCAGGGCGGCCTTGCGCCCGGCCGCGTCGCCGTCGAAGGTGAAGATGACCTCCGAGCCGGAGTTGTCCATCAGCAGGCGGCGGAGGATCTTGATGTGGCCCTCGCCGAAGGAGGTGCCGCTGGTGGCGATCGCGGTGGTGACGCCCGAGAGGTGGCAGGCCATCACATCGGTGTAGCCCTCGACGACGACCGCGCGGTTGCCCTTGGCGATGTCCTTCTTGGCCAGATCGATGCCGTAGAGCACCTGCGACTTGTGGTAGATCGGCGTCTCGGGAGTGTTGAGGTACTTCGGGCCGTGGTCGTCCTCGCGCAGCTTGCGGGCCCCGAAGCCGACGACGTCGCCGGTGATGTCGCGGATGGGCCACATCAGCCGGCCGCGGAACCGGTCGATGGGGCGGCCGTTACGGGCCTCCTGGGCCAGCCCGGACAGGGTCAGCTCCTTGTCGGAGAAGCCCTTGCCGCGCAGGAAGCGCACCAGGTGGTCCCAGCCCGCCGGGGCGTAGCCGATGCCGAAGTGGCCGGCGGCGGCCTCGTCGAAGCCGCGCTCGGTGAGGAAGCGGCGCCCCGTCTCGGCCTCGGGGCCCGCGAGTTGCTCGGTGTAGAACTGCGCGGCGACCTTGTGCGCCTCGACGAGACGGGTGCGCTCGCCCTGCTGGCTGGCCCGGCCGTAACCCCCCTCCTCGTACCGCAGGGTGACGCCCGCCTGGGCCGCCAGCCGCTCGACCGCCTCGGAGAAGGAGAGGTGGTCGACGCGCATCACGAAGTCGAGGGTGTCGCCGCCCTCCTGGCAGCCGAAGCAGTGGAACAGGCCCTTGGACGGGCTGACATGGAACGAGGGCGACTTCTCGTCGTGAAACGGGCAGAGCCCCTTCAGATTGCCGCCTCCGGCGTTGCGCAGCTGAAGGTACTCCGAGACCACGGCGTCGATCGGGACCGCGCCCCGTACCGCCTTCACGTCCTCGTCGTTGATCCTGCCCGCCACACCGCAGATTGTACGGCGGGCCTGCGACACCCCTGGCGGGGCGGCCAGCCGACGAGGGTGCGCTGCCGCGCGCGGTGGGGCGCGGCGCGGGGGCCGCACCCACCGGCGGGCGCGTGGGCGCCCCGACGGGCACGGCTCCGCCGTGACCGGTGCCGACGGCACGGGCACAACAGCGGGCACGGAGCGGGGTGCGCTGCCGCGCGGGTGGGCCGCGGGGAGGGACGCAAGGGCCGCACCCCAACGCGGGCGCACCGGCGCCCCGGCAGGCACGGCTCCGCCGTGACCGGTGCCGACGGCACGGGCACAACAGCGGGCACGGAGCGGGGAGTTGACGTTCCGTGGCCGGGGGCGCGGGGCACACGCGCAGACAGGCCGCCGTCGCGGGCAACCCCGCGCGACACCTGCCGCAGCACCCTTCGCCTCCGGCAGTGGCACAACAGCACGTCAGCCTGACGGCTGCCGCGAGCGTGGACGCGCGGCGCGGTGGCCGTAACAGGCGGGGCACCGCCATAACCGCCGACGGCACCGCACAACATCGGGCGCACGCCGAGGCGTTGGCGCCTCCGGGCGCGTGGACGGCAACACGACGGCACACACGGGACCGAGCCGCTACGGCCCGGAGCGCGGGCGTCGCTGCCGTGGGCGCGCCGCGCGGTGGGCCGCAACACGCACGGCTCCGCCATCGGTGCCGACGGCACCCGCACAACTGCGCGCGCAGGGCGAGGCGTTGGTGTCAGCCGCCCACCGGGCCGCGGCATGACGCGGCACCCACCGGCAGCACCTTCGTGCTGCGCCTGCCGCGGGCATCAGGGCAGGCGCAGCATCGCCCTCGCCTCGGCTGGCGGGACAACGGCGGCGACAGGCCGGGCCGTTACCGTCGCCGGAGCCCGGGCGCCCGTGGGCGCCCGGCCAACCCCACACGCAGGCACCCCGGGCGACGCCCGCCGCAGCGCCCCTCGCCCCGGCAGCAGCACGTCAGCCTGGCCGCTGCCGTGGGCGTCGACGGGACGCGCACAACAGCGGGCGCCCGCCAGGGCGTTGGCGTTCGCCGTACAGCCGCCGCGGGATGACGCGGCACCACCGGCGGCACCGCCGGAATCGCAGGTGCCGACCCGGCCGTCGGCGAATGCGCGCGCCCGGCGCGCGCTACCCCTTGTCGGGGGCGGGGCCCAGGTCGGGGAGGGGGACGTCCGGGTCCGCGAGGGTTTGGGGGTCGACCGGGGTGCCCGAGCGGATCAGGTCCTGGACGGCTGCGGTGACGTCCCAGACGTTCACGTTCAGGCCCGCCAGTACGCGGTCGTCGCGCAGCCAGAAGGCGATGAACTCGCGCTTGGCGACGTCGCCCCGGCACACCACCTGGTCGTAGGTGCCGGGCGGCGCGTAGCCGGAGAACTCCATGCCGACGTCGTACTGGTCGGAGAAGAAGTAGGGCACGCGGTCGTAGACGACGTCGCGGCCGAGCATCGAACGTGCCGCCGCGGGACCGCTGTTGAGGGCGTTCGCCCAGTGCTCGACGCGCAGCGGCCCGCCCCACGGGGTCTCGCGCAGGGACGCCACGTCGCCCGCGGCGTAGACGTCGGGGTCGGAGGTGCGCAGCGCGGAGTCCACGGCGACGCCGCCGCTCGGGCCGGGGGCGAGTTCGAGTCCGGCGGCCTCGGCGAGCGAGGTGCGGGGCGCGGCCCCGATGGCGGCGAGGACGTCGTGGGCAGGGTGCTCGTCGCCGTCGTCGGTGCGTACGGACTGCACCATGCCGTCCGCGCCGGTGATCTTCGCCAGCCGCGCCCCGAAGTGGAAGCGGACGCCGTGCTCCTGGTGGAGGTCGGCGAAGAGCGTGCCCATCTCGGGGCCGAGCACGGAGTGCAGCGGCGTCGGTTCGGGTTCGACGACGGTGACCTCCGCCCCGTACTCCCGCGCGGCCGCGGCGACTTCGAGCCCGATCCAGCCCGCCCCGGCGATGACGAGGTGCCCGTTCTCCTGGCCGAGCGCCGTGAGCCTGCCGCGCAGCCGGTCAGCGTGCGCGATGCGGCGCAGGTGGTGCACGGAGGCGAGGGACGTGCCGGGGATGTCGAGGCGCCGGGGCTCGGCGCCGGTGGCCAGCAGCAGCTTGTCGTAGTTGAGGCGGGTGCCGTCGCCGAGTTCGAGGCGCTTGGCGGGGCGGTCGAGGCGTACGACGGTCTGGCCGAGGTGGAGTTCGATGTCGGCGCCCGCATACCAGGCGGGCTCGTGCACGAACACGCTCTCGCGCTCGTCGGAACCGGCGAGATACCCCTTGGAGAGGGGCGGACGTTCGTAGGGGTGGTCGCGCTCGTCGCCGATCAGGATGACCCGGCCGGTGAAGCCCTCGGCACGCAGGGCCTCGGCGGCTTTCGAACCCGCCAGCCCTCCGCCGACGATGACGAACGTCCGGTGTGCGTCGACCACTTGGTTCCTCCTAGCTGACCTGACCCCCCGACGGAAACTCCACGTGCGAGCGTCCCGCATCGGGCGGGCAGCGGGAAGAGGCCCCGGGCAGGTGACGGGCACAACCGGACACGAACGGGCCACGAGGCGGTGCGAACGGGCCACCCGCGGACATGTCCGGGCACGCGGCACTCGTGCCGAGGGCCCGCAGGTCAACGACCACGGACTTCGTCCTCCGGGGCCATCGGGCTACGGCCCGCGCCGCCGGTCCGGGGCGGCCACCGGGCCACGGCCCGCGCCGTCCGCACCGTCCGCGCCGTCCGCGCCGTCCGCGCCGTCCGCGCCGTCCGCGCCGTCCGCGCTAGAGGATCCGTCTGCCGCCGCGCCGCCCCTCGCGGGTCAGGCGTGCGTGCAGCGAGCGCGCCGAGACGTCCGTCAGCGCGGCGATCTGGTCGACGACGACGCGCAGCCGCTCCGCATCGTCCCGCGCCTCCCCGTACAGCGCACGGAACTGCGGATCGAGACCCTCGGGTGCGCGTGCGGTCAGCGCGTCCGCGAGTTCGCCGAGCACGACGCGCTGATCGGCGCGGAGCCGTTCCAGGTCGGGCCGCTGCATCACATAGCGGTCCGCGACGGCCTTGAGCACCGCGCACTCCAGGCGCACTCCGCGCGGCACGACGAGTTCGGCGGCGTAGCGGGTGAGCGGTCCGGAGCCGTACGCGGTACGGGTCGCGCCCTCCGCGGCGAGGGCGAAGCGGCCGATGAGCTGGCTCGTGGCGTCCTTGAGCCGGGCCTGCGCGACGGCGGAACCGTCGTAGCTGTGCGGCCACCACTCCTGGTCGAGCAACCGGTCGAGCGCTTCGGCGAGTTCGCCGTGATCGGCGTCGGGCGCGTAGCGGCCCGCGGCGACGTCGAAGATGTCGCGCCGTTCGGGCTCGGCCAGCAGCATGTTGGGGTCGAGATGGCCGGCGTGCAGGCCGTCCTCGACGTCGTGCACGGAGTAGGCGACGTCGTCGGACCAGTCCATGACCTGCGCCTCGAAGCACGTACGGACGCCGGGTGCGCCGCGGCGGAACCATTCGAAGACGGGCAGGTCGTCCTCGTACACGCCGAACTTGCCGGAGGACGGGTCGTGGGGGTGGGAGCCCCGGGTCCAGGGGTACTTGGTGGCGGCGTCGAGCGCGGCCCGGGTGAGGTTGAGGCCGACGGGGATCAGGGCGCCGGGGCGCACGGCGGTGCCGGGGCGGGCCGTGCCGCCGGGACGGGGCCTCCTGCCGCCGCTCTCCGGGTCCGTGACCCGTTCCGGGGCCGGTTGCGGGCCGGAGTACGGGTCCGGGTACGGGCCGGAGTCCGGGTGCGGGCCGGAGTCCGGGTACGGGTCCGGTTCGAGAAAGCGCTTCGGCTCCAGCCGGGAGAGCAGCCGCAGCGACTGCGCGTTGCCCTCGAACCCGCCGCAGGGCGCGGCGATTTCGCTCAGTACGCGTTCGCCGTTGTGCCCGAACGGCGGATGTCCGAGATCGTGCGCGAGACAGGCCGCCTCCACCAGGTCCGGATCGCAGCCGAGCGCCGCGCCCAGTTCCCGTCCGACCTGTGCGCACTCCAGGGAGTGGGTGAGGCGCGTGCGCGGGCTGGCATCCCACGCCTGCGCGCTGGTGCCGGGCGCGACGACCTGGGTCTTCCCGGCGAGCCGGCGCAGCGCCGCCGAGTGCAGTACGCGTGCACGGTCGCGCTGGAAGGCGGTGCGGCCCGGCCGCTTGTCGGGCTCCGGGGCCCAGCGCTCGATGTCGGACGGGCCGTAGGAGGCGGCCGTGGTCCCGTCCGGACCGCCGCTTCCGCCGGTACCGGTGGCGCTGCCCGTGCCGGTGCCGCCGGGCGTCTCTGTGTCGTACGTGCCGTGCATACGCCGACCGTAGCGGCAGGCCCGCCGGACGGGTCCGGGCGCTTGGCCGGGTGCGTGCGAAGGGGACCCGGACGCTGCCCGGCGCCGCGGCCTCCCCGGCGGAGGCCGCCCGCGAAGCGGCCGTACGTCAAGCGGCCGTACGTTGAGCGGCCGTCCCTTAAGCGGCCGTCCGTTGAGCGGCCGTTCGTTGAGCGGCCGTACGTTGAGCGCCCGTTCGCGAAGTGACCGGGAACGAGGCTCCCGTCGGTGAAGTGAGCGCGCACGAGGCTCCCTCGCGCGAAGTGGCCGCCAGCGCCTCGTCGAAGCGGTGCAGTACGAGCCGTACCAGTGCCGGATGCGCGCCCAGCGGCGCGGAGACCGCCCACGGTGCCTCGGCGGCGCAGCGGGCGGCGAAGTACCCGGGCGCCGTGAAGCAGGAGGCGAGAGCGATGCGGCGGTGCCCGTCGGCACGCAGGGTCCGTACGGCCTCGGCGACCGTGGGGCGCGCGGCGGAGGCGTATCCGGGCAGTACGGGAGTGGTGCCGCCGAGCCGTTCGCGCAGCCCGGCCGCGATGTGCCGGGTGCCGTCCGCGGACTCCGGATCGCGCGAGCCGGCGGCGGCGAGGACGACGGCGTCCGGTGCCAGAGCGTAAGGGCGGCCGGGGCGCCGGGCGGCACCGGTGACGGCCACGGCACCGGCACCAGTAATGCCCCCCGCACCGGCCCCCGCACCGGCTCCGACTCCGGCCGGGGACCCGGCACTCGTCTCGACCGCGGGCCCGGCCCCCGGCCCGAGGCCCGGCCCGAGGGTGGCCGCTGCCTCGGCCAGCCGGTCGTGCAGTGCCTCGGCGAGCAGCGGGTGCGGGCCGAGTGGTCCGGCCACTGTGCCGCTCAGATGCGGAGCGTCGGCGAGTGCACGCGGGAGATCGTGCTTGACGTGGTGTCCGCGGCCGAACAGCAGTGGCACGAGCACCACTTCGCTGCCGCGCGGCAGCCCGGCGAGGGTGTGCGGCAGGGCGGGTTCGTCGATCTCCACATGGCCCAGTTCGACGCGGAGCCGGGGGCGTGCCGCCCGTACGGCCGCGAGCAGCCGTGTGACGGTGCGCAGCGCCGCGGGGTCGCGGGAGCCGTGGGCGACGGCCACCAGTACGGGGGCGGGTGCCGGGGATACGGGAGCGGGTGCCGGGGCGGCCGCCCCCACGCCGGTGGCCGTGCTCCTGACCGTGCTCCTGGCCGTGCCCCTGGCCGTGCCCCTGACCGCAGGCGGCCGGATCGCGGTCAGCTGGGTGTGGAGCTGGGCGGAGAAGCGGGTCATGAGCTGAGCCGTACTGTCGAGGCCGGGCAGGGGCGGCGGGGCGGACGCAGGTACGGGAGCCCGTCCGGCTGCGGATCCGGATCCGGTCCGCGCCCCGGCTCCGGGCTCGTGCCATGACCCGGTCCGTGACCGGTCTCGCGTCTCGGTTCGCGTCTCGGCTCGTGACTGGACTCGTGACTGGGCTCCGGAATCACTTCCGGATGCCGTTCCGGGTTCGGTTCCGGGTTCGAGGCCCGGCAGATGCGGCGCCGTCATGATGCGATGCTGCCGGGCGGTGTTTGCCGTGCTGTTGCGGCCGTGGCGTCACTTCGTTGCGATGACCTCACCGCCGGGGCCGCGGCGGGCTGAGCACCGGTTGCCAGGGCCGTTACGCGGACCGCGGCCGTACGTAACAGGAGCGCCACACGCTGACGCCATGCACGCGAACTCCGCGGACCCCGGCACCGTACGGCCCGTGACGGCCCCGTCCGGAACGGACCCGCACGGAACCGACACGCATGGAACCGACACGCACTGCCCGTACTGCGCCCTCCAGTGCGGGATGACGCTGCTCCCCTCCCCGGCGGGCGGCGACCCCGAGGCCGACCCGGAGTCCGGACCGCGGCCC
Organism: Streptomyces sp. HNM0575; assembly: GCF_012726265.1. Taxonomy (GTDB): domain Bacteria; phylum Actinomycetota; class Actinomycetes; order Streptomycetales; family Streptomycetaceae; genus Streptomyces. The sequence continues at coordinate 677,825 of NZ_JAASAG010000001.1, read as the reverse complement.
GGGCCCGGACTCCGGGTCGCCGAGCGCCCGGACTTCCCCGTGAACCGGGGTGCCCTGTGCGGCAAGGGCCGTACGGCGGCCGAGCTGCTCGCCCCGCACGCCCGCCTCACCCGGCCGCTGGTCCGGCGCGCCGCCTCCGGTGAACTGGAGCCCGCCGGCTGGGAAGAGGCGCTGGACCTGGTCGCGTCGGCCCTGTCCCGTACACGTGAGACATACGGCCCGGACGCGGCCGGTGTCTTCGGCGGCGGGGGCCTGACCAACGAAAAGGCCTACGCGCTGGGCAAGTTCGCGCGTCTGGTGCTCGGCACGTCGCAGATCGACTACAACGGCCGCTTCTGCATGTCGTCGGCGGCGACGGCGGCCACCCGCGCCTTCGGTCTCGACCGGGGGCTGCCGTTCCCGCTCGCGGACGTGGCCCGCACGGACTGCGTGGTGCTCGTGGGCTCGAACCTCGCCGAGACGATGCCGCCCGCGCTGCGGTACATCAGCGAACTGCGCGACAGCGGCGGCACGTTGATCGTCGTGGACCCGCGCCGCACCCGCACCGCCGAGCAGGCCGACCTGCACCTCGCGCCGCGGCCCGGCACCGATCTGGCGCTCGCGCTGGGCCTGTTGCACCTGCTCGTCGCCGAAGGGCGCCTGGACGGCGAGTACATCGACTCCCGTACCAGCGGCTGGCCCGAGGCCCGCAGCGCGGCGATGGCGCACTGGCCCGAGCTGGTGGAACGCGTCACGGGGGTGTCCGTTCCCGAACTGCGCGACGCGGCACGGCTGTTCGGCGAGGCCCGGCACGCCATGGTGCTCACCGCCCGCGGGCCCGAACAGCAGTCGAAGGGCACCGACACGGTCGGCGCATGGATCAACCTCTGCCTGGCGACGGGACGTCCGGGCCGTCCGCTCTCCGGCTACGGCGCCCTGACCGGGCAGGGCAACGGGCAGGGCGGACGCGAACACGGCCAGAAGGCCGACCAGTTGCCCGGCTACCGCCGTCTCGACGACCCCGCGGCCCGTGCGCACGTCGCCTCCGTGTGGGGCGTCGATCCGGAGAGCCTGCCCGGCCCGGGGCGCAGCGCGTACGAACTTCTCGACGCGCTCGGCGGCGACGTGCGCGCGCTGCTGCTCGCCGGTTCGAACCCCGTCGTCTCCGCACCGCGGGCCGCACACGTCGAACAGCGGCTGCGCGCGCTGGACTTCCTCGCCGTCTGCGACGTCGTGCTGTCCGAGTCGGCACGCCTGGCCGACGTCGTGCTCCCGGTCGCGCAGTGGGCGGAGGAGACGGGCACCACGACCAGTCTGGAGGGCCGGGTCCTGCTGCGCCGCAAGGCCGTCGACCCTCCCCCCGGCGTGCGTACGGACCTGGAGGTGCTGGAGGGGCTGGCGGCGCGGCTCGGCTGGGAGAAGGGGTTCCCCGCCGATCCGGAGGAGGTCTTCGACGAGCTGGGCCGTGCCTCGGCGGGCGGGCCCGCCGACTACTCGGGCATCACCTACGGCCGTATCGCGGAGGAGGACGGAGTGTTCTGGCCGTGCCCGGAGCAACAAGGGTCCGGCTCCGTGCATCCCGGCACTCGCCGGCTCTTCCTCGACCGTTTCGCCACACCGGACGGGCGGGCGCGCTTCGTCCCCGTGATGCACCGGCCCGCCGCCGAGGAGCCGGACGACGAGCATCCGCTGCGTCTGACGACGGGCCGCGTGCTCTCCCAGTACCAGTCGGGCGCCCAGACGCGCCGCGTGGACGCGCTCAACGACGCGGCGCCCGGGCCCTTCGTCGAGCTGCACCCGCGGCTGGCACGGCAGTTGGGCGCGGAGGACGGTGACGCGCTCGCGGTGGTCTCGCGGCGTGGACGTGCGGTGGCACCGGCCCGGGTGACGAGCGGCATCCGTCCCGACACGGTGTTCATGCCGTTCCACTGGGGCGGCGAGGGCCGCGCCAACTCGCTCACCAACCCGGCGCTCGATCCCGACTCTCGGATGCCCGAGTTCAAGGTGTGCGCCGTGCGCGTGGAGCGGGCGCACCCGCAGGAGGAGCCCACGTACGAGCCCAACGGTGCAACCGCGCCCGGCAGTTGACGCGTCACACGGGGCGTGCCTCTCAGACGCAGACGTACGCGATCCCGCACGGCCCCCGGCTCCCGCACGAGCGGCTGGCCCGAGGCCCGCAGCGCGGCGAGCGCCGCCGGCCCGGCGAGCACGACCACCGCGAGCCCGGGCACGGGCACGGGCGGCACCAGCCCGGGCACGGGCGGCACGAGCCGTACCGCCCGCCGCAGACGTGCCGTTCAGGCCGTAGCGCTGTGCTGCGCGCTCGCGCTGCTGCCCGCCACCTGGCTGCGGCTGTCCACCGACGACGTACGCATGGATGCGGGCACCGCGGACGCACCGTCCGCGCCCGTCGCCCTGGTCTTCGGCGCCGGGCTGTGGGACGGCGAGCCGTCCCCGTACCTGGCGCACCGACTCGACGCCGCCGCCGACCTCTACGAACACGGCAAGGTGCGGGCGGTGCTCGTCACCGGCGACAACAGCCGCGAGGAGTACGACGAACCGGACGCCATGCGCGACTACTTGACCGACCGCGGAGTCCCCGCACGGCGGATCGCCGCCGACTTCGCGGGCTTCGACACATGGGACTCGTGCACGCGAGCCGTACGCGTCTTCGGCGTGAGCCGTGCGCTGCTGGTCAGCCAGGACTTCCACATCCGCCGCGCCGTCGCGCTGTGCCGTGCGGCGGGTGTCGACTCCTACGGCGTCGCCGTGCCGGAGCCGCACGACAGGACCTGGTACGCGGGCGGCGTACGCGAGATCCCCAGCGCCGCGAAGGCCGCGTTCGAGGCGGGCGTCACGCCGGACCCGCACTTCCTCGGGCCGCACGAGCCCGGCGTGGACCGCGCGCTCGCGGACGCCCGCGGGAAGGGGGCCGCCCACGGGAAGGGGGCCGCCCACGGGAAGGCGGCCTCCCGCGGCCAGGCAGACCGCCGGTAGCCGGGCGGGCGGGATACGGACCGCCGGTAGCCGAACTGCCGGTCCGCGGGCGGGCGGTGGCCGGACGGGCGGGATACGAACCGCCGGTCGCCGGGCGGGTGATGGCCGGACCGCCGGTCGCCGGGCGGGCGGTGGCCGGACGGGCGGGATACGGGCGGGGCCGGACAAGGGCCGCGGGGATGCGGGGATCGGGAGCGGCGTTAATCCGCGCGACACCGGCCGGACCCGGCGGCACACTGCCCGCCATGGACCGCCGAGTGATCAGCAGCCTCGCCCACCGGGACCATCCCGTCGCCGCTCCGCTGAGCGACGCCTCCGTCGGACGCCTGCTCGACCGCGCCCTGCCGCGCGGCGACGAGCGCCTGCTCGACCTCGGCTGCGGCGCGGCGGCCTGGCTGCTGCGGGCGCTGGCCTCGCGGCCGCGGGCCCGCGCGGAAGGCGTCGAGGTGTCCCCCGAGGCGCTGGCCGCGGCACACGAGGCGGCCCGCGCCGCCGGAGTGCACGGACGGCTGACGCTGCACGAGCAGGACGCGGCGGTCTTCACCTCCCCGCACGCCTTCGACCTCGTACTCGCCGTCGGCTCCGCGCACGCCTTCGGCGGTCTGCTCGCGGCTCTCGCCACGGCCCGCGGACACCTCACGGCAGGCGGCTACCTGCTCGTCGGAGACGGCTTCTGGGAGCGCGAGCCGTCGCCCGCCGCGCTGGCCGGACTGGGCGCCTCCCGCGAGGAGTTCGGCGATCTCGCCGCGACCGTGGACCGCGTCGCGGCGGACGGCTGGACGCCCGTGTACGGGCACGTCAGCACGCAGGACGAATGGGACGACTACGAGTGGTCGTGGGCGGGATCGCTCTCCCGCTGGGCCCTCGACCACCCAGATCATCCCGACAGCGCCGACGCCCTCGAAGCCGCGTCCGCCCACCGCGACGGCTGGCTGCGCGGATACCGGGGGACGCTCGGCTTCGTCACGCTGCTGCTGCGCGCGACGTGAGAGCGCCCGGACGTAAGAGCGCCGGGACGTAAGAGCCTCTGCCTCTGGAGGAAGACTCCGCCCGCGGCGACGAGTTGCCGCCGCAGCGACGAGTTGCCGCCGGGGCGATGAGTTGCCGCCGCGCCCGCGGTCCGTATGGGCACAGGGAAAAACAGCGGAAAGGCGGCATACCGTGTCCACGAAGATCTTCGTCAATCTCCCCGTGAAGGACCTCGACAAGTCCCGGGACTTCTTCTCCCGGCTCGGATACTCCTTCAACCCCCAGTTCTCCGACGAGAACGCGGCGTGCCTGGTCATCAGCGAGGACATCTTCGCGATGCTGCTCATCGAGCCGTTCTTCAAGTCGTTCACGAAGAAGGAGGTCGCCGACTCCCGTACCAGCACGGAGGCGATGATCGCGCTGAGCGCCGACAGCAGAGCGGCGGTCGACGAGCTGGCCGACAAGGCACTGGCCGCGGGCGGCAGCACCGCGGGCGAGCCGCAGGACCACGGCTTCATGTACGGGCGCGCCTTCTACGACCTCGACGACCACCACTGGGAGGTCGTGTGGATGGACCCGGCGGCGATCGAGCAGCAGCCGGCCTGAGCGCTCAAGGCCTGAAGCCAGAAGGCCCGAAGTCCGAACGCCCAGGACCCGAAAGCCAGAAGGCCCGAACTCCATGAGCCGGAAGACCCGAAGGAACTCAACGCCCGAAGCCTTGAGTTCGCCTCTCCCCCGCCCCGGGCTCGGCCCAGGCCCCCGCCGGGTCAGGGCCCCCCGGGGGCCGGGGCCGAGGTCTCCTCCTCGACCCAGGCGAGATACCCCTCGCCGCCGCGCACCACGGGCGTGGCGATGATCTCCGGCACGTCGTAGTCGTGCGTCCGGTGCAGATACGCCTCCAGCGCTCCATAGCGTGCGCTGCTCGTCTTGAACAGCACCTGCCACTCGGGATCGTTCTGTACGGACCCCTCCCACCGGTAGACGGAGGTGACGGGTGCGCTGATCTGCGCGCAGGCGGCCACACGTTCGCGTACGGCACCGGCGGCCAGCTCGTGTGCCTTCTCCTCGCTGCCGGTCGTCGTCAGCACGGTCAGGATCCTGGGCTCGTCGCTCATGGCTCCACCCTGTCACTGCCGCGCGCACCGGCGTCTCGCGGGACGGGTACGCCGCAACGCCGGACACGTCCGATTCGTTCAAGACCCCCGTGCACGGGCCCGCCTAGCGTGCGGCGCATGACGACACCACGTTTCGACCTCATCGGCCTCATCGCCGCCGACATGGCGGCCACCCTCGCCTTCTACCGCCGTCTCGGCCTGGACGTACCCGCCGCGGCCGACGGCGAGCCGCACGTCGAGGCGGCGCTGCCCGGCGGGCTGCGGATCGCGTGGGACACCGAGGAGACGGTCCGCTCCTTCGATCCGGACTGGGCTGCGGGACCGCCGGGCACCGGCCGTATCGGGCTGGCGTTCCGCTGCGAATCCCCCGCCGCGGTCGACCGGCTCTACGCCGAGCTCACCGCCGACGGATACGAGGGGCACAAGGAGCCCTGGGACGCCTTCTGGGGACAGCGCTACGCCGTCGTCGCCGACCCGGACGGCAACGGCGTCGACCTCTTCGCGCCGCTCCCCTGAGGCACGAGCACACCCAGCGGCGCGCCCGCCAGAGCCTTGATCTCGCGGGAGAGATGGGCCTGGTCGGCGTACCCCGCGGCCGCCGCCACCCCGGCCGCGGGCATGCCCGACGACGCCAGCCGCAGCGCGCGCTGCATCCGCAGCACGCGGGCGAGGGTCTTCGGGCCGTAGCCGAAGGCGTCCAGGCAGTGCCTGCGCAACTGCCGCTCGCTCAGCCCCACTTCGTACGCCACCGCTGCCACGCTCCGTCCGTGGCGCAGCAGCTCCGCGACCGCCCCGGGGCCGCCGCGGGAGCCGGGTCCGCGCCCCCGGCCTTCGAGCCTCCCGGCCGCGACCGCCTCCAGGGCACGCCCCGTCTCCGGCTCCGTCTGCGCCTCCGCGGCGATCCGCTCCTCCAGCGCCCGCACCGCACGCTCCGGCCACAACGCGCCCAGCGGCAACCGCTGATCGCGCAACTCGTGCGCGGGCACGCCGAAGACGAGCGGCCCCGTGCCCGGCGGGAAGCGCAGCCCGGCGATGCCGCCGCCGGACCCCGGCGCCCCGGAGAAGAGATGCGCCCTCGTATCCGGCCCCGCGACGACCAGCGCGCCGTCCCACCACAGCAGATCCATGCACCCGTCGGGCAGCACCCGCCCCTCCCCCTGGAACGCGGCGCTGTGCGCCCACACCACGGCTCCGCCGATCCGCGACGGCCACTCCCGGTACATGTGGTCCAGCATGCCGCGGGGCACTGACAACCGCGCCGGGTGCGTCTCTGCGGATGGCGACCGACGACCGACGGCGGCGGATGGCGGCCGACGACCGACGGCTCAGAGGCGCTCACAGCTCGCCCGGGCGTCCGCTGAGGGCACCGTTCCCGCCGGGAAACAGGCGTGATGCGGCCGGGTAACAGCCGCGGCGCACGCTCGTGACATGAGCTTGCGCAAGGCACCGAGGGCACGGCAGCGCGTGGTGGTGGTCGGCGGCGGCATGGCCGGTGCGCGGCTCGCCCAGCAGCTGAAGCAGCTCGGCGCGACCGGAGACGCGAGCGGCGAGCCCACGGGCCCCGGTACGGAGATCACCGTCTGTACGGAGATCACCGTCGTCGGGGAGGAGCCGCACCGCCCGTACAACCGGGTGCTGCTGGCCGACGTGCTCGCCGGGCGGTACGCGGCGGACGTCCTGGCGCTTCCCGAAAGCCCCGCCCGGTGGCTGAGCGGGGTGCATGCCGTACGCATCGACCGTGCCGAGCGGCGCGTCGTGTGCGACGACGGCGGCGTGCTCCCCTACGACACGCTGGTGCTGGCCACGGGGGCGAGCCCCGTACTGCCGCCGCTGCGCGGCCTGTTCGCGCCCGGCGGCCACGGACGTCCCGGTCCTTCCGGTGAACTCCCGCACGGCGTAAGGGCGTTCCGCACCCTGGACGACTGTCTCGCGCTGCGCGGCGAGGCGGGTCCCGGCGTGCCCGCGGTGGTCGTCGGCGGCGGGCTGCTGGGCGTCTCCGCGGCCCGGGCGCTGGCCGAGTGCGGCGCACGAGTCCTCCTCGCGCACCAGGGCGAGCGCCTCATGGAACGCCAACTCGACGCGGGTGCGGCCGGGTTGCTGCGGCGGCACCTGGAGGAGCTGGGCGTCGAGGTGCACACGGAGTGCCGGGTGCGGGGGCTGCGCACCCGGCCCGGCACGGGCGGCACGGCCGATGCCTCCGGCACGGGCCGCACGCCCCACGATGCACGCACCCTCCACGAGGCGGGCACGCCCCACGGCGCACGCACGGCAGCCCCCGCCGAGCGCGCAGAACCCACCGAACGGACGGCCCGCTCCGAACGCACCGAACGCACCGAACGCACCGAACGCACCGAACGCACCGAGCGATCCGTATGCGCCGTCGAACTCGCCGACGGCCACGCCCTCGACGCCCGTCTCGTCGTGCTCGCCTGCGGCGTGCGCCCGCGCACCGGGCTGGCCGAGGCGGCCGGTCTCGACGTCGCACGGGGCATCGTCGTCGACGACCGGCTCCGTACGACCGATCCGCACATCCACGCCGTCGGCGACTGCGCCGAGCACGACGGCGTCCTCTACGGGCTCGCGGGACCGGCACAGGAACAGGCCGACGCCCTCGCCCGGGTCATCGCGAACGGCACCGGCGCCACCCCCGTCGACCGGGACCGGGACCCGGACGCACCGGACACGGCAGAGGCGCCCGATACGGCAGCCGCGCCCGATACGGCAGCCGCACCGGCCACGGCAGACCGACCGGATGCAACGGACCCACCGGACCCACCGGACCCACCGGCCGCAACGACCGCACCGCACCCACCGGACCCACCGGACCCACCGCCGCCCTACCGCGGCACCCGTTCCCTCACCCGTCTCACCCTCCCCGGCGGCGCGGGCGCCCGGCGGCAGCCTCCCCGACTGCCCCTGGATCTCGCCGCGTTCGGCGATCCGCTCCCTCGCGCCGACGACGACGTGGTGCGCCTCACGGACGCCACCCGCGGCGTCTACCGCAAGGTCGTCGTCCGCGGCGACCGGCTCGTCGGCGGCATCCTCCTCGGCGATCTGGCCACGGTCGGCACGCTCGCCCGCACCTACGAGACCGGCGAACCGCTGCCTCCCGAGCCGCTGCTCCACCTGCTCACCCACGACGGAGAGGCCCCCCGATGACAACGCCGACGACGCCGACCACCCAGCCGACGGCGCGGACGGCACCGGCGAAGCGGCCGACGATCGTGCTCGCCGGTCACGGCATGGTCGGCCAGCGCTTCCTGGAGGCCCTGGTCGCCCGCGAAGTCACCTCCGCCGCGCGCGTGGTGGTGCTGAGCGAGGAGCCGCGTCCCGCATACGACAGGGTCCGGCTCACTTCGTACTTCTCGGGCACCACGCCCGCCGAACTCGCCCTGTGCGACGACGAGTTCATCTCCTCGCACGGCATCGAGCTCCACCTCGGGGACCCCGCGGCCGCCATCGACCGCGAGCGCCGCACCGTCACCTCCCGCTCCGGGCTGAGCATCCGCTACGACGCGCTCGTACTGGCCACCGGCTCCTACCCGTTCGTGCCTCCCGTCCCCGGCAGTGACGCCGAGGGCTGCTTCGTCTACCGCACGGTCGACGATCTGCTCGCCATCGAGGAGTACGCGAAGGGCGCGGCGCGCACCGGCGTCGTCGTCGGCGGCGGGCTGCTGGGCCTGGAGGCCGCGGGCGCGCTGCGCGGGCTCGGACTGCGCACGCACATCGTCGAGTTGAGCGAACGGCTGATGGCGCTCCAGGTCGACGCGGGCGGCGGCGCCGCGCTGCGCCGCACCCTGGAAGGGATGGACCTGGAGGTGCGTACGGGAGTGTCGGGCAAGGAGATCGTCACCGGCGGCGGTTCCGGTGACGGTGCCGGAACCTGCGCCGGCACCGGCACCGGCACCGGCACCGGTCCCAGCACCGGCACCGTGACGGCCATGACGCTGTCGGACGGATCTCAACTGCCCACGGACATGGTGATCTTCGCCGCCGGCATCCGCCCCCGCGACGCGCTCGCACGCGAAGCGGGCCTCACCACGGGCGGACGCGGCGGCGTCGTCGTCGACGAGTCGTGCCGCACCGCGGACCCTCGGGTGTACGCGATCGGCGAGTGCGCCGAGGCGGCCGACGGCACGGTCTACGGACTCGTCGCGCCCGGCTACGAGATGGCCGAGACGGTCGCGGAGGCCCTCGCCGCCCGGCTCACGGAGCACACGCCACCGGAGGAGCCCCGCGGCTTCACCGGCGCCGACACCTCAACGAAGCTGAAACTGCTCGGCGTTGACGTCGCCTCCTTCGGCGACGCGCACGGCACCGCCGACGGCTGTCTCGACGTCGTCTACTCCGACTCCCGCGAGGGCGTCTACAAGAAGCTGGTGGTCTCCCCGGAGGGCACTCTGCTGGGCGGCGTGCTCGTCGGCGACGCCGAGTCGTACGGGACGCTGCGGGCGTTCACCGGCACCGTGCCGCCCGTACCGCCGGAGTCGCTGGTGCTGCCGCCCGGCAGCGGCGACGCCTCCCCCGCCGGCCTGGGCCCCGCCGCGCTGCCCGACGACGCGGTCGTCTGCAACTGTCACCACGTCGACAAGGGCACCATCCGCGCCGCCGTCTCCCGGCACGGCTGCACGAACGCCGCCTCGGTGAAGAAGTGCACCAACGCCGGTACGGGCTGCGGCAGTTGCGTCAAGGTGCTCGGGCAGCTCGTGGACGCGGAGCTGGAGGCGAACGGCGTCGCCGTCGACAAGGGCCTTTGCGGCTGCTTCTCCCGGACCCGCGCCGAGCTGTACGAGATCGTGCGCACGCTGCGGCTGACGTCCTTCGCCGCGCTGCTTGAGTCGTACGGCCGTGAAGGGGCGCGCGACGGCGACGGCTGCGAGGTGTGCAAGCCGGCGGTGGCCTCGATCATCGCCTCCCTCGCGCCCTCCATCGGTGCCGACGGGCACGTACTGGACGGCGAGCAGGCCGCGTTGCAGGACACCAACGACCACTTCCTCGCCAACCTCCAGCGCAACGGCTCGTATTCGGTCGTCCCCCGCGTACCCGGCGGTGAGATCACGCCGGAGAAGCTGATCGTCATCGGCGAGGTGGCACGGGACTTCGGCCTCTATACGAAGATCACCGGCGGTCAGCGCATCGACATGTTCGGCGCACGCGTGGACCAGCTTCCGGCCGTGTGGGCGCGCCTGGTCGAGGCGGGCTTCGAGTCGGGGCACGCGTACGGAAAGGCGCTGCGCACCGTCAAGTCCTGCGTGGGCAGCACCTGGTGCCGCTACGGAGTGCAGGACAGCGTCCGCATGGCCATCGACCTGGAGCTGCGCTACCGCGGGCTGCGCTCACCGCACAAGCTGAAGTCGGCGGTCTCCGGCTGCGCCCGCGAGTGCGCCGAGGCGATGGGCAAGGACTTCGGCGTGATCGCCACCTCGGCCGGCTGGAACCTCTACGTCGGCGGCAACGGCGGCGCGACGCCGCGCCACGCGGACCTGCTGGCGCAGGACCTCGGCGACGCCGAACTGGTGCGCCTGATCGACCGGTTCCTGATGTTCTACATCCGCACCGCCGACCGGCTGGAGCGCACCTCGTCGTGGCTGGAGCGGATCGAGGGCGGACTCGAACACGTGAGGGACGTGGTCGTGCACGACTCGCTCGGACTGTGTGACGAGTTGGAGGCACTGATGACCGAGCACGTCGCGCACTACCGCGACGAGTGGTCCGAGACCCTCTCCGATCCGGAGAAGCTGGCCCGCTTCGTCTCGTTCGTCAACGCGCCCGGCGTCCCCGATCCCTCGGTGCGCTTCGTCGACGAACGGGAGCAGATCAAGCCGGACTTGACGCTTCTCTCCGGCCCGGACATCCCCGTACGCACCGCAGCCGGAACGGCCGCCGCACTCGAAGGGACGGTCACCCGATGACGACCACGACGGTCACCACGGACACCGGCACCACGGACACCGGCACGACGCACACCGGCACGACGCACACGACGACCCACACGCCGACCCAGTCGACGGCGCACACGACGGCGCCGGACCGCGGCCGCCGTCTCCAAGTGCGCGACGAGAGCGGCTGGTTCACGGTGTGCGGCCTGGACCGGCTCACTCCCGGACGGGGCGTGGCGGCGCTGCTGCGGGACGGTTCGCAGGCGGCGGTCTTCCTCGACCGCGCGGGCCGTACGTATGTCGTCGGCAACCGGGACCCGTTCACGGGCGCCTACGTCCTCTCCCGCGGGCTGCTCGGCTCCGCGGCGGGCGTGCCGTTCGTCGCCTCGCCGCTGCTGAAGCAGCGCTTCGATCTGCGCACCGGACGCTGCCTGGACGACGACGGCGTCAGCGTGCCGGTCTTCCCCTCCCGCACCGCCTGAACCCGCACCGCCCCCACCGCCTGCACGCTCGCTGTCCGCTGCCGGACACCGGACGGGCCGGGCGGCGCGGCGCGTGAGCGGAACCCGGACGGGCAGGGACGGGCCCGGACCGGCACGGACGGCCGCGCTCAGCCGCGCAGCTCCTCCGCCGCCTCCGCCACCCTGCCGATCAGCCGCAGCAGCGTCTCCTGCTCACCGGCGTCGAGCGGCGCGAGGAAGACGCGGTTCATCCGCGCGGTGCGGGTGACGAGCTTCCGGTGCAGCCTGCGGCCCTCCTCCGTCAGCCTCAGTACGTTGCGGCGCCCGTCCTCCGGGTCGCGCACCCGCTCGACCAGCTCCCGCCCGGCGAGGCGGGCCACCAGGTCGGCGATGGTGGACCGGTCGAGATGGACGTGCTCGCTGAGGGTGCGCTGGTCCATGCCCGGCTTCTCCTCCAGCGCGTTGAGCACCGCGAACTGCGGCGACGTCGTCTCCTCGGAGACCATCGCGCCCCACAGCAGCGAGTGGGCCTGCTGGAGCCGCCGGGCCAGATGCCCGGGGTGGGTGCTCAGATCGACCGCCGCCATGCGCTCCCCGCTCTCCCTCGCCCGCCTGCGCCGCGCCCCGTAAGCGCCCGCCCGATTTCGATCGTGTACTGACTGATTCTTGCGTCAACCCACGCAGGGTGTCGAGAGCTGCCGTACCTCTTCCTGGGCCTTGACGCACCCTGCCCATGGTGGCAGCGTCGGATTCATTCCGTCGAAATCGCTCAGCACACTGAGCATCAGGACACTGCTTCAAGCGCACTGAGCAGTTCCGCTGAGCAGTTCCGCTGAGCTGTTCCGCGGTCCGTTCCGCCGGCGTCCCCGGTCCCCGCGTCCGCCGGCGCGAGCCGGCCGTAGCGCGAGAGCCGACAGGAGAGCGACATGACCCTCACCCAGCGAGACATCGACCGCGAGGTCGCCGAACTGCGCGACGAGTACGAGAAATCACGCGCCGCCGGAGCCCCAGCCGCCGGCCATCCGTCCCGCGACTACGCGCCGTACCGCAGCAGCGTGCTGCGCCACCCCAAGCAGTCGCTCGTCCCGGTGGAGCCGGACCCGGAGGCCGTGGAGCTGCACACGCCGGTCTTCGGTGCCACCGACGTCGTCGACATCGACAACGACCTCACGCGCCGGCACACCGGCGAGCCGCTCGGCGAGCGCATAACCGTCTCGGGCCGGCTGCTGGACCGCGCGGGCCGGCCCGTGCGCGGCCAGCTCATCGAGGTGTGGCAGGCCAACGCGTCGGGCCGCTACGCGCATCTGCGCGACCAGCATCCCGCCCCGCTCGACCCGAACTTCACCGGCGTCGGACGGACCCTGACCGGTGACGACGGCGGCTACAGCTTCACCACGATCAAGCCCGGCGCCTACCCGTGGCGCAACCACGAGAACGCCTGGCGCCCCGCCCACATCCACTTCTCGCTCTTCGGCACCGCGTTCACGCAGCGGCTGGTGACCCAGATGTACTTCCCGGGCGACCCGCTCTTCGCCCACGACCCGATCCTCCAGTCCGTGACCGAGGAGTCGGCGCGGCAGGCGCTGGTCGCGGCGTACGACCACGAACTGTCCCGCTCCGAATGGTCGTTGGGATACCGCTGGGACATCGTCCTCGACGGACCGTCCGCCACCTGGATCGAGGAGGGCCGCTGATGCCGGACGCACAGGAGTCACAGAACGGACGGGTCGCACCGGCGGCGCCGGGGACGTCGGGTACGCCTGGGGCGCCGGTTACGCCGGGGGCGCACGCTTCCCTCCAGACGACCCCGTCCCACACCGTGGGCCCCTTCTACGGCTACGCCCTGCCCTTCCCCGAGGGCGGCGACATCGCCCCGGCGGGCCGCGAGGGCACCGTCACGGTGCACGGCCACGTCTACGACGGCTCGGGCGCGCCCGTGCCCGACGCGCTGATCGAGCTGTGGCAGGCCGACCCCGACGGCGACCTGCGCGGAGCGCCCGGGTCGATGCGCCGCGATCCGTTCGACGGCGGTCATCTGGGGCGCAACGGCGTGGACTTCACCGGTTTCGCGCGCGTGGGCACGGACGCGGACGGCCACTGGACAGCCCGCACACTCAAGCCCGGCGCACGGCCCGGGCACGCTCCGTACATCAGCGTGTGCGTCTTCGCCCGGGGACTGCTGCATCACCTCTTCACCCGCGTGTACTTTCCGGAGGACACTCGGGCACACGCCGACGACCCGCTTCTCGCCTCGCTCGACGCCGGACGGCGCGAGACCCTGGTGGCTACGGCTGAACGTGCCGCCGCAGGCTCGTACCGCTTCGACATCCGGCTTCAGGGCGAGAAGGAGACGGTTTTCCTTGACTTCAACTGATCCGGGCTCCGGGCCGACGGGGGCCGACGGCGACCGGGACCAGGACCGGAATCGAGACCGGGACCGGGACCGGGAGGACCGCGCCGGCGAGCACGGCCCCGGCGCGGGCACCGCCCGCCCCGGCGGCACCGGTCCCGGGCCGGAGGACTCCGGTCTGCTGGCGCCCGTCCGTACGGGCTCGGCCGCCGAGTCCGCCACGGGCGACACCGCGGTGCTCCAAGCGCTGCTGGACGCCGAGGCCGCCCTCACCCGGGCACAGGCGAGCCTGGGCCTGGCTCCCGCGAAGGCCGCCTCCGCGGTCACGGAGGCAGCGCGCGCGGACCGCTTCGACGTACGCGGTCTGGCGCTGCGCGCCCGCTCCGGGGGCAATCCGGTGATTCCGCTGGTGGCGGATCTGACCGACGCCGTGGGGCCGGACGCCGCACCGTATGTGCACAGGGGCACCACCAGCCAGGACGTCCTCGACACCGCGCTGATGCTGGTCGCCGCCCGCGCCCTGGACGTGGTGCTGCCCGATCTGGACCGCACGGCGCGGGAGCTGGCCGTGACGGCCGCCGAGCACCGCGACACCCCCATGCCGGGGCGGACGCTCACCCAGCACGCCGTGCCGACGACCTTCGGCCTGAAGGTGGCGGGCTGGCGCAGCCTGGTGCTGGACGCGGCCGACCGGCTGTCGGCGGTACGGGCGGCGCTGCCGGTCCAACTGGGCGGCGCGGCGGGCACGTTGGCGGCGTTCGCCGCCTATGCCGAGTCGGGCGGCGAGGCGGACGCCGAGCCCGGGAACGGTCCAGGGACCGGTTCAGGCACCGGCACCGGGTCCGGTTCAAGGACCGGCACCGGCACCGGCACCGGTTCAGGCACCGCAGACGGCGCAGGAACGGACACAGGCACGGACACAGGAACGGCGGACGCAGGAACGGCGGACGCAGGCGCGGGCGACGGAACCGGCGACGGCTTCCGGCCCAGTACCGGGCCCGGCAGCCACGGCCCGGAGCGTGAGTCCCCCTACGGTGCCGCGCACGGCGTCCCCGCCACCGATCTCGGCCTGCGCCTGCTCGCCGCCTACGCCCGCGAACTCCCCCTCGCCGAGCCGCCGTTGCCGTGGCACACGCTGCGCACCCCCGTCGCCGACCTGGGCTCGGCGTGCGCCTTCGCATGCGGCGCTCTGGGCAAGTTCGCCGCGGACGTGCTGGTGCTCTCGCGCAGCGAGATCGGGGAGGTCGGCGAGGGCGGCGGTGGCGGCTCGTCCGCCATGCCGCACAAGACCAATCCCGTACGGGCCACGCTCATCGCCGCCGCCGCCAGGCAGGCCCCCGCTCTCGCCTCGACTCTGCTGTCCTCGCTGGCCGCCGAGGACGAGCGCCCCGCGGGCGCATGGCACGCCGAGTGGCAGCCCGTGCGCGAACTCCTGCGCCTGACGGGCGGATCCGCCCACTCCGCGGCCGAACTGGCCGAGGGGCTCCAGGTGTTCCCGTACCGCATGCACGAACACCTCGCTCTCACCGAGGGACTCATCGTCAGCGAGCGCTTCACCGCCGCCCTCGGGCCGCTCCTCGGCCGGGCCCGCGCGCGCAAGCTCCTCGACGCCGCGTCGCGGAAGGCGGTCGACGAGGGCATCACGCTGGACGAGGCGCTGGAGGAGGAAGAGCCGGCCCTCCGCGAGATGCTCTCCCGTGAGCGGCTGCGCGACCTGACCGATCCCACCCACTACACGGGCTCCGCGCCGGCCCTCACCGACCGCGCGCTGCGCCGCGGGCCGGGTCCGGTACGTACCCGCGCCGAAGACGGGCAGGAGAAGAGGCAGCAGAACGGTCAGGACGCCGGGCGGCCCCCGGCCGGCCGCCGCGCCGGACACGCGGCGGAAGAAGAGACAGTCCGCGACACCGGAGAGCGGTGAACGACCATCGGCAACGCAATCCCATCCCCCGCATCGCCCGGCGACGGCGGGCACGGCACGCCCCGCAGCCCACGCAGGCCCGGAGAGATCACAGTGACCGCTTCCGTACCGGCGGAGCCCGAGCCGCTGCCGTACCACCGGCTCGACGGGCCCGCCGACGGCAGACCCATGATCCTCGGCCCGTCGCTCGGCACCTCGCTGGCCGTATGGGAGCCACAGCTTCCCGCGCTGATCCGCAGCCATCACGTGCTGCGCTGGGACCTGCCGGGCCACGGGGCCTCGCCCGCCGAGCCGATGGCCGGCTCGTCCAGCGAGCTGATCCCCACCGACGGCACCGCCACCGTCGCCCACCTCGCCGAGCTGGTGCTGCGCGCCGCGGACGCGCAGGGCTGGGAGCGGTTCGCCTACGCCGGTGTCTCCCTGGGCGGCGCCGTGGGGCTGCATCTCGCCGTGCACCATCCCGAGCGGCTCACGGCGCTGTCCGTCGTCTGCTCCTCGGCCCGCTTCGGTGAGCCTTCCGCGTGGCGTGAGCGAGCCGCGGCCGTACGGGCCGACGGCACTGAATCCATGATCGCGTCACGCCCCGGCGTGTGGTTCGCGCCCGAGTTCGGGTCCACACCGCACGGCACCGCGATGATCGAGGACCTGCGCTGCACCGAC
The DNA here is from genome assembly GCF_012726265.1 of Streptomyces sp. HNM0575. GTDB lineage: Bacteria > Actinomycetota > Actinomycetes > Streptomycetales > Streptomycetaceae > Streptomyces. The sequence continues at coordinate 661,494 of NZ_JAASAG010000001.1, read as the reverse complement.
GCCGCCGGATACGCGGCCTGCTGCGACGCCATCGCCTCCTTCGACCTGCGCGACCGGCTCGCGGAGGTGACGGTGCCGGTCCTCGCCGTCGCCGGCGGCCTCGACCCGGCCACCCCGCCCGAGCACGCCCGCGAGATCGCCGGCGCCGTGCCGGGCGCGACCCTGGTCGAGGTCCCGGGGGCTGCGCATCTCGCGAACGCCGAGTGCCCGGACCCGGTCACCGACGCGCTGCTCGTACACCACGACGGGCTGCCCGGGCAGCCGGACCCGCGGTGAGCCCGCCGCGCACGGCAGCCGCCACGCCCCGGACCGGCGTCAGTGTCAGCACGGGTGCGGGCACGGGTGCGGGCACCGGCACCGGCACCGGCACCGCTGACGCTCACCGCCGCCACGGCGGTTCCCGTCCCCGGCGGCTCCCTCGCGCCGTCCGTCCGCCCGCCATACGCTGATTCGCATGAGCTGGACAGCGCGCAGCATCCCCGACCAGAGCGGGCGCACCGCTGTGGTGACCGGAGCCAACAGCGGCATCGGCTATGTGACCGCGCGCGAACTGGCGCGGCGCGGCTCCCGGGTGGTGCTCGCGTGCCGCAGCGCGCAGCGCGGCGCCCTCGCCCTGGACCGGCTCCGCTCCCAAGTGCCGGAGGCGCGCGCCGAGTTGCGGCTGCTGGATCTGGCGGACCTGTTGTCCGTACGGGAGTTCGCGCGGACGCTGCCCTGTGAACGGCTCGATCTGCTGGTCAACAACGCGGGCCTGATGGCCGTTCCGTACGCGCGCACGTCGGACGGCTTCGAGATGCAGTTCGGCGTGAACCACCTCGGCCACTTCGCCCTGACGGGACTGCTGCTGGACCGGCTGCTGGCGGCCCCGGGCGCGCGCGTGGTGACCGTGGCCAGCATGGCGCACGCGCTGTCCAACATCGACATGAGCGACCTCGGCAGCGAGCGCCGCTACCGCCCCATGACCGCCTACGGCGCCTCGAAGACGGCGAACCTGCTCTTCGTGAGGGAGCTGGCGCACCGCGCGGACGCCAAGGGCCTCGATCTGACCTCCACGGCCGCACACCCCGGTTACGCGCGGACCGAGTTGCAGGCCAAGGGCCCTCGGCTGGCCGGGCAGCCGCGGCGCGAACGGATCGCCAGGCTGTTCAACGACGCCGTCGGCGCCTCCCCCGACCAGGGCGCGGCGCCGGTGCTGTACGCGGCGACGGCGCCGTACGTGCACGGCGACTCGTTCTTCGGGCCGCGCATCCTGGGGGTGCGGGGCGGCCCGGGCCCGGCATGGCGGGCGCCGTGGGCGCGCAACGACATCGCGGGCGGGCAGCTGTGGGCCGCCTCGGAACGGCTCACGGGCGTCGCGTACCGGGAGCTGTGAGCCGGGCGCAGTGAGACGGCACGGCGAACCGGGAGCTGTGAGCCGGGCACCCGGGCCCACCGGGCCGGAACGGTACGGGCGTTACGTACCGTACGTACGGCCGTGAGCGACCGGTACCGTGCGCAGGCCGGCGAAGGGAGAGGAGGCAGCCGTGATCAGAGTGCTCGTCGTCGACGACGACTTCATGGTGGCCCGGCTGCACAGCACCCTCGTCGAGCAGGTGCCGGGCTTCACGGTCGTACGGGCGGTGCACAGCGGCCACGACGCGCTGGCGGCGGTCCGCGAACTGGGCCCCGACCTCGTGCTGCTCGACATGTACCTCCCCGACCTGCCCGGCCTGGAGGTCCTGCGCACCCTGCGCGGCACGGCGGCCGTGGACGAGGGCCCTGACGTGCTGGTCGTGACGGCGGCCCGGGACGCGGCGACGGTACGGGGCGCACAGCGCGGCGGCGCGGTGCAGTACATCATCAAGCCCTTCGAGGGGCAGCTGCTCCAGGAGCGGCTGCACCGGTACGCCGAGCGCCGGGCGGAGCTGGCGGCGCTCCAGGCGCCCGAACAGGGCGATGTGGACCGGATCTTCGCGGGCACCGGGGACGACCCGCCGCGCACCGACGGCACGGTCCCCACCGGTGGCGCGGCCGGTGCGGCGGGCACGGCCGGTGCCGCCGCACGCGACGGCGTCCCGGGCGCGACGGGTGCCGCCCCGGGCCACACGGCCGCACCCGCCACCGTCCCCGCCGCTCCGGCCCGGCTGCCCAAGGGCCTCACCGAACAGACCGCGGAGCTGGTGCGCGCGACCCTCGACGCCGGGAGCCGCGGCGACTCCGCGGGCCTTTCCGCCTCCGAGTGCGCCGAGCGCAGCGGCCTCTCCCGGGTCAGCGCCCGCCGCTATCTGGAGCACTTCGTCGCCTTGGGGACCGCTCGCGTCACCCTCCGGTACGGCACCACCGGGCGACCGGAGCGCCGCTACCACCGCGTGGACGCGCACGGGGAAACGTCCCGGGAAGGCCACGGGGGCGACCGCCGGTAAATCCCGGGAAAGGCGTGATTCGCACCACAGGGAATCAGTGACCGGCATCACAGTCATTGCGCACGCCGCTGCCGCGCATTCTCAATTCCCTTGCGCCGAAGGGAATATGGAGCACCCCCGATCGGTCCGTGCACACCGATTCCGGCGATCTTCCTCCCGTGCGATGCGTGCAGCTTTCTTGTGAAGACGATTTTCTTCTGATTAACGTGCAAGCCCACCGCGTCTCCCGTGCGGTGGTCCGCTGCCGGGACGCCGAATCCTGCCGCCCGGCGACGGAAAACAACGCAATCCCAGCCCGGCAGGAGCGGGGGACCCAAGTAAGTGCCGCGCGTTCCGCACCCGAAGGAACGCACGGCTAGGGGTGAAGCCGTATGCGAATGCCCCCTCGTATTCGCACGGCCGGGCCACTCCAGCCCGAATCCGACAGCTCACCTCGCAGGCGCAGGAGAGGAAACGCCCTATGTCCGGACGCGGTCGACACCGTCGTCAGCCCAATCGCCGTATAGCGCGCAGAATTTCGCGCGTCTCCCTCGCCGTCACCGCAGGCGGCGCGGGGCTCGCCCTCCCGTTCATCGGAACCGGCAGCGCGCACGCCGCCTCCGCCGGCAAGCCGCAGACCGTCGACACGGCCAAGGAGACCGGCGACGTCGCGAGCGTCAAGAGCGAGAAGAAGGACGAAAGCGACAAAAGCGACAAGAAGTACACCGTCAAGCCCGGTGACAGCCTCGCGGCGATCTCCCGCGAGAACGACACCGAGGGCGGCTGGCGCAAGCTGTACGAGGCCAACCGGGACACCGTCGGCTCCGACCCGGACCTGATCCGGCCCGGCGACGAGCTCACGCTCGACGTCAAGGCCGCCGGCTCGGGCGGCGGACAGCAGAGCGGCGGACAGCAGAGCGGTCAGGCACCGCAGGGCGGCGCCACGCACTCGTCCGGCTCCAAGTACGGGAACAACCTCGACGGATGGATCCGCGAGGCGCTGGACATCATGAAGGCCAAGCAGATTCCCGGCACTTACGACGGCATCAAGCGGAACATCATGCGGGAGTCCGGCGGCAATCCGAACGCCGTCAACAACTGGGACGTCAACGCCCAGAACGGCACCCCGTCCAAGGGTCTGCTCCAGACCATCAAGCCCACTTTCGACCAGTACCACGTCGAGGGCACGGCCGACAGCATGACCGACCCCGTCGCGAACATCGTGGCCGCGTGCAATTACGCGGCGGCCCAGTACGGCTCCATCGACAACGTCAACGGACCGTACTGACGGAAATCCCGGGTATCGCGGAAACCGCGGAAGCCGCGGAAGCCGCGGATATCCATCGCGACGCACCGCGGCGCCGGCGGCGGCCGTTCACCGGACATCCGGAGAACGGCCGCCGCCGGCAATTCACGGACCGGAAACCGCCCTTGCCCGACACCCCTTTCCCGTAAGGGACTTCAAAAAGGGGCGTGACTCCCCGGCCGACGGCTCCAAGGGCATACTTCAAGTCCGAACTCGGAAACCGGACTTGAGGGCCGGACTTGAGGGCCGGAGTTGAGGCCCGGAGTTCGGGAACTCACTTCCGGGGCCGCGCTCACGGCTGGAAGTTCTCGTCCGCTTTCACCGTGACCTCCAGGACCACCGGCCTTGTGCTGCCCGCGAGTTCGGGAAGGAGCGCGTCCAATTCCGCGCACAGTGCGGCATGTCCGTCGACGCGTCGCGCCGTACAGCCGAGGCCCTGCGCGATGCCGGAGACGCTCACCTCTTCGAAGTCCGGCCAGGGCGCGGTGTCTTCGTGCTTCTCCGCGAGCCGGTCCATGATCGCGTAACGGCCGTTGGCGAGGACGACGAAGACGACGCCCACCCCGTAGCGCACCGCGGTCCACAGCGCCTGTATCTGGTACAGCGCCGATCCGTCCCCGACGACCGCCACCACCGGCCGCTCCGGCGCGCCCATGCGCACGCCGATCGCGCCCGGCAGCGCGAAGCCGAGCGCCCCCATCGCGGCGCTGAGGAACCCCAGCGGGCGACGGGCGGGCACCAGGGCGTGCAGATCGGGGCGGCTGGACGGGGTCTCCTCCACCAGTACCGTCTCCGCGGGCAGCCGCCGCGCCAGCTCCGCCAGCACATGTGCGGCGCGCAGCGGCTCCCCCTCCTCGGGAGGAGGAGGCGGCACGGGCCTCGCGGAACGGCTCCCACCGCTCTCCTCGCCTCCCCCGCCACCGTCCCTGCCGCCGTCCCGGCCCGCATCGCCACCGCTGCCGCCGCTGTCACCGCTGCCGCCGCTGCCGCCGCTGGCGCCGCTGGCGCCGTTGGCGGCCGAGTCCGCCAACGCCGTGCAGAACGCGGGCAGTCCGGTGACCACAGCGAGCTCCACGGGCGCACGGTGCGCTTCCGCCGGATCGTCGGTCACGAGGGCGATCCGCGTGCCGGGGCGCACCAACGGCCCCTCCTCGTACGGGTATTGGCGGAAGACCGGCGCCCCCACGCTCAGCACCAGGTCGTACGGGCCGAGGGTCTCCCGCAGCCGCGTACGGTCGGCCGGCAGATGCCCCGCGAAACGCGGATGGTCCTGCGGAAAGCCCGCACGGGCGCCGAAGGACTCCTGCCAGACGGGAGCGCCGGTCCGCTCGGCGAGCACCGTCAACGCCTCCCATGTGACGGGGTGGTCGGCCCCGGCGCCGACCACCAGCGCGGGAGCGGAGGCCGCGGCCAGCAGCCCGGCGACCTCCCGTACGGCACCGGGATCGGCGGCGGCGGCGAGCCGCACAGCATCGGGCGCGGGAAGCGGCAACTCCTCGGCTGGCTGCGCCCAGTCGTCCATGGGGACGATCACGAGGGCCGGGCCGCGCAGCGTACGGGCGGCGTGCGCGGCCCGCGCGACGGCTCCGGGCACGTCCTGCGCGCGCGGCGGCGTCTCCGTACGTACGGGATGGTCCCCCGCGAGCTGTTCCAGACGCCCCGCGAGGAACGGCTCCTGCACGAGGTGCCGGCGATCCTGCTGGCCGACGATGACGACGAGCGGCGCGCGGTTGACGCGCGCGGTGGACAGCGCGCCCACGGCGTTGCCGAGGCCGGCCGTGGTGTGCAGCAGGGCGAGGGCGGGCGCGTCCCGGGCGATGGCGTAGCCGGTGGCGGCGCCGACGACGGAACCCTCGTGGAGGGCGAGCACGAAGCGGATGTCGCCGGGGAGACCGGCGAGGAAGGGCACCTCGGTGGAGCCCGGGTTGGCGAACACGGTGGTCAGGTCGTACCGGCGCATCACGTCGAGCGCCGCGTCGCGGACGGTGGGCATGGCTGTGGAGCTCCTGTTGCCTTGGTCGTACGGGCCCGGTGGGCTGCCGGACCCGCGTACTGGTGGAGGCCTGCGAGCGCGAGCGGGCGCGGGGCCGTCTGCGGCCCCTCGCCCCTACGCCTCGACCGGCGGCCGGTAGCGGACCTGCGTGAGGATGCAGAAGCCGACGACGACGATCGCCGCGTCCGCCCAGACGGCCGCCGTCCAGTCCCCGGTGCTGTCGCGCAGCACACCGCTGATCGCCGGGGAGAGCACGGCGCCCATCTCGCCGATGAGGTTCTCCATGCCGAACGCCGAGCCCCGCAGCCGGGCCGGTGCCAGCTCGGCGGTCAGCGCGTGGCCGACGGGCTGGAGCGCGTTGAAGAACAGGCTCGCGGTGAACAGCAGCAGACCCATGACCCACAGCGAGGGATGCGCGGCGGCGCTGAGATACCAGGCGAAGGCGAGCGTCAGCACTGCCTGGATGCCGGTGAAGGTCAGCATCATGCCCTTGCGGCCCCAGCCGCGGCGCAGCCCGTAGTCCGACAGCCAGCCGCCGACCGGGAAGCCGAGGATGCCGGCGCCCGCGTTGAAGCCCGCGGTCAGGGCGGCGCTCATGAACGACGAGTTCGCCGCCCCGGCCACGATGGCAACGGACCAGTAGCTGAAGAACCACAGGTTCCACAGGATCGCGATGTTGCAGACGTACAGCAGGAACAGGTCGCGGTTCTTGATGACGGGCCCGATCTCCGTGCCCTTGCGGCCCAGCGCGAAGAGCACCAGGCCCACGGCGAGGGCGACTTCGAGGAGGGCCACCCACAGCTCGGACAGGCCGACGCCGGTGCCCAGCCAGTACACGCCCATGACGAGGGCGAGCGAGACGGCGGAGTAGGCGCCCAGGTGCAGCGTGGCCCGGCCCACGCCGGAGAAGGTGAGATGTTCGCGGAACCACCACGCGACGCCCGCGCCGACGATCACGGTGCCCAGCCCCAGCACCCAGAAGACCATCCGCCAGGCCTCGACCTGGGTGAGGAAGACCTTGCCGAACTCGATGAGTTCGGGCGTGAAGACGATCGCGATGGTGATGCCGATGGAGAGGCCGGTGATGACGACGCCCATGGCGAGGCTGCGGTCGCGTTCAGGGGTCGTGGCGGTGATGAGGGTGCGGTCGTTGGAGTAGAAGGCCCCTTCGCCGAGGCCGGTGACCACACGTACGACGATGAACGCGATGAGGCCGCCGATGAAGCCCGTCAGCATGGTGGCGACGCCCGCCCACAGCAGGCTGACGACGATGAGGGTGCGGTGCCCGTAACGGTCGCCGAGGTAGCCGCCGGGGAACTGGGTGAGCATGTAGCCGGCGAAGAACAGCCCGCCGACGAGACCGCCCAGCGCGTGCGGATGCGGGGCGTCCGCGAGGAACCCCACGTGGTTGTCGATCATCCAGGTCACGACGGGACCGGTGACCGCTCTGTCCGCGGCGCTGACCGTCCAGCCCAGGAGCAGCAGCACCCACAGGGTGTGCCAGGGGCGCCAGCCGCGGCCTTCGGCGGCGGTGCCCGCGCCGGTACGCGGCTCGACTGAGGAAGGGTCTCCCGATACAGCCTTCATGGAGTCTCCGTAGCGGTTGTTGCGATGCCGTACGCCGCGGCGGCGGTGTACGGCGAGGGGGGGACGACGAGGGGGCGGGGCGCGAGCCGCCGGACAAGCTAGACGCGCGGAGTGATGTGCGGAATGGCCTGCGATATGTTTTCTGCTATGCCGAACAAGCAGGCCCCGTCCATGACCGGGCGAAAGGAACGGCAGGAGCGGCAGACGCGGCCGGAACAGCGGGAGCGGCAAGACCGGCGGGAGCGACAGGAGCGGCAGGAGCGGCGGGACAACCGCACCGGCGACGTCTACGCCGCCAGCTCCGTCGACAACGCCCTGCGCACCCTGGTCTATCTCCGCGGCCACCAGAGCGCCCGTGTCACCGACATCAGCGACCACCTGGGAGTGGCCCGTTCCACCGCGCACCGCCTGCTGACGACGCTGCGCGGCCACGGCTTCGTCGAGCAGGAGTCCGGCGGACGCCGCTACCGGCTGGGCCCCGTACTGCTGGCGCTCACCCGCGGAGCCGTCGACGAGCCCACCCTCGTGCAGGTCGCGCACGGCCACCTCGCGCGGCTGCGGGACGAGGCGGGCGAGACGACCAACCTCCTCGTGCTCGACGGCCCCGACTCGCGGTTCGCCGACGGCGTCGAGGGCCCGCACCCGCTGCGCGTCGGCACGCGCACGGGCGACCGCGTGCCCGCGTACGGGACGGCCGGCGGCAAGGCGCTGCTGTCCGAACTGCCCCCGGAGGCCGCACGCGCCCGCTACCGCCGCGGCCTCCCGTCGCTCACCTCGGCGACCCTGCCCGACGTGGACGCGCTCGTCGCCGACCTCGCGGTGACGCGGTCCCGCGGCTACGCCCTGAATCTCGACGAGAGCGTGACGGGCGTGCACGGCGTCGGAGTCCCCGTACGCGACCGCTTCGGCACGTGCGTCGCGGCGGTGACGATCGCGGCCCCGAGCATCCGTCTCGACTGCGCCCGCGCGGCCGAACTCGCCCTGCTGCTGCGGCGTACGGCGGAGAGCATCGGCGCGGAGCTTTAGCGGGCACGGAGCGGGGCCGGGGGCGTGGACGTGCGTGCCGCGTTAAGGCCCGTAAGCCCCGCAGGTCCCGCAGGTCCCGCAGGTCCCGCAGGGTCTGCTATCGGCCGCCGGCCCGTCACGTACGACCGAAAGCCGCCGCGTCGCGACGACCCCGCACGGAAAGCCTCTCCCCGGCACAGCGCACGGCAGGTCACGACAGGGAGGGGCCACGGACTTGGCATTCGCATTCGGCATCGAACGCATCGAAAAGGCGGTCAAGCACCTCACGGAACAGATCACTTGCATCGGAGACGCGCTACGGGACGGCCTCACCGAGACCCGCAGCCGCATCGACGCCCTGGCCCACACGCACACGGACCTCGGCAACCGCATCGACGACGCCCGCCGCAACAGCGAGGCCAACAGCCGCGACATCGCCGCCGCCCGGCGGGAGTTGGCGGACCTCCACCGGCTCATCGAGAGCCGCCGCGCGGACGCCGCCGAGGCCCTCGCCGCACCGCCCGCCGGAGCCGGACCCGGGTTCGAGCCCGAGCCCGAGCCCGATCCGCTGCCCGATCCCCTCCCCGCCCACGACCTCGACGCCGAGCCGCTGCCCGTACCCCTCGACGACAGCCCGCACGACCACGACCCCCACGACGACCTGCTCGCCCAGGCGGCAGGCATCGCCAACGCCGAACTCGTCTGCCACCGCGACACCTGGGCCTTCCTCACCGAACAGGCAAGCGGCGGCGAGCACTTCCGCATGCCCGTCGACATCACGCCCGCCGGCGGCGGTGACGGGAGCGCGGACAGGGGCACGGACCGGGGCACGGACAGGGGCGGCGGCCGGAACAGGGGGACCGTGCGCATCGGCCTCTCCGGGCGCAGCCTCCTCGGCCTCGCGGACGCGCTCTGGCAGGTCACGCAGAGCCTCGGCACCTCGCCGGGCACCCACCACCTCGCCGCCCAGACCTACAACCGCATCCAGGGCGCCCTCGCCCACGCCCACGGCGGACCGGGCGGGCCGGGGGGACCGGGCGGCGTCGTCCGCATCGTCATCGACGACCGTGTCCCGTACGACGAGTACGACGACCACGGCGCAGACGACGACGGCCCCGGCGACCACGACGGAAGCGACCGCAACGGAAACAACCGCAACGGAAACGGCGACGGCGACGGGATCGAGGGCGCCGCGGCCTGACGCACAAGGGGGTGGCACCTCGTCCCCGGGTGCCACCTCTCCCCTCGGCACCGCTGGGCAACGCCACCTCGACGTGGCACGATCCGGACATGACGAACAGATCCTCCCTGCCGGCCGCACGGCCCCGGATCCGGGCGTCCCTCCGGGATGCCCCCGGACGCGGCGGCGAACGGGAGGAGCGCGCGGGAGCGCCACAGGCGGACCGGCACCCGCGGTCCTCGCCGGACTCACGGCCCTCCCCGGACTCACCGCCCTCGCGCACGCAGCTCCCGCCCGCCCCTCAGCCCTCGTACGACTCCCAGCCCTCGCCCGCCGCCCAGAACTCGTACGACTCCCAGCACCCGCAGCGCCTGCGCGATCTCGCGCGCCTGCGCCGCGTACGCGACCGGATCGACCGGGAGTACGCGCAGCCCCTGAACGTCGAGGCGCTCGCCCGCGGTGCGCACATGTCGGCCGGGCATCTCAGCCGCGAGTTCCGGCTCGCGTACGGCGAGTCCCCGTACGCCTACCTGATGACGCGGCGCATCGAGCGCGCGATGGCGCTGCTGCGCCGCGGGGACCTCAGCGTCACCGAGGTCTGCTTCGAGGTCGGCTGCTCGTCGCTGGGCACCTTCAGCACCCGCTTCACCGAACTGGTGGGTGTGCCGCCCAGCGTCTACCGGCGGCGGGCCGCGGGCGCGACGGCGGGAATGCCGTCGTGCGTGGCGAAACAGGTGACCAGACCGGTCAGGAATCGAGAAGCGCCGCCCCGTGAGCCGCGCCTAGCGTGACCGCCATGGACATCACCATTCACGCGAGCTTCCTCCCGCACGACGACCCCGAGTCCTCCCTGGCCTTCTACCGCGACACCCTCGGCTTCGAGGTCCGCACCGACGTCGGAAAGGGCAAGATGCGCTGGATCACGGTCGGCCCTCCCGGCCAGCCGGACACCTCCATCCTGCTGGCGCCGCCGGCCGCCGACCCCGGGGTCACCGACGACGAGCGCCGCACCATCGCCGAGATGATGGCCAAGGGCACCTTCGGCTGGATCCTGCTGGCCACCCCGGACCTCGACGCCGCCTTCGCGCGTGCGCAGGCAGGCGACGCCGAGGTAGTCCAGGAGCCGACCGACCAGCCGTACGGGATCCGCGACTGCGCGCTCCGCGATCCCGCCGGCAACCTGATCCGCATCCAGGAGCGGAGCTGAGCCGTACGGCGAACCGCGGTCACCACCCGTGAACCGTGAGGACGCCGGCGAAGACCGGGAAGGCGGCCACGCCTCACAGATGGAGACACCATGAGCAAGGCCACGACATGAGCAAGGCCACGACGGGCGACAGCGGGACGAGCGCCCGGTCGACGGAGGACAGCCCGGCGGAGAACAGCCCGGCGCGGGACGGCGCGACGCGGGACGGCGCGACGGGGAACGGCGCGACGGCGGGCGGAGACGCGCAGCCGCCCGCCACACCGCCCTCCGCCCCGCACGTCGCCGACACCCACGATCTGATCCGCGTGCACGGCGCGCGTGAGAACAACCTCAAGGACGTCAGCGTCGAGCTCCCGAAGCGCCGCCTGACGGTCTTCACCGGCGTATCGGGCTCGGGCAAGAGCTCGCTGGTCTTCGGCACGATCGCCGCGGAGTCCCAGCGGATGATCAACGAGACCTACAGCGCCTTCGTGCAGGGCCTCATGCCGACGCTGTCGCGGCCCGAGGTCGATGTGCTCGAAGGGCTCACGACCGCGATCATCGTCGACCAGGAGCGGATGGGCGCCGACCCTCGCTCCACGGTCGGCACCGCCACCGACGCCAACGCGATGCTCCGCATCCTCTTCAGCCGCCTCGGCCGGCCGCAGATCGGCTCGCCCAACGCGTACTCGTTCAACGTCCCCTCGGTACGGGCGAGCGGCGCGATCACGGTCGAGCGCGGCGCGAAGAAGACAGTGAAGGCGACCTTCAACCGCACAGGCGGGATGTGCCCGCGCTGCGAGGGCCGCGGCACGGTCTCCGACATCGACCTCACCCAGCTCTACGACGACTCCAAGTCGCTGTCCGAGGGCGCGTTCACCATCCCCGGCTGGAAGTCGGACAGCTGGTGGACCGTGCGGGTCTACGCGGAGTCCGGCTTCCTCGACCCGGACAAGCCGATCCGCGAGTTCACCGAGAAGGAGATGCATGACTTCCTGCACGGGGAGCCGGTCAAGGTGAAGGTCGAGGGCGTCAACCTCACCTACGAGGGGCTGATCCCCAAGATCCGCAAGTCGTTCCTGTCCAAGGACAAGGAGGCGATGCAGCCGCACATCCGGGAGTTCGTGGAGCGGGCCGTCACCTTCACCGCCTGTCCCGAGTGCGACGGCACCAGGCTCAGCGAGGCCGCCAGGTCCTCGCGGATCGACGGGGTCAGCATCGCCGACGCGTGCGCCATGCAGATCGACGACCTCGCCGCCTGGGTCGGGGATCTCGCCCAGCCGTCACCGGGCTCTTCTAGCAGGGGATACCCCATGGTCGCCCCGCTGCTCGCGAAGCTCGGGCACACCCTCGACTCGTTCGTGCGGATCGGGCTCGGCTATCTCTCGCTCGACCGCCCCTCGGGCACGCTGTCCGGCGGCGAGGCGCAGCGCGTCAAGATGATCCGCCACATCGGCTCCTCGCTCACCGACACCACCTATGTCTTCGACGAGCCCACCACGGGCCTGCACCCCCACGACGTCCAGCGGATGAACGACCTGCTGCTGGAGCTGCGGGACAAGGGCAACACGGTGCTCGTCGTGGAGCACGAGCCGGAAGTGATCGCGATCGCCGACCACGTCGTCGACCTCGGCCCCGGCGCGGGCACGGCCGGCGGCACCGTCTGCTTCGAGGGCACCGTCGAGCAGTTGCGGGCCGGCGGCACGGTCACGGGCCGCCATCTCGACGACCGGACCGTGCTCAAGGAGACGGTGCGCAAGCCCACGGGCGCACTCGAGATCCGTGGTGCGAAGGCGCACAACCTGCGCGACGTCGACGTCGACATCCCGCTCGGGGTGCTCGCCGTCGTCACCGGCGTAGCGGGCTCCGGCAAGAGCTCCCTCGTGCACGGGTCGCTGCCCGCGCAGCGAGGTGCGGCGGACGCGGGGCTGGTGACGATCGACCAGACCCCGATCCGCGGGTCGAGGCGGAGCAACCCGGCGACGTACACCGGGCTGCTCGACCCGATCCGCAAGGCGTTCGCGAAGGCCAACGGCGTGAAGCCGGCGCTGTTCAGCGCCAACTCCGAGGGCGCGTGCCCCGACTGCAAGGGCGCCGGCGTCGTCTACACCGACCTGGCGATCATGGCGAGCGTGGCCACCACGTGCGAGGAGTGCGAGGGGAAGCGGTTCCATCCGGCGGTGCTCGAACACCGCCTCGGCGAGCGCGACATCAGCGAGGTGCTCGCGATGTCCGTGGCGCAGGCCGAGGAGTTCTTCGGCGCCGGAGAGGCGCGCACCCCGGCCGCCCACCGCGTCCTGCGGCGGCTCTCCGACGTCGGCCTCGGCTACCTGAGCCTCGGCCAGCCGCTCACCACCCTCTCCGGCGGCGAACGGCAGCGGCTCAAACTGGCCGTGCACATGGGCGAGAAGGGCGGCGTCTACGTGCTCGACGAGCCGACCACCGGTCTCCATCTCGCCGACGTCGAGCAGCTGCTCGGCCTGCTCGACCAGCTCGTCGACTCCGGCAAGTCGGTCGTCGTGGTCGAGCACCACCAGGCGGTCATGGCACACGCCGACTGGATCATCGACCTCGGGCCGGGCGCGGGCCACGACGGCGGCCGCGTCGTCTTCGAGGGCACCCCCGCGGATCTCGTCGCCGCCCGCTCGACCCTCACCGGCGAGCACCTGGCGGCGTACGTGAGCTGACGGGCGCCCGCCCTGAGGACGCCGACGCCCGTCGCCCGGACGTCAGTTGAGAGCCGGTCAGTCGGGAGCCGGTCAGTCGAGAGCAGGCCGAGGTCGGGCGATGAAAGGGGGTGGCACCTCCGCACAGGTGCCACCCCCGGGTTCCCGGGGTCCGCCCCGCGGCCGGTGAGGGTGCATGGGCGTGGGGCGGGCCGGGAAGTGCGATGCGGACGGGGCGCGGGACGCGGGACGCGGGACGTGAACCGGCCGCCGGGCGCGGCCCGGAACCCGGACCGTGCCCGCGGCGGTCCGTCAGTCCGTCGCCGCGGCCCGCCCCGCCTCCAGCCGTGCGACCGGGATGCGGAACGGCGAGCACGATACGTAGTCCAGGCCGACCTCGTGGAAGAAGTGCACCGACTCGGGGTCGCCGCCGTGCTCGCCGCAGACGCCGAGCTTGAGATCCGGGCGCGTGGCGCGGCCCTTCTCGACGGCGAGGCGGACGAGTTCGCCGACGCCCTCCCTGTCGATCGTCTCGAACGGGGAGACGCCGAAGATCCCCTTCTCCAGGTAGGCCGTGAAGAAGCTGGCCTCCACGTCGTCCCGGCTGAAGGCCCACACCGTCTGCGTGAGGTCGTTGGTGCCGAAGGAGAAGAAGTCGGCGCATTCGGCGATCTGGCCCGCCGTCAGCGCCGCGCGCGGCAGCTCGATCATCGTGCCGAGCGTGAGGTTCAGCTCCGTCTCGTGGCGCTCCTCGACCTCCGCGATGACCGCTTCGGCCTCCTCGCGTACGATCTCCAGCTCCTGCACGGTCCCCACCAGCGGGATCATGATCTCCGCGCGCGGGTCCCCGCCCGCGGACTTCCGCTCGGCGGCGGCCTCGGCGATCGCCCGTACCTGCATGGTGAACAGCCCGGGCACGACGAGGCCCAGCCGCACGCCGCGCAGCCCCAGCATCGGGTTCTGCTCGTGCAGCCGGTGCACGGCCTGGAGGAGCCGCAGGTCGTTCTCGTTGGCGTCCTTGCGGGACTCGGCGAGCGCGACCCGCACCGACAGCTCGGTGATGTCGGGAAGGAACTCGTGCAGGGGCGGGTCCAGCAGCCGTACGGTCACCGGCAGTCCGTCCATGGACTCCAGCAGCTCCGTGAAGTCGCCCTGCTGGAGCGGCAGCAGGCCCTCCAGCGCCTCGTCCCGCTCCTCCTCGGTGTCCGCGAGGATCAGCCGCTCCACGAGGCTGCGCCGCTCGCCGAGGAACATGTGCTCGGTGCGGCACAGTCCGATGCCCTGGGCGCCGAAGCGCCGTGCGCGTGCGGCGTCCTCGGCGTTGTCGGCGTTGGCCCGCACCCGCAGCCGGCGCACCCGGTCCGCGTACGCCATGATCCGGTGCACGGCCTTGACCAGTTCGTCCGCGTCGTCGGCGCCGGCGTGCATGCGGCCCTCGAAGTACTCGACGACCGGCGAGGGCACGACCGGCACCTCGCCCGCGTAGACCTTGCCCGTGGACCCGTCGATCGAGACGACGCCGCCTTCCTCGATCACCTTCCCGCCGGGCGTCTTCAGGCAGCGCCGCTTGGTGTCGACCTCCAGCTCCTCCGCTCCGCACACGCACGTCTTGCCCATGCCGCGGGCGACGACGGCGGCGTGCGAGGTCTTGCCGCCGCGCGAGGTGAGGATGCCCTCGGCGGCGAGCATGCCGTCGAGGTCGTCCGGGTTGGTCTCGCGGCGGATGAGGATGACCTTCTCGCCGGAACGGGACCACTTGATCGCGGTGTACGAGTCGAAGACCGCCTTGCCCACGGCTGCGCCCGGCGAGGCGGCGATGCCCCAGCCGATCTCGTCGGCGTTCCGTACGCCGCCGTCGCTGTCGAAGCGCGGGAACATCAGCTGCGCCAGCTGGTTGCCGTTGACCCGCTGAAGCGCCTCGGCCTCGTCGATGAGGCCCTGGTCGACGAGCTGGGTGGCGATGCGGAAGGCCGCGGCGGCCGTGCGCTTGCCCACGCGGGTCTGGAGCATCCACAACTTGCCGCGCTCGATGGTGAATTCGATGTCGCACAGGTCCCTGTAGTGCGTCTCCAGGGTCTCCATGATCTGCATCAGCTGGTCGTAGGAGGGCTTGTCCAGCTGTTCCAGCTCGGCGAGCTGCACCGTGTTGCGGATGCCGGCGACGACGTCCTCGCCCTGCGCGTTCTGTAGGTAGTCGCCGTAGACGCCCTGCTGGCCGGTGGCGGGGTCGCGGGTGAAGGCGACGCCGGTGCCGGAGTCGGGGCCGAGGTTGCCGAAGACCATCGAGCAGACGTTGACGGCCGTGCCGAGGTCCTGCGGGATGCGCTCCTGGCGCCTGTAGAGCTTGGCGCGCGAGCCGTTCCACGAGTCGAAGACCGCCTTGACGGCGAGGTCCATCTGCTCGCGCGGGTCCTGCGGGAAGTCCCGCCCGGTCTCCTTGAGCACCAGGTGCTTGAACTTCTCCGCCAGGCTCTGCATGTCCGCCGTGTCCAGGTCGACGTCGCTGGTGACGCCCTTGAGGCTCTTGGCCTGCTCGATCGCCTCGGAGAAGACCTCGCCGTCCATGCCGAGGACGGTGTCACCGAACATCTGGATGAGGCGCCGGTAGGAGTCCCAGGCGAAGCGCTCGTCACCGGACTGTGCCGCCAGGCCGTGCACGGAGTCGTCGGAGAGCCCGATGTTGAGGACGGTGTCCATCATGCCGGGCATCGAGAACTTCGCACCGGACCGTACGGACACCAGCAGCGGGTCGTCGGCCTGCCCGAGCTTCTTGCCCATCTTCCGCTCCAGCGCGTCGAGATGGGCGCTCACCTCCTCGCGCAGCGCGGGCGGCTCCTCGCCGCTGTCGAGGTAGACCTTGCACGCCTGCGTGGTGATGGTGAATCCGGGAGGAACGGGGAGGCCGAGGTTGGTCATCTCGGCGAGATTGGCCCCCTTGCCACCGAGGAGGTCCTTGAGATCCTTGTTGCCCTCTGTGAAGTCGTAGACGAACTTCTGCGCTGCTTCGTGATCCGGCACGGGACTCGACCCCTTGTGGACGGCTGGCCTGACGGCGGGGAGCGTACCCAGATCGAAGGCAGAGACGTACGTCCAGCGGTACGCCAAAGGGCCGTAACCACCCGGACGGCGAGGATCGAAGGCGGCGCCCTCCTCGTACGGCCGCAGAGCCGGACTCCACAAGTCGAATCCACGACTCCGTCGAGCCACGGAAGCGGTCACTGTCACCACTCTCGGTGGCCGTCGCCTTCGGGGTCTGAATCTAGGAGCGGTAAAGTCGCCGACTGCTCCTTGGAGATCTGGACCGCACAGCTGAGCGCTCATCTGAGCCCACCCCTGATCAAGGTGGCGAGAATCACGCCCACGAGGGACCGCCGGGGGTCTCACAATGCGGACATCCGGGGACGGTCCCGGATCTCCCCGGGCTCGCGCCTCACAGCAGGTGCACCGGCGCGGTCAGGCGGCCGTGCGCCCCACCTGCTCCAGCAGCTCCTGGAGCCGCAGTCCGCGTGCCGCGTCCGGGTCCGGCGCACGCCTGCCGCGCACCGCCCCGGCGAACTCTCGGCGCAGCACCGGCCAGCCCTCTTCGAGGTCCAACTCCGCGGCGTCGTAGACGAGTTCGTGCTCCTCGCCGTACAGCTCGATCCGCGTGCGCGTGCGGGCCACCCGTATCGAACCGGACAGCGACGCCTGGCTGACGGCGCCGTTCTCGTGCTCGCAGGTCAGCTCGATCCAGCGCCGCGGGTCGCCCGTGCCGCGTACGGAGGCGATCGGGCCGACGGCGAGGTCGAGCAGGTCCAGCAGATGAGGGCCGAGGTCGAGCAGCGCGCCGTGCTCCAGGCGCCAGCCGGTGGCCATCTCACCGCCGAGGAAGGCGCCGTGCACATAGAGAGAGCGGGCGCCGGCGACCTTCGACTGCCGTGCGCGGGCGAGGAATTCACGGGTGGCCGGGTGGTAGCGCTTGCTCAGCACGAGCTGGGAGACCACGCCGGCGCCGGCTATGGCGCCGGCGAGCTCACGGGCCGACGCGAGGTCGGGTCCGAGGGGCTTCTCCAGCAGCAGGGCGCGGCCCGCCCGCGCGGCCCGCGGGGCCAGTACGGCCTGGACCGCGGGCGGTACGGCGAAGGCCAACGCCTCGCAGGTGCCGAGGAGTTCGTCGAAGGACGCGGCGACACGGGCGCCGTAGGGTGCGGCGGTCTCCGCCGCGGCCTCGGGCCTGCGGGCCCACACCGCGGCCAGTTCCGTCTCCGGGCCGGCCGCGAGCATCCGTGCGTGCATGGTGCGGGCCCAGGGGCCGGCGCCGACGAGGCCGACGCGCACCGGGTCGCCGGTCCAGGGCTCGGCGGGGGACGGGGTCCGGGGCGGGCTCGGGGTCTCGGTCACGGAGGCTCCTGGTTCTCGTTCCGTACGGGACATCAGGCGATGCGGGGATGCGGGGATGCGGGGATGCGGCGCGGGGCCGGAGAGGGCGGCCGGTCAGCCGCCGAGGGCCGCGAGCCGCGCGTCGGCACGGTCCGGCGAGTAGAGGTCCTCGACGACGATCGCGGCGGCGCCCAGCAGCCCCGCCCGCTCCCCCAACCGCGAGGTGACGACGGTCAGATGGGCGGTCGTGCGCGGCATCGCCCGCTGGTACAGCAGCTCCCGTACGCCCGTCAGGAACGGCGTCCCCGCGAGTTCGCCCGCGATCATCAGCACACCCGGGTTGAGCAGCGTGACGACGGTGACCAGCACCTCCCCCACCCTGCGGCCCGCCTCGCGTGCGAGGCGAACCGCGTCCGGCTGCCCCGCCGCGAGCCGGTCGCGTACACCCGAGACGGAGTCGGTCGCGACGCCCGCCTCGGTGAGCTGCGCGGCGAGCGCCCGCCCGCTGGCGACGGCCGCGAGGCAGCCGTACGAGCCGCACATGCACAGCGCCTCGGGCCGGTCGTGCAGCCTGATGTGGCCGATGTCGCCGGCGCCGCCGTCGATTCCGCGGTAGAGCCGGCCGCCGGCGACGACGCCGGCGCCGATGCCCGTGGAGACCTTCACCAGCAGGAAGGCGGCGCAGTCGCGGTGGGCGGCGCGCTGTTCCGCGTAGGCCATCAAGTTGGCGTCGTTGTCGACGAGTACGGGCGCCGCGGGCTCTTCGGAGGAGATGTGGCGCGCCCACGCCTCCTGGAGTCTCTCCCGTATCGGGAAGCCGTCCCAGCCGGGCATGATCGGCGGCTGTACGACCAGGCCCGACGCCCAGTCGACGGGGCCGGGCACGGACAGTCCGATGCCGCAGACCCGCTCCGGCGGGGTGCCGGTCTCCTCCAGCAGGTCCGCGAACCACCGTGCCAGCGCGTCCAGTACGCGGTCGGGGCCGTCCGAGATCAGCATCGCGCCAGAGCGTTCGGCCAGTACCCGGCCCGATAGATCGACCACGGCCGCGCCTGCGTGCCGCGTACCGAGGTCGGCGGCGAGCACGACGGCGTGCCCGGCGTCGAACTCCAGCCGTGTGGAGGGCCGTCCGCCTCCGGGGCCCTCGACGGGCTCCGCCGCGCCCTCGCGCAGCCAGCCCGCCGCGAAGAGCTGGTCGAGGCGGTGGCCGACGGTGGAACGGGAGAGCCCCGTGGCCCGTTGCAGTGCGCCGCGCGTGGTGGCGCTGCCGTCACGGATGAGGCGGAGCAGATGTCCCGCGCTCGCCTGGTTCCCGGTCATCGACTCCTCAGCTCTTGTCCGCCCCACTGGTCAGGCCCTCTGTCAGCAGCCGTTCCGCGGCGAGGAAGAGCAGCACCACGGGAACGGTCAGCACGACCGATCCTGCCATCAGTACGGTCTTGGACACCTCGATGCCGTTGGCCAGTTGCTGGAGTCCGAGGGAGACCGTCCAGTTCTCCGGGGTGGCGGCGAGGAAGAGCAGAGCGAAGAGGAACTCGTTCCACGCGATCATGAAGATATAGAGACCTGTCGCCGTCAACGACGGTGCGGCGAGCGGGAGTACGACCTTGCGGACGGTCTGGAGCCGCGAACAGCCGTCCAGGGCCGCGGCCTCCTCGACGGAGACGGGGATCGTCGCGAAGTAGTTGCGCAGCATGTAGACCGAGACGGGCACGGTCTGCGCGATGTAGACGATCGCGAGCCCCACGATGCTGCCTTGCAGCCCGATCTTCGCGAACATCACGAACAGCGGCACCGCCAGCAGCGTCGCCGGGAAGAGATAGACGGCGAGGAAGAGCGCGCTCAGCTGCCGGCCGCCGAAGAAGCGCAGCCGGCTGACCGCATAGCTGCCGGGAATCGCGGCGAGCAGGGTGAGGACCACGGCGCCGAGCGAGGCGAGCGCGGAGTTGCGCAGCATGCCGAGGAATCCCTGGCCGCCCTCGGAGGTGGGCCGCAGCACCTCCTCGTAGGTGCTGAGCGTGAACTCCCTTGTGGAGACCCACAGTCGGCCGGGGTCGAGGAGGAGCGCGTCGATGGGTTTCAGCGACAGCAGCAGCATGTAGTAGAAGGGCACCAGCGTGACCAGGGCGAGGAGGGCGATCACGGCCCAGCGCAGCACGCCGAACAGCCGCTCCTCGAACCGGGCCCGGCTGAAGGGGACTCGGGCGCGTGGGGCGCGGCGCCTCCCGCTGTTCTTCTCCCCCGCAGCTGCCGCCTGGGCGGTGCCCCCGTCTCCGCCCGCACGGATCACAGACGCGGGCATCGCGCGCCGCTGGCGCCCGGTGTTGGTGCGTGCGTCGCTCATGAGGACTCCTCCTGGGCCTTCCTGCCGAAGAAGGCGAAGTACAGGCCCAGCAGCGCGATGAGGATCACGGCGAGCACGAGCGCCTGGGCAGCGGCGGCGCCCACGTCGAAGCGGGCGGTGAGGAAGTCGTAGACGCGCACGGCGACGACGTCGGTGCCGGAGCCCCCGCCCGTCAGCAGGTACACGTCGTCGAACTTGTTGAACTCCATGATGAAGCGGAGCACGCACAGCAGCGCCACGACCGGCATCAGCTGCGGCAGCAGTACGTGCCGGAAGCGCTGGGTGGGCGCGGCCCCGTCGACCTTCGCGGCCTCCTCCAGGCTGTCGGGCACCGCCTGGAGCCGGGCGAGCAGGAAGAGGAAGGCGAAGGGGAAGTAGCGCCACGTCTCGAACGCGATCACGGTCAGCAGGGCCAGCGGCAGCTCGAAGTGCAGGCCGGCCAGGGAGACTTCGTAGCTGCGGGTGGAGAGGAAGGCGACCGGGTCGTCCCAGCCGAGCAGCTTGGCGCCCCACTCGTTGACGATGCCGAACTGCGGGCTCAGCGCGATCTCCCATACGAACGCGACGGCGACGACGGGCGCCACGTACGGCAGCAGCATCGCGCCGCGCACCAGCCCGCGGCCCCTGAATGGCTTGCGCAGCGCGAGGGCCGCGACCAGGCCGAGCACGACGGAGCCGGCGGTCGCTCCGACGGTGTAGAGCAGGGTGGTCCACAGGCTGGTCCAGAAGCCGGGCGAGCCGAAGACGGCCTGGAAGTTCTCCAGCGACCAATCGCCGAGCAGGCCCATGCCCTGGATGTCTACGAGGCGCGCGTTCTGGAAGGCGAGGAGCACCGTCCACAGGACGGGCAGCACGACGACCACGGTCACGACCACGACGGTGGGGGTGACGAACGCCAGCCCCGCACGGTTCTCGCGGGCGGCGGCGGTGACCGGGCGACGGCGGACGGGGAGACGGCGGACGGGGAGACGGCGGCCCGGCCGGAAGTCGGCGCCGCTCACCGCAGGGACCGCCGCAGCGCGTCGATCTCGTCCCGGGACTGGCGGGCGGCCTCGCCGGGCGTGGTCTGCCCGCTGGTCATCGCGCCGAGCACCTTGGCCACGGGCAGTTCACCGTTGGTGGCGCCGACGAGCGCGCCCTCGCCCTGGAGGAAGCCCCAGCGGCGCATCACGCTGATGCCGCCGCTCAGCTCGTCCAGCAGCTCGTCGGGGTAGATCGAGTCCAGCGGCTTGCGCACCTTCGCCTCGACGCCGAGCGGGCTGGAGTGCCAGGCGCGGGTGTACTTGCGGGGATCGTCCGAAGTCCCTTCCCGTACGGGGATCTTGCCTTCGGGCGCCATCCCGAACCAGTCCTCGTAGCCGTCGCTGAGCATGTACTTCACGAAGGCGCGGGACGCCTCGGTCTCGGCGGTCTTCGTCACCGCCCACGACGTGATCTCGCCGAACTGCACCGGCTTTCCGCCGTCGGGACCCTTCATCGCCGTGGTGATGCCGCTGTTGCGGGCGAGGAACTCCTTGTCCTTCCTGCACTGCGGGCAGCTGGGCACGGCGTCGGCCCGCTGCCCGGACAGCTCGTCCAGCAGGAAGGAGGACCACACCATCATCGGCGACCTGCCCGCGAAGTACGTGGCGCGCGTGGTGTCGACGGTCTGGGTGCCGGGCGCCCCGTGCTTGCGGGCGAGTTCGTCGTACGTCGCGAAGGTGCGGCGGCAGGCGGGCGAGTCGAGCGTGACCTCGCCCTTGCGCGTCAACTGGCAGTCGTTGGCGAGCGCCAGGTACTCGAAGCTCTGCTGGGTGAAGACGTCGGAGGGGTCGGCCGCCAGCGAGATGCCGTGCATGCGGCCGCGGTCGAGCTTCTCGGCGGCCTTCGCCACCTTCCCGTAGTCATCGGGTGCGGGCAGGCCCGCCTTCCTCAGCAAGTCCTTGCGGTAGACGAGGAGTTGGACCCAGGCGTCGGAGGGGACGGCGAGCCGGGCGGGACCGTCGGAGGTGAGCTTGAGGGCGTTCGCGTTGAAGGTGTCCTCGCCGAGTTGCTTGACGATGCCGGCGGGGACCTCGGTGTCCAGCAGCCCGTTGCCGTACATCTGCCAGGCCTGGCCGAGGGGAAGTGCGCCGATGACGTCGGGCAGATTGCCGGACGCGGCGGCCGACATGATCAGTTGGGGGAGCTGGCCCTCGTCGACCCCGACCAGTTCGACGTCCACGCCGGTCCGCTTCTCGAAGCGTGCGACGTTCTTCTTCTCCGCCGCCATGCGCGCGGGCAGGTTCTCCAGCGTCCACACCGTGATCCTGCCGTCGGGCCGTGCGGGGCCCGACTGCGCGTCCGCCGAGCATCCCGCGAGCAGCGCGGCACTCAGCGATACGGCGACTGCCGCCGCAACGGCCGCGATTGCCCGCCTCCTGGCGTCCCGGCGCCGCATCCACATCCGCATTCCTGTCTCGTCCCGCCCTCGTTCCCACCCGGCTTCCGCTTTACAGGCCTGCATCTCAGCACCACTTCTGCCTATTAACAAGACGTATCTCTCATGTATCTTCGACGGAACTTGAGAGGCCCACGTCAGAGCCGAGCCCCCGGAGTGCGTTGTGGAGCGAGTCGTCCAGTTCACCGGCCCGCGGCAGGTGGAGGTCGCGGAGCAGGAGCGCGCACCGCTGCCGCACGGCCATGTGCGCCTGCGCACGCGGTATTCGGGCATCTCGGCCGGTACGGAGCTGACCGCGTACCGCGGCACGAACCCCTACCTCACCCGCACCTGGGACCCGCAGGCCAGGCTCTTCCGCGACGGCGCACCCGGCATCGAATATCCGGTCGCCGGCTGGGGCTATTCCGAGGTCGGTGAAGTCACGGAGATCTCACCGGAGTTGGCGGACACCCCGGGGATGCCGCGGGTCGGCGAGCTGGCGTGGGGCATCTGGGGTCACCGCAGCGAGGGCGTCGTACCGGGCGAGCGGCTGGCCGGGCACACGCTGCCCGCCGGGGTCGAACCGCTCGCCGGCGCCTTCGCGCGCGTCGGCGCCATCGCGTACAACGCCGTGCTCGGTGCGGGCGTCAACCTCGGTGAGGACGTGGCGGTGTTCGGGCAGGGCGTCATCGGCCTGCTGACCACGCGGCTCGCGCGGCTCAGCGGAGCCCGAGTGATCGCGGTCGACGCGCTGGACGTGCGGCTGCCCGTGGCACGCCGCTACGGGGCGGACGTGACGCTCGACGCCCGTGAGGACGAAGTCGCCGAGCGCATAAGGGAGTTGACGGACGGCCGTGGCGCGGACGCCGCCGTCGAGATCAGCGGCGCCTATCCCGCGCTGCACGAGGCGCTGCGCTCGGTGGCCGTCGGCGGACGCGTCGTCGCGTCCGGCTTCTACCAGGGCGACGGCGCGGGGCTGCGGCTCGGCGACGAATTCCACCACAACAGGGCGCAGTTGATCTGCTCGCAGATCGGCGGCGTACCGCAGGAGCTGGCCGGGAGGTGGAGCGTGGAGCGGCTCCAGCGGGAGTTCCTGCGGCTGGTCGCCGAGGAGCGGGTGGACGTGCGGTCGCTCGTCAGCCATGTCGTGCCGGTAGCGGAGGCGGCGGGCGCGTACGAACTGCTCGACCGGCGCCCGGCCGAAGCCCTCCAGGTCGTGCTCGAGTTCTGAAGCTCCCAACGCCCCTGGCCCACCCCGCCCAGAGCCGCCGCTAATTCCCCGCCCTCCAATTCCGCCCTCCAACACCCGGTGTACGAGCCGTACTTCGCGAAAGGCCCGAGATGTTCACTACCGCCTGCCAGGAGCAACTGCTGCCGGGCGAGACGCTCCAGCAGAAGTGGGAGTTCGCCCGGTCCGCCGGCTACGGCGCGATCGAGCTGCGCGGAAAGGGCGGTTTCCACTTCCGGGAGCGGCTGCCGGAGCTGCGCAGGGCGCTGGCGGACGGCGTCGTGATGCCGACGGTGTGCGTCGAGATGCCGCACTTCTTCGGCGCCTTCGACGAGGAGCTGCGCCGCGACGCCGTGGCGCAGCTGAGATCGCAGCTGTCGGTCATCGCCGAACTCGGCGGCCGGGGCGCGATGACGCCCGCCTCGTACGGGATGTTCTCGCGCCGGCTGCCGCCCTTCGAGCCGCCGCGCGGCGAGGAGGAGGACCGCGAGGTGCTGCTCGCGGGACTGACCGAACTGGGCGAGCACGCCGCCCGCGAGGGCGTCGCCCTCTTCCTCGAACCGCTCAACCGCTACGAGGACCACATGGTCAACAGGCTCGGCCAGGCAGTGGAGTTGATCCGCGAGACGGGCCTGGGCTCGGTCCGCGTCGGCATCGACAGCTACCACATGAACATCGAGGAGGCCGATCCGCCGGCCGCGATCCTCGACGCCGCCCCCTACATCGGGCACGCGCAGGTCAGCGACTCCAACCGCTTCCAGCCGGGCGCGGGGCACCTGGACTGGCCCGCGTGGCTGGGCGCGCTCGAAGCGGCCGGGTACGAGGGCGAACTGGCCGTGGAGTGCAGGCTGGACGGCGACCCCGAAGAGGCCGTGCGCTCCGTCACGCCGTTCCTCACGCGGGCCGCCGCGTGAGCGCCTCCGCGCCCGCGTCGGCGTCACGCACCTCGGCGGCGGAGGGGACACGCACCGGGACCGGCACCGGAGACGGCACCGGCGCCGGTGCGGCGAGGTCCGCCAAGTCCCTTGCCCCGCACCGGTCTTTGGGACGGGCCGAGCGCAGCCGGCTGCGGCGCGAGGCCCACCGCGTGCTGCTGCGCAACTGGACGGGCACCTCGACTGTGCCCTCCCACGGCCTGTATCCGCACCAGTGGAGCTGGGACTCGGCGTTCATCGCCATCGGGCTGCGACATCTCTCACCGGTACGCGCCCAGCGCGAACTGGAGACGCTGCTGGGAGGCCAGTGGGGCGACGGTCGCATCCCCCACATCGTCTTCGACTCCCGGGTGCCGCCCGGCGCCTACTTCCCCGGCCCGGACTTCTGGCGCTCCTCCTCCGCGGGGGCCGCCTCCGGCGCGGGTGCGCCCTGCGGCGTGGAGACGTCCGGGATCGTCCAGCCGCCGGTGCACGCGCTCGCCGCCTGGCTGGTGCACACGGCGGATCCGGACGCCTCCCGGCGCCGCGGATTCCTCGCGCGGGTGCGTCCGCGGCTCGCGGCCTGGCACCGCTACCTCGCCGCCGAACGCGACCTCGGCGGCGGCGGGCTGGCGGCGGTCGTGCACCCGTGGGAGCCCGGCATGGACAACAGCCCTTGCTGGGACGGCCCGTTGGCCCGTGTCGAACCGGCGGCGGCGGACTCCTTCCGGCGGGCCGACCTCGCACACGGCGCCGCCGCCGAACGCCCCACCGACCTGGACTACGGGCGTTACGTGGCGCTCGCCGCCGGCTACCGCGACCACGGCTACCGGGACGCGGACGCCCCGCACCCCTTCGCCGTCGAGGACCCGTCGTTCAACGCCCTGCTCATCGTCTCCGAGCACGCCATGGCCGCCGTCGTCCGCGAGCTCGGGGGCGATCCGGGGCCGCACCGCGAGCGCGCGGCCGCGCTGACGGACGCCCTGGTACGGCGGCTGTGGTCGCCGGCGTCCGGCCAGTTCCTCTGCCGTGACCTGCGCGGCGGCGGTGAGCCCGGCGTCGGGTCCGGCGCCGGCCGCGGCGGCCTGCCGGGAGCCCTCGTCGACGCCCGCAGCGCCGCCGGGCTGCTGCCGCTGATCGCGCCGGACCTGCCCGGTGACATCACGGCCGCACTGCTGCGCACCGTCACCGGCGAGCACTTCGGACTGGGCCACGGCGTGCGGCTGCTGCCCAGCTACGACCTGCACGGGCCCGCCTTCGACTCGTACCGCTACTGGCGCGGCCCGGCGTGGTTCAACGTCAACTGGCTGCTGGAGCGCGGTCTTCGGCGCTGCGGCGAGACCGAGCGCGCCGACGCGCTGCGGGCGGACGCGCTCGGTGCGGCGGGTGCGTCCCGTTTCGCCGAGTACCTCGACCCGTACACCGGCGAGGGCCGCGGCGCCCGCGACTTCAGCTGGACCGCGGCGCTCGCCCTGGACCTGCTGAAGGGCCCGGATCCGGGACGGGACGCGGGACCGGTTCCGGGACCGCCGGATTCAGGACCCGATTCGGAACCGGTTTCAGAGCCTGATCCAGGACCTCATTCAGGCCATGAGTGCGAACGGGAGGTTCAGCGGCCCGCATTCACGTCAATGACCCCGGAGTGCACATCAGAGCCGCCCGAACCGCCCGAACCTCCGGAACAACAGGCCGGGTCGTCCGGGGCGTCCCGGGCGCCCGCGACGCCCGAGCCCGAGCCCGAGGAAGGACCCTGACCCTGTGAATGCCACCGAGCAACGTCTGCTCGTCCACGAAGGCACCTTCGCCGTGCTGGGCCCGTCCGGCGACGTCAGCGGTCCGCCCGGCTGGGCACTGCCGAGCGCGCAGTCCGAAGGCACGGTTCCCGAGGGCCTGTTCGTACGCGACGCCAGGCATCTCAGCCGCTGGCAGCTCACCGTCGACGGCTCCTCGCCCTCCCGCTCGGGCTTCGCCCTGGGAAGGCCCCAGGTCCTCGTGGCCGCGTCGGACGCGGGCGGCACCGCCGTGCTCACCCCGCACGGCACTCGCGAGGAGCCGCCCGCCTGCACCGTCTTCCGTGAACAGGCCGTCGTCCGCGGCGAGTTGACCGAACGCATCCGGCTCACCAGCAATCTGGGCGAGGCCACCACCGCCCGGGTGACGATCACCGCGGACGCGGACTTCGCCGACCAGTTCGAGCTGCGCTCCGACCACCGCTCCTACGACAAGCCGCACGCGGTCCGCACTCATGAAGTACGCCCGGACGGCGTCGAGTTCGGCTACAGGCGCGGCGAGTGGCACTCCCGTACGAGCATCACGGCCGAGCCCGCTCCCGCGTCGGTCGAGGAAACCGGCAGCTCCGCACGGCAGTTGAGCTGGCTGCTCGAACTGGCGCCGCACGGCACGGCCGAGTTGAGGCTCCGCGTCACGGCACTCCCGCACGGCGCATCCCAGCGCACGCCCGACGGCGCACCGCCCGCGGGCGACCCGGGGGCCGTGGCGTCATGGCTGAAGTCCCGTACGGACGAGTTCACTTCGGCGGAGCCCGTCCCCTCCCGCCTCACCGAATGGCCGGAGCTGGCGCGCGCCTGCGAGCAGGGACTCACGGACCTGGCCGGGCTGCGCGTCTCCGCCCGCGGCCCCGACGGCGAGGAACTGCTCATTCCCGGGGCGGGAGTTCCCTGGTTCCTGACCCTCTTCGGCCGCGACTCGCTCCTCACGTCGCTCTTCGCACTCCCCTACCGCCCGCAGCTCGCCGAGCCCACGCTGCTCGCGCTCGCCGCGACCCAGGCGCGCGAGGAGGAACCCGAACGCCTCGCCCAGCCCGGCAAGATCGTGCACGAGGTGCGGCACGGCGAGCTCGCCCACTTCGGCCAGGTCCCCTACGGGCGTTACTACGGCTCGGTCGACGCCACCCCCCTCTTCCTGCTCCTGCTCGCCGCGTACACCGAGCAGTCACGGCAGCGCGGCGAAGGCAGCGGCAGCGGCAGCGGCAGCGGCGAAGGCCGGGACGACGGGCAGGGCCGGGGCGGGGCAGAGTGCGCTGGGGTACGGCTGGCCCGCCGGCTCGAACCGCAGGCACGCGCCGCCGTCGACTGGATGTTCGCCCACGGCGGCCTCGACGAGCACGGCTACCTCGCCTACCACGCGCACGAGGGCGGCCTCGCCAACCAGAACTGGAAGGACTCCCCCGGCGCGGTGTGCTCCGCCGACGGCACCCGCCCCACGGGCGCCGTCATGGTCGCCGAGGTGCAGGGCTACGCCTACGACGCGCTGCGCCGCACCGCTCAACTCGCCCGTACGGTATGGCAGGACGACGCATACGCCGACCGGCTCGACAAGGCCGCCACGGCACTCCGCGAACGCTTCGAGGCCGACTTCTGGATGCCCGGGCAGGACTTCCCGCTGCTCGCCCTGGACGACGGCGGCTTCCGCGCCGACGCCCTCGCCTCGGACGCCGGTCATCTGCTGTGGTCCGGGATCCTCGCCCAGGAGGCCGGCGAGCGGGTCGGCCGCCGGCTGCTGGAGGAGGACTTCTTCTCGGGCTGGGGCGTGCGCACCCTTGCGTCCGGCCAGGTCCCGTACCACCCGCTCTCCTACCACCGCGGCAGCATCTGGCCCCAGGACAACGCCGTCATCGCCCTGGGCCTCGCCCGCTACGGACTGCACGAGGAGGCCCGCACCCTCGCCGCGGGCATGGTCGAGGCCGCCGCACGGCAGAACCACCGGCTGCCGGAGGTGCTCGCCGGCTACGGCCGCGGCGACCACCCGGACCCCGTTCCGTATCCGCATGCCTGCTCACCGCAGGCGTGGGCGGCGGCGACGCCGCTCGCGCTGCTCACCGCCGTGGGGGGCGCGCCGGGCACCTGACACCCGCGCGTCCCTCACCCGCCGCCCCCGGCCGCCTCCCCCCCCTGGCGCCGGGGGCGGCCTCTTCGTACGGGCTCCGTTCCCGTGCCTGCCCTCCCGTACGGGGCGCGTACGCACGGCCGGGCACCGGGCACCGGGCGCATACGGCTCGCCACGCGGGGCCGGACACGGCGGCGTAATCCCGCCGGATCAGGGCACCGGGGAGGGGCCGTCCGCGCGCGCCCGCATGCGCGCGGAAAGAAACCCAGACCACGACGAGGCCGGTGGAGGTCCCTATGAGCGAGCACACCTATCGGGTGACCGAGATCGTCGGCACGTCCCACGAGGGCGTGGACGCCGCGATACGCAACGCGATCGAACGGGCTTCGGAGACGCTGCGCCACCTGGACTGGTTCGAGGTCACACAGGTGCGCGGCCAGATCGAGGAAGGCAGCATCGAGCACTACCAGGTCTGCATGAAGGTCGGTTTCCGGCTGGACGAGGGCGAGTCCGCCGGGAGTTGAGCCCGGACCTGAACGGAACGGAGCCGGGGCCCGGGCGGGCCCCGGCTCCGTTCGTCGTAAATCCGGTGAGGACTTCGGCGGATCCGGTCAGGACTTCGGCGAGTCCGGCTTCACCACGGTCACACCGGGCGTGGCCGGCACCGGGATGTCCATCTCCATCAGCGCGGCCGGCGCCTCGTCCAGGTCGATGGTGCGCCGCACCAGCAACTCCGGGTGCAGCACCCCGGATTCGACGAGGCCGAGCAGCGCCGGGTACTCGTGCGCCTGGATGCCGTGGCTGCCGAGCACCTCCAGCTCGTGGGCGACCACACGGTCCATGGGGATCCGCGGCGCCTGCTCGTCGGAGGGCAGCAGCCCCACCTGCACGTGGCGTCCCCGCCGTCGCAGGCTCCGCACGGACGCGCAGCACGTACGGGGATCGCCCAGGCAGTCCAGCGACAAGTGCGCGCCCCCGTGGGTGACTTCGAGGACGCCCGAGGCCGCGTCGTCCACGTCGGAGACGTCCACGGTCGCCTCGGCCCCGAGGTCCCGGGCGATGTTGAGCGCCGCCGCCGAGATGTCGACCGCCACGACCCGCGCACCGCACGCCACCGCGACCATCACCGCCGACAGCCCGGCACCACCGCAGCCGTGCACGGCGACCCACTCGCCGGCGGTGACGCGCCCCTGGCGTACGACCGCGCGGTAGGCCGTGCCGAAGCGGCAGCCCAGAGCAGCGGCGGCAGGGGACTTGAGGGAGTCGGGGAGGGGGACGAGATTGCCCTCGGCGTTGTCGATCGCGACGTACTGCGCGAAGGAGCCCCAGTGGCTGAACCCGGGCTGGGTCTGGCGCTCGCAGACCTGCTGGTTGCCCGTGACGCACTGCGTGCAGGTGCCGCAGCCGCACACGAAGGGCACGGTGACGCGCCGCCCCACCCAGGGCAGCCCCGAACCGGAACCGGCGGCGACCACCGTCCCCGCGAACTCGTGGCCGCCGACGTGCGGCAGCTTCACATCCGGATCGTGGCCGCGCCACGCATGCCAGTCGCTGCGGCACAGGCCGGTGGCATCGACTTCGATCACCACGCCGCCTGGTGCCGGTGCGGGGTCGGGTACCGAACGGAGCGCGGGGTGCTGCCCGAACTCCTCGTAGACGATGGCCTTCACAATTGGGAAGTATCTCAGTCACTCAACCTGCACAGTCCGTGATTAGCCGTACCGGATAAAACTCCGGCAGGTCTCTACCAAGTACGTCGACGGGGAGGTCAGGGACGTCGGGGGGCGTCCGGGGGCGAAGGGGATGCGGGCGTCCGCGGGAGCCGCCGCAGCGGCGGATGTCTCAGTCACGCAACCCGCGCCCACCGGCGCCCGGCAGCGGGGCCGGATAGAACTCGCGTGACCGTCCGCGGCCGTCTCTGAGACGGCCCAGCAGGCTGAACGGATACTCCACGACCCGGTAACTCAGCGCCGCGACGGCCAGTGAGACCGCCAGCACCACCGGCACGGCAAGCGCGAAGCCGTCCTGGCCCGAGGGCACCAGGCCGCTGTCGTACAGCTCCAGCAGCACCGGTTCGTGCCAGATGTAGAGGCTGTAGCTGACGAGGCCCACGCCGGTCAGCCACCGCGATCTGAGCACGGCGTGCCAGCGGGCCTGGCGGCGTACGTGGACGGTGCTCAGCAGCAGAACGAACCAGAGCACGGACGCCAGCGGGTGGTAGAAGGTGAACGTGAAGTTCTCCGGCGCCGACTGCATCGACAGCAGGTAGAGCCCGGTGACGGAAGCCAGCGAGAGCGCGCCGGCCGCAGCCGGGCCCAGCTTGCCCCGGTCGCCGAGGGCGACCGTCAGCACGGCGAGCGCCATGCCTGCCGCGAATCCCCCGAACCGTGCCTGCGGCCCGAAGTAGACGGGCCAGTCGGTGTGCGGAACGCCCAGTGCGTAGTGAGCGACGGCGATCCACACGACGGGGACGGCGAAGAGCAGCACGCATCCCGTCGCGCACACGACCACCCGCGCACGTCGCCGCGCGAACCTGCCGCACAGCCGGGCCGCCGCCGGGCCGAGCAGGACGAGCGCTCCGTAGAAGATCACCTCCAGCGAGAGGGACCAGCTGGGCCCCAGGGTGAAGAAGATCCGCTGCTTGTCGAAGACGTGGGTGAAGGTGAGGTGTTCGGCGAGGTCGAGCCAGTTGCCGGGGAGGGTCGGATTGCGCACGGCCCATACGAGGAGCACGGCGAGAAAGTACAGCGGGACGATCCGGATGGCGCGCCGGAAGAGGAAGGCACCCGCGGGCCGGGTCGAGCCGCCGTCGATGGCGGCGCGGGCGTAGGAGATCGTGAGCAGGTACGCGGACATCACGAAGAAGAGGTCGATCACCTCCAGCGAGATGAGCGAGCCGAGGTAGGGATCGTCCAGGGGCGGGTGCCCGCCGTCCTCGTCGTAGCGCCAGTACTGCTGCCAGGTGTGGAAGACGACCGTGCTGATCGCCGCCAGACCGCGGTAGCCCTCGATCTCACGCCCGCGGCTGCGGGCCGGCGTCCCCTCCGGAGGGCCGGGCACCCGCGGCTTCCCCCGGGGGCGGCCGGGCCCCTCACCGCTCCCGGCGGCGACGGTTCCGGCGCCGGGCTCCGCGGCGTTGGTGCCGGTGCCCGATTCCGCTGCGGTGGCCCCGGTGGCCGTCGTGCCGCCGCTCACGAGCGCCTCATCTCCTTCGCCGCCCTTGGCGTGACCCGCCAATTCCGCTCCCCCAGCGCCTCCTTGACGTGCGCCTGTCGCGCCACGATGTTCTTGAAGTGCGTGTAGAAGACGGTCGTGACGA
Source organism: Streptomyces sp. HNM0575 (assembly GCF_012726265.1). Taxonomy (GTDB): domain Bacteria; phylum Actinomycetota; class Actinomycetes; order Streptomycetales; family Streptomycetaceae; genus Streptomyces. The sequence goes on along the minus strand of NZ_JAASAG010000001.1, from coordinate 629,782 downwards.
AGAGGTAGCGCCAGAACCAGCGTCTGCGCAGCCGCAGTTCGGGCACGGCCAGGCGCCACGCGAACGCCGCCTGCACCACTCCCGCGGACATGGTGAACAGCACCGCCAGCACGCACACCGGCACCGCCCAGTCCACCTGCCCGAGACCGCCCTCGCGCAGCACCGAGTGGATCAGCACGGGAAGGATCTGGAGGGTCAGCCACGGCTGCACCTCCCGCCAGCCCAGCAGCACGAAGAGCCCGGTCTTCTGCCGTGCGGTGAAGCGCGGCGAACGCAGCCCGCGCCACAGGTACTTGAGCGACACCTGGAGCCAGCCCTGTGCCCAGCGCGCCCGCTGGTTCCACAGCGGCCGCAGCATGGTCGGCGCCAGTTCGCGGGAGACGAGCGTGCGGTCGACGGCGAAGCGCGCGCCCTCGTTCAGCGCACGCATCGTGGAGTCGATGTCCTCGGTCAGCATCGACGCGTGCATGCGCGTACGCGCCAGCAGGTCGGTGCGCCAGAAGCCGTTGGACCCTCCGAAGACGCCGAACCCGTACAGCCGCGTCCGGCCCGGATGGCTGACCGCGTAGATCGCCTCGAACTCCACCGCCACCGTCCCGGCGATCCAGGAGCTGCCGCCGTTACGGACGACGCAGTGGCCCTGGACGACGTCGTAGCCGTTGGACAGCCAGTGCCAGGCGTGCTGGAAGGCGTCCGGCGCGGGGTGGTGGTCGGCGTCGAAGATGCCGACGAACTCGCCGCGGACGCTGGTGACCGCGGCGTTCACGTTCTGCGCCTTGGAAGTGCTGCCGGGCACGGGCAGCAGCACGAGCCGCGGCTCTCGCGCCGCCATCTCGCGGAGCGTGTCCTCCACCGGCAGCGGGTGCGGCGTGTTGTAGGCCAGCACGATCTCCAACTCGCCCGGGTAGTCGAGCCGCAGGAACGACTCCACCGTGTCCACGATCGTCGCCGCCTCGTTCGGCAGGTACGCGGCGATGACGGCACTCGCCGTCGGGTACGGCTCCGCCGGGCTCTCGGGCCGCGCGGGGGCGTCCAGCGAGAACAGGCACTCCACGACGATCAGCCCCGCCGAGAGCAGCAGCCCCGACACCACCACCCAGTACGCGCTCGATATGACGTCCCAGCCCAGCTCGTACAGCCGCTGGTAGATCAGTAACGGCACTCCCACGCCCAGCAGCAGCGTCAGCACCGGGGACACCGCCGACAGCAGCGGACGCAACGCCCCCAACAGGGAACGGCGGCGGCCGGATTCACCGGACATCCACGGTGCGTAGCGGACGGGACGAAGGTCGGCGTGGCCCGCGGCTTCGGCCACGGCGTCCGTGGCACGGCCGACGGCCTGCGCGCCGTCCGTGCACTCCGACAGCGCGGTCCAGCCGATGGCGGGCGTCAGCCTGACGTTCTCGTCGGCGACGACGAAGCGGGTGCCGGCGACCGAGTTCGCGAACTCGCGCAGGCCGCGCACGGCCGTCTCCTCGTCCACGCCGGGTATGAGCAGCAGCAGGTGCCCGTTCTCGTCCCTGCCGAGGCGGTCGCAGATCCCTCCGAGCCGCTCGGCGACACCGGCCAGCCGCTCACTCACCTCGCGGCGTACGCCGGTCCCCAACCGGGCCTCGAGGGCGTCCGTTTCGACCACGCCGACGACGGCGAGCACGCCGGTCCGCGGGAGCGGACGCCGCATCTCGCGGTCGGCCTCGGCGAGGAAGTGCGGCGCGGAGTAGAGGCCCGTACGGGGATCGACCGAGAGGCTCTCCACGGGTACGGGCACGCGGCGCAGCTTGGCGTCTATGCGCGCCGAGAGTTCGACCGGGCCGGCGCTCTCCTGAACGCAGTCGTCGGCACCGTCCCTCAGCACCTCCGCGACTCCGTGCGGTCCGCCGTCCGCGGTCACCATGAGCAGCGGTACGGCGCGCCCCGCCGGGAGTTCACGGACCTCGCGCACGGCGCCGGGCCCCTCCCCCTCACCGTGCAGGGCGACGATCGCGTCGGGGGAGCTCCGTCCGAACTGCCGGGCGACGTCGCCGGGGGACGCGCCGCTGACTTCGTACCCGCTCGATCGCAGGATCCCGGTCAACCGCTCGTATCTCTCGCCCGGTTCGCCGAGCGCGAGGACGCGTCCGCGGAATCGCGGCGCCGCCGTCTCGGGCGGACCCTGACGGACGGTCACCGGTCCGGGAGGGGTCACCGGCTCGGGAGGGCTCATCGGTCTCGAAGCAAGCACCTTGCTCCGTCCTTCCTTCCGGGCGGCGTCACGGACCGGCCCGGACAGATGGGGGGGTGAAGGAGGCACCGTCCGCGGCGCGGAAGCTCCGGGCGCGAGATCCCCCGGCGGGGACCTCTTCCGAACGGGAGGTTCCCGGCACAGGACTACGACCGCGGAGGCCACGGCCGGGAAGCTCACGGGCCGAGGACGGGTGGCGGCCCCCTGGCGCCGGGGCCGTCCTGCACCACCCTCAGCGGTCACTGTGACGGTGCACCTGCACCGTCGTAACGCACTGGTTAAGAGATCGCCGAGCCCGTACACCGCGCGGCGTCCCAATGGTCAACAGCCCGGCGAGAACAGTGAGTTGGGCCACTCGGGCGCCGCGCACCGGCCGCCCGGCCGCCGGGTCGCCCGCCGCCGCACGCGGGCGCCGGGTCCGGCGGCTCAACCGCCCGACGTGTCCACTTCCGCCTCCGCGCCGATCCCCGCGGCACAGTCGTACGGATCGTCGAGCCAGCCCTCGGGCAGCACGACCTTGTTGCGCGAGTGGGTGCGCCCTCGCGGGCCGTCCGCACCGTGCGGCCAGGGCTCGTCCGGGTCGACGGCGTCGAGCAGACCGGCCAGCTCCTCCAGCGACGCCGCCACCGCCAGCCGCTGCCGCGCCTGCGAACCGAGCGAGAAGCCCTTCGTGTACCAGGCCACATGCTTACGGAAGTCGATCACCCCGCGCGCCTCGTCGCCCAGCCACTCCCCCAGCAGCGTCGCGTGGCGCAGCATCACGCGCGCCACCTCGCCGAAGCAGGGCCGCGCGTACGCCTCTTCGCCCTCACCCGCGAACGCCGCGACGAGATCGCCGAACAGCCACGGCCGCCCGAGACAGCCGCGCCCGACGACCACGCCGTCACAGCCCGTCTCGCGCACCATGCGCAGCGCGTCGTCGGCCGACCAGATGTCGCCGTTGCCCAGCACGGGGATCTCGGGCACGGCCTCCCTCAGGCGTGCGATCGCGTCCCAGTCGGCGGTGCCGCCGTAGTGCTGCGCGGCCGTACGGCCGTGCAGGGCGATCGCGGTGATCCCCTCGTCGACGGCGATGCGGCCGGCGTCGAGGTAGGTGAGGTGGCCGTCGTCGATGCCCTTGCGCATCTTCATCGTGACGGGCAGACCGCCGGCGTTGCCGACCGCCTCGTGCAGGATCGCGCGCAGCAGCGGCCGCTTGTACGGGAGTGCCGAACCGCCGCCCTTGCGCGTCACCTTGGGCACCGGGCAGCCGAAGTTGAGATCGATGTGGTCGGCCAGGTCCTCGTCCGCGATCATCCGGACCGCCTTGCCGACGGTCACGGGGTCGACGCCGTACAGCTGGACCGAGCGGGGACGCTCGCTGTCGTCGAAGTGCACCAGCTGCATGGTCTTCGCATTCCGCTCGACGAGGGCGCGCGTCGTGATCATCTCGCTGACGAAGAGCCCTCGGCCGGTGGTGCCGGTGCGATCGGCGGTGCCGGTGCGATCGGCGGTGCCGTTGGCGCGAGGGGTGGGGGTGCCGGTGGTGGTAGCGCCGGTGGGGGTGGGGGTGCCGGTGGGGGCGCCCTCTCCGTATCCCCGGCCGCCCTCGGCGAACTCGCGGCACAGCGTGCGGAACGGCGCGTTCGTGATCCCGGCCATCGGCGCCAGCACCACGGGGGGCTGGACGGTGTGCGGGCCGATGTGGAGCGGCGGCGTCATGACGTCGGCGTCCTCCGAGACGTACGTACGGGGCGGGTGCGGGGTGCGTGTGCGCGGGGTGCCGGTCGTGGCTTGGCGGGACGGTCTCCCATTGTCCCGCATCCGCGGCGCGGGGAGTCACCGTGGGGGCGAGGGGATGGGGCGGTGGTGGTGGAACCGGCGCGGTAGGGGGCGGACGGGGGCGCCGGGCGGCGGCTGACAGATTTCGTCATCTGTCATCTGTTAGTTGCCATCTGCCAGTTGTCATCTGTCGTCTGTCAGCTGCTGATCGTCATCTGCCAGTTGTCAGGCGTCGGTTGTCATCTGTCATCTGTCAGCTGCTGATCGTCATCTGCCAGCCGTCAGCCGTCAGCCGTCAGCCGTCAGCCGTGATCAACGCATAGAGCCGTTCGAGCCGTTGCTCGGACTCCGCGTCGGCCGGTACGTACGTACCCAGCCGCGGGCCCTCGCTCGGGCTGAGCCACAGCCCGTCGTACGTGAAGCGCATCGTCCCCACAACGGGGTTCCGGAAGCGCTTGGCCGGGTCCGTGGCCTGCGCCACCTCGTGCCGTTCCCACAGCTCCCGGAACTCGGGCGAGGCGCGCCTCATCCGCGTCAGCAGCGCCTTCCACGCCGGTTCGGTCAGGTGCTCAGCCATACGGGCACGGAAGCGGGCGACCATCAGCCGCATCGTCTCCTCCCGGTCCGGCAGCCCGGCCGCCCACTCGGAGTCGGTGAAGGTCAGCCACATGCAGTTGCGGTCCTCGGGCGGTACGGCGTCGAGGTCCCGGAGCAGGCGGCCGTAGGTGCGGTTGTGGGCGAGGATGTCGTAGCGGGCGTTCTGCACGCAGGCGGGGAACGGCTCCAGCCGGCGGAGCATCCGCAGCACCGACGACGTGACGTACGTGCAGCGGCTGCTCGGAGTCGGGTCGGGGGTGTCGGCGAGCGCGAAGAGATGGGCGCGCTCGCTGGGATCCAGCAGCAGCGCACGGGCGAGCGCGTCGAGCACCTGCGCGGAGACGTTGATGTCGCGGCTCTGCTCCAGCCACGTGTACCAGGTCACGCCGACCGCCGAGAGCTGCGCGACCTCTTCACGGCGCAGCCCGGGCGTGCGGCGGCGCTGTCCCCGCGGCAGACCGACCTGCTCGGGGGCGACCCGCTCGCGGCGGCTGCGCAGGAACGCCGCCAGTTCGCCGCGGCGGATGCGGGCGGCGGCCGGTCCCGGCGCCGCACCGGACGCCGGTCCGGGCGCCGGTACGGGCGCAGAGGGCCCGGGAGAGGCAGGAGCGGCCGGAGCGGCAGGAGACGCAGGGCTTCCCGCGAGCGCAGGGCCTTCCGCGGGCGCGGGGCGAGTCGCGCGCGGCTGCCGGGGTTCGGTTGCGGCGGTGCTCATGCCGTTCAGTCTGCGCTCTCGCGCAGACGGTTGCCAGGTACTTCCACTACCAGGATGAAGACCGCCTGGTACCAGGCTGCGGGTTCGGCGACCGTCGTATTCGTGAGACGAGAACTCCCGTCCGTGACCGCCTCCCGGACACATACGCCGCCTGCCCCCACATCCCGTACAGGCATCACGCGCGGGACGCCGGAGGCCGCCCCCACCGAGTCGCGGACCCCCGAACCACCGGCCCCCGAACCGCTCACCCCGGCGGGTCCGGCGGGCCCGCCGGACCCCGAACCACCGGCACAGACACCGGAATCGGGACCAGCGCCGGTACCGGTACCCGCACCGGCGCCCACCGCCCGGCTCGGCCCGCTCGGCCTCCTGACCCTGCTGCTCGGCGCGGCGCTGCCGATGCTCGACTTCTTCATCGTCAACGTCGCCCTGCCCGGCATCGAAAGCGATCTGCACACGACTCCCGCCGCCCTCGAAATGGTCGTCGCGGGGTACGCCGTCGCGTACGCCGTGCTGCTCGTACTCGGCGGCCGCCTCGGTGACACATACGGACGGCGGCGGCTGTTCCTGTGGGGCGTGGCAGCCTTCGGACTGACGTCGCTGGCCTGCGGACTGGCGCCCGACGCCTGGACGCTGGTGGCGGCCCGCGTCGTACAGGGCGCCTCGTCGGCGCTGATGCTCCCGCAGGTGCTGGGCACCATCCACGCGACGACGCAGGGCCCGCTGCGCGCGCGGGCGCTCGCCCTGTACAGCGCTACGGCCGGCGTCGCCGCCGTACTCGGCCAGGTGCTGGGCGGCGTACTGGTCGCCGCGGATCCGGCGGGCACCGGCTGGCGTGCCGTCTTCCTGGTGAACGTGCCGGTGGTCGCCCTCGCCCTGCTCTTCGCCCTGCGCTCGGTGCCGGACAGCCGCTCCGCGCATCCCGCACGCGGGGACGCCCTGGGCACGGTGCTGCTGGCGGCCTCGCTGACGGCGCTGCTGCTGCCGCTGACGGAGGGGCGGGCGTCGGGCTGGCCGATGTGGTCGGTCGTACTGCTGGCGTCGGCGCCGCTGCTCGCCCGTCTCATGTACGCGGTCGAACTCCGCGCCGAACTCCGCGGCGGAAGCCCGCTGTTGCCGCCCTCGCTGCTGCGCGAACCGGGCGTACGGCAGGGACTCGCGCTCGGGCTGCCGGTCTTCGTCGGCTTCAGCAGCTTCATGTTCGAGATCGCGGTGACCCTTCAACAGGGGCTCCGCTTCGGCGCGTTGGCGGCCGGGATGACGCTGGTCCCGATGGGCCTCGCGCACCTCGCGATGTCGCTGCGCGCGCCCTGGCTCGCCGAACGGCTCGGCAGCCGGGCGCTGGCACTGAGCGCACTCGTGCAGGGAGCGGGCCTCGGTGTGATCATCCTGACCTCGCTGGCCCGGTGGCCGGACCTCTCCCCCGTGGCACTCGCCCCGGGGCTCGCACTGTGCGGACTCGGTACGGGGATCCAGATGCCGCTCTACTTCCGCATCGTGCTGGCGGCGATCCCGGCGGCGCGGGCGGGCGCGGGCAGCGGACTCGCGGCCACGACGCAGCAGGCGTGCCTCGCGCTGGGGGTCGCGTCGCTGGGCTCGCTGTTCCTCGCGCTGATCCCGGGCCTCGGAATGCGCGGGGCCCTCGTAACGGTGCTGACTGTGCACCTGTGCGGGCTCGCGTCGCTGGCGGTGCAGAGCCTGCGTCTGCCGAAGGCGGTGCGGTGACGGAGCCGAGCGGGCGGGAACGCGGACGGGACGCGGCCACGCGCACCCCCGGCGGCGGCCGGTGACAGGTGACAGGTGACAGGTGACAGGTGACAGGTGACAATATTGGAATGACAGATTTTGACATCTGTCATCTGTCAGTCCAACATTGTCAGTGCCACCCCGGAAGGAGCGCATGATGCAGACCCGCACTCTCGGCACCACCGGTCCCCGCACCTCCGCCATCGGCCTCGGCTGCATGGGGATGTCCGCCCTCTACGGAGCCACCGACCGCGCCGAATCCATCGCCACGATCCACGCCGCCCTCGAAGCGGGCGTGACCCTGCTGGACACCGGCGACTTCTACGGCATGGGCCACAACGAACTGCTCATCAACGAGGCCCTCCGCACCGCACCCCCCGCCCACCGCGAACAGGCCCTCACCAGCGTCAAGTTCGGCGCCCTGCGCACCGTCGAAGGCGGCTTCAGCGGCTACGACGGCCGCCCCGAAGCGGTCAAGAACTTCGCCGCGTACTCGCTCCAGCGCCTCGGCACCGGCCACATCGACATCTACCGAATCGCCCGCCGCGACCCCGCCGTCCCGATCGAGGAGACCGTCGGCGCCGTCGCCGAACTCGTGAAGGCGGGCCACGTACGCCACATCGGCCTCTCCGAAGTCGGCGCCCACACCATCCGCAGGGCCGCATCCGAGGCTCCCGTCAGCGACCTCCAGATCGAGTACTCCCTTATCTCGCGCGGCATCGAGGACGAGATCCTTCCGGCCTGCCGGGAGCTGGGCATCGGCGTCACCGCATACGGCGTGCTCTCCCGCGGTCTCATCAGCGGCAACTGGTCCCGCGAACGGCAGCTGGCGCCGGGCGACTTCCGCAGCATGAGCCCCCGCTTCTCCGGCGAGAACCTCGACCGCAACCTCGACCTCGTCGAGTCGCTTCGCCGCATCGCCGACGGCAAGGGCATCAGCGTCGCCCAGACGGCCATCGCCTGGGTGCTCTCCCGCGGCGACGACATCGTCCCGCTGGTCGGCGCCCGTACCCGCCGGCGCCTGACGGAGTCGCTGTCGGCGCTTGACGTTACTCTCGACGCGGACGATCTCGACGCCATCGAGCAGGCGGTGCCCGCGGGTTCCGCCTCCGGCGACCGGTATCCGGAAGCCCAGATGGCGCACCTCGACAGCGAGCAGCGCCCGCAAGGCGAGAAGTAGCCGCGTACAGCTAGAAACAGGGGGCCCGATGGTGTCGGAAGCGCTGACTTCGGAGCGGATTCTCGAAGCCACCGAGGACGTGCTGCGCCGTTACGGCCCCGCGAAGGCCACGGTGGTCGACGTGGCACGCACCCTCGGCGTGAGCCACGGCAGTGTCTACCGGCACTTCCGCACCAAGTCCGCCCTCCGCGAGGCGGTCACCCAGCGCTGGCTGGACCGCACGAGCGAGCAGCTGGCCCCCGTCGTCGACGGCAGTGAGCCCCCCGAGGAGCGGCTCGACCGCTGGCTCACTCGCCTCTTCGAGACGAAGCGCCACAAGGCGGGCGACGATCCCGAGCTGTTCGCCACGTACACGGTGCTCACCGCCGAGTTGAGCAGCGTCGTCGAGCGCCACATCGGCGACCTGGTCGGCCAGCTCGCCCGCATCATCGAGGACGGCCGGCGGAAGGGCGTGTTCAACAAGGAGCTGGTCGGCACCTCGACGGAGACCGCCCGCGCGGTCTTCCATGCGACGGCCCGCTTCCACGACCCGGCATACGCCGCGGAGTGGACCCGCCGGGACATCGAAGCGGACTTCACAGCGGTGCGCACCGTGATCCTCCAGGGCCTGCGCACCTGATGCGGGCACGGCACCCGAGCACCCACCGGGTGACGCCGGCCCCCCACGGTGTGACCAAGCGCTTCCGCCCGGGGCACCGCGCAGCAAGCGAAAGCGGCTTCGGCGCACCCGCAGAGCCCGGTGGTGAGCAGGCGGAGGCAGAGGCCGGGGGCGACTGACGGACGGCGAGGGCCGGTTCCGCGTCTCCGCGGAACCGGCCCTCGTGAGATCCTCCGTGGCTCAGCAGCCCAGCAGCCGCCCGGCCAGGTAGTTCTCCATCTGGTCCAGCGAGACCCGGTCCTGCTTCATGGTGTCGCGCTCGCGCACCGTGACGGCGTTGTCGTCGAGGGTGTCGAAGTCGACGGTGACGCAGAAGGGCGTGCCGATCTCGTCCTGGCGGCGGTAGCGGCGGCCGATGGCGCCGGCGTCGTCGAACTCGATGTTCCAGTGCTTGCGCAGCGTCTCCGCGAGGCCGCGCGCCTTCGGCGACAGCTTCTCGTTGCGCGACAGCGGAAGCACCGCGACCTTCACGGGGGCGAGCCGCGGGTCGAGCCGCATCACGTTCCGCTTCTCCAGCTTGCCCTTGGCGTTGGGCGCCTCGTCCTCGATGTAGGCGTCGAGCATGAAGGCGAGCATGGCGCGGTTGACACCGGCCGCCGGTTCGATGACGTACGGGACCCAGCGCTCACCGGCCTCCTGGTCGAAGTACGACAGGTCCTGACCGGAGGCCTTGGAGTGCGCGGTGAGGTCGAAGTCCGTGCGGTTCGCGACGCCTTCGAGCTCGGAGAACTCGGTGCCGCCGAAGTTGAAGCGGTACTCGATGTCGGCGGTGCGCTTGGAGTAGTGGGAGAGCTTCTCCTGCGGGTGCTCGAACCAGCGCATGTTCTCCTCGCGGAGCCCGAGGTCCGTGTACCAGGACCAGCGCTGCTGCATCCAGTAGTCGTGCCACTGCTCGTCCTCGCCCGGCTTGACGAAGAACTCCATCTCCATCTGCTCGAACTCGCGGGTGCGGAAGATGAAGTTGCCGGGCGTGATCTCGTTGCGGAAGGACTTGCCCGTCTGCGCGATGCCGAACGGCGGCTTCTTGCGCGAAGTCTGCTGCACGGAAGCGAAGTTGGTGAAGATGCCCTGCGCGGTCTCGGGCCGCAGGTACGTACGCGAGCCCTCGTCCTGCACCGGGCCGAGGAAGGTGGAGAGCAGCCCGGAGAACTGCTTGGGCTCGGTGAAGCCGCCCTTGTTGCCGCAGTGCGGGCAGTTGACGTCGGCGAGGCCCTGGGCCGGGGGCCGCCCGTGCTTCGCCTCGTACGCCTCCTCGAGGTGATCGGCGCGGAAGCGCTTGTGGCACGAGGTGCACTCGGTGAGCGGGTCGACGAAGGTGGCGACGTGACCGGACGCCTCCCACACCTGCGGCGCGAGGATCACGGAGGAGTCGATGCCGACGATGTCGTCGCGCGAGGTGACCATGGCCCGCCACCACTGACGCTTGATGTTCTCCTTCAGCTCCACACCGAGCGGTCCGTAGTCCCAGGCGGCACGCTGACCGCCGTAGATCTCGCTGCACGGATACACGAAGCCTCGGCGCTTGCTCAGGCTGACGATGGTGTCGATCTTGTCGGCGGCCACAGTGCTCTCTTCATCAACGGCGGACGGAATACTTCAGGTTACCGAGCCATGAGGGGGGCGAATCAAATCGGTTCGGCTATCGGTACGGCACTCGTTTCGCGGACCCGCCCGGGCACATCTCCGGCGCCCTCATCGAGGGCCTTTCCAACGGTCTGCTCGGCTGTTTCCCCTATCTCCGCTATCTCCTCTCCACCTCGTCTCTTCGTCTCGTCTCTCCGTCTCCCGACGGTCTGCCGAAATGTCTCTCACCAGCCATTTGACAATCGTTTCCAAGTAGCCTGAAAATGAGTGTCATGAACGCTTCTCGTCGGCTCATACGCACGCTCGCCGCCGCGACCGCCCTCGGCGTGGGCGCATGCACCCTCACCGCTTGCGGCGCGGGTGATTCCGGCGGCGAGCGACCGCACGGAAAGGTCCGCGTCATCGCGTCGTTCTACCCTCTCCAGTTCCTCGCAGGGAAGATCGGCGGGGAGCACGTCGAGACCGAATCCCTCACCAAGCCCGGCGCGGAGCCGCACGACCTGGAGCTCAGCCCCCAGCAGACGGGGCGGCTGACCGACGCCGACCTCGTCGTCTATCTCAAGGGACTCCAGCCCGCCGTCGACGAGGGCGTCCAGCAGGCCGCTCCGAAGCACGTCGCCGAGGCCTCCTCGTACACGACGATGGAGAAGCACAGCGTGGACGTGCACGGCGAGGACCACGGCGGGCACGAGCACGGCGGGCACGGCCACGAAGCGCACGCCTCGGAGGGCGGCCGCGATCCGCACGTCTGGCTGGACCCGGTGCGCTTCGCGCAGATCGCCGAGGGCGTGGGCAAGAAGCTCGCCGAGGCCGACCCGGCGCACAAGAAGGACTACGCGAAGAACACCGAAGCCCTGACGGGACGCCTGAAGTCGCTCGACGAGGAGTTCAAGAAGGGGCTGGCCCCCAAGAAGACCGACACCTTCATCACCACGCACGCCGCATTCGGCTACCTCGCCGAGCGGTACGGGCTGCACCAGGCCGCCGTCTCCGGAATCGACCCCGAGTCCGAGCCGAGCGGCGCCCGTATGAAGCAGCTGCACAAGACCGCCAAGTCCGGGCACGTCGACACCGTCTTCTTCGAGTCGGGCGCCAGCGACAAGACGGCCCGGACTCTCGCGACAGATCTGAACCTCAAGACAGGGGTACTCAGCCCCCTGGAGAGCGCGAAGAAGGACGAGGACTACTTCTCGGTCATGCACCAGAACCTCTTCTCCCTGAAGACCGCGCTCGGCGCCGGCTGAATCCCTGGGCCCCGATACGGTCCCGAGCCCCCGCCGAGACTGATCCGACCACCGAGGAAGGCCTCTCCACATGGCCGCATCCCAGCCCGTGATGTCCCTCCGGGCCGCCACCGCCTCGCTCGGGGCGCGCAGCGTGCTGCGCGGCGTCGACCTGGCCGTGGAGCCCGGCGAGGCCGTGGCGCTGCTCGGCGCCAACGGTTCGGGGAAGTCGACGGCGATCCGCACCGTCATCGGACAGGTGCCGCTCACCGACGGCGAACTGGAGCTGTTCGGCACGCCCTTCGCCCGGTTCCGCGACTGGCGCCGCATCGGCTACGTACCGCAGCGCACCACCGCCGCCGCGGGCGTCCCCGCCACCGTGCGCGAGGTCGTCTCCTCCGGCCGCCTGGCCCGTACGAAGCTGCGCCCGCTGAGCCGTGCCGACAAGTCGGCCGTGGCGCACGCCCTGGACGTGGTCGGGCTCGCGGACCGCGCCAAGGACTCCGTGAACGCGCTCTCCGGGGGCCAGCACCAGCGCGTGCTGATCGCGAGAGCGCTGGCCGCCGAGCCCGATCTGCTGATCATGGACGAGCCGCTGGCGGGCGTGGACCTCGGCGCCCAGGACGTACTGGCGGAGGCGCTGCGCGAGCAGGTCGCGCGCGGCACGTCCGTACTGCTCGTCCTGCACGAGGCGGGGCCCCTCGCCCCGCTGATCGACCGCGCCGTGCTGCTGCGCGACGGCCGCGTCGAGGGAGTCGCCGATCCCGAACGACTCCACGACCTGGCCTGCCATCCGCACGACGCCCACGACGCGCAGGCCGCCGCCGCGGCCATCCAGAGCGGACTGACCGTGAGCGAAGCCGACCCCGGGACCCACGTATGACCGAGTTGCTGCACTACCCCTTCATGCAGCGCGCGCTGCTCGCGGCGCTGCTCGTCGGCATCGCCGCACCCGCCGTGGGCATCTACCTCGTACAGCGGCGGCAGGCGATCATGGGCGACGGCATCGGCCACGTCGCGCTGACCGGCGTCGCGCTCGGCTTCCTGCTGCGCACCGACCCGGTGTGGATGGCGGTCGGCGTCGCCTCGCTGGGGGCCGTCGCGATGGAGCTGATCCGCTGGTACGGGAAGGCCCGCGGCGACCTGGCGCTAGCGATGCTCTTCTACGGGGGCATGGCCGGCGGCGTCATGATCATCAACCTCGCGCCGAACGGCTCCAACGCGAGCCTCGCGACATATCTGTTCGGCTCGGTCACGACCGTCTCGGACTCCGACGTGTTCGCCATCGTCTGCCTGTCGGCGTTCGTGCTCGCCGGGTCGCTGGGGCTGCGACGGCAGCTGTTCGCCGTATGCCAGGACGAGGAGTTCGCACGGGTCACCGGGCTGCCGGTGCGGATGCTGAACCTGCTGCTGGCAGTAACGGCCGCGGTCACGGTCACCGTCGCGATGCGGGTCGTCGGACTGCTGCTGGTGAGCGCCCTGATGGTGATCCCGGTCGCCGCCGCGCAGCAGGCCACCCGCGGGTTCGCGGGCACGCTCGGGCTGTCGGTGGTCTTCGGGGTGGCGGTGACGCTGTCGGGGACGAGCTTCTCGTTCTACGCGGACGTGCCGCCCGGCGCCAGCATCGTCGTGCTGGCGATCGCGCTCTTCGCGGTGGTGACCGCGCTGGCGGCGCCGCTCGCGAAGCGGAGGGCGGCCCTCGGTGGCGGAGGAGCGGCCGGCGGCGGTGCGGAAGCGGCGACCGGGCCCACGGGGGAGCCCGGGACCGCGAGGGAGCCCGGGACCGCGAGGGGTAGCGAGGCCGCCGGGGGCACCGAGACCGCCCGGGGCGCCGGGGCCAGGGGCGCCGAAGGCGCAGCGTAGATGTGCGGTTCCCGGGCGTGAACACTCGTACCGCCGGTGACTGGCACAATGACCGTGCAAGTGCATCGAGCGTGCGAAACATGTGCAGGAACGAGTGGAGGAGACAGTGGTCACCGCAGGTCCCCCAGTCCGTGGCCGGTCGACCCGGCAGCGGGCCGCCGTCTCGGCGGCGCTGGCCGAGGTCGAGGAGTTCCGCAGCGCGCAGGAGCTTCACGACATGCTCAAGCACCGCGGGGACTCCGTAGGACTCACCACCGTCTACCGCACGCTCCAGTCCCTCGCCGACGCCGGCGAGGTCGACGTACTGCGCACCGACGAGGGCGAGTCGGTCTACCGCCGCTGCCACAGCGACGACCACCACCACCATCTCGTGTGCCGCCACTGCGGCAAGGCCGTCGAGGTCGAGGGCCCGGCCGTGGAGACCTGGGCGGCGTCCATCGCCCGGGAGCACGGCTTCGTGAACGTCGGCCACACCGTCGAGATCTTCGGTACGTGCGGGGACTGCGCCTCGGACGGCAAGTGACCGGCGGAGCCCACGGGCTCCGCCCGAGCCGGGCGCGCAGTCTGCGCCGGCCCGCAGTCCACGCCGGCCCGCAGTCCACGCCGGCCCGCAGTCCGCGCCGGGCCGTAGTACGCACCGGGCCCGCCGCCCGTACCCAGGCCCGTAGCGGTCCGCGCCCTTGAGCGCGCGGCACCCTCTCGCGGGCGCTACGCCGTCTTCGCCTCGCCCTTCGCGCCCCCGAAGCGGCGGTCGCGCTTGGCGTACTCCAGGCAGGCACGCCACAGGTCGCGGCGGTCGAAGTCCGGCCACAGCACGTCCTGGTAGACCATCTCGGCGTAAGCGCTCTGCCAGATCAGGTAGTTGGACGTGCGCTGCTCTCCGGACGGCCGCAGGAAGAGGTCCACGTCGGGCATGTCCGGGTAGTACATGTACTTGGCGAGGGTCTTCTCGTTCACCTTCGACGGGTCGAGCTTCCCGGCCCGTACGTCCTCGGCGAGGGCCTGCGCGGCGTCGGCGATCTCCGCACGGCCGCCGTAGTTGACGCAGAAGTAGAGCGTCATCGCGTCGTTGCCGACGGTCTGCTCCTGGGCGACCTGCAACTCCTTCACGACGGACTTCCACAGCTTGGGCATGCGGCCCACCCAGCGGATGCGGATGCCCAGTTCGTCCATCTCGTCGCGGCGGCGGCGGATGACGTCCCGGTTGAAGTTCATCAGGAAGCGGACCTCTTCGGGCGAGCGCTTCCAGTTCTCCGTGGAGAAGGCGTACAGGGAGAGGTTCTTCACGCCGATCTCGAGGCAGCCCTTGAGCACGTCGAGCACGACGCCCTCACCGACCTTGTGGCCCTCCGTACGCGGCAGTCCGCGCTGCTTCGCCCACCGGCCGTTGCCGTCCATGACGCAGGCCACATGGTTGGGGACCAGCTCGCGCGGGATCTCGGGCGGGCGCTCCCCGGACGGATGCGGCTCGGGGGTGACGTACTCGCGACGCTGCCTCTGAAGCATTGCGCGGCGTGCCATGGGTCGTTCAGCTCCAGGGTGGGACGGGTCGGGTGCGGGATGCGCGGGGACACGGGCGAGCGTAGCCGACGGCCCGGGGCCGCCGTACGTCGCCGCCGGTCAGGGCCGCCGGGCCCACGGCTCGGCGGGCGGCTGCGACTCGGGACCCGGATCCGCGTCCGGGTCCGGCGGCTGTGAGTGGTCCGAGTCCGGGCCGGGGTGGTCCGGGCCGGGGTGGTCCGGGCCGGGCCTCCGCTCCGCGGCGGGCCCCGTGGTGCGGTCCACGTAACGCAGCGAGCGCAGCCCACGCTCCATGTGCCAGTGCAGATACGCGGAGACGAGCCCCGTGCCCTCCCTGGCGTGCCTGGCCTCGCTCGCGTCGGCCGTCGCCCAGTCCCCGGTGAGCAGCGCCCCGAGCAGCCGCAGCGTCTCCGGCGACGGTACGACGCTGCCGGGCACCCGGCAGTCGCCGCACACCACCCCGCCGGAGGCCACGGAGAAGAACCGATTGGGCCCGTGCAGACCGCACTTGGCGCAGTCGTCGAAGCTGGGCGCGTAGCCGCCCATCGCCAGCGAACGCAGCAGGAAGGCGTCCAGCACCAGCCCCGGCGCATGGTCCCCCGCGGAGAGCGTGCGCAGTCCGCCCACCAGCAGCAGATACTGCTGAACGTTGGGCTCGCCCTCGTGATCGGTGAAGCGCTCGGCAGTCTCCAGCATCGCGGTGCCCGCGGTGTAGCGCGCGTAGTCGGCGACGATGCCCTGCCCGTACGGTGCGATGGTCTCCGTCTGAGTGCACAACGGCAGCCCGCGGCCGATCAGTTCACTGCCGCGGGCGAAGAACTGCACGTCGACGTGGCTGAAGGGCTCCAGCCGCGCCCCGAACTTCGACTTCGTACGCCGGACCCCGCGCGCGACCGCCCGCACCCGCCCGTGCCCACGCGTGAGCAGCGTGATGATCCGGTCCGCCTCGCCCAGCTTCTGGGTACGCAGCACGATGCCGTCGTCGCGGAACAGACTCATGCCGCCAGTATCCCGTACGCACGCGGACGCCTGCGGGGTCCGGTCGCCGCCGCCCGGCTACGACGCGGAGCGGACCGATCGCCGCAGGGCGAGCACCTCGGCGACGGCCTCCAGCCAGCGCGCGGCGGTCTCGTCGCCGACGAGACCGCTCGCCACGTCCGCCGCGGACTCCAGCCACGAGCGCACCATGTCCGCCGCCTCCTCACCCGGCACGGGCTCGGGCAGCGCGGCCGCGTAACGGACACCGCCGCTGCGGACGACCTTGGCGAGAAACGCGACCGCCCGCGGCTGTACACCGGCCCTGTCGAGAAGGACGGCGGCGCCCACCGCGCCGTCGCCGAACAGCGCGGTGCGGTGCGGCCCGGGGAAGGAGAGGCCGTAGCGCAGCATCGCCGGTAGGTCGGACCGCGCGAGTTCGTCGTCGGTACGGCCCGGCGGCGGAGTCTGCGGCTTCTGCGCACTCATGGCTGCTTCACCGTCACGGTGTAGGTGTGGATCGTCGCCCGGTACTTCTTGTCGGGTGACGGGCTTCCGCTGGGAACGGGCGAGGGGGTGACAGGCCCGCCTGCGCTGCCTCCACCCGCGCATGCGCCGCGCGGGCACTCGATGAGACGGATCTTCGTGGTGCCCGGACCGACGGCCTTGAACTTGAAGAGATCCGTGCCACTGCTGCCGCCGACCTTGTCGTCTTCATCGCTGTCGTCCGTCTTCTCATCCTTTCCGAGCCCGTCGACGACCGCGGCATCCGGCTTCGGTGACGTGACGTACCACCACTCTCCCATCGCGGTGTCGACGGGTACCGACAGCGCAAACTCCTCGCCCTTCTCCACTTCCACGCTCTTCTGATCGAGCTCATACGTATCGGGGCCGGTGAACCCGCAGCCCGTCAGCACGGTCATCAGCAGGAGGGGCGAGGCGAGCCGGGTCAAGTTGCTGCGCATGGAACTCACTTCTCAGTCGGCCGGCACGTGGACGGAGTACGCGTCGGGCATTCGGGAGTCGGAGGCCTTGTCCATGTGGCCGTTGACGAAGTCGTCCTCGCTGACCCAGGTCGTCTGCCCCCACGGGTTGTAGATCTGGAGCTTGTCGCCCTCCTGACCGATGATCATCATCTGGTGCCCGTGGCGGCCGTCCTTGTCGTACCCCTCGACCTCGAACGGGACCGGTTTGCCGTCAGCGACGGCCTTCTCGACGTCCGGCAGCACGTCACGGCGGGCGTCAGCGCTGCGGACCTCCTGGTGGTCGTATCCGCTGCCGGTGTGCGGGCTGATCTCCTTGTTGGCGATCTCGTTCTGGCCGTCGCTGTCCATGCCGGACGGGGTATCGGACCACCAGTGCTCGTAGTCGCCGTCGCCCTCCTCGTGCAGCCGCATCTGCTCATTGCCGAGCCGCTCACGGAACGCGTCGGGATCGTTCTCCTGGCCGGACGGCCCACCGGTCAACTCCAGGGCGTAGACCGGATCGACCATGGCCCGTGCGGTCACGGTCGAGGACGGCACGCAGGTGTTCCCGTCCTGAGACCACTTCTCGTCGCCGAACCACTGATAGTCGGTGTTCCTGTTCGAGCCGTCCGGGTTGAGCCCTTCGTCCTTCTTGCTGTCGGCGGCCGTGGTCACCGGCGAGAGGTGCTGCTGGAGCCAGGCCGGATCCTTGCCGTGGATCTTGTCGCGGAACTCACCGATCTCACCGAGGCTGTTGCCGGAGGCGAGGGCCTTCACCAAGTAGGCACGTTCCTGCGGGGTCTTGGCATCGGCGAGCATCCGTTCGCACTTCGCCTGATCGGCGTCGCTCATCTTCTCCATGTAACGGCCGGAGCGTTCCAGGTCGTTGGCGCTGAGCAGTTCGTTCTGCTCCTGCGGGCCGCCGGGGACTGCGATGTCGGCCAGCACGAGACGGTCGGCGGCGGATATCTCGTCGGTCTTCATCTGTCCCGCGCGGGCCTCCGACGCGTACTTGTTCAGCTCACGCGCCGCCGTCCTCGCGGCGTCGTCCGCCTGCTTCGCGGCGCTGTGCAGGCAGTTGGCTCCGGCGCCGGCCGTGTCCTGAGCCCGCTTCCGTTCGGCCTCCTCGGCATCCTTCTCGACCATGTCGTCGAAGAACCCGTCCTCCTCGCCGAGCATGCCGCGGGCCTTGCGGAGCTGTTCCCTGCCGTAGTCGTCCGTCGAGCGGGCCGAAGTGAGCGCGTCTGACAGGTCGTTGAGAGCCCTGGACGCCTTGCGGAATGCCTCCGCCATCTGTTCGGCCGAGCGTCCGGCCGCCGACACCACCTCGGAGGCCTTCGCACCCGTGCTGCCCACCCATACGGACGGCAGGCCGGACTTGGCGACCTTCTCGACGCGGTCCTGGACGTCCGCGGCGTCGTCCGCCTGGTCCTTGTAACGCTTGGCGACAGCGTCGATGGTGCTCGGCGAGCCGACGGGCGGGGAGACGCCGAGGAGCTTGTCGATGGCCTCGATGACTTCGTTCTTGCTGTCCGCACGGGCGAGCGAGCCTATGTGCTCGGCGCTCTTTTCCCTGCGGTCGGTCGTGGATTCGCCTGCGTCGGACATGACTTGGGCCCCGTCGTCGTCGGTTAGGAAGTCGGAATGGGCTGCGGTACGGCGCGGGACAGTACGGCAGTACAGCGGTACGGCGGCCGCTCCCGAGTCAGTCGAAGTCGGCGAGGCTCGGCGGAGGCGTGCCGGCGGCCGGGCGGGTGCCGACCGCCTCTCCCCCGCCTGCGCTCGCGGAATGCAGACCTCGCACGGCGTCGTCGTCGGCGCCCTGGTAACCGCGCTTGGAGACACGGACCTTGTCCGCGAGCTCGTGGAGCGCCGCCTCCAGCGTCTTCGCCTCGGCCTGCCACGCGGCGGCGAACTCGTCGTAGGCGGGGCCGGAATCGGAGCCGCCCAGCACATCTGCCGGATAACACATCTGGTCGTCGACGGATTTCCGTATGCCACCGACGTCGTCGCCCGCGCGGTCGAGCTTCCCGGCCTCCCCGGACATGCCGCCCTGCTGGACCTCGTAACCGCCCGACGCACCACCGGACATGGCTCTCGCCTCCCCCGTCGATCGCCTGATGACCCCCCGTGGTCATCCAGGTGTTCGAGGAGATGGTAGTCCATCAAATACCGTGCTCAGGAGGCGTTTTCGGGCCGTAAAGGCCCTTCGGCCCGCCTTCTCAGCAGGTACCGGCGGGTCTCGGTGCGGTGTCGCCGACGAGGACGCGGGACAGCTGGGCGTGCAGGGTCTCCGCCTCCGCGGGTGGGAGGCGCAGGTCCAGGTCGGAGTGGTGGACGCCGTCGTGCAGCAGCCGCAGCGGGACGCTGACGGCACCGTCCTGTGCGCGCGAGACGGGCTCGGCGGGGACGCGGTCGATCCGACGGGCGCGGGCCGTCACGGCTGCGCCTCTCCGCGCCATGCCGTACGGAGTACGGCGGCGAGCCTGCGCGCGGTGTCGACGTTGCAGTTGCCCAGCGCCACGAGGGGCAGTCGCGGGCGGGCGGCGAAGGCGGGCAGCTCGATGCCGACGGAGGGCAGCGTGATGCCGTGGGCCGCGAGCGCGTCACGGAGCTCGCTGACGCATTCCTCCACGTCGTCCGCTCCGGGGCCGGGGGCGGGAGCGGGGCCGGGGTCCCGGCCGAGGTCGTGGCCTTGCATGCCGTACATGGACCGCACCTTCCTGTGCACTGTGTGACGAACACCTCACACAGTGCTGCCCGTTGGCGTAGCGTCACAACCGTTCGGCACTTCCGGCCGTGACCTGGAGAAGCGCCCGCGTCCTGGTGGACGGACGGTAACGCGGAGTGCCTGCCCGGCAGGTGGGCCCTGGTCTTCGGTGCGGCTTCCTGGCCGGCCTTCATCGGGTTCGTGACGCGTCAGTCGCTCCCGTCCTGGGAGCCGGCAGCGGCCTCGTGGCCGCCCCCTCCGAACTCCTCGATGAACGCGACGGGTTCGCGGTGGTGATGGTGCTCGGTGATGTGCTGGTCGCCGGAGGACTGGTAGACGCGGCCCTGGCTGTCCGCGCGGCCGTCCATGGCACCGCTCATCCCGCACCGCCCCGCTCTTCGATTCGCTGGTCGCGTCCGGCCTGATAGACCCTGGCGTTGCCCGAGGCGGTGGCATGTTGGGTAATCACGGGGCCGGCGGCGTCACCCGGGGCGATCTCCCGGAGGAGCGCCCGCAGTTCCTCGGCCGCGTCTGGCCGGGCCGCCAGCAGGCGGCGGATGCGGCCTCTCCACTCCGCCTCCAGGTCCTGCCGGATCTCCGGACCGTCTCCGTCCGGCTCCGTCGCCAGCAACTCCTCGCGGGTGGCTTCGAGTTCGCCGGCGACCATGTCGCTGCGTCCGGGATGCACGCGCCGCCAGAGAGAGGTCACGGCGTCGCGGGTGCGTTCCCACGCGTCCGTGGCCATCAGGGTGACGACGGTGGTCCCTGCGGTACTTGCCAGTGCCGTGATCTCCGGATCCACAGATCTCCCCGACAATCGCGCCGCGTGCTGACCCGTTCACCCTACGACGCACGCCGAAGCCTCTGGCAAGACCGGGAGTTGGCACCGCAGCCTCGCTGCGCGTCCCCCGGTGCACACCCTCGGTGCAGTGCACGCCCTCGGCGCACGTCCCCGGCACACGTCCTCGGCGTACGCCGTCAGCACAGCGGCGCGTTGAAGCGGATCAGGGACCACCGGCCCTCGCGCAGTCGCAGGGTGGTGGGTGCGGTGTTGCCGAGTTCCGGGAAAGTACGGCGGTACTCGGACCGCGGGATGCCGAGGACCGTGCAGAGCATCAGCCGGATCAGGGTGTTGTGCGAGACGATCAGCACCGTGCCGTCCGGGTGGGCGGCAGCGGCGTCGTGGAGGGCGGCCAGGCCACGTTCGGCCGCCGCGGCCGGGGACTCGCCGCCGGGCAGCGGCGAGCCGGCGGGGTCGCGGTGGAACGCCGCGAGCCGGTCGCCGAAGGCCTTCCGCATCTCCTCCGTGGTCATGCCCTCGCCGTCCCCGAAGTGCACTTCCCGCAGGCGCGGTTCGCAGCGCAGCGGGAGACCCGCCGCCTCGGCGGCGGGCGCCGCCGTCTCCCGGCACCGGCGCAGCGGTGAGGACAGCACCGCCGCCAACTCGCCCTGCCGGGACGCCCATTCGGCGAGCTCCAGGCCCTGCGCGGCACCGCGCTCGGTCAACTCCACGTCGCTGCTGCCCGCGTAGCGGTTCTCCGCGTGCCACACGGTCTCGCCGTGCCGTACCAGCACCAGTTCCGTCACGTCAGGCTCCTCGCCACTGCGTGCTCCGCCAGTTCGGAGGGGAGCCAGCCGCGGCGTTCCAGCTCCCGTACGAGCCGCCGGTAGTTGCGCAGCAGGGGCTCACGGTGCTGTGTGCGGGGTTCGAAGGTCTCCCGTACGCGCACCATCGCACGGCTCGCGGCACCGATGTCCGCGGCGGCGCGCCCGCCCCCACCGGAACCGCCGTCCCCGCCATCTCCGCCACCGGAACCGCCGCCACCGGCACCTCGGGCCCCTCCGTCCCCGGCACCCTCCTCCCAGCCCGTGGACGCCGCGAGGAGCGCCATGCCGAACGCCGAGCCGTGCTGTTCCGTGACGCGCGCGGGCCGTCCCAGTACGTCCGCGCGCAAGGCGTTCCATACGCGGCTGCCGCTGCCGCCTCCGCCCAGGGTGAGGACGCCGTCGGTGGGCACCCCGAGCAGGTCGAGGCGGTCCAGCGCCAGGCGTTCCACGAAGGCGACGCCTTCCAGCAGGGCGCGGTAGTGCTCCGTCTCGTCGCCGTGGCCGCCGGGGCCTTCCAGCAGCAGTCCGTGAGCCTCGGGTGCGGCGAAGGGGAAGCGCTCGCCGGTGCCGGGCAGCGGATACGCGACGGTGCCGGCGGGCCCGTGCCGTTCCGCGGCCGCGTCGAGAGCGGCGAACCGTTCGGACGGGAAGGCCGCCTCCAGGGCCCGTCCGCCCGCGCTGGAAGCGCCCCCCGGAAGCCAGAGGCCCGTGGGCGAGCGGTGTGCGTAGACGGCACCGGCGGGGTCACGGGGCAGCCGGGGGCTGACGCCCTTGACCACGAGGGTGGTGCCGAGCACCGAATTGACGTCCCCGATCTCCGTTGCGCCGACGGCCAGTTGGGCCGCACAGCCGTCGGTCATGCCCGCCGTCACCCTCGTACCCGGCGGCAGTCCGGTCTGTTCCGACGCGGCCTCGCAGACCCGGCCGAGGGTGGTGCCGGGCGCCACCACGGGCGGCAGCACCTCGTGCGGGATCGCGAGGGCCTCCAGCACGTGCCGGGGCCAGTCGTCCTCGGTCAGGTCGTAGCCCGACTTCAGCGCGTGGCTGCTGTCGGTGGCGGTCGCGTGGCCGGTCAGGCGCCGGTTCACGTAGTCGTTCTGGTGCGTCAGGCGTGCGCCGGAAGCGCCGGAAGCGCGGGCCGCGTCCCCTTCGCGCAGGCGTTCCCCTTCCCGCAGGCCGCGCAGCAGCCGGCACAGCTTCGGCAGGCCCCAGGAGCGCTGCATGTTCCCGTATCCGAGCCGCTCCCAGACCTCGCCGCCGCAGGAGTTCACCTCGGCCGCCTCCTGCTCGGCGCGGCCGTCGTCGTACATCAGGGCCGGGGTGAGCGCCTCCCCGTCGGAGCCGGTCAGCAGGACCGTCCCGGAGGTGGCGTCGACGGCGACACCGCCGACGCGGCCGGGTGGGACGTCGCGGAGCGCCCGGCGGCAGGCGGTCGCCGCGGCTGTCCACCACTCGTGCGGCGACTGGGTGTGCCGGACGCCGTCCCGGTGGCTGGTCAGCGGGACCACGCCGCGGCCGAGCACCCGGCCCTCGCGGTCGGCCGCGAGGGCGCGGGCGCCCGTGGTGCCCAGATCGATGCCGACCCAGACGTCCGGACTCGTCACTGGCCGCCTCCGGGAGTGGTCCGCGGCGGACCCGCCGGGCGATCACACGGATCGCACGGATCACGCGGATCACGCGGATCGGGTCTGCCGAACCGCCGCACCGTCACGCCGAACTTCCGGCCACGGCCGCGGAGTCGGCCGCCGCGCGGCGCTGCTCGCCCGGGTCGCTGGGGTCCTTCAGCAGGGTGGAGAGCACGGCGACCGCGAGGTAGAGCACACCGAAGACGATCGCCACGCCGCCGCCCCCGATGAACGGGTAGCAGACCGTGACCAGGAACGGCCCGACGAACGCGGCCCCGCCCGCACCGAAGTTGAGCACGGCCAGCGACGCTCCCTTGTCCTTGTGCTGCACCATCGACGGCATCAGGGCGGACAGCGGTACGAAGCCGGCGAGCAGCACGCCGTAGACGCAGCCGAGGACGACGGCGACGGGGAAGCTCCCGCTGGCCAGCGAGACGAAGTACCACAGCGGTGTGGCTATCGCGCAGCCGAGGCAGCCGAAGAAGGTGACGGTGCGCCGCCAGCCGAAGTAGTCGCCGAAGACGCCGAAGAAGAGGTTCGCGGCGATGTTCGCGCCGTAGGTGATCGCGGTGAGGGTGGAGAGCTGGGCGATGCTGAGGAAGCCGTCGGCGTCGCCGGCGGTGCCGAAGGTGAAGGGGAACATCGCGAAGAAGCCGTACTGCGGCGCGGTGTTGACGATGCGCACCAGCCCGCCGGCGAGTGTGCGCTTGTCGCGCCACAGTATGTCCACGCCCTCCAGCAGCCTGCGGTAGCTGCGGGGCTCGGTCACCGACGAGTCGGCGATCGGTTGCAGCCCCTGGGGGTCGCGTACGGCGAAGGAGCCGATGGCGCCGCCGACGGCGACCATGACGAGGGAGAGCACCAGCGTGTCCCGCAGGCTCATGCCCAGCGGCCCGATGGCCAGCGCGGCGACGCCCGCGCCCAGGGTGGGGAGGCCGCCCGTGAAGGCGAACCAGAACCAGCCGGCGACCGAGCCGCGCATCCGCTGCGGGCTCGTCGTCTGCGCCCACACCAGGAAGGCGAAGGCGAACAGCGGGTATGCGAAGCCGCGGATCCCGTAGGTCAGCGCGATGAACGTGAGGCTCTGGCTGGGGATCGCGAAGAAGAGGAAGACGATCTCGAAGCCGACCCACCAAGCCGCCCCGAGCCACATGACGCGGCGCGGGCCCCAGATCGCGGACAGCGTGCCCGAGAACCAGGACGCGATCATCACGGCGATGCCGTACGCGGTCACCGTGGCGAACGACGCCTGGCCGCCCGCGAGTCCGCCGCCGTCGGGCTGCTGGAGATAGTCGGTGAGGTAACTGATCTCGACCCCGTCACCGATCATGTAGATGAAGACGCCGACGAATCCCCAGACGAGCGGCCTGGGGATGCCGATGCGTTCGATCCCGCGGAGCGGCTCGTCCGCAGCTTCCGGTGTTTGCGGCCCGGGCCCGGCGGCCGGGGCGTCCGGGCCCGGGGGCGGCTGGGAGGCGGGGGCGCCGCGGGCTGTGCCGAGTGCGGCCTGTGATGTCTCCGGCTCGTTCATGGGTCTCCCCTGTGCGGGTGCGGTCCCTGTGGCGGATGCGGTCCGTTGTGGACCAGCTGGCCGGGGAGCTCAGGCGCCCTGGCGCAGTTCGGTGTGTGCGGCGACCGCGAACGGACCGCGGTCTGCCTTCACCGGACGCACCGTAGAGCGTGTTTTTTTCACACGCAATACGTTAAGAAGGATCGGTTCCGGCGACGTGCACCCGCACCGCCTCCCGCAGCTCCGCCAGCAGCTCCGGGGGCGCCCCGTCGTCGACAACGAGGTCGTCGTAGCCGGAGAGCGGGGCCAGCCGGTGCAGCGCGGTCCGCGCCAGCTTCCCCGAGTCCATCAGCAGCACCCGCTTCGAGGCCGAGGCCAGCATCGCCCGCTTGACCTGGACGATCTCCTGCTCCTGGTGGAACGTCATGGCCGTGCTCATCGCCGAGGTGCTCACGAAGGCGACGTCGACGTGGACCCTGGCGATCGCCTCCGTGCAGGACAGCCCGTTGAAGGAGTCGTGCGTGCGGGAGTACTCGCCGCCGAGCGCGATCAGCCGCAGGTCCGTGACGCCGCACAGCTCGTCGATGGCGCGCCGGTAGTTGGTCACCACCGTCAGAGGTGTGAACTGCTCCAGCAGCCGGGCGAGTTGGAGCGCGGTGGTCGAGTCGTCCAGCAGGAGGGACGTGCCGGGCTCCACGAGGCCTGTGGCGCACCGGGCGATCGCCTGCTTCTGCTCCAGCCTGGCGCCGAGCCGGTACTCCACGTCGCTCTCGAAGACCGTCGAGGGCTGCGCGGAGACCCCGCCACGGAACTTGCGCAGCAGGCCGCGCCCGGCCAGGTCGTCCACGTCGCGGTGCACGGTCATCACGCTGACGCCGGTCAGTTCCGCCAGTTCGCTCGCCGTCGCGGAGCCGTGCTCCGCCACGTACTCGGCGATCGTCTGCTGGCGGGTCTCCTGTGGCCGTGCCGCACGGCGTCGAGAAGTCATGCGCACAGTGTGCCGACCACGGGCGGACGGTGGGGCCGCCGGGGCTGCCCGGCACCGGATCGGCACCGCGGACTCGTCAAATAACATCCTGAGTGTTAATTTCACGTCCGGGGCGAGACGCTCGTCCCCTGCCAGCCCACACGAGCGGAGAGGTGCCCCATGCACGACGGCCGGCTGCACGCGGTGGTGTTCGACATGGACGGTGTCCTCGTCGAGAGCGAGCACCTGTGGGAGGAGAACTGGACGCGTTACGCGGAAGCCCACGGCACGCCCTGGACACCCGAGGACACCCGCTCCGTACAGGGCATGAGCGCGCCCGAGTGGGCCGCCTACCTGTGGCGGCTGACCGGCGAGCCCGAGGGCGGTCCGGAGGGCACCGAGCGAAGCGTCGTGGACGGGATGGTCGCGGACTTCGAGAGCGGACGCGTCGACCTGCTGCCCGGCGCGGAACAGCTCGTCGTCTCCGTCGCCGCACGGGTCCCCATCGCGCTGGCCTCCTCCGCGCCCCGCCGCCTGATCGACGCGGTCCTCAACGGTCACGGGCTCGCCGGAAGCTTCTCCGCCACCGTCTCCAGCGCGGAGGTCGCACGCGGCAAGCCGCACCCGGACGTCTACGCCGAAGCGGCAGGCCGGCTCGGCTTCCCCGGCACGGACTGCGCGGCCGTGGAGGACTCCGGCAACGGCATACGCGCGGCACACGCCGCGGGGATGACCGTGGTCGCCCTGCCCAACCCCACCTATCCGCCGCCGTCCGACGCCCTCGCCCTGGCGGCAGGCCGCGCGGAGGACCTCGACGACGTCGGCCGGCAGCTGGACCGGCTGCTCGCCCCCGCCCGAGACGCCGAGAGGACGGTGTGATGCGGCCCCTGGGAGACGCCTCGACCTTCAAGTCCGACTGGATACGCGGGCTGGTCGCGGCCCGCAGCCGTACGGTCCGTGCCGTGCCCGGCGCGTACGGCGTGATGAGCCGCAGCGCGCCCGAGCCCGGCCGGGTCGGTGTGGTCATCGGCGGCGGCTGCGGCCACTACCCGGCCTTCGCCGGGCTGGTCGGCCCCGGGCTCGCCGACGCCGCCGCCATCGGCGACGTCTTCACCAGCCCCAGCGCGGAACAGGTCTACCGGACCGCGCGCGCCGTGGACGGCGGTGCCGGTGTGTTCTTCTCGTTCGGCAATTACGCGGGCGACGTCATGCACTTCGGGCTGGCGGCCAGCCGGCTGGGCGCCGAGGGCATCGATTCGCGCACCGTGCTCGTCACCGACGACGTGGCGAGCGGTCCGCCCGACCGGACCGAGGAACGGCGGGGCGTGGCCGGCGGCTTCTTCGTGTTCAAGGCCGCCTCGGCCGCCGCGCACCGCGGGGACTCCCTGGAGCAGGTCGAGGCCGTCGCCCGGCACGTCAACTCCCGTACGCGCACCTACGGCGCGGCCTTCGCCGGCTGCACGCTGCCCGGCCACGACGAACCGCTGTTCACGGTCGAACCCGGCGCCATGGAGCTGGGCCTGGGCATCCACGGCGAGGCGGGCGCCGAGACGGTGCCGGCGCTCGCGCCGGGCGACCTCGCCGACGTGCTGGTCGACCGGGTGCTCGACGAGCTGCCGCCGGGACGCAGCGTCGCGGTCCTGCTCAACGGGCTGGGCCGCACGACCCCCGAGGACCTGCTGATCTGCTACGGGCGCGTCCACGAACGGCTCGTGGCCGCCGGGCGGATTCCGTACCGGCCCGAGGTCGGCGACTTCGTCACGTCCCTCGACATGGCGGGCATCTCGCTGTCCGTGACCGTCCTCGACGACGAACTCACCGCGCTCTACGACGCACCATGCGAGACGCCGGGCTTCACCCGGGTCGCCGGGCGGCCCGGCGACCCGGGCGCGGAGGGCGACGCGGACGGCGGCGTGGACGACGGCGTGGACGACGGCGTGGACGGATCCGCCGCCGACGTCCCCTCTCCCGGGGTGCCGCCGGACGGCTCGGACGAACCGCCGCGCGGTGTCGCGGCGCAGCTGCTCGCCGCCGCTCTGGACGTCGTACGGGAGAACGAGGAGGAGCTCGGGCGGCTCGACGCGGTGTGCGGCGACGGCGACCACGGCCAGGGAATGGTCCGGGGACTGCGCGCCGCGCTCGCCGCAGCCCAGGCCGGAGCCGCGGGCGCGGGCGCTGGCACGGGCACGGGCGGGAACGCGGGTGCCGCTGCGGCCGTTCCGGCTCAGGCGGACGGTACGCCCGTACGGCCGGGCCCGGACGCGGGCGGCGACGACGCGGGCGCCACGCACGCGGGCGCCACGCACGCGGGCGACACCGACGCGGGCGGCACCGGCACCGGCACCGGCGGTGACGCACAGCGCGTCGGCCGCCGTCTGCTGCGCGCGGGCACCGCCCTCTCCGACGCCGCCGGAGGCGCCTCCGGCGCGCTCTACGGGCTGCTGCTCACCGAGATCGGCGCCGGACTCGGGCGGTCCCCCGACGGTCAGATCACCCTGGACGCCGTCGCCGCCTCCGTCGACTCCGCCTTCGAGGCGGTACGCGAACTCGGCGGCGCGGAGGTCGGTGAGAAGACGCTGCTCGACGCTCTCGACCCGTTCCGGGCCAGCCTTCTCGCGCAGCGCGGCAGCGGCACGCCCCTCGCCGAAGCATGGGCCGTGGCCGCGCGCGAGGCCGACCGCGGAGCACAGGCCACCGCCGATCTCGTGGCCCGCCGCGGCAGGGCGGCGCGGCTCGGCCCGCGCGGGCGTGGCCATCCGGACGCCGGGGCCACATCGCTGGCCCTCATGCTCGGCGCCGCCGCCCCGGTCCTGGCCGCCCGGCGGGCCGATGCCGGTACACACCACGTGGAGGAACGATGAGGATCGCCGTAGCGGCCGACGACGCCGGCCTCGAACTGAAGAACATCCTGAGCCGGGTACTCGCGGACGACCCGCGGGTCACCGAGGTCTACGACCACGGCGTGCACGAGCCGGACGACGACCGGCC
The DNA here is from genome assembly GCF_012726265.1 of Streptomyces sp. HNM0575. GTDB lineage: Bacteria > Actinomycetota > Actinomycetes > Streptomycetales > Streptomycetaceae > Streptomyces. Next base: position 601,365 of record NZ_JAASAG010000001.1, on the reverse strand, counting down.
CTACCCGCCGCTGGGTATCGCCGCCGCCGAGTCCGTGGCCCGCGGCGAGGCCGACCGCGCGCTGCTCGTCTGCGGCACCGGCATAGGCATGTGCGTCAGCGCGAACAAGGTGCCCGGCATCCGGGCCACCGTGGCCCACGACCCCTACTCCGTGGAACGCTCGGTGAAGTCCAACGACTGCCAGGTCCTCGCCATGGGCGCCCGCGTCGTCGGGCCCGAACTGGCGAAGCACGTGGTCGGCGAATGGCTCGGCCACACCTTCGACCCGGCCTCACCCAGCGCCGCCAAGGTCGCCCGCATCAGCGCCTACGAGCAGGGCTGACCCGCCCGGCCGTCACGTACCGACGAGCACCGGAACACCCGGCCCCGGACCCCGGAACACCCAGCCCCGGGAACACCGGGCCGCACACACCGAGCCCCGGAACACCCAGCCCCGGAACACCGGGCCGCGAAACCCAGAGCCGAAAACACAGAGCCGAAAACACAGAGCCGCAACATCGAGCCGCACAACACCGAGCTCCGAGGAGCGACCATGCGCGTACTAGCCGCGGGCGACCACTTCGTCTCCCCCGAGCTGCTGGAGACCTCCCTGCGGGACGAGGCCGGAGACTCCGCAGATCTGGACGTACGGCGCCTGACCCTGCCCTGGCCCGTCGAACCGTTCGGCCCGGTCGGGGGCGTACGCGAAGCCAGCGGGGACGAGGAGACGCTGATCAAGGCCCTCGACGGCGTGGAGATCTGCCTGACGCAGATGGCGCCGTTCACCGAGGACGTCTTCGCCGCCGCACCGGACCTGCGGCTGGTCGCGGTCTGCCGGGGCGGCCCGGTCAACGTGGACCTGGCCGCGGCCACCCGCGCCGACGTGGCCGTCAGCTACGCCCCGGGCAGGAACGCGAGCGCAGCCGCCGAGTACGCGGTCGGCATGATCCTCGCCGCGATGCGGCACATCCCGAACGCCGACTCGGAGCTGCACGCGGGCAGTTGGCGCGGCGACCTCTACGCCTACGACAAGGCCGGTCTGGAACTGTCGGGCACCACCGTCGGGCTCGTCGGCTACGGCGCCATCGGCCGCATCGTCGCCCGGGTGCTCCAGGCCTTCGGCGCCCGCGTCCTGGCAAGCGATCCGTACGCCGACGCCGAGGCCCTGGCGGAGGACGGCGTGACGCTCGTCGACCTCGACGACCTGCTGGGCGCCAGCTCCGTGGTCAGCCTGCACGCCCGGCTCACCCCCGAGACCCGGCACCTCATCGACGCGCGGCGCCTCGCGCTCCTCCCCCGCGGCGCCGTCCTCGTCAACACCGCCAGGGGCGAACTGCTCGACCACGGACCGCTTCCGGACGCGCTCGCCGACGGACGGCTGCGGGCCGTCGCACTCGATGTGTACGACGTCGAGCCGCCCGCGGCAGACTGGGCGCTGCGCGGCCTGCCGAACGTCGTCGCCACCCCGCATCTCGCGGGCGCCACCCGGCAGACGGCAGAACGGGCCGCGCGCATCGTGGCGGGAGAGGCGGCACGGCACCTGCGCGGCCTGCCGCCCGCGCACCTGGCGAACCCCGAGGTCACCGGAGGCGGCGCATGATCATAGGTGTCGACATCGGCACGACGGTCACCAAGGCCGCGGTATTCGACGAAGCCGGACGCTCCGTCGTCGAGGCCGACGCGCCCTCCCGGCTGAACCACCCGGCCCCCAAGCGCGTGGAGCAGGACCTGGACGAGGTCCTCAGCACCGTCACCTCCGTCGTCCGCAGGGTCAGGGCCGAACACGGGGGCACGGTCGACGCCGTGGCGCTCACCGGCCAGGGCGACGGGCTGTGGCTGCGCGACGCCGAGGGCGCCGCCGTACGCCCGCCGGTGTCCTGGCTCGACGGCCGCGCGAACGACCTCGTGGAGCGCTGGTGGAAGGACGGCACCGCCGCCGAGGTGCACAGGCTGACCGGTCAGGCCGTCTTCCCCGGCTGCCCCGCTCCGCTGCTGGCGACGCTGCGCGAGGAGGAGCCGGAGTCGCTGGAGCGGGCGGCGGTCGCCGGGTACTGCGTCGACGCCGTGGCCCAGCTGCTCACCGGGGAGATCACCGTCGACGCCTCCGACGCCTCGCTGCCCTTCCTGGACGTACGGGCCGGGCGGTACGACGAGGACGCGATCGCCGCCTGCGGACTTCAGGACCAGCGGCGGCTGCTGGCCGACCCGGCACCGCCCGGGCGGCTCCTCTCCCTCGACTCGCGGGGAGCGGCGCTGCTGGACCTCCCCCGGGGCACGCCCGTCACCGCCGGTCCCTTCGACCTGCCGGCGAGCCTCTTCGGCAGCGGCCTGACCGAGCCGGGCGACGGACTGCTGACCGTCGGCACCACGCTCGCCTGCCAGGTCCTCACCGACAGCCCGAAGATCGGTGCCTCCGCGCCCGATCAGGAGCCCGCGGGGATGTGGCTGTGCACGGCGGACCCCGCGCTGTGGTCCCGGGGCATGCCCGCGATGGTCGGCACGGCCAGCATCGACTGGCTGCTGCGGCTGCTGAAGCTGAGCACCGACGACGTGGCGGGGCTGCTGCGGGAGAGCCCGCCGGGTGCGCGCGGGGTCTCGGCGCTGCCGTTCCTCGCCGAGTCCGGCGAACGCGCCCCGTTCGTCGCGCCGCGCGCCCGCGGCCAGTTGACCGGTGTCACGTTCACCACGGAACGCGCCGACGTGGTCCGCGCGGTGTGCGAATCGGTCGCGTACGCCGCCCGGCACTGCCTGGAGGCCGCCGGGCTCGACGGGCGGCTGGCCATCTGCGGCGGCGGCAGCAGGTCCGACGAATGGACCCAGGTGTTCGCCGACGCCCTGGGCAGGCCCGTCCTACCGCCCTCGGACCACGCGGTCGGCGCCCGCGGAGCGGCGGCCGTGGCGGCCCGGACGCTGGGCAGGCCGGTCGACACCGCGGGCTGGCTGGACGAGGACCGTGCGGTCCTGCCGCGCGGCGAGCACCGCGCATGCTTCGAGGACGGATACGCGCGCTACCTGACGCAGCTGGAGAGCGCCCGCGAGCTGTGGTGACGGGTGTGGTGACGGCACGGCACGAGCGGCACCGCACGACGGGCCCGCGCGCCTTTCCCGCCGAAGCCCCAGCCGTCACCGCACGAGCCGTCACCGCACGGGCGGTCACACACGAGCCGTCACGCGGGGACCGTCACACACGAGCCGTCACGCAGGGCCCGTCACGACCTGGAGTCATGTCCGGGCAGGGCCCTGCCGGGACGGGATCTCTGTGACCGGCCGGCGCGAAGGCCTCAGTGCGGCGTACGCGCCTGCGCCAGCAGCCGGTCGACGTCGTCCTCCGCGAGGTGGAGCGACCTGCCGACGGCGGCCAGCGCCTCGCGCTCCGGCGCGCAGTACGGGCCGTCCGCCAGCGCGATGTGCGCCCCGTGCAGCAGCAGGGACTCGCGGCCGGCGGCGGCCAGGTGCGGTGCGAGCGGGGCCAGCGCCTCGTGGAGCTCGATCTCCGCGGTGACGCTGTCGGCGGTGGCGTCGCGCTCGGCGGCGAGCGCGGACAGCAGCGTCAGCAACTGCTCCTCCGTACAAGCCGTGTAACCCGCGTCGCGCACCGTCTGCACCGCCGCCTCCCGGGCGGCGCGGCTGTCGCAGCCGCCCGCGGTGAGCACCGTGAGCGCGATGGCGTGCACGGCGTCGCGCAGCAGCACCGAGAGGCGGTTGGTCGTGGGGTGGTCGAGGGCCTCGGTGCCGAAGTGGCCGCGGCAGGCGGCGCATTCGAGCACGGGGGCGACGGAGCCGCGGGAGAGCAGCGGCACGCCCAGCACCACGAAACGGCGCCTGCCGGTGCGCCGGCGGTAGCTGCGGTCGCCTCCGCAGCCGGGACAGAAGAAGTCCCCGTCGTCCACGGTGTGCCAGCTGGTGCGTACACCTGCCAGGCGTCCCCCTGGACGCCGTCCTCGCTGGTCACGGGAGAGTCTCGCCCCGCTCACGCCGTACCTCCGTCACGATTCGGCCACGCTGCCGTGAGCGTGATGTTAACCACAGCGGAAGTGCGGCGTCAGCACCCTGTTCCGGACGATTACAGCGGCGGGCACGGCGGTTACGGGCCCGCGCGCGTGCGCGGGCCTCACCCGGAAGTGGGTGAGACCCGCGGAACGCAGCGCTGACGCAGCTCGGCGCAGTAGGGGCGCCACGAGGGCGGCGCCGGGAGGCTCACGGCGACGGGCCGCGCACCGCCCGCGTGTACGCGGAGCGCGAACAAGCGGGCGGGCCCGTTATCGGTGGGAATCCGGCGAACGTCCTCAGCGCGCCGCTCGGTTGACCGCCGAGACGACCGCCTTGATGGAGGCGCGGACGATGTTGGCGTCGATGCCGACACCCCACAGCACCTTGCCGTCGATGGCGCACTCGATGTACGCGGCGGCCTGCGCGCCCGCGCCCTCGCTCATCGTGTGCTCGACGTAGTCCAGCAGCCGCACGTCGACGTCGACGGCCTGGAGGGCGTCGAAGAAGGCGGCCAGCGGCCCGTTGCCGCTGCCCGCGAGCACGGTCTCCTCGCCGTCGACCGTGGCCTCGACGGTGACGGCGTCCTGCCCGTCGACGGTGGTCGTGGTCTGCCCCTCGCGCAGCGAGATGCGGCCCCAGGGCGCCTCGGGTACGGGCAGGTACTCGTGCTGGAAGATCTCCCAGATGTCCGCCGGGGTGACCTCGCCGCCCTCGCTGTCCGTGCGCTCCTGGATGATCTTCGAGAACTCCACCTGCATACGGCGCGGCAGGTCCAGGCTGTGCCCGTCCTTCAGGACGTATGCGATTCCGCCCTTGCCGGACTGGGAGTTGACGCGGATGACCGCCTCGTACGAACGCCCCACGTCCTTGGGGTCGATGGGCAGATACGGCACCGCCCACTCCAGCTCACCGACGCTCTTGCCCTCCCGCTCGGCATGCACCTCCATGGCCTCGAAGCCCTTCTTGATGGCGTCCTGGTGGGAGCCGGAGAAGGAGGTGTAGACGAGGTCGCCGACGTAGGGGTGGCGGGCGTGGACGTCCATCTGGTTGCAGTACTCGGCGGTGCGCTTGATCTCGTCGATCTGCGAGAAGTCGATCTGCGGGTCGACGCCCTGGCTGAAGAGGTTCATGCCGAGGGTGACCAGGTCGACGTTGCCGGTGCGCTCGCCCTGCCCGAACAGGCAGCCCTCGATGCGGTCGGCGCCCGCCATGATGGCCAGTTCGGCGGCGGCGACGGCGGTGCCGCGGTCGTTGTGCGGGTGCACGGACAGGCACACGTGCTCGCGCCGGGAGAGGTGGCGCGACATCCACTCGAAGCGGTCGGCGTGCGTGGAGGGCGTCGAACGCTCCACTGTGGCAGGCAGGTTGAGGATGATCTCGCGGCCGTCGGCGGGCTGCCACACGTCCATCACCGACTCGCAGACCTCCAGGGCGAAGTCCAGCTCCGTGTCGGTGAAGATCTCCGGGCTGTACTGGTAGCCGAAGGACGTGCGGTCGTCGAGCAGCTTCTCCGCGTACTCCGTCACCAGCCGCGTGCCGTCGACGGCGATCTGCCGCACCTGCTCGCGGGTGCCGCGGAAGACGACCTCGCGGAAGACGGGGGCGGTGGCGTTGTAGAGGTGGACGGTCGCGTTGCGGGCGCCCTTCAGCGACTCCACGGTGCGCTCGATCAGTTCCTCGCGGGACTGGGTGAGGACGGAGATCGTCACGTCCTCGGGGATAGCGTCCTCTTCGATGATGGAGCGCACGAAGTCGAAGTCGGTCTGGCCGGAGGCGGGGAAGCCGACCTCGATCTCCTTGTAGCCCATCGACACCAGGAGGTCGAACATCGCGCGCTTGCGGGCGGGCGACATGGGGTCGATCAGCGCCTGGTTGCCGTCGCGCAGGTCCGTGGAGAGCCAGCGGGGGGCCTTGGTGATGCGGTTGCCGGGCCAGGTGCGGTCGGGGATGTCGACGGCCTCGTACGGGCCGTACTTGTGGATCGGCATGCCGGAGGGCTTCTGCCGCACCGTCGCGGCCGTGATGGGCGTGGGTGCGCCGAAGGAAGCCGAAGAGGCTGAACGGGATGTCATGTGCTGGGGCTCCTGATCGCGGAGGGCTCCGCGTGGTGGGCTTCGAGGGCCGACGGTGGTGGCAGCACCGGTCTCCGCGGGGAGGGGGTCGGCCGTACGACTACAGACCCTCGCCGCGGCAGCTAAGAAGAAGCAGCCCGAAACGCATGATTCGCGAGTCTAACGGAGACCGCGCGGACGGCGACATCCGTATCACCATGCGGGACTGTGCATTCGTTCACGCCTGCCGCGCACGGTCGCCTGGCCCCGACGGGCGGCGCGGGAGCGGCAGTTGGGCATCCCTGTGCGTCCGCGCACCTCTTGATGTCACTTTCGCGCCAATCACCGCTTCGATCCGTGCAGCAGGGAGTGACAGAACGATGACCCTGTGCCACGTTCCTTGTAATGGACGCACACCCAGCGCACACGGAGCTTCGACGCAGCGTGAGCTGCCCCGTGGCCGACCCCCGCGTGACAGCCCCCTCGCGCGACAGGGCCGGCGCACCCGGAGGGCCTGCGCGCCCGCCGATCCCCGGCTCGCGGAAGCCCGGTCGAAGCTCGTCGACGAGGCGTTCAAGGAGGGGAGTTGACGGCCGCGCCGGTCAGCGGAGCACGCTGAGCCCGTACGGGCCGCCGTACGGCGCGGCCGTCAGCCGCCGGAGATCCGGCCGGAACCCCGAGCGCGAAACCCGGCCCTAGAACGGGCCGGAGGAACGGGCCGGAGATCCGCCCGTACAGCGGTAGGACAGCGGTCGGTCCCGGTCAGAAGCCCAGCCTGCGCAGCTGCTTGGGATCGCGCTGCCAGTCCTTGGCGACCTTCACATGCAGATCCAGATAGACGGGCGTCCCCAGCAGCGCCTCGATATGGCGGCGTGAGGTCGTGCCCACGTCCTTGAGCCGCTTGCCCTTCGGGCCGATCACGATGCCCTTCTGGCTGGGGCGCTCGATGAAGATGTTGGCGTGGACGTCCAGCAGCGGACGGTCCGCGGGACGGCCCTCGCGCGGCAGCATCTCCTCGACCACGACCGCGATGGAGTGCGGCAGTTCGTCCCGTACGCCCTCCAGGGCGGCCTCGCGGATGAGTTCGGCGACCATGACCTGCTCGGGCTCGTCCGTCAGATCGCCGTCGGGGTAGAGCGCGGGCCCCTCCGGCAGCATCGGGATCAGCAGGTCGGCAAGGAGCGAGACCTGCCGGTCCTCGGCGGCCGACACCGGCACGATCTCCGCCCACTCGATCCCGCACTCCTCGCCCAGCCGGTCGACGGCGAGCAGCTGCTCCGCCAGGGTCTTGGAGTCGACCAGGTCGGACTTGGTGACCACGGCCACCTTCGGAGTGCGCTTGAGCCCGGCCAGTTCGCCCGCGATGAAGCGGTCGCCCGGCCCGGTCTTCTCGTCGGCGGGCAGACAGAAGCCGATGACGTCGACCTCCGCCCACGCCGTACGCACGACGTCGTTGAGCCGCTCCCCCAGCAGCGTGCGCGGCTTGTGCAGACCGGGGGTGTCGACGAGCACCAGCTGGGCGTCCGTACGGTGCACGATGCCGCGGACCGTGTGGCGGGTGGTCTGGGGGCGGTTGGAGGTGATCGCGACCTTCGTGCCCACCAGCGCGTTGGTCAGCGTCGACTTGCCCGCGTTGGGACGGCCGACGAAGCACGCGAAACCGGAGCGGTGCGGCGCCTCACCGGATTCGGCGGCGCCGGCGCCGGACGCGGCGGGGCCGGGCGAGGCGGAAGTCGGGGAAGGTGCATCCATGGCGACCATTCTCCCCGATCGGGTGAGTGCCCCGGACCGCCGCCGTGCGGGCCGTGCACGGACGTCCGCGGCGTCTTCCGTGGGTCCCTGGGCGGAGGTTGAGGCCGCGGCGGGGACGAGGCGGGGCGGAGGCTGAGACCGGGCCGGGGGCCGGGCCGCTCAGCCGGACGCCACCGTCGCGCGCACATCGCCGTCCGGGCCCGCCAGCAGCACCGTCGTCGCCTGTCCCGCCAGATCGTGCACCGCGGAGAGGTCCTCCGCGGGAATCAGCTCAGCCTCCGTGACCACGGCCCCCGCCTCCAGCGACTTCGCCCCGGACGCGACCGCCGTCGCCACCGCCGTACGCAGTGCGCTGAGCTTCAGCGAGGCCAGCTCCACCGAGCCCGCCACATACGTGCGTCCCGTCTCGTCCCGTACGGCCGCACCCTCCGGCACGCCGTTGCGGGCGCGGGCGCTGCGCGCCAGCGTGATGAGCTTGCGGTCCTCGGGGTCCAGTGCCTGGTCACTCTGGTCGCTCATGGGCCCGAGCATATGCGGCGCCCGGGCGGGCCCTGCCGGGGGTACCGGCCCGCCGGCTTCCCGGCTGACGCCCCGCGGGGATCTCAGGGCCGGTCGAGCAAGTGCCGCTCCCGCCGCGGCAGTCCGGCGACGACCAGGTCGTAGGAGTCCTCGACGAGGTCGCGCAGCATGCGCGCGGTCAGCGTCCCGTCGTCCGCGACGACGGTGTTCCAGTGCCGCTTGTTGAGGTGGTAGCCGGGCGTGATCGCCGGGTGGGCGTTCCTCAGCTGCACGGCCAGCTCCGGCTCGCACTTCAGGCTGATCCGGAGCGGACGGTCGTCCAGCGAGCAGAAGGCGAAGATCTTTCCACCGACCTTGAACGCGGACAGCCCGGGATTCCGCGGGAACGGCCGCTCCTCTACCGTGCCGTTCAACCCGAGACAGACGGCGCGCAACTCCTCGGGGGTCATGACTTCAGGGTCCCATGCGGATCGCCGGCGGGCAGGGGCCCGAATGCGGCCGGCCGCACGCCCGCGCCGGCGGGCTCACGCGGTGGCGGGCCGACCCGGTGATGACGGGCTCACGCGGTGATGACGCTCACGCGGTGGTGACGGGCTCACGCCGTGGCCGGCTCGTCCGTGGAGGTCTCGTCGGCGTCCTCGGCGGAGCGAACCGGCTCGACCAGCACCGTGACGATCCTGTTCCGCCGGCCCGCCGGGGCCTCCGCCGTCAGCCGCAGCGCCGTCAGCTCCGGGTCGGAGCGGTCCTCGGTGACGTCGACCGTCGCCGTCGCGCCCGCGATCGGCACCCGGCCGAGCGACTTCGCGAGGAGCCCCCCGACCGTCTCCACGTCCTCGTCGTCGAGACCGACCAGGTCGTACAGCTCGCCCAGGTCCCCGATGTCCAGCCGCGCGGTGACCCGGTAGCGGCCCTCCCCCAGCTCCTCGACGGGCGGCAGCTCACGGTCGTACTCGTCGGTGATCTCCCCGACGATCTCCTCCAGGATGTCCTCGATCGTGACGATCCCGGCCGTGCCGCCGTACTCGTCGATCACGACCGCGACATGGATGCGGTCCTGCTGCATCTCCCGCAGCAGATCACCGGCGTTCTTGGTGTCGGGGACGAACGCCGCGGGACGCATCGCCGTGGAGACCAGCTCCGTCTCCGCCTCACGGCTGATGTGCACCCGCCGAGCCAGGTCCTTCAGATACACGATGCCGACGATGTCGTCCTCGCTCTCCCCCACGACGGGGATGCGGGAGAAACCGGAACGCAGCGCCAGCGTCAGCGCCTGCCTTATCGTCTTGAAGCGCTCGATCGTGATCAAGTCCGTGCGCGGGACCATCACTTCGCGCACGATCGTGTCGCCGAGCTGGAAGACGGAGTGCACCATCTTCCGCTCCTCGGCCTCGATCAGGGACTCCTGCTCGGCCAGGTCGACCATCGCCCGCAACTCCGCCTCACTCGCGAACGGGCCCTTGCGGAAGCCCTTTCCGGGCGTGAGCGCATTGCCCAGGAGGATCAGCATCTGCGGCACGGGGCCGAGGATGCGCACCAGCGGAACCAGTACGTACGAGGCCGCCGTCGCCGTGTTCAGCGGATGCTGGCGCCCGATCGTCCGCGGCGAGACCCCGATGGCGACATAGCTGACCAGCACCATCACGCCCATCGCGACGGCCAGCGCCTCCCACGTCTCCGCGAACACCCGCAGGGACGTGTACGTCACCAGCACGCCCGAGGACACCTCGGCCGCAACCCGCACCAGCAACGCCAGATTGAGGTAACGCGTCGGCTCGGCCGCCACCACCGCGAGCCGCTCCGCACCGCGCCGCCCCTGACGTACCGCCTCCTCCGCGCGATAGCTCGTCGTACGGGCGAGACCCGCCTCGGCGCAGGCGGCCAGCCAGGCGACGACGAGCAGCAGGACCGCGGCGGCGATCAGCCTGGCGGTCACGACGCGGTGGTGGGGGCGGGAGAAGGCCCGGTCAGACCGCGCTCGGCGCGCCAGCCGTCCACGATCGCCGACTGGAGACCGAACATCTCGGCCTTTTCGGCGGCCTCCTCATGGTCGTAACCCAGCAGGTGCAACACCCCGTGCACGGTGAGCAGTTGAAGCTCCTCGTCCATCGAGTGCCGCGTGGGCGCCTCGGCGCCCTGCCGCTCGGCGACCTCCGGGCAGAGGACGATGTCGCCGAGCAGGCCGTGCGGCGGCTCCTCCTCGTCCCGGACGGGCGGGCGCAGCTCGTCCATCGGGAACGACATCACGTCGGTCGGGCCGGGCAGATCCATCCACTGGATGTGCAGCTGCTCCATGGCGTCGGCGTCCACGACGATGACGGAGAGCTCCGCGAGGGGATGGATGCGCATCCGGTTCAGGGCGTACCTGGAGATGTCGAGAAGCGCCTGCTCGTCGACTGTGCGTCCGGATTCGTTGTTGACTTCGATGGTCATGGGGTGCGTGCTCAGTGCCTTCCGTGGCCGTGACCGTGCCTGCCGGAGTTGGCGGAGCCACCGGAACCGGAGCCGGAGCCGCCTGAGCCGCCCTGACCGGAGCCGCGGCGGCCGTCGGGGGTGCGGCCGTCGGCCTCCGCGCCGTTGCGCACGTCGTAGCGCTCGTACGCGTCGACGATGCGGCTGACCAGCTTGTGCCGCACCACGTCGGAGCTGTCGAGCATGCTGAAGTGCACGTCGTCCACGCCGTCCAGGATCTCCCGCACCTGCCGCAGTCCGCTCTTCGTGCCGCCCGGCAGGTCGACCTGCGTGACGTCCCCGGTGATCACGATCTTCGAGTCGAACCCGAGGCGGGTGAGGAACATCTTCATCTGCTCGGGATTCGTGTTCTGCGCCTCGTCGAGGATGATGAACGCGTCGTTCAGGGTGCGGCCCCGCATGTAAGCGAGCGGTGCGACCTCGATCGTGCCCGCGGCCATCAGGCGCGGGATGGAGTCGGGGTCGAGCATGTCGTGCAGGGCGTCGTAGAGCGGGCGCAGATACGGGTCGATCTTCTCGTAGAGCGTGCCGGGCAGGAAGCCGAGCCGCTCGCCCGCCTCGACCGCGGGCCTGGTGAGGATGATCCGGTTGACCTGCTTGGACTGGAGGGCCTGAACGGCCTTGGCCATCGCGAGATAGGTCTTGCCGGTGCCCGCCGGGCCGATGCCGAAGACGACGGTGTGCTTGTCGATCGCGTCGACGTACCGCTTCTGGTTGAGCGTCTTGGGGCGGATCGTGCGGCCGCGGTTGGAGAGGATGTTCTGCGTGAGCACCTCGGCCGGGGTCTCGCTGGCCGAGCCGCCGTCCTGCTGCTCGCGGAGCATCGAGATGGAACGCTCGACGGCGTCCTCCGTCATGGGCTGGCCGGTGCGGAGGACCAGCATCATCTCGTCGAAGAGGCGCTGGATCAGGTCGACCTCGGTGGCCTCGCCGGAGGCACTGATCTCATTGCCGCGCACGTGGATGTCGGCGGCGGGGAAGGCCTGCTCGATCACGCGCAACAGGGAGTCGCCGGAGCCCAGCACGGTCACCATCGGGTGCTTGGCCGGAACGGTGAAGCGGGCGGTGGCCTGCGGTGCCTGAGATGAGCCCGCCTGGTTCGTCGTTGTCTGCGTCATGGGTGACCCGGTCGGGCCTTCCTCATCCCTCTCTGTCTCTCCTGCCGATTGGCTTCCAAGAATACGACGCGGCACTGACAAGCCAGAATGCGATTTCGGGATCGGGCCCGGGTGAGGGCACAGGTCACTTGCCTCGCTGGGGGCACGTGGCGGCGCGGTGCCCGCCGGGGCGGGCGAGGGCCGCGGGGTTCCGCTGCGCGACGCCCGTTCCGCTGCGCGGCGCCCTTTCCGCTATGCGGACCCGGTGCCGCGGCCGAAGCCGAGCGTGGGCAGTGCGCGGCGGCGGGGCGCCGGGCCGGGGCAGCCGGTGAGGACAGTGTCGAGGAAGGCGTAGGTGTCCCTGTACGAGGTGTGCGCGGGGTGCGGGACGTGCGGGAGGTCCGGGCGGGCGTGCGGGGTGTGCGAGCCGTGCGCTTCGTGCGCGGGGTGCGGGGCGGCGACGTCGTACGGTCCGGCCTCCTCATACGGGGCGGGGGCCGTGCCGGGCGCCGGCCCCGGCCCCGGCTCCCCCGTGCGTACCCGGCGCCACCACGCCGCGATCTCGGGCCAGCCCGGAGCGGAGAGCGAGCCGCCGAACTCCTGGACGGAGAGGGCGGCCGTGAGGCCCGCGAAGGAGAGCCGGTCCGCGAGCGGCCAGCCCGCGAGGGAGCCCATGACGAAGCCCGCGGCGAAGACGTCCCCGGCGCCCGTGGTGTCGAGGGCGTCGACGGGGATGCCGGGAACCTCGGCGCTCTCGCCGGTACGGCCGTCCACGGCGACGGCTCCCTGCGCGCCGAGCGTGACGACGGCGAGCGGCACCTTCTCGCTGAGCGCGCGTGCGGCGGCGCGCGGGCAGTCGGTGCCGGTGTAGCGCATGGCCTCCTCGGCGTTGGGGAGGAACGCCTCGCAGTGCTCCAGGTCGGGCAGGGCGGCCAGGTCCCAGCGGCCGGTGCCGTCCCAGCCGACGTCGGCGAAGACGCGGCTGCCGCGGCGGGCGGCGACTGCGATCCAGTCCTGGCTCTCGCCCGGTGCCAGCGAGGTGACGCAGGCGAGTGCCGGGGGCGGGCAGCCGGGGGCCTCGGGGTCGAGGGGGACGTTGGCCTTGGCCGTACCGGTGTGGCCGCCGCCCGCGGGGTCCGCGGGGTCCGCGCTCATATCGGAGGCGGCCGGGGCGGACGCGCCCGCGGAGGCGGCCGGGCCCACGGCGGTTGACGGGCCCGCGGCGGTGGTCTCGCGGGGCGGCGCCTCGTGGCCGTGGGAGACCATGGTCCGTTCGCCCTCGTACGCCATGGAGACGGTCACCGGCGAGTGCCAGCCGGGGACGGTGTGGGAGAGGGTGAGGTCGATGCCTTCGCCCTTGTCGAGGGCTTCGCGGCAGTAGTCGCCGTACATGTCGTCGCCGAACGCCGCGGCGAGTGAGGTGCGCAGGCCGAGGCGGGCAAGGGCGGTGGCCATGTTGGCGACGCCGCCGGGGGACGAGCCCATGCCGCGGGCCCAGGACTCGGTGCCGCGTACGGGGGCGGAGTCGAGGCCGGTGAAGACGATGTCGAGGAAGACGGTGCCGGCGAGGTAGACGTCGCAGGCCGGGTCGCCGGGAGCGCGGAGCGCGGCGAGCGGGTCGAAGGGGTGCGGGTGCGGGGGCACGGTGCCGTGCGCACGCGTCTCGCTCCGCGGCTCGCTGCGGGGTTCGTTCCCCGGCTCGGTCCCCGGCTCGGTCCGGGGTTCTGGCCCCGGGCCCGGGTCCGGTCCCGCCTGCGTGTCACCCGTGTTCCCCGCGCCCGTGCTCACCGTGGACTCCTCCGGCACCTGTGCAGCCTCGGCTGCTCCGACTGGTGTCTCCGGTGTACCGCGCGGGCCGTGCATCGGGCCAACCCGCGCCGCCGCGCCCGCCGTCCGTACCGCTCCCGCCACCCGCGTGCTGCGTCCGCGGGCCCGAGGTCACCAGCGCGGGACGTCCGGGGTGACCCAGCCGGGGTCGGCCTCGCGCATGGCCGCGGCGTCGTCGCGGTCGCGCATGGTGCCGTCGTCGTCCTTCCAGCGCTGATGCAGTACGGCCAGCCGCTCGCGGTCCACTTCGACGCCGAGCCCGGGTCCGTCCGGGACCTCGACGCACCCGTCGCGGAACGTCAGGCGGCCGGTGAGCACGTCCTCGGACTGCCACGGGTAGTGGCTGTCGCAGGCGTAGTCCAGGTTGGGGACGGTGGATGCGACGTGGGTCATCGCGGCGAGTGAGATCCCCAGGTGGGTGTTGGAGTGCATGGACAGGCCGACGCCGAACGTACGGCACAGGGCGGCCAGTTCGCGCGTACGGAGCAGACCGCCCCAGTAGTGGTGGTCGCTGAGCACGACCTGGACGGCGCCGGTCGTGAACGCCTCGGGGACCTCGGGGAAGGTCGTCACGCACATGTTGGTGGCCAGCGGCACCCCGGCCTGCGCGGCGACCTCGGCCATGCCGGGCGTGCCGCTCGTCGGGTCCTCCAGGTACTCCAGGACGTCGCGCAGCTCGCGGGCGACCTCCAGCGAAGTCGCCACGGACCAGGCGCCGTTGGGGTCGAGTCGCAGGGGCGCGCCGGGGAAGACGCCAGCGAGCGCGCGTACGGCGGCGATCTCCTCGGCCGGTTCGTACACGCCGCCCTTGAGCTTGAAGGAGCGGAAGCCGTAGTCGCGTGCGAAGCGGCTCGCCTGTGCCACCACTCCCGCGGGGTCGGTGGCGGCGCCCCAGTCGTCGGGTTCGCCGGCGCCGCCGGGGTGCTGCTCCCAGCGGTAGAAGAGGTACGCGCTGTACTCGACGCGGTCGCGCAACTTGTGCCCCAGCAGGGCGTGTACGGGCAGCTCGCGGGCCTTGCCGAGGGCGTCGAGGCACGCGACCTCGAACGCGGAGGCGACGGAGAGACGCAGCTTGCCGGCGGTCTGGACGCCGCGGAGCCCGCCGACGTCGACGGAGTCCTCGACGCGTGCGGAGTCGACGGCGACGCTCTCGGCGAGCGCGAACAGGCCGTTCAGGTCCGTGACTTGGCGTCCGGGCAGCGCGGCGGCCAGCGGCCGGGCTATCTCCAGGTACTTGGTGTCGCCGTAGGTCTCGCCGAAGCCGCTGCCGCCGCCCGCCGTGACGACCTCGACGATCAGCCGCGGCGCGTAGGGCTGGTGCACGCCCTGGGTGTTGAGCAGCGGCGGGTCGGAGACGAGGACGGGGGTGAGCCGTACGTCGGTGATGGTCAGGTCGGCGGTCATGTGCGGCTCCCGTCGCGTCCGTCGGCTCATGGCGGCCGCCGGGCAGCCCACGGCTGCCGTACGGCCGGCCACGTCTCCCTGGATGTCCCAGCACGTAGATCCTGTCCACGTATGAAAACGGAGGCTATGGAGCTGAACCGGCGCCGGTCAATACCTCGCGCGGGCGCGGAAGATGCACGGCACAGCACGGCACAGGCGCGGCACGGACGCGGCACAGGCACGGCCGCACGTCACATGCGCGCGTGCCCGGCTGGGGCCGGGGCGGACCCGGCCCGCCCCCGGAGACCCGCCCGGACCGACCGCCCGGACCGACCGCCCGCAGCGGCGGTCAGCGTGACGTGGAGGCGGAGTCCGGCTCCTTCGACGCGGAGCCCGGCAGCTCTCCGGCACCGCCCTCCGCACCGCCGGAGGCGGGGGCCTCGCCCGTCCCGGCTCCGGCCCCGGCCGTCCCGCGTCCGGCCCGGAGCCGGGACGCGAACCGGATGAGCCTGCGGGCGAGCGGCTCGGTCCAACGGGCGGTGAGCGGGCCGACGATGACGAGGATGAGCACGTACGAGGTGGCCAGCGGCCCGATGCGCGGCTCGGCCCCCGCGGCCAGCCCCGCGATGACGATGGAGAACTCCCCGCGCGCCACGAGCGTGCCGCCCGCCCGCCAGCGCCCGGCCGGCTTGACCCCGGCACGGTGTGCCGCGTACCAGCCGGTGGCGATCTTCGTCAGCACGGTGACGACGGCGAGGATCATCGCGGGCAGCAGTACGGGCGGGATGGCGCCCGGATCGGTGGACAGGCCGAAGAAGACGAAGAAGACGGCGGCGAAGAGGTCGCGCAGCGGCGTGAGCAGATTGTGTGCGCCCTCGGCGACCTCGCCGGAGAGCGCGATCCCGACGAGGAACGCGCCGACGGCCGCCGAGACCTGGAGCTCCTGGGCGATGCCCGCGATGAGCAGCGTGAGGCCGAGCACCACCAGCAGCAGCATCTCCGCGTTGTCGGACGAGACGACCCGGCTGATCAGACGCCCGTGCCGCAGCGCGAGGTAGAGCACGGCGCCGACGGTGCCCAGCGAGATCAGCAGCGTCAGCGAACCGCCCGCAAGGCCCGCCCCGGCGAGGATCGCGGTGAGGATCGGCAGATAGACGGCCATCGCCAGGTCCTCGATGACGAGCACGCCGAGGATCACCGGCGTCTCGCGGTTGCCGAGGCGGCCGAGGTCGCCGAGGACCTTGGCGATGACACCGGACGAGGAGATCCAGGTGACCCCGGCCAGCACCACCGCGGCGACCGGGCCCCAGCCCAGCAGCAGCGCGGCGACCGCTCCGGGCAGCGCGTTGAGCACGAAGTCGACCGCGCCGGACGGGTATTGGGTCTTGAGGCTGGTGACGAGATCGGAGGCGCTGTATTCGAGGCCCAGCAGTAGCAGCAGCAGGATGACGCCGATCTCGGCACCCGTGGCGATGAACTCCTCGGTGGCCGTGAGCGGCAGCATGCCGCCGTGGCCGAAGGCGAGCCCCGCGAGCAGATACAGCGGGATGGGCGAGAAGCCGATGCGGCCGGCGAATCTTCCCAGCAGGCCCAGGGCGAGGATGATCGCCCCGAGTTCGATGAGCATGGCGGTGGTGTCGTGCACGGGCCTGACCTCCGGGTCGGTTCAGCAGCGGCGTCCGGCGCGGCTCCGTACGCGACGGCCGGGGGACGGCGTCTCATACGGGTCGGGTGCCGGGTGTGGCGACGGGCTCACGGCGGGCGGCGGCACGCCGGAGCGTGGCGTCACGGGCGCGCACGCGGGCGGGCGCAGCGGTCTGTGCTGCCGCCGCCGTGGCCGTCGCGGCCGTCGCGCTCGCTGCTGCGGACGGCGGCGGCCACCGCAGGGACGGGCCCGGCGGTGCGGCGGGCGCGCACGGTGCGCCGCGGGCGGCGCCGGGGCGGCGGGCACGGACACGGACACGGACGACGAGGGCACGCGCGACGAGGCCACGCGGGACGAGGCCACGCGCGACGACCGGGGCACGGATGACAGGGGCACTGGCCGACTCGCGGACCGGCGGTGGGTCGGTTGCATCTTCGGGCCCCCGTCACATCGGTTTGAGGACCGGCGTAAGGGCCGGTCGTAGCGATGGGCGATCGTTCGCGCCAGGGTAATCGATTGGTAAAAGGAATTGAGGGCCGGGGTAAAAGGAAGCGCTGGCGAAGGGCGGCGGAACGCTTCGGCGGGGCGGGCCCTGCCAGGCCCGGGCCCGGCGGTGCGGACACGAAGCCGGAGCAGTTCGGCCGGACGGTACGAGTCCGCGGCCCGGCGATCGACGGCCGGAGGAACCCCAACCGCGCGGCGCAGGGCCACAGTCCGGCGGCTCGACCCAAGACCGCGACCGGGCCCACGGAACGCGGAAAGCGCCCCGCGGACACCAAGCCAGAGCAGCTCAGCCAGCCAGCGCGGGGCCACAACCCGGCGGCCGACGGCCGGAGGATCCCCAGCCCCGCAGCGCGGAGCCACGGCACCGCGACCCATGGTCGAGGGAGCCCCGGTCGGGCAGGGCGCGTGCGCACCCGCGCGGTGCAGGTCGGCGCCCGCCGTGGCCGAGCCGTCGTTGTCGGGCGCCGCGGGGCGCGGGACGTGCCGGGTGGCGCCGGGCCGAGCGGTGCCAGGCCGCACCGCGCTCGCAGCCGTACGGGACGCAGCGCGCTCGTCATCGCGCCGCCGGGCGCGGCCCGCACCGCGCCCCCGCCCGGCTCGCAGACGGTCCCGCGTCGCGGCCCGGCGCCGCCCCGGGTCGTCATGGGCGCCCGACCTCCCGGCCACGCGGAGCAACGCCCGGTCGCCGAGTCGTGAACTGCCCGGCGGCCGGGGCCGTTTCGCGCACGGGCCGGGCCCCCGCGGGGCGGAGGAACCGCCCTCCGCCCGCGGACCGGACGTGCTCTCCGGGCACACGACGTCACCTCAGAACACCACCACCGAACGCAGCACGTCTCCCGCGTGCATGCGGTCGAAGGCGTGCTCCACCTCGTCCAGCGCGATCCGCTCCGTGACGAACTTGTCGAGCTCCAGCCGCCCTTGGCGGTGCAGGTCGATCAGCATCGGGAAGTCGCGGGACGGCAGGCAGTCCCCGTACCAGGAGGACTTGAGGGAGCCGCCGCGGCCGAAGACGTCGAGCAGCGGGAGTTCGAGTCGCATGTCCGGCGTGGGCACGCCGACGAGGACGACCGTGCCCGCCAAGTCGCGGGCGTAGAAGGCCTGTTCGTACGTCTCGGGGCGGCCGACCGCCTCGATGACGACGTCCGCGCCGAAGCCGCCCGTCAGTTCGCGGATCGCCTCGACCGGGTCGGTGGCGCTGGAGTCGACGGTGTGGGTGGCGCCCATGGACTCGGCCTGCCGCAGCTTGCGTTCGTCGATGTCCACGGCGATCACGCGCGCCGCTCCGGCGAGCCGCGAGCCCACGATCGCGGCGTCCCCGACACCGCCGCAGCCGATGACCGCCACGGAGTCCCCGCGCCCGACCTGGCCGGTGTTGACGGCGGCCCCGATCCCGGCCATGACGCCGCAGCCGAGCAGTCCGGCGACGGCAGGCGAGACCTCGGGGTCGACCTTGGTGCACTGGCCCGCGGCCACCAGCGTCTTCTCGGCGAAGGCGCCGATGCCGAGCGCCGGGGAGAGTTCCGTTCCTCCCCCGGAGCCTCCGGCCCGGGCGGTGCCCCCACCGAGGGTCATCGGCTGCCGGGCGTTGTGCGTGTCGAAGCAGTACCAGGGGCGTCCGCGGCGGCAGGCACGGCACTGTCCGCACACGGCACGCCAGTTGAGGATCACGAAGTCGCCGGGCTCGACCTCCGTCGTACCGGCGCCCACGGACTCCACGACGCCCGCGGCCTCATGGCCGAGGAGGAAGGGGAAGTCGTCGCTGATGCCGCCCTGTTTGTAGTGCAGATCGGTGTGGCAGACGCCGCACGCCTGCACCTGGACCACGGCCTCTCCGGGGCCGGGATCGGGCACCACGACGGTCTCCACGCGCACCGGTTCGTCCTTGCCCGGCGCGATGACGCCGCGCACCTCCTGTGACATCCGGACCCTCCGTACTCGGCCCGCGCTCGCCCCGTCGTGAGCACGGATTGTCGGTTGCGCCCAACTGTGCCGCCCGCGAGGCGAACCGTCGACCATGCGACAGGGCGCGGCGAGGTGCACGGGAGCCCGCGGAACGGCCGGCAAGGGGGCGGCGACGGGGCCGCAAGGGACCGGCGAGGCGCAGCCGTTCGGCGAAGCGGCAAGGGAATTTCAAGGCAAAGTTCCATCTCCGCGCGTAGAACCACGGGCGGGCCTCTGCTACCTTCCCCTCGCATCAAGCCGAACAGCACCGGCTTACACCAAGCCGAACAGCACCACGCCGGAAGAAGGCCCGGGCCCCGCCGCGGGCGCACATCCCTGGAGTTCTGGAGCCCCCCATGCCGTCCACCGAAGACAGCGGCGCACGTAGCAAGCCGTCGCTCCCCTGGGCCCTCTCGCGCGGACGCCGCGCGACGATCGCCGCGCTCACCGTCACGGCCGTCCTCACCGGTACCGCCCTCTTCGGCGCGGGCCAGGCCACCGCCGAGCGCTCCGCGCCGGGCACCGACCGCGAGATCCCCAACATAGACAAGGTCAAGGAGCAGATCGCCGACTACTACGGGGACGTCGAGACCCCCGACGGCGAGCACTACGCCTCCCCGAAGAGCGACTACGCGAAGCAGGTGCGCGGCATCGCGGCGGACGCCCAGCGGGACCTGAAGCGCGACATGGCCAAGGAGCACGAGAAGACGGGGCACGGGCACAAGCCGGCCATCGTGGTCGACGTCGACGACACCACCCTGCTCACGTACAACTTCGAGCGGCAGATCGGCTACAACTTCGACCCGAAGCTCCAGGACGAGTATCTGCGCACCACCGACATGGACGCCGTCTTCGGCATGAAGAAACTGGTCAACTGGGCGGACAAGAGCGGCATCACGGTCTTCTTCCTCACCGGCCGCTCCGAGAAGCAGCGCGACTGGAGCGTGCGCAACCTCAAGAACGTCGGCTACAAGACCCCGGTCGGCACCAAGCACTTCTTCCTGAAGGACGAGGAGCACCCGCCGCCGTATCTGGAGTGCGGTGCGGACTGCACGACGGTCCAGTACAAGTCGGGGACGCGCAAGCACTTCGAGTCGATGGGCTTCAGGATCCTCGCCAACCTCGGCGACCAGTACAGCGATCTCAAGGGCGGTCACGCGGAACGTACGTACAAGTTGCCCAACCCCATGTACTTCCTGCCGTAAGGCAACGGAGGCCCGTACGGTCCGTACGGCCCGCACGGCCGAAACGCGTTCGGAATCGCGGGCGAAGCAGGTGAGGATGTAGCTCCCAGGAGGCGCGGACGCGGTCCGCGGCCGGAGCCGGGCCGCGGAACGGTCCGGGCTGCGGCGCGCGGACCGGCCGGAGCAGCGAGGAGCGAGGCATCCATGAGCAGCAGCCCGAGCGCGGAAGACCCCGGGACGGCTTCCGGCAACGAGCCCGTCACGCTCGCGGACATCCGTGCCGCCGCCGGCCGGCTGAAGGGAGCGGCGCACCGCACGCCGGTGCTCCGTTCCCGGACGCTGGACCGGCTGGTGGGCGCGGAGACCTTTCTGAAGTGCGAGAACTTCCAGCGAGTCGGGGCGTTCAAGTTCCGCGGCGCGTACAACGCCGTCTCACAACTGCCGCCCGCACAGCTGGCGAACGGCGTCGCCGCCTACTCCTCCGGCAACCACGCGCAGGCCGTGGCGCTCGCCGCCCGCGAGCTGGGCAGCAGGGCGGTCATCGTGATGCCGGAGGACACCCCGCGCTCCAAGATGGACGCCACGGCGGACTACGGCGCCGAGATCGTCACCTACGACCGCTACACCGAGGACCGGGAAGTCATCGGGAAGCGCCTGGCGAAGGAACGCGGGCTGGCGCTCGTACCGCCGTACGAGCATCCGCACATCATCGCGGGACAGGGCACGGCGGCGCTTGAACTGCTGGAGGAAACAGGGGAGTTGGACGCCCTCATCGTCCCGGTGGGCGGCGGCGGGCTCGCCGCCGGATCGGCGACGGCCGCCAAGGCGCTCCATCCGGACATCCGCGTCATCGGGGTGGAGCCGGAGGCGGGCGACGACACCCGCCGTTCGCTGGCCGCGGGCGGGCGGGTCTCGCTGGACGAGGTGCCGCGTACCATCGCCGACGGCCAAGCGGCCGTCACCCCGGGCGAGTTGACCTTCTCCGTCAACAGGCGGCTGCTGTCCGGCGTCGAGGTGGTGAGCGACGAGGATATCCGCGCGGCGATGCGTCTCGCGTTCGAGCGGTTGAAGATCGTGATCGAGCCGAGCGGCGCGACGGGCCTGGCGGCGCTGCTCGCCGCCAGGATCGATCCGCTTCCGCGGCGTGTGGGGATCGTCGTCTCCGGCGGGAACATCGGCATACGGCGCTTCGTGGAGCTGATGCGCGAGGACGGCCACGGCGGCTGAGCGGCTCCGCTCAACTCCCTTGCGCGGAACGGCGAACGAAGGCGAACCGCGAACGAACCCGAACGGCGAACCGCGAACGGCCGGCACCTGGGCAGGAGGTGCCGGCCGTTCCTTCTCGGCGAGCCGCCCTGTGCCGCCGAGGCCCATGGATGCGCCCGGGGAGGGGCGCGCAGGACTGGTCATCGGGGGATGGGGCCACGGGACGAGGGGCTCTTCACGGGGACCGGGGACGGGGGTCTGTCTTGCGGGGAAGGACTTGCACGGGAAGGTTCAGAGGACCTCGCCGCCCGGTCGGCTCACTGGCAGCCGGCCGCCTGAAGCCGCTGCTGGATGTTGTCGATGACGGCCTGCCGGTTGGCGATCCTCGCCTCCGACTGGGCGTCAGGGTTGGCCTGTTGTGCGGCGACGAAGTTCTGGTTGTTCTTCAGGGCCTGTTCGAGGCCGGCGCAGTTCTCGGTCGCCGCCTGGCTGGTGCTGACGGTCACGGCCGCGATCCCGACGGCGAGCACGGCGGCTCCGACGCCCGCGGCGGCCTTTACCTTCAGACTGCTCTTGCGTTTCCGGGACATTGGCTGCTCCAGTTCTGAGAGGAACTCCCCCACACCGCTTCCGAAGGTACGTACAAATCCCGGGCGTTGCAGAGTTGTTATCAGGGATCGGCAAGGAACTTGACGCGACCGCCCGGGATATACGTGAGCACCGCCGCGGTACTCACCGTCACGCACGCCTCGTCGGCGCGGGGACGACGTCAGGCCCGCTTCGGCACGGGGACGCGCATCAGGTCCTCCGCGACCGTCAACTCCCCCTCGAATCCTGCCCGTCGGGCCTGCCGCGCAAAGAGCGAGGCGTCCGCGTATCGCTGCGAGAAGTGGGTGAGGACGAGGCTGCGCACGCCCGCCTCCGCCGCCGCGCGGCCCGCCTGCCCGGCCGTGAGATGGCCGTACTCCTCCGCCAGCGCCGCCTCCTCGTCCAGGAACGTGGCCTCGATGACGAGGAGATCGCAGCCCCGCGCCAGCGCGAGGACCCCGTCGCACATGCGGGTGTCCATCACGAACGCGAAGGACTGTCCCGGTCGCGGCTCGCTGACCTCCTCCAGCCGTACGCCGCGGAGTTCACCGTCCCGCTTCAGCCGGGAGATGTCGGGGCCGCGGATGCCGCGGGCCTCCAGACGGGCGGGGAGCATCCGGCGCGAGTCGGGCTCGGTGAGGCGGTAGCCGTACGCGTCGACGGGGTGCGACAGCCGGTGTGCGAAGAGCTTGAAGGGCGGGGGCGCCTCGCCGGGCGCGGGCGGCAGGCCCCCGGAGGCCCCGGCGCCCGTCAACTCGCCCGTGCCGCACACCGGTTGGGGACGCAGCCGCGCCGTCTCGCGGTACGCCGTCGCGTAGCGCAGCCGCTCGAAGAAGTGCTCGCCGCTCGCCGGGTAGTGCGCGGTGACGGTGTGCGGCACGCGGTCCAGATTGATGCGCTGGACGACCCCGGCCAGTCCCAGCGAGTGGTCTCCGTGGAAGTGCGTGACGCAGATCCGCGTCAGGTCGTGCGCCGAGACGCCCGCGCGCAGCATCTGGCGCTGTGTGCCCTCCCCCGGGTCGAAGAGGATGCCGTGGCCGTCCCAGAGCAGCACGTAGCCGTTGTGGTTGCGGTGCCGGGTCGGCACCTGGCTGGCGGTTCCCAGCACGACCAGTTCACGTGAGGACATCTGCGGCGCTTGTACGGGGACTTGGGCGGAGGACTTGTACGGGGAATCGGGCGGAGGACTCGGGCTGCGCACCGGACTGCGCCCGGGACGGGGAGCCGGTACGCACGACCGGCAGGGAACGTCTCCCGGCGGCGGTTCAGCCGGGCGGCCAGTTGAAACCGCGCCCGCCCAGCAGGTGCGCGTGCGCGTGGAAGACCGTCTGGCCCGCGCCGGAGCCGGTGTTGAAGACGATGCGGTAGCCGGTGCCCGGCCCCGAGCCGCTGGGCGCGATGTTCTCCTCGGCGGCGACCTCGCCCGCTTCGACCAGCACGTCCGCGGCGAGCTGCGGCTCGGCCGCGGCGAGGGCGGCGGCGTCGGGGTAGTGCGCCTTGGGGATCACGAGGATGTGCGTGGGCGCCTGCGGGTTGATGTCGCGGAAGGCGATGATCTCCTGCGACTCGCGCACCACCGTCGCCGGCACGTCACCGGCGACGATCTTGCAGAACAGGCAGTCGGCCTGCGGTTCTCCAGCCATGCCCGGGATGCTACCTGTGCTCGCCGCCGCCGCACCCTCCCGAACCACCCACGGCGCAACCGCCGCACCGGTCGCACCGGTCGCGTCCGCCCGTACCGGCGGCCCGCGCGAGGCGCCCCCGATGTGCCGCGTGTCAGTCGTGCCTCGCGTCGGTCGTGCCGTGCGTCAGTCGTGCCTCGCGTCAGTCCCAGCGTCCCGTACGCCCCAGCAGCAGCGCCGTCGCCGCCGTGCCCGCCGTAGACGTACGCAGCACGCTCGGCCCGAGCCTGCAAGCCCGCGCGCCCGCACCGGCGAAGATCTCCGACTCCTCCGGGGAGACGCCGCCTTCGGGGCCGACGACGACCACGATGCCGCCGTCGCGCGGCAGTTCGGCCGTGGCCAGCGGCAGGGCGCCCTCCTCGTGGAGTACGACGCCCAGTTCCGCGTCCCGCAGCAGACCGGCCACGTCCGCCGTGGAGGCGAGCCCGGCGACCTCGGGAAAGCGCAGCCGCCGCGACTGCTTGCCCGCCTCGCGTGCCGTGGAGCGCCACTTGGCGAGCGACTTCTGACCGCGCTCGCCCCGCCACTGCGTCACGCAACGGGCCGCCGCCCAGGGCACGACGACGTCCGCCCCGGTCTCCGTCATCGTCTCCACGGCGAGTTCGCCCCGGTCGCCCTTCGGGAGCGCCTGTACGACGGTGATGCGGGGCCGTGGCTCCGGTTCCGTGCGTACGGATGTGACGGCCACCTCCAGGCGGTCCTTGCCCGAGACGGCCTCGACCGTGCCGTACGCGCCGGTGCCGGCGCCGTCGGTGAGCACGACGTCCTCGCCCGGGCGCATCCGGCGCACGGACACCGCGTGGCGCCCCTCGGGACCTTCGAGTACGACCGTGCGGCCACCGCTCCCGGAAGCTCCGTCCACTTCCGGGTCCGGGTCCGGGTCCGTGCCGCCGCCGCTTCGGGAGCCGTGCCGCCGCGCCACTTCCGCGAGCCGGGCCGGGTCCGCCAGGAAGACGGGAGCGGTCACGCGGAGCCGCCCGAGCCGCTTGCGCCGCCCGCGCCGCCCGCGCCGCCCGTCGCGCCCGTACCGCTCCCCGAAGCCGCCCCGGAACCGGCAGCGGGACCCGCGCCGGACCCCGCGCCGGAACCCGCACCGGCCGTACCGCTGTCGCCGCCCAGGCCCGCCCCGTGCACCTGCCCCGGGCCCGCGAACTTGGCGAGCCGCTCGCGTGCCATCGCCAGCTCCGTGACCAGCACGTCCATCAGCTGCGCCGCCGGCAGATCACGGGCGAGCCGGTGGCCCTGGCCCGCCCACAGCGCCATGCCCTGCGGGTCCTTCGCCTTGGCCGCGGCCTTGCGCACCCCGGCGGTCAGATGGTGCACCTGCGGATACGCGGCGGGAGCGTACCGGCCGTGCTCGCGCAGGAAGCGGTTGACCAGCGCACGCGCCGGCCGCCCGGTGAAGGCGCGGGTCAACTCCGTACGCGCGAAAAGGGGGTTGGTCATCGCCTGCTTGTGCAGCAGGTCCGCCCCCGACTCGGGGCACACCAGGAACGCCGTGCCCAGCTGCGCCGCCGTCGCGCCCGCCGCCAGCACCGCCGCGACCTGCTTGCCGCGCATCATCCCGCCTGCGGCGACGACCGGCAGCCGCACCGACTCCTTGACCTGCGTCAGCAGCGGAAGCAGCGCGAGACCGCTGCTGGTGCCGTCCTCCTGCGGATCGTCGCGATGGGTGCTCTGGTGGCCGCCGGCCTCGATCCCCTGCACGCACACCGCGTCCGCCCCGAGGAACTCGGCGGTCTCCGCCTCGCCGGCGGAGGTGACCGTGACGACCGTGTACGTGCCGCGCTTGGTGAACCGCTCCAGCACCTGCCGCGTCGGGCAGCCGAAGGTGAACGAGACGACGGGCACGGGGTCGTCGAAGAGTATGGCGAGCTTGGCCTCGTAGGCGTCGTCGGTGGCGTGGTCCGTCTCACCCAGCTCCGTCTCGTACCACATCGCCTCGCCCGCGAGCTGTGCGCGGTAGCGCTCCAGCGCCCCTCTGTCGGCGTTGTCGGGGTGCGGCATGAACAGATTGACGCCGAAGGGGCGTTGGGTCTGCCCGCGGAGCTGCTTGATCTCCTCGTACATCGCCTCGGGCGTCTTGTAGCCGGCGGCGAGGAAGCCCAGCCCGCCCGACTCGCTGACGGCACCGGCCAGTTCCGGACATGAAGGCCCGCCCGCCATGGGGGCCTGCACAATCGGATGCTCCGTGAGGTCGGAGAGCGGGATCGGCGCGGAGGGCATGTGCACATCCTGTCACGCGGCGTACGGGCGCCCGGGTCCGGACCAGCCCTGGCTCGGGCGGGGACGGGACGGACGGGGTCAGGGGAGCGGATCGGCCGTCATGACGGACGCCACGGATCCGACAGGGCCCGTGGCCGTACGTACGGGGACCGCCGTACGGACCGGACCGCTGCCCGGCCCCGCACAACAGGCGGAGCCGGGCGGCACGTTCAGCGAATCCCCGGCCTGAGCGGCATCAACGGGAGCCTCACCGGGGGAAGCAGCCGGAGCATCGGCCCGGCCCCGGCGGCACGCCGGCACGGCTCGACTCCCCATCGCTCAGCGGCCGTTGAACGCGTCCTTCAGCCGCGAGAACAGCCCCTGCTGGCCGGGCTGGAACTGCCCCGTCGGCCGCTCCTCACCCCGCATCTCCGCGAGCCGCCGCAGCAACTCCTCCTGCTCCGGCTCCAGGCTGGACGGCGTCGTCACCTCCACGTGGACGATCAGCTGCCCGCGTCCACCGCCCCGCAGATGCGTGACGCCGCGCTCGTGCAGCGGGATCGACTGCCCGGACTGAGTGCCCGGTCTGATGTCGACCTCCTCCATGCCGTCCAGCGTCTCCAGCGGCACCTTCGTGCCGAGCGCGGCGGCCGTCATCGGGATGGTGACCGTGCAGTGCAGGTCGTCGCCGCGGCGCTGGAAGGTCGGATGCTGGGTCTCGTGGATCTCCACGTACAGGTCGCCGGCGGGGCCGCCGCCGGGGCCGACCTCGCCCTCGCCCGCGAGCTGGATGCGGGTGCCGTTGTCGACACCGGCGGGGATCTTCACCGTCAGGCTGCGCCGCGAGCGGACGCGCCCGTCGCCCGCGCACTCCGGGCAGGGCGTGGGCACGACCGTGCCGAAGCCCTGGCACTGCGGGCAGGGACGCGACGTCATGACCTGCCCCAGGAAGGAGCGCGTGACCTGGGAGACCTCTCCCCTGCCGCGGCACATGTCGCAGGTCTGCGCCGAGGTGCCGGGCGCCGCGCCCTCCCCGTTGCAGGTGTTGCAGACGATGGCCGTGTCGACCTGGATGTCCTTCGTCGTGCCGAACGCGGACTCGTCCAGCTCGATGTCGAGCCGGATCATGGCGTCCTGGCCGCGCCGCGTACGGGACCTCGGGCCGCGCTGCGAGGCGGTGCCGAAGAAGGCGTCCATGATGTCGGAGAAGTTGCCGAAGCCACCGGCTCCGCCGAAGCCGCCCGCTCCGCCGCCGGCACCGGCCGCCGGGTCGCCGCCGAGGTCGTAGACCTGCTTCTTCTGCGGGTCGGAGAGGATCTCGTAGGCGGTGTTGATCTCCTTGAACCGCTCCTGCGTCTTCGGGTCGGGATTGACGTCAGGATGCAGCTCGCGCGCAAGCCTGCGGAAGGCCTTCTTGATGTCGTCCTGCGAGGCGTCGCGCTGCACGCCGAGGACCGCGTAGTAGTCCGTCGCCACTTACGACTCCGCGAGGATCTGTCCGACGTACCGTGCCACTGCGCGTACCGCTCCCATCGTTCCGGGGTAGTCCATGCGGGTCGGTCCGACCACGCCGAGCTTGGCGAC
Source organism: Streptomyces sp. HNM0575 (assembly GCF_012726265.1). Taxonomy (GTDB): domain Bacteria; phylum Actinomycetota; class Actinomycetes; order Streptomycetales; family Streptomycetaceae; genus Streptomyces. Next base: position 573,759 of record NZ_JAASAG010000001.1, on the reverse strand, counting down.
TGCTTCGTCGCCCGAACCGTAGCCGACCGAAACCACCGATGTGGAACTCAGTCCTTCGTGGACGTTCTCATGCCCGATTCGTACCGTCATGCCCGGGTCCTTCGCCTCCCCGAGCAGCTTCAGCAGCACGACCTGCTCCTCCAGCGCCTCCAGTACGGGCCGGATGGTGAGCGGGAAGTCGTGGCCGAAGCGGGTGAGGTTGGAGGTGCCGCCGATGATCAGCCGCTCCTCGGTCTCCTCGACAAGGGTCTCCAGCAGGGTCGCGAGCACCGTCGAGACCGTGCCGCGGTCGTCGCCCTCGAAGGCGTCCGGCAGGTCCTGCACGAGGGACGGCACCTCCGTGAAGCGCTCGCCCACCACACGGCTGTTGAGCCGCGCCCGCAGATCCGCCAGCGCCGAGTCGCCGATGGGCGACTGGCAGTCGATGAGCCGCTGCTCGACCCGGCCGGTGTCGGTGATCAGCACCAGCATCAGACGGGCGGGCGCGAGGGAGAGCAGCTCCACATGACGCACCGTCGAGCGCGTCAGCGACGGGTACTGCACGACGGCGACCTGACGGGTCAGCTGCGCCAGCAGCCGCACCGTGCGCCCCACGACGTCGTCGAGGTCGACGGCGCCCTCCAGGAAGTTCTGGATCGCGCGGCGCTCGGGAGACGACAGCGGCTTGACGCCCGCCAGCTTGTCGACGAACAGCCTGTACCCCTTGTCGGTGGGGATGCGCCCGGCGCTCGTGTGCGGCTGCGCGATGTAGCCCTCCTCTTCGAGGGCCGACATGTCGTTGCGCACCGTGGCCGGGGAGACCTGGAGATTGTGCCGCTCGGTGAGCGCCTTGGAGCCGACGGGCTCCTCCGTGCCGACATAGTCCTGAACGATCGCGCGCAGCACCTCGAGCCTGCGTTCGCTCAGCATCGCGCACCTCCCGTCCGGTCTTGTCCGCCCTGCCCGCGCCCGTGCGCCTGCGGCCTGCGCCACGTGGGCGCCGACGGGTCTCGCTTCCCCGTCGTCCCCGGCGTCTCCGGAACCTCTCGCGTCTCCGGCGTCTCCCTGGCACTCTCGCCGATGGAGTGCCAGATCCCGCTGGCTAAGTGTACGGCCGGTTGCCATGGCGTGGGCAAGAGCCGTAAGCACCGACCGTATCGCGGGGGCGCGATGCGGCGGTACGTCCCAGTAACGTCTTCGCATGGGCGGGAACAGCGACGGACACGGCGGATTCGGCGGGTTCGCCGGGGAAGGCGGGCGCCCCGTGGGCGACCGGCCGGAGGACCGCGAGGGCGCCGTCGAGGGCGCCGACCAAGGTGACGGTGAAGGTGACGGCGAGGGTGACGGCGAGGGCGAGAGCCTGTGGGAGGACCTCGCGCCCGGAGTCGTACGGCGCAGGCTGCCCCACTGGGACGCGACGGTCGGTGCGGTGCGCGGCTCGTCGGGCGTGCTCGTCGTCGACACCGGCTCGGGCGTCGAGGAGGGCACCCGGATCCGCGACGGTCTCCGCGGCCTCTTCGGGCGCCCGGTGACGCACGCCGTGCTCACCCACTCCCACTTCGACCACGTCCTCGGCACGGCCGCCTTCGAGGGTGCCCATGTGTACGGGGCGCAGGGCCTGGCCGCCCATCTCGCGGGCGCACGCGAGGAGTTGCGGCAGGACGCGGTACGGCACGGGATGGCCGGCGAGCGGGCGGAGGAGTCTGCGGCCCGGCTCGTACCGCCGCGGCACGGCGTATCGGAGGAGCTGACGCTGACCCTCGGGGAGCGCACGGTGCGGCTGGTGAACATGGGGGCGGCGCACAGCGCCTACGACCTGGCGGTGATCGTGGACGGGGGCCGTGGGGACGGGGGGCCTGGTGACGGTGACGGGGCTGAGGCCGGGGCCGGGGCCGGGGCCAGGCGGGACGGCCGGGCCCGTCGGGACCGCCGGGTCGTCTTCTGCGGCGATCTCGTCGAGGAGTCCGGGGAGCCGCAGGCCGGTCCCGACGCGAGCCCCGCGCGCTGGCCGGACGCCCTGGACCGGCTGCTGGCGCTCGGCGGCGAGGACGCGCTGTACGTGCCGGGCCACGGTGCCGTAGTCGGCGCAGATTTCGTACGCGCCCAACGGGACGTCCTGGCACGCCGGTTCGGAACGTCGTGAAGAATGCCGCCATGCGCAGCCGTTCTTACGACCCCGATCTGACCCCGCCCTGGAAGCGGCGGCGGCCGGTGCCCGAGGTGCCCGCCGAGGCCGATCTGGTGGTGGAGGAGATCACCACCGGCTTCTGCGGAGCGGTGATCCGTACGGAGAAGACCGCCGAGGGGCCCACGGTCACCCTGGAGGACCGCTTCGGCAAGCACCGCGTCTTCCCGATGGAGCCCGGCGGGTTCCTGCTGGAGGGGAGGACGGTCACGCTCGTACGGCCGGGGACGGGGGCTCCCAGCGCCGGAGCGGACTCCGCCTCCGGACCGGGCTCCGGAGCGGCCGGAGCCGCGGCAGCCATCGGGACCGGGACGGGGACCGCGCGGCGCACGGCGTCCGGCTCCATCGCCGTCCCCGGCGCGCGGGCGCGCGTGGCACGCGCGGGCCGCATCTATGTGGAGGGGCGGCACGACGCCGAACTCGTCGAGAAGGTCTGGGGCGACGACCTCCGCATCGAAGGTGTCGTCGTCGAATACCTGGAGGGCGTCGACGATCTCCCCGCCGTCGTACGGGACTTCGGGCCGGGCCCGGACGCCCGCCTGGGTGTGCTCGTCGACCATCTCGTGCCGGGCTCCAAGGAGTCCCGCATCGCGGCGGAGGTCACGGACGAGCACGTACTGGTGGTCGGCCACCCGTACATCGACATCTGGGAGGCCGTGAAGCCCTCCTCTGCCGGAATCGACGCCTGGCCGAAGGTGCCTCACGGGCAGGACTGGAAGACGGGCGTGTGCCGCGCCCTGGGCTGGCCCGAGAACACGGGCGCGGCCTGGCAGCGGATCCTTCGCGGCGTACGCGACTACCGGGACCTGGAACCGGAACTGCTGGGCCGCGTGGAACGGCTCATCGACCACGTGACGGTGGGCTTCTCGTAAGGGCCAGCGGGGACGCAGAGGCGGCGGCCGACGGCGGACCCGGGATACGGAACCGCCGCACGCTGCGGCGGACTCGCCCCGGGACACCCGCTGTGGCTCCGCACCATGCGGGGCAGCCGTCGCCGCCCGGGCCGCAGTTCCGCACAGGCCCGGGGTGCATGCCGGGTCCGTCCGCACGAGCCAACGTGCGCCCGGCGGGGCCGGGGCGGCGCAATCCCCGGTGCCCAGCCGGCACGACCGTGCCCCGCACACAAGCAGCGCCTCCCTCACCGCCGGGTGCCAGAGGGACGAACGACGGGCCGTACGGGCATGTCTCCCGCCCGCCCGTACGCGGAGACCACGCAGGCCGCGTCGGGCAGCCGCTGCGGGCCTGAGCACTGGGTGCAAGCGCACGGGAAGGCCGGAGACGTACGCTCACGCCCTGCCCCGCGGCGGCAGCCGCACACACCGGCCGCCCGAAGCCCGGCGCCGTGAGGCGCCCACCGCATCGCGGACAATGGGACGCATGCCCTCCGCACTGCCCGACGGCGAGCCCGTGCCCGAAAGCGGCGCGCTGCCGCCCCACGCCCTCGTGGGCCGCGAGTCGCGTCCGCTCGGCTTCTACCTGCACGTGCCGTACTGCGCGACCCGTTGCGGCTACTGCGACTTCAACACCTACACGTCGGCCGAGCTGCGCGGCTCCGGCGGCGTACTCGCCTCGCGGGAGAACTACGCGGCCACCCTGAGCGACGAGATCCGGCTCGCACGCAAGGTGCTCGGCGACGACCCGCGCCCCGCCGCCACGGTCTTCGTCGGCGGCGGCACCCCCACGCTGCTGCCTCCCGAGGACCTGGGGGCGATGCTCGCGGCCGTACGCGACGAGTTCGGGCTGGCGGCGGACGCGGAGGTGACCACCGAGGCCAATCCCGAATCGGTCGGCCCCCGGTACCTGGAACGGCTGCGCGAGGCCGGGTTCAACCGGATCTCGTTCGGCATGCAGAGCGCACGCCCGCACGTGCTGCGCGTACTGGACCGCACCCACACGCCCGGCCGTCCCGAGGCGTGCGTGGCGGAGGCGCGGGCCGCCGGTTTCGCACACGTCAACCTCGACCTGATCTACGGCACCCCCGGCGAGAGCGACGACGACTGGCGCGCCTCGCTGGAGAGCGCGCTCGCCGCGGGCCCGGACCACGTCTCGGCGTACGCGCTGATCGTCGAGGAGGGCACTCAGCTCGCCCGCCGCATCCGCCGCGGCGAGGTGCCCCCGACGGACGACGACGTGCACGCGGACCGCTACCTCATCGCGGACGAGCTGCTGACGGCGGCCGGGATGACCTGGTACGAGGTCTCCAACTGGGCGTCGGCCTCGGACGGTTCGGCCCGCTGCCGCCACAACGAGCTGTACTGGACGGGAGCCGACTGGTGGGGCGCCGGACCGGGAGCGCACTCCCACGCGGGCGGGGTCCGCTGGTGGAACGTGAAGCATCCGGCCGCCTACGCGCAGGCCCTCGCCGAGGGCCGCTCCCCCGGCGCGGGCCGCGAGGTGCTCACGGCCGAGGACAGGCGCGTCGAACGCATCCTGCTGGAACTGCGCCTCGCGACCGGCTGCCCGCTCGGCCTGCTGACGCCCGACGGCGCGGCCGCGTCCCGCCGCGCACTAGCCGACGGTCTCCTGGAGCCGGGCCCGTACGAGGAGGGCCGTGCGGTGCTGACGCTGCGCGGCCGTCTGCTGGCGGACGCGGTCGTCCGCGACCTCGTCGACTGAGCCCACCGAACCGTCCCGCAACCGCCCAGCGCCGCGCACCAACCACCGTGACACCTACGGCAATTGACCGCCGTACGGCCACAACAGCACCGCAAGCGGCATACCCGGCACGACGCCACCCGCGCCGCCAAACACCGCGCACCGAGCGCCAACCACCGTGACACCTATGGCAGTTGACCGCCGCACGGCAGCCGAACCGTACGAACACGACAGCACCGTAAGCGGCACGCTTGGCACGGCGTCCCCGCAACCGCCAAACACCGCGCGCCGCGCGCCAACCACCGTGACACCTACGGCAGTCGAGCGCCGTACGGCAGCCGAACCGTACGAACACGACAGCACCGCAAGCGGCATACCCGGCACGCCGTCATCCGCGCCGCCAACCACCGCGCACCAACCACCCTGACACCTACGGCAATTGAGCGCCGCACGGCAGCCGAGCCGTACGGCGCCGCACCGTAAGCGGCATGCCGGGCGCGGCAGCGCCCCGGCGCGCTCAGCCGCCGCCCGTCGCCTGGAGCACCAGCAGTGCCAGGTCGTCCGCCGCCGCTCCGGCGCCGAACGCGTGGACCGCGCGGCGGATCCGTTCCGCCGTCTGTGCCGCGTCGAGGCCGCCGCAGTCGGCGAGCACGGCCGCGAGACCGTCCTCGTCGTCGAACTGCCGCTGCCCGCTGCGGCGTTCGGTGACTCCGTCGGTGACGCACAGCAGCGTCTCCCCGGGCTCCAGTACGACGCTCTGGCTCCCGTAGCGGACGTTCTCCTCGACGCCGAGGAGGAGTTGGGGCTCGGCCGCCGCCCGTACCTTCCCCGACACGTCACGCACCAGGGGCAGCGGATGCCCGGCGCACACCAGCGTGCAGAGGCTGCCGCCGCCCTCGGACGCGGGCCGCGGCGTCAACTCGCCGTAGATCATGGTCAGAAAGCGGGTCTGCTCGCCCACCTCGCGGTTGAGCCGGTCCATGACCTCGGTGACGCCGTGGCCCTCGCGGGCCAGCAGCCGCAGCACGGGGCGGGCGAGACCGGTCACGACGGCGGCCTCGGGGCCGTTGCCGCACACGTCTCCGAGCGCGAACCGCCAGCGCCCGTCCGGCCCTTCGAAGAAGTCGTAGAAGTCGCCGCCCGCCCAGGAGCCCTCGCCGGCCGGTTCGTAGACGACGGCCGTCTCCACCCCCGGCACGGCGACGTCGCCGGACGGCAGCAGCCCGCGCTGGAGCACCCGGCTGATGGTGGCCTGCCGCGTGTAGCGGCGGGCGGAGAGCACGGCCTGGGCCACGCGCCGCGCGAAGTCCTCGACGATGCCTACGACTTCGCCGGGGATGCGGACCAGTCCCGCCCGTCCGATGACCAGCGCGCCCACGTTCCGTCCGCCGACGACGAGCGGGCAGCCGGCCGCCGCGCCGCCCGGACCGTACGCGGACGCCTTGCCGGGCCAGGTCCACGGGACGGCCCTGCCGCGCGGGGTGCGGCCGTCGAACTCCGGCGGTGTCCTGGTCAGTTCGGCACGCAGCTCGTCCATCCGCTCCTCCTGCGTGTGCCATACGCGGGAGAGGCGCAGCGGTGCGCCCGTGTCGGGGTCGGCGAGCCACACGGCGCACCAGTCTGCGAACCGTGGCACGAGCAACTGGCAGGCCAGGGAGGCGACTCGGTCCTCGTCGGTCTGTCCGGCGAGCAGGTCGGAGGCCTCGGCGAGGAAGGAGAGGATGCCGCGGGCGGTCCAGTCGGGGTCGTGCGGGCGTACGACCCCGGCGGAACGCTGCTCGGGGGCGAGGCTGCCGGTGAGGCCGCCGCCGGGACCGGGCGTCGCGGGCTCCTCGGGCGTCCCCGGCTCACCGGGCGTTCCGGGCTCTCCGCGTGTTCCGGGATCTCCGGGCGTCCCGGGCTCCTCGGGACCGGAAGCGGCCTCCGGCACGTCCGCCCGTGCCTCCGCCCGTACACCGCCCGCATCCGGGCCCGGGACGAGGTCCGCGGAGGGGGGCAAAGGCGCCCGTGGCGGCTCCCCGGAGCGGCTCGGAAGCCGGAACCAGACCGTCTTGCCGTCCCGCCGGTAGGTGACGCCCCACTCTCCGGCGAGAGCGGCGACCAGCCGCAGCCCCTGACGCCTGCGGGCACCGGGAGGCCCGTCGCCGGCGGCGTCCGCGTCCTCCCCCGCGCCGACCGTGTCCACGGCGCGGGTCGGGTGCCCGTCCGCGGCCTCGAAGGCGATGGCACCGCCCTCGTGCCGGCACTCCAGGCGCACCGACGTGCCCGCGTGCACGACGGCGTTCGTCACCAACTCGCTTGCCAGCAGCGTCACATCGTCCGTGGTGGCGGACGGAACCTCCCAGTCGCGCAGCGCCGTACGCACGAAGTCGCGTGCCGCGGAGGGCGCCCGCGCGTTCCCCGCCAACGACGCCCGCACCACGGCGGATCCCGCGGATCCCGCGGCGCCGCGCGCCCCGCGGTCCGCTCCGTCTCCCGCCCGGTCTCCAGCTCCGTCGTCGGCTGTGCCACCGGCGGTCTCGTCCACCACTTCGAGGACTTCCCCCCACCACGTCGTCGACGTCCCCACAGTGCGTGCCCCCACCACTTGTCCGATTGCTCCCCACGGGACTAACGCAAGGGTGACAGACTGAGCTGATCCATATGCATCCGGTGACGAAAACCGACGAGACGGCACGCGCGTGAGTGATGAGGCGTCCGAGCGTCCGTGAGGCGTCCCGCGGCGGCACGGGCGGGGAGCGTACGCCCGTCCCCCACCAGGGGACCAGCGCTCCGTGCGCCCCGCGGCCCTCTGTGCGCCCTCATCGCGCCCCGTACGAGGGCCGGTTCACCGGCCGGGCGGCCGTGGTCGCGGGCGCCGTGTGCCGTGGCCGCAAGTGGCCACGGATTCTGCGAGCCGTGGCCAGGACGTGTGGACGGGCTCCGTACACGCAGTGGAAGCGCTTGCGCAGTCGCGGCTCGGATCAACTGCTGAGGGACAGCGATCACATGGCGCCCGGCGGCCCCAAGCCGAAGGCCCGTGCGGCACGCAGACGTGCCGCACGGGCCTTCGTGAGCTTCGGCCTCGGACGCGGACCGCGGACCTCGACCCTGTGGGTATCCGTGTCCGCGTCCGAGGAAGCCACCGACGGGCCGCCGGGGGCTCAGCCTTCGCGCGTCCCCGCGTACATCTCCTCGATGAGGTGCCCGAACTCCCGCTCCACCACAGGCCTCTTGAGCTTGAGGCTGGGCGTCAGCTCGCCGTGCTCGATGTCCAGGTCGCGCGGCAGGACGCGGAACTTCTTGATGGTCTGCCAGCGCTGGAGCGTGCCGTTCAGCTCCTCGACGTAGCCGTCGACCATCTGCCGCACCTCGTCGCTGGTGACGACGTCCGGGTACGGCTTGCCCTTCAGCGTCTCCTGCTCCTCCGCCCACGCGGTGAGGCTCGGCTCGTCCAGCGCGATGAGCGCCGTGCAGAAGTTGCGGTCGGCGCCGTGCACCAGGATGTTGGAGACGTACGGGCACAGGGCCTTGAACTGGCCCTCGACCTCGGCGGGCGCGATGTACTTGCCGCCCGAGGTCTTGATCAGGTCCTTCTTGCGGTCGGTGATCCGCAGGTAGCCGTCCTCCGACAGCTCGCCGATGTCACCGGTGTGGAACCAGCCGTCGGACTCCAGGACTTCGGCCGTCTTCTCCGGCAGCCCGTGGTAGCCCTCCATGATCCCGGGACCGCGCAGCAGGATCTCCCCGTCGTCGGCGATCCGGACCTCGGTGCCGGCGAGCGGCTTGCCGACGGTGCCGGTGCGGTATGCCTCGGCCGGGTTGACGAAGCTCGCGGCGGAGGACTCGGTGAGCCCGTAGCCCTCCAGGATGTGGATGCCGGCGCCGGCGAAGAAGTAGCCGATGTCGGGTGCCAGCGCGGCCGAGCCGGAGACACAGGCGCGCAGCCGTCCGCCGAAGGCCTCGCGGAGCTTGGCGTAGACGAGCCGGTCGGCGACCGCGTGCTTGGCCTTCAGGCCCGCGGGCGCGGTGGCGTTGCCCGTACGGCGGAAGTTCTCCTGCGTGACCTTGGCGTACTCGCGGGCGACACCCGCCGCCCACTGGAAGATCTTGTACTTGGCGGCGCCCCCGGCCTTCGCCTTGTTGGCGACGCCGTTGTAGACCTTCTCGAAGATGCGGGGCACGGCGGCCATGTACGTCGGCTGCACGACCGGCAGATTCTCGATGATCTTGTCGATGCGGCCGTCGACGGCGGTCACGTGGCCGACCTCGATCTGCCCCGCGGTGAGGACCTTGCCGAAGACGTGGGCCAGCGGCAGCCACAGGTACTGCACGTCCTCGTTCGTCACCAGGCCCGACTGCGAGATGGCCTTCGCCATGTACGCCCAGCAGTCGTGCGGCAGCCGGACGCCCTTGGGCTTGCCGGTGGTGCCCGAGGTGTAGATGAGCGTGGCGAGCTGGTCCGAACGCAGCGCCGCCACCCTGTTCTTGACCGCCTCGGAGTCCTCCAGCAGATGGTCGCTGCCGCGCCTGGTCAGCTCGGCGAGGCTGATCACCCAGCCGTCGGGGTCGCCGTGCTCCGGGCCCGTGCCGGCGGGGGAGCCGGTCTCGGTCTCCGGGCCGGCGTCGATGAGCACCACGTGCTTGAGACCGGGCAGCTCCGCTCGGCGCTGGCGCACCTTCTCCAGCTGCTCGACGTCCTCCGCGATCAGTACGCGGCTGTCGGAGTCGGCGAGGATGTAGGCGGTCTCCTCGACGTTGGTGCTCGGGTAGACGGTGGTGGTGGCGGCGCCCGCGCACAGGATTCCGAGGTCGGCCAGGATCCAGTCGACCCGGGTGCTGGAGGCGATGGCCACCCGCTCCTCGGGCACGACGCCGAGGGTGATCAGTCCGGCAGCTATGCCGAAGACGCGCTGAGCGGCCTGTCCCCAGGTGTAGCTGCGCCAGTCGTCCGGGCCCTCGCCGGCGGCGGACGGCACCGGATAGCGGTAGGCCTCGGCGTCCGGGGTGGCCTCGACCCTTTCCAGGAAGAGTGTCGCCACGGAGGGCGGCCGGTTTTCGATAAGGGGTTGTGTGTCGCTCACGACATCCTCCGCTGGCCCGCACCTTATTGGTCGGTGTGATTTGCGTGGGGTGGGGGTGAGTGCTTGTTGACTCACGAGTAACTAGAAGCAGCGGCCAGCCTAGAGGCCGTTGCTTCCCAACGTAAGGGGGTCGTCGCCCGGAACCCCCCGATCACCTCGCGATCGTCACAGGCTCCCCAGGAAACACAGAGAGACGGGCCGCGAACGACCCGTCTCACCCTGTTTCTGAATCTTTTCAGGGCCGCTCAAGTAGCCCTTTCGTTATTTTTCATTTCCTGGCTTTGGCGCCGTCGGCCCCGGTGCCGCCGCCATCGGTGGACAGTGCGGCGATGAACGCCTCCTGCGGCACCTCGACGCGGCCGACGACCTTCATCCGCTTCTTGCCTTCCTTCTGCTTCTCCAGCAGCTTCCGCTTACGCGAGATGTCACCGCCGTAGCACTTCGCGAGCACGTCCTTGCGGATCGCGCGCACGGTCTCGCGGGCGATGATCCGCGCCCCGATCGCCGCCTGGATGGGCACCTCGAACTGCTGCCGCGGAATGAGCTCGCGCAGCTTGTTCGCCATGCGGGAGCCGTACGAGTACGCCTTGTCCTTGTGGACGATCGCCGAGAACGCGTCCACCTGGTCGCCCTGGAGCAGGATGTCGACCTTCACCAGGTCCGCGCTCTGCTCGCCCGTGGGCTCGTAGTCCAGCGAGGCGTAGCCGCGCGTACGGGACTTCAGGGCGTCGAAGAAGTCGAAGACGATCTCGGCGAGCGGCAGGGTGTAGCGCAGCTCCACGCGGTCCTCGGAGAGGTAGTCCATGCCCTGGAGCGCGCCGCGCCGCGACTGGCACAACTCCATGATCGCGCCGACGAATTCACTGGGCGCGATGAGCGTGGCCCGTACGACCGGCTCGTGGACCTGGTCGATCTTGCCGGTGGGGAACTCGCTGGGATTGGTGACGGTGTGCTCCGTGCCGTCCTCCATCTCCACGCGGTAGACGACGTTGGGCGCGGTGGCGATCAGATCGAGGCCGAACTCCCGCTCCAGACGGGCCCGGATGACCTCCAGGTGCAGCAGCCCGAGGAAGCCCACGCGGAAGCCGAAGCCGAGCGCCACGGAGTTCTCCGGCTCGTACGTCAGCGCCGCGTCGTTGAGCTGGAGCTTGTCCAGGGCGTCGCGCAGCTCGGGGTAGTCGGAGCCGTCCAGCGGATACAGCCCGGAGAAGACCATCGGCTTCGGGTCCTTGTAGCCGGGCAGCTCCTCCTCGGCGCCCTTGGTGAGACTCGTCACGGTGTCGCCGACCTTGGACTGGCGCACGTCCTTCACACCGGTGATCAGATAGCCGACCTCGCCGACCGCGAGACCGTCGGCGGCCGTCATCTCCGGTGAGTTGGTGCCGATCTCCAGCAGCTCGTGGGTGGCGCCCGTGGACATCATCCTGATGCGCTCGCGCCTGCCGAGGCGGCCGTCGACGACCTTGATGTACGTGACGACGCCGCGGTACGCGTCGTACACCGAGTCGAAGATCATCGCGCGGGCGGGGGCCTCGGCGACGCCGACGGGCTGGGGCACCTGCCGGACCACCTCGTCGAGCAGGTCCTCGACGCCCTCGCCGGTCTTCGCGGAGACCTTCAGCACGTCCTCCACCTCGCAGCCGATGAGATGCGCCAGTTCCGCGGCGAACTTCTCCGGCTGGGCGGCCGGCAGATCGATCTTGTTCAGCACCGGGATGATGGTGAGATCGTGCTCCATCGCCAGATAGAGGTTGGCGAGGGTCTGCGCCTCGATCCCCTGCGCGGCGTCGACCAGCAGGATGCACCCCTCGCAGGCGGCGAGGGAGCGGGAGACCTCGTAGGTGAAGTCGACGTGGCCCGGGGTGTCGATCATGTTCAGGATGTACGGGGTCTCCCGGGCCTCCTTGGGGGCCCAGGGCATGCGTACGGCCTGCGACTTGATCGTGATGCCGCGCTCACGCTCGATGTCCATGCGGTCGAGGTACTGGGCGCGCATCAGCCGGTCCTCGACGATGCCGGTCAGCTGGAGCATCCGGTCGGCGAGCGTCGACTTGCCGTGGTCGATGTGCGCGATGATGCAGAAGTTACGGATCAGCGCCGGGTCGGTGCGGCTCGGCTCCGGCACGTTCGAAGGGGTCGCGGGCACTCAGTGTCCTGTCGGGTCTGTCGTCGGGTCGGCGGGAAGGCCCCGGCCGCGAAGGGCCTCACCGGCGAGGGCCTGCGTGAGGCGCCGGGAGGGTCCTTCGGAAGGCTCTTCCGGAGGCACTTCGGGAAGCTCTCGTACGAATACGCAGCCCCCATGGTCCCATGCGCGGGCGATGCGGACCGGATTGGGAGGCCACGGGGCCTGCTGGTAGCCTGACCGACTGTGCCTCGTGCGCTCCGCGGCCTCCCGGACGGGAACGGACCGGGACCACACCGCCGACGGGCCGGTACGAGACCGGCGCCGGGCGCCGGCAGCGGAAGCCCCACGGCAGAAGCTCGGGCGGAAGCTCACGACGGCACGGAAGGCACCATCACCGAACCCGTAAAGGCTCTTTTTCGTGGCGAACATCAAGTCCCAGATCAAGCGGATCAGGACCAACGAGAAGGCGCGGCTGCGCAACAAGTCGGTCAAGTCGGAGATCAAGACGGCGATCCGCCGCACTCACGAGGCGGTCGCCGCCGGCGACGAGGCGAAGGCCGACGAGGCGCAGCGCGCCGCCGGCCGCAAGCTCGACAAGGCCGTCAGCAAGGGCGTGCTGCACAAGAACAACGCGGCCAACAAGAAGTCCGCGCTCGCCAAGCGCGTCCTCAGCCTCAAGGGCTGACCCTGGCCTCAAGGGCCGACCCTCGGGGGCTCCCTCCCGGGGCGTCCCTCAGGGCTGACCGCCCCTTTGCCGGTGCGGGTCCCACGGGCCCTCTCACTCCGTTCCGTACCGGCTGCGCTGCCTCACGGCGTGACCTCTCACGCCGTGGACCACGCGCCGCACGCGGCCTGCGTTCGCCACGCGGGTGCGGCGCGGGAGATCGCTTCGCGATCGCTCACAGCAACACCGGACGACGAAGGCCCCGCCACGCTTTCCCCAGCGACCGCGGGGCCTTCGGTGTGCGTGGGTGTAGGCGGATTCGGTGTGGGGGCGGGCGTGGGCGCCTTGGGCGTGCGGGTGCGGGCGGTTTCGGTGTACGGGTGCGGGCGGCTGTCAGCGGTGTCAGCGCATGTGGGCGCGGGTGGGCCGGTGTTGGCCGGGTGCGGGCCTGGACGGACGCGGCGGGGACGGCTGTCCCCGGGGCTGGCTGGTTGCCGGGCCGACGCTGGCACTTCGCGACGCCCGCCTCCGGCGTACAGCCTCCGCTTACGAACTCACGACGTACGGCCGCGGGACCGCACCGCCGTCGCCGAGTCGGGCGCCGGGTCGGTCGGCGGGAGACAGTCAGGTACGAACGCGGACGCGAACGGACGCGAACGGGCGGGCTGCGCCGGGCCGTTCGTTCGCAGCGCGGCAGCATGCCCCGCGTCCCCTCAGCGAGAACGGGCCGCCTGCGCCACGGCGATCACGGCCCGCTCCAGCGCGTACTCCGGGTCGTCGCCGCCGCCCTTGACCGCCTCGTCGGCCGCCGCGACCGCGCGCAGCGCCGAGGAGACGCCGTCCGCGGACCAGCCCCGCATCTGCTGCCGGACCCTGTCGATCTTCCATGGCGGCATGCCCAGTTCGCGCGCGAGGTCGCCGGGGCGCATGCCGCGGGGCGCGGAGGCGAGCTTGCCGATGCTGCGTACACCCTGCGCCAGGGCGCTGGTGATCAGCACCGGGGCGACGCCCGTGGACATCGCCCAGCGCAGCGTCTCCAGCGCTTCAGCAGCACGCCCCTCCACCGCGCGGTCGGCGACCGCGAAGCCGGAGGCCTCGGCCCTGCCCGTGTAGTAACGCGCGACGACGGCGTCGTCGATGGTGCCCTCGACGTCCGACACCAGCTGTGAGCAGGCGGAGGACAGCTCCCGCAGATCGCTGCCGACCGCGTCGACGAGGGCCTGGCACGCCTCCGGCGTCGCCGAGCGGCCGAGCCCCCGGAACTCGCCCCGCACGAACGCCAGTCGGTCTGCCGGCTTGGTGAGCTTGGCGCAGGCGACCTCTCGTGCGCCTGCCTTGCGTGCCGCGTCGAGCAGCCCCTTGCCCTTGGCGCCGCCGGCGTGCAGCAGCACCAGCGTGATCTCCTCGGCCGGGGCGCCGAGATACGACTTCACGTCCTTGACCGAATCCGCGGACAGATCCTGGGAGTCGTGGACCGCGACGACCTTGCGCTCGGCGAAGAGGGACGGACTGGTCAACTCGTCCAGCGTGCCCGGCTGAAGGTCCGCGGCGGCAAGCTCGCGCACATCGGTGTCCGGGTCGGCCGCACGCGCGGCGTCGGTCACCTGCCGCACCGCCCGCTCCAGCAGCAGCTCCTCCTGCCCCACCGCGAGGGTGACGGGAGCCAGCGGGTCGTCCGTCGTCGTCTTCTTCCGCGTACCAGCCATCGCCGACCAGCATCCCACGCCGCACCGACACCTCCGCCTGGCGCAGAATGCCGGTGTGACGGACGTACGACACATCCTGGTGCTGCCCGACCGCGACGCGGCCGAGGAGGTCGCCGAGGAGTTGGCGCAGCGCTTCGAAGGGCCCCATGCGGAGCCGCAGTTGGTGCGCGAGGCGCTCGCCGGTGAGGACGACGCCGAGGACGCGCAGTGGCTGGTGGTCCTGGAGAGCCCGGAGGCGCGCTACGACCCGGAGCTGCTGGACGCACTCGCGGGAGAGTACGACGGCTGGCTGGAGCGGGACTGACCGGCCGCCCGGAGGACAACAGACAGGCGGGGCAGGCGGGTTAGGCGGGGCAGGCCTTCACGCTGGTCACGCCCTTTCAGGCAGCTCGGACGGCTCCGGCGGTCGGACCGCTCCGGCGGGTCAGGCGGGCAGGCGGATCACGGAGGTTCGCCGGAAGCGGGGCCGGTCGGTACGGGACCGGTCGGTGCGGGACCGGCACGGGCGGGGCCGCCGACGGGCGCCGTGCGCTCGCTCACCACGGCTGGGCCGTCCTGCGCCGCACCGGTCCCGTTCGCTTCCCCGGGACGTGCTCGGGCGCCGGGGTGCCCGCTGCCCGTGACCGCCAGCGCGCCGTGCCGGTCGGTGCGGCGGACGACGGCGCCCAGGGCACGCAGCGCGGCCACCGTACGCGGCGCGGGATGCCCGTACGGATTGTCCGCGCCACAGCTGATCAGGGCGATGCGCGGACGCAGCCGCTCCAGCAGCCGGGCGTCCTGGTAGGCGGAACCATGGTGGGGGACCTTCAGCACGTCCACGGACGGCAGCGCCGGGTAGGCGCTCAACAGGCCGCTCTGTGCGTCCGGTTCGAGATCCCCCGGCAGCAGCAGCGACATGCCGCCCGTGTGGAAGAGCAGCGTGACGCTCGCGTCGTTGGGCCCCTCCGGCCGCTCCGCGGACCCGGCGGCTCCCGGCGGACCCGGCCACAGCGCCTGCCAGGAAAGCTCCCCCGCACGGCGCCGCTCGCCCGCCATGGCGCCGGTCACGGGAATCCCGGCCCGTCCGGCCGTACGGCGCACGAACTCCGCCTGTCCCGGCGGCTCTTGGAGCGTCGTCGTCTGGATCGCCCCGACGCTGCGCCCCTTCAGCACGCCCGGAAGCCCGGCGACATGGTCCGCGTGGAAGTGCGTCAGCACGAGCAGCGGTACGGAGTCGACACCGAGGGTGCGCAGACACCGGTCGACTGCCTGCGGGTCCGGGCCCGCGTCGACGACGACCGCCGTGTGCGGCCTGCCCGTGGCGAGCGCCAGCGCGTCGCCCTGTCCCACGTCGCACGCCACGAGCCGCCAGCCCGAGGGCGGCCAGCCCGTCAACGGCCGTACGAGCGGCACCGGTCGGACCAGGGCGAGCAGCAGGAGCAGCGCGCACGCGGCACATAGCCACGGACGTGCGAGCAGCGCGGACAGCCGGGTGATCCGGGCCAGCAGCAGCATCGCGACCGTGAGCGCGACGAGGAGCAGCGCGCCCGCCCAGCCGCCGGGCCAGCCGATCTCCGCGCCCGGAAGCCCCGCTCCGGTGCGGCCCAGCAGCGCGACGCCCTCCGCGGGCCAACTCGCCAGCCACGCAAGGGACTCGGCGAGCGGTATCGCGAACGGCGCTGCCGCCAGGGCCGCGAAGCCCAGCACTGTCGCGGGAGCCACCGCGAACTCCGCGAGCAGATTGCACGGCACGGCCACGAGGCTCACGTGCGACGCCAGCACGACCACCACCGGAGCGCACACGACCTGCGCCGCGCCGGCGGCGGCCAACGCCTCCGCGAGACGTCCGTTGACGCCCCTGCGGCGCAGGGCCGCGCTCCAGCGCGGTGCGAGCGTGAGCAGTGCGCCGGTGGCGAGCACCGACAGCAGAAAGCCGAAGTCGAGCGCGAGCCACGGGTCGTACAGCACGAGCAGCAGCACCGCGGCGGACAGCGCCGGCAGCAGCGAGCGCCTGCGCCCCGTGACGAGGGCGAGGAGCGTGATCAGTCCGCACGCCGCAGCCCGTATGACGCTCGGGTCGGGACGGCACACGACGACGAACGCGAGGGTCAGCAGCGCGCCGAGCGCGGCCGTGGCGCGCAGTGGGACGCCCAGCCTCGGGGCGAGGCCGCGCCGCTCGGCGAGATGGGCCGTCCCCGGCGGCCCGATGAGCACGGCCAGCATGATCGTGAGATTGGCACCGCTGACCGCGAGCAGATGCATCATGTCCGTGGCGCGGAAGGCCTGTTCGAGATCGGGGCGCAGCCGGGAGGTGTCTCCCACTACGAGGCCCGGCAGCAGACCGCGCGCGTCCCCGTCGAGGCCGCGGGTCGCTTCCCGCAGCCCCGCGCGGAGAGCGCCCGCCCCTCGCTGGAGGGCCGTCGGCCCCCGGACGACGGGTGGCGGCCCGTCGGCCCGCAGCCGCACCACCGCCGCGATGTCCTGTCCGTATCCCGTGCGCAGGGGTGACGCGAGCCGGGCTTCCGACCTCAGACCGGTGGAGGGCAGCAGCCGCTGCCAGCGCGCCGGCGGCGGCCCGTCCCGCTGCTGTACGACGACGAGCACCGGCGCACGTACGGCACGGTCCACGAGCCCCGCGTGATCCCGGTCGCCGGGAAAGCCGCGACCACCGCGACCGGGGCCGGAGACGGACGAGGCCCGCGCGGTGACGTGGGTGACCTCGGCGCGGAAGAGCAGCGCACCCGGCGTCTGGCGAGCGCCTCGCACCTGCGGCCGGGTCCGCCGCGGGTCCTCCGTGACGGTCAACTCCACGGTCGCCGTGGCGTGTTGCTCCGCGAGGTGCGGCAACGGCCCACGCCGCAGATCTGCCGCGTGCAGCGCCGCCACGGTGGCGCCCGCCGCCGCGCACAGCAGCGCCGCCGCGGTCGTGACGAGCAGACCGGGACGCACGCCGCCGGTACGCCGGCCGGTACGCGCTCCGGGTCGCGGCGCCGCCGCCCGCGCCTCCGAACGGGACGGAGACCCCCGCCGCCCGGACGGTGAGCGTTGCCACGCGGGCGCCGAGCCCTGATGCCCCGACGCAGACCCCTGCTGCCCGGACCCCCGTCGCCCGGACCCCTGCTGCCCGGACCCCCGCCGCCCGGACCCCTGCGGCCCGGAGCGCGACCGTTGCCACGCGGACGCCGAGCCCTGATGCCCCGACGCAAACCCCAGGCAGCCGGACCCCCGCCGCCCGGACGGTGAGCGTTGCCACGCGGGCGCTGAGCCCTGGTGCCCCGACGCGGACCCCTGCTGCCCGGACCCCGGCCGCCCGGAGCGCGACCGCCGGCGCCCGGCTCCCGCCCGTACGAGCAGACCGGCCGCAGCCGACGCACACGCGGCGATCCCCGCCACGGCCGCCCGCCCCGTCACGCCCAGCGCCAGCGCGGCACCCGCCCACGCGGCCAGCGCCAGCGGCACGAGCCGCAGGTCGGCCGTCTCCTCCCGCGTCGGGGCTCCGGCGCCGGTCGGCCCGGCGGCCGTCGCCGGTGCGTCTCCCGCGGCTTCCTCCGCCGTCGCACCGGCGGCGCTCGCGGCCTGCCCCGTGCCACGGGAACCGTCCATGGCGGGCGGCCCTCCACCGCTCACGGGCCCACCTTCGGCTCGATGTCGGCGAAGCGGCCGTCGCCGATGCCGTCGACCTCCTTGAGCTGGTCGACCGATGTGAAACCGCCGTGCTCCTCCCGGTACTCCACGATGTGCTGGGCGAGCACCGGGCCGACGCCCGGAAGCGTCTCCAACTGCGCCGCCGTGGCCGAGCTGAGGCTGACCGGCCCGCCTGGCGGGGCACCGGCCGCCCCGGCCGCAGCCGCGCCGTCGTCCGGACCCGCGCCTCCGCCGCCCTTCGCTCCTGGCCGGGCGCCGCTCCCCGACGCCGCGCCCGCGCCCGCCGGGCCTCCCGCGACGATCTGCTCGCCGTCGACGATGCGCCGGGCCCGGTTCAGACCGCTGAGGTCCGTGCCGGGACGTACGCCGCCCGCGGCTCTCAGCGCGTCGGCGACCCTCGCGCCGTTCGCCAACTTGTAGACGCCCGGCTTGCGCACCTTGCCGCCGACGTCCACCACCAGCCGCTTGCCCGGGAGTTGAGCGGCGGCGTGCCCCGCCCCCGGCGTACGGCCCGCAGCGGCGGGCTCCCCGCCGGAGCCCTCGGCCGCCGACTCCACCGCCGGGGCCCGCACGGTCTCCGGGCGCCCCGTCCAGAAGTGGTGAACCGCGAATCCGACGGCGACGACGAGCACGACAGCGAGCGCGAGCAGCGTCCTCGGCTCGATGCCGCAGCGCAACTGCACCCACAGCGGCAGCCGTTCCCACAGGGCGAGCCTCGTCCGCTCACTCCTCGCGAGCGGTCCGGACTCCCTTGCGCAGCCCCCGGCTCGCTCGCCGTCCCCGTACCCGGCAGGCGGAGCGGCAGCCCGATCCGTCCCAGGCCCCTCGTACACCGGGACACCCTCGGGGACCGTCCGCGCCTCGCGCACCGTGTGCGCCTCCCACGCCGCATACGTCTCCCGCGCCGCGGCACGGCGCTCCCGCCCCCTCCGTACGGCAGCCCTGGCGCTGGCCACGGCGGCGGCACGCGGCAGCACCCCCGCCCCGGACGGGCCGCGGCCGGCGTCCGGCGGCCCTCCGGAACCGAGTGGTCCGAGGCCGTCGGCACCGTCCCCGGTCTCGGCGTCGGCACCGCCCCCGGCCTCACCTCCTCCCCCGGCATCGCTTCCTCCCCCGCTCTCGCCTCCGCCCCAGGCCGAGGTCTCATCACCGGACGGCTCGGCGCCACCGCCCGGCAAGTAACCGTCATCGAGCAGCACCGCCGCACGCTCACCGGGCACGGACGGCGCACCGCCCTGCCCCTCCGGACCTGCACGGGGCGCCGCCCGGCGCCCACGCGCCACCGTCGGGGGACGGCCCGGCGGCCTGCCGGATCTCCGGCGATGACGCCTGGCCTCAGCCCGGTGCGGCGACGAGATCGCTCGCGAAGGGTCGGCTCGCGAGGAGGCCGTACGGGAGAAGCCCGCACGGGAGGAAGCCCGGCGGGAAGGAGCGCGGGAGGGCGCGGCACGGAAGGAGACGAGGCGGGATCGGGTGCTCATGCCGAACGACGGTAGAGACGGCCCGGCCCCTGAAGTGATCTTGCTGAATTTCCGTGGACAACCGCTCAGTTGTGGATATCCCCGTCGCTCACTTCAGCGATACGACCGTGCCCAGCAGCCCCGGCCCCGTATGCGCACCGATCACCGCACCGACCTCGCTCACATGCAACTCCCCCAGCCCCGGCACCCGTTCACGCAGGTGCTCCGCGAGCTGGTCGGCACGCTCCTGCGCGGCGAGATGATGCACCGCGATGTCGACGTTCGCGTCTCCCGCGCGCTCCACGACGATCTCCTCCAGCCGCGCGATCGCCTTCGACGCCGTCCGCACCTTCTCCAGCATCCCGATGCGCCCGTCGGCCAGCTCCAGCAGCGGCTTGACGGCCAGCGCCGATCCGAGGAGCTTCTGCGCCGCACCGATGCGCCCGCCGCGGCGAAGGTAGTCGAGGGTGTCGACGTAGAAGTACGCGGAGATCCCCTCGGCCCGCTTCTCCGCCGCGGCCACGGCCTCCTCCAGCGAACCGCCGCCCTCGGCCGTACGGGCCGCCTCCAGAGCGCAGAACCCCAGGGCCATGGCCACCACGCCGCTGTCCACGACCCGCACCGGCACGGGAGCGTCGCGCGCCGCCAGCACCGCCGCGTCGTAGGTCCCCGAGATCTCGCTGGACAGATGGAGCGATACGACGCCGTCCGCGCCCGCCTCCGCCGCCGCGCGGTAACGCTCCGCGAAGACGGCCGGACTGGGCCTGGACGTGGTCACGGCGCGGCGCTCGCGCAGCGCCTCGGCGAGCGAGCGCGCCGAGATCTCCGTGCCCTCCTCGAGCGCCCTGTCCCCGAGCACCACCGTCAGCGGGACCACGTCGATCCGGTGCTGGGCCAGCGCGGACGGCGGGAGGTAGGCGGTGGAGTCGGTGACGATCGCGACCTGGGAGGACGAGGCCCGGGAAGAGGTGGTGCGGGAGGTGGTGCGGGACATGAAGGGAGGCTACCGCCGACTCAGGCGGCGCTCTGCGGACGGCCCTTCCTCATCTTGGGCGCATCGCGTGGCGCGTCGCCGCCGCGCGGAGCCGCCTCCGTACGGCCGCCGCGGTCGCGGCCCTCGCCCCCCTCGATGCCGCGCCCCGTCTCACGGCCGCACTCACGCGAGATCTCGCGCTCGGCCTCACGCCCGATCTCGCCCTCGAGGCCGCGTCCGCGTCCGCCGCGTTCGTACGTGCCCGTCCCGCCGGCGTCCCAGTGGCGCAGGGCTCCCGCCTCGATCTCGATCTGCTCGCTCAGGGCGTCGAGCCCTTCGGCGTCGTGCCGGCCGGCACGGTCCTGCGCCGCGAAGCGCAGGGAGTCCGCGGACTCCTTGATCCGTGCGACGCGTGCCCGCAGCCCGGGCATGAGGGAGGCCGTACGCGCCCGGTCCGGCTCCTTGTCCATCAGCAGCTGCATCTCACCGTCGAGCTGCCGCGCGTGCTCGTGGAGACGGTTGAGCAGGCCGAGGGCCTCCTGGAGTGAAGGGTCCCGGGCGAGGTCGGCCTCGAGGGCCCGGCGTGTGCCTTCGATGGAGGAGCGCAACTCCAGCCGCCGGCGGGCCAGTTCGCCGACGGTGCCGGGCTGGGCGCTGCGGGCGCGCAGCGCGGTCTCCTCGACCGTACGGCGGACCTGGGTGCCCGTGCGCTCGACTCCGCGCTGGACCGCCCGCACCGTCCGTACCGTGACGAGGACGCCGAGGGTCACGAAGAGTACGAAGAACAGCGCCATGACGCCGATGACGAATTCCACGAGCAAGCTCCTTCATCCGTCCGCGAGCCGTCTTCCTCCAGCGTAAACGGACCCGCCGGGCCGTACGTTCCGGAGAACCCGGCCGTCTCCCTGACCCGTCCCGTAGGGGCCGGGCCCCACCGCCGGGCCCTCCCCACCGAGCGAGCGCTCCCCCGCCGGGCCCTCGCCACCGGAGCGGCCGGAGCCGTCGCCCCCGGGGCCCTCCCCGCCGTCGCCGCGTCATACCGCCGCGGCCCGCCGCATCACGACCCGTTGACGGGCGCGGGCGCGTTCCCGCAGTAGCGCTCGAAGATGCTGGAGTGGGCGATCTGCCGGGCGTGGGCGATGCCGCCCAGGACGGCCGCTTCCTCGCCGACGGCGGAGACCGCGAGTTCGGGCAGCGGCAGCGGTACGAGTTCGGTGAGGCGTTCGCGGAGCGGTTCCAGCAGGAACTCCGCGTGACCGCCGACTCCTCCGCCGAGCACCACGAGTTCGGGGTCGACGGTCGCGACGACCGATACGAGCGCCCGTGCCAGCAGGTCGGTCTCGCGCGCCACCGCCGCCCGGGCCCGTGGGTCACCGGCCCGGGCGGCAGCGAAGACGTCGCCGGCCGACTCCGCGCCTGCCAGGCCCGCGCTTCGCGCCGCGGCCACGATGGCATCCGCGGCGGCTGCGCTCTCCAGCTCGCCGCGCGTCCACCGGGCCTCGCCGTCCTGTTCCGCTTCGGCACCGGGCGGCTCCGCACCGGAGGACTCCGCACCGGTCGCCCCGTCCACCAGCAGGAAGGCGATCTCACCGGCCGCGCCGTGCGCCCCGCGGTGCAGCCGCCCGTCGATCACGGTGCCCATGCCGATGCCGCTGCCGACAGACAGGTAGACGAAGTCCCGTACGTCACGGCCGAGTCCGGCCGCCTGCTCGCCCAGCGCCGCGAGGTCGATGTCGTTCTCGAAGACCACCCGGTCCCCCAGCTCCTCCGCGAGCAGGGCCACCATCGCGGGCCGGTCCCAGCCGGGAAGGTTGGAGGCGAGCCGGACCCGGCGGGTGGCCGGATCGAAGACGCCGGGGCTGCCGACCACGATGCTCAGCACGTCCGTGAGCGGCGTGCCGTGCTCCGCGAGCAGGCCGTCGACGAGACGGCTGATCTGCCGTACCAGCCGGGTGGAGTCCGAGACCTCGGAGCGCTCGCGGCCCCGTGCCACCACCTCGCCGCCCAGGTCCGCAAGCACCAGCTTGGTCCAGCGCACCCCCACGTCGACGCTCACGATCCAGCCGGCGCGCGCCTCGGGCTCCCAGAGCCGGGCCGCGCGGCCGGCCTGTCCCGAACGCACTCCGGTCTGCCGCACCAGCCCGCCGTCCTGGAGGTTGGCCAGCGCGAGGTTGACGGTGGGACGGGAGAGACCGGTGTCGGCGGCCAACTGCGGTACGGAGACGGGGGCCTGGTCGTGAAGACGGGTCAGGACGGCCCACTCGTTGGCACGCCGCATGCTCGTCGGGCCGCGCATCGCATCGGGTGCCCTCGTCGCCATGGCGGCCATCCTCTCACCGGTCCGCGAGAAAACACCGCGCCCGGCTCTTGTATTTGAAAAGAAGTCTTCTTTACGTTGCCTGAGGACCCGAGCGAAGCGCAGCGACAGCGAGGAGAGGTCCCATGACCGACACCGGAAGCGTCAGCGGCGGGCTGGTACGCCGCGTCGGCCTGTTCCAGGCCACCGCCCTGAACATGAGCCAGATGGTCGGCGTGGGCCCCTTCATCACGATTCCGCTGATGGTCGGCGCCTTCGGCGGGCCGCAGGCGGTCGTCGGCTTCGTGGCGGGCGCGCTGCTGGCACTCCTGGACGGGCTGGTCTGGGCCGAGTTGGGCGCCGCGATGCCCGGCGCGGGCGGTACGTACGTGTACGTGCGCGAGGCCTTCCAGTACCGGACCGGCAAGCTGATGCCGTTCCTCTTCGTGTGGACGGCGATCCTCTTCATACCGCTGATCATGTCGACGGGCGTGATCGGACTCGTCCAGTACCTGGGCTACTTGTGGCCCTCGATGGGCCAGACCGCCGGCGACCTGGTCGGCGTCGGAGTCGTCGCCCTGGTCATGCTGCTGCTGTGGCGCCGCATCGAGTCGATAGCGAAGCTGACCACCGTCATGTGGGGCGTCATGCTGCTCGCGGTGGTGCTGGTGCTGGCCGCGGCCTACACCAACTTCGACCCGAGCCTGGCCTTCGACTACCCGAAGGGCGCCTTCGACGTCCTCGACGGCGGCTTCTGGGCCGGCTTCGCGGGCGGCCTCGCGATCGGCGTCTACGACTACCTCGGCTACAACACCGCCGCGTATCTCGGCAGCGAGATCAAGGACCCGGGACGGATCATGCCCCGGGCGATCATCTACTCCGTGCTCGGCGTCCTGTGCATCTACCTGCTGCTCCAGATCGGGTCCGTGGGCGCGATCGACTGGCACCGGATGACCGACCCGGACTCGGTCGCCTCCACGTCCGTGGCCTCCGCGGTGCTGGAGAGCGCCTGGGGCCGGGGCGTCGCGGACGTCGCCACCGTGCTGATCCTGATCACCGCCTTCGCCTCGGTCTTCGCGGGGCTGCTGGCCGGCTCGCGGGTGCCGTACGACGCCGCACGTGACGGGGTCTTCTACCGCAGGTACGCCACCCTCCACCCGCGCCACCGCTTCCCGGTGCTCGGGCTGATCACCATGGGCGTCATCACGACCGCGGGCTTCCTCATCGGCCGCCATACGGACCTTCAGACCCTGATCCAGCTGCTCACCACCGTGATGGTGCTGGTGCAGACGCTGTCGCAGATCGTCGCCCTGACGGTGCTGCGACGGCGGCAGCCGCAGCTGCGCCGGCCGTACCGGATGTGGCTCTATCCGCTGCCGAGCATCCTCGCCTTCGCGGGCTGGACCTTCATGTACGGCGCCTCGGACCACAACGCTCCCGGCAGGCACCCCATCGAATGGTCGCTGGCCTGGCTCGCCCTCGGGATGCTCGCCTTCGCGCTGTGGGCCCGCAAGGAACGGACATGGCCCTTCGGCGACAAGGAGATACGGGAGCAGTACCTGGACGCGCAGCGGGCCGGGGAGGAAGGCGAACCGGAGCCGGGAAAGGTCTCTTCTTGAGCGACGGGGGCGGAGAGAACGGCGGGAACGGCGGCGGCCACGAGCACGGGCAGGAGTACGGCCGCGAGCACGGGCCCGGGTACGGATCCGTCCGCGAAGACGCAGGCGGAACCGGGAGGGCCCCTGCCGGCTCCGGCTCAGGCTCAGGCTCCGGCTCCGGCTCCGGCTTCGTGCTCGCCATCGACATCGGCGGTACGAAGACGGACCTGGCGACCGTGGCACCGGACGGCACGCTGCTGCACCGCGCCACCACCGCCACCCGGGCCTCCGACGGCGCGGCGCACGTCGTGCGGCGCGCGGTGCTGCGGGGCCGTGAACTGGCCGCGGAGACGGAGGAGGAGCTGCGTGAGCCGCTGCTCGCGGTGGGCGCCGTGTGCGTGGGCATCGTCCGGGACGAGCGGCTCATGCTGGCACCCAACCTCCCCGGCGGCGAGACCCTGGCGCTGGCCGCCACCGTCCGGGAGGGGTTCGCGGGTGCGCGTGCGGGCGGGCGCCGCGGCGGGCCGCCCGTACCGGTGGCCGTCGGCAACGACGTGAAGGCGGCGGCGCTGGCCGAGGCCCGTTGGGGCGGCCTGGCCGGTGCGCGCTGCGGGATCTTCCTGAACCTCGGCACCGGACTGGCGGCGTCGGTCGTCCTCGACGGGCGGGTGCTGGACGGCGCGCACGGCGCCGCCGGCGAGATCGGCTACCAGCTGCTGGACCGGAACGACATCCCGGCCCCCGGCGGCGGCACCTCCGGCCCCGGCACCGGCGCCGATGCGTCAACTACGCCTGAACGGGCGCCGCTTGAGGAGTTCGTATCGGGACGCGCACTCGCCGAGCGCGGCTCCCGGCTGCTGGGCCGCCGGGCCGACACTGCCCAGGTGTTCGAAGCGGCCGTGCTCAAGCCGGAGTTGGGGCGGCTCGTGGACGAGGCCGTAGACACCCTCGCGATGCACACCGCCAATCTCGCCGTCGCCCTCGACCCCGACCGCGTCGTGGTCGGCGGCGGCCTGCTCCGCGCCCGTCACCGCATCCTCCCGCGGCTGGCGGAGGTGCTGAACAGCACGGTCCCCTTCCCCCCGCAGGTGCGCCGCGCGCACTTCCCCTACGAGGCGCCCCTGCACGGAGCGGCCGTCCTCGCGCTGGACGCCGCGGGCGCCGACGCGGGGCGGGACCGCTCCGCCAGGGACCGGTTCACTGGGCCGGAACGACGTTGACCAGCTTGGGCGCCCGCACGATCACCTTCCGGATGCCGGCACCGCCCAGCGCCCCCACGATCGCGGGCTCGGCCAGCGCCTGCGCCTCCAGATCGGCCTCCGAGATGGACGGCGAGACCTCCAGCCGTGCCTTGACCTTGCCCTTGACCTGCACCACGCACGTCACCGTCTCGTCGACCAGGTACGCGGGGTCGGCCACGGGGAAGTCCTCGTAGACGACGCTCTCCTCGTGGCCCAGCCGCCGCCACAGCTCCTCGGCGATGTGCGGAGCCAGCGGCGCGATCAGCAGCACCAGCCGCTCGGCGACCGAACGCGGCACCTCACGCACCTTGGTGACGTGGTTGTTCAGCTCGGTGATCTTCGCGATGGCGGTGTTGAAGCGCAGCGCCGCCAGGTCCTGGCCGACGCCGTCGATCGCCTTGTGCAGCGCCCGCAGCGTCTCCTCGTCGGGCTCGGCGTCGACGACGGTGACCTCGCCGGTCGTCTCGTCGACGACGTTGCGCCACAGCCGCTGCAACAGCCGGTACTGCCCGACGACTGCACGCGTGTCCCACGGCCTGGAGACGTCCAGCGGCCCCATCGCCATCTCGTACAGACGCAGCGTGTCCGCGCCGTACTCGGCGCAGATCTCGTCCGGAGTGACCGCGTTCTTCAGGGACTTGCCCATCTTGCCCAGCAGCCGGCCGACCCGCTCGCCCTTGTGGAAGTACGCGCCGTCGGCCTCCTCGACCTCGGCGGCCGGCACGGCGATGCCCCGGCTGTCGCGGTAGACGTACGCCTGGATCATGCCCTGGTTGTACAGCCTGTGGAACGGCTCGGCCGACGAGACGTGCCCCAGGTCGTAGAGCACCTTCGACCAGAAGCGCGCGTACAGCAGGTGCAGCACCGCGTGTTCGGCGCCGCCCACGTACAGGTCGACACCGCCGTGCGGGATGCCCTCGCGGGGGCCCATCCAGTAGCGCTCGACGTCGGGGTCGACCAGCCGCTCACGGTTGTGCGGGTCCAGGTAGCGCAGCTCGTACCAGCACGAACCCGCCCAGTTCGGCATGGTGTTGGTCTCCCGGCGGAAGCGCCGCGGGCCCTTGCCGTCGCCCAGGTCCAGGGTGACGTTCACCCACTCCTCGTTGCGCGACAGCGGGGTCTCGGGGACGGTCTGGGCGTCGTCCGGCTCGAAGACGCGCGGCGAGTAGTCGTCCACCTCGGGCAGTTGCAGCGGCAGCATCGACTCGGGCAGCGAGTGCGCCACGCCGTCCTCGTCGTACAGGATCGGGAACGGCTCGCCCCAGTAGCGCTGGCGGCTGAACAGCCAGTCGCGCAGGCGGTAGTTGACCGTGCCCTCGCCGATGCCCTCGCTCTCCAGCCACTCGGTCATCCGCGCCTTGGCCTCGGTCACGCCCAGGCCGTCCAGACTGACGCCGTCCGACGCGGAGTTGACGATCTTCGCGTCGTACGAGACGAACGCCTCGTCCCACTCGGCCGTGTCCGTGCCGCGCCCGTCCGTCGGCTCCACCACGCAGCGCACCGGCAGCTCGAAGGCGCGCGCGAAGGCGAAGTCCCGGTGGTCGTGGGCCGGGACGGCCATGATCGCGCCCGTGCCGTACCCCATCAGCACATAGTCGGCGACGAAGACGGGGACGCGCTCGCCGCTGACGGGGTTCGTGGCGTAGGCGCCCGTGAAGACGCCGGTCTTGTCCTTGGCCTCGGCCTGCCGCTCGACGTCCGACTTGGCCGCTGCCTGCGCCCTGTACGCGGCGACGGCCGCGGCGGGGTCGGCGTGACCGCCCGTCCACACCTCGTGGGTGCCCTCGGGCCACTGGACGGGCACGACGCTGTCCACCAGGGGGTGTTCGGGAGCCAGCACCATGTACGTCGCCCCGAACAGGGTGTCCTGGCGGGTGGTGAAGACCTCGATCCTGCCGTCGCCCAGCGGGAAGTCGATGCGGGCGCCTTCGCTACGGCCGATCCAGTTGCGCTGCTGCAACTTGATGGCCTCGGGCCAGTCCAGGCCCTCCAGGTCGGACAGCAGCCGGTCCGCGTAGGCGGTGATGCGCATGTTCCACTGGCGCAACTCCGCCTTGAACACCGGGTAGTTGCCGCGCTCGGAGCGGCCCTCCGCCGTGACCTCCTCGTTCGCCAGTACGGTGCCCAGACCGGGGCACCAGTTGACGGGGGCGTCGGAGGCGTAGGCCAGCCGGTACTCGCCCAGGACCTCGGCCCGCTGCACGGCGTTCAGCTCGTCCCAGCGCGCGAAGCCGTCCGGCGTCTCACGCCCGCCCGACTCGAACTGCCCCACCAGCTCGTCGATCGGACGAGCCCTCCCGGCCTCGTCGTCGTACCAGGAGTTGAAGATCTGGAGGAAGATCCACTGGGTCCACTTGTAGTAGTCGGGGTCGATCGTCGCGAAACCGCGGCGCTGGTCGTGGCCCAGGCCCAGGCGGCGCAGCTGAGCCTTCATCTGGACGATGTTGGCCTCGGTGGAGGCCCGAGGGTGCGTGCCGGTCTGCACGGCGTACTGCTCGGCGGGCAGGCCGAAGGCGTCGAAGCCCAGCGTGTGCAGCACGTTGTGCCCGGTCATCCGCTGGAAGCGGGCGAAGACGTCGGTGGCGATGTACCCCAGCGGATGGCCCACGTGCAGGCCCGCGCCCGAAGGGTACGGAAACATGTCCATGATGAACTTCTTGGGCCTGGCCACCGTCGCCGGGTCGCCGGACAGATCGCCGTCGCCGGGGTTCGGCGCCTCGTACGTGCCCTGCTTGTCCCAGAAGTCCTGCCAGCGCGCCTCGATGTCGGCGGCCAGTGCCGCCGTGTAGCGATGGGGGGCCGCGCTCTCCGCGGCAGTCGTGGTCTCGGTCATCGTCCTCAAAGCTCCATCGGTCGTCTCTGCCGAGCACAAATGAAAAATCCCCTCGCACAGGAGGGGACGCCGCGCCGATTCCGGTCCGTCTCACCGGGGACCGGGACTGATCAGCGCGGCCGGCTAAGCAGAAGGCGTACGGCACGCATGCGGTCAGGGTACCGCAAGGGCGACGGGCCTTCACCCGCGATCCCCCGCAGCCCGCCCGCACCTCGGCCCGGCTGCCAACTCCCTACGACAGCAGGCGAGTTGCCCCACCCCGGCGCCCCCGCGACACCCACCTCACGTGACCCAGCTCACTCCGACGAGCCCGCCTCGGAAGCCGCTCCCCGCACCGCACAACCGGCAACGGCACGGCAAGGGAGCCCAGGGAAAGCCACCCTCAACGCCGACCCACCGGGGCGCAGGGGGCGAAGCCCCCGCAGGGGAAAGCGGAAAACGGCGCGCACCCCGAGGGGCAGCCGGGGGAAAGCCACAATCGACGCGAACCCCGAGGGGAACGGCAGGGGGCGAAGCCCCCGCCCAAAGGGGGGTGCCGGGGGCGAAGCCCCCGCCGGGGGTGCGGGTGGCGGAGCCCCCGCCCCGCGCGGCGAAGCCGCGCAAAAACAACGAGAGCGACCCGGTCCGCGCCTTCCGCGGACACATGTCGCCCTCGCACTCGTGGAGCTAAGGAGAATCGAACTCCTGACCTCTTGCATGCCATGCAAGCGCTCTACCAACTGAGCTATAGCCCCGAAATCGATCCGCCCGGGGTCGGGCCCCGCAGCGGCGTCGCCAACCTTACACGGCCGCTGCCACGTTCCGCCAAATCGGTTTCCCGCCGCCTCACGAGCCCCGGGCACGGCCGGCGGCCCGGCGGGTACTGTCGACGCCCGCCGTCCCCGAAGCCCCCGACTCCCGGAGCACGCACCGCCGTGAGCGCCTTGCCGCAGTCCGCACAGAGCCGGTCCCGACAGAGCGGGATCCGCGGCCGCAGCGCGCTGGCAGCACGTGCGCTGGAGCGGCCGGTGCTGATCGCCTCGGGTGTCTGCCTGCTCTCGTTCGCCGCGTTCTGGACTGCACAGCGGGCGACGGGCGTCTCGATGATCGACCTCATGGTCTACCGGGCGGAGGGCTGGACCGTACGCACCGGCGGCGATCTCTACGCGATGCGCGCCACCTACGCGGATCTGCCGACCACGTATCCGCCTTTCGCGGCACTGCTGTTCATGCCGTTGACGCTGCTGGACGTCGCGGACATGCGGACCCTGGGGACCGCGGGGAACCTCGTGCTGCTCGTGGCGGTCGTCCATCTCTCCCTGCGGCTGATCGGTGACCGACCCCGTCCCTTCCGTTCCTCCCGTTCCTCGCTCCTCTCCCGCCTCGCCAACGGCCCGCACCGGCCGTCCCTTCCGCGCCCCGCGGCCACGCTGCTGATCTCATCGGCCGCCGTGTGGTGCGAGCCGCTGTGGACGACGCTCCGGTACGGGCAGATCAATCTGCTGATGACCGTGCTCGTGCTGTGGGACCTCTCGCGCCGCCCTGGGCACCGCTTCTCGGGGGCGGGCATCGGTGTCGCGGCGGGCATCAAGCTCACGCCGGCGCTGTTCGCGGTCTTCCTCGCCCTGCACGGCACGGTACGGGCCGTACGGCGGCGGCGCGGCACGAGCGATACCGACGGTGAGGGCGTGCGCAATCCCGAACTGCGCCGATTCGCCGTCGCCGCGGGCACGTTCACGGGTACGGCGCTGCTGGGCGCACTGGTGCTGCCGTACGACTCGCGCCGCTTCTGGTTCCACGTGCTGTTCCGTTCGGAGCGCGTGGGACATGCGGAGATCACCGACAACCAGTCGCTGCGCGGTGTCGTGGCGCGGCTGCTGCACACCGGCGATCCGGGCGGCCCGTGGCTCGTGCTCGCCGTGCTCGTGGCGCTGGCGGGTCTGGCGGTCGCCGTCGCGGCGGCCTCGGCCGACCGCCGCCGGCTGCCGTACGCCCCCGCGTGGGCGGCCATGGTGTGCGCGGTGACGGCCCTGCTGGTGAGCCCCGTCTCGTGGTCGCATCACTGGGTGTGGTGCGTACCGCTTGTGCTGCTGCTCTGCGCGGAGGCCCTGACCCGTGAACGTGCCCTGTTCTGGGCGGTGTCGGCGGGTGCGGCGGCGCTGCTCTTCTGCTCGTACGCGGTGTGGCTGGTCCCGCACGGCGTCACGGGACCGGTGAAGCCCGAACTCCACCAGTCGGGCGGCCAGATGGCGCTCTCGGCGCTCTATCCGGCTGGCGGCCTGGCCTTCCTGGCGCTGGCCGCGGTGGTGTCGCTACGGGCGCTGCGCGGGCGGTCACCGTACGAAGCAGACGGGGCGGACGGGGCGGACTGCGCGGCCGACCGGCCGCAGGCAGGGGCGAGTTGAAGTTGACAGGCCGGTGCCGTCAGGCCGTCGCGAAGGAGTAGAAGCGCTTCAGGGTGCAGTGCTCGTCGAGGAGACGTCCGTAGATGGGCTCGCCGTCGAGTTCGCGGTAGGTCTCGATCGGGTCGCCCTTTATGATCAGCGCCCGCGCGCAGTCCTCGCACCAGTACTGGAACTCGGGGTTGACCGGCTCCATGTCGCGGACGATGGGCGTACCACTGCCGCACCAGTCGCACTTCCGGCTGTGTGCACCCATCAGTCATCAGCCCCAGCTGTGGCCGCAGGTCGTGCACACGTAGGAAACTCCTCCATTGTCGCCGAGCATCTGGGCAACGTCCGATGAACCGCATGCCGGACACAGCAACGTCCTTGTCGATACCGCTGTTCGACCGGCGGCGGGACCCGTGCGCAAGCGGACCGGCTGCCGACCGGCCTCGGCGAGGAGCACTGCCGACATCGCACACGTCCCTCCCCTCGGCCCTCCCCCCTACCGGCCATCACGATTCTGCCACGTTCTCCCATTGCACAGGAGGCCCGGTCGGCGTCAGGGGTGCGGACCGCGTCAGGAGGCGCCAGCCTCACAGAATCGACGGGGCCAGGAGGATTCCGGTTCCGGACGTCTCAGAGGTTTATCCCCCTCGGGCCCGCCCCCGGAAACGACGCCCGGCCCAACAGGCCGCGCAGAACCCGAACTTCCGCCCGATGAAGCCGAAATCAACCCGAACTCCCCACGCGGACGACCGCGGTGACGCCCCGGCTCGAAGAAAGCCAGAAACGACGCGCACCCTCAAAGGGGACGCAAGGGGCGAAGTCACGCCAGGGAAAGCCAGAAACGACGCGAACCCCGAGGGGGACGGCAGGGGGCGAAGCCCCCCGCCCAAAGGGGGTGCCGGGGGCGAAGCCCCCGCCGGGGGTGCGGGTGGCGGAGCCCCCGCCCCGCGCGGCGAAGCCGCGCAAAAGCAACGAGAGCGACCCGCTCCGCGCCTTCCGCGGACACATGTCGCCCTCGCACTCGTGGAGCTAAGGAGAATCGAACTCCTGACCTCTTGCATGCCATGCAAGCGCTCTACCAACTGAGCTATAGCCCCGGGCAGTTCACGGATTCCGGCGTACGCTCCGCGCTCCGCGGTCCGCCTCGTGAACGGGAGGAAGCCTAACCGGTGACCAGGCCGGATGGGAAATCAGCGGGAGCGGAGGTCAGGCCCCGCACAGGGTCACGCCCGCGGGCTGCCTGCCCGGCCACGGCCGGCCACCGACGGCCGTCAGTCGTCGTCAGCCGCCAACTGCCGCCCGGCCGCCGTCAGTCGTCAGTCCTCAGTCGTCAGTCGTCGTCGCCGAGCACCGGCTGCGGCAGCGTGCCCGCGTTGTGCTCCAGCAGCCGCCAGCCCCGTGCCCCCTCGCCCAGCACGGACCAGCAGCAGTTGGAGAGCCCGCCCAGCGCCTCCCACGTATGGGGAACGAGCCCCAGCAGGCGCCCGATGGTCGTACGGATCGTGCCGCCGTGGCTCACGACGACCAGCGTGCCGCCCGGTGGGAGCTTCTCCACGTTCCGCTCGACCAGGGGGGCGGCGCGGTCGGCGACCTCGGTCTCCAGCTCGCCGCCGCCCCGCCGTACGGGCTCGCCGCGCTTCCACGCCGCGTACTCGTCGCCGTAGCGCTCGACGATCTCCTCGTGCGTCAGGCCCTGCCACGCACCGGCGTACGTCTCGCGCAGCGCTTCGTCGTGCGTGACGTCGAGGCCGGTGATCGAGGCCAGTTCGGCGGCTGTGGCGGCCGTGCGCCGCAGGTCGGAGGCGAGGATCGCGTCCGGCCGGAGTGCCGCCAGGAGGCGGGCGGCGCGGCGTGCCTGCTCCAGTCCCGCGGGGGTCAGCTCGATGTCGGTGGAGCCCTGGAAGCGGCGCTCTAGATTCCAGGCGGTCTGGCCGTGCCGCCACAGAACGATCCTGCGGTCGCGGCGGACGGGCGGTGCGGGAGTCACGGCGGGCTGCGCCGTCACCGGGGACCGTCGCTTCCGCCGTACGGACCGCCGGACGGGTCGCCGTCCTGGCCGCCGGACGCCGCCTCACGCGCGGCGTGCTCGCGGTCCTTGCCGCGGGTGGCCTTGGCGTCCTCGGGCAGGTCGAGCTCGGGGCAGTCCTTCCAGAGCCGTTCCAGCGCGTAGAAGACCCGCTCCTCGCTGTGCTGCACGTGCACCACGATGTCGACGAAGTCGAGCAGCACCCAGCGCCCGTCCCGCTCGCCCTCGCGGCGGGCGGGCTTGACGCCCTGCTCCTTCAGCAGCCGCTCCTCGATCTCGTCGACGATGGCTTTGACCTGCCGGTCGTTGGGCGCGGAGGCCAGCAGGAAGGCGTCGGTGATGGCGAGGACGTCGCTGACGTCGTAGGCGACGATGTCGTGCGCGAGCTTGTCCGCCGCGGCCTGGGCGGCGGCCTCGATCAGCTCGGTGGAACGGTCCGTGACGGTCACAGGCAAGGCTTTCGAATCGGAGGCGGAGGTCACATCCGACGGCCGCACCTGACAGCCGTGCCGGGCCGCCGGGTACGCCGGTCGTATGTACGTATGCGTGTCAGGGACCAGGATCTCACGCCTGCCCGCGGGCTCTCACTCCTTGTAGTCCCTGCCCAGCACGACCGTCACATCGGCGTTCGCCGCGCCCTTGCCCTTGCTGACCGCGCTGCCCGGCAGTCCGAGCGTCTTGGCCACTTCGTCCGCCTTGGCCTTGTACTTGCCGTCGGCGTACGTCACCTGGGAGCGGGCCTGCGCCTTGCTGCCGGCGCCGCCCTTGACCACGGTGTAGCCGCTGTTGACGAGGTCGGCGGAGGCGGAGTCGTCGCTGCCGCGGTCGCCGCTGGCGTTGACGATCTTCACCCTGGGCGCCGCGTCCGGGTCGGTGTTCTTGACCGTGCCGCCCAGCACCTGCTTCACCAGGCCGTCGCTCGTGCTCGGGCTGAGCGTGCCGTTGGCCCTGACCGGCAGCACCTGCGTCCGGTACGAGCCGTCCTTGGCCTGGCTCGCCAGCTTCGCCAGCGAGGCTCCCAGCTCCGGCTCGGGCAGCGACGGGTCCGGGATCTGGCCGAGGGTCTCGACGGTCTTGGTCGCCGACTTGGAGTCGCTGGAGAGCTTCCGCAGCGTCTGGTGCATGACCTCGCCGAAGCGCTCCAGCTGGCGGGTCTGCGGCTCGCCCCTGCCGCGGTACGTGGCGTAGGCGACGGCCGCGCGCCCGTCCAGGACCTGGGCCTTGCCGCGCTCTACGAGCGGCTTGTCGCCCTTCTTCTCGCCGGGCACGGTGGCGTTCGCGTCGACCTTGACGCCGCCCACCAGCTCGACGAGGTTCTCCAGGTACGGGGTGTCCAGGCGCCAGCTGCCCTTGATGTCGGCGCCCAGCAGCGTGCCGAGGGCGTCCCTGGTGGCGGCCGTGCCCTCGTCCTCGACGGCCTTGGCGAGGGTGGTCGTGGTGCCGTTCTCGCCTGAGACGGCAAGGGAGTTGGGGAGCAGCACGGTGTTGCCGCGCTTGGCGTCGGCGTTGTCGACGAGCAGGGCCGTGGAGCTGCCGCCGCCGTCAAGTGAGCGCAGATGTACGACGATCACGTCGCGCTGCTGGCCCGCCGCCGTGGCAGCACCGCCCTTGCCCTCGCCGAGGCCGGGCAGCTTGCCCGCGTACCAGAGGTATCCGAGACCGCCCGCGGCGATCATGACGAGGGCCACGACGAGGGTGACCACGCGGTTGCGGCCGCGGCGCTTGGCCTCCTCGCGGCGCTCGGTGCGGCTCTCGCTGAACTTGAGCCAGTCGATGACGTCTTCGGAGTCGTCGGTGTTCTCCTCCACGAAGGAGAACTCCTCCGTGTGGTATCCGTCGCCGCCCTGACCGGCGGCGCCGCCCTGGCCGGGCCCGCCCGGGACTCCCGCGCGGGCACCGGGGGCGGACGGCTGCTGCTGCGCGTCCTGCTGGGGGATCCACTGCTGCTGGGACTGGTGCTGGCCCTGGTGCTGCTGGGGCTGCTGTGCCGGAGCGGGGGCCTGCTGTGCCTGCGGGGCCTGCTGCCCGTACGTGCCGTAGCCGTCGTAGGTCTCGTAGCGGCCGGAGTTCCCGTAGCCGCCGGAGGCGTCGTATCCGTACCCCTGCGGCTCGGACTGCTGTGACTGGGGCGGCTGCTGGGGCGGCTGCTGGGGCGGCTGCGGTGTCTGCTGCCCTGGCTGCTGTCCGGGCTGCTGCCGCGTCCCTTGCGGTCCGCCGTCCTCGTAGCCGTACACGGGCTGCCCGTACTCGTCGTAGCCGAGGAACCGGGGCTGCTGCTCGGGCTGGGCGCCCTGCCCCTGTCCGTACGGGTCGTAGCCGTAGCGCTCGTTCATGACTGGGGCGCCTCCTCCCCGTACAGCCCCCGCTTGTTGATGTAGCGCACCACACCGTCCGGCACCAGATACCAGACGGGGTCGCCCCTGCGCACCCGTGCGCGGCAGTCCGTGGAGGAGATGGCCAGCGCCGGCACCTCCACGAGCGAGACCCCGCCGTCCGGCAGGCCCGGGTCGGTCAGGGTGTGACCGGGGCGGGTGGCGCCGATGAAGTGGGCGAGGGAGAAGAGTTCGTCGGCGTCGCGCCAGCCGAGGATCTGGGCGAGGGCGTCGGCACCGGTGATGAAGAAGAGGTCGGTGTCCGGGTTGGCGGCCCGCAGATCACGCAGGGTGTCGATGGTGTACGTACGGCCGCCGCGGTCGATGTCGATGCGGCTGACGGAGAACTGCGGGTTGGAGGCCGTGGCGATGACCGTCATCAGATAGCGGTCCTCGGCGGGCGAGACCTGCTGGTGGGTCTTCTGCCACGGCTGCCCGGTGGGCACGAAGACCACCTCGTCGAGGTGGAAACGCGTGGCCACCTCGCTCGCGGCGACGAGGTGCCCGTGGTGGACCGGGTCGAACGTCCCGCCCATCACTCCCAGCCGCCGCTTGCCGGTGCCGGGCACTATGTCCTCTCCCATGCCCGCCGACCTTATCCCCTCGGCCCTCGCTCCGCTGCTCCGCCTGTACGACGCGGAGGACCCGCCGGACGGCACGGGCGGACGCCCCGGCGGGCGTGCCCGCGGAGCACCGCTTACGGCGACGACGCGGCGCCCGCGCCCGGCGTGCTCCCGCTCGTGCCCGGCGTGCTCCGGGGTCAGCGGTCCCGGTTGAAGCGGGTGGTGATCCACAGCAGCAGGAGCAGGGCCAGCAGGGCACCGCCGCCGGTGATGAAGGGGAGCACCGGGTCGTGCTCGGAGTGCTCGCTGCCCTCGGAGGCCAGGGTGGCGAAGGCGTGGTGTGCGGCGCTGGGAAGCATCATCGTCGGCAGGACCTATCCACGTGTGGGCCGGACAGTACGTCGTGTGCTGGACATCGTAAGCGGGGCCCTTCCGCGCGCTCACGCCACCTCTCGCTTGCGCCGGCCTCGTTGGCCCCGACTCGTCGTCCCGGCTTCGCACTTCCTCCTCCCGATCCTCCCCGGATCCCCCCGATTCCGCTTGGTTCACCGGCGTTCTGCGGCGTTCTCCGTCGTTCTCCGGCGTTCTCCTCAGTAACGCAACCCTCCGGGGCCCCTGTGACGTCTCCTCCCCACGTCCGGGTCCCTACCGGACGCGTTCGCCCCGGGCATCCGGTTCCGAGCGCCTAGGCTGAACTCGACCCACCGTGAACGGTGATGAAAGCGACAGGGGGAACGCGATGAGCGACAACGCAGGCACCGAGCGGCTGCCCGGCCGCAACCGGCGCCGCTTCCCGGGGATCTCCTCCCGGACCTACGAACATCCCTCGGACCGCTCGGCGCTCGTCGCGTTGCGCAAACTCAGCGGTTTCGACTCGGTCTTCAAGGCACTGAGCGGACTGGTGACGGAGCGCAGCCTCCGGCTGCTCTTCCTCGCCAACTCGGTACGCGTCAACGACGAGCAGTTCGCGCACCTCAACTCGATGCTGCGGGACGCCTGTTACATACTGGACCTGGAGAAGGTCCCGCCGATGTACGTGAGTCAGGACCCGAAGCCGAACGCCATGTGCATCGGCCTCGACGCTCCCGTCATCGTCCTCACCACCGGCCTCGTCGAGCTGCTCGACGAGGAGGAGATGCGCGCGGTCATCGGCCACGAGGTGGGCCACGCCCTCTCGGGCCACGCCGTCTACCGCACGATCCTGCTGTTCCTGACCAACCTCGCCCTCAAGGTCGCCTGGATCCCGCTCGGGAACGTCGCGATCATGGCGATAGTGACGGCGCTGCGCGAGTGGTTCCGCAAGTCGGAGCTGTCGGCTGACCGTGCGGGGCTGCTCGTCGGGCAGGACCTGAACGCCTCGCTGCGCGCTCTGATGAAGCTCGCGGGCGGCAACCACCTGCACGAGATGAACGTCGACTCCTTCCTCGCGCAGGCCGAGGAGTACGAGTCGGGCGGCGACATCCGGGACTCCGTACTGAAGATCATGAACGTGCTGCCACGGAGCCACCCCTTCACAGCGGTGCGCGCCGCGGAGCTGAAGAAGTGGGCCGAGAGCCGCGACTACCAGCGCATCATGGACGGCCACTACGACAAGCGTGAGGACGACAAGCAGACCTCGGTCTCCGAGTCGTTCAAGCAGTCGGCGGGCCACTACACCGAGTCGTTCAAGAACAGCAAGGACCCGCTGATGGGTCTCGTACGCGACATCGCCGGCGGCGCGGGCGACCTGGGCGGCAAGCTGCGCGACACCTTCACCGGAAGGAACGCCGGCGGCGACGGGCCCGGATCGGGCTCCGGTTCCGGCTCCGGCTCCGGCTCCGGCTCCGGTTCCGGCGACAGCGGCGGCGGCGGCGCAAACGGCAACGGCAGCACGGGGAGCGGCAGTTCGGCCTGAGAGCGGCGCCGCCCAGGCGGCGACCACGGCACGCCGCACATCCGCCCGCACGAGCCCGGCACGAGGGAGTACGTACCCGCGTACCGGCCGCCCGCTCCGGCACCCGCCGGACGGACCGACCGGACCGGAGCGCTAGCTGTCCTTCGCCGCCGGGCTCGGCTGTGAGCTGCTGGAGAGCACACCGCACAGGGAGGCCGACGACCGTCCGCGCGCGTACGGGTCGGTGCCCGCCGCGCTGTCGTCCTTGGCCTTCTCACCGGCGAGCAGCGGCTCCAGCGCGTCCGACATGTCGGCGGAGCAGGGCAGCGGCCCGGCCCGCATCGACACCTGCTGCACCCTCAGTTGCTGCCGCCGGAGGTCCTCGCGGTCGATCTGGAAGCGCACTTCGCGCCGCACGGTGAACAGGGAGGACTTCGCCTCGGCCTGCTTGCCGTCGCCCTCCTCGGTGGCCCGCACCGCGTACACGAAGGCGTGGTCGGCGACGACCTCCAGCGCGTCCGCTCCCGATTCCTGCACCGTCATCGCGCCGTTGACGCGGATCCGGGAGTCGGCGAGCGTCGTCTTCGACGGGTCGAAGCGGACCATCCAGCCGGTCGCGGAGTGCCGGCCGTCGTTGCGCGGATGGTCGGTGCTCTGGTCGAACTGCTCCTGCTGCGCCGGGTCGAGCATTATCCGCACGTCGCGGACGGCGTTGCCGCTGAGCACGGACGGGTCGAGCGAGCTGGTGACGACGTACTCCTTGGCGGCCGTCAGCGCGGACAGCACCTGGCTCTCGGAGAAGTGCCGAGTGCGCCGCGCGGGCGGCAGCGTCACGCCGTCGGCCCCGGCACGGAAATGGGCGGCAGGGCTGTGCTTGTAGAGGTCGTCGGGGGTGCCGCCGGGCACCTCGTCGCGGGGGGCGAGCGGCAGCAGGGCGTTGCGCATCGGTTCGGGAGGCGGGTCGGCCGGTGCCTGGTACGGGTTGCGGATGCCCATGTAGATCGCCGTGCCGAAGGCGAGGACGATCAGCAGCACCAGGACGATGCCCTGGCGCGAGGCGGTGATGGACTCCCGTCCGTAGGGCGTGTTCAGCTCGGCGTCGGCGGCGTCCCCGGCGAGCGGGTAGGAGCGGTTGCGCACGGCTGCGTGACCCTCGTCCTCCATGCGCTCGCGCGCGGAGAACTCCTGTAGCCGGGCAGCCTTGATGAAGGACTCGTCGAAGACGACGGATCGATAGTCGTCGCGATACTCGTCGTCGCCCCCGGAGGCGTCGTCGGGTGTTCCCTCTGGGGGATTGCCTCGCCCGGCCATACCAACAGAGTAGGTCCGCCCGGCCGTCCGTAAACGCTTCGGTGCGGGGGTAAACCGACCGATTCGCGTGTTCGTGAACGACTCGTCGCCGTGACGTGAAGAGACCGTGACCGTACGGGCCGCATTCGGCGCTTCGCGCGAGGGCCGCGCCCGCCTTCGTGAGCAGCGTGAACGTGACCGCGAACGGGGCGGAACGGGCGGCTCCAGCGGTCTTCCGGCGTACGGACCGCGATCTTCCGGCGTACGGACCGTCCAGCGGTCCGGGGGGGCGGGCGGTCAGCCGGTGCCCGGCTGCACCGGGATGCCCGGCAGCCGCTGCTGTGCTCCCTCGTGCCCCTTGCCCGAGGAGTCGACGCCCGTCGTCGCGGGCGGCGGTGTGGGGTCCTGGCGCTGCTGCGACGTACCGCGGTACACGGCGCCGAGCGCGAGGGCGACCATGCCGATGCCCATCACCAGGGCGAGCAGCCACGCCACGGGCCGCTGCCAGCGGGCGTGACCGCGGTAGGGGCGGCGGTGCGTGGAGGCGCCGTGCCTGGCGTGTGCGGGGCGCGGCCTGCGGAAGTCGGAGCCGTGCTCCTCGCCGAGGTCGAAACGGGGGTCGTAGCGGCGCCCGGGACCGAAGCGGATGTACTGCCCGTACTGGTCGTACTGGTCGAAGGGGGCGAAGCGGCCGTACTGGTACGCGGTCCAACGCCCGGTGTCCCCGAAGGAGTTGTGATCGTACGGGCCGTACGGCTCATACCGGCCCGGCCCGTGGGACTCGTAGTGGTCGTACTCCTCGCCGTCGCCCGGCTCCAGGTACTCGGTGTAGTCGGAGCGGTCGAACCGGCCTTCGTCGTCGTCCTCGTCGTCCGCTTCCTCCGGCCCGGCCAGGCCGTCCAGGCGTTCCGGGCCCTCGTGGCCCTCGTGGCCGCCGGGGTCGTCGCCGAAGCCGAACTCGCCGTCCGCGCCCGGCCCGTAGCCGTAGCCGTCCTCGAAGCCGCGGGCGGTCTCGCTCTCGGGATGCGACTGGGCGGCCGCCAATATGCGTTCCACGGCGGTGGGCTCGTGCACGGGTGCTGACCGTACGAAGTCCTCGTCGAGCACCAGGGCGGCGAACTCCTCGTCCGCGGCCCCGTAGTGGTACTCGGGCTCGTCACCGTCCGGGAACGGCAGGCCCCCCACGTCGTCCGGCACGCTGTCAGCGTAGACCTTTGCGGTCAATAAGGGCAGGGAGAAGCGGGATTCCATCACAAGAGCAATAACCGCAGGCCGCCGGGGCGCACTTGTGCCCTTGCCTGTCCCCACGAGGTGCGGGGGCCCGGTCCCGGCGGACCGCCGTGGGCGGTCCCGTGTCCGCCGCCGCTCAGCGCGTGTGGCCGTCCCCGGTCACCACGTACTTCGTCGACGTGAGCTCCGGCAGGCCCATCGGGCCGCGCGCGTGCAGCTTCTGCGTGGAGATGCCGATCTCCGCTCCGAATCCGAACTGGCCGCCGTCGGTGAAGCGCGTCGACGCGTTGACCATCACGGCCGTCGAGTCGACGAGCGCGGTGAACCGGCGGGCCGCGGCGGTGTCGCGGGTGACGATCGCCTCCGTGTGGCCCGAGGTCCACTCGCGGATGTGCCGTACCGCGGCGTCCAGTGACGGCACGACGGCCGCGGCGATGTCGTACGAGAGGTACTCGGTGCCCCAGTCCTCCTCCGTCGCCGGAACGACCTCCGGGCCCGCCTTCTGCCACGCCTCGTCGCCGTGCACCGTCACGCCTGCCTCGGCGAGGGCCGCCACCGCGCGCGGCAGGAACTCCCCCGCCACTCCTTCGTGTACGAGCACGGTCTCGGCGGCGTTGCAGACGCTGGGGCGCTGCGCCTTGGAGTTGACGAGGACGGCGAGGGCCGTGTCGATGTCGGCGGCCTCGTCGACGTACACGTGGCAGTTGCCCACGCCGGTCTCGATGACGGGGACGGTGGACTCCTCGACCACGGAGCGGATCAGCGAGGCGCCGCCGCGCGGGATCAGCACGTCCACCAGGCCGCGTGCGCGCATGAGTTCGCGGACGCTGTCGCGGCTCTCGCCGGGCACGAGCTGCACGGCGTCGGCGGGCACTCCGGCGCCCGCGACGGCGTCGCGCAGCACCTCGACGAGCGCGCCGTTGGAGGCGTACGCGGACGAGGAGCCGCGCAGCAGCACGGCGTTGCCGGACTTCAGGCACAGCGCGGCGGCGTCGACGGTGACGTTGGGGCGTGCCTCGTAGATGATGCCGACGACCCCGAGGGGCACGCGGATCTGGCGCAGTTCGAGCCCGTTGGGCAGCGTCGAGCCGCGCAGGACCTCGCCGACGGGGTCGGGGAGGGCCACGACGTCGCGCACGTCGGAGGCGATGGCCGCGATGCGCTCGGGGGTGAGCGTGAGCCGGTCCACGATGGCGTCCGGGGTGCCGGCGGCGCGGGCCTTGTCCACGTCGGCCGCGTTGGCGGCGACGATCTCGTCGGTGCGGGCGGTGAGCGCGTCGGCGACCGCGAGCAGGGCCGCGTCGCGGACCGTGCGCGGCAGCGGGGCGAGCTCGGCGGCGGCCTCCTTGGCGCGGCGGGCGGTCTCGGTGACGGGCGAATTCTGCGGTGCGCTCATGGTCCCGAGCTTAACGACGGGCGGGTCACGGACGGCGTGCCGTCCCAGGGTGCGGGACGGGCCCCGGACGAGAGCGGGCCCCGGACGAGAGCGGGGCCCGGCCGGGGGCGAGGCGCAGGCGGGAGCGCGGCCCTGGACGAGAGCCGGGCGGGGCCGGAGGGATGCCCCGGCGGGAGGGGCGGGCTGCGGGACCGAACTCGACCCGGACGGGAACCGGACCCGGCCGGAGAGGGCCCCGGCCAAGGGGCGCCTCGGTCAGAAGGGCCCGGAGACCTCGGTCAGAAGGGGTGGACGCCCATCGACGCTGCGGGCGGCGGGCCGTACCCCTCGGCCACCCGCTGCTGATACGTCGCGCGGCCGATGACCTCCAGGCCGACGATCTCCCACGGAGGCAGCTTCGCCGACGTACGGTGCTCGCCCCACAGCCGCAGGGCGACGGCGGCGGCGTCGTGCAGGTCTCGGGCCTCTTCCCAGTAGCGGATCTCGGCGTGATCGTTCGCGTACCGGCTGTTCAGCAGAAAGGGGTGGTCGTAGGCGAGCTGCTCCAGGGCCCGCCGCACCTCCTTGAGGGGGGCCTCCTTGCCGGCGACGCTCAGCGTGATGTGCCACAGCCGGGCGTGGTCGCGCCTGTCCGCATCCGCGCCGCCCGTACGTGATTCGGCCCGCTGCTCGGTGTCAACGCTGACCAGCCGTCTCACGGTTGGCCTCCTCGTCCGGTGAGATGCTCAGAGTCCGGGCGCCGTCGGCCTGCCGCACGACCCCCTGTACAAAGTTGACCAGCCCGGGACCGGCCGCGTGGCCGTTTTCCGGAAGGTCTCCGCGGAAAGGCTTGTCTTTTCCGCGAGGCGATGACGGTTCGGACACCACTCCCCCGTCCTCTGCACGAACCATTCACGCGGGGTGCGGACCGAGGGCGTGCGTCCGCACCCGAGCGCTGCCGTAGGGGTGCGCGTGCCCCGTTTGCGGGCGGCTACCCGTGAGTTGGGGGCCCGCTTTCCGTTCCCCTTCTCCGGCCCTCGTTCCGGCCCATGTTCCGGCCCCGTTCCGGCCCATGTTCCGGTCCTGTTGCCGCACCGCCGGGCGGAGTCGCCGCCGACTGCCGAGCGCACGCTCAGGAGTCGAGAAGCACCAGGTCGTCCCGGTGCACGATCTCCCGCTCGTACGCGGGCCCCAGTTCGCGCGCCAGCTCCGGCGTGGAGCGGCCCAGCAGCTGCGGGATCTCCTTGGCGTCGAAATTGACCAGGCCGCGGGCCACTGCGACGCCCCGCTCGTCGCGCAGCTCGACGGGGTCGCCGGCCGCGAACTCGCCCTCGACGCCCGCGATTCCGGCCGCCAGCAGCGACATCCGCCGCTGCACCACGGCCCGTACTGCGCCGTCGTCCAGCGTCAGCGCACCCCGCGGCGTCGACGCGTGCGCCAGCCACAGCAGCCGGCCGGCGGCGCGGCGGCCCGTGCGGTGGAAGTACGTGCCGGTGCGGCGGCCCGCGAGCGCGTCCGCCGCGTGCGTGGCCGAGGCCAGCACCACCGGGACTCCCGCCGCCGCGGCGATGCGCGCGGCCTCCACCTTGGTCACCATGCCGCCGCTGCCGACGCCCGCGCTGCCCGCACTGCCGATCTCCACGCCGTCCAGATCGCGGGGACTCGTGACCTCGGTGATCCGGGAGGTGCCGGGGGACGCGGGATCGCCGTCGTAGAGGCCGTCGACGTCGGAGAGCAGCACCAGCAGGTCCGCCCGTACGAGATGGGCGACGAGCGCGGCGAGACGGTCGTTGTCGCCGAAGCGGATCTCCTCCGTGGCGACGGTGTCGTTCTCGTTGACGACGGGCACGGCGCCCATCGCGAGCAGCTGCTCCAGGGTGCGGTACGCGTTGCGGTAGTGCGCGCGGCGGCTGGTGTCGTCGGAGGTGAGCAGCACCTGGCCGACTCGGCGCCCGTAGCGCGCGAACGACGCGGTGTAGCGGGCGACCAGCAGCCCCTGTCCGACGCTCGCGGCGGCCTGCTGGCGCGCGAGGTCGCGGGGCCGCTTCGGCAGACCCAGCGGTGCGAGGCCGGCGGCGATGGCGCCGGAGGAGACCAGCACGATCTCCCGCTGCGGTGCGCCGCCTCCCGAGCCGCTCCGGCCCCTCGGGCCGCCGCCGTCCGCCGCGGCGTGCTTGGCCAGTACGTCGACGAGGGCGTCGACACGGTCCGCGTCGAGACCGCCCGCGGCCGTGGTGAGGGAGGAGGAGCCGACCTTGACGACGATGCGCCGGGCGTCCGCCACGTCGGCCCGCACCCGCTCCTCACGTCCGGCGTCCGTGCCGGGCTCCCACGGCTCCGCCGGACCCGGACCCGGACCCGGACCCGGGCCGGGACCCGGTCCTGCCGCCGTGCCGCCGCTCACGTCCCGCCGCCCGTCTGTTCCTTCTGTCACGCCTGTGCTTTCCCGTTCCCGTTCTCGTTCCCGTTCTCGTTCCCGTTCGCTTCGGGTACGTCCGGCAGGTCCCGGAGCCTCCCGTCTTCCTGGAAGCTCCCCTGGGACCGGCATCCGTGAGTCCGCCGGATTCCCTTGCGTCACGGGCGTCCCGTACGTTTTCGGCCTGCCGCTCCGCCCCATCGCGCGGGCCCGCTCCGCAATCTACGGGAGTGCCCTTCCACGCCGCTCGTCCGTTCCGACCAGTGGACGGGGGGGGATAATGACCTTTGTCCGCGTATCACCTCAGGACACCCCGACGCAGATTGTCACCGGCCCTGTGCCCGGCATACGGTCAGTGGTCGACCACGGCCGCCACCCCCACCGGCCGGTTTCCAGCCCGACCCTCGATCTCCTGCCAGGAGTCCAGTCCCGTGCCCTCTGCCGGTCTCTCCCCCCGACGCGCCGTCCAGCTGACGGCGCTGCTCGCGCTGACGGTCTTCTACGCCGCGCAGCTCGCGGGCGCGCTGCTGCCGAACGTGCCCGTCTTCATCGTCGCCTCATTGGCGGGGATCTCGCTCGACATCTATCTCACGCACAGGCAGCCCGGTCTGCTCGCCCTGCTCGGCAAGGTCCGCTTCGACGTCACCACACGCCAGCTGCTGCGCGACATGCTGATCGTCATCGGCCTGGTCCGCATCCCCGACGTGCCGCCGGACATCGAGCGCCCCCTGACGCTTCTGCTGCTCGTCGCGTACGCCGCGCACTTCCTCTGCCAGGGCGTCGCCCAGTTCGTGCGCCGCAGCCGTACGCTGCCGATCCTCACGCGCAACATCGACGCGTCCGACCTGCGGCTAACCATCTCGCCGCCGCGTCTGCTGGCCCGGCAGCCAAGCCGCCGTCTGCTGCGCTTCTCGATCCCCGGCACGGTCGGCCTGATGCTGACCGCGGGCCTCGATGACGAGGTCTGGGGCATCGTCG
The DNA here is from genome assembly GCF_012726265.1 of Streptomyces sp. HNM0575. Lineage (GTDB taxonomy): Bacteria > Actinomycetota > Actinomycetes > Streptomycetales > Streptomycetaceae > Streptomyces. The sequence goes on along the minus strand of NZ_JAASAG010000001.1, from coordinate 528,922 downwards.
GCCTCGGCCTGAGCGTCGCGCTGTCCCTGGGCGGCGCCGTCTACCTGGGCACCTGGATGCTGCCGAAGAAGCGCCACGCGAACGAGCAGCAGACGCTGGAGTGGCTGGACCGCTGGCTCGCCAAGTACAAGCCGACGGTGGGCATGTACTTCTCGGGCGGCACGACCTCCGCGTACCAGGCGAACATGTGGCTCTCCACGCTCGCCGAGCTCGACGGCAACCCCATCATCGTGCTGCGCGAGCGCTTCATGGTGCAGAAGATCGACGCCACCGACGTCCCGATCATCTGCATCCCGAAGGTCGCGCACCTGATGCACCTGGAGCACTCGACGCTGAAGGTGATGCTGCACCCGGCGAACTCCGGCAAGACCTCGCAGGTGCTGCGCATCCCCACCGTCAAGCACTCCTTCATCAACCACGGGGAGAGCGACAAGCTCTCCTCCTGCAACCCGTACGCGAAGGCCTACGACGAGGTCTGGGTCGCGGGCCCCGCCGCCCGCGAGCGCTACCAGCTCGCCGACATCGGCGTCGACGACCGCGACGTGGTCGAGGTGGGCCGCCCGCAGCTCTCCCCGATCGAGCCGTCCTCGGGCCCGCCGAAGGGCGCGTACACCACCGTGCTGTACGCCCCCACCTGGGAGGGCTGGACGAACGACCCGGGCAACACCTCGGTCATCCTCGCCGGCGAGAACATCGTCCGCGCGCTGCTGGAGGACCCGGGCGTGCGGCTGCTGTACAAGCCGCACCCGATGACGGGATCCGTCGACCCGCGCGCGGGCGCCGCCAACGCCCGCATCCAGGAGATGATCACCGAGGCCAACTCCAGGCGCTCCGGGGAGCGTCCCGGCCCCGAGGCCGCGGCCGAACTGGAGCGCTGCGCACGGCAGTTGGACGAGCTGACCACCACCGCCTTCCGCCGTGGCGCGGACGAGGTGGAGAAGATGATGCTCCAGTCCACGCCGGAGGCGGACCGCGCGGAGCGGGTCGCGGCGGCGACGGCCGAGTGGGAGGCCGCCAACTGGGCCTCGTTCCCGGAGTGGGAGCACCAGATCATCACCGGTCCGCGGCCGGGGATCTACACCTGCTTCAACCAGTCCGACCTGCTGATCTCCGACGTCTCGTCCGTCGTCTCGGACTACCTGACGAGCGAGAAGCCCTACGCCGTGGCCAACACCAGCGGCCTGAGCGCGGACGAGTTCCGGGCGGGCTTCCCGACCGTGCGGGCGGCGGCGATCCTCTCGCCCGAGGCGAAGGAGATCCCGGCGCTGCTGGAGACCGTGCGGGACCCGGAGAAGGACACCCTCGCCGAGGCGCGTGCGGAGCTGAAGGTCCACCTACTCGGCCCGGCGGAACCGCCGTCGATGACGCGCTTCAACCAGGCCGTCATCGCGCTGTGCGAGGCCACGGTCGCCCGTAACGAGCGGGTGGAGCGCCGTACGAACGAGATCCCGGGCCAGCGTGAGACGGAGGCCCAGGAGGCGGCGGAGGAAGCCGAGTTGGAGGCTCCGGTGAACGGCGGCACGTCGGCCGATCCGGAGGACGCCGACCAGGTCACGGCCTGACGGTCCGGCCGTACGGCCGTGCACGGCTGCTCACGAGAAGGTCCCGGAAGGCTCAGCGCCTTCCGGGACCTTCGCCGTACGGGGCTTCGCCGTACGGGCCTCGTGTACGGGAGCGTTCGTGAACGGGCTTCCGTCGTGCGGGATTTCCTGAACGGGCCTCCGCCGTACGGGACTTCGTGAACGGGCGTCCGTCGTGGGGGCCCGCCGTCGTGCGGGGGTCTCAGTGGTGGACGGCGCCCGGTCCGGCGGCGTAGTCGGGCAGTTCGACGGTGCTGCTGACCTTCTTGCCCACGCTGATCATCGCGCCCATGAAGACCGGCCTGGAGAGCAGGGCGTTGCGGAAGCGCATGCCCGCGCGGGTGCGCGGGGCGAGGAACTTGCCCACGCGGGCGCCCCCTTGGCGGCAGCCCCTCGCATAGGAACGCAGCCTGCTCTCGTACCGGTCGAAGGCGGCACGGTGGTCGCCGTCCGCGCGGGCGAGCTCTCCCGCCAGAACATATGCGGCGACGATCGCGCTGCCCGTGCCCATCCCGCCGATGGCGGCGCCGCAGGCCGCGTCCCCGAGCAGGGCGATGCGGCCCTTGGACCAGTGCGGCACCTCCGACCTGCTGATCGAGTCGAAGTACAGCTCGGGTCCGGGCGCCTCGTCCGGGGCGGCCGGGGAGGCCGGGGAGGCCGGGGAGGCCGGGGAGGCCGGGGAAGACGGTGAGGCCGGGGAAGTCGTGGAAGCCGGGGAGCACGTGCCAAGGGAGTCCAGGATCCGCGGGACCTCCCAACCCATGCCGGAGAGCGCGTCGTTGATGATCCTCCTGTGCTGCGAGGGGTCCCGGCGGTCGTAGTCCAGCCGGGGCGAGGCGAACATCGCCATGGCACCGGCCCGCCGGGGGTCGCGGTGGTCGGCGGCGACGGCGGCCATGCGGCCCGGCTGGTTGTGCGCCAGCGAACCGTGCGTCACGCCCCAGCTGTTGGCGAGCTGCCATACGGCGACGTAGTAGCCGAGGTGGCGCACGTACTGCTCCTCGGGCCCGAACGCCAGCCGGCGCACCTGTGAGTGCAGCCCGTCCGCACCGATGACCAGGCCGAACTCCCGTTCCGGGCCGTGCCGGAACTCCGCCCGCACCCCGGAGGCGGTCTCGGTGAGCCGGGTGATCGTGTCGCCGAAGACGTACTCGGTGCCGGGCAGGCTGTGTTCGTAGAGCACTTTCGCCAAGTCGCCCCTCAGCACCTCCAGATCGCCGCCCGCGAAATCGGAGGGCAGGTCCAGCAGCGTCCTGCCGCCCTCGTCGACGAACCGGATCGGGCTCCCGGCGGTCCGGATGCGGCGCAACTCGGGCAGTACGCCCATGCGTTGCAGCACGGTGAAGTGCGTATCGCCGCGGAAGTCCACGGCCTGGCCGCCGCCGCGGAGCGCCGGAGCCAGCTCGACGACGGTGGGCTCGAAACCGTACTCGCGCAGCCAGTAGGCCAGCGCCGGCCCGGCGATGCTCGCGCCCGAGATGAGGACCGTCCTGTTCCCGGCCTTGTTCATGGCCTTCCCCCTCCTAAAGAAACCGTATCCGGCGGACACGGTTAATCAACTGTGTACCATGGACACGGTTTTGGCGTCGAAGAGACCTGATGAGCGGAGCGCATGGGCGGGAGCGACGGGAGCGGGGACGGCCGGGCCAGGGCCGACGGGGCCGGGGGCGCCGGGGCCGGGGGCGCCGGGGCGAGCGGTGAAGGCCGGGGCGGGCCCGGCGCACGCCGCTCGCACGCCGAGACGGCGCGGCTGCTGTGGGGCTCCCCGCGCACCCGTGGACGCGGCCCCAGACCGGGACTCGACCTCGGCGACATCGCGCGCGCCGGTATCGACGTGGCCGGGGCCGAGGGCCTGGCGGCCGTCTCGATGCAGCGCGTCGCGGCAGGTCTCGGCGTCACCAAGATGGCGCTGTACCGGTACGTGCCGGGCAAGAGCGAACTGGTCGCACTGATGGTGGACGCCGCCATCGGCCCCTATCCGGAGGGCGGCGGCCCCTGTGGCGGCTGGAGGGCCCAACTGACCGCGTGGGCACAGGAGTTGATCGCCGTCTTCCAGCGTCACCCGTGGGTGCTCGACGGCACCGTCGGGGCGCGTCCCATCGGCCCCTCGGAGCTCAGCTGGATGGAGCGCCCCGTCGCCGCCCTCGGCGGCACCCCGCTGAGCGGTGCCGAACGCCTGGACGCGGCGGTGCTGTTGGTCGGTCACGCCCGCAGCATCAGCGAGCAGGCGCGTGCGTCGACGCCCGGGGCGAGCCAGGAGGGCGAGCTGAGCACCGTGCTGACGGAGCTGATCCAGGCACAGGGCGACCGCTGTCCCGCCCTGGCGGCGGCCCTCGGGTCGGCGGCGGAGCGGCGCGAAGAGATGGACCAGGCATGGGAGTTCGGCCTGGAACGCATCCTCGACGGACTCGCGGTGCTGATCGAGCGGCGCGAGGGCCGAGATCGCGAACGCTCAGGTCGCGAACGCTCAGGAAGCGAAGGCTGAGGACGCAGGGGCTGAGGACGGGGAGCCAAGCACGGGAGAGCGCTCGGACGCCGCCGGTGCGGGGATCCGCGTACGGCTGCTGTGACGCCCGCACCGAACCCCGGCGCTGATCGCCGACTCCGTCCGCGCGAACCCCTGGTCAACAGGCACCCCCGCCAACTCCCGTACACTCTGGGCCCCTTCGGCCCGGCACGGCGACCCCACCGTCCCGATGCCCGCTCCCCCCACGAAACCGAGGCAGACCCGATGACCACCGAGGCCCTTCGCGCGGCCCGCCAGAAGCTGGTGCTGGACCACTTCCACGACGAGGTGCGCCAGGACTGGGACCAGGTCCTGTCGACCTTCCCGCACCCGCACTACGAGCTGATACCGACCATGACCGTCCACGACGGGGACGGCGAGGTCCGCGGGTACTACCACGACACCCGGATCGCCTTCCCCGACCAGGACCACGAGATCATCGCCCTGCGGCACAGCGACGACGCCGTGATCGTCGAGTTCTGGCTGATGGGCACCCACCGGGGCCCGCTCGGCGCGATCCCGCCCACCGGCAGCCGCTTCCGGGTCCGTATGACGGCGTACTTCATCTTCGACGCCGGGGAGAACCTGGTCTGTGAGCGCGTCTACTTCGACAGCCTCACCATGCTGAAGCAGCTGATCGGCGGCATCGACAGGAAGAATCCCCGCAACTGGCCGCTGCTCGTGCGCTGCCTGCGGGGGCTGCTCAGGATGTCCGGGGAGCCCCCGCACCCCGGCCTGGTCGACACCCCCACGGCGGACCTGCCGTGAAGGTCCATCACCTCGACTGCGGCACCATGCGGCCTCCCGGGGCTCAACTGGTGTGCCACGTACTGCTGTTGGAGACCGCGGGCGGGCTCGTACTGGTCGACTCCGGCTTCGGGCTCCAGGACGTCGCCGACCCGGCCCAGAGACTGGGACCGGTGCGCCACTACGTCCGGCCGGTCCTGGACCCCCGGCAGACCGCGGCCCACCAGGTCGAACGGCTGGGCTTCCGGCGGGAGGACGTACGGCACATCGTCCTCACCCACCTCGACGTGGACCACGCCGGAGGGCTGGCCGACTTCCCCCGGGCGTCGGTCCACCTCACCTCGGCCGAGGCCCGAGGGGCGATCCACTCCCCCGGACCCCGCGAACGACTGCGCTTCCGGCCGGCCCAGTGGTCCCACGGCCCCCGGCTGGTCGAGCACAGTCCCGACGGGGAGGCCTGGCGGGGCTTCGCCGCCGCACGGGAACTCGACTCCGTCGCCCCGGGCCTGGTACTCCTCGCCCTGCCCGGCCACACCCGTGGTCACGCCGGGGTGGCCGTCGACACCGGCGCCCACTGGCTGCTGCACGCCGGAGACGCCTTCTACCACCGGGGCACCCTGGACGGCAGCGGGGGCGTGCCGGTCTCCCTGCGGGCCATGGAGGCGGCGGTGGCACACGGCCCGCGGCGGGTGCGCGACAACCACGCGCGTCTGCGTGAGCTGTACCGGCGCGGGGAGCCCGACCTGCGGATCGTGTGCTCCCACGACCCCACGCTGTACGAGCAGGCGCGCGGAGAGACCTGACCGGACCCAACGGCACCGGGAACCAACGGCACCGGGGTCCAACGGCACCGGAGCCCAACGTCCCCGGCCGGGTGGGCTGTCGGCGTACGCACCCGTCCTCTACGACCGGCACCGGCCGGTTCGCGACCGCCGCGCGGTGGTTCGGACCGGCGCCGGTCACCGACCTCCCGATCACCGACCTCCCCGAACAGCACGCCTAACGCCTAGAGCAGCTCCCACTCGCGTGAGCGCTCCGTGAGCTGGCGGTGCACGACGGCCGCGGCGGGGTTGGCGGGCCCGCCGCCGCGGGTCGCCAGATAGAGGGTGTTCAGCGGGCGTACCGCGGGCTGGTGCAGGGTCTCCACGGAGCCCGCGGCGATCGCCGGTTCGGCCAGGTAGCGCGGCAGTACGGAGACTCCTGCGCCCGCCACCACCGCGGCCAGCACAGCCCGCAGATCGGGGACGGTGACGGCGACGGGATTGGGCGGGCGGCGGCCGAACTCGCTGCGCCAGTAGCGGCGGACGATGGGCAGCTCCTCCCCGTACGCCACGAGCGGCAGATGCGCCAGCGCACGGACCGGCTCCTCGGCGAGGTGGCCGTGGTCGACCGTGCGGGCGAGGGCGGGCGGTCCGACGAGTACGAACTCCTCGTCGGCGAAGGGCGTCGCCGAGATGTTCTCCAGGCGGGGCCGCACCGAGGAGACCACGAGGTCGACGCGGGCGGCCGCGAGCGCCGCCAGCAGTTCCTCCGCGAGCCCGAGAGTGATCCTCAGCCGCAGGCCGCGGGCCGTGAGCGGAGCGAGCGCGGGAACGACGCGGAGGGCCATCAGATCGGACGGGCCCGCCAGATGCACCGTGCCGCGGTGTGCCCGGCCCGCCTCGTCGTCGGCGCCGAGCGCGTCGTGGAGTTCGTCGAGGTGGGTGCCGATCCGGCGGGCCAGCTCATAGGCGCGCTCGGTGGGAACGGCGCCGCGGCGTGAGCGCCGGAACAGGGGCTCGCCGATCTGTTCTTCGAGGCGGGCGAGCCGGCCGCTCACCGCGGGCTGGCTCACTCCGCGCCGGGCGGCGGCGGCCGTGATCGAACCGCCGCGGTAGATCTCCAGAAAGGTCGAGAGCAGATCGAGATCCGGCATGCGCGCTCCTCCGAACCGGCGGCAGTCACAGGGCGGCGGCCCCAAGAAGGCGGCCGCAAGAAGGCGGTCATAAGAAAAGCAGCCATAAGAAAACTGATGACTGCGCCCAGGTTAGTGGAGGAATTCCGAGGGCTGCGAGTGTTGAGGTGGGCGACGCACGGACACCTGCGCAAGCAGACGCACACCTGCGCAAGCAACGGATCCGACGACGACGAAGCGAGAGAAGGAAGATCCGCCATGGCAAAGATCCTGATGGTCGTCTCCGCGGCCGACCGCCTCACACTGGCCGACGGCACGACCCACCCCACCGGCTACTGGGCCGAGGAGGTCGCCGTCTCGCACCGCGCGCTGCGCGAAGCGGGCTTCGACGTCGACATCGCGACGCCCGGCGGTGCGCAGCCCACCGTGGACGCGATCAGCCTCGACGAACGCGGCGGCGTGGACGAGTCCGCAGCCACGGAGTTCCGCACGTATCTCGACTCCCTGGCCGACGAGTTGGCGAAGCCGCTGGCCCTCGCCGACGTGGCGGCCGACGACTACGACGCCGTCTACGTACCCGGCGGCCACGGCCCCATGGAGGACCTCGCGCACGACGCCGACCTCGGCCGGATCCTCATCGCCCACGACCGGGCGGGAAAGGTCGTCGCGGCGCTGTGCCACGGCCCGGCAGGCATCCTCAGCGCGAGCGGTGCGAGCGGGGAGAGCCGTGACACCGGTGCCGGTTTCGCCTTCGCGGGGCGCAGGCTGACCGTCTTCTCCGACGAGGAGGAGCGGCAGGGCGGCCTCGGCGAGGCGGTGCCGTACTTCGTGGAGAGCAGGCTCCGCGATCTCGGCGCGATCGTCGAGACCGGTCCCGCCTGGGCGAGCAAGGTAGTGGCCGACGGCAACCTGGTCACCGGGCAGAACCCGCAGTCCAGCGCCGACACCGCGCGCCGGGTGGTCGAGCTGCTCAAGGAGCGCGCCGTGGCGTGACCACCGCCGCTGCTCGCCCATGCGGCCCGCGGCCCGGGGGCTTCCCCCACCCCCGGGCGGCGGGCCGCCGGATGTCGCCGCCCCGTCGTCCCCGTCGATCCTGGTCCCTACGACGGCAGTTCACCGACCGACGGGGGAGACACGAGCATGCAGTTCGAGGGAGCCGAGGGGGCCGGGCACGGCACCGGGCGCGACGGCGAGGGCGGGACCGGGCACGGCACCGGGCACCGCGGCGAGAGCGGCACCGGGCACGGCGGCAGGCGGGTACGCGCGGCCACGGCCGTCGCCGCGCTGCTCGCCGTCGCGGCGGGGGTGGCGCTGCCCGCGGCGCAGGCCGCTCAGCCACAGCAGCACGGCCCGGGCGCCGGGCCTACGGAGGCTCCCGTGGGCATGTGGCGCATGGACGGCTACGGCACCGTCCTGGCCGTCGCGCACAACCGGGTCCGCGAGTACCAGACCACCGACTCGGGCTGTCTGAAGGGGACTTCGTCGAAGCGCGTACGCGGCGACGCGGCGGCCCGCTACAAGAGCGCCGACGGGCAGACCTTCACTCTGCGCCGCGAACAGGGGCCGTGGGACCGGCCCACCCGGCACCGTACGGACCAGGCGAACCGGGCGCATCGGGCGGAGGGTTCGGGCCGGGCCGCCCGCGCGGACCGGGCGTCGATGCACATCGACGGCTCACCGGGCGACCGCCGCCTGCGGCGCATCGAGGCGCTGCCCGCCGCCTGCGTCCGCGACGTCCCGGACGACCCGGTGCACACCTTCGACGTGTTCTGGCAGACCTTCGAGGAGAACTACCCGTTCTTCGAGGCGAAGGGCGTCGACTGGCACGCCGTGCGCGAGCATTGGCGTCCGCGCATCGATTCGAGGACGACCCCGGCCCGGCTCTTCGCCGTCTTCCGCAAGATGGTCGCGCCGCTCCACGACGCACACGTGGCGGTGCTCGCCGGCGACACCGGCACCTTCGGCCGGGTGCGTCCCGGCACCGAGATGCCGACTCCCGAACTCGACGCCAAGGTACGGAAGTTCATCGAGGAGCGGGACCTGAGGGGCGGCAGGCTGCGGCAGTTCGCGGGCGGCCGCATCGGCTACGCCCGACTGCCGGGCGGGCGCGGCTACCTCCGCGTGTCCGGCTTCACCGGCTACACGGAGGACGGTTCGTACGAGGCGGACCGCGCGGAGCTGCGCCGCGCACTCGACGCCGTGCTCACGCCTGAGCGCACCGCCCGCCTGAAGGGCCTCGTCCTCGACCTCCGCGTCAACGGCGGCGGTTCGGACAGCCTGGGCCTGGAGCTGGCGGCCAGGCTCACCGGCGGCCCGTACTTCGCGTACGCCAAGGCCGCGCGCAACGACCCCGCCGACCCCGGCCGCTTCACCCGCCCCCAGCCCTCGTACGTACGTCCCGCTCCCGGACGCCCCCGGTACACGGGGCCCGTCGCCGTGCTGACCGGCGGCTCCACCCTCAGCGCGGGCGAGACCTTCACCCAGGCGCTGATGGAGCGTCCCGGACGGACCGTGCGGATCGGGCAGCACACCCAGGGCGTCTTCTCCGACACGATGGAGCGCCGTCTGCCCAACGGCTGGAGCTTCCTGCTCCCGAACGAGGAGTTCCGCACCCGCGACGGACGTACCTTCGACGGCAAGGGCATTCCGCCGCACATCTCCGAACCGGTCTTCACGCACGGCGAGTTCGAGCACGACCGCGACTCCGCCTTCGACCGGGCGGTCGCGGAGCTGCGCGAAGCCGGGTGAGCGCGCGCGGCGGCGCGCACCCCGCGCGGCCCCACCGCCGCGGCCCGCGCGCCGCCGCACCGGGCAGCCCGCCTTTCGGAGCCGCTCTTCAAGCCACCTTTCGGCCCCCGACCGTCACCGTCAGCGCGTCATGTCCTCGATCGCCACCGGCTCCCCCTTGAGCAGCCCCGCCTCCCGGTAGGCGTCCTGCTGCTTCGACAACTGCCGTTCGTCCACGGTCAGTCGGGGACTCCACTGGTAGGGCGGGGTCTTGCGCAGCACGCCGGCCTCCTGGCCGGTGGCCTCGGCGAGGATGCCGACATTCTTCGGCGACGTCCTCCCCTTGCCCTGGAGGTCGGCGGCGCCCTTGCGCAGAGCCGCGAGGAACTTCGCCGAGGTGTCCATGCCCGCGAAGTCGCTGCCGAGGATCAGGCCGGTGGCGACCGTGCCCTTCGGCGGTACGGCCAACGCCTCGGCCACGCCTGCCTCTTCCATGGCCGTGGTGAACGGCGCGGGCGGCAGCGCCGCGTCCACGCCGCCGTCGGCGAGAGCGGTGCGCATGTCGGGGATCGGGACGTTCACCACCTTCACGTCCTTGAGCCTCAGGCCCGACTTCCGCAGGATGACGTCCAGTTGGTAGCCGCCCGCCGCTCCGGGGCCGCCCGCGACGGCGACCTTGCGGCCCCGCAGATCAGCGGGGTCGTCGACCTTTCCCGAGTCGGCCAGGCGCTTGGAGACCTCCAGGGCCGTGGGCGAGGGGTCCTCGCCGGTCGACGCGCCCATGGACGCGGCGACCTTCACCTTCAAGCCCTCGGAGACCCCGTTGAACAGACCGGCGGAGAAGCCCGCGACGACCGCCTCCACGTTCCCGTACGCGGCCAGCGGCACCGCGTCCTGACCGGCCTTCACCTTCTGGAGCCGGACGTCGATGCCCTGCTCCTTGAAGTAGCCCTTGGCCTGGGCGAGATACAGCGGGGCGAAGAGCGTGGACGGCACGTGGGCGACCCGTACGGTCCCGCTCGCGGCACCCCCGGCCGATCCCCCTTCACCGTCCTGTCCGGGGCCGCCGCCGCCCGCACATGCGGTGGCGGCCAGGCCGAGCGTGCCAAGTGCCAGTAACAGCAAGCGAATCGGCGTACGACGACGAGTCATGACCGAGAGGATCCCTTTCGGAAGAAGGATGCCGGCGAGCCGGTGCGGCGACCGCTCCGCCACGGCATCGCCGCCCGTCCCGCCAGCGACACCGCCCCGGAGAAGACCGCGCCCAGCAGCGCCACGCACATCAGACCGGCGTACATCCGGTCGGGCTGGAAGAGCGTCCACGAGTTCCAGATCAGATAGCCCAGCCCGCGCTCCGACGCCACGAACTCCACGGCCACCACCACGACGACGCTGAGCCCCGTGGCCGTACGCAGCCCCGTCAGCACGCCCGGCAGCGCACCGGGCACCAGCACGAAGCGCAGCAGCCGCAGGCCCGAAGCGCCGTACGCGCGGGCCGACTCCAGCAGCCGCGGATCGATCTGCCGCACGCCCGCAGCCGTGTTGATCTGGAGCACGAAGAAGACGGTGACGGCGACCGACAGCACTCTCGGCGTCTCGGTCAGCCCGAACACCAGCAGGAGCAGCGGCAGCGTGGCGATCTTCGGCACGGCGTACAGCGCCGAGAACAGCGGCCCGAAGGCGGCGCTCAGGGTGCGCGAGACCCCCATCACGAAACCGGCGAGCGCCCCGGTCGCCGCTCCGAGCGCATAGCCGGGCAGCAGCCGCCACAGGGTCGCGGCGGTGTGCGTGCCCAGTTCGCCGGAGGAGGCGAGGGCGGCGGTACGGGCGGCGATGCGCGTCGGCGCCGGGAAGAAGACGGTGTCGACCGCGCCCGCCCGCGCCGCCGACTCCCAGGCGGCGAGCAGCAGTACGGGCACCGCGAGGCCCAGTGCCGCCCGCCGCCACGCGCCGCGCCGGGCCCGGGCTGCGACGGCCCGTGCGGCCTCCGCGTGCGCTGCGGCGACGTCCGTACGGGCGGCGGCGGACGCGGCGTTACGCACGGGAGGCGGCGGGCCGGTGCGGCTCATGCGGCGCCCGCTCCCGCTCGCGGGTCCGCGCCGTAGCCGGAGCCGGAGCCGGCACCGTAGCCGGAGTCCGCGCCATAGCCGGAGGCCGCACCGTGGCCGGGGTCCGCGCCCGCGCCCGCCCCTGTCCCCAGACCCACGCTCACCTGGTCGCGCAGCTCGTCCCAGACCCGCGCCCGCAGCCGCCCGAACTCCGGGCCGTCCTGGATGCCCGGATCCCGCGGCCTGGGGAACGGCACCTCGAACTCGTCCGTCAGCCTGCCCGGCCGCGCCGACATCACCAGCACCCGGTCGCCCAGCAGGATCGCCTCGTCGATCGAGTGCGTCACCAGCACCACCGTCTTGCGCTCCTCCTGCCACAGCGCGAGCAGCTGCTCCTGCATCAGCCGCCGCGTCTGCGGATCGAGCGCGCCGAGCGGCTCGTCCATCAGCAAGACCGGGCTGCCCGTGGTGAACGCCCTTGCCAGGCCGAGGCGTTGGCGCATGCCGCCGGAGAGCTGATCCGGGTATGCCCCGGCGAACGCCGCGAGGTCCATCCGCAACAGCCACTCCTCGGCGGCCCTTTCGGCATCGCGGCGGCGAACTCCCGCCATGCGCAGGCCGAATGCCGCATTGGACCGTACGGTAAGCCACGGCAGCACCCCGAAGTCCTGGAAGACGAAGGCCGCTTGCGGCACACCGGGCGGACCGCCCGCCGAGCCACCGTCACGCCGCTCGACCCGCCCCGAGGACGGGCCCTCCAGTCCGCCGAGGATCCGCAGCAGAGTCGACTTCCCGCACCCCGAAGGACCCACGACACAGACGAACTCCCCCTCCCCGACGGTCAACGACACACCGTCCAGGGCCTGTACGACACCGCCCACGCCACCACCGTCGCCGGAGTGGAAGAACTTCCCGATGTCCTCGGCTGACAGCACGGAGTCGGTCATGCACGGAACGCTACCCGCACGCGCTTACCGGAACACCGCCCTCAGCGGAGCGGGAATCCGCGGTCGCTTCGCGGTCGCGACGCGGTCGCACCGCGGGTGTCCGCAGGCGGCTGGTGCGCGCCGCCCCCGGCCGTGCACGGCACGACCGGCCCGGTCGCGGAGGGACCGGACACGGCCCATGGGCCATGGCCCATGGCCCTCAAGGCTCGACGAGCCCGGCCCTGATGGCGTATCGGGTGAGTTCGAGACGGTCGCGGAGGCCGAGCTTGTGCAGCAGGTTCGCCCGGTGCCGCTGGACCGTCTTGACGCTGATGAAGAGCATCTCCGCGATCTCCTTGGAGGAGTGGCCCTCAGCGATGAGCTTCAGTACCTCTTCCTCGCGGGAGGTGATGAGGCGGTCGGGTTCCTCGCCGTTGCGGGCGCGTTCGAGGAAGTTGCGCACCAGGGCGGCGACCGCGCCGGGGTAGACGAACGGTTCACCGCGCATGGCCGCGCGGCACGCGGCGACGAGATCACGGTCGGCCACCGACTTCAGCACGTATCCCGAAGCCCCGGCCTTCAACGCCTCGAAGAAGTACTGCTCGTTGTCGTACATCGTCAGCATCAGGACGCGGAGACCCGGCTTGACCGCGGTCAGTTCGCGTGCTGCCTGAAGGCCGGTCAGGCGGGGCATGGCGACGTCGAGCACGGCCAGGTCGATCTCGTGGGTGCGGGCGGCCTCGATGGCCTCCGCTCCGTCGCCGGCCTCCGCTACGACCCGGAGGTCCGGTTCGCCGTCGAGGATGAGCCGCACACCGCGCCGTACGAGGCGGTGGTCGTCGGCCAGCAGGATCCGGATGGCGGGAGTCCGCGGCATCGTCATCGACCTGCGCCTCTCGTGGTTCTCGTGGTCGTGGGCACCGACAGGCGTACTCGTGTGCCGCTGCCGCGGCCGGAGGCGATCTCCAGCGTGGCCCCGGCGAACAGGGCGCGCTCCCGCATGCCGCGGATCCCGGCGCCCTCCGGGGAGACGCCCACACCGCGGCCGTCGTCGTCGAGGCTCAGGACCACCGTCCCGTCCGTACGGCGCAGGCTCAGCGCGACCCGTTCGGCTTCGGCGTGACGGGCGACGTTCGTCATGGCCTCCTGCGCGACGCGGTAGAGCACCAGCTCCGTCTGCGGATCCAGCGCGGGCAGATCCGTGTCGAAGAAGCGCTCCACCCGCAGACCGGCGTGCGTGGCGAAGTCGGTCGTCAGCGCCGTCAGTGCGCTGACCAGGCCGAGGTCCTCCAGCACGCCGGGGCGCAGCCTGCGGGCGAGCCGGCGCACCTCGTCGAGGCCTTCCCGTGTGGTCTCCTGCGCCTGCCGCAGCTCGCCGCGCAACGGCTCCGGGGACTGGTCCGCGGCCCGCTTCAGTTCCAGCAGCACAGCGGTCATGCTCTGCCCGACCTCGTCGTGAAGTTCCTGTGCGATGCGGCGCCGTTCGGACTCCTGGGCGGACAGCGCGCGGGCGCTGCTGGTGGCGCGCTCGGCCTCCAGCCGGTCGAGCATCGCGTTGAACGTACGGATCAGCTCGGCGACTTCGCCCTGCCCGTGCACCGGCAGCCGCTGGCCGGGACGGAGCAGATCGACCGTGGTCATCAGCCGGTTCAGCCTGCCGAGCGGTGCCAGAGCGATCCGCAGCAGCGCGGCGTTGGCGACCAGCATGACGGCGAGCCCGCCGACCAGGACTCCCGCCTCGGTGAACAGCACCGGCACGGAGACGGTCACCGGCGCCCACAGCAGCAGCGCCGTGGCCAGACCGAGCACCAGGGCGTTGAGGCCGAAGATCCGCCAGAACAGGGACAACGGTGCTGGAGCCTCCTCGATCGTGCCGTTGCCACCACTATGTGCCATCCCGCGGCGGGGCAGGCCCGGGGCCCCGGCCCGTACACCCTCGGGCCCCGGGGAAATGGGTGCTGCGACCGATGGCCCGCATCGCGCGGGCCGATCAGTGTTGAGGACATGAACCGGGTCGTTCCTCCACCGGCGCCTCCGTGACTCCGCGGCTGCGTCCTCAGTGACGCGTCCTCAGTGATCCCGGCGATCGCGGTACGGCTGCCGCGCGCCACGCTGCGGCGGGGCCGGGCCCGCGCTCCCTCGCTCCCCTCGCTCGCACCCCGACTCGGCCCGACCCGATCCGGCCCGACCCGGCCGCGGAAAGGACTCCGCCCCCATGACGCTCGACACTTCCCGCCCCGGCTCCCGCCCGGAACGCCTCACGGCCCACGAGGCCCGTCAGCGCCTCGAACACGAGCGCAACTCTCGGCTCGCACAGCTCGACGCGCTCGAAGACGCCGCAACGGAGCCGTCCGACCCGTTCGTTGCGGCACAGAAGGACTCGGTACGGCGGGTGCTCGACGAGATCGACGCCGCGTTCGCGCGTGTGGCGGACGGGAGTTACGGCACGTGCGGGCGGTGCCTCAAGCCCGTCCCCGCGGAACGGCTGGAGATCCTCCCGTACGTGCGCTGCTGCGTCGCATGCGTACGCCGTGACGGCTGACCGGGGAGACCGGACGATGACCGTGATCCGGCCGCCCCGTCACGCCGCTCTCCGCCACAGGGCATGGCCGCTGTGCTGCCGTCAGTGCACCGGCATAGCGATCGAGCTGGGCAGCTCCCGCACCCGGGCATGGGCGCTGGGCCGGGGGATCATCCTCGACGTGCGGACCGTGACCTTCCGCAGCGGCGCCTCTCACCCCGTGCAGCGGGGCACGATCGTCGATCCCGAGGGCGCCTCACAGATGCTCGACCGGCTGCTCGGCCGCCGCCTCCCCCTGTTCGGCCACACCGTGATCGCACTGACGACACCCGTCCTCGGTGGCATCGCCTACCGGGAGGCAGCCCGCGAGGCGCTCCGCTCGCTGCGTCCGGCGGCCGTCGTGACGATCCCTACCGCCAAGGCGATCGCTCTCGGCGCCGGGGCGGGGGCCGGGAGCGGGGCCGAACCCGCTGCCGGTGCCGGGCCCGTGACCGACGCCGGGCAGGACGCCGAGGTACAGACGCCCGGTTCCCGTTCCGGAGCTGCGACCGGTTCCGGGTCCGGGCCCGGAGCTGCGGCCGGTGCCGGTTCCGCCCCGTTTCGGCCGCAGCTCATCGTGGATGTCGGCGCCCACCTCACCGAGGTCTTCCTGCTGACCGAGGGCGAGGTCGCGGACGCCCACCGCGCAGAGTTGGGCACCGACGACCTCGACCGCATCCCGAGCCGCCGCATCGTCGGATCCGTGGTCGACACCCTGACCGCCATGCTCCGCCGGGACACCACCTCGCAGACACTCGACGCCCTGCAACACGGCGTGCTCGTCGCAGGCGGAGGCGCCCTGCGTCCCGAGATCACGCACGGTCTCTCCAAGCAGCTCCATGTCCCCGTACGCACCGCTCCGGCACCCCACACCGCGGCGGTACGAGGCGCCGCCCGGCATCTGCAAGCCGTGCACACCCACCCACCGCACACCTTTCTCCACGGCACCACGCCACACCGGCGGTAGCTCCGCTGCGCCCGCCCCCGCCCGGCGCCCGGCCCGCCGCTCCCGTCCCGCCCGTCGGGCGGCCTCAACCCCCGCCGGTCCCGGCCCGGTTGCCATCCGTCCGGTTGCCTTCCGCCTAGTTGCCATCCGCCTCGCGCCGGGGCACGCTCCGCGTGTGATCGAGCTGCGGGTACTCACCCCGGACGACTGGCGGTGCTGGCGCGAACTGCGGCTCGCCGCGCTCGCGGACGCGCCGTACGCCTTCAACTCCCGCCTCGCGGACTGGCAGGGCGGCGGCGACCGCGAGGAGCGGTGGCGGGCCCCGCTGAGCATCCCCGGCTCGTACAACCTCGTCGCCCTGCTCGACGGTGAGCCCGCAGGCATGGCGAGAGGGGTCCCCGGCGCCGAAACCGGCACGGCCCACCTGCACTCCCTGTGGGTCAGCGGCCGCGCCAGGGGCCACGGCGTGGCGGACCGGCTGATGCGGGCGGTGGAGCGGTGGGCGGCCGGGTCGGGAGCCGGGCGCCTGTACCTCGGCGTCCTGCCCGGCAACGGCCACGCGATCGCCCTCTACCGCCGCCACGGATTCGAGGAGACGGCGGCAGGTGCGCCCGGTCGTACGCTCCCCGACGGGCGCCGCGAAGTGACCATGTCGAAGCCGCTCGCATCACAGCGGTGAGGGTCAGGGTACGCACCCGCACCGCACCCGGGTCCGGCCCCGCACCCGCACCCGCACCCGGGTCCGGCCCCGCACCCGGACTCGCACCCGCCCCCCGTCAGCTGTCCGGCGCCCCCTGCTCCCGCTCCCCCTCCACCGCCTGTTCCGCCCAGATGACCTTGCCGTCCTTCGTGTAGCGGGTGCCCCAGCGTTCGGCGAACTGCGCGACGAGGAAGAGGCCGCGCCCGCCCTCGTCCGTCGTGGCCGCATAGCGCAGATGCGGTGAGGTGCTGCTGTGGTCGGAGACCTCGCAGACGAGAGCGCGGTCGCGCAGCAGCCGTACGTTGATGGGCCCCGCGCCGTGGCGGAGGGCGTTGGTGATCAGTTCGCTGAGGATCAGCTCGGTCGTCTCCACCAGCTCCTCCAGTCCCCATTCCGTGAGCCGCTCGGACACCGCGGCCCGCACCTGACGGACCTCCGCGGGGTCGGACTCGACGTCCCACTCGGCGACATGGCTCGCCGCGAGGACCTTGGTACGGGCGACGAGCAGCGCGATGTCGTCGCTCTGAAGCTCCGGGAGCAGGGCGTCGAGCACGGCGTCGCAGGTCTGCTCGGGCGGCCGGTCGACGTGCGTCAGGGTCTCGCGCAGCATCCGCAGCCCCGTGTCGATGTCCTGGTCCCGGCGCTCGACCAGGCCGTCGGTGAACAGCACGAGCGTGCTGCCCTCGGGCAGACGCAACTCCGCGGACTCATAGGGGAGTCCGCCGATGCCGAGCGGAAGCCCCGAGGGCACGTCCACGAACTCCACCGACCCGTCGGGGTTCACGAGCGCGGGCGCCGGGTGGCCCGCTCTCGCGATGAAGCAGCTGCGCGAGACGGAGTCGTAGACCGCGTAGAGACAGGTGGCGCCGACGATGGTGGTCTCGTCGCCGGCCGCGATTGCGTCCTGGTCGATGCGGGTGACCAACTCGTCGAGGTGGCCCAGGAGTTCCTCGGGCGGCAGGTCGAGCGAGGAGAAGTTGCGCTCGGCCGTCCGCAGCCGTCCCATGGTGGCGGCGGCGTGCAGCCCGTGCCCGACGACGTCGCCCATGACGAGCGCGACGCGTGCCCCCGGCAGCGGGATCACGTCGAACCAGTCGCCGCCGACGCTCTCCTGAGCGGGCAGGTAGCGGGTGGCGACCTCCACGGCGCTCTGTTCGGGCATGGCGCGCGGCAGCAGGCTCCGCTGGAGCGTCTCGGCCATGCTGTGCTCGCGGGTGTAGCGGCGTGCGTTGTCGAGGGACACCGCGGCGCGGGCGGCCAGTTCGGAGGCGAGGGCGAGATCGTCGTCCTCGTACGCTCCGGGTTCCTCGGAGCGCCAGAAGTTGACGACGCCCAGCAGCACACCGCGGGCGATCAGCGGCGCGGAGATCAGCGAGTGGATCCCGTACTCGACGATGCGGGAGGCCCGTTCGGGATCGATCGCCTTCCACCCCTGGGACTGGCTCAGCCGGGGCACCAGGACCGCCTGCCCGCTCTCCATGCTGCGGGCGGGCGGCGAGGACGCCACGAAGGTGATCAGGTCGCCGACCGGGAAGAAGGGCGGCTCCTCGCGTACGCCGCTGAAGGCCGTGCGCCGCATCGTCGTGCTGCCGTCGGCGCCGAGGCCGCCGCGGACGCCGTTCACACCCGGTTCGTCACCGCGGAGCACCGGCTCGGCCAGCTCGACGGTGACGTAGTCGGCGAAGCGCGGCACCGCGACGTGTGCCAGCTCCTCGGCAGTACGGGTCACATCGAGGGTGGTGCCGACGCGCACGGTCGCGTCGTACAGCAGCCGCAGACGCCCCCGCACCAGCTCGACCCGCTGCGAGGCCTCGCCGATCATCTCCATGACCTCGTCGGTGCCGAAGTGCTCCTCACCGGCGACGGCGTCGACCGCGAGCCGCGCGGACGCGGCGCCGACCGAACCGGCCAGCTGGGACTCCGCGTGATGGACCAGTTCGGGGGCCGCCTCGGACGCCGGCGAACCGGGCTTGCCTCCCGGGTAGGAGCGCAGCACCCGCTGCGCCCCGTCCCGCCCGAGGAAGCGCTCCAGCAGCTTCTGGAGTTCGCCGACGGTGGCGCGGACCTGCCAGCGCCGGTCCCGTACGGGCTCCGCGAGCACGTCGACGAACTGCAACGCCTGCGCCTGCTCGGCGGGCCCCGGCCGTCCCGCCAGGGAGACCACGACGTACCCGCCGATGTTCAGCAGCGCGCTCCAGAACATCGCATGGCTGATCGGGTCCATGCCCCCCAGCCCGAACAGCTGCTGCGGCCGCAGCTGCCCCACGCCCAACGGGCCCTCGCGCAGGAAGGATTCGGGCATCAGTCCCGCTTCGGCGAAGCTCGGCAGCAGCAGGGTGTACGCCCACACCGCGAACCCCAGCGTCAGGCCGACCAGCACGCCCTTGCGGGTTCCGCCCTTCCAGAACAGGCCGCCCAGGATCGCCGGAGCGAACTGCGCGACCGCCGCGAACGACACCGTGCCGATCGAGCCGAGCGCCGGCCCCTCGCCCGCGAGCCGGAAGTAGCCGTACCCGAGCAGCAGGATCAGCACGATGGTGACCCGCCGGATCCCCAGCACCAGCCCGGCGATGTCGTCGCGCTGGGCCAGCCGGGCCTTGCCGCGCAGCAGCAGCGGCATCACGAGCGAGTTCGACACCATGGTGCTGAGCGCGATCGTCTCGACGATGATCATGCTCGTGCCCGCGCTGATGCCGCCGATGAAGACGAGCAGCGCGAGCGCCTGCGGCCCGTCGGCCAGCGGCAGGGCCAGCACATACGTGTCGACGTCGACGGACTTCCCGAACCGCAGGAGCCCGCCCGCCGCGATCGGCAGCACGAAGAAGGTGATCGCGAGCAGGTACAGCGGGAACAGCCACATCGCCCGCTTGAGGTGCCGCTCGTCGACGTTCTCGACCACGACCATCTGCCACTGCCGGGGCAGCAGCAGGATCGCCAGCATGGACAGCACGTTCAGCCAGATCCACGTGCCGGTGCTGGTGTGGTCCCGCAGCGAGAAGAGCTGGTCGAAGCCCGCGTCCGCCGCCTTGGAGAACAGGTCGCCGAACCCGCTGAACGCCCAGAACGTCACGAAGACCCCGACCGAGACGAATATCGTGAGCTTGACGACGGACTCGAAGGCGATCGCGGCGACGACGCCCTCGTGGCGTTCCGTCGCATCGAGGTGGCGGGTGCCGAAGAGGATGGTGAACGCGGCGAGCAGCAGCGCCACATAGAACGCGGAGTCCTGGAACGGCGGTACGTGCCCCAGGTCCGCGGTGGAGGTGATCTCCGGGTGCCGGCGGATGATCTCGAAGGTGTTGGAGATCGCCTTCAGCTGCAACGAGATGTAGGGAACGATCCCGATCACGGCGATGACCGTCACCAGGCCGCCCAGCGCGGCGCTCTTGCCGTAACGGGCGGAGACGAAGTCGGCCAGCGAAGTGATCCGGTGGCGGCGGCTGATCCGGATGATCCTTCGCAGCAGCAGCCAGCCCAGGGAGAACATGAGCAGCGGCCCGAGATAGACCGACAGGAAGCCGATGCCGGTGGTCGCCGCCGTGCCCACGTTGCCGTAGAAGCCCCAGGCGGTCTCGTACACCGCGAGCGACAGCGCGTAGACGCTGGCCTTGTTGATCACGCTACGGCCGGCGTCCGCACGCCGGTCGGCGAAGAAGGCCACTCCGAAGAGCACACCCAGGTACGCCACCGCGACGGCGACGATCACCCAGGTCTGAAGCAGCACGGCGCTACCTCGATCTGCTGCCGATGACGGCGACCAGCGCGGTCACCACCGCCCAGACGCCGTAGAGGTAGACCCAGATCACGGGCACACCGAAGATCCGGTGCTCGCGGTCGAACTGCGACAGCAGCGGCGGAACGATCAGTACGAGCGTCAGCGCCGCCACGGCTGCCAGGCGCCCGGTGAGCCGCTTGTCCTCTCCCGACTCCGCCACCGGCGCCTCCGCGTCCTCGATGTCACCTCTTGCGACCGCCCAGGTGCGTCCGGTGCCGTACCGATGCCACAGCGGTGCCGCGGCTCAGCCGGGGTCCGCCGCCTCGCCGCCGATCGGCACCGCCCGCCACGGCCGGCACCGTGCCCAGTCCAACACGGCCATGGGACGTCCGCGACTTCTTCGATGTACGGCGACCCGCCGCCCCGATCCGGTGACGGCGTGCCAGTTGCCCTGGCCGCGGGGGACGGTGAGGGGCCGTGAGGGCGCCGCGGCCGCCGGGCCCGCGTCGTGCCGCGTCGCCCGATCCGGTCACGCGACCTTACCCGCGCGGCCCCGGCCCGCTACTTCTGGGTGTTCGCCTCGTAGTCCACGAGCCCTGTCTCCTCCAGGACCGAGAGGTGGTCGAGGACGATGGTGTTGGCCCGCGTCGCCAGCGACCGCACCATCGAGTTGCGGGTCTGGTCGCGCACCAGGCTGATGAGGCCGATGGTCTTGCCGTTCGACTTCCGCAGATCGTTCACAAGCGCTCGGTCGAACTCCGCGCCGCGGGCCTTCTCTATGCCGTCCAGATACTGCTGCTGCTGGGCCGTCGGCTTGTTCGGCAGCGACACCTTCAGCGCGCGGCCCGCCTGGATGACCCGCTTGTCCAACTCGCTGTCGCCTTCGACGACATGGTCGCCCACGGTACGGACCGACCTCCGCGTGCTGCGTTCCTTCGCGGCACGGCCTGCCGGAAGCTCCCACAAGCCCCCGGTGCGCACGGTCCGCATGAACTCACGGTCGAGCGAGTTGACCGGCCCGTACTCCGTCTTCCAGGTGCCCATGCCGTCGTCCTGCCAGCCGGACCTGGAGGCCGCGATGGACCGGTTCCCGTCGAAGAAGTAGACGGGCACCAGCAGCGCGGCCAGCGTCGCTACCAGCCCGCCCACGACCAGCATCGTTCCGACCGCACGTCCCGACGTCATGAGTCCCCTTCCCGCCCACACCTCGTATTGCGACGAAGACGGATACTAATGGTGCCGGTGAGGCTGTGGCCCAGGCTTCGTCCCGACCTGACAAGGTCCTGCTTGAGGTCCTGCTTGAAGTCCCGGTTGTATCCGCGTGACCCGGGCCGCGCGGAGCCCCGGCACGGGCCCTCGATACGGCTGGGTACGGCCCCTCGGCGGGCGCGGTTCCGCAGGCACGGCTCGGCGGGCACGGTCGCCGGGCGGCGCCTCAGAAGTAGCCCTTCTCACCGTCGAGGAGCTCCCGCAGGATGTCCGCGTGCCCCGCGTGACGTGCGGTCTCCTCGATCATGTGGAGCAGGATCCAGCGCAGGGAGGTCTGGTCGGCCCCGTAGCCGGGGTGCTTCCCGATGTCTTCGAGCTCGTGCGCCGCGGTGATCTCGTCCGACACCGCGCACTGCCGCTCGTACTCGTCGAGCAGCCGGGCCAGCGGCACGCCCTCCGTCATCATGTCCGCGTCCTCGGGCCCCTCGTCGAACTGCGGCCCCTCCGCGGGCCGTCCGAGCAGCAGCACCTCGAACCAGCAGTGCTCGACCCAGCGCATGTGGGACACGAGACCGGCCATCGTCATGTACGGGGACGTGGGAAGCACGGCCCGGTGGGCGTCCGCTTCGGAGAGGCCTTCGCACTTCCAGTGCAGGACCGCGCGCTGCATGTCGAGCCATCCGACGAGCTGGGTCCGCTCGTCGGCGTCGAACCGGGGACGTACGCGAGAGGGAGGCATGCCGCGGACGCTAGCCCAGCCGCACCGCCCGCCGCACCGCGATTACGGGCCCGTCACCCGCCTTCGTCGGCCACTCCCCGGGGCCCGGCGACGGCCCGTCCGCTCCGTCCTCTACTCCTCGAACGGGTCGAAGTCCTGGTACTGGCCATGGAGTTCGTCGCGCTCCGCCTCGCGGTCCCGGCGGCGCTGTGCGGCCGGACGCGGGGCCTCCATGCGGTGGTCCTCACCGCGACGCCCGAGCATCTCCGCGCCCGCCATCATCGTCGGCTCCCAGTCGAAGACGACAGCGTCGTCCTCGCCGCCGATGGCGACGCCGTCGCCCTCGCGGGCGCCCGCCTTCATCAACTCCTCCTCCACACCGAGGCGGTTGAGCCGGTCGGCGAGATAGCCGACGGCCTCGTCGTTGTTGAAGTCGGTCTGGTGCACCCAGCGTTCGGGCTTCTCCCCCCGTACGCGGAAGAGCCCGTCGGCCTCCTTCGTCACGGTGAAGCCGGCGTCGTCCACGGCCTTCGGACGGATCACGACGCGCGTCGTCTCCGCCACGGGCCTCGCCGCGCGCGCCTCGTCGACGACCTTGGCGAGCGCGAACGACAGCTCCTTCAGGCCCTGCCGGGAGACGGCGGAGACGTCGAAGACCTGGTAGCCGCGGGCCTGGAGGTCGGGGCGGATGATGTCGGCGAGGTCCTGGCCGTCCGGGATGTCGGTCTTGTTGAGGACGACGACGCGCGGACGCCCCTCCAGGCCGCCGTACTGGGCGAGTTCGTCCTCGATGACGTCCAGGTCGCTCACCGGGTCGCGGTCGGACTCGAGGGTCGCGCAGTCCAGTACGTGTACGAGGACCGAGCACCGCTCGACGTGCCGCAGGAAGTCCAGGCCCAGCCCCCGGCCCTCGCTCGCACCCGGGATCAGCCCCGGCACGTCGGCGATCGTGAAGACGGTCGAACCGGCCGTCACCACACCGAGGTTGGGCACGAGCGTGGTGAAGGGATAGTCGGCGATCTTCGGCTTGGCCGCCGAAAGCACCGAGATGAGCGAGGACTTGCCCGCCGAGGGATAGCCGACGAGCGCGACGTCCGCGACCGTCTTCAGCTCCAGCACGATGTCCCGCGCCTCGCCCGGCTCGCCGAGCAGCGCGAAACCGGGCGCCTTGCGGCGCGGCGAGGCGAGCGCCGCGTTGCCCAGACCGCCGCGTCCGCCCTGCCCCGCGACGAACGCCGTGCCCTTGCCGACCATGTCGGCCAGCACCTCGCCCCTCCCGTCGAGCACGACCGTGCCGTCCGGCACGGGCAGCACCAGGTCCTTGCCGTCGGCGCCCGCGCGGTTGCCGCCCTCCCCGGGCTTGCCGTTGGTGGCCTTGCGGTGCGGGCTGTGGTGGTAGTCGAGCAGGGTCGTCACATCGGGGTCGACGACGAGCACGACATCGCCTCCCCGTCCGCCGTTGCCGCCGTCGGGGCCGCCGAGCGGCTTGAACTTCTCCCGGTGCACGGAGGCACAGCCGTGGCCTCCGTTACCCGCGGCGACGTGCAGTTCGACGCGGTCCACGAAGGTGGTCATGCGGGGTGCCTCCAGGCTGTGGATCGGAACGTGCGGGTGTGCAGTACGCGCGCGTTACGCATGTGCGGTACGCGCCGGCACGGCCGGGGGCCGGGGGCCGGGCCCGGGCTCGCGCGGCCATGCGCCGGCGGTGCGGGGTGGCCGTCCCGCGCCGTGCGTGCCGACACAGCGAGGGCGGACGCGCATCCCGTACGTACGAACGTTGCGTACTCACAGGAGCGGCCGTCCGCCCTCGATGGTGGTGCGTGGCGTGGCTGCGACGAACACAGCCGCCGACGACGCGGGTGACTACTCGGCAGCAGGAACGATGTTGACGACCCTGCGGCCACGGCGCGTGCCGAACTGCACCGCACCGGCGTCCAGCGCGAACAGCGTGTCGTCGCCGCCGCGGCCGACGCCCGCTCCCGGGTGGAAGTGCGTGCCGCGCTGGCGGACGAGGATCTCACCGGCGTTGACGAGCTGACCGCCGAAGCGCTTCACACCCAGGTACTGAGCGTTGGAGTCGCGGCCGTTCCGGGTGGACGATGCGCCCTTCTTGTGTGCCATCTCTGCTCAGTCCCTTACTTCTTCTTGGCCGGGGTGGGGATGTCGGTGACCTTCAGCGCGGTGTGCAGCTGGCGGTGACCGATCCGCTTCTTGTAGCCGGTCTTGTTCTTGTACTTCTGGATGCGGATCTTGTCGCCCTTGTGGTGGTCCACCACCTCGGCCGAGACCTTCACCCCGTCCAGCACCCACGGGTCGCTGGTGACCGTGTCACCGTCCACGACGAGCAGGGTCGAGAGCTCGACGCGCTCGCCGGCCTTGCTCTCGGAAATTCGGTCGACCTCGATGACGTCGCCGACAGACACCTTCTGCTGGCGGCCGCCGGTGCGCACGATTGCGTACACGCGGAACTCTCTCTCGCTCGTCACGGAGCCCCTGACGCCAGCCGCCCGGCGCGGACCCGTCGGAGACGGCGCAAGAACGCCGCCGTCCGGCTCCACGGTCTGATCCGAGTGGATTGAGCGGCCTCTCCCGGACCGACGCCACGGGAGGGAGTTGCTCAGGAGCGTGGCGCATCCATGTCGACACGCCAGCGGCCAAGGTTACGGGGCGCCGCACACGCTGGTCAAACCGGTGCGGCCCCGCCCCGGAGGACCCGCAGCGGGCCCCGCCCGCGCGTGCCGGCACCGGCCCGGGAGCTGCGGCTCGGGGCCCAACTCCCTTATGGAACAAGACGCGAGGCCCCGGCCCATGCGCGGGCCGGGGCCTTGCGGCGATGCGTATGCCGTGGCGACGCCTACGGTGAGCTGTTCACTCCTCGTCGGCGGGCCGGTCGGCAGGCGCTTCGGCGGACTCCTCCGCGGGCGACTGCGCAGGCGCCTCGGCGGGCGGCTCCGCGGGTGCGCCGGACGGTCCGCTCTCGGCGGGTCCTTCCGCCGGTGCGCCGGAGGGCTCGTCCGCGGGCAGGTCGGCCGCCGCGGACACCGAGGACGGTGCGTCCTGCTCGGCCGCGGCCGTCCTCCTGTACGTGGCCGTCCGCCCGGCGGTGGTGTCCGCCGTCCCGCGTGCCGCCCTCCTGGCCGCCGCCCTCTCCAGCACGGAGTCCTCGGCCTCCGGCGAATCCGCCGCCGCGGAGTCCGCGGACCGGTCCCCCGTCTCCGAGGAAGCCGCGTCCGAGGAAGCCGCTGCCGAAGCAGCCGGTGCCTCAGCCGATGGGGCAGCCGATGAGTCAGCCGTACCGGCCTCACCGGAGTCAGCGTCGGCGTCGCCGCCGGCCGCGGGCTCCGTGCCCGTGGCGTCCGGTACGTCAGGTGCGTCCGCGCCCCGCGGCGGTCCGGCCGGAGCGGAGACGCTGCGCGTCACGCGGCGCCGCCGGCTCACCGGAGGAGCTGCCTCCGCCACCGGCGCGTCCGGTACGGGCTCCACCGCGGGCTGCGACGGCGCGTCCGAATGCTCGGACGCGGGCAGCACGATCTCGCCCGCCTCCTCGTCCGACGACCGCGGCGAACCTGCCGGAGCGGAGACGCTGCGGCTGACCCGGCGTCGCGGCCGTGCCGGAGGGGCAGCCTCCGCGGCCGCACCGGCCGCAACCGCACCGCTCGCGTCCGCAACCGCACCGCTCGCGTCCGCCTCGGGCCCGGGGCCCGCGGGCTGCGACGGCTCCACCGGCTCGGGCTGCCCGCCCGTCGTCGCCGGCAGGACCGTGACCACCGCCTCGTCGGAGGCAGGCGGCGAACCGGCGGGAGCCGACGCCTTGCGGGCAGCACGCCGGCGCGTGCGCGCGGGGCGCTCCGCTCCGGCACCCGCGTCCGTGACTGCCTGAACCGCGTCCTGCTGCACGCCGCCCACGGCGCTCACGTCACCGGCGGCGTCCTCGCCACCAGTTACGGAGCTTCCCCGCGAGCGGCTGCGGCCGTTTCCCGGGCCGGTGGCCCCCTTCGGGGTGCTCGCTCCGGCGTCGGCGGTGTCCGCGCCCGTCGCTCTGCGCCCGGTGGGACTCTCGCCCTCCGGACTCTCCTGCTCCGCGGACTCCCGTACAGCGGTTGCGAGTCGGGGCTCGGGTTCGGACTCGGGCCTTCGCGCGGTATCGGTCGCGGTCCCGGTCGCCGTCCGGGTCGCGGTCTCCGCTCCGGCCGTCGTCTCCGCGGACGCCTCCGCCGCTGCGGACTGGGGCGCGCCCTGCGGTGCGGTCGCCTTGCGGCTGCCCCGCCGCCGCGTACGGCTGCGTCCGGACGTCGCCCCGGACGCGGCAGCGGCCTCCGCTTCGGCGACCGAGCCGTAAAGCTCCTCGTCCGGTGCGAACTCCGCGGCCCGTGACTGCTTCGGCTCCGCCTCGGCGGCCTTCGCTGCCTTCGTGGCCTTGGCCCCGCCACCGGACCCGGCCGGAGCGCCGGTCTCCGCCGGTGCCTCGGCCTCCGACGGCGCCTGGCCCTGGCCCTGCGTCTGCTGCGCGGCGCCGCTCTTGCCGCCCCGCTTCTTGCCCTTCTTGCCGCCGCCGGCCGAGGGCTGCTCCATCTGTACGAGCACGCCGCGCCCCTTGCAGTGCACGCACGGCTCGGAGAAGGACTCCAGCAGCCCCTGCCCGACCCGCTTCCGCGTCATCTGCACGAGCCCCAGCGACGTCACCTCGGCGACCTGGTGCTTCGTACGGTCACGGCCCAGGCACTCCAGCAGGCGCCGCAGCACCAGGTCCCGGTTGGACTCCAGCACCATGTCGATGAAGTCGATCACGATGATGCCGCCGAGGTCGCGCAGCCGCAGCTGGCGCACGATCTCCTCGGCCGCCTCCAGGTTGTTCCTGGTGACCGTCTCCTCCAGGTTGCCGCCCTGGCCGGTGAACTTGCCCGTGTTGACGTCGACCACGACCATCGCCTCGGTCCGGTCGATCACCAGCGAACCGCCGCTCGGCAGCCACACCTTGCGGTCCAGCGCCTTCATCAGCTGCTCGTCGATGCGGTACGTGGCGAAGACGTCCGTGTCCGACGTCCACTTCTGCAACCGCTCCGACAGGTCCGGCGCCACATGCGAGACGTAGCCGTGGATCGTGTCCCACGCCTCGTCGCCGCTGACGACGACCTTGGAGAAGTCCTCGTTGAAGATGTCGCGCACGACGCGCACCGTCATGTCGGGCTCGCCGTACAGCAGCGTCGGGGCGTTGCCCTTCTGCGCCTTGCGCTGGATGTCCTCCCACTGGGCCTGCAACCGCTCGACGTCGCGCCGCAGTTCGTCCTCGCTGGCGCCCTCGGCGGCCGTACGGACGATGACGCCCGCGTCCTCCGGGACGACCTTCTTCAGGATCTGCTTCAGCCGCGAACGCTCGGTGTCGGGCAGCTTCCGGCTGATGCCGGTCATCGACCCCTCGGGCACGTAGACCAGGTAGCGGCCGGGCAGCGAGACCTGGCTGGTCAGCCTGGCGCCCTTGTGGCCCATCGGGTCCTTGGTTACCTGCACCAGCACCGACTGGCCGGACTTGAGCGCGGTCTCGATGCGCCGGGGGCCGTTGGCCATGCCCAGCGACTCGAAGTTGACCTCGCCCGCGTACAGGACCGCGTTGCGGCCCTTGCCGATGTCGACGAAGGCGGCCTCCATCGACGGCAGTACGTTCTGCACCTTGCCGAGGTAGACGTTGCCGACGTACGAGGTCGACTGCTCCTTGTTGACGAAGTGCTCCACGAGCACGTCGTCCTCCAGAACGCCGATCTGCGTGCGCTCGCCGCTCTGCCGGACGATCATCTCCCGCTTGACGGCCTCGCGCCGGGCCAGGAACTCCGCCTCGCTGATGATCGGCACCCTGCGGCGGCCCTGCTCGCGGCCCTCGCGGCGGCGCTGCTTCTTCGCCTCCAGCCGCGTCGAGCCCTTGATCGCCTGGACCTCGTCTACGGGCTCTTCCTTGCGCTTGCGCGGCTCGCGGATCTTGACGACCGTGCGCTCCGGGTCGTCTTCCTCGGTCTCGCGGCCACCTCCGGAGTCGCCGCTGTCGCCACCGCGGCGACGACGCCGACGGCGACGGCGGGAGCTGCTGGACGAACCGGAGCCGCCCCCTCCACGGGTCTCCTCGTCCTCGTCACCGTCCTTGCCGGAATCGGCTCCCTCGGCGTCCTCGCCGGAGTCGGCACCCTCACCGGAGGCGGCGCCTCCGGAGCGTCCGCCCTCGCCCTTGCCCGCGGCGGCGCGCTGCGACCGCTTGTCCTGGCCGTCGCGCGCTCCGGAGCCGGAACCGGAGCCGCTCTCCTCGCCCTGCTCGTCCGACGACTCGGGGCTCTCACCACGGCGACGGCGGCGACCGCCGCGGCGACGGCGACGGGCGGGACGCTCGTCCTGGCCCTCCTGCTCGTCGTCCGACTCCGCATCCGTGCCGGACTCGTCAGCCTCTTCGTCCTCGTCGTCGCTCCTGGCGGACGGCTCGTCGCCGTCGCCGGCCTGACGGGCGGCGCCCGAGGAACCGTCGCGGCGACCGCGACGGCGCGAACGCCCGGCCGCGCCGGCCGTCTCCTCCTCGTCCTCGTCGAACTCGTCGCTCTCCTCGGCGGCCGCATCCGCCGCCGCAGCCGCGGCCGCGCTCTGCGGGGTCTGGAACGCCGGCTCCGTGAACACCGGCGGCTGGAACAGCGCCATCGGCGGCTGAGCGGGCTTGCGTGAGTCCGAATCCGCCCCGGCCTCCGCCTCGCTCCCGGACGCGCGGGCTCCGGAGCCCGACCCCGTCCCGGCGGAACCGGACGCCGAACCGGAGGTGGCCCCGGCTGCGGACGATGCGCTCTTCGCGGTCTTACGTGCGGTGCTGCGGCGCCTCGTACGGGCACCGGACTCGGCTTCCTCGGCGGTCTCGCCGGCGTCGGCGGCCTCCGTGCCGCCGTCCGCGGACGCGGACGACTTGGCCGCCGCCCTCGACGAGGTGCTCTTGCGGGCCGAGGCGGACGAGCGGGGCGATGTGCGCGCGGTCTCTCCGGCCGCCGCCTCGCCGTCGCCTTCGGAACCGCCATCGGAACCGCTCTGCTCCGCGGCACCACGGGCCGCGCCGTCCTTCGCGCTCTCCGCGGAGGCAGCCGTCTTACGTGTCGTCCTGCGCCGGGACCGTGCGGGCGCGGCGGACTCGTCGTCGCCCGTACGGGACTGCCCGGCTTCGCCGTCCTTCGCGCTCTCCGCGGCGGACGGCGCGCCCTCGGGGGCGGCGGCCCTTCGCCGGGCACGCGCGGGCGGCGCCGGATCCGACACCGCCTCGGAGCCGGAACCCGCGTCGGCAGCCGCGGCCTGGGCCGCGGCGCCCGCACCGGGCTGCTCCGAGCCGGCCGATACGACCTGCTCGGCGCCCTCAGACTCGCTCACGCTGGGCGCACCCGCGGGGGCGCTCGCCCTGCGGGTGGCGCGACGACGCGTCGGCGCCGACACCGGGGCGGGCGCCTCGGCGGCCTCACCGGCACCACCGGCGTCCGCCGAACTGCCGCCCGCGGAACCAGCGCCGGAGGAGACCGACGTGCTGCTCGCGGCGATCACCTCGGGAGCCGACGGCTCGGCCGGCGGACCGGCCGGGCGGCTCGCGGCACGGCGGCGGCGCGGCGGAAGGGTGTCGCTGGGCGAGAGGCCACCCTCGTCGGGGCCCTCGGCCGCAGAGCTCTCGGCGGAAGTGCTCCCAACGGAGGGGCTCCCAGCCGAAGGGCTCTCGGACTGCCCGGCGTTGCGGGCTCCCGCGCTCTCCGATTCGCGGGTCTGCGGTGCGCTCTGCGCCCCGGCCGGGTCCATCGCGCTCTCCGCACTTCGGGCGCTCACGGCGTTCCCGACGTTTCCGTTGTTGTTCTCCGCGCTCCCTGCGTGCTTCACGCTGTCCGCGGTTGCGCTTTCGTTCTCGTTGTTCGGTTCGAGCATGCGGGCGTTTCTCCCGTCACGCTCCCGGGCGCCGCGCCTCATCCTCACGGTCACGGCTCACGCTCGGGGCGGGCCGTGCCCCGGGGCGCGGGCGCCACACGGGAGCTTGTGTCTCACTCGCCGGTTCCGGTCTGTCCTCGGTACAGACGGCCCGGCTACGGCGAAAGTCTTCTGGTCAATGCGCCTGCCTGCCACGACGCGGACCCGGGTGGCTCCCTGGTGCCTGCATCGGCGGTGGCGCTTTCAACGCTGATCCTCCAGGCTCTCGGCCTACGCGCTGCCGCCCGGCGCCGTCGCGACGAGGGGTGCGTCGCGGTCGGGCGCCAACGGGTCGGTCACCGTGCCGGTCTCCTCATCGAGCGGCCCCTGCGCCAGCCTGGTCACCGCTGCGGGGACCGGCGGCGCCAGGTCGGCCGTAGCTCGGAGGCCGGACAGGACGTCGTCGGGTCGCACGGCAGGTGTCAGGTGCCGTACCACCAGGCGCAGTATCGCACAGGGTCCCGCCCCGCGACCATCGGGGCCTGCCTCGGACACCGCTTCCGCTGAGGTCAGCGACGTGACGGCGGCACGGGCGTCGAAGGTGCGCAGACCCTTCTTGGTCTGCCGTTCGACCTCCACGGACTCCGCCGCGAGGAAGGACGCCACGGCCCGTTCCGCTTCCCGGCGGGCGACCCCGTCGAGCCGGAGCTCCCACTCCGAGGCCTCCAGCCGGTCGGTGAAGTCGGACGTACGGGCCTCGACCGCCTCGACGATGTCGAGCCCGGGCGGCATGGACTCGTCGAGCCGCGAACGCAGCTCCTCGGGGTCCCGCCGCTCTACGAGGCCGATCTCCAGATACTCGGCCTCGCTGCCCGTGCCGGTGGGTGCGGCATTGGCGTAGGAGACCTTGGGGTGCGGGGAGAAGCCGGCGGAGTACGCCATCGGCACCCCCGCCCTGCGCAGCGCTCTCTCGAAAGAACGCTGGAAGTCTCGGTGACTGGTGAACCGGAGGCGGCCGCGCTTGGTGTATCGCAGTCGCACTCGCTGCACGGCGGGTGCGGGCGGCGGGCCTTCGGGCTGTCGCTTGCCCAGTGGTTCTCTCCTCGGTGCCTGATGCGGAGCGGCGGCGGGTGGGGGACGGCCGCCCTCCGCATACGTACGGAATCAAAGTGCTGCCCGGCTGCTCAGCTGTTCAGCCACTCCGCTGTCAGCTGCGACGCCGTTCAGCCGCTGTGCTGTCCAGCCGATCTGTCGCGCTCTGCCGCGCTCTGCCGTCGGCAGGCGCTTCAGATGCCGCGGTGTTCAAAGGGTGCGGAAGTCCGCATCGTCGCGCTTCGTCCCTGATGGTCCCGGGGCCGTCGCGCTGTTGTGCGGTGATCCTGCGCTCCAGGGTACGCGCCCGCTCCCGGGCAGGGTCCTCCGCTCCGGAAGCGGCCCGCTCGCGGGCGGACCGCCGAACAGCGCCCGCCGCACTTCGGCCCTGGCCTGCCGTACGGAGGCACGCGCCGAGGCGACCGCCGAGCGGACAGTGCGCCCGGCTTCCCGTGCCGCCGCCGCTGCCGGGCGCCACACCCCGTCGCGCAGTCCGCGGCCGACCGGGCGGACGACGTGCCGCCACACCCATACGGCAGGGTCGGCGAACAGGAAGCGCAACACCCGCCCGAAGAACCGGAAGACGGCCCGCGACACGTATCCGGCCACCCGCCAGGCGTGCCCGATCGCGTCGGCGGTCTCGCGTGCGACGACCGCGAGGCCGCGCCCCGTGGGCCTGAGCACCCACCGGTGCACGAAGCGGCACGGCGCCACCACCAAGTACCGCCACAGCCACGCCAATCCCGCACCGAAGCCCAGCACCACCGCCGCCACTCCGCGGCCGACGGGCGTCAGCACGTACCGGTACAGCAGAACCAGCGGCGCCACCACCAAGTACCGCCACAGCCACGCCAGTCCCAGACCCAGGCCCAGCACCACCGCCGCCACCCCATGGCCGACGGGCGTCAGCACATACCGGTACAGCAGAACCAGCGGCGCAGCGACCAGCGTCCGCCCCAGCCACGCCAGGCCCGCGCCGACCGCCCGCGCCAGGGCCGCCGCCCCGCGGCCGACCGGTGTCAGCACATACCGGTACAGCAGAACCAGCGGCGCCGCGACCAGCGTCCGCCCCAGCCACGCCAGCCCGGCCCATACGCCGCGAGCGGCCCAGGCGATTCCGGCTCCCGTCGCCCTCGCCAGCCGGACGAGGCCGCTGCCCGCCGGTGCGAGCACGTACCGCCACAGCGCCAGCCAGGGCCATGCGAAGAGCGCGAAGAGCACCGGCGCGAGCACCTTGCGCCACACCCACTCAGCCCCGCGGGCCAAGGGGACCCACAGGGTCCGCCGGAGCGCACGGCCGCAGACGGCGAGCGCGTCCCAGACGATCCGTACGGGCACGACGAGCAGCAGCGTCACGATCCGTACGGGCACCCGGATCACCCTCGCGAGACACCCCTCGAAGGGGGCCTCGCCGCCGTCGGCGAGAGCCGGAGCCACGTCCCGCCGCGGGACCGTCCCGGTCACGGCAGGCCCGCGCTTCACCAGCGAAACGGGGCGCACGGGCACGGGGCCGGCCGCAGCCTCCCCGGACTCCCCCGGCCCCGCGCGGCCCGCGCCCTCGCCTCCGGCCTGACGGTCCCCGGCCCCACGGTCACCGGCCTGACTGTCGCTCACACCACGGAAGACGCCCTCTCCCCCCACCCCGGTTCGCCTCTCCTCACGCGACGTGACATCTGACTCCGACCGGCAGCCGTTCCGTATGACGGTGCCGTCGCACACCCCCGCCGGGACGCTACGCGGCCTGCCCGGCGGCTACTTGACGACTACTTGACGACGGTCAGCGGCAGCAGCTTCTTCCCCGTCGGACCGATCTGGATGTCCGTGTCCATCTGCGGGCACACCCCGCAGTCGAAGCACGGCGTCCAGCGGCAGTCCTCGACCTCGGTCTCGTCGAGCGCGTCCTGCCAGTCCTCCCAGAGCCAGTCCTTGTCCAGGCCGGAGTCCAAGTGGTCCCAGGGCAGGACCTCTTCGTACGTGCGCTCACGCGTCGTGTACCAGTCGACGTCCACGCCGAAGGCCGGCAGCGTACGGGCGGCGCAGTCCATCCACAGCCCGTAGCTGAAGTACTCACGCCAGCCGTCGAAGCGTCCGCCGCGGTCGTAGACCTCGCGGATCACCGCGCCCACGCGCCGGTCGCCCCGCGAGAGCAGGCCCTCGACGATGCCGGGCTTCCCGTCGTGGTAGCGGAAGCCGATGGAACGGCCGTACTTCTTGTCGCCGCGGATCTTCTCCCGGAGCTTGCCGAGCCGCTCGTCGGTCTCCTCGGCCGACAGCTGCGGCGCCCACTGGAAGGGCGTGTGCGGCTTGGGTACGAACCCGCCGATGGACACGGTGCAGCGGATGTCGTTGGAACGCGCCACCTCGCGGCCCTTGGCGATGACGTTGACCGCCATGTCGCCGATCTGGAGCACGTCCTCGTCGGTCTCGGTCGGCAGCCCGCACATGAAGTACAGCTTCACCTGCCGCCAGCCGTTGCCGTAGGCGGTGGCGACCGTACGGATCAAGTCCTCTTCGGAGACCATCTTGTTGATGACCTTGCGGATGCGCTCGCTGCCGCCCTCGGGGGCGAAGGTGAGGCCGGACCGGCGGCCGTTGCGGGTGAGTTCGTTCGCGAGGTCGATGTTGAAGGCGTCGACGCGGGTCGAGGGAAGGGACAGCCCGATCTTGTCGTCCTCGTAGCGGTCGGCGAGGCCCTTCGCCACGTCGCCGATCTCGCTGTGGTCGGCGGACGAGAGCGAGAGCAGCCCGACCTCCTCGAAGCCGGTGCTCTTCAGGCCCTTGTCCACCATGTCGCCGATTCCGGTGATGGAGCGCTCGCGCACCGGCCGCGTGATCATGCCGGCCTGGCAGAAGCGGCAGCCTCGCGTGCAGCCGCGGAAGATCTCCACCGACATCCGCTCGTGGACGGTCTCGGCCAGCGGAACCAGCGGCTGCTTCGGGTACGGCCAGTCGTCGAGATCCATGACGGTCCGCTTGGCGACGCGCCACGGAACGCCGGTGCGGTTCGGCACGACGCGGGAGATGCGCCCGTCCGCCAGATATTCGACGTCGTAGAACTTCGGGACGTACACCTCGCCCGTCTTCGCGAGGCGCATCAGCAGCTCGTCGCGTCCCCCGGGCCGCCCCTCCGCCTTCCACGCGCGGATGATGTCGCTGACCTCCAGCACGGCCTGCTCGCCGTCGCCGACGACGGCGCAGTCCAGGAAGTCGGCCACGGGCTCCGGATTGAACGCCGCGTGGCCGCCGGCCATGACGATCGGGTGCTCGTCGCCGCGGTCCTTCGCCTCCAGCGGGATGCCCGAGAGGTCGAGCGCGGTGAGGAGGTTGGTGTAGCCGAGCTCGGTGGCGAAGGAGACGCCGAGCACGTCGAACTCCCCTACGGGGCGGTGCGCGTCGACCGTGAACTGCGGTACGTCCTGCTCCCGCATCAGCTTCTCCAGATCCGGCCAGACGCTGTAGGTGCGTTCGGCGAGCACGCCGTCACGCTCGTTGAGCACCTCGTAGAGGATCATGACGCCCTGGTTGGGCAGCCCGACCTCGTACGCGTCGGGGTACATCAGCGCCCAGCGGACGTCGCAGGAGTCCCAGTCCTTGACGGTGGAGTTCAGCTCACCGCCCACGTACTGGATCGGCTTCTGGACGTGCGGAAGGAGGGCCTCCAGGCGCGGGAAGACCGACTCGACTGGCATGGGGTTCCTCGGATCGGGACGCTGTCGCTGTACGGATGACCATTCAGCGTAACGCGGGCCCCGAAACGGCCCCCAATCCACCGCCCCCGCCGGGTGCGAGGGGCCTATGCCGAGACGGGCCGCTGGACCCTGATCGACTGAAGCAGTCCCAGCGCGAGCCACACCGCGAACATCGACGTACCGCCGTAGGAGACGAACGGCAACGGCAGGCCCGCGACGGGCATGATGCCCAGCGTCATGCCGATGTTCTCGAACGACTGGAACGCGAACCAGGCGATCACTCCGGCGGCGACGACCGTGCTGTAGAGCTCGGACGACTCGCGCGCGATGCGGCACGCCCGCCAGATCACGACACCGAGCAACGCGATGATCAACGCGCCGCCCAGGAAGCCCAGTTCCTCACCGGCGACGGTGAAGACGAAGTCGGTCTGCTGCTCCGGGACGAACTGGCCCGTGGTCTGCGACCCCTCGAAGAGCCCCTTGCCGCTCAGCCCGCCCGAACCGATCGCGATCCGCGCCTGGTTGGTGTTGTAGCCGACGCCGGCCGGGTCGAGCGCGGGGTTGGCGAAGGCGGCGAAGCGGTTGATCTGGTACTGGTCCAGCAGTCCGAACGCCCAGACGCACACGGCACCCGTGGTGCCCGCGGCGCACAGCCCGACGATCCACCGGTTCGAGGCGCCGGAGGCGAGCAGAACTCCCAGAACGATTATGACCATGACCATCACGGAGCCCAGGTCGGGCATCAGCATGATGACCAGGATCGGCGCCGCGGCCAGGCCCAGCGCCTGAAGGACGGTGCGGTGGTCCGGGTACTCACGGTCACCCGCGTCCACCCGCGCGGACAGCAGCATCGCCATGCCGAGGATCACCGTGATCTTGATGAACTCCGCGGGCTGGAGCGAGAACCCACCGCCGAGGTGCAGCCAGGCCCGCTGCCCGTTGATCGTCGCGCCCAGCGGCGTGAGCACGAGAAGACCGAGCAGCAGGGTCGCGCCGTACAGGAACGGCACGGCTCCGCGCACCCTGCGGTGCCCGAGCCACACCATGCCCGCCATGAGCAGCAACCCGACGATGAGGCTGACCACATGACGGGTCAGGAAGTAGTACGGGTCGCCCTGGTTGAGGTCGCTGCGGTTGCGCGTGGCCGACCAGACGAGGAGCGAACCGACGATGGACAGCCCGATGCCGGCCATCACCATGATCCAGTCGAGCCGCCAGACCGCCGAGTCGCGGGCGGTGAGCCTGCCCCACACCGACCTCGTCTGCGGCCCGTAGCCGCTCAGGCTGTAGGAGTGCGTGCTCATCCGCCCGCTCCGGTGGTGGGTGCGCCCTTGACCGCGCGCTCGGCACGCTTCTTGAAGTCGTCGTCGTCCCTCGACTCGATGTTGCCGTGGGCGTCGATCTTCGGGAGGCCTTCCTCTGGGTGCGGCAGCAGTGCGGCCTTCTCGTCGATGTCGCCGTCCTGGTTGACCCCGTAGAGGGCGTTGTAGATGTTGCGGACCGCGGGGCCGGAGGCACCGGAGCCGGTACCGCCCTGCGAGATCGTCATGAGGACCGTGTAGTCCTTGGTGTACGTCGTGAACCAGGACGTGGTCTGCTTGCCCGCCACCTCGGCCGTACCCGTCTTGGCGTGCATCTTGATCTTGTCCTGCGGCCAGCCCGCGTCGCCGAAGCGCCAGGCCGCGGTGCCTCGTTCGGCGACGCCGGCGAGTGCCCCGTCGATCTTCTTCAGGAGCTTCTTGTCCACCGGCAGCCTGCCGTGCGACTTCGGCTTGATCTCCTTTATGGTCTTGCCCTTCGGCCCGATCGTCGCCTTGCCGAGTGTGGGGTCGTGCAGGGTGCCGCCGTTGGCGATGGCCGAGTAGATCGTCGCCATCTGGATCGGCGTGACGAGCGTGTCGCCCTGTCCGATCGAGTAGTTGACGCTGTCACCGGCGCGCATCTTCATCCCGGAGACGCAGTTCTCCTTCGCGATCTTGTCCGCGTAGGACTTGGGATCCTTGGCCTGCTTGCACCAGGCGTCCTTGTTGGCCTTCCAGTAGTCCTTCTTCCACTGACGGTCCGGAACCCGGCCCTCGACCTCGTTGGGAAGGTCGACCCGGGTCTTCTTGCCGAGGCCGAACTTGTGGGCCGTCTTGTAGAAGTAGTCGTTGGCGTTCTTCTTCGGGTGGTTGCCGCCGTCCTTGAGCCACTGCTTGTACGCGAGGTCGTAGAAGACCGTGTCGCAGGAGATCTCCAGGGCGCGGCCGATGCTGATGCTGCCGGCGCTCTCGGACTCGAAGTTCTTGAAGGTCTGCCCGCCGACGTTGTACGAGGCAGGGCAGTTGTAGTTGCCGTCGAAGCGGTTGCCCGCCCTGACGGCAGCCGTGGAGGAGATCACCTTGAAGATGGAGCCCGGCGCCGAGAGGCCCTGGATGGAGCGGTTCAGCAGCGGATAGTTCGACTTCTTGCCCGTGAGCTGGTCGTACTTCTTGCCGGAGATTCCGCCGACCCACTCGTTCGGGTCGTACTCCGGGTTGGAGGCCATCGCGACGAGGCGGCCGGTCTTGTTCTCCATCACGACGGCAGCGCCCGCATCGGCCTTGTAGTTCTTGTTGGTGTTCTTGTCGTGCTCCTTGCGGGCGTTCTTCATCGCCGTCAGCAACTCGTTCTCGGTGACGGCCTGGACCCGGGAGTCGATGCTCGTGACGAGGCTGGAGCCCGGCTCGGCCTTGTCGCTCTTGGCCCGGCCCATGACGCGCCCCAGGTTGTCGACCTCGTAGCGGGTGACGCCCGAACTGCCGCGCAGTATGGCGTCGTACGTGCGCTCCAGGCCGGACCGCCCGATCTCGTCGGACGAGAGGAAGGGCGAGTCGGTGTTCTTGGTCTTCCTGATCTCCTCGTCCGTGACGGGCGAGAGATAGCCGAGGACCTGGGACGTGTGGGACCCGTACGGCGCCGGATAGCGGCGCACGGCCGTCGGCTCGGCGGTGATGCCGGGGAAGTCCTCGGCACGCTCACGGATTTGGAGGGCCTGCTGGGTGGTGGCGTCGTCGGTCACGGGGATCGGCTGGTACGGCGAGCCGTTCCAGCAGGGCTGCGGCGTCTTGGCGTCGCAGAGCCGCACCTTCCCCTGCACGGTCTTCGGGTCCATGTCGAGGACGCCGGCGAGACGGGTGAGCACGGCCTTGCCGCCGTCGTCCATCTTCATCAACTCGGTGCGGGAGGCGGAGACGACGAGACGCGTCTCGTTGTCCGCGATGGGCACGCCGCGCGAGTCGAGGATGGAGCCGCGGGTCGCGGGCTGCACGACCTGCTGCACGTGGTTGCCCGCGGCCTCCTTCTGGTACTGGTCGCCGTTGCGCACCTGGAGATACCACAGGCGTCCGCCGAGCGTGAGCAGCAGCGACATCACCAGGATCTGAATGGCGATCAGCCGGATACTGACCCGGCTGCTGCGTCCGGTCTCAGGGATGTTGGTCACAGCCGCTTGACCCCCTTGATCTTCCCGGTCCTGCTCTTACGGGACGACCGGTCCAGCAGGCTGCCCCGCTGGATGCCCATCCGGATGGCCTTGCCGTTGCGCGAGTTGCGCGTAGTGCCGCCGTTGCGGCCCTTGCCGAAGAGGCTGCTGCCCCCGACTTGGAGTCCTGTACCCGAACTGAGCCATCCATAGGCCCCTTTGTCACTCCGGCCCATACTTCCGACGCCCGAAGCGTCGGAAGTGATCACGCCGCGTTCGGTACGGCGCGCGGCCCACATGATCAGCGGTACGGCGAAGGGCGCCAGCAGCAAGTCGTAGAGCGTGGCCGTGAACAGCAGCGGCAGCAGCGCCACATGACCGGCCGCGGTGTCGCCGACGAGAGTGCCGACACCCGCGTACAGCAGCGTCGAACCGACGGCGGCGCTGGCGACGACGAGCATCGGCACGGTCGCCGAACGGTGCTGCGTACCCTCCGGCTTGGTCAGTCCCGCGACGTACCCGATGACGCACAGCACCAGCGCATAGCGCCCCACCGCGTGCTCCGCAGGCGGCGCGAGGTCCGCGAGCAGACCGCCGAGGAAGCCGGTGACGGCGCCGGCGGTGTGCCCGTAGACCATCGCGAGACCGAGCAGGACGAGCAGCAGCAGATCCGGCACCGCCCCGGGCAGCTGAAGCCGCGCCAGCACGCTGACCTGCACGATCAGGGCGCCCACGACGAGAACGGCCGAGAGCAGGATCCGGTTGAGGTACATCGGTCAGCTCCTGGATTCCGAAGCGTCGGGCTTCGGGGTCTTGGTCACGGTCACCGTGGGCGCGGGCTTGGGCTTCGGCGGCTTCTTGACTCGCAGCACCTCGTCGCGGGGGTCGGTACGCGGCGGCCTGACGACGACGCCGACGATGTCGAGCTTGCTGAAGCTGACGAACGGCCGGACGCTGACGCCGCGCGTGAGATCGCCCGCCGTCCTGTCCACCTTGGAGACCGTCCCCACGGGCACGCCCGGCACGAAGGGCTTGTTGTTGCGAGAGCCGAAAGTCACTATCCGGTCGCCCTTCTTCACCTCCGACTTGCCGTTGAGGAGCTGGACCGTTATGGCGTCGCCACCGCGGCCGGTGGCGAACCCGAGCTCGCTGCTCTTCTCCATGCGCGTGCCCACGGAGAAGTCCGGGTCGTTGGCGAGCAGCACGGTGGCCGTGGACGAACTGACGGTGGTGACGCGGCCGACGAGACCGTCGCCGTTGATGACCGTCATGTCGCGCGCGATGCCGTCCCGGCTGCCCGCGTCGATGGTGATCGTCCAGGAGAAGCCCTGCCCGGAACCGATGCCGATGACCTGGGCGCCCTTCAGTCCGTAACCGCCGGCGCCCGCGGTCTTCAGCAGCTTGTCCAGCTCCTTGGAGCGGGAGCGGTGCCGGTCGCTGGAGCCCAGGCGCTGCTTCAGCTTCGCGTTCTCCGCTTCGAGACGCCTTATACGGTTGTGCCGCACACCGGAGTCGCGGACCGCTGCGATGGAGTTCCCCACGGGGTCGACCGCCGCCGACACCCCTTTCTCCACAGGTCCGAAGGCTGAAGCGGCGACGTGCCGCGCGCTGTCCATAGGAGACTGCTCGCCCTTCCTGATGTCCACCGTGATCAGTGCGAACGCGATGGCGATCAGAAGGACGAGCAGCAGCCGGCTCTCTCGGGTGTCCCTCACGTGCGGCGGCCGTGCCTTTCCTCAGTCGGTCGGACCGGTGTCCGTTCCGGAACGGCGCCGCTCAACGCGCGCCGCGTCGCTCCGGAACTGTCAACGATCCGCGGGCGGACTGGTGGTCGTGGTGCGGCCGACCGCACGTCAGATCGCTTGAGTTCAGATCATCGCCTGGGCTGGGAGTCGAGGACCTGCTGAAGCGCCTCGAACTCCTCCACGCACTTTCCGGATCCGAGCGCCACGGAGTCCAGCGGATCCTCGGCGATGTGGATCGGCATGCCCGTCTCGCTGCGCAGTCGCTCGTCCAGGCCGCGCAGCAGGGCACCGCCGCCGGTGAGGACGATCCCGCGGTCCATGACGTCCCCGGACAGCTCGGGCGGGCACTTGTCGAGCGTGGTCTTCACCGCGTCGACGATCGCGTTGACCGGCTCCTCCATGGCACGGCGGACCTCGGCGGCCGAGATGACGACCGTCTTGGGAAGTCCGCTGACCAGGTCGCGGCCGCGGATCTCGGTGTGCTCGTCCTTGTCGAGGGAGTGCGCGGAACCGATCGTGATCTTGATGCTCTCGGCGGTGCGCTCGCCGAGGAGCAGGCTGTACTCCTTCTTGATGTGCTGGATGATCGCGTTGTCCAGCTCGTCCCCGGCGACGCGGATCGACTGTGCCGTGACGATCCCGCCGAGCGAGATCACCGCCACCTCGGTGGTGCCGCCGCCGATGTCGACGACCATGTTGCCCGTGGCCTCGTGCACGGGGAGACCGGAGCCGATCGCCGCCGCCATGGGCTCCTCGATGATGTGCACCTGGCGGGCGCCGGCCTGGGTCGACGCCTCGATCACGGCACGGCGCTCGACGCCGGTGATGCCCGAGGGAACGCAGATGACCACGCGCGGACGCGCGAGATAACGTCGCTTGTGGATCTTGAGGATGAAGTAGCGGAGCATCCGCTCTGTGATCTCGAAGTCGGCGATGACGCCGTCCTTCAGCGGACGCACGGCCACGATGTTGCCGGGGGTGCGGCCGATCATCTTCTTCGCCTCGGCGCCTACCGCCAGGATGCCCCCGGTGTTGGTGTTGATGGCGACGACCGACGGCTCGTTGAGGACGATCCCGCGACCCCTGACGTACACCAGCGTGTTGGCGGTCCCGAGGTCGACAGCCATATCACGGCCGATGAACGACATGTTGTTCGCCATAGGATGCGTCTGGCCTTCCAACTGGAGCGGTGTGTTCGGGAGGACGGCAGGAGAGGTGGTCCGCGCTAACGCTGTGGAGACGCGAGGTTCCATCGTAGACGCGGACTCGAACACGTAGCGAGGGTGTCCCGCCATTGTCGGCGCAACAGCCGTCGTCCCTGTAATCAGTGACGTCGTGTCGGGGTGATGCGTTCCCCCGAACCGGCTCGCATATGCCGACGGGCGCCCGGAAATTGTGGGTCGCCCCAGGTCATCAGGGCCCTGACGACTGATGACGTGTCAGCGTGACCTCAGCTGAAGTCCGGGAAAAAAATCTTCAGTTCCCGTTCCGCGGACTCCGCCGAGTCCGAAGCGTGAATCAGGTTTTCCCGTACAACCGTGCCGAAGTCCCCCCGAATGGAGCCCGGCGCGGCGGCGATGGGGTCCGTCGGGCCGGCGAGCGCACGTACGCCCTCGATGACGCGCTCGCCCTCGACGACCATCACGACGGACGGGCCCGATGCCATGAACTCGACCAGCGGCTCGTAGAAGGGCTTGCCCACGTGCTCGGAGTAGTGCTGCTCCAGCGTCGAGCGGTCCAGAGTGCGCAACTCCAGTGCTGTGACGGCCCAGTCCGCCTTGCTCTCGATGCGGCGGACGATCTCGCCGATCAGACCGCGGCGTACGGCGTCGGGCTTCAGCAGTACCAGGGTGCGCTCGCTCATGGTGGGGGCTCCTCGGGGATGGATGTGCCGCGGCGCCGGGCGCACGTCGCCGGCGGCCCGGTCCGGATGTGGCCGGTTGTGGATGCCCAGAGGCTACACGTGCGCATCCCGTCGCGGTCACGCAGTGTCAGGCTCGGTCTCCAGGCGGGCGCGCTCGGCCTTCGCCTCGTCGACCTTCCGCCCGAAGTGGACGGACGCCCACCACAGGGCGGCGAAGCACGCGCCGAGGAAGTACATGGCCGGGACGACCAACCCCGAGGCGACGAGGGCCAGTTGGAGCGCCCAGCCCAGCTGGACGCCGCCCCTGCGGGTCAGCGCACCGCACAGCAGGACGCACAGCGCCATCGCCACTCCGCACACCGCCCAGACGGTGCCCGCGGACAGCTCGCTCGTACGCATCGCGACGAGACCCGCGAAGCCGATGACGAAGAACTCGCCGATCAGCGTGCTCGCGCAGAGAGTGCGCACTAGCGCTCCCTCCCCAGCAGCAGCCGGGCCTCGCCGGCGGTGATGACGGAGCCGGTGACCAGTACGCCCGCTCCGGCGTACTCGCCCTCCTCCTCGGCGAGCGTGATGGCCTCCTCAAGGGCGCTGTCGAGGCGGGGCTCCACCTGTACGCGGTCCTCGCCGAAGACCTCGACGGCGACGGCGGCCAGTTCGTCGACGTCCATGGCGCGGGGCGTGGAGTTACGGGTCAGCACCACCTCCGCGAAGATCGGCTCGAAGGCCTCAAGCAGCCCGCGTACGTCCTTGTCGCTGCTGGGTCCGACGACGCCGACGAGACGGCTGAAACTGAACGCCTCGGCGACCGCCTCCGCGGTGGCGCGGGCGCCCGCGGGATTGTG
The DNA here is from genome assembly GCF_012726265.1 of Streptomyces sp. HNM0575. Taxonomy (GTDB): domain Bacteria; phylum Actinomycetota; class Actinomycetes; order Streptomycetales; family Streptomycetaceae; genus Streptomyces. Next base: position 486,073 of record NZ_JAASAG010000001.1, on the reverse strand, counting down.
CGCGGCGTCGAGCAGCACGGCGGGACTCGTGCGCATCAGCTCCAGCCGGCCCGGCGAGGAGACGGAGGCGAAGGCCTGGCGTACGACGTCGGCGTCGAGAGTGCGGCCCTGGTCGGTGCCGCGGGCGCCGATGCCGAAGAAGGCCTCGACGGCGGCGAGGGCGACGGCGGCGTTGTGCGCCATGTGCGCGCCGTGCATCGGCAGGAAGATCTCCGGGTATTCGCCGCCCAGCCCGCGCAGGGTGATCAGCTGGCCGCCGACGGCGACCTCGCGGGCGACAACGCCGAACTCCAGGCCCTCGCGGGCGACCGCCGCGTCCTCCTCGGCGGCCCGCTTCAGTACGACGGACGCCGCCTCGACGGGCTGCTGGGCGAGGACGACCGTGGCGTCCTTCTTGACGACGCCGGACTTCTCCCCGGCGATCTTCTCCGGGGTGTCCCCGAGCCTGGCGGTGTGGTCCAGCGAGATGGGGGTGATGACGGAGACGCCGGCGTCGATGACGTTGGTGGCGTCCCAGCTTCCGCCCATGCCGACCTCGACGACGGCGACGTCGACGGGGGCGTCGGCGAAGGCCGCGTACGCCATGCCCGTCAGCATCTCGAAGAAGGAGAGGCGGTGCGGCTGCTGTGCGTCGACCATCTCCGCGAAGGGCTTCACGTCCTCGTACGCGTCGATGAAGCGCTCCGCGCTGACGGGAGCACCGTCGACGCTGATCCGCTCCATGATCGACTGCACGTGGGGCGAGGTGTATCGGCCCGTGCGCAGCTCGAAGGCGCTCAGCAGCGCCTCGATCACGCGGGCGGTGCTGGTCTTGCCGTTGGTGCCGGTGATGTGGATCGACGGGTAAGCGCGCTGCGGCTCGCCCATCACGTCCATCAGCGCCCGGATGCGGTCCAGGGACGGGTCGAGCCGCGTCTCGGGCCAGCGGTCCATCAGCTCCGACTCGACGGCACGCAGGGCGCGTTCGGTCTCCGGGTCCTCGGGACGTGCCGGTACGACGTCGGCCTCCGGGGGGCCCGCCTGCGCTCGGAGAGTGCGGCTGCCCGCCTCGATGACGGCGAGATCCGGGTCGCGGTCGGTCTCCGCGCCGACGATCTCCTCGAACTCCGAGGGGGCGGGCGCCGTGCCGCCGTTCTCTTCGCCGGGGTCGTGTTCGCCGGGGTCGTTTCCGGGGGGCTGGGACTGGTCACTCACGGCGCCAAGTCTACGTAGGGCGCGAAGGGGCGGCGGAGCGGCCTTCGGCGGGACCGCGGCCCACCCCGGGCGGCGGCGGGCGCGGGCCCCGGACACAGCTGCTGCGTCCGGAGCCCGCGCCGCGAGCCGTTACGCGCCGGGCAGCCGCTCCAGCTGCTGCCGGAGGCGGGCGATGTCGGACTCGGCCGTCGCGCGGCGCTCACGGATCTTCTCGACGACGTGGTCCGGGGCCTTGGCCAGGAAGCCGTCGTTCTCCAGCTTGGCCGTGGTCTGGCGCAGCTCCTTCTCGGCGGCTCCGAGGTCCTTCGTGAGCCGCTTGCGCTCGGCGTCGACGTCGATGACGCCCGAGAGGTCCAGCTCGACGGTGCCGTCCGTGACCGGCAGCGACGCCGTGGCCTGGAAGCCCTCGCCCTCGGGCTGGAGGCGCAGCAGCTGCCGGATCGCGGCCTCGTGGGCGCCGAGCGCACCGGTCAGGGCGAGCCGGGCGGGAACCCGCTGCCCCGGCTGGAGGCCCTGGTCGGCGCGGAAGCGGCGGACCTCCGTGACGGCGTTCTGGAGCGCGGCGATCTCCCGTTCCGCGTCCGCGTCGCGGAATCCGGAGTCCGCGGGCCAGGGAGCGACGACGACGGACTCGCCGCCCGTCAGCGTCGTCCACAGCGACTCGGTGACGAACGGGACCACCGGGTGCAGCAGCCGCAGCATCACGTCGAGGACCTCGCCCAGCACGCGGCGCGAGACCTCGGCGGGCCGTCCGCCCGCCGCGAAGGTGGTCTTGGAGAGCTCGACGTACCAGTCGAAGACCTCGTCCCACGCGAAGTGGCGCAGGGCGTCGGAGAGTTTGGCGAACTGATAGTCCTCGTAACAGCCGTCGACCTCGGCGACGACGGAGTTGAGCCGGGAGAGGATCCACCGGTCCGTGGCGCCGAGTTCGGACGCCTCCGGCAGCGGGCCCTCGACCGTGGCGCCGTTCATCAGCGCGAAACGCGTGGCGTTCCAGATCTTGTTGGCGAAGTTGCGGGACGCCTTGACCCAGTCCTCGCCGATCGGCACGTCCGCGCCGGGGTTGGCGCCGCTGGTGAGGGTGAAGCGGACGGCGTCGGCGCCGTAGTCGTTCATCCAGTCCAGCGGATCGACCGAGTTGGGGTTGGACTTGGACATCTTCTTGCCGTGGTCGTCGCGGACCAGGCCGGTCAGGGCGATCGTGTGGAACGGTGCGACGCCGTCCATCGCGTACAGCCCGAACATCATCATCCTGGCGACCCAGAAGAAGATGATGTCGTGCCCGGTCAGCAGCACGTCCGTCGGATAGAACCGCGCCAGGTCCTGGGTCCGCTCGGGCCAGCCGAGGGTGGAGAACGGCCAGAGACCGGAGGAAAACCAGGTGTCCAGGACGTCCGGATCCTGCGTCCAGCCCTCGCCCGAGGGGGGCTGCTCGTCGGGGCCGACGCAGCGGACCTCGCCGTCGGGCCCGTACCAGACGGGGATGCGGTGGCCCCACCACAGCTGGCGCGAGATGCACCAGTCGAGCATGTTGTCGACCCAGTCGAAGTAGCGCGCGGACATCTCCGCCGGGTGGATCCGCACGCGCCCGTCGCGCACGGCGTCTCCCGCGGCCTGCGCCAGCGGCTCGACGCGGACCCACCACTGCATGGACAGCCGCGGCTCGATGGTCGTCTTGCAGCGCGAGCAGTGGCCGACGCTGTGGACGTACGGGCGCTTCTCGGCGGTGATGCGGCCCTGTTCGCGCAGGGCGGCGACGATGGAGGAGCGCGCCTCGAAGCGGTCCAGGCCCTCGTACGGACCGTGGGCGGTGATCACGCCGCGCTCGTCCATGACGGTCAGCGCCGGCAGGTCGTGCCGCTGCCCGATCGCGAAGTCGTTGGGGTCGTGCGCGGGGGTGACCTTGACCGCGCCGGAGCCGAACTCCGGGTCCACGTGCTCGTCGGCGACGACGGGGATGGAGCGGTCGGTGAGCGGCAGCTTGATGCGCTTGCCGAGCAGGTGCGCGTAGCGGCCGTCGTCGGGGTGGACGGCGACGGCGGTGTCGCCGAGCATCGTCTCGGCGCGGGTCGTCGCCACGATCAGGGAGTCGTCGCCCTCGCCGTAGCGGATGGAGACCAACTCGCCGTCGTCCTCCTGGTATTCGACCTCGATGTCGGAGATCGCGGTCAGGCAGCGCGGGCACCAGTTGATGATCCGCTCCGCGCGGTAGATCAGCCCGTCGTCGTACATCTGCTTGAAGACGGTCTGGACGGCGCGGGATAGGCCCTCGTCCATCGTGAAGCGCTCGCGCGTCCAGTCGACGCCGTCGCCGAGGCGGCGCATCTGGCCGAGGATCTTGCCGCCGTACTCCTCCTTCCACTGCCAGACGCGCTCGACGAACGCCTCACGCCCCAAGTCCTGCCGGGAGCGGCCCTCTTCGGCGAGCTGCTGCTCGACCTTGTTCTGCGTGGCGATTCCGGCGTGGTCCATGCCCGGCAGCCACAGCGACTCGTAACCCTGCATCCGCTTACGGCGGGTGAGGGCGTCCATCAGCGTGTGCTGGAAGGCGTGCCCGAGGTGGAGCGAGCCCGTGACGTTCGGCGGCGGGATGACGATGGTGTACGGCTGCTTGTCGCTCTTCGCGTCCGCCTCGAAGTAACCGCGAGCTACCCAGCGCTCGTACAGCTCCTCCTCCACCTCGGCCGGTGCGTACTGCGTCGGCAGGTCTGCGGGGGCTGCTGCGTTCGGCCCTCGGGAGTCGGGGCGCTGCGATGAGTTCTCGGTCACGACGGCAGTGTACGGGCGTCAATGTCGCAGTCTCGAATCGGTTTGGGGACCCGCGGACCGCGCATCGGGGGGTTCCGCCAGGATGTACGCGAAGCACGCGAGCGCGAGCACGACCGCGTCGTGGAGACGCACATCAACGGAGGGGAAGCGCCGCCATGAGTCAGAACCAGCCGGGGCCTTACGGACAGCAACCGCCCCCGCCGGGACCGTACGGACAGCCGCCGCAGGGGCCGAATCCGTACGCCCAGGGGGCGCCGCCCGCCGGGGTGCCGGGGCAGCCCGCTCAGCCCGGCTACGGGTATCCGCAGCAGCCTCCCGTACCGCCCGGTCAGCCCGGTTACGGCTTCCCGCAGCAGCCCGGGCAGCCGGGCCCCTACGGTCAGCCCGGACCGTACGGACAGCCCGGACCGCCCATGCCCCCGAAGGGTGGCGGCGCGGGCAAGACCGTCGCCATCGTCATCGGCTCGCTGGTGATCGTGGGCGCCGTGATCGGCGGCGTCTTCCTGTTCGGGAGCCTGAGCGGCGGCGGTTCGGTGGGCGCCGGCGACGGCAAGAAGTACAAGCTGACGGCTCCGCAGACGGTCGCCGGTGAGTACGAGAAGGACGCGGGCGGCACGACGAACGAGATGACGCAGTCCGAGCTCTCCGAGTTCGAGAAGGCCGGTGTCACCGACCCGAAGAGCGAGCACGGCTCGTACAAGGCGGGCGCCGGCACGGCGTCGAAGCAGCTGAACTTCCAGGGCGTCTGGGGAGACGTCGAGGACCCGGAGGCCACCGTCGACACGGCCTTCGAGAAGATGGCCCAGGACAGCGAGAAGAACGCCGAACGCACCGGCAGGAGCGCCGAATTGGAGGGCAGCCCGGAGGAGGTCTCGCCCGCCGGTCTCGACGACGAGGCCGTGATGAAGTGCCAGATCATCAAGGTCTCCCTGGGCACGTCCACGTCGGGCTCCGGAGCCCTGAAGGCGCCGCTGTGCATGTGGGCCGACCACAGCACCGTGGCGATGGTCTCCGCCCAGGACGGCGCGGCCGTGCTCACCGGCAAGAGCATGACGATCGACCAGACCGCGGAGCTGTCGAAGAAGCTGCGCGACGACGCACGGGTCGAGATCAAGTAGCCCGCTGCGCAAGGGATCCGGGCGCCCGGCCCGGTGCGGGCGCGGATGTGCGCACGCGTGCCGGGCGCCCCCAGTCCGACGGAGGAGACGGAAGCGATGAGTGACAGTCAGCCGGGCCCGTACGTACGGGAGGACGCCGGCGGGGCGGCGGGCAGCACCGGCACGGCGGCGGCCGCGGCACCCGGCGGACCGGGCGAACCCGGCGGGTCCGCGACACCCGGAGTGCCCGGGAAGCCCGGAGTGCCCGGGAAGCCCGGCGGGTCCGGGAAGCGGGGCGCCGGCGGCCGCAACGCGGCGATCGCCGGCGGGGCGCTCGCACTCGTCGCCGTCCTCGCCGGCGGCTACTTCGCACTCGGTGGAGAGGACCCCCCTCGGCACAAGCTGACGACGCCGAAGGTCCTCGCCGGCGAGTACCAGCGCGACGGCAAGGGCGAGAAGGGCGACGGCGAGGCCTTCGACAACAAGAAGGTCCCGGGCATGACGAGCAACGCGGACGTCAGCGCCGAGTACAAGTCGGGCCCGACCAAGAAGCTCCAACTCGGCGGCGCCTACGGCTCGGTGGCCGATCCGCGCAAGGCCGTCGACTGGGTCTTCCGGCAGACGGGCAAGTCGCTCAAGACCGAGACGGGCGCCAAGGCCGAGGGCTCGCTGCGGAAGTTCAAGCCGTCCGGGTTCGACGGCGACGTGCTCAAGTGCCAGGAGTACAAGATCTCCAACATGAGCCTGGCGATGTGCGGTTGGGCCGACTCCAGCACCGTCGGCACCGTCTCGTCGATGATCCTCACCAAGGACGGGACGTCGACGGAACCGGTCGATCTGAAGTCGACGGCCGAACTCACCGCGAAGGTACGCAAGGGCGCCCTCGTCAAGACCGGCTGACGAGCGGCGCTACGGCACCGGACCGGCGATACGACACCGGCACCGCAGGACACGAAAAAGGGGCGCCCCGCTCAACTGCGGGGCGCCCCTTCCCGTTTCGTAAGAGCGGAGCGGCGGCGGGCGAGAGTGGTGTCCGTACGAGCCCGGTGCCGGCGCCTCAGGCGCTCTCCTCGCCTCAGGCGCTCTTCTCGTGCCGCTCCGGCTCGTTGCCGCGCGAGCGGGGCACCAGCGTCGGGTTCACATTCGAGTGGACGACCTCTTCGGTGATGACGACGCGCTCGACGTCCTTACGGGACGGCACCTCGTACATCACCGACATCAGGACCTCTTCCATGATGGCGCGCAGCCCGCGCGCGCCGGTGCCGCGCAGGATCGCCTGGTCGGCGATCGCCTCCAGCGCGGGACGGTCGAAGTCCAGCTCCACGCCGTCGAGTTCGAAGAGGCGCTGATACTGCTTGACGAGTGCGTTGCGCGGCTCCAGGAGGATCTGGAGCAGCGCCTCACGGTCGAGGTTGTGCACGCTCGTCATCACCGGCAGCCTGCCGATGAACTCCGGGATCATCCCGAACTTCACCAGGTCCTCCGGCATTACGTCCTCGAACTGGTTGATGTCCTCGATCTCCCGCTTGGAGCGGATCGTGGCGCCGAAGCCGATGCCCTTCGCACCCGCGCGCGCCTCGATGATCTTCTCCAGCCCGGCGAAGGCGCCGCCGACGATGAACAGCACGTTCGTCGTGTCGATCTGGATGAACTCCTGGTGCGGATGCTTGCGTCCGCCCTGCGGCGGCACCGAGGCGGTAGTGCCCTCCAGGATCTTCAGCAGCGCCTGCTGCACGCCCTCGCCGGAGACGTCGCGCGTGATCGACGGATTCTCGCTCTTACGGGCGACCTTGTCGATCTCGTCGATGTAGATGATGCCGGTCTCGGCCTTCTTGACGTCGTAGTCCGCGGCCTGGATCAGCTTCAGCAGGATGTTCTCGACGTCCTCGCCGACGTATCCGGCCTCCGTCAGCGCGGTGGCGTCCGCGATGGCGAAGGGGACGTTGAGCATGCGGGCCAGGGTCTGGGCGAGCAGCGTCTTACCGGAGCCCGTGGGTCCGAGCAGCAGGATGTTGGACTTCGCCAGCTCGATGCCGTCGTCCCGGCCCTGCGGGCCGCCGTTCTCACCGGCCTGCACCCGCTTGTAGTGGTTGTAGACCGCCACCGACAGGGCCTTCTTCGCGGCCTCCTGGCCGACCACGTACCCCTCGAGGAACTCGGAGATCTCACGCGGCTTGGGCAACTCGTCCCAGCGCACCTCCGACGACTCGGCGAGCTCCTCCTCGATGATCTCGTTGCACAGGTCGATGCACTCATCGCAGATGTACACGCCTGGTCCTGCGATCAGCTTCTTCACCTGCTTCTGGCTCTTCCCGCAGAACGAGCACTTGAGCAGATCGCCGCCATCACCGATGCGTGCCACGAGGTGCTTCCCCTTCGCCTGGGACCGGTCCATCAGCCGTCGGACCGAGGTACGTGCTCTGACGACGGTACCCTGCCGAGCCGTCGATTTGGGCCCCCCTTGGTACGACTCCGTAGAGGCGTGCCAAGGGGGAACAGGACGTGCGCCTTACGGTCGGCGGACGTCAGACTCCCATGCCGACCGACGACTTGCGGGTGGATACGATCTGGTCGATCAGCCCGTACTCGAGGGACTCCTCGGCAGTGAGGATCTTGTCGCGCTCGATGTCGTCGCGGATGGTCTCGATGTCCTTGGTGGAGTGCTTCGCCAGCATCTCCTCCAGCTGGACACGCATCCGCTGGATCTCGTTCGCGGCGATCTCCAGGTCCGAGACCTGACCGCGGCCCGTCTCGCTGTAGGGCTGGTGGATCAGGATGCGGGCGTTGGGAAGCGCCATCCGCTTGCCGGGGGTGCCGGCGCCGAGCAGCACGGCGGCGGCGGAGGCCGCCTGGCCCATGCAGACCGTCTGGATGTCGGGCTTCACGAACTGCATCGTGTCGTAGATCGCCGTGAGCGCCGTGAAGGAGCCGCCGGGGCTGTTGATGTAGAGCGAGATGTCCCGGTCGGGATCCATCGACTCCAGGCACAGCAACTGCGCCATGATGTCGTTCGCCGAGGCGTCGTCGATCTGGACGCCGAGGAAGATCACGCGCTCCTCGAAGAGCTTCGCGTACGGGTCGTACTCGCGCACGCCCTGCGAGGTGCGCTCCACGAAGCGCGGAACGATGTAGCGGGAGTCGGGCTGCGGGCCCGTGTAGCGGCCCTCGGAGGCGTATCCGCCCTCCGTGCCGTGGAGACCGCCGGAGGCGGGGAATCCGGGAAGATTGGTCATCGGAGCCTTCTCCTGGTGATGGGCTTGGGCTGACTGCGGTCGCTGCGCTGCTGCTGAGCCTGCTGCTGTCCTGCGGCGCGGCTCACGCGCCCGTACCGCCGCCTCCCGGAAGCTGCGCCGCCCTGCCGTACACCTCGTCGATCAGGCCGTACTCCTTGGCCTCCGTGGCGGAGAACCAGCGGTCGCGGTCGGCGTCACGGGTCCACTGCTCGACGGTCTGGCCGGTGTGCTGGGCCGAGAGCTCCGCCATCTTCTTCTTCGTACGGAGCAGCTGCTCGGCGTGGATCTTGATGTCCGAGGCGGAACCGGCCAGGCCCGCGGAGGGCTGGTGGATCAGGATGTCCGCGTTGGGCAGCGCGAAACGCTTGCCGTGGGTGCCGGCGCTCAGCAGGAACTGGCCCATCGAGGCGGCGAGGCCCATCGCGATGGTGACCACGTCGTTCTTGATGTACTGCATGGTGTCGTAGATCGCCATGCCGGCCTGGATCGAGCCGCCGGGGCTGTTGATGTAAAGGAAGATGTCCTTGTCCGGGTCGGCCGCCAGGAGCAGCAACTGAGCGGTGATCTGGTTGGCGATCTCGTCGTCGACGGGCTGGCCGAGGAAGATGATCCGCTCGTTGAGCAGCCGGTTGTAGACCTGGTCGCCGAGGCCACCACCAATCTGCTCACCGGCGGCCGAAGGCATCGGAAGCGTCACGTGTCCACCTGCTCGTGTCCGGACGGTAGCCGAAGGCGTGCCGTCTCTGGGGTCTTCATGCACTTGGGACCCTAACGCGCGGCACCGGCGGCGCCATCCCGCATCGGGAGCTGTTCGCTGTCAGCGCAGGTCCCATGGGCCCTCCGTGCAGCGCGGAAGCCCGCGCACGTACGCGTGCGCGGGCGCCGGCCGCCGTGCTCCGGAGCGTGCTGCCGGAGGGCTGGGAAGGAGGGTCAGCCCTCCGACTTCTTCTCCTGCTCCTCGCCGGCCTCGGCGGCGGCCTCCGCGGGCTGCTCCTGCTCCTCGCCGGCCTCAGTGTCCGTCTCGGTCCCGGCCTCGGCCGTCTCGGCCTCGACCGTCTCGGCGGTCTCGTCCTCTTCGTCGTCGAGGTCGACCGTCTCACCGTTGGAGTCCTTGACGGTGGCCTTCTCCACGACGGTGGCCAGCGCCTTGCCGCGCGCCACCTCGCCGACGAGCATCGGCACCTGGCCGCCCTCGACGACGGCCTGCGCGAACTGGTCGGGGCTCATGCCGGAGGACTGCGCACGGCGCATCAGGTGCTCGGTCAGCTCTTCCTGGCTGACGTTGAGCTTCTCCTTGGTGACCAGCTCGTCGAGGACGAACTGGGTGCGGATGCCCTTCTCCGCCTGCTCCTTGAGCTCGGCGTCGAAGTCCTCCTCCGACTTGTCCTGCATCTGAAGGTACGTCGCCAGGTCGAGGCCCATCTGAGCCAGCTGGTTGTTGACGAGGTTGTCCTTGCGGGTGCCGATCTCGTCCTCTAGCAGCTTGTCCGGCACGGGCACCTCGACGAGCTCGAGAAGGGCGTCGAGCACCTTCTCCTGCGCCTCGGTGGCCTGCTCGTACTTCTTCTGCTGGCCGAGGCGCTTGCGGCTGTCCTCGCGCAGCTCCTCAAGAGTGTCGAACTCGCTGGCCAGCTGGGCGAAGTCGTCGTCCAGCTCGGGCAGTTCACGAGCGGAGACCGTCTGGACCTTCACCGCCACCTCGGCCTCCTTGCCCGCGGCGGAGCCGCCCTTGAGCTCGGAGGTGAAGGTCGTGGTGCCGCCGGCCTCGACGCCCTTGACGGCGTCGTCGATGCCTTCGAGCAGCTCGCCGGAGCCGATGGTGTAGTCGACGCCCTCGGCGACGCCGTCCTCCAGGACCTCGCCGTCGACCTTGGCTTCCAGGTCGACCTTGACCACGTCGCCGTCGGCGGCGGCGCGCTCGACGACCGTGGTGGAGGCGAAGCGCTCACGCAGCTGCTCGACGGCCTTGTCCACGTCCTCGTCGGCGACCTCGGCGGCCTCGACCTCGACCTCGATGCCCGAGTAGTCGGGGATGACGATCTCGGGACGGATGTCGACCTCGGCCGTGAACGACAGCAGTTCGTTGTCCTTGAGGTCGGTGATGTCGACCTCGGGCTGCCCGAGCGGGCTCAGCTCGCCCTCCTCCACAGCCGACTGGTAAAGCTTCGGAAGCGCGTCGTTGACCGCCTCCTCCAGCACCGCGCCGCGCCCGAACCGCTGGTCGATCACCCGGGCAGGGATCTTGCCCTTGCGGAAACCGGGGACGGTGACCTGCTGGTTGATCTTCTTGTACGCCGCGTCGAGGCTGTCCTTGAGCTCCTCGAAGGGCACCTCGACTGTGAGCCGAACCCGGGTGGGGTTCAGGGTCTCCACGGCGCTCTTCACGGTCGGTCTCCTTGGGGCTGACTGCTTGGAAATCTTGGGGAATTCACGCTCTGCCGGGCGCCCCGCAAACAGCTCGGAATCCGGTGCACGACACAGGCACGCGCGTCTTGCATAGTACGTGGTCGGGGTGGCCGGATTCGAACCGACGACCTTCCGCTCCCAAAGCGGACGCGCTACCAAGCTGCGCCACACCCCGTCGGTGCGACACGTAGAGTACATGCACTACGATGCAGTCCGTGCCGCTCCGATCGACGTCACGGGCGAGGCTCCGACGACGCTTCGACGGCGCCGCGATCACGTGCCGGAGAGCTGTTACCGGGCGTACGGGGCGGGGCACTTGCGGGCGTAGCTCAATGGTAGAGCCCTGGTCTTCCAAACCAGCTACGCGGGTTCGATTCCCGTCGCCCGCTCAGCGAACGCGGAGGGCCGGCCCCCAACGGCGGGGCCGGCCCTTCGGCGTGCGTCGCACTCGGCGGCTCGCGTTGCACTCGGCGGCAGTTGCGCGCCGCTCCTCGCGCCGCTGCACGGGAGCGTGCGCGGGACGGGCGGGCGCCTGCCGCCGGAACGCTAGAAGGTGATCTGATTGATCATGTCCGCCAGCGAGTTCATGAACCGGTTGACGGTCGGCGCGATGCTGGTCGAGGCCAGGAAGAACCCGAAGAGCACTGCAACGATGGCGGGACCGGCCTTTATCGATCCACCCCTGATCATCACCACCAGGATGACTGCAAACAGCAGCACCACAGACAGTGAAATGGCCACAACTGATCACACCCTTGCCGTCGGAACGCCTCAGCGGCCGAGGGGCCCGTCGCCACCACTGCCCCCGCCGCGGACCATCGTGCCACCAAGTCGCAGGCACGTGGAGCTGGGTGACGAATCGTCGACGCCGTGGACCTCCCCGGTCGTTGCCGTTCTCCCCCGCGCGCACACCCTCTACACGCTCCGGACACAGTCGTGACGCATCTCCCAGCGGGTCCCGGGGCGTAATACGTACCGTAAATTCGGGATGCTGCCGGCCGATCAATGCGCTGCGCAGCGGTAATGCAACATGTGCAAAGCGGCGGGTCTTCCCGGCACCTTCCCGGCGCGGCGCCGGCCGAATTGCCCACGCGACACCGGGAGTTGTGGACTCGGTCACAGGGAGTTCCCGTAAATCGGTCGCCGGGGTGGCGAACAAGCCCCGATCCGGGGCCGATCCGGCCACCCGCGGACCCCGGGCACGACCGCCGGACTCGCCGGATCGTCCCGGCATAACGGACATGTCCCCACAGAACATCCCAGCACTGTGCGGTCGTTGCAGAAAATCCGCTCCTACGCAGGTGTGTCGAAAACTGTTCCGGGTAGACGTGTTGGAATCTCGCCGAGAATTTACGCCTCGCAGGTTTGACCACTAAGGTGCGACAGATGTTGCACGCTGGTTATGAGCGGGCACCGCTCCCCCCGGTCCGCCAGGAGTCCCCCTCCGTGACGCCCGACGCGTCCACGGAGCCGCCGGCCAAGGTCAAGAAAAAGCCCGCCGACCAGCGGGACCCTTTTCTCGACAACGCCAAGTACCTCACGATCGTGCTCGTCGCGATCGGACACGTGTGGGACCCGCTGCGCGACGACAGCCGCATGGCCGGCGCGCTCTACTTCGTGCTCTACGCCTTCCACATGCCGGCGTTCGTCATCGTCTCCGGCTACCTCTCGCGCAGCTTCGAGGGTAAGCCGCGGCAGATCAAGCGGCTCGTCACCGGCGTGCTAGTGCCGTATGTGATCTTCCAGACGATCTACACCTTCTTCATGCGGTGGGCGAGCGACAACCCCGACCGGGAGTTCCACTACCAGGAGCCCGGCTTCGCCCTGTGGTTCCTCGTCGCCCTCTTCCTGTGGCGGCTGACGACGCCGCTGTGGAAGAGCATGCGCTGGCCGCTGCCGGTGGCCCTCGCCATCGCCGTCGCCGCGGGCGTCACGCCGAGCATCAACAGCGACCTCAATCTGACCCGGGTCGCCGCCTTCCTCCCGTACTTCGTGCTGGGCCTCCAACTGCGGCCCGAGCACTTCCAGATCGTCACGCGGCGCAGGTTCCGGATGCTGGCGCTGCCGGTCTTCGCCGGTGCGCTGCTGTTCGCCTACTGGGCCGTGCCGCGGATGTCGAAGGGCTGGTTCCTGCACGACAAGGCCTCGCAGGACCTCGGGGCGCCGGCCTGGGTGGGCGGCGTGATGACGCTCGCGACCTTCGGCTGCGGGCTCGTGCTGACGGCGGCGTTCCTGGCGCTGGTGCCGCGCCGCCACATGTGGTTCACGAGCCTCGGCGCCGGGACGCTGTACGCGTATCTGATCCACGTCTACCCGATCAAGATCTCGCGTGAGTTCGAGTGGTACGACATGGACTGGGTCGACCATCCCCTGAGCCGCGTCGCGATCACGTTGCTGGCCGCGGTGATGATGACCGTGCTCTGCACCTCGCCGATCCGCCGCATCTTCCGTTTCGCGATGGAGCCGAAGATGGAGTGGTTCTTCAGGCGGGACGCGGGCGAGCAGGCCCGGGCCCGGGAGAAGGGTTCCGCTTCTGCTCGGGCACAGGGGCAGGGCCAGGGCCGGACCACCGCGGGAGCCGTGCAGCAGGCCGCTCCGCCCGCGCCCGAGCAGACCGGGGCGGGCACCGGGACCGGCAGCGGCACCGGCACCGGCACCGGCACCGGCTACGGGCAGTACGCGGGCTCGGGCTCCCGTTCCGGTTCGTCGTACGGGCCGGGCTCGCGCGGCGGCGGGAAGCACGCCAGGTAGCAGATCGGGCGGGCCGTGATCGACGGCCCGCCACGACGGCGGCCGGCTCATGGCGGCCGGCGGTCCGAGGGGCGTCCACGATCGCGGGCGGACCGCGCCATGGGGACGCGCCCCCGCCCCGTCGACGGGCAGACCCTCACGGGCCCGGCATCCGCGACCACGAGTCGGGCGTCCCCGACCACGAGTCGGGCGTCCCGCACTACGAGTTGGGCGGGCGCCCGCGGGCCCGGATCCTTCCGGGGGCTCCCGAGGACTCAGCCGCGGCAGAGCAGCAGCAGCGCGCGGTCGTCGTTGACGTCCCTCGCCACGGTCTCTATCAAGTGCCAGGCGGCACCGTGGAAGCCGGTCGCGACATGGCGGTCGGCCTCACCGGTGAGCCGGTCGATGCCGTCCGAGAGGTCCCGCTCGGAGGTCTCCACGAGCCCGTCGGTGAAGAGCATCAGCACGTCGCCCTTGAGCAACGTCCCCTTCACCGGGTCGAACTGGGCGCCCTCGTACACCCCGAGCAGCGGGCCCTCGCCCGACTTCTCCTCCCACTTGCCGGTGCCGGCGCCCCGCTGGAGCGCGGGCACGTGGCCCGCCGAGAAGAGCTCGTAGTCGCCGCTGTCCAGGTCCAGGACGAGATGTACGGACGTGGCGAAGCCCTCCTGCCAGTCCTGCCGCAGCAGATAGCCGTTGGCGGCGGGGAGGAAGGCGTGCGGGGGCAGCGAGCCCAGCAGACCGCCGAAGGCGCCCGAGAGCAGCAGCGCGCGCGAACCCGCGTCCATGCCCTTGCCGGACACGTCGGTCAGCACCACTTCGAGGGTGCGCTCGCCGGGGCCGGTGCGCGCGGCGACGACGAAGTCGCCGGAGAACGACTGGCCGCCCGCCGGCCGCAGCGCCATCTCGCGGTGCCAGCCGCGCGGCAGCCTGGGCAGCTTGCTCTGCACGCGGATGCGTTCGCGCAGGTCGAAGAGCATGGTCCCGCCGCGCCGCCACGGCACGCCCACGCGGCTGCGGAACTGGGCCACGAGCAGCCCGAACAGCCCGGCGGTGGCCACGACCAGGATGGTGCCGGGAGTGACGCGGCCCGCTCCGTCCTCGTACGGGCCGAGCAGCGCGGACTCGACGATCAGGGCGACGGCGGCCGACGCGTACAGCGCGAGCAGGCTGGCGGGGCGCAGCAGCAGGCCGCCCGCGATCAGCGGCATCACCAGCGCTTCAGGCGCGGCCCACAGCGGCACCACGACCGTCAGCACGGTCAGGGCGGGCACGGTCAGCAGCAGCGCGCTGAAGGCGAGCCAGTCGGAGACGCCGCCGCGGAAATAGTCGACGGCGGAGCGGCGCAGCCCTGTACGAGCCCGGTGCAACGCTCTTCGCGTCTTGTGCAACCGGGCCCTGGGAGGTGTGAGGCTCGGACGTCGTACCGCCATGCAGAAGGACCTTATCCAGGCTTTGACCAGTGCGTCGATTCCGTTCTCGCGGTGCACGAACGCTGGAACGTGCGTATGCACGTGCAGCGGGCCCGCAGAGCGGCGAAATGCGTTGGCTCTTTATCAAAACCCCTGCTAGAGAAGGCGCATGGCGACAGAGTTGCGGGTGCTGCGGCGCGAGGAATGGGACTCCTGGCACGACGGAATTCTTCGCGCTTTCGGCGCCGTGCGTGACAAAGAACGGGAGCTGGACCGGGAGTTGACGGAGACCGACCGTTCGCTCGGTGCGTGGGACGGGGACCGCGTCGTGGGCTCGGCGGCTCTGCTCTCGTTCCGGATGACGGTGCCGGGCGGGGCGCTCGTACCCTCGGCGGGCCTGTCGATGGTGCATGTCGCCGCCACGCACCGACGTCGCGGAATCCTCCGCTCCATGATGCGGCGGCAGTTGGACGGGATCCGCGAGGCCGGCGTGGAGCCGCTGTCGGTGCTCACCGCCTCCGAGCCGCACATCTACGGCCGGTTCGGCTACGGAATGGCGACGCGGGAACTCCACGCCGACGTCGACACCGGCCGCGTGACTTTCGCCCCGGCCCCGGGATCGGAGCGGATACGGCTGCGCGTGGCCGACGATCCGGCGTCCGTTCTCGACGAGTGCGAGGCGGTCTATGCACGCCGGGTGCCGGAGCGCGCCGGAATGCTGCAACGCGCCCCCGGCTGGGAGCGGCGGCCGCTGCTGGACGTCCCGGAGAAGCGGAACGGCGCCACCCCGCTGGCCTGCGTGCTCGCGGAGGACGAGCACGGCGAGGTGCGCGGCTACGCCCGCTACTCGCTGAGGAACGCCTGGGACGAGAACGACGTGCCGCGGGGCAGCGTGCTGCTGCGCGATCTGGAGGCGCTGGACACCGCGTCCTACGGCGCGCTCTGGGAGTTCCTGTCCGGCATCGACCTGATGCCGGTGCTGCGCGTGCGCGGACGCCCCGTGGACGACGCGTGGCTGCACATGACGGGCGACAGCGTGCGGCTGTGCAGGCCGCGTTGGCGGGACGGGCTGTTCCTGCGGCCCGTGGAGGTGAGGGCGGCGCTGGCCGCTCGTACGTACTCCGCGCCCGTCGACGTGGTGCTGGAGGTGGAGGACGCCTTCTGCCCCTGGAACGAGGGCCGCTGGCGGCTCAGCGGCGACGGTACGGGAGCGACGTGCGAGCGTACCGACGATGCCGCCGAACTGGCTTTGTCCGTACGGGAGTTGGGTGCCGTCTACCTCGGCGGCACGGCCCTGCGGACGCTCGCCTCGGCGGGCCGGGTGCGGGAGTTGCGGAAGGGGGCGCTGGGCGCGGCGTCGCACGCCTTCTCCACGGATGTCGCGCCGTGGCTGCCGCACGGATTCTGAGGCGCACGGCTTCTGGAGGCGCACGGCTTGGGGAGGCGCACGGCTTCCGGCACGCATCCCGGCGCGCATGGGTTCCGTCCTGCGCGGGTTCCGTCCTGCGCGGCTTACGGCGCGGCCGGTTCAGCCGGGCTGGCAGGCGGCGCACCAGAAGAGGTTGCGCGCCGCCAGCCCAGCCGTCCGGACCGGTTCGCCGCAGACGTGGCAGGGCATGCCGGCCCGGCGGTAGACGTAGACCTCGCCGCCGTGGTCGTCGACCCGCGGGGCGCGGCCCATGGCTTCCGGTTCGTGCTGGGGGCGCACGGTGTCGATGCGGTTGTCGCGCACGCCCTCGTGCATCAGCCCGACGAGGTCGTCCCAGATCGCGTCCCACTCCGTACGGCTCAGTCCGCGTCCGGGCCGGTACGGGTCGATGCCGTGCCGGAAGAGCACCTCGGCGCGGTAGACGTTGCCGACGCCCGCGACGACCTTCTGGTCCATCAGCAGCGCCGCGATGGTGGTGCGGCTGCGGGAGACGCGTGCCCACGCGGCCTCCGGGTCGGCGTCGGCGCGCAGCGGATCGGGGCCGAGCCGGTCCTCGACGGCCTGCTTCTCGTCCTCGGTGATCAGCTCGCAGCGGGTCGGTCCGCGCAGGTCGGCGTAGACGCCTCCGCCGTCCTCGCCGTCGCCGACGAGCCTGAGCCGCACCTGGCCCACCGGGGCGGGCGCCGGGCCCGTGCCGAAGGTGAACTTGCCGTACAGGCCCAGGTGTACGTGCACCCAGCCCGTGCCGTCGAAGCCGAGGAAGAGATGCTTGCCGTGCGCCTGGGCCCCGGACAGGACCTGACCGTCGATCAGGGCGGCCCCGTCGGCGAACTTCCCCTGCGGGCTGGCGGCCCGCACCTTGCGGCCGCCGAAGCGCTCCCGGCAGTCGCGGGCGAGCCGGTGGATCGTATGCCCCTCGGGCATGCGGTCAGGACTCCGGGTGGTGCGCGGGCACGGGCGGCAGCTCGCCCGTCTTCTCGTACGCGGAGAGCATGCCGATGCGGCGCGCGTGCCGCCCGTCCTGGGAGAAGGGCGTGCGCAGGAACGCCTCCACGAACTTCAGCGCGTCTTCCGTGGTGTGCATGCGCGCGCCGACGCTGACGACGTTGGCGTCGTTGTGCTCGCGTGCGAGCGTCGCCGTCTCCTCGCTCCAGGCCAGCGCACAGCGCACGCCCTCCACCTTGTTCGCGGCCATCTGCTCGCCGTTGCCGGAGCCGCCGACGACGATGCCGAGGCTCTCGCCGTCACGCGCGGTGCCCTCGGCGGCGCGGAGGCAGAAGGGCGGGTAGTCGTCCGCGGCGTCGTAGACATGGGGCCCGCAGTCGACGGGCTCGTGCCCGGCGGACCTGAGCCATTCGACGAGGCGGTTCTTGAGTTCGTAGCCCGCATGATCGGAGCCGAGGTACACGCGCATGGCGCCGAGTCTATGACGCGCCAAGGGGACGTACGGCACCGGGCGTGACCTCGGACGACGCACCGCCGTACCAGGTCACGCCGCGGGCGGCGCCCCGCCCCGGGCGGCGGGGCACGGTCAGTCCCCGGCCCCTCCGCGGCGTCCGGCGAGCCGCCAGGCGGTGGGCAGGGCGACCATCGCGAGCGCCGCCTTCAGCACGTCGCCGACGAGGAAGGGAACCAGTCCGGCGGCGACCGCCTCGGAGGCCGGCATGCCCGTGGCGACGGCGAGATAGGGCACGCCCACCGCGTAGGTCAGCGCCATGCCGGCGGCCATCGTCCCGGCGGTGCGCAGCGGGCCGCGGTCGCCGCCGCGGCGTGCCAGGGCTCCGACGACGGTGGCGGCCAGCAGCATCCCCAGTACATAGCCGAACGAGGGCATCGTGGCGCCCGACGAGGCATCGGCGAACCACGGCAGACCGGCCGCGCCCGCCAGCGTGTAGAGCGCCATCGCGAGGAAGCCGCGGCGTGCGCCGAGGCTCGTGCCGACGAGGAGCGCGGCGAAGGTCTGCCCGGTGACGGGGACGGGCGATCCCGGTACGG
Source organism: Streptomyces sp. HNM0575 (assembly GCF_012726265.1). Classification (GTDB taxonomy): domain Bacteria; phylum Actinomycetota; class Actinomycetes; order Streptomycetales; family Streptomycetaceae; genus Streptomyces. The sequence continues at coordinate 467,808 of NZ_JAASAG010000001.1, read as the reverse complement.
GGACGGAGAGTTGGGCGGCCACGCCGGTGAGCGCGGCGCCGCCGAGGACCAGCGCCGCGTCGCGTACGTGCGCGCGCGGTCCCGTGACGGAGGCGGCGCCCGTGGCGAGCACGTCGGCGAGAACAGTGTCGGGGCGGGGGTCGGCGGCGGGTGTGAGGGCGCTCATCGGGCGGCTCCGGGTCCTGTGTCGGTCGTGGGTACGTCGGTCGTCGGTACGTCAGTAGGTCAGTAGGTCGGTAGGTTGCTTTGTCGGCACCTCCCGGGCGCCGGCGCATCGTTGGCGGCACGTCAGGTGCCGGTGCGTCAGGTGCCGGTGCGCCGGTGCGGGTGCAGCGGTGCCGGTGTCGCCCTGCGAGCGTCCGGTGTGCCGGACCCCTCGCAGCGCGAACTGTCCGACGCTAGCCGAAACCGCCACAGAGCGATGTGAGCAGGCCGACAGTCACGTGCCCAACTCCCGTCGCAGCCAAGGGACATCGGCCCGGCATCGGCCCGCACGCCGGGTGTTCCGCCCCGCGGTCCCGGCATCTCGCGGCCGGCCCGTGGCCCGGCTGCTGAAACGTTCCGGGCCGCTTGATCCTCCACGGGATCCCGCTGCGAGACTGGTTTGTCGTTACAACGACCGAACGCAGTCTTCACAGGAACGGCCTCTCATGACGCGCACCGAGCTGTCCGACGCGCCCCCACCGACCCCAGGAGGTTCCAGATCCGGCCAGGGACAGTCCGCCCTGTCCCACGGCCTCAAGCAGCGCCATCTGTCGATGATCGCCCTCGGCGGCGTGATCGGTGCCGGGCTCTTCGTCGGCTCCGGCGCGGGAATCGCCGCCGCGGGGCCCTCGATCGTCCTCGCCTACGCCGCCTCCGGGCTGCTCGTGATGCTCGTGATGCGCATGCTGGGCGAGATGTCCGCCGCGAACCCGGCCTCCGGATCGTTCTCCGTGCACGCGGAGCGCGCGCTCGGGCCGTGGGCGGGGTTCACCGCGGGGTGGATCTACTGGGCGCTGCTGTGCGTGGCCATCGCGACCGAGGCGACGGCCGCCGCGGACATCGTCACGAAGTGGCTGCCGGGCAGCGAGCCTTGGATGTGGGTCGCCGCGTTCATGGCGCTGTTCTGCCTGACGAACCTCGTGGCGGTGCGCAACTTCGGGGAGACCGAGTTCTGGTTCGCCGCGCTCAAGATCTTCGCGATCACTGCCTTCCTGCTGCTGGGCGCGGCCGCGATCGCGGGCCTGCTCCCGGGCGTCGACGCTCCCGGCACCGCCAACCTCACCGGTGAGGGCGGCTTCCTGCCCGCCGGTACGAACGGCCTGGTCGTCGGGCTGCTCGCCTCCGTCTTCGCATACGGCGGCCTGGAGACGGTGACGATCGCGGCCGCCGAGTCGGAGGACCCGGTCAAGGGCGTCGCGAAGGCCGTGCGCACCGCGATGTGGCGCATCGCCGTCTTCTACGTGGGCTCGATGCTCGTGATCGTCACGCTGATCCCGTGGGACGACAAGTCGGTGCTGTCCGGCCCGTACGCGGCCGTGCTGGACCACATCGGCATCCCCGGCGCCGCGCAGCTCATGAACATCGTGGTGCTCGTCGCCCTGCTGTCGGCCATGAACGCCAACATCTACGGGGCCTCGCGCATGGCCTTCTCCCTCATCGCCCGCGGCCAGGGCCCCCGGTTCCTCGGCAGGGTCAGCGGGAGCGGTGTACCGCGTCCCGCCGTCGTGGCCTCGTCGGTCTTCGGCTTCGTCGCGGTGCTGCTGAACCTCTGGTGGCCGGAGACGGTCTTCCAGTGGCTGCTGAACACCGTGGGCGCCGCGACGCTCGTGGTCTGGGGCTTCATCGCGCTCTCGCAGCTGGTCGGCAGGCGCCGGCTGGAGCGGGAGGCCCCGGAGAAGCTCGTGGTACGGATGTGGGCCTTCCCGGTGCTGACGGTGGTGGCCCTGCTCGGCATCCTCGCGGTGCTCGCACTGATGCTGCGCGAGGCCGACACCCGTACCCAACTCGCCTTCACCGGCTGCCTGACGGTCGTGCTGATCGCGACGGGGCTGGCCCGGCAGAAGGCGGGCGGCCGGGGGTCCGGCGGCGCGGAGGCGGACGCGGACGCGGGCGTCGCGAAGTCCGGTGACGGTGCCGACTGACCCCGGCCACCGGTCCCGGCAAAGGGAACCCAGACAGGGAACACGGAGAAGGAACACAGGACGGAAGACAGAGCCCTGGCGCTGAGATCTGAGTCCTGAGCACTGAGTCCTGCGCACAGCACAAGGGCTCTGACCACGGAGCGGTCCCGCACCCGGCGGGGCCGCTCCGTTCTCTCTGCCGCTGTTGCTGCTAGCGTCCTGTTGCAAGTAATGTGCAATAAGGAGGGACGCCCATGGCCCTGTACTCACTGCCTGAGCTGCCGTACGACTACTCCTCGCTGGAGCCCGTCATCAGCGGCGAGATCATCGAGCTGCACCACGACAAGCACCACGCCGGATATGTGAAGGGTGCCAACGACACGCTGGAGCAGCTGGCGGAGGCGCGTGACAAGGAGTCGTGGGGCTCGATCAACGGCCTGGAGAAGAACCTTGCGTTCCATCTCTCGGGCCACATCCTGCACAGCATCTACTGGCGGAACATGACGGGCGACGGCGGCGGCGAGCCCCTGGAGAAGGACGGCACGGGCGAGCTCGCGGACGCCATCGCCGAGTCCTTCGGCTCGTTCGACAGGTTCAAGGCCCAGCTGTCCAAGGCGGCGGCCACCACGCAGGGCTCCGGCTGGGGCGTCCTCGCATACGAGCCGCTGACCGGGCGGCTCATCGTCGAGCAGGTCTACGACCACCAGGGGAACGTCGGCCAGGCCACCGTGCCGATCCTGGTCTTCGACGCCTGGGAGCACGCCTTCTATCTCCAGTACCGCAACCAGAAGGTGGACTTCGTCGAGGCGATGTGGCGCGTAGTGAACTGGCAGGACGTCGGCAGGCGTTACGCCGCGGCGAAGGAGCACGGGAACAACCTGCTGACGCCGCTGTAGTGCTTCCCCGCCCCTCGGCGTCCGGGCGGCGGCAGACCTCCTGCCCTTGTGATCGTCTTCTCACCTTTCACCGGGCAGGCGGAGGAAAGGGGAGGGCCCCGTACGGACGTGACGTACGGGGCCCTCCTGCCGGTGCGGGCACGCGCCCGCGCGTGCGGGCGTCAGTCGTCGAAGACCGGACCGACGTCCCTGGTCCGCTTGATCTCGAAGAAGCCCGGCGTGGAGGCGACCATCAGCGTGCCGTCCCACAGCTTCGCCGCCGCCTCGCCCTTGGGCGCGGGGGTGACGACGGGCCCGAAGAACGCTATGGGCGACCCGTCGGCGCCGGGCACGGCGATCACGGGGGTGCCGACGTCCTGGCCCACCAGGTCGATGCCCTCCTTGTGCGAGGCCCGCAGCGCCTCGTCGTACTCCGTGGAGTCCGCGGCGTCCACCAGCCCGGCGGGCAGTCCGGCCTCCTCCAGGGCCTCGACGATCAGCTCCCGCGACTGCTCCTGACCGCGGTTGTGCAGCCGGGTGCCGAGAGCCGTGTAGAGGGGGCCGAGGGCTTCCGGGCCGTGCTTCTGCTCCGCGGCGATGCACACGCGCACCGGGCCCCAGGCGGCTTCGAGCAGTTCGCGGTACTTCTCGGGCAGTTCGTCGACCTTGTCCTCGTTGAGCACGGACAGGCTCATCACATGCCACCGGACCTCGACGGGCCGCACCTTCTCCACCTCAAGCATCCAGCGGGAGGTCAGCCAGGCCCAGGGGCACCTGGGGTCGAACCAGAAGTCGGCGACGGTCTTCTCGGGCATGACACGTACTCCTCGTGCTCCGCTGGGCAGGGTGGCTCCGTCGTTCCGGGCGCCTCCGCGGGTGCCGCGGGGCGGCTCCGCACGGTCGGTCCGGCCTCTGCGCCAACGCACGGACGGCGGCCGCAATTCCCGTGTGTCTGCCTGGTGCGGCGCGTGAAATGCTGAGCGGCGTCGCCGAGAACTCGAGACGAGGAGCCCCGCCGTGCCCGGAGAGAACCTGACCCGCCGAGAGGCACAGCGACGGGCCGGCCTGCTGACCGTCGAGAGCTACGAGGTGGCCCTCGATCTCCGTTCCGCGACCGCTCCCCCGCCCGCGAAGGGCCCCCGCACGTTCCGTTCCACGACGACGATCCGCTTCGGCTGCTCCGAGCCCGGTGCCTCGACCTTCGCCGACCTCGTCGCGCCGCGGGTGCATTCGGTGACCCTCAACGGGCGTTCCCTGCCGGTGGATTCCGTCTTCGACGGCTCGCGCATCGCCCTCGACGACCTGGCCGGGCAGAACGAGCTGACGGTCGACGCGGCCTGCGCCTACAGCCGCACGGGCGAGGGCCTGCACCACTTCCTCGACCCCGAGGACGGCGAGGTCTACCTCTACACGCAGTACGAGCCGGCCGACAGCCGCAGGGTCTTCGCCAACTTCGAGCAGCCCGACCTCAAGTCGCGGTTCACCTTCACCGTCACCGCGCCCGCCCGCTGGACGGTGCTGAGCAACGGCGCCCGGCGCGGCGAGCCCCGGCCGCTCGACGAGGGCGCCGCCGCGGTATGGCACTTCGCTCCCACCGAGCCGATCTCGACGTACATCACCGCCGTCGTCGCGGGCCCGTACCACTACGTCACCGACACCTACCGGCGGCCCGCCCCCGACGGCGGCGGGGAGGCGCTGGAGATCCCGCTCGGCGCGCTGTGCCGCAAGGGTCTGGCCAAGCACTTCGACCCGGAGGACGTCTTCACCGTCACGAAGCAGGGCCTGGACTTCTTCCACGAGCACTTCGACTTCCCGTACCCCTTCGGCAAGTACGACCAGGCCTTCGTGCCCGAGTACAACCTCGGGGCGATGGAGAACCCCGGACTGGTCACCTTCCGCGAGGAGTTCGTCTTCCGCGGGAAGGTCACGGAGGCGTCGTACGAGCACAGGGCGAACGTCGTGCTGCACGAGATGGCGCACATGTGGTTCGGCGACCTGGTCACCATGCGCTGGTGGGACGACCTGTGGCTGAAGGAGTCGTTCGCGGACTTCATGGGCGCGCTGGCGCTGGTGGAGGCGACCCGCTTCAAGGACGGCTGGATCACCTTCGCCAACCGCCGCAAGTCCTGGGCCTACCGGGCCGATCAGCTGCCCTCGACGCACCCCGTGACGGCGGACATCCGCGATCTGGAGGACGCCAAGCTCAACTTCGACGGGATCACCTACGCCAAGGGCGCGTCCGTGCTGAAGCAGCTCGTCGCGTACGTGGGACGCGAGACGTTCCTGGAGGGCGCGCGGCGCTACTTCAAGCGGCACGCTTGGGGCAACACCACGCTCGCGGACCTGCTGGCGGTGCTGGAGGAGACCTCGGGCCGCGACATGGAGGAGTGGTCGCGCGCGTGGCTCCAGACGGCGGGGGTCAACTCGCTGAGCCCACGGATCACTTGCGGTGCCGACGGGCGGATCACGGAGCTCGCCGTGGTCCAGGAGACGCCGGAGGAGCATCCCGTTCTGCGGCCGCACCGCGTCGCCGTCGGGCTCTACCGGCACGAGGGCCTGGAGCGCGGCCTCGTCCGCTACGCGCGGGCGGAGACGGACGTCGCGGGCGCCCGTACGGTCGTCGGGGAGCTGACCGGGGTGGAGCGGCCGGATCTGGTGCTGGTCAACGACGACGACCTCACGTACTGCAAGATCCGCTTCGACGAGGGCTCGTTCGCCTTCCTCCGTGCACACCTCGGCGAGCTGGCGCCCTTCGGGCCGGCGGATGCCCGTGGGACGGCCCCGGAGGCGGACGGCGGGCACAACCCCTCGCTGTCCAGGGCGCTTTGCTGGTCCGCGATGTGGAATCTGACGCGTGACAGCCTGATGCCCGCGCGCGACTTCGTCTCGCTCGTGCTCTCCTTCGCGGGCGACGAGACGGACGTCGGCGTGCTCCAGACGCTGCACGCATGGAGCCGTTCCGCGGTCGTCCACTACGCGGCGCCGGAGTGGCGCGACGAGGGCCGCCGGGCCCTGGCCGAGGGCGCGCTGGGCAGGCTGCGCCTCGCGGAGCCGGGCGGCGGGCACCAGTTGGCGTGGGCGCGGTTCTTCGCGGCGGTCGCCTCCGACGAGAAGGACCTCCAGCTGCTGCGGGGGCTGCTCGGCGCGGGGGGCGACGGCGCGGCCCGTATCGACGGGCTGGTCATCGACCAGGAGCTGCGCTGGACGTTCCTGGAGACGCTCGCCGCACGCGGCGCCGCCGACGCGGACCTCCTCGACTCCGAACTCGCCCGCGACGACACGGCGTCCGGCAAGCGGCACCATGTGCGGTGCCTGGCGGCACGCCCGTCGCCGGAGGTCAAGGCACGCGCGTGGGAGGCCGTGATGACCTCAGACCGGCTGTCGAACGCGCTGGTCGAGGCCACCATCGCGGGCTTCGCCCAGCCGGGGCAGCAGAAGCTGACGGCGCCGTACGCGCAGCCGTACTTCGACGCGCTGGAGGAGGTCTGGCGCACCCGCTCCATCGAGATCGCGATGTCGATCGTGCGCGGGCTCTACCCGGACCTCCAGGGGGACCAGTCCACGCTGGACGCGACGGACGAGTGGCTGGCCGGGCACGAGGACGCGGCGCCCGCGCTGCGCCGCCTGGTGCTGGAGGCGCGTGACGACCTGGCACGTGCGCTGCGGGCGCAGCGCTGCGACGCGGCGGCGGCGCCCTCGTCCTGAGCGGAGGCAGTACGTGAACGAGGACGGGGCCTGAGCGAGGACGGGGCGTGAGCGGAGGCGTCCTCGCTGTGGACGTCACGAGCGGGTACGGGGTCTGAGCGAACGTACGGCGGGACTGGGAGGCGGGTGCCGGGCGGCGCCCGCTACGCCACGACCGTGAAGGGCAACGGCGTGCTGTCGTCGTGCCGTTGATACCAGTGCCGGTAGGGCTCGCTCGCCCACGCCACCTCGCGATAGGCGGATTCGAGGTCCGCGAGGAGCGCGGCCGGTTCGACGGCGAGCGCGGCGCCGGGAGCCGCGCCCGTACCCGCGGCTGTACCCGTGGCCGTACCCGCGGCGCCGCCCGCCGGTGTCTCCCGGGTGGCCAGCAGCAGCCGCACCGCGAGCGGATCGCCGAGCAGCGGCCGCACGATCCTGCCGGGACGCGCGGGAGCCGTCGGCTGGCACGGCGCGACGACCTCGCCGGCGGCCACGAGGTCGGCGGCGGCGAGGTTGTCGCCGTGCACGACACGGGGGTTGATGCCCGCCTCGGCGAACACCCTTCGCAGTCCCGTCCATTCGCCGTCCGCGGTGGGATCGACCATCCATCTCTCGTGTGCGAGCTCCGTCAGGCTCAGCACCGACCGGGAGGCGGCGGGATGCGTGGCCGACATGGCGACGAACTGCGGCTCGCGCTCGACGAGTACGTGCACCTCCACGCCGTCCGGTATCTGGAGCGGCGTGCCCTCCACCTCGTGCACGAAGACGGCGTCGAGCTGGTTGTCGGCGACCATGCGCAGCAGGGTGTGGGCGGAGGCGTCCATGTGGAAGGTCGTGTCCGCCTCCGGGAGTCTGGCCCGCAGCCGGCGAAGCCAGCCCGGCACCGCGGGACTTCCCGTACTGCCGATGCGCAGATACTCTCCCCCGGCGCGGCTCGCGGCGGCTCTCGCCTCGCTCACGAGCGCGGACATCTCGGCGACGAGAGGCCGTGCCCGGCACAGCACGAACTTGCCGAGGGGTGTGGGGACGCTGCCGGTGCGCTCCCGCGCGAACAGCTGCCCGCCGACGGCCTGCTCGATGCGGCGGAGCTGCGTCGTCAAGGAGGGCTGGGTCATGCCGAGTTGACGGGCCGCCTTGTGCACACTGCCCGTGTCGGCGATCGCACACAGCGCGCGAAGATGTCTCACTTCGAGCTCCACAGGCCGGAGCATAGCCAAGCGGACGTTTGTCACACCAGATGCCGAGGAGTCTCAGAACACCCTGCGTATCGAGTGATGCGACGGAGCTATCACCAGTTGCCATCATCCCCGGCGGCGAAGTCTCCAACAGACTCTTCGTCAGCAGGAGTTCTTCCGGCAGCACGGGCCGCACCCCACCTTGCAGCGGTCGCTGTGCTACGGACCAGGATGGAGACCCCCCATTATGAGAACCCGCACCACGGCAATCTCTGCGGCACTCGGCCTCGGACTGGCCCTGGGCCTGGGTGCCATGCCCGCCTCGGCCGCCACGCCGGACGACGGCGGCAGCACCGTGAAGAGCAGCGCGACCCGCTCCGGATACATCGGCGAATCGCACAAGGCGACCGAGGCGTTCTTCAACGCCGTGGTGAAGGACGCCTTGAAGAAGCAGGCCGCCAAGCCGGGCATCCAGGCCGTCACCGTCAACTACGACGCGAGCGGAGCCCCCACCTTCGCCAGCCAGATCGCCAACAGCGCGGCTGTGTGGAACTCGGCCGTCTCCAACGTGCAGCTCGCCGAGGGCGGCAGCGCCAGCTTCGACTACCGCGAGGGCGACGACCCGCGTGGTTCGTACGCCTCGACCGACGGCCACGGCGGCGGCTACATCTTCCTGGACTACGCCCAGAACCAGGAGTACGACTCCAACCGCGTCGTCGCCCACGAGACCGGCCACGTGCTCGGCCTGCCGGACCACTACGAGGGTCCGTGCAGCGAGCTGATGTCCGGCGGCGGCCCCGGCCCGTCCTGCACCAACGACAAGCCGGACGCCAACGAGGCGGCCCAGGTGCAGTCGCTGTGGGCCAACGGAGTCGCGAGCGCGGCGTTCGACCAGGCGGCCTTCGCCAAGTAGGCGGACCGGCAACCGAGTCGGGCAGCACCGGCCACGGAGCCGGAGCGGAACAGAGGAACCAGCCAGCACCACACCGGAACAGCGCGACCGATACAACGCACCACTACAACGCACCACGCCTGAAGAACAGCGCAGTCGTACGCACCACGCCTGAAGAACAGCGCAGTCGTACGCACCACGCCTGCAAGACGCACCGCCCGCATCCCCCCACACGGAGGCCCCCGGCACAGGCCGGGGGCCTTCGGGTGCCCTCGGTTCGCGCGGTGCCGTGAACGCCGGTACGAGCAGTGCGCAGTGCCGGCGGGAGCCTTCCGGAGCCGCCGGGCCGGAGTGCCGGGCCTGCCGTCCGCGCGGGGGGCCGCCGGATGTCCGGCACTCCCGGCCCGGAGGCTCCGGGTCCGTCGGCGGCGGCCGGTCACCGGGTAGGACGTCCCGGTGACCGGCCGCCGCAGTGCGCGGGGCGGGCAGCGCCCGCCGGAACGGGGCGGGCCGGCCCGTTCCGGCGGGCGCGGCCCGTCCCTTCGTCAGCCGGCCGCCGCCGCGTCCGCCTTCTGTGCGCGCAGCGCCCGTTCGACGCCCGCGCGCGACTCCGTCACGAGCCGCCGCAGCGCCGCGCCCGGCTCGGCCCGCTCCAGCCACGCGTCGGTCGCGTCGAGCGTCTCCTGGGAGACCTGGAGCGCGGGGTACAGCCCCACCGCGATCTGCTGCGCCATCTCGTGGCTGCGCTGCTCCCAGATGTCCTTGACGACGTCGAAGTACTTCTCCGCGTACGGGGCGAGCAGCTCCCTCTGGTCGGTCTGGAGGAACCCTCCGATGACCGCCTCCTGCACGGCGTTCGGCAGGCCCGTCTCCGCCGCCGCACCGCTGCCGACCACCGACGCCCACGCCTCGGTCTTGGCCTCCTCGGTGGGCCGCGCGGCCCGCGCCATCGCCGCGTAGCGCTCGCCCGCCGAGGTCGCGTCGCGCTCCAGCTCCGCGGCGATCTCCTTGTCGCCCGCACGGCCCGTGGCGGCGAGACGGTGCAGCAGCGCCCAGCGCAGCTCCGTGTCGACGGTCAGGCCCTCGATCGTCTCCTCTCCGCTCAACAGGCCTTCCAGCACGGCCAGTTGGGCGTCCGTACGGGCGGCCGAGGCGAACGCGCGCGTCCACGCGAGCTGGTGGTCGCTGCCGGGCTCCGCGGCGCGCAGCTGCTCGAGTGCCGCCTCGGACCAGCGCAGGAGGCCGGTCTCCCGCCACCCCGGGTCGGCGTACAGGTCGAGGGCGAGCTTGACCTGCCGTTGCAGCGACTGCACCAGACCGATGTCCGGCTCCTTGCCGATGCCGGAGAGCACGAGGTCCAGATAGCCGCGGGCGGACAGCTCCGCGTCGCGCGTCATGTCCCAGGCGGAGGCCCAGCACAGGGCGCGCGGCAGGGACTCCTCGAAGCCCCCGATGTGCCGCTTGACCGTCTCCAGCGAGCGGTCGTCGAGCCGGACCTTGGCGTACGAGAGGTCCCCGTCGTTGAGGAGGATCACGTCCGGGCGCTTGCGTCCCACCCAGTCGTCCACCTCGGTGCGGTCGCCCGTCACGTCCGTCTCGACGCGCTGTACGGACCGCAGCCGGCCGTCCTCCAGGTCGTACCCGCCGACGCGGATGCGGTGCGGCCGCAGCGTCGGCTCACCGGTGGCTCCCGGGGGCAGCGCCGGCGTCTCCTGCCGCACGGCGAAGGAGGTGATGACGCCGTCCGCGTCGGTCTCGATCTCGGGGCGCAGCACGTTGATGCCCGCGGTCTCCAGCCACGCCTTCGACCAGGCCGTCAGATCGCGCCCGGAGGTCTCCTCCAGGGCCCCGAGCAGATCGCTCAGGCGGGTGTTGCCCCACTCGTGCCGCTTGAAGTAGCGCTGCACACCGCTGAAGAAGGCGTCCTCGCCGACGTAGGCGACGAGCTGCTTCAGCACCGACGCGCCCTTGGCGTACGTGATGCCGTCGAAGTTGACCAGCACGTCGTCCAGGTCGCGGATCTCCGCCATGATCGGGTGCGTGGACGGCAGCTGGTCCTGCCGGTAGGCCCAGGTCTTCATCTGGTTGGCGAACGTCGTCCACGCGTGCGGCCAGCGGGAGCCGGGCGCGGCGGCCAGGCAGGCCACCGAGGTGTACGTGGCGAACGACTCGTTGAGCCACAGGTCGTTCCACCACTCCATCGTCACGAGGTCGCCGAACCACATGTGGGCCAGCTCGTGCAGGATCGTCTCCGCGCGCGCCTCGTAGGCGGCGTCGGTGACCTTGGAGCGGAAGACGTACTGGTCGCGGATGGTGACGGCGCCGGCGTTCTCCATGGCGCCGGCGTTGAACTCCGGGACGAAGAGCTGGTCGTACTTGGCGAACGGGTACGGGTAGTCGAACTTCTCCTGGAACCAGTCGAATCCCTGCCGGGTCACCTCGAAGATCGCGTCCGCGTCGAGGTGTTCGGCCAGCGAGGGACGGCAGTAGACGCCCAGCGGGATGGAGCGGCCGCCGCCCTCCCAGGTGGTGTGCACCGAGTGGTACGGGCCGGCCACGATCGCCGTGATGTACGAGGAGATGCGCGGCGTCGGCTCGAAGCGCCACAGCCCGTCCTCGGGCTGTGGGGCCGGGGAGTTCGAGATCACCGTCCAGCCCTCGGGTGCACGCACGGTGAACTGGAACGTGGCCTTCAGATCGGGCTGCTCGAAGCTGGCGAAGACCCGCCGGGCGTCCGGCACCTCGAACTGCGTGTAGAGGTACGCCTGCTGGTCGACCGGGTCGACGAAGCGGTGCAGGCCCTCACCGGTGTTGGTGTAGGCGCAGTCCGCCACGACCAGCAGCTCGTTGGCGCCCTCGGCGAGCCCGTCCAGCGCGATGCGCGAGTCGGCGAAGACCTCGGCCGGGTCCAACGGCCGCCCGTTGAGGGTGATCTCGTGCACCTCGGGGGCCACCAGATCGATGAAGCTGGAGGCCGCCTCCGCGGCCTCGAAGCGGACGAGCGTACGGGAGCGGAAAGTGCCCCCTTCCTGTGCGCCGCTCAGATCCAGTTCGATCCCGTAGGAGTCCACGCGGAGGAGCTGCGCGCGCCGGCGGGCCTCCTCGCGTGTCAGATTCGTGCCAGGCACCTGGTGCTCTCCCCTGCTCTCGCGATCTCACGATGTCGTCGTTCGGACATCCTTCCACGTGGCCACGTTGCGATGTTCCCGCCCGTCCACCGCGCGACCGCAGGCGGGGTGCCACGGACGCGGCACCCGTATGCGGCGAAGTGAACGGCGGATGAGCGGCAGGGCGACGGCCGGCCGGAGGCGGGCAACGGGGAGGAGGCGCGGGTTCCGGATGGTGATCCATGAGTGCCGATGGGCTTGCGGCGTTCCGCCGTCGTTCAGACGCAGGTCACTCCGGATGCCAAACATCCCTGGTGAGCGGGTCGTTCCGAGCCGGCACGCACCGACGGCGGAGGCGCGGCACGGCACGGCACGCGACGACTTCGCGTCATCACAGGAGAGGCAGCCCGCATGGACCGCAGCAGCCGGCGGCAGACCCGTCTGCCCCACCGCCGCACCCTCCTCACGATCGGCGCCGCCGGGGCGGCCTCCGCCCTGGGGGCCGGAACAGTGTTCAACAGCGGCTCCGCCAGTGCCGGCCAGCCGCACAGGGCCGCCGCGTCGCCGGGTGCCTCGGCCCGCGCACGCGCCGCACGCGCACGGGCGCAGGCGCCCGTCACCCGCAACGAACCGGTGGAGCCCTCGCCCGAGGGCACGACGCTCGCCCGGGTCTCCACCCCGCGCGGCAACCCCGACGGCTACCGGCGGCTCGGCGACGGCCCCGGCTGGAAGCGGCTCATACGCACGGACCTCGCGCAGGCACGCGCGGGCCGTACGGAGAAGCGGCGGACGCTCGCGTCCTTCGTGCAGTTCACGGATCTGCACATGGTCGACGTGCAGCACCCGCTGCGCTACGAGTACCTGCGCACCGAGACCACCAGCGCCTGGCGTCCGCAGGAGGCGCTGTCCGTCGCGGGCGCCGTCTCCCTGATCGAGCGGGTCAACCGGCTGCGCGGGGGCCCGGCGACCGGCGAGCCGCTCTCCTTCGTCGTCACGACCGGCGACAACACCGACAACAACTGCCGTGCCGAACTCGACTGGTTCCTCACGGCGATGACCGGCGGACGCATCACGCCGAACACCGGCGACGTCGACGCGTACGAAGGCGTGCAGAACAGCGCGCTGAAGATCTACTGGCAGCCGGAGGACGAACTCCGCGACGATGACAAGGCGTTGGGCTTCCCCCGCATCGACGGCTATCTGAAGGCCTCGATACGCGAGGTCAACAGCCCCGGGCTGGCGCTGCCCTGGTACTCCACCTCCGGCAACCACGACTCCCTGCCCGGGGGTTGCTACGCCGGTGACGGCTTCTTCGCCGACTTCGCCGTCGGCGGGCGGAAGCTGATGGAGCTGGACTCGCAGGCGGAGGCCGCACGCCTGTGGAGCACTGTCGAGGACGGCGGCGACCCGAAGGGCGAACAGCTCAAGGAGGCGCTGCGCTCGCGGATGGACTCCCGCAGGATGCGGCGCGTCACAGCCGACCTGGGACGTGCGCCGTTCACCAGGAAGGACTGGGTGCGCGCCCACATGCGCAAGCGGTACAAGGGCGCGGGCCCCGTGGGGCACGGCTACACCGAGGCCAACCTCGCCGAGGACCGCCTCTACTACACCTTCCGGGTCGCCGAGGGCGTCACGGGCATCAGCCTGGACACGACCCGGCACGACGGCGGCTACCCGGGCAGCGTGGGCGACGCCCAATACGCCTGGCTGGAGCGCCGGTTGAAGGAGGAGCACGACAAGGGCACGTACGTGCTGCTCTTCAGCCACCACACCAGCACCACCATCCCCGACGGCGGCGACCGGCTGATGTCGCTGCTGAACCGCAATCCGCATGTGGTGGCCTGGATCAACGGCCACAGCCACAAGAACCGGATCAGACCGCGCCGTACGTTCTGGGAGGTCTCCACCGCCTCCCACATCGACTTCCCCCAGCTGGCGCGGACGCTGGAGCTAACCGACAACGGGGACGGGACGCTGTCGCTGTTCGCCACGCTCATCGAGTCCTCGGCACCGGCCCGCACCGACTTCCACGACCTCTCACAGACCGGCCTCGCCTCCCTGTACCGCGAACTGGCTCTCAACTCCCCCGGCGCCCGCCAGGACCTGGGCGGCGAGCCGGACGACCGCAACGTGGAGCTGCTGCTGCCGAAGCCGTGAGCGGCTGCCGCCGCGGGTCGGCCGACCGGGCCGTGGGGGTGACAAGGGCGCCACCGCCCGCGGCCGGTGGCGCAGGACCGGCCCCGCTCGCACCGACATCCCTCCGGCGATGCGAGCGGGGCCACTGCGCGGCCCCCGGAACCCGTACCTGAGCAGAACGGCCACCGCACACGCCGCCCCCGGCAGCCACGCGGCGGCCCGCCACGGCCCGGTACGACACGGACGCGAACGCGCGGCCCGGCGCCGGGCCGCCAGCCTCCGGCCGTGGGCCTGCATCCCCGCGATGGGGAGTTGGGCCCGGCGGTGCGAAACGGCGGTGCGGCGGGGGCCACGCCCGCCTTGCGGAGACCCGGCGGCCGGACGGACCCCGGGCAACGCGGGGCTCGCTGCGGCAGCAGTCCGGCCCCAACTCGCGGCCATACACCGCACGTTCGGCCCCACCCGCTCCGGGCACCAGGCGGGACGGACCCATGCGCCCGGCCTCCGGCCGATCACCGGACAGACCCCCGGCATCACGGGACCCACCCCGGAGGGCAGTCCGGCCCCAACTCACGGCCACACACCCCACGTTCGGCCCCACCCGCTCCGGGCACCGGGCGGGACGGACCCATGCACCCGGCCTCCGGCCGATCACCGGACAGACCCCCGGCATCACGGGACCCACCCCGGAGGGCAGTACGGCCCCAACTCACGGCCACACACCCCACGTTCGGCCCCGCCCGCTCCGGGCACCGGGCGGGGGGGCACATGCGAGCGGTGGCTCGGCTACCCGCGGGCGTACCCGGCGGAGAGGGAGCCGGTTCGGGGTTGGGTGGAGTCCGGGCGGCTGCGCGCTGTCGCTCGCGCGGGCCGAGGGGCACAGTGGCAGGCATGGCACGTACCGAGAGCGGCGGAACGACGGGGCGGCCCGCGCCGGAGGGCCCGGAAGGGCGGACACCGGGAGCCGGAACGGGACCCGTGAGCGGGGACGGACCGGTCGCCGGGCACGGAGCGGACCCCGTGTCCGTGCCCCCGGCCGGGCCCGCGCGCGGGCGGGAGCGGCCGCCTGCCCGGCAGGGCGGCCCCGCGCTGATGGTGGTGGCCGGGGCGGCGTGCACCTCGTCCTCCGGCATGTTCATCAAGCTCTCCGAGGTGAACGCGGGCACCGCCGCGTTCCTGCGGTGCGCCCTCGCGCTGGTGGCGCTCGCGCCGATGGCATACCTGGAGTGCCGCCGCCTCGGGCGGCGCCCCGCGCGGCTGCTCGCGCTCGACCTCGCGGCGGGCACGCTGCTCGGCCTCGACTACGTGTGCTGGGTGCAGAGCATCCACGACCTGGGCGCGGGCGTGGCGACGCTGCTGCTCAACGTCCAGCTGATCGTCTTCCCGCTGCTGGCACGGTTCCTGACCGGGGTGCGGATCGCGCGCCGGTTCTGGCCGACCGCGTCCGTACTGCTGGCCGGGCTGGCGCTGGCGGGCGGCGCCGTCGGGCGTGCGGAGCCGGGTACTGACCCGGTCTCGGGAGTGCTGTTCGGCACCGTCGCGGGCGTGGCCTTCGCGGGCTATCTCTTCCTGATACGGCTCGGCGGCGAGGGCGCCGGCGGCCGTGCGGGCGGTTCCCGACTGCCGTCCGCCGCAAGCCCGGAGGAGATCCGGGACACCGCCCGCGCATCGGGCACCGGCACCCGCACCTCGCGCACGGGCACCAGCGCACCCGGCACCAGCGCACCCGGCACCGGCACCGCCGCTTCCGGCACCCGCACCCGCACCCCCGCCCGCTCCCATACCGTGACCCCCGTCTGCGCCGCCACGTTCGCCGCCGCCATCGGCGCCGGTGCGCTCGGGGCGCTGTGGACGGGCGTGGACGTCGACCCCGGCTGGCCGGCGTGGGGGTGGCTGATACCGATGGCCTTCCTCGGCCAGGTCGTGGCCTGGCTGCTGATCAACCCGGCGCTGCCCCGTCTCGCCCCCGACAAGGGGGCCACGCTGCTGCTTCTCCAGCCGGTCCTGGCGCTCCTCTTCGGCGTCGGTTTCCTCGCCGAACGCCCCACTCCCACCCAGTACGCGGGCTGTGTCCTGGTCGTTCTCGCGATATGGCGCACCACGCGTACGGATCATTAGAGTCGTCGCATGTCCGTGCGCTCCACCGTCGTCGCCCTGGTGGCCACCGCCGTGGCGGCCTTCTCCGTGAGTTCCTCGGCGGCCGCGGACGCGGGACACGCGTCCGCGCAGGACGCGATGGACGCCCAGGTCCAACAGGAGGGCGTGCCGGGCGTGTTGGGCCAGGCCCAGGACGGCGGCGGCGTCTGGCACGGCGCCTCGGGCGTCGCCGACACCTCGACGCGCCGGCCGCCCATGCCGCACGACAAGTTCCGCATCGGCAGCCTGACGAAGCCGTTCGTCGCCACCGTGCTGCTCCAGCTGGAGTCGGAGGGCAAGGTCGACCTGGACTCGCCCGTCGAACGCTGGCTGCCCGGCGTCGTGCGGGGCCGCGGCCAGGACGGGCGGCTCGTCACCCTCCGCCAACTCCTCGGGCACACCAGCGGGTTGTACGACTTCACCGCCGATCCCCGCCTGCGGCGCGACTACTTCGGGCCGCGGTTCGCCGCGAACCGCTACGACTCGCACTCCCCCCGGTCCCTGATACGTACGGCCATGTCGCATCCGCGCCGCTTCGCACCCGGCACCGACTGGGGCTACTCCAACACCAATTACGTACTCGCCGGCATGGTGATAGCGAAGGCGACCGGCCACTCGTACGCGCACGAGATCGAACGGCGCGTGATCCGCCCGCTGAAGCTCCACGACACGTCGCTGCCCGGCGACTCCCCCCGGATCCCCGTACCGCACGGGCACGCGTACTCGACGCTCTCCCAGGGCACCGCACAGTCCGGCGACAGGCATGCGCGGACCCCTGTCCACGACGTCACCGCGCTCGACCCATCCCTCGCCGGTGCCTCCGGCGAGATGATCTCCTCAACGGGCGACCTGGTCCGCTTCGTTCGGGCGCTGGTCCGCGGCGACGTGGTGCCGCCGCGGCAGCTGGCCGAGATGAAGTCCACGGTCCCCGCCGACAAGCACAACCGCTACGGGCTGGGACTGACCGAGCACCGCCTCTCCTGCGGGACGACGGTGTGGGGTCACGAGGGCACCATCCAGGGCTCGATCTCGACCGCCGTCACGACGGCCGACGGCTCGCACACCGCCGCGTTCCACCTCAACGGCGACTGGTCGGGCGATACGAAGGAGCTGATCGAGGCGGAGTTCTGCGGTTAGCGAGGGCGCCGCCAACGCGCAGCGAAACGCCCAGCGCACGCGCGCACGCACGGGCCACACGCGGGCGGCCATACGCAGTCGGCCGTGCCCCGCCCACGCCCGCCCACGTCAGCGCGGCGTCACCGTCACGTACTCGGCCGGCTCCCGCTCGACGGCGGTCATCAGCGCCGTGCGCACGATCGCGGCCTGCTGGCCGAGCCCTTCGCGCAGCTTCCCGGGCGTGAGGTGCACGACCGTGATGCCGAGCCCTTCCAGGGCCTCCCGCTTGCGCGCGTACTCGGACCACTGCGCGTCCCCGTCCAGGTGCGGACGGGGCGTGCGGGTGTCCAGTTCGAGTGCGACGGCCTGTTCCGGCCAGTAGGCGTCCACGCCGCCCAGCCGGGGGCCGCCGGGGAGGCGCAGTTCGACGTTCCAGCAGGGATCGGGGAGGCGGTGGCGGAAGACCATCTCGTAGAGCAGTCCCTCGGCAAGGGCGCGGCTCTCCGCCACGAGCGCGTCGACGGCCTCCCGCACATGGGGCCTGCCCAGCAGCCTCGCCCGCAGCAACTCCCCGACCACGGCGCCTGCTTCGCAGTGCCCGTTGCGCACGGACTCCAGCAGCAGCCGCCGTACCACTCCCGCGTCCGTCAGTCCCGCGACGGTGTCGGCGAGCGCGCGCGCCACTGGCGCCACGGGGAGCCCGGTGATCTCCTCGGGGTCCGGCAGGCTCTGGCCGCGCACGATGTGGACGCATCCCGTGGAGCGCGGGCGCCTGGTCCGCGGTACGAGCACGTCGATGCGGTCGAGGGTGCGCAGCGGGGGTGCGCCGGTGAAGCCGTGCAGGGTGAGGGCCGCGAGGCCGGTGATCATCGCGTCCGGCACCTCGGGCGGCGGGCAGTACGGGGCCGCGGAGGCGGCGGAGGCGGCGGCCCCGGAGGGGGTCCGTGCGCGGAGACCGGCTGCGAGGGTGCGGCCCGTACAGTCCACGTTCCCCTGCTGTGCGGGGATCGAGGGGCACTCGCCGCCCGCGTAGAGCAGCGCCGCACGCAGGCGTTCGTCACTGGTCGGGGGGCCGGGCCGGAGCAGATAGACGCCGGGCAGCAGCAGTTGCCAGGGGCCTCCGGGACGGCAGCGCTCGTCGGCGGCTGCCGCGGAGATCCCGTGCTCGCGCAGGGCGGCGGCGGTCAGCAGGCGGGGCTGCGCCTCCTGCGTGAGGTGGCTGAGGGGGCGAGGGGAAAGCGGGGTGTCGTACGTCATGTCCGGGCGATTCCCAGCCCCGTACCGCCATCCAACCTCTGTTACGAGCTCGTCGACAAAGCCGGACAACTCTGCCCTAAAGTACGCACGTTCGACTGCCGATCAGGCTCGCACGGCCGAACCGGCGGACGCGCGTGGGGAGTTCGCCGTCACTCAGTGCTGCTGCTTGCCGTTGCCGGCACGGCCGCTGAGCGTCACCAGCGCCGCGATCAGGAGGAAGATGCCCAGGGGCACCGCGACGAACAGCCCGAGGGTCTCGGCGATGCTGATCCCGGGACCGGGGTCGTCGCCGTCGTCGCGGGCGAAAGCGAATGCGGGGGACGAGACCAGCAGCATCAGCGCGGAGACGGCGGTGACGGTGCCGGCCCGCAGGGCGTACTTCTTGACCTTCGTATCGACCTTGTCGTTCACACCGTCAACATAGCCGACCGCCTCCGGCGTCCCGCCCCGGGGTCCGCCGTGACTGCGGGGCCGGGTCTGCGCGCTCAAGCAGCAGGGGCCGCCGGCCGCCCCTCTGGAGTGGGGCGAGGGCGTCGGCGGCCCCTGTTCTGAGGTCTGGTCCGGATCCGGGGGCCCGAGAGGCCCGCGTCAGATCTCGGTGGTGTCCGCTCCGAAGCTGTTGCCGGTGGGCTCGCTGGTGAGCGGGAGTTCGGCGAGTGGCGGCTCGCTGGTGAGGGGGGCGACGTCGGCGAGGGGCGGTTCGGAGGTCAGCGGCGCCTCGAAGCAGCCGCACGAGCACGAGCCGTCAAGTCCGGAGTCGGGGTGTGAGACACCGGACAGGTCTACCGGCTCGTGCCCCTGTTTGGAGAGTGCCTGCTGTTTCGTGAGCACCTGTCGCGGAAGCGGCGTCAGGACGGCGAGGAGTTCAGCGGACGCGGCCACGGTGGGCCTCCGTTCGTCGACGTCGGATCGGTCAGGTGGAGGGCCCTACCCAGTCGAGCCGCGCGCAGACGTATTCGGGGGCGGAACGTGGCCGAGGTCACGTCTGTCTCCGCAGGCGATTTGCCTGTGTGCGCCCCCGAGAGGCGAACGGACGGCGGGGTTTCGAGCCATCCCGCACGAAATTTTACAGGCCACTCACCCAAGGTCACCACCGGGCGACCGATTTGCCGGACTTCGCCCCTCGCGGTCTCGGCCACCGCCAGCGGACCGGAACGCTCCGTGAACGTACGTACACGGGTCATGCCGCCCTCCGTCGGCGCCGGTTCGCGACGCACCGTCACGGCCCGCACCGCACGGTGGCCGCGAACCCGAACTCCGAACCGCGAACCCCGAACGGACCCGGACCCGGAACCGGAACCCGGCGTCCGCACGTCAGCCTTCACAGAACCCGACGGTCCGTACGGCGCTTCCGCAGACCCCGGAGCCACCGGGGCCGGCCGCCCGCACCCGCCCGCATGCCGCCAACCACCCCGCGAACGGCCCGCGTTGACACGCCCGACACGGCGGTGATGGGCTCTGCGTCCGAAGTGTGCCCGGTGGGCCGCGAGTTCAGCTCTGGTGAACAATGTGACCGATGTGCGCGATCTGAACGGTGAGCGGCGGCCGGCCGTGGCGCCGTGAGGATTTCCGGTACGGGGAGGACGGGAGGACGTCGTGGGCGCAGCGCCCAAGGGGGACAGAGCACGGCGGCGGGCGGGAGCGACGGCCCTGACCGCGGCCGTGATCGGCGGGATTCTCGGCGGCGTGCCCGCGGCTCAGGCCACCGCCGCCCCCGGCCCCGGCGGCCACTCCGCGGGGGCCGCGGACCGGGAGCCCGGCGGCACCAAGGCACGCGACGTCTCCGTACCGCCGGTGTGGCCGCGTCCGCAGTCGCTGCGGCAGCGGGACGGATTCGTCTCCGTGGGCCGCGATGTGACGCTCGTCGCCGACGAGGACACCGACCCCGCCGCTCTCGACGCCTTGCGGGCCGTCCTGCGCGACGCGGGCGCCGTCGACGTCCACGAGGTGCGCAACGGGCAGCCGCTGCCCCGCCGTGCCGGGCTGGTCGTGCGCACGGACTCCGCGACGGCGGCCACCGCCCTCCGCGCGCTGAAGGCGCCGGAGCGGGGCGATCTGCCCCGCGGGGGCTACCGCCTCGCCGTCGGCCGTACGGACGGCCACGACACCGTCGCGCTCGAAGGCGCCGACGCCGACGGCCTGTTCCACGCCGCGCAGACCCTGCGGCAGCTCGTCACGGAACCGGACGACGGCGGGCGGGGCTTCCCTGCCGTTGCCGTGCGGGACTGGCCCACGGCACCCGTCCGCGGCATCACCGAGGGCTTCTACGGCAGTTCGTGGACGCAGCAACAGCGCCTGGAGCAGCTGGACTTCCTCGGCCGCACCAAGCAGAACCGCTATCTCTACGCCTCCACCGACGACCCGTACCGGCAGTCCTCCCGCTGGCGCGACCCGTATCCGGCGGCGCAGCGCGCCGAGTTCCGCGAGCTGGCCGACCGGGCGCGCAGCAACCACGTGAAGCTCGGCTGGGCGGTCGCACCGGGACAGGGGCTGTGCTTCTCCTCCGCCGCCGACCGCCGTGCGCTGCTGCGGAAGCTGGACGCGATGCGGGCCCTGGGCTTCGAGGCGTTCCAGCTGCGCTTCGAGGACGTCAGCTACAGCGAGTGGCACTGCGACGAGGACGCGCAGAGGTACGGCTCGGGCCCGAAGGCCGCGGCACGCGCACACGCCGAACTGGCCGACGACGTGGCGCGGCACCTCGCGCAGCGCCACCCGGACGCGGAGCCCCTGTCGGTGATGCCGACCGAGTTCTACCAGGGCGGCGACACCGCGTACCGCACGGAGCTCGCGGAGCGGCTCTCGCCCGGCGTGCAGGTCGCCTGGACGGGCGTCGGCGTCGTCCCCCGCACCATCACGGGTCGCGAACTGACCGCCGTACGCGACGCGTTCCACCAGCATCCGCTGGTCACGATGGACAACTACCCCGTCAACGACTACGCGCAGGACCGGATCTTCCTCGGCCCGTACCGCGGCCGCGAGCCCGCGGTCGCCGCACGCTCCGCGGCCGTGCTCACCAACGCGATGAAGCAGCCCGCCGCTTCGCGCATCCCGCTGTTCACCGCCGCCGACTACGCCTGGAATCCCAAGGGTTACGACCCGCAGGAGTCCTGGAACGCGGCGATCGACGAGGCCGCGGGCGGCTCCGCGCAGGCGCGGGAGGCCGTGCGCGCGCTCGCGGGCAACGACGCCTCCTCGGTACTCGGCGGCGAGGAATCGGCCTATCTGCGGCCGCTGTTGAAGGACTTCTGGTCCGCCTACGACGCGGCGGCGCCCGAGGACGACCGCTCGCTGAAGCGGCTTCGCCGCGCCGCCGACCGGCTGCGCGGCGCCTTCCGCACGATGCGCACCGCGCAGGACGCCGTCCCCGACGCGCTCGCCCGTGAAGTGCGCCCGTGGCTGGAGGAGTTGGCGCGCCACGGCGAGGCGGGCGAGCAGGCCGTACGCATGCTCACCGCCCAGGCACGCGGCGACGGCGGCGAGGCCTGGGACGCACGGCTGGCCGTGAAGCGGCTGCACGCACGGGACGGAGAGCGCGGCGACCCGTCCGCCACCGTCGGCAAGGGCGTGCTCAAGGACTTCGTGAAGAGCGCGCTGAAGGCCTCCGACAGCTGGACGGGCGCCGGGCGCAAGGGTTCGGGACGCCACCGTGCGACCGCGCACGGCGGCCCCGCGGCACGCCCCGACTCCCCCGCCGAGGCGGCCGTCGACGGCGATCCGGACACCGCCTACCGTGCCGAAGCCGCCCCCGCCGCCGGGTACTTCGCGCCGCGCAGCCCGCTGCCCGGAGCGTCCCTGCCGGGCGGTCTCGGCCGCTACGGAGACCCTTCGGGCGGCTCCGGCTCCGGCTCCGGCTCGGGCTCCGGCTCCGGTTCCGGTTCCGGCGGACCGGACGACGGCTCGGGCAGCGGCACGGGCCAGGGCGGCGGAGAAGGGCAGGACCCCGGGAACAACGGTCCGGGCACGCCGGCGCTCACCGTACGGCTGCCCGAGGAGCGCCCCCTGGAGGCGGTCACCGTGCAGACCGGCCCCGGCTCCGGGACCCGCGCACGCGTCGAGGCCCACGTGCCGGGCGAGGGCTGGCGGCGCCTCGGCCCGCTCTCCGGCAGCGGCTGGACCCAGCGGGAGGCGCACGGCCTGCGCGCCGACGCGCTGCGCCTCGCCTGGGAGCCCGGCTCGGACCAGCCCGTCGTGCACGAGATCACCCCCTGGTACGCCGACCGTCCGGACGCCTCGCTCTCCCTGTCCGAGGACGACGTCTACGCGCCGATCGGCGGCGGCAAGGGCGGCACCACCGCCGAGCTGCACGGGCACCGGCCCTCCGACGTACACGGCAGGGTCACCGCCGAGGCCCCGAAGGGCTTCACGGTGCGCACCCCGCGGCGGACCGTCGTACCGCGCGGCGGCACGGCCCGCGTGCCCGTCGAGATCGAGGCCGACTCGTCCGTGAAGCCCGGCAGTTACCGCATCCCCGTCTCCTTCGGGCAGGAGAAGCGGACGCTGACGGTACGGGCGTTCCCCCGCACCGGCGGACCGGATCTGGCTCGGGACGCGGAGGCCTCGTCGTCCGGCGACGAGACCGGTGACTTCCCCGCGTCCGCCGTCAACGACGGCCGCAAGGACACCCGTTGGTCCTCCCCGGCCGAGGACGGCGAGTGGGTGCAGCTGAAGCTGCGGCACCCGGCGCGGCTGGGCGAGCTGGTGCTGCACTGGCAGGACGCGTACGCCAGGAGCTACCGCGTCCAGGTCTCACCGGACGGCAAGCGCTGGCGGGAGGCGGCGTCCGTACGGCACGGCAAGGGCGGCAGGGAGACGGTCCGCATGGACGCGCCCGCCGACACCCGTTACGTACGCGTGCAGGGCGACGAGCGTGCGACGCGCTTCGGCTACTCGCTCTGGTCGCTCCAGGCCTACGCCGTGCAGGAAGGGGCCGGGCGGGACGAAGGGGCCGGGCGGGAGCGCTGACCGTCTCCTTCCTGCGGGGCCTGCCCGGGCGGGCCCCGCACGCACCGCTGCTGAGAACCCCCGCGAACCCGCCGCGGGAGACCCCTTCGGGAATCCGCTGCGAGAACAACGAAGCCCGGTCTCAGGCAGTAGCTCTGCCTTCGATCCGGGCGAGGGCGTCGTCCGCGCCGTATGGCTGTAGGTACGGCATCCAGCGCGGGTCTCGGTGCCCCGTGCCGATGATCCGCCAGGCCAGGCCGGACGGCGGCGCGGGTTGATGGCGTAGCCGCCAGCCGATCTCGGCGACGTGGCGGTCTGCTTTGACATGGTTGCAGCGGCGGCAGGCCGCCACCACGTTCTCCCAGGTGTGCTGTCCGCCGCGGCTGCGCGGAATGACGTGGTCGACGCTGGTTGCGACACCACCGCAGTACGCGCACCGGCCGCCGTCGCGGGCGAAGAGCGCCCGGCGGGTCAGCGGGACAGTGCCCCGAAAGGGCACCCGCACGAAGCGCTTCAGCCGTACGACGCTGGGTGCGGGTATGACACGGGTCGCGCTGTGCATCAGGGCGCCGGACTCCTCGAGGCTGACCGCCTTGTCGTTGAGCACGAGGATGAGGGCGCGACGTAGCGGTACGACACCGAGCGGCTCGTACGACGCGTTGAGGACCAGGACATGCGGCACGGTGCCTCCTTGTACGTCTGCGGCGCGTGGCTCGCGCCGGGACGATCCGTACTCAGTGTGTCCCCCGCCCTGGTCGTTCCGCCACCACGACCGGGTAACGCCCTGAGCGTGTTTTCAACCACACCCCCTGACTCCCCCTTGAACTTCTGCCCCGCTTCCGAGCAGTCAAGACGTCACGAGCGGTGACGTGAATCGGCCTTCGCGAGGGCCGGTTCACGCCGCCGGGCACCACCGCCGCCGCTTGTGAAGGGCCTGCGCCGTTAGTGTGGTTGCCGCGTCGGGACCCCGCACCGCAGGGTCCCGACGCGGCAAGGCCCTGGCTCTCCCCGCTCGGAAGGTTCTGCTGTGTTCTGGCACCTCGGCGCTGCTTCCCCGTCCGCGCTCGCGGGTTCCCGCCAAGCGGGAGCGGGCACGGGAGACGGCGTGCCCGACGGCCCCACGTCCTTGAGGGACGCGCACGAATCCGCTGCCGACGCCGCCGGGTGGATCGAGCAGAACTGGTCGGAGTGGGTGGCGGCAGGGCTGCGCATCCTGCTCATCGCGATCATCGCGGTCCTGCTGCGGCACGTCATACGCCGTGCCATCAGCAGGCTGATCAAGCGCGTCAACCGCCGCGCCGAGGCCGCCGACAGCGCCAACGCGCTCCGCGGGCTGCTGGTCAACGGCGAGCGCCGGCGGCAGCGTTCGCAGGCCATCGGGTCCGTGCTGCGCAGCATCTCCTCCTTCGTGATCATCGGCACCGCGCTGCTGATGGTCCTCGCCGATTTCGGCATCAACCTGGCCCCGCTGCTGGCCAGCGCCGGCGTCGCCGGTGTCGCACTGGGCTTCGGGGCGCGGGACGTCGTCACGGACCTGCTGGCCGGGATCTTCATGCTGCTTGAGGACCAGTACGGCGTCGGCGACCGCGTCGACGTCGGTGAGATCTCCGGAACCGTCCTGGAGGTCGGGCTGCGCGTGACGCAGCTGCGCGGCGACGGCGGCGAGATCTGGTACATCCGCAACGGCGAGATCAAGCGCGTCGGCAACCTCAGCCAGGGCTGGGCGACCGCGACCGTGGACGTCCAGGTGGCCGCCAGCGAGGACCTCGACCGGGTGCGGGCCGCGATCGTCGCCGCGGGCGAGGAGCTGGGCAGGACCGAGCCCTGGGACGAGCAGCTGTGGGAGCCGGTCGAGGTGCTGGGCCTCGACTCGGTGACGCTCGAGGAGATGGTCGTGCGCGTCTCGGCCAAGACCATGCCGGGCAAGTCGGCCGGTGTGGAGCGCGAGCTGCGCTGGCGGATCAAGCGGGCGCTGGACCGCAGGGGCATCGAGAGCACGGACCAGGCGGCGCCCGCCGGTGACTCGGCGGAGAACGCGGACGGCGGGGACGGGACGGACGCGGCAGAGGGTGTCCTCGCGGCGGAGGCCGTCGCTGCGGCGGAGGGCGCCGGAGCGGCGGACCTGCCGGGTGCGGCCGCGGGCGGCGCCGCGGCCTCCGGGGACCACGGCCACACGCACTCCGGCCATGCGCACTCCGACGCCGGCAAGGCGAACAGCACGGAAGTGCCGCTTCAGAAGAGCCACAAGTAGTCCGCCCGGGCGGGCGGTCGGGCGGGCGGGCGGTTGGGCGGAGCCGGCCCGTGCACCACACGGGCGGCACCGCCGGGGCGCGATGAGCCGGGGGCGGCACCGCGGTCTCCCGCCACCGTCCCGTAATGCGATCTCCATTGACGCCGCCGATCCCCGCGCTCTACCGTCCAACAACTGGAAGGCTTCCTAACAGTGGCGGCACGGTCGGACGGAGCCCGAGGGCCGGAGGCGGAGCACTAAATGGCCGGTACGACACCCGGGACCCCGCGCGTGCTGCGCGCGATGAACGACCGGGCCGCACTCGACCTGCTGCTCGCGGAGGGCCCGCTCTCCAGGGGCCGCATCGGCGAGCTGACGGGCCTCTCCAAGCCGACGGCCTCCCAGTTGCTCGCCCGGCTGGAGACGGCAGGACTGGTCTTCGTCACCGGACGCAGCGAGGGCCGCCCCGGGCCCAACGCCCGCCTCTACGCCGTCAACGGGCGGGCCGCCCACGTCGCCGGTGTGGACGTCACCACCTCCCGCATCCTCGCGGGCGTCGCCGACATCACGGGCCGCATCACCGGCACCTTCGAACTGCCCACCCCCGCCAGGCCCGCGGGCGGCACCCGTCCGGGACCTCCCGAACTCCTCGTACGGGCCGTAGAGGGCGCAGCCGAGGCCGCCGGGGTCGGCCTCTCCGAACTGCACCGCGCGGTCGTCGGCACGCCGGGCGCGTTCGACCCCAGCACGGGGCGGCTGCGCTACGCCTCGCACCTGCCCGGCTGGCACTCCCCCACGCTGCTGGACGAGATGGCCGCGGCGCTGCCGATGCCCGTCGAGTACGACAACGACGTGAACCTCGTCGCCGTCGCCGAGCAGCGCCTCGGAGCGGCCGGCGGACACGACGACTTCGTCCTGCTGTGGAACGAGCAGGGCATAGGCGCGGCGCTCGTCATCGGCGGGCGGCTGCACCGCGGCCGTACGGGCGGCGCGGGCGAGGTCGGCTTCCTGCCGGTCCCCGGCACCCCGCTCGTACGGGATCCCGTACTGCGCAACAGCGGCGGCTTCCAGGCGCTGGCGGGCGCCGGCGCGGTGCTGCGCTGGGCTCATGAACTGGGGCTGCCGTACGACGAGGACGCCGAGCTCCAGACGAGCGCCGTGGCCCTCGTGGCGCGCGCCGCCGCGGAGGCGCCGGAGGAAGCGCGGCTGGAATCGGAGGCGGCGGAGGACGGGCCCGCACGGGTCCCGGACGACGGCGGCCCGCACGCGGAGCTGCTGGGCCGCCTGGCCACCGGCACTGCCGTCGGACTCGCGTCCATGGTGGCCGTGCTCGACCCGCAGCTGATCGTGCTCTCCGGGGGCGTGCTGGCCGCCGGCGGGGAGCGGCTGCGCCGGCTCGTCCAGCGGGAACTGGCCGAACTCGCCGTGCCCAGGCCCTCGTTGAAGCTGGGCACGGTCACCGGGGATCCGGTGCTGCACGGGGCGCTGGAGAGCGCGCTGGCCACGACCCGCGACGAGGTGTTCGACACCTCGCGCGGGCACCTGCCACGGGTGTCGCACGCCGACACGTGAGGCAGGCGGTCACCGGCAGGCGTGCACCGGCAGGCGGCCGCCCGAGCGCGGAAACGGAACTTCGGCACATGCACCTCGGCACACGAACCTCGGCACATGCACTGCGGCACATGCACTGCGGCACACGAACTTCGACACGTGAACTTCGGCGCGTAAGGCCCGACGGAAGGACCGGACGTACGACATGAGACTCGCAGTGGCCGGCGGCGGCTCCACCTACACCCCGGAACTCATCGACGGCTTCGCACGGTTGCGGGACACGCTGCCCGTAAGCGAGCTGACGCTGATCGACCCGGACACCGAGCGGCTGGAGCTGGTGGCGGGGCTCGCCCGCCGCATCTTCGCCGCGCAGGGCCACGACGCGACCGTCACCACGACCGCGGACCCCGAGGCGGGAGTCGACGGCGCCGACGCCGTGCTGCTCCAGCTGCGCGTCGGAGGCCAGGCGGCACGGCAGCTCGACGAGACATGGCCGCTGGAGTGCGGCTGCGTGGGACAGGAGACGACGGGCGCGGGCGGGCTGGCCAAGGCGCTGCGCACCGTGCCCGTCGTGCTCGACATCGCCGAGCGTGTGCGGCGCACCAACCCGGACGCCTGGATCATCGACTTCACCAATCCCGTCGGCATCGTCACCCGCGCCCTGCTCCAGGCCGGTCACAAGGCCCTCGGGCTCTGCAACATGGCGGTCAACCTCCAGCGCAAGTTCGCGAAACTGCTGGACGTCATGCCGGAGGAGATCCACCTCGACCACTACGGGCTCAACCACCTCACGTGGGAGCTTGGCGTACGGCTGGGCGGGCCCGGCGGCACCGACGTGCTGCCGAAGCTGCTGACCGAGCACGTCGACGGCCTGGCGCTGGACGTGCGGATGCCGCGCGGGGTGCTGGAGACCCTCGGCGCCTTCCCCTCGTATTACCTGCGCTATTACTACGCACACGACGAGACGGTGCGGGAGATGCGCGGCAAGCCCTCGCGGGCGGAGGAAGTCGCCGCCATCGAGCGGGAGTTGCTGACGATGTACGGCGATCCGAAGCTGACGGAGAAGCCGGCGCTGCTGAGCCGGCGCGGCGGAGCCTTCTACTCGGAGGCGGCGGTCGCGCTCGCGGCGGCGCTGCTGGGCGGGGACGCGGGCGGCTGGACGGGAGACGGCACGGGAGACGGGGCGGACGCGAGAAGGAGCGGGAGAGGGCCGGGCGGCGCGCGTCCGAGCGTGCAGGTCGTCAACCTGCGCAACGACGGCACCATGCCCTACCTGCCCGACGACGCCGTGATCGAGGTCCCGGCGGAGATCGGCCGGGACGGCGCCGTGGCGCTGCCCGTACCCGCCGCGGGCCCGCTACAGACGGGGCTGGTCGCGCACGTCACCGCGTACGAGGACCTGGCGCTCGACGCGGCCCTGCACGGCGGGCGCGAGCGGGTCTTCAAGGCGCTGCTGGCGCACCCGCTGATCGGGCAGTACGACCGCGCGGACGCGCTGACCGACCGGCTTCTCGCCAGCAACCGGGAGCATCTCGCGTGGGCCTGACCACCTCGGCCTGCCTGGCGATCGACGCGGGCAACACCAAGACGGACGTGGCGGTCGTGGACGTGGGCGGCACCGTGCTCGGCAAGGGGCGCGGCGGCGGATTCCATCCGCAGGCGGCCGGCTTCCAGTCGGCGGTGGACGCGCTGGCGGGGCCCGTGGCGGCGGCGCTGGCGGCGGCGGGCGCCGGACCGGAGACCGCGGCGGCGGTGAGGCCCGGAGGAAGGACCGCGGCGGGAGCGGGGCCCGGAGGAGGAGCCGAGGCGGGAGGTGGAGCCGGGGCGGGAGGTGGAGCCGGGGCGGGAGGTGGAGCCGGGGCGGGAGGTGGAGCCGGGGCGGGGGCCGCCGTCGCACATGTCTCGGCGTGCCTCGCCAACGCCGATCTGCCGCGCGAGGAACGCGAGTTGACCGCCGTACTGAAGGGACGCGGCTGGGGCCGTACGACGCACGTCGCCAACGACACCTTCGCCATCCTGCGCGCCGGGCTGCCCGACGACGGCTCCGTACGCCACGGAGTGGCGGTCGTCTGCGGCGCCGGCGTCAACTGCGCGGGCCAGGACGGCGAGGGCCGCACCCACCGCTTCCTCGCCCTGGGCCGCGTCTCGGGCGACTTCGGCGGCGGAGGCGGACTGGCCGAGGAGGCCGTCTGGTTCGCCGCGCGGGCCGAGGACGGCCGCGGCGAGGACACCCGGCTCGCCCGCGAACTGCCCTGGCACTACGGCCTCACGTCGATGTACGCGCTGATCGAGGCGGTGCACCTGGGAGACCTGCCCCGTGCCCGGATCCACGAGATCACGCCGATCCTCTTCGAGGTCGCATCGGCCGGCGACCCGGTGGCCCGCGCCCTCGTAAAGCGGCAGGCGGACGAACTCGTGACCATGGTGAAGGTCGCCCTCGCACGCCTGGACCTGCTGGAGACCGCCACCCCGGTCCTCCTCGGGGGAAGCGTGGCGGCGGCCCGCCATCCGCTGCTGCACGACCACTTCACGCGCGGGCTGGCCCTCCAGGCGCCGAAGGCCACACCGGAAGTGGTCACCGCACCACCCGTACTGGGCTCGGCCCTGCTCGGACTCGACCACGCCGGCGCCCCGCCCCAGGCCCACGCCCGCCTCCGCGCGCACTACGCGTGAGCGCGCGGGACGGGGCGGACGGGAGCGGACGGGGGCCGGGGCGTACGCGGCGTCCCGGCTAGGTCAGGTGGAGGGTGATCGTCGTCCACGCGCCGACGTGTACGCGGTCGCCGCTCTTGAGCGGCACCGGCACGAAGGGCTGGATCGGGTCCTCGGCACCGTTGATGGTGGTGCCGTTCGTGGAGTCCTGATCGACCACCGACCAGCTGCCGTCGGGCTGTTGCACGAGCACGGCGTGCTGATGCGAGACGCCCGGATCCTCCGGCGTACGGGCCAGATCGATGTCGGGCGCCTCACCCGTGGAGTGGCGGCGGCGGCCGATGGTGACCTGGTTGCCCGTGAGGGGCAGCTGCTGCTCGGGCGAGTACGCGGGCAGGTTGAGGCTCTCCGCCTCCGGGCCGCTGCGGTCCAGCATCGCGGCGAAGTACTCACGGTCGGGCGCGATGACCGCCACCCACGAACCGGACGGCGTGGACTGCTGCATGGGCCCGCCCGGCTGCCCCGGCTGCTGCGGGTATTGCTGCCCCTGGTGAGGCTGCTGCGGCGGGCCCTGATCCGGAGCCTGCCCCGGGAAGGAGCCCGGTCCCGGGCCCTGCCCGAAGCCCTGGTCCGGTCCCTGGCCCGGCCCCGGCCCCGGCCCCTGCCCGGGTTGCCCCGGGAAGGGCGGCGGGCCGGGCGGCTGCGGCTGCTCGTGCTGCGGCGCCACCGGCGGCGAGATCGCCCAGTCACCGCTCGGCGGGGAGGACTGCTGCGGTCCGCCGGGCGGGGGCGGAGGGGGAGCCATGGGCGCGCCCTGACCCGGGCCCTGCCCGATGCCCTGACCCGGACCTTGTCCCGGCCCCTGTCCTGGCCCCTGTCCCGGCCCCTGGTTCTGACCGGGGTATCCGCCCGGGCCCTGCGGGTGCTGATCCGGAGACAGCGACTCGGCGGGCCTGTTGATCTGGGACGGGCTGTTGTTGGGGTCGAAGTCGTACTGCTGGTCGCGGCCGGAGGACGGAGCGCTCGGGAACGGCGGAGGCGGAGGCGGACCGGGCTGGCCCTGCTGCCCCTGCGGGCCCGGGTAACCGTAACCGGGCGGCGGTGGCGGCGGACTCGGCTGACCTCCCTGACCCTGCTGCCCCGGGAAACCGGGCGGCGGCGGAGGCGGACCGGGCTGATCCTGCCCACCCGGACCGCCGGGACCGCCGGGACCGCCCGGCGCACCAGGACCGGGGCCGGGGCCGCCCTGCTGTCCGAACCCGCCGGGCTGCGGCGGCTGATCGGCCGGTACGTACGTCATCGGGGAGTTGGTGAGGAAGTTGTAGCGGCAGCTGTCGCAGAAGGGCGCCTGCCCCTCTCGGGGCTTGCCGCACTGGGGGCACGTCTCGCCCTGCGCCTGCGGGCCCTGCCCGCCGGGGGCACCGGGAGCGCCCGGACCGGGACCGCCCGCGTCGGGACCGCCGAAGCCGCCGGGACCGCCGGGCCCGGGACCCCCGCTGCCCGGCCCGGGGTAGCCGTACCCCTGGGACGGAGGCCCGGAAGGCGCAGGACCGGGACCACCAGGACCGGGACCGGGAGCGCCAGGGCCGGGACCAGGACCAGGACCCGCGCCCGGTCCGCCCGGACCGGACTGCGGCCCGGGGTAGCCGTAACCGCCCCCGGGAACCGGCGGCGAGGGTGACGGCGGCACCGCACCGGCGGGTGCCGCGGACGCGTCGGCCATGCGATGACCGCATACCTCGCACCAGTCGTCGGCGGCCGACTGGTGTCCGTTCGGGCAAGTCGGCATGGTGAGTGCCTCCCCCTCGTACTCCTGGATCTGCGTACCTGCGGCACGGCCCCGAGGGGAGCCGTCGCCTCGTTACCTCTTCACACGGACCGTCTGCGTGGACCGAGTCTCCAGCGTCATCTCGTCGGCGTCGGCAATCTTCGCCTTCAGCCGAACAGTACCGTTCGGGGCGTCGATGACGTCCACCACCTTCGAAAGCAGCTTCGAAGTATGAGTGTTGTCGGAGGCGTCGGCCAACCGTACGGCCCGCCCGAGTTGTGCCGTGGCACCCTCTTCGTCCCCGGCCTTGCGCCGCTCCAGACCGTCCTTGATCGCATCGGCGAGCTCGACCTGGCCGGTGTAGTGGGCGACTTGGGGGTGGATGCCGGTCGTGGCGGCCGGATCGTCCGTCCACACGGCGCGGATCAGACCCTGCGCGAGCGTCCGCGGAAGGCCGCCGCCGTCCGGTGCGGGAAGCGTCAGCGCGGCGCGCGCCGCCAGCATCTCCTGGCCCACCTCGGCGGGCGGCACCTCGACGCACACGTGGTAGTCGCGGGACTCCGCTCCCCACGAACCGGTCGGGTAGTCACCGGAGTTGGGCCCGGCGTCGGTGCGGCGTGCGGTCAGGTCCTCGACGGTGGGCGCGACCTGCTTGACGAACTCGATCTCCGAGCCCTTGGGCGTCCACAGCCGGAGCGCGACGTCCGCGACCTCCTTGCGCATGGCGTTCGCCATCATCTCCGTGAAGTCGGCGGCCAGCCCTTCGGGGAGCGCGACGATGTCGGCGGAGCCGAGCAGCGCCGACGCGATGCCCGTGACCTCCTTGACCTCCCAGTCGGTGCCGACGCCGCGTGCGTCGCAGGTGAAGCGCCCGGCGCACGCGTCGAGGGCGGCCTTCAGGCTCTCCGGGGCCTCGTGCTCGTTCCGCCCGTCCGTGAGCAGTACGCCGTGCCGTATCGGCCCTTCGTGGGTGGCGAGCAGCCTGCCGGCGAGGCGCAGCCAGGTGCCGATGGCCGTGCCGCCGTCCGCACGCAGCCTGCGCAGCGCGGTACGGGCGTCGGCGCGGGTCTCCGGCCCCGCGACCGCCAGCCTGCCGCCCCCGGGGTAGACCTCCTCGGCCGTGTGCCTGCCGGCGACGACCGCGAAGGAGACGCCGTCCTGGAGCGTGTCGATCGCAGCGGCGGTGGCCTCACGCGCGTTGCGCATCTTCGAGGCCGGATCGTCCATCGAGCCGGAGCAGTCGATCATGATCACGACGGCGGTGTCCGTACGGGCGGCTCCGTCAAGGGCGTTGGTACGCACACCACCGGTGCCGCCCCCCGTGCCCGTGCCCGTGCCCGTGGCCGTGGCCGTGCCCTTGGCCGCGCCCGTGCCGGACGGCGGGGAGGCGGCCGCGGGCCCGGCCGCCCCGGACCCGGACGTGACGGTGATGATGGCGTCCACCCGGTGCCCGCCTTCCGGCAGGTGCTCGTTCTGATAGACGTCGACGGAGAACCTCGGCGCCTGCGGCGGCTCGGCGAAATCGGTCATGTTCCGCTCCTGCTCCGTGCGTAGGGAAGCATCGTGGGAGGCGCGAAGACGCCCGGAGCGCCCGCGGCGGTTCCGCTTCCCGCACCGCCCGGCCCCTCGCACGGCTCCTCGCGCGGCGCCCGGCCCGGTGTACGCGCCGCCTCAGTCCGTGACCGCTCCCTCCGACGGAGACGGGAAGGGAATGACGGCCACCGTCGCGTTGTCGTGACCGCCCCCGTCGAGCGCGAACCCGACGAGCCGCTGCGCGGCGTGCAGCGGACGCGTACGGCCGTCGCCGGGCACGACCGCCGCCATCTGCTCGGCGGACTCCGCGTAGTTCCAGAGCCCGTCGGTGCACACGATCACCACGCCGGTGCCCTCCGGTTTGTACGACGCGGTGTGCGGCTCCACTTCGTAGGCGTCCGCCCCGAGCCAGCCCGTGATGGCGTGCGCGCGTGCGTCCGCGTAGGCCTCGTCCTCCGTCATCAGACCGGCCGCGACCATCTGCGCGGCCCACGAGTCGTCCTCGGTCAACCGGGCGGGCGGAGCGCCCTGTTCGTCGGGCACCCAGTAGGCGCGGCTGTCCCCGATCCAGCCGACGGTCAGAATGCCCTCCGCCGTGAGCGCACCGACGATGGTGCAGGCCGGGGCGTTCTTCGAGGGCTCGTTGGGGCCCTCGGCGGCGAGCGCGGTGACCGCTTCGGCGGCCACGACGAGCGCGTTGTGCATGGCCTGCTGCGCGGGCGCCCCCTGCGGCACGGAGTCGCGCATCGACGCCCCCGCGGCGCGGGCGGCGGCGGCCGAGGCGTCGTCGGGGCGCGTCGCGGAGGAGACGCCGTCGCAGACCACGGCGATGGTCGCGGGGGCCCCGGCGGGCGTGACCGCCTCGTACAGCGAGAAGAAGTCCTCGTTGCGGTGGTGGCGCAAACCGCGGTCGCTGGCCGCGGCCACCGACGGCAACGTGCTCTCCATGTGGTCGCGTTCGCGCGGCTGCTTGTGACCGCAGTGGTCGCAGTAGCCGTCGCCGTCCACGGCGCCGGTGCCGCAGGCGACACAACTCGCCGTCTCCATGGGCGAGTCGTCCAGCGTGACGCGGGGATCGGCGGCGCGCGGGTCGGGCGCGGCGGGAGTCCCGGGTGCGCCGGGCACGCCGGGCACGTCCGGTGCGCCGGGCACGTCCGGTGCGCCGGGCACGTCCGGTGCGCCGGGGACGACGGGTCCTCCGGGCGCGACGGGAGCACCGGGCACGCCCGGCGGCGGCTGCTCGTGCGTGGCCGACGGGGGCAGCGGAGGCGGGGGCGACGGCGGCGGTACGGGCGGGCCCTGCACGGGCGGTCCCTGCACCCCGGGCCCCTCGACCGGCGGGCCCTGCACCGGATAGTCGGGCAGCGTGGCCGGAGCTGCTTCCTCCGCCGGTGCCAGCGTGAAGTCCGGCTCGCCCGCCGGCCCGGCAGCGGGCGGCGGGGGCACGGCGGCCGCCGGGGGCGCGGGCGGTGCGGAAGGCGCGGGCGGTACGGAAGGCGCCGGCGGTGCCGAGGGCGCAGGGGGTACGGAGGGCGCGGGCGGCACAGAGGGCGCCGGAGGCACCCCGGCCGCCTGACGGGCCGCCGCCAGATCGGCGCCGCACACCGCGCAGTAGCGTTCCCCCGCCGCCGGCGGCTCGGCGCAGCTCGGACACGCGGACAGTCGATCAAGCATGGTCACACCCACGTCCAGGGGCGGAAGCGGCAAGTCCGTTCCGCCGGTTCATTCCTCTCGGTGCCGGAGCGCGCGAGCCCGGCCGGCCCGCCCGCCTCACCGGCACGCCAACCAGCACGGCCACCGGTACGGCCACCAGCACGTTTACCGGCACACGCGCCGGCAGTCGCTTCGGCACGCGCCTCGGCGCTCCCGCGGTCGGGGCGGCCGGCCCCGCCCCGTTCACCGGTCACGAGTCCGCCACCCCCTCCGCGCGTGCGGGACCGCCGCCCCCGTCCTGCCGCGCAAGCAGTACGTCCTGTGCGGCGTGCTGGTAACGCAGCACCGCGTCCTCGGCCGCCCGCAGATCGCAGGGCGCGCTCCACAGCATGCGGCGTGCCGCGTCGTAACGCTCGATCAGCATCCGGTCCCCCGCCATGCCCTGCTGTGCCACCTTCGCCTTGTACGCGTCCAGGCGCCCGCGCAGTTCCGCCCGTACCGCCAACGGAGCGGTGACGGCGGCGAGTTGGGCCCGCGCACGGTCCAGTTCGTCGTCGGCGCGCTGCTCCAGGCTCTCCAGCAGGGGCGAGAGCCGGTGCCACTGTGAGCGGCGCCGGTACTCGGCGGCGGCCGTCAGCTGCTCGTGCAGCGCCGTGGCGGGCCCGCTCACCGCGGGCACCTCGGAGGCCGCGATCTTCGCCAGCACCTCGCCGCGCGCCTCACGGGCCTCCGCGAGCGTGCGGTCGGCGCGCGACAGCACGTCCCGCAGGTTCATCAGCCGCTGCTCCGAGTCCTGGCGGACGTTGAGCACCGCGTCGATCTCCCGGCGGATGTCCTCCAGTTGGCGCGCCGCGCGGTCGTAACGCGACGTGTCGGGCCTCCCGCCGCCGGGGGCGCTGCTGCCGCCCGCCGGGGTCCAGAAGGCGAGCGGGTCGGAGACCACCTCGCCGCGCAGCGCGGTCAGTTCCTCCGTCGTACGTTCCAGATCGTCACCGGCCGGGTGCTCACCGGGGCGCACGCCGACGGAGTGCGCGAGGGAGCGCACCCGGCGCAGTTCGGCGGCGAGCATGTCTATGCGGGCGGGCAGCGCCGACCAGACCGAGTCGGCGGCCGCGACGACGTCGAGGGCCTGTGCGTACCAGCCGTTCATCCACTCGACGAGCCCGCCGAGCGTCACTTCCTCCGCCAGCCGCGGGCCCTCGCTGCCGTCGGCTCCGCCGGGCGCGGCGCCCTCGGGCAGCACGCTGCCCGGGACCGTACGGGGACCGCGCAGCAGCCGCGTCAGCTCGCCGAGGTCGTCGCGGCTGGGCCAGCGACGGCGCTCACGGACTTCCTGCGCCTTTTCGAGGGCGCCGCTGTAGTGCTCGAAGACGTTCCACAGCCGGGTGATGGCCTCTTCGGCCTCCGCCCAGCGCCGGGCGGTGATTCCGGTGAGGTCGGCGCCTTCGAGCAGGCGGCGGCCCGCGTGGTCCTGGAGCGCGAGCAACGACGACTCGACCGCCTCGTGTTCGGCGGTGAGCCGTTCGAGAGCACGGTCGGCCTCCTCCCGGCTCATCACCGGTCCGGTGGGTCCCGCGGGCCCCATCGATCACCTCGCTGCTTCTGTAGTGGCCTTCTTCAGTGGTGGTCTCTGTGATGGTGTTCCGGTCGCCGGTGCTCTGAAGTCGTGGGCGGGCGGGCCGTGATGCCGGTGCGCCGCCGCACTCCGGTGCCGGTCTCCCGGTCTCCCGGCCGCCCGGACCGCCGGACCCGGCGCTACGGAACGGCGTCGCTCCCCCCGTCGTCCGTACCCATCCTCACCGCGGAACAGCTGCACGGTCGACGACTGCTGTGGAACGACCGGAAGCAGAGGCCGCGATCGTGGCCGCGATCATTGAGGCGGGGGTGACCGCAGGGCGTCGCGGCGGCGGGCGCCCAGGACCGCGCCGCCCGCCCCGAGTACGGCTGTTTCAAGGCTTGTTCGCCCCTCCCCCTGGTCGTCGCCGGACCGCCTTCCCGGCTCACGTCGTGCGATGTGTCCGTCGCAGCGGGTCGGGGTCCCACGGCCAGAGTATGGCCACGGGGAACACCAACCACACTGTTTCCACAGGGATCTTGTTCGGATCGGGATCTGCGCAGGGTCCACCGGAGTCCTTCCCGCGCCCCTCTCCGTTCTCAACACGCCGCGTCCGCGGGCCCGGTTCCCCTCGCGCCGTCGCCCCACCAGGGCCGGGCCGCCCGTCGCCGCGCTCAGGCCAGCAGCCACAGCCCCTTCGCGCCCGTGGCGACACCGCCCGCGAGCGCGAGCCCCAGAATGATGCGGCGCGCCCCCTTCTCGGGCGTACGGGCGGCGAGCAGATGCCCCAGCACGATGCCCGTGCCCATCGTCGCGGCGACCAGCAGCCAGGCGGGGCGGGTGAGTTGGGGCAGCCCCTTGGCGGCTGCGGACATGAGGTTGACGACGAGCCCGTAGAACTGTGCGTTGGGCACGAACTCCCCTGCCGTCCAGCCCGCGTTGACCGCGTACAGGGAGAGCGCCGGACCGCCCGAACCGGCGGCCGAGTTCATGAATCCGCTGGCCGCGCCCGCCGCCACGGCCCCTGCCCTGCCGTGCAGCGCCCGCACGCGGGCACCGCAGATCACCAGCAGCACCGCGGCGGTGATGAGCACGCCCAGGCCGGTCAGCAGCACCGGCTCCGGCAGCCGCAGCGCGAGCCACGCGCCGAGCGGAACGGTGAGGGCGGCGGCGGCGACCAGCGGGACCATCGTGCGCAGCCGCACGTACGGCCAGCTCGTCGCGAGTCCCGCGACACCGATGACGACGCCCGCGCAGTTGACCAGTGCGACGCCCTGCACCGGACCCATCAGCAGCACCAGGCCGGGAGCGGCGAGCATTCCGAAACCGATGCCGGCCAGCCGCTGCACGGAGGACCCGAGCAGCACCGTCCCTCCGAGGAGGGCGAGGTAGGGCCACCCGGTGAGCATCCCTCGAAACTAGACGCCCGGGCGCCGTGACTGGAGGGGGCGATCACCGATTCCCTTCCGGAGTGCGGAAGTTCACATCCGTCGAATGAAGAGCGCGTCAGCCGGAGGGGATTCGTCGGCCGACAGCGGGACGGGCAACGGCGGGGCGGGAAAGGCGGACCGTGGCCGACGGGCCGGGACCGGCGGGCCGGGTCAGGTCGAGACCGGGTCGAGGTCGGGGCACGCGCTCATCCGCCGAGCGGCCAGGTGTGCGGCCCGTCCGGATCGTCGAGCCACGCCCACTGCACGCCGTCGCGAACGGTCAGGCCGTAGCGCTCCCGGTCCGGACGCCCGGCGCAGCGCCACAGCTCGTACACGTCGCACGGATCCAACGGACCCCCGACGAGGCCGAAGAGGAAGTGGAAGGAGTCCTGCCGCTGTGCGTGCCGCGGGACGCCACGCAGGACTCCGGCCCCGGATCGCTCCCCGGTCCGATCCGCCGCCCCGGACCGCGTCGCGGAGGTCGGGGCGGAGGGCGGGGCGGAGGGCGGAGCAGCGCCCCCGCGCAGCGGCACGAAGAACGCCGGCGTCGGCAGGAAGCGCCCCTCCCCGTCGCCCGGTCCGTCCACGCGCAGCGCCACCAGACCGGTGCCCACGGGCGCGAGGATCAGCGCCCCTCGTACGCACTGGGCCAGCCAGGCCGCGGGCACGGCGGGCACCGCACACGTCGCGATCACGCGGTCGTACGGAGCGTTCGCGGGCACCCCGAGCGCACCGTCGCCCGTGACGACCCGCGGCCGGTACCCGGCGGCGGCCAGATGCTCGCGGGCGGCCGTCGTGATGCCCGGATCCAGGTCGACGCTGGTGACGTGGGCGTCGCCGAGGCGGTGGGAGAGCAGCGCCGCGTTGTATCCGGAACCGGTGCCGATCTCCAGCACGCCCATCCCGTCCCGTACGTCCAGGGAGTCCAGCATGCGCGCCATCAGGGACGGCTGGCTGCTGGAGGAGACCAGCTCGCCGTCGCGCACCCGCGTCGCCAGCGGTGTGTCGTCGTAGACGCCTTCCAGCCAGCGCCGCCGTCGTTCCGGGTCGGGGTCGTCCCGCCACAGCCGCTCCCGGCCGCCGCCGGTGACGGCGACGTAGTAGTACGGCACGAACAGCTCGCGCGGCACCTCGGTGAAGGCCACCAGCCACGCCGGATCCGCGAGCGCACCGCCCGCGACGATCTGCCGCACGAGATCCGGAGCACCTGGCATGCCTCCACTGTGCTTCGGGGCGGGCGCACGCGCGAGGCCTGGGGCGGGGCGTGCCACTGCCCCCAGGCCGGCCCTCGCCCCTGGGCCCGTACCGGCCGAGGGCTGATGGCCCCGCGGGTACGTCTGCGACCATGGGGGACGTGATGGAGATTCCACGCGGCAGTTTGCAGACGGAGACCTTCTACGAGCAGGTCGGGGGCGAGGACACCTTCCGCCGGCTGGTCCACCGCTTCTACCAGGGTGTCGCCGAGGATCCGGTGCTGCGGCCCATGTACCCGGAGGAGGACCTCGGCCCCGCCGAGGAGCGGCTGACGCTCTTCCTCATGCAGTACTGGGGCGGCCCCCGCACCTACAGTGACCAGCGGGGGCATCCGCGGCTTCGCATGCGGCACGTGCCGTTCAAGGTCGATCGCGCCGCGCACGACGCGTGGCTGAAGCACATGCGGGCCGCCGTCGACAGCCTGGAGCTGTCCCCCGAGCACGAGCGCCAGCTCTGGGACTACCTGGTGTACGCCGCGGGCTCCATGGTCAACTCCCCGGACTGAGCCGACTCCCGGGACGCTGAGCCAAGTCCCGGGGCTGAGCCGAGTCCCGGGGCTGAGCCAACTCCCCGTACCGTCCCCGCCGTTCAGCGTCCAGCACACCGGAGTCCGCCAACACCCGGACGCGAGGCCGGATTTCGGAACGCGAGAGCCCGGGGACCGCACGGCCCAAAAGGGCGCGCGGCGGAACGCGAACAGGCACCCCCGCGCCCGGTCTCGGGCCCGCCGCGGGCCCGCTCAGACCGGCGTGACGCTCAGCCCCGGCGCCCTGCCCTGGCTGCTCCGCACCACGACCGACCCCGCAGGCGTGCGCAGCCGCAGCCACGGCCCCGCCTTGAGCAGCTTCAACTGCCCCTCCCCCGCGAGGAAACCGAGCGCGTGCGCGGCATGCACGGCCCGCAGCGGCAGCTCGGTCCTGCCCAGCGGACGGGACCAGATCTCCTCGGCGAGCCCGTCGAGCCGCTCGCGGGTACGCTCCTGCTGCCCCAACTTCTCGGCGCGCTCCCGGAATTCACCCACCGCGGCGGCGGCCACGGCCCGTACCGCGTCCGCGGGGACCTCGCCGAACGCCTCCCAGCCCCCGCGCGGCGGCAGCATCCCGGCCCACGGCGGACCCGTCACCGCCGTGGGAACCGCGAAGGCCTCGGCCGGCTCGTCGACGCCCTCCAGCAGTTCGCCCGCCGAGACGGTGACGTCGATCTCGGCGTCGGCGCCGGCGGGCTCCAGCAGACGTGCCGTACGCACCGCGAGCACTTCGAAGCGGGCGGGCTTGGCGAAGATCCCGACCACCCCGCTCCCGGCCTGGATGCGTACGGCCGCGGCCTTCTCCCAGCGCAGCAGCCGCCGCAGGAACGCGTCGAGCCCCGCGGCCTCTCCCGGGTCAGCGAATACGAGACGGGGCTGCCGCGCTGTCATCGAAGTAGTCCTCCAGGAACGCCCGTTCGCCGGCGGTCAGCCGGCGCGGACGCTCCTTCTCCAGGTCGTAGGGGACGATGACGGTCTCCGCCCGCACATAGACCGTCCCCTCGTCCTTGATCTCGTACGCGATGGTCGTCGAGGCCGCGTTCATCTTCGTCACCCACGTCTCGACGGTGACCGGCTCGTACCGGTGGAACAGCGGACGCACATAGTCGATCTCGTGCCGCGCCACCACCGCTCCGGTCTTGAACGGCGGCGGCTCGTCCGGAGACGAGGCCACCGCCTCGCCCGCCAGCCGGAACATGAAGTCGATCCGCGCCTCCTCCAGATAACGGAGGTGCACGACGTTGTTGACGTGCCCGTAGGCGTCCATGTCCGACCAGCGCAGCGGGCACCGGTATATGTGACGCACGTGAACCGATCAGCCTGCCTCAGCCGCGGGTGAGCTTCTTGTACGTCGCGCGGTGCGGGCGCGCGGCGTCCGGGCCCAGCCGCTCGATCTTGTTCTTCTCGTACGACTCGAAGTTCCCCTCGAACCAGAACCACTTGGAGTCGCCCTCGTAGGCCAGGATGTGCGTGGCCACGCGGTCGAGGAACCAGCGGTCGTGGGAGACGACCACGGCGCAGCCGGGGAAGTCCAGCAGCGCGTTCTCCAGCGAGGAGAGGGTCTCGACGTCGAGGTCGTTGGTCGGCTCGTCGAGCAGGAGCAGATTGCCGCCCTGCTTGAGGGTGAGCGCGAGGTTCAGCCGGTTGCGCTCGCCGCCGGAGAGCACGCCCGCGGGCTTCTGCTGGTCCGGGCCCTTGAAGCCGAACGCCGAGACGTACGCGCGCGAAGGCATCTCGACCTGGCCGACGTTGATGTAGTCCAGCTCGTCGGAGACGACGGCCCACAGCGTCTTCTTGCCGTCGATGTTCGCCCGGCTCTGGTCGACGTAGGAGATCTTGACGGAGTCGCCGACCTTGATGACGCCCGAGTCGGGTTCCTCCAGGCCCTGGATCATCTTGAACAGCGTGGTCTTGCCGGCGCCGTTGGGGCCGATCACGCCGACGATTCCGTTGCGCGGCAGCGTGAAGGAGAGGTCGTCGATAAGGACCTTGTCGCCGAACGCCTTGTTGAGGTGCTCGACCTCCACGACGACATTGCCCAGGCGCGGGCCCGGCGGGATCTGGATCTCCTCGAAGTCCAGCTTCCGGGTCTTCTCGGCCTCGGCCGCCATCTCCTCGTAACGGGTAAGCCGCGCACGGGACTTGGCCTGACGGCCCTTCGCGTTGGAGCGGACCCAGTCCAGCTCGTCCTTGAGCCGCTTGGCGCGCTTGGCGTCCTTCTGGCCCTCGACCTTCAGCCGGGACTGCTTCTTCTCCAGGTACGTGGAGTAGTTGCCCTCATACCCGATGGCGCGCCCGCGGTCGAGCTCCATGATCCAGCCGGCCACGTTGTCGAGGAAGTACCTGTCGTGGGTGATGGCGACGACGGTGCCCGGGTACTGCGCGAGGTGCTGCTCCAGCCACTGGACGGACTCGGCGTCCAGATGGTTGGTGGGCTCGTCGAGCAGGAGCAGGTCGGGCTGCTCAAGCAGCAGCTTGCACAGCGCGACGCGGCGCTTCTCACCACCGGAGAGGGTCGTGACGGCCCAGTCGCCGGGCGGGCAGCCCAGCGCGTCCATAGCCTGCTCCAGCTGGGACTCCAGGTCCCAGGCGCCCGCGTGGTCGAGCTGCTCCTGGAGCTTGCCCATCTCCTCCATCAGCTCGTCCGTGTAGTCCGTCGCCATCTGCTCGGCGATCTCGTTGAAGCGGTCGAGCTTGCCCTTCGTGTCCGCGACACCGGCCTCGACGTTCTCCAGCACCGTCTT
The DNA here is from genome assembly GCF_012726265.1 of Streptomyces sp. HNM0575. GTDB lineage: Bacteria > Actinomycetota > Actinomycetes > Streptomycetales > Streptomycetaceae > Streptomyces. The sequence goes on along the minus strand of NZ_JAASAG010000001.1, from coordinate 425,488 downwards.
CGACTCGTCCAGCGGCGGCTCCTGGAGCAGGATGCCGACGCTGTAGCCGGGGGCGAGCTGGGCGTCGCCGTTGGAGGGCTGGTCGAGCCCGGCCATGATGCGCAGCACCGTCGACTTGCCAGCGCCGTTGGGTCCCACGACACCGATCTTCGCGCCGGGCAGGAAGCTCAAGGTGACGTCGTCGAGGATCACCTTGTCTCCGTGCGCCTTGCGCGCCTTGCGAAGGGTGTAGATGTACTCAGCCAAGAGGAACCGTCCGGCAGTCAGTAGGTTTCGGAGCGCGGCCACGCCGCATGGACAGACGACACCCATCTTGCCGCACACGGCGCCCGACCCCGAAACGGGGCGGAGTGCGGGGGCCACCGCATCTCTGTGCGGTGGCCCGGTTCCGTGCGGGTCGCGTGCGCAGCCCGTGGTGGTCTGCGGGACACGGGCCGAGGCGCCCGGAGCGGCCGCCTTCCCGCGTCACCCCTTCTGAACGCCGCCGTCGTCCGGATTCTTCCTGCGCACCACCAGCACGGCCATGGCACCGAGCACCACCAGTCCGACCGCCGTGCCCGCGATCAGCGGGGTGCCGCTCGCGCCCGTATCGGCAAGATCACCGCCGTCGGCGACGGCACTGCTCTCGGCCGCGCCCGCACCGGCGTCGCCGCCGCCCACCGTGGCCGTACGCAGTCCCGGGCCGTCCGCGTCCTCCCCGGCCTCCGTCACCGGCACCGAGCTGCGCGTCGCGCAGTCCAGTACGCCGGTGAAGGTCTTCTCCAGACCGTGCGGGCCGGTGAGCGGTATGCGGTACGCCTGGTCCTCCCGCACCGGCACCGTGAACGTACGGCTGTCCGCCGCGTCCACCGCGTGCTCCCTGCCCGCGAGCCGGAAGCGGAAGGGCCGGTCCCCGGCGTTGGCGACGGTGACGCCGACGCCCTCCCCGGCGCAGCTCTTCTCCGCCTTGACCGCGGGTATCGCCCCCTCCGCGGCCCAGTGGACGTCCGCCGACGCGGAGACCATCGACCTGCTGGACCCGGCGAGTATCTGCGCCTGGCTCCCGGCGTGACCGCCCACTCCTGTGAGGGCCCGCCCGACGGGCACCTTCGTGGCGGCCTGCACGGTGAGCGAGCCCTGACCGGACCGCCGCCCCTGCGGCACGTCGAAGTAGAGCTGTGCGCCGTTCCGTGCGGAGGTCACCGGCTTCCCGTCCCGGCCCACGATCCGGGCGCCCGGCGATCCCGAGCCGGGCGTCTGCGAGACGGCGACGCCGGGCGCGCTCGCACGCACCGTGAAGGGGCCGAGGCGGCTGCCGCTCCTCCGCGGGAGCGTTGCGGGGTCGAGGGACAGCGACGCACGGGGCTCCGCCATCCGCCGTGCCGACCGCTGAAGATGGTCGGCCAGCTTCTCGGCGGCCGGATCGGCCGCCTCGACGCGGACACCGCCGCCCCCGCCCTCGCCGGTGCCTCCGGCGCGGCCGCGCCGCGCGGACGGACCGTCCGTGAAGCGCCATATCGCGACCTGGGTGCCCGCCGCGGCCGTCCGCGGTGAGAGCTTCCCGGCGCGGGCGGTCTTCGCAAGCGCCTGCAAGTCGTCGACCTGCGGATAGGAGTGCCGGAGTATCCAGAGGATCCTGCCTGCCTCCGGATTGTCGTGCAGTGACGTACGGCCCCAGTCGGTCTCCCCGTAACGCGCGTGCTGCTGCGTGGGGTTGTCCACGTCGAGCCCGTACGTCTGGAGCCTGCCGCCTCCGTCGACCGCCATCTCGAAGAGCCCGGCGCCGGTGGTCAGTTCCTCGCCGCTCTCGTGGACGACGGCCTGCCCGTAGGTCTTCAGCCCCTCCAGTGTGGCCGTCGCCCCGCCCTGCCGTGACGGCTCGTCATCGCTCGCCGCGGCGGCCGGAACGGCCGTGGCGGCCGCACCCGCCGTGAGCAGAACGGTGACCAGCGACACGGCTGCGAGACGTCGAGCCGCACGTGCGGCAGCGTGCCCGCTCACGACGGTCACGGCCCCGCGGACAAACCTCATGAATTTCCCCTCCGGGCGGCGCAGACACGACAGTTGAGAGATCACTGCGGCGATCCGGCCGGTCGCGTGCTGCCGTCCCACCGCCAAGCACTGAACCCCCGTCAGCCACGCGGGGATCGTAGGGAGCGGAAGTGTCCTGATCCTCGTCGATCCGGCCGTTGAAGCGTTCCGACTCAAAATCGTTATCAGCGAATCCGGCGGACCGGGACGATCAAGGCCCGCCCGACTGACCTGGAACCTTTGCCTCCGCCCCCGCGTCCGTCTTCGCTCCCGCGCCGGACTTCGCCACCGCCTTCGTCTTCGTCACCGTGCCCGACTTCGCCACCGTGCCGGACTTCGCTCCCGCTGCGGCGTCCGCCCCCGCTGCCGCCCGCGACGCGGACTCCGGAGCACCGGCCAGCGCAGCCGCCGCCTCCTCGGTGCCGCCCTTCCCCTGCTGCCCGTCGACCAGCCCGCGGCGGGCCGGGGACACCCGGACGAAGGCCGAGGTGCCGCGCGAGAGATCGTGCCCGACGGACGACGCCGAGAGCTCGGCGGAGAAGAAGTGCTGCCCGTCGCGGTCGGACTCCCGGACGCGGAACTGGCCCGTCACGATGACCGGTTCGCCGAGCGTCACCGACGAGGCCACGTTCTCCGCCAGCGCACGCCGGGTCCACACCGTGTAGAAGGTCGTCCCGGCGTCCGACCAGACGCGCTCCTGCGCGTCGAACCGCCGCACCGTGCTCGCGAGCCGGAACCGCGCCAGCGGAACCCCCGCCGCCGTGGTGCTGAACTCCACCCGCGTCGCCACGTTCCCCACGACCGTCACATGCGTCTCGTACATCACGCCCCCTGTAGTCCGCCGGCATCTCCGCGATCGCCGGCGCCGGTCTCCGCGCCGTGCCTTCGCACCGCGTGGAGACCACCTTGCCGCGATTCCGAAAAACCCGCTCTGACCTGGGGACAACCATACGACTGTGGACAACTCGGCCACCCGGAAGAGGGGTTCGGCAAGCGCCCGTACCAACCGGCCCCGCTACGGCCCCTACAGCGAGGAGTCGCCCGTCGCGATCACGTACTGCTCACGCACCTCCCGGTAGCGCAGCAGCTCCGCGGCCACCGGCTCCAGCACATGCACCTGCCCGCACCCCGCGACGAGCCGCCGCAGCCGCCACTCCTCACGCCGTCCGTGCTCCGCCGCGGGCCCCCGTGCGGCGAACCGGCACCCCCACGCCAGCAGCGAACCGCCCAGCACACCGCCGATGAGCAGCGCCACACCGACCCACTCGGCCACGAGGTTCACTCCGAGCGCCGCGCACAGCACACAGCCCGCACCGGCCAACTGCGCGACGAAGAAGAGCAGTTGGCCCACGAGCGCGAGGTTCCACCAGAAGGGACGCCGCAGCGCCGGCCGGTTCTCCGAGTGCCGCCCCGTCCGCTTCCCCGCTCTCCTTCCGGAACGCCCCGCTCCACCGCCGGGCGCACCGCCCTCGGAGGACAGACCCTCGGACGACAACCCCTCGACCAACAGGCCCTCGGAGCGGACCGCTTCCGGCTCCGCGCCCACGCGCAGCACCGCGTCCAGCGCCTCCGGCAGTCCGGCGGCACCCCGCCAGGCGGCGTCGCGTACGGACCGGCGCCAGGCATCGGGCAGACCGGCCGCCGCCTGCTCGACGACGGTGCGCACCGCGTGCGCCACCGCCGGCCGCGCCACCCGCGGACCGCCGTCGGACGGCGACTCGGCCCCGCCTGCACCCGCGGATGTCCGCCCGGCCACGGGTGCCGCCTCCGCCCCGGACACGGAGCCGAGGCCCGCCGCGCCGTACCCGTCGCCGTCCCCGAAGAGCGCGTCGACCGCCGCCGCGGCGTCACGCGGATCACCGGCGGCCCCACCGTCCCAGTCGTCCGCCTCCTCCGGGGCGCCGGAGCCCGATTCCGCCGCCTCCTTGCGCGAGCGCCGCTCCTCGTACCAGTGCTGAAGCTGCGCCCAGGGAGTACCGCAGGCGCGCTCCGCATGCCGCAGCCAGGCGCGTTCGGCGGCCTGTCCCGCCGCGTGCGCACCCGCCGCGTGCGCCAGCCGTCCGGAGAACGCCTCGCGCACGTCGTCGGTGAGCACCATCGGCCCGTCCGCGGCCGCCACCCGGCCCGGAGTCACATACTCCGGCCGCAGACTCTCCACGACGACGTCCAGGTCGGCGCTCAGCCGCAGCGACGCCGCCCGGCGTTCGGCGACGAACTCGGCCAGCTCCGTGCGGAGTTCCTCGATGCCCTCGCCCACGAGCGCCGACGTCGCCATGACGCGTGCGCCCGGCTCACCGTGCTCGCCAAGCGCCATTCCGTCCTCGTCCAGGAGCCGCCGCAGGTCGTTCAGTACGGCGCCCGTCGCGTCGCCCGGCAGCCGGTCGGTCTGGTTGAGGACGATGAACGTCACCTCGGCGTATCCGGCCAGCGGACGCAGATACCGCTCGTGCAGCACCGCGTCCGCGTACTTCTCCGGGTCGACCACCCAGACCACCGCGTCCACCAGCCGAAGCAGCCGCTCCACCTGCTCGCGATGGCCCTCCGCGGCGGAGTCGTGGTCGGGCAGGTCGATGAGGACGAGGCCCTCCAGCTCGCTGCGCGCGCCCTCGTCGATACGGCCCCTCCAGTCCGACTCCGGGCGCATCAGACGCCGGGTGGACGGGGGGATGCCGAGCCGGTCGAGCAGCCCGTCGGCCGGTCCCGCGCCCGGGACCTCCCAGGAGCAGGCGACCGGCGTCGCGGTCGTCGGCCTGCGCATGCCCGCCTGGGAGAGCCGCGTACCGGCGAGGGCGTTGAACAGCGAGGACTTGCCGCTTCCGGTGGCGCCGGCGATCGCGACCGTCGTGTAGCGGCGGGAGAGCCGCTCGCGGCCGTCGGCGGCGTCCAGTACGCGGTCGGCCTCGGCGAGCACGCTCCTCGGCAGCCGGGTTCTCGACAGGTCGACAAGTCTGCGCAACGCGACCACGCGGCGCCCGAGCGCGCTCTGCTCCCCGAACGCCTCCTTCTCGTACGGCTCCCGCGGATGCGGCGCCGCGGTCCCCGGCCAACCCGTCAGGGCGGACTGGTCCGGCAACTTGCCCCGCAGCGAGGGCCGTCGGCCGTCGGTGGGCCCCTGACCGTGGGCGCCCCGTCCGTCGGCGAGACCGTCGAAAGCGCCGTCCGCGGTGGCGTCGAAGCCGCCGTCGAACGCGCCGTCCGGTCCCTGGGCGCCGGAGTCCGCTCCCCAGAGGCCGGCCGCTCCCGGCCTGCCCTGGCGTCCGCCGGGCGCCGCACCTCGGGCGCGGCGGGCGATCAGTCCGTCGTCCCAGGCCGCCTCGTCGCCCGCGTCAGTGGCGCCACCTGCGGGAGCGGTCTCAGGCGGTCCACCGCCCTCCACGGCGTCTCCGGGCTCACCTGCCGCGCGGGAGTCACCGGCTTCCGCGGCCCTGCGCACCTCGGCTCGTACCTCGGCACGCACCTCGCCGGTCTCGCTGCCGCGGCCGCTCCCCGCGGACGCGGGCGCCGCACCCGCAGCGCCCGAAGCGCCCGAAGCGCCCGAAGCGCCCGTCGCCGCACGATCGGCTTGCTCTGCGTGTTCCTCATCGCACGTACCGTCGGCCCGGACATCCGCTGTGGACATTGCGGTCACCTCTCCGTATGCGACTGCGACTGCGACAACTTCCGTGCGCCCGGCCCCGAAAGGACCGTCTCCTCCGCCTTGCGCAGCACCGACAGCGCGGCGATCAGATCGACCTGCGGGTCGGGCGCCGTCTCCAGCGCGTCCAGGGGCGCCAGGCGCCGGTCGCGCTCCCCGTAGAGCGCCCGCTCGACGTACGTGGCCAGCAGCCTGATCCCGCACTCGCGCAGCCGCCGGGCGCTGGGCTCCCCGAAGGCGGCCGACAGGTTGCGGTAGGCGCCCGCCGCATGGCTGCCGCCCACGAGCGCCGTGGCGAGCATCGCGGCGGCCTCCTCGGCGTCCCGCCCGAACCCGTGGTCCACGGCGCGCGCCTCCTCCTCGGTCAGCTCCTCCAGGCAGCGCCGCCAGCGGCGTACGAGCAAGTTCATGCGGCCGCGTCCGTCCGCGGCGTCCTGGTGGGCCCGACTGCCCTGCCCCGCGCGGCCGGTGGCGATCTCGGCGATCTCCGTGCCGGGTGCGGCTGGGTCGTGGCGCCAGGCTTCGGCCACGCGCTCGTCGGCACCGGCCACGGAGGAGGCGAGGAGCGTGGTCAGCCCGGCCTCGTATGCGTCCAGTACCTCCTCGCCGCGGCTGTCGACGGGGAATCCGCGCCACAGCGCGTGGGCGTCCCCGGCGTGCAGCTCGCCGACGGCGATGTGCCGGCGGACCCGGTGCCGTGCCTCTTCGTAGGCCTCCTCGATGTGGCCGGTCAGCCGCAGCGCGGCGGCGTGCTGGGCGGCCGAGGCGTTGGCGAGAGCCGCGACGCGGGAGCGCAGCGAGGCGAGCGCACCGGCGGCGGTACGGCGCCCGGCCACCGCGCGGGCCGCCGGGTCGAGCGCGCGCTGGGTCAGCCAGTTGCGCAGACCGGCGACGGCGGTCGCCGGCAGGAGCCCGGATCCGCTTGCGGACTCCGGCAGTTCGGGAACCGTGAAGCGCGGCACGTCGGCCAGGCCCTCGCGGATCAGCAGCGAACCGTACTGCCGTGCCACGTCGGACGCGATCTGGTGCGGCACCCGGTCCAGCACCGTGACGAGCGTGACGTCGTACTCCCTGGCCGTGCGCAGCAGATTCCAGGGCACCGCGTCCGCGTAGCGTGCCGCCGTGGTGACCAGCACCCAGATGTCGGCGGCGCAGAGGAGTTCGGCGGCGAGGTCGCGGTTGGAGGCGACGAGGGAGTCGATGTCGGGTGCGTCGAGCAGGGCCAGTCCCGGTGAGAGCGCGGTGTCGGTCTCGATGCGCAGTGCGGGCTCGGTCTCCTCCTCGTCGTGGCCGTCGCCGAGCAACTCCTCCGGGGCGCATCCCCGTACGCCGTCGTCGGGTGCGCGTACGAGCGGTTCCTGACGGGGCATCCACACCCGGCCCAGGCGCGGCAGTACGCGGTCGCCCGCGAACCAGGGCTCGTCCTCGGGGTGGCAGACGAGCACGGGGGTGCGGGTCGTGGGGCGCAGCACACCGGCCTCGCTCACCCTGCGCCCCACAAGGGAGTTGACGAGTGTCGACTTCCCCGCGCCGGTCGAGCCGCCGACCACGGCGAGCAGCGGCGCCTTCGGCGCGCGCAGCCGCGGCATTAGGTAGTCGTCGAGCTGGGCGAGGAGTTCGTCGCGCGAGCGGCGGGCCCGGTCGGCCCCGGGGAGCGGCAACGGAAAGCGTGCGGCGGCGACGCCTTCGCGGAGCGCCGAGAGCGCGTCTAGCAGTTCGGGCCGTACGTTCAAGATCGCCACATGCGCAGAATGCCCAAATTCAGCCGTATTTTGAAGCGTATCCACGGCTCTGCGGGGCGAAAACAATCGGTTTCAGGCTGCAATAGAGCCATTCGCACCATGTGACCCACAGGTCGAGCCCGTCCCCGTCGGCGCAGCCATAACGACTGAGCAACACCCGCTCGGCTCGTGGCGAAAACCACTGCACGAATCGCACCAGCCTGCGATTATCAGGAGCGCTTCACTGAACCTCCACATGGTGTCGCGGACGTGAAGCACGCAGCGCCAGCCACGGGGACCCCTATCCTTGACCGCGCCACGGTCACCCGGAGGCACGCCCACTCCTCCGCGACCGAGACCGGCCCCCGTAGCTCAGTGGATAGAGCAGGCGCCTTCTAAGCGCTTGGCCGCAGGTTCGAGTCCTGCCGGGGGCGCACGCGAACGCCGTTCTCTACGCACGTAGAGGGCGGCGTTCTCGCTGTTCAGGTACGGGAAGGGAGCATCCGGAGTGAACCGGATCCGATGGCTCCTCGGACGGAGACGTCCGGTCGCCCCCGGCTGAAACCGGGTGTCTACGGTTGATCACCCCATATGCGTCCCACAGCATCTCGGGCGAAGACGCAGGTCGGGCGTCCGTGAGGTGCCTCGGCCAAGCTGAGGTCGGCGAAGACGACGACCGCGTCGCTCTCCGGCTGTGCCCGGTCGTCTCGCGGAGCGGACGATCACAGTGCCGTGCGCGGTGTGCGGCGTCTCGCGTCTCGTTCGTCGCTGAGGATCAGCACCTGGTCGTCAACGGCAGCCTGCCGAGCCGTGCGGCAGCTCGGGCGGCACAGCCGTGTACTCGCGCAGCCGTCGGGAGAGCCGGTACTCGGGCATTGCGCGAGAGCCCCCTCGGCGGGCGTCCGGGGCGAGTGATGATCTGTACGGGTCTGGTGATCACGCGCGGCGCTCGGTGCGGCCAGCGGTGCCGGAGTGCTGACGCCGGACACCCGCGGAGGTGGTCCCCTTCTTGAGGAACCCGGTGTCATCCACGATCAGCACCCCATCACGGCAACCAAGCCGGTCAGCGACGTGGCGTTGCAGGTCATCGCGGACCGCGTCGGCATCCCAGGCCGCGCCGTTCAGCAGGTGCCGGAACCCGGCCGGACCGCGACGACCTGCCCACTCGGCGAGTTGCCGGCCGTTCTTGCGCTCCACACGACCCGGCAGCCCGCGCACGTACTCCCGCATCCGCCACCGCAGATCCGCCCGCGAGAACCGGCCCGCAACCCGCGCGAACTCCGTCTCCAACTCCGCAGCCCACACACCGACTTCATCCCCCCAACCATGCCCGACGCAACGAAAACAGCCAGCTCAGGACACGAACTCTCACTGGAGTACCGGCTCTGTGGTTCACACGACGTGTGCGCGGTACTGCCGGCACACCGCGGTGAGAACCTCCTCGCCCGGCCGGTCCCAGAGCTGCGCATTGAAGATCTCGACTTCGGTGAGTCCGCGGTAACCCGCGTCGTAAACCGCATGCTGGAGGGCTCGCAGGTCGATGCAGCCGTGACCGATCATGCCGCGTCCGGTCAGGACGCCTTCTGGCAGCGGTGTGACCCAGTCGCAGACCTGAAAGCCCGCGATGCGGGGCCCGAGGAGAGAGAGTTCGTCGAACAGTTCTGGGTCCCACCACACGTGATACGCGTCGACGAGTACACCGACCTGGCAGGCCGGGAAGTGCTCAGCGAGCAGCCGGGCCTGGCGCAGCGAGGTGATGACGCTTCGGTCGGAGCAGTACATGGGGTGCATCGGTTCGACAGCGAGCGTCACGCCGTGATCGCCCGCGTGCGGGGCGAGTTCTGCGATTGCGTCGGCGACCATGTGCCGCGCTCCAGCCAGATCCCGGCTGCCCGGCGGCAGCCCGCCGCAGACCAGAGCGAGGGTGCGGGCACCGAGTCGGGCTGCCTCTTCGATGGCCCGGCGGTTGTCGTCGATCCGTGCGCGGCGGGCGGTCTCCTCCGACGCGGGGAAGAACCCGCCCCGGCAGAGACTCGTCACTTCAAGTCCCGTCGAGCGCACCAGGCTTGCCACCTCGTCGATCCCCGTTCGCTGAACGGGTTCGCGCCACAGGCCCACGCCGCCGAGCCCCAGTCGCGCTGCGGCATCGATGAGTTGGGGCAGCGGCCATCGCTTGGCCGTCTGGGAATTGAATGAGAAATGGCTCAGATCGCTCACGAGACCACCCCGTAGATCTGGAGGAGAGTCCGCATGCGAGCAACCGCCAGGTCGGGGTCGCTCAGCACTCCGGCTTGATCGGCGAGGCGGAAGAGTTCGGACAAGTGCGTAAGTGATCGCCCGCTCTGAGCGCCGTCGACCATCGTGAAGTGGTCCTGGTGGCCATTGAGCCACGCCAGAAAGACCACGCCGCACTTGTAGCGGAACGTGGGAGCTGCGAACAGATGCCGCCCCAGTGGGACGGTCCGGTCCATCGCCTCGCGGTAGGCGTCCGTATCGCCGGCGTCCAGCGCCTGAAGTGCGTGCGAGGCGGCCGGCGCGATGGCGGCGAAAACGCCGAGCAGGGCGTCGCTGTATCCCTCTTCATCACCGCGGATCAGGTCGCTGTAGTTGAAGTCGTCGCCCGTGTAGAGACGGACTCCCGCCGGCAGGCGACGGCGCAGCGCGCGCTCACGGTCAGCGTCCAGGATGGAGAGCTTGATGCCGTCGATGCGGGATGCGTGCGTGTGCAGCAGCGAGATGACCGTGTCGGCCGCGGAGTCGAGGTCCGCTGCTCCCCAGTAGGCCTCCAGCTGCGGATCGAACATCTCTCCCAGCCAGTGGAGGATCACGGGCTGGGAAGCCTGGCCGAGGACCTTGTCGTAGACGGCGAGATAGTCCTCGCGGCCCCTTGCGGCGCGGGCGAGGGCGCGGCTGGCCATCATCACCGGTACCGCGCCGGCGTCCTCGGCGACGGAGAGCTGATCGAGGTAGGCGCCGGCGACTTGATCGAGCGTCGGCGTCTGCTGCACGAGCTGGTCGGTGCTGACTCCAGCGACGATGCGACCGCCGACGGTACGGGCCTCAGTTGCGGAACGGCGTATCAGCTCGGCGGCCGTGGCCCAGTCCAGTCCCATCCCGCGCTGGGCGGTGTCCATGGCCTCGGCTACGCCGAAGCCCCACCGCCACAACTCGTGCCGGAACGCCAACGTCCGCTCCCAGTCCAGTACGGCCCGCGACCCGGGAGTGTTCTCGGCAAGCGGGTCGGCGACCACGTGGGCCGCCGCGTAGGCGACGCGGCTGCGAAGCGGGGAACGCGGCGGAGTGAACGGGCCGGGCGACCCGACGCTGTGGGAATCGATCCGCCCACCTGGGACCGGGAGTTGAAGTACGTGTGTGGTCACTGACGCTCCGGCAGATAAGAGGGAAATGAGGAGGGGCTGGGTTCCGTACCTTGAACGGCCGCTGCCATCAGGGGCGCACCAGGATCTTCACCTGGTCTCCGGTGCCGTTGAGCAGGGTCTGGAAGCCTTCGGCCACTAGGTCTTCCAGGTCGATGCGCTTGGTGATGAACTGCTCGACCGGCAGCTTGCCCTCACGCAGGAGATCGATGACCGGTTGGTGGTCTCCGGCGTAGCAAACAGTGCCCACGAGCTGAACTTCCTTGAGCACCAGGGGAAGCATGTCGAGCGTCGCCGGGTGCGCCCGGATGGCGACGTTGACGACCGTGCCGCGGGCCTTGACCGCGCTGATGCAGCCCGCGAGCACCGAGTCGGCGCCGGCGCATTCGAAAGCCACCTCGACTCCCCCGCCTCCCGTCGATTCCCGGATGCGTTCGTCCACGTCCTCGCCGCCGGGGTCGACGACGAGATCCGCGCCTGCGTCGCGAGCCAGTTGCCGGCGGGCTGCGGACGGCTCCACCACGCTGATGTGACCGGCGCCCGTGGCCTTCAGGACGGTGACGATGAGCAATCCGATCGGTCCCGCTCCGAAGACCGCCGCGCGTGCGCCCGGTGCGCATTCCGCCCTGCCCACCGCGTGGTACGCGACGGCCAACGGCTCGATCAGTGCGCCGACTTCGGCGGGCATATCGCCGATGGGGAAGACGAGGTCACGCTCGACGACGATGTACTCGGCCAGCCCTCCGCCGCCGCCTGCCAGTCCGATCGTCGCCGCTTGCCGGCAGCTGTTGTGGTGACCGGCCAGACACGGCGGACAGGTGCGGCACACGATCCTGGGTTCGACGACGACGCGCTCGCCCAGGCTGAGGTCGTCCACCCAAGCGCCCACGTCGGCGACCGTCCCGGCGAATTCGTGTCCCAGGACGACCGGCGACGACTCCCCGGTCATCGGATGGGGCTCACCCGGTGGCGGGCAGAAGACCGGCCCGTCCAGGTACTCGTGCAGATCCGTTCCGCAGATGCCGCACCACTCGACCCGGATCTTCACAGTGCCCGGCAGTACGGACGGTTCCGGGATGTCCTCGATGCGTATGTCTCCCTGCCGGTGGAACCGGGCAGCCCTCATGCCGCTCTCCTGTCTCGTTCCGTTCCGATGGGTTTTCCGCGTGCACGACGGGTGCGGGCCCTGCTAGGGGGTGGGGGCGTCCTCCCGGAGCAGCCCCGCGGCAGCCAGGTCGCTCCACAAGGCGTCCGGGATCTCGGACTCGAACAGCACAGCGCTGTTGTTCTGCTGCTCCGGGCTCCGTGATCCGATGCAGACGCTCGTGACAGCCGGGTGGGCCGCGGCGAACTGGAGGGCCGCGGCGGGCAGCGGCACGTCGTGCTCCCGGCAGACGGCGTGGATCCGCTCCGTCCGTTCGCGCATCTCCCGGGGAGCGGGCCCGTAGTTGAACTTCGCCCCCTCCACCGCCCCGGTGGCCAGGATGCCGCTGTTGTAGACCCCGCCGAGGATCACTCCGACCTCCCTGCTCTCGCAAAGGGGCAGGAGTTCATCGAGCGGGTCCTGTTCCAGCAACGTGTACCTGCCGGCGAGCAGCATGCAGTCCGCATCCGTCTGCCGGAGGGCCTCCAGGCAGATGTCCGCCTCGTTGACGCCGAAGCCGATCGCGGACACGACCTTCTCCTCACGGAGCTTCACCAGTGCGCGGAAGCCGTCGTCGACCGCCTGCCGGAACATCTCGGGCTGGGCGTCGCCGTGGGTGTAGCGGTCGACGTCGTGCATCAGCAGGACGTCGACGTGGTCGGTAAGCATGCGGTGCAGACTCTCCTCGACGGAACGCATGACGCCGTCGTAGGAGTAGTCGTAGGAGGCGCTGAACGGCGCCGGTTGGACCCAGAGGCCGGAGTCGAACGTGCCCGGCTTCGCCGGCTTGAGCCGCCGGCCCACCTTGGTGGAGACGACGTAGTGCTCACGCTCGTAGCCGCGCAGCGCGTGGCCCAGACGGTGCTCACTGAGCCCGTGCCCGTACAGCGGCGCGGTGTCGAAGTAGCGCATCCCGAGATCCCACGCCTGCGACACCATGTCCGTCGCCGAGGAGTCGCTGAACGGGCGGAGGAAATTGCCGATCGGGGCGGCGCCGAAGGACATGGCGGTACAGCGCACGGCGGTTCGTCCCAGTCGGCGGAAGTCGTGAACCTGCATGTGGCGCGCTCCTTCTTCGTGGTCGGACGGTGGTCGTCTCGCGTCGGAGGGCGGCCGGCATGTGGGCTGACCGCCTCGGCTGCCGTTCACGCGACCGCGACTCCTCGCCGCCGCTGGACGGTCACGGCGATCGCCAGGATCACGATGCCGCCGTAGAGGATCGGCTGGAACGCTGCGTCGACGCCGATGAGGTCAAGGCCGACGCGCAGCAGCGCGATGACCAATGCGCCGCACACGGTGCGTCCCACTCCGCCCACTCCCCCGGAGAGGGCTGTGCCGCCGACGATGACGGCCGCGAGCGCGGGAAGCAGCAGCGAATCGGAGGTGGTGGCCCCCGCCGACTGGAGGCGGGCGACCTGAAGTACCGCTGCCAGGCCCGAGAGGCCTCCTGAGGCCGCGAACATGGTCACGACGACGCGCTGAGTGCGGATGCCGCTGTAGGCCGCGGCCCGCTCGTTGAGCCCGACGGCCCGGACGCGGCGCCCGATCGTCAGCGACCGCATGGCGGCCATCAGCATGAGCGCCACCAGCAGCACCAGTGCATAGGAGATCGGGAATCCGAAGATCCTCAAGAAGATCCAGTCGATGCTGCCGGAACCGTGTGTCACCAGGATCGAGTCGGCTCGGGACACGGACAGTGAGAGCCCTGCGAACACACCCAGGAATCCCAGGGTGATGATGAACGACGGCACCTGGGTGCTGACGTGGACGGTCCCGATCAGCAGCCCGCATGCCATCGCGCCCAGTACGGCGACCGGCACGGCGACCGGACCCCAGGAACCGAGGCCCTGCGCGAGGACCACCCCTGCGAGGCTTGCCAGTCCCGCGTTCGACAGATCGATGCGCCCGGTGAGGACGACCAGAGCCTGACCGATCGCGAGCAGAGCCAACGGGGCGGCCTGCTCCAGCAATGAGGCCAGGCTCTGCAACTGGAAGAACGAAGGGTCGTAGCTTCCGACGACGACGAGCAGCACGAGTACGAGGAGCGGCGCGGCGCCGGCTTCGTGAAGGCGAGGCAGCCGTGAACGCCTGGTCGGCCTCTTCTCCGTCCGGGGTTTCGGTGGTGCCGTTGTGCCGGTGGCCATGTCAGACCATCCTTTCGAGGACGTCGGTGCTCGGGGGACGGGCGCCGACGCCGGAATTGAACTCACCTGTGATGCGGCCGTCCTTCATGGTCAGCACGCGGTGGCTCATCGTGATGCCCTCATCGAGGGTGTCGGCGAGCAGCAGGACCGCCAGGCCCCGCTCGGCGAGCCCGCGCACCAGGGCGTACACGTCGGACTTGGCCCCGACATCGAGCCCTCGGGTCGGTGTGTCCAGTACCAGGAGCCGCAGGTCCGGGTCCAGGAGCCACTTGGCCAGCACGACCTTCTGCTGGTTTCCGCCGGAGAGGTCACGAAGGGGGGTTCGGGGAGACGGCGTCTGCACCCGCAGGTCGTCGATCCACCGTGTGACCGTTGCTCGTTCACGGTCCCGGTCCAGGAGCGGGCCCCTGCTGACCTGGCCGGGATGCGCGAGTGTGAGGTTCTCGCGGACGGTCATACCGAGCACCGCTCCGTCGGTCTTCCGCTCGGACGGGACGTAACCGATCCCCGCATGCACGGCGCGCGCCGGTGTTCGGGACCCGAGGCGCTCCCCGTCCAGGGTGATGCTGCCCGACCTCGTCGGAACGGCGCCGAAGATCGCCCGGGCGACGTCTTCCCGTCCGCTCTCCTGAACACCCATGAGGCTCACGACCTCACCGCGTGCGATGGTGAACGAGACGTCCTGGAAGGTCTTGGCGGTGAGGTCGCGCACCACGAGCCGGTCCTCGGGCAGCGGAGGCTTCTGGCGGGATTCGTGGTAGTAGCCGGCGCTCAGGTCCTGGCCGACCATCATCGAGAAGAGGCGGTCGGTGGTGGTCTCCGCCGGCCGGCACTCGCCGACCACCTCGCCGTCCCGCATGACGTAGACGCGGTCGCAGATCTCCAGGACTTCCTCGATGCGGTGGGAGACGAACACGACGCTGGCGCGCTTGCGCAGTTCGCGGACGATGGAGAAGAGCGACTCGATTTCGGACTGCTCCAGCACCGATGTCGGCTCGTCGAGCAGGATGACCGGTTCACCGTCGCCCCGCTCGCCGGAGGCAAGTGCCTTGGCGACTTCGACCAGTTGCCGCTTGGCGAAGGACAGCCGGCTGGTCGGGGTGGAGGCTTGCAGCGAACCACCGACGAGGTCCAGATACCTCTGGGCCCGGCGGTTGAGGTCTCCCCAGCGGTAGAGCCCGAAGCGAAGTGAGGGGCGTTCGTTGCCGAGCAGGACGTTCTCGGCGACGCTGATGTTCTCCAGCAGCGACTGCTCCTGGAAGACCATCGCGACACCGTGGCGGTTCGCGTCGG
This sequence comes from Streptomyces sp. HNM0575, assembly GCF_012726265.1. Taxonomy (GTDB): domain Bacteria; phylum Actinomycetota; class Actinomycetes; order Streptomycetales; family Streptomycetaceae; genus Streptomyces. Next base: position 410,165 of record NZ_JAASAG010000001.1, on the reverse strand, counting down.
CGACGCCCTGGAAGCTGACCTCGCAGCCCCCCATCAGCAACTCTCCCGAGTCGGGCCGCTGGAGGCCGCCGAGGATCTTCAGCAGGGTGGACTTCCCGGCGCCGTTCTCCCCGATCAGTCCCAGAACTTCGTGCTGCCGGATCTCCACATCGACATTCCTGAGCGCATGTACTCCGGGGAACGACTTCTCCGCCCGGCGAAGCTCCATGACCGGCGTGGCCGTCATTTGATCACCCGCAGACGCTGCCGGGCCCGCCACATGGTGGCGACGGCCGCGGTCACGACGATGGCCCCCTGGACGGCTTGCTGCACATAGGGGCTGATGCCGGCCAGAACCATGGCGTTGGCGATGGCGACCATCACGATCACTCCGATCACCGAGTGCAGAACTCCGCCGCGGCCACCGGTGAGGAACGTGCCTCCCAGTACCACTCCGGCGATGGACGTGAACAACAGGCCGTTGCCGATGCTGACTTCGCCCACTCCCGACCGGGCGGTCGCCGCCACCGCTGCCAGTCCTGTGGCGGCACCGGCGAGGACGAAGGAAGCAGCCCGGTACCGGCGCACCGGTATGCCGGAGAGCAGCGCCGTCTCTTCGCTGCCGCCGATGACGTACGCGTAGCGGCCGAAGCGCGTGTAGCGCTGCACCACCAGGCCGAAGACCACCACCAGCGCCGCGATCCAGACGATGCCGGGCAGACCGAGCATCTTGTCGACCGCCAGCCCGCGGAAGCGCGGGTCCGTCACCCGTGGTGGCGCCGATCCGAACAGCAGCTGTGCGACGCCGAGGCCGATCTGCCACGTCCCGATCGTGACGATGAAGGACGGAACGCGCAGCAACGCCACGGACGTTCCGGCGAGCAGGCCGATCAGGGCCCCCACCGCGCATCCGGCAGGGATGACCCAGAGGCCGATGTCCATGCCGTTGCGGTCGTTGGCGACCAGGAGGGCCGTGCTCAACGACACGGCCGCCAGGGTCCCTTCGAGTGAGAGGTCGATGCCTCCCATCAGGATGACGAAGGTCAGACCGACGGCCAGCACGACGGGCACGGCGCTCTGCTCGGCCAGCGCGCCCAGATTCCTCGGAGAGAGGAAGGACGGGTTGACGAAGGCCATCACGCCGGTGATGAGCGCGAGAACGCCCAGTACCGGAGCGGGTACGTTGTGCGACCTGAGCGTGGCGCGGGCAGGCGAGGGCTCGACGGGGGCACTCGATTCGGGGCTTTGACGGTCCTGCTTGTCTACCGGGGCCAGCGACGCACTCATCGGATGGGCCCGCCCTGTTGCGACCACAGATCCTTGAAGTGGAACCGCGAGGTGTCGGTGGCAGGCGGCACGGAGGAGGCGTTGGCCCGCGTGATGATCGGCTTCGGCTTGAGGTAGAACGAGCGCCGCTCGCGCGACTCCTTCGCGGGGTTGATCTTTCCGGTGGCAGCCGCGAATCCGATCGACAGCCCGAACCCGCCCTGGGGCACCGCGGAGGACTGGGTCGTGGCGACGTAACCGGTCGACGGGTCCTGCACCTTGTGCACCGTCTCGGCAAGCCCGTCGACGGATGCGATCTCGACCTGCCCTTCCCTGCCGGCGTTCTTGACCGCTCCCAGTGCGCCCAGGCCCATGGAGTCGCTTGCGGCCCAGACACCGTCGATCTTCTTGCCGTACTTCGTCAGATAGTTCTGGGTGACGTTCTGCCCCTTGGTGCGGTCCCATTCCGCGGTCTGACTCGACAGCAGCTTGATGCCGGGGTATTCCTTCAGCGCCTTCTTCAGTCCCTTGTAGCGCTCCTTGGCGGGCGGATTGTCGAGGATTCCCTGTAGAGCGACGATCGAGCCCTTGCCCCCCATCGACTTGAACAGGGCCTTCGCGGTCTCGTAGCCCTGCGGGACACCGTCCACGGACATATGGGCGACCCAGTGCGGCGAGCTGCGCTCCGGGGACAGTCCTGCGGGCCGGTTCCACTGGGTGACCAGCCACGCCCCGGACTTGTCGACGGCCTTGACGATCGCCGGGAGAACCGAGGACTCATTGGGGTCGACGTTCAGTACGACGCACTTACCGCCCTTGGCCAGAATCGACTGGATCTGGCTCAGCTGCTTCGAGGAGTCGCCGTCGCTGGCAATCCACTGGTACTTGCGCTTCAGGCCCTGCGACTTGGCGAAGGCCCGGGCCCCGGCGTCGACCGCGACGTAGTACTCGTTGCTCAGTCCGCGTCCCGACTGAACCAGCGTGACCTCGGACGGCTTGCACTTACCTGAATCGGACGAGGCCGATCCGTCGTCCACGGCCTTGCAGGCGGTGAGCGAGGCAGCGAGGGTTATGAGGGTCACCGGCACCGCGGCGACCGTGAATCGGGGATATGGCATGGCACGTCCTCCTGTTGGTACGAGCCGCGCGGGTCGGCGAGGACCCGGGGCGCGGCGTCCTGTCACCCGCGGGGGCGCAGCAGATCGCGGCTGACGATGAGCCGCTGCACTTCGCTGGTTCCTTCGTAGATCGTTGTGATGCGGGCATCGCGGTACAGGCGTTCCGCCGGCACACCGCGGATGTATCCGGCGCCGCCGAGGATCTGCACGGCGCGGGAGGTGTTGCGGATACTCGCCTCGGAGGCGAACAACTTGGCCATCGAGCAGGCAGGGCCTGCGGGCCGGCCGGTGTCGAGCAACAGGGCGGCGTCCTCCAGGAGGAGCTTTGCGGCCCTGTGATCCACGGTCATGTCGGCGAGTTGGAACGCGACGGACTGGAACGCAGCCAGCGGTTCACCGAACTGACGGCGGCTGACGGCATGTTCGCGGGCGGTGTCCAAGGCTGCCCGCGAAATGCCGTTGGCGAGCGCGCCGATGCCCAGCCGCCCCTTCTCCAGTACGGAGAGCACGGCGCCGAAGCCGGTACCGGCCTCACCCAGGAGAGCGGTCGATGGCAGACGGACGTCCGTGAAGACGAAGCCCCCCACGGGGGAGGCCTTCTGCCCCATCTTCTTCTCGCGGTAGGCGCGTTCGACGCCCGGTGTGTCCACGTCGACCAGGAACATCGACATGCCGCCGCGCTTGCGCTTGCCGGGGTCCGTCACTGCGAGGACCAACGCCACGTCGGCCACCGGCGCGTTGTGAATGTAGATCTTCTCGCCGTTGAGGATCCAGTCGGCACCGTCGCGGCGGGCGCTGGTCTTCACTCCCCCGAGGTCGGATCCCGCGTCGGGTTCGGTCAGTGCGTAACTACAGCGCGTCCGGCCGCTGATGAGCCCGGGCAGGTAGCGGTCCTTCTGCTCGGGCGTGCCGAAGCCGACCAGCAACGAGGCGACCAGTTCCACCAGGCCGCACTGGTCGGCGACGCTGGCGTAACCGTAGGAGAGCTCCTCCATTACGGCGACGTAGTCGCCCACCAGACCTCCGGCACCGCCGTCGGTCTCGGGGACGGTGACCCCCATCAATCCCAACTCGCCCATCTGGGCATAGATCTCCTCGGGGAAACGCTCGGTGCTGTCGAGCTCTTCGACGATCGGTGCGATCTCCTTCGCCGCGAAGTCGCGCACCATGGCGGTGAGAGCCTCACGCTCCGAGGCAGCTTCGGCGGTCGGGTTCGGTGACATCGGTGGGTCCTCCAGGTGTGCGGGCTGATCGCTTGCCGCTGTGTTGCTCAGGGTTTGAAGATTTCTGCCGGCATCGGACGAAGCGACGGATCAATCAGCGGGGTGAAATCCATGAGGTCCAGAACGTCGCGACGTACGTCGATGCCCGGAGCGACCTCGACCAACGTGAGTCCCTCATCGCGGAGTTCGAACACGGCGCGTTCGGTCACGAAGAGAGCTTGCTGTCCCCGCCGGCGTGCGGTGGCGGCATCGAAGGTGACGTGCGAGACCGCCGGTACGAACTTGCGCACCCGGCCTTCGATGACGATCCGCATCTCGCCCGGACGTACGTCCGTCCGCAGGCCCTGAGCGGTGAAGGTGCCGCAGAAGACCAGCTTGTCCGCGGCATGGGCGATGTCGATGAAACCGCCCGGTCCGACTACGGAGGGGCCGACCTTGCTCACGTTGACGTTCCCGTGCTGGTCGGCTTCGGCCATGCCCAGCACGGCCACGTCGAGCATGCCCGTCGCGAAGAAGTCGAACTGCGAGAGGGAGGAGACCAGTGCGTCGGGATGCCGGCTGAGACCGAAGAGGACGCCGGTCTCGGGCACGCCGCCGACAGCCCCCTGCTCGATCGCGAGCTGGACGTCGCGCAGCCGGCCCTCCTCTGCCAGGACATCGACGACTCCCGCGCTCATGCCGTAGCCGACGTTGAGCACGCAGCCTCGCGGTACTTCCAGCGCCGCCCGGCGGGCGACGACGTCCCGCGGTCCTGCCGTCACAGCACGACGGGTCTGCTGCGGGTGTCCGGCAGTACCGGGCTGAACGAAGGCCGGGTCGAACTCGGCCGCATACGTCTGCCACTGGCCGGGGCTGAGGACGGCGATGTCGACCAGGGGACCGGGGACGCTCACCATGCGCGGGTCCTGGCCCCCGGCCGGGACCCGGCGCTTCACCTGCGCGATGACCTTGCCGCCACAACCGCGGGCGGCGGCGGCAACCGCCTGGCTGTCCAAGGAGGCGGCCTCCCCGGCGAAGCTGACGTTGCCCTTCTCGTCCATAGAGCTGCCGCGCACCAGACCGATGTCGACGTGCACTGGGCGGTAGTGCAGATACTCGACCCCGTCGATCTCCACCAGCGTGACGAGGTCGTCCCGCGAGACCTCGTTGAGTCGGCCTCCCTGACGCCGCGGGTCGACGAACGTCCCGAGCCCCACCTGGGAGAAAACGCCCGGGCGCCGGGCACCGCTCTCACGCAGCAGCGCAGCAATGATCCCGGCGGGCAACGAGTAGGCCTCGATGGTTCCTTCGGCGGCCAGAGCCTGCATCGCCGGAGACCACGACCAGTGGCCGCCGATGACGCGGGTGACCATGCCCTCATGCGCGAGGCGGGTCAGCCCGGTCTTCCGGCCGTCACCGATGCCGAGGCCGTGGATCACGGTCAGGTCCCGCGGATGTCCGCTGTCCAGGAAGCGCTCCTCGACGGCGGCGAGTACATCGTCGGCCTCGAGGATGCCGCCGCCAGACCCGCTCATGGCGATCGTCGCGCCGTCCGGGACGGTCTCCGCTGCCGCGGCGGCTGACATTGCGGCAGGGCCCAAGTTCGCACACCTCATGCGACGCTCATTCCGCCGTCGACGGTGACGACCGATCCGGTCGCGAACGAGGAGGCGTCACTTGCGAGGAACCCGACCGCCGCGGCGATCTCGCTCGCGTCGGCGAGACGGTTGAGCAGCTGACGCCCTTCGAGGTAGCGGCGGTATTCCACGGGATCCGCGACATCCGCTGCGATCTTCGAGAAGTACGGGGAGTCGGTGGTGCCGGGTGCGACCGCGTTGACCCGTACTCCCTCAGACGCGTGGTCCACTGCCATGGCCCTGGTGAGACCGAGTACAGCGGCCTTCGAAGCGCAGTACGCGGCCCGCCGTGGCATGCCGATCTGCCCGGCAACCGATGCGACGTTGACCACGGCACCGGAACCCTGAGCGATCATGCGCGGCACGATCGCGCGGCAGCCGAGGAAAGCACCGGTGACATTGGTGGCGAAGAGCGCCTCCCAGTCGGCCGGGCCGGTCTCGAGGACCGTCCCCTGTATGCCGTAGCCGGCGTTGTTGACCAGGACATCCACGCCGCCGAGCAGGTCGGCCTCTTCGAGGACCCGGTCCCAGGCGCCGGGATCGGTCACGTCGCCGACCACGACGGCCACCTGCCAGCCACGTGTCCCGGCCTCCTGGACGAGGGCATCGCACTCCGGCTTGTCCTTGGCCAGCACGACCTGCCGGGCGCCCTCCACCGCGAACAAGCGCACCGTGGCCAGACCTATCCCCGACGTGCCGCCCGTCGTGACGCACACCTTGTGTTTCAGGCTCATCACACCTCCAGTAACCGTTTTCTAACAGCGCCCTGTCTCGCGGGTCAACAGTCGCGCAGGAAGCTCTCGAATTGAGTGCTGGGCTTCATCCCACCAGTTGAGAGCCTCTTGGCTGGTTACCTGGGGGCTGGGGCGAAACAGGCGGCCGAAGTGAGAGAGCGTTTTCTCAATCGTTCAGGCAGCACGAGTGCGAGGGCGTCCCCGGCGATCGGCGGCCGCCCCGGCCGGCAAAGTCGGCCGGGCGTGTGTGCGGCGTCCCGCTCACACGCCCGAGCCGCGCAGCGTCGACGAGTCGGCTCTGTGCGCAAACCGCACTCGTTCAGGCGCCGTTGTGTGCTTCGTGCGACCTGCGGCAGTCGTGTGGCAGCGGCGGCGTGCTCCCCCGATGCGTGGCCCGGCGGTTGCTCAGGTGAGCACGACAGTCGAGGATCGACGATTCACGAGGATCGAAGTCGCCTCAGGGGACGTGACCGAAGTGGTCAGGGTGCGGTCCGGTCCTCTCATCGCGGTCGAGCGTCGCGATCATCTCGATGTCCTCCGCCGTGAGCTCGAAGCTGAAGAGGTCGAAGTTCTCCTCAAGTCGCGTTCGTGTGGCCGACTTGGGAAAGATGATGTCCCCGCGCTGGACGTGCCACCGCAACGCAACCTGAGCCGTCGACCGGCCGAGCCGTTCCGCGATCCGCGCGATTTCGGGATCGTCGAGGATCTTTCCGCGAGCGATCGGGGACCACGCTTGCGTGGCGATGCCATGACGGGCGCCGTAGGCCCTGACATGTTCCTGGGCGAGATACGGGTGCACCTCTATCTGGTTGACCGCCGGCACGATCGCACTCTCCTCGAAGAGGCGGCGCAGATGGTGGGGTTGGAAGTTCGAGACGCCTATCGCTTTGACACGACCGGACCGGTAGATGTCACTCAGGGCCTTCCACGCTTCGACGAAGGTGCCGTCGGCAGACATCGGCCAGTGGATGAGAAAGAGATCCAGGTAGTCCAGACCCATGTCGCGCAAGGTCCGATCGAAGGCCCGCATCGCGTCGTCGTATGCATGGAGCCCGTTGTTCAACTTGCTCGTGACGAAAACGTCCCCCCTGGCGATGCCGGACTCCCGGACCGCTTGGCCGACTTGCTTCTCATTCCCGTACATCTGAGCCGTGTCGATGTGGCGGTACCCGATCTCGAGTGCGGTGAGAGTCGCGTCCTTGGTGGCCTCCGACGCGACCTGGTAGGTGCCGAAGCCAAGCTGCGGTATCCGGACTCCATTGTTGAGCGTGATCTCGGGGACGGTGTTCACGGTGGCTTCCTCCGCGTGTGGGTCGGGCGCGACGCCTCGGCGCCGCTTTCGGGGCCGCGGCATGATCTTGAGGCAGCGGTCGACATGATCATCAGGACACACTTGAGTAAGCGCTCTCTAGCGTGCGCGAGCGGGCAGCGTCAACACCGGTCGAGGAATCTCACGAGCTTGCACCAGGTCGTATGACTGACAACTCACCGAGGACCGAGACCGTGCCCACGCCTAAACAGAAGACGCTTTCTGCTGGGCAGGAATGTGGAGACGCAACGCGCTGTGCTCAGGCACGGCGGACCTCACGCCGAGGCCCGGCGAGGGTCGCGCCTCTCAACCTCGCGGCGTCACTGGGCGCACACACACCCGCTGGCCAGCAGGCCAGGTGCGGGGCTCCGGCACACGAAAGCGCTACGCCTTGGCCGGACCGGTGGATGCGCGGTGAACCACGGCGGCACTGAGCAGCGGCGGTTGTTCGGGCCGCTTCCCGGAGAGCCTGGAAACGAGCATCGACCACGCCTGCGCGCCAAGTTCTTCCTTCGGGCTGACGATCGTCGTCAAGGCAGGGTCGGCGTATTGGGCCATGGCGATGTCGTCGAATCCCGTGACCGACATGTCCTCGGGTGTACGGATCCCCAGTTCGCGGAGGCGAGCGATGGCGCCCAGCGCCGCCAGGTCATTGAAGGCGATCAGCGCGGTCGGGTCGTGACTGAGCGCCTCGTCGGTCGCGGCAAAGCCGGCTGCGATGGTTGCATCCGCGGCGACCATGACCGGGTCGAGGCCCAGGATGCGGGCTTGCTCCACTGCCCGCCAGCGTTCACGGTTCTGCCAAGCGCTCGGAGAGCCCGCGAGATAGACGACGCGTCGGTGCCCCAGAGATGCGAGGTGCTGGCACAGAGACAGCATGGCGGAGAAGTTGTCCACGCCCACCATGGGCAGGTCGACACCGAGTTCCACGCGGTTGACGAGAACGGTGGGGACTGTGCGGGACGCGAGGTGCCGCAGGCTCTCGAGATCCATTCTGGAAGAGAGCACCAGCAGGCCGTCGACTCGCGGAAGGACGTCCAGGCAGGTCCCGAGTTCGTCACCCGGACTCTCCCACTCCGTGACGAGCATGCGGTATCCATCACGGGTCGCTCCGACACTCGTCGCCTTGATGATGTCGTAGAAGTAGGGGTTGGACAGGTCTGGCAGGACCACGCCCACGCAGTGGTGCATCCCCGAGGCAAGACCCTGAGCGGCGCCGTTGGGCTGATATCCGAGGTCGCTCGTGGCTTGCCGCACCCGGTCGGCCATTTCGGAATTGACGCTGGTCGAACCGCTCATGACCCGCGAGACGGTGGCCACCGACACACCGGCGGCATCGGCGACGTCCCTGATCGTGACCCGCCGCTGCTCACTCACCACCCCGGCCTCCCCATCAATCGTCCCTCCGAGGGAGTCCTGTTTCGCCTCGCGCCGACTTGGTCGACCCGTCCTCGATCCTGGCACATCTGATTGCCGTGCTCCGGCCGGGCCGGGAAGCGGAGGCAACACCATCGATCCCTTGCCGGCTGCCCTGCCTGACAGTTGACGAGGTCACCCGTTGCCGCGGCCGCCTCGTCCGTGACCGGCGCCCAGAGCGAGCCGGCCGACCGCGGCCCCTCGGCCATTTCGGGCGGGCACCCCGGGCTGGAGCACGCGCCCCGTGCCACGCCGCGGTGTCCGGAGTGTGGATGCAGTCGGTGGGCCCTAGGAGAGTAACCGTTTTCTACGAACAGGATGCCCATCCCCTTGTTGGCAGGTGAAGGCACTGATAGCTTGCCGTTCATCTTAAATCTAGTCGAGTAATCGCTCTCCGGGAGAGTCCATGATAGCCCCGATCACTGAGCGTGCCGTACGTACGTACGGAGTCTTCATCGATGGCGAGGAGACCCGACCGTCGGGGGAGCTCATCGCCTGCAAGGACCCGGGCACCCAGGAGATGGTCGCCCAGTTCGAGCGTGCCGACGTCGCGCAGGCGCAGGCGGCCGTAGCCGCTGCCCGCCGTGCGTTCGACGAAGGTGACTGGCCGTCTCGTTCAGGTGCGGAACGTGCTGAGGTTCTGCGTGCCCTGGCCTCGCTCATGCGCCGCGACCAGGAAGCCCTCGCTCGGATCGACGCCGAGGAATCAGGTAAGCCCATTCGGCTCGCCCGGGGGGACGTCGCCGCCAGTATCGCCATGACCGAATATGCAGCCGCCCTGGCCGTGACGGCTCACGGTGACGCGCATACCAGCCTCGGGCCGGACTTCACCGGTCTGGTCATCCGTGAGCCGTGCGGAGTCGTCGCAATGATCACTCCGTGGAACTTCCCTCTGTTGCTGCTCATGCAGAAACTGCCGTACGCGCTGGCCGCCGGCTGCACTGCGGTGTGCAAGCCCTCCGAGCTGACCTCGGGCAGCACTCTGGAAATCGCCAGGCTGGCGGCCGAGGCCGGGCTGCCGGCTGGTGTCTTCAACGTCGTCACGGGACCGGGCTCGACAGTGGGGAATCATCTGGCGCGGTCGGAGGATGTCGATGTGCTGTCGTTCACCGGCAGCACCGACGTGGGACGCGCCATCGTCGAGGCGTCGGCCGGCAACCTCAAGCGGCTCTCCCTGGAGCTCGGCGGCAAAGCCGCCAGCATCGTCTTCCCTGATGCCGACCTTGAAGACGCGGTCGACGGGGTGCTCTTCGGGGTGCTCTTCAATCAGGGAGAGTGCTGCGTCTCCGGAGCGCGTCTGCTGGTCCACGAGGATGCGGCCGACCGCTTCGTCCAAGCTCTCGCGGACCGTGTGCGCGAGCTCCGGGTGGGGGTTCCCCTCGACGAAGCGGCAGACATCGGGGCGATGATTCACTCCGCCCACCTGGACAAGGTCCTCGCTTACGTGAGCGGCGCGGAAGCAGAAGGCGCCCGGATCGTCGCCGGCGGAAGCCCGCTCACATCGGGCCCGTTCGAAGCGGGCTGTTTCATGGCCCCCACGATCATCGACGAGGTTTCGCCCACCTCCCGCCTCTTCCAAGAGGAGGTCTTCGGCCCCGTCTTGGCGGTCAGCCGGTTCCGGACACACGACGAGGCGATCGAACTCGCAAACTCCGTCGAGTACGGGCTCGCGAATTCCGTGTGGAGCAAGAACATCGACACCGCCCTGGCCGTGGGCCGACGGCTGCGCAGCGGAACCGTGTGGGTGAACACCACCATCGACGGCGCGCCCCAGCTCCCGGGCGGTGGAGTCAAGAGCAGCGGATACGGCCGGGAGATGGGCGAGGCCGGCTTCGAGGAGTTCACTGAGGTGAAGACCGTCCAGATCCGTTCCGGAAAGCGGACGCCGTTCTTTCGTACTGCGTCCGCGTAACCATTCTGCGAATCCCGCTAGACCACCGACCTGCCAACCGCCGTAGCAGAAGCGGCTGTGGCGACGACCCCGGCTCCTGGGCGATGGCGCCCGGCACGCAAGAGTCCGGAACGGACGAGATTGAGGAGGCTCTCTTGTGGCTCAGCAGCAAGATGACTCATTCGACTACGTGATTGCCGGTGGTGGGACGGCGGGCTGCGTTCTGGCCAATCGGCTGAGCGCGGACCCGTCTGTGCGGGTTCTGCTCCTCGAAGCGGGCCGCTCCGACGCTCACCCGTTCATTCACGTGCCGGCGGGGTTCGCCAAGCTCACCGCGGGCCCGTACCAGTGGGGATTCGTCAGCCAGCCCCAGAAGCACTGCGACGGGCGCGAGATCCCTCTCGCCCAAGGCAAGGTCATAGGCGGAGGCGGCTCTATCAACGCCCAGGTCTTTACTCGGGGCAACCCGAGTGACTACGACCGGTGGGCGAGCGACTACGGCTGCGAGGGATGGTCCGCCAAGGACGTGCAGAAGTACTTCGTGCGCTCGGAACACAACGAGCGGCTTTCCGGTGCTCTGCACGGCGCGGAAGGCCCCCTGGGGGTCTCCGATCCGGTGAACCCGCACCCGTTGTCCAAGGCGTTCGTACGAGCAGGTCAGGAGTTCGGACTGCCGTACAACGGCGACTTCAACGGTGCCGAGCAGTTCGGCGTCGGGCTCTACCAGACGACCACGCGCGACTCGCGGCGCTGCAGCGCCGCGGCCGGCTACCTTCGCACGGTTCGCCATCGGAAGAATCTCGTGGTCAGGACGGCCGCGATGGTCAAGCGAGTCGTCATAGAGCACGGCCGTGCCACGGGGATCGAGACCATCGAGAGGGACGCCTTGCGGCGTTACACCGCTCTTCGCGAGGTGGTCGTGGCCGCGGGAGCGTTCGGCTCCCCGAAGATCCTTCAACTGTCGGGAATCGGGGATCCGGAGGATCTGAAGCAGGCCGGGATCGAGGTCGTCTGCGGACTTCCCGGCGTCGGCAAGAACCTTCAGGACCACTGCGACCTCGACATCATTTACGAGCTGACCTCTTATCAGAGCATGGACCGCTATACGAGGCCACTGCCTGCCACCGCGGCCGCCGCTGTGCAGTACGCGGCGTTCCGGCGAGGCCCCTTCGCCTCGACTGTCGTGGAGGCAGGCGGCTTCAGCTACGGCAACGATCAGGAGACCACTCCGGACTTGCAGTTCCACTTCCTCCCGGCAGCGGGCGTCGAGGCCGGAATCTCAGCGGTGCGCCCTGGCTACGGCTGCACTTTGAACTCCTACTTCCTCCGCCCGGGCAGCCGCGGCACGGTGCGCGTGGTGAACGCCGACCCGCGTGAAGCACCGCTCATCGACCCCAACTACCTTGCTGACGACTACGACGTCGAGATGGCGATCGAGGGTGTCCGGCAAAGCCGCCACATCATGGAGCAGCCGTCGATGGCACCGCACATCAAAGCGGAGCACATCGCCGCCGGGCAGTCCGTGAGGACCAAGGACGACTACGTCGCCTTCGTGCGCCGGCATGGGAGGACCGCCTACCACCCAGTCGGGACGTGCGCCATGGGTGATTCCGACCAGTCGGTCGTCTCGCCGAGTCTCACGGTGAACGGGTTGCAGCGCCTGCGAGTCGTGGACTCCTCCGTGATGCCGCGCATCGTCAGTTCCAACACCCAGGCGCCGACCGTGATGATCGCGGAGAAGGCCAGCGACATGATCCTTGAGGGCGCCAGCTGACCGGCCACCGCGGACGACGGCCGGCCGGCCCCCGGGGACCGCTTGCAGCGGAAGTCCTGCGTGGACCCCATCGCCGCAATAGTCGTATGCGACAGCGTTGTTCCCTCTCCGTCCTCCTCGGCGGTTGGCGCCAACAGCCCGACACCCGTGAGGCGAGATGAGAGAAGCCGATCACCTGCCGGTGATCGCGCCACGGAGGGCCTGGTCCACCGGCAGCCGGAGAGCGGCTTCAACGCCTCCCATGCAGCGTCCGTCAACTCGCCACGGCCTGTCACGTGATCGGTCACGAACCGGGCCTCATGCAGCCGTGGCCGTCCGGGTTTCGGCCTGGCGCACTCCACGCAGCGCGCCGGACCAGGCGATCACCTGGTCGAGCATGCCGCCGAGGGCGGTGTCGAGGCCCTCCTGGGGGACGAAGGCGCCGGTGTGGAACGAGGGGTGCGTCGAGATGGCGGGCTGGGCGCGGACCGTGGCCACCTGGAGTTCGGCGAGGACGAGCCGCAGTGCCTCGGCGGCCCGTGCCCCGGCGACCCAGCCGCCGTAGCTGATGATCCCGGCGGCCTTGTCGTTCCACTCCCGGTAGACGTAGTCCAGGGCGTTCTTCAGGGCTCCGGGGTAGGAGCGGTTGTACTCGGGGACGAGGAACACGTAGCCGTCGAAGCTGTCGATGAGTGCGCCCCAGGTGCGGGTGTGGTCGTGCTGGTACTGCTGGAGGTTCGGGTTGCCGGGCTCGTCGAGGTTGCCGAGGTTGTGGTCGGCGAGGTCGACGAGTTCGTAGTCGGCGCCGCCGTGGGCACGGGCGGCCTGAAGTGCCCAGGCGGCGATCTGGTCGCCGCGTCGTCCGGGGCGGGTGCTTCCGAGGATGAGTGCGATACGAAGCGTCACGGTCTTCCTTCCGGGGAGTTGATGCGTCAACTCTAGTTCGGGTAGAGTTGAAGTGACAACTCCGCTGGTCGCGGTATCCTCGGCGACATGACGGAGACGCCATCGCTGGAACCCGCGGAGTGGGAGTTCTGGGATACCTGGATGCGGGCGCAGCGCCTGCTCGCCAGGGAGCTGGAGCGTGGTCTCCAGCGTGACTGCGACATCTCGAAGGCCGAGTTCAGCGTGCTGGTGACACTGTGGCGGGCCGCTGGCCGCGAGATGCGTGTCGGCGAGCTGTCCGAGTCGCTCGACTGGGACAAGAGCCGCGTCTCACATCAGCTGACGCGGATGGAAAAGCGCGGCTTCGTCAAGCGCACCCAGTACGGGTCCGACGGCCGCCGCGCGGGGATCGGGCTGACCACCGAGGGCTGCCGTGCCGCCCAGAGCGCCGTCCTCGTACACGGCGGCTACATCCGCCGCCACTTCCTCGACTCGCTGACCCCCGAGCAGGCATCGGTCATCCGGGCATGGAGCGAGCAAGCAGTCGATCAACTCGACCCGCATCGCAGCGAGGCTGCCGGCGACGGTGCCTCCTAGACCGCGTCCCACGCCGCTGTCATAGACGCCGCCCCCGCCCCGATACGGCCATGGGCATTCCCGAACAGACCCCAGCGCGGAATCGGGGTGGGGTTACTTTGGGCCGGAGCTGCCATGGAGCGAGAGATCCGGGGCCCGCAAGCGGTGGCAAACCATACCCATCTGTCACCACGGCAGGGGGCCCTCCTCGTTGAAGAACCCGCCCGTCTCGCCGTCATCTCCGACAGTGGCCCAGTGCACCGAGGCGCGGGCACCTTCCTCAGTGCTGCGCACACCTTTGAAATCGTTCAGATCGGTCGCGACGTATCCCGGCGTGACGGCATTGATCTTCACGTGTGCCAGGTCCGGATCGTCGAGGAACGCGTTGGCGTACTTGACCGTCAGCATGTTCACGGCGGTCTTCGTCGCGGAGTACGCGAACGACTCGTGCGAGCGGGCGAACATCGAGCCCTTCTCGGTGGTCTTGGCGAAGATCGCAGAATCGCTGGCGACATTGACGATCCGCGCGGACGAGGACGCGCGCAGCAGTGGCAGCATCGCGTGAATGACTCGGACCAGGCCGAACACGTTGGTCTCGAACTCCTGACGCATGTCCTCGGCCGAGACCTCGATGGCCGGCTTGCGGACAAGCATCCCGGCGTTGTTCACCAGCACGTCCAGGCGGCCGTGCTCACGGCCGATGAACTCTGCCGCGTTCCGGACCGAGAGGTCGTCCGTGACATCGATCTGCAGCGGCCGCACGGAGAGCCCGATCTGCGTCAACTCCGTGGCCGCTTGGACGCCACGCTCGACGTTTCGGCTGCCAAGCAGCACCATGTGACCGCGCTCGGCCAACTGGCGCGCCGTGGCCAGGCCCACGCCCTTGTTGGCGCCGGTGACCAGGGCAATCCGTTCGGTGGGCAACTGTCCAACCCCTCCCGTAGTGCGTGCCGAGAACCCGAGTGGGAGCCATGAGGCCGAGAGCGTGGGCCAAGCCTGCTTCGTAGTTCAGGGATCCCAGCTGTCGATGCCGTAGGTGCTGCGCGCCATGATGTCAGGGAAGATCAGATCACGGCTGTCGGCATGACAAAGGGGCGGCACCGCTACGACGACTCCGCATCGGGGCCTGTGCGAAGACGCAGTGCCGGGCCACTGAGGAGACCTCAGCGACCAACCTGCCGTAGTCCACAACGAGAAGCCGGCCAACCGAACTTCGACCACAGCACACTCACGGCCGCCCCGGCTCTTAGGCCGAACCGGGGCGGCCTGGCTGCTTGCACGCCCGGGCGTACAGACAACCTTCAGGCCGCGTTACCAAGACGGCCGCTCTCCATACATCAACCGCAGTGGAGCGGTACTCAAGAACCACAGACCATCCGTGGACATGAAGGAGTCGGCGCCGCAGGCCGCTCAGGCGCGGTGATATCGGACGGGAGCCGTGATGTCCGCTCCCAGCGCCTTGGCCGCGTGGCGCCCGTGAACCTCGACGGGTGGCTACTTCGTTGCCGGCTCATCTGTGATCGCGGAGAAAGGCCGGGATGTCGGACCGTGTCGGGTAATCGGGCAGGGGTGCGGGCTTGTCCTGGAGGAATGCTGTGATGACGGCCGCTGCTCGTTGATCGTTGTCATCCAGCCCGTTCCATATGTGGTGGCCGACACCGGGCATGTACTGGGTGCGCCGGATGGCGAGGTCGGCGGCGAGGACGGCTGTCTGCCACTGCCGGACCTGGGAGGAGCACTCGGCGATCATCAGCATCGCGGATGTCCGGGAGCGCCTCAGTCTCGGGGCGAGAGAGGGGGAGTTCTTGATCGTCTGCTGGACGCGGAGGCTGGCGGCGGCGCTGAAGGAGAAGTTCTGCGCCGTGTCCTCGACCGGAATTCGGTGCGCGTCCTGCGCGCAGTAGCCGGCTGCGGTGTCGCTGCCGAGGTCGGCGGCCGTGAAGGCGTTGTCACCCTCGGCCTGCCCCACCAGCCCAGTGTCCGGGGTGAGTAACCCGAGCCGCATGAGGCCGAATGCGACGGCGTACCGCGGGGTGTGGGTGGAGCGCGGTCCGGTCATGGGAGGTGCGATGGCGCGTGCCGTCGGTCGACCCTCGTGCCCCGCGGCCCGCGCGGTGGGGCCGTCCATCGGCCCTGGCTCGGCGATGATCGCTCGGTGCAGACGGGCGGCGGTACCTGGATCGGCCAGTGCGTTGGTGAGCACGACCGCACCCGAGGAGAATCCCAGCACGTCGACGCGCCCCCTGCCGAGTCTGTCGACGAAGGCATTGAGGTCGCGGACGGACCGGGTGATCGAGTACTGGTCCATCGGCAGCAGGTGGCTGCGCCCCCCGCCTGCCTGCTCGTAGGCGAATACGTCATGGCCCTCTCCCGCGAGCCGCTGAAGGAAGCGGTGGTCGCGTACCGATATGCCCCGCACCGGCCCGCCGTTGAGGTAGACGAGCGGAACGCGGTGGCGGGGACCGCCGCGGGCGGGCGGGTAGTGGTAGACGGCGACCCGGCTACCGGTGGACAGTTTCCAGTGCTCGGCGGTCACGAACGGCAGGGCGGTCGGGTAGCGACGCGTCGTCGGAGCGCTCGGAACGCACACCGACAGCGTCAGGGCCGCAGCGACGAGCACCGGCAGGAACGGTGCCAGCCGTCCTGGCCAGGACCGGCGGCGGCCCCGCCACAGCGCCGTGGCAACCGCGATCCCGATCGTCGCGGACCACGCGGCGAACCCCGATCCCGCACCGTCGGTGGCGACGGTCAGCGCCAGGAAGACGGCGATCAGGCCCACTACCGCGGTGACAGCCGCCAGCACACGGCTGACGAAGCGGCAGGAACGTATGACGGACTGCGGCACGGCGGTCTCCCCCAGGTTCTGAAACTGCGTTTCAAAACGATGTTAGCAAGAGATTAGACTTCCCCCCGTGGGAAGGCCGAGAACGAACGACGCTGCCGTCAGAGAACGGCTCGTGGCATGCGCGACCGAAATGTTCGCCACCCGTCCCCAGGAGTCGGTCACAGTCCGCGCGTTGGCCACCGCTGCCGGGACATCGACAGCGGCGGTGTACACGTTGTTCCAGGGCAAGGACGGACTGATCCGTGCCGTGCGTGACCGGGCGGTCGGCGGCCTGTTCCAAGAGCTGGCGGCGGTTCCTCCCTCTGATGCCGCCCTCGACGACCTGTACGAACTGGCCGACGCGTATCGCCGCTGGGGACGCGAACACCGCAACCTGTACATGGTGTTGTTCGGCGGGGCGCAGTCCTTCGACCCGTCGGGCAGGGTCGGCGACCGCGACCCCGTGCAGCCGCTCGTTGCGGCGATCGAGCGCGCCGTGGTCGACCACACTTTGGCGGGCGACACCACGATGATCGCCGTCTCGTTGTGGGTCGCCCTGCACGGGCTCGTGACCCTCGAGCTCACCGGCGGTCTTGACGACACCGCAGCCGAGACCGCTTTCCGCTCAACGGTTCACGCAGTACTCCGCGGCTGGGCAACCCCCGCCACGTTCCCCGGCCTTCGACGCAGCAACCTCCCACCGTGAGACTCAGTGGAACATCGCGGGGCCGCCCAGCACCTGCCGACGCCCGTCGAGCTCGTCGGCCTGAGTGTGCTTCGTCCGGCCGGATCCGGTCGCTGTGTGCGTCGACGTCGTTGCCGTCCCGGAACCGAAGACGGCGGCGAAGAACCGTGTGCCCCTCGATCTCGCCACCATCTCCGCGGCACATCAGGCGGAGCTGGTCGACCGCGTCCGGGCCCTCGCTGCGACGCCCGCGCCGTGGGGCCGGGCAGCGTGCCGTGGACGGTCCTCGCCGACCCGGAGGGCCGCGAGTTCTGCATCCTCGCCCCCTCCTGACGCCGAACCTCAACGCCCTCCGGCCGCCCTCCGAGGCAAGCGGTGCCTGGTGTGGGCGCCGGGCTCAACGCCCGGAGTCCGGCTTCCTCTTCGGCCCCGCGGGTCGCTGCCCGGACGAGGAGTCCGGCCCGTTCCCGCCTCCGGTGCGGGCGGGATCTCCGCCCCGGCGGAGTCCGACCTGGACGGCTCCGAGAACGACCTTCAAGGCGACTCCGATGAGCAGGAGGTCTCCGAGCACCTGCACCATGACGATGACCTTCGCCGTCTGAGTCGCGGGAACGATGTCGCCGTAGCCCACGGTGGCGAAGGTCGTGACGGTGAAATACAGCGCATCGGTCCGGGTCAGCGGCTGGTCGAAGGTCTCGACGGCGTTCCTCGCCAGGAGGAAGTAGGACGTCGCGAAGAGCAGGACGAACAGTGAGAAGACCGTCGCGACCGTTTCGAGCGCGCGCAGCCGGGGATGGGCGGAGCGCGCGACCTCGATCGTCTGCCAGGCCAGCAGGCCGGCCACGACGAGAAGGCCGACGGCCAGGCCGATGACGGTGCCGGCGGTGAGCGTGCGGTCCATCGGCAGCGCGTAGTACGCGATGACCAGGAACACGCAGATCGCGACGGTCCGGAGGAGCATCAACGACGTCAGGACGCGGCGCCGCCACCGGGGAAACCGGTCGAAGCTCCGGGCCACGGCCCGTTCACCTCCGCCGGTCACTCAGCCTGCCGTCACTGCGCGAGGTCGCCGAACACCCGGGCCCGCGACCGGACTCGGCGGTCTCGCCCGTCCACGGGCCCGGGCGGAACGAACGGCATGCTCCGGAAGGCGCCGGCGGGAGGGAGATTCACCGTGCGGCCTCCTCATGCACTCCCCGGGGCGCGACCTCCGCGTCCTGCCTACAGGCGTATCGCAGGTCGCCCACCGTGGCCACCGCATCCGGACCGACCGGGTGCCGGCCGTCTTGCGCTGCCGGAGCGGTGACCGGACATCGGGCTCCGCCCGGATGCCTCCGGCGCCGGTCCCTGGGCGGGCGTTGCCCGGGGCGGCCATGGTCCGGCCGCCCCGGGCGAACCATGGCCGCCTGCCGTGATCAGGGCCTGTTCTCGGCCCGGCCCCACGGGGTGTCCATGGTTTCCAGCACGGTCGACGCCTCGTTCCAGGACTTGTCGTCCGGGTAGAGCTCGCTCCGCAGGTACGCCCACACCAGGGCGCGGAGCGCGGCGACCCGTTCGGGGTTCTCGTCGGTGGTCTCCGCCGCGTCGTAGGTGCTGATACCGCCGAAGCCGTGCCCTGCTCCGTACAGCCACAGCAGGCTCTTGCGGCCCGGGGCCAGGCGGTAGGCGTCGGCACGCCAGTCCTTGCGCTCGCTGAAGAACCTGTTCGTGTCGTCGTCGCCGGTGACGACCAGCGCCGGCGTGGTCATCCGGTCGAAGCGGGTGGTGCCGAGGATCGGCCAGTGCTCGGTCGCGTACGGCGCGAGGTCGTCGCCGACGCCGGGCGCCCCGAGGAGCACGCCCGCCCTGATCCGCTCGTCGGGCAGGTGGACCTGGGAGCCGTCGACCGGGTCCGTGACGGTCGAGCCGCAGAGCATCCCCACGGTGTGCCCGCCCATCGAGTGTCCGACCGCGGCGATGCGGCCGCGGTCGATCCGCCCGCTCAGGCCGGGCACGGTCGACTCGATCCGGTCGAGGTGGTCGAGGATCGCGCGCACGTCCTCGACCCGCGTGCGCCAGTAGAGCGGTGCCTCGTAACTGCCGGCCTCGCGCAGTCCGAGGGTCATCGAGTCCAGGTGCGTGGGCTGGATGACGACGAAGCCGTGCGCGGCCCAGAAGTGCGCGAGCGGGCCGTATCCGTACAGGGAGGAGACGAAGTTGGAGGGGCCGTTGCCGTGGGACAGCACGATGACCGGCAGTTCCCCGCCGGTCTCGGGCACGGAGACCTTGATCTGGAGGTCGACGGCGCGGCCGGGGACGGGGACGGTCATCGGGGCGTACGAGACGACGGGAGCGGCCTGGTCGACGGGGAAGCCGGCGGCTTCGGTGAAGGCGGTGCTCATGGTGCTCAACTCCTGTTCCGCGTGCGTTGCTTGCCGGGTGCTCCGGCGGGATCCGGCGTGGACGGGCGGCGGTCGTCAGCGGCCGGGGCGGCGGTGAGGTCCGAGCCGAGGGGTGGTTGTTCCATGTCTCCAGCCTGCGCGCCGGAGGCCGTACGCTGAATGGTTTCCGGTTCGCAATTCTTGTGCGAGAGTACGAGCGTGGCTGTTGACCGTCTGTCCGAGGTGTTCGACCTGGTCGAGGTCCGTGGAGTGCTGTCCGGCGGGTTCGCCGCCCGGGGGCGGTGGTTCGCGCGCGGCGAGGTGCACATCCCGCTGAAGTTCCTCGCCGTTCCGTACGGGCACGTCCGCCTGACCACCGACGGCCTCGATTCGCCGCTGGTCCTCGAACCCGGCGACGTCGCGGTTCTCAACGACCGGTCGTGGATGCGGCTCGACGGCGGCACGGGCGACGAGCCGCCGCGTGAGGTCCTGCCGGACGAGCACTTCTCGTTCACCGTCGACCGTGAGCGGGACGACGTGGTCGTGGGCGGGCGCATCGACCTCACACCGGGCGGCCGGGCGCTGCTGCTCGACGTGCTGCCGCCGGTGACGCACATCGGGCGGTCGGTCCCGGCGACGTCCTCGCTGCGCGCCTGCGTACACCGCATCGTCGACGAGATGACCGGCGGCAAGGCGGGCGCCGCCTTCGCGATCCGCCAGCACGGTCAGCTCCTGCTGCTCGAGGTCCTGCGCGCCTTCATGAGCGACAGCGATCTGCCGCCGGGCTGGCTGGCGGCTCTGCGCGACGAGCGCCTGCGGCCGGCGCTCGACCTCATCCACGACCACCCGGACCGCGCATGGGGCCTGCAAGAACTCGCCCACGCCGCCGCCATGTCGCGCACGACGTTCGCCGTGCGCTTCCGCGAGGTGGCGGGTGCGCCGCCGCTGACGTATCTCACGCGGTGGCGCATGCTCCTCGCCCAGCGGGCACTGCGCGACGGCGACGTGCGGATCGCGTCGCTCGCGGCGGAGCTGGGCTATGCCTCGGAGGCCGCGTTCAGCACAGCCTTCAAACGCGAGGTCGGCGAGGCGCCGCTGCGCTTCAGGAACCGTATGCCCGCCATCACCGGCGACCACGGGGACGGTTGAATCACGCAAGCCCGCACGGCTACGCGGGGCGCGGGGGCCAGGTGCCCGGGGCGAGCACGCCGAGTGCGTAGGCGCGGGCGACGAGGGCGGGCCGGGTCGGGGCGCCCAGGAGGTCGCGCAGCCGGCTGAGGTGGTAGTCGACGGCCTGCCGGGAGAGCTTCAGCGAGGCGGCGATCTCGCCGTTGGTGCTGCCCTCCGCGAGGAGGGAGAGGATGCGCAACTGCGCGGCGGTCAGCGGCGGATGGGCCTCGTGGGCGAGGCCCTGGCCGGTGACGACGGCCCATACGTGGGCGGCGCGGCGGCCCGTCGGGTTCACGGTGGTCAGGTGGAGCCGTACGCGGCGCCGGCGGCCCTCGGCGTCGAGCAGCAGGGCGGAGGTCTCCACACGTCTGACGCGGCGGGCTATCAGCGCCTCCCAGGCCAGGTGCAGCCGGTGCAGTTCGGGAGCGGCGGCGAGCAGGGTGTGCGCGCGGCGTCCGAGGATGTCGGAGAGGCGGGTGCGGAGGAGTTCGGCGGTGGCCGTACTCGCCTGCTCCATACGGCCGTTGACGGACAGCAGCGCGCACGGCAGCCCGCTGTGGTCGCGCAGCGCCCGCAGGTTCTCCTCGGCCTCCCGGCGCTGATGCATGGCCCGGGTGTGCTCGGTGATGTCGACGTAGATGCCGGCCACGCAGGCCCGGCCGTTCTCCTGTACGGGGAAGCGGTGCCCGGCGGCCTGGCCCGTGCTGCCGTCGGAGCGGTGGTAGGTGAGGGTGTGGCGCACGGGCTTGCCGCGGCTGAGGATCTCCTGGTCCAGGGCGCGGAACTGGGCGGCGTCGGCCGGGGAGTCGAGGTCCTCTATGCGGCTGCCGGCGACCTGCTCCGGTGTCGTGCCGTAGAGGTGCGCGTAGGAGTGGTTGGCCCACAGGTAGCACCCGTCGCGGTCGCGCAGGAACGCCGCCGCCGGTGCGTAGTCGGCGAAGTCCGCGAAGGCGGCGTACCGGCGGAGGGCGGCGGGGGGTTCGGGGACCTCGACGGCGAGCCCGCGGTGACCGTGTGAACTGCCGCCCGGCAGGGGCCAGTTCACATCGAAGGTCCTGCCGTCGAACTCGACCGGCCGGTGGGCCTGTTCACGCCGGTGGGCCTCTTCACGGGAGCGCTCCGGCAGGGACGTCTCCTCCCGTACGCGGTCGAGGAAGCGCCGCGCGGTGTCCGGGTCGGCGAAGGCGCCTCCGCCGCTCTCCAGGACGTGCCACCGCTCGTCGGTCTCCCACCAGGCCACGGGGAGGTGCTGGAGCAGTGCTTTCAGACTGGAATCGTCCACGGCGGCCCTTCCGTCCGTCTCCGTCGGACCGGCGGGAGGGTGATCGCGACGCCGCTCCCGCGCGGGTGCCGCCCATGCCCGGCCGGTGCGCCTCGCGGAGCGGGCGGCCGTCCGCGGGGCACGGTCTGTGTGGTCACGGAATCTTCACCATCACCTGCCGATGTCTGCAACTTTGGCATTTGCCTGACCGGGTCCGGCCTCCGGTGGCACCGCGGACCCCGCGCGCCTGATTCCCTTGTGTACGGCGCCAGTTACACCCCGTGAATCTACGCGCGTCGTGCCTTGCGCGCATGTACGTGCGCGCCCGCGCGGTCCGGGGAAGCGCGAACGCGTAACGCCCCGGCCCGCACGGCCGGGTGATGGGAACGGGCCACCGCCCGGCGTCCCGTACCGGACAACCGATGGGAGACGAACTTCTGTGAGCACAGTGCTGTTGGTGCACGCCAAGGGTGGCCCGCCGCTCGGTCACGTCCTCTCCCGGACGGCGGCGAAAGCGGACGTGCACCTGCTGGCGCTCAGCGAGCTGCCGCCGTCGGTCGACGCCTCGGCCGAGGAGCTGTGCGCGTCGGTGGTGACGCCCTCCGGCGCCGAACGGGCCGATCTGGGCTCGCTGATCGTCTCGTCGGCGAGGGCCGTGGGGGCGGACGCGGTGCTCACCTTCTCCGAGTACGCGGTCGTGGCCGTCGCCGAGGCGTGCGAGACGCTCGGCCTCGCCGGGGCGGGAGGCGCCGCCGAACTCGCCCGCGACAAGCGGAAGATGCGGCACGTCTGGCACCGACGCGGCCTGCCGCAGCCGGAGTTCCGGCCCGTCGCCACCCGGGCGGACCTGCACGAGGCCGCCGCCGCGCTGCCCTTCCCCATGCTGCTGAAGGCCGCCTGGAGCGCGGGCTCCACCGCGCACCAGATCATCGGCTCGCCGCAGCAGGCCGACGCCGCGTGGCACTGCTCGCGCCAAGTGATGGCCGAATCGGCTCAGTTGGGTTTCGCGGAGCTCCATGTGGCCGAGGCCGGCGCGCACTTCGTGGTCGAGCAGATCGTGACCGGAGCGACCGAAGGGTGGTTCGACGAGCCCGGCTGGGGCGACTACGTCAGCGTCGAGGGCGTCGTGGCCGGCGGCGTCTTCCACCCGGTCTGCGTCAGCGGCCGCATGCCCACGGTCGAACCGTTCACCGAGCGCGCCAGCATCACGCCCGCACCGCTGCCCGCGAGCCTCCAGGACCGTGTCGTCGCGCTCGCCAGCGAGGCCGTCGACGCCCTCGGCCTGCGCGACTGCGGCACGCACACCGAGATCAAGCTCGGTGCGGGCGGGCAGATGTGGCTGATCGAGACGGCCGCGCGGTTCGGCGGCGCGATGACCGTCCCGCAGATCGAGGAGGTCTTCGGGCTCGACCTCGTCGGCATGCTCGTCGACCATCTGCTGGGCCGCCCGGTCGCCTGGCCCGAGGGCGCCCTCGGGCCTCAGCAGGCGCGGGGCGCGGCGGGCTCCCTCGTCGTCCTCGCGGTGGACGGCGACGGGCACGCCTGGCCGGACCGCAGGGTGTGGGACTTCACCGGCGTACGGGAGGCCGTCGCCCTGAGCGAGGGCAGCGCCCTGTCGGTCGTACGGGAGTCCTCGCTGCCCGACGGCAGCACCGTCCCGGTCTACGAACCGGCGGGCGGTGCCAACACGATGGCCGCCCTGTGCCTGCTCTCCGCCGCCGACGCGCCCACCGTGCTGCGCGACTTCACGGCCCTGGTGGACGCCCTGCCCCGCGTGCTGCCGCCCGCGGTTCCAGTCGGGCCGACGGGCGCGAAGGCCGCCCCGACTCCGGCCCCCGGCTCTGCCCCCGTACCCGCCGTCGCCGTCGTGCCCTCCGTGGCCGCCGCCCTCCCCCGGCTCCGTACGGCCGCCCGCACCGAGGAGGTCCCCGCATGAGCGCCGCCCAACTCGCCGCCGGCGCACCCGTACCCGCGGCCGACCGCACGGTCGTCGGCGAGAACCTGTCGCTGCCGCTGTTCCGCGCGCTGTCCGGCACCCTGGCCGGCCACCCGTACCTCAAGGTCGTCGTCGACCGTGCCGAGGAGACCTGGCACGTGCTCGACACGGCCGCCCACCCCTTCCACGTCGACTACGTCGCCACCCGCATCCTCGGCATGGGCCTGGCCGAACTCGACGCCTCCCTCGACGAGTTCAACGCCTCCGTCTACATGGACCCCGGACGCCGCTTCCTGCTCGGCGTGCTCTCCCTGCACACCGACGAGGACGCCGAGGGCCGCGAACGCACCTTCCTCGTACTGGAGACGACCGAGGCCGACACCATGCACGGCGAACTGCTGGCGTACTTCCACGCGTTCGTACGCGAGCGCGTCGACGCCCGGCTGCCGCTGCTGCTCAAGCCCGCCAACCACGGCCAGGAGGAGGAGCTGGTCGCGGTCAGCGAGCAGCGCGTGCCGCGCATCCTCAGCCACGAGCTGTTCGGCACCCGCACCCGTACGCCGCTCAACACCGGTGAGGCGACGGGCCGTCTGCGCTGCTTCGGCAGCGTCGAGGAGTACGAGGCGGCCGCCGCCGGGCTCGGCTGGTCGGACATCGTCGCCATGCCCTGCCTCCCGGACGACGTGCAGCGGGTCGCCGGATTCGTCAACACCGCGCCCATCACGCCGCTCTCCCACACCAACGTCCTGGCCTCCGGCTGGGGCATCCCCAACGCGATCGTCCGCGACCTGCCGGAGATCGCCGAACGGGACGGTCTGGACGGCGCCTGGGTCCGCTACCGGGTGCGCGAGGACGAGGTCACCCTCGAACGGCTGGAGCACGCCCCCGAGTTGGAGGCGCCGGTCTGGCACCAGCAGCGCATACGGCTCGAACCGCCACTGCTGGAGGACGCGCCCGTCCTCGCCCTGCACCGGCTGCGCAGCGCCGACCGGGACCGCTACGGCACCAAGGCCGCCAACCTCGGCGAGCTGCACCACGTGCTCGACAGCCGCAGCGCCGACCTGACCGCCTTCCACGGACGAGCCCGTCCCCCGCGCGAGAACCTCTACGGGCATCTCGCGGCCCGGCTCGGCCTGAGAGGCCCCTCCCCCGACGAACTCCGCGCCGCCGCCACGTCGTTCGTGGCCGACACGGTCGAGGCGCCCGACGGCGTCGCGCTGCCGTTCTCCCTCCAGCACCGCTTCCTCACCTCCGTACCGGCGCTCCAACAGGGCCTGGGCAAGCTGAAGATGGCGCTCGAACTCGACGCGACCGACGTCCTCGACCCGCTCTGCCTCCAGATCCAGCAGCTGATACGGAACGCGCCGATGCCCGAGTCCGTCGCCCACGAGATCACCCGGGCCTTCCCGGGCCCGCTCGCCGCGGGCCACCGCCTCGTGGTGCGCTCCTCCTCCAACGCCGAGGACCTGCCCGGGTTCTCCGCCGCCGGGGTGTACGACTCCGTCACCACCGCGCGCGGAACCGGTGAACTCCTCGACGCCGTACGCCAGGTGTGGGCCTCGCTGCTCTCGCCGCGCAGCGTGCGCCTCCGTGACCAGGTGGGCATCTCCCTGGACGACACGTACATGGGCGTGATCATCCAGGAGTACGTCCCGGCCGCGCTCGGCGGCGTCCTGGTCACCTGCAACCCGACCCGGCGCGAGGACTTCCGCAACGTCTACCTCAACTGCTCGGCGGGCTCGCCGGAACAGGTCGTCGAGGGATCGGTCCTCCCGCATCAGTACCTCTACAACACCGTTGAGGGCGGCGGCCGTACGGTCGCGCTGGGCTCGCCGATCGAGGGGCAGCCCGACGGGATGCGGTCCCGGCTCGCGGACCTGTCGCTGACCGGGCGGCTGTTGCAGTCGCACTTCAGCGCGCCCGACGTGGACGCCCCGCTCGACATCGAGTGGCTGCTGACCGACCAGGGCGACTTCCGCCTGGTCCAGATCCGTCCGTACGCGCTGTGAGCGCCCGCCTGCCGCGCCTGCGCCGGGGCTCCGCCGCGCGGGCCGCCGCCACCGCGGGCACCGCGACCGCCGTGCCAACCGACGAGAAGACGGCCGTGACGACGGCCGTGACGACCGCCGTGCCCACTCCCGTCGCCCGCCGCATCATCCGTCTCAACTACGGCTTCCAGCTGCTGTTCAACCTGCTGTGGTGGATGCCGGTCTTCTACGCGTACCAGAAGGAGGCGGGCCTCTCCGACGGGCAGATCTTCGGCATCCAGAGCATCTACTACGTCGCGTTCTGCCTCTTCGAGATCCCGACCGGGCTGATCGCCGACCGCATCGGCGCCCGAAACTGCCTGCGGGCAGGGGCCGTCGTGATGACGGCGGCGAACCTCGCACCGGTCTTCAGCCCGTCCTACGGCGGCTTCCTGCTGCACTTCCTCGCGATCGCCGCGGGCCGCTCCCTCACCTCGGGGGCCGCCAGCGCGTATCTGTACGACGCGCTGCGCGCCGAGGGGTGCGACGAGCACTATCTGAAGGCCGAGGGCACGGCGCGTGCGCTGGGGCTCGCCGCGAAGGTGGTGTGCTGGCCGCTGGTCGGGCCGCTGATGGCGCTCGCGCATCCGGCCCCGTATGTGCTGAGCGCCGCGAGCGCGGCGGGCTCCCTGATCTGTGTCGTGGCACTGCCCCGGCTGGCGGCTCCGCGATCCGGTACGGACAGCGGGGACGGTAACGAGCCGTCGTCCGGGGCGAGTTCACCGGGCAAGGCGGGTCGCGTACGGGGAGCACGGCGCCGGGGACGCGGCACCTCGCTGCGTGAGGCAAAGGCCGCGCTGCGCTGCGTCGCCTCCTCACCGTGGCTGGCGCTGGTGATGGTGCAGGGCGTGGGCGTCTTCACGCTGTCCCGGATCTGCCAGGTCAACCTCTTCCAGCCGATCCTGCTCGACCACGGCATCGGAGAGTCCTCACACGGCGGGGTGCTCGCCGCCATGACGGTCGCGGAGGCCGTGGGCTCGGCACGTCCCCAGTGGCTCAGCTGCCGGCTGAGCCCTGTGGCCTGGGTCTCCGTGCTCAGCCTCGCGCTCGCGGGCACGCTGGCGGGCATCACCCTCGGCGGGCCGTGGACGGTGATCGCCCTGCTCTGCCTGTTCGCCGCCGCGACCGGCTTCGCCTACCCGGTGCAGCGCAAGCTGGTCAACGACGCCGTACCGGCCGACGCCCCGCGCACCACGCTGCTGTCGGTCGAGTCGATCGTGGACCGGGCGGTGTGCGCGCTGGCGGCGGTCGCCGTGGGCGCGTACCTCTCCACCGGGCATCTCGACGAACTGCTCTGGCACAGCGCGCTGGCGACCGCGGTCCTGCTCGGCGCATTCCAACTCGTCCTGCGCAGGCGGAAGTCGGCACCCGCCGCCTCCGCAGGCCGGGTGGCGGAGACCGGCCCCACCCGGGAGACCGGCCCCACCCGGGAGACGGGCCCCGCGCACCAGGGGCGCGAGCGTGCCGTACCGACCGCGACCGCAACCACGGCCGGGACCGCAACCGCAACGGCGACCACGACCAGAGGCTCAGCCACCCGGGACGCCGTGACCGGCGCGCACCCAGCGGCCGGGGCGTAGGACCCGCACGCCCGCGCCCCCGGCACGTGCGGGGCACGGGCGTGCGGGGCACGGGCGTGCGGGCGGGGCCGCGGCAGGCGTACGGGAGAGACTCCCGTACGCCGCCGTCGCTATCGCCGTCGGCGTCGCCGTCGCGGCTCGCGACCCTCGCTCAGGAGCCGTCGGCCAGGTCCTCGATCACCCGGGCGGGCAGGAAGGCGGGGCGGCCGGGCTGCCCGACCTGGTAGGCGACGTAGCCGAGCGAGGCGGCGGCGTCGGTCTCCTCGGCGGTCTCGGCCTGGTAGACGAGGCGGCAGCCGTCCGCGTTCTTCTTGGCGCGCTCCCACAGCGCGGGCGCGGGCTTGCTCTCCGCCTCGGTGCGCGGGGTGAGGATCCGGTCGCCGAAGTCCTTCCAGGCGAAGGGAGTTGAGCCCTTCCAGGCCTTGTCGACCTCCTTCTTCAGGGCCGCCGCGCGCTTGGCGTCGGTCTCGCCCCAGGAGGGCGGCACGTTGGTGATCAGGCCGACCTCGATGTCCCGCTCCCGCAGCTCGCGCAGGTAGGCCGCCGCGCCCGGCATATAGCCGGTGCTGTCGTCCTCCGCCGTGTGCACCAGGGTCTCGCCCAGGTCGAACCAGACGACGGCGCAGCCGTGTTGGTCCGCGGCCCGCGCCGCGGCGACCGGCTCCCGCGGCCCCGCCGAGTGCCCGGCCGAGTGCTCGGCCGCGCCGGCCGCCGTGGCCGGCGGGATCGAAGCCAGTGCGGCGGCACCCAGCACGAGGCCGGTACGGAGGATGCTGCGGGAGGCGGGTCTGTTCATGGCGTCGGCGCCTTTCCATCGGGTCCATCGGGACCATCGGGACGCATCACACGATGCGTGCATGTCCGGGGCATGACCCGCGAAGACGCGGGATCGCCGCGTGAGCCTCACGTGTCCGGAAGCACGTGCTTCCTGCCACCGCCCGACCCCCATACCCCCGAACCGCATCGATCACTCGCATCCCCAAGTCCCGCTGGGCGGAGGCGGGTTGGAGCCAAGGGGAGGCTCACCGCGTGAACCGTGGCGGGCACCACCGGACGGAGAGGGGTCACTCATGTGGCGTATCCCCGGGAGGTGCCCGCGCTCGTCGTGAGCGATGGTCGGGACAGGAGTTCTGTTCCGCGAGGGAAGGCGGGCCTCCAGTGGATGAGCGCTGGCGCGGCTCCCGCCGGGAGCTGGTGGATCGCTCGGAGGGGTTCGGGGAGCGGCTGCTCGGACAGCTGCTGGACCGGTCTCACCAGATGCCGCCGCAGCTCATCCCCCCGCTGGTGGCGGAGGAGGCGGCCCGGATCGGAGGCCGCGACGTCTCGATCCACCTTCAGGACTACGGACAGAGCACGTTGGTGCCGCTGCGCGGCCGGGGACTCACGGCGGGTGAGCCGCTGCCCGTCGACGCCTCGCCGGCGGGGGAGGCGTTCCTCGCCAGGCGCATGGTGGAGGAGTGGCGGACCGACGGGCTGCGGGTTCATGTGCCGCTGGTCAACGGCGCCGACGAGATCGGCGTGCTGTCGATCACCATGGACGTCCTGGACGAGGACGACCTGCGGCTCCTGCGGCGGCTGGGGGCCCTGGTCGCGGAGATGCTGATCTCCAAGGCCCGCTACACGGACCGGTTCTTCCAAGCGCGCCGCCATGGCCGGCCGCTGAGCCTTGCCGCGGAGATCCAGTACGCGCAACTTCCTCCGCTGGCGATGTCCACGCCGCAGGTGTCTCTCGCGGCCGTCCTGCAACCTGCGCTCGACGTGGCGGGCGACAGCCTGGACTACGCGCTCAACGACGACATCCTGCATCTGGCGATCATCGACGCGATGGGGCACGGGCTGGAGGCCGCGCTGCTGGCGACCCTCGCCCTCGGAGCCCATCGCCGTGGCCGGCGTGCGGACGTCGGGCTGCGGGAGCTGTACGAGATGATGGACCGCGGCATCAACGGCACCTTCGGGCCCGAGCAGTTCGTGACGGCCCAGATGATGCGCCTGGACGTCTCCACGGGAGATCTCCAGTGGGTCAACGCCGGTCATCCGGCGCCGCTGCTGATCAGGGGCTACCGCGTCATCGAGCGGCTGGAGAGTGAGGACCGGCTGCCCATGGGCTTCGGCCGCCCCGCCCCTCGTACCGCCGCGGCTCAACTCCGGCGCGGAGACCAGGTGTTGTTCTTCACCGACGGCGTCATCGAGGAACGCGGGCCCTCAGGGCAGGAGTTCCGTGAAACCCGCTTGATCGACGCCATCGAGCACATCGGCCCGTCCAGCAGCGGCGTCATCGAAACCGCCCGCAGGCTTGCCACCGCGCTGGAGCGCGCACGGGGCGGCGTGGCCGCCGACGACGCCACCTTGTTCCTCGTCGAATGGCACGGCCGCACGGCCGACCACCTCGCCAGGCTCGACATCTAGCCGGTCACGTCCACGTCCGCCGGCCGGTCACCTCCGCTAGCAGGTCACGTCCGCCGGCCGGTCACGTCCGCGACGTATCGCGGCGGCCTGCGCGCCCCGTTCCCGGGTGACGCGCATCACACCGAATGGAAAACCCGCGGTCCGCCCTCCGCGTCTAGCAGGTGTGAGATCAGTCAAGGCAGCGCTGCACGAGCTGGACGAGGAACGACTCGTCCGCCTGGTGGCCAGGGGCGACCGTGCCGCGTTCGAGGAGCTGTACAGGCGCACGTCGCCGTGGATGGCGGTGCGGCTGCGCCGCCGCTGCGCGGACGAGCAGATCGTCGCCGAGGTCATGCAGGAGACGTATCTGGCGGTGTGGCGAGCGGCGGGTGCGTTCGCCGGGAGCTCGGTCGGAGGGTCGGCCGTCGGCTGGCTGTGGACGATCGCCGCACGCCGCCTCGTCGACGCCTTCCGGCGCCGGGCCCATCACGCGGGACCGCCGCCCGCGGCCGCCTCGCAGACCGTGGTGCCCGCCGCCGAGGAGGAGGTGCTCGCCGCGACCGTCGGCGGCGACGTCGGGGACGCGCTGCGGCGCCTCGCGCCGGAGCTCAGACAGGTGTTGCAGGCCATGGTGCTCGACGGGCTCTCCGTACGGGAGACCGCCGTCCTGCTCGGACTGCCCGAGGGCACGGTCAAGACCCGTGCACGCGAGGCGCTGGCATGAGCCCGGAACACGCGTCGATGCGGATCATCGACGCCTACGCGCGTGGCGACTCGGACATCGCCGCCGACGAAGTGTGGGCCCTGGAGGCCCACTTGGAGAAGTGCGGGGCGTGCCGCGACCGGCTCTCGGCCGCCGTCACGTCCGAGGCGCCCGCGGTCGCGTCGCTCGTCGGCACCGTGTGGTCCGAGCTGGAGCCCCGGCTGGCCACGGCCGTCCCGACGCCGCCGAGGCGCCGCTGGTCGGGACGGCTGTCGGCGTGGATGACGCCGGTGATGGTGCCGTGGCTGGTCATGGCGGTGAGCGTGACGCTGATCGCGCTGCTGCTGGACGTCTCCGGAGTCCGTCCGGGCCTGGGGGACGAGCCGCTGGTGCTGCTGCTCGCACCGCTGCTGCCCGTGTGCGGAGTCGCGGCGTCCTGGTCGCGCGGCCTGGACCCGGCGTACGAACTGACGGCCTCCGCGCCGAGAGCCGGGCTGCAACTGGTGCTGCGGCGCACCGCGGCCGTGCTCGCCGTCGTCATCCCCCCGCTGCTGGTGGGCGGTTGGGCGACGGGGGTGGGAGCGGGGCAGTGGCTGCTGCCCGCTCTCGCCTTCACCTCGGCCGCGCTGGCGCTGAGCACCGTCGTCGGCGTGACGCGCGCCTGCGCCGCCCTGGTGGTCGTGTGGGCCGCCGTGGTCCTGGCGCCGACGCTGGCCACCGGCCGTACGGCCTTCGTCCTCCAGCCGGACGGCATGCCCGTGTGGGGACTGCTCCTCGCGCTCGGCACCGGCGTCGTGGTCGCCCGCAGAGGCGCCTACTCCGTGCTGGGAACCGATCGTTGACACAGGAGAGGAAACAGATGATGCGCGCGGTGAGCGCGGCTGACGTCGCACCGAAGGCCTACGCCTGGGATATCCGGGCAACGGGCCTGAAGGTACGGGTCGGCGCGAAACGGATGGCCGTCGACGGGCTCGACCTGTCGCTGGGAACCGGCGTACACGGCCTCCTCGGACCCAACGGGGCGGGCAAGACCACCCTCATACGGGCACTGGCGACGGTGCTGCGTCCCGCGGCCGGCAGCCTGGAACTGCTCGGGGAGCCCGCCGGCGGCACGGGCGAGGCGCACCGTGCGCTGCGCCGCCGAATCGGCTATCTGCCACAGGAGTTCGGCTACTACAAGCGCTTCACGGTGCGCGAGTTCGTCGAGTACATGGCGTGGCTGAAGGAGGTGCCGAAGGCGGACATCCCCGCGGCCGTGCAGCGCGCCGTGGAGCGCGTGGGCCTCGCGGACCGCGCCGACGACCGGATGAAGACCCTCTCGGGCGGCATGGTGCGGCGCGTGGGCATCGCCCAGGCCGTCGTCAACGACCCGTCGATACTGCTGCTGGACGAGCCGACGGCAGGACTGGACCCGGCGCAGCGGCTGCGCTTCCGCGAACTGCTCCAGGAACTGGGCGCGGACACCTGCGTGGTCGTCTCGACCCACCTGGTGGAGGACGTCGCCGCCGCCTGCACCGACGTCGTGCTCTTCGCCGAGGGCCGGCTGCGCTTCCAGGGCACCCCGGACGACCTGGCCGCTGCGGGCGGCCCCGAGCACGTGGGCGACAGCCCGCTGGAGCGCGGCTACTCGGCGCTGCTCCTCGACTCCGCGCAGGAAAGGGGCACTTGGTGAACGTACGGGTTCTGCGTACCGAGTCGAGAAGGTCCGTCGCCCCCTGGGCCGGGGCCGTGATCCTGGTGAGCGCGCTGGCGTTGCTGTACGGACTGAGCGGTCCGTGGTGGAACGGCACCGCGCGGTGGACGGCGCAGTGGACGTCCATGGCCCTGTGGACCCGCGGCCTGCTGAACTACCTGTGGCCGCTCGCCGTCGGGCTGGGGGCGCTGCAAGGGCTGCGCGACCACCGCTCGGGGATGTCCGAACTGCTGACGAGCACACCGCGTCCCGCCTGGCACCGGGCGGCCGTGCTGGCGGGTTCGTCGGCGCTCACGCTGGCGACGGGCTTCGCGCTCGTCGTCCTCACGGGCGGGGTCCAGGTGCTCTCGAACACCGCGTACACACACCTGGGTTGGCTGCCGATCTCGCTGGTGGCGGGTCTCGCCCTCGTCGCGGGCGCCGTGCTGGGCATGGGCGTCGCGCGGGCCCTGCCGTCCGTGCTCACTCCGCCCGTACTGACCGTGGGCGCTCTTCTCCTAACGGCGCTGCTGCGGCTGTCGACGGACCCGGCCGTGCCGTCGGGCTCGCTGCCGAACCGGGTCACGCTGCTGTCGCCGGCGGTGGACGGGGCGCGCCAGGTGCTGCTGACCCCGTCCGTCTCCGTACATCTCGGGCAGACGCTGTGGCTCCTCGGCATGGCCGGGACGGGCTTCGCGCTGCTGGTCGCCGCGACCCCGCG
Source organism: Streptomyces sp. HNM0575 (assembly GCF_012726265.1). Lineage (GTDB taxonomy): Bacteria > Actinomycetota > Actinomycetes > Streptomycetales > Streptomycetaceae > Streptomyces. The sequence continues at coordinate 377,075 of NZ_JAASAG010000001.1, read as the reverse complement.
CGTCCGGCTGCTCGCCCTGACGCCCGTTCTGGGGGGCGCGGCGCTCGCCCTGCTCGTCCTCCCCTCCGCCCCGCGGCAGACGTACGTCGTCGACAAGGAGGCCGCGGCCCCGGTGTGCGACGGGCCGGTGTGCGTGACGAGGACGCACCAGGCGCGGCTGGCCGGACTCGCGGATCCCGGCCGGAAGGCGCTGCGGCTGCTGCACGGAGCCCTGCCGCGCGGCCAGGCGCCGGATTCGGTGCGGGAGAGCACCGCCCTGCGCGGGATCGGCGATCCCGCGCCACGGTCCCGCGAGCATGTGCTCGTCGACTTCGAGGACAAGGTGTTCGACTCCGCGAAGGACGAGGAGCTGACCCGTTCCCTGGTCGCCGTGGGCATCGCGCCGACGTGCCTCGCCCGTAGCGCGAACGAGAGCGGCACGCTCGAAGAGCTCACCGCGCAGAGCATCGCGGCGAGTTGGGTCCTCGGGGACCTCAAGCCGCTCCACGACGCGTACTACTCTCCGGCCGAGCAGATGGCAAAGGCCCGCCCCGTGTGGAAGAAGCTCAAGGCCCTGCCGCGCGACCGACAGCGTGCGCGCATCGCGGCGTTGCACTCCGCGGCGCTCTCCTGCGACATCGACGTGCTCGACGTGCTGGCAGGCGGTGGATCCCGGTGAGATGGGCTCTGCTGTACGCCCGCTCGCGGCAGGTGCCCGCCTCGCTCGCCGCGGTGGTGATCAGCGCGGCGGCGGTGTGGGCACTCGCCCGGGACGGCCACGCGGGCCCGTCCGATCCGCGGCTGCCCGCGCTGGCCCTCACCATGGGGGCCACGGCGGGCTCGATCGGTCTCGGCGGTCAGGACGTCGCGCTGGACCGTACGGCCGCGATCCGCTGGGTACCGCGCAGGACGGTGCACGTGCTGCTGATCGGCGCGGTCGTCGCCGCCGCGCTGACGGCCGTGCAGTCGCTGGGCGAGGACCTGGCAGCCCTCGCGTTCGTCGTACGGGACAGCGCGGGGCTGACGGGACTCGCCGCCGCCGGCGCGGTACTGCTCGGAGCGCGGCACGCGTGGACGCTGCCGGTCGCCTGGCTTGCGTTCACGCTCGTCGCGCCGCCCTCGGCGGACGTGCCGATGCAGGTGATGACGTGGATGCTGCTGCCACCCGGCACGACGGCCGGGACCTGGACGGCCCTGGCCCTCGCGGCCGGCGGTACGACGGCCTACGCCCTCGCGGGCCCGAGGCGGTAGCGGCGATGTGGCGGGCGTGACCCCGACAGGGCCTCCGCCGCCTGCGGTTCGCCGCCTGCGGTTCGCGGGCTGCGGTTCGCGGGCTGTGCGAGGCCTGTCCGCGCTAACACGTGGGCTTTCGGACGCAGGTGGGGCTACGCGGCCGAGTGGGCGGTGGAACGGCGGCGCTCCTGCGCGGACCGGCTCCGCCGTCCGCGGCGCCGGGACGGGCCGGCTCCCCGGGAGTTCCCGGCGGACGGGACAGCGAGGACGACGGGGGTGCCCGAGGGCTCCCGGGCGCCGGTGATGCGGCTCAGTTCGGCTTCGCCGGAGCGGACCCTGGTCACCTGCGCGATGATGTCGGCGTCCGACATGAGGCGGTTCATACTGCGGCGCTGGCCGGGGAGGACCAGGGTGACGACGGTGCCGGACTCGCCGGCGCGGGCGGTGCGGCCGCCGCGGTGCAGGTAGTCCTTGTGGTCGGCCGGCGGATCGACGTTGACCACGAGGTCGAGGTTGTCGACGTGGATGCCGCGGGCCGCGACGTCGGTGGCCACCAGCACGGTCGTGCCGCCGGTCTTGAACTGGGCGAGAGTGCGGTTGCGCTGGGCCTGCGACTTGCCGCCGTGCAGGGCCGAGGCGCGCACCCCCACGGCCAGGAGGTCCTTGACCAGCCGGTCCACCGCACGCTTGGTGTCCAGGAACATGAGCACCCGTCCGTCGCGCGCGGCGATCCGAGTGGTGGTGGCGTGCTTGTCGTCGCCGTGCACGTGCAGCAGATGGTGCTCCATCGTGCTGACCGCTCCTGCCGAGGGGTCGACGGAGTGGACCACCGGGTCGGCCAGATAACGGCGGATCAGCTGATCGACGTTGCGGTCCAGGGTGGCGGAGAAGAGCAGCCGCTGCCCGCCGGGCCGCACCTGGTCGAGCAGGTGGGTCACCTGGGGCATGAAGCCCATGTCGGCCATCTGATCCGCCTCGTCGAGAACGGAGACGGCCACATGGTCCAGCCGGCAGTCGCCCCGCTCGACAAGGTCCTTGAGGCGACCGGGAGTTGCGATGACGACCTCGCTTCCGGCCTGCAACGAGCGCGACTGACGGCTGATCGACATCCCGCCGACAACCGTCGTCAGCCGAAGCCGCAACGACCGGGCGTACGGGGTGAGCGCGTCCGTCACCTGCTGAGCCAGCTCCCGGGTGGGGGCGAGGACGAGCGCCAGCGGCCGCCGGGGCTCGGCACGCTGCCCGGCCGTACGGGCCAGCATGGCCAGGCCGAAGGCAAGGGTCTTTCCGGAGCCCGTGCGTCCACGCCCCAGGACGTCCCGGCCGGCCAGGGCGTCGGGCAGCGTCGCGGCCTGGATCGGGAAGGGCTCGCTCACGCCCTGGGCACGGAGCGTGGCCTGGAGGGGACCGGGCAGGTCGAGCTCGGCGAACGTCTCGACGGCGGGCAGGGGCGCCCTGCTTGTGACGGGCAGCGCGAACTCCTGCGAGGCCCCGGCGCGGGGCCGCCGGCCGTCCGGACGTCCGGTCTTGGCCGTACGCACGGGGGCGCCGCGTCGGGCCGTCCCCGCCGGACGGCTGCGGTTGCGGCCGGATCCGGTGGCGGCCTTCCCGCGGGAGCGGGAGGGGTCGGCGGTGTCGGTGCGAACAGTGCGGTTCATGCAGAACCTTCCTCGATGCGGCACGTATCGAGGAATTGGCGGCAGTAGTGAGCCGCACGAGGATTCGCAAGATCGAGCCGAAGAAAAACGGAAATTACCGGAACGACTGTGGCCCCTGATTACCCGTGAAAAATGCACCGGGCGGCCGATGATGAGAACTCCGGCCGTCGTACGGGTGCGGGCCCGTGGGGCGGGTTTCTTCCGGCCCACGAATCGGTGCTGCGGCAGTGGATCCGCCGCGCGGTGGCCTTCGTGGGAGGCCCGTCGAAACGGGCAGGTGAGAAATGGAGAGAGCTGGGACACACGTTGTGTGCCCCAGCTCGTCCTGCGTCAGCGTCAGGCGGGAACGATGTTCTCGGCCTGGAGGCCCTTCTGGCCCTGCGTGACGTCGAAGTTCACCGTCTGGCCTTCCTGAAGCTCACGGAAACCGGAGGCGGCGATGTTCGAGAAGTGGGCGAACACGTCGAGCCCGCCGCCGTCCTGCTCGATGAAGCCGAAACCCTTTTCCGAGTTGAACCACTTCACGGTGCCAGATGCCATATTGAATCTCCCTTGGGGGGCAGTGCCCGGAGTCCGCACTCTGCGGTCCGGCGTCGCTGCGATGATTTCCCCTCCGGGGTACCGGAAAAAACGCATGCTCAACGGCGGGCGCCGGAGAGGCATTTGAAGTCCTGGGAACCAACTGCAACTGGCGCAACCGTAGCACGGTCAATCCCGGGGAGTACGCCACGTCCCCCGCCGCACCGGCCGGGGCAAGAATCCTTACCGCGCATCAACTGCATTTCTGCGACGGCGAGAAGAGGTATCCATATCCGGTCGGCCCACGCATTCGCCGGCGAACGCCGCCGGGACGGCGACCGACCGGCCCTCCCGGGCGGCGGCTAGCAGGCGTCGGCCGTCGGCTCCGACCGGGTCTCCGGGTCGCGCAGCCGTTCGTTGATGCGCTGGGCCTCTTCGAGCTGGTCTTCGAGAATGATGATGCGGCAGGCCGCCTCAACGGGGGTTCCCTGATCGACCAGTTCGCGGGCCCGGGCGGCAAGTCGCAGTTGGTAGCGGGAGTAGCGGCGGTGTCCGCCCTCCGAGCGGAGCGGAACGATCAGGCGCGCCTCGCCCACGGCTCGCAGGAACGCGGGCGTGGTGTCGAGCATTTCGGCGGCCCGGCCCATCGTGAAGGCGGGGTAGTCGTCGTCGTCGAGATTGCTCGACGGGGAGTCGGGATTGTCTGCGGCCACTTGCACCTCTCGTGAAAACGCGTCGAGGGGCCCTGGCACCGTGCGGTACCAGGGCCCCGAGGGAATCAACACCATCTACCGGCTGTCACTTGGCCGGTGTTCTGTTTCCGCACCGCCGCTTGAAAGGACGGGTACGGGGATCGCAGCTGCGTGACCGGGGACCACCTTCCAATCCGGGGTCTGCGGTACCCGGGCGGACTTCCTGCCCGGGCGATCCTGATGGCGCCTGCCTCCTTCTTTCTTCTTCTTTCCTCTGCTTTCTCTTCCTGCTGTCGACCTGCCCGGCTGCGTGCTTCCTGCGGCCCCTGGTGAGCCGCGGTGCCCGGCGGTCAGCGAGGGTGCCGATCACTTCCGGCCCCGCCGCTCCACCGCCGTGCCGCAACCTGCTGGTCCTGTCTCCACGGCAGTTCGTCATCTGCCGTGCCTTCTCGACCTCTTGGCTACGAGGCAAGACCCTAACCCCGGCAAGCCCTCATGTCTACTCTGGCCGTAACAGATTTTCTGTGGGGGGCGATGGCGAAGTCTTCTGGTTCCCATGCCCCGAAAGCTGCACCGCACGGGCAGATCAGCGCCGCGTCACGGGGGCGGTCTCGCCGGGCGGCACGGCGTCCGTCCCGGGCCGCCACTGCCCCGCCGCCGCGGCCTCGCCCAGGAACGAGGACCAGATCGCGGCGGGGGCCTTTCGGGCCGCGGCGTCCAGCGTCCGCTGCTCGCGGGTCTTCGGATCCTCGCCGAACGTGCCGACTGCGGTGACCAGCCGTCGCGAGCTGCCGACGTACCACGCCGCCTTGCCGTCGTCGGAGGCACCGGAGACGGCCGAGACGGCGGAGAGGGAACGCGCGGCCGAGGGCAGCCCGGCGGTCCTGCCGCCCCCCGCGCCGCCGGGGACGAGGCCCGTGCTGAGGCTCGCCGACACCGCCCGTGCCGTCTTCGCGCTGACCGCGGTGCCGCCCGTGGCGTGCGGCAGCTCCACGCTCTCCGTGCCGCGACGGGCGGACCGGACGACCGCGGGCGTGACCTTCGTGCCGTCGTTGCCGAGCGTGGCGTAGACACCGGCGAGCTCCAGGGCGCTGGTGCCCATGAGGCCGAGCGAGAGGGTGCGCGGCCGGGTCGTGAAGCCGTTCGCTTCCGGGTCCATGCCCAGGGCGACCGCGGTGCGCTTGACGTCACGGGCGTGGCCGGCCGGTGTACGGGCCTCGTCGCCGTGCTCCAGCTTCGCCGCGAGGGTGAGCGGGGCGAAGGCGGCGCCCGCCTGGTAGTCGGTGCGGGTGGCGTTGCTGAGGTAGTGCTTCGCGTAGTCGCGGCCCCCGTAGAGGGCCAGCACCCTGCCGCTGCGGGGGCTCACCGAGACGGCTCCGGTCTGCGTACCGGCTTGCGCGGCGGGCGACTTGGGGTCCCGCGCGCCGTCGGCGCGGCCGTCGGCCCGGCCGTCGGCGGCGCGTTCCAGCGCGCGCTGCCGCCCGGGGTCGATGTTGAGCGTGACGGTCCAGCCCCCGGCTGCGAGGCGCTGTTCGCTGACGCCCGCCTCGGCCAGCTCCCGGTTGGCGGCGTCGACGAGGTAGCCGTCCTGTCCGCCGAGTCCCCGTGGGGGCTCCGGCGCGCGCGGTGCGGGGAAGCGCATCCGGCGCTGCTCCGCCCGGTCGAGGACTCCCATCTCGGTCATGTTGGCGAGCACGTAGCGCCAGCGCCTGCGCACCAGCTTCCGGGACTCCGGGGTCGCGACGGCCCAGTCGTACTGGCTGGGTGCCTGCACCAGCGCCGCCAGGTAGGCGCCCTCCGCGACCGTCAGGTCCTCGACGTCCTTGCCGTAGTACGCGCGGGACGCGGCCTGTATCCCGTAGGCGAGGCGGCCGAAGTAGCTGGTGTTCAGATACCCGGCGAGGATGTCGTCCTTGGTCTCCTGGCCGTCCACCTTCAGGGAGATGACCATCTCCTTCACCTTGCGGGTGACGGTCCGCTCCTGGCTGAGGTAGTAGTTCTTCACGTACTGCTGCGTGATGGTCGAGCCGCCCTGCGTGCCCTGCCCGGTCAGCGTGCTGAACACTCCGCGGGCCATGCCGACGGGGTCGACGCCGTGACTGTCGTAGAAGGACATGTCCTCGGCGGCGACGAACGCGTACCGCACGCCCTTCGGCACCCTCTTCAGCGGCACCGATTCGCGGTTGACCTCGCCGGTGCGGGCGATCCGCGTCCCGTCGCGGTACAGGTAGACGTTGCTATCGGCCTCGGCCTGCTCGTTGGGCAGCGGGACGTCGATGACGGCGTACAGGACGGCGAAGGCGCCGGCCGTGCCCGTCAGGAGCGTCAGGGCGAGGGCGAGCAGCCGTCGCCAGGAGAGGAGCCGGCGCAGTCCGCTGCGGGAGCGGTCCGCCCCGGCCGCTCTCCCCTCTCTCCCTCTCCCCTGCCCGTGCCGCCCTCGTGCCGCTCCCTGCGCGTGCCTTCCGGGGTGGGCGGGCCTGAGCCGCTTGATCCGCATGGCGCCATCGTGGGCGGCGAAGATCTTGCGCGGCCCGGGGCCGGGCCTCTGCCGCCGCTCGAAGACGTATCAGCCGTGTATCGGCCGCGGCTCCGGCGGGCGGTCGCCGGGCGCGGCGGCGTCCGGGCCGCCGGGCCCGTACGGCTCGGGCTGCCCGTACGGCTCGGACTGCAAGTGCGGCTCGGACTGCAAGTGCGGCTCGGGCTCTGGCTGCGGCGGTGGCCCGGACTGCGCGTGCGGCTCGGGCTCCGCGTCAGGTCCGGCGGGCTCCCCGCGGTCGGGGAGCCGGAGTGTGGCGACCGCACCGCCGTCCGGCGCGTTGCCGAACTCGAGCGCCGCGCCGATGACTTCGGCCTGCCCCATGGCGATGGTCAGGCCGAGGCCGTGACCCCTGCCTCGCTCGCGCACTCCGGTACGGAACCGCTGCGGCCCCGAGTCCAGCAGGTCCGCCGGATATCCGGGGCCGTGGTCGCGCACGGTCACCGTCCTTCCGTCGGCCGCAACCTCGGCCAGCACGGGCGGCCTGCCGTGGCGGTGGGCGTTGACGAACAGGTTGGCCACGATGCGCTCCAGCCTGCGCGGGTCCGTCCACACCTTCGAGTCGCCGTGGGCAATGGTGCCGCCGCCGGTGCCGTCACCGTCGGAAGTGGTGCCGCCGCCGGTGCCGTCACCGTCGGAAGTGGTGCCGCCGTCGCCAGTGGGCTGTCCGCCGCCGCCCGCCGTGACGACGTCGACGGACAGTCCGGTGCGCCGGGCCGCGTTCTCGACGAGGGCCGCCACGCCGCACAGCGAGGCATCGGCGTGCTCGGCCCCCGCGTCCAGCCGTGAGATCTCCAGCAGGTCCTCGATGAGGGTGCTGAGCGCCCGTACACGGTCGCGTACGTACTCCGACGGCCGCCCCTCCGGGAGCAGTTCGGCCGCCGTGACCAGACCCATCAGGGGCGTACGAAGCTCGTGCGCCACGTCGGCGGTGAACCGCTGCTCGCTGCGCAGCCGTTCCTGAAGGGCCGCGGCCATCGAGTCGACGGCACCGGAGATCTCGGCGATCTCGTCGTGGGGCCGTACGGCGGCCGGGCCTCCGGAGACCCGGGCGTCGAGATCCCCCGCGGCGATCCGCCGTGCGATGCCCGCGGCCGCGCGGAGCCTGCGGCTCATCCGCCCCGCGGTCAGCACTCCCAGGGGCAGCACGACCGCCGTGGTCAGGAGTCCCGCGAGGACGATGTTCCGGTCCAGCGCGTCGAGGTTGCGGACCGCCGCTGTCATGTCGAGGCGTACGGCGATCACTTGGCGGCCCGCGGGCCGCGCCGCCCACATCGCGGGACCGCCGCGCCCCGCAGCCGCACCCGCGCCCCCACCCGCGCCCGCCTCGGCTCCGGAGGAGAACTGCGTGCCCCGGTGGCCCTCGCGTACCAGTGCGCGCAACCCGGAGGGCAGCCCGCGCGGATCCAGCGTGGCGCCCGAGCCGCGCACGGTGCCGGTGCGCTCGTAGCCGACGGCGGCACGGTCCAGGGTGGTGCGGGCGGCCTCCCGCGCCTGCGACAACTCCCGGTCCCACGAGGCGTGGTGCACCAGCACGCCGACCGCGACGGCGACGGCGAAGGTCGCAGCGGTCACCAGGCCCGCGATGCGCCGGCGCAGCGCGCGGGGCGGCCCGGTGGCCCCTTGCGCTCCGCCCGTCGCCCTCAGCCGCATCGTCAGCGTCGCAGCTTGTAGCCGAACCCGCGTACGGTCTCGATGCGTTCGGCGCCGATCTTCGCCCGCAGCCGCTGCACATGCAGATCGACCACGCGCGTATCGCCGTGCCAGGCGTGGTCCCAGACCTGGTCGAGCAGGGTGCGGCGCTCCAGCACCACACCGGGCGACGCGGCGAGTACGAGCAGCAGGCGCAGTTCGGTCGGGGTGAGGGCGAGCGGCGCTCCGGCCCGGCGCACCTCCATGCCGAGGGTGTCGATGGTCAGGTCGCCGAAGACGAGGGTGCGCGGCGGGGGTGCCGGCCGCTGACGTCCGGGTGCGGGTCCGGGTCCCTCGCGTCCCGCGACGGGCGGGAAGGAGGCCCGGCGCAGCAGCGAACGTATCCGCGCGACGAGCACCGGGCTCTCGCACGGCTTCACCACGTAGTCGTCGGCGCCCGCTTCGAGGCCGGCGACGATGTCGAGGGCGTCACCGCGCGCCGACATCATCAGCACGGGCGCCAGGCTCAGTTCGCGTATCCGGCGGCACAGCCCGATGCCGTCGAGCTCGGGGAGCATGACGTCCAGCAGCAGCAGGTCGGGCCGCCGTTCGCGGAAGACCTCCAGCCCGGTGAGGCCGTCGGCGGCGGTCGAGACGGTGAAGCCGTACCGCTCCAGTGCCATGCACACGGTGCAGCGGATCACCTCGTCGTCCTCGACGAGCAGGATGTGCGCCTCGGTCACCGCCGCGGCCGACGGCTCGGGCGCGGGGCCGGGCCGCGGGTACGGCTGCGGCTGCGGGTCCGCGGGCGCCGTCATCGCGCCGGTTCCGGAGCCGGGGAGTCGGGGTGTTGCGCCGAGGGCTCGGCGGGGGCCTGCGGCTCGTGCGGGTTCTGCGCGTTCTGCGGGTTCTGCGGGTTCTGCGGGTTCTGCGCGGCGACGGCGGCGAGCACCTTGCCGTTCCAGCGGTATCTGGTGGTGTACGGGCCCTCCCTGCCGGTCGCCGTGATCACCAGGTCCCTGCCGATGGTCTCGCCGGTCAGCCCCGGCTCTCCCCAGTGACTCAGCACCGGTCTGACCTGTCCGCCGGAGGCCCGGTAGACGCTGAGCAGGGTCTGGCCGATCCTCGCGGCGTCCACGGCCACGATGACCTCGTCTCGACCGTCACCGGTCAAGTCCCGGTAGACGGGGCTGCGTTGGGAGCAGGCGCTGCCGCGGCAGTCCTGCATCAGCTTGCGGACCAGATCGGGCACGTTGGGGTCGTTCTCCAGCAGCTCCCTGACCGGCAGGCCCTTGAGACCGTCCGCGGGCACGGCGACGCCCTTGACCGGCGGGTACGGGCTCAGTTCCGGCGCCGCGGGCGCCGCGGACGGTGAACTGCCGGGCCACAGCGGCGAAGCGCTGGCCGGCGGCGACAGGCGGGAGGCCGCTCCCTCGTCGCGCGCTCCGGTGTCGGAGGCGCAGCCGGTCAACGACGCTGCCGTCACCGAAAGCCCGACGGCGGCCACGAGAACCGCCGCGGCGGTGCCTCGGGGGCGTCGCGCCGCGGCTTGCCGCGAACGACCGGTGCGCAACGGGTGCATAGGCGGGTCAGCCTAGCCGGGGGCGTGCGGCGATCCTCCGGAAGCCGGGAATTGGCTGCGCACACGGGAGATCAGGTCCTCGACGGACGGCTGACGGGTCGTCGGGGGCGGCGCCGAGGGCAGGGGCCCGTCGTCCGCCGCCCGGCGCGGTGTGCGTCCCGGTCCGGGTCCCGGCCTGGCCCCGGCCGGGCGGCGGACCGACCGGCGGACCGGTCGGCGCCCGTTGCAAGACTTCAAGTCCCCGCTGCGGGACCGGAGTTCGGCAGACGCCTGCCTGCCGATCGTGAATCGCGTGCCGATCGTCAATCGCGTGGCGGCCCCGAATCGCCGTGCCGACCGACCGCCAACCGCGGGCCCGGCCGCGCGAGTTCACAGTCCGGTACGGCCGGTCGCCCAGTACGGCTGGGTGCGTACGGCACGCCGGTCGAGCCCGTGGCGCGTGCGCAGCGCTTGGCGCTGCCGCTGTATCGAGCCGCCGTGCCCGGCGAGATAGGCGACCCGGGGGGCAAGCGAGCGGATGCGCTCACCGGCTTCGCCGAGCCACTCGTCCAGGGCGGCGCCGGGCTCCTCGGCCGCGGGCAGTACGACCGCCTCGGGGAGCAGCCCGGTGACGTATTCGCGGTCCGGCGGCTCGGTCTCCACGGCGACGAGCAGTCGCGTGCTCTCGGCGTTCGCCTGCTCGGTCAGTGCAGCCATCAGTCCAAGGGTGCTCGCGTCCCCCATGGCCAGCGCCGCGGAGGGCGAGGTCCAGCGGAAGCCTCTCGCGGAGTCCAGCCCGCACCAGACGACTTCGCTGCCCGGCGCGAGCGATTCGATCAGGCTGAGTCCGGGGGCGTCGGTCCGGCCGTGGTCGTGGACCACGACCGTGACCGTCCCGGCGTCGGGATCGTGCGACTCGGGCGTGTAGTGGCGGAAGTCGTTCTCTCCCACGCGGAAGGCGGTGACATCGCACGGGGAGACGTCCCGGGACCGCAACGAAGGGCTGTGGAAGGCGATTCGCAGCAGCGAGGGAGAGGGTCGTTCGACGGCGGTCACCTCTGCGGCGAACCCGCGGCGCTGCGCGTACTCGGCCAGGACCTTCGGAACTCGCGCCATCTGTCGCCTCCTTGACGTGACTGCGGCACGCACCGCCGGAGATGCACTTCAGAGATACAGGGTTCTCGTGCTTAGGTTAGCCTAACCTAAGCACGCCACGTCCGAGTGGTCACACGCCCAGCCCGACCGCAGACCCTGGAGGACTGAGATGCGCCCCTTCCGCCCCCGCGTCACAGAGCCCACGCCCGCCGAACGCGTGCGGTCGATCCTTGCCTCGGCTCATTCGATGACGGTGGTGAGCGACGGAGTCCACGCCGAAGTGCACCGGCTCCACGACTCGACGGGCAACGTCCACCTCCACGCGCCGTCCGAAATCCCCCTCCCCGAGGGCGAGTTGCGCATCCCGGTGAGACTGGAGCTGACCGACGTCGCCCCCACGCCGGTACGGGAGCGGCTGCGCGCCCGAGTCACCGTGACGGGGTTGCTTCCGGCCCCGTACGACAGCGGGAGCGGGAGCACGTGCATGGAGTTCGGGCAGGCGGTCCTGGAGGACTCCCGCGGACGCTCGTACGTGACGCTGGAGGAATTGCAGGAGCTCGCCCCCGACCCGCTGGCCACCTGCGAGGCCGCGATGCTGATGCATCTCCTCGACGGCCACGGCGAGTCGATCCCGCTGCTGCTGCGTCTCGTGCGGCCGCGGCCCGACCGCGGCATGGTGCGCGCCGTTCCGGTGGCTCTGGACCGTTACGGCCTGACGCTGCGCCTCGAGTATCCCGGCATGCATCGCGACGCCCGGGTGTCGTTCTCGACGCCCGTGACCGACCCCGACCAGGTCGACTGCCGGATCCAGGCCCTCCTGGACGCCGCACGCCGGGCCTCCCACTCCAACCACCTGCCGGCCTGAGCGCCGCGCACCACGGACGGACGGCCCGGACGCAGCGGACGGCGTCCCCCGCGCAGGATTCGCGGGGGACGCGGTCGCGTCGCTCACCCGGTGCGGCCGGGCGCCGGCGGGCACCGGGCGCACGCGAATCCGGCCGGGGACGCGAATTCGCCTGTCAGGGCCGTCAGTTCAGATCCCTGCACAGCAGGGCCGACGGAGATCCCGACGACCCCGCGCGGCGGGTGAAGGCGATTCCGGCGGCGTACTCGCCGTCGGCGCACTGTCCCTTGAGGTGGCCGTGTGCGAAGTCGCCGCCCTTCGCGTCCGGCGGGCGGGCGTCGGACCGGTCGAACCACACGGTCCTGCCGCCGGTGCCGAGCGCGTGCTTCGCCTCGGTGCACAGGGCCGAGGACACCGCTGCCCCCCGCACGCTGTAGCCGGTCAGGAACCGGCCGGACGGGCACTGGAACTTGGTGTATCCGCTCGCCCAGTCCTGCCCCGGTTCCACGTGGCGTTCGTCGGTGACCACCTCGTGGGCGCCGCCGGGCGCGGACAGGCCGCGGGCGTCGGTGTCGGTGCACAGCCCTCTCGCGCCCGTGTGGCTGAGACCGATCAGCCGCTGGTCGTCCGGGCACGCTGCCTTGCGCCCTCCGCTGTCCCAGTCGCCCTGCTCGCGCATCCGCAGGGACGCGACGAAGTCCCCGTGGTCCGGGCTCAGCATCGACCAGCGGTCCGTGGCGGGTATCGCGCCCGTGCGCGCGGGCGCGTTCACGAGGCGCTTCCAGGCTCCGGCCCGCCAGTCGCCGCCGTCGAGGACGCCGGTGCGCCGGCCCGCGGAGTCCCAGCGCAGCAGGCCCCAGCCGTTGTCGCTTCCCTTCTCGTTCCAGCCGACGAGCGGCCAGTACGCGAAGTCCGCGTCCGTCTCGGCGAGGAAGGCGGTGAAGTTGCGGAACCAGGCGCGCTCCTTCCCGTCGGTCTCCTCCGGGCCGCCGGCCCCGAATTCGCTGATCCATACGGGCGCGGTGAAGTGCCGGTCCTGCTGCGAGGCGACGTAGAAGGCCTGCCGCCGCAGCACGTCGTACAGTTCGGCGCGGCCGAAGTCGCGGTAGCGGGGGTCGGAGGTCTCGCCGATGCCGGTGGCGCCGCTGTGGTTCGGTCCCGTGTAGCCGTAGAAGTGCGCGGAGTAGACGAGCTTTCCGGAGCGCACGAGCGTGTGGGAGAGGCGCTGGACGGGTTCGAGGGTGGGGCGGCCGTGTGGGAGGCCGTCGATGGGAAGGCCGGTCCAGTTGATCCCCTCGACGATCACGAGCAGGTCCGGATCGGCCTCCTGGAGGATGCGGTCCCCGAGGTGCTGTGACGCGGCGAACCAGTCGTGGCTGTCGCCCTGGCCCCAGTTGGGGTCGTCGAGCGCCGAGCGGCGCACCTCGTTGTAGAGGTCGGCGCCGGCGACGCGGGGGTTCTTCGCGTAGCGGCGGGCCATGAACAGCCAGTCGTTCTCCCAGGTCTCGGTCGTCTGGCTGGCGTTCCAGCGCTCGTTGCCGTCCACGCCGCAGCACCAACGCGTCGTGTTGGTGTGGTTGTTGAGGATCACGGCGAAGCCGGCGTCGGTGAGGGCCTCCACGGCCGCGTCGTAGACCTGGAGCGGCGTCCTGCCCTTCAGCAACGGATTGGCGGCCACCGAGGCGTCGGAGACCGGGTGTTCGTCGTGGATCATCTCGTTGGAGAAGGGGAGGCGGACGCTGTTCAGGCCGAGTTCGCCGAACCCGGCGACGATCTCCTTCATCGGCGTACGGTCCAGTCCCAGCGGTATCCGGCCGGAGTTCTCCCCGGAGTGGTGGTTCGCCGGGTCCTCGGGGTCTCCGGAGCCGGTCCAAGTGCCGCTCGCGCCATGCCAGTTGCCGGACTTCAGCTTGAAGCGGTCGCCGTCGGCGTCGACGATGTAGCGGCCCCTGGTGCTCAGGGGCGGCGTCCACTTCTCCGGCCCCGGCGCCGTTCCCGGCGCGGAGACCGGAGTGGTCTTCGACGGGGAATCCCTCGTGGGCGCGGGAGATTCCGGCGCGGATGCCGGCGGGGAGCCCCGCGTCGGCGGAGCGGCGGCGCGGGACGACGCCGGCGGCTCGGTCACGCCCGTGGCCTGGGGACCGGCCACGAGGCCGGCAAGCAGACCGAGAACGACGGTGGTCGGCGCTGATCTGAACATGGACCTCTTCACAGTCACACGCTTCCCACGAGACACACGCCTCATCCACGTGTGGCGGAGATCGGGGGCCGATCGCCCTACCCCGCAAGGGAGTTGGGCAGGCCGGCCCTGCGCTCAACCGCCCTGTGCGGGCGCCGCCTCCAGGATCTCCAGCAGGTCCTGTGCCGCCGCCCGCGGCCCCTCGACGAGGCCGACGCCCGTGGCGTTGAGCACCACCTCGTCGACGCCGATCGCGCGGTACTCCTCCAGCCTCTCGTGTATCTCCGCGGCCGTTCCGTACAGGAACACCCCGCCGTCCACGAGCTTCACGGCGTCGCCCGGGTCGCCGTCCCCGGACACCGCGATCCCGGCCCTCTTCAACGCGGCCTGATAGTGGGGGGCCTGGATGTGCGTACCGCACGAGGCGCCCGCCAGGTCCTCGGCCTTGCGGCCGGGACCGGACAGCGCGACGGGCACGATGGCGGTGACCGTCGCGGGCTTGTCCCACTGCCGCTCCTCGGCGCCCTTGCGCATGGCGGGCATCAGGATCCCGTCCAGATACGACGCCGAGCCAAGCCAGGTGATGGCGACGTCGGCGAGCTCGCCCGCGAGGGCGGCCATCTTCTCGCGGAGCACGCCGAGCCCCACGGACACCGGGGCCTGCTTGTATTCGAGGAGCCTGGACACTCCGGGGAAGTGGTCGCCCCCGTCGTTCTCCACGGTCTCGCCGTGCAGCAGTCCGCGCACCGTGCGGACGTACTCACGGCACGCGCCCAACTGGCTCGCGTACGGCCCGCCCAGGAAACTGCGCTGCGCCTGAAGGCCGCCGGGCCCGAATCCGGCGACGACGGAGCGGCCCGTCGAGAGCGCGACGGAACGGGCTTCGATCGCCGCCTGGTACGGGGAGCGCAGCGGCATCAGCGTGACGCCGAATCCGCTGGGGACCCTGATGCCGATCCCCGCAAGCCAGTTGATCAGGTGGTGACTGTCCAGCAGCATTCCGTGGCCCTGCCAGAGCCGGTCGGCGCAGGTCCAGTTCACGAGATTCGCGAACGGGACCACCTGTTCCGGCCGTACCGGACCGAAGGGGAGAAGTATCGAGAGCCGCACCCCGGGACATCCTTTCGTCAGAACACGCACGCGCGCACGATGCGCTCCCCTTGGACCGTGACGGCTACGACTGCTTGCGGTCGAACTTCACGAAGGCGCCCAGCGCGAGCACCACGGTCAGTACGCCGATGACGGCCGCCAGCACATAGTTCTCGCTGTATGCGGTCGTGATGGCGATGGCGCCGCCCACCGCGACGATGACGCCCCAACTGCCCTTGTACTTCTTCACTGACGACCTCCCGGTGCCGTATGGCTCATTGCTCATTGCTCGTTGCCTGTTCCTCATTGCCGTACCGCGTGTACTGCCTGCATCGCTGCTGCCGTACTGCTCTCCGTCATCCGGAAACGCCGCCGCAGGAAAGGGCGACGGGAATGTGGAAATCTTCGGGTCCGGATTCCCGGCCGGTGACGGCGAGTTGAAGCATCGCGTCCGTGTCGCCGATTCCGGACCAGCCGAACATGTAACCGAGAAGAGATGTGCGTCCCCCGGCCCCCGTGAAGAAGCCGTTCGCACGGATCGTGTCCAGCACGCGTTCCTGATAGTCCTGCGCGCGGGAGATCAGCGACCTGTCTCCGAGAATGCGTCCGGCCGCGATCAGCGACTGCACGACGCCGCTGCTGCCGTGGCATACCGAGAGATCGAGCGGCCGTCCTTCCGGAATGCGGGTCGCCTTGCTCACGAGTGCGTCGAGACGCGCGCCCGACAGCCATTCCCTGCGGCCCGCCGCGGTGAGGATCTCGGCGGAGGCGAGCAGCAGGCCGGCGGCGCCGTTGCACCAGCCCGCGTAGGGGCTTTCGACACCGGATTCCGAGCGTGCGACCAGCCAGCGAGCGGACTCGTCCACCAGCCGGGGATCGTCCAGCGCCCTTCCCGCACGGGCGCACGCCCACCGGAGCCCGAGTTCGCCGTGTGCGACGTCGAACCACTCGGCGGTCCGCGGCGCCGCCAGGTGGGCCAGGGTCAGCTCGCGCAGCCGCGCGATCCGGTCCCCGCCGCACAGGTCGCCGTCGCACAGCTCCCCGCCGCCCGCACCGCCCGCACCCGCCCGGGACAGCAGCACCATCAGCAGCCCGGCAGGGCCGTTGGCCAGGTCGTTCTCCAACTCGCCCGATTCCGCCCGCTCTTCGAGCCGCTCGAAGATCCGCGCCAGCCAGCCGTCCTCCACTTCGTCCGGCCGCGCCAGCAGCGTCGAGGCGGCCCCGGTGAAGACGGACTCGGGCGTCTGCATCAGGGATTCGCCGTAGCGGGCGAGCAGGCTGCCCAGGCCCCGGCGGGCGCTCGCGTACGCGGCCCGCGCGTCCTTGTCGTGGCGTGCAGCGCGCCGGAGGAACGTCACGATGCCGCCGGAGTCGTGGAAGGAGACGAAGTTCCCGGCGGTCATCGTCGGTGCGTTCCGCTCGGGGCCGATGCCGCACAGCCAGCCCGTCTCCCGCCCGTCCGGGCCGTCGAAGGGCACGGATACGGCGTCGATCCTCCGCGCGATCCCCGGCCACCACTTCCCGGCGCGTGCACGGGTCAGCGACAGCTGCCCGAACAGGCTCTCCGAGGAGAGCCCCGCGGGATCGTCCTCGGCCACGGCCTCGCCGAAGCACTCCTCCAGGAGGAAGTGGTGGTAGAGGTCCGTGCGGGCCGAGTTGAGCTCCACTCCCCTGCGTGCCGTCCCGATCGGCGTCGTCCGGTAGACGCCGGGGAAACTGCTTGCGGGCGTGGCCAGTTCGGTGGAGTCGCTACGGGTGACGAAGTAGGGGACGTTCCCCGAGAACAGCGCGGCCCGCTCTTCCCTGCGGGCGTATTCGGCGGCCTCCGGGGACAGGTACTCTGGCATGTTCTTCAGAAGTCCGAGCAGCCGCGCGGCCTCCTCCGGGTCCCGCAGGTATTTCGGATGCGTGAAGGCGTCCAGGAATCTGCTGTAGACCATCGTCGACCGCAGCAGGCTCCGTACGGGCATCTCCGGATAGGCGTCGAGGATCTTCAAGACGCCGTCGCCGCGCACGAATTCCAGCGCGTCGAAGTATCCCTCCAGGGTGTCGGCGAAATACTCCGTGGCCGACAGACGCCGGTCCCCGAGCCGGGCGACGTTGCCGTGGTGCTTGTATGTGACGGGCTCCCATTCGACGCGGATGTCGTCCGTCGCGCTGTTTCGCACCGCCGGCCTCGTGAGGTTCTTCGACTTCTGGTCGCCCGCGACGCCGACGCCCGCCATGTTGATGTCGATGGGAGAGGTCGGGTCGACCATCGGCACGAGCATCGTGGAGACCACGGAGAGCTTCATGTGATTCATGATCACGTGGGGCAGCGAGTCGTTCTCCACGCCCGCGTCGGCCCGCGTCATCGTCTCGGTGTCGATGACACACGGGTTCTCGCCGCACGCCAGCACGTTCTCGTCGTGGAGGTCGGATGCGCCGATGGCGCCCAGCACCGCGCACAGGGCGCCGAACCGGTAGAAGTAGCGGGCGGGTTGACGCCCGGATTCCATCGCCGCCGATTCCACGAACTGCTGCCACCCGTGCGATCCCGACGTCACCGAGACCGGTACGCACTCACGCAGCGAATGCTTCAGAAACGTGTCGGCCGCCGCGAAGAGGTCCTTCACGAAACGGTCCGAGACCAGGGTCCGCGGCTTGAAGACGAGCCTCGTGCCCCCGGCGAGCCGCACATGGACGACCTGCCGGTTGTCGTTGTGGGGATCCGAGCCCGAGAAGACGATCTTCTTCAGCCCGCCGCTCTCCGACGGCACAAGCCCGGCGGCCTTCAGCTCGGCCTCGTCCCGTGCGTACGACTCGAAGACATCGGCGTACGCCCGGAGCGAGTTGCGCACGATCGTGCCGGCGCGCTGCTTCAGCACTGGGTGCCTGCCGGTGATCTCCCGGCAGTGGTCCGCGTCGCCGAGGTGCTCGCGGAAGAGCGTCAGCGCCTCGTCGCTCTCGCCCGTCATCGGCAGCCCGCGCCTCTCCCGGAAGGCGTGGAACTCGCCGATCAGCGTGCGGAACGACTGCTGCTCGACGGCGGCGACCAGCCCGTGCCACGCGTCGTCCAGCAGATCCTCCAGACGGCCGGGACCGGCGACCGGCGCGATCTTCTCCCGCAGCGCCGAGCCGGCGTCGCCGCGTGGCGCGAGGTGTTCGTAGAAGGGCAGGAAGGCCGGGATCGACACTCGGGGTACGGTCACGCCCGCTCACCTCCGGCGAACAGCTCCGGGGCCTTCTCGGCGTAGAGGTCCGTGTACACCGCGCCCGAGCCCAGGAGTTGGGCGTGACTGCCCTGCTCGACGACGCGTCCGTCGTCCAGCACGTAGATGTGGTCGGCGGATTTGATGGTGGCCAGGCGGTGCGCGATGATCACCTGCGTCGAGCCGATGTGCTCGATGATCTCCCCGACGCGCCGCTCGTTGACGGTGTCCAGCGCGGACGTGGCCTCGTCCATCACGAGGATCGGCGGGTTCTGGAGCAGCGCCCGTACGATCGCGAGCCGCTGGCGCTGACCGCCGGAGAAGTTCGCGCCCATCTCCGAGACCAGCGTCTTCAGCCCCATGGGCAGGTCTTCGAGGAAGTCGAGGATGCCCACGCCCGCGCAGTATTCGCGCACCACCTCGGGGGCGATGTCCTGGCCGAGCGTCAGGTTCTCCAGGATCGTCCGGTTGTGCAGGTGGATCTCCTGCGGGATGTAGCCGATCTGCCGCCGCAGCGCGTTCTTGTCGTAGTGGCGCTGCTCGACGTCGCCGAACCGGATGACGCCCCGGGTGGGCTCGTAGAGGCCGCAGATGATCCTGCCCAGCGTGGACTTGCCCGAGCCGGACGGCCCTACGAGCGCGACCTTCGAGCCGGCCGGTATGTCCAGCGAGACGTTGCGCACGACGAAGTCGCTGTGCCTCGTGTACTGGAAGCTGACGTCCTCCAGCTGTATCGCCGTCGACAGCAGATCGGTGAGCGTGCCGCCGGGATCCTCCGGCTCGGTCTTGACGATGTCGTTCAGCCTGGCCATGTAGCGGGAGGCCTCGGTGAATTCGGTGTACGTCTGGAACACCGACGTCGACAGCGAGAAGTACGTCGCCGAGACGGCCTGCACCGCGATCGCCGCGCCCAGCGAGATGTAGCCGTGGCTGACGAAGTAGAGGCTGGTCAGCAGCAGGATCATCGGGCCGAACATCTGCGTCGTCGTGGTCACGCCCGAGATGCGGCCCTGCTGCATGCGCATGCGGTCCTTCATCGCGTCGAGCGACGACGTGTAGACCTTGCTCCAGGTCTCGACGAACTCGTGGGCGTAGCCGCCCATCTTGATGGTGGGTATCGAGACGATCGCGTCCAGCTGCGTCGACTGGCTCTTGCTCAACTGGCTTATCTCGGCGTCGACGTACTCCATCAGCCGCGGGCGCGTACGCCACAGGTAGGCCGCGTTGAGCAGGAAGAGCGCGACGGCGATCAGGCCGAGCCGCCACTCGACGTAGAAGAGATAGCCCGTCACGCACAGCAGGGTTCCGACGTCGAGGATGCCCTGCGCCACGCGCGAGGAGAGCAGGTCGCGGATCATGTTGACGCTGTTGAGCCGGAAGAGCAGCTCTCCCGGCTGCCGCACCGTGAAGAACTTGTACGGCAGGAAGAGCAGCTTGGTGAACGTGGTGCTCATCAGATGCTTGCCGAGCAGCGCCACCACCGACGACAGCACCATGACCCGGACCACGTGCAGCGCGAGATAGGCGACGGCCACGCCCGCGACGGCGGCGAGCACCAGTGACAGGTCGTCGAGGCCGTGCCAGTGCTTCTGCCGGTCGACGGCCCACTCCGTCAGCATGGGGATGCCCAGGATCGCCCCGTAGCCGCTGAAGGACAGCAGCCCGACGAGGGCGATCTTCTTGGGCGAGCCCTCCGCGAAGAGGGAGATGCCGCGCCACTCCGCCAGCGGCTTCTGCTTCGACTTCTCGAAGTCCGGGCCCACTTCGGCGGATACGACGATCCCGCTGAAGCCGTCGTCGAGTTCGTCGCGGCTGAGGCGGCGCCTGCCCACGGCCGGGTCCATGACGGTGGCTTTGCTGCCGTCGAACTTCTCGAGGACGACGAAGTGGTAGTCCTCCCAGTAGATGATCACCGGCGAGGTGAACTTCTCCAGCGCCGCGACGTCCTTGGCGCGGAAGAGCTTCGTCTCCATGCCGCGCGTGCGCAGGAACCGCGCGAGCTGACCGGCGCTCAGCCCGTCCCGGCCGGCGTCCATGGCGTCGCGCGCGGTGGAGATGTCCTCGGCGCGGCCGTAGTAGCGCAGCAGCGAGACCGTGCAGCACAGCCCGCACTCGGTCTGCGTGACCTGCGTGACCGTCGGCATGCGGCGCATCGCCTTGCGTCCCCCGGTGAGTCCCATGGCTATCGGCTCTCGCAGGTGAGGGTGACCGGGGAGACGTGGAGGCCCGGGTCGATGCGATTGACCAGGTGCAGCACGATGCCGGCGGTGCCGACCATCAGGCTGTTGGTATGGGCGTAGCGGCTCCGGCTGTCGCTGATCTTCCGTCTGAAGACGTCGGGTTGGAGCCATCTGGCCTCGATCTCACCGACCTCGTCGCACAGCGTCGGGTCCACGGTCGACGCGAGCTTCGCCAGCACGTCGTGGTTGCCGAGGTCGCCGTGGCACCACGTCATGTTGCGGCCGAAGCCGTGGCGGATGAGGTTGCCGACGGCCACGTCGCGCATGGCCGGTACGACCTCGTCGTCCGACACGGAGGCGTACTCGGAGAGCGCCAGGGCGATACCGGTCGCGCCGTGGCACCAGCCGGTCGAGAACGACCACGGCGTGGCCACGTTGGAGAACCAGTTGCCTTCGCTCGTGTCGTAGAAGCCCTGAAGCCGGTCGACGAGCGACTTGAGAGCGGACTTGACCGGGCCGCGCTGCGCCTCCGGTACGCGCGGGCAGGCGCTGCTCAGCGCATGGATGAGGCCGCTGACGCCGTGTGCGAACCCGGACTGCGCCAGTACGGACTCCGGGGCCGGTACGGACTCCTGGCCCCGGCCACCGCCCGCGCCCACGCCCGCGCCCGCGCCACCGCCGAGCGCCCGTACGAGCGTGGCGGTGAGCGACGCGAGCGAGTCCTCGGCATGCGGCCCGCCGATCGCGGTGAGGCACGACATCACACCCGCGACGCCCCCGACGACGTCCACCGGCAGCTCTTCCGCGGGGATGCCGCGGACCTGGTCGAGCACCAGCGGCACCGCGCCCTGCGCGGCCCGCACCCAGTCGTCGTTCTCCAGCAGCCGGCCCGCCGACGCCAGGGCGAAGAGGATTCCGGCCATGCCCGTGAACCCGCCGAATCCGGCCTGCTGGATGCTGCGCGTCTCGTAGCGGTGACCGGCGAGGATCCCGGCCATGGTCGAGAAGATCTGCGCGGACACCTCGCGGTACTCGCGTTCGTCCAGGGCCCGTCCGGCCGCCGCCAGGGCCAGCGCCGGGCCGACCCGGCCCGTGTAGAGGTCGTATCCCAGCACCCCCGGCGGCCAGGGCCTGTTGGCCGAAGCGGAGGCGAGCGGGCCGATCCAGGTGCGGGGCAGGTGGGCGAACTTGTCCGGCAGCGACGTGGCCGCCAGATCGCCGGACAGCTCCCTGGCGAGCGCGATCAAGCCGTCGCGGGACTGTGCGGCGGAGCGCCGCGACGGCGTGGCGTCCGCACCGCCGACCCCACCCCTGTCCGTGCCGCTGCCCGCACCGCCGTCCGTGCCGCGGGAGCCGGGGACGCGGTCCGAACTGCCGGAGCTCGTCAGGTGGTTGTCGGGGAAGCGCGACGAGAAGGCCGAGTAGATCAGTCTCAGCTGCTCGCGGAGCGCGGCCTCCGACATGGCCGCGGTCTTCGCCAACGCCCGCTCCACGGGCGTCTCTTCGAACTCCGCGCCGACCGCGGCGCCGTCGCCGTCCGTCAGCGAGACCCCGCCCGCGGCCACGGTGAAGTAGGGGATGTCGCGCTCCGCGAGCTGGCGCACCTCGGACGCGACGATGTTCCGCGACGAGGTCTTGCTGGCGATCGCTATCCGCTTCAGCAGGGCCAGATACGGGGCGAAGTCGTCGAGGGCGCCCGCCGAGGAGGTCATCCGCAGCGTCTGCGCGTACAGGGCCGTCGGGTTGTGCACGTAGCGCACCCGCACCCCCGAGGCCGCCTCGCGCAGCAGCCTCTCCCATGTCCCGTGGTCGGCCGCCACCGCGCGGAAGACCCTGGAGAACCCGGCCGCCATGCGGGCGCCGAGCCCGTGAATCTCCTCCTCGGAGAGCGCGCTGACGACCGTGCGGCGCTCCTGTGCCTCCTGCGCACGTATCACCAGGCGGACGGAGTCGGTGTACGGGTTCTCGAAGAGGATGCTCTTGAACGGCGAGGCGCCGCGGCCCTGGTCGCCGAGGAAGCCGAGGTCCACGTGGCCGGCGTCCTCGCCCTTGCCGACCATGACGAGCGGCAGTATCCCGACGCCGTAGACGGACTGGCCGATGGTGTCGTAGGCGTTGCCGGGGGCCTCCGGAGTGGGGCCCGCGTGGACGCGCGCGGGGTGGAGGATCGTCTCCAGGTCGATGGGCACGGGACCGCGGCGGGTCGGCAGGATGTTCTCGAAGTGCATGTCGCGGGCGTTGAGGAGGTAGAAGACGGCGGCGAGTTCGCCGCTGGCGTCCATGAACTCCGCGGACATGTCCGAGACTTCCTCGGCCTCGATGTACTCGACGTATCCGTAGTGGTCGCGCTCCAGTACGGCCGCGGCGGCCAGCGAGGTGCCGAAGCGGGCGTTGAGCTCGCGGGCGACGGTCTCGTAGGCGGCCTCGCAGGAGACGTCGCGCGGCTTGTAGACCAGCTTCTTCCCGGATGCGAACTCGAGGACGGAGACGCTGCGGCCGTGGTTGTGCGCGTCCCCCTCGGAGAATCCGCACGAGACGATCCTGTCGTCGGCGCCGATGCCGAAGGCCGCCGAGACGGCCTCCCGGTCGGCGGTGAGCCGGCCGCACAACTCCTCGATCGCTTCCGTCTCATTGCGTACGAGAACGCGCGTGAGGTCCTGTAACACCGGGAACGAAAGTCCGCTCACGTCCTCGAAGGACGAGCGCCGCGACTGCTCGACGAAGTATTCATAGCGCTCCTGCGGGGTTTCGCCCCGCAGTGTCCCTTTCTCCCGCGCGTGGTTGACCGAGACGACCAGCGGCCTCGTGTACACCTCGCGCACCCGGCTCTCGGCGCGGTCGAGCACCTGCCTCAGCGCGGCGTCCCGGTCATGGAAGAGATTCCCGTGATCCGCGAGAGGGTCGTTGTCCGCGACAGCGGCGGCGACGTTTCTGATGATTCGCTGGAAGGGATAGCGCTCCGGGGCGGCGAGCCATTCCGCGACGGTACGGCGTGCTCCCTCGCCGGCGGCGCCGGAAACGGCCCGCGCGGGCACGACGACCTTTTTCAGGACTCCGGCCACCTGGTCGTCGAACTGCGCCAGCGGCGCGATTGTTTCTTCGACTTCGACGCTGTCGAACTCCGGATAGAACTCGGCTTGAGATATCACGGTGAAGCTGCTCCCACTTTTCGCGAGATGTCGTAGAAACGGGCCGGAGTCAAGGCCGCGGAATGGAGGCCCGGCTCGGGACGGGCCTCCACTCCGCTTGAGCACTGCTACATGACCGCCGCGAACGGCGAGGTCAGGTTCAGCACTGGCTGGTGCACTTCGTGGTGGGGCAGATCGCCGCGGTCGCCAGCGTGACGGTGGCGACGCACCACGGGCCGGTACCGCCGTAGGTGTCGGCGTCGCTCAGCTCGACGAGCTCGTCCTCGTCGTATCCACCGAGAATGTCCTCGCTCATGATGACCTCTTTTCTTGGTTTTCTCTTGGTTTTCTGTTGTTTTCGCTGCCGGGTTCGGTCAGTTGCAGTTGGGCTGGCACTCGACGGTCAGGGTGCACCAGCCGCCGGTGTTGGTCAGAGCGTCCGAGAGGGAGAAGGTGTTCGTGGTGCAGGCGCCGTATGCGACACCCTCGAAGTCCTGCTCGGCAATCTCTTCAACCAGCGAAACGTCGCCCTTGTACACGACTGATCTCCATTCTTCGAGTACGTGATCCGGATTGATTCGCCCATACTGAAGGATGGTTCCGACCGTGTTTTCAGATTTCCTGCGGGCCGTCCCCCAGCGGTGCGAGCAGAACAGTATGGGCTTCACCGTTCGGTCACAACGATTCATCACGCGTGAGCCACATCACATGACATACGTCAGTTGACACCGTCGCGGTACGGCGGAGGAAGCGGGCCATTCCGAATGTTATGCAGGGCGTGTGCAACGCCCGCCGGATCACTCAAGTCACCCTGCTTTACACGGCGTTCACACACCGCCGGCCTGGCGCTTTTCTTCGGGATCACTTCCGCCGCATTGCCGGAGCAGATCATTCCGAATGTTATTCAAGCCCTGCCTTCAGCATGGAGCGGAGCATTCCGCTCCGGAGGAACGGCGCGGATGGCGAGACGTTCCGCGGGACCGCAGCGCTCACTCCGTCTTCACCGCAGCCTCGTTTGCGGATTCGTTTACCGCCCATCCGGTCCTTTGCTCCCGTGATGGGCAATGTGCCGGAATGGTACGGGAGTTGCGGCCCGGGAAGGCCACGCGCCCTCGCCGCCCCGGGGAACCGTGATCACGCCGATGCCCCAGCGGCGGCCGCGCACGGGCACCGCTGAGGCATCGGCGGACATGAGGTGCCGGGCGCCGGAAATCAGACGCCGCCGGCCTCGGACCTCCCCCGTCAGGCACCGTCCCGCCTCGGACCTCCCCCATCAGGCGTCCCGGCTGCGCACCGCCGCATACCCCGCACCCACGGCCAGTACGGCCCATGCGGCGAGCACCGCCATGCCCGTCCACGGCGTGAGGATCGTGTCCCCTGCCGGCGGCTCCCTGCGCAGGATGAGCCCGCCGGCCAGGTCCGGCAGGAACTGGGCGGCCTTCTGCACTCCGGGAATGGAGTTGAGGATCGTCGAGATCATGAAGAACAGCGGCACCAGGATGCCCATGGTGAGCGCGGAGCTGCGCAGCACGCTCGCGAGACCCATGGAGAACGCGCAGATCAGCGTCATGTACAGCACTCCGCCGGTCAGCGCGCGCAGCACTCCCTCGTCGGTGAGGGAGACGGCCGCCTCGCCGCCCATGGTCAGCTGCGTGGCGAGGAAGCTCGCCGTCACCACGACGACGGACAGCGCCGCCGCCGTGCCGATGCCGGTCAGCATCTTCGCGGCGTAGAACACCCCGCGCCGCGGCACCGCGGTCAGCGAACTGCGGATCGTGCCGGTCGAGTACTCGCTGCTCACGCTCAGCACGCCGAACACGACGAGCGCGATCATGCCGAGCTTCAGTCCGCTGAAGCCCGACGCGACGGGGTCGAAGCGGGCCCGCGCAGGCGCGATCATGTCCGCGTACACGCCCTTCATGACGTACCCGAAGAGAAGGGCGACGGAGATGCTCATGACTGAGTAGAGGGCCAGGCTCCACACGGTGGAGCGCAGCGTGCGGATCTTGGTCCACTCGAAGGCCACCGCTGCTGTCGTGTCCGCCATGTTCAGCGCACCTCCTGAGTGGCGCGGTAGTCCACCGAGTCGGCGGTGAGCTGCATGAACGCCTCTTCCAGCGAGGCCGTGCGCGGGCTGATCTCGTAGACGGTCACCTGGTGCTGCGCCGCCAGCGACCCCACGGTCTCCAATGTGGTGCCGACCGCTTCGAGCACGCCGCCGGGCCCGTCGTCGGTGTGCACGCCCTGCTCGGCGAGCACGTCCCGCATGCGCTCCGGTTCGGGCGTGCGGATCAGGATGTACGAGCGGGAGTTACGGGCGATGAAGTCCTCGACGGAGGTGTCCGCGAGGAGCCGTCCCTGCCCGATCACGATCAAGTGCTCGGCGGTCAGGGCCATTTCGCTCATCAGGTGGCTGGAGACGAAGACCGTACGGCCCTCCGCGGCGAGCTTCTTCATCAGCTCGCGGATCCACAGGATGCCCTCCGGGTCGAGGCCGTTGACGGGTTCGTCGAACAGCAGCACCTCAGGGTCGCCGAGCAGGGCGGCCGCGACACCGAGGCGCTGCGCCATGCCCAGCGAGAAGCCGCCGGCCCGCTTCTTCGCGGTGTCGCCGAGCCCCACGGTCTTCAGCACCTCGCCGACCCGCCGGTCCGGGATGCGGTTGCTGCGGGCCAGGCCCAGCAGGTGCCCGTACGCGGTACGTCCGCCGTGCAGGGCCTTGGCCTCCAGCAGCACGCCGACCTTGGTAAGGGGCCGGGTCAGCTCCCGGTACGGCTTGCCGTCGATGAGGACGTGTCCGGCCGTCGGCTCGTCGAGTCCGACCACGGCGCGCATGGTCGTGGACTTGCCCGCCCCGTTCGGGCCGAGGAAGCCGGTCACCCGGCCCGGCTCCACCCGGAAGGAGAGCCCGTCGACCGCGACGGTCTCCCCGTAACGCTTCGTCAGATTCTGAACTTCGATCATTGCCCCGTTCCCCTGTTCCCCTTGGTCGGGCCTGCGACGGCACACACGTGTCCGGGGTCGTCCCCGGAGGCGGGCGTCGCGGCGTTGGAAAGTCGTCGGCGGCGCAGGAGGTCGCTCCCTGTCTCTCGCCGCCGGATCGGCGCGGGACATCCTTGCACGGCCGCACGGACCACGGGCCGGTTTCGCGGGAGCACCGGGACCGGCGGTGCCGCGGCGGCGCCCCGGTCGCCCCCTGCCGCGGCACCCGCACGGACCATACGGGCGGGCCCCGTAGGGCCTTCTGTGTCTTCATGTAGGCATGACGTCCGCCGCAGGTCACGGGCCCGGCGCCCAGAGCGCAACCGGGCAGGACGGGATGTGTGCCCATGAGTGAAAGCACGAAGGCCGCCCTGGCAGCGAGCGTCGCCGCCGGGTATCTCCTCGGCAGACGGCGCAAGACGAAGCTGGCGATGGCCCTGGCCGCGTATCTGGCGAGCAAGAGGCTCAAGACCGGGCCGCAGGAACTGCTCGCCATGGGGGCCGGCAGGCTCGGCAGTTCCCCGCAGGTCTCCCAGCTGATCGAGCAGTTGCGCGGCGAGGTGCTGGACGTGGGACGCCAGGCGCTCAAGGCGGCGGCGGACCGCAGGCTCAGCGGCTTCGCCGACTCGCTCGCCGACCGTACGAGATCCCTGAACGAACTGCTCGACGCGGCAGTGCAGGACGAGACCGAAGAAGGCACGGAGGACGAGGAAGGTGAGGAGGAGGCGGCGGGAGGCCGGGAGGAATCCGGGCGCGCCCGGTCCCGTACGGAGCAACGGCCCGCGAGACCCCGCAGACCGCGGCGCGGCGAGGCGGGCGGGACAGCCGGTGCCGGCGGGGAGCAGGCGGCCGTCGGGAGGACGGCCGGGAAGAGCGCCAAGAACGCGAGGAAGACCGCGAAGAAGAACTCGCAGAAGGCACCCGCGAGAAGGGCGCCCGCGAAGAAGGCGGCCGGGAGAAGCGCCGCTCGCAAACCGCCCGCCGAGCCGTCCCCTCGCCGGAGGTAGAAGGCCATGCCGGATACGAAGACCGAAGCGGGCAAGGGAAGTTCGGGTTCGCCGGACGGCTCCGGGCTCGACAGGGTCCGCGAGGAGCTGACCAAGTTCCTGCTCGCGAAGGCCAACAACCTCGTCAGCTCCGCGGGAAAGAAGACGGGTGAGTTCGCGAAGAAGGCCGCGTCGGGAGGGGACGGGGCCGGGGCCGGACTCGCCGATTCGGTCGGCGACGTGCTGAAGGGCGAGTCCCCGGCGAAGGCGCTCGGCGGCCAGGTGGCCAAGGGCGTGAAGGACAAGACCCTGGGGAAGGTCCAGGAGCTCTTCTCGGGCGGTGGGAAGGCCGGGGAGAAGAAGGTCACGAACATCGTCGAAGTGCTCGACGTGGGGCTGCCGTTGCGCAGGGTGTACGACCACTGGACGGAGTTCGAGGAGTTCAGCGGCTTCATGAAGGGCGTGGTCGAGGCGTCGCGTCCGGACGACGACGAGGACGACGGCGTCACCTCCGACTGGACGCTCAAGGTGGGCCCCTCCAAGCGCAGTTGGCAGGCGACCGTGCTGGAGCAGGTGCCCGACGAGCGCATCGTCTGGGAGACCAAGGGCGAGACGAAGACGCACGGCGCGGTCTCCTTCCACCGGCTCGCCCCGGACCTGACGCGGGTCGTGGTCGTCGTCGAGTACACGCCCGGCGGGTTCCTGGAGAAGACGGCCAACCTGTGGCGCGCGCAGGGCCGCAGGCTCCGCCTCGACCTGAAGCACTTCCAGCGTTACGTGACGCTGGGCGTACAGGAGGTGCCGGAGGGCTGGCGCGGCGAGATCCGCGAGGGGGAGCTCGTACGCAGCCACGAGGACGCGCTCGCCCAGGAGGAAGAGGAAGAAGAGGACGAGGAGGGCGGGCAGGAGGGCGGCGGCGCACACCGCGGCCGCGGGCGCGCCCGACGCGAGGACGAGGAAGGGGAGTTCGAAGACGAGGAAGAGTACGCGGACGAGGACGGCGGCGCAGGACGGTCCGAGGACGAGTACGGGGAGTACGAAGAGGAAGAGGACGAGGAGACCCGGTAGGCGGCGGCTGCGCCCCGGGACCCTCTGGCCCTCGACGCCCCCGCGGTGAGCGGTCGGCGGCGAGGCGAGGAGGGCCAGAGGACGGACGTCGGCCGTACGTCCACGCGGCGGCCCCGGGTGGGGGATCCCTGCTCGGCCAGGGCGGGTTCAGGGCCGCGCGAGCGTGGTCAGGATTCGACGGCCACGTCCGCGCCGGTGTCGGTCGTGTCGCTGATCTCGTAGACGGCGCTGAACTCGGAACTCGTGGCGCTGGTCGGGCAGCCGAAGCCGCCCTCCACCTTCACGGGGACCTCGGTGGCGTCGAAGGTCAGCTTCGACGGCGAGCCGTTGGTCCAGTCGCCCGTGGCGGTGGCCGCCTCGTCGGGCGCGGCGGTCACGGTGCACTCGGCGAGGCCGCTGGTCTTCAGCACGAAACCGCCCGACGGCATGGTGAGTCCAGCGGTGCTGGGATCGCCGTGCTGCATGGACACCTTCCAGTCGCCGCTGGTCGTCACGGTGGCGTCGACGCCCGGCAGGCTGGTCGTGCACGAGTCGTACGTCGGCGCACCGACCGCGGACTCGACGGGCCCTGCGTCGTCGTGGTTGCCGGGTGCCGCGGGGATCTTGCCGGAGGCCTCGGAGACGGTGCAGGTCACCGTCACCGATCCGGCGGTGAAGGTGGCGTCGCCGGAGAGCTTCGCGGCGTACTCGTCGCCGGCGGGCGTGACCGTCGTCGATCCGGCCGCCGCACCGCCGCCGGACGCGGGTGCGCCGGCAGCCGTACCGCCGGGCGCCGCACCGCCGCTCGCGCTCGCCGTCGCGGTACCGGCGAGCACGAGGGCGGCAGCGGCCGAGACTCCGGCCACGACTGCCCGTAAGACCAGCGGGCGAGGGGGACTTGTGCTCATCATGCTGCTCCTTCGCTGCATACGTGGGGGTGGTGCAGGGGATGCGATGGCACTCGTGCGCTCAGTCCTGCCCTCGCCCGCGCGGGGCGTCGCCGCGAGGCGGCGGGAAGGGGTCGTCGTCGACTCCGAAGGCCGCGGCGAGAGAGGAGTCGCCGGAGCCGGGCCGCGGCTCGGGCGCGGACGACGGCCTCGGTGCGGGCACCGCCGAGCCTGCCGCCGTGCCCGGATCGCCGGCCGCCCCCGCCGTACCGGACGTACGGGAGGAGACGGATGCCGGCGCCTCGGAGTGGAAGGCCACGGACTGCGCGGCCGTCTCCGCGAACACGGCGTCACCGGCGTTCCCGGCGCTCCCGTCCGCCTCCGTCTCACCCGGCGGCTGAGCGGGCAGCGGCCGCCACGCGAACATCAGCGCGCCGCCGACGACGCCCAGCAGCGTGCCGATCATGAACCCGCCGAGGTTCGACAGCACCAGCGCCGCCGAGGCCAGGATGACGGTGATGATGCCCGCGAGCCCGCGGTACTGGGGCGAGAACCACCCGCTGAACCCCAGCACGACCATGATCGCCGCGAGCACGACCGTGGGGACACCGGCCGTGCCCTGATGCAGCATCACCTTCATCGGCGCCAGCGGCAGCACACCGATCTCCACACCCGAGACGACGGTGAACAGGCCGCCCCAGAACGGCCGTCCGCGTCGCCAGCCGCGCCAGCGGCGCCAGATCAGAAGCATTCCTTGGTGCCCTTGTTCACTTTCATGCTCAGGTTGTTGAGCCTGAACTTGCCGGCGTTGGTGGCCCAAGCTGTCTGCTGGAGCTTCGTTATGTGGACGTCGTCGGCCTGCTGCCCGAAGAGGTCCTGGAGCCCGCGCCCGCCCTTGGGGCCCTTGTCGAGGGTGGAGGCGTCCCGGCCGATCTCGATCTTGTTGAAGGACGCGTTGCCGCCGAGCTGCGTCGCGTCGACGAACAGGTCGTCGGCCTGTACCGGCTTCTTGCCCGTACCCGCGGTGAGGTTGAGCGAGATGCTGCCGATGACGGGCAGGTCGGTGACGACCGACTGGCACAGGTCGTGCATCTCCGCCGTCTTGATGGCGGTGACCGCGACGGGGATCAGCTTGTCCCTGGCGTTGCGGTCCACGCTGCCGTACTGCGCGAAGCCGTCGCCGTCGAGGCTGGACGCCGACACCTTGAACTGCTGTCCCGATACGGCGAACGACGCTGCGAGCGCCCCGTTCGCCAGCGCGATCGCCAGTGCCGCGGTTACGGCGACGCCCGGAACGCACAGCACGGCGAATCTCCGCCAACTCGTGCGTCCCGTCAGCTTTCTGCCGTGCGCATCCTTCATGGTTGTCCCCTTGTGAGAGCGAATGGCGTGGTGACCGTGGTGTGGGGGATGTGAAGCACGTGCGTGGTGCGAGGGGGGATCGCACAGAAGGAGGCCCTACTGTGCGGAAGAGTTACCGGCGAGTCAGGTTATGGACACCGGACCTGCACGGCAAGGTTTCGCGCAGACAACTTTCCGCCGAACGCCCGCTCTTGGGCCCGGCGCACCGATTCGGCACCGGCCGCCGACCGGGCTCGCGCACACCACGGCACCTCTGAACAGGCCTGCACGAGCTGGGGTTACCGCAAGTAGCGAAAGCGGTTCCCCGGGCCGCGCGCTGAAGAAGAGCCCCGGACGGCACCGCGGGCGCGGTCAGAGCGGTGCGAGGCCCCGCGCGCAGTGGCCGAAAACGGCCCCAACGCGGGCGAGTTGAGTCGGTGACTTCGGTGAACGGGCCGCCGGGGACCGCGCAGCGCACGGCCCCGCGCGGAAGGGGATGGAGCGCACGTAGGACTTCTTGCCGCCGATTCAGCGCCCGACGTACGATGAATGCGCTTTCAATCCAGCGGCCTCCACGGCCTGAGCAAGGCAGGAGAGCATGGTCGCGTGAATGCTCCCACCGTGTATGACGTCGCCGGACAAGCAGGCGTCTCGATCGCGACGGTCTCGCGAGTCTATCGGGCACCCGACTCGGTGCGCGCCGGTACGCGGGAGAGGGTCCTGGAGGCCGCCCGCGAGCTGGGCTATGTGCCCAGCGGCAACGCAAGGGGCCTGGCCAGCCGCAACACCCGCGTGCTGGGCCTGTGCTTCCCCGACTACGCCGACCCCGACGCCGAGGACCCGGACTCCGACTACGGCGACGACGCGGAGTTGATGCTCTACTCCGACGAGATAATCCGCGGCATGGAGCGCGCGGCCCGCCGCCACGGCTACGCCCTGCTTATCGCGGCGTCCCTCGCCGAGGGCCCCCGGAGCCTGGTCGCCGACGTCGCCGGGCGCGTGGACGGCTTCGCCGTGCTCGCCCGCACGGTGCCGACCGAGGAACTCGAGGTCATCTCGCGGCGGCTGCCGGTGGTGATGCTCGCGGGCCCGCGCGAGGACGCACCCCTCGACCATCTCGATCACGTGGAAGTGGCCAACTTCGACGGCGAACTCGCCCTCACCAGGCACCTCATCGCCGATCACGGCCTGGTGCGGCTGGCCTTCGCGGGGAGCGCGGAGGACTCCCCGGACGGCGAGGCCCGCTTCCGCGGCTTCCAGGCGGCGCATCTGGAGGCGGGGCTGCCGGTCCCCGAGCGTCCCGATGTGCTCTCCGGTCTGACGCAGGCGGAGGGCGAGCGCGCGGTGGCGCATCTGCTGGACCGGGGCGGGGAGACGCCCGAGGCCGTGGCCTTCGCCAACGACCAGATGGCGGTCGGCGCGCTCTCGGAGCTGCGCCGCCGCGGGGTGCGCGTCCCGGAGGACCTCGCGGTGGTGGGCTTCGACGGGATTCCCCTCGGGCGCCTGGTGACGCCGGCGCTCACGACCGTACGGCAGCCGATGCGGAAGATCGGCGAGACGGCGGTGGAACTGCTGGTGGCGAGGCTGGGGGACCGTGCCCGGGAACCGGTCTCGCAGGTGCTGCCGGTGTCGTTGATCCGGCGGGCCAGCTGCGGGTGCGGCACGGACGGCGGCTCCGCCGGGGGCACTTCGGGCGGCGCTTCCCGCGGTCCTTCCGTTACACAGTCGTAATCTTCCCGACTCTTGCACGCCCGGACCGTCGCTCACAGAGTATGTATGCGCTTACAGCCTGCGCGCTGACAACCTGCCTTACGGACCGGTCCTCCCGCGGACCCGGTCACCGAAGCCGCCGGCCCCCGGCCGGCGCACGCGTCTCCCGGTTCGACGCTCCGCACACGAGGAGGAGCCCCTCCATGCAGCCCATGACACGCATCGCCGCCGCCACCGCGGCAACGACCGCCCTCGCGCTGCTGCTCTCCGGCTGCGGCAGCGGCGGCACCGAGCAGACCTCGGCCAAGGACAAGCAGACCCTCACCGTCTGGGGCATGGGCGAGGAGGGGAAGCATCTGGCCAAGCTGGGCGAGGAGTTCAACAAGTCGCACCCCAACATCACCGTGAAGGTCACCCCGGTCGGCTGGGACGTCGTACACCAGAAGCTGGTCTCGGCCGTCGCGGCGGGCGAGCTGCCCGACATGGCCCAGATGGGCAGCACGATGCTGGGCGAGTTCATCGAGCTCGACGCGCTGGAGCCGGTGGACACCAAGACGTTCAAGAAGGACGACTTCTTCCCCGCGGCCTGGAACGGCGGCGTGAAGAACGGCAAGGCCTACGGCGTCCCCTGGTACGTCGACACCCGCGCCCTCTACTACCGCACGGACCTCGCCGGCAAGGCCGGAGTCAAGTCCGCACCGGCCACGTGGAAGGACCAGCGCGACCTCGCCAAGGCCTACCAGGACAAGGCCGGCACCAAGTGGGGCACGTACAACCAGCCCGCCAACACCGGCGCCTGGCAGACCTGGCTGCCCTTCCTCTACTCCGCGGGCGGCGAACTGCTCGACAAGTCCGGCAAGCCCGCCCTCGACTCCCCCGAGTCCGTGACGGCGCTGAAGGAGTACGCGGGCTACTTCGACGACGGACTCTCCCGCAAGAGCTCGCCGCCCGACTACGACGTCGTCAAGGACTTCGGCTCCGGCGACGCCCCGATGTTCATCTCCGGTCCCTGGATCGTGCAGAACATCCAGGACCAGCAGCCGCAGCTGAAGGGCAAGTACGCCACCGCCCCGCTGCCCGCCGGAAAGTCGTCCACCTCCTGGGTCGGCGGCGCCAGCCTCGTGACCTTCAAGGACAGCGGGCACAAGGCCGCCGCGAAGGAGTTCACGAAGTACCTCACCGGTGCCGGGCAGCAGGCCCACTGGTACGAGATCGCCAAGTCGCTGCCCGCCAACCAGGCCGCCTGGGACGAGCCCGCGCTGAAGAACGCGCCCGAGCAGCTGGACGCCTTCGAGGAGCAGCTCAAGACCGCGAAGACCGTGCCGCCGCTCGCCAAGTGGGAGGAGCTCGCCGCCAAGATCGACGAAGGCGTGGCGCGGGTCTCCCAGAAGGGCGAGTCCCCCGAGAAGACCGCCGCCTGGATACAGAAGGCCGCCGAGGGCCTGGTGGGCTGAGCACATGGCGACGACGACCCCATCCCGGCGGGGGGTCCCGGACCGTGCCGCGAAGGCGCGGTCCGGGGCCGGGGCCGGTGCCCGTACCGGAGCACGGGCCCGGGGCCTCGCCAGGGCGGGCCGCGGCCGGGGCGGCGCGGGTCCTCGCAAGGACCGGCTCAGCGTGCAGAACCTCCCGGGATGGATGTTCTCGACGCCCTTCCTGGCGCTGTTCCTGACGTTCATGGCGGTGCCGATCGTCGCGACGTTCGTGATGAGCTTCACCGACTTCGGGCTGCCGAACGTCGCGGACCCCTTCTCCGCCGAGTTCACCGGCCTCCAGAACTACACCCGGCTCTTCGGGGACGAGCGCTTCCTGACCGCGCTGTTCAACACCTTCTACTTCGTCGTCGTGGGCGTGCCGCTCACGGTCGGCGCCGGGCTGTTCGCCGCGGTGCTGCTCAACCGGGGCGTAGGGCGGCTGCGGACGTTCTTCCGCGTGGGCTTCTACGCGCCGGTCGTGACCAGCATCGTCGCCGTGGCCGTGGTATGGCGCTTCGTACTGGATCCGGCGGACGGCCTGATCTCCGGTCTCGCCGCCGAAGTGGGCCTGCATTCGCCGGACTTCCTCGGCTCCAAGCTCCTCGCGATGCCGTCGCTGATCGTGATGGCCGTGTGGCGCAACCTGGGCACGGCGATGGTCCTCTTCCTCGCCGGTCTCCAGGGCATCCCCACCGAGGTGCGGGAGGCGGCGCGGCTGGACGGCGCCTCCGTGTGGCAGGAGTTCCGCCGGATCACCGTCCCGCTGCTGCGGCCGACGATGCTCTACGTCAGCGTCATGACGACCATCGGCTTCCTGAACGTCTTCGAGGAGCCGTTCGTGATGACCGAGGGCGGCCCGGACAACGCCACGCTGACCGTCTCGCTCGACATGTACGAGCAGGGCTTCAAGTTCTTCCACATGGGCTACGCGAGCGCGATGGCGTACGTGCTGTTCACGGTCATCCTCGCGGTCACCCTGCTCCAGCTCCGCCTGCTGAAGGACAAGACCCGATGACCGCGCACCCGACCGCGCCGACGCCCGCGGCCCCCTCCTCGGGCAAGCCCCCGCACAAGTCCTCGCGCAGGTCCGCGCCCACGCCCTCGTCCGCCGGTGCCCGGCCCGCCCGCCGCGGACTGCTGCTGGGTGCGCTGTGGGCGGGGATGATCGTGATGGTCGCGCCCTTCCTGTGGATGGCGCTGTCCGCCTTCAAGTCGGAGAAGGACCTCGGCGCCACCCCGACGGTGTGGATACCCGAGGAGTGGACGCTGGTCCACTTCGAGAAGCTGATCAGACTGCTCGACGTCGGCGCCCACTTCTTCAACTCGACGCTCGTCGCCGTCGTCGTCACGGCCTGCAATCTGGTCTTCTGCTCGATGCTCGGCTACGCCCTCGCCAAGCTGAACTTCGCAGGAAAGCGGCCGGTGTTCGCGCTGGTGATGTGCGCGCTGATGGTGCCGGGCAACCTGATGCTGATGCCGATGTTCGTGATGGTCAGCAAGATGGGCCTGATCGACTCGTACGCGGCGCTCATCCTGCCGTTCGCGGCCGGGGCGTTCGGCGTCTTCCTGATGCGGCAGTTCATGACGGCCATACCGGACGAGCTGCTGGAGGCGGCCCGCATCGACGGCGCCGGCGAGTGGTTCATCTTCTGGCGGATCGCGATGCCGCTGGTCAAGCCCGCTCTCGCCACGCTCGCGATCTTCACCTTCCTCCAGTCCTGGAACAACTTCCTCTGGCCGCTGGTGGCCACCAACGACCCGGAGAAGTACACGCTCCCGGTGGCGCTCGCCACCTTCGCCATCGACCCGACGAAGACCAACGGCTCCAACGGGGTGCTGATGGCGGGAGCGTTCCTCGTCGTGCTGCCCGTGCTGCTGGTCTTCATCCTGCTCCAGCGCTACTTCACCCAGGGCATCGCCACCGCGGGCCTCAAGTAGGCCCGTACGAACCGCGGACCGGACCACAGCAGCCCCGTACCAGCCGTGTATGCGCATCCATCGAGAGGTGACCCCCGCCATGACCGAGAAGAACGCCGCTCGCCTCGACTGGGAGCAGCGCATCGGCCTCCCCAGCGACGAGCCCCTGACCGGCACCGCCGGTCTGCCCGCCCCCACGGGGCTGCGCTCCGAGGACGGCACCGGCCATGTGCTGCTCGACTGGCGGCCGGTGGAGGGCGCGTTGGGGTATCTCGTGCACCGCGCCGACACCGTGGACGGCCCGTACGAACCGCTCGACCACCAGGGCGGCGACGTGCTCGCCGTGCCCGCGCCCCCGTACGCGGACTCGCTCGTCGAGCCGGGCCAGGGCTACTGGTACAAGGTCGCCACCTGGACGGACGCCGGGGCGGGCGCGCTCACTTCGGAACCTGTGCGCGGCTGCCCCAGGGCACCCGGCACGCGGCCGCCCACCGTCACGGTCTCGGTCGACGCCGCCGCGGCGCCGGTTCCGCTGCCGCCCGTGTGGAACCGGATGATCGGCGCCGAGCATCTGTCGATGCTGGTGTGGGACGAGCCGGGGCCGGGCGGCGCGGACGTGGCGGCGGAGTACGCCGAAGCGCTCGGCATCGTCCGCGACGAGCTGGGCGTGCGCACCGTACGGGCACACGGCACCTTCCTGCCCGAGTGCGTGAGCGTGGGCGACGACGGCTCCTTCGACTTCTCCGGGCTCGACGAGGTCTACGACCGCTTCCTCGCCACCGGTCTCAAGCCGGTGGTCGAACTCTCCTTCATGCCCGAGGAGTTGGCGGCCGAGCCCGACTACACCATCTTCGAGTACAAGGGCATCGCCTCCGTACCGCGCAGCTGGGAGCGGTGGGGCGAGCTGTGCCGCGCGCTGACGGCGCACCTGCGGGAGCGCTACGGCGCGGACGAGGTGGCGACCTGGGAGTTCGAGGTCTGGAACGAGGCCAACCTGGAGGTCTTCTGGAACGGCACCCAGGCCCAGTACCACCTGCTCTACGAGACCGCCGTGCGCGCCGTGAAGAGCGTCGACCCGCGCATCAGGGTCGGCGGCCCGGGCTCGGCGGCGGCCAAGTGGGTCGGCCCGCTGCTGGAGCACTGCCGCGAGAACGACGTGCCGGTCGACTTCGTCTCCACGCACACCTACGGCAACGCGCCGCTGGACTTCCGCCCCGAGACCCGCTCCTTCGCCGAGGCCACGGGCAGGCCCGAGCCGGAGATCCTGTGGACGGAGTGGGGCGTGACCCCCACCCACTTCCACCGCGTCAGCGACTCCGTCTTCTCCGCGCCGTTCGTGCTGCGCGGCATGAAGAGCGCGCTGGCCTCGACCGACGCACTCGCGTACTGGGTGGCGACCGACCACTTCGAGGAACTGGGCCGTCCGCCGCGGCTGTTCCACGGCGGCTTCGGGCTGCTGACCGTCGGCAATCTGCGCAAGCCGCGCTTCTGGGCACTGCGCATGCTCACTCAGCTGGAGGGCGGACGCGTCCCGGCGGCGGTGACCGGCGACGGCGCCGAGGCGCTGGTGGAGTCGCTCGCCACGCGCACGGACGGCGCCGGGAGCGTCGACGTCCTGTGCTGGAACGGCACCCTCGACCAGACGAAGACCGACGGCGCGCCCTCGCTGGACCGCGAGGCCCGAGTGGAGGTCAACGGCCTCGCGCCGGGCGCGGATTACTCGGTCACGCTGCGCCGCGTGGACGAGACGC
Source organism: Streptomyces sp. HNM0575 (assembly GCF_012726265.1). GTDB lineage: Bacteria > Actinomycetota > Actinomycetes > Streptomycetales > Streptomycetaceae > Streptomyces. Next base: position 339,463 of record NZ_JAASAG010000001.1, on the reverse strand, counting down.
ACTCCAACATCAAGGCCGTCTGGGACGCCATGGACGGCGGCCACAGCGACTGGCCGAACGACCGTCAGTGGGCCGGACTCCGCGCCGCCGACGAGCTGTCCGAGGAGCACGCCGGCACCGTCACCGCCGACGCCGGCGGCACGCTCACCCTCACCGTCGAACTGCCCATGCCCGGCATCCGCGCGCTGCGCCTCACCCGGACCCGGCACACCTCGTGACGAAGGAGCGCACCACCATGAAACGACGGACCATTCTCGCGGCCGGTGCGGGCGCGTCGGCCGCGCTCGCCCTCGGTGCCGCGCCCACGCCCGCCTGGGCCCGCAGCCGCACCACGACCGCACGGCTGCACCGCTGGTTCCGTGACACCTACGCCTCCATCGAGGCCATGCACTCGGACCTGGGGCTCGCCGCCGACAAGATCGACGTGAGCGGCGCCAAGCCGAAGCGCAGCGTCCAGACCTCGCCCACCAACATCGGCTGCGGCATCTGGTCGACGGTCGCCGCCGCCGGTCTCGGCGTGATCAGCGACCGTACGATGCGCAAGCGGCTCGCGGGCACGGTCGCGTCGGTGGAGAAGCTGGAGCGCGCCAAGGGCTTCTGGCTCAACTGGTACGACGCGGACACCGGCAAGGTGCTCACCGAGTGGCCCGAAACCGGCGACGAGGTACGGCCGTTCCTGTCGTCCGTCGACAACGCCTGGCTGATCACGGGCCTGCGCATCGCCGCCGCGGCCGACCCGTCGCTGGCTCCGCGCGTCGCCGGGCTGCTCGCGGACGCCGACTGGTCCTTCTACTACACCCCATACGACGAGGACGACCCCGCACAGCACCCCGGCCAGATACACGGCGGCTACTGGACGGACGACGGCACCTTCACCGGGCACTGGTACGGGGCGCTCAACACCGAGCCCCGGATGGCCAGTTACCTCGGCATCGCGGACGGCAGCCTGCCCGGCGAGCACTACTGGCGCACGTTCCGCACGCTGGTCCCCGAGAACGAGCAAGAGCAGAAGCCGGAGGGCGAGTACGTCACGGTCGACGGCGTGCGCCTCTGGCGCGGCCACTACACCTACCGCGGCCGGAAGCTGATCCCCACCTGGGGCGGCTCGATGTTCGAGGCGCTGATGGTGCCGCTGTTCGTGCCCGAGGGCGAGTGGTCGCCCAGGGCGTGGGGCGTGACGCACAAGCGCTACATCCGCAGCCACATCGAGCACGGCCTGGAGGAGGAGAAGCTGGGCTACTGGGGCTTCTCCCCCGCCAACATCCCCTCCGGCGGCTACAGCGAGTACGGCGTCGACGCGATCGGCATGACCGTGGACGGCTACTTCTCCAAGGGCGTCGTCACGCCTCACGCGTCGTTCCTGGCCATGCAGTTCGAGCCGGAAGAGGCCGTCGCCAACCTGCGCGGACTCACCCGGGACTTCGGCGCCTACCACGACGGGCTGGGCTTCCGCGACTCCGTCGACGTGCGCGAGGGCACGGTCAGCGACTTCATGCTGGCGCTGGACCAGGGCATGGTCGCCGCGGGCCTCGCCCAGGTGCTGCGCCCCGGCCTGCTCCAGAAGGCCTTCCGCTCGGGCGGCTTCGCGCGGAACGTACGGCCGCTGCTGGCCAAGGAGGACTTCGGCATAGGCTGAATCCACGGCGGCGGCCAGGGCCCGTCCCGGCGAGGCCGCCCGCCGGCCCCCGTACGCCGGGGCAGCGCCGGTGGCACATCCCCGGCGCTGTCCCGGCCCGCAGCCTCCGCCACCCGGAAGGGCCCACGTGACGCAGCCCGCGCAATCCGCCGAACAGCAAGTGCGCCCCAACATCGTGCTGTTCATGACGGACGACCACGCCGTCCCCGCGATCGGCGCGTACGGCAGCGTGCTCAACCGGACCCCCGCGGTCGACGGGCTCGCGGAGGAGGGCATGCGCTTCGGCAACGCCTTCTGCACCAACGCGATCTGCTCGCCCGCCCGCGCGACCCTGCTGACCGGCACGTACAGCCACGTCAACGGCATGACCTCGCTGGAGAGCCCGGAGCACACCTTCGACGCGACACAGCCCGGCTTCCCCGAACTCCTCCGACAGGCCGGCTACCAGACCGCGATCTTCGGCAAGTGGCATCTGGGCCACGGCGGCCGCAGCGACCCCCGCGGCTTCGACCACTGGGAGATCCTGCCGGAGCACGGCGTCTACCACGACCCGACGTTCCTGACCGCCGACGGCGAGCGCACCTACCGGGGCTACGTCACGGACATCATCACCGAACTCGCCCTGAACTGGCTGGACAAGCGCGACCCCGGGCGCCCCTTCGCGCTGCTCGTGCAGCACAAGGCGCCGCACCGCCACTTCGAGCCCGCCGAGCGCCACCGCCACCTCTACGCCCACGAGGACGTGCCCGCTCCCCCGACCCTCCACGACGACCTCGACGACCGCGCGACCGCGGCGCGCGAGGCACGGCTCGGCATGGCCGACCTGGTGGCCGACGACCTCAAGTCGCCCGTGCCGGAGGGGCTTTCGGAGCGCGAGGAGCGCGAGTGGCGCTATCAGCGCTACATCAAGGACTATCTGCGGGTGGTCGCGGCGCTGGACGAGAACGTCGGCCGCGTACTGCACTACCTGGACGTCTCCGGGCTCGCGGAGGACACCGCCGTCGCCTACACCTCCGACCACGGCTTCTTCCTCGGCGAACACGGCTGGTTCGACAAGCGGTTCATGTACGACCCGGCGATGCGCATTCCGCTGGTGATGCGCTGGCCCGGTGTCGTCGCGCCCGGCTCCGTCAGCGAAGACCTCGTGGCGAACGTGGACTTCGCGCCGACGCTGCTGGACATCGCGGGCGTCGAGCCGCCCGGGCGGATGCAGGGCCGCAGCCTGCTGCCGCTGCTGCGCGGACAGACGCCCGGCGACTGGCGCACCGGGGTCTACTACCGCTACTACATGCACCTCGACCGCGACCACAACGTGCAGGCCAGCTACGGCATCCGCACCCGCACGCACAAGCTGATCCGCTATCCCGGGCACGGCTCCGGAGCCGCGGGCGCCTCCGCGGAGCGGCGCGAGCCGGAGTGGGAGCTCTTCGACCTCGTGCGAGACCCGGACGAGCTGCACAACCGCTACGGGGATCCCCAATACGCGGATGTGGCCGAGGAGTTGACCGAGCAGCTCGCGAAGCTCCAGGAGAGTTACGGGGACACGCCCGAGGGTGTGCTTCCCGCCGGAACCGGCCGGGCTCCCGGCCGAGATCCCGATTCCGGCGCAGGCGCAGGCCCAGACCCCGGCTCCGGCTCCGCCCCAGGCCCCGGCTCCGGCTCCGCCCCAGGCCCCGGCTCCGGCCCGCTCCCATGAGGGAGCCGGAGCGGGACACCGCGGTGGCCGGTGCGTGCTGTGCCCCGGCGCGGGCGGCGACCGGCACCACGGACCCGGCGGACACGGTCCCGACCGGCACCACGGGATCGGGCCGCAGCGCCGCGGGTCATGACACCGCCGGTACCGGCGCTGCCGGTCCGGACCGCGGAGTCCCGGCCCACGACGGTCCCGCACGGGGTGGTGCCGCACAGGGCGGTCCGGCGCGCAGCGGTCCCGCGCAGGGCGGTCCCACGCAGGGTGATCCGGCCCAGGACGGTCCGACGCACAGCGGTCCCGCGCACAGCGGTCCCGCGCAGGGCGGTCCCGCACAGGGTGATCCGGCCCAGGACGGTCAGGCCCAGGACGGTCCGGCGCGCAGCGGTCCGGCGCAAGACGGTCCCGCACAGGACGGTCCGGCGCGCAGCGGCCCCACGCAGGACGGCCCCGCGCACAGCGGCCCCACGCAGGGTGGTCCCGCGCATGTGCCGCACGGCGGCTGGCGCCGACTGCCCGGCGGCGCCTTCCTGATGGGCTGCGACGACGCCCCGTATCCGGCCGACGGCGAGGGCCCCGTGCGCGAGGTGACGCTCGCCCCGTTCCGGCTCGCTGCGACCGCCGTCACCACCGCCGAGTTCGCGGCCTTCACCGCGGCGACGGGCCACCGTACGGACGCCGAGCGATACGGCTGGTCGTTCGTCTTCGGCGGCTTCCTGCCGCCGGACTTCCCACCGACGCGCGCCGCTGCCGCCGCGCCCTGGTGGCGGCAGGTGTACGGGGCGGACTGGCGCCGCCCGGAGGGCCCGGGCTCGTCGGCGGACGGCCGCGAGGACCACCCGGTGGTGCACGTCTCCCACAACGACGCGCTCGCGTACTGCACTTGGGCCGGTGCGCGGCTGCCCGCCGAGGCCGAGTGGGAGTACGGGGCACGCGGCGGGCTGACCGGCATGCCCTACCCGTGGGGCGACGAGCGCGAGCCGCACGGCGCGTACCGGATGAACATCTGGCGCGGCTCCTTCCCGGACCGCAACACCGCCGCCGACGGCCACGCCGGCACCTGCCCCGTGGACGCGTTTCCCGCGAACGGCCACGGCCTGTTCAACATGACGGGCAACGTCTGGGAGTGGTGCGCGGACCCGTTCACCACCGGTCCGGACCGCGACGCGGGCTCCGGCGCGGACCGCGACGCGGACCCCGGTGCGGGCGCCGGCTCCGGCCCCGGCCCCGGCCCCGACTCCCGTGCGCTGCGCGGCGGTTCGCACCTGTGCCACGAGTCGTACTGCCTGCGCTACCGCACCTCCGCGCGCATGGGGAACTCCCCCGACTCCTCCTCCGGGAACACCGGTTTCCGCATCGCCCGCTGACGTGGCGCGAAGCGGCTGAACTGCCGCCCACCGACCTCTTGTACGCGCTTCCTGTAAGCGCATACAGTCTCGCGCACCAGCGGCACCCCGAGCCGCCACGGACCTCACGGAGCCCAGCCATGACGTCACTTCCGGCAGACATGCGCCGCCGCGCCGTACTGGGCGGTGCCGGGGCGATCGCCGTCGCCGCCGCAGGAGGAACCGGCTCCGGAGCCGTGCCCGCTGCGGCGGCGTCCGCCACGGCGAGCGGCGCACAGCCGCACGGACGGACGGGACCGCACCCGTCCGTCTCGTACGACCGCAAGCGGCTGCTGATCGACGGCGAGCCGGTGCTCGTACTCGCGGGCGAGATCCACTACTTCCGTCTCAAGCGCTCCGACTGGCAGTCCCGGCTCGACCTCGCCAAGGAGGCGGGGCTCAACACCATCGCCACGTACATCCCCTGGATGTGGCACGAGACAGCCGACGGCTCCATCGACGTCACCGGCAGGACCCGCGCGGAGCGCGACCTCGGCGCCTTCCTGGACCTGTGCGTCGACAACGGCTTCCATGTCCTCGCCCGGCCGGGCCCGTTCACGATGGCGGAGCTGAAGGGCGAGGGCGTGCCACGGCGCGTACGGGAGAAGCACCCGGAGATCGTGCCGAAGGGCTGGGACGGCGAGAAGGACACGGCGCAGACGATCGACTATCTCGCGCCCGCCTTCCTCAAGGAGGTGCGGCGCTGGTACGACGCCGTGATCCCGGTGATCGCGAAGCGCAGGCACCGCAGGGGAAGGCACGGCGTGATCGCCTGCCAGCTCGACAACGAGATCGGCATGCTGCCGTGGGTCAGCAACCACCCCGCGCTGACGGACGGCACGCTCAAGGCGTTCAACTCCTGGCTGGACGAGGCCTACGGCTCGAAGCTCGGCGAGCGCTATCCCTTCGCGGACAAGCCCGCCGACGAGCGCGACGCCGCCATCCGCGCCCCCAAGGACTCCTACGCGCCCGCCCTGATGCATGATCTGGGCGCCTTCACCCGCGACCGCTTCGCCCGTTACGTCACGGCGCTGCGGGAGTGCGCGGAGGGCAACGGGCTGACGGGCATCCCGTTCGTCGTCAACATCCACGGCACCTCCGACGGCGGCGCGAAGAAGTTCCCCATCGGGATCAGCCAGCTGATGGAGACCTGGTCCGGCCGTCCGGGGATCTTCGCGGGCACCGACTTCTACCTGGGCGGTCTCACCGTCAAGAACGTCACCGACCTGTATCTCGTCAACGCCTTCACGGAGGCCGTGCAGGACGCCGACCAGCCGCTGGGCGCCCTGGAGTTCGACGCCGGGCACGCCGACTACGGCGACAACCTCGACAACCAGGAGGACGCGGAGAGCGGCGATCTGAAGACGCGGCTGTGCGTCGCACAGGGCGTGAAGCTCATCAACTACTACTTGTTCGCGGGCGGCTTCAACCCGAAGCTGGACAAGCCCGTGGGCGACGGCAACGACCGCATCGGCATCACCGGCGAGCGGCACGGCTTCTCCGCCCCCGTCGACCCCGAGGGCCGCCGCAATCTGAGCTACGAGCCGCTGAAGAGGTCCGTGCACGCCGTCGGCGGACTCGCCCGCACGCTGGCCGGGATGGTGCCCGAGCACGACGGCGTGGCCCTCGGCTTCGTCCCCGACCACTATCTGACGGAGTACCACCCGCCGGAGCGGGCGAGCGTCGACGCGATCCTCTCCGACATCGAGGACACCCGCGGCTTCGGCCCGCGCGGCGCCCTGTCCCGCGCCATGCTGCTCGGCGGCTTCCGCTACGGCGCGGTCGATGTGCAGTCCGAGCGCCTCGATCCCGCCCGTACGCCCGTACTGGCGCTGGCGACCGGCAAGAACCTCGCGACGAAGGTGCAGCGCGAGCTCGTCCGCTATCTGAAGGCCGGCGGCAGGCTGCTGCTGTCCGGACGCGTCCCCGAGGAGGACATGGCGGGCGAGGCCAGTACGGAGCTGCGGGACGCGCTGGGCCTGCGGGTGGGCGAGACCCTCACCGACGCGGACCGCTTCTGGCTCTCGGCGACCGCGCACGGCTGGGCCGCGCCGCGTGCCGAAATCCGCGTCGCCAAGGCGCAGTTGTGCACGGCGGGCAGGGGCGACACGGTGCTGCGCGAGGTCTCCACCGGCAAGGGCTGCGGCTTCGACATCCCGCTCGGCAAGGGCCGCGCGGTCGTCGTCACCACCGACTACCGCTGCGACCTGGACTTCTGGCGCCGGGCGCTGAAGACCCTCGGGGCCACCCCGGACATCACCCACACCGCCGCCGACCCGGGGCTCGTCCTGCTCACCACCCGCGCCACCGGCGGGGACGGCGGCGAGGACGGCGGCGAAGAGGGGGACGGCGGCGGGCGGCTGCTGCACGCGCTCAACGTCACCTCCGGGCTGGACCAGGAGTTCACCGTCTCCGAGAGGGGCAGGGCGCTCTTCGCCGGCGAGCGGCTGCGCGTGCCGGGCCGTAGCGGTGCGATGCTGCCGCTGGGCCTGCGGGCGGGCGGCGGCCGCATCGCGTACGCCACCGCCGAGATCACCGGCGTCGAGAGGGGCCGCGTCTCCTTCCGCGCGGTGGGCGGCGCGGAGTCCGTCGTCGCGGTCGACGGCGCCGCCGGATGCCAGGGCGCGAAGGTCTCGCGTGAGGGCGGCCGTACGGTACTGCGCGTACGGCGGCCGGAGTTCACGGTGCGCCTGGGCTGAGACCGGGACCGCGACCGGGCCCCATGCGTCCGGGTGACCGCGGTCCCGCCCACCGGCGTGGCAGCCCCACCGCCCGGGGCACCTTCTTCAGGGTGTTCCAGCATGCACGGCGCCGCGCCGGGCACCCGGCTCCGCGGCAGCCGGGCGGGGAGGCCATCGGGTGGACACAGCAGCAGAGGACGCGGCGGTACGAGACGAGGGAGCGCCGGACACCCGCCCGCCTGCGGGAGACCGGCGTCTGGCGCTGGGAAAGCGGCTGCTGACCTATCTCAGCACCACCGATCACAAGGTGATCGGCAACATGTATCTCGCCACCTCGTTCGCCTTCTTCCTCGCCGCCGGCCTGATGGCGATGCTGATGCGGGCCGAACTGGCAAGTCCGGGGCTCCAGGTGGTCTCGTCCCAGCAGTACAACGAGCTGTTCACCACGCACGGCACCATCATGATGCTGCTGTTCGCGACGCCGACGTTCACCGGATTCGCCAACGTCGTCATGCCGTTGCAGATCGGCGCACCCGACGTGGCCTTCCCCAGGCTCAACGCCTTCACCTACTGGGTGTTCCTGTTCGGCGGGCTGATGGTCCTCAGCGGCTTCCTGACCCCGGAGGGCTCGGCGTCCTTCGGCTGGTTCGCGTACGCGCCGCTCAACAGCTCGACGTTCTCGCCGGGTTCGGGCGGCGACCTGTGGGTGATGGGGCTCGTGGTCGCGGGCCTCAGCACGATCCTCGGCTCGGTCAACTTCATCACCACGATCGTGTGTCTGCGCGCCCCGGGCATGACGGTCTTCCGGATGCCGCTGTTCACCTGGAACGTGCTGTTCACCTCGATCCTCGCGCTGCTCGCCTTCCCCGTGCTGACGGCGGCGCTGCTGGCGCTGGAGGCCGACCGCAAGTACGGGGCGCACATCTTCGACGCCGCCAACGGCGGTTCGATCCTCTGGCAGCACCTGTTCTGGTTCTTCGGGCATCCCGAGGTCTACATCGTGGCGCTGCCCTTCTTCGGCGTCGTCACGGAGATCATCCCGGTCTTCAGCCGCAAACCGCTCTTCGGCTACATCGGGCTGATCGCGGCGACCTGCACCATCACGGGGCTGTCGGCGACCGTCTGGGCCCACCACATGTTCGCGACGGGCGCGGTGCTGCTGCCGTTCTTCTCGCTGATGTCGTTCCTGATCGCGGTGCCCACGGGCGTGAAGTTCTTCAACTGGATCGGCACGATGCGGCACGGCTCGCTGTCGTTCGAGACGCCGATGCTGTGGGCCGTGGGCTTCCTGGTGACGTTCCTGCTGGGCGGGATGACGGGTGTGCTGGTCGCCTCGCCGCCGCTGGACTTCCACACCACCGACAGCTATTTCATCGTCGCCCACCTGCACTACGTGCTCTTCGGCACCATCGTCTTCGCGACCTTCGGCGGCTTCTACTTCTGGTGGCCGAAGATGACGGGGAAGATGCTCGACGAACGCCTGGGGAAGATCCACTTCTGGGCGCTCTTCACGGGCTTCCAGGGCACGTTCCTCGTGCAGCACTGGCTCGGCGCCGAGGGGATGCCCCGCCGTTACGCGGACTATCTGCCGTCCGACGGCTTCACCGTCCTCAACATGATCTCGTCGTTCAGCTCCTTCCTCCTGGGCCTGTCGACGCTGCCGTTCCTCTACAACGTGTGGCGCACCTCCCGGCACGGCAAGCGCGTCACCGAGGACGACCCCTGGGGCTGGGGCCGTTCGCTGGAGTGGGCCACGTCCTGCCCGCCGCCGCGGCACAACTTCGAAGCGCTGCCCCGCATCCGCTCCGAGTCCCCGGCCTTCGACCTGCACCATCCGGAGATCTCCCGCGCGTCCGCGGGGCCGCCGCAGACGCCGGGGAGTCCGCCGGAGCCACGGGGGGCGCGGCCATGAAGGTCGAGGCGCTGCTCTTCACCGGCGTCGCCGCGTTCTTCGCGGCCGTGGCCGCCGGTTACGTGCCCTTCTCCGAGGACCCCGCGGGGAACGCGGCGCTGCTGATCTCCTGTCTGATGTCCTCGCTCATCGCGTTCTTCCTGTGGATGCAGTACCGGCGGCGCGGCACGCGCGCGCAGGACCGCCCGGACGCGGCCGTGCGCGACACCGCGGGACCCCTCGCGTTCTTCCCGCCGCGCAGCTACTACCCCGTCTTCACCGCGCTGGGCACGGCCGTCGCCGGGCTCGGCGTGATCTTCGGGATGTGGCTCTTCCTCATCGGCGTCGGGATCGTCGCCCCGGGCGTCGCCGGATTCGTCTTCCAGCACAACGACCGCTGACCCGCTGCGCAGCAGCAGGAGGAGAGAGGAGGAGGACGGATGCTCCCGCAGCGGAGGACAGCGCGTCCCGGGGCGAGGGCGGGCCGCGCGGCCGAGAGCGGCTTCAAGTATCTCGACGCCCGGATGCCGGCCGCCGAGGGCGGCTCGCTCGTACGCAAGGCCTTCCCCGACCACTGGTCGTTCCTGCTCGGCGAACTGGCGCTCTACAGCCTCGTGTTGCTCCTCCTGACCGGCGTCTTCCTCACCTTCTTCTTCCACCCCACCTCGACCGAGCTGCGCTACACGGGCTCGTACGTGCCGATGCGCGGGCAGCTGGTCTCCGAGGCGTACGACTCGACGCTGCACATCAGCTTCGACGTGCGCGGCGGCCTGCTGATCCGTCAGGTGCACCACTGGGCGGCGCTGGTGTTCATCACGGCGATCGGCGTGCACATGATGCGGGTGTTCTTCACCGGCGCATTCCGCAAGCCCCGCGAGATCAACTGGGTGGTCGGCGTCACCCTGTTCGTGCTCGCCGTGGTCGAGGGCTTCTGCGGCTACTCGCTGCCCGACGACCTGCTCTCCGGCACCGGGCTGCGGGTCGTGCAGAGCCTGCTGCTGTCGATCCCCGTCGTCGGCACGTACCTGAGCCTCTTCCTCTTCGGCGGCGAGTATCCGGGCACGGAGATCATCCCGCGGCTCTACACGGTGCACATCCTGCTGATCCCGGCGCTGCTGGTCGCCCTGGTGGTGCTCCACCTCATCCTGGTCGTCTACCTCAAGCACACCCAGTGGGGCGGCCCCGGCCGTACGAAGGGGAACGTGGTGGGGCAGCCGATGTTCCCCCAGTTCACCGCGAAGTCCGCCGGGCTCCAGATGATGGTCTTCGGCCTGACCACGGTGCTCGCGGGCGTCGCGCAGATCAACCCCGTCTGGAATTACGGCCCTTACCGCACCGACCAGGTCAGCACCGGCTCGCAGCCCGACTGGTACATCGGCTTCCTCGAAGGGTCGCTGCGCCTGATGCCGCCGTTCGAGACGACGGTGTGGGGCCACACCTTCATGTGGAACATCCTGGTGCCGACCGTGATCCTGCCGGCCCTGCTCTTCACGGCGATCTATCTCTATCCGTTCCTGGAGAGATGGCTGACGGGCGACGACCGGGAGCACCACCTGTGCGACAGGCCCCGCGAACGCCCCGCCCGCACGGCCTTCGGCGTCGCCGGGATCACCTTCTACGGGGTGCTGCTGCTGGCCGGCGGCAACGACGTCATCGCCACGATGTTCGGCGTCTCCCTCAACGCTCTGACGTGGACCTTCCGGGGTGCTCTCGTACTGGCCCCGGTGATCGCGTTCATGGTGACCCGTCGGCTGTGCGTGGCGCTGCGGGCCCACGACTTCGAGCGCATCCGGGAGGGCGAGGAGACCGGCGAGGTGCGGCAGACCCTGGAGGGCGGGATGGAGCCCGGGCACCGTCCGCTGCCGTACGCGAAGCAGTACACGCTGCTGATGCGCGAGCGGCCCCGTCCCCTCGAACTCCCGGCGGCGCGGGGCTCGGACGGGCGTCCGCCGGGACGGGTGCAGCGGCTGCGCGGCGCGCTGAGCCGCTGGTACTTCGGGGACCGCGTCGGCTGACCGCGGTCAGACGAGCCCTTCGAGCACGGCCGTCGAGTGCGGGCCGCGCCCGACGCCGTCCGGGCGCCCCAGCACGTGCAGCGTGAAGTCCGGGTCGCGGCAGTCGGTCAGCAGCGTCAGCCCCGGAACCGCGCTGAGCACGGGGGCGAGGGCGCGGCCCGTGCGGTGGTGCTCGGGGGCGGGATGGTTCCAGTGCACGGTGACGAGGGTGCCGCCGGGTTCGAGGGCGTCGACCGTACGGTTGAGCACCTCGCGCAGCGAGCGGTCGTCGAAGTAGTAGAGCAGCTCGGAGAGCACGATCAGGTCGAAGCGGCTCTCGGGCCACTCGTCGGGTATGGCCAGCCGGCGGACCCGTACATGCGGGAGGTGACGGGTGCGGGCGGCGGTCAGCTCGGCAGCGGCGGCGACGCGGTCGGTGGCCAGGAGGCTGTCGCAGCGTTCGGCGAGGGCCGTGGTGAGGACGCCGACCGAGCAGCCGGGCTCGAAGGCGCTGCGGTAGCGGCGCCGCGGCAGGGCCGCGAGGGTGTGGTCGTACTTGCGCCGCGCGTACCACTGCCCGTCGAGGCTCCACGGATCCGGGGAGTCGCTGTAGAGCTGCTCGAAGTAGGCGTCGGGAGTGTTCATCGCGGTACCACCTCGCGTGCTCAGCCGTTCCCCAGAGCTTCGCATCGGGTGATGAAAGGTGCATCTCAGACCGGACCGCGCCCGTCCAGGCCCGCGCCGTCACGCCCCTCGCGTGCCGCGTGCCCGCCTGCCCGAGGTCCCCGGGCCCGTCGCAGGTGCCGGCTCACGCGCCGGTCAGGACGCCGCCTTCCTCGGGCGGCCGTCGCTGAGGGCCCGGACGAGCTGCTGCCGGTTCATCCGCGAGCGGCCCTGGACGTCGTGCTCCGTGGCCAGCTCGTACAGGTCCCGCTTGCTCAGCTCGGACAGCCGCCGGCCGCCGTCACCGCCGCCGCCCCTGCCGCCGGGGCCGCGCCCCCCGTTCCGCTTGCGCGGGCGACGGGCCTCCCCCCTGCGGGAGCCCGCCTGGTCGACGCTGCGCCGCAGCGCGTCCTCCAGGTCGACCACGTTGGTGGCCTCGGGGGGCTTCTCCTCGGCGACGACCTCCTTGCCGTCCCGCTTGGCCTCGACGAGCTGCCGCACCTTCGTCTCGTAGGTGTCCTCGTACTCCTCGGGACGCCAGTCCATCGCCATCGCGTCGATCAGCTGCCGCGCGCTGTGGAGCTCCTCGCTGCGCCCGGACTCCCGGCCCGGCAGCCTCGGAAGCTCCCGCTCCGGGTCGCGGACCTCGTCGGCCCAGTGCAGGGTGTGCAGCTCCAGCGCCTCGTCGCCGGCGCGCAGCGCGACGAGGTACTCCCTGGCGTGCATCACGAAGGTCGCGATCCCGGCCCTGCCGGACTCGTCGAGCGCCGTGAACAGCAGCCGGTAGACCCGCGCGTACTCGTCGCTCCTGGGCGCCAGGTAGTAGGTCCGGCTGAAGTACGCGGGCTCGACCTCATCGAGGTCGACGAAGCCGCCGACCTCGATGACCTGCGACCTTCCCGGCGCGATCTCCTCCAGCTCCTCGCGCTCGACGACCACGTACTCGCCGCCGCCCACGTCGTAGCCCTTGACGATGTCGTCGTACTCGACGCGCTTGCCGGTGCGCTCGCTGACGCGGCGGTTGCGGACCCTGTCGCCCGTACCGCGCTGGAGCTGGTGGAAGTGGATCGCATGGTCCTCGACGGCGGCGAAGAGCTGCACGGGAACGGTCACCAGACCGAAGGTGATCACTCCGCTCCAGATCGGGCGGGCCATTGTCACTCCTCCCTCTCCCCGCGCGGCGGCTGTGCTGTCCGGCCGGGTAACCCCGTCGGGGCGCTTCACTCCGCCCGCTGCGCCGCCGGGAACCGCGCCCACACCCTGTGCTGCCGCAGCAGCCCCGCGATCTGCTCGAAGAGCGTCCGCGGATCGCTGTCGATCACGACACCGGGCGACTGCTCGTGGCAGCCCGCCGCGGCGAGCACGTCGCCGCTGCCCTTGAGCCCGCCGAGCGCCTTGGCGTGCCGGTACGCCTCGGCGAGCAGGGTCAGCACCCTCGGGTCGGCGCCGAGACCGTCGGGCCCGTCCTGGCCGGCCTTCGCGTCACGGGCCCCGTATGCGTCGTCACCGGGCGCGGGCACGCCGGTAAGCACGATCGCGTCGAACTCCACGGAGCGCGCGTTGGCGAACGTGCGCTGCACCGTGATCCCGTCCGCGAGATGCCCGCCCTTCGACGCGATCACCAGCGGCACCATCCCGGCGTCCAGCACCGAGCGGCGCAGCGTGCGTACGGCGTCCAGGTCGCTGTCCCCGTCGGCGACGATGCCCACGACGCGTCCCGTCACCGGCCACTCACCGCCGATCTGGGAGAGCGCCGGGCTCGGTGCCACGTCGGCGAGCGGCCCCGAGGCGGCGGGCACGGGCAGCCCGAGACCGGCGGCGACCTGGGCGCACAGGCCGGGGTCGATGTCGGCGAGGACCCGCAGGTTGCGCTCCTTGACGGTGTCCTCGTAGCACTTGCTCAACTCGAAGGTGTACGCGGCGATCACGTGCTCGCGCTCAACGGGCGTCAGCGAGAGATAGAAGCGCCGGGGCTGGCTGGTGTGGTCGCCGAACGACGCCGGCGCCTCGCGCACCTTCGCCGCTCCCGGCTGCGTCTCGACGGGTGTCTCGACGTATCCGCGCTCGGCCGCGCCGGCCAGGAACGGGCAGCCGCCGTCGAGGGAGTTGGGCCGGTAGGGGGCGACACCGGAGTGCACGGCGGTCTGGTGCATGCCGTCGCGCAGCATGTCGTTGACCGGCGCATGCGGGCGGTTGACGGGGATCTGCGCGAAGTTCGGGCCGCCGAGCCTGCTGATCTGCGTGTCGATGTACGAGAAGAGCCGCCCGGCCAGCAGCGGGTCGTCGGTGACGTCGATGCCGGGCACGAGATGGCCCGGGTGGAAGGCGACCTGCTCGGTCTCCGCGAAGAAGTCCGACGGATTCGCGTCGAGCGTCAGCAGGCCGATGGGCTGTACGGGAGCCATCTCCTCCGGAACGATCTTCGTCGGGTCGAGCAGGTCGATGCCCTCGAAGGTCTGCTCCGGGTTGTCGGGGAAGGTCTGGACGCCCAGCTCCCACTCGGGGAAGGCACCGGACTCGATGGCGTCGGCGAGGTCCCTGCGGTGGAAGTCCGGGTCGACGCCGTTGATGATCTGCGCCTCCTCCCACAGCAGGGAGTGCACACCGGCCTTGGGCTTCCAGTGGAACTTCGCCAGCGTCGTCTTCCCCGCGGCGTCCACAAGGCGGAAGGTGTGGACGCCGAAGCCCTCCATCGTCCGGTACGAGCGCGGCAGGGCCCGGTCGGACATGTTCCAGATGGTGTGGTGCGTGGCCTCGGTGTGCAGCGAGACGAAGTCCCAGAAGGTGTCGTGCGCGCTCTGGGCCTGCGGGATCTCCCGGTCGGGGTGCGGCTTCGCGGCGTGGATGACGTCGGGGAACTTGATGGCGTCCTGGATGAAGAAGACCGGGATGTTGTTGCCGACGAGGTCGAAGGTCCCCTCGGACGTGTAGAACTTCGTCGCGAAGCCGCGGGTGTCCCGCACCGCGTCCGCCGAGCCCCGTGAGCCCAGCACCGTGGAGAACCGTACGAAGACCGGCGTCTCGGCGCCCTCGGCGAGGAAGGCCGCCTTGCTCACGGTGGCGGCCGTGCCGTAGCCGCGGAAGACTCCGTGCGCGGCGGCGCCCCGCGCGTGCACCACGCGCTCCGGGATCCGCTCGTGGTCGAAGTGCGTGATCTTCTCCCGGAGATGGTGGTCCTGGAGGAGCACGGGCCCGCGCTCGCCCGCCTTGAGCGAGTGGTCGCCGTCCGGGAGCCGCAGCCCCTGAGCGGTGGTCAGCCACGGCCCGCTCTGCGCCAGCACCGCGCGGTCGGCGCCGGTGGCCTCGCCCGTCGGGGAGTAGACCTCGGGCCCCTCCTGGTCCGGCTTGGGGGGCAGCGGATCGCGTGGCGTGGTGGGCTCCTCCAGCACCGGAGCCTCGGGGGCGGGCCGCCCCGGGATCTCCGATTCGCGTGCCGTACGGTCCCTGCTGTCCTGAGCGCGCCGAGAGTCTGCCACCGGTCCTCCAACGAGGAGATCTGGGATGGTTCATGGGGATTTCCGTCGGCCCGGGGTAACCGCCGGGATCATGCTCAAACGGAAGGACCCGGTACGGACCCGGTGCCCCTTCAGTGGTGGAAGGCGGTCGCCACCGACGCGGGACGCCCCAACGGGCAGCTCTGGGCGCGCAGTTCGGGCAGCAGCAGGCTCATGTCGTCCATGAACAGGTCGGCGAGATCCGCGGTGAAGCCGTTGCGGCACACGATCCGCAGCACGGCGAGGTCCTGACGGTTCGGCGGGAAGACGTACGCGGGCACCAGCCAGCCGCGCTCGCGCAGCCGCCGCGAGACGTCGAAGACGTCGTACGCCTTGACCTCCGGCCCCGTCGTGAAGGCGAAGACGGGCAGCTGGTCGCCGCGGGTCAGCATCCGGAAGTCGCCCGTCTCCCCGATGCGGCGGGCCAGCGAGCGCGCCACGTCGCGCGCCGCCTGCTGTACGGCGCGGAAGCCGCTGCGGCCCAGCCGCAGAAAGGTGTAGTACTGCGCGGCGACCTGCGCGCCGGGCCGGGAGAAGTTCAGCGCGAAGGTGGGCATGTCGCCGCCGAGGTAGTTGACCCGGAAGACCAGCTCCTCCGGCAGTGCATCAGCGGAGCGCCACAGCGCCCAGCCCACCCCGGGGTAGACCAGGCCGTACTTGTGCCCCGAGGTGTTGACGGAGGCGACCCGCGGCAGCCGGAAGTCCCATACCAGGTCCTCGTCGAGGAAGGGCGCGATCATCCCGCCCGACGCACCGTCCACATGGACCGGCACATCGAGGCCCGTACGGTCCTGAAGGCCGTCGAGAGCGGCGCACACCTCGGCGACCGGCTCGTACGACCCGTCGAAGGTGGAGCCGAGCACCGCCACGACGCCGATGGTGTTCTCGTCGCACAGCTGCGCCGCGGCCTGCGGATCGATGTGGAAGCGCTCGCCCTCCATGGGGACCTGACGGGCGTCCACCTCCCAGAAGTCGCAGAACTTCTCCCAGCACACCTGGACGTTGGAGCCCATCACCAGATTCGGGCGCGCGGCCGACGGGTAGCGGTCGCCGGCGCCGCGGGCCCAGCGGCGCTTGAGCGCCATGCCCGCGAGCATGCACGCCTCGCTGGACCCGGTCGTGGAGCAGCCGACGACGGCGGAGGGGTCGGGGGCGTTCCACAGGTCGGCGAGCATCGCCACGCAGCGCCGCTCCAGCTCGGCGGTGCGCGGGTACTCGTCCTTGTCGACCATGTTCTTGTCCCGGCACATGGCCATCAGTTCGCCTGCCTGCGGCTCCATCCACGTGGTGACGAAAGTGGCCAGGTTGAGGCGGGAGTTGCCGTCCAGCATCAGCTCGTCGTGCACGAGCTGGCGGGCGGCGTCGGGGGCCATCGGTCCGTCCGGGAGGAGGTGGCGGGGCGGTTCCGTGGTCATCCCGCTGACGGGGTTCGCCTCGCCGTAGAAGGGGTTGACGGAGACGGACGCGGACCTCGTGCTTCCGGGGCGCCGGTCGCGTCCGGCGTGCCCGGCACGTCCGGCACCTCCGGCACGTCCGGCACGTCCGGCCGGTTGCGGGCGTCCGTGTCCGTCACGGGACGGCACCGGGGAGCCGTCGGGTGTGCTCCCGGTCCCGGTGCCTGAGCGGGCGTCGGTGCCGGTGCCGGTTCCGGTTCCGGTGCCTGAGCGGGCGTCGGTGGGGGTGCCGGTTCGGGTGCGGGCGTCGGTCCGGCCCTTGTGCAGCGCCATGTGTCCGTGCCTCCCGGGCGGCGGTCGCGGATGCCCTTCTCCCGCGAACCTACGGCCGCACGCGCCGTCCGGCCCGCCGGGCTGCGCCGGCCGGGGGGCCGCCCGCCCCTCTCCGTGGATGCTGCTCGCCACGCACTCCCCGGAGGAGGCGAGGCACCGGCCGACGGCGGAGTCGCCCCGGCCGACCGGACGCACCGTCACGGACGCCGGTGAACTCATGGCGTGCCCGCGGGGATCCGCATCGGGCTGCCGCGGGCGGCCGCCGCGACGCTTCAGAGAACGTCCGGCGACCGACCGTGGCCCGGCCGGCGGCGGCGCACGGTGAGAATCAGCAGGACGGTGGAGACGACGGCCACCGCCTGCGCGACGAGGGCGACGGTCTTGTCGCCGTTCCACAGCGGCTCGTACATGTCGGGGAACGGGCCCAGTTGGCCGATGTCGGCGTAGCGGTAGATCAGCAGCAGCGCGAGTCCGCCGGCCGCGACGACGAAGGCGAAGAGGTCGGCGGGCAGCCGACGCCACACCAGCACGAGGAGCGCGGCGAGGGCGCCGAGCGCGGCCTCCAGCCGGAAGAGATCGCCCTGGCTGACGGAGGCGGCTACCCCGTCGTACGTGGGCGCGAGGTGGGCGTGCACATAGGCGTTCACCGCCAGACCGGCCGCGGCCAGCAGCCGGGCGGCACCCCGCATGAAGCGGTGCGAGGCGCGCGCCGGGCGCCGCCGGTCAGTAACCGCCGCCACCGCCGCCGTCCTTCGCCTTCTTCTTGATCTCCTTGCCGGCGGGGTCCAGCACGTACCACTTGGCTCCGAACTGGTCGAGTCCCTGGCCGTTGGTCTGGGAGGCCTTCTGATCGCCCTGGTAGTAGTACAGCGGACGTCCGTTGTAGGTGACCTGGGTCTTGCCGTCGCTGCGCTTGGACGTGCCGAGCAGGCCCTCCTCCACACCGCCGCTGCCCGCAACCGCCTTGCCCTTGACCACCATCGGCGGCCACGCCTGCGAACAGCCGCCGGAGCACGTCGACTTGGGGCCCTCGTCCTTCTCGAAACGGTAGAGGGTCTTGTCCTGCCCGCCGGCGAGGATCTTCCCCAGGTCCGTCGAACGGGCCGTCACCGTCTTGGCCTTGGCGCTCGCCGAGGTGCCGCCGCCTCCGCCGCCGCCCTCGTCGCCGCCGCCACCGCACCCGGCGGTCAGCACGAGCAGCGCCACGGCGACCGCGGCGAGGGCAGCCCTCCCGGCCCCGGTCCCGCTGCCGTCTCCCATCGGGCCTCCTCGCGCCGGCTGTCCTCCTCCTCACCGCTCACTACAGCCCAGGCGCCGGTGACCTGCCACTTCCCGGGGGCCGTTCCGCGTACGGGCCCGACGGCCGGGGGCGCGGAGGCGGCCCCGTGCTACCTTCACGGGTTAGGTAAGCCTTGCTTAAATGGCGTCCGCCCTGTATCACTCACATCCGTACAGCCGCGTACGTCCGCGCACCCACCGCGCACCCACCGCGCGCTCACGCACACGGCACCGAACCACCGAACCTGCCGCCGGCCAACGGGAGATCAGCATGTCCGCCTCCGCACGCAGCCGAACTCTCATAGCCGGCACGGCAGTTCCCCTGCTGGCCGCCGCCGTGCTGACCGGCTGCGCGGAGAAGCAGAAGGCGGGCGGCCACGGCGGCGTGCAGGTCGCCGCGGGCGACTCCTCCTGCAAGGTCTCTGACACCGAGTTCCCCGCGGGCCACGTCCGCCTCCACATCGAGAACAAGGGCACCAAGGTCACCGAGGTCTACGTCTACGCGCCCGGCGACCGCATCGTCACCGAGCGGGAGAACATCGGCCCCGGCACGAAGGCGGACATCACCACCGAGGTCGAGGCCGGGAAGTACGAGATCGCCTGCAAGCCCGGCATGAAGGGCGACGGCATCCGCCAGAAGGTGACCGCCACCGGCAAGGGGGCCGACCGCAAGCGCAACCCGAAGCTGGACGCCGCCGTCGCCGGGTACCGCGCATACGTGCAGAAGCAGGCCGACCAAACGGTGCCCGCGGCGCAGAAGTTCGCGGACGCCGTCGAGGACGGCGACGTCGCGGAGGCGAAGAAGCGGTACGCCGTCTCCCGCGTCGGCTGGGAGCGCACGGAGCCGGTGGCGGAGTCCTTCGGCGACATCGACCCCAAGGTCGACGTCCGGGCGGACGGCCTGGAGGAAGGCCAGAAGTGGACGGGCTGGCACAAGCTGGAGAAGTCCCTGTGGGAGGAGAAGAAGATCTCCGCGGAGGACAAGAAGCTGGCCGGGAAGCTGATGAAGGACCTCAAGGACTGGCAGAACCGCGTCGGCAAGGCCCGTATCACCCCGACCAGCATGGCCAACGGCGCCAAGGAGCTCCTCGACGAGGTGGCCACCGGAAAGGTCACCGGCGAGGAGGAGCGCTACAGCCACACCGACCTCGTCGACTTCGAGGCCAACGTGGACGGCGCGGAGAAGGCCTACGAGCTGCTGAAGCCGGTGACGGAGAAGAAGGACGCGCAGCTCGCGAAGGACCTGGACGAGCAGTTCGCCGCGATCGGGAAGAACCTCGACGAACACCGGAAGGGCGACGGCTTCGTCTCGTACGACACCGTCGGCAAGGGCGACCGCAAGAAGCTCTCGAACGCGGTGAACGCACTGGCCGAACCGCTCTCGCGGCTCGCCGCGACGGTCGCGTCATAAGGGGGCGCGATCGGTGACGGCGGAAGGCAGCCACCCCGGTAACGGGCGGGAGAAGCCGCGGCCCGGAGAACGGGAGGGGCGCGAGGAGCCGGAACGGCACGGGAAACCGGAGCAGCGCGAGGAGCCGGAACGGCACGGGAAACCGGAGCAGCGCGAGGAGCCGGAACGGCACGGGAAGCCGGAGCGACGCGAGGAGCCGGAGGAGCGCGCGAAACCGGAGCGGCCCCGAGAGCCGGAGCGGGCGGATCAGCAGACCGCTGGCGGCTCCGGCTGCCCCGCGCACCCCGACTCGGGGAACGCCGCGCACTCCGGGAACCCGTCGCACCCCTCGCACCCGGCGTCCCCTTCGCATCCCGGCCGCCGCGCCCTGCTCGGCTGGGGCGGCGCGGGCCTCGCGCTCGGCGCGGCCGCGGCGGGAGGCACCGCGGCGGCACTGGGGTACGGAAACGACGCCGAGCCGGTCTCAGCCGACTCCTCCTCGGCCGTGCCCTTCCACGGCGAGCACCAGGCCGGTATCGCCACCGCCGTACAGGACCGGCTGCACTTCGCGGCGTTCGACGTCCTCACGGACGACCGTGCGGCGCTGGCGGACCTGTTGCAGCGGTGGTCGCACGCGGCCGCCCGCATGACCGCGGGCGACACGGTCGGCACGGGAGCGGTCGGCGGCCCGGGCGAGGCGCCGCCCGACGACACGGGCGAGGCGCTGGGCCTGCCGCCCTCGCGGCTCACCCTGACCTTCGGCATCGGCCCGTCCCTCTTCGAGGACGACAAGGGCAAGGACCGCTTCGGGCTGAAGAAGCACCGGCCCGGCGCCCTGCCCGACCTTCCGCACTTCCCCGGCGACGACCTCGACGAGAAGCGCAGCGACGGCGACCTGTGCGTACAGGCGTGCGCGGACGACCCGCAGGTCGCGGTGCACGCCATCCGCAACCTGGCGCGGATCGGCTTCGGCAAGGTGTCCGTCCGCTGGTCGCAGCTGGGCTTCGGCAAGACCTCCTCCACGACGCCGCACGCGCTGACGCCCCGCAACCTCTTCGGCTTCAAGGACGGCACGCGCAACATCTCCGGCGACGACGGCGCCGCGCTGCGGCGGCACGTCTGGGCGGGCGGGAAGGACGGCCCGGAGTGGATGGCGGGCGGCTCGTACCTCGTGGCCCGGCGTATCCGGATGAACATCGAGATCTGGGACCGCACTCCGCTGTCCGAACAGGAGATGATCATCGGCCGCAGCAAGGGCGAGGGCGCCCCCGCGGGGCGCAGGCGCGAACGCGACGAGCCGCGGCTGTCCGCCATGGCGCCCGCTTCGCACGTGCGGCTGGCGCATCCGGACTCCAACGGCGGCGTCCGCATTCTGCGCCGCGGCTACAACTTCACCGACGGTACGGACGGTCTCGGCCGCCTGGAGGCCGGGCTGTTCTTCCTCGCGTACCAGCGGGACGTGCGGGAGGGCTTCATCCCGCTCCAGCGGCGGCTGGCGAGGGAGGACACGGAGCTCAACGAGTACATCCAGCACGTGGGTTCGGCGGTGTTCGCGGTGCCGCCGGGCGTCCGCGACTCCGGCGACTGGTGGGCACGGCGGCTCTTCTCCTGACCTGACCCGCGCCCGACGGCACCTCGAAGGCAACCCGACTGCACACGGAAGGAAACCGGCGTGTTCGGCAACTACTTGATCGGTCTGCGCGAAGGGCTGGAGGCCAGCCTGGTCGTGTGCATCCTCGTCGCGTACCTCGTCAAGACGGACAACCGGGCGAAGCTGCCGCCGGTCTGGACGGGCGTGGGCATCGCCGTGGGTGTGAGCCTGGCGTTCGGCGCGGGGCTCCAATTCGGCACGCAGGAGCTGACGTTCACCGCTCAGGAGGCCATCGGCGGCTCGCTGTCGAT
This sequence comes from Streptomyces sp. HNM0575, assembly GCF_012726265.1. GTDB lineage: Bacteria > Actinomycetota > Actinomycetes > Streptomycetales > Streptomycetaceae > Streptomyces. The sequence continues at coordinate 317,732 of NZ_JAASAG010000001.1, read as the reverse complement.
CGCCGCCGTCGGCCTCGTGACGTGGATGGTCTTCTGGATGCGGCGCACCGCCCGCCATCTCAAGGCCGAGCTGGAGGGCAAGCTCGACGCGGCGCTCGCGATGGGCTCGGGTGCGCTGGTGACGACGGCGCTCCTCGCGGTGGGACGCGAGGGAATCGAGACGTCCCTGTTCGTATGGCGGTCGGTGGACGCCGCCGACGACGGCGTACGGCCGCTGATCGGCGCGCTGCTGGGCATCGTGACCGCGATCGTCATGGGCTGGCTCTTCTACAGGGGCGCGCTGCGGATCAACCTCGCCAGGTTCTTCACGTGGACGGGAGGCGTGCTGATCGTCGTCGCGGCGGGCGTCCTCGCCTACGGCGTCCACGACCTCCAGGAGGCGCGCTTCCTCGGCGGCCTGGAGAACAAGGCGTTCGACGTCAGTTCCGCGGTCCCGGTGGACAGTTGGTACGGGATCCTCCTCAAGGGCACGATCAACTTCCAGCCGGACCCGACCGTCGTGCAGGCGTGCGTGTGGGTGGTGTACGCGGTGCCGGTGCTGTTCCTCTTCCTGCGCGGGCCCGAGCGGCGGTCCGAGCGCCCGAACGCGCAGACCACCCCTGAACAGCCCCCACCCACCCCGAACCACGACACCCCGGTCCCCTGACCCTTCGCTCCGCGCGGCCCCTGCGCGGGCGGGCCCGCGTCCCAGACCGGGGGCCAACTCGCCCCGGTACGGGGCGACATGAGCCCGGCCCGGGGCACACGGCGGTCGATGGGACCGGGCGGGCCCAGCCGACGCACCGACACCGAACCCGAACCCCGGACCCGCCGCACCCCTGTGCCGCCGCGCCGCGCCGGCGGCGCCGAGCGCCCAACTCGCCCCCGCACGCGACGACATGAGCCCGCCCCCGGGGTCACGCGAAGACGACAACGGCGCCGCCAAACCGGGCCGCTGACAACCGACACCTGCTCCCGAGCCCGGCCGTCGCATGGGGCAGCCCGTTCGGACTGCGCCCGGAGGCAGGGCCAACTCGCCCCGGCGGACGGCAATATGAGCCGACCCAGGCACGCCGGGCCGACACCGGCGCGCCAAGCCGGGCCCGCTGGCGGCGGACACCAGCTCCCGACCGCGGCCTCGACACCTCGCGGGTGGCCCCGGCCCGCGACCGCCCGGCGGCCCGCCGCCCGCAGCGACGCCCCGGGCTCGCCCAACTCACCCCGGTAAGCCACGACATGAGCCCCGGGCCGGGGCACACGGCAGTCGATGGGCCCCGTGGGCCGAGCCGACGCACCGACGCCGGACCCGAACCCCGGACCCGCCGCACCCCTGTGCCGCCGCGCCGCCGCGCAGGCGCGCAGGCGGTCCGGGTCCGCGACCGGCGGCCCATTCGGAACCGGGCCGCGCCCCGGCGCAGGCGCGCGAACGGCCCCCGGCCCGCGTCCCGGGCCCCCGGGGGGCCAACTCACCCCAGTACCCGGCGACATGAGCCCGGGGTCCGTCCCGGGCTCGCCCAACTCACCCCCGCACGCCGCAACATGAGCCCCGAACCCGCGCCCGGTCCGGCAGCCGGGCCGGGCGGCCTCGGCGCGCCCCGCGCGCCGGGCCGGGCGGCCGACGGCCGCCACCCCTCACGCACCGCACCGCGCAGCACCCGCACCGCGCAGCGCCCGCACCGCGCAGCACCCCCGCCCCCGCCCCCCAATCAGGATTGCCCCCCGCCGCACGGGGAATGCAGCAAACATCGCCGACCTCCGTGCCGAGATCGCCGCGAACCGCAAGGGAGCCGACGTTTCCGCGGCACGGTCCGGACGGACCTACACCCCCGCTCTCCGATCTTCACAAACTCCGGCCCGGAAACTTTCCGCGCTTTCAGTGGTATTGACCCCTGAAACCTCAAGGCCGCCTCAAAATGTCTTTTCCAAATCGGTCATACGCACAGAACCACGCCCCACTCGGGCAGCGGAGAGCGTTGACGGCCATTGACCCGGCAGTTGGGGCATGGAACTCTACGTTCGTTGGCCGATGACCAGTGAAGCCGAAGCGGGGGCTTTGTCAAAATGAATACTCGTATTGTGATCGGCGACGAGAGACGTCTTTACTCGGAAGCCATCGCGGCGACGCTCAATCTTGTCCACGATTTCGAAGTCGTGGCGACCGTCAACAACAGCCGGGAAATAGTTCCCACCGTTCTGCGGACGCTTCCCGCAGTAACCGTACTGGGCACCGACACGAAGGGCCGCGCCGGGCGCTGCCTGGCGGACGAATTGCGGTCCGCGGTCCCCCGGTGCCGAATCGCCGTGATCGGCACGAGCCCCGGCGCACCGGCCAGACGCCAGGAGGCGGCGGCTCCGGGATTGCTGAAGGTGGTGCCCGACAATGCGGCACTGCCGCAACTGGTGAATGCGATACGCGGCCTCGTCGTCACCACGGCGAACACCACGGCGAACACCGCGCAAACCGCGCACGCCGCCAGGACCGCGAACACCCCGAGCGCCGCGCACAATTCAGCCAAAGGCGCCGCTCAGGCCGCCGCGCCCGGCCCGATCCACTCCGCCGCACTCCTGCGGCAGCCCCCGTGCGGCGGCAGATCTCTCAGCACCCGGGAAAAGGAAGTCCTGCGGCTCACGGCCGGCGGGGCGCCCGTACGGGAAATCGCCGCGGAACTCTTCCTCTCCCCCGGCACCGTACGGAATGTCACCTCCAGTGCGATCAAGAAACTCGGCGGCCGCAACCGTTTCGACGCCGCCTGCATAGCCAGCAAGCGGGGCTGGCTCTGAACTTCCGGGCGGCCCGGCCGTGCAGTCGTCCGGCCGGACCGCCCGGATTCCAGCCCGGGTTGTGGCAGTCGTGACCATGCGCACCCTTGACACCACAGTGCGCACGGACATTACTTGTTCTCTGCGCCACCAGACGGACAACGATGTCAACACCCGGGGAGAAGCCACGTGCGGCACAGTCAGCCAGGCAGATCATGGGCCGCGCTCCTCCTGTCGGCACTCCTGGTGGTGACGGCGCAGGGCGCGGCCTCGGCCTCCCAGCCGCAGCGGCCACGGCAGCCGCACTCCTCCCCGGACCGTCCGTCCGCGTCCGGTTCCTCCTTCAGCTCCTCCTTCGAGAAGGGCGACCCCGCACCCGACTGGAAGGACAGCGTCGAGACCGCGCCCGACGGCGAGAAGAAGACCCACGGCGTGCACCGCGACTCGGCGCCCGGCACCCCCGGCATGAGCAGCCACACCGGCTCGGGCCCGGACAAGACCCCCGCCTCGAAGGACAAGGCGGGGTTCAGCGGCACGCACTCGCTGCGCTACGCCGGCGAGCACACCGCGAGCGGCCGCGGCTACTCCTACAACCGCGTCTTCGACGTGAACGTCCGTGTGAGCGCCCGTACTTCGCTCTCGTACAAGATCTTCCCCGAGCTGCCGAAGACCGATCTGGACTACCCGGCCACCCACGCTGCGGTCGATCTCGCCTTCACCGACGGCACTTACCTCAGCGACCTCGGCGCCAGGGACCAGCACGGCGACGCGCTGACGCCGCGCGGCCAGGCCGCCGCCAAGACGATGTACGCGAACCAGTGGAACGACCGGCGTTCGCGGATCGGCGCGGTGGCGGCCGGCAAGACCGTCGACCGGATCCTCGTCGCGTACGACTCCCCGAAGGGCGGCAGCAGCTTCCGCGGCTGGGTCGACGACGTGTCGGTCGGCCCGAAGGCGCCGGAGAAGCGCCGCGCCCATCTCTCCGACTACGCCGAGACCACCCGCGGCACCAACTCCAGCGGCGACTTCTCCCGCGGCAACACCTTCCCGGCGACGGCGCTGCCCGGCGGCTTCAACTTCTGGACGCCCGTCACCAACGCCGGTTCCACGGACTGGCTCTACGAGTACGCCCGTAAGAACAACGACGACAATCTCCCCACCCTCCAGGCCTTCGGCGCCAGCCACGAGCCCAGTCCGTGGATGGGCGACCGGCAGACCTTCCAGGTGATGCCGTCCGCCGCCGCGGGCAAGCCGGACGCGTCCCGCAAGGCGCGCGCGCTGCCCTTCCACCACAGCAACGAGACGGCCAGGCCGCACTATTACGGCGTCACCACCGACAGCGGCCTGAAGACCCGGATCACGCCGACCGACCACGCGGCGATGATGCGCTTCACCTTTCCCGGCGACGACGCCAACCTCATCTTCGACAACGTCGACAACCGCGGCGGCCTCACGCTCGACAAGGACAAGGGCACCGTCAGCGGCTTCTCCGACGTCAAGAGCGGGCTGTCGGTGGGCGCCACGCGGATGTTCGTCTACGCCCGCTTCGACTCGCCCGTGGACGGCGGGGGCCGGCTGGAGGGCGGCGGCGGCAAGGACGTCACCGGGTACCTGCGCTTCAAGGCCGGCTCGGACCGTACGGTCACGATGCGCATCGCCACGTCGCTGATCAGCGTCGACCAGGCGAAGGCCAACCTCGAGCGCGAGATCCCCGAGCAAAGGACCTTCGGTCAGGTGCGCGACCGCGCGCAGGACAAGTGGGACGACCTGCTGGGGCGGATAGAGGTGGAGGGGGCGAGCCGCGACCAGCTCACCACCCTCTACTCCAGCCTCTACCGGCTCTACCTCTACCCCAACTCCGGTGCGGAGACCGTCGGTTCGCGCAAGCGCTACGCGAGCCCCTTCTCGAAGCCCACCGGCGAGGACACCCCGACGCACACCGGCTCGAAGATCGTCGACGGGGACGTCTACGTCAACAACGGCTTCTGGGACACCTACCGGACGACCTGGCCCGCGTACTCCTTCCTCACCCCGAAGCGCGCGGGGACGATGGCCGACGGCTTCGTGCAGCAGTACAAGGACGGCGGCTGGATCTCCCGCTGGTCCTCGCCGGGCTACGCGGACCTGATGACCGGCACCAGCTCCGACGTGGCCTTCGCGGACGCCTACGGCAAGGGCGTGAAGTTCGACGCCGAGGCGGCCTACGACGCGGCGGTCAAGAACGCCACCGTCGCGCCCCCGCAGTCCGGGGTGGGCCGCAAGGGCATGGCCACCTCGCCCTTCCTCGGCTACACCAGCACGGCCACGGGCGAGGGCATGTCCTGGGCGCTGGAGGGATATCTCAACGACTTCGGCATCGCCCGCATGGGCAAGGCGCTGTACCGCAAGACCCACAAGGCCCGCTACAAGGCGGAGTCGGCCTACTTCCTCGGCCGCGCCCGCAACTACGTGAAGCACTTCGACGACCGGATCGGCTTCTTCCAGGGCAAGGACGGGGACGGCAACTGGCGCCTGCCACCGGGGGAGTTCGACCCGCGGGTGTGGGGCCACGACTACACCGAGACCAACGCGTGGAGCTTCGCCTTCACCGCGCCCCAGGACACCAGGGGACTGGCGAATCTCTACGGCGGCCGTCCCGGGCTCGCGAAGAAGCTCGACGAGTACTTCTCCACGCCGGAGACCGCGTCGAAGGAGTTCGCGGGCTCCTACGGCGACGTAATCCACGAGATGACCGAGGCCCGCGACGTGCGGATGGGCATGTACGGGCACAGCAACCAGCCCTCGCACCACATCGCCTACGCCTACGACGCGGCGGGGCAGCCGTGGAAGACCCAGCAGAAGGTCCGCGAAGTGCTCTCGCGCCTCTACCTCGGCAGTGAGATCGGCCAGGGCTACCCCGGCGACGAGGACAACGGCGAGATGTCCGCGTGGTATGTCTTCAGCGCCCTCGGCTTCTATCCGCTGGTGATGGGAGCGCCCGAATACGCCGTCGGATCACCGCAGTTCACCAAGGCGACCGTCCATCTCGAAGGCGGGCGCGACCTCGTGGTGAAGGCGCCGCGCAACAGCAAGCGGAACGTCTATGTGCAGGGGCTGAAAGTCGACGGCAAGCCCTGGCACTCCACGGCGCTGCCGCACCGGATGCTCGCCGACGGCGGCACCCTCGAATTCGACATGGGCCCCAAGCCGTCGAAGTGGGGCACGGGCGAGAAGAACGCGCCGACGTCCATCACCAAGGACGCCAGGGTGCCCTCGCCGCCCGGCGACGTGACCGTGCCGTCGGACGACCAGCCGCTCCTGGACGACACCTCCGGGACCCGTGCGGCCTTCTCCCGCACGGAGTTGCCGGTGAAGCCCGGCGCACGCGGCAAGCGGATCGCCTCCTACACGCTCACCTCCGCCGACGCGAAGGACGCCCCGCACGGCTGGACCCTGGAGGCGTCCGACGACGGCAAGCGGTGGAAGAAGATCGACCGCCGCGAGGGCGAGAGCTTCCGCTGGGACAGGCAGACCCGCGTCTTCGCCGTCGGCCGCCCCGGCACGTACGGGCACTACCGGCTGGTGCCCGCCGGGCCCTCCTCGGTGCTCTCGGAGATCGAACTCCTCGGCTGAGCGGGGGCAGGCATGCCCCGGCGGCAGCTGGGGACCCGGGCGCGGTGATGTACCTGGGTCTGCCCGAGTCCGTACGTGCCTGTCTCTTCGACCTCGACGGCGTGATCACGAAGACGGCCGTGGTGCACAAGGCCGCCTGGAAGGAGACCTTCGACGACTTCCTGCGCGGCCGTGACGGCGAGGGCTTCCGCCCGTTCGGCGACGACGACTACGACCGCTACGTGGACGGCCGCCCGCGCGCCGACGGCGTGCGGGCCTTCCTGGACTCCCGCGGCATCCGGCTGCCGGAGGGCGGCGAGGACGACCCGCCGGACCGCCTCAGCGTGCACGGCCTCGGCAACCGCAAGAACGAGCTGCTGCTGGAGAAGATCCGCAAGGAGGGCGTGGAGGCGTACCCGGCTTCGGTCCGCTATGTGCGGGCCGTGCGGGACGCGGGACTGCGCACCGCCGTCGTCTCCTCCAGCCGCAACTGCCGCGACGTGCTGGCCTCCGTGGGCATCGAGGAGCTCTTCGACGTACGGATCGACGGCGTCGTGGCCGCCGAGCGCTCGCTGCCCGGCAAGCCGGCTCCCGACACGTTCCTCGCCGCGGCCCGCGACCTCGGCGTGGACGCCGCCGCCTCCGCGGTCTTCGAGGACGCCCTGGCCGGGATGGACGCGGGACGGTCCGGCCACTTCGGGTACGTCGTCGGCGTCGACCGCGTCGGCCAGGCCCGTGAACTGCGCGAACACGGCGCGGACACCGTCGTGACGGACCTGGAGGAACTGCTCCTGCCCGATGCCGCCGACCTGGAGGGCCCCCCGTGATCACCCACCGTGCGTACGCCTGCGAGCCCTGGGCGCTGCGCGAGACCGGGCTCAACCTGGACGTGCTGCCCCAGAGCGAGTCCGTCTTCGCCCTCTCCAACGGCCACGTCGGCTGGCGGGGCAACCTCGACGAGGGCGAGCCGCACGGCCTGCCCGGCTCGTACCTCAACGGCGTGCACGAGCTGCACCCGCTGCCGTACGCCGAGGCGGGCTACGGCTACCCCGAGTCGGGCCAGACCGTCATCAACGTCACCAACGGCAAGGTCGTGCGGCTCCTCGTCGACGACGAGCCGTTCGACGTGCGCTACGGGCGGCTGCGCTCCCACGAGCGCGTACTGGACATGCGCAGCGGACTGCTGCGCCGCACCTGCGAGTGGACGTCGCCCGCGGGCAGCACGGTGCGGGTGCGCTCCACGCGGCTGGTCTCCTTCACCCAACGCGCCATCGCCGCCGTCGCATTCGAGGTGGAGCCGCTGGACGACGAGGTGCGCGTGGTCGTGCAGTCGGAACTCGTCGCCAACGAGCAGCTGCCCGATCTGAAGGGCGACCCGCGTGCCGCCGCCGCGCTCGAATCGCCCCTGGACCCCGAGGAGAACCTCGCCGCGGGCAACCGGCTGCGCCTGGTGCACTGCACGCGCCGCAGCGGGCTGCGGGTAGCCGCCGCCGCGGACCACGTGGTCAAGGGGCCCGAGTCCACGCGTACTTCGAGTGAGAGCGGCGAGGACGTCAGCCGCCTCACGGTCACCTCGGTGCTGCGGCCCGGTGCACCGCTGCGGGTGGAGAAGACGGTCTCCTACGGCTGGTCGAGCGTGCGCTCGCTGCCCGCCGTGCGCGACCAGGTCGACGCCGCGCTCGCCGGGGCGTGCAGCACCGGCTGGGACGGGCTCGTGGCACAGCAGCGCGCCTATCTCGACGACTTCTGGGCGCGTTCCGACGTGGAGGTGGACGGCGACGCGGAGATCCAGCAGGCCGTGCGCTTCGGGCTGTTCCACGTCCTTCAGGCGGGTGCGCGCGCCGAGCAGCGCGCCATCCCCGCGAAGGGCCTCACCGGCTCCGGCTACGACGGCCACTCGTTCTGGGACACCGAGACGTTCGTGCTGGCGCTGCTGACCTACACCTCGCCGCACTCGGTGGCCGAGGCGCTGCGCTGGCGGTACGACACGCTGCCCGCGGCGCGGGAACGGGCGAAGCAACTCGGGCTGCGCGGGGCCGCGTTCCCGTGGCGCACGATCGACGGCTCGGAGTGCTCCGCGTACTGGCCGGCGGGCACGGCCGCCTTCCACGTCAACGCCGACATCGCCGACGCCGTCGTGCGGTACGTGACGGCCACGGGCGACGACGAGTTCGAACGGGACACCGGAGTGCCGATCCTGATCGAGACCGCGCGCCTGTGGCACTCCCTCGGCCACCACGACCACCAGGGCGCCTTCCACTTCGACGGGGTGACCGGCCCCGACGAGTACAGCGCCGTCGCGGACGACAACATCTATACGAACCTGATGGCGCGCGCGAACATGCGGGAGGCCGCCAACGCCGTGGACCGCCACCCCGCCCAGGCCGCGGCCTTCGGCGTCGACGACGAGGAGACTGCCGCCTGGCGGGACGCCGCGGACGCCGTGGCCCTCCCGTACAACGAGGACCTCAAAGTGCACGAGCAGTCCGCCGACTTCACCGGCCACCAGATCTGGGACTTCGCGGGCACGGAGCCCGACCAGTACCCGCTGCTGCTGCACTTCCCGTACTTCGAGCTTTACCGCAAGCAGGTCGTCAAGCAGGCCGACCTGGTGCTGGCGATGTGCCGGCACGGCGAGGAGTTCGACGACGAGCAGAAGGCCCGCAACTTCGAGTACTACGAGCAGCTGACGGTGCGCGACTCCTCCCTCTCGGCGTGCTGGCAGGCCGTGATGGCCGCCGAGACCGGTCATCTGCGCCTGGCCTACGACTACTTGGGCGAGACGGCGCTGATGGACCTGGCCGATCTGGAGAACAACACCCGGGACGGACTGCACATCGCCTCCCTCGCGGGCATCTGGACGGCGCTCGTCGCGGGCTTCGGCGGGATGCGGCACGCCGAGGGCACCCTGGAGTTCGCGCCCAAGCTGCCGGAACGGCTGACGCGGCTCGCGTTCACCGTGCAGATGCTGGGGCGGCGGCTGCGGGTCGAGATGCGCAACTCGACGGCCACGTACACGCTGATCGAAGGCTCGCCGCTGGAGATCTGCCACTACGGCGAACGCTTCACGGTGCACAGCAAGGAGCCCCGCACGCGCAAGGTGCGGCGGGTGCCGCCCCGGCCCGAGCCGAAGCAGCCGCCGGGGCGGCGGCCCACGAGCAGGGGCTAGGGCGAGTCCGCAGAAACCGGCGGGGCCGGGGCGGCAGGAGCCGCCGGGGACCGGCTCGGGGCCGGCTCGGGGCCGGCTCGGGTCGGCGGGCGCGGGCACCGCGCGGCGGGGCCGGTGGCGGGCGGCACCGCGCGGCGGGGGCCGGTGGCGGGCGCCGCGGACCGCGACTTCGGACCCCCGTTCCCTGCAATCGCACCTCCGTTTCCTGCAAGTGGTCAAAACCCCTGCGCGATCGGCGGACTTCGGGGCACCATGCGTACGCCGCCGTGGCGGCAGGCCTTCATGCGGCGCGCGGTCCTCACCGGCGCGCCGCCCTTCGTGTGACGCACCGCCCCTCGTGGCTCCGCCGCCCCCGCGGCGTCGCCGGCTCGGGGTCGCGTCCGCGTAGGACCCGGCAGCACCACATCGCCCCATGACCACGCAGGGAGACGCACGATGCGCACCGGACTCGTCGGATTCGCCGGACTCGGGAGACGGGCGGCGGCGGCAGGCGTGCCGCTGGCCCTGTTCGCGGTGACGGCATGCGGCGGCCCCCAGGACCCCGGCGCCGGGCCGCCCTCGGACGAGCGGAGCATCTCCTCCGTCGACGAGTCCTCCAGGGACACGGGCGGCCCCGGCTCGGGACCGGGTTCGGTGCGGGAGTCGGGCCAACTCCCGTCCAGGGACGGCGACTCGCGCAGATCGGGAGTCGTCGGGGAGTCGGCCGGGCCGGGCGGCGAGCTGGGCCCCGAGGACGGACGCGTCCCCGCACAGTGGCCCGAGGACGACGTGACCGGGAGCGTCCCGCGCACGCCACCGGAGTCGGCCCGTGGCGGCTCCCTCGGCGGCTCCGGACGCGGCGACGCCGTACAGCTGACCTACGACGCGCGCGCGGCGGGCGGCTACACGCGAGCGATACGGGCCGCGGCCGAGTCCTGGAACGACCGGGTGCCCGAGATCGAGCTGCGCCCCGCGGGCGACGGGACCGAGGCCGACATCCGCATCGTCGTCACCAAGGGCTGGCCCGGCGCCGCTCCCCAGGGGCCCGTCCTCGGCAAGGGCACCGTCTTCATCGGCGGCAGGGCGCTCGCCCAGGGGTACGACGGAATACGCATCGTGGCCCACGAGTTCGGCCACCTGCTCGGCCTGGAGGACGACCAGCCTGGGCCCTGCTCCAGCCTGATGTCGGGCAAGTCGCCGGGGCCGCGCTGCACCGACGCGGACCCGGACGCAGCCGAAGTCCGTGAGGTGCGGCGCAAGTTCGGGGCGGAGACAGGGGGTTCCGTCCGCTGAGGAGCCGTTCCCGGCCGGGCCGGGGCCGGAACGGGACCGGGCCGGGGCGGGACCGGGCCGGGGCGGGACCGCGCCGGAACGGGGCCGGGTCAGGGGTTCCAGATCATCGTCTGCTGGTGTACCCGCCTGCCGTCGTGGCGGATCCCGGGGACCAGCGGATTGGACCCGTACTTGGCGAAGCCCACGCGTTCGAAGAACCGCACGGCCCTGGTGTTCTCCGCCAGGGTCAGCAGATGACAACCCGGTGAGCCGTTCTCCCGGAGGCGGCGGAACCACGCGCCCATCAGCTCGTCGGACGCCCCGGTCCCCCGCGCCTCCGGCAGCACGTTGATGTGCAGGTGCGCGGGCCAGCGGTCGTCGGTGAAGTCCGACGCCGTCGGCTCGCCCCGGAGCGCGGCACGGGTCAGGTCGAGCACGCTGCGCGCGAGGAAGGCCGCGGGACGTGGCCGCAGCATGAGCCGGTACCTCCTGATGGCCCGCGCGATCCGCTCGCTCTCGCGCGGAAACCGCGAGTGGTCGAGGCATCCCGCGAGATAGCCGACGAGGACCCCGTCGACCTCGGCGACGAACAGCGACTCCGGTTCCAGGTCCATGTACGCCTTGAGGTAGATCGCCGCCTCCGACTCCTCGTGCCCCCACATCGAGGCCGTCGGGGCGCCCTCCCCCGCCTTGCGGAACAGGCGGCGCAGCTCGGCGCGGTCGCCCTCCGCGAAAGTACGGATCACCGTCACGACGGCCCCACGCTCGCTTCCGTTCTGGTGCGTCTGCGTTCCGGCGTCGCCTGCCCCGGTGTCCGCCGGGCACCCGGTGTGCCGATCACCCCGGTGTGCCACCGGCCGCCGGGGCCGGCTCCGTCCAGCTTCCCACCCGGGCGGGGCTGGCGCGCAGCGCCGCGGGGGCGTACGTTGAGCGTAGTTGGGCGTTCGACCAAGCCGGACGCCCAAGCCAAGCGACCAAAGTGACCCAGCCGGATGCCCGAGTCGTACATGCGGCAGACGTGGGCCCGGCCCAGGAGGACGGCGCAGCCGCGCACGAGCGCCCACGCCCGTTCCCGCACAGCACCGAGTGGAGCGAGCATGACCCCGACATCCGCGGAACGCGGGCACGAGACCCGGCGGCGACTGCTCGACGCCGCGGCGCAGCTGATCGTCGAGGACGGCTGGGGCTCGGTGACCACGCGGCGGGTGGCGGACCGGGCCGGACTGCGGCCCGGCCTGGTCCACTACCACTTCTCCACCGTCGCCGATCTGCTGATCGAGGCCGCGCTGGACGCCGCACAGCGCGAGATGGAGCGCGCGGCGGAGGCGATGGCGCGGGCGGACGATCCGTCGCAGGGCGTGGCGCAACTGCTGGGGATGGTGGCGGAGTACAGCGCCGAGGACCCCACGACGGTGCTGTTCAGCGAGATGATGCTCGCCTCGACACGGCAGGAGCGGCTGCGCGCACGGCTGGCGGAGATGCTGGGCGAATGGCGTGCGGGGGTCGCCGAGTGGCTGCGGACCGCCAATGCCGGTACGGACGGGGGCAGTTCGGGGAGCACGGACGACGCGGAGGCCACCGCGCTGCTGCTGGGCGCCGCGATCGACGGGCTCGTGCTGCACCGTCTCATCGACCCGTCGGCCACGAGGATCTCCGTGGCGGGCCCTCTTTCGCGTCTCGCCCGCATCGCCCCCGCGACCGATGCCTGATGACCCGCCCCGGAGACGGGCGCCCGGCGGACAGCGCCCGATGAACGGTCCGTACGGCGAACACAGCCCGTACCGCGACGGCGGACACGGACCGTACGGCGAGCACGAGCCGCGAGACGAGCACGAGCCGAGCGGGCCGTACGAGCCGCACGGCAGTCACAGACCGGACGAACAGGGGAGGAAGCCGTGACGAACACGAGCACAGCGCACACCCGCACCGGTGCCGCGCTCCGGGGCGGTGCGAAGCTGCACGGTCTGTCGAAGAGGTATGGGACCGGGGAGGCCGCCGTCGCCGCACTCGACGGGGTCGATCTGGAGCTGGACGCGGGTGAGTTGACGGTCGTGCTGGGGCCGAGCGGCTCGGGCAAGACGACGCTGCTGAACGTGCTGGGCGGCATCGAGCCGGCGAGCGGCGGTTCGCTGGAGGTCGCGGGCGTGGATCTGACCGGCAGGAACCCTCGCGAGCTGGCCGGCTTCCGGCGCGACCACGTCGGCTTCGTCTTCCAGTTCTTCAATCTGGTGCCCACGCTGACGGCCCGCGAGAACGTCGAGGTGATGGTCGAGCTGACGGGCCGCGGCGAACGGCGCGATGTCGCCGGGCTGTTGGAGTCCGTGGGGCTCGGCGACCGTGTCGACCGCTTCCCCGCACAGCTCTCCGGCGGCCAGCAGCAGCGCGTGGCGCTGGCCCGCGCCCTCGCCACCGACCCCGATCTGCTGCTCGCGGACGAACCCACCGGCGCCCTGGACGTGTCGACGGGCAAGGCCGTGCTGCGGCTGCTCCAGGAGACCAACCGCCGAGGGCGCGGTGTCCTGATGGTCACGCACAACGCCGCCGTCGCGCGGATGGCCCACCGGGTGGTGACCATGCGGGACGGACGTGTCGACTCGGTCGAGCGCAACTCCCGGCCCGCCGACGCCACCGACGTGGACTGGTGAGCGGCATGCACAGGGTCCTGCTCGCGAAGACGCGGCGTGATCTGCGGCGCCGGCTGCCCCAGTTCGCGGCGATCGGCGTGACCGTGATGGTCGGCGTGCTCCTGTTCGTCTCCGGTTACGACGCCTACCGCAATCTGGGGTCCAGCTACGAACACACCTATTCGCGGCTGCACTTCGCAGATCTGACCGCCTCGGGCGGCGACGCGCGGAAGGTCGCCGCCGCGGCACGCTCGGCGGACGGCGTCGAGTACGTGTCAACTCGTACGCAGGGCCGGCTCCCTGTCCGTGCCGGCGGCACGGAAGTGCTGGGCCGGGTCACGGGAACGCCCGCGGGCAGCCGGCCCGACGTGAACAGGGTCGACGTCGTCTCGGGGCACCGTCCGCGGGCGGGCGACACCTCCGGGGTGCTGGTGGAGCGGCACACCGCGCGGACCTTCGGGCTGTCGCCCGGGGACACGGTGCGGATGCACGACGATTCGCGCTGGCGCAAGGCGACGGTGCGGGGAGTGGCCGACTCTCCCGAGTATCTGTGGCCCGCCCTCACCCGCCAGCAAGTCCTCGGAGATCCGCACGACTTCGCGGTGTTCTTCGCGCCCGAGGCGTCCGTACACAAGCTGGCAGGGCGCACGCCGCAGACCCTCGTACGGCTGAGCGACGCGGCCCGAGGCGACGAGGCCGCGACCGACGCCGTCACCCGCCGCCTCCGCGCCGCAGGCGCCACGGACGTGCAGCCGCGGTCGGAGCAGCCATCGGACGCCGCGCTGAACGAGGACCTCGACGGCTTCTCGCAGCTGTCCGTCGCCTTCCCCGTGCTGTTCCTGTCGGCGGCCGCCGTGGCCGCGTACGTGCTGATCACGCGGCTGGTGCTGTCCGAGCGCACGGTCATCGCCACGTTCCTCGCGGCGGGAGCGCCGCGCGGCACCGTGGCGCGGCACTACCTCGGTCACGGGGTGCTCGCGGGCACTGGCGGTGCCGTGCTGGGCGTCACGCTGGGGGCGGTGGCGACCACGGCGATGACGCACGCCTACACCGCCGAACTCGGCATCCCCTACACCCTCGTGGAGCGGCGGCCATGGGTGATGGCGGCGGGCCTGCTCTTCGGAGTGGCCGTGGGACTGGTGGGCGGCGCCGCCCCGGCGTGGGCGACGACACGCACCGCACCCGCCGAGTCCATGCGCGGCGACGGCGGCACGCTGGGCCCGCCGGGCCCCTGGAGCAGGCTGCTGGCGCGGGCGCGGCGGCTGCCGCTGACACTGCGGCTGGCCCTGCGCGAGCTGGGCCGCAGCCGCCGCCGGACGCTGGCGACGATGCTGGGCGGTGTGCTCGCGCTGGTGCTGGTGCTGGCGTCCGCGGGGCTGGCGACGAGCATGAAGGCCGCCATGGACACGCAGTTCGGCACGGTCCAGCGGGAGGACGCCACGGTCACGACGGCCGCCGGTGCCGGTCCGGGCGCCGGTTCGGACGCCGATCGGGGCGCCGGTCCGGGCGCTGATCACGCCGCCAGCCGGGACACCGCCGGTCTGGCCCGTGCGCTGCGATCCGTCGACGGGGTGGCCGCCGTCGAGCCCACGACGACCGCGCGGGTCACGGCGACGGCCAACGGCGAGTCGTACGGCACCCCGCTGACGGGGTACCGGCCGCACACCGCCATGCACGGCTTCCGCACGCCCGGCGGTGCGGAGCGGCGGCTCCCCGCGGACGGGGTCCTGGCGGGCAAGGCGCTCGCCGCCCGGCTGCACCTGTCCACCGGCGACCGGTTCACGGTGCGCACCGCGGACGGCGGGCAGCGGCGGGTGCGGCTGTCGGGCCTGGTCGACGAGCCCATGGGCAGCGCGCTGTACGGCACGCAGGCCACCGTCGAGGCGGCGACCGGCCTCGGGACCAACGGCTACGCGCTGCGCTTCACCTCCAGCCCTGCCACGTCCGGCTCCGCAGCCTCGGGACCGGGCACCCCGGGACCCGCCGGATCCTCCTCGCACGACCGGATCCGCGAGGAGGTCACCGCGCTGGACGGCGTCGTCGCATACGCCGACTCGAAGGCCGTCAAGCGGCAGACCGACCGCTACATGACGCTCTTCCGGGTGTTCGTCGGCGTGATGCTGCTGCTGGGCGGCGTGCTGGCGCTGACGGTCATTCACGTGACGATGACCGTCAACATCGCAGAACGCACGAATGAGTTGGCCACTCTGCGCGCTTCCGGCGTGCCGCTGCGCCGCATAGCCGGGCTGCTCGCCGCCGAGAATCTGACGGCCACGGTGCTGGCCCTGCCCGTCGGCCTCGCCGCGGGCTTCGCGGCGGCCCGGGCGTCGCTGGAGTCGTTCTCCAGCGACATGCTGTCGATGCGGCTGGAGATCGGCTGGCCGGTCGTAGCGGGGGCGGCGGCAGCTGTGCTGGCCGCGTCGCTGCTCTCCCAGCTTCCGGCCGTACGGGCGGTGCAGCGCCTCGATGTCGCCCGCGTCGTGCGGGAGCGCGCGGGCTGACGGCCCGAGGGACGGGGCGGGCCGCCGGTGGTGACGAGCTGACCGCCGCCGGTCCGGTGCCGCCGCCGGTCCGGTACCGGCGGCGGCCGTGCCACCCGGGCGGTGTGACCCTTCTCTCCGCAGGTGCCCCGCGGAAGCCCGGTTGTCTGTTTCGCACCCGTCCGGGTGACCTGGGCCGATGGCGATTCCCGGGCGGTTTCCGGGAGTTGAGGGATCACTCGTGGCGGTTTTTGCCCGTACGGGACGGTGTGCTTACGGTCGCCATCGCTCGACACGTTCGCCATGGAAGCTGTGGCGAACTCCGCGATCGTTAGGAAACACTCACATGCTGTTCTCCGGAAACGGCCGTAACCGCGGGCCTGCGAAGGCCGCACGCCTCGCCGTCCTCGGCGGCGTCGCAAGCGCCGCCGTCGCCCTCCCGATGGTGACCGCGCCCGGGGCCCAGGCCGCCTCGACCGGCACCTGGGAGAAGGTCGCCGAGTGCGAGTCCAGTGGCAACTGGCAGGCCGACACGGGCAACGGCCACTACGGCGGCCTCCAGTTCTCCGACTCGAGCTGGAAGGCGGCGGGCGGTACGAAGTACGCGCCGCGCGCCGACCAGGCGACCAAGGAACAACAGATCGCCACCGCCGAGAAGTTGCTCGACCGGCAGGGCCCGGGCGCCTGGGCGTGCGCCGGTCAGGCGGGGCTGAGCGCCGACGACGGCGCGACACCGGCCGGCGGTTCGTCACCCGGCGGCGCATCGGACGACGACTCGTCCTCCGGAGGCTCCTCGTCCGGCGGCACGTCGTCGGGCGGCGGCTCGCACTCCTCCGGCAAGGGCGGCTACACCGTGAAGCCCGGCGACACCCTCGGCTCCATCGCCGAGTCCCACGGCGTCGGCCTGAAGAAGGTGTACGAGAACAACAAGTCCGTCATCGGCGGCGACGTCGACGTGATCCACCCGGGGCAGAAGCTGCAAATCGGCTGAGCCCTCCCCTCCGGCCCCGGCCCCGACGTGGGCCGGGCCGGGCCCCGGCTGCCGACTCCCGGCAGCCGGCCGTCCCGCGAGAAGAGCGCCGGGAACACACCGGGCCGATGCCCTCACCCCCGTCGAGGGCATCGGCCCGGTGTCCGGGCGCCTCGCGGCGCACGCCCATCGTGACACCCGAGCCCGCCGGCGCACATTGCCAGAATCCGGCAATGTCGGCGGGCTTCTGACGTCCTGTGAGCGACGGCGCCACGCGCAGGCGATGCCCGCGCGCGTGCCGCGTCCCGGAACACTTCACCACATGAGTGTGACAACCGCCGCCCCCCGGCGGGCACTTCCCCGCGGAGAGATCCGGCCGCCCCGTCGAGCCCTCACAGCTCCTTCGCGGGCCATCCCAGCAGCCGGGCCCCCATGACCGCCGCCTCCAGCGTGAAGCGCTGCAACGGATCGGCCGGGCTGTAGCCGGTGAGGGTGCGGATGCGCTCCAGGCGGTACGAGAGCGTGCGCACGCTCAGGCCCAGCCGCCGCGCCGCCTCGGCGTTGACATAGCCGGACGCGGCGCACACCGTCAGCGTCTCCAGCAGCGGCTCCGCTCCGCCGCGCGCCTTCGTCAGCGGCCCGAGCACGGTCCCGACCAGATCGGCCATCGCGCCCCGGTCCCGCAGCAGCACGGGGAAGACCAGCAGCTCGGAGGCGTTCATCCGCACTCCGTCCAGGGCGAGCCGGTCCGCGAGTTCGAGGGCGCCGAGCGCCTCCTCATAGCTGCGTACGATGCCGCCCGCGCCCGCGTGCTCCCGCCCCACGGCCGTGCGCCGCGCCCCGGGACAGCCCGCGCCCGGGCTCTCCGCGAGGCTCACGAAGTGCTCCAGCACGTCGCGGTCGCCGCTGGCGGCGATGCACACCAGACGTCCCTCCTTGGTCGACAGCAGCACGTCCCGCGGCCCGAAGCGCCCCAGCAGCTCCCGTTCGATGCGGCGCACCGTGCGGTGCACGTCGTCGTACTTCTCCTCCCCCACGGCCACCGCGACCGTGTGCACGCCCGCCAGCCGCAGCCCGAACCGCTGCGCGCGCTCGGCGAGGCTGCCCATGTCGCTGCGCCCGTGCAGCAGATCGTCGACGAACTCCCGCCGCTCGCCCTCCTCCTGGCGCACCGCCAGCCGCTGCGCGCGCTCGTGCCCCTCCCCCACCGCGGCGAGGGCGATCTCGACGGCGCCGAGCACCGCGTCTCCCGTACGGGCGCGCTCGGCCGCCGTGCCGGCGCGGTCGACTCCGGGCAGCGAGCCCCACAGCCGGCGCGTGCGCCCGAGGCACAGGCCGACGAGCTCGCGCAGCGCGAGGCCGCGTTCCGCCGCCCGCTCCCCGAACGCGCGGCACGCCTCCAGCTCGTCCCGTCGCGGCCTGCGCCCGGTCTCGGACGCGTCGGCCAGCAGCTCCGCATAGCGGCCGAGGAACTCCTCGGTCCCGCCGCCTCCGTCGTCTCCCCCGCACGGGCGCGGTCTGCTCTCGTCCACCGGGACAGCGTATGGGAGCAGCGAAGACGCGTGGGAACGGAAGTACGAGGCACGGTACGGTGGGCCCACCACCTCGCCGTATCGGTGCCGTGCCGGACCTCGTGCCGGATGCCGTGCCCGATGGCGTGACGGTTCGCGTGACCGATGTCGCAGGCGGCGTCACGTCCGGCGGGGTGCTGGTGTGCCGGGAAGTCTGGTCGGCGGCGTCTGCGGACGTCCCTGTCCCCTCGCGCCACCAGGAGCGTCCACGCATGTTCCCGCGGTCGACCCCCCGCCTCGCCCAAGTCCTGCGCACCGAGACCACCGGCGGCATCGTGCTGCTCGCGGCGACGCTCGCCGCGCTCGCCTGGGCGAACTCACCGCTCAGCGGCTCGTACGAGACCGCGGGCTCCTTCCGCTTCGGCGTCACGTCGCTGGGTCTCGAGATGTCCGTACGCCACTGGGCGTCCGAGGGCCTGCTCACCGTCTTCTTCTTCGTGGCCGGGGCGGAGCTGAAACGGGAGCTGGTCACGGGCGAGCTGCGCAGACCCGCCGCGGCGGCGCTGCCGGTCGTCGCCGCGGCCGCCGGTACGGCGTTGCCCGCGGCCGTCTACCTCGCCGTCAGCCACGCGGGCGGCGGCGGCCTGGGCGGCTGGGCCGTGCCGATGGCCACCGACATCGCCTTCGCGCTCGGCGTGCTGGCCGTCATCGGGTCCCATCTGCCGCCCGCGCTACGGGCGTTCCTGCTCACGCTCGCCGTCGTCGACGACCTCGGCGCGATCCTCGTCATCGCCGTCTTCTTCACCTCGGGCATCCACTGGGCGCCGCTGGCCGGCGCCCTGGCCGGGCTGGTGCTCTTCCGGGTGCTCCACGCCCGCCTGCACGTGCGCGGCTGGTACGTGTACGTGCCGCTGGCGGTGGCCGTGTGGGCGCTGACGCACAACAGCGGCGTGCACGCCACGGTCGCCGGTGTCGCCATGGGCATGCTGCTGAGGCCTTCGGCGGCCGGTCGTGCCGAGCACCTGCTGCGTCCGCTCTCGGCGGGCGTCGCCGTTCCGCTCTTCGCGCTCTTCGCCGCGGGCGTGACGGTCTCGGGCCCGGCGCTCGCGGGGATGTTCCGGCAGCCGGAGTCGCTGGGCGTCCTTCTCGGCCTGTTCGCGGGCAAGTTCGCGGGCGTCTTCGGCGGCACGTATCTGACGGCCCGCTTCACACGGGCCCGCCTCGATCCCGCGCTCGCCTGGCCCGACATCGCGGGTGTCTCGGCGCTCGCCGGTATCGGCTTCACGGTGTCGCTGCTGGTGACGGAGCTGGCGTTCACGGACCCCGGCACGGCGGAGAGCGTGAAGGCGGCGGTGCTGACGGGCTCGCTGGCAGCGGCGGCAGTGGCGTGCGCGGTGCTGAAGACCCGCGACGTCCGCTACAGGGCCGCGCGGGACGCGCAGGACGCGAGCGAGAACACGGAGTCGGTGTCGTGAACGACTGGCACAGCTGGGCCGCGATCGCCGTCTTCATCGGCGCCTACGCTCTGATCGTCAGCGAGAAGATCCACCGGGTCGCGGCCGCACTGGGCGGCGCGGCCCTGATGCTGGCGATCGGCGCGACCGACGACGAGGCCGCGTTCTACTCGCAGAGGACCGGCATCGACTGGAACGTCGTCTTCCTGCTGCTCGGCATGATGGTGATCGTCGGCGTGCTGCGGAAGACCGGCATGTTCGAGTACCTGGCGATCTGGTCGGTGAAGCGGGCACGCGGCAGGCCCTTCCGGGTCATGGCGATGCTGATCGCGATCACCTCCGTGGCCTCCGCGCTGCTGGACAACGTCACCACCGTGCTGCTGATCGCCCCCGTCACGCTGCTGGTGTGCGAACGCCTCGCGCTGCCCGCCGCACCCTTCCTGATCGCCGAGGTCATGGCGTCCAACATCGGCGGCACCGCCACCCTCGTGGGAGACCCGCCGAACATCATCATCGCCAGCCGCGCCGGGCTGACCTTCAACGACTTCGTCGTCCATCTGACGCCGCTCGCCGTGGTGTTGACGCTGGTGCTCATCGCCCTGTGCCGGCTGCTGTTCCGCGACGCGTTCGTGCACGACGAGAAGCGCGCGGCCGAGGTGATGGCGCTGGAGGAGCGCGAGGCGATCCGTGACCGGCGGCTGCTGGTGCAGGGCCTGATCGTGCTGGGGCTGGTCGTCGCGGGCTTCGTGCTGCATCCCGTGCTGCACTTCGAGCCGAGCGTCGTCGCCCTGCTGGGTGCCGGGCTGCTCGTCGCCGTCTCCTCGGTGCGGACCGGCGAGGTCCTCTCCGAGGTCGAGTGGCCGACGCTCGCCTTCTTCGCCGGACTGTTCGTGATGATCGGCGGGCTCATCGGCACAGGCGTCGTCGGCGAGGCGTCGAAGGCGCTGGCGGGCGCGATCGGGCAGCGGGAGCTGGGCGGTTCGATGCTGATGCTGGGCGGCTCGGCGGTGCTGTCGGCGGTGGTCGACAACATTCCGTACGTCGCCACGATGGCGCCCGTCACCGCCGATCTCGTCCACAGCATGGGCGGCGGCAGCGACCACGTCATGTGGTGGGCGCTGACGCTGGGCGCGGACCTCGGCGGGAACGCCACCGCGATCGGCGCGAGCGCCAACGTCGTGGTGCTCGGCATCGCAGAACGCAACCGGACGCCCATCACCTTCTGGCACTTCACCAAGTACGGTCTCGTCGTCACCGCCGTGACGGTCGCGCTGGCGGCGGTGTACGTGTGGCTGCGGTACTTCGCCCTGGCCTGATGATCCGCGGCAGCGGTCGAGATGGAGTTGGGAGTCCGTCGTGCGCGCATGTGATCTGGCCGTCCCATACGAGTCGGTCACCGTCGGCAGCGACGCCCTGGAGGCGGCACGGCTGATGGCCGGGCACCGGCTTCCCGCGCTGATCGTGCTCGGCGAAGGCGGCGAGCCGCGGGCGATCCTGCCCGCCTCTCAGATGCTCAAGACGCTGGTGCCGCCGTACGTGCTGGAGGACCCGGCCCTCGCGGCCGTCGTCGACGAGGAGCACGCCGACCGGCTCGCCGAGGCGCTGGAGGGCCACCGCGTCGGCGACTGCCTGCCGCCCGACGCCGGGCCGCCGCCCGTGGCGGACGCCGACGACACGCTGCTGGAGGTCGCCGCGCTGATGGCGCGGGTGCACAGCCCGCTCGTGGCGGTGACCGCCACGGGCGGTGGCGGGGGCACGGAACTGCTGGGCGTCGTCACCGCCTCGCACCTGCTCGGCGCGCTGCTCCTCAGCGGCGACTGAGCCCGGAGCGGTCGCGGGTCAGAGGACGGCCCGGCCGGGCGCCGTGCGCGTGTAGTGCAGCAGCACGACGCCGTTGCCGAAGGTGCGGGTGCCGGCGAGCGCGAGGGGAGTCCTCGCGTCCGACGGTTCGAAGAAGGGCCTGCCGCCGCCGAGGATCACGGGGTGCACGTACACGCGGTACTCGTCGATCAGGTCGTGCCTGCGGAAGGCCTCCGCCAGCACGGAGCCGCCGATGCTCATGTCGCCGCCGGGCCCGCGCTTCAGCTCGCGGATCCTCGCGGGGTCGACCTCCCGCTCGACGGTCGTCTCCGGATCGTCCGCCCGCTCCAGCGTCCTGGAGAAGACGATCTTGGGTGTCTCCCGCCAGATTCCGGCGAACTCCGCCTCGGGCCCGGAGCTGGCCGGATCGGCGTCGGCGTTCGGCCAGACCCGGGACATCAGCTCGTAGTTGACGCGCCCCATCAGGAAGGCGCTCAGGCCCCGCAGTTGCTCGTTGAAGTGGGTGTGCAGCTCGTCGTCGACCATGTGCCAGTCGAGCCCGCCGTCCGGGCCCTCGAAGCAGCCGTCCAGCGACAGCGACACCGGCAGAACGATCTTCCTCATGCTCCGGTCCCTTCGTCGTACGAATGCCGACCGGGGCGCGGCGCGCAACTCATCGCCCGCGGCGTCACGGACCGCTCCTGCCGGGCCGCTTGCGGCCGATCCGCCACAGCGGTGGACCGCGCGCCGCCGCGGCGTGCCCGCCGGGCCGCCCGGGAGCGCCACCGTGAGGCTGACGGCTGTGAATTCCGGTGCGGACGGGACGGGCGGTGCGGGGGACGGAGCGCGGGACGGGACGGAGGGCGGGACGGAGGCCGAGGGCGGGGCGGAGGCCGAGGGCGGGGCGGGCGGTGCGCTCACGGTGCGGCTGCCGGTGGAGCTGATGCGGCCGAAGCCGGTCGAGGCCGTGCCCGGCGGCCCGGGCTGGCACCACTCCGTGAAACTCGACGGCTGGCGCGTCGCCCTCGCCGTCACCACCCGGGGCGTACGGATCCACTCGCGCAGCAAGCGTGACGTGACCCGCCAGTTCCCCGAACTCGCCGAAGCCGCCGGGCAGTTGGGCACGGGAACCGTCATCGACGGCGAAGTGGTCGTGTGGAACGAGCAGGAGGGACGCTTCGACTTCGAGGCCGTGCAGTCCAGGGGCCTGGCGAAACGGGCCCGCAGGACTCCCGGGGCCATCCTGGTCGCCTTCGACGTGCTCGCCGCGCCGTACACCGATCTGCGGTCCGAGCCGCTGAGCACGCGCTGGCCGCGGCTGCTGAGCATCGCGGGACAGGCGGGCCCGGAGATCCAGTCGGTGCTCGCCACGGACGACGCGGCACGTGCCCGGGAGTGGATGCGGGACATGAGGCCGCAGGGCGTCGAGGGCATCGTCTCCAAACGCTGGGACTCCCCCTACCGTCCGGGCGAACCACGCGCCGCCTGGCGGAAGGTGAGATCGGCGGACACCGTCGACGCGCGCCTCGCCGGGGTCACCGGACCGGAGCGGCGGCCCTGGGGCGCCGTCGTCGACCTGCCCGACGGGCGCCGCGCCGTGACCACGCCCCGGCTCGCACCGGTCGCCGCGGCGCAGCTGGGCGGCGCCGTCGCCGGGCGGCTCGGCGAGGAGACCGAGGACGACCGACTCGACGTACGGTGGCGGCCGTTGAGGGCCGCGACGGCCGAGCCGCTGACCGTCGAGGTACGGGTGCGGACGGGCCGCGTACCGCTGGTTCGATACGTGCGCCTGCGCGCAGACGTCTGACGGCCTGACCCCCGCCCTCCTGCGCGGATCCCCGCGCCCGGCCTGCACGCCCGCGATTGCGCGTACGGCTTGCGCGCGCGACTTGGCGTTGGGCTTGCATGCCCGGCCCGCGCACCCGACTTGGACGTCCGCGGCTTGCGCGCCTGACTTGCGTGCCCATTGCGCGTCCGGCTTGCGTGCCCGGGCTGGCCCTCCAACTTGCGTGCACGGCTTGCGCGTTCAGCTTGCGTACTCGGATCGCGTGCCCGCCGCGTCCACGACGTCGGGGTCGCGGCCGAGTACGAGGTGTCCGATGCGGCGGTCGCCGCCACCAGCGGGTGGACGCCGGAGTGCGTGAGTGCCGCCGCCGCTTCGAGCACGTACGTACGGGCGTCCTCCGGCGGGTACGCCGAGCGCAGCGCGGCCAGGCACTTCTCCAGGCCGGGGCGGCGGCGCCGAACGCCCCCCCAGGTGCCGGTGATGTGCCAGCCCAGATCGTAGTGCGAGGGCGAAACGGCCACGCCCAGGCGGAGTTGGAGCCGACTTGCGCGTACGGCTCCGCGTACCGCCTACGCCTGCGGTCGGCCGGACCCGCGCGTCAGCGCGAGGCCGCGTCCGCCAGGTCCTCCGCCGCGTCCGTCAGCAGGTCCGCCGTGCGCAGCGCCACCGAGGGGGACGGGCGGTCCGACTCCAGCTCCCACCAGCGCGACAGCGCGTCGTGCACCGGGCCCCAGTCGGGGGTGCGGCCCTCGCGGACCGCCGCCACCGCGTCCGGCAGCGCGGTCCGCACGGCCTCCGAGTAGTCGGCGGCGCCCGCGCTGGGCTCCGCGTCGCGGTCCGGCAGATGGGCCTCCAGCAGCATCGTGACCCGGCCCAGGGTGACCATCGCGGACTGTGCCGCCGACGCCGAGCGCCGCGACAGACCGCCACGGTGACGTACGGGTTCGGCGCCCGCCCTCGTCGCCGTCTGGTCCCATTCCTGGCGCGCGGCACGCGTGTCGAGCAGCGCCTCGCGGACCTTGCGGTACGGATGCGCGGGGGCGGGCGTGCCGACGACGCCCGCCGCGGGACCCGCCGGTCCGGCGAAGCAGTCGAAGACGGCGACGGTGTAACTCCCCGTCGCCTCAAGCCAGTCGGCGAGCCGGCCCCTCAACTGCGGTGTCTCCCACGCCGGGAAGAGCGCATAGCTGAGCATGGCCAGCGCACCGCCGAGCGCCGTCAGCCAGATCCGCTCCAGCACGGTCTGCGACCACGTCGAGCCGGCGGTGCCCAGCAGGAAGACGACGTAAGCGCCGATGCACGCCGAGGTGATGGCGTAGCCGGTGCGCATCAGCAGGTACATGCAGCCGGCGCTGGCCACCGCCAGCACGGCGCTCGCGTACGGCGGCGGATGCGCCAGCGCGGTCAGGGTGCCCGCGAGCCCCACCCCGAAGAGCGTCCCGACGACGCGCGCCACGCCCCGCTCGTACGTACGGGAGAAGTCGGGCCGCATCACCATCACGGCCGTCAGCGGCGCCCAGTAGCCGTGCTCGGGCGGCAGCGCCTTGCCCAGCAGATAGCTCGCGGCGACGACGGCGGCGACGCGCAGCGCGTGCCTGCATACCGGGGACGACCAGCGCAGCTCGCGCCGGAAGGTGCGCAGCGCGACGGGCGCGAGCACCGCGAGCGACGGCTGGCTGAGGTGGCGCGGCGGCACGGGCTGCGCGGGCCGGGCGTCCGCCTCGGTGTCGGCGTAGACGTCGGCGTCCTCGACGCTGTCGGGCCGCGCGGGCATCTGCCAGGTCGCGCGGGGGAACAGCGGCAGGGAGCGGGTGACCTCGACCGGTTCCTGCGCGGCGTCGACGGCGTCCTGGGTGAGGGCGATCAGCCGCATCGCGGCCTTGCGCGCCGGGCCGCTCAACACCGGTCCGGTCTCGGGGACTTGGAGCACGTCGAGGGCGTCCTCGGGCAGGCGCACGCGCTCGCCGCGGCGGACCGCGCGAGCGGTCGCGTCCAGCACGGTCGCGGCCGCCTGGAGCAACTCCCTTACGCGGTCCCGCTCACGGCCCACCATCGGCGCACCGACGACGGGGTCGGCGAGCGAGGCGAGCACCGGCCGGAAGCGCTCGGCCAGGCCCCGGTACCCGCCGAGCTGACGCGGGCGGCGGCGGGCCTGGCGGGGTGTCACGGCGGCGGCGCTGCGGGCCTCCATCAGCGGCTTGGGGTCGAAGGACGCACCGGGGTCGTGGCGCAGCCGGCGCGCGTAGTCGGAGACGGCGGCGAGGGCGTCGGCCAGCGCGTCGCGGCGCTCGCCCCACGGCCGTACGGGCACGAGCACGATCAGCGCGGCCTGCACGCAGCCGCCCGCCGCGATGAGCAACGCGTGGACGAGGGCGCCGAGCACGGTGGTCGGCAGCGTGACGGTCACGAGCATGCAGGCCACCGTCGAGGACGCCACGACGCCCGCGGTCGGCCCCAGCCCCCAGGCCAGACCGGAGGCGAACGCCCAGGCGGCGAGGAGCAGTACGAAGGCGGCGGGATGCGCGACGACCAGATAGCCGACGAACGTCGACAGGGCCAGCGCCGCACCCGCGCACAGCGCCAGCACCGGGCGCGGACGCCAGCTGCGCTGGAACGTCGCCACCCCCGAGGAGAACGCGCCGAACGCCGACGCCACCGCGAGCCCGGGCGACCCCAGCGACAGCGTCACCAGCACGATGATCGCGACACCGGCGGCGGCACGCAGCGCGATGAGCGGCGTCAGCTTGGCACGCTCGACCGACAGTCCGGACCGCGCCGTCTCCCCGAACGCACGGAACCAGGGCAGGACTCGCATGCCGTCGAGCTTACGGGGGCGTGCCGGGGCCAACCCCCGAGGTCACAGGGGGGAACGGGGTGCCGGTGGTCACATCTCCCGCGCGGCCACCTTCGCCTCGAACGCGGCGAGCGCGGCGGCACCGACCGCCTTGTCCTGTTCTCCGTTGCCGCCGCTGACCCCGACCGCGCCCACGACCTGCCCCTCGTACACGACGGGAAAGCCCCCGACGAAGGCGGCGAACCGTCCCGGATGCATGTGCTGGATGCCGAAGGCCTCGTTGCCGGGCAGCGCGGGCCCGTTGGGCTCCTCGTTGAACAGGTGGGTGGAGCGCTGGTGTCCGGCCGCGGTGAACGCCTTGGCGACGGCGATCTCCACGCCCGTCAGGCGGGCTCCCGTCATCCGGTGCAGCGCCACGGGATGCGCGCCGTCGTCGGCGATGCAGATCGTCTGCTTCACACCGATCCGCTCGGCCTCCGCCTCCGCGGCCTCCAGCATGATCAGGGCGTCCTCGAGGGTCAGGCGGTGCTGGGTGTACATCAGCTCTCCTGGTAGTCGCAGTACACGGTCTTGGTGTCGGTGACGAAGTCGAGGGCACCGCGGCCCCCTTCGGGGAACGCGCCGGAGCTGGAGGCGCCCCAGCCGCCGAAGGGAGGCGCCACGCCGTTCCCGGTCGTACGGTCGTTGACCTTGACCACGCCGCACCGGACCTCGCGCATGAAGCGGCCCGCCGTGCCCAGATCGCGGGTGTGCACGGCCGAGACCAGGCCGTGCGGTGTGGAGTTGACGACGCGGATGCCCTCGCCGGTCCCGTCGACGGGGACGACGGCGAGCACCGGACCGAAGATCTCAGCGGTGACCGCGGGGTGGTCCTCGGGGACGTCCTCCAGCAGTACGGGCACGACCCAGTGGCCGTCCGGGTCGAGGCCGGGCAGCAGCGTCCCCTCGGCGGTGACCTTCGCGCCCTGCTCGCGGGCGGAGTCGACGAGCGCGGTGAGCCGGTCGCGGCGGTCGCGGGTGGCGACCGGCCCGAGGCCGGCCTCGCCGTCGTCGCCGCGGCCCACTCGCAGCGCCGTGACCTGCTCGCGCAGCAGCCCGGAGAACTCCTCCAGCACGGAACGGTCCACGAGCACCCGGTCCGTGGCCGTGCACACCTGGCCCGACAGACCGAAGGCGCCGCCCGCCACGGCCGCGGCGGCGCGCGGAAGGTCGGCGTCGGCGCAGACGAGGGCCGCGTTGTGGCCGCCGAGTTCGAACTGGCGCCGGGCGGGCGGGTTCGCCGTGCGCTGGAGGTGAGCGCCGACGGCGTCGGAACCGGTGAAGGTGACGGCACGCACCTGGCTCGCGCCGACGAGGGCCGACATCGCGTCGTGCGAGTCGCCGTGCAGCACCGGCAGCACCTCTTCGGGCACACCGGCGCGGTGGCAGGCCCCGGCCAGATACTCGCCGCAGGCGGCGGCCACCGGTGAGGGCTTGAAGACCACCGCGTTGCCCGCGGCGAGCGCCGGGGCGATCTTGCGCGCGGCCAGCGAGACGGGGAAGTTCCACGGCGTGATCGCGACGACGACGCCGAGCGGAACGCGCATCGTCCACGCCGACAGCGAAGCCGACTCCCGGGGGTAGGTGACGCCCTCGACCATGAAGGCCAGCTGCGCGGAGAGCCTGAACTGCTCGACGGTCTTGCCCACTTCGCCCTTGGCGGCGCTCAGCGGTTTGCCCTGCTCGCGGGTGATCAGCCGGGCCAGGGTGCCGGCTTCGTCCTCAAGCAGGTCGGCGGCGCGGCCGAGCACCTGGGCGCGGCGGCCGGCAGGCAGGGCCGCCCAGGCCGTCGCGGCCTCGTCGGCGCGTGCGACCGCCTCGGCGGCCGAGGCGGGGGTGGCGGCCGTGAACGTGCCGACGGTCCGGGAGGGCTCGGCCGGATCGGTCGAGACGACGGTCCCGGCGGCGACGGCAGTATCGGGGGCGACGGAGGTATCCGTGGAGACGGCGGTGGGGGGCTGCGCGTCCGGTTCGGGGCCGTGAGCGGGACCGTGACCGGGGCCGTGAGCGGGGCCGTGAGCGGGGCCGCTTGCGTCCGCTTCCGGACCTGTGCCGTCCGTCCGCGGGCCGGTGACGCCCTCCCGGACTGGGCTTTCCTGCGATCTCGACAAGTCGGCCTCCTGTTCCGCATGGTTGGTGTGCAGTGATGAACGGCACCGGGTGACGGTCGCTGTGGCCGCAGCATCCGCCGGCGCCGTGGGGCGCATCCGCCAGACGTACTCGCAGTCTTCGCCCGGCCCGGCAGGGACCGCTTCGTACATTCCGCACCCACGCCGCTGAAGGATGTAGGCACATGGCACACTCCCCGGACCCCTCCCGCTCCCCGGCACTCTCGCCGGATCCGGCCCAGGACCCGGCCCCGGCACCGGACCCAGGACCCGGCCCGGACCGGGTTCCGGCCCCCGCCCACGAACCCGGTCACGTGCACGCGTACGACCCCGCGCACGATCCCGCGCACCACCCGGAGACGGGCGAGGTGCTCGGTGAGCGGCTCACCGTCGGGGCGCTGCTCGGGGAACCCGTGCTGCGCGGCCGGCTGCTCGGCGGCGAGGCCGGGCTGCACCAGCCGGTCACCTGGTGTCTTCCGCTCTCGGAGGTCGAAGGGGAGCGCGAGCGCGGGGGCGGGGATCTGCTCGGCGTGGCCGTGCACGCCCCGGCGGGCAGGTTCCGTACGGCGGAGCACGCGAGCGCCGTGGTGGAGGACCTGGCCAGGCGCGGCGCGGCCGCGCTGCTGGTGCGACCGCGCGCGGGGAGCGGCGGCGGGGCCGCCGCCGACCTGGCCGGTGCCGTCCGCGCCGCCGACGGTGCGGGGCTCCCCCTCGTGGGGCTGCCGTCGGAGGCCGACTACCGCAGCATCGGCCGCCTGGTGGCGGTGAAGACCCTGGCCGGGTCGGCGCACGTGCTGGAGTACAGCGTGCGTGTGCACCGCACGCTCAGCGAGGTGTTCACCGCCGGTACGGGACTGCCCGCGCTCGCGCACGCCATGGCGGGCCTCGCCCAGGCCGGGCTGGTGATCCTCGACGCCGACGGCGAAGTGCTGGCGTCGGCGGGCAACGGGGAGCGGGCCGCGGAGACCGGGACCGTGCACAGCGGGACGGCGGACAACGGGACCGCGGACAACGGGACCGGGGAGGCCGGGGCCCGGGAGGCGGGGGACGCCGGGGAGGACAGGACAGGAGACGTCGGGGCAGGCGCAGGGGACGCGCACGGGCTGGCCGCTCATCTGCCGCCACGCGCCGGCCGGCAGGGCGGCGGCCACGGCGAACACGGGGCGCGCGACGTGGTGTTCCGCACGGCGCGGGGCGCCACCGTGCACGCCGTCGTCGCACCGTTCGGGGTGGCGGGCGCCGTGTACGGCACAGTCGCCGTCGTCGAGCCCGTCGTACCGGCCGAGCCGCACGACCTGGCGCAGCACCGGGTGATCGTGGAACAGGGGGCGCCGCTGATCGCCTCCGAGCTGCTGCGGCAGCGGTCGGTGGCCGAGGCGGAGGAGCGTGCGCGGGACGACTTCCTGGACACGCTGGTGCACGGTCGCTTCACCGACGTACACGAACTGGAGGCCCGCTCCCGGCACTACAGATTCGACATGCGGGCCCGGCACGCGGTCTTCGCCGCGGCGGTGCCCCCGCTCGAAGGGGCGCGGGCGCAGAGCCTGCTGCGGGTCGTCGGGGGACTGAACGGTGCGGCCGGTCCCGGCGGGACCGCAGGTGCCGCCGGCGGCCTCACCCTCGCCGCGTACGTGGGCAAACTGCTTGTCGTCGTACGGCAGTTGGCGTCACCCGGCTCCTCAAAGCACTTCGACGCCTCGGCGCAGCAGGAGGAGATACGGTCCTTCGGCGAGGTCGTGCACAAGGCGGTGCGCAACCACCTGGGCGCCGAGGCCCAGGTCGCGCACGGCCGCGGCGCGGTGGGCGCCGCGGGCGTCGCGGAGAGCTACCGCGAGGCCCGCATCGCGCTGGAGCTGTCACGCCGCGTTGACGTGCCCATCGTGTGCGGCTACGACAGGCTGCGGGTGTTCGCCGCGATCGAGGCGGCCGCCTCCGGCGAGCAGGGACGCGCCTTCGCCGAGGAGATCCTCCAGCCGCTGCGGCGGGCCGACGGGCAGACGGGCAACCTGGAGCAGGTCGTCCTCGCGTACATCGCCGAGTCGGGCAATCTCAACGCCGCCGCGCGCCGCCTCCAGCTGCACCGCAACACCATGCTCTACAAACTCGAACGTGCCTCGCGGGCGCTTCAGATGGACATGCGTTCCTCGGAGACCCAGTTCACGGTGTGGCTGGCGCACTGCATCCACACGCTCAACGACTCGCTGCGGGTGCTCGACGTGGAGCTGGCACCGCCGGTGCCGGGCGAGGGCGTCACTGGCTGAGGGTCGCCTCCCGGGCGTCACCGCCGGTGTTCCGTACGACGCGGCCCGGCGGTGCGGAACCCGCGCACGCGGTCACGGCGCCGAGCGCCACCACCGCCGCGCACACGGAGAACAGTTCCACCAGGTCCCCGGGGCGCGCCCCGAGCAGCGCGACGAGCGCCGAGCCCAGTGCCGTACCGCCGAAGCGCACCAGATTGAACAGTCCGAGCCCGGCCCCGGAGGCACCGGCCCGCGAGCGCGAAGCGCCCGTGGCGGCCGGAGTCTGCACACACGCCACTCCGCAGCCGACCACCAGCAGCGCGGCGAGCACCGGCACCGGCCCGCCGCCAGCTCCCACGGCGACGGCGAGCCCCAACTGCCCCGTCATCAGGGCCAGCAGCCCGCCGAGCATGACCGGGCGCCCGCCGAGGCGTTCCGTGCCGATCCCCGCGACGGGCGCCAGCAGCGCCATCGCCAGCGGAAGGGCCAGCACCGTCATCCCCGCCGTGCCCGTGGAGAGTCCGCACCCACGCACCAGATGCAGGGGAGCCGCGAGCAGGGTCGCGCCGAGGGCGAACATCTGCACGGCGACGGCGACCGCGGACCGCACATAGCGCCCGTCGAGCAGATCGCGCGGAGGCAGGAACGCATCCGCCCGTCCCGTCTCCGTACGTATGAACAAGACCAGCGCGCACACCCCCGCGGCCGCCACAGCCCACACCGCCGGCGAGTGGGCGCCCAGCGCGGGAAGCGAGGAGAGCGCCCCGAGCAGCAGACCCGCGCCGCAGGTGAGGAGCGCGGCACCACGCCACTCCAGCGGCTCGGACGAGGCGCGCTCGGACGGAGCGCGCTCGGACGGAGCGCGCTCGGACGGGGCGCGCGGAACGTCTCCGGCGGTACGTGGCGGCTTCGGCAGCAGGCGCAGCCCGGCGAGCACCGAGAGCAGCGACAGCGGCACGATCGGCCAGAACACCGCCTGCCAGCCCGCGAATTCGGCGAGCAGCCCGCCCGCGACGGGCCCGAGGGTCTGGCCCGCGCCGTTCGCGGCCGCCCACAGTGAGAGGGCGCGGCCGCGCCGCCGCGCGCCCATCGCCCGTACGACGAGCACCATCACGGCGGGCAGCACCGGCGCCGCGGACACGCCCTGCACCAGCCGGAACGCGACGAGTACGGGCAGCGATCCCGCGAAGGCGGCCCCTGCGGAGCCCGCCGCCATGCCCAGCATCGCCAGGCAGAAGACCCTGCGGTGCCCGAAGCGGTCGCCGAGCCAGCCGGAGACCGGCATCAGCATCGCGAAGACGACGGTGAAGGAGGTGGCGACCAACACCCCTGCGGTGAGCGGCGCGTGGAGGCCGCGGAGGATGTCGGCCATCGGGACGTTGACGACCGTGTTGGCCATGGTGGTCGTCGTCGTGGCCGTCAGCAGAGGCAGCAGGGCGAGGGACGCGCGAGCGTCACGTCCGCCGCCGCCCCGGGCGTCCCGGACCTCCCGGACGTCCAACTCGTCCTCGCCGCCCGCGTCGTAGCGGTCATCGCGGCCGTCGCCCCCGTCGTAGCGGCCGCGGCCGTCGCGGCCGTCCCGGGCCTCCCCGGCCTCCCGGACGTCCCCGGCGTCCCCGGACTCCCCGGACTCCCGGACGTCCCCGGCGTCCCCGGCCTCCCCGGCCTCCCCGGCCTCCCCGGCCTCCCCGGCCTCCCCGGCCTCCCGGACGTTCCCGGCGTCCCCGGCGTCCCCGGCGTCCAACTCGTCCTCGCCGCCCGCGTCATCGCGGCCGTCGCGGCCGTCGCGGCCGTCGCGGCCGTCGTAGCGGTCGCGGTCGTCGTAGCGGTCGCGGTCGTCGTAGCGGTCGCGGTCGTCGTAGCGGTCGCGGTCGTCGTAGCGGTCGCGGTCGTCGTAGCGGTCGCGGTCGTCGTAGCGGTCGCGGTCGTCGCGATCCTCGCGGTTCTCGCGACTCGTGCCGGACGCGGCTACCCGGGGTGCGTCCGCCTCAGCCACGGCGGTCGTTCGCCGGTCCGCCCGCGGGCAGGTCGTCCGGCACGTCATCCGTTACGACGTCCGGCACGTCGGTACGCACATCGACCGGGTCCGCAGGGCCAGCCGGGGCAGCCGGGCCCGCAGGGTCCGCAAGGCCGGCCGGGCCGGCCGCCGACTCCCGTACGGACGCCGTGAGTTCGACCTCCACGGGCGCGCCCGACGGCAGCGACCGCACGCCGATCGCGCTGCGCGCGGGCAGGGCCGTCACCGTGGGCTCATCCGCACCGGACCGCGCCGCATGGTCCGCGAGCGCCTCCGCGAGCCCGTCGGATGCGCCGTCCGCCACCGCCGACAGCTCGGTGAAGCCCTCGGCGCACGCCACGTAGACGGTCATGCGCAGACAGCGCCGCAGCCGCGAACTCCCCGGTATCGCCTCGGTGATGGCCGCGAGCGCGTTGCGCGCGGCGAGGCCCGCGGCCTGCCGTGCCGTCGCGGCGTCCACTCCGGAGCCGACGAGCCCCCGCACGGTGAGCCGGTCGCCGTCGCGCGGCGTCATCCCCGCGCTCACCGCGATGCCGCCGTCCACGACGGCCGCCGCGTACCGGCCCTGGGGCCGCGGCGGTGCCGCCTTCCCGCTCGCCCTCGTCGCCTCTGCCACCACGGCACTATGCGGTACGGAACGGCCCGGCCGCCATGTGCGGAATTCACGGAACCCCGTGGGCCGGTTGGGCAATGCGCACACACACTCCGGGATTTGGCGGCGCCGCTTGTCTTGGCAGCGGAATTTCCCGGGACATAACGTCGGCGTAACTCATCCAGAAGAGCACAGGGTGCACAAATAATGTGCGCCGCACTGTGCACCATTGCCTCTTGGCCGAAACGCGTCACCTCGCGAGCATGCCGCGCATCCATTCATCCACCAAGAGCCGGCTGCCGAAGCCTTCGAACGCCGAGTAGGGAGTGCGGACGTGGAATTGACTGCTGCGCACTGGATCTATCTCGCCGGAATAGTGGTGATCATCGGTGTGATGGTCGCCCGTAAGAACGTCGTGGTGCCCGCCGTCGTGGCCACGCTCGTCACCGCCTGGGTCTTCACCGGAAGCATGGTGAAGGGCCTCACGTCCGTCTTCTCCGCGAGCCTCACGGCCGCGTCCGAACTCTTCAGCATCTTCCTGATCATCGCGCTGATCACGGCGCTGCTCGGGGCGCTGCGTGCGATGGGTGCGGAACGGCGCATGGTCAAGCCGTTCCAGATGCTGATGCGCAACGGCAGGATCGCCTTCTTCTCCCTCGTCGGCGTCACGTACGTCATCAGCCTCTTCTTCTGGCCCACTCCCGCCGTGCCGCTCATCGGCGCCATCCTCCTTCCCGCGGCGATACGTGCCGGGCTGCCCGCGATCGGCGGTGCCGCGGCCATCGCCGTAGCCGGGCAGGGCATGGCGCTCTCCAGCGACTACGTCATCCAGGTCGCACCCGGCCTGTCCGCGAAGGCGGCCGGCACGTCCACGGGCACCGTCGCCGACCGGGCCATGGTGCTGTCCCTGATCATCGGCGCGGTCGCCGTCGCCCTCGTCTACTGGCGTACGAGGAAGAGCATCACGCCCGCGAGCGCGGAGAACCTCGCCCGCTGGGAGCAGACAGCAGACGGCGGGCTGCTGGAGGGCGAGGACGAGGACCTGGTCGTCGCGGAGGCGCGCAGCCTCGCGGGCGACGACGAGGACCTGGTCGTCGTGGAGCCGCGCAGCCTCGCGGGCGAGGACTGCGCGGCGGGGTCCGGGTCCGGTGCCGGTGCCAAGAAGGCCGTGGCGGCCGCGTCCGGTGGCGGTGCCAAGAAGACCGTGGCGGCCGCGGCCTCGGGCGGCGGCGCCGGAGGAGGCGGCGCGGGCAGCACCGGCCCGAGCACGGACACCGGCACGAGTACAGCTACGAGTACGGACACAGGTACGGGCACGGGCACCACCACGGAGGTGCTCGCCCCGCCCGCTCCCCCGCCCCCGTCGACCGGCCACGACTGGGCGGCCGAGCAGCCCGCCGTACCGCCGGGCCGGGGCCACCCGGTCAAGCGGTCCAAGCTGTTCGCCGCGCTCGTGCCCCTTGCTTTCCTCGCGGTGGTCATCTACATGCTGCTCGGCAAGTTCACTTCGCTGGTCCCGCCGGTGGAGGAGAACGACGGCGCGGCGCTCGTGGGCGGCGTGGCCCTTCTGCTGCTGCTCGCCGCGACGCTCGCCCTGGACGGCGTGCAGGGGCTGACGACGTCCGCCCAGCACGTCGTCGACGGGCTGGTCTTCGCCTTCCGCGCCATGGGCGTCGTCGTTCCCATCGCGGGCTTCTTCTTCATCGGCAACGAGGAGTTCGCCGGGGAGATCCTCGGTCTCGGCGACGGCGAGAAGGCGCCGGCGCTCCTCTTCGACCTCGTCACGTCGGGTCAGCACTACATCCCGCACAACGAGTTCATCCTCTCCTTCGCGATCCTCGTCATCGGCATGATCACCGGCCTTGAGGGCTCCGGCTTCTCCGGTCTGCCGCTGGTCGGTTCGCTCTCGGGCGCTCTCGGACCGGCGTCCGGCGTCGATCCGTCGACGCTCGCGGTCGTGGGGCAGATGGGCTCGGTGTGGACCGGCGGCGGTGTGCTGATCGCCTGGTCGTCGCTGCTGGCCGTCGCGGGAGTGGCCCGGGTTCCGGTGCAGGACCTGGTGCGTCGGTGCTTCCTGCCCGTCGTGATCGGTCTGGTGGTGGCCACGGCGGCGTCCGTCGTCCTGTACTGAACGGAAGGCCCCTGCCTGAACGGCGGCCCTGACTGAACGGCGGCCCCGCTGAACCGGCGGCCCCGAAGACGGCCGCGGCCCGAACCGGGCCGCGGCCGCCCGCCGTTCGGCAGGGGCCGCCCCAATTCCCGGCTTCTCGGGGATTCCCTGGACGACATGCACTGTGAAAGCGCTCTTTCCTGTGCAGAATCGCCGTCCTTTCCCACGCCCCGCCCGCCCTACGGTGAAAATCCAAGTCGACCAGAGGCACGGAAGGACAGCCAGCAGTGACCGAGATCCTTTCGAAAGACGAATTCCGCAGCGCGCTCCAGGAGGCCATCAAGGGCCGTGAGGCGAAGAACGCCTCCTTCAGCGCGGCCTGGGCGGACGGAAGTCTCAAGCGAGAGCACTTCGCGCGCTGGGCGGAGAACCACTACCACTACGTCGGACCGTTCGCCGACTACCTCTCCTACGTCTACGCGAACACCCCCGAAGAGTGCACCGGCGCAAAGGACTTCACCCTCCAGAACATGTACGAGGAGGAACTGGCCGACATCCGCCACACCGACCTCCTCATCCGCTTCGCGGAGGCCTGCGGCACCACCCGCGAACGCGTCGAGGACCCCTCCAACATGAATCCGGTGACGCGCGGCCTCCAGTCGTGGTGCTACGCCGTCGCCATGCGCGAGCACTTCGTCGTCGCCACCGCCGCCCTCGTCGTGGGCCTGGAGTCGCAGGTGCCGAGCATCTACAAGAAGCAGATCGTCCCCCTGCGCGGGTCCTACGGATTCACGGAGGACGAGATCGAGTTCTTCGACCTGCACATCACCTCCGATGTCGTGCACGGCGAACGCGGCTACCAGATCGTCCTGGACCACGCCGACACCCCGGCGCTCCAGCAGCGCTGCCTCCAGTTCGTCAGGTGGGCCGCCGAGATGCGCTTCTCCTACACGCAGGCTCTGTACGACTACTACGTACGGCCCGATCTGGAGCCCGCGACGGCGGCGGCGTAGCAACGGACCGCGCGGCGGCGCCCGTTGAGGGAGGCGCGCCGCCGCGTGGCGGAGACGAACAGGCGGCGGAGGCCGGGATGTCGGATCGGGACGGGGTGGACCGGGTGGCGGGTGTGGACTGGGTGTACGTCGCGGAGCTCACGGAGCTGAGCCGCCGCAAGAGGAAGCTCGTGGAGGCCGGCGGCGAGCGCATCGCCCTCTTCTTCGCCGGCGGCGAGGTCTTCGCCCTCCAGGACACCTGCGTGCACAAGGACCGCCAGCTTTCGAAGGGCACGGTGCTGGACGGCAAGGTCGTCTGCCCGGGCCACCAATGGATCTTCGACCTGAGTACGGGGCAGGCGGGCGACCGCGGCGAATGCCAGCCCACATACCCCGTGAAGACGGAGAACGGGCGGGTGTGGGTGCTGCCGCGCCGCCGGCGGATGCAGCAGCCCGCTTCCCCGGCGACCGCGGTGGAATCCGGGGACCTGGGGCGGCCCGGACCCGGCCGCGTCGTGATGATCGGCGCGGGCGTGACCGCCGCCGTGGCGGCCCAGACGCTGCGCAGGCGCGGTTACACCGGAGGCATCACCATCGTCGGCCAGGAGCCGCACCTGCCGTATCAACGGCCCCCGCTCACAAAGGAGTTCCTCGCCGGGGCCGGGGACCGTACGGATCTGTGCGTACTGACCCGCGAATGGTGCGACGAGCACGGCGTCGAACTGCGCCTCGGCACGGCGGTGCACCGCATCGACACGGACGGCCCGGCGGATGCGGCGACGGACGCGGTAGCGGCGGCGACGGATGAGGCGGCCGGGCCGGACGGGACGGCGGCCCCGGACCAGGCGCCCGGAGGGCCCGGCGCCGCCCGGTACGCCGTGCTGGAGGACGGCGGCCGCCTGCACGCGGACGCCTTCCTGCTGGCCACGGGCGCACGTGCCCGCCGGCTGCCCGGCGTCGAGGGCGAGCGCGTGATCCATCTGCGCGGCGTCGACGACGCGGAACGCCTTCGCGCCCGGCTGCGCCCCGGGGCACGCGTCGTCATCGTCGGGGCGGGCTTCGTGGGCTCCGAAGTCGCCTCGACGGCAAGGGCGTCGGGCGCGTCCGTCGTCGTACTGGAACAGGGCGCGGTCCCGCTCGAACGCGCCCTGGGCGCCCGCATGGGCGAGATCTGCGCCCGTATCCAGCGCAAGGCCGGAGTCGAACTGCACACGGGACAGACGGTCTCCTCGTACGAGGAGACGTCCGCGGGCGCCGTCGTCTGCACCGCCGAGGGGCTGCGGGTGGAGGGCGACGTGGTCGTGGTCGCCGTCGGCGCCGTGCCCGACACCGGCGTCGCGGAGCGTTCGGGGGTCGCGGTCGCCGACGGCGTTCTCGTGGACGAGCACTGCCGTACGAACGTTCCGGGCGTCTACGCGGCGGGCGACGTGGCGAACCAGCAACACCCCCTCTTCGGCCGCCGGTTGAGGGTGGAGCACTTCGACAACGCCGGCCGGCAGGCGGCCACGGCGGCACGCGACATGCTGGGTGAGGAGACCGCGCACGACGATCCGCACTGGTTCTGGTCCGACCAGTTCGACCTGAACCTCCAGCAGTGCGGCCACACCGAGGGCACCGACCGGATGGTGATCCGCGGCTCCACGGAGGCCGCCGACTTCACGGCCTTCTACCTCGAACGGGGAGTGCTGCGGGCCGCGTTCACCATCGGGCGCGGAGGCGACGTGCTCGCCGCCAAGGACCTCATCGCCGCGCGCGCCGCCCCGGACCCGGACGTGCTGTGCGACGAGGACGCGGACCTGGCGGAACTCGCCGCGGCGTACACGGCCGCGAGCCCGGAGCCACGACGGGAGCCCCGAGAGGAGCCCGGACGGGAACCGCTTGGACCGGAGCCGCAGGAGCAGCGGCCCGGCGGACCCGCCACGGCCGCCGCCACCGTTCAGGCTCCCGCTCATGCTCCCGTTCAGGCTCCCGACGTCCCGTACATACGCGTCGCACGCTCCGGCCAGGTCCCCGAGGGCGTCGTGCGCCGCTTCTTCGCCGGCGACGTGGAACTCGCCGTCGCCCGCCACGAGGGCACGGTCCACGTCAGCTCCAACTACTGCACCCACCTTGACTGCCTGCTCTCCTCCGGCAAGGTCACCCAGGACGGCCTGCTGTGCTCCTGCCACGGCAGCGTCTTCGACTTCGCCACGGGAGAGCCCCTCTCACCGCCCGCGACCAGGCCGATCCGCATCCACCCCTCGAAGGAGGAGAACGGCGAGATCCTGGTCGCCCTCGCCCCGGACGAACCCGCACACCGCCGACGGCGATGACGCCCGCCGGACGACAGCCGGGACTCAGCCGTGGTCCTTCTTGTTCCAGAGCTGATGGGTAAGGCCACTTGGGGAGGTGACCGACTCGACGGTGAAGCGGTCTTCGACGCCGCTCGCCCCCTCCCAGAGGGATACGCCCCGACCGAGGGTGACCGGCACAATCACCAGGTGCATGAAGTCGATCAGGTCGGCCTGAAGGAACTGACGCACGATGGAAGGTCCCCCGCCGATGCGGACGTCGAGACCGCCCGCAGCCTCCTGGGCCTGGCGAAGCACCTCGTGCGGTGACCCGTCCACGAAACGGAAACTCGTCCCGTTGGAAAAGTCGATCGTCGGATGTGGATGGTGGCTCATGACGAACACCGGTGTGTGAAACGGCGGCTCATCGCCCCACCAGCCCCGCCACCCGTCGTCGGGCCAATCACCGGTCTGCGGGCCGAACTTGCGGCGTCCCATGACCTCGGCGCCGATGCCCTGGCCCCACATGCTGGTCAGAGCACGGTCCAGCGTGACGGGAGCATCCACCTTGTCGACCCCGTGGATGACCCGGCCGTCGAACCACGTGAACAGCCGCTCCGCACCGCCGATCGGGGCGTCGAACGTCACATGGTCGCCGGCGGCATAGCCATCGAGGGAGATGTTCATGTTGTGGATCCGG
Source organism: Streptomyces sp. HNM0575 (assembly GCF_012726265.1). GTDB lineage: Bacteria > Actinomycetota > Actinomycetes > Streptomycetales > Streptomycetaceae > Streptomyces. Next base: position 278,495 of record NZ_JAASAG010000001.1, on the reverse strand, counting down.
GTTCGGGGCACGACGGTTCCTTCCACGATCGGGTGGATCGATAACGCATGAACCGACCGATGGGGACGGCCGGACTCATCGCTGAGGTGGGGATAGGCCCCCGGAGAATCCACCGGCTGGCAGGCGGGCCGTAGCCCTGCCGTGCCTGGAGTATCGGGAGAGCTGACTGCTCCCGACGACCAATCACGAATCGAGGCCGCGATGCCGCATCTTGCGCGACGAAACCCTTCCACCAGCCGTGCTCGCGTCCCGGGCGGGCCGAGTGCTGCGCCCGGTGATCAGTTCCCTCCAGCACCGGTGCGTGCCGCATTCACACTGTGGGTGACGGCTGTTGCCGCTGGAGTCTTCGAAACGATCCTGGCAGTAGGCAGATTGGTGGCCGACAGCTCGGACTCCACGGGTGAGATCGCCGTAGGTCTTGCGGTCCGGCTCCCAGTCTTCGCCGCTGCGCTCCTGGTCGCGCTCCGGATGCGCCGCGGCCACGGGTGGGCCCGGATCGCTCTGGCGCTCGGCCTCGGTGTGGTCGGTATGGCGTCGATGCTCATTGAGCCGATCCAGGCCCTGGCCGAGGGCCGCATCATGGGCATGGAGCCTGCGCAGATCGAGACCATCGACCTGGCATTCGGGGCCAGCCGAGTGCTGCACGTGGCTGCGGTACTCGCCGCCGTGGTCCTGATGTTCGTCCCCGCAGCCAACAGCTACTTCCGGCTACAGCCGACCCCGCGCCACTCAACGGCGACCGGGCCGCACCCAGAATCACACTGAGCGCGCCTCCGGCGAAGTGCAGTGCGCGTACGTCGTACCCGAGGAGCGGGGCGGCGGCCGGTAGCCGCGCCGCCGGTGGTCCCGCCCCTACCGGCGGCGTGGGAGGCGAACGCGGCGACCCTTACGGCGAGTTGGGATCCGGGGCCCCGCAGGACGCTTCCGGCTCAGACCTTGATGACGGTGACCCGCTCACCGCACAGCGCGACGAGGTCGTCGGGGTCCGAGGTGAGCACCGTGACCGGTCCGGGTGCGGCGAGCGCGGTGGCGCACAGTATGGCGTCGATGGCGTGCTTGTGGCCGTGCACCCCGGCCTCGGCGAGCAACTCCGAGGCGTGGCGGGCGATTTCCTCGGTGACCGGTTCGACGACGAGACGGGAGAGCGTCCATTCGAGCGCCGGCCGCTTGATCCTCGGGTGCACGACTTCGACGAGCGTGACGGCACTGGTGACGACGCGCATGTCGTCCGCCCGTGCCAGCGCAAGCCAGGAGGTGACTCCGCGGTCGCGCAATACGGCCTTCGCCAGACCTTCGCTGTCGAGGACCAGGGTGCCCCCCGGCACCGCGAGCGGACGCGTCACGCGGCGTCCGTCCCCTGATCACCACGGCGCCGCTGTTCCGCCCTGGTGCGGTGCAGCTCTTCGCGCCTGGCCTGAATCTCTTCTTCGGTGATCGGACCATGATCGGCTTCGGCCACGGAGATCAGCTCGCTGAGATCGTCCCGTTCGATCTGCCGGGCCACGGCAGCGGCCACGTACGCGGACAGACCCGAACTCCCGCTTCGCGAGCGGGCGGCGTCCGCGATGTCGCGCGGCATGGTGATGGAGTACTTTCTGGTGGGCTCACTCATGCCACTTATGCTACCAAGCATGCTACCGACACCGGAGAGGCATGCTCACTCGAAGCGCGCCACCGCCGTCATCGTGGGCCGCATGTTCCGTACGCCCGGGAGCCGGTGGACGACGGGTGCCAGCACGCCGTGGTAGAGGCCACGGCCGCGGGGGACCGGGAGTTCGCGGACGTCGCGGATCCGCGGGTGGAATCCGCGGACCGTGTCCAGCTCGCCCGCGTCCAGGCCCCACGGCATCGGCGGCGGCCGGTAGCCGTGGGGCGTACGCATGTCGCCGCTCTGCGTGCGTGCGCTGAACCACTTCGGCACCGCGTCGAAGACGAGCGCGCCGCCGGGGAAGCCCTCCGCGCAGCCGGCGACCAACTCCCGTACCTCTTCGGGCCGCAGATACATCAGCAGCCCCTGGGCGGTGATCAGCACACCGCGGTCGGGGTCGACCTCGTCGCGCCACGACAGGTCGAGCGCGGACTGGGCGAGGGTGCGGCGGCGTTCGCCGTCCGCGTCCGGCAGCAGCCGGGCGCGGACCGCCGCGGTCTCCGGAAGCTCCACGCACAGCCAGCGCGCCCGCCCGTTGTCCACCCGCCAGAACTGTGTCTCCAGGCCCTCGGCGAGCGTGACGACCGTCCCGTCCGGGTGCTCCGCGAGGAAGTCGCGCACCGCCGTGTCGAACGTGCGGACCCGCAGCGCATGGCCCTGCGCGAGCAGCGGATTGGGCTCGCCGAAGGTCTCCGTGAACGGGTAGTCGATGTCCCGTACCAGCTCCACGGCCCTGGGGTCCTTGAGCACGGTGCCGGGCTGTCCGGCCTCGTAGGCGCGCTGCCACAGGTTCCACAGCAGCGTCTCCGGCACCGCGCCGAGACGCACGGACGGGCCGCCGTCCCCGGCGCCTTCGAAGGCCCCGGCGCCTTCGGAGGCCCCGGCGGCCCCCGCGTTCCCGGCGCCCCCGGCCTTGCCCTCGTCCCCGCTGCGGCCCTCGCTCCCGGTCCTGCCTCCGCCGGCGGCCCGGTTCTCGTCCTCGGCCATATCCCCGCTCCCCTCGTGCCCGGGTCCGGGCTTGCGGCCCCCCGGCTCCCGGCTTGTGGCGCCCGTCCGGGCAGCCGCTTCGTGTACGGCCCATTCAACACCGGTACGGGGGCGGGGCGGAGGGCCCCTACGGCTTGCGGGCGAGCAGGAACGCCTGCGGCGTCGTCTCCATGCCGCGGTCGTCGGGCTCACGGGACAGCCGGGCCTGTACGGGCAGCCCGGCCTCGGCCAGCAGTGCGGCCACGTCGCCGGGCTGCCGCCGGTGGAAGTCGAGGGAGACGGGGTGGCCGAGCGGGCGCGCCAGGTAGACGGGCTCGTCGCCGATCTGGAACGAGAGCAGCAGATGTCCGCCGGGTACGAGCAGCCGCTCGAACTCGGCGAAGACCTCCGGCAGTTGATCGTCCGTGGTGTGGATTATCGAGTGCCAGGCCACTATTCCGGCGAGGGAGCCGTCCGCCTGGCCGACGGCCGTCATCGTGCCCTCCTCGAAGCGCAGGTCAGGGCTGAACTCGCGGGCCAGCTCCACCATGCGCGGCGACAGGTCGATCCCGTACGCCGAGAGCCCCAGCTCGTGCAGATGCGCCGTCACCGAGCCCGTACCGCATCCCACATCGGCGACCCGTCCGCCGCCCGCGGCCAGCACCAGCTCGGCGAACGCGGAGAGCATCGACCGGTCCAGCGGCTTGGCCGACAGCTCGTGGTGGAAGCGGTCGGCGTAGTCCACGGCAAGGGCGTCGTAGAACGTACGCGTGGCGCTCAGATGATCCGGTCCGGTCACAGCCGGGGACGATAACAGCCCTACGGGCAGGGCCGGTTGGGCGGCCGGGGCCTCGCCGGGACCCCTCGGAGAAGGGCCCCGGCCCCTGCGGGACTCCCGGCCCGCCCTTGCCTTACGGAGCCGACGACATCACCACGTGGCGGCCGCCAAGAGGCGTTCGCCGAGAGACGCTCGCCAACCGGCCGCCACTGCAAGGCCGTCACCACGAGACCGTCACCACGAGGCCGCCCCTACGACGACGTCGGGAAGCCCAGGTTGACCCCGCCGCTCTCGGCCGGGTCCGGCCACCGCGTGGTGACGACCTTGCCGCGCGTATAGAAGGCCACGCCGTCGTTGCCGTAGATGTGCAGGTCGCCGAAGAGGGAGTCCTTCCAGCCGCCGAAGGAGTGGTAGCCGACCGGCACCGGGATGGGCACGTTGATGCCCACCATGCCCGCCTCGACGTCCAGTTGGAAGCGGCGGGCGGCGCCGCCGTCGCGGGTGAAGACGGCGGTCCCGTTGCCCCACCTGCTGCCGTTGATGAGCTCGATCGCCTCGTCGTAGCTCTCGGCCCGCACGACGCACAGCACCGGGCCGAAGATCTCGTCGCGGTAGGCGTCCATGTCCGGGGAGACGTTGTCGAGCAGCGAGACGCCGAGGTAGAAGCCGTCCGCGCACTCGGGGTGGCCGTCGACGGTGTAGCCGGTGCCGTCCACGACGACGTCGGCGCCCTGTTCGCGCGCTCCGCCCACGTACGAGGCGACCTTGTCGCGGTGCTCGCGCGTGATCAGCGGGCCCATCTCGGAGGACGGGTCGTCGCCGGGTCCGATGCGGAGCTTGTGCGCACGGTCGGCGATCTTCGCCACCAGTTCGTCGCCCGCGTCGCCGACCGCGACGACGACGGAGACGGCCATACAGCGCTCTCCGGCCGAGCCGTAGGCGGCGCTGACGGCGTTATCGGCGGCGAAGTCCAGGTCGGCGTCCGGCAGTACGAGCATGTGGTTCTTCGCGCCGCCCAGGGCCTGCACCCGCTTGCCGTGCGCGACGGCCTCCGACTGGATGTACTTCGCGATCGGCGTCGACCCGACGAAGCTGACGGCCGCCACGTCCGGATGGGTCAGCAGCCGGTCGACGGCGGTCCTGTCGCCGTTGACGACGTTGAGCACGCCCTCCGGCAGCCCTGCCTCGGCGGCGAGTTCGGCCAGCCGGTACGGCGCTGACGGGTCCTTCTCGCTGGGCTTCAGCACGAAGGTGTTACCGCAGGCGATCGCGAGCGGGAACATCCACATCGGCACCATCGCGGGGAAGTTGAACGGCGTGATGCCCGCGACGACGCCGAGCGGTTGCCGGAGCGACGAGACGTCGACGCGCGTCGAGACCTGCGTGGACAGCTCACCCTTGAGCAACGTGGGGATGCCGCAGGCCAGTTCGAGGATCTCCATGCCGCGGGCGACCTCGCCGAGCGCGTCGGAGTGCACCTTGCCGTGCTCGGCGGTGATGAGCGCCGCGATCTCGTCGCGGTGCGCGTCCAGCAGTTCGCGGTACTTGAACAGGAACGCGGTGCGCTTCGCGAGCGAGCTCTGCGACCACTCCGCGTAGGCACGGCGGGCTGAGCCGACGGCCGAGTCGACCTCCTCCACCGAGGCGAAGGCGACCTGGCGGGCCCGTTCGCCGATGGCGGGGTTGTATACGGGGCCTGTGTTTCCGGATGCGGACTCGACGGCCTTGCCGTCGATCCAATGTCCGAGGGTCTTCATATCCGTGGCTCTGCTTTCTGTGGTGGGTACGGGGCTGGGGGCGGGGCCGTGACTGAGTCCGGGACGAGGGCCGGGGTCCGGACGAGGGCCGGGCCGGAACGAGAGCGGGAGCCGGGGCGGGAGCGGCGGGTCGCGGGCCGGTGCGCACCCGACGGCACCCGGCCGCATCCGGCCGGAGGCCCGACTGCCCGCTCACGCACGGCCGTTCGCGACCGGCCGTGCAACATGTGGCCGTTCACAGATGACCGTTCACAAGTGGCGGCGCCTTGCCGCCGCATGGCGTTCGTACTCCTCGCGTGCCTTGCGCGCCGCCGGGCGGCCGGAGGTCTCCGCGACGACCACGTCCCACCAGGCGGCCGCCCCCGGCGGCGCCGGAGCCGACGTGCCGGTCTCGGTCTCGACGTACACGCACGTCGCACGCTCGGAGGCGCGCGCCTGCGCGAGGGCGTTGCGCAACTCGCCGACGGTCTCCGCCCGTACGACGTCCATGCCCAGCGAGGCCGCGTTGGCCGCCAGGTCGACGGGCAGCGGATCGCCCGTGTACGAGCCGTCGGCCGCGCGGTAGCGGTAGGCGGTGCCGAAGCGCTCGGCGCCGGTCTGCTCGGAGAGGCCGCCGATGGAGGCGTAGCCGTGGTTCTGCACCAGCACCACGTTGATGTCGAGCCCCTCCTGCACGGCGGTGACGATCTCGCCGGGCAGCATCAGGTACGTGCCGTCGCCCACCAGCGCCCACACGGGGCGGTCCGGGGCGGCGAGCCGCACGCCGATGGCGCCGGGGATCTCGTAACCCATGCAGGAGTAGCCGTACTCCAGGTGGTACTGGCGCGGCGAGCGGGCCCGCCACAGCTTGTGCAGGTCGCCGGGCATGGAGCCCGCCGCGTTGATGACGACGTCGTCGTCGCCGACCACGCCGTCCAGGGCGCCGATCACCTGGCTCTGGGTGGGGCGGGCGCCCTCGTCCTTGGCGGCGTAGGCGGAGTCGACGGCACGCTCCCAACTCGCCTTGCCCGCCGCGTACTCCTCCTCGTAGGAGGCCGGGACCCGGTGGCCCAGCAGCGCGCCCGACAGCGCCTCCAGACCGGCGCGCGCGTCGGCGACGAGCGTCGTCGCGCTCATCTTGTGCGCGTCGAAGGCGGCGATGTTGAGGTTGACGAAGCGGACGCCGGGCTCGGCGAAGAGGGTGTTCGAGGCGGTGGTGAAGTCGCTGTAGCGGGTGCCGACTCCGATGACGAGATCGGCCTTACGCGCCAGATCGTCCGCGACGGCCGTGCCGGTGTGACCGATCGCGCCCACGTCGCACGGGTGGTCGTGGCGCAGCGCCCCCTTGCCCGCCTGGGTGCTGGCGACGGGGATGCCGGTGGCGTCGGCCAGCGCCCGCAACGCGGCCTCGGCCTCGCTGTGGTGGATGCCGCCGCCCGCGACGATCAGCGGCCTGCGGGCGTCGAGCACGGCGGTGGCGGCGGCCGCCACCTCGGCGGCCTCCGGCGCCGGCCGCCGCACCCGCCACACGCGCTCGTCGAAGAACTCCACCGGCCAGTCGTACGCCTCCGCCTGCACGTCCTGCGGCAGCGCCAGGGTGACGGCGCCGGTCTCCACCGGGTCCGCGAGGACGCGCATGGCCTGGAGGGCGGCGGGGATCAGCGCCTCGGGCCGCTGTACGCGGTCGAACCAGCGGGAGACGGGCCGCAGCGCGTCGTTGACCGACACGTCGCCCGCGTACGCCACTTCGAGCTGCTGTAGCACCGGGTCGGCGGTGCGGGTCGCGAAGATGTCGCCGGGCAGCAGCAGTACGGGCAGCCGGTTGACGGTGGCGAGGGCCGCGCCGGTGACGAGGTTGGTGGCGCCGGGACCGATGGAGGTGGTGACGGCGTGGGCGGAGAGGCGGTTGCTCTGGCGTGCGTAGCCGACGGCTGCGTGCACCATGGCCTGCTCGTTGCGGCCCTGGAGGTAGCGCAGCGGCGCGTCGTCGCCCTGGCCGCTCTCGACGAGGGCCTGCCCGATGCCCGCGACGTTGCCGTGGCCGAAGATGCCCCAGCAGGCGCCGATCAGCCGGTGGCGCCGCCCGTCCCGCTCCGTGTACTGGGCGGCGAGGAAGCGCACCAGCGCCTGTGCGACGGTCAGCCGCACGGTCCGCGGCCCGCCGGGTCCGGCCGGTTCCGGTGCACCCGCGGGTGTGCCCGCCGTTGTGCCCGCCGGTGTGCCCGCTTCGGCTGCTCCGCCCGGACCGGCCGGTCCGGATGCCGAGTTCACTTGCGCTGTCACTCGCCCGTCTCCCCTTCCACTGTCGGTGCGTGGTAGAGCGGCAGCCTTGGATCGACAGGCTGCTCGTCCCAGCTGCCTCGGATCCAGGCGTGGTCTGGATGGTCGCAGATAAGCCACGCACGCTCCAGACCCGGTCCGGCCATCACGTTCAGGTAGTACATGTCGTGACCGGGCGCGGCGATGGACGGGCCGTGCCAGCCGTCGGGGATCAGCACGGCGTCGCCGTCGCGCACCTCGGCGAGCACGTCGGTGCCGCTGCGCGGGCCGGACGGCGAGACCCGCTGGTAGCCGAGGCCCGGAATGTCCGCGGCGCCGGCGCCCGCACGGTGCGGGGCGATCTCGAAGTAGTAGATCTCCTCCAACTCGCTCTCCACACCCGGGCGGTCCTCGTCGTGCTTGTGCGGCGGGTACGAGGACCAGTTGCCGCCCGGTGTCAGCACCTCCACCGCGATCAGCTGGTCGGCCTCGAAGACTCCGGCCGCGGCGAAGTTGTTGACCTGGCGCGAGCAGTTGCCGCGGCCGCGCAGCTCAACGGGAACGGCGGAGGCCGGTCCGTACCGTGCGGGCAGCCGGCGGGTGCAGCGGGCGCCGGTCAGCGCGAAGCGTCCACCGCCGGCGCTGGTGACTCGCACGTCGGCGTCGCGCGGCACGTACGCGAAGTCGCTGACACCGTCGAACACGCTTGTACGGCCGTGCAGTTCGAACGTCTCGCGCTCGGCGGCGACCGTGCACCCGCCGCTGAGCGGCAGCACGATCCACTCGCTGTCGCCCGCGGCGAACTCGTGGGTTCCGCCGGGCTCCAGCTCCAGGACGCGCAGCGAGGAGTAGCCCCATTGGGCCCGCCGCGGGTCGATGTCGAGGGCGTACGGGCCGGAGCCCGCGGTGCCCGCCGGGAGGTGGAACCCGCCGCCGGAGCGGGTGCCCGCCCCGTCCGTGCCCGTGCCTGTGCCTGTGCCGCTTGCGCTCGTGCTCGTGCTCGTGCTCGTGCTCGTGCTGCCCGTCATGCTCGCCATCCTTGCCGCATCGCCCTGTGCCGACTCCCCGTCCCCGGGCCCGTACCCGCAGGTCCCGTACCCGCAAGTGCCCTCGCAGGTCCCGTACTCCCGGGTCCCGTACCCGCAGGTCCCGTACCCGCAGGTCCCGTACCCGCAGTGTCCGCACCCGCGGTGCCCGTGCGGTTCACAGCAGCCCCACCGCCGTGTCCACGGCGCCCGCGACGTCGCCGTCCGCCGGGTAGAGCAGGGACCGTCCGACGACGAGTCCCCGCACGGTGGGCATCCGCAGCGCCGTGCGCCACTTCTCGTACGCGCCCTCCTGATCGCCGTTCGTCTCGCCGCCCAGCAGCACCACCGGCAGCGTGGACGTCTCGCACACCCGCGCCATGTCCTCGGGGTCCTCGGAGACGGGAAGCTTCAGCCAGCTGTACGCGGAGGTGCCGCCGAGGCCCGAGGCGATCGCGACGGAACGGATGATCGCCTCGGCGCTGAGGTCGTTGCGGACCCTGCCCGCCACGCGGCGCGAGATGAACGGCTCGATGAAGACCGGCAGCCGCCGTCCCGCCATGTCGTCAACCGCGCGCGCCGTCGCATGCATCGTGGCCAGCGAGCCCGCGTCGTGGAGGTCGATCCGCAGCAGCGCCTTGCCCGCGTCGAAGCGCAGCCGTTCGATGTCCTGGGCCCGGTATCCGGTGAAGCGGTCGTCGAGTTCGTACGAGGCTCCGGCCAGCCCGCCGCGGTTCATCGATCCCATGACGATCTTGTTCTCGAGCGCCCCGAGGAGCAGCAGGTCCTCCAGGATGTCGGCCGTGGCCAGCACGCCGTCGACCCCGGCCCGTGACAGGGCCGTCGTCAGCCGCTCCAGCAGCCGCGCGCGGTCGGCCATGGCCAGTTCGTCGCCGCCGACGCCCAGTGCCCCGCGGGCCGGATGGTCGGCGGCGACGATCATCAGCCGGCCGCTGTCCCCGACGAGGGGGCGTCTGGCGCGTCTGGCGGCAGCCTCAGCGATCGCCTCCGGGTGCCGGGCCCGTACGGCGACGAGGTCGCGAATGCTGATGCTGCTCAAGGGAGTTGCTCGCTTTCATGGCCGGGTCACGGCCGGTCGGCAGGCGGGGGGGGCGAGTGCGGGACGGGCACGGGACGAACGCGGGACGGGCGCGGGACGGGCGCGGGCGCGAGGCCGTCGCGGGGGTGGCAGGAGGAGGAGACGGCGGGGCCCCGGCCCGGGCCACCGCGGCTAGCCCCGCATCAGCTGCTCGACCTCGTCCGCCGTGGGCATCGCGGCGGAGCAGGCCAGCCGGGAGGCGACGAGGGCGCCCGCGGCGTTCGCGTACCGCATCACGTACTCCACGTCCCAGCCGGCGAGCAGCCCGTGGCACAGGGAGCCGCCGAAGGAGTCCCCGGCGCCGAGGCCGTTGACGACCTCGACCGGGTGCGGAGGCACCTCGGTACGGGTGCCGTCACGGTGTGCGGCGAGCACGCCCTTGGGTCCCTGCTTGACGACGGCGAGTTCGACACCGGCCTCCAGCAGGGCGTCGGCGCACGCCTGCGGTTCGCGCGTGCCGGTGGCGACTTCGCACTCGTCGAGGTTGCCGACGGCGACGGTGGCGTTCGCGAGCGCCTGACGGTAGTACGGCCGGGCCTCCGCCATGACCTCGTCCGCGGTGAGGTCGCCCGCGTCCGAGGTCTCCCCCGCCCCCGCGGGCCCGGCCGCCGAGCCCTCCTTGCCCCAGAACATCGGCCGCCAGTCCATGTCGAAGACGGTGGCGGTCTGCGGACCCGCGCCGTCGGCGCCCCCGGGATGTCCCGTACGGCCGCCCGTATCCCCCGTACGGCGCCCGGCACGGGATTCCAGCGCGGCGAGCGTCGTCGTACGGCTGGGCTCCGCGCACAGCCCGGTGCCCGTGACCCAGAAGATCCGCGCGGCTCCGATGGCGTCCAAGTCCAGGTCGTCCGGGCCGAGTTCGAGGTCGGGGGCCTTCGGCTCGCGGTAGAAGTACAGCGGGAAGTCGTCCGGCGGGAAGATCTCGCAGAAGGTCACGGGCGTGGGATACCTGTCGACGGGCGTGACCCAGCGGTCGTCCACGCCGAAGCCCCGCAGGGCCTGATGGCAGTACTCGCCGAACGGATCGTTCCCCGTACGGCTGACGACCGCGCTCCCGCGTCCGAGCCGCGCGGCGGCCACGGCCACATTGGTCGCGGATCCGCCGAGGAACTTCCCGAACGTCTCGACCTGCGGCAGCGGCACCCCCGTCTGGAGCGGGTAGATGTCGACGCCGATGCGGCCCATCGTGATGACGTCGTACGGCTCTTCCGTGGCGGCCTCGGATGCCGTGCCTGGCGTGGATGCCATGGATGCCCTTTCGTGGGTCGTGCCGGGTGCCGGGTGCGCCGGGTGCCGGATCGTGGGGCGTCGGGCGTGGGCCGAGCCGGGTCGTTCCCTCGGCGGCCTCCTCATCGTCGGGGCGAGCGGCGAAAGGTGTCAATGATTTGTCCTTACATACTGACGTCCTGCCGGAGAGAGCGGGCTCGGTACGTCCGTATGAAACGTTGTCCTTACATTCCCTTGACATTGGCGGCGCCCGGGGAGTTGGCTCGCCCCGTCGTCCCCCGCCCCCGTCGTCCCCCGTCAAATCCGTCTGCCGTGACACGTAAGACACGTACGTACAGCGAGGAGCCCTCCGTGACTTCTGCGACCCCGTCCCTCGACCGCATCCGGGTCGGCTCGGCGCCCGACTCCTGGGGCGTCTGGTTCCCGGACGACCCCGAGCAGGTGCCGTGGCGGCGCTTCCTCGACGAGGTCGCACAGGCCGGCTACGAGTGGATCGAACTGGGCCCCTACGGCTACCTCCCCACCGACCCGGCACGCCTCACCGACGAGGTGCAGTCCCGCGGCCTCAAGGTCTCCGCGGGCACGGTGTTCACCTCGCTGCACCGCGGTCCGGAGGTATGGGACGCCACATGGGAGCACGTCGGCCAAGTCGCCGCGCTCACAAGGGCGATGGGCGCGGACAACCTCGTCGTCATCCCGTCCTTCTGGCGCGACGACAAGACCGCCGAGGAGATCGAGCCCCGCGAACTCACCGCCGAGCAGTGGCATCACCTCGCGAGCGGCACCGAGCGGCTGGCCCGCGAGGTACGGGAGCAGTACGGCCTGGAGATCATGGTGCATCCGCACGCGGACACCCACATCGACACCGAGGAACACGTCGAGCGCTTCCTCGACGCGACGGACTCCGGCCTGGTCAACCTCTGCCTGGACACGGGGCATTACGCGTACTGCGGCGGCAACAGCGTCAAGCTGATCGAGACCTACGGCGAGCGCATCGGCTATCTCCACCTCAAGCAGGTCGACCCGGCGATCCTCTCCGACGTGGTGGAGAAGGGCACGCCCTTCGGACCCGCGGTGCGGCAGGGCGTGATGTGCGAACCGCCGCTGGGCGTACCGGCGATGGAGCCCGTACTGACCGCCGCGCAGGGCCTGGGCGTGGACCTCTTCGCGATCGTCGAACAGGACATGTACCCCTGCCCACCGGACCAGCCCCTCCCGATCGCCCAACGCACGAGGCGCTTCCTCCGCGGCTGCGGCGCCTGACCGGCCCCCTCCGCGCGGGCCGCGCGAGGCGAAGCGGCACGAGGCGCCGCACCCCAGCCGACCGTCGATGCGGCCCAACTGCGCGCGCAGCGCGGGCAGTGCGCGCGCTGCGGCGCGAGGTCCGAGGGTCGCCTGCACGACCCTCGGCCGCAGCCCGGTGGACACGAGAGCCGCCAGAGCGGGGCGGCAACGGGGCAACCGATACGGGCCCCGCGGGGCGGTTCGGCGGTCGCGCCGCCGAGGTCCGCATTGCCCAAACGCAGCCGCGCCTGCGCACGGTGGCACGCCCCACCGGGGCGCAGTCCAACCGCCGCACGCAGCGCGGGCAGTGCGCGCGCTGCGGCGCGAGGCCCGAGACGGCGGGCGACAGCCCGCGGTGACGTCCCCCCTCCCCCCGGCGGCGGGCGACCGGCGGGCGCGGCCCAACTGGCGCCCCGCGCGCAGGTACTGCGCGCAGCGCACGTACCCGCCCGCGGCGGGACCCGCCGCGCGCGCAACGTTCGGGGAACCGCGCGCGCCAGCGCGCCCCGTGTCGGGGGCCTGTCACGACCGTCACCGTTGTACGGGCGCCATGTCACAGAGCCTCAACAGGCCCTCTCCGCCGGTCACTCAGTGTCGTTCACCGCGCACAGGCTGATGATCGACAGCTGGCGACGCCGATGCAGTCGCTTCTGTGATCCTGTGGGAGGTGCCGAGTTGGCCGATCGACGACTCTGGTCGTACAAGGACATCGCCGCGCACATCGGAGTCCGTACGGACACGGTGCGCTCGTACCGCAAGCACGGCCTGCTGCCGCCGCCCGACCATGTGGAGGGCGGCAGACCGTACTGGTACGCGGACACGGTACGGACGTGGGTCATGCGCCGCCCCGGCCACCGGGGCGGCCGGTGAGGGGGCGCGGGCGCGTGGCCCCGAGCGCCGGCGGACCCGGGCGCCGGGCCCGGGCCTCTGTCATATTCGTACGCACGCACCCGCCCCCCGCAGCACGGGAGGGAATACCTAGGGGGGGTATAGTGTTCTCGTCTCCGTACGTCACCGGAGCACCAGGTACCAGGGAGCGAAGATGAGCACTGTCACCACCACGTACAAGGTCAGCGGCATGAGCTGCGGGCACTGCGAGAGCGCCGTCTCCGACGAGATCTCCGGGATCGAGGGCGTGACCTCGGTGAAGGCCGTCGCATCCACCGGCGAGGTCACGGTCACCTCCGCGACGGAGCCGGACGACGAGGCGGTACGCACCGCGGTCGACGAGGCCGGTTTCGAACTCGCCGGACGCGCATAGCCGTCCGGTCGCCCGGTCGCCCGGTCGCCCGGCCCCGCGGTCACACGGCCCCGGCCCCGCGACCCCGCGGCGGACCAGCGACACCGGCACCACCGCCGTACACCCTCGTACGCCTCGTACGCCCCGTACCCCACGTACACCCAGCCCCGTCCCTCCCGGGAGCATCACCATGACCGGCACCACCGGAACCACCGCACAGCAGACACCCGCCGCCGGCGGGCCGCGCGCGGACGACCACCGGGTGGAGCTGTCCATCGGCGGCATGACCTGTGCCTCGTGCGCGGCCCGGGTGGAGAAGAAGCTGAACCGGATGGACGGCGTCTCGGCGAGCGTCAACTACGCGACGGAGAAGGCGCGGATCTCCTACGCCGACGCGGTCTCCGTCGACGACCTCATCGCCACGGTGGAGCGGACGGGTTACTCCGCGCAGCCGCCACCGCCACCCACCCCCGGCCCCCGCGAAGCGGCCACAACGCAGGACACGAGGGAGGTCACGACATCGGACCGCACCGCCGGCACCGCCCCCGCCCCGGGCCGGACAACGGACCCGCCCGGTGACACCACGGCGGATCCCAAGGCGGATCCCACGGCGGACTCCACAGCAGACCCCACCGCGGACCCCACGCCCTCCGCGACCGGCGAACTCGCCGCCCTGTACCGGCGCTTCCTCGTCACGCTCGTGCTGTCCGTGCCGGTGGTGTTGCTGTCGATGGTGCCGCCGCTCCAGTTCGACAACTGGCAGTGGCTCTCGCTCGTACTCGCCTCCCCCGTGGTCGTCTGGGGCGGACTGCCCTTCCACCGCGCCACGTGGACGAACCTGCGCCACGGCGCCGCCACCATGGACACCCTGATCACGGTCGGCACGCTCGCGGCGTACGGCTGGTCGCTGTGGGCGCTGTTCTTCGGGGACGCCGGAATGCCGGGCATGCGCCACGGCTTCGAGTTCGCCCTCTCCCCCGGTTCCGGCGGCGCCTCCTCGGCCCTCTATCTCGAAGTGGCCGCGGGAGTCACGACGTTCCTGCTGCTGGGGCGGTATCTGGAGGCACGCGCCAAGCGGAAGGCGGGCGCGGCGCTGCGTGCGCTGATGCAACTCGGCGCGAAGGACGTGGCGGTGCTGCGCGACGGCGGCGAGCAACGGATCCCCGTGTCACGGCTGGCAGTCGGCGACCGCTTCGTCGTACGGCCCGGAGAGACCGTCGCCACGGACGGCACCGTCGACGAGGGCGGCTCGGCGCTGGACACCTCGATGCTCACGGGCGAGTCGGTGCCGGTCGACGTGGGCCCGGGAGACGCCGTGACGGGTGCGACGGTCAACGTCTCCGGACGGCTCGTCGTGACCGCCACCCGCGTCGGCTCCGACACCCAACTCGCCCGCATGGCACGGATGGTGGAGGACGCGCAGAGCGGCAAGGCGGCGGTGCAGCGGCTCGCCGACCGGGTGTCCGCCGTGTTCGTGCCGGTGGTGCTGGTGCTGGCGGCGGCGACCCTCGTGGGCTGGCTGCTGGCTGCCGGCGGCGTCGCCCCGGCCTTCACCGCCGCAGTGGCCGTGCTGATCATCGCCTGCCCGTGCGCGCTGGGACTCGCGACGCCGACCGCCTTGATGGTGGGTACGGGGCGCGGCGCTCAGCTCGGCATCCTGATCAAGGGCCCGGAGGTGCTGGAGTCCACGCGCCGCGTCGACACCGTCGTACTCGACAAGACGGGCACCGTTACCACCGGCCGCATGGAGCTACAGGATGTCGTCCCCGGCGAGGGCGTCACGGCGGATGAACTGCTGCGCCTGGCCGGAGCGTTGGAGGACGCCTCCGAACACCCCATCGCACGCGCCATCGCGCGGGGCGCGCGGGAGCGCGCCGGCGCGGGGGCACAGCCGCTGCCCGCCCCGGAAGCCTTCGAGAACCTCGCGGGCCTCGGGGTGCGGGGCACCGTGGAGGGCCGCGAGATCCAGGTCGGGCGGGCGACGGACGGGCTGCCGCCGGAGCTCGAAGAGGCGAGGGCCGCGGCCGGGGCGGCGGGCCGTACAGCGGTCACGGTCGCCTGGGACGGAACGGTGCGCGGCGTGCTGACCGTCGCGGACACGGTGAAGGACACCAGCGCCGAGGCCGTACGGGCACTGCGCGAACTGGGCCTGAAGCCCGTGCTGTTGACGGGCGACAACAGGGCGGTGGCGGAGGCGGTCGCCCGCAGCGTCGGCATCACACCGTCCGGGGACACGGTCCGCGCCGGAGTGCTGCCCGAGGACAAGGCGGGCGAGGTACGCCGGCTCCAGGCGGAGGGACGCACCGTCGCGATGGTCGGCGACGGCGTCAACGACGCGGCGGCGCTGGCGAGCGCCGACCTGGGCCTGGCGATGGGCACCGGCACGGACGCCGCGATCGAGGCGGGCGATCTGACGCTCGTACGGGGCGACTTGAGGGTCGCGGCGGACGCGATCCGCCTGGCCCGCAGGACGCTCGCGACCATCAAGGGCAACCTGTGGTGGGCCTTCGGCTACAACGTCGCAGCGCTTCCGCTCGCCGCCGCCGGCTTCCTCAACCCGATGATCGCGGGGGCGGCGATGGCCTTCTCCTCGGTCTTCGTGGTCACCAACAGCCTGCGCCTGCGCCGTTTCCGGCCCCGCCGCTCCTCCTGAACAGGCCCCGCCCCGCCCGTCCTCCTGAACAGATCGGCCTCGCTCCGCCCCTCCACAAAGTGCGGCCGTAAAGACCCCTCCACAGAGTGCGGCGTAAAGGAAGGGTGAAGATGATGTGACGCCCGTCAACTCCGATACCCATACGGGCCACCCTTGGTGCGGGAAAATCCGGAATGACGAACTCCACCGTTCCGCACCGCATATGGGGATACCGACCTGTGGGGATACCGGCGCCGCACCGGCACACCGAAAAGCGCCCCGCCGACGAGGTCCCCCCACGGGCCTGTCGACGGGGCGCTTCCGTTTCCCGGTCACGGATTCCCCCCACGGGATCCTGGCCGGGTGCTTACTGGCTGCGCGTGCGGACGGGAGGGCCGCTCAAAGCTCCCCGCGCACGCTCACCGAACTGCTTCACCGGGTCCGTCCCCCAAAGACGCACTCGGCAGTAGTGGCGGCGACTCCGCCGGGGGCCGCTGCCACCCGGTTAGACGTCCGACCCTGGACAATGGTTACCCCCCAATTTCTGTGACCTGTGTCTCTCCAGGGATCTGCTCATACGGAAGGCCCCGATCCGCTTGGATGGGGCCTTCCGCGGACGTCTCTCAGAGGGGCGTCACGCACTGTACAGCAAACGTCACCCGTGAGTCAGCGGGATTCGATGGGCACATACTCCCGCTCGACGACGCCCGTGTAGATCTGGCGCGGGCGGCCGATGCGCGAACCCGGCTCCTTGATCATCTCGTGCCACTGGGCGATCCAGCCCGGCAGCCTGCCGAGAGCGAACAGCACGGTGAACATGCTGGTCGGGAAGCCCATCGCCCGGTAGATCAGGCCGGTGTAGAAGTCGACGTTCGGGTAGAGCTTGCGCTCCACGAAGTAGTCGTCGCTGAGGGCGTGTTCCTCCAGCTTGAGGGCGATGTCGAGAAGCTCGTCGCTCTTGCCGAGAGCGGAGAGCACATCGTGCGCCGCGGCCTTGATGATCTGCGCCCGGGGGTCGAAGTTCTTGTAGACGCGGTGGCCGAAGCCCATCAGCTTTACGCCGTCCTCCTTGTCCTTCACCTTGCGGATGAAGGTGTCGACGTCGGAGCCCGACGCCTGGATGCCCTGGAGCATCTCGAGGACGCTCTGGTTGGCGCCGCCGTGCAGCGGGCCCCACAGGGCGTTGATGCCCGCGGAGATCGAGGCGAACATGTTCGCCTGCGAGGAGCCGACGAGCCGGACCGTCGAGGTCGAGCAGTTCTGCTCGTGGTCGGCGTGGAGGATCAGCAGCTTGTCGAGGGCGTTGACGACGACGGGGTCGAGCTCGAACTCCGCGGCGGGGACGGAGAAGGTCATGCGCAGGAAGTTCTCGACGTAGCCCAGGTCGTTGCGCGGGTAGACCACGGGGTGGCCGATGGCCTTCTTGTAGGCGTACGCCGCGATCGTCGGCAGCTTCGCCAGCAGCCTTATCGTCGACAGGTGCCGCTGCTCCTCGTCGAACGGGTTGTGGCTGTCCTGGTAGAAGGTCGAGAGCGCGCTGACCACCGAGGAGAGCATCGCCATCGGGTGTGCGTCGCGCGGGAAGCCGTCGTAGAAGCGCTTCACGTCTTCGTGCAGCAGGGTGTGGCGGGTGACCTCGTCCTTGAAGGACGCCTGCTGGTCGACGGTGGGAAGTTCGCCGTGGATCAGAAGGTAGGCCGTCTCCAGGAACGTGCCGCGCTCGGCCAGCTGCTCGATCGGGTAGCCGCGATAGCGCAGGATCCCGCCCTCACCGTCGAGATAGGTGATGGCCGACTTGTACGCGGCGGTGTTGCCGTATCCCGAATCCAGGGTCACCAGACCGGTCTCGGCGCGCAGCTTGCCGATGTCGAAGCCTCGGTCGCCGACCGTGCTGTCGACCACGGGGTAGGTGTACTCGTCGTCCCCGTACCGAAGTACTACAGAGTTGTCGCTCACGTCTTCCCTCACCGACGTAGTGCCTCTTCTTCGAGGTGCCCTGACCCTTTCCACTGTCTCCCACCGAGCGCTGTGCGGTGCACTCGGGGTCGGCCAAAGGGCTCTGTGATGGCACGCAGTGCCGTCTTCTTCTCAACATCCTGCACCCTCCACGCGGCGGCGGTCACCCCCCGGAACCGCTGTCGCTGCCGGGGAGTGTCACGGCACCTCGCAGACGGTGATCCAGGGCGGTGCACCGGCGGCCGGCCGAGACCGTACGGACTGCCTGCCCTATCGCCCTCCGCGATCCCACGAGCACCACCAGACGCTTTGCCCGGGTGACGGCGGTATAAAGCAGATTGCGCTGGAGCATCATCCAGGCACCCGTCGTGACGGGAATCACCACCGCGGGATACTCGCTGCCCTGCGAGCGGTGGATGGTCACCGCGTAGGCGTGGGCCAGCTCGTCCAGCTCGTCGAAGTCGTAGGCCACCTCTTCGTCCTCGTCCGTACGGACCGTCAGGCGCTGGTCCTCCGTGTGCAGCGCGGTGACGACGCCGACCGTGCCGTTGAAGACGCCGCAGGCGCCCTTCTCGTAGTTGTTGCGGATCTGGGTGACCTTGTCGCCGACGCGGAAGACCCGGCCGCCGAAGCGCTTTTCGGGGACGTCGGGCCTGGCGGGGGTCACCGCCTGCTGAAGCAGCCCGTTGAGCGTGCCGGCGCCGGCCGGGCCGCGGTGCATGGGCGTGAGCACCTGCACGTCGCGGCGGGGATCGAGGCCGAACTTCGCGGGGATGCGACGGGCGACGACGTCGACGGTCAGCTTCCCGGCCTCCTCCGAGTCGTCCTCGGCGAAGAGGAAGAAGTCACTCAGGCCGTGGGTGACCGGCTGTGCCCCCGAGTTGATGCGGTGCGCGTTGGTCACCACGCCGGACTGCCGGGCCTGCCGGAAGATCCGCTTCAGCCGCACCGAAGGGACCGGCCCGGGCTCCGCGAGCAGATCCCGCAGCACCTCGCCCGCGCCCACCGACGGCAGCTGGTCCACGTCCCCCACGAGCAGCAGATGTGCGCCCGGCGGAACCGCCTTGATCAGCTTGTTGGCCAGGAGCAGGTCCAGCATCGACGCCTCGTCGACGACCACCAGGTCCGCTTCGAGCGGGCGGTCGCGGTCGAACGCGGCGTCGCCGCCGGGCTTCAGCTCCAGCAGCCGGTGCACCGTGGAGGCCTCCGCGCCCGTCAGCTCCGAAAGCCGCTTGGCCGCCCGGCCCGTGGGCGCCGCGAGCACCACCCGCGCCTTCTTCGCACGCGCCAGCTCCACCACCGAGCGCACCGTGAAGGACTTGCCGCAGCCCGGGCCGCCCGTGAGCACCGCGACCTTCTCACTGAGGGCCAGCCGAACCGCCTCGCGCTGCTCCGGTGCCAGCCGCGCCCCCGTACGCTCCGCGAGCCAGCCCAGCGCCGCCTCCCAGTCGACGTCCTGGAACACGGGCAGCCGGTCCTCCTGTGCGTGCAGCAGCCGGCGGATCTGTCCGGCGAGCGACAGCTCCGCGCGGTGGAACGGCACGAGATACACGGCCGTGAGCGGCTGCCCGTCCTCGCCCGGCACCGTCTCCCGCACCACGCCCTCCTCCTCGGCCGCGAGCATGCCCAGGCAGTCGATGACGAGACCCGTGTCGACCTGGAGCAGCTTCACCGCGTCGGAGATCAGCCGCTCCTCGGGGAGATAGCAGTGGCCCTGGTCCGTGGACTGCGAAAGGGCGTACTGGAGGCCGGACTTGACGCGCTCCGGACTGTCGTGCGGGATGCCGACGGCCTGGGCGATGCGGTCGGCGGTGAGGAAGCCGATGCCCCATACGTCGGAGGCCAGCCGGTACGGCTGGTTCTTCACCACGGAGATCGAGGCGTCGCCGTACTTCTTGTAGATCCGCACGGCGATGGAGGTGGAGACGCCGACGCCCTGGAGGAAGACCATCACCTCCTTGATGGCCTTCTGCTCCTCCCAGGCCGCCGCGATCTTCTCCGTGCGCTTCGGGCCGAGGCCCGGGACCTCGATCAGCCTGCGCGGGCCGGCCTCGATGACCTCCAGCGTGTCCGTCCCGAAGTGGTCGACGATGCGCTCGGCGATGCGCGGGCCGATGCCCTTGATCAGGCCGGAGCCGAGATAGCGGCGGATGCCCTGGACGGTGGCCGGCAGCACCGTCGTGTAGTTCTCCACGGTGAACTGGCGGCCGTACTGCGGGTGCGAGCCCCAGCGGCCCTCCATGCGCAGCGACTCCCCCACCTGCGCGCCCAGCAACGAGCCGACGACCGTGAGCAGTTCGCCGCCGCGGCCGGAGTCGACCCTGGCCACGGTGTATCCCGTGTCCTCGCTGGTGAAGGTGATGCGCTCGAGCACGCCCTCGAGCACCGCGTTCTGGAAGGACATGTGACAGACCGTAAACCCGGCCGCCGACAATCCGGCAAGCCTGTGGAAAACCCGGCCGGGCGGCTGCGCCGGGCCTCGGTCACAGCGTCGGTCACGGCTCCCGCCGCGTTCCGCGGCCGCGCCTCGGGCCCAAGTCACGATCACATTCCGACCCCTTGTGCGAAGACGGCCCCCTCGCTTCTCATGGCGGATGTAATCGTTACCACCGGATCCTCACCGGACCACGAAGCAAGGCGGGCACGGCAGTTGACCAGCATCAAGGACGTCGCATCCCGTGCGGGGGTCTCGGTCGCCACGGTCTCCCGGGTGCTCAACGACCACCCGGCCGTACGCCCCGGCACCCGTACCCGAGTGCTGAGCGCCGTCACCGCGCTCGGCTACCGCCCCAACGCCGTGGCCCGCTCCCTGAGGACGCACCAGACGCACACCCTCGGGCTCGTCATCAGCGACGTGCTCAATCCGTTCTTCACCGAACTGGCCCGCGCCGTCGAGGACGCGGCCAGGGAGCGCGGCTACAGCGTCGTCATCGGGAACGCCGACGAACGCGCGGAGCTTCAGGAACACCACGTGCGCACGCTCCTGGAGCGCCGCATCGACGGGCTGCTGGTCTCCCCCACCGACGGCGGCAACGCCGTGATCCGCGACGCCGCCGCCGCGGGCACGCCCATGGTCTTCGTCGACCGCTGGATACGCGGCCTAGACGTGCCCGTCGTGCACGCCGACGGACGCGCCGCCGTGCACGACCTCGTCGCGCATCTCCACGAGCTGGGCCACCGGCGTCTCGCCATCATCGGCGGCCCCAGCGAGACCACCACGGGCGACGAGCGCGTGGCCGCCTTCCGTGCCGCGCTCAAGGCGCACGGGATGCCGCTGCCTCCCGAGTACACCGGCCAGGGCGACTTCCAGACCGAGAGCGGCAGACGTGCGACCGCCGCCTTCCTCGACCTGCCCGAGCCACCCGATGTCGTCTTCGCCGCCGACAACCTGATGGCGCTCGGCGCGATGGACGAACTGCGCCACCGCGGAATGCGCGTGCCCCACGACATCGCGCTCGCCGCGTTCGACGACATCCCCTGGTTCCTGCACACCGATCCGCCGATCACGGCGATCGCGCAGCCCACGGGCGAGCTGGGCCACCGCGCCGTCGAGGCGCTGATCGACATCGTCGAGGGACGGATCGCGGAATCCGTCACCCTCACCGCCCGCCTTGTCACGCGCCGCTCCTGCGGCGAGAGCGAAGGGAACGGCCGTTGACCCCCCTGACCGAGCCCGGCGCCCCGCCTTCACCGGCGCGGGAACTGCTGCGCACCGAGGGCATCCGCAAGACGTTCCCCGGCGTCGTCGCCCTCGACGGCGTCGACTTCGCCCTGCGCGAGGGCGAAGTCCACGTGCTGCTGGGCGAGAACGGCGCCGGGAAGAGCACCCTCATCAAGATCCTCTCCGGGGTCCACCGCGCCGGTTCGGGGCGCGTGCTGCGCGACGGGAGTCCCGTGCGCATCCACGACGCGGGAGACGCGGAGCGGCTCGGAATCGCCACCATGCACCAGGAGTTCAACCTGGTGCCCCGGCTCAGCGTCGCCGAGAACATCTTCCTCGGCAGGCAGCCGCGGCGCTTCGGGCTGGTGGACCGCGCCCGCATGGAGGCCGACGCCGCCGAGGTGCTCGCACGCGTGGGCGTGGACATCGCGCCGGACGTGCCCGTCGGCGAACTCGGCGTCGCACGCTCGCAGATGGTCGAGATCGCGAAGGCGCTGAGCCTGAGCGCCCGCGTACTGATCATGGACGAGCCGACGTCGGCGCTCACCGCCGACGAGGCGGAGAAGCTCTTCGGCCTCGTACGGCGACTGCGGGCCGACGGCGTCGGCATCGTCTTCATCACCCACCACCTGGAGGAGATCGCCGCGATCGGCGACCGCGTGACGGTGCTGCGCGACGGGCGCAGCGTGGGCGAGGCGCCGGCCTCGGCGTCGCGTGACGAACTCGTACGGATGATGGTGGGGCGCAGCATCGAGCAGCAGTACCCGCGGCAGACGGGTGCGGGCGGCACGTCCGGCACGACGGACAGCGCCTCCGGCGGCACGGACGGGAGCGCGGGCGGTGCGGACCGGAGCGCGGGCGGAGGTGACGGTGCGGGCACCGGCGGAGGTGACGGTGCGGGCGGTGGCCCGCCGCTGCTGCGGGTCTCCGGGCTCACCCGCGCGGGCAGCTTCTCCGGCGTCGGCTTCGAGCTGCGCGCGGGCGAAGTCGTGGGCCTCGCGGGGCTCGTGGGCGCCGGACGTACGGAGGTGGCACGCGCGGTCTTCGGCGCCGACCCGTACGACTCGGGCACCGTCGAGGTGCTGGGCGAGCGGCTGCGCAAGGGCGACATCAACGCCGCGCTCGCCGCCGGCGTCGGCCTCGTCCCCGAGGACCGCAAGGGCCAGGGCCTGCTGCCCGACTCCTCCGTACGGGACAACCTCGGTCTGGTCACGCTGGCCCGTGCCAGCCGCGCGGGCTTCGTGAACCTCTCCGGGCAGGAGGAGTCCGCGGGCCGCATCGCGGAACGGCTGGGCGTCCGCATGTCGGGGCTCGGCCAGCGGATGAGCACGCTCTCCGGCGGCAACCAGCAGAAGGTCGTCATCGGCAAGTGGCTGCTCGCGCAGAGCAGGGTGCTGATCCTCGACGAGCCGACGCGCGGCATCGACGTCGGCGCGAAGGTCGAGATCTACGAACTCGTCAACGAACTCACGGCGTCCGGGCACGCCGTGCTGATGATCTCCAGCGACCTCCCCGAGGTGCTGGGCATGAGCGACCGCGTCCTCGTGATGGCCCAGGGCCGCATCGCGGGCGAACTCGGCGCGCGGGAGGCCACGCAGGACGCGGTGATGCGGCTGGCCGTCGGCACGGCGCACGGGCCGGACCCGTCCCCTCCGCCGACGAAGGCGGAGGACGGGATCCAGGACGGGGACGCGACCCGGGACGAGGACAAAGCCAAGGACGAGGGCAGGACCGGGCCCGGGACCAAGGGCACGGCCAAGGACAAGGCCACGGCCCAGAACAAGAGCAAGGGCAAGGACAAGGGCAAGGGCAAGGCCCAGGACAAGGAGGGCCTCCGTGGCCACTGACATCCACAGCAGCAGGGGGCACGGCCTCGGCAAGAAGTCCTCGGACGGCCCCGACGGCCCGAAGGGTCCCGACGGGCGGGGCCCCGGCGGCAGTTGGCGCGACGCCCCGCCGCTGCTGCGCAAGCTGCTGCTGGAGAACGGCGCGCTGAGCGGACTCGCCGTGCTCGTCATCGCGCTGGCCGTGATGTCGCCCGACTTCCTCGGCACGCAGAACCTGCTGAACGTCGGCGTACAGGCCGCGGTCACGGCGATCCTCGCCTTCGGCGTGACCTTCGTCGTCGTAGCGGGCGGAATCGACCTGTCCGTGGGTTCGGTTGCGGCGCTCTCGGCGATCATGCTCGGCTGGACCTCCACCAAGGAGGGCCTGCCGGTCTGGCTCTCGGTGCTGCTCGCGGTCGGTACGGGCGTCGCCTGCGGCCTCGTCAGCGGCGGGCTCATCGCGTACGGAAAGCTGCCGCCGTTCATCGCGACCCTCGCGATGCTCTCGGTGGGGCGCGGACTGTCGCTCGTGCTCTCCGACGGCACGCCCATCGCCCTGCCCGCGTCCGTCGCGACGGTCGGCGAGACGCTCGGCGGCTGGTTCCCGGTGCCGGTGCTGGTGCTGGTGGTGATGGGCGGGCTCACCGCGCTGGTGCTGGCCCGCACCTACAGCGGCCGTGCGATGTACGCGATCGGCGGCAACGAGGAGGCGGCGCG
Organism: Streptomyces sp. HNM0575; assembly: GCF_012726265.1. GTDB lineage: Bacteria > Actinomycetota > Actinomycetes > Streptomycetales > Streptomycetaceae > Streptomyces. The sequence continues at coordinate 254,441 of NZ_JAASAG010000001.1, read as the reverse complement.
GCTCTCGGGGATCCGGGTGCGGCGCCAGAAGCTCGTCATCTACGCGCTGTCCGGCGCGTTCGCCGCCGTCGCCGGGATCGTGCTGGCCTCGCGGCTGGCGTCGGCGCAGCCGCAGGCGGCGACGGGTTACGAACTGGACGCCATCGCCGCCGTGGTGATCGGCGGAGCGAGCCTCTCCGGGGGCGTCGGAAAGGCGTCCGGGACGCTCGTCGGCGCCCTGATACTCGCCATCCTCCGCAATGGTCTGAATCTGCTCGAAGTCTCCATCTTCTGGCAGCAAGTCGTCATTGGGGCGGTGATTGCCCTCGCCGTACTACTCGATACACTCCGTCGTCGCGCATGACCCCTGTGCACCGGAAGACGGGCACGCGGTCGAGCACTTCGGTCACTTCGTTCATTTCGTTCACTGCCGTCGACTGCAAGGAATGCAGCAATGAGCAAGCGCAAGAGCACGATCGCCGTAGTGAGTGCTGCGGCTCTGATATGCGCGGCCGCCACCGGATGCGGAAGCGGCTCCGGCGGGTCCGGGGAGAAGAAGGACATCAAGCTGGGCCTCGCCCTCTCCACCCTGGACAATCCTTTCTTCGTGGAGATGAAGAAGGGCGCCGAGGCCGAGGCCAAGTCCCAGGGAGTCTCCCTCAACGTCCAGGACGCACAGGACGACGCGTCCCAACAGGCCAATCAGCTCCAGAACTTCACCAGCCAGAACGTGAAGTCGATCATCATCAACCCCGTCGACTCCGACGCGGCGGCGCCCTCCGTCAAGGCCGCCGACAACGCGGGGATCCCGGTCGTCGCGGTGGACCGCACGGTCAACAAGGCGAAGATCGCCACGACCGTCGCGTCCGACAACGTCTCCGGCGGCCAGAAGGCGGCCAGGGAACTCGCGAAGCAGCTCGGCGAGCAGGGCAGCGTCCTCGTGCTCCGCGGCCAGCCCGGCACCTCCGCCTCGCGCGAGCGCGGCAAGGGCTTCATGTCGGCGATCAAGAAGTACCCGAAGATCAAGATCGTCGGTAAGCAGGCCGCCGACTTCGACCGTGCCAAGGGTCTCGACGTCACCACCAACCTCCTCCAGTCCCACCCGGAGGCCACCGGCATCTTCGCCGAGAACGACGAGATGGCGCTGGGCGCGATCAAGGCGCTGAGCGGCAGGGCCGGGAAGCAGGTCAAGGTCGTCGGCTTCGACGGCACCCCCGACGGCTTCAAGGCCATCAAGAAGGGCACCCTCAACACCTCGATCGCCCAACAGCCCGCCGAGCTGGGCAAGATGGCCGTACGGAACGCGATCCGCAAGGTCAAGGGCAGCGACCCGGACAAGGAGATCATGGTCCCGGTCGTGACCGTGGACAAGAAGAACGTCGACCGGTACTCCTGACCGGCCGTACGAACGCCCGCCCCGGGCCCGCCCCGGTCCGCGCCCCTCTCGGCGATGGCCGACGGGCGGGCAGACCGACGGGGGCGGGCAGGCGGGCAGGCGGGCGGAGCACAGTGAAGCACCGACGACAGCAGAAGAAGGAGCCAGACCCCGAATGAAGAAGTCGGGAATCCTCAACCGTCATCTCGCGGGCGCACTGGCCATGCTGGGCCACACCGACGGCGTCGTGGTCTGCGACGCGGGCCTGCCGATACCCGTCGGGCCGGGCCTGATGGTCGTCGACCTCGCCTTCCGGCCGGGGGTGCCGCCGTTCGCAGAGGTCCTCGACGGTCTGCTGGACGAGCTCGAAGTCGAGGCGGCCACGGCCGCGTCCGAGGTCGAGGACGCCAACCCGGAGACGTCGGCGCTGCTGCACGAGCGCTTCCCCGACCTCGAACTCGTCCCGCACGACCAGTTCAAGGCCCGTACGCGCCACGCCCGTCTCGTCGTGCGCACGGGCGAGGTCAAGCCGTACGCGAACGTGATGTTGCGGTGCGGGGTGCCCTTCTAGCGCCGGCCTTCTAGCGCCGGCCTTCGAGGGGCGCGCGGGGGACGGCGCCGGTGGCGCCGTCCCCCTTCCGTCCGTCCTCGTCGCGGCTGCCGTCGTGCCGGCCGTCCGCGTCCCGGCCGCTCTGGTCCCGTCCGTCCCCGTCGTCCCCCGCCTCCCAGCGCAGCAGGTCTCCCGGCTGGCAGTCGAGCGCCTCGCAGAGCGCGGCGAGGGTCGCGAAGCGAACCGCCTTGGCACGGCCGTTCTTGAGCACCGCGAGGTTGGCGGGCGTGATCCCCACGCGGTCCGCCAGCTCGCCCACGGACATCTTCCGCCTGGCCAGCATCACGTCGATGTCGACGGCGATCGGCATCAGATCACCTCGTCCAACTCGGCCTCCATCCGCGCCGCTTCGACATCTCGCGCGACGGCCTGGGCGAGCAGCATCCGCAGCACGAGCACGATGAGCGCGACCCCCAGGATGGCCACGCCGATCCCTCCCATGATGACGGTGACGCCGGGGTCGGCCCGCTGGCCGGGCGCGTTGACGACCGTGACCGCGAACCACACGAGGGCGGCCGCCACGATCGCGCCGATCACGACGTCCACGTACCGGAAGGCGGCGTGGGAGAACACGGTTCCGCATCGCACCATCGTCACCAGCCGCCATACGCAGACCAGCACGACCTGCACCGTCACCAGGCCCACGATCGTGATCACGCGCAGCGCGGTCAGCGGGAGCGAGCCGTCCTCCGGGTCGTTGCCGCTGGCCAACGTCCACGCCATCAATGCCTGTACGAGCACGGTGCCGACGGACAGCACCACGATCACGGCGCGCAGCGCGTGCACTGCCAGCTTTCCCATCGCCCCTCCTCCACTCGAACCGCGATGGAAATCTATCGAGAATCGATAGCCTTTGGCAAGTCTCCAAGGCGCCGTGCGGCGAGCCGTCGGCCCGGGCGCGGCCCTGGGCGAACTCGCCCTGGAGCAGGGAGGGTTGACCGCGTCTAAACTGAGTTCGCTGGTTCTGGCTGTTCGCCGCGGGGGCGGCGTTGGAGCTTGGGGGGTACGGGGGATTGGGTTACGTTCTGCCGGGCTGGCTGGATGAGATCCTCGATTTCATCGGGATCAACTGGCCCAACGTGGACGAGGACGACTACCGCGAGATGGCCGATGCCATGCGGGAGTTCGCCGAGAAGTTCGAGGGGCACGGCGGCGAGGCGCACGCTGCGGTGAACCGGATCCTGGCTTCCAGCGAGGGCTACGCGGTCGATGCCCTCAAGGAGCACTGGGGCAAGGTCAAGGGGTCCCACCTGGACAAGGTCCCCGAGGTGTCGCGGCTGTTCGCGACGGCGTGCGACGTGGTCGCGGACATCGTCTACGGGATGAAGGTCAAGGCCGAGATCGAACTCGGGGCGATGGCGGCCTCGATCGGTATCTCGATCGGGCTGTCCGTGGTCACCGGTGGTCTGTCGGCGCTGATCGGCGCGGCGGAGACAGCCGCGATGCGGGAGTTGATCCGCCGCATCATCAAGGAGGCCGAAGAGGAGATCGTCTCCCGGCTGATGGCCGAGGTCACCGAACCGGTCACCGGCAAGCTGGAGAAGATGACCGAGGACATGATCCTCGATCTCGCCGACGACGCGATCCACCTGCCGCCCGGCGAAGGCGGTGGTGGCGGGGATGCCGGTGGTGATGCCGGCGGGGGCGGCGGCGGTCACGGTGGCGGCGGCAAGGGCGCCATGAACCTGGCGTCAGCGGACGGGCCCTCCGGCGGTGGGGGCACCGGCGGCACCGGCGGAGGCGGCCGGATGCGCATCGATCCCGACGAGTTCGACGACGGCGCCGAGAAGCTCTCCCGCCATGGCTCCGACCTGCACACCAACTCCCTTGCTCCACTGGGCCGTGCGAAGGGCGCCTTCGGCCGCGCCCGCGGCCGCGACCCCTTCACGCAGGCCTTCGACGGCGTCCTGCACGGCGCCATCAACGGCACCGAGAAGGCCCTGAAGAAGGTCGCCAAACACGTCGGCGAGGGCGTGCCGGGCGGGGTCCGCTCGATGGCGAAACGCCACCGCGACAACGAGAGCTCCGTCGCCGACTCGATGAAGGCGATCACCTCGCGCAGCGACGGCAGGGGTCCCGGCGGCCTGCCGAGCGGGCCCGACCCAGCAGGCAAGAACTCCGGCGGCAAGCACAAGCCGCCCTCGCCCGAGCTGTCCGCCAAGGGCCGCAACGCCGGCGACAGGTGCCTGGGCGGCGACCCGATCGACATGGCCACCGGCGAGGTCTTCCAGCACCAGACCGACCTCGCCCTCCCTGGCGTGCTGCCGCTCGTGCTCGAGCGCACCCACATCTCCGGCTACCGCAACGGTCGCTTCTACGGCCCCTCTTGGGCGTCCACCCTCGATGAGCGCCTCGAAACCGCCGAGGACGGCAAAGAGTTGTGGTGGCACCGCGTCGACGGCTCGTCGCTGCGCTACGGGCACGTACCGGACATGATCGGCGAGCAGGTCCATCCATACGAGGGCCACCGCATCCCGCTGACCTGCGTGCAGGGTTCCAGCGGCTGGGACCTCGCCGTCACCGATCCGCGTACGGGCCTGACCCGCCGGTTCCTCCCGCCCGGGGACGGCACGCAGGGCGTCTGGTGGCTGACGGAGGTCGAGGACCGCAACGGCAACGGCATCAGCGTCGACCGCGAGGCGGACGGCACCCCTACGGCGGTCCGCCACGACGGCGGCTACCACGTCGAGGTCACCACCGACGACGGCCTCGTATCCGCCGTCGCCGTCCGTACCCCCGACGGCCCGGTACAGGTGAAGGCGTACGCCTACGACGAGGACCGCAACCTGACGCACATCGTCAACTCGTCAGGTCTGCCGATGGTGTTCGGCTACGACGCCGACCACCGCATCACCTCGTGGACCGACCGCAACGATTCCACCTACCAGTTCGTCTACGACGAGCGCGGCCGCGTCACGCGCACGGTCGGCCCGGAGGGCTACCTCTCTTCCCAGCTCGAGTACGACTCCACCCGACGCGTCACCCGCTACACCGACTCGCTCGGTGCGGTCACCGCCTACCACCTCAATCACCTCGGCCAAGTCGTCGCCGAGACGGATCCGCTGGGCAACACGGTCCACAGTGAATGGGACCGCCACGACAACCTGCTCTCCCGTACAGACGCGCTGGGCCACACGACCCGCTTGGAATGGGCCGAGAACCACGTCGACTTGATAACGGTCCACCGCGCCGACGGCACCCGCACGACGACCACTTACAACGGACAGCACCTGCCGACCGAGATCGCACTCCCCGACGGGGCCATGTGGCGCCAGGAGTTCGACGGCCGCGGCAACTGCACGAAGGTGGTCTCCCCCGACGGAGCCGTCACTCGCTTCACCCATGACGCGACCGGCGCCGTCACCTCCAGCACCGACGCCCGCGACCAGCAGACGCGCATCACGAACAATCCGGCGGGGCTGGCCGTCACCCTCACGGACCCGGGCGGATCCGAGACGGCATGCGTCCGGGACTCCTTCGGCAGGACCACGGCGGTCACGGATGCCGTGGGAGCCACCACCCGGTTGGAGTGGACGGTCGAAGGCAAGCCCTCACGCCGTGTGGCCCCGGACGGCGGCGAACAAGCCTGGACTTGGGACGGAGAAGGCAACTGCCTCTCGCACACAGGTCCTGACGGCGGCGAAACCCACTTCGAGTACACGCACTTCGACCGGCTGGTCTCACGCACCACGCCCGACGGTGCGATCCATGCCTTCACTTACGACACCGAGCTGCGCCTGACCCGGGTCATCGACCCTCACGGGCTCACTTGGGACTACGTCTACGACCGTGCGGGCCGCCTCGTCGCCGAATCCGACTTCGACGACCGCGAGATCGCCTATCAGCACGACGCCGCAGGACGTCTGGCATCCCGCGTCACACCGCTCGGGGAGACCGTCCGTTACGAGCGCGACGAACTCGGCCGCGCAGTCAGCAAAGATGCAGCCGGGACGGTCACCCGCTACACCTTCGATCCGCTCGGCCGGCTCCTTCGCGCGGAGTCGCCGACCTCCACTCTCGCCTCCCAGTACGACGTCTACGGGCGCCTGCTGGCGGAGACAGTCGACGGGCGCACCGTCCGGAACGAGTACGACGAACTCGGCCGTCGGGTATCCCGGACCACACCGACGGGGGCACTGACCACCTTCACCTACGACATGGCCGGGAACCGCAATTCGCTGGCGACGGACGGGCATTCGGTCGACTTCGTCCACGACCGGATGGGACGGGAGGTGGAGCGGGCCTTCGGCGATGCCGTGGGGCTGACCTCGGCCTGGGACCCGCTGGGCCGCCTCACGAGCCAGGAGCTGACGAAGAGTACCCGTACTCAGCGGTCACGCTCTTACGCTTACGGACCGGACAATCAACTCGCCTCCGTCGCCGAGGTGGTCACCGGGTCAAGTCGGCATATGGAGCTGGACCCGGTCGGGCGTCCCCTCACGGTCTCGGCGGACGGCTGGACGGAGTCCTACGCCTACGACCGGGCCGGCAACCAGATCGAGGGAACGTGGCCCGAAGGCGCAGGGCACACAACAGCCCGCGGCCGGCGCATCTATTCAGGTACGCAAATCGTCTCCGCCGGAGCGGTGCGCTACGAACACGACGACGCCGGGCGCATGACCCTGCGGCAGAAGGCCCGCCTCTCGCGCAAGCCGGACACCTGGCGCTACGAGTGGGACGTCGAGAACCGGCTGACCGCCTGCACCACACCCGACGGCACACGCTGGACCTACGCCTACGACCCTCTCGGCCGCCGCACCGCCAAGTACCGCCACAGAGCAGACGGTTCGCGTGCCGACGCGGTCTACTTCGCCTGGGACGGCACACGCCTCGCCGAGGAGTCCGACTCCGTCACCGGCGTCACCCTTACCTGGGACCATGAAGGGCACCGGCCCCTGACCCAGTACGAACGCAAACCCCTCACCCAGGGCCAAGTCGACTCCCGCTTCTTCGCGATCGTCACCGACCTGGTCGGCACGCCCACCGAACTCGTCGACGAACAGGGCGACATCGCGTGGCACACCCGCACGACCGTGTGGGGCACCACCACTTGGAACCGCGACGCCACCGCGTACACGCCTCTCCGCTTCCCCGGCCAGTACGCCGACCCGGAAACGGGCCTGCACTACAACCACTTCCGCCACTACGACCCGGACACCGCCCGCTACGTCTCACCCGACCCGCTAGGCCTCGCACCCGCGCCCAACCCGACCGCCTACGTTCTCAATCCGCACAGCTCGCTCGACCCGCTCGGCCTGGCCTCGTGCGACAGCGACACGGTGACGGTGTACCGCAAGCAGACCAGCCATCCGCTCAGCCAGCGGGTGCATATCGGTGAGAACGGAGAAGTCGTGATCGGTGGGAAGGGGAAGCTGTACCTCAACATGAGCGGCGACATCAGCCACACGACGGACTTCAGAGGCGACAGCGGTCAGATCATTGCGTTCGACGTGAGCCGTGAGTACAGGGACTCTCTGAGAGACGCAGCTCTGCCGCAGGACAAGAGCGATCACCCCGACGGGGACGCGTTCACCAAGGCAGAGTGGAGGCAGCTCCTGAAGGAGTACCCCGAGATCTCCGACCCGACCAAGGGGCCCGACCTCTACGGGGTCTCCGACAAGCTGCTCGGAGACTTGAGAGCAAACATCGTTCCCGGCTCAGGCCGAGTCATCCAAGAAGGTTGAGACAGCAGCGCACATGATTCACGACCTCGACAGTGTCCAGGCGGAGCTCGAACGTCTCCGTACCGGAGCGGACGCGGACCTGGTTCCCCCCGTACTCTCCGTTTTCGTCGTGGAGATCGAGGGCGATCCGCACGAGTACGAGCAGGCTCTCAAGGACGTCATGGACGTCGCGTTGGGACTCGGTCTCACAGAGGAATTCGAGGGAGAAGACGTCCCGGTCGAAGCAGTGCCCGACTGGTTCGTAACCGTCAGCTCGGCGGATCCGTCCCGGGCCCCCTCGGCCGCCCGCCGCGGCCGCGAGCAGTATCTGGCCCGTGTGGCAAGCGGCCCGTGGCCGGTCCAGGAGTGGTTGTACCGGTTCTGCCCCGAGGAGGATTCCAGGGGCTGGGCCTGGTGGGATCTGACTCACCCGTCCAAAGGGACCGTTCACATCTGGGTGGACAGCTGGGGAGAGGACTTCTTCGGCTGCGACGATCTCCGCTGGCTCGCGTACGCGGCAGGCGCGAGGAACGTGGCCGGTCCCGAACTCCGTAGCGCCGAATCATGGAAGAAGGACCCCCGGACGCCGGAGAACGGCAATGCGCGCTGATACGTCCACGAGTGAACGAGAACGAGTACGGGTTCTGAGGGCGCGTTACGACGACTCCTCGATCACGGTTTACCAGGCATACCCGAAGGAGATCGCCGGACCGGCACTCGCATCCGGCACGTTCGTGCCTCCCTTCAAGAGGGAGCGAATGACGTGGATCAAGCCTTCGTTCCTGTGGATGATGTACCGATCGGGATGGGCGGAGAAGGCGGGGCAGGAACGGGTGCTGTCCATCGAGATCACACGCGAGGGCCTGGAATGGGCTCTCGCCCATGCCACCCTTAGCCACTTCTCCCCTGAAACGCATACCGACGAGGACAGTTGGCGAGCACAAGTCAGAGAGGCTCCGGTACGCGTGCAATGGGACCCCGACCGGTCTCTCGAACTCGCCCCACTGGCCACCCGGGCCATCCAGATCGGCCTCTCGGGAGAGGCCGTCGAGCGCTATGTCGACTCCTGGATCGTTTCCATCACCGACATCACGGAACACGTCCGTGATGTTCATTCCACCGTCCAAGCAGGTCTGCTGACGGAGGCAGGCGCGAAACTCCCGGTCGAGTCGGCCTATCCCCTGCCGGAATCCATTCGCCGGCGGATCGGGGCGGACGCGACGCCCGGAGAATGAGCGAGCCCGAGGAGACCGCGGAACGTCGACGAGCAGCGATCTGTACCGCCGTCACGCACGTTCGGGCGTTCAGCGGCTCCAGCCGCCGGGGCCCCCGGGGGCCTCCTGGTAGCGCGGGTCGTAGCCCCACTGGCGCTGGATTTCGTCGGCGAACCTCAACGCCCGCTCCGCTTCCGGGATTCCGGGGAGGGGGGCTTCGGTGCTCTCCGTCGGGGACGGTTCGGGCGAGGGGGTGCTCGGGGGCGGTGTCGTGGCGGGGGCGGGTTTCGGGGGCGCCTTCGTCTTGGACGGCTCGGGAGAGGAGGGCGGCGGCAACGGCGGCAGGGGTTCGTGGGGGATGGGCGTGGCGGACGGTCTGTTCTGGGAGACCGGCCCCTCGTCGTCGCTGCCGCCCTGTAGCAGGAACCCCGTCGATATCCCGGCGCAGGCGACGAGCAGAGCGGCGCTCAGGGTGAGCCGCGCCGGGACGCGGACGCGGCCGATGCGGAAGTTCAGCCGGAACGCCGGCGGAGCCGGGTACGAGACGCGATAGAGATCACGGCCGCATTCCCGGCAGGACTCTGACGTTTCGGGCGACAGCGATCCGCATCGCGGGCATGTGGTCGGCATGCGCACACTCCAGAACAGGCTTCGGGGTCACCACTATCCGCTTACGCACGTGCACTCGCGGACACTAGCGGTTTCACCGCGAGCAACAAGACCCCCGGAAGGGGGTACGCCGCACGCCGCACGCTCGACGGCTCCGTCCCCAACTCGTCTACGGGGAAAGGGAGTTGCCGGACCTGCGCACGCGGGCCCGTGTCCGCCCCGCGTGAGCGGTCAGTACCCGTCGGAGCCGTCGCCCTCGGAGTAGTCGCCCGAGCCGTCGTCCTCCGAGTACTCATCCGAGCCGTCGTCCGAGTACTCGTCCGACCCGTCGCTCCACTCGTCGCCCTCCGAGTAGTCGCCCGACCCGTCGCCCTCCGAGTAGTCGCCCGACCAGTACTCCTCGGAATCGCGGTAGGACTCGTAGTAGCCCTCGTCGTGGCCCCACCAGTGCCCCCTCATTCCGTGGGCGAACCCCGGCCCGCGCTCCCCGTCACGGGATCGGCCGGGGTCGCGCGTCGGAGAGCTGCTCGGGGAGCTGCTCGGGGAGGGCGTGGCCGAGGGAGTCTCCGGCGGCTGCGTCGTGGCGGGGGCGTGCTTCGGCGGCGCCTTCGTCTTCGAGGGTTCGGCGGAGGAGGGCGGCGCCGACGGCGTGGGGAGCACAGGCCGGGTGACCGCGACGGGCGGGGTCTTGGAGACCGGTTCCTGCGGCTCGTCGCCGCCTTCCAGCAGCAGGGCCGTCGCCACCCCCGCGCCGGCGAGGACCAGCGAAAGGCTCAGGGCGAGCCGGATCGGGACACGGCTGATGGCGTAGCTCAGCCGGAACCCGGCCGGAGCGGGATACGAGACGCGGTAGAGATCACGGCCGCACTCCCGGCAGGCCTCGGACGTTTCGGGCGACAGCGATCCGCATCGCGGGCAGGTCGTCGTCATGCGCGGCCCCCAGAGCAGTGTTCAGGATCAGGAAGATCCGCCGTTGTGCACGTGCACGAGCGGACCCTAGCCGCCTTACTACCGGTAACAAGCCCTCTCTGAGCCAATCATCAACGGCCGGCGGCCGAATGACGCCGGGGGCCGCCCGCGGCGATCACCGGACAACGTCCGTACGGCAGAGGGGAGTTCAGGAGCCCGCCGGGAGACCGCGATTCCGGGCGGCGGGGTCCGCAAGGCCCCTGGCCAGTGCCGACGGGGATCGAGGGGGATCGAGGGGGCCCGGCTGCCGTGCTCCAACGGCCGGGCCCCATTCCCCCCTCGGCCCCTTGATTCCCCCGGTGAGGGTGCCGAGCATCCCGTAAGACCCACACCGCACAGGAACGGTTGCACCCGTACCGGAATTTGTTATTCAGGTGCGTAATGCCTCTTCCCGGCTGTTCAGGACCGGTCCGTGCGGTCCGTGGGCGTTCAGCGCGCTTGGGGCTGCCGGGGCGCGGCGTGACGCACGTACCGCTCCGCCGTCTCCGCGAGGACCTCCGTGCCGTCGCGGGCCCACAGCGCCGGGTTGAAGATCTCCACCTCCACGGGCCCGTCGTAGCCCGCGGCGTCGACCAGCTCGTGGAAGGCGCGCAAGTCCACGGCGCCGTCGCCGAGTTGGCCCCGCCCGAGGAGCACGCCCTCCGGCAGCGGCGTCACCCAGTCCGCGAGCTGGAAGGCCGCCAGCCGCCCGCCCGCGCCGGCCCGCGCGATGCCCTCCGGCGCCCGGTCGTCCCACCACACGTGGTACGTGTCGACGACGACGCCGACCTGCTCGGGCGGGAAGCGTTCCGCCAGGTCAAGCGCCTGCGCGAGCGTGGAGACCACGCAGCGGTCGGAGGCGAACATCGGGTGCAGCGGCTCGATCGCCAGGCGCACGCCGCGCTCCCCCGCGTACGGGGCGAGTACGGCGAGGGCGTCCGCGATGCGCTCCCGCGCGCCCGCGAGGTCGCGCCCGCCGTCGGGCAGGCCGCCCGAGACGAGGACGAGGGTGTCCGTGCCGAGGGTGGCGGCCTCGTCGATCGCGGCGCGGTTGTCGTCGAGCGCGCGGCGCCGACCGCCGGGGTCGACTGCCGTGAGGAAGCCGCCACGGCACAGCGAGGTGACGGTCAGGCCCGCGTCCCGTACGAGCCGGGCCGCGGCGTGCGTGCCGTACTCCTGGACGGGCTCGCGCCACAGGCCCACCCCGGGGACGCCCAGCTTGCCGCAGGCGGCGGCGAGTTCGGGCAGGGCGAGCTGCTTGACGGTCTGCTGGTTGACGGAGAAGCGGGCGAGCCCCGCGGCGGGTGCGCTCATGCCCGGACTCCGTGCAGCTGGAGCAGCCGGCGCACACGGTCCTCGGCCAGGCCCGGATCGGGGAACAGGCCGAGCCCGTCGGCCAGTTGGTACGCCCGCGCCAGGTGCGGCAGCGAGCGTGCCGACTGCATGCCGCCGACCATGACGAAGTGCTCCTGGTGGCCCGCGAGCCATGCGAGGAAGACGACGCCCGTCTTGTAGAAGCGGGTCGGCGCGCGGAAGAGGTGCCGGGAGAGGGCGACGGTCGGGTCCAGTACGGAACGGAAGCCCTCGGTGTCGCCCGCGTCCAGGCGTCGCACGGCGTCGGCCGCGAGCGGGGCGAGCGGGTCGAAGACACCGAGCAGGGCGTGGCTGAAGCCGTGCCCGTCGCCCTCGATCAGTCCGGGGTAGTCGAAGTCGTCGCCGGTGTAGCAGCGCACCCCGTCTGGGAGGCGGCGGCGCAGGGCCACTTCGCGTTCGGCGTCGAGCAGGGAGACCTTCACGCCGTCGACCTTGCCGGGGTGGTCCTCGATGATCCGCAGGAAGGTGCCGGTGGCGGCGTCGAGGTCGGTGCTGCCCCAGTAGCCCTCAAGGGCCGGGTCGAACATGGGCCCGAGCCAGTGCAGTACGACGGGCTCCGCGGACTGGCGGAGCAGGTGGCCGTAGACGTCCAGATAGTCCTCGGGGCCGCGGGCGGTGGCCGCGAGCGCGCGGGAGGCCATGAGGACGGGCTGCGCCCCGGACTTCTCCACGACCTCGGCCTGCTCCTCGTACGCACCGCGTACATCCGCCAAGTCGTGTGCGCCCGGTGGCAGTTGGTCGGTGCCGACGCCGCAGGCGACGTGTCCGCCGACGGCCCGTGCCTCGGCCGCGGAGCGTTCGGCCAGCTCGGCCGCCGCCGCCCAGTCCAGGCCCATGCCGCGCTGTGCGGTGTCCATGGCCTCCGCCACACACAGGCCGTGCGACCACAGATGGCGGCGGAAGGCGAGCGTCGCGTCCCAGTCGAGGGCGGCGGACCGGCCGCCCGGCTCCCCCTCGCCGTCGCGGAACCTGTCGGCGACGACGTGCGCGGCGGCGAACACGGTGCGCGCGGCGGGGAGTCGGCCACCGCCGGGCGGCCGTGCGACCGCGTCGGCGGGCTCGGCGCGCGGCTCGTACGTACGCAACGCCCCGTTCTCATCGGGCAGTCGGATCACAGCGTCTCTTCCCCTCGTCGGACGACCGATGACTGTGGCGACCGTGGACGACCGGTCCCGTGCGCACGGCGCGGCGACGGCTCGGCCGGGGTCACAGCGACAGCTCGGGCACGGGCAGCCGCAGGCCCTCCGCCGAGGAGCGCAGGCCCAGTTCGGCCAGCTGCACGCCGCGCGCGCCCGCGAGCAGGTCCCACCCGTACGGGCCGCCGAGCGCGACGTGGCGGAGGAAGAGCTCCCACTGCGCCTTGAAGCCGTTGTCGAACTCCCCGTTGTCCGGGACCTCTTGCCACTGCTCGCGGAAGGACTCCGTGGCGGGCAGGTCCGGATTCCACACGGGCTTGGGCGTGCCCGACCGGTGCTGTGCGCGGCAGCGGCGCAGCCCCGCGACGGCCGAGCCCTCGGTGCCGTCGACCTGGAACTCGACGAGCTCGTCGCGGTTGACCCGCACCGCCCAGGAGGAGTTGATCTGCGCGACGACGCCGCCTTCGAGCTCGAAGATGCCGTACGCGGAGTCGTCGGCGGTGGCGTCGTAGGGCTGCCCCTGCTCGTCCCAGCGGCGCGGGATGTGCGTCGCGGCGTGCGCCTGCACGGACGTCACTCGGCCGAACAGCCCGTGCAGCACGTACTCCCAGTGCGGGAACATGTCTACGACGATGCCGCCGCCGTCCTCCGCGCGGTAGTTCCACGAGGGGCGCTGCGCCTCCTGCCAGTCGCCTTCGAAGACCCAGTAGCCGAACTCGCCGCGCACGGACAGGATCCGCCCGAAGAAGCCGCCGTCGACGAGGCGTTTGAGCTTGAGCAGTCCCGGCAGGAACAGCTTGTCCTGTACGACGCCGTGCTTGACGCCGGCCTCGTGAGCGAGCCGGGCCAGGCCGAGCGCGCCGTCGAGTCCGGTGGCGGTGGGCTTCTCGGTGTAGATGTGCTTGCCCGCGGCTACGGCCTTGCGCAGGGCGGCCTCGCGGGCGCTGGTGACCTGGGAGTCGAAGTAGACGTCGATGCTCGCGTCGGTCAGCACGGCGTCGAGGTCGGTGGTCCACTCGTCCAGGCCGTGCCGCTCGGCTATCGCCTTGAGAGCGAGGTCGCGGCGGCCGACGAGCACCGGCTCGGGCCACAGCGCGGTGCCGTCGCCGAGGTCGATGCCGCCGTTCTCGCGGATGGCGAGGATCGAACGTACGAGGTGCTGGCGGTACCCCATGCGTCCGGTCACGCCGTTCATGGCGATGCGCACCGTTCTGCGTGTCACGTGGTCGTCTCCTTCGGATCCGCGTCATCGGGTCGGGCACTGGATGGAGCGATGTGGAGATGTGGGGCGATGTGGGGCGATGTGGGGCGATGTGGAGATGGTGCAGGAGGCGCTTTCGGAGGCCGCGCAGCAAGCGCTTTCCATCCCGGACAGCTTGCCGCCGCGTGGCGGGCCCGGCAAGGCCCCCGGGCGCGGGCGGACCGTGGGCGGGCGCGGCGGGACCGTGGGCGGGCGGTGCGGGCGGTGCGGGCGGTGCGGGCGGTGCCACTCATCCGTCCCGCTCCCCGCGCAGTTCGACGGCCGTCAGTGCGAGGGCCAGCGGTCCGGGCAGCAGGAAGAGCACGGGCGGCAGCGACCAGGCGGCCACGCCCGCCGTGCACAGGGCGAGTACGACCAGGCCGCTGCCGGGCAGGTCGGCGAACGTACGGCGGGCGCCGGCCCGTACGGCCGGTGCCCAGCCCGGCGGCTCCGGCGGGCCGGGCACCGCGCCGGACCGCGCGGCTCCCGTACGCCCCGAGTCCGCACACCCCAACTCCGCACACCCCAACTCCGTACGCCCCGAGTCCGTACGCTCCGAGTCCGTACGCTCCGAGTCCGTACGCTCCGAGTCCGTACGCTCCGAGTCCGTACGCTCCGAGTCCGTACGCTCCGAGTGCGCCCGCCCCGACTCCGCCTGCTCCAGGTCCGTATCGCCGCGCAGCGCGCACGACCGCAGCCCGGCGACGGCCGCCGCGACGGCCACCGCCGCCAGACCGGTGGCGAAGGGCACGGCGCCGGGAAGGCCTGCCGTGGCGAGCCCCGCGTCGGCGGCGACCACGGCGGTGAACGCCAGCATCACGGCGCCCGCCGCCCAGTCGCCCGGCCGCGCCAGCCGTCGGCGCAGGGCGGCGGCATAGCGTCCGGCCGTGCACGGTTCGTCCAGCAGCCGGCGGCGCCTGAGCAGCGCACACGCCGTGGACAGTGCCGCCGGGAACGTGACCAGCGGCAGTGCGGCGACGGCAGCGGCCAGCCCGAGGGACAGCACGTCGGCGAAGAGCTCGAAGCGCGCTCCGAACAGATCGCCGCGTTCCGGGCGCGTCCGCGAAGTGCCCGCGCCTGTCCGCGAATTGCTCACGACCGGTCAGCCTTTCAGCCCGGAGTTGGCCATGCCCTCGACGAGCAGCCGCTGGAAGGCCAGGAAGAACAGCACGATGGGCAGCAGCGCGAACACCGACATCGCGAACATCGGCCCGTACGCGGACTGACTCGACGTGTCGACGAACGTACGCAAGGCGAGTGTGAGTGTGTACTTGTCCGGTTCGAAGAGATAGATGAGCTGGGTGAAGAAGTCGTTCCAGGTCCAGATGAAGGTGAAGATCGCGGTGGTGATCAGCGCCGGCCTGGTCAGCGGGAGCACGACCCGGACGAAGATGCGGAACGGTCCGCACCCGTCGATCTTCGCCGCCTCGTCCAGCTCGCGCGGAAGTCCGCGCATGAACTGCACGATGAGGAAGACGAAGAAGGCGTCCGTGGCGAGGAACTTGGGCAGCACCATCGGCCAGAAGGTGTTCACCATGCCGAGCTGGTTGAAGACGATGTACTGCGGGATGAGCACCGCGTGGTGCGGCAGCATGATCGTGGCGATCATGAACGCGAACAGCGGCCCGCGCATGGTGAACCGCAGCCGCGCGAAGGCGTAGGCGGCGAGCGAGCAGCTGAGCACATTGCCCAGTACGGCGCCCAGCGAGATCGTCAGCGAGTTGCCGAACAGCCTGAGCAGCGTGACGCCTTCGATGCCCTCGGCGGCGGTCGCGTAGTTCTCGGTGGCCAGCCGCGACGGCAACAGGGCGAGGCTGGCGAGGACTTCGTCCGCCGGCTTGAAGGACGTGGCGACCAGCCAGGCCAACGGGTAGAGCAGCACGACGAGTACGGCCGCGGCCCCGGCGTGCAGCGCGACGCGCCGCCACGGCACCCGCCGGCGTCCCGGTCCGCGCGCGGACCCGCGGGCGGGCACGCGGTCCGGCGGGGCGGGGGGCCTCCGGTCCGTGTCTCGGGTGGTGGTGAGGGACATCAGCCGGCCTCCTCGTTCGCGTAGAAGACCCAGGACCTGGACGTACGGAAGAGCACCGCGGTGACGATCGCGATGGCGAGCAGCAGCATCCACGCGAGGGCCGAGGCGTAGCCCATGTGCGAGGCGGTGAAGCCCCGTTCGTAGAGATAGAGGGTGTAGAAGAGCGTGGAGTCGGCGGGCCCGCCCCTGCCGCCGCTGATCGCGAAGGCCGGGGTGAAGACCTGGAAGGCCTGGATGGTCTGGAGCACCAGGTTGAAGAAGAGGACCGGGGAGAGCATCGGCAGCGTGATCGAGGCGAACTTCCGCCAGGGGCGCGCCCCGTCCACGTCGGCCGCCTCGTAGAGGTCCTGCGGTATCTGCTGGAGCCCGGCCAGGAAGATGACCATGGGCGCCCCGAACTGCCATACGGTCAGCAGCGCGACGCTCAGCAGCGCCCAGCCCGGCCGGTTGACCCAGCCGCCCAGGTGCAGGCCGAGACCGCCGAGGAGGTTGTCCACGGTGCCGCCGTCGTTGAAGACCGCCCGCCAGACGAGCGCGATGCTCATGGACGCGCCGAGCAGCGAGGGCGCGTAGAAGGCGGAGCGGTAGAAGGCCCTGCCGCGGCGCATCGACTTCAGGGCGAGGGCGGCGGCGAGTGCGAGCGCCAACTGGAGCGGTACGGCGACGAGTACGTACAGCAGGGTGTTGGCGACCGAGCGGAGCAGCCGGGGGTCCTCGGTGAACATCTGCCGGTAGTTGCGCAGTCCGACCCACGACGGCGGGTCGAAGAGGTTGTAGTCCGTGAAGGAGAGATAGAGCGAGACCGCCATGGGGAGGAGGGTGAGGACGGTGGCGCCCAGCACCCACGGGGAGAGGAACACCCAGGCGGCGCCCTGGCGTTCGCGGCGGGGCGGGCGTCCGGGCGGGCGTCCGGGCGCACGGCGGGCGGTGCCTGCTCCGGTGGCGCTCCGTGCTCCGGTGTCCGCGGTGCTCGTGGAGGGTCCGGTGCTCATGGCCTCAGCTCCGCTCGCGCCTCGGTGACGAATTGCTCGGCCGCCTCGCGTGGTGACAGCTTCTCGAACGACACCTGGTCGTAGTCGCGTTGGAAGGTCGACTGAAGTCCGTTGTCTCCGCGCGGCGGTGCGGCCGGGGGCGGTTCGAGCTTCCCGCGCAGCGACGTCTGGAGCCCTGCCACCTGCTTCTGGAAGCCGGTGACGTGGGAGAGCACCCTGCGGCGCTGTGTGCTGTTGACGGGCGTGCCGCGGTCGACGCCGAGGATGTCGGCTGCCTTGTCGGAGTTGAGCAGGAAGTCGATGAACTGCGCCGCCTCCCGCGGGTGTTCACTCCCCGCGGAGATACCGAGCAGCATCGACGGCTTGTAGTACTGCCCGTAGGTGCCGTCCTCGCCCGTGGGCGTCGGGGCGATGGCGAGCCGGTCGCCGTACATCGCCTCGTAACCGGCGGACGGCGCGTCCCAGTTGAACTCAGCCGTGGACCTCTTGCGCCCCATCGGGGCGTCCTCCACCGACCCCGACATCTGGGTGGTGTCCGTGGCGGGGCTGACCAGTCCCTCCTTGCGCAGCGCCGAGGTGAAGGACCACCAGCGCGCCAGGTCCTTTGCGGAGAAGGCGAGTTGGCCGTCCCTGCCGTAGAGCTGCTTGCCCCGCCCGCGCAGCCAGATCTCGAACTGGTCCTCGGCCGCCCCGGGATCCGTCATCACGTGCGGGCCGTGCTCCTTCTTCACCTCGCGCAGCGCGCGCACCCAGTCCTGCCAACTCCAGCCCGCCCGTGGCGCCTTGGCCCCGGCCGCGCGCCATGCGGCCTTGTCGTAGGCGACGGTCTGGGTGCCGACGCCCATCGGCAGCGCGTACTGGACGCCGCCGACCTGCCCCGTCCTCAGCATCTTCGGATCCATCTCGCCGGTGGGCAGTTCCTTGCGCTGCCGGGCCAGATCGAGCATCACGCCCGCGCCCGCGTACTGGCTGATCTGCCGGTAGTCGAGCTGGATGAGGTCCGGTACGTCACTGCCCGCGGCCTGGGTGGCGAGCTTCTGCTTGTAGGCGTCGTAGGTGGCGTAGGAGGTCTGGATGCGGATGCCGGGGTGGGCGCGCTCGAAGGCGGCGACGGCCTTCTCTGTGCGGGCCGCGCGGTCCGCGTTGCCCCACCACGTGAAGCGCAGGGTGACCTTGTCTCCGGATCCGGATCCGGATCCGGCTTCGTCTCCGGATCCGGCTTCCGCTGTCGCGGAGGCGCCGCCGCCGCAGCCTGCGAGCGAGGCGCACAGGGCGAGCGCGACGGCTGCGGCGCGGTACGCCCTGGTCCTGGGTACGGCCATGGGATGCACCTTTCCGTGCGGCGTGTCGGTGCGTCGGGGGCGGGCGGGGTTCCGGGACACGTCCGGGGCCCGGGGCCGGGCTCTTCCCCGAACTCCCGGACGGACAGGGGCTATTCGCCGCCGTAGGGCAGCGTCACACCGGGCAGTTCGTACTCGTCGCGGCGTCCGCACATCCCGTAGCCGCCTCTGCGTGTGGGCTCCGCCGAGCGGACCCGCCCGGCGGACAGATGGGAGGCGTCGCCCTCGGCGAGGGCGGCGAGCTGCCGCCCGGTGCGTTCGGCCGCCGCGAGCGCGCCGTCCCGCCAACGCGGCTCCCACGCCGCCACTTTGGGGGCGACGATGCGCGCGGCGGCCCGGTGGAAGGCGTGCAGGGGTTCCGCGTCGCCGTCCTTCAGCGCGTCCTTCAGCCGCAGGAATCCCTCGACGGCGAGGTCGCGCCGCTCGCGTGCCGCGCGTTCGGCGTCGGGGCCCTCCTTGGCGGGCAGCGCCGCGGCGGCCGCGTAGGCGCCGGGGTCGTCCAGGACCTCGGGCGGGAAGGTGAACACGGCGTCTCCCGCCTCGGGCAGGCCGCTGTTCTGCATCAGCACCGTCACCCGCAGGCCGCCGGACCCGCGCACCATCCGGTGCACCGTGCCGGGCGTGAACCAGGCGATCACGCCCGGTTCGAGCGGGGTCTGGGTGAAGCCGTCCTCGACGGTCAGCGTCTGCACCGTGCCCTGGCCCGCCGTGACGACGTAAGCCTCCGTGCACGCGAGGTGGATGTGCGGGCTGCCGCCGCACACTCCGTCGGCGGCCTCCCAGTCGTAGGCGCTGATGTGCGACAGGCCGATGCCGCCGGGCAGCTTGCCGCCTCCGCCGGATGGCTTGCCGCTCACCACGCCGCCCCCTTCAGCATCCGCTCGACCCCGTCCACGTCCCGTGCGCCGTCCGCGACCAGCACCCGGTAGCGGTACGAGAAGGACTCCCCCGGCTGGAGGGCGAACTCCTCGAAGAAGGCCCAGGAGAAGGCGACCGTCGGCACCGGCTCGGAGCGTACGAACCAGTGCGAGGCGTGCACCGACTCCTCGTTGCCGGGCGCGTGCGCGAAGACGAGCGTCGAGTGGGCGTCCACGTCGTCGTGTTCGCCGACGAAGGCGATCCACGGATGCCCGGACGCCGGCTGTCCCATCAACTCCTCGTCGGTGCACGGCCCGTCCGGTGACAGCACCTGGCCGCCGGTGAAGTCGCGGGGGCCGCGCCAGTGCAGTCCCGTATAGCCGGCCATCTCACGGCCGTGCGTGGTGGGCGAGCCGAAGTGCAGTGGTTCGCCACGGGTGTTGGTCAGTTCGATGGACCAGTCGACCGCGTACGTGCCGCCCCGGGCGTCCGCCGAGTGGACCGCGACGGTGCGCCGCTCGCGCGCCCACTCCTCGCCGCCGTTCTCGATCCAGGTCAGCAGCTCGGTGAAGTCCAGCCTGTCGTCCGCCACTTCGAAGGTCTCGAAGGCGTCGTGCCGCATGGAGCCCACGAGTTCGTGGCGGGGCAGATAACCCTCGCCGTGCACATAGGAGTTGCCGCCCCAGAAGTTCTGGCCCGACAGATGGCTGGCGGTCATCTGGAGGCCCTTGTGCCAGCGGTGGTCGTTGGGCCGGTAGCCGGAGACCGGGTTGCCGCCGAGGGTGCGCAGCGGATGGACGTACGGCTTGCGCGACTCGAAGGCCACAGGGTCGGGGGCGTAGACGTAGGTGAGGAGTTCGCTGCCGCCCGCCGCCACGCGGATGCGCTCACCGTGGGTGTGGGTGACGGTGACCGGCAGATGTCCGCCGCCGGAGCGGCCGGAGGCATGGGGGGCGCTGGCGGTGGACGCGCTGGGGGCGCTCATCGGTGCTCCTTCGGTGCCCAGTCGGGATGGTCGCCGTGCATGGCCAGGTAGAAGGGGTCCTCGGGTGTGATCTCACCCTGGTGTACGGGCGCGGCCGTGAAGGCCGACTTGTAGAGCGCGGCGAGGAATTCGAGGGTGCGGCGGGCGTCCTGGCCGCTGCCCGGGGGGCGTTCGCCCTTCTCCATCGCGTCGAGGAAGCCGCCGAGCTGGGCGGCGTGCGAGCTGGGCACGTCGGCCGCGGGCGTGCGCCAGTGCGTGGTCCGCTCCTGCTGCTCGCGCACGTGCGGGGCCGCGGTGTACGCCCAGTCGTCGTTGCCGTAGCCGTACAGATGCGTCAACTCCACTGTGGCATCGGCGCAGTCGACGCGGATGCGGCTGACCTCGTCCGGGCTGAGCACGCTGTTGACGACGGTGGCGACGGCGCCGTTCTCGAAGCGCACGAGCGCGGCCGAGACGTCCTCGCTCTCCACGTCGTGCACCAGGCGGCCCGCCATGGCGCGTATCTCGCTCCAGTCGCCGAGGAGATGGAGCAGCAGATCCATCTGGTGGATGCCGTGGCCCATGGTGGGTCCGCCGCCCTCGGTGGCCCAACGGCCGCGCCATGGAACGGAGTAGTAGTCGGCGTCCCGGTACCAGGTGGTCTGGCAGTGGGCCACCAGGGGCTCGCCGAGCCGGCCGGAGCGCAGCAGCCCGCGGGCGTGTGCGGCACCCGAGCCGTAGCGGTGCTGGAAGACGACGGAGGCGTACGGGCCGCCGGCGGCGCCTGCCGCATCCGCGCCGCCCGCGCCGCCGTTGCCGGTACGGATGCCGGTGCCGGTGCCGGTGCCGGTGCCGACCGTTCCGGCGCCGTTGCCGTCGCCGCCGTCCTCCTCCGCCGCGACGGCGTCGAACTCGGCGAGCGAGAGGCACAGCGGCTTCTCGCACAGCACCCACGCCCCGGCTCGCAGCGCCGCGCGTATCTGCTCGGCGTGCAGGGACGGCGGCGTACCGATGAGGACCAGGTCGGGCCGTTCGGCCACGAGCATCTCCGTGATGCCCGGGTAGCCGGTCACACCGTCACCGGCGAGGTCGAGGAAGGCGGCGAGACGTCGCTCGTCGACGTCGGCCGCGCCGACGAGCCGCACCCGCCGTGCGTGGGCGCGCAGTGCTTGCAGATGACTTCCGGAGACTATGCCGCCGGTTCCGACGACAGCCGCGCGTACGGGAGTTTGATCGACTGGCATACAGCAGGGGCTCCAACCACCGATAGAAAGCGCTTGCCGTCCGAGGACACTAAGGCTGCTTGATATGACAGGACAAGACCCGTGCACGACCGGACGGATACGTGCCGCCGAAAACCGACCGGGGAACCGGTTGCGGCCACGGAAGGACACGCGGAGTGAGAACATGGGCGCGCCGGGCGACAGGGGCGCGCGGCCGTGCCGCGTGCGCTGCACCGATGCGCCGATGCACCCGCGCGCCAACTGCGCGGCTGCATCGCGGACTTGTGCACGACGGCCGCCCGGCGACCGCCCGGCGGCATCACTGAGACATGACGGCTGACTGTGGACAACGGAGGACTGGATGGCAGTGACTCTGGCCGATGTGGCGACGCGAGCAGGAGTCTCCGCAGCGACCGTCTCGCGCGTGCTGAGCGGCAACTACCCCGTCGCGAGCGCCACTCGGACACGGGTGATGCGCGCGGTCGAGGAGCTCCAGTACGTCGTCAACGGCCCCGCCAGCGCACTTGCCGCCGCCACCTCCGACCTCGTCGGCGTGCTCGTCAACGACATCGCCGACCCGTTCTTCGGCATCATCGCGAGCGCCGTGCAGAGCGAGATGGGCACCGGCGCCCAGGGCGGCGCGGGCGGCCAGAAGCTCGCGGTCGTATGCAACACCGGCGGCTCCACGGAGAGCGAACTGACCTATCTCACGCACCTCCAGCGCCAGCGCGCCGCAGCCGTCGTGCTGACCGGCAGCGGCGTCGAGGACGAGAAGCACGGCGCCGCGCTCGCCAGCCGGCTGCGCCGCCTCGCGGCCGGTGGCACCCGCATCGTGCTGTGCGGGCGCCCGCCGCTCGCACCGCCGGAGAGCAAGCCGCGGGAGGAGCCGCAACGGGGCGGGCCCGGGGCCGGAACGGAGAGCGGGACAGGAGCGGGGAGCGGGACCGGGAACGGGAACGGGAACGGGAGCGGGAGCGGGAACGGGAGCGGGAGCGGGAACGGGAGCGGGAGCGGGAGCGGAACCGAGGAGCAGGCGACGGGACCGCGGGACGAGGAGCACCAGGGGCCCGGCGCCGCCGGTGACGGCATAGTCACCATCGCCTTCGACAACCGGGGCGGCAGCCGCCGCCTCACCGAGCACCTCCTCTCCCTCGGCCACCGCAGCATCGGCTACGTGACCGGCCCGGCCGACCGCACCACCACCCGCGACCGGCTGGAGGGCCACCGGCTCGCACTGCGCGCCGGGGCTCCCGAACTCCTCGCCCAGGCAGAGCAGTTCACCGTCCACGGCGGCGCGTACGACCGCTCCTCCGGCTACGACGGCGCGCTCGAACTGCTGCGCCGCGTACCCGACCTGACCGCCGTCCTCGCCGCCAACGACACCGTCGCGCTCGGCATCTGCGCCGCGCTGCGCGACCAGGGGCTGCGCATCCCCGAGGACGTCTCCGTCGCGGGCTTCGACGACCTGCCCTTCAGCGCCGACGCCTCCCCCACGCTCACCACCGTCCGCATCCCGCTGCACGACGCGGGCGCCCGCGCGGGGCGGCTCGCCCTGGGCCGCGAGACGCCGCCGCCCGGCGGGGTCGCGACCGTACGCACCGAACTGATGGCCCGCGGCTCCACGGCACCGCCCTCGGGGCGCAGAGGCTGACGGAGCCGACGGGGCTGAAGGAGCTGTCGGGGGTGGCGGGGGTGAAGGGGCCGACGGGCTGAACGGGCCGCAGGGAGACGGGCGGCGGTTTGCGGGCCGGTCGCGGCGTCGCGGCGCGGGTCCGGACCCGCTTCCTGCGACCGCCCGTTCCGCCCGCCGTGAGCTGCACGGCCTCCGCTCACACCCCCGGCGCGGGGCACACGTGATCAGTTGACGCCCGGAGCTTGTACGAGCACAGCCGCATCTGGTCCGCTGTGCTCATGCGACTCGCCTTCTCCACCCTCGGCATCCCCTCCCTTCCGGTTCCCGAAGCCGTACGTCTCGCCGCCGACTCCGGTTTCGAGGGCCTGGAGCTGCGCGCGCATCCGGAGGAGCCCGTGCATCCGGGCCTGACCCTGGCCGAGCGCGTCGACGTCGTGGAGGAGTTCAAGGCGGCGGGCGTGGAGGTCCTCGCGATCGCCGGTTATGCGAAGGTCGCCTCGCCGGGCGACGACGACGCCGTACTCACCGAGGTGCAGGAACTCCTGGAACTGGCACGGGACTTGGGCGCCTCGTTCGTAAGGGTCTTCCCCGGCGGCGGCGACGCGGGCCCCAAGGAGGCCGACGCGACGGCCGCCCGCAGGCTGGCCGCGCTGGCGCCCCTCGCCGCGGACCTGGGGGTGCGGCTGCTGCTGGAGACGCACGACTCGCACAGCACGGGCGAGGACGCGGCGCGCGTGCTCGCCGCCGTCGGCCACGCGTCGGCGGGTGCGCTGTGGGACGTGCTGCACACCTGGCGCGCCGGTGAGGACCCGGGCACCAGTCACCGTCTGCTCGCGCCCTTCCTCGGCTATGTGCAGGTCAAGGACGTCGCTTCGGCGGACGGCACCACGCCGCTTCCGCCCGGGGAGGGCGTGCTGCCGCTGCGGGACGTGGTACGGCTGCTGACGCACGCGGGCGACGCGAAGGACCCCATCGGCGCCGTGGGGAGCGGGGGGAGTCACGCGACGGGCGCGCGGTCCGGCCCGTCGCGCGGGTGGCTGTGCTGGGAGTACGAGAAGCGCTGGTATCCGCAGGTGCCGGAGCTGCCCGCGCTGCTCCCGGGCGTACGGGACCACTTGCGGGGCCTGATGTCCGAAGGGTGAGGCGGGCCCGCGGCTCGCGAAAACGAATGCCGGTGCCCGGCCGGGGCATGTCCGCCCCGGCCGGGCACCGTTCGTGCGGGCGGCCCGAGTCGGGCGAGGCCATGGGGCGGAGCGGGGCGGGGGCTGACAGATAACGGATGACGACTGACGGATGACAGATGACGGATTTCAACATCCGTCATCTGTCATCCGCCGTCTGTCATCTGACAGCCGCCAACTGCCAACTGCCATCCCACAGCCGTCACGCCCCGCCCCGCAGGGCCTTCCACTTACGCGCCTACGGACGCATCATCCGGTCGCGCTCGGCCGGACGGTCCAGATCCGAGTCGTACTTCGTGAGCCGCTTCGGCTGCGCACCGTCCGCGGGTTCGACGCCTGCCCACTTCAGCAGTGCGCTCGTCGCCGCGGCCCTGTCCTTCTTGCTCAGCAGGGCGATGCTCGCGCCGTGGTTGGCGCCGGGCGCCTTGTACACGTGCGCGTCCTCGGTCCCCTTGCCGACGCGGAACGGCTCGGCGCTCCACGGGTCGTTCTGCCCGTTGACGAAGAGCATCTGCGACGACCGGGTGCGCACCCAGTTGTCGACGTCCTTCATCGCCTTCGAGTCGAACTTCATCGGGATGTCCCGCGGCACGTACGTACGCGGCTTGTTGAGCCCCGGGTACTTGCGCACGTCGTCCAGGAGCGGCGACTCGTAGTCGGGCGAGCCCATCTGCGTACCGGCCTGGTAGTAGTACGGCGTGTAGGGCTCGATGCCCTGGTCGGCGCCGGCCTCCCAGCCGCCGATCTCGTTGCCCCAGTCCCACAGTTCCTGGGTCTTGGCCTTGGTGGAGGGAACCTTGTCGCACTCCTCGGGCTCCAGGTGGTACTGCCAGAAGCCCCACACCAGGTCCTGCGCGACGAGTTCGAAGGCCTTGTCCGCGCTGCCGGCCAGCTTGAAGGTGTAATTCTCCTTCTTCGCCAGCGCCTTGAGCTTCTTCACCATCTCGCCGCGGCGTTCGAAGATCTCGTGCTGGGCGGCGTTGAGCCGGTCGCGGCACTTATCGGAGCCGACCTTCTCGAAGAAGTCGTAGTACGCCGAATCCTCGTCGTTGTTCACGTCGTTGGGCGCGACGTAGGCGACGGTGCCGTTCATGTCCTTGGGGTAGAAGCGGCGGTAATACGTCGCCGTCATTCCGCCCTTGCTGCCGCCCGTCGAGACCCAGTGCTTGCCGTAGATCTTGTTCAGGGCCTTGAAGATGCGGTGCTGGTCGCTTGCCGCCTGCCAGATGTCGAGCTTCGACCAGTCGGCCGGGTCGGGACGGGACGGCGAGAAGAAGCGGTACTCCATGGAGACCTGGTTGCCGTCGGTCATCTGCGTCGGCTCGCTGCGACTGGGCTCTTCGTTGAGGTCGTAGCCGGAGGTGAAGAAGACCGTGGGCCGGTTCTCGTCCTTGTGCAGCAGGGAGATCCGCTGCTTGAAGGTGCCCTTCTCGGGGTGCCGGTGGTCCACCGGCTGTTCGTAGTTGAGGATGAAGAAGCGGTAGCCGTCGACCTTCTTCTCCTTGATGAAGCTCATCCCCTTGATTGCGAGGATGCGGTCCTTGATGTCGGTGTCGGCTGCTGTGGCGGCCGACATCGACGCACTGCCGGCGCCCGCGGTGCCTATGAGCACCGCCAGCGTCAGCGTCCATCTGAGCGTTCTTCGCATGCGCTCTCCCCTGGATCCGTCAAAGGTCGCAGCGAACCTACCGGCAGGGATGGCCCGCCGCCAGATCTGCCGAGGCCGCAGGAGATGTCGCATGCGTCATAGCCGTCGCCGCCCGCCCGATGTCCGGGACCGGTCCCCGGCACAGGTCATAGGCTGCCTGCCATGACCGACTGCCGCCCCCAGCCCCCTCCCCTGGTCACCGGACCGCGCGACATGGCGCTGCTCTCCTTCCACGACGCGGGGGAGCTGCCCGAGGACGCCGAGTTCGAGGACGCGCCCATGGGTTACGCGCTCGTCGTCCTCTGGCACGAGGGCCGGGTGCTGATGGTGTACGAGCGGGAGCGCGAGTGCTGGGAGCTGCCCGGCGGCGGCATCGAGCCCGGCGAGTCGAAACGTGACGCTGCCGTGCGCGAACTGCGGGAGGAGACGGGCCAGTTGCTGGAGCCCGGCGCGCTGCGGTTCGTCGGCCACACCCGTACGGCGCTGGGCGCGTCCCAACGGGTGCTGTACGGCGGGGTGTTCACGGCGCACACCGGCAGCCCCCGCGCGTTCACGCCCAACAGCGAGGTGTCCGCGGTGCATTGGCGCGAGGGCCTGGAGCCGCTGCCGGGCGGCGGCACGGTGCAGACGGTGGACGAGTACATCGTGGAGCTGTGCAGGGACTGAGCCCCGCCTCCCCACCTTCCCGCCGCCGCTCCCCGCAGCGCCGCAGCCCCGCCTCAACTCTCCCGCGGCCCGGCCGGCCCGTCACTCCTCGACCCTCAACTCCTCGATCCCCGCGGGCTTCTTCGCGTCGTCGGACGTGACCGAGACCCGCACATGACGGAACCGCCCGCCGCCACCCGGGGCGTGCCAGTGCCTGCCGTCCGCCGACACCTCGACCCGGTGCCCCGCGGGCTTGCCGCCGTCCCACTGCGGCTCGACGGAGGCGCCCTTCCCGGCCGTACGTCCCAGGTGCACGGTGAGCGAGCCCTTCTTGCCGTCCGGCGTCCACGACGTGGCCGAGTTGCCGTCGACGGCGGCGCCCGCGTACATCCCGGACTCCTCCGAGGTGGCCTCCGCCTTGCGGCACCTCGCCAGGTTCCGCGTCGGCTGCCGGTCGGGGCGGCGGGTCTTGAGCACCACGGGCGCGTCCCGGCTGACGACCTGCTCGCCGTGCGGCGTCTCCAGCGTGAAGGGCTCACCGCGGGTGAGCCGCACGGTGGTGTGCTGCGCGCCGAGTTCGACGTCGTACGTACGGCCCTGCCAGCGCTGCCCCTTGAGCGTGACGCCCCGGCCGAGCTGCGGCGGCAGCATCGGGTCGAGCTTCAGCTTCCCCTCGCGCAGCCGCTGCCCGGTCAGTCCGTGGGTGAAGACCTGGAGGAAGCCGCCCTTGCCGGTGACGAAGTCCTGCGCGGGCTGTCCCGAATGCGGGTCGGCCGCACCGGCCTTCTCGCCGCGCGCCTCGGAGAAGAGCGCGAACGGGCTGCGTACGAACGGCTCGATGGAGCGCTTGAGATACGTGTACGCCGAGCAGCCCGGCTCGTCGTTCTGCGCCGCGTCCACGGCGTGCACGGAGTCGGTCATCGCGGGCCCGTCGGGGTCGCTGCGGGAGGCGTAGTAGTCGAGGGTGCGGCGGGCGTCGCCCTTGGACATCGGCCACTGAAGGGGGTATTGGAGCAGCACCGTGTCGGCCTGCTTGATGGTGGAGCCGTCGTATCCGTCGTACTGCTCGAAGACCTTGTTCTTCTTGTCGTAGGGGATGCGCAGCTTCGAGGCGATCAGCTTCCAGCTCTCCGGTGCCTTCTCGCCGAGCAGGCGGGCGGCGCGGGTGGCCCGGCGGAGGGAGGTGGCGGCGCCGGCGTTGGTGAAGACGCCGTCGTCGACGCCGTTGCTGTACTCGTCGGGGCCGGCGACGTTCCTGACCGAGTAGCTGCCGTCGCCGTTCTCGTGCACGCGGCTCGCCCAGAACTCGGCGATGCCCCTGAGCACCGGCCAGCCGCGTGCGCGCAGCCACTTGGTGTCGCCGGTGGCCAGGTAGTGCTGCCACGTGGCGAGGGCGATGTCGCTCTGCAGGTGGTTCTGGGTGCGGCAGTGCGGCGGGTCCCAGCTGTGGCACTCCTTCCACAACTCGCCGTCCCTGCCGGTGTTCCAGCCGTAGAAGAGGCCGTCGTAGCCGAGCTTGCGCGCGTTGGCACGGGCGCCTGCGCGGGTGCGGTAGCGATAGTCCAGCACGGACTTGGCCAGGTCGGGGTGGCCGGAGAGCAGACCCGGGTACATCCACGTCTCGGCGTCCCAGAAGATGGAGCCCGCGTAGTTGTCGCTGGTCAGCCCGGCCGGGGCGATGCTGTCACCGCTGCCGCGCCTGGTGCTCGCCAGCAGCCCGTACTGGGACGAGCGGAGCCACTTCTGCAACTCGGGGCGTCCGGCGACCTGGACGTCGCTGCGCCACAGCCGCTGCCAGGCGGCGGTGTGCGCGGCGTGCGTACGGTCCCAGCCGCGGGCGGCGGCGCTGCGGGAGGCGGCGAGGGCGCTGCGCTCGGGCGCACGGGAGGTGTTCGCGGTGTCCACGCCGACGTGCTTGGTGAACTCGTACGTCCTGCCCCTGCGCGCGTCGAAGGAGAGGTCCTGCCTGGCCGTCAGCTTCCTCGCAGGCTTGGCCTTACGTTCACTTGTCACACGTACGCCCGGTCCGGGGCGGAGAGTCGAGGCCACGGCTCCGTCGGTCTTCGTGCCGTGGGTGCGGAAGGCGACGTCCATGGTGCGCTTGCCGTGCGCGCCGCCGCCGGTCCCGGAGACGCGGCGGGCACCGCGGCCGTCGAGGACGTCGGTGACGCGGGCTTCGCCGCTCCAGTGCGGGCGCATGGTGACGCGTACGGCGCCGGAGTGCGGGTGGTTGCGGTCGGCGAGTACCTCGTAGGAGAGGTCGGTGGCGCGTCCGTCGCGCGCGGTCCAGGTGAGCGAGGTGCGTACGACGCCGCGGCGCATGTCCATCGACTGCCGGTAGTGCGAGATGCGGCGGGCGGGGGTGCCGGAGGAGAAGGTCTCGCCCTTGGCGCCGCGGGTGGCCACGTTGAGCGTGGTCCAGGTGGGCAGTGCCGCGATGGCCTGCTTGTTGTCGGCGGTCTTCTGGTTGTGGGCGTAGAGCCCGGCTGCGAACGAGCCGTCGTAGCGCGGTGTGAACAGCGGCCAGCCGGACTTCTCGCCTCCCGCGCTGTAGCCCGAGCCCGACGGTGCGATGCGCTGGCCGAGATAGCCGTTGCCGACGTAGGCGCGGTAACTGCCCCCGGGGTCCGGCCGGTTGGAGGTGAGGACCCAGCCGCCCCGGCCACCGTGTCCGGACGGCGGGGCGGCGGCGGATCCGGCACCCGGGGGCGCGACGGACGACGCCTGCGGCACGGCGGCCACGAGGGTCAGGGCGAGCAGCGGCAGGGCCAGGCGCACAAGGCGGCGGTCGGGTCCGAACATGCAGCGAAACTAAAGTTGTGAATACATGCAGTCAACGCTGCACGCTTTACGTCAAACTTTTGAACTCGGGATGCCGTCCGTGCTTACGCCGCCCGCGTCCGTACCGCTCCCGCCGCCGGAGCCCGCGCCCCCGGGCGACCCCGCCGCCGCCTCCGTACCGCCCGCGAAGGTGCGCCACAGCCGCGCGTACTTCCCGTCCAGCGCGAGGAGTTCGTCGTGCGTGCCGTCCTCCACGACGCGTCCGTGGTCGAGTACGACGACCCTGTCGGCGCGCGCCGCCGTGGTCAGCCGGTGCGCGACGACGAGCGTGGTGCGCCGCACCGACAGCCGGTCGGTGGCCTGGTTCACCAGCGACTCCGTCGCCAGGTCCAGCGCCGCGGTGGCCTCGTCGAGCAGCAGGACGTCCGGGCGTACCAGTTCCGCGCGGGCGAGCGCGATGAGCTGCCGCTGCCCCGCGGAGAGGTTGCGGCCGCGCTCGGCGACCGGATGCAGATAGCCGCCGCTGAGGGTCGCGATCATCTCGTGCGCCCCGACGGCCCGCGCCGCGGCCTCGACCTCCGCGTCGCCCGCGTCGCTCCGCCCGTAGGCGATGGCGTCGCGCACCGTGCCCGGGAAGAGGTACGGCTCCTGCGGCACGACGCCCAGCCGGTGCCGGTACGCGGGCAGTTCGAGCGTCCGCAGGTCCGCGCCGTCCACGAGCACGGCGCCCGCCGTCGGGTCGTAGAACCGGGCCACCAGCTTCACGAGGGTGGACTTGCCCGCGCCCGTCTCACCGACGAAGGCGACGGTCTGCCCTGCCGGGACGGTCAGTTCGATGCCCGACAGGGCCTCCTCGTCGTGCTTGCCGCCGTCGGCCGCGGCGTAGCGGAAGTGCACGCTCTCGAAGGTGATCTCGCCGCGCAGCCCGCCCGGGTCGACGGGGCTCTCGGGCGCCGGCGTCGTGGTCTCCTCACGCAGCAGCTGCTGGATGCGGCCGAGCGCGACCGACGCCTGCTGATAGCCGTCGAAGACCTGCGAGAGCTGCTGCACGGGCGAGAAGAACAGCTCGATGTAGAGGAGGTAGGCGACCAGTCCGCCCGCCGTGAGCGTCCCCTCGTCGATGCGCCCCGCGCCCACCACGAGCACGCCTGCGGTGGCGAGCGACGCGAGCAGCTGCACGAAGGGGAAGTAGACCGAGATCAGCCACTGCCCGCGCACCCGCGCCTGCCGGTAGCCGTCGCTGCGCTCGGCGAACCGCGCGGAGCCGCGGCGCTCGCGCCGGAACGCCTGCACCATGCGCAGCCCCGCGACGGACTCCTGTAGGTCGGCGTTGACGACGCTGACCCGCTCCCGCGCCAGCTCGTACGCCCTGACGCTGTGCCGGCGGAAGTAGACCGTGCCGACGATCAGCACCGGCAGCGTCGCGAAGACGACCAGGGCCAGCTGCACGTCGAGCACGAACAGCGCGACGAGGATCCCGAGGAAGGTGAAGACGGAGACGACGGCGGTGACGAGGCCCGTCTGGAGGAACGTCGACAGCGCGTCCACGTCGGTGGTCATCCGCGTCATCACGGCGCCCGCGAGATGCCGCTCGTAGTAGTCGAGCCCGAGCCGCTGGAGCTGGGCGAAGATCTTCACGCGCAGCGCGTACAGGACCCGTTCGCCCGTGCGGCCCGTCAGCCGCATCGCGCCGAACTGCGCCGCCCACTGGAACACCACGACTGCGAGGGCCAGCGCCGACGCCGTCCAGACCGCGCCGAGCGCCCCCTTCTCCACGCCGTCGTCGATGCCGTCGCGGATCAGCACCGGCAGTGCCAGGCCGAAGGCCGCGTCGAACGCGGCGAAGAGCAGCGCCAGCGCGAGCACCGCACCGAAGCCGTGCAGCAGCCGGCGCAGCCCGTACGACTTCTCGGCGCGCTCGGCACGCTCCTCGTCGACCCCGGGCACGTCATCGGCGGGCGGCAACGCGGCCACGCGGGCGAGGAGTTCGGGACTGCCGGAATCCCCCAGAGCCTCCGGCCTGGGAGGTGCCCCCGAGCCCAGCTCGGTGGCGAAGCCTCCCGCGCGTCCGGCCTGGGCGCCGGCGAGGTCGCTGCGGCCCGGCGAGGGGACGCCGCCGGGCGAGGAGCCGTTCTCGCGCACCCACAGCTCGGGCGTGACGCCGCTTTCGGGCGCGGACACGGGGGCGGTCGGGGTCGCAGTCGTGACCGCGGCCGTGACATCGGCCGTCACCTCGGCGGTCACCTCGGCCGTCACCGCGGCGGTGTCCGTACGGGCGGCGACCGCCGCCCCGCCGTGCACTCGCCCCGCGGGGTCGCGCTCGACCTCGCCCAGCTCGTCCGGGTCGGTCAGCAGCCGGCGGTAGAGCGCGCAGCGCTCCGTCAGCTCCTCATGGGTGCCGACGTCGGCGAGCCGCCCGCGGTCCAGTACGGCGATCCGGTCGGCGAGGGCCAGCGTGGACTGCCGGTGCGCGATGAGCAGCGTCGTACGCCCCGCCATCACGCTGCGCAGCGCCTCGTGGATCTCGTACTCGACGTGCGCGTCCACGGCGGACGTCGCATCGTCCAGCAACAGCAGCCGCGGATCGGTCAGTACGGCACGTGCGAGGGCGATGCGCTGGCGCTGACCGCCGGAGAGGGTCAGGCCCTGCTCTCCGACGGCGGTGTCGTAGCCGTCGGGCAGCTCGGCGATGAAGCCGTCGGCCTGTGCGATGCGGGCAGCGGCGCGGATCTGCTCGTCGGTCGCGCAGGGTGCGCCGTAGGCGATGTTCTCGCGGACGGAGTCGGAGAAGAGAAAGCTGTTCTCCGGCACGAGCCCGATCGCGGAGCGCAGCGAACCGATCGTCAGGTCCCGCACGTCGTACCCGCCGACCCTCACGGCGCCGCTCGTCACGTCGTAGTAGCGCGGCAGCAGCATGGCCAGCGTCGACTTTCCGCTGCCGCTGGAGCCGACGACGGCGACCGTCTCGCCCGGCTCCACCCGCAGCCGGAAGCCGTCGAGCACGGTGCCGCGGCCCGCGCCGCCCGGCTGCTCGTCCCGCCGCCCTTCCGGCCCCGTCTCCGGTTCCGTGGCCCGTTCCGCGCCGGGTTCCGTGTCGGGTTCCGCGTCCGGCCCCGCATCCGACTGCTCGTCCCGACGCTCGTATCCGAAGCCGACGTCGTCGAACTCCACGGACGCCTCGGCGTCCGCGGGCAGTTCGTGCGCATCGGGCCGCTCGCTCATCTGCGGCTCGGTGTCGATGAGTTCGTAGACCCGCTCGACACCGGCCCGCGCCTGCTGCCCGACGGTGAGCATCATCGCCAGCATCCGTACGGGCCCGACGAGCTGGGCGAGATACGTGGAGAACGCCACGAACGTGCCGAGCGTGATCTCTCCCTGCGTCGCCATCCAGCCGCCCAGCGCCAGCATCCCGACCTGGCCCAGCGAGGGAACGCTCTGGAGGGCGGGCGTATAGCGGGAGTTGAGACGCACGGTGCGCAGCCGGGCCGCGAACAGCTCGCGGCCGATGTCCCGCAGCTTCCGCTTCTCCTGCTCCTCCTGCCCGAAGCCCTTCACCACGCGCACGCCCGTCACCGCGCCCTCCACGACGGATGCGACGGCACCGGCCTGCTGCTGCGCGTACCAGGTGGCGGGGAAGAGCCGGGTGCGGCTGCGGTCGGCGATCCACCACAGCGCGGGGAAGACGGCGAGCGAGACGACCGTGAGCAACGGGGAGAGCACGATCATCACGACGAGCGCCACCGCGAACAGCAGCACGTTGCCGATCATCATCGGCAGCATGAACAGCAGGCTCTGCACCAGCTGGAGGTCGCTCGTCCCGCGCCCTACGACCTGTCCCGTCGACAGCTCGTCCTGGCTGCGCCCGTCGAGGCGGATGATCGCGCGGTACATCTCCGTACGCAGGTCGTGCTGCACGTCGAGGGCGAGCCGGCCGCCGTAGTAGCGGCGCGCGTAGGTGAGGACGTAGACGGCCGCGGCGGCGAGCAGCAACAGCCCGATCCACAGGGCGAGTCCGCCCTCATCGGCGACGACGACGTCATCGATGATCACCTTGGTCAGCAGCGGCACGAGCGCCATGACGCCCATGCCGGCCAGCGAGGCGCCGATGGACAGCACGACGGAACGCCTGTAGCGCCAGCAGTACGCCGCGAGGCGCCGGGCCCA
Source organism: Streptomyces sp. HNM0575 (assembly GCF_012726265.1). Classification (GTDB taxonomy): domain Bacteria; phylum Actinomycetota; class Actinomycetes; order Streptomycetales; family Streptomycetaceae; genus Streptomyces. The sequence goes on along the minus strand of NZ_JAASAG010000001.1, from coordinate 220,832 downwards.
GCCCTGCGGAGGGCGGGCGGCGGAGGAGGCTGGCGGGGCGTCCGGGTCCGGTACGGGGGCTTCCGGGTCCGGTACGGGCGAGGCCTTCCGTTGCTGCGGCTGCCGCTCGTGCCGCGGGTCCCGCCCGTCCTGATCGCGCGTCCGCTCGCCGGCGGCCTCCGGATCCGCACCGGCGGTGCCGGTGCTCTCCGAGCCTGTGTCCGAGCCGGTGTCCGAGCCAGTCCCCGTCGTCACCCTGTGCCCTCGCTTTCCGTCCCCCGCCGCACTGGGTGCGCGGGGGTGCGTCCGTGAGCTTCTGCCGAAGGCTCCAACGTCCCGGGACCTGCCGTTTCATCCCACCGCAACATTTCCCGTCGAAGTCCGGACTTCAGTCCTAGGTCCATGGACCGGGAGCGAGTCGGGGGCCGGGCGCTCCCCGCGGCTGAAAGAAAGAACCGGGGCGGCCCGGAGAGCGGGGGGCTCTCCCGGCCGCCCCGGCGGGGACGTCCATGGAATGCTGACAGGTGGCACCCCCCACAGGGCCAGCGCTGTCGCTCGTCATGTGTCGTCCCCATCCCGCGGGACCGCAGTGGGGAGTCTGTCGTGAACTTTCACGAGATGCACATCGACCGACCAGATTCAGTAACGTTGTGTGTTAAACCACATCCGGACAGTTACCGCTTACCGAATGTGAGTGCGATCACACTCACCGCTTCCACCAGCCAGGTTCTCCCGGCCCGAAGTGGCCCTGACAGCCACGGTGTGCGAGCAAGCGCATACACACCGTCTCCAATACGGCTGGAAACAGTACGGTGTGCGTCTCTCGAACCACTTGTCGAGCCGTGGCCGCGAGCAAGCGTGCCCGCCCGTAGTGCGCAGGTCCGGTCCCGTCGCCCGCTACTCCCCGGCCGGCCCGCCCGCAGCCCGGCCCGCAGCCTGGTCCGCCTCCCGGCCCTCCGCGATCTGCCGGGCCATGACCGTCGTCAGTTCGTACGCCGTGTGCGAGGCCGCCACCGAGGTCATCTCCGCATGGTCGTAGGCGGGCGCGACCTCCACCAGGTCCGCGGAGACCAGACGGCAGCCGGCGAGACCGCGGATGATCTCCAGCAGTTCGCGTGAGGTCAGGCCGCCCGCCTCGGGCGTGCCCGTGCCCGGTGCGTGCGCCGGGTCCAGCACGTCGATGTCCACCGAGACGTAGAGGGGCCGGTCGCCGACGCGCTGCCGCAGCTGGTCCGTCACCTCGTCCACGCCGCGGCGCATCACGTCGGCCGAGGTGACGATGCCGAAGCCCATCCGCTCGTCCTCGTCCAGGTCCTTGCGGCCGTAGAGCGGGCCGCGCGTACCGACGTGCGAGACCGCCGAGGTGTCCAGCAGCCCCTCCTCGAAGGCCCGCCGGAACGGGGTGCCGTGCGTGTACGCCGCCCCGAAGTACGTGTCCCAGGTGTCCAGATGGGCGTCGAAGTGGAGCAGCGCGACAGGGCCGTGCTTGCGTACGACGGAACGCAGCAGCGGCAGCGCGATGGTGTGGTCGCCGCCGAGCGTCATCAGCCGGGCGCCGCCGTCGAGCAGTCCGTCGGCCGCCTCCTGCACGGTCTCCACGGCCTCGCCGATGTCGAACGGATTCGCCGGGATGTCCCCGGCGTCGGCGACCTGCGCGAGGGCGAAGGGCGAGGCCTCCTGTGCCGGGTTGTACGGGCGCAGCAGCCGGGACGCCTCGCGGATCGCGTTGCCGCCGAAGCGTGCGCCGGGACGGTAGGAGACACCGGTGTCGAAGGGGACGCCGACGACGGCGACGTCCGCGGTGCCGCCGGTCTCGTCGAGGCGCGGCAGCCGCGCGAAGGTGGCGGGCCCCGCGTAACGCGGTACGCGGGAGCTGTCCACCGGCCCGACGGGCCGCTGACGCTCTCCGGGCTCTCCGGGCTCTCCGGGCTCTCCGGGCTCTCCGGGCTCTCCGGGCGGGTCGGCTTGCTGGTCGGCTTGCTGGTCGGCTTGCTGGTCGGCTGTGCTCATGGCGCGAGATTAGACGGCGGGGAAGCCGCCCTTCGTTGGACGTAAGCGGGAGCGCGGGCCCCCGACTTGTCCGCCGCGTACAGGTGTGACGCGTACAGGTGGGAGGGGAGCCCGGCGGGAACGAGCGGGTGCGCTCCGGATCCTGGACGCCGCCGCCCGGCCGCCCTTCCAGGGGTGACAATGGCCGCATGCCGATATTCGCGCCCGCCGCGGCACCGTCCAGATCCGAGCTGACCGAGCATCTCGTGCGCACCCGTATCGCAGGCGATGTGGCCACACCCCGTGAGAACAACCTCTCCCACTACCGCAAACTCTCCAACGGCGACCGCCACTACTGGCTGGGCCTCGAACTCGGCGACCGCTGGGAGGACGAGCAGGACGTGCTCGCGGTGATGGCCGAGCGCTGCGGCGTCGTCGACGACCCGGACCACCGCAGCGGCCAGGACACCATCGACCCCGAGATGACCGCCGGCGCCCTGGACCGTGCCGCGGCGGAGCTGCGCAAGGCGGCAGAGGGGCGCAGTCGCGTGCTCTTCGCGACCGGGCACCCGGGTGCGCTGCTCGAAATGCACGGCGCGCTCGCGGAGTCGCTGCACGAGGCGGGCTGCGAGATCGTGCGCGTACCGCTGGGCACGTACACGGACGACGGCGTGGTGGTGCAGTTCGGCGGTGTGGCGGTGCTCGAGCGGGGCGCGTCGCTGTGGCACACCCACTCCCCCGCTCCGATGGCGGCCGTGCTGGACCAGCTGCGGCGGGCCGGCGAGCAGCCGCCGGACCTCGTCGTCGCCGACCACGGCTGGGCCGGGTACGCCGGTCAACAGGGCATCCCCACCGTGGGCTTCGCGGACTGCAACGATCCCGCCCTCTTCCTCGGCGAGGCCGAGGACACCCTCGCGGTGGCCGTTCCGCTCGACGACCACGTCACCGATCCCCGCTTCTACGAGCCGCTCACCGCATACCTTCTGGCGGGCGCACGACCCGATACGGAGTGACCGACGCGGCGGGGGCCGCAGCGGGGACCGGCCGCGCGAAAACCGATTGCCCCGCACCGGCCGTCCGCCTAGCGTCGTGACCATGTCCGCAGCCTTCCAGGCGATCATCAACGGTGTGCGCGCCGAGGCGCGGCTCTCGTGCTGGTCGCCCCAGCTCGTCGTACGCCCGCGCGCCCGGCGCCAGGCCCTGGCACTCCGCCAGGACGCCTGACGAGGCGCCCCCTCCGGCTTCGGTCCGGCAGCGGACCGTCTTCCTGCGGCTGACAACTCCGGGCCGCCGGCCTCCGGTTGACCCTCACGGTCATCGGCTTCCGGCCTGCGGCTTTCCGGCTTCCGGCTTCCGGCTTCCGGTCCCGAGCGGACCGTACGACCCGGCCCGTACGACCCGGCCCGGATCGCCTGCCTTCAGCCGCGGCTTGCGCAAGTCCCCGGCCCGCCTCCCCCTCGCGTCCCGGCATGTGCCCAGGGCCTCCGCTGTCCCCATCGACCGGACAGGCCCGGCAGACCACCGCGCACACGTGCGTCCGCACGCGTGTGTCCGCACGCGCGCACCGCCTTCGCAGGGCTCACGCCTGCCGCGCGTACCGCCGCGCCTGTCCTCGCACACCAGAGGACTTCGCCGTGGCACGCCGCCGCAAGACGCTCTCCCAGAACTTCCTCCACGACCCCGCAGCGGTACGGCGCATCCTCCGCGCCGCCGCGCTCGCCCCCGACTCCCTGATCGTCGAACCCGGCGCGGGCGAAGGGGTGTTGACGCGCCATCTGGCCACCGCGGGCCGCCGCGTCATCGCGTACGAGATCGACCCCCGTCTCGCCGCGAGGCTCGGCCGGCGGCTCGGCGGCCGGCCCGGACTCCGCCTGGTGCAGGGCGACTTCCTGCGGGCCCGCCCGCCGCGCGAGCCGTTCGCCGTCGTCGGGAACATCCCCTACTCCCGCACGACCGCCATCGTGCGCTGGTGCCTCGCCGCGCCGCAGCTGACGTCGGCGACGCTGCTCACACAGTTCGAGTACGCCGTCAAGTGCACCGGCGGCCGGGGATACAGGGCCGGTGCGCAGCGCCGAGGAGGAGGGCGCTGGCCCCTGACGACGGTGCGCACATGGCCCGAGTTCGAGTGGCGCCGGCTGTGCCGGGTGGGCCGCGGGTCGTTCACGCCGGTGCCGCGCACCGACTCGGCGGTGCTGCGCATCGACCGGCGCGAACGGCCGCTGCTGCCGCCCCAAGTGCTGCCCGCCTACCGGGAGTTCGTCGCCAACGGCTTCACCGGCGTCGGCGGTTCGCTCGCGGCGACGCTCTCGCGGCGGCACCGGACGTCACGCGTCCGGGCGGCCTTCGACCTCGCCGGCGCCGACCCGTCCGCGCCCGTCGGGCTGGTGACCCCGCAGCAGTGGCTGACGCTCTTCACGCGGCTGCACGGTCCGTACGCGGACTGAGCCCGCGAAGGGAACACCCGGTGGCGCGGCGGCAGATGGCGCCGGGGTCACCCGGGGCTCGGGGCCTCGGGGCCTCGGGGTCACCGGCGTCACCGGCGTCACCGGGGGGGGCACTGGATCAGCCGGATCGCTTCTCGTCTCGCGGCACCCGTACCACGCCCTCCTGGATCACCGACACCGCCAGCCGCCCGTCGCGCGTGAAGATGCGGCCGCTCCCGAGGCCGCGCCCGCCCTGCGAGGTCGGGCTGACCTGGTCGTAGAGCAGCCACTCGTCGGCACGGAACGGCCGGTGGAACCACATCGCGTGGTCCAGGCTCGCCCCGACCACGTCGCCGACCGCCCAGCCGCCGCGCCCGTGCGCCAGCAGCACCGAGTCCAGGAGGGTCATGTCGGAGACGTACGTGGCGAGGCAGATGTGCAGCATCGGGTCGTCGAGCTCGCCGTCCAGCTTGCCGTTCGTACGGAACCAGACCTGCGAGCGCGGCTCACGCGGCTCCCCCGCACTGGCGAACGGAGGCTCGCGCACGTACCGCAGATCGACGGCGGCACGCGCCTTCATCAGCCGCTGCGGCACGTCCGATCCGCGGAACAGCTCCTCGTACCGCGGCATCATGTCCTCGGCCGTCGGAAGCGTCCCGGGGTCGGGCGCCTCCGGCATCGGCACCTGGTGCTCCAGCCCCTCCTCGTACGTCTGGAACGAACCCGACAGATGGAAGATCGGCTGCCCGTGCTGGACGGCCACGACCCGGCGGGTGGTGAAGGAGCGTCCGTCGCGGATGCGGTCGACGGTGTAGACGATCGGCGCGCCCGGGTCGCCGGGGCGCAGGAAATAGGCGTGCAGGGAGTGCGGAAGACGCCCTTCGGGGACGGTGCGGCACGCGGCGACGAGCGCCTGCGCGGCGACCTGCCCGCCGAACACGCGGGGGACGACGGCCTCGCGGCTGTCGCCCCGGTAGATGTCCTGCTCGACGCGCTCCAGATCGAGCAGGCGGACCAGGGACGTCAGTTCATGGCTCATGGCCGCGATTGTGCCCGCCGTGAACTGCCTGCGGTTACGGCGCAGATCACAATCCGGAGCGAAGCGTTCCGGATCACACCGGCCCGGATCCCACCGGCCCGGAGCGCGGATCCGGAGACGGCAGGCGCCGGGAGCGCGGACGCCGGCGCCGCCGACCCCGGAGGCACGGTCACAGCCCCATCGACTTGGCCACGATCGAGCGCATGACCTCGCTCGTGCCGCCGTAGATGCGCGAGACGCGGGTGTCCGCGTACAGGCTCGCGATCGGGTACTCCAGCATGTAGCCGTAACCGCCGTGCAGCTGAAGGCACTTGTCGATGACGCGGGCCGCCAGCTCGGTGGTGAACAGCTTCGCCGACGCCGCGTCGGCCGCGGACAGCTCGTCCCCGTCCAGCGCCTCCAGCGCGCGGTCGCACACGGCCTGCATCGCGTCGACGTCCGACTTGCAGTCGGCCAGCACGAACTTGGTGTTCTGGAACGAGGAGACCTCACGGCCGAAGACGGTCCGCTCCTGCACGTACTCCTGCGCGAACCGCACGGCGGCGGCCGACATGGCGTACGCGCCGATGGCGATGCCCAGCCGCTCCTGCGGCAGGTTGTGCGTGAGGTACGTGAACGCCTTGCCCGGCTCCCCGAGCATGTCCTCGACCGGCACCTTGACGTCCGTGAAGGAGAGTTCGGCGGTGTCGGAGGCCCGCAGCCCCAGCTTGTCGAGCTTCCTGCCGACCGCGTAGCCCTCGCTCTCGGCGTCCACGACGAGGATGGATATCCCGCTGCGCCGGTCCTCGGGGTCGGGCGGCGACGTACGGCAGCACACCAGCACCCGGTCGGCCTGAACGCCGCCCGTGATGAAGGTCTTGGCACCGTTGAGCACGTAGTGCTGGCCGTCCTCGGACAGCCGCGCCGTGGTCTTCATGCCCGCGAGATCGGAGCCGGTGCCGGGCTCGGTCATGGCGATGGCGGTCATCATGTCGCCGGAGACGAAGGAGGGCAGCCAGCGCTGCTTCTGCTCGTCGTTGCCGTACTTGAGGATGTACGGGAGGCACAGCGCCGTGTGGACGCTGGAGCCGCCGAAGCTGACGCCGGCCCGCGCGCACTCCTCGGTGATCACCGCGTTGAACTTGAAGCTCTTCTCGCCGGCGCCGCCGTACTCCTCCGGGACCTCGATGCCGAAGACGCCCAGCTCGCCGAGCTTCTTGTAGAACTCCCGCGGGACGTAGCCCTGTTCGGCCCAGCCCTGATAGTGGGGCACGGCCTCGGCCTGGATGAAGTCCCGGATCGTCTGACGGAACGCCTCGTGATCCTCGTCGAACACCGTACGTCGCACCGGCACGCCTCCTCATCCTCGTCTTCCGCTCAAGTCCCGCTCTCCAGCGCGCCGGGCCGGAACCGTGTCCGTCCGGACCGTGCCCGCCAGCAAGCGTGCCCGCCCGGCGCCCTTGCGATGCGGAGCCCCCGTACGGAAACCGGAAGCGCCGGGCCGCGCGTGCGGACCGCGCCCGGCATTGGCTAAGCGCTTGCTCAGCCAACAAGCTACCCAGGAGTCAGCTGCGCTGTCCAGAGGTGCCGGCGGCGGGCTTTCCGGCGGACTCTCCGGTGGTGCCCGGACCGGTGCCGTCCGCACCCGCGGGGGCACCGCCGGGACGGCGGCCGGAAGCGGAACCGGGGGCGGAACCGCTGTCGGCGGAACCGGAGGCGGAACCGTCGTCGGCGCCGGCACCGGGAGCGGCAGCTGCCGGCGCCGCGGCGAGGGCCCCCCGCGCGAGCCGGTGCAGCAGGGCCGCCGTGGTCTCTCGGTCGGGCAGCGCGGACGAACCGCTCAGGTGCGGCGTGGAGTTGAGCAGCCCGAAGACGGTGTGCACCGCGACGCGGGCCTCCAGCGACGTCAGCTCCGGATAGAGGGCGCGCACGGCGTCCACCCACAGCTCGACGTACTGCCGCTGGAGCTTGCGCACCTGCTTGCGGTCGCTCTCGCGCAGCCTGTCCAGCTCACGGTCGTGGAGCGTGATCAACGGGCGGTCGTCGAGGGCGAAGTCGATGTGCCCGGCGATCAGCGCGTCGAGCGCGGCCTCCGGGGCGAGCCCGGCGGCGGCCGACTCCTCCAGCCGCATCCGGCCGCCTTCGTGCAGCCGCTCGCTGATGCCGACGAGAAGCTCGGCGAGCATGGCGTCCTTCCCGGCGAAGTGCCGGTAGAGACCGGGGCCGCTGATGCCGACGGCGGCTCCTATCTCGTCGACGCCGACGCCGTGGAAGCCGCGCTCGGCGAAGAGACGGGCAGCCTCCCGCAGGATCTGCTCGCGGCGGGTGGGGGCGGACCCCGTCTTCGTGCTCATGAGTTCATTCTAGACAGGAGGGTTAGCGAGCGTTAACCTGGGCGGCAGTGGTTAATGACCGTTAACCGGCCGGTCAGTCCACGGCGCGGGCGGCCGGTGCCGCCGGCCGAGCACCGGCCGGCGCCGGTGGGCCCTGTGCCGGGAGCGGGGCCGTTCACGACCGGCGCGAGCCGGAGACCGCGAGCCAAGACGAGGGGGCGCGAGGTGAGGCAGGAGCAGCCGCAGGCGGCGGGACGGGAGCCGGCCCCGGAGACCGGGGGGACGGCCCCGGCGCTGGGCAGCACGATCGACCCGGCGTCGGAGGCCTGCCGGGCGAACGAGGCGGCGCACCGTGAACTGGCCGCCGGACTGCGGGAGAAGCTGGCGGCCGCCCGGCTCGGCGGCGGTGCGCGGGCACGCGCGCGGCACACGGAGCGCGGCAAGCTCCTCCCCCGCGACCGGGTGGACTCGCTGCTCGACCCGGGCTCGCCCTTCCTCGAGATCGCGCCGCTCGCGGCGGACGGGATGTATGACGGTGCGGCGCCGGCCGCGGGCGTCATCGCGGGGATCGGCCGGGTCTCCGGGCGCGAGGTGGTCGTCGTCGCCAACGACGCCACGGTCAAGGGCGGCACGTACTACCCGATGACGGTGAAGAAGCATCTCCGCGCCCAGGAGATCGCGCTGGAGAACAGGCTGCCGTGCGTCTATCTCGTCGACTCGGGCGGCGCGTTCCTGCCGATGCAGGACGACGTCTTCCCGGACCGGGAGCACTTCGGCCGGATCTTCTACAACCAGGCGCGCATGTCGGGCGCGGGCATCCCGCAGATCGCGGCGGTGCTGGGCTCGTGCACGGCGGGCGGCGCGTATGTGCCCGCGATGAGCGACGAAGCGGTGATCGTGCGCGGTCAGGGCACGATCTTCCTCGGCGGCCCGCCGCTGGTGAAGGCCGCCACGGGAGAGGTCGTCACCGCCGAGGAGCTGGGCGGCGGCGAGGTGCACAGCAGGATCTCCGGCGTGACGGACCATCTCGCCGAGGACGACGCCCACGCGCTGCGCATCGTCCGGCACATCGCCGGCACCCTGCCGGAGCGCGGGCCGCTGCCCTGGTCGGTGCGGGCCGCGGAGCCGCCGTCCGTCGACCCCTCGGGGCTGTACGGCGCGGTGCCGGTCGATTCGCGCACGCCCTACGACGTGCGCGAGGTCATCGCCCGGGTCGTGGACGGCTCACGGTTCCAGGAGTTCAAGGCCGAGTTCGGCACGACGCTGGTCACCGGCTTCGCCAGGATCCACGGCCACCCCGTCGGAATCGTCGCGAACAACGGCATCCTCTTCTCCGAATCCGCCCAGAAGGGCGCCCACTTCATCGAGCTGTGCGACCAGCGCGGCATCCCCCTGCTCTTCCTTCAGAACATCTCCGGCTTCATGGTCGGGCGGGACTACGAGGCGGGAGGCATCGCCAAGCACGGCGCCAAGATGGTGACGGCCGTGGCGTGTACGAGGGTGCCGAAGCTGACCGTCGTCATAGGCGGTTCGTACGGCGCGGGGAACTACTCGATGTGCGGCCGGGCCTACGGCCCGCGCTTCCTGTGGATGTGGCCCAACGCGAAGATCTCCGTGATGGGCGGCGAGCAGGCCGCCGCCGTACTGGCGACCGTCAAGCGCGACCAGTTGGAGGCGCGCGGCGAGGAGTGGAGCGCGGAGGAGGAAGCGGAGTTCCGCGCCCCGGTCCGCGCGCAGTACGAGGCACAGGGCAACGCCTACTACGCGACGGCCAGGCTCTGGGACGACGGTGTGATCGACCCGCTGGAGACGCGGACGGTGCTGGGGCTCGCGCTCACCGCGTGCGCCAACGCCCCGCTGCCGGCGAAGGATCCGGCGGGGCCCGGCTTCGGCGTCTTCCGGATGTGACCGGTTGTGAGGGGCTGCATCGTGAAGGATGGGACGTGACCATGTTCGACACCGTGCTGGTGGCCAACCGCGGCGAGATCGCGGTGCGGGTGATCCGCACCCTGCGGCAGCTGGGCATCACCTCCGTCGCGGTCCACAGCGACGCGGACGCCGACGCCCGCCATGTGCGGGAGGCGGACAAGGCGGTGCGCATCGGGCCCGCGCAGGCGGCGCACAGCTATCTCTCGGCGGAGCGGCTGGTGGAGGCGGCGCACCGCAGCGGCGCCCAGGCGGTGCACCCGGGGTACGGCTTCCTCGCGGAGAACGCCCCCTTCGCACAGGCCTGTTCGGACGCGGGCCTGGTCTTCGTCGGCCCGCCGGCCGCTGCCATCGAGGTGATGGGCGACAAGATCCGCGCCAAGGAGACGGTGCGGGCCGCGGGCGTCCCGGTGGTGCCGGGCTCGTCCGGCTCGGGCCTCACCGACGCCGAACTGGCCGCCGCGGCACGGGAGATGGGCATGCCCGTGCTGCTGAAGCCGTCGGCGGGCGGCGGCGGCAAGGGCATGCGGCTGGTGCGGGACGAGGCGGCGCTGGCGGACGAGATCGCCGCCGCGAGGCGCGAGGCCCGAAGCTCCTTCGGTGACGACACGCTGCTGGTGGAGCGCTGGATCGACTCGCCGCGCCATATCGAGATCCAGGTCCTCGCGGACGGACACGGGCACGTCGTGCACCTGGGCGAGCGCGAGTGCTCACTTCAGCGCCGCCATCAGAAGATCATCGAGGAGGCGCCGAGCCCGCTGCTGGACGAGGCGACCCGCGCAGCGATGGGCGAGGCCGCCGTGGACGCCGCCCGCTCCTGCGGGTACCGCGGTGCGGGCACGGTCGAGTTCATCGTTCCGGGCGGCGAGCCGTCCGGTTCGCGGGCCGACGACGGCCCCCGCCCCTACTACTTCATGGAGATGAACACCCGCCTCCAAGTCGAGCATCCCGTCACGGAGTTGATCACGGGCGTGGATCTCGTCGAGTGGCAGCTGCGGGTCGCCGCGGGCGAGGCGCTCCCCTTCGACCAGTCCGGGATCTCGCTGAGCGGCCACGCGGTCGAGGCGCGCATCTGCGCCGAGACGGCGCTGCTGCGCCCCGGCGCTCCCGGCGCCGGCGCGGCCCAGGCATCCGGGAGCGCGTCCGCGTCCGGGAAGGCATCCGCGTCCGGCAGCGCTGCCGAAGACGGCTCCGACACCGCTTCCGAGGGCGGCAGGGTCGACTTCCTGCCCTCCGCCGGCACGGTGTTGCTGCTGCGGGAGCCCGAAGGCCGTGATGTGCGTACGGACTCGGGGCTGCTGCCGGGCACCGAAGTGGGCACCACATACGACCCGATGCTCGCCAAGGTCATCGCACACGGCCCGGACCGGCCGACCGCGCTGCGCAGGCTGCGTGCCGCCCTCGCGGAGACGGTGGTGCTCGGGGTGGAGACCAACACCGGTTTCCTGCGGCGGCTGCTGGCCCATCCCGACGTGGCGGCGGGCGCGCTGGACACCGGGCTGGTGGACCGCGCGGCGGCGTCACTGGTGCCCAGGCGGATCCCCGACGAGATCTACGCGGCTGCCGCGTTGCTTCGCCAGGCGGCGCTGGGCCCCGCGGCCATGGCCGGCGGTGCTTCCGGCGGCGGCTGGACCGACCCCTTCTCCGTGCCGTCGGGCTGGCGCCTGGGCGGCGAACCGGCGTGGACGGTCCACCACTTCCGCGTGCCGGGCCACGATCCGGTCGCCGTGCGCGTACGGGGACACGGAGGCTCGACGCAGGTCCGCGTCGGAGACGGCGAGCCCCACAAGGCCCGGCTCGCCGACGGGACGCGCCCCGGCGACGGCGATGCCATGCCCGAACTGCTCGTCGAGTGGGGCGGATTCACCGTCCGGCTGGCGCACGCCGCCTCCGGTGCGGGCCGCTGGCTCGGCCGCGACGGCGACAGCTGGCACATACAGGACCACGACCCGGTGGCCGCCGCGCTCCGGGGCGCCGCCGGAGCACACGGCGCCGACGCCCTGACGGCGCCCATGCCCGGGACGGTCACGGTGGTGAAGGCCACCACCGGGGAGAAGGTCACCGCGGGCCAGAGCCTGCTCGTCGTGGAGGCGATGAAGATGGAGCACGTCATCACCGCCCCATATGACGGCACGGTCACCGAGCTGGACGTCACCGCGGGGAGCACCGTCGCCATGGACCAGGTGCTGGCCGTGGTCGAGCCCCATCCCGAGACGGACGGCGCGGACCAGGACCCAGGCGAGAACGGCGAACGAGGTCACGTGCAGGAGGCGGAGGCATGATCGAGGGTCTGCCCATGCGGTTCACCGGCGAGGGCCTGCCGTCCCGGGTGCGCATCCACGAGGTCGGCCCGCGCGACGGCTTGCAGAACGAGCGGTCGACGGTGCCGGTCGAGGTGAAGTCCGAATTCATCCACCGGCTGCGCCACGCGGGTCTGGAGACCGTCGAGGCGACGAGTTTCGTCCACCCCAAGTGGGTGCCCCAACTCGCCGACGCCGAGGAGCTGATGCCGCTCCTCGCAGACCTGCCCGGCGACCTCCGGCTTCCCGTCCTGGTGCCCAACGCGCGCGGACTGGAGCGCGCCGTCGCACACGGCTGCCGCCACATCGCGGTCTTCGCGAGCGCCACCGAGTCCTTCGCGAGGGCCAATCTCAACCGTTCCCTGGACGAGTCCCTGGCGATGTTCGAGCCCGTGGTCACCCGCGCCAAGGCGGAGGAGCAGTGGGTCCGCGGCTATGTGTCGATGTGCTTCGGCGACCCGTGGGAGGGCGCCGTGCCCACCGCCCAGGTCGTGCGGGTCTGCCGTGTGCTGCTGGACATGGGCTGCGACGAGCTGAGCCTGGGCGACACCATCGGCGTCGCCACGCCCGGCCATGTCGCGGCGCTGCTCCGCGAGTTGGCCGCGGCGGAGGTCCCCGTGGACCGTACCGCCGTCCATTTCCACGACACCTACGGCCAGGCCCTCTCCAACACGCTCACCGCGCTCCAGCACGGCGTGACCACGGTCGACGCCTCCGCGGGCGGCCTCGGCGGCTGCCCGTACGCGAAGAGCGCCACCGGCAACCTCGCCACCGAGGACCTCGTCTGGATGCTCCAGGGCCTCGGCATCGAGACCGGCGTCGACCTCGCCCGCCTGACGGCCACAAGCGGCTGGATGGCGGACCGGCTGGGCCGCCCCAGCCCCTCCCGCACCGTGCGCGCGCTCACCGGCGCCGACACCGGTGCCGGCTCCCGTCCGAACTCCCACAAGGAGCAGTGACCGACATGTCCCTCGACCACCGTCTCTCCGCCGAGCACGAGGAACTCCGCCGCACCGTCGAGGAGTTCGCGCAGAAGGCCGTAGCGCCGAAGATCGGCGAGTTCTACGAGCGGCACGAGTTTCCCTACGAGATCGTCCGCCAGATGGGAGAGATGGGCCTCTTCGGGCTGCCCTTCCCCGAGGAGTACGGCGGGATGGGCGGCGACTATCTCGCGCTCTGCCTCGCCCTGGAGGAACTGGCCCGCGTCGACTCCTCGGTCGCCATCACCCTGGAGGCCGGAGTCTCCCTGGGCGCGATGCCCGTCTTCCGCTTCGGCACCGAGGAGCAGAAGCGCGAGTGGCTGCCGCGGCTGTGCTCGGGCGAGTTGCTGGGCGCGTTCGGCCTGACGGAGCCAGAGTGCGGTTCCGACGCGGGCGGGACCCGCACGACGGCGGAGCGCGACGAGAAGACCGGGGAGTGGGTGATCAACGGCTCGAAGTGCTTCATCACCAACTCCGGTACGGACATCACCGGCCTGGTCACCGTCACCGCCGTCACCGGCCGCAAGGACGACGGATCGCCGCGGATCTCGACGATCATCGTGCCCTCCGGCACTCCCGGTTTCACCGTCGCCGCCCCGTACTCGAAGGTCGGCTGGAACGCCTCGGACACCCGCGAGCTGTCCTTCTCCGACGTGCGGGTGCCCGCGGCGAACCTGCTCGGCGAAGAGGGCCGCGGCTACGCCCAGTTCCTGCGCATCCTCGACGAGGGCCGGATCGCGATCTCCGCGCTGGCCACGGGGCTCGCCCAGGGCTGCGTCGACGAATCCGTCAGCTACGCCAACACCAGACAGGCCTTCGGGAAGCCGATCGGGGCCAACCAGGCCATCCAGTTCAAGCTCGCCGACATGGAGATGCGGGCCCACACGGCACGGGTCGCGTGGCGCGACGCGGCGTCCCGGCTGATCCTCGGCGAGCCGTTCAAGAAGCAGGCGGCGCTGGCGAAGCTCTACTCCTCGGAGATCGCCGTCACCAACGCCCGCGAGGCCACCCAGATCCACGGCGGCTACGGCTTCATGAACGAATACCCGGTGGCCCGCATGTGGCGCGACTCCAAGATCCTCGAAATCGGCGAGGGCACGAGCGAGGTCCAGCGGATGCTCGTCGCCAGGGAGCTCGGCGTCGGATGACCACCGCGGGGCCGGAGTTCGTCCAGCGCCATCCGTCCTGGACGGCTTCTGACGCGCCCCGGACCCACGGTCCCGGCAGCGACTCCCCACGACGAGACGCTCTCGGGACCAGCGGACGGTAACCCCAACCCCACGGCGCGGGAGCGGGCGCGGGCCGCCGGCCTCGGGGGGCGGCGGCCACGCCTCGTCAGCTCGTGCGAGCCGACGCCCGCTCGGGTCAGCGGGTCAGCGGGTCCCGTTCAGCGGGCGGCGTCCGGCCACGGGACCTGTGGCGACCGCCAGTACGACATGCCCAACTGGTCCCAGCGCGGCCCCTGTCGGGCCAGCCGCTCCCGGTATCCGTCCCAGCCCAGCTTCGACGCGGGCGACCAGCCGAGCTCCGCGATCCCCGGCAGCCGCGGAAACGCCATGAACTCGATGTGCTCGCTCTTCTCCAGCGTCTCCGACCACAGCGGCGCCTCCACCCCCAGCACGGCGTCCTTCGGCGCGCCCTTGATATACGAGCCGGGCTCCCAGTCGTAGGACTGCTTCGCCTCCACATATCCGGCCCAGTGCAGCCCCAGCGGGGTGTCCTCGTCGTACTGCATGTCGAGGTAGGAGCGGTTGGCCGGCGAGAGGATCAGCCGCGTGCCCTTCTTCGCCGCGTCGACGACCTCGGGCTCGTCCTCGGCGCCGCTGGTGCCCCAGTACTGCGCCACCGCGCCCTCGGCGGGATTCGCTCCGGTGAGCTGATGCCAGCCGATCACCGTCTTCCCGTACTTCGCGACGGTCTTCTGCGCGCGCTCCATGAAGGCGACATAGTCCTCATGGCTGGTGGAGTGCGCCTCGTCGCCGCCGATGTGCAGATAGCGGCCGGGCGTCATGGCGGCCAGTTCCCGCACGACGTCGTCGATGAAGTCGTACGTCACGTCGAGCGGCACGCACAGCGAGCTGAAGCCGACCTCGGTACCGGTGTAGCGGGGCGGGGCGACGCCGTCGCAGTTGAGCTTCGCGTACGAGGCGAGCGCGGCGTTGGTGTGCCCCGGCATGTCGATCTCCGGTACGACGGTCAGCTCGTGCTCGCCGGCGTAGCGCAGGATCTCCCGGTAGTCGGCCTTGGTGTAGTGGCCGCCGGGGCCGCCGCCGACCTCGGTTCCGCCGCCGTACGCCGCCAGCCGCGGCCAGGAGTCGATGGCGATCCGCCAGCCCTGGTCGTCGGAGAGATGCAGATGCAGCTTGTTGATCTTGTACATGGCGAGCTGGTCGATGTAGCGCTTGACCTCGTCGACGCTGAAGAAGTGCCGCGAGACGTCGAGCATCGCGCTTCGGTACGCGTAGCGCGGACGGTCGGTGATCGTGCCGCCGGACACCTGCCACGGCCCGGGCTGTTCCGTATCCGACTCGACCGCCGGAGGCAGGAGTTGGCGGAGCGTCTGCACTCCGTGGAAGAGGCCCGCGCCGGTGGATGCGCTGATCACGGCCGCCCGCGAGGAGACCTTCAGCCGGTAACCCTCGGCGCCCGGCCCGGACTTGCCGAACGGGCCGCCGTCGAGCCGCAGTTGGATGCCGTCGGAGCCCGGCCGGGTGGTGACGGGCAGCGGGAACCCGGTGGACGGGCGCAGCAGCGCGGCCAGCTTGTCCCCCACGCGGCGTGCCTCGCCGGACGCGCGGTTCGGCGAGGCAGCCGTGCCGTCACCGGTGACGTCGCCCGGCGCCTCGCCGCCGGAGCCGCTCACGCGGATCACGGTCCGCTCGGTGAGGGTGAAGGGTCCGCCGCCCTTGCGTACGGACTCGGGCGCGGGGATCACCTGGTCCAGCGGCGTGGGCCTCTCCGCTCCGGCCCCACCGCCGCCGGGGGCGGGCGCGGTCGCGGCCGCCGCCTCGGTCGTGAGGGCGCCGGGCGGAACGGTGGCGAGGAGGGCGGCGCACAGCAGCAGCGGCCGGATTCGTCTCACGAGCGGTCCCTTCGGTGGGCGTCGTGCATGGGACATGGACATGGAGCCGGGCACGGGCATGTGCATGGAACAGACGAACTGGACACGTGTATCGCGCAGTTCACGCCGGGTCAAGGTGTAGACCACTCCTCGCGCGGGACCGCGGCGCCACGCACGGACCTCCCCGACCCCCACCGCGCCGCCCACTCCCGCCCCTGCCGCACCTCGCCCCGCTCGCCCACCCCGCGGAATGCGATCCGTGACCTTCCCATCACACGGAGTCGTATTCTCGACACGTGCCCGATATCGGGCAGGTTTCTTGCGTTCCCGGTCCCCAGCCCTCAATATCAAGGTGTGCTCGAAGTGCGTACGCCGGTCCACGACGACCTCATCGACCATCTGGTCCGCACGACTCCGCTCCAGCGCGGGGAGGCGGCCCGGATCGTCCTGGACGTCCTGGCGTACTTCGACGAGACGACCGAGGAGTTCGTACGCCGCCGTCACCGCGAGCTTCAGTCCAGGGGGAACAACAACCCGCAGATCTTCGAGCGCATCTTGTCCGAGCTGCCGCACCGCGCGGTGGCGCCCCCCGAGCTCTCCCTGCGGCAGCTCCGCCGCATCGTCTACGGATGAGACCCGGCGGCCCGGCCGGCTGACCCGGCCCGTACGACCCCAGCGGTCCCGGAGGCCCCGGCACCCACGGCGCCCCGGAACCCCGCCGGCCATCCCGGCACTCACAACAGCAACGACGGACGACCAGCCCACCACCACGTGGGAACCGACGAGGAGAGGCAACAGCCAGTATGTGCGGAATCGTGGGATACATCGGCCGGCGCGAGGTCGCCCCGCTCCTGCTGGAGGGTCTTCAGCGGCTGGAGTACCGGGGATACGACTCCGCCGGCATCGCCATCCACAGCAGCGGCACGGGCAAGAGCGCGGGTCTGAAGACGGCCAAGACCAAGGGGCGCGTCCGCGACCTGGAGGAGCGCATCCCGGCACGCTTCGCGGGCACCACCGGCATCGCCCACACCCGCTGGGCCACCCACGGCGCCCCCAACGACGTCAACGCCCACCCGCATCTGGACCCCGGCGCGAAGGTCGCCGTCGTACACAACGGCATCATCGACAACGCCTCCGAGCTGCGTGCCAAACTCACCGCCGACGGCGTCACGTTCGTGTCCGACACCGACACCGAGGTCCTCTCCCACCTCATCGCCCGCGCGCAGGCCGAGCGCCTGGAGGCGAAGGTCCAGGAGGCGCTGCGGATGGTCGAGGGCACGTACGGGATCGCGGTGCTGCACGCCGACTTCCCCGACCGCATCGTCGTGGCGCGCAACGGCTCGCCGGTGGTGCTGGGCATCGGCGAGCACGAGATGTTCGTCGCCTCCGACGTCGCCGCGCTCGTCTCCCACACGCGGCAGATCGTCACCCTCGACGACGGCGAGATGGCCACCATCAAGGCCGACGACTACCGCACGTACACCACCGAGGGCTCGCGCACCTCGACCTCGCCCGAGACCGTCGAATGGGCCGCCGAGTCCTACGACATGGGCGGCCACGACACGTACATGCACAAGGAGATCGCCGAGCAGGCCGACGCCGTCGACCGGGTGCTGCGCGGCCGCATCGACGAGCGCTTCGCGACCGTCCACCTCGGCGGTCTCAACCTCGACGCACGCGAAGCGCGCAGCATGCGCCGCGTGAAGATCCTCGGCTGCGGCTCGGCCTATCACGCGGGCATGATCGGCGCGCAGATGATCGAGGAGCTGGCGCGCGTGCCCGCGGACGCGGAGCCCGCCAGCGAGTTCCGCTACCGCAACGCGGTCGTCGACCCGGACACCCTCTACGTCGCGGTCAGCCAGTCCGGGGAGACCTACGACACCCTCGCCGCCGTGCAGGAGCTCAAGCGCAAGGGCGCACGCGTGCTGGGCGTGGTGAACGTCGTCGGTTCGGCGATCGCGCGCGAGACGGACGGCGGTGTGTACGTGCACGCCGGGCCGGAGGTCTGTGTCGTCTCGACCAAGTGCTTCACCAACACCGCTGTCGCCTTCGCCCTGTTGGCGCTGCACCTCGGCCGCATCCGCGACCTGTCGGTGGCCGACGGCAAGCGGATCATCGAGGGCCTGAAGCGTCTGCCGGAGCAGATCGACGAGATCATGCGCGCGGAGGACGACATCAAGAAGCTCGCGGAGGACTACGCGCGGGCGAAGAGCATGATGTTCGTCGGACGCGTACGGGGCTATCCGGTGGCGCGCGAGGCGTCGTTGAAGCTCAAGGAGGTCTCGTACATCCACGCCGAGGCCTACCCCGCCTCGGAGTTGAAGCACGGTCCGCTCGCGCTGATCGAGCCCGCCGTGCCGACCGTCGCGATCCTCCCGGACGACGAACTGCTGGACAAGAACAGGGCGACGCTGGAGGAGATCAAGGCCCGCAGCGGCAGGATCCTCGCCGTTGCGCACCAGGAGCAGGAGAAGGCGGACCACACGATCCTCGTGCCGCGCAACGAGGTCGAGCTGGACCCGGTTCTGATGGGCATTCCGCTGCAACTGCTCGCCTATCACACGGCGTTGGCGCTGGGCCGTGACATCGACAAGCCGCGGAACCTGGCGAAGTCCGTCACGGTCGAGTAGCGGCGGCGGGCCGGCAGGCGCCGACGACCGGCGACCGAGGGGGCGGGCGGAATCCCGCGCGGGCCACCAACCACGCGGGATTCCGCCTCCCCTTGCCGGCGTCGCCCATAACGCCGGCAGGTTGCCGTCCCACGGGACCGTCACCTCCCGTGCGACAGCGCGCTTTTCATATTCACGGTTGTCCCGTGCCCCCTATATGCCCCTCACAAGCGCACAATCCACATGCCGGGTTGAGGAGATTCAGCGTTGGACGAAAACACGAACTCCCCCCGCACACGGGGCTGTTGAGAAGCGTGAGGCCGAGGGGCCGTTACGGGATCACCACAACCGGGCGCTCCGCGCGCCGCGCCAGCCGTCCCGCCACCGAGCCGAAGATGCGCCCCGCGAGCCCGTGCGTGGACCCGACGACGATGGCGTCGGCCTCGTACTCGTGCCCCACCTCTTCGAGTTCGTGGCAGATGTCGCCACCGCGCTCCACGAGGATCCACGGAACCTCGGAAAGGTGCTCGGCACAGGCGAGTTCGAGCCCCAGCACCTCGGTGCGGTGGTCGGGGACGTCCACGAAGACGGGGGGCTCGCAGCCCGCCCACACCGTCGTCGGCAGCCTGTTGGCCACGTGGACGATGATCAGGCCCGAACCGGACCTGTAGGCCATGCCGATCGCATAGGCGAGGGCGCGCTCGCTCGACATCGATCCGTCGAAACCCACGACGACACCGTGCTGGAAGGCCGGATCGCAGCTGTGACGTGCCTCTTCCACCGCTTCATCGGTCGCGTTCGGATCTGCGACCTGCTTGCGGTCCGCTGGTTCGGGGATCTCGTGTCCGGCCATCAGTGTCTCGGCGAAGGGAGTCCTCTGTGCGGAGGGAGCGGCGGTTGACTGTGTGCTTCCTGTACGGGAGAGCAGGGATCGCTGTCGATAGCTGAGGGGCGTCGAGCACCCGGAAGGATCCGGCCAAAGATCCCACCAGGGGGCCCTCTCAGGCCTCTTACCCGTAAGGGTACGACCAGACTCCCCCCTTGCCCAGGGCGCTGGGAGGGCGTCAGCCGCGACAGGCTGACCCTGGAGCATGCCTGAGGGAGCGGCATGACGCAACGACCCGTCATGCCCCTTACCGGCAACTACCGTGCGAGCACAGACGGTTACTCTCTGCTCGTCTCCGCGTTATCAGTGCGTGCCGAACGAGAACCGTCTCTCCGGCGGCGGCCGTCGCCGTCTTCCGCCGTCGCGCTCCGCTTTCCCCTTCGACGTACGCGGTCTCGTGCGCGATGTGCGCGAGGCCCACGCCACTGTGCGCCCCGCCGTGCGCCCCACCGGGTGCGAGGACGTACGAGGCGAGGCACGGGGCGGGAGTTGGAGCGACCCGTACGACGGCGTGAGGGGCGACCGGCGCCGCGATCCGCTCACCGATCCGTGGCACGTCGCGGCCTGTCCGGATCCCGACGCGGAGAGCGCGGCGCGCGCCGCCGCCGCTGCGGCCGGCCTGCTGCGATGGGCCGCCGTGAGCTGCGCACTCGTACCGCTGACGCTGCTGGTGTGCGGCGTTCCGGTCGGCACCGCGCTCGGGTCGGCCGTGGGTCTCACCGCGGTCGCCGCGGTGTGCGCGGTGCTCCTGCGCCGTTCCGAATACGGGTACTTGAGGCAGCAGGGGCCCGAGAGTCTCACCGTCCTCAGACCGGGTCCGCATCGGGGCCGTCACGGCCGTACCGGAACGGGACTTCACAGGGGCGGGCGTTACTGGAGTGGGCCGGGACAACTGTAGGGGTCACGGCAGCGGCCGAATTCACACCGGCGTACGCCGGTTTGCGAAGGCGTGCACGACCCGGGTGTCCGAATTACACGCGCGGCCCCCTTCTTTTTCGGCCAAATTCGTTACAGGTCAAGGCAGTTGAGACGGCAACTTCGCCACCCCTCGCCACCTGCGAGGAAAGGACCGACGGGCACGTGTGGCTCCTACGGCGGCGGGGCAGGGACGGCATGCGCACTTCCCAGTGGCGTCACCGAATGGAACGCTTCGTGATCGAATGCTTCACGCCAAGTTGCCTTGTCGACATAGCGTCGAGTGTCGAACTTGTCCCGCCGGCATCGTCCGACACAGTAGATTCGATCTTGGCTTTCGCCGCGGGGGAGACGTGCAGGACCGAGAGGACGCGACGATTGAGGGGGGCTGACTTCCGGTGAGCGTTCCAAAGAGCCATCAGGACTCGACGAACGGCCCGGCGACGACCCGCAAGCTGGCCGCACGGCGGCGCCGCGAGATCGTGGCGGTGCTGCTCTTCAGCGGCGGACCCATCTTCGAGAGCTCCATACCGCTCTCCGTCTTCGGCATCGACCGCCAGGACGCCGGGGTCCCCCGCTATCGGCTTCTGGTGTGTGCGGGAGAGGACGGGCCGCTGCGTACGACCGGCGGGCTCCAACTGAGCGCTCCCTACGGACTCGACGCCCTCGCCCGGGCGGGCACGGTCGTCGTCCCGGCATGGAGGTCGATCACCCAGCCGCCGCCGGCGGCGGCACTCGACGCGCTGCGCAGGGCACATGAAGAAGGGGCGCGGCTGGTGGGGCTGTGCACGGGGGCTTTCGTCCTCGCCGCCGCCGGGCTGCTCGACGGACGGCCGGCGACGACCCACTGGATGTACGCGCCGACGCTCGCCAAGCGCTACCCCTCCGTCCACGTCGATCCCCGCGAACTCTTCGTGGACGACGGCGACATCCTCACCTCGGCGGGCACGGCCGCGGGCATCGACCTGTGCCTGCACGTCGTACGCAACGACCACGGCACCGAAGCCGCAGGCGCCCTCGCCCGCCGCCTCGTGGTGCCGCCCCGCAGGGGCAGCGGGGCGGAGACCGGAGGCCACCCCCGTCATCTGGACCGCTCTTTACCAGAGGAGATGGGCGCGGACCCGCTCGCCGAGGTCGTCGCGTGGGCGCTGGAGCATCTGCACGAGCAGTTCGACGTGGAGACGCTGGCCGCGCGCGCGTACATGTCCCGCAGGACCTTCGACCGGCGCTTCCGCTCGCTGACGGGCAGCGCACCGTTGCAGTGGCTGATCACGCAGCGGGTGCTCCAGGCGCAGCGGCTGCTGGAGACGTCCGACTACTCGGTCGACGAGGTCGCCGGCCGCTGCGGCTTCCGCTCCCCCGTCGCGCTGCGCGGCCACTTCCGGCGGCAGCTGGGCTCGTCGCCCGCGGCGTACCGGGCGGCGTACCGGGTGCGGCGGCCGGACGGTAACGCCGACGACGAGGCGGGCCCCGGCGGCATCGGGCCCGGCGGCACGGAGCCCGGCGCCCGTACGGGCGCGCACGGCGGCGGCCACGGCGACCCGGGGGTGCACGGCGGTGCCCCGGCGGGCACGGGCGGCGGCCACCCCGACGGCACCGGCGGCGACCACGGCGTGCTGCACTCGGCGGGCCCCTACGCGCCGCGCGATCTGCGGGACGCCGCACGGGCCCACCGCGACTCCCGCCACGACGGCATGGAGCCCGGGAAGCCCGAATCGGACGCGTGGGGCCCGAGAGTCCCCGGCCAGCGGGGCCGCGGCTGACGTTGTGGACGTAGGGTGAAGCGCATGAATGACCGCATGGTGTGGATCGACTGCGAGATGACGGGCCTCTCGCTGACCGACGACGCGCTCGTCGAGGTGGCCGCTCTGGTCACCGACTCCGAGCTGAACGTACTCGGGGAGGGCGTCGACGTCGTGATCCGCCCGCCGGCACGTGCGCTGGCCTCCATGCCGGACGTCGTCCGTGAGATGCACACCTCGTCGGGGCTGCTGGACGAGCTCGACGACGGCACGACGCTCGCCGACGCGGAGGAGCAGGTCCTGGCGTACGTACGGAAGTACGCGCCGGAGGCGGGAAGGGCCCCGCTCTGCGGCAACTCGGTCGCGACCGACCGCGGCTTCCTCTCCCGCGACATGCCGGACCTGGAGGCACACCTGCACTACCGGATCGTGGACGTCTCCTCGATAAAGGAGCTGGCCCGACGCTGGTATCAGCGCGCGTACTTCAACAGCCCGCCGAAGAACGGCAATCACCGTGCCCTCGCGGACATCCGCGAGTCGATCGCGGAGCTGCGCTACTACCGTGAGGCGGTGTTCGTCCCCGCTCCGGGTCCGGACTCGGACACCGCGAAGAAGATCGCGGCGAAGCACGTGGTGCCGCCCGCCTCGTGAGGCCGCTCGCGGCGCCCTCCGAGGTGCCGCACCGGGCGGGCCCCGGCCCGCCGGAACCCCGCCTGAACCCCGGCGCGAGCACCCTCGCCCACCCTGTACACTCTTATCCGGCCGCACGGAAGAGCGAGTCGGCCGTGGTGGATGTAGCTCAGCTGGTAGAGCACCTGGTTGTGGTCCAGGATGTCGCGGGTTCAAGTCCCGTCATTCACCCTCAGCGATCAAGGCCCTCACCCGGGAAGACCGGGCGGGGGTCTTTTTCGTGCTCCGGGGACCTGCGCGGGCCCGGACCCGGCCTCAACGGGCGTGTGCCGTGCGGGGGTTCGGCAGGCGGGCCGGGGCCGTGGGGCGGGTCGTCTACGGCCGCGCGGGTGAGCGGCGCCGTGCTGGGGATGCGGGGGCCGCGGGCCGGGACGAGCCTGGTGGGAGCGGACGGCGGTCCGGGGAGAGCCCAGGGAAGGACTCGATACCCATGGCAGGTCCACACGACCCTGACGGCCCTCAGGACCCTCGCAGTCCGCACGGGCGGTCCGGCGGACGGGAGCCCCACGGAGAGCCCGGTCGCGGAAGGCGGCACGGGGCCCACGAGGGCGGCGGCACGGCGGGGCCCACCGGGCCGGGCGGGGACTCGGGCCCCTTCAGGCGCTTCGAGCCGGAGCCTCCCGGTTACGGGCGGGCGGCCGGCTCTCCGGATCCGTACGACCGGCCCGGACCGTATGTGCGGGAGAAGCGGACCAACGGCTACAACCACGACCGGCCGCCCGGCCGTCCCGGCCCCGTCCGCTTCGTGCGGCTGTGGGCGGGCGGCGTCGTCGTGGCACTGGTCGCGGCGCTCGCCGCTGCGGTCGCGCTGCTGCTCGTACGCGGTGTGCTGGACATCCCCGTCTTCGCCCCGGCGCAGGAGGGCACGATGGAGCCGGGCTCCACGGGACGATTCGCGCTGGGTGCGGCGCTCGCCGCGCTGGCGGCCACCGCCGTGCTGCACCTGCTGATGCTGGCGACACCGCAGCCGGGGCGGTTCCTCGGGTGGATCGTCGCGCTGGGCACGGCCGCCGTGATGCTGCTGCCGTTCACGTCGGAGGCGAGCTGGGAGACGAAGGCGGGCACCGCGGGCGTCTGCCTGGTCGTCGGCGTCGTCATCGGCACCCTGCTGGCGACGGTCGCACGGACCGCGCGGGGCGACGGTGCGGAGGGGCGCGGCGGTGCCGGCGGGGAAGGCCGCTGACCGGGGTTCGTGCCCGCTTCCGTGCTTCGCGCCCGCGCCCGCGCCCGCGTCCGTGCTTCGTGCCCACTGTCCGTGCGGCTGGCGGCCCGCCCGTACGTACCGGGTGGGGCCTCGCCCCGTACCGGGTGGGGCCCCGCCCGTCCCCGTCGCATGTACCGGAGCATGGCCCGGAACATGGCAAGGCCCCCACCGGGACGCCTCTCCGGTGAGGGCCTCATGCTGGCCCGGGGGTCTCCGCGCAGTCCTCGCGCGCAGCCGTCGTCCTGCGTCGTCATGCTCCGCGGGTTCTGCTACGCGATGCGGACACCGTGACGGGCCAGGTAGGTGAGGGGGTCGACCTCGGTGCCGTAACCCCGCTCCTTGCGTACTTCGAAGTGCAGATGCGGGCCGGTCGTGCGGCCGGTGTTGCCGGATTCGCCGATCACGGTGTTCGCGCGCACGGCGCGGCCCAGCCGTACGGAGATCTTCGACAGGTGTGCGAAGAGGACGTGCTTGCCGTCCTTCATGTGAACGATCACGGCGTTGCCGTATGCGCCTGCGTCTCCGGCGAGTTCCACTCTGCCGGTGCCGACCGAGCGGACGGTGGTGCCTGGAGGGGCTGCGAAGTCGACGCCCGTGTGATGCCCTGCCGCCCAGTCGCCGGGCACTCCCCACCGTTCGGAGATGCGGGCCGATCTGGTTATGGGGCGGGCGTAGGAGGGGGCGGGTCTGCTGAGCGTGCGGCGTTCGTGGCTCTTGGCCTGGTGGCCGACGTCGTCGGACGCCGGTGCCAGATTGTGGGGCCTGCTGTTCATCGACGCCGAACCGGCGAAGCCGCATATGGAGACGGCCGCTGCGAGCCCGCCGGTCAATATCCTCCGGACGATGCCTGATTCACGTCGCGTCTGAGATGTCATACCTCGCAGCAAAGGCCACCGGCCGGTGGCCCGCACGCGGGAGTTGTCCGGTGGGGTGAAGGACGTGGCTCCCGGTCACCCTCAGGGGGGAGGCAGGCATGCGTGCGGGGCACCGTCTGGTCGGGACGGTGCCCCGCACGCTTCGGACGGGACCAGGGAACGGGGCCGGAACGCAGGCCCCGGGTGGGGGGAAGAAGAGTGGGGCGCAGCGGGGTGTGGGGGGAAGGTGCTGCGCCCCACCCTGGTCCGTGATGTCCGAGGGGGCCGGAGCCGGAGATCCGGGCAGAACCCGAGTCTCCGTGCTCCGCAGGGTCCTGGGCGGTCAGCCCGTGAAGCCCTTGGTGAAGGCGTCGGCGCCCTGCTCGATGCTCGAACAGGTCGGGTCCGCCTGGTCCTTGGTGCCGCCGGGGCAGGCCTTGTCCCGGGTGGCGGACCACATGGACAGCCAGGAGAGCTTCTTCTCGTCGGCGAACTTCTTCACCTCGGCGGCGTCGTCCGGCTTGAAGATCTCGACGTTGACATCGTTGACGCCGATCATCGGCGTCACGGCGACGGTGCTCCACGCCTTGGCGTCGTCGTCGATACCGAGGGAGGACTTGACCTGCTTCTGCGTGGCGGTCGCGGCGTCGATGGCGTACTTGCCCATGTCGCCGTCGTACTTGGGGCCGTAGTCCATCGCCATGATGTTGACGGCCGAGACCTTCACGTTGTTCTTCTTGGCGTTCTCCAGCAGGTTGGTGCCGTCCTGCGTCAGGCCCTCGGGGAGCACGGGCAGGGTGAAGGAGACGTCCAGGTCCTTGTGCTTCTGCTGGAGCTTGGCGATGGCCTGCGCACGGCGGGTGTTGGCCTCCGTGTTGGGCAGGGTCGCACCCTCGATGTCGAAGTCGACCTTCTTGAGGGCGAACGCCTCGACGACCTTTCCGTACGCCTCGGCGAGCTGGTCGGCGGAGGTGCAGGCGAGGGCGAGCTCCTGGCCGTTCGCACCGCCGAAGGAGACCCGCACGTCTCCGCCCTTGGCGCGGAAGTCCTCGATCTGCTTGGCGACGGCGTTCTCACCGAGGTCCTGGCCGCTGCCCCACTTCGGGGTGCACTCGCCGGCGGAGTTGATGAAGGCGAGGTTGAACTCCTTCACGCCGGTCTTCTCGGAGCTCTTCAGCAGGTCGAAGGAGGGCTCCAGCGAGGTGTCGACGTACGGCGCGAAGCCGCCCCCGGCCTTCGCCGTGCTGCCGTGGTGCTCCTCGCCGGCGCTCGCGTTCCCGGCGAATGCGAAGGCGGCGCCGGCCACCGTCACCGCCGCGGCGGCTGCCGCGGCGAGCTTCACTCGGCGGCTGGTCCGAGAGGGCTGCGCTTCAGGTGTGTTCGTCATCGTCTCGATGCCTCATCGGGGTGGGGGGTGGTTCGTGCGGACAAGCAGAAACTAGCGAGGCCGACTCGGACAATTGCCTTGTTGCGGGCGGGACTCGGAATACTTAGGGCGCACTTAAGGGAGCGCAATGGTCCGGTTATGGAAACGCTCTCAAGGCCTCACCATGGGCCCGACGGCCGTTGCCGGACGGGTCGTCGGGGCACGTAGGGGCGGCAGCTGTGGAGGTGCTGTGCGTACCGGCGGAAGAGCCCCGCGGGAAGAGCGCCGGATGCGTAGCGTGTGCGCACGATGACGGCCCGTCAGGAGGCGATCGTTCATGGGAAACGGAAACGCGAGCGGTATCGGGAAGGCGCACACGCACGCGCACACGCATGCACCGGCCCGGCGCACCTTCCTCACCGCCGCGGGCGCCGCCGGCGGCGGTCTCGCCCTCGGCCTGAACCCCCTCGCCGCCGCGCCGTCCTCCGCGTCCGCGCGCCGCACGGTCGCCGTGCTCGGCGGCGGCGTCTCCGGGCTGACGGCCGCACAGGAACTCGCCGAGCGCGGCTACGAAGTGACCGTCTACGAGTTCTACGACGCGCTCGGCGGCAAGGCCCGCAGCATGGACGTACCCGGCACGGGCGGCGGTGCCGGGCGCAGGCCGTTACCCGGCGAGCACGGCTTCCGCTTCTTCCCCGGCTTCTACCGGAACCTGCCGGACACGCTGCGGCGCATCCCGTTCCCGGGAAACCCGGACGGAGTCCACGGCAATCTGCGCAACGGCACCGACTCGCTGATGTCTCGCAGCGGCGGGCGGCCCGATCTCCACATCCCGCTGCGCGGAGCGACCACCCCGCCCGCGCCCGGCGACCTCACGGCACGGTTCCTGCGGGAGACCGTAACCTCCGCGCTGGACACCGCCCTCCACCTCCCGGCGCACGAACTCGCCTACTTCGCCGACCGGTTGCTCGTCCACCTCACCAGCTGCGACCGGCGGCGCGAGCAGCAGTGGGAGAAGGTCCCGTGGTGGGACTTCATCAGGGCCGGGGAGATGAGCCACGACTACCAGCGGCTGCTCGGGGTGGGCATGACCCGCAACCTGGTGGCGACGAAGGCCGAGGAGGCCAGCACCCGTACGGTCGCCCGTACCGTCATCGAGGCGTTCATCCTCTACGGCATTCTCGGCCTCGGCCAGGACGGCGAGCCGGACCGGGTGCTCAACGCCCCGACCAGCGAGGCCTGGATCGACCCGTGGGTCCGGCATCTGCGCTCCCTGGGCGTCACCTTCGAACTCGGCACCGAGGTACGGGAGTTGGTCTACGGCGACGGCCGTGTCACGGGGGTGCGGGTCGCCGCGCGGGACGGCGGGGACGCCCGCACGGTGACCGCCGGCCACTACGTCTCGGCGCTGCCGGTCGAGCACGCCCGCAAGACCTGGGGCCCCGCGCTGCGTGCGGCGGATCCGCGGCTGGCGCGCTGCGACGAGCTGAAGGTCGACTGGATGGTGGGCGTCCAGTTCTACCTGCGCGAGCCGGTGTCCGTCGTCCACGGTCACGCAGACTACATCGACTCCCCCTGGTCGCTGACGTCCATCCACCAGGCGCAGTTCTGGGACGGCCGCGACTTCCGCGCGGACTACGGCGACGGCCGGGCCGCTGACTGCCTGTCGGTGTGCGTCTCCGAGTGGGACGAGCCCGGGATCCTGTACGGCAAGACGGCCAAGGAATGCACCCGCGAGGAAGTGCGCGCGGAGACGTGGGCGCAGCTCAAGGCCGCGCTCAACGACGACGGCAAGAAGGTGCTCGACGACGCCAACGTGCACACCTGGTTCATGGACCCGGCGGTCACCGGCATCGGCGGACCGCACCCGGCCAACCGCGAGCAGCTCCTCGTCCACCCGACGGGCACCCTCCACAACCGCCCCCCGGCGGCCACCGCCGTCCCCAACCTCTTCCTCGCGGGGGACTACGTGCGTACGGACGTGGACCTGGCCACGATGGAGGGCGCCAACGAGTCGGCGCGCCGGGCGGTCAACGCGCTGCTGGACGCGGACGGTTCGGGCGCCGAGCGCTGCCGTATCCAACTGCTGTACCAGCCCCCGGAGTTGGAGCCGCTCAAGCGCGTGGACGAGACCCGCTTCCGGCTCGGCCTGCCGAACACCTTCGACGTGGGGTGAGGCGGGACGGGGTCAAGTCGAGGCGGGGCTAGGCGGGGTGGGGCGAGTCGGGGTGGGGTGAGAGCGACGCGGGCGCGGGGCGCGTCACCCGCGACCGCAGGGGGCGCGCGTCACGCGCGCCGTAACGGCCTGCGAGTTCGGCTGCGGTTGCGGCGTTCGCGGTCGGTGCGGCGGCGTCCGAGGCGCCGGCGATCCGCCTCGCCGCCGTCCAGCGTCAGCCACACCCGTATCTCGGTACCGCCGAGCACCGACGGCCCGATGCGCACATCGCCGCCGGTGGACTCGGCGACCCTGCGAACGATGTCCAGCCCCAGGCCCGTTGAGCCCGGCTTGCCGTCGCCGTGCCCGCGGCGCAGGGCCGCGTCGGGGTCGGCTATGCCCGGGCCCGCATCGGAGACGAGCACGATCACCGAGTTGCTCGCCGGTCCTCCGTGGTGGACGTCCACGGAGAACGCGGTGCCCTCCGGGGTGTGCCGGAAGACGTTGCCGAGCATCGCGTCGAGCGCCGCGGCGAACTCGGTGCGGGCGACGGGCACCCGCACCGGCCGGTCCACGCCGGCCAGCCGCGCCTCACGGCCCTCGTCCTCCGCGAGCGCCGACCAGAACGCCATGCGTTCACGTATCACCTCTGCCGCGTCGCAGGCCGCGGACTCCAGGTTGCCCGTCGTCTGTGCCCGCTGCTCGCGCTGCTCGCGCGCGGTGCTGATGATGTGGTCGACCTCGCTCTCCAGCGTGGCCACCGCCTCACGGGTGTGCTCGGCGGCGTCGCCGTTGCCCAGCGAGGCGGCGTTCAGGCGCAGCACGGTCAGCGGCGTACGCAGCCGGTGCGACAGGTCGGCGGCCAACTCCCGTTCATTCGCGAGGAGTTGTACGACCTGATCGGCCATGGCGTTGAACGCGACGGCCGCGGAGCGCAGTTCGCTCGGCCCGTCCTCCGGCACCCTCACGCCCAGCTTGCCCTCGCCCAGGGAGTGCGCGGCGGCGGCCAGCCGTCCCGCCGGGCGCACCATGAGCGTCCCCAGCCGGTCGGCTACGGCCACCGAGCCGAGGATCAGCGCGATGCCGACCCCGGCGAGGATGAGCCAGGAGGTCGTGACGTTGTGGGTGACCTCGTCGTTCGGGATGAAGACCTCGACGACGGCGAACTCGCCGCTGGCGACGGCCGTCGGCCGCAGCAGCGTGTAGCCGCCGGGAACCGTGACCGTGGAGGCGCGGCCCTGACGGCGCGCCGCGGCCAGCTCCTCACGGGTGGCCCGCTGCCTGCCGACCTCGACGGGGCTGTCCGGCCCGGCGCTGCGCCCCGCCTTCGACGACGAGCCGGAGGCCTGCGGCACGTGCACGGCGAGCCGTCCCTCACCGCCCGCCTGCGTGCTGACGACGGCCTTCTCCAGCTGCTGCCGGTCGGTCGTGATGGCCAGCACCGGACCCACGGTGGCGGCCTGGCGCTCGGCGTTGGAGAACGCCCTGTCCCGAGCCGTCTCCTTCACGACCAGCCCCAGGGGCACGGCGAAGGCGATCACCACCATGACCGTCACGGCGAGGCACACCTTCACCAGTGCCCATCTCATGCCCGTATTTCCTTTCTCAGGGCCGCTTCCGCGGCCACTTCCGCGGCCGTCGCGGCGGCCTCACCGGCTGCCGCTCTCACGCCCGCGCCTCCCCCGGCGCCTCCAGCTTCACCCCGACACCCCGGATGGTGTGCAGGTAGCGCGGCCTGGCCGCGGTCTCGCCCAACTTCCGCCGCAGCCACGACAGATGGACGTCGATGGTCTGGTCGTCCCCGTAGGACTGCTGCCACACCTCGGCCAGCAGCTCCTTGCGCGCCACCACCACACCGGGCCTCCCCGCGAGGAAGGCCAGCAGGTCGAACTCGCGCCTGGTCAGGTCCAGCACCATGCCGTCCAGCTCGGCCTGCCGCCGCAGCGGATCGATGGCCAGGCCGCCGACCTTCAGCACCCTCTCCGTGACCGTGCCGGATCCGCCGCCACCGCCCGTACCGCTCTGCGCACGGCGCAGCACGGCGGACATGCGGGCCGAAAGGTGCTCCACGGAGAAGGGTTTGACCAGATAGTCGTCCGCGCCGTCGTTGAGCAGCCGGACGATCTCGTTCTCGTTGTCACGGGCCGTGGCGATGATCACCGGCACGTCGGTGATGCCGCGCAGCATCTTGAGCGCCTCGGCGCCGTCCAGGTCCGGAAGGCCCAAGTCGAGGATCACGACGTCGAATCCGTACTGCGCGACTTCTCTCAGCGCCTCCAGCGCGGTACCGACGCTGCGCACCACATGCGAGGCGTCCTTGAGGTGCCGGATCAGGGCGGAACGTACGAACTGGTCGTCCTCGACCACGAGCACACGAGCCATGTGCGCACGTTAGTCCATACCGAGACGCGAGTGAGCTGGTTGCAGCTATGGTGACAGGGATGGGACGACGAGGAATCGTGCACGCGGCCGCTTGGGCATCGGCCACAAGCGCCGCAGTCACGCTGTCATGGTTCGGGGTTCACACCGTGCTGGCCAGCACGGAGTACGACCCGCCACGCTCGCTGCCCATCGCCGACGGCGATACGCCGACGACCGGTCCCGGATCGCCGTCCCCGCAGCAGCCCGAGCCGACGCCGTCGCCGACGAAGACCGCACCCTCGGTGCCGGAGAAGCCGCGTCCGACGAAATCCGCACCCGCGCCCGGCGGCGGCGACCGTACGACGAAGCCGCCGTCCGGTCCCCGGCCGAGCGAACCCGACGAATCGGGGCGGGTGCAGGGCGCCAGCGTCGCGGGCGGCCGGGCGGTATTCGACATGCGCGACGACTACGCGACGCTGGTCTCGGCGACGCCCAACGACGGCTGGGAGACGCAGGTCTGGAAGGACACCACCTGGATCCGGGTGACCTTCTCCAAGGACGGCGCGTCCTCGTCGATCTTCTGCCGCTGGGACGGCGCACCGCCGCGCATCGAGTCCTACGACAACGGCTAGGGCCGACGGCCGACGGCCGGGCGTACGACGGCTGCCGCTGTACGGCGACGGCCGGAGACCCCGGGCCGTGCCGCAACCGCCCATACTCTCCGCTCACTTGAAGGCGTCGTCCGGCGGCATCGGCGAAGGCCGTGCCGTCGCATCCGTGACCGGCGGTGCGCCGCCCGTGAAGGCGGCCAGGGAGTCGCCGGACTCCACGCGGCCCGGATGAGGATCGCCCGCCGAGCGCCTGGACAGCTCCGCGACGGGCAACTCCCCGTCGGTGGCGGCCAGTACGGCGTTGCCGAAGCGTCTGCCGCGCAGCACGGCCGGGTCGGCGGTGAGCGCCGCCGTGCCGAACACCTCGCGCACGGTGGCGACTTGGGAACGGAGATGGTCCAACGGGCGGCGCCTGCCGCGGTGATCGGGATCGGCACCGTCACCGGCATCGCCTGAGCCGTCTCCGACGCCGGCGCCTCGGCCGCTCCCGGGCCCGTCCGCGATGTTCGCCGCGTAGATCCCGCCGGTACGCAGCACCCGCCGTACCTCGTGCAGGAATTCGGTGCTGGTCAGGTGCGCGGGCGTACGGGCGCCGGCGAAGACGTCCGCGATGACGAGGTCCGCCCACTGCGAAGGGAGCCTGCCCAGGCCCTCCCGTGCGTCGCCGCCGCGCACCCGGATGCGCCAGCCGCGCTCCAACGGCAGTTCCCTGCGTATCCATTCGGACAGCGCCGTGTCCTTCTCGACGACCTGCTGCGTGGAACGGGGCCGGGTGGCGGCGACATAGCGCGCGAGGCTCAGCGCCCCGCCGCCGAGGTGCAGCACGTGCAGCGGGCGTCCCGGCGGTGCGGCCAGGTCGACGACGTGACCGAGCCTGCGCTGGTACTCGAAGCCGAGGTGGGAGGGGTCGTCCAGGTCGACGTAGGACTGCGGTGCGCCGTCCAGCAGCAGCGACCATCCGTGCGCGCGGTCCGGATCGGGTACGAGCTGCGCGCTGCCGCCCTCGACCTCGGCGCTCAGCACCCGGCGTGAGCGGCGGCCGCCGCCGCGTACGCCCCGCGAGCCGCGGGCGCTCACGGCACCTCCGGCACCTCCGGCGTCTTCGCCGTCGCCGCCGCCGCGTTCGCTCTTCGCGCCGCCGCCGCGCCGCCGTCCGCCCTTCGCCACCCGTCCAGTATCGCCGGGGACCGGCCTTAGCCGGTCACGCGCAACCGGTGACGCCGCAACCCCTCACGCCGCAGCGGGTCGCCTCTCCCGGCGGCCCGTCACTGACAGCGGTCGACGGCCTCGATCGTGCGCGCGGCCTCGCCCAGCGCAGCCCGCAGCATCGACGCGTCGGTGGCCACCCCGAACGCCCACTCCGGCGGCACGAGCCAGCCCGTACCCGCAAGTGGCGGCTCCTGCACGACCGTTCGGGGCCGTCCCGGGGTCTGGGTGCACGCACTGCCCGGCAGGTCCCAGCACGCCGCCGTGCCCGGCGGCACGAGAAAACCCACCTCGTCGCCTTCCCCGTCGCACAGCAGAACCGGACCGAGTCCGTCGCGCAGACGCAGGATGTCGACGGCCTCCAGGCCCTGCCGGGCGGGCACCGTCACCAAGTCGCAGGGCACACCGCCGGAAACGGTGCGGACTCCCAGACCGGTGTCCATCCGGACCCCTCCTCCGAGCTCCTCCGCAGTGGTCATGCAGAGTTCAACGGCCGGGGGCGTCAACGGGCTACGGCACACCACGCCACAAAGGATGGCACTTCATGGCAGATGATGGGTGAGATATCCGTTTTGTAGCGGAACCCAGCGTGGCGGTCACGTCACAGCCGGTACCGTCCGGCCATGGCGTCGTCATCATCCGCGTCGCAGGGCCCGCACCCCGTGCCCAACGAGGCGTTCCGGCAGCTGCGCGGCACGCTGTCGCCTGCCGAATTCGCCGCGGCCGTACGGCGGTCCGGGCGCGAGATCGGTGAACACGTCGCCTGCGACGCGCGCTACATCGGCCGGGTGGAGGCCGGCGAGATCCGCTGCCCCAACTACGCCTACGAGCGCGTCCTTCTGCACATGTTCCCGGGCCGCACGCTCGCCGACATGGGCTTCGCCAGCCGTGAGGCCGTACGCGGCCGGTCGGGCCGCCGCACCCGAGAGGCTTACGGAGGTGACAATTCGCCCCCGTATGCGGCCGCGCTGACCGCCGTATCCCGTACGCTCAACGGTCACCACATCAGCCCCGACAGCCCCAACAACCCCGCAAATCCCAGTAGTCACAGTAATCACAGTGGTCACAGCGACCCTGGAGACCCCGAAAGCCCCAGCAGCTCGGGCAGTTCACCGGCCTGTCCCGACTCCCGTACCTGCACCTTCTGTTCAGACTGTTCCGAGATTCACGAGGAGAGCGACGTGCTACGTCGCGCGTTCATGATCGGCGGCCCGGCGGCCGCCATGACCGTCATGCCGCCACTGGGCGCCGTGGCGACGGCCGCGGACGCCCGCACCGCGTCCGTGCACCCGCACCGGCGCGTCGGCGAGGCCGAAGCCGAGGCGCTGGAGAAGGCCGTGCGGCGCATCCGGCTGCTGGACGACAGACACGGCGCCGACACGCTCTACCGGCGCGCGGGCGACTCCCTCCGCAGCGCATACGAACTCCTCGACTCGGGCACCGCCCAACGCCAGTCCGTCACCGACCGCCTGCACAACGGCGCCGGCGAACTCGCCATCTCCGTGGGCTGGTTGGCCCACGACTCCGAGCACTTCGGCGACGCGCGCTCGCACTACGCGGAGGCACTCGCCACCGCCCGCGTCGCCGCCGACCCGGCGCTGGAGGCGCACGCCTTCTGCAACACCGCGTTCCTCGCCCGGGACGCCGGCCGCCCCCGGGAGGCCGTGCGTGCCGCCCAGGCCGGGCAGCAGGCGGCCAAACACCTGGGCTCCGCACGGCTGTTGTCCCTGCTCAGCATGCGGGAGGCGGGCGGCTGGGCCGGGCTCGGCGACCGTACGGCCTGCGAGCAGGCGCTCGGCAGGGCCCACGCCCTCTTCGCACGCGGGCCCGCCGACCCCGACCCGGCGTGGATGAGCTTCTTCGGCGAGGCGGAACTCGCGGGTCTGGAGGCGCAGTGCTGGTCGGCGCTGCACGACTGGGAGCGGGCCGCCGACCGGGCCAGGCGCGCGGTCGCGCTCCAGGACCCGCACTTCGTACGGAACAGGGCGCTGTTCACGGCCGAACTGGCGGGCGACCTCGCGGCGTTGAAGCGCCCCGAGGAGGCCGCGGAGGCGGGCGGCAAGGCCCTGGCGCTGCTGGGGCCCGTACAGTCCACGCGCATCCGCGGGATGCTGGGCACGACGGCGAGGCGGCTGCGTCCGTACGCGGGCGACGGCACCGTCGACGCGTTCCTGGCCGAGCAGGACAGGGCGCTGCCGCGGGCTCGCACGGCGTGAACTGAGCACCTTGTGAACGACGTACGGGCGTGAACTGGGCGCGACGTGGGCTGCGTACGGCGTGAGCTGAGCGCTGTATGAGGTGCGCCCGACCCCTGGGCCAAGCCGGGCGTGGGACCCCGCGCGGCCCGAACCGCCTTGCGGGGGCGGCCCGTTCGGGGCCCGTTCGGGTCGCGTGCCCAGCCGGGTGCCGCGCTCAGTCCAGGTGCCCGGTGTCGTTCCAGCGCCCGACGGCGGGGCTGCCGTACGCCCAGCCCAGCACGGAGAAGGAGGCCGCCGCCAGCGAGAGGCACGCCCCGAACGGAACCTCCTGCCCCAGCCAGCGCGCACCCAGGACGCGCAGGAAGTGGCCGTGCGCGAAGAGCAGCACGTCTCGGTCGGCCGATCGCGCCCACTCCACGACGCCGTCGGCGCGCGCGGCGACCTCGCGCATGCTCTCGCCGTCGACGACGCCGTCGCGCCACACGAACCAGTCCGTCCCGCTGTCCTTCCGGATCTGTTCCGTCGTCAGGCCCTCGTACGCGCCGTAGTCCCACTCCTTCAGGGCGTCCCACTCGCGCGCCCGTTCGCCGAAGCCCGCGATCTCGCACGTCTCCCGGGCGCGGGAGAGCGGGCTGGTGCGCACCTCGGCGCCGGGCAGCCCGTTCCACGGCTCGCGCGCCAGGCGCTCGCCGAGCAGGCGGGCGGCGCGGCGGCCCTCGTCGAGGAGGGGGACGTCGGTGCGGCTGGTGTGCCGTCCGGCGGCCGACCACTCGGTCTTGCCGTGCCGTACGAGCAGGATGCGCGCTGCCATGGGGAACCTCTCAGCCGTCGGGGACGGACTCTCGCGGACTCGGGATTCGGGACCCGGTACTCCGGCCCCGGGAATCCGGACTCGGAAAACCGGACCGGGAACTGCGGACCGGGAACTGCGAACCGGGGGGCCATCTCTGCCCTTCCCGGCCCATGTTGGCCCGCCGGACCGCCGTAAGCTGCATGAGGCACGCGGGCGGAGGCAGCCCGTCTGTCAGTCACGGATGCCACACTTCCGCAGGTAATGCAGTCTTCCGCGAGGCGACGCCGATGACCCACTCCGACGGCAGCGCGAGCTCCCTGCGCGGGCGCCTCGCCGAGCTGCGCGGCGGCCCCGACGTACCACCGCGCCCGCTGGACGCCCGCGCCCTCGCCGCTCTCGCCGCGAATCCGGGCTGCCGCCGGCGCGCGCTGCTGGACGGTGCGGGCGTCGACAAGGCCGCGCTGGCGCAGGCGTTGGGGGCTCCGGCTCCCTTCGGGCAGTCGCAGTTCGCCTTCGCCCGCGGCAACTCCTTCGAGGCGAAGGTCAAGGCGGACGGCGGCGCCGAGCTGGTCCGGCTGCTGTGCGCCCGTACGGGAGAGACACCGCCGGAGCCGGACGAGGTCGTCCTCCCGGACCTCGCCGCCGACGGGCCCGCTGGCCGTACGGCTCGTACGAGACTGGCCCTGCGGCCCCCGGAGGACGGCGGGCGGGCACGCTGGGCGCTGCTCTTCCATCCGATGCTCGCGCTCGAAGTGGCCGGTTCGACGGCCTTTCTGGAGCCGGACGCGATCGCCGTGCATCCGGACGGCCGCTGGACGGTCGCGGAGATCAAGTCCTTTCCGGTGCTGGACGGTTCGGCCGACGCGGCGAAGGTCGGGGCCGCCGCCCGGCAGGCGGCGGTGTATGCGCTCGCGCTCGAAGAGGCGGGCGTGGAGGGGACGGTGCGCGAGCAGGCGCTGCTGGTGTGCCCTAAGGACTTCTCCAACCTGCCCACTGCTCACGGCGTCGACATCCGCAAGCAGCGCGCCAGCACCCGGCGTCAACTCGCGCGTCTCACCCGCCTGGAGGAGATCGCGGCGGAGCTTCCGGCGGGGACGGTCTTCGATCCGGCCCTGCCCGCGCCCGAGTTGACCGCCGCGGTCGAGTCGGTGCCCGCCGCCTACGCGCCGGAGTGCCTCGCCACCTGCGAGCTGGCCTTCCACTGCCGCGACCGTGCGCGCGCCGCCGGCGCGGTGGAGTCGCTGGGCCGGTCGGTGCGCGGTGAGCTGGGCGGCTTCACGACGATCGACTCGGTGCTGCGGGCGGCGGGTGTACGGACGGACACGCGTGAGGACCCGGGTGCTGCGACGCATACGCCCGCCCCCGCCGAGGCGGGCACGGCCACGCCAGCGGACGCAGATACGGACTCCCGTGCAGACGCCCATACGGACCCCGACGGGCCCGCGGTCGCCGCGCTGCGGCGGGCCGCGAGCCTCCGCGCGGAAGCCCTGGGAGGCGCCCCGTGCTGACCGCCGCCCCGGCCCGTACCGTCCGTGCGGATCCGCCCGACTGCCGGGAGACGCCGTGTCGTTGATGTCCGCGCTCGCCCGGATGGAGGCCGCGGCGGCCGGGCGGGCACAGCCCAG
The DNA here is from genome assembly GCF_012726265.1 of Streptomyces sp. HNM0575. Classification (GTDB taxonomy): domain Bacteria; phylum Actinomycetota; class Actinomycetes; order Streptomycetales; family Streptomycetaceae; genus Streptomyces. Next base: position 183,608 of record NZ_JAASAG010000001.1, on the reverse strand, counting down.
GACGACCGTGCGCCACCGGCATCTCGCCGAACGGCCCCTGGTCTTCGTCCCGTTGACGACCGCGGGTGAGGCGGGAGCCCCGCTCGGGGCCCTGGTCGGCACCGAGCGGGAGCGGCCCGAGCTGCTGATCGTGCCGCAGCCGCGGGACCGCGATCTGCGCTTCGCCTTCCTCGCCCGCCTCGCCGAAGTCGTCCTGCCGCACGTGGAGTCGGCGGAGGACGACGTCGAGTGGGAGGAGCGCAAGGAGACCGACCCGGAGTCCGGCAAGAAGGTCACGGTCCAGGTCGAACTCTGCGCGGACGCACCCCAGTTGATCGTCCCCAACGGTCCCGGCGCCGACTTCGTGCGGCTGCTCGGCCGGTCCATGCGCTTCCGCCGTACGGCCGAGGAGGACCCGGAGGCGCCCTATCCGGCTCCGCCGCGCGTGCCGCTGCTCGGCCGGTGGCTGACGCAGTACGGTGAACGGGCCCGCGTGCCCGGCTCCTCGCTGCTGCTGTCGATGACCGACCTGCTGACGCGCCACTGGGCCACGGGCCAGAGCTCGCTGGAGGACCAGCACCTGGGCGCGCTGCTGGCGTGGATCGACCCGCCGGACGGTCTGAGCGGCGGCGAGGCGGCGCTGCGCGCGGAGGTCGAGCGGGACGCGGCGGGGCAGTTGGTGTGCCCGCCCGCGGGCCCGGCCACCGACCCGGCGTTCGACAACAGGCTGCTGGCACCGGCGATCGACCGCTTCGACGCGGGCCTGCCCGGTGCCGAGGACGAGGTGCGCGAGCTGATCGCCTCCCAGCTCCGCCCCTCCTGGGACGCGGTGTGGCGCGGCATCGGCCTGCTGCGGACGCTGCCCGAGGGCGGGCATGTGGCGGAGCGGTTCAAGCGCGACCGCTGGTCCTATACGGCGCACCGCGACCGGGTGCGCGGCGGGGAGCCGCCGCAGCCCCGCCGCGACGACGCCGTGACGGCCGCCGCGAAGCTCGCACAGCGCGAGCGCGAACAGGCGCGGCTGGAGGCGCAGGAAGCGCTGGACGATCCGCTCGTGATGGCCGAACGGCGGTTCGCGGGTGAGGCGTTCGCGGGAGAGGTCACGGCCGTGGAACCGGCGTACTCGGAAGGCAAGCGCCAGATGCCCCGCCCCCTGGTCACGTTGCGCACGGACGACCGTCCGCATCTCGTCCCCGGTGCCAAGGCGCACCGGACGCTGGACGAAGGCGCCCGCCAGAGCGCCGAGTTCGTGGCGGCGGACGAGCACGAGCCGGGCCTGCTGACGCTGCGGCTGACCGGGGGCATGGGGCGCGGCAAGGAGCCCGCGCCCGGCACGGTGCCGGAGAAGGGCGACCGGCTGTGCTGGACGCTCTTCGAGCACTCGCCGCGCGGCGGCCCGGACCTGCCGGAGATGGAGGACACGCCCTGGACGCACGGCGGCCCGCCGGCGGTCGCCCCGCCCACGGGAACAGCGGACGGTACGGGCACGACGGGCGGCACGGGCACGGCGGGCGGCACGGGCACGGCAGACGGATCTGTCACGCCGGGCGGCACCGGATCCGCAGCCGCACAGCCGGCGCTCCCCCACCCCGACCCCGACCCCGACCCCGTGACCAGTGAGGACCTGCTGTGAGCGCGCCCGCACGCCCGCACGCCCCCAGTGCCGATGCCGGTGAGGGTGCCGATGAGGGTGCCGATGAGGGTGCCGCCGAAGGCGACCAGGGCGTCCCGCCCGGCGACGCCGCCGCCCGCGCCACCGACGCGATCCTCCACGACACGCTCCACGGCACCGGCCGCGGCGTCGTCGTCGACTCCCCTCCGGGCGCGGGCAAGTCGACCCTCGTCGTACGCGCCGCACGCGAACTGGCCGCGGCCGGACGGCCGTTGATCGTGATCGCCCAGACCAACGCACAGGTCGACGACCTCACCGCCCGGCTGGCCGCCGCCGACCCCGAGCTCCCGGTCGGACGGCTGCACAGCAGCGAGTCGCACCCATACGATCCCGCGCTCGACGACCACCCGTCCGTCGTCCCCTCCGCGAAGATCGGCGACCTCGCGTCGCTGCCGGTCGTGCTCTCCACGGCGGCCAAGTGGGCCTGGGTGAAGCGGGATCCGGAGAAGGCGCCGTGGGCGCACGCGATCGTGGACGAGGCGTACCAGATGCGTTCCGACGCCCTGCTCGCCGTCGCCGGTCTCTTCGAGCGCGCGCTCTTCGTCGGCGATCCGGGCCAGCTCGACCCGTTCAGCCAGGTCGGTGCGGAGCAGTGGGCGGGGCTCACGCACGATCCGTCCGCGAGCGCCGTGACGACGCTGCTGTCCCACAACCCGGATCTGCCGCAGCACCGGCTGCCCGTCTCGTGGCGGCTCCCCGCGTCGGCGGCGCCGCCGGTCTCGGACGCGTTCTATCCGTACACGCCGTTCCGCAGCGGCAGCGGCCCCGGAGACCGGCGGCTCGTCTTCGACTCCGAGGGGGACGGCTCCGCGGCGGACCGGGTGATCGACGAGGCGGCGGGCTCCGGCTGGGGCCTGCTGGAGCTTCCGGCACGTCTGACGCCGCGTACGGACCCGGAGGCCGTCGCCGCCGTCGCACACGTCGTGGGCCGGCTGCTCACCCGCGGCGGCGCCACCACCGACGAACGCTCCACGGCCGCGGCCCCGCTGACCGCCGCCCGCGTGGCCGTCGGCACAGCGCACCGCGACCAGGCCGCGGCGGTACGGGCCGCGCTGGCGGGGCTCGGCCTCCCCGAGGAGCTGCACGCCGCGGACGTCACCGTCGACACCGCGAACCGGCTCCAGGGCCGGGAGTTCGACGTGACGGTCGTGCTCCACCCGCTCTCCGGCCGCCCCGACGCGACGGCGTTCCACCTGGAGACGGGCAGGCTGTGCGTGCTGACCTCGCGGCACAGGCACGCGTGCGTCGTGGTCTGCCGCGCGGGCGTTCCACGGCTGCTCGACGACCACCCCGCCACGGAGCCGGTCCAGCTCGGCGTCACCGTGAAGTTCCCGGACGGCTGGGAGGCCAATCACGCGGTCCTGGCGCATCTGTCGGCCCACGCGGTGCCGTGGGACGGGTGAGCCCGCCGCCCCGGAGCCCCGCCGCCCCGGTGTGCCGTAGTACGCACACGTGCGACCTGGCACAACGGGCGGCCGTAGCGGGACAATGGCTGACGACCGCGATGACATATGGAGGTAGGCACATGCCCGAGCCGAATTCGGCTCCGGATCCGCGCGGGAGCGCCCCGCGCTTCCGCCGCCCGGCTCCCCTGCTCTTCGAGCCCTCCGAGCCCAGGGAGGACTCCGAGCAGTTCTTCGACCTGGACACCATCACGGACCCGCACGAGCTGCTGGAGCGCTCGACGGAGCTGGCGCTCGCCTTCCGTGCGGCGGCCGACCGTGCCGTGGAGTTCCAGGCGATGGCGGCGGCGCAGCTCGCCGACCCCAAGCGGTTCGACCGGCTCTCGGACGCGGCCGTCGCCGAGCGGGGCGACTGGTCGGAGGACTACGCACGCAAGATGATCGAGTTCGGCCGCGAGCTTCTCGAGGACCGCGGGCCGCAGTAGGGGCGGCGGGCACACGAGGAAGCGGTGAGCGGCGGCGCCCGGCGCCGTGCGGCGCGGACGCCCGGTTCCGGCGTAGTACGGCAGCGGCCCGGCGGCCGGAAAGAAAAGCGCCCCTTGCCTGCCCTTTCCGCCCCTTGCTCCGCGTCTCGCGGTGTCTCGCGGTCGCATCCCGTCATCGGGCGCATGCCGGGCGTGCACAGTACGCCACTCCGAAACCGCTTGCCCCATTTTCTGCGCAAGGTACAAAAGAGCACAGCATGTCCTGTACATCTGTCTTCATGAGTGACTGGCAGCGGGACACCGCCCCGCAGCACATCCGTTCCGCCGGTGTCACCGGCGTCCCCGGCACCCCGGGCGTACGCGGTCTCACCGGCACTCCCGGCAGCACCGGCGATCCCGCCTGCCGCACCGTCACCGAAGACCACGGCAGCCCCGGCCCCGGCAGCACCCTCGACTTATCCTCCGGCCAGGTCCCGCCCCGTACGAACAACTCCGCGGTCCCCGACGCGTCCCGCGTGACCCCGGCCGGAGCCGACTGGCTCGCCTCCGCCTGCACCCTGACCGCGAGCGTGCACGCGCTCTGGCTGCACCGGCCCGAGTCCCCCAGCGTCCTGCCGTGCGGCACGGCCTTCGACGTGGTGAGCGCGCCTCCCCTCGCGGGCCGTCTGATCCTTGAGCGCTTATGGGCCAGCGGGCCCGGCAGCGGGCCCGTCGCCGTGCACCGCGGCCGGTTGCTGCTCTTCGCCGCCGTGGGCACGGCCCAGCGCCTGCCCGCCCTTCTGAACTGGGGAGAGTGGCGGCGGCCCGGTGCGGCCGCCGCTGCGGAAACGTTCCCCTCGCTGATCTGCCTCGACCGCGGCGACTCCGTGACCATCCCCGCCCTCCACGGCGACCACGAGGGCCGACCGCCCAGCCCGTCCCGCTGGCTCGTCGCCCCCGACGTCCGCCACCCCTGGCTGCCCGGCCCCGCGGTCCTGCTCCGCGCCTGCCTGCGCTCCGGCGGGCGGCGCCGTGCCCCGTATCCACACGCTTCCGTACGTGCAGGTCGGGGGCCCGCGAGCGCCGAAGAACCGATTTCCGGAACTGCGGACCGTGATGCTAGGGTCTATGACGTCACCAGGCGCCGTTAGCTCAGTTGGTTAGAGCAGCTGACTCTTAATCAGCGGGTCCGGGGTTCGAGTCCCTGACGGCGTACGTGCACATCGAAGGCCCTCTCGCCCGAGGCGAGGGGGCCTTCGGCGTGTGCCGCGAGCCCGCGCACCGGCCTCCCGAATCCGTTCAGGCCCGGTCTTCGGGTCCCGCCCTCATGTCTCGCGGCCCTTGCGCGTCACCTTCACCCGCCACCCGTCGCCCGCCGTGCGCCCCGTCACCTCGACCCGCACCCCGCCCCCGTGCCCGGTCTCATACGAGTCGCCCTGCCCCAGCGGCGCGTCCGCCAGCGACGGATAGACCGAGCCGTCCGAGCAGCCGTGGGTGCCCGGATGCCCGTCGACCACCTTCACGGGCCCGTAGGTGGAGGCCTTGTCGCTGCGCACCCAGTACAGCAGCACGCCCTCGGCGCACAGCCCCCGGTCGTTGCCCTCTGAATCGCGGGCCTCTATCGCCAGCGCCTCGTACTGCCCCGTGCGTACGACTGCCAGCCGCCGGTCCCCGCGGCTCCCCAGCGGATTCATCCCCAGCGGGCGGAGCGTCTGCGTGGTGGTTCCGGCGCCGGACGGCACGCAGCCGACGTTGTGCCGGGTCAGCCAGCCGAGCTTCCACTTCTCCCACGCGAAGAGATCGGGGGCGAGCCCGAACTGGCTGCCCATGAGGTCCCAGTCGCCGACATACGTGTCCCAGTCGGCCATCCCCGAGGCCGGCCGCTGGTACAGGTCCGGCAGGTCGAAGGCGTGCCCGGTCTCGTGTGCGAGCACGTGCCGGTCGGGCGGGCTCTGCTCGAAGACCGTTACGAGGCGCCGCAGTTCGGTGCCGTCGGCCTCGATGGGAGTGTCGAAGTTCACGACCTTCGTCGCGTCGGAGTCGACGCCCTGGGCGTCCGGGTCGGCCACGAGGTAGACCAGGTCGTATCTGCTGAAGTCGACGTCGGGATCCGCCGCCGCGACGGCGTCGCGCAGATAGTCGCTGCGCTGCTTCTCGTCCCAGTCGCGCCTTATCCCGTACGAGCGGGAGCTGGAGGGCATCCGGATCCAGTGCTTCCCGGGATGGGCGTGGAGCCGGAACTTGCCGTAGGACGCGCGTCTGTAGAAGTCGGACGTGGCCGGGAAGTGGTCGGCGGCCAGCTCGCGGGGCGTGGTGAGCGGACGGGAGTCCGGAAAGGACAGGAAGAGCATCGCGGCGTCTATGCGGTGCCGGGGCCGCGGATAGGCCGGGTCCCAGCTGTCCACGCCGAGGGAGTGGTGGGCTGCGGTACGGGGCAGGGCGCACGGGGCCGCGACGGCGACGGCGGTGATCGGCCCCGCGAAGAGCCCCATCCCTATGAAGGCCGTCAGTGCCATGAGGACCGCTCCGGCACGGCGCCATCCGCGTCGCACGGAGGGGAGTCTCCGCAGTCCGTGCCTCGTCGAACGCGCCACGTGTGGACCTCACCGGGACGGGAATCAGGGTCCCTTCAACCCTTGCCCGTAATGTCCGCTAAGTCCTGTTCCGTTAGACCAAGCGCGTGAGCGGCAATATGGCTACTGTGTGTGATGCGCAGCCTTACGCGATCGAGCCCGTTCCCGCACTCCTGCCGGAGCGGTCACCCTCGCGTTCACACTTACGTCCCACGCGCACCAACGCCCCGGTGGGACGCCGTGGTTGCTGGCTCCGCTCGCGCCCGAACCTCTATGATCGGCACATTTCCAGCGCGGATCGCCATGCAGCAACTCGGGCCGACCGCCCGGCCGATCCGCACGCGACGAGCCCCCCGGCGGGAGCGATTGGTGAACGGACCCATCGAAGGACCGGGCAGGAACTCCGGCGAGACCACCGGGACTTCACCGCAGAAAATCACTCACCGTAGCCGCGTCCGAGGCGGCAGGCACGGCAGAGCGGAGTGGCGGGGCCGGAAGCGGGACAGCGACTTCCGGGCCGCGTTCAACGCCGCCCGCCTCGCGATGGCGATCGTCGACCGCGACGGCAGGGTGGTCAGCGCCAACGACGCGCTCGGCGCGCTGCTGGGCGCCGCGCCCGAATCGCTCGTCGCCACGTCCGTGACGGATCTGCCCTCGCTCGGCCTCGACGGGAGCGTGGTACGCAAGGGGCTCGCCGGAGCCGCCGCACCGTACCCGCTGGCACCCCGCAGGAGCGACGACGACGACGGCGCGGGCGCGAACTCCGGGACGGGGACGGCGAGTTCGGGCGCCGCGGGCGCGGGTGGCGCGAGCACGGGCGCCGCGGGCAACGGCACGGGTACGAGCGCGGCCCCGGGCCAGGGCGCCGGTCCGGGCGGCGGCCCGGCTGCCGGTCCGGGCGGAGGTCCGGGCGGTGGCGCGGGCACGGGCACGTGCGCCGTGCGCGAGATCCCCCACGTCAGCTGCACCCGGCGGCTGAAGAACCCCGACGGGCACACCCTGTGGGCCGAGATCTCGCTGGTGCCCACCGCGCACGACGGCGAGACGCTGCTGTCGGTGGCCGACGTCAGCGAGCAGCGCGATCTGCGCGAGCGATTGCGACACCTCCAGATGCACGACCCGGTGACCCGGCTCCCCAACCGCACCCTGTTCTTCGAGCGGCTGGCGACCGCGCTCTCCGACACGGCGACCGGCCGCGTCGGCATCTGCTACATCGACCTGGACGGCTTCAAGGCCGTCAACGACACCCTGGGCCACCGCGTCGGCGACGAACTGCTCGATGCCGTGGCCCGCCGCCTCATCCAGTGCGCGGAGGACGGCGGCCAGCGGCATCTCGCGGCGAGGCTCGGCGGCGACGAGTTCGCGCTGCTCGTGGACGGCTCGACCGGTACGGAGCAGCTGACCGCCCTGGCCGACTCCGCGCTGAGATCCCTTCAGCAGCCCTTCGACCTGGGCGGGCAGCGGCTCACCGTCTCCGCGAGCATCGGCGTCGTCGAGCGTGAGGCCGAGGGCACGGGTCCGACGGAGCTGATGCAGGCCGCCGATACGACGCTGTACTGGGCGAAGGCCGACGGCAAGGCCCGCTGGACCCTCTTCGACCCCGAGCGCAACGCGCACCGGATGACCCGTCAGGCGCTGTCGTCGGCTCTGCGCGGGGCCGTCGAGCGGGGCGAGTTCGTGCTGGACTACCAGCCGATCGTGGGTCTTTGCGACGACCGGCTCGTGGGCGTCGAGGCGCTGGTGCGCTGGCAGCATCCGCAGTTCGGCAAGCTCGGACCGAACCGTTTCATCGGTCTCGCCGAGGAGGACGGCGCGATCGTGCCGCTGGGCCGCTGGGTCCTTGAGGAGTCGTGCCGCCAGGCGCGCAGCTGGATGCTCGGCCACCCGGGCCCGCCGGTGTACGTGAGCGTCAACGTGGCCGTGCGGCAGATGTGGGACTCCGACCTCGTCGCGGACGTGCGCCGAGTGCTGGAGGAGACCGGGCTGCCCTCGGGGCTGCTCCAGCTGGAGTTGACGGAGTCCGCGGTGATGGGCTCCGCCGGGCGCCCGCTCCAGGCGCTTCAGGCACTGAGCGAGATGGGTGTGCGCATCGCCATCGACGACTTCGGCACCGGCTATTCGAACCTGGCGTATCTCAGCCGGCTCCCCGTGCGGGTGCTGAAGCTCGACGGCACCTTCGTGTCGGGCTTCCGCGCGGCGAAGCATCCCAACCCGGCGGACGAGACGATCGTCACGGCGCTGGTACAGCTCGCGCACCAGCTCGGCCTGACCGTGACCGCGGAGTGCGTCGAGAGTCCCGTGCAGGCCGACCGGCTGCGCCGCATCGGCTGCGACACCGGGCAGGGCTGGCACTACGCCAAGCCGATGCCGGCGCACTGCGTCGCGGCGCTGCTGCACTGAGACTGAGCGCACTCTGCGCTGAGCGGCACCGCCGCACAGAGCGGGCCGCCGCCGCTTCCCCTTCCGGCGGCGGCCGTACGGGGGCCGTACGGACGGGCGCGGCCCGGGCACGGGGTTCCGGTAAGGACCGGGCCCGGCCGGGGCGCCCGTCCCCGCGGTCACGGCAACTCGTAGGCGTCCGCGATCAGTTCGTAGGAACGGACACGGGCCGCGGGCGTGTGCACATTGGCCGTGAGCATCAGCTCGTCCGCGCCGGTGCGCTTGACGAGGGCGTCGAGCCCGTCGCGTACGGCATCCGGCGTGCCGTGGGTGACGTTGGCCAGCCAGCTGTCCACGAAGTCGCGCTCGGCCGAGCTGAAGGGGTACGCCTCCGCCTCCTCCGGCGTGGGCACCAGACCGGGCCGTCCCGTGCGCAGCCGCAGCATGGCCAGGGCACCGCTGAGCACCTGCCGGCGGGCCTGCGCCTCGTCGTCGGCGGCGAGGGCGGCGGCGCCGATCAGCGCGTACGGCTCGTCCAGTACGGCGGAGGGGGTGAAGCTCTCGCGGTAGAGGTCCAGCGCGGGCAGGGTGTTGCGGGAAGAGAAGTGGTGTGCGAAAGCGAACGGCAGGCCCAGCCGGCCCGCGAGTTCGGCGCTGAAACCGGACGAGCCGAGCAGCCACACCGGCGGCCTGGAGACCTCGCCCTGCACCGGGCCCGGCACCGCGTGGATACGGGAGTAGCGGTGTCCGTCGGGAAAACTGCCGTCGAGGAAGCGGATCAACTCGGCGAGCTGCTGCGGGAATTCGTCCGCGCCCTCGCGGAGGTGGTCCGTACGGCGCAGCGCCGCGGCCGTCGCGCCGTCGGTGCCGGGCGCACGTCCGAGCCCGAGGTCGACTCGGCCGGGGGCCAGCGCCTCCAGGGTGCCGAACTGCTCGGCGACGACGAGCGGTGCGTGGTTGGGCAGCATCACGCCGCCCGAGCCGAGCCGGATGCGGTCGGTACGGGCGGCGAGGTGGGAGAGGATCACGGCCGGCGAGGAGCTGGCGACGCCCGGCATGGAGTGGTGCTCGGCGACCCAGTAGCGGGTGAAGCCGCGCCGCTCGGCGAGGCGCGCGGTCTCGACGGTGGCGAGCAGCGCGTCACGCGAGGTGAAGCCGGTGCCGACGTTCGCCAGGTCCAGGACCGACAGCGGTACGGGGGCGGAGCCCCTCGTCTCGCCGCGGATACCGTCGCCGGGGCCGTGCTCCGTGTATCCTGCGCCGTTCCCGGCACCGGCCCGGGTGCCGTCGCCGGTCCCGTCGCTCGCCGCGCTGCCGCCTGTGGCGTTGCCCTCGTTCACGGGTGCCGCCCTCCGCTCGCTGGTGGTACGTCCAGCGGCGTCAACGGCGGGCGGCACCTTTCTCTTCCCGTTCTCTTCCCGGACTGCCGGTTCTGGCGCGGCGCCCCGGGCCGGATCAGGCCGTGATCAGGCCGTGAAGAGCGTGCCCAGCGCCGGGCAGCGCACCGAGACGTCCAGCAGCCGCAGGCCCTCCCAGGCGGTGACCTGGTTCGCGGTGAGCACCGGCTTGCCCAGGGCGTCCTCGACGTCCTCGATCCACGCGGCGCTGTGCAGCGCGGTGTCCGGCAGCAGCACGGCCTGCGCCTCGGGGTGGTCGCCGCCGCGGGCGAGGGCCAGCACCTCGTCCTTGCCCCAGGTGCCCACCTCGGCGGCGGTGATGATGCCGCTGCCGCGCATCGAGACGACCTCGCTTCCGGCCGCCTTGAGGAAGGCGGTGAACAGCTCGCCGACGTCCTCCGGGTAGGTCGCGGCGATGGCGACGCGCTCCGCGGCCAGCGCCCGTACGGCATGGGCGAAGGCGAAGGACGTGCTGGACGCGGGCAGCCCGGCCGTGGCGGACAGCTCGCGCACCTGCTCGTGCGCGCCCTCCCAGCCGAAGACGAAGCTGGCGCTGGTGCACGCCCACACGACGGCCTGGACGCCGTACTCCTTGACCTCTTCGACCTTCGCGGCGAGACGCTTCGCCGAGCCCATCTCCAGCAGGGCGTCAGCACGGTGGGCGTCCTCGCCGATGTCGGTGTGCACGAGCGGCAGCCGGACGTCCGCGCCGGCGTCCGAGAGGATTCGCTCAAGCCGCGGGTAGTCGTCCTCCGCCGAGAAGCCCGGGTAGAGGAATCCCACCGCCTGCGACTGTGCTGCCGCGTCTGCCATCTACGCCTCCTGAAGCGTCGTCGGATGTGCTGGGGTCCGGTTCTGGTTCTGGTTCTGGGTCTGGTCTCGGGCTCTCGATCCCAGCCGGGGCGGGGCCGGTCCGGAACTCGGGGCGGAGCGCTTCGTACGTGCCGTATATGCCCGTTGGTGTGCCGCCCGGCGCCGTTCGTCCCACGCCCTGCCGAGTGTGGCTCACGCCCCCGGCCGTGTATCCGTGCGCGCGATCACGCACGGACGTACGGGAAGGGGCCGCGGGCACGGAACGGCGCCGGACTCTCCGCCCGGCGCCTGGTTGTCGGTAGTGCACCCCGCGGAGGCGGGGTGCCGCATCTCACACGGGCGGAGATCACACCGGCGGCTGGCTGCCGCCGCCCCACTCGTCCGTATGGCCGGAGGCGAAGCCCTGGTCGTACCCCTCCAGCGGCTCGCCGCTCTCGGTGCCCGCGCTCGCCAGCGCAGCCTCCGGCTCGACGGGCAGCACCGCCGGCTCCGCGGGCTCCAGCGACTCGACCGATTCGACGGGCCCGGCCGCAGCGGCCGGTTCCGCCGGCTCCTCGGGCCTGCTGACCGGCAGCGTCGACGACGCGGCCATCGCCGCGGGACCGCGGCGGGCCACCGGGTCGACCAGCGCCTGGTACGGGCCCACCGCCTCCTTGCCGATGCGGCGCAGCGCTTCCCAGAGCGTGACCTGGTTCGCCGAGAGCACCGGCATGCGCAGCTCCGCCTCCAGCTGCGGGATGACGTCGTACGTCGGCAGGTTGGTGCAGCTGATGAACAGGGCGTCCGGGGCGTCGCCGGCGACGGCGTCGCGGGCCATGTCCACGACGTCCCGGTAGGGCACCCGCCAGATCTCCCGCGTCAGCCCGAGATAGCTGCGACCGGTGACCGCGATGCCCGCCTCGCCGAGGAAGTCCTCCAGCGAGTCGGTGACCGACTTCGTATAGGGGGTGACGACGGCAACGCGCCGGGCGCCGATCTCCTGAAGCGCCGCCAGCAGCGCTCCGGAGGTGGTCAGCGAGGGCATCTCGCCGGCGTCCTCCATGGCCGCGGTCATGGAGGACTCGCCGACGGTGCCGCCGACGAAACTGCCCGACGTGCACGCGTAGGCCACCACTTCGGGGGCCACGGCGCACAGGGCCTGGACGCCCTCGCGGAGCGTCGCGTGCTCACTGACGAGGCGGGCCTGATCGAGACTCACCTCGACCGGCACAAAAGGGGTTCGGGTGAGGTGCAGAGACACATCGTCCGGCACCCAACGCCACAGCTCGCGGTCGAGTGCGAAGTCGAACGGGGCGACGATTCCGACACCGCGTTGTGGCTGCGGTCCGCCGAGGAAGGAGACATCCATGGGTGAGCCCCAAAGAACGGAGGGGTGGCCTACGGCCAAAAGGAAAAATGAAAGCCGGTCATTAGCCGGAACGCCGGGACAGATGCCTTCATTGACGACCGTAGTTCGCGCTACCTACCGTGGTCAATCCTTGCATCTACGCCAACTTGGCGCCCTGGATTCGAGCCGTTCCGCACAGTCCACCGCACCGCCGTTACGAAGTGGTTTCCTGCCGATGACCCAGCCCGTACTCCTCGTCCTCGACGACGATCCACTGCCCCGGCTCGACCGGCTCGCGGGCCGTGCCCGCGTGGTGCACACAGATGAGAAAGGCCTGGTGGAGAGGCTACCCGAGGCCGACGTACTGCTCGTGTGGGACTTCCTCTCGGACGCCGTCCGGCACGCGTGGCCGGGGCCCGGAAGGCGGCCCGGCTGGGTGCACACCCCGAGCGCCGGAGTCGACCGTCTGCTGCCGGAGCTTGCTGCTTCTCCTGAGACGGTCGTCACAAACGCGAGAGGGGTCTTCGATCAGCCCATCGCCGAATACGTGGCGGGCCTCGTTCTAGCCATGGCCAAGGATTTCCGGGGCAGCTGGGAATTGCAGCGGCAACGTCGATGGAAGCACCGGGAGACAAAAAGGGTAAGCGGCTCCCGAGCCGTTGTCGTAGGGTCTGGACCAATTGGAAGAACTGTCGGCCGCACGCTCCAGGCGCTCGGCGTCTCCGTCGACCTCGTCGGCCGTACGGAACGTGCCCAGGACCCGGATTTCGGACGCGTCCACGGCAACGGCGCGCTGGACGGGCTGCTCGGCGAGGCCGACTGGGTCGTGTGCGTCGCACCGCTCACCGAGTCCACCCGCGGGCTCTTCGACGCCTCGGCCTTCGCGCGCATGAAGCCGGGCGCGCACTTCATCAACGTCGGGCGCGGACAGCACGTCGTCGAGCGGGACCTGGTGGCCGCGCTCACCGGCCGCCGGATCGCGGGTGCGGCGCTGGACGTCTTCGCCCAGGAGCCGCTCGACGGGGACAGCGAACTGTGGGACGTGCCCGGGCTGCTGGTCTCCCCGCACATGAGCGGGGACACGATCGGGTGGCGGGACGACCTCGCCGAGCAGTTCCTCGACAACTTCGACCGCTGGGAGGCAGGGGAGCCCCTGCTGAACGTGGTCGACAAGGACCTCGGCTACGTCCCCTCGACCTGAGCGCCCCGGCCGCGCACCCTGATCGAACCGTCCCGCTCCCCCGACCTCTCCTCGCCTCGGCCTCTCCTCTCCCTGACCTCGCCTCGCCCGACCTCTCACTTTCCCTGACCTCTCAGTGGCGTCCCATGACGGCCCCGAGGGCCCCGGCGGTCCTCGCGGTACCGCCCGCCGGTTCCGCGAGGGCCGCCTCTCCTCTCCCGATCCGTCCGACGGGCACCGCGGCGGCGTCCACGCCGCGGGACCCGCCGGCCATCCGGCAACCCCGGCCATCCGGCCACGACTTGAAAGGCACCCATGTCGGATCTCAGCAGCCTCACCGCCGTACGGCTCCTCGACGGATTCAGCAGCGGAGACCTCTCCCCCGTCGAGGCCACCCGCGCCGCGCTGGAACAGGCCGAGAAGGTGCAGCCCCATGTCAACGCCTTCGTACGGATCGACCACGACACCGCGCTCGCCCAGGCCCACGAGTCCGCGGAGCGCTGGCGCCGTGGCGAACCGCAGGGCCCGCTCGAAGGCGTGCCGGTGACGGTGAAGGACATCCTGCTGCTGCGCGGCGGTCCCACGCTCCGCGGCTCCTGGTCCTCCTCGGCGGACGGCCCTTGGGAGGAGGACGCCCCGTCGGTCGCGCGCATGCGGGAGGCGGGGGCAGTCTTCGTCGGCAAGACCACGACGCCCGAGTTCGGCTGGAAGGGCGTGACGGACAGCCCCCGGCACGGCGTGACCCGCAATCCGTACGACGTCTCCCGTACGGCCGGGGGCTCCAGCGGCGGCGGCTCGGCCGCGGTGGCGCTCGGCGCGGGCCCGCTCACCCTCGGCACGGACGCGGGCGGTTCGGTGCGCATCCCCGCCGCCTTCTGCGGGATCTTCGCCCTCAAGCCGACGTACGGCAGGGTGCCGATCTATCCCGCGAGCGCCTTCGGCACCCTCGCGCACGTGGGCCCGATGACCCGGGACGCGGCGGACGCGGCGCTGCTGATGGATGTGATCTCGGCGCCGGACGCCCGCGACTGGTCGCAACTCGCGCCGCCGCAAGGCAGTTTCCGCGAGGCGGTGAAGGACGGGGTGCGCGGGCTGCGCGTCGCGTACTCGCCGGACTTCGGCGGCCGGGTCGAGGTCGAGCCCGCGGTCGCCGCCGCGGTGCGGCGCTCGGTGGAGCGGCTGGAGGAGTTGGGTGCGGTGGTCGAGGAGACCGACCCCGGCTTCGACGACCCGATCGAGGCCTTCCACTCCCTGTGGTTCGCGGGAGCCGCGCGCGTCACCCAGCACTTCACCGAGGAGCAGCGCGAGGCCATGGACCCGGGTCTGCGGGAGGTCTCGGAGGACGGGGCCGCGCGCAGCGCCCTCGACTATCTGGCCGCCGTGGACGTACGGATGGCGCTGGGCAAGCGCATGGGCCTCTTCCACGAGACGTACGACCTGCTGGTGACGCCGACCATTCCGCGCACGGCGTTCGAGGCCGGCGTGGAGGTGCCGGAGGGCTCCGGGTACCGGCGGTGGACGCAGTGGACGCCGTTCACCTACCCGTTCAACCTGACGCAGCAGCCCGCCGCGTCGGTGCCCTGCGGGCTGGACGGGGACGGGCTGCCGATGGGCGTGCAGCTGGTGGCCGCACGCCACCGGGACGACCTCGTGCTGCGGGCCTCGCACGCGCTGTACGAGGCGGGGGCCGCGGACCTGCCGGCCCCCGCCCTCGCCGGGTCGGAGTGACCGCGGCCGGCCCCGGCGGACCGGGCGGTCCGGCGGGGCCGGCATGGCGCGTGGGTTCGGCCCGGCCGGGCCGAACCCCCCTACACCCTGCGGAAGTTGAGGGTCTCGCCGAGCGCGCCAGCCCGCCACAGGTCCTGGCAGGCCTCGGCCATCGCGTCGAGGCCCTCGACGATCGAGCCCCAGACGATGCCGGGCACCCAGCCGGCGTCGCCGTTGATGAGCAGGTTGTTGCGCTCGTAGAAGAGCGCCAGGTCGATCACGGTGGACCGGGTGGCGTGGGCGGCCTCGCTGCCCCGCTGCTCGGCCGCCGCCTCATAGCCGTACGAGGACGTGCTCAACTGCGTGTCGGTGAAGGTGAAATAGCACAGATCGCCCGGAATCGGGGTGATCGTCGGGTTCTCGAGGGGCGGCTCCTCGGGAGCGA
This sequence comes from Streptomyces sp. HNM0575, assembly GCF_012726265.1. GTDB lineage: Bacteria > Actinomycetota > Actinomycetes > Streptomycetales > Streptomycetaceae > Streptomyces. The sequence continues at coordinate 168,269 of NZ_JAASAG010000001.1, read as the reverse complement.
ACGGCGGGATCAGCGCATAGATCTCGTTGCGGGCATACTTCGCGTGGTAGACGTCGCCGCCGAGCGGCAGCGCGTTCCACACGGCCTCGCAGGTGATCGGGGCGCGGTCGTCGAGCAGCTTCGCCGTGCAGCTCACTCCCCGCTTGTCCAACGACACTTCAATGAACCGCTCGGCCATCGTGCCTCCGGGTCGTGCAGTGGTGGTTCGTACGTGTCAATGGTGGCGCAGCGGTCAAGCCCACAACGAGCAGGTCAAGGGCTGAAAACGATCCGCATATCTTCCGAATGCCTGGGTAGCTGCGCGCCCATGGCTCCACCACGAGGGAAAAACACCGGAAATGCCGGGAATACCGGCAGAAGTCTGGGACGCCGTTCGATGCTCGCGGGTGCGGCATCGCTGGCGGCTCTCGGAACGCTGGGCACCACCACGGCGTGCAGCCGCGTGGCCAGCGCCAAAGCCGGAAACGGGGGCGGTCTGCTGGAGAGACTGCGGGCACAAGGAAACGTCAGGCTCGGCATCGCCGGGGAGCAGCCGTACAGCTACATCGACGAGAACGGTGAGCTGACCGGTTCCTCCCCGGCCATCGCGCGGATCATCTTCAAGCGCCTCGGCATCGAGAACGTGCAGCCGCTGCCCACCGAGTTCAACTCGCTCATCCCGGGCCTCAACTCCCAGCAGTTCGACGTGGTCGCCGCCGGCATGTACATCAACCCGGACCGGTGCCAGCAGGTGATCTTCGCCGACCCCGAGTACGAGATGCGGGACGCCTTCATCGTGCGCAAGGGCAACCCCAAGGGCCTGCACAGCTACAAGGACATCGCCGAGAAGGGCGCCAAGCTCGCCACCGGCGTCGGCTATGCGGAGATCGACTACGCGGTGGACGCCGGGGTCAAGAAGAGCGGGATCAAGCTGCTTCCGGACCAGCTGGCGGGTCTGCTGGAGGTCCAGGGAGGCCGCGCGGACGTCTTCGCGGGCACCGCGATCACCGTCCGGAACGTGGTGAAGCAGTCCAAGAGCGGAAAGACGGAGTACACCGACGACTTCGTGCCGACTCTGGACGGCAAGCCCGACCTCGGCACGGGAGCCTTCGCCTTCCGCAAGAGCGAGAGCAATCTCCGCGACGCCTTCAACGAAGAGCTCCACAAGATGAAGAAGAGCGGCGAGCTCTTCCGCGTCATGAAGCCCTTCGGCTTCGTCGAGCGGGAGATGACGACCAAGACCGCGAAGGAGCGCTGCAAATGACGGACCTTACCTGGGGTCTGTGGGAGCTCCTGCTGAAGGGCGTCTGGCTGACGGTCCAGCTGACCGTCTTCAGCGCCCTCCTCGGCGCCGCCGTGGCGTTCGTGGTCGGAGTCGCCCGCACCCACCGGCTGCGTGCCGTGCGCTTCATCTCCGGTGCCTATATGGAGATCTTCCGCGGCACCTCGGCCCTGGTGCTGATGTTCTGGATCTTCTTCGTGCTGCCGGTCGCCTTCGGCTGGCAGCTCGTCCCGATGTGGGCGGCGATCCTGGCGCTCGGCCTGTCGTACGGCGCGTACGGATCGGAGATCGTGCGCGGCGCGCTGGCGGCCGTGGCACCGGCGCAGCAGGAGGCGGGCATCGCGCTCAGCTTCAGCCCGTGGCAGCGGCTCACCAAGATCGTGCTGCCGCAGGCGTGGCCCGAGATGATCCCGCCCGCGAACAACCTGCTGATCGAGCTGCTCAAGGGCACCGCCCTCGTCTCGATCATGGGCGTCGCGGACATCACCTTCGGCGCCTCGCTGGTGCGCAACGCGACCGGGCAGAGCGCCCCCGTCTACACGATCATCCTGGTGATGTACTTCGTACTCGCCTTCGTCCTCACCCGCGGCATGCGCGTACTGGAGCGCCATGCGAAGGCGGGCATCGGCCAGGCCCCGGCCGGCAGGAGCCCCGGTGCGCGGCGCGGGGCCGCCGTGCCGCGCCAGGCCGACGCCTCCCGTGACGTTCCCACCGCCGGAGGTGCCTCATGACTTGGGACTGGTCCGCAGTCAGCGATTTCATGCCGCGCCTGTGGGACGGCGTGGTGCTCACGCTCGACGCGCTGGTGCTGGGTTCGCTCATGGCCTTCGCGCTCGGTCTGGTCTGGGCGCTCGCCCAGCGGTCGAGCCTGAAGATCGTGACCTGGCCCGTGACCGCGATCACGGAGTTCATCCGCAACACCCCGCTGCTGGTGCAGCTGTTCTTCCTCTACTTCGTCATGCCCGAGTGGGGAGTCACCCTCACCTCTCTGACGGCCGGCGTCATCGGTCTGGGGCTGCACTACTCGACGTACACGGCGGAGGTATACCGCGCAGGCATCGACGGCGTGCCCGTCGGCCAGTGGGAGGCGTGCACGGCGCTCAGCCTGCCGCGCACCCGCACCTGGAGCGCGGTGATCCTGCCGCAGGCGATCCGCCGCGTGGTGCCCGCACTGGGCAACTACGTCATCGCGATGCTGAAGGACTCGCCGATGATCGCGATCATCGGCGCGCTCGAAATGCTGGGCCAGGCCCGTCAGTTCAGCGCCGAGACCTTCCAGCCGACCGAGCCGGTCACGGTCATCGGCATCGTCTTCATCCTGATCGCATACCCGGCATCCCTGCTGATGAGAGCTCTGGAGCGTCGACTTGTCCACTGAGAGCAGCACTTCGAAAGAGACCAAGAACCCGAGCGTCGACGGCAGTGAGCTGATCCAGTTCAAGGACGTCACCAAGCGGTTCGGAAGCAACGTCGTACTCGACAACCTGTGTTTCGACGTCTCGTCCGGCAAGCACGTCACCCTCATCGGCCCCTCGGGATCGGGGAAGACCACGATCCTGCGGCTGCTGATGACGCTGGTGAAGCCGGAGGAAGGCACGATCAAGGTCGCCGGCGAGTACCTCACCCACGAGGAGAAGAACGGGAAGCTGGTGCCCGCGGGCGAGGCGCACTCGCGCGAGGTGCGCAAGAAGATCGGCATGGTCTTCCAGCAGTTCAACCTCTTCCCCAACATGAAGGTGCTGCGGAACATCACCGAGGCGCCGGTGCACGTGCTCGGCCTGTCCAAGGACGAGGCGGAGCAGCGTGCCCGCGAGCTGCTCGAACTCGTCGGCCTGACCGAGCACATCGACAAGTACCCGAGCCAGCTCTCCGGCGGCCAGCAGCAGCGCGTGGCCATCGCCCGCGCGCTGGCGATGCGTCCGCAGGTGCTGCTGCTGGACGAGGTCACCTCGGCGCTCGACCCCGAGTTGGTGGCGGGCGTGCTCGACGTGCTGCGGGACATCGCGCACACCACGGACATCACCATGCTGTGCGTCACGCACGAGATGAACTTCGCCCGCGACATCTCCGACGACGTGCTGATGTTCGACGCGGGCCGGGTCATCGAATCGGGCCCGCCTGCCCAGATCTTCAGCGATCCGGAGCACGAGCGGACGCGGGAGTTCCTTAGCGCCGTGCTGTAGCGCCGGCGGCGCGGACGAGCCGACGCGGGGCCGTACCCGGGATGCCGGGTACGGCCCCGCGCGCGTGCCCGCTCCGCGGCCGTGACACATGCCCGCCCCCGGCCGTAAGGGGAAGGCGGCGCGCACCGGGGCGCCGCCCGCGGCGCAGGCGGAAACGCGGCACGCACCGCACGTCCGGCACCTCCCCGCGTACGCCAGAACGCATATGCCAAATAGCGTCAACGAGCCCCTGCCGACGACCCGTTGACCGCTATCGTGAGAAGCGGACGTGACCGGACGCGACGGTCACGACGCAAACGGTCACACCTCCAGGGAGGTCCGTCGTGGCGCTGAGGCCGGAGCAAACCGCGCCGTTCCACTCGGTGCGGTACGCGCTGCGGGTGCTCGAGGCGATCGCCGCGCACCGCGACGGCGTCACGGAAGCGGACCTCTCCCAGGAGACCGGGCTGCCGCCGGGCCATCTCGCGCATCTGCTCGCCATGCTCTGCCGTGAGAACTACGCGGAGCGGCTCTCGGACGGCGGCTACGTCGTGGGCGAGTCGCTGGTGCTGCTCGGCTCGGGCGGCGACCGCGAACGCGCCCTGGACGAACGCCTTCAGCGCACTCTCGCCGATCTGCGCGACACGGTCGGCGCGGCGGTCTACCTCAGCCGCTACAAGGACGGCGAGCTGGAGGTCACGGGGCACGCGGACTCCCCGGCGACGCCCGCGGTCAACGAGTGGGTCGACTTCCGTTCGGCGCTGCACGCGACCGCGATCGGCAAGTGCCTTCTGGGGCAGCTCGATCACAACGGGCGCAAGGACCATCTCGCCCGCCACAGAACCGCACGGCTCACCTCTCGTACGATCACCGACGAGAGGCTGCTGCTCAACACGCTGGACAGACAGCCCCCGACGGTCCCCGTGCTGGACCTACAGGAGTACGCGGTGGGCACGGTGTGCGCGGCGGTTCCGGTGACCGCCGGTTCGTCGGTGGGATGTCTCGCGCTGTCGCTGCCCGTCGAGCACGCGCACAGGCTGCGTCAGGCGGCGGAGACGCTGAGCCGGAAGGCGGCTCCGGTCATGCTGTCGCTGGCCATCTGAGTCCTGACCGTGCTCGGTCATCAGCACCCCGGCGGAGGGGGTAGTATTTCTCTCGCCGGTCTGCGAAGGCCGAGCAGGCGCCGTTAGCTCAGTTGGTTAGAGCAGCTGACTCTTAATCAGCGGGTCCGGGGTTCGAGTCCCTGACGGCGTACCGGGTTCGTCGTCGTACGAACACCAACCTCCTTGGCCCTGACCGGCGTTGGTAATCCGCCGGTCAGGGCCACGTGTGTGTCTGCCCCGCCCCGGGCGTCCCGCGGGCCTCCCGGACCGGAGCCGCTCAGGCGGTGAATCCCCCGTCGACCGGCAGCACCACACCGCTGATGTGGCTTGCGCGATCGCTCAGCAGGAAGGCCGCGGTCTCCGCGACCTCCGGTCCCGTCCCGGCCTTGCGCAGCGGCGTCGCCGCGATCCGCGCCTCAACGCCTCCGGGGATCGCCCGTCGCGTCTCGGCGAGCATCGGGGTCTCGGTCGGGCCGGGAGCCAGTACGTTCACGCGGATTCCGAGCGGCCCGAAGTCGTGGGCCGCGGTGCGGGTCAGGCCGATCACCGCGTGCTTCGTGGCCTGGTAGGCGCCCATGCCGGAGCTGCCGCGCAGCCCGCCGATGCTGCTGACGTTGACGATCGAGCCGAAGCCCTGACGCTCCATGACGCGTATCTCCTCGCGGATGCACAGCCAGGTGCCCTTCACGTTCACGGCCATGATCCGGTCGAACTCCGCCTCGGTGACCGCGTCGAGGCGTCCGCCCTGTGTCGTGGCGGCGTTGTTGAACGCGCCGTCGAGCCGCCCGAACCGCGCGACGGTCGCGTCGGTGAAAGCGGCGACGCTCGCCGCGTCGGAGACGTCGCCGGCCGTGAACGCCACGTCGTGCCCGGCGGCGGTGAGTTCGTCGGTGAGCGCGGCGAGCGGCTCCTTGCTTCGTGCGACGAGCATGAGGGCGGCCCCGTTCTCGGCGAGGACGCGCGCCGCGTCGGCGCCGATGCCGGCGCTGGCGCCGACGAGGAGGACGACCTTGCCGTCGAGCGGCGGAGTGCTCATGAGACCCGGCTCCTGTCTGTGCTCTCTGTGTTCTCTGTGCTGTCCCGGCTGCCCCTGCTGTCCTTGCTGTCCCTGCTGTTCACGTCGGCCCTGCCCGCCGTGCCCGCCGTGCCCGCCGTGCCGTCGGTACCGGACGGGTGCGCGGCGCCCCGCAGCGCGAGCATCGCGCGTGCTTCGTCCGGTGCGGCGATCTGCTTGTCCAGGCCCTCGACGAGGGCGCGGATCTTCCTGACCTGCTGGGCGTTGCTCTCCGCGAGCCGTCCCCTGCCGATCCACAGGCTGTCCTCCAGCCCGACCCGAACATGGCCGCCGAGCAGGGCGCTGTGCGTGGCGAACTGCATCTGGTCGCGTCCGGCGGCGAAGGCGGAGAAGGCGTAGTCGTCACCGAAGAGCCTGTCGGCGATGCGCACCATGTGCTCCAGGTTCTCGTGGTGGGCCCCGATGCCGCCGAGTACGCCGAAGACGCCCTGGATCAGCAACGGCGGCTTCGCCAGGCCCCGTTCGAGGAAGTGGGCGAGGGAGTAGAGGTGCCCGATGTCGTAGCACTCGTACTCGAACCGCGTGCCGAAGGCGCCGAGGGTGCGCAGGATGTGCTCGATCGAGTCGAAGGTGTTGATGAACGGCTGGGAGTAGGTGTTGAGCACGTAGGGGCGCTCCCAGTCGTGCTTCCAGTGGGTCACCCTGTCGGCGATGCCCGAGTACACGAAGTTCATCGAGCCCATGTTCAGCGAGGCCAGCTCGGGCCGCAGCCGTACGGGGGCCGCCAGCCGCTGCTCCATCGTCATCGACGGCGAACCTCCGGTGGTGATGTTCACGACGGCGTCGGTCCGCTCCGTGATGTGCCGGACGATCTCCTCGAAGACGTCGGGCTCGAACGTGGGCCGCCCGTCCGGGCGCCGGGCATGCAGGTGCACGACGGCGGACCCGGCCTCGACCGCGCCGAGCGCCGCCTCGGCCACCTGCTCCGCGGACAGCGGGAGATAGGGGCTCTGGGACGGCACGTTCACGGAACCGGTCACCGCGGTGGTGATGACCACCTTCCCGGCCGCGCGCATCAGTCCGCCTCCCCGGCGGCGGCCGGTCCGCGCACGTCCGCTTCCCGGAAGGCCGCGACCAGGCCGCGTGCGGCCTCCGCCAGCATCGACGTGTCGTTGCCGAGCAGCACGAAGTCGCAGCCGTCGCGCACCGCTTGGGCGGCCCGCCCGGGTGCGCCGCCGAACGCGAGCCCGCAGCGCTTCCCCGCGGCGTGCGCCGCGTCCTGCGCCGAGCCGATCAGCTTCAGCACCTCCGGAGCGGAAGGCGTCGACCCCATCGACATCGACAGGTCCGCGGCGCCCACGAAGACCGCGTCGACGGAGTCGAGAGCGAGTATCCGCGATGCGGCACCGACCGCCTCCACGCTCTCCAACTGCGGTATGCACAGCACGTCGTCGTTGCCCGTGGCGAGATAGTCGGCGTTCGGGCGCAGCCCCCACGCGCCGGCACGGCTGGTGCCGCCGGCGCCGCGCACGCCGTGCGGCGGGAACCGGCAGGCCCGCCCGACGGCGTCGGCCTCCTCGACGGTGTCGACGTGCGGCACGAGGACGCCCATGGCGCCCGCGTCGAGGATCTTCTGGATCGTCGACGCGGTCTTGTCCGGCACCCGGACGAGGGGCGTCATTCCCAGCGCGGCGGCCGAGTTGATCAGCCGGTACGCGGTCTGGAGGTCGAGCGGTGCGTGCTCCAGGTCGATCACGACGAAGTCGAACCCGGCGAAGGCCATGATCTCGGCGGGCTCCCCGGAGGCGATCTTCAGCCATGTCCCGAGCGGTGTGGTGGCACGGTCCGGCGCGAACAGCCCGCCGCCCGTGCGTCGTCGGCCGCTCACGGCATCGGGTAGTCGTCGGCGTTGAGCACCCAGCCCGGCTTCTGCGAGAAGTCCCTGCGCGGCGGGCTGAAGATGTCGATCAGCTGGTTCACGCCGGGATCGCTCGCCTCGGAGGTGTGCACGGTGGGCGGCGGGATCACCGCGAGGGACGGGCTGCCGAGCCGTACGTGCTCGTCGTCGCGCCAGGCCGTCGAGTCGTTCAGCCAGGGGGTGCGGATGTGGTGTACGTACTGGCCCTGCACCGCGAGCGAGAGCTGCTCGAAGTCGTCGTGGGTGTGCGGTGAGAGCTTCTGCGGGTCGCGCGGACCGGCCGTCTCCGGAAGGAAGTTGACCATGAAGGACCGGGTGCGGAAGATGCGCCCGAACCGCGCGGGGTCGTCCGGCACGGCGGCGAGCGGATAGAACCGCACGCCGGGCGCACCAACGGGCTCCGGCCACCGCTCCAGCAGCGCGACGCGCGGGTGGTCCTGCGCGTAGGCACCGGCGTTGACGGCCCGGTCGCGCCATTCCGGTTCGCCGGCCTCGGCCAGCCGGACGAGCGGCCCGTCGCCGTGCACGGTGAGCCGCGAGGCACCGGGCGGTACGACGACGAGGCCGGGCGACTCCACGAGCGTGGCGCCGTCGCCGGTGAGCACCGTGAAGGCGGGAGACGCGGCGGTGACCAGCACGGCCAGCTCGCCGTCGAGCGTCCCGTTGTCGAGGTCGTCGCCGTCGCGTGCCTCGGTGTGGGCGAGGACCACGTTCTGGGCGCGGACGACGACGGTACGGGCGTCGGGTCCTGAGGAGCCGGATGCCGAGGAGCCGGATGCCGAGGAACGGGGTCCCGAGGAGCCGGGCGCCGCAATCCCCGCTGCGGACGGGGCGGTTGAGCCGTCGGCCGAGGCGCCGGTTGAGCCGTCGGCCGACGCGCCTGTCGAGCCGTCGGCCGAGGCGAGGCGGTGCAGGTCGAAGTACTGCGCGGCCGCTATCGCCGCTCCGCCGTCGGGCGGTGGCGCGGCCGTCGCGGTCGCCGTCGCGAGCGAGGAACGGGGGTCGTCCTTTTCGTACACGGTGCTGTCCTTTCGCTCAGGCGTCGAGGTCGAGCAGGTAGGCGGGGTTGTCGCGGACCATGAGCCGCAGGTCCTTCTCCGGCAGGCCGAGGTCGAGCAGCGCACCGGCGACCCGCAGCCACGCGTCCACCGGCCTGGGGTTGGCCGCCTGCCCGAAGTCCGAAGCCAGCACGATGTGTTCGGGCCCGAGCGTCTCTATCCACGTCAGCAGCTGCTTCGGATCCCACTTCTGGAGGCCCTCGGGGTCGTACATCCCGACCTCGTGCTCGACGAACGCGCCGAGCCCCACGAGCTCGCGGCACAGGCCGGGTTCGGCGCCGATGACGAAGTCGGGGTGACTGACGACCATCCGCTTCAGGCCGCGCTCCTTGGCGGCCTGGAAGAGCGTGCGGATGTACTCCGGGTACATGTGGCCGCCGTTGACGACGGCCCCCTGCTCCTTGATCTCGTCGAGGATCGCGGCGGCCTCGGGCTTGAGCGCGCCGCTGTCGTCGACGATGTCGATGCGCTCCAGGGTCAGCGGCACGGTGGTGGTCGGGAACGCACCGTCCTCGGGGTGGCAGTCGATGTGCCGGCCCGAGGAGATGGTCGGGAACCACACGACCTTGCCGCCCATGCGCAGGCACATCCGCACCGCGTGGACGTTGAGCCCGCCGACGGTGCTGTTGAGCGCGATGCCTCCGTAGGCGGAGGCGGCGACCTCCTTGAGGCGTCCCTTCATCGCCAGGATGTCCATCTGGGTGTTGTGGTGATGGGACTTGGCGACCATGGCGCGCATCCCGATCCTGGCGCCGTCCTGCGCTGCCTCGACGTGGTCGAAGCGGCGGGGGAACGGGCTGGGCCCGGAGTGGACGTGCATGTCGACCAGGCCGTTCAGCACGGAGGCGATGGCGGGACTCTCGCTCATGGAACCACCTTGGATCGTATTGTGAATTCGTTGTTCACTATAAGAGCAGTGTCAACCCGTTACCAGAGTCTTGTGCGGTACTGGGCACATGTTTAAGGTGTGGGCGTTTCACTTCGTGAACATGCAGTTCGAAGACACCGGAGTGGCACCGGCCCAAGAGCTGCGGTGGCCATCAACCCGACCCGGGAGGACGACGATGTCCGCACTGCCCCCCGCGGAGCCGCGCTCAGCAGCCTTGGACGCTCCCCGCCCGAAGCCCTCGCACGGTCCGGATCCCGCCAAGGTGCGCGCCGCCGTGCGCGGCGGGACGCTCGCCTACTTCGTCGACCAGTTCGACATCTACCTGCCGATCGTCGTGCTCGCCCCGGCGACGGTCTACTTCCAGTCGGTGAACCTGAGCGCGAGCACGACGGCCATGCTGTCGTCGCTGGTCTTCGCGTCGACGCTCATCGGCCGCCCGCTCGGTGCGGTCATCTTCGGTCACTTCGCCGACACCGTCGGGCGCAAGCGCACCACCCTGGTCGCCGTCGGCGGCTTCGGCGCGACCACGCTGGCGATCGCCTGCCTTCCCGGGCACGAGACGATCGGCACGTGGTCGGTGGGCCTGCTGATCGCGCTGAGGTTCGTCGACGGGATCTTCCTCGGCGGCGAGTACACGACCGCGGTACCGCTGGCGATGGAATGGAGCCCGCGGCACAAGCGCGGCCTGTACGCGTCGATCATCACCTCGACCTCCCCCGCCGCGTACGCGGTGATCGCCGCGATCACGCTGCTTCTGCTCCAGCAGCTCCCGGCCGTGGGACCGCACAGCAGCTACGTGCAGTGGGGCTGGCGGGTGCCCTTCGTCATCGGCGCGCTGCTGGCGGCCGCGCTGTTCCGCTACTACCTCACGCAGGTGCACGAGCCGCCGAGGGAGGTCACCGGCGAGCGGCACAGGCTCCCCCTCGTACGGCTGGTGGCGCGCTATCCGAAGTCGCTGGCCCAGGTGTTCGTGCTGATGACGGGCACCTGGCTCGCGACCAACATGGAGGCCGCCGTGACGCCCGCGCAGTTGAAGGAGCATCTGCGGCTGTCGAGCGAGCAGGTCACGCTGACCATGCTCGTGATCAACGCCTCGGCGGCGCTGTCCTATCCGCTCTTCGGCCTGCTGTCCCAGCGCATCGGCAGGCGGCGCTTCTACATCGGCTACGGCCTGGCGGTCATGGTGATCGGCGCCGGCTCCTACTCCCTGCTGATGGAGTCCGACGGCGGCCCGGTCGCGACGCTGTCCTGGGCCGTCATGATCGGCGTCTTCACCGTGGGCACCTTCGGACCGATCGCCGCGTACCTCACCGAGCGCTTCCCGGCGAGCATCCGTTCCACGGGGTACGGCGTCGGATACAGCCTCGCGCTGATCGCTCCGGCGTTCTACCAGTTCTATCTCCAGCAGTTCGACGGCCACGTGCCCGCGCACCTCGCCCCGGGCGTCCTGTTCGCGCTCGCCGGGGCGCTGATCAGCCTCGGCGGGTTCCTCGGCCCGGAGACGAAGGACGTCGACATGGCCGACGACAGGACGATCCCGGCACTGTCCTGACGGGTTCTCTCCTGACCGGTACGGCCTGAACCGGCCGTCGGATACCGGCCGAGGGATACCGGACGCGCTGCCCGGCGGCCCTACGCCTGCCGCTCGTCGAGGTCGTCGGGCCGGTAGTGGCCGCCGAGTTCGTGGGTCAGCTCCCGCGCGGTGCCGACGACGACTCGCAGTTCGGGGGTGTCGTCGGACATCGACAGGGTGTTGTCCGGGCCGACGATCGCGATCGTGGCGCAGATGCCGTACTCGTCGAACACCGGCGCCGCCACCGCCACGACGCCGGGGGTGCTCATCGCGGAGCAGTGACCGGTGGCGCGCACCCGCTCGACGTCGGCGCGCAGCTCCTCGCGTGCCTGCCCGGGAAGGTTCGCCATCAGCCGCTCCATGGACAGCTGGTCGGCGTGGTAGGCGAGGAATACCTTGCTCTGCGCCGTGTCCAGCGGCAGGTGGCTGCCGACCCGTACGGACACCACGACCACGGCGGAGACGTTCTCCTCGACCCGGGAGACCACGGGCCCGGTGAGGCCCCAGAGGCTGAGCACGGTGCTCGACTGCGTGGCGCGCGCGAGCGCCTTCATGTGCCGCGCGGCCAGGTCGATCACGCGGCGGCGGCCGATGGCGAAGGCGCCGAGTTGCAGGAGCAGGCCGCCGGGCACGTAGCCGCCATCGGCGCTGCGCTCCAGCAGGCCCGCCGCGACGAGAGACGTGCAGTACCGGTACGCGGTGGTGCGGTTGAAGCCGAGCCGCTCGGCGACCTCGCCGGCCGTCACCTCCGGGGTGGCCGGCTCGAAGAGCGACAGGATCTGGCTGACCCGGCTCACCGCCTGGATGTCGGCCTGGTCGCCACGGTCCGCGCGCGGGGCGTCGGACGACCGCGTCGCCTTGGTCACGGGAGCCTCCGCCGGATGGTGATCGAGGGCCTGACTGCCGAATCTGACGGCCCTGTTCACGAAGTGAACAGGGCCGTCAGATTACCCGAGCCCGATTCGGCCCGCCGCCGCCGAGGTCGACTCCGCCGGGCTCCACGGTCCGCCCCGGTGGCCGGTCCGGACTGCCGCCGCTTCCGCGCTGCTCAGCGCCCGATGCGTCTCCCTTACCCATCCCGTACGCAAAATTGGTCTGGACATGACCGGTTGGGCGCGCTACATTCGCGGCCTGGTCTAGACCGTTGAACGTCATGTGCGCACTCCGCCCCCCACGATCACCTGGAGAGACATGCGCAAGAGGATCACAGCGGCCGTCATAGGACTGGGACTTGGCGGTGCGGCCATGTTCCTGACCGGCGGGCCCGCACAGGGCCACGGCTTCAGCACCGACCCCGCGAGCCGCCAGGCGAACTGCGCCGACGGCAAGGTCACCGGCTGCGGCGCCATCGAGAACGAGCCACAGAGCGTCGAGGGCCCCAAGGGCTTCCCGGAGGCCGGGCCCAAGGACGGATCCATCTGTTCCGCCGACAACGCGAGCTTCAAGGAACTCGACGACCCGCGCGGCGGCGACTGGCCGGCCACACAGCTGAAGGCGGGCGCGAACCACACCTTCAAGTGGTCGATGACGGCACAGCACTCGACGACGGACTTCAAGTTCTATGTCACCAAGGACGGTTGGGACCCGAGCAAGAAGCTCACCCGCGCCGACCTGGAGTCCAAGCCCTTCCTGACCGTCGACATGGGCGGCAAGAAGCCACCGGCCGAGTGGACGGGCGAGGGCAAGCTGCCGGAGGGCAAGTCGGGCAGGCACCTGATCCTCGGCGTGTGGACGATCGCCGACACGGCGAACGCGTTCTACTCCTGCTCCGACGTGAAGTTCTGAGCCGGCGCCCGGAGTTGTGAACCCGCACATGCGGTTCGTGCGGTTCGCACGTCTCCTGCGCTGAAGTTCTCCCGGACCACGGGTGTCCACTCGTCCCCGGCGGGCACCCGTACGAACCCGGCCGAGGGCGGCCTCGTCGCAGACCTCGTCGCAGACGGGGCCGCCGCCGGCTTCCGCAGGACCCACGGGGGAGAACGGGACCCGAATTCCCGTGACGGCCCCGCAGGGAGGGGTCCCGGCCCGGTCGCATACCCGCAGCGGCCGGGCCGGCCCCCGTCCGGGCCACGGGCACGGCGCGTACCGGCGGCCGTCGCCGTGCGGCCTTCCCGGTGCGCCTCCGCCGGTGCCCCGACGTGCACGCCTGCCACGCGGACGCGCCACGGGGCTCATCCGCGTGGCGCGTCCGCGTGGCGGGCCCCCGGTCGATCCGACAGACTCCCCCCATGCAGCCCGCCACCCTCACCGCCAGGGCGCTCGGCCGTGCCCTCGTCTCGCGTCAACTCCTCGCCGCGCGGGAGGGGATGACCGCGCTGGAAGCGGTCGAGCATCTGGTCGGCATGCAGGCGCAGGCGCCCAGGCCGCCCTACTTCGGGCTGTGGTCACGGCTCGTGGACTTCCGCGCGGCGGAGCTGTCCGGGCTGCTGCGCGACCGTGCGGCCGTACGCGTCAGCGTCATGCGCGGCACCGTGCACCTGGTGAGCGCGGCCGACTGCCTCCAACTGCGCCCGCTGACCCGGGTGTTGTACGAGCGTCTGGTGAGGTCCGACCGGAGCCGCCGGCTGAGGAGCGCGGACCCCTGGGACGTGGCCGCCGCGGCGGACTCCCTCGTACGGCAAGAGCCGCGCATGGCCCGCGAGTTGGGCGGTCTGCTGCACGAACGCTGGCCGGACGAGGAGCCGGAGGCGCTGTCGCGTGCGGCCCGCAGCCTGTGCGACGTGGTGCAGATCCCACCACGCGGCCTCTGGGGACGCTCGGGGCAGCCCTCCTACTCGGCCGTGGAGACCTGGCTGGGACGGCCCGTATCGCCCGAGCCGTGCGTCGAGACCGTACTGCTGCGGTATCTGGGCGCGTTCGGGCCCGCGACCGTGATGGACGCCCAGACCTGGTCGGGGCTGACGCGGCTCGGCGAGGTGATGGAGCGGCTCCGTCCGCAGCTGCGCGTCTTCCGCAGCGAGAGCGGGCGGGAGCTCTTCGACCTGCCCGACGCGCCGCGGCCGGATCCCGAACTGCCGCTGCCGGCACGCTTCGTGGCCGAGTACGACAACCTCGTGCTCTCCCACGCCGACCGCACGCGCGTGATCGGCGACGCCGCCCGCAAGCTCATCGCGAGCCGCAACGGCCAGGTGCCCGGCACCGTGCTGCTGGACGGGCAGGTGCGCGGCACGTGGAAGCTGGAGCGGCCGCGGAAGGGCGCGTCGACGCTCACCGTGACCCCGTTCCTGCGAAGGTTCACGGGCGACGAGGAACGCGAACTGGCCGCCGAGGGCGAGCGGTTGATGGCCTTCGCGCGGCACGGCGGCGCGGGCGCCGGAGGCGGCGCGGACACCGAAGGCGGCGCGGGCGCCGAAGCCCCGGGGGGCGCCGGGGCCGTACCGGGCTCCGGAGGCGTAACGGCTCCGGACGCCGAGGAGTTCGCCGTCGTCTTCGCCGACGCCGCGGTGTGACCGCGCCCTTCGGACGGGCGGCCGGGCCGCGGGGCGGATCGGGTGCGAATGGCACGACGATCGACCGTCCGAGAACTTACTCACAGACCACACACAATGTGTCCATTCCGATGACACCTCCGTCACAGGAAACCCGGCAATCACTCGGCAAACGTGACGAACTGCCCCTTACCGCCCTTGCGTTCGAGCCTGGAGTCGGAGAACCTACCGACGTCTCCAGCCGCCGTGCAGCCCTGCGAATCGACGGCCGGCGAGCGGGCGCGGCCTGGGCGCAAGGGCCGCCTCCGTAGCTCCGCGCGACGGCAGGCCGGGGTCCCTCCCCACGGAACCGGGCGCCGCCCGCGCGCAGTCTCTGTACGAAGCAGCCGACGCCTGCCGCGCCGGGGGCCGCGGGAAAGGACGCGGGAAGTACGACCACCACGCAGCCTGCTGCGTCCAGGGGGAATGACCATGACCTCGACCGGTTCCGGCGGCCGACAGCCGGGACACGTGCAGGCCGCCGACGACGACCCGACACGGACGACCCAGCTGCGCATACCCGCGCACATGAGACAGAGAGCCAGAGGCACACTCGGCCGCGGGCTGCGCTGGACGCCCGAAGAGCTGCCGCGCTACGACTACGAGCACTACAGCCGCCTCGCCGGTCCGCTGACGCAGCCCGCCAAGGACAAGCCCTACCGCGTCGCCTACCGCAGCCTCCTGTCCGAGGAGCCGCACCGAATACGCGCGGCCACGCTGCTCTGCCTCGCGCCGCTGCTCTCCGCCGGACTGCTGCTGTGGCTGATGCAGCCGCAGCACTGGACGCGCCGCGACGACGGCGCCGTCTCCGACCTCGTGCTCAAGCTCGACATCGTGATGCTGGTCTCGATCGGCCTCATCGAGCTGTTCCGCACCCTCAACGTCCTCTCCAACGCCCACGCCACGCTCGTCGCGCGCGACCCGGTTCCCGTGGTGCCCGAGACCGGCACCCGCGTCGCCTTCCTCACCTCCTTCGTCCCCGGCAAGGAGCCGCTGGAGATGGTGACGAAGACCCTCGAAGCGGCCGTGAAGATACGCCACCGCGGCCTGCTGCACGTATGGCTGCTCGACGAGGGCGACGATCCGGAGGTGAAGGAGGTCTGCCGCCGGCTGGGCGTGCACCACTTCACGCGCAAGGGCGTGCCCCGCTGGAACAAGAAGAAGGGCCCGCACCGGGCGAAGACCAAGCACGGCAACTACAACGCCTGGCTGGCGGCGCACGGCGACCAGTACGACTACTTTGCTTCCGTCGACACCGACCACGTGCCGCTGCCCAACTACCTGGAGCGGATGCTCGGTTACTTCCGCGACCCGGACGTCGGATTCGTCATCGGCCCGCAGGTCTACGGCAACTACGACAACTTCGTCACCAAGGCCGCGGAGAGCCAGCAGTTCCTCTTCCACGCGCTCATCCAGCGCGCCGGGAACCGCTACAACGCGCCCATGTTCGTCGGCACCAGCAACGCCGTGCGCATCAAGGCCATCAAGGGCATCGGCGGCCTGTACGACTCCATCACGGAGGACATGGCCACCGGCTTCGAGATGCACCGGCACCGCAACCCGGACACGGGCCGCAAGTGGCGCTCGGTCTACACCCCCGACGTCCTCGCCGTCGGCGAAGGCCCCAACGCCTGGACGGACTTCTTCACACAGCAGCTGCGCTGGTCGCGGGGCACGTACGAGACGATCCTCAAGCAGTACTGGCGCGGCCTGTTCACCATGCCGCCCGGCAAGCTCTTCAACTACACGCTGCTGATGATCTTCTACCCGATCGCGGCGCTCAACTGGATCCTCGCGGCGCTGAGTTGTGCGCTGTTCCTGGGCCTGGGCGCCTCGGGTGTGCAGATCGACCCGACCATCTGGATGGCCCTGTACGGCAACGCGACGGCCCTCCAGATCGGCCTGTACGTGTGGAACCGGCGGCACAACGTCTCACCGCACGAACCGGAGGGCTCCGGCGGCCTCGCCGGGATGCTCATGTCCGCGCTGTCGGCTCCCATCTACGCCCGGTCCCTGTTCGACACGGTGCTGCGCCGCAAGAGCAAGTTCGTGGTCACCCCGAAGGGCAACTCGGCCAGCCCGGACACCCTCTTCGGCACCTTCCGCGTGCACCTCTTCTTCATCCTAGTCTTCGGCGGCTCGCTGGGCGGTTCGTTCTACCTGGGCCATGACCACCCCGCGATGCTCACGTGGGCCGCGCTCGCCCTGCTGATCACCGCGGCGCCGATCGTGGGCTGGCGCGTGACCGTACGGGCCGAGAAGAAACGGCGGAAGCAGCGGCGGCACCGGCACCGTCAGGGCGGCCCGCTGCCCGCACCGTACGAGGCCGAAGGGGGCACGGAGCCCGCTTCCGCGCGCGGGGACGACCGGTACCGGGACGACCGGCACGGGGACGGCGGATACGGGGACGGCGGATACGGCGAGGCGTACGGCGGGACATACGACCCGTACAAGGACGCGTACGAGGACCGCGCGTACGACGACAGTCCGTACGACGACGCTGCGCATGAAGACCGCCCGTACGAAGACCGCCCGCCTGAAGACCGTCCGCCTGAAGACCGCGCGCACGAGGACCCGCAGGGCGACGCCCGCGGGGGTCCGGCACCCGGCACGCAGCAGCCCGTACCACTGCACACCGCCCTTGGGGGACGTGAACGATGAAGTACCGACCGAGCCGACGCACGCGCCGCACAGCGATAGGCGCGACCGTGGTGCTGGTGATCGCGGGATTCAACGGCCCCGCGCTCTACGGCATAGCGTCGGCGAAGTACCACGACTACAAGATCAACCAGCCCGAGTACAAGGCGGCGAACGGCCACTGGAAGATCGTCGACGTTCCCAAGAAGTACCGCGTGAACACGATTCATGCGGCGCTGCTGCACACGGGGAAGGTGCTGCTGGTCGCCGGATCCGGCAACGACGCCAAGCAGTTCAAGGCCAAGTCGTTCCGCACGGTCCTGTGGGACCCGGTCAAGAACACCTTCAAGAACATCCACACGCCCAACGACCTCTTCTGCGCTGGGCACACCCAACTCCCCGACGGGAAGCTGCTCGTGGCGGGCGGCACACGTCGGTACGAGAAGCTCGGCGGCGACGTGAAGAAGGCCGGCGGGCTGATGTTCGTCCACAACGAGAATCCGGACCGTGCCAAGACCGTGAAGGCCGGCACCCGCTTCACCGGCCGCCACAACGGCAAGACCTTCGAGGCCAAGGACAACCTCCTGGTGCCGCGCGCCAAGAAGAAGAAGGACCCGGCCACGGGCAGGGTCAAGGTCACCGGCAGCGTGGCCCGTGTGTATGTGGAGGCCGTCAAGCGGGGCAAGAAGTACCAGACCGGCACCGAGGACAACTACCGCGTCAGCGGGCTGCGCGGGGCAGAGCACAAGAACATCTACGGCATCGCGCAGAAGCTCTCCTTCGACAAGAAGGACTTCCAAGGCATCAAGGACAGCTACGAGTTCGACCCGGTAGCCGAGCGCTACATCACGACGGACTTCATGCACGAGGCCCGCTGGTACCCGACGCTGACCACGCTCGAGGACGGCAAGGTGCTCTCTGTCTCCGGCCTGGACGACATCGGCCAGGTCGTACCCGGGAAGAACGAGATCTACGACCCGAAGACGAAGAAGTGGGAGTACCTCCCCCGCAAGAGGTTCTTCCCCACCTACCCGGCACTGCATCTCACCGACGACAACAAGATCTTCTTCTCCGGTGCCAACGCCGGGTACGGCCCCGCCGACAAGGGGCGCACCCCCGGCATCTGGGACCTCCAGACCAACGGCTTCCGCAAGATCCCCGGCATGAGCGACCCGGACAAGCTGGAGACGGCGATGTCCGTGCCGCTGCCGCCCACCCAGAGCCGCAAGTACATGGTGCTCGGAGGCGGCGGTGTCGGCGAGTCGAAGAAGGCCAGTGAGAAGACCCGCATCGTCGATCTGAAGGACCCCGCGCCGCACTTCCGCGACGGGCCCGACCTGTACGCGAAGGCCCGCTACCCCAGCAGCGTCATCCTCCCCGACGACAAGATCCTCACCACCAACGGCTCCGGCGACTACCGCGGCCGCAGCGACACCAACGTCCTCAAGGCGGAGATCTACGACCCTTCGAGCAACACCAAGAAGCCCGTCGCCGATCCGCTCGTCGGCCGCAACTACCACTCGGGAGCGATGCTGCTGCCCGACGGGCGCGTGATGACCTTCGGCTCCGACTCGCTCTTCGCCGACAAGGCCAACACCAAGCCGGGCAAGTTCCAGCAGGAGATCGACATCTACACGCCGCCGTACCTCCACACGAAGGGCAAGCGGCCAGAGTTGAAGAACGGCGACGGCGCGGACGGGAGCGCGAGCGGAGGCGTGAACGGGGGTTCGGGCGGGGGCGAGCAGACCGTACGGCTGGGCGGCACGACCTCGTTCCGCAGCAAGGACGCCGCGTCCATCAAGAAGATGCGGCTGATCAGGCCGAGCTCCTTCACGCACGTCACCAACGTCGAACAGTCCTCCGTGGCGCTGAAGTTCAAGCGGACCGCGGACGGAGTGACGGTGAAGCTGCCCGAGGATCCCTCGCTGGTGCCGCCCGGTTATTGGATGGTGACGGCCGTCGACGGCAAGGGGAAGCCGTCGAAGTCGGTGTGGGTGAAGGTGCCCCGCTCGGCGACGGCCCAGGCACCCAGGACGACGCCGCTGTCGCCCTAGGAACGCGGGCCCGGCGGCCCGGAGGGCCGGTCTCCGCCCTTCCGCAGCCTCCGGCCCCCCGGGGCTCCGGCCCCGTACCCCGAACCATTCCCCAACCCCCCACCCTGCTCCCGCCGGGCCGCCCAACGGCCCGGCGGGGCACGGGGGTTGATGCGTGGGAAAAGTCCGTGAGGCATGTCGCGGCCCTGCGCTACCGTGCGCGGGTGAGCGCGACGCATATGGCGGATCTGGCCGGCGGCCGCGCCCCGGACGGGAGCCCCGTCAAGAACCCCGTCAAGAACGCCGTCGACGTGCCGGGCCCGCGGTGAGCGGCCCCCTGGTGGTCGCCGGCGCCGGCATCGTCGGCGCCTCGGTGGCCTATCACGCGGCACGGGCCGGTGCCGACGTGACCCTCGTCGACGCCGGGCGGCCCGGCGCGGGCGTGACGGCGAACTCGTTCGCGTGGATCGGGCTCGGGCCGTCCGCCGTGCGCACCGGCCCGGCAGCCGCGCTGCGCGCGACCGCGACGCAGGAGTACCACCGGCTGGAGGCCGAGCTGCCGGGACTCCCGGTGACCTGGTCCGGCTCTCTGTCCTGGGGCGCGGCGGACGGCGTGCCGGAGGCGGGTCCCGGAAGGGAGATCGTGGACGCGGCCGCCGTGGCGGCGCTCGAACCCGCCCTGCGGCAGCCCCCGGAGTGGGCCGTCTGGGCACCCGGTGACGGCGCCGTCGATCCGGTGGGCGTGACCGAGCGCCTGGTCGAGGGTGCCCGCGCACATGGCGCACGGGTCCTTACGGACACCCCGGTCACCGCGCTCCGCCGGGACGCGACGGGCCGGGTCGCCGGGGTCGATACGGCCGCGGGGCCCCTCTCCGGTGCGACCGTGGTGCTCGCGGCAGGGGTGGCCACGGCCGCGCTGGGCGCGCAGCTCGGCGTGCGCGTACCCGTCGGTCCGTCGCCGGCGACGCTCTTCCAGTTCCGCGCTCCGGACGGTCTGGTCCGCACCGTGGTCAACAACCGGGACTTCGATCTACGGCAGTCCGCCACGGACCGGCTGCTGGCCGCCGCGGACTCGCCCGAACCGACTCTCGCCGCCGTCCGGTCCGCCTTCCGCGGCGCCGCGGACGTCGAGCTGCTCGGCACCCGGCTCGGCCTGCGCCCCGTGCCGGCCGACGGGGAGCCGATCGTCGGCCCGGTCGCCGCCGTGCCGGGCCTCTATGTGGCGGTGCTGCACTCCGCGGTCACGCTCGCCCCCGCCGTGGGCCGCCTGGTCGCGCGGGAGCTGGTCGACGGCGCCGTCGAGCCGTCGCTGGCGGGCTGCCGCCTCGACCGCTTCTAGGGCCGGTCGTCAACTCTTCGAAGCCCGGCCCTGGTTGCGCGCCAGCGACAGCGCGTAGGACGGCCACCACTGACCCGCCTTCGGCCCGCCCTTGCACTCGCCGTCGGATTCACCGGGCCGCTTGATCCACAGATAGCCGTCGACGATCTGGTCGCCGGTCCTCGTGGTCGGCGCGGCGCCCAGGGCCCTTCCCTTCGGGTTGCACCAGGCCTCCTCGTCGCCGCCGGCCGCGCCGGAGACCGGGCCGTTGCCGTTCCGGCTGGTGTCGATGACGAACGGCTTGTTGCCGACCATCGGGCTGAACCTCTTGCCGTACGCCTTGTTCGACGCCGTCGTCTGGTAGTTGGAGACGTTCAGCGAGAAGCCGTCGGCGGTGTCGATGCCCGCCCGCTTCATCGGCTCCACGAGGGCGCCCGGATCGCGCACCCAGTCGGGGTTGCCCGCGTCCAGATAGACCCGTGCGTCGGGGAGGCTCTGGAGCTTGCCGACCGCCTCGTTGAGCAACTCGTAGCGCTCGTCGGTGTACTGGTCCGGGGTGCAGCCCTTCATCAGCACGTGCGGGATCGCGTCCGGCTCGACGATCACCGTCGCCGGGCGCTTGCCGATGCCCTTCATCACCTGGGCCAGCCAGGCACGGTAGGCGCCGGCGTCGGCGGCGCCGCCCTTGGAGTACTGGCCGCAGTCGCGGTGCGGCAGGTTGTACAGGACCAGCAGCGCGTCCCGGCCGGCCTTCGCCGCCGCGGTCGTGATCCTCTGCGTCTGCCCCTCGGGGTCGTCTGTGCCGATCCATTCGGCGACGGGCTGCCGCGCGATCTTCCGCATCAGCGACGCCTGCTCGCTCTTGCCGTCCTCGCGGTACGCCTCCGCCTGCCGTGCGGCGTTGCCGTCCGGGTCGACCCAGTACGGCGTGACCGACTTGGGGCGCTGCCCCACGTCACCGCCGCCTCCGGCTCCGCTTCCGCCCTCGTCGCCCGTACCGGATCCGGACGAGCATCCGCCCAGCAGCAGCCCGGCCAGCGCCGCCACCGCACACGCCGCCGCGGCACCGCGACCGAGAACGCAACTGCCCCTGCCGTACATCGACTTCCCCCTCGACGGGCCTTCCCCCTCGGTGCGGCCTGCTCCCTCCGGCAGGCACCCGCAACCGGACGGCCATCGTGTCACAGCGTCCTCACGTGTCGCCCCGGTCCCATAGGGCCGTTACCGTGCCGTTCCACTCGCGTACAGGACGGCCGTTCAGGCGCGCGGGGTCCAGCGGGCCGGCCGTTCCGGGAGCGCGGCGATCAGATGCGTTCGACGAGGTCCGCGATGGAGTCGACGACGCTGGAGGCCCGGTAGGGGAAGCGGTCGACCTCGTCGGGCTTCGTCAGCCCCGTCAGCACCAGGAACGTCTCAAGTCCGGCCTCCATACCGGCCCTTACGTCCGTGTCCATCCGGTCGCCGATCATCGCCGACGTCTCCGAGTGCGCCCCTATCGCGTTCAGTCCGGCGCGCATCATCAGCGGATTGGGCTTGCCCACGAAGTACGGATGCCGGCCGGTCGCCTTGGTGATCAGCGCGGCGACCGACCCGGTGGCGGGCAGCGCGCCCTCCGCCGACGGACCGGTCTCGTCGGGGTTGGTGGCGATGAACCGCGCCCCGTCGTTGATCAGCCGGATCGCCTTCGTCAGCGCCTCGAAGCTGTATGTACGGGTCTCGCCCAGCACCACGTAGTCCGGGTCGGCGTCCGAGAGCACGTACCCGATGTCGTGCAGCGCCGTCGTCAGACCGGCCTCGCCGATCGCGTACGCGGTGCCGCCGGGGCGCTGGTCGTCCAGGAACTGCGCGGTCGCGAGCGCCGACGTCCAGATGTTCTCCGTCGGCACGTCGAGGCCGATGCGCCCGAGGCGGGCGTGCAGATCGCGCGGCGTGTAGATCGAGTTGTTCGTCAGTACGAGAAAGGGGCGGCCCGACTCCTTCAGTCGCTTGATGAACGCGTCCGCTCCGGGAACGGGCACGCCCTCGTGCATCAGCACACCGTCCATGTCGGTGAGCCACGACTCGATGGGCTTTCGCTCTGCCACGTGACGGCTCCTGCCAGGGGTCGGATCGGCCTCGCGGGAAGTGCGGGCGGGCGGCGGCACGCGGGGCGGTCGGTCCCGGTGCCACGTTCAGCCTAACCGGCGGTGGCGGGCGCTCCCGGAGTGCGCCCGAAGAGCGGTGCGAGCACGAGCTGCGCGGCGCCGTCCGCGACCGTGCGGGCGCCTTCGGGGACGACCTCGACCCGTACTCCGGCCGCGCTGCCGGCGCTCGTGGAGGGGGCGCCCGCCCATGAGCCGGGACCGGAGCCGGGCCCGGGTCCTCCCCCGGCGTGGGACCCCGCTCCGGTACGGGCCCCCGGTCCGGCGGCTGATCCCGCTCCGGCACCTGATCCCGCTGTGGCACCTGATCCCGCTGCGGACGCGGCCCGCAGCTGTGCCGCGACCCCGTCGAGGTAGACGTCCGGATCGGCCAGCACCGTACGGCCGCCGAGCAGCACACGGTCCACGTCGAGCAGCCTGACCAGGTTCGCCGCACCCACGCCGAGCACGCGTGCGGCCTCCGCGCTGTCACCGCGCCGTACGGCGTCCAGGCACAGCGCCTCCAGGCAGCCGTTCCTGCCGCAGCGGCACGGCGGGCCGTCCAACTGGACCACCTGGTGGCCGAATTCGCCCGCGCCGTTCCTCCTGCCGCGGTGGATGCGCCCGTCGAGCACGAGGCCCGCGCCCAGCCCCGTACCGAAGTGGAGATACGCCAAGGACTCCTTGCCGCGCAGCGAGAGTCCGAGCGCGGCGGCGTTGGTGTCCTTGTCGACGACGACGGGCATGCCGAGGCGCCGGGCCAGCGCGTCCCGCAGCGGGAAGCCCGCCCACCACGGAAAGCCGGTGACCTGGCGCAGCACACCGCGCACGTGGTCCAGCGGGCCGGGCGCGGCGACACCCACGCCGACGACGCTTCCCCACCGTCCGCCCGCGCCGAACGGCCCGGCGCCCTCGGCGACTTGGGCTGCCTGCCCGGCCGGTACGTGCTCGTCCGGCGCCGTTTCGGCCTCGTCCGCCGGCGGCTGCTCCTCCCAGCGGGCGGACGCCTCCGGCTCCTCCCCCTCACCGGGTTCCGCCGCCTCACCGGGCTCCTCGGCTGCGGCGCTCCCCGCTGCCGCCGCCCCGGCCACCGCGGCCGCCACGTCCTCCTGTTCCGGCTCCGGCTCCGGCTCTCCCTCCCTCCCGGGCTCCGTCTCGCCGCCCGCGTCCTGCCACAGCTCCCCCTCCTCCTCGACGGCCCGCCGCGCGTCCGCCTCCTGGACCGCCGGTTCCACCACGGCCGCGCTCCCCGCGCCCGCCCCCGGATGGCTCGCCGACCACACCTCGCCCTCGGACGCCTGCTGCCACAGCTCGCCGCCCGTGGCTCCCTCCGGTCCCGCGCCGCTCCGCGCACCGGCGCCCAGCGCGGGAAGCCCGGCGCGGATCAGCCCGTGCACCGCCGACTCGACGGCGTCCAGCAGCGACTCGGCGTCCCCGCCCATGTCCAGCGGCGCGGTACGGCCCGCCACGACACCGCCCGACAGATCGACGAGCACCGCCGTCAGCTGGTCGCGATCGAGCTGTATCCCCACCGCGTGCCGCGCGCCCGGCGCCAGCCGCAGCACCGTGCTCGGCTTGCCGCCCGTGGAGGCACGGCGGCCGGCCTCGGTGACCAGCCCGTGCGACCGCAGCCGCGCCGTGATCTTGCTCACCGCCTGCGGAGTGAGCCCGGTGCGCAGCGCCAGTTCACCGCGGTCCGCGCCGTCCGGGCCCGCGAGCCGCAGCAGCCCGAGGACACGGGCCGCGTTCCTGCCGTACGGCACGGACGGTCCCCAGCCTCCGTCGAGGGAGGATGTGCTGCTCGGGGCCGGTTCGCTGCTCATGGGGCCATTGTCCGTGCGGCTTGCGCTTACGCAACCGCGTTGCGAAAGTGGTTTCCATGGACCGTACGGAAGCTGCCCCTCCTCCCCTGCGCGTCGGCCTCATCGGATACGGCCTGGCCGGCTCCGTCTTCCACGGGCCGCTCATCGCCGCCACCCCCGACCTGACGCTCGACACCGTCGTCACCGGACACCCGGAGCGGCGCGCCCAGGTCCACGCCGAGCACGGCAGCGACATGCGTACGCTCGCCACCACCGACGAACTCTTCGCACGCGCCGGCTCCCTCGACCTCGTCGTCGTCGCGTCCCCCAACCGCACCCACGTCCCCCTCGCCCGCCGCGCCCTCGAAGCGGGCCTCCCCGTCGTCGTCGACAAGCCTCTGGCGGCGACCGCGGCGGAGGCACAGCAGCTGGCGTCCCTCGCGGCCGAACAGGGGCTGCTGCTCTCGGTGTTCCACAACCGCCGCTGGGACAACGACTTCCGTACGGTCCGCGCGCTCATGGCCGACGGCGCGCTCGGCGACCGCGTCCACCGCCTCGAGTCCCGCTATGAGCGCTGGCGCCCCGAACTCAAGGGCGGCTGGCGCGAGTCCGGCGACCCCGCCGAAGTGGGCGGCCTCCTCTACGACTTGGGCAGCCACCTCGTCGACCAGGCGCTCACGCTCCTCGGGCCCGTCACGGCCGTCTACGCGGAGGCCGACGTGCGCCGCCACGGGGCCGAAGCCGACGACGACGCCTTCATCGCCCTCACGCACGCCGGCGGCGTCCGCTCCCACCTGTGGATGAGCGCCGTCGCCGCCCAACTCGGGCCGCGCTTCCGGGTGCTGGGCAGCGAAGCGGCCTACGTGAAGGACGGACTCGACCCGCAGGAGGCCGCGCTGCGCGAGGGCGCCCGCCCAACGCCCGGCAGCCGGTGGGGAGTCGAACCCGAGATCGCCTGGGGCACCATCGGCGACCTCGACGCGCGCCGCCCCGTCCCGACCCTGGACGGCGATTACCCCGCCTACTACGAGGGGATCGCCACCGCACTCCGCGAGGGCACCTCGCCACCGGTCACGGCGGCCGAGGCCCTGGCCGTCATCCGCGTCCTGGAAGCGGCCCGCACATCCGCTCGCGAATCCCGGGTCGTGACCACGGGCCTGGCCTGACTCTCGCCCGGGCGCCCGGGCCGCGCCTCTCCTGACCTCACCCGGCCCGAGCGGGGCGCGCCCGCCGTCCGGGCCCCCGGGCCCGGACGCCTGCGTCGTCCCGGGCCGTTGGGGCTGACGGGTCTGACGGGTCTGATGGGGCAGACGGGGCAGACGGGGCCGAGCCCAGGTCGCCGGGGCGGCTATGCCGCGCGCAGCTCCTGCCGCTGCCGCCCCAGCCCGTCGATCTCCAGCTCCATCACGTCACCGGCACGCAGATACGGCTTCGGCTCAGGGAACCCCATGGCGACGCCCGCCGGCGTCCCCGTACTGACCACGTCCCCCGGCCGCAGCGTCATGAACTGGCTGAGATAGCGCACCACTTCGGCGACCGGGAAGATCTGCTCGGCCGTCGTGCCGTCCTGCCTCAGCTCGCCGTTCACCCACAGCCGCAGCCCCAGCGACTGCGGATCGCCGGCCTCGTCCGCCGTCACCAGCCACGGACCCAGCGGGTTGAACGTCTCGCAGTTCTTGCCCTTGTCCCACTGCCCGCCGCGCTCCAGCTGGAAGGCCCGCTCGGAGACGTCGTTGGACACCGCGTACCCGGCGACCGCCGCCAGCGCCTCCTCCTCCGAACCGAGATAGCGCGCCGTACGGCCGATCACCACGGCCAGCTCCACCTCCCAGTCCGTCTTCTCGCTGCCCCGGGGCACCAGCACCGTGTCGTACGGACCGACCACCGTGTCCGGCGCCTTCATGAAGAGGATCGGCTCCTCAGGGATCGCTCCGCCCGTCTCCCGCGCGTGATCGTGGTAGTTCAGCCCGATGCAGACCACCTTGCCGATACCGGCCACGGGCGCACCGACACGCAGCCCCTCCGGCTCCAGGGCAGGAAGCCCGCCGGGCGCCCCGGCGGCCCGACGCACCCGGCCCAGCGCCGCGTCGTCGGCGAGAAGCGCACCGTCGACGTCCGGTACGACATCCGACAGATCCCGCAGCACTCCGGTGCCGTCCAGCAGAGCCGGACGCTCCGCCCCCACCGGTCCGACGCGCAGCAACTTCACGTCCCACTCCACTCCGAGGTCGGGCTCGGCGGACCGCCGGCGGAGGGCCGGCCGTCGCCGAAATGTCTGGATCAGAGCGGCCGATCCTCCAAGAGGGAGTTCAGATACACAACCCCGTGTTCATGTAGTGGACCTCCTGACCCGACGGGCCGACGGAGCGGCGCCCGCACCGGGCACCGTCTCCACCCGTCCCGCGCCCAGAGCGGCCCGCTCCACCGCCGTCCACGTCGTGGTCGTCACCACGTACAGCGCCGCCGCCAGCGGCACCACCGCGACCGTGATCAGCGTCCCGAACGACAGCAGCGGCAGCGCCCGCGCCACGGCGCCACCCGGCGCCGGCGCACCCGAAGTCAGCGTGCGGCCCGCGGCCGTGACCGGGACCGAGGCAGGAGCGGCACCGGCGGTCGCAGCCGCAGTCGCGGTCGCAGCCGGGGCAGCGGCCCTGGCCGCCATGAGCCTGCGCGTACGCACATAAGTCCACGTCGCCACGGCGGCCACCAGCACGAACAACCCCGCGTACACCAGGCACGGGCCGCCCAGGACACCACCCGCCTCCACCGCGTCCCACAGCCGCCCGCCCAGCGGCGCGCCCAGCAACGTATGGCCGAGCAGCGCCTCATCCGTCGTGAAGAGGTGGTACATCGCGAAGAACACCGGCAGCTGCAACAACATCGGCAGACACCCCGCCACCGGCGAGGCCCCCTCCCGCTCCTGCAACCTCTCCAACTCCCGCCGCAGACCCTCCTGATCACCATCATGATCCCGCTTCAGCTCCGCGATACGAGGCGCGAGCCGGGCCCGTACGCGCTCACCCCGTACCGCCGCACGCGCCAGCGGATGCAGCGCCAGACGCACGCACAGCGTGCACGCGACGATCGCGGCAGCCGTCGCCGAAGCGCCGAAGAACGGAGCGAGGAGAGCGGAGAACCGCTCCACGAAAGCAGCGAAAAAGGACATGCTCGAACCCTCCACGGGTCTCGTCGTGCCTGATCGGAAACACCGGTGCGCACGCACCGGCGCGGAAGACAGACCGGCGTGACGAACCGCGCAGACGCAGGCTCGGCCCCGTACCCGCGGTCGCGCCCCGAGCCGGGACCGGCCCGGACCAGGGCGACGACGACACCGCCGCCGCGTCACGAAGGCGGCGGAAGGAGACGGAAGAGGCGGGAGGCGGAAGGAGAAGAACGGAGAGCGAGCGCTACACGGCCGTCGCGATACGACAGCCCGGCGCTCGCGGACGCGGACGCCCCACGGCGTCCGGATCACGCTGCGGAAGAAAAGCCGTGCGCAGCTCACGGTCCCGGATCGCCGTACGGACCCGGCCACGCGGCACCCGCGGCACGGCGACCGCGACAGCGACGGCGGCACCCACGACGGCGCGGCACACCAGCACCACAGTCGCGGCGGTCGCGGCGGCCGTCAGCGCGGACGTGAGACCCGCACCCGAGCACAGGAACCCGAGGACCGGGAACAACGACGCGGAGACGCCCAGGCGCAGACGCATGCGGGGACGCACACGAGAAAGCACGCGGGGGCGCACACGCCGAGCCTCCGGCATCGTGCTCACACCGGCGTCGATCACGCGCTCCGCCACCTCCCCGTCCGTAGCCGTCCCCGTGGCAACTCGCCCTGCCCGTACGAGAGTTCCCGGCGAGAGCCCCGTACGGGAGTTCCGTACTCAGGCCCCGTACGAGAGCCCGGCAGGAGAACTCCGAACAACCGTACCGCCCGCCCGAACCCGGCCGCCCGCCACCGCCGCGGGACCGCGACCGGCCGCCCGCCACCACGCGAACCCCCCGGTGGATAATCGGCCCCATGAGCAGCAGCGCCCAACCTCCGCACGGACGCCCCCCGCACACACGACTGATCCTCGCCACCCGCAACGCGCACAAGGTCACCGAACTCCAGGCCATCCTCACCGACGCCGGCATACAGCTGGAACTCGTCGGCGCCGACGCCTACCCGGACATCCCCGACGTCAAAGAGACCGGCGTGACCTTCGCCGAGAACGCCCTCCTCAAGGCCCGCACCCTCGCCCAGGCCACCGGCCTGCCGGCCGTCGCCGACGACTCCGGCCTCTGCGTCGACGTACTCGGCGGTGCCCCCGGCATCTTCTCCGCCCGCTGGGCCGGACGGCACGGCGACGACAAGGCCAACCTCGACCTGCTGCTCGCCCAGCTCGCCGACATCGACCCCCGGCACCGCGGCGCCCACTTCGCCTGCGCCGCCGCCCTCGCCCTGCCCGACGGCACCGAACGCGTCACCGAAGGCCGCCTCCGCGGCACCCTCCGGCACGCCCCCTCCGGCACCGGCGGCTTCGGCTACGACCCGGTCCTCCAGCCCGACGGCGACACCCGCACGTGCGCGGAGCTGAGCCCCGAGGAGAAGAACGCGATCAGCCACCGCGGCCTCGCCTTCCGCGCCCTGGCGGGGGAGATCCGCGAACTGCTGGGCTGAGCAGGCTCCGGCGGCCCGCCGCGCAGCACCCCACGGAACGAGCCCCACCCCCATGACCAGGGGCGGGGCTCGAATCGTGCGCGAGGAGGGACTCGAACCCTCACGCCCGCAGGCACCGGGACCTAAACCCGGCCCGTCTGCCAGTTCCGGCACTCGCGCTCGCCAGCGCAGTCTACTGCCGCGCGGGACCGGCCGGTCCCGCTCCCCGTCCGCGGTTGCGACCGCACCAGGTGCCGGTCACGGCGTGGCAGTTCGGGCAGAGATAGCGCAGGTTCTCCGGCCGGTTGTCGCGCCAGTCTCCGTTGATGTGGTCGATCTGCAACGTCAGCCGTTCCCCCTGCCAGGAACCGGAGTTGGCGCAGCGGGCGCACTCATACGGCACCCGCAACTCGTCGAGGGCGCGGCGCAGCCGCTCGTGTCTGACGCGCGGGAGGCCCTCCGGACGGATCCGGAGCACGTGCTGAGCGATTCGCTCCGGCGGGCCCGCCCGCCGGGTGCGCCTCGCGGGTCGCCGGAAATGACCGTCGTCCAGGCCGAGCCTGTGAGCACGTCTCCGGACCTTCATGCGATTCGCTTCGTTCACGGGCATGCCCAGCTCCCGCAGCACGTCGGCATAGGAGCCGCACCGTGCCACCGCCGCGCGCAGGGCCGGCTCGGGGACGGCGACGCGCGCGTGGGAGAAGTGGGAGACGTCCGCTCCGGCGTCACGGAGCATCCTGCGCAACGCGGCACGGGAGCGGCCGTCGTCGGGCACGCCGAGGGCGCGTGCGAGGCCGCGCAGGCTCCGTGCCGACCGGGCCGCCGCTCTCAACTCATCGTCCGCGAAGGGCAGTTCGGACGGTGCTCGGTTCAGGCCCGGGAAGTGACTCACGTCCAGGCCCGCCGCCGCGATGCGGCGCCGGATGTGCGACAGCGTCCCGGTGGAGGGAGCCGCGCCCAGCTTGCCGACGACTTCACGGAGCATGGTCGAGGAGGCCACGGCGTCCGCGATCTGCTCGTCCGAGTACCTGGCCCAGGGACTGACCCGCGTGAAGTGGCCGGTGTCCAGCCCGTGTTGCGCCACAGCTCGCTGCAACGTACGGCGGCCGCCTCCGCTGACGTGCACGCCGAGCGCGCGCATCAGCTCCGTCCAGTTCGAGACCGCGGCCACCGCCTCCGCGAGCTCCTCCCGCGTGTACTTACTCCCCCGCATCGCACCCATCGCGCCCCCGTGCTTCCCGCCCGTCGACCGGACCCCGGCCGGACCCCCTGCCGGACCCCGGCCGACGACGTCCGTCGTGCCCTCGTACAGATCGTCGCCGTCTCGCACAGTTCAAGGAGGGAAAGCGGCCGCGGTTACACCGATCGAGGCGCACCCCGTCCCCGCCCGGCGCCCTCCGCGCCCTGGGCGCCTTCGAGGCCCGCACCCCCGGCGGCCGTGTGCACTGCGTACACACACTGTCGCCCTGTGCACTTCCCGCCGCCACCGCGGGGAGCGCACAGGGCGTGACTCGTGCCTTCTGCTGCTCCGGTTCGAGCTACTGCTCCAGTTCGAGGTCCTTGATCAGCTTGGCCACGTGTCCCGTCGCCTTGACGTTGTACAGCGCGCGTTCCACCTTGCCGTCGGCACCGACGATCACGGTGGAGCGGATGACTCCGGTGACGGTCTTCCCGTAGAGCTTCTTCTCGCCGAAGGCGCCGTACGCCTGCATGACCTCCTTCGAGGGGTCTGCGACGAGCGTGACGCCCAGGTTCTCCTTCTCGCGGAACTTGGCGAGCTTCTCGGCCTTGTCCGGGGAGACACCGATGACGTCGTAGCCGGCTCCGGCGAGCAGGTCGAGGTTGTCGGTGAAGTCGCAGGCCTGCTTGGTGCAGCCGGGCGTCATCGCCGCGGGGTAGAAGTAGACGATGACCTTGCGGCCCTTGCGGTCGGCGAGCGAGACCTGCTTGCCGTCCGCGTCCGGCAGTTCGAAGTCGGGGGCGGTGTCGCCGGGCTCCAGTCGCTCACTCATCTGTGCTCCTCGGTGTAGCTGTCGTCGGTCCCGAGAGTAGCCGCAGCCCCGTGTGCCGGGGGTGCCGCGGGGCGGCCGGTGGGCCGAGCTGACAGACTGTACGGCAGGCCTGCCGTACAGCGGCGTGCCCGTACGGCCGGCGCCGCCGGCGCCGCCGGTGCGTGCGGGGCGAGTTCGGCGCGGACGGCACGGGGAACGCGCAGGACTGTGCGTGGCCGTGCGGCCCGGGCGGCGGCCCGACTGCTGTGGTCCGGGCCGTGGTTGGCGGTGCGGGCCGCGTGCGAAGGCAAGGCGTACGGCTGTGCCGTGGTGTGCGGGCCGCCGTGCGGCGGGCAGGAACGACGGATCGATTCGACGGAGGCGGCGCGGTGCCACAAGGCAGGACTCCCGCGGACATCGAGGCGGACATCATCGGCAGGCGGCGCGAACTCGCCGCGACACTCGATGAGATCGCGGTGCGCGTGCACCCCAGGACGATCGCGGGCGACGCGAAGGCGAAGGCGGCCGCCGCGGTCGACCGGACCGCGGGCCGCGCGTATGTGGCGGCGAACCGCGCGGTGGCGGACGTGCGGTCGAAGTTCGTCGACGAGAAGGGTTCGCCCCGCCTGGAGCGGGTGATTCCGGTGGCTTTGGTCGCAGTGGCCGTGGTGGGCGGCCTGTTCGCCCTGTCGGCACGGCGCCGCGGGCGCTGAGGCGCTGATATACGGTCTAGCCGTGAGTTCCGAATCCTCTACCGGTCATGCGGCCCCCGGTGCGGAAGCCGGCGTGGGCTCGGGCATGGCGCGCCACGACAAGCTGCCGATCCGGATGCTGCACGACCGTGTGCTGGTCCGTACGGACATCGAGGAGGGCGAGCGGCGCTCCTCGGGCGGGATCGTGATTCCCGCGACGGCGGCGGTGGGCCGCCGGCTCGCGTGGGCGGAGGTCGTCGCCGTCGGGCAGAACGTCCGTACCGTCG
The DNA here is from genome assembly GCF_012726265.1 of Streptomyces sp. HNM0575. GTDB lineage: Bacteria > Actinomycetota > Actinomycetes > Streptomycetales > Streptomycetaceae > Streptomyces. The sequence continues at coordinate 136,298 of NZ_JAASAG010000001.1, read as the reverse complement.
AGCCGGGCGACCGCGTGCTCTTCGATCCGGAGGACCGGGCGGAGGTCGAGGTGCGTGGCGTGGCGTACGTGCTGATGCGGGAGCGCGATCTGCATGCGGTGGCCTCGGAGCGGCTTCAGGGTTCCGAGGATTCGACCGGGCTGTATCTCTGACCCGTCCCTGATCCGTTGTCTGACCCGCCGCGGATCCACCGAACCCTCCGGGCCCGCCGAACCTTCCTGATCCGCCGGCCTCTCCGGGCCCGCTGAGCGCACCGGGTCCACGGCTCGCTCCACCGCTCGCTCCTCAGCCGCTCACACCGCTCAGCCGCTCACACCGTCAGGTCCCGTCCCCTTCGGGCAGCTCCGTCATGCGGGCCGCCGAGGCGGGTCTTCCCGTCGTGTTGCCGCCCTGCCAGCCCTGGTCTCCGCCGGGGCCGCCCGTGTTGCCGTTGTCGGCGCCGCCGTTCTGCCCGTCGGTGTTGCCGCCTTCGAGGCCGCCGGTCGGCGGTGTGCCCGGGTCGGTCGGCGGGTCCGTCGGCGGAGGGGTGGGCGTGCCGCCGTCGGTGGGCGGTGTGGTGGGGCCGGTGGTGGGCGGTCCGGAGGTGCTGGGGCCGCCGTCGGTGGGGGGCGTGCTGGGTTCGTCGCTGTCGGGCGGTGTGGTGCTGGGGATCTCGGCGCCGCCGCCGGTCTTCAGGTCGAAGTCGCGTACGGGCTTTCCTTCGAGGGCGGCCTTGGTGTAGTCGCCCCAGATCTCGGCGGGGAAGCCGCCGCCGTTGACGCGTTCCAGACCGGTGGCTCCGTAGAGGGGCTTCTGCACGCCGGTCTCGGAGTTCTGGCCCATGACGCTGATGACGGTGGCGAGTTCGGGTGTGTAGCCCGCGAACCAGGCGGCCTTGTCCTCCTCCGCGGTGCCGGTCTTGCCCGCCGCGGGCCGCCCGGCGCTCTGTGCCGCGGTGCCGGTGCCGCCCTGAACGACCTTGCGCAGTACGGCCGTTGTGGAGTCGGCGGCGCGGCGTTCGACCTCTTCGGACACGTCGCGGTCGGGCAGTTCGATGACTTCGCCGCCGTGCGTGGCCTTCTCGACGAGGCTGTAGCGGCCGCGCTTGCCGTGGTTGGCGAGTGTCGCGTACGCCTCGGCCATGTCGGTTGTGGAGGCGGTGGCGACGCCGAGGGCGATGGAGCCGTCGTCGGGCATGTTGGGGGTCTTCTCGGGGAGGCCCAGGTCGACGGCGGTCTGCTTGACCTTCTTCGGGCCGACGTCGACTCCCATCTGCGCGAAGACGGAGTTGACGGACTTGTTCATGGCCTTGCTGACGGGGATCTGCCCGTAGGACTTCTTGTCCTCGTTCTCCGGCGCGTAGTCGGTGCCGTGTCCGTCGCTGATCACTTCGCGCTTGTTGGTGCCGTCGTAGACCGTGTCGGCGTTGATGCTGCGGCCGTCCTGCGTCTTGGCGTCGTTCTGGAGGGCCGAGGTGAAGATGAACGGCTTGAAGGTGGAGCCGACCTGGTAGTCGCGGCGCGTGGCGTTGTTGACGTACTGCTGGGTGTAGTCGATGCCGCCGTACATGGCGACGATCTTCCCGGTCTTGGGGTCGACCGAAGTGCCGCCCGCGCGCACGTACTTGTCGACCTTGCGCTTCTTCTTGTCGAGCTTGGACATCAGCCGGTCGTCGACGGCTTCGCTCATCGCCTTCTGCCGCTTCGGGTCGAGCGTGGTGGTGATGCGGAAGCCGCCGGCCGCGAGCCGGCGCTCGTCGATGATCTCGTTGCTTATCAGGTAGTTCTTGACGGCTTCGACGAGATAGCCGCGCTGGCCGGACATTCCGGTGGCGGGCTTGGCGCGTCCGGGCCTGGGGAACTCCATGGAGTCGCGTTCGCCCCTGCTGATCCAGCTCTTCTTGACCATGCCGTCGAGCACGTAGTGCCAGCGGGCGACGGCGCGGCGGTGGTTCTCGGGGTGCGCCTCGGTGTCGTAGGCGTTGGGCGAGTTGACCAGCGCGGCGAGGTAGGCGCCTTGGGCGGTGGACAGGTCGGACACGTCCTTGCCGTAGTAGGCCTGGGCGGCGGCCTGGATGCCGTAGGCGTTGCGGCCGAAGTAGCTGGTGTTGAGGTAGCCCTCGAGGATGTCGCTCTTGCTGACCTCGTTGTCCAGCTTCAGCGCGATGAAGAACTCCTTGGCCTTCCGCGTGAGGGTCTGGTCCTGGTTGAGGTAGTAGTTCTTCACGTACTGCTGAGTGATCGTGGAGCCGGACTGCTTGCCGCCGCCGGTGACCATGTTCCAGCCGGCGCGGAGCATGGCCTTCGGGTCGATGGCCGACTCCTGGTAGAACTCGCGGTCCTCCGCGGCCAGTACGGCCTCCTGCACGCTCTTGGGGACCTGCGCGAGGTCGATGTTCTCCCTGTTGACCTCGCCGTCGCGGGCGATCTGGGAGCCGTCGGAGTAGAGGAAGACGTTGGTCTGCGCGGCGGCCGCCGCGTTCGCCGGGGGGATGCTGACCAGCAGATAGCCGGCGACGAGGACGCCGCAGCCGAGGACGACGAGGATCATCGTCGCGCCCAGCGCCCACCGCCAGGTGGGGACCAGCCGGCGAAGCCCGGTCCTGCCCCCTCCGGCGCTCACCGTCGCTTTCGGCTCGTCGCTCATCTCTTCTGGGACCCCTCGTCCGAATTCGGGCGATCCGGTCGTTACGCCCTTGGTCGTAAGCGCGCCTGGCTCGATCGTCCTGCTCACCGGGGTCGGTCGTACGCGAGCGCGGCCCCGTCACTGTACGTGCCGCCGACCTGCGACCGTGCACGCGGATATTCGTTGGCTGCCCGCTTCCCGGGTGGGCTAGGCTCCCTCGTTTCCCAATCGTGAGAAAGCCGCGGGGAACCACTACTGGGATAGACGGAGAAGGGCTTCAAAAGGATGCGCCTGAGAGGCGTCTATTTCGCGGTGGCGGCGGGCAGTTTCCGCCGCTACGCCACATACCGGGTCGCGACGGCGGCCGGGGTTTTCACCAATACCGTCTTCGGCTTCGTCCTCGCGTACACGTTCACGGCGCTGTGGAGCGAGCGCCCGCACCTCGGGGGCTACACCGAGTCGCAGGCGCTGACCTTCGTGTGGACGGGCCAGGCGATGCTCGCTGCGGCGGCGCTGATCGGCGGCGGCTTCCAGGAGGAGCTACAGGAGCGCATCCGTACGGGAGACGTCGCCATCGACCTCTACCGGCCCGCCGACCTCCAGCTGTGGTGGCTGTCGGCGGACCTCGGCCGCGCCCTGTTCCAGCTGCTGGGCCGCGGCATCGCTCCCATCGCCGTGGCCGCGCTCTGCTTCCGGCTGGCGCTTCCCGCATCGCCGTCGACCTGGGCGGCCTTCCTGGTCGCGGTCGCGCTCGGCGTCGTCACGGGCTTCGCGCTGCGCTATCTCTTCGCGCTGAGCGCCTTCTGGCTGCTGGACGGTACGGGGCTGAACATGCTGAGCACGCTGCTGAGCATGTTCTTCTCGGGGATGCTGCTCCCGCTGACGGTCTTCCCCGGCTCGTTCGGCGAGGTGGTGCGGCTGCTGCCGTGGGCGGCGACGATGCAGGTCCCGGCGGACGTGCTGCTCGGGCAGTACGAGGGGGCGGGGGTGCTGTCGGCGTTCGCCTTCCAGGCGGCGTGGGCGGCGGTGCTGCTGGCGGCGGGCAGGGCGTTGCAGTCGCTGGCCACGCGGAAGGTGGTGGTCCAGGGTGGCTGAGCTTCCGGAGGCGCCGGCGCCGGGGGTGCCGCGGCCCGCGCCCGCGGGGGATGCGCACGCGGGGGCTGCGCACGCAGAGGCCGCCGGTGCCGGCGCCGCGGATGTACGGGCCGGGGACGCGCGGGCCGGAGACACACCGACCGGAGACACACGGGCCGGGAACGCGCGTATCGCGGGCCCGGCGGGCGGCGAGCCGGCGGCCGAGGGTCCGCTCGACCGCCTCTGGTGGGGCGTGCGCGCGTACTGCTTCATCGCCGCGATGTGGGTGCGCTCGACGATGGTCTACCGGGCGTCGTTCGTGATGCTCGCCGTGGGCAGCTTCGCCACCTCGGTGCTCGACTTCGTCGCCATCATGATCATGTTCTCCCACGTGGACGTGCTCGGCGGCTTCGCCTTCCGCGAGGTCGCCCTGCTCTACGCCACGTCCGCGACGTCCCTCGGCCTCGCCGACCTGCTGCTGGGCTCCTTCGACCGCATCGGCACCCGCGTACGCGACGGGACGATGGACACCATGCTCGTCCGGCCCGTACCGGCACTGGCACAGGTGGCCGCGGACCGGTTCGCGCTGCGGCGGCTGGGCCGCATCGGGCAGAGCGTGCTGGTGCTGGGCTGGGCGCTGAGCGGCGTGGAGCTCGCGGGCGGCGCGTGGGCGCCGCTGCTGCTGGCGGTGACGGTGCTGAGCGGCACGGCGATCTTCGGGGCGGTCTATGTCGTGGGCGGCGCCTTCCAGTTCGTCGCGCAGGACGCCGCGGAGGTGCAGAACTCCTTCACGTACGGCGGCGCGACGCTGCTGGAGTACCCGCCGACGGTCTTCGCGAAGGACCTGGTCCGCGGCGTCACGTTCGTGATTCCGCTCGCCTTCGTCAACTGGCTGCCGGTGCTGCGCCTGCTGGGCCGCGACGATCCGCTGCGGCTGCCGGGCTGGGCGGACTTCGCGGGCCCGGCGGTGGCGGCGGCCTGCTGCGCGCTGGCCGGGCTGGCGTGGCGGGCGGGACTGCGCGCGTACCGCAGCACGGGCAGCTGACGGCGGCGCGCGGCGCACGAACGGCGTGCAAGCGGCCTACGGACGGAAACGACCGGCGCCGGAAGAGAACCACAAGGGAACCGGAAGAGGAGGGGCGTCAAGGAGTGTCCATGACCGATGACTTCATCGTGCTGGAGGACCTGGAGAAGGTCTTCCAGGTGCGCCGCAGAAAGGGCAGGCTGCGCCGCGAACGCCACGAGGTGCGCGCCGTGGACGGCATCTCCTTCGCCGTCGCACGCGGCGAGATGGTCGGCTACATCGGCCCGAACGGCGCCGGGAAGTCCACCACGATCAAGATGCTCACCGGCATCCTCACGCCCAGCGGCGGCCGGCTGCGCGTCGCCGGCATCGACCCGTCCCGTGAGCGCACCAGGCTGGCCCGCCGCATCGGCGTCGTCTTCGGCCAGCGCACCACCCTGTGGTGGGACCTGCCGCTGCGCGACTCCTACGCGCTGGTGCGCCGCATGTACCGCATCCCCGAGGCCCGCTACCGCGCCAACCTGGAGCGGTGCGTCGAGCTGCTGGACCTGGGCGGCCTGCTCGAAGTGCCCGTACGGCAGCTGTCGTTGGGGCAGCGCATGCGCGGCGACATCACGGCCGCGCTGCTGCACGACCCGGACGTGCTGTACCTGGACGAGCCGACGATCGGCCTGGACGTCGTCAGCAAGTCGACGGTGCGCCGCTTCCTCGGCGACCTCAACGCCGCCGAGGGCACGACCGTGCTGCTGACGACGCACGACCTCACCGACATCGAGCAGCTGTGCAAGCGCGTGATGGTCATCGACCACGGACGGCTCATGTACGACGGTGCGCTGACGGGCCTGCACGAGGTGGGCGAGAGCGAACGCACGCTGGTGGTCGACCTCGAACGCGAACTGCCGCCCATCGAGGGCGTCGAAGGTGCCCGCACGGTACGGACCGAGGGCCCGCGCCAGTGGCTCGCCTTCCCGGCCTCGGCGAGCGCGGCCCCGATCGTCTCGCAGATCGCCGACGGCTACCCCCTGGTGGACCTGTCGGTACGCGAACCGGCCATCGAGGACGTCATCTCCCGCATGTACGGCGGCAAGTGACGCGCTCCGCGCAACAGGAACGGGGGGGGCACCGGCGCGCACCCGCCACGCAAACCAGAACGGGTGGGCGGGCGGGAAAAACCCCGTACCCAAGAAGGAGGTGCGGCCCGTTACGAACGACGCCCGACCGGCGAGGTCACGTCACGTCAAGTCCTGGCCGGCGACGACCCCTTCAGCAGCTTCAGGTCCAGCGCCTCCGCCATCGCCCGGAACCCGTTGTCGCTCGGGTGCAGATGGTCGCCCGAGTCGTACGCGGGCCGCAGCCGGTTCGGGTTCGCCGGGTCCCGCAGGGCCGCGTCGAAGTCGACGACCTCGTCGAAGACCTTGCCGGAGCGGATCTCCTCGTTCACCCGCTGCCTTATGTCGTCCAGCTGCTTCTGGTAGCCGCGGTGTCCGCCGAAGGGCGTGAGCGTGCCGCCGATGACGCGGAGGTTGCGCGCGTGCGCGTACTTCACCAGCTGCCGCAGACCGTCGGCGATCTTGCGGGGGTCCCGCTGCCGGGGCGGCTTGATGATGTCGTTGAGGCCCATCTCGACGACGACGGACTTGACGCCGGAACGCGACAGCACGTCGCGCTGCATGCGGGTCAGGCCGCTGGGACCGTTGTTGGGCGAGTACCGGGGCCCGTCGACGAGGACGCGGTTTCCGCTGATGCCTCCGTTGAGCACGCTGAAGCGGGGCGCGTTCCGCTCGGTGCGCAGCCGTTCGGCGAGGAAGTCCGTCCAGCGGCGGTTGGCGCCGGGGCTGGAGCTGATGCCGTCGGTGATGGAGTCGCCGAGGACGGCGACGGCGCCGCGCGTCTGGTTGCTCCACACGTCGACCGCCGTGAGGTAACGCCAGTACGGGCTCTGCTCGGTGAAGGCCGTCCCCGAGGTCTCCTCGGCCTTGTCGCCTCGCGCCACGTAGCTGGTCTGGCGTGCGTAGGGGTGGTACGTGACGGGCCCGGACCGCTTCGGGGAGTACGTGGTGACGAGGAGGTCCGCGGCGTGCGGCACGTTGAGCCGCACGGGGTCGCTGGTCGCCTTGCGTCCCGGGGGGATGGTCACCGTACGGGAGTTGGCGAAGGTCAGCCTGCGCATGGTGCCGGTCGCGGCCGTCGGGTTGCTGGGTGCGGCGGCGAGGGCGAGCGTCGCGTGGGAGACGGTGAGGGGTTTGGTGCCGTAGAGGTTGGAGAGGGTGATGCGGGCTCCGGAGCCGCCCACGGAGGTGTGGACGACGTTCCGTATCGACATCTTGGGATAGCCGTCGCGGGTGTTGGGCTCCGCCGCCACCGCGGCGGCGGCCCAGGTGCCGACCCAGTTGCCGGAGGAGGCGGGTGCCGCGTTGTCACGGGTGCCCTGCGTGATTCCGTCGAGGCTGCCGTCGTCGCTGCCCGCGCCGATGAAGACGGCGGTCGATACAAGCACAACGATCGCCGCCAGACCGGCGAGCAGGGCATAACCCATGTTCCTGGTCACGCTCGGTGTGTCTCCTCGGGGCAGGCGGAGCCCGAGGCTCCGAGTGGTCGCGGTCAAATGATCCCACGATCGCGGCGCGACCCCTCCCCCAGGGGCTGCCGGGCCGGGGACGGCCGGATCGGTCGTCCGCAGTGACAGACGCCGAATGTCCGGGCTTCGTTCCACCTGTCAGGCACCTTGGGACACTGTAGGGGGGACCGGCCGAACGGTGGAGTGGATGGATCAGGGAAAAGCGGGCAAGGCCGCCGCAGGCGACCCCGGCGAAGTGAGAGCAATCACAGGCGGCGCGGCGGCGTCGCGTTCCGCGGGCCCCGGCTCCAACGGCCGTACGGGCGGCGGCACTTCGGACCCGCCGGGCACCTCGGACAGCCCGGACGGTTCGGGTTCTCCGCGCACGCCGGACACATACGGGCCTACGGGCGCCCCGGGTTCCGCGCACCGTACGGGCCCCTCCGCGGGCGGCGCCCGGCGTTCTCCCAACCCGGGCCCGCTGGGCACGTTCACCGCCGCCGACGAGGAACGGCAGCGCGGCGTGCGAAGGATGAAGGGCATCGCGGCGGGAGCCCTGCTGCTGATGGCGGTCGTCTTCGTACTCGCCAAGTGGGGACAGCACGAGGGCGCCGGAGCCTGGACGGGATATGTCGCCGCCGCCGCAGAAGCGGGCATGGTGGGCGCGCTCGCCGACTGGTTCGCGGTCACGGCGCTCTTCCGCCATCCCCTCGGCCTGCCCATTCCGCACACCGCGATCATCCCCACCAAGAAGGACCAACTCGGGCACACGCTGGGCGAGTTCGTCGGGGAGAACTTCCTCTCCAGCGACGTCGTACGCACCCGGCTGCGCGCGGTGGGCATCGCCGGCCGCCTCGGCGCGTGGCTCGCGCAGCCGGAGCACGCGGACCGCGTGACCTCCGAACTGTCCACGGCGCTGCGCGGCGCGCTCGCCGTGCTGCGCGACTCCGACGTACGGGCCGTGGTGGGCGAGGCCGTCACGCGCCGCGCCGACGCTCAGGAGATCGCGCCCGGTCTGGGCCGGATGCTGGAGCGGGTCGTCGCCGACCAGGGCCACCGGCGCGTGGTGGATCTGATGTGCGCGCGTGCGGCCGAATGGCTGGAGGAGCACAGCGACTCGGTGATGGAGGCCGTCACCGGCGGCGCCCCGGGCTGGACTCCGCGCTTCGTCGACCGCCGCGTCGGCGACCGCGTCTACCGGGAGCTGCTGCGCTTCGTGACGGAGATGCGGGACATGCCCTCACATCCGGCGCGCGGCGCGATCGACCGGTTCCTCACCGACTTCGCCGCGGACCTGCGGTCGGATCCGCAGACGCGTGAGCGCGTGGAGCGGCTCAAGAGCGACGTGCTCGGCCGCGGCGAGGTGCAGGACCTGATCTCCTCGTCGTGGAACTCCGTACGTTCGATGATCGTCGCCGCCGCGGAGGACGAGCACAGCGAACTGCGCGTACGGGCAAGGGCGTCGCTGCTGTCGCTGGGGCAGCGGGCCGCCGCGGACGGGCGGCTGCGCGGCAAGATCGACGGCTGGATCGAGGACGCCGCGGTGCACGTCGTCACCACCTACCGGGACGAGATCACGTCGCTGATCACGGAGACCGTCGCCGGCTGGGACGCGGAGCACACGTCGAGGAAGATCGAGGCGCACATCGGCCGGGACCTCCAGTTCATCCGGCTCAACGGCACAGTCGTGGGGTCCCTGGCGGGACTTGGGATCTATGCGCTGGTGAACCTGGTCCTGTGAACCGCTGAACCGCTCCTGTGAACCCTGTGAACCGGGTCGGCCGGTGCGGGGAGACGTCAGCCGGTGCACACCTTGGAGAGCTCGTCCGCAGCCTTGCCCACGGGACGCACGTCCGGCTCGCGCCCCTCGTCGACGGCCTTCTGGGCGTCGTCGACTGCGGTGCTCATGTGGTCGACGGCCTTGTTCACATCGGAGTCGCCCGTGCTGTCGTCTATCTTCTTCAGGTTCTTGTCGATGCGGTCGATCGCCTGCCGGGCCTGCTGCGGGTCCTCGGATGCGCCGGAGACGGCCTGCTGGAGATCGTCGGCCGCGTCGGCGACGGTCACGGCGGTGTTGGCGCAGCTGACCGCCTTGTCCAGGGCACTGCACCCGGTCAGCGCGGTGACGGTGAGCGCGGTGGCGCCGAGAACGGCGAGCACGAGGGAACGGCGCACGGGGACCTCTTCTTCTGTGTCGTCGGACGGGCCGCGCGGTATGACCCGCGCGGCCCGTACCCCGTTAGACGCGTAAAGCACACGCAAAGTTCCCCGGCTCCGACTGCCTTTCCCACGCGGCGAGTTGGGCACGTCGCACGCGGCGGTTCCGGCCTCAGCGGCCGAGCGCCTGCTTCTGCTCCCCGTCCAACTGCGCGCAGCCCTTGACCGACAGATCCAGCAGCTCGTTGAGCTCCTCCCGCGCGAACGGCTCGCCCTCGGCGGTCCCCTGCACCTCGACGAAGCGCCCGTCGCCGGTGCAGACCACGTTCATGTCGGTCTCGGCGCGTACGTCCTCCTCGTAGCACAGGTCGAGCAGCGGCTCCCCGCCCACGATGCCGACGCTGACCGCGGCGACCGTGCCGGTCAGCGGCTGCGCCTTGCTCTTGACGAGCTTCTTCTCCTGCGCCCATCCGACCGCGTCGGCCAGCGCCACATAGGCGCCCGTGATGGCGGCGGTCCGGGTGCCGCCGTCGGCCTGTAGCACATCGCAGTCGAGGACGACCGTGTTCTCCCCGAGCGCCTTGTAGTCCACGACCGCCCGCAGGGAACGCCCGATCAGCCGGGAGATCTCGTGGGTCCGGCCGCCGATCTTCCCGCGCACGGACTCACGGTCGCCGCGGGTGTTGGTGGAGCGCGGCAGCATCGCGTACTCGCCCGTGACCCAGCCCTGGCCGGTTCCCTTCCGCCAGCGCGGCACCCCCTCCGTGACGCTCGCGGTGCACAGCACCCGGGTGTCGCCGAAGCAGATCAGAACGGATCCCTCGGCGTGCTTGCTCCAGCCGCGGTCGATGGTGATGGGGCGCAACTGGTCAGCCGTACGGCCGTCGATACGAGTCATGGGGCGAGCCTAGAGGGTGTCCCGCCGGCGGCGGTCGACCAGGGATCGCGGGCGCCAACGCGGGCGCGCCGCAAGGACGTTCACGCTTGCCCGGGCGGAAGCGCCGCACGGCGGGCCTCACATCATGTCCTCGATCTCCCCCGCGATCGGGTCGGCGTCGGTGCCGATGACGATCTGCACGGCCGATCCCATCTTCACGACCCCGTGCGCACCGGCGGCCCGCAGCGCGGCCTCGTCGACGAGCCCGGCGTCGGCGACCTCGGTACGGAGACGAGTGATGCAGCCTTCGATCTCGGAGATGTTGTCCAGCCCGCCGAGCCCGGCGACGATCCGTTCGGCCTTGGTGCTCATGTCCTTCTCCTGCCTCCGCGCCGCCCGCGTGCGGTGCGCCCACGCACACCTCAGGGGCCGGGTCCACACCAGTATGGGCCAGCCGGCGGCACCCGCCCGGCGGGCCACGGGCGCGTGCCCGCGCCGCACCGAAGGGCCTCCGGCGAGGCCGGGCGTGAGACTCCCCATAGCACCGGGTACGTATGCCGCCTTATCCGATCAAACCCCGCATAGCGCCCGCTTTCCGCGCTGCTGCACCCGTGTTACAAGAGGTCTAAACCACTCAAGGGGTCCGCTCCCAACGGTCCGACCTCCCGGAGGCCACTGGAGGAAGTCATGACCACGGCTACCGACGCCCGGACAACGGGCCGGGGCTCGGCCGCGATGGCTGTCGCACAGCGCATCGGCCGGAGCCTCATGCTCCCGATCGCCACACTGCCCGCCGCGGCCCTGATGGTCCGGCTCGGCCAGGCCGACATGCTCGGCCGCCCCGGCTTCCCGGACTTCCTCAACCGCATCGCGCAGTTCCTCGCCAAGGGCGGCGGCGCACTGATCGACAACATGCCGCTGCTGTTCGCGGTCGGCATCGCCGTCGGATTCGCCCGTAAGTCGGACGGATCCACGGCTCTGGCGGCGGTCGTGGGCTACCTGGTCTTCAAGAACGTCCTCGGCGCCTTCAAGGACGGCAACCTGCCCAAGGTCGAGAAGGTCGTCGCCGGAAAGGTCGGCACCGTCGCGCCACCGGTCGACGCGGGCGTGCTCGGCGGCGTGGTCATCGGCATCGTCGTCGCGCTGCTCTACCAGCGCTACTACCGCAAGAAGCTCCCCGACTGGCTGGGCTTCTTCGGCGGCCGGCGCCTCGTGCCGATCCTCTCCGCCTTCGCGGGCCTGCTCATCGGCGTGGTCTTCGGCTACATCTGGCCCGTACTGGGCACGGGCCTGCACGACTTCGGCGCGTGGCTCGTCGGCTCCGGAGCCGCGGGCGCAGGCGTATACGGCGTGGCCAACCGGGCGCTCATCCCGATCGGCATGCACCACCTGCTGAACTCCTTCCCCTGGTTCCAGGCGGGCTCGTTCAAGGGGCAGCACGGCGACATCGCGCGCTTCCTGGCGGGCGACCCCAGCGCCGGGCAGTTCATGACCGGGTTCTTCCCGATCATGATGTTCGCGCTGCCCGCGGCGTGCCTCGCGATGTACCACTGCGCACGGCCCGAGCGCCGCAAGATCGTCGGGGGCCTGATGATCTCCCTCGCGCTGACCGCCTTCGTCACGGGCGTGACGGAGCCGATCGAGTTCTCGTTCATGTTCATCGCGCCGCTGCTGTACGCGATCCACGCCGTGCTGACCGGCGTCTCCATGGCCCTGGTGTGGGCGCTGGGCATGAAGGACGGCTTCGGCTTCTCCGCGGGAGCCATCGACTTCATGCTGAACCTGGGCATCGCCACGAACCCATGGGGCCTGATGCTCGTCGGCCTGGTCTTCGCGGCGATCTACTACACGGTCTTCCGCATCGCGATCGTCAAGTTCGACCTGCCCACGCCCGGCCGCGAGGCGCCGGAGCCCGAGGAGGCGGAACGCGAGCGGGAGCGGGAGGCCACGACCAACAAGGGCCAGGTCGGGGACGGCGTGCCCGCCGCCGTCGCCGTAGCGGACCCGGCCGCCGACAAGGCCATGGACAAGGAGGAACGGCCCCTGTCCCGGGAGAAGGCGGCGCAGAACACGCAGTCGCAGCCGCCCGGTCCGGACTCGGGCCGCGGCCCGGACGACGACGGGGACGACGACCAGGACAGGACGCGCGCCCGGACCTGACCCGGTCCCGTGACGCCCGCGCCCGCAGCCGACAAGGCAGCGGGCGCGGTGCTGTGTGCGCGGGCCCTGCCGGGGTCGGGAGCCCGGGCCGCCCGGGTCAGGAGCCCGAGGCCGGAGCCGGAGGGCGGAGCCGGAGCGTGGCGCGGGCGTCGAAGCGGGGCGCGGGAGCCGGAACGTGGCGCGGGTGTCCGGCCGGGCCGGGGACCGGACCGGCCGGTGCGTTCCCGCTAGAGCTCGTAGACGGCGCCCGGCCTGGCCAGCTCCACGGGGCCTTCGAAGGTCTCCTTCGCGTCCCGCAGATTGACCTTCGGGTCCGTCCACGGCGGTACGTGCGTGAGCACCAGTCGTTCAACGCCGGCCTCCTGAGCGCAGGCCCCCGCCTCACGGCCGTTGAGATGCAGGTCAGGGATGGATTCCTTGCCGTCCGTGAACGACGCCTCACACAGGAAGAGCCCCGCTCCGCGCGCCAGTTCCGTCAGCGCACCGCACGTCCCCGTGTCACCCGAGTAGGCCAGCACCTTGCCGCTTTCGCGGTGCGTGACGCGGAACGCGTAGGACTCCACGGGGTGCGAGACCTCTTCCGTACGGACGGTGAAGGGGCCCGACTCGAAGACGCCGCCCGCCGTCAGCGTGCGGAAGTCGAAGACCTCGCTCATGGCGGAGTCGGAGGGGGTGTCCCCGTACGCGACGGTGAGCCGGCGCTCGGTGCCCTGCGGTCCGTGCACGGGGATCGGCTCGCAACGTCCGCCCTCGTGACGGTAGTAGCGCGCCACGAAGTACCCGCACATGTCGATGCAGTGGTCGGGGTGGAGGTGGCTGAGCGCGATGGCGTCCAGATCGTAGAGACCGCTGTAGCGCTGGAGCTCGCCGAGTGCGCCGTTGCCCATGTCGAGAAGCAGCCGGTGGCCCTCGGCCTCGACGAGATAGCTCGAACAGGCGGACTCCGCCGATGGGAACGACCCGGAGCAGCCGACGACGGTGAGCTTCATGAAGCGGGAACCTCCGTTGGCGGCTGTGGGGTTTTTCGAGCGTAAGCCGCTGGGCGCCGCCTTTGGACTCAAGAGCGTGCTGGTGTGGGCGGAATCACCAGCGCGGGGTACGGTCGGCACTCTGTGCGGTGCCGCCGCGCGCCGGCGCACGGAGCGTACGCAGGTCCGGGAGGCGAGGCGGGCGTGGAGACTTGGTGGTGGCTGGCGCTGGGGGCCGTCGTGGCGTTGTCACTTGTGGCGGCGATGATCGACGGCGGGGCCAGGCTCGGCCGCCCCTTCTCCCGTCTGTACGCGGGCCGTCGACGCCGCGGACGCGGTGTGCGTGACGTGCCGCTGCCGCACCGCGGGCCGCGTCCCGGTGAGATCTGGTGGACGCGCGAGCCGCTGCTGGTCCTGGTGCTGGCCGTGCGCATCGACGGGGCGCGTGTGGCGCGCGTCACCGCGGAACGCCCGTGCCGCGAGGGCGAATACCGGCTGCCGGAGACGGCGGAGGCGAGGCTGGCGCTGCCGCCGGGGACGGTCGCGGACGCGCCGGGGCGGGTGACGGCGCTGTGCACGGACGCCGCGTGGGACGTGGCGCTCCGCGAGTTCGCCAAGCGGGCCGGGGAGATCGACCAGGAGACCTGGGCGAAGGTGCGTCATCTGGCCGACGAGCAGTCCCGCGCCGGGGAATGAGCCGCAGCGGTACGGCGGGACGTCACCACGGGGAGCGCCCGTCCCGGGACGCTTGCCGCTCGGCCCGCCCGTACGGCCTTGCCGCGGGCGGGAGTTGGAGGCCCCGGACGGACCGGTCCGCCGCTCAGGCCCAGAGCTGGCCCTGAAGGGCCTCGACCGCGGCCTCGGTGGATTCGGCGGTGTAGATGCCGGTGGAGAGGTACTTCCAGCCGCCGTCGGCCACGACGAAGACGATGTCGGCGCTCTCGCCCGCCTGTTGGGCCTTGCGTGCGACTCCGGCGGCGGCGTGCAGCGCGGCACCGGACGACACGCCCGCGAAGATGCCCTCCTCGGCGAGGAGTTCACGGGTACGCCGTACCGCGTCCTCGGAGCCGACGGAGAAGCGGCCGGTGAGCACGGACTCGTCGTACAGCTCCGGCACGAAGCCCTCGTCGAGGTTGCGCAGGCCGTAGACCAGGTCGTCGTAGCGCGGTTCGGCGGCGATGATCTGGACGCCCGGGCGCTGTTCGCGCAGATAGCGGCCGGCGCCCATGAGGGTGCCGGTGGTGCCCAGGCCCGCCACGAAGTGGGTGACGGAGGGCAGGTCGGCGAGGATCTCGGGGCCCGTGGAGGTGTAGTGCGCCGCGGAGTTGGCCGGGTTGCCGTACTGGTAGAGCATCACCCAGTCCGGGTTCTGCTCCGCCAGCTCCTTGGCGACGCGTACGGCCGTGTTCGAACCGCCCGCCGCGGGCGAGGAGATGATCTCGGCTCCCCACATGGCGAGCAGCTGGCGCCGCTCCTCGCTGGTGTTCTCCGGCATGACGCACACGATGCGGTAGCCCTTGAGGCGGGCCGCCATCGCGAGGGAGATGCCGGTGTTGCCGGAGGTGGGCTCCAGGATGGTGCAGCCCTGGGTCAACCGGCCTTCCTTCTCGGCCTGTTCGACCATGTACAGGGCGGGGCGGTCCTTCACGGAGCCCGTCGGGTTGCGGTCCTCCAGCTTCGCCCAGATGCGCACGTCCTCCGACGGCGACAGGCGAGGCAGCCGCACGAGCGGGGTGTCACCGACCGCGTCGAGCGGGGAGTCGTAACGCATCAGAGCATTCCCGCGCGGCGACGTGTGCCCGAGCCGCCGGCGACGGCCGGGAGGATCGTCACGTTGTCGCCGTCGCTGAGCTTCGTGCTGATGCCGTCGAGGAAGCGGACGTCCTCGTCGTTGAGGTAGACGTTGACGAAGCGGCGCAGCTCACCGCCGTCGACGAGCCGGTCCTGGATGCCCGCGTGGCGGCTCTCCAGGTCGTCGAAGAGCTCCTTGAGAGTGCCGCCCTCCCCCGTCACGGACTTCTCGCCTTCGGTGTAGGTACGGAGGATGGTCGGGATGCGGACCTCGATGGCCATTGAAGCTCCTGTGGGTGGACGGCTGGCAGGACGATGTGCGGGCGGGTGCGGGACGGGCCCGTGACCGCGTGTGCGTATGTAGGGAAGAGCGGCGGGGCCGGTCCGCCGGGTCCGTGCCGGCCGTGGCGGGGACTGGCCGGCTGCCGCTGTCAGGCGTGGACGTACGCGGGGCGCCGCGGCGCCCCCAGCGCACTGGCGAGACGACAGAGGTCGACGTGCAGGCGCCCGACGAGCAGCATGCCCCGGGTCTTCTCAGAAGCACTCACGTCGTGGACAACCATGGGCTCATCGTAACGATTCCCACCCCGGTGACCGGATGCGGGTCCCAGGATGTGGACCGTACCGTCCCATGATCCGGCACATCCGGTTCGGCCTGCGGAAACGACCCCTCGCGGTGCCTGCCGGGACCGGTCTCAGGCCGGTCCCTCACCGTCCACGATCTCCACGTCCTCCTCGGTGACCTCGCCGTCCACGATGCGGAACGAACGGAAGGAGAAGGGGCCTTCGTCGTTGCCGCTCTCGGCGGTGGAGACGAGCACGTAGTGGGCACCGGGCTCGTTGGCGTAGCCGATGTCGGTGCGCGAGGGATACGCCTCGGTCGCCGTGTGAGAGTGGTAGATGACGACCGGCTCCTCGTCGTTGTCGTCCATCTCGCGGTAGAGACGCAGCAGATCGGCCGACTCGAACTCGTAGAACGTCGGCGAGCGCGCCGCGTTCAGCATCGGGATGAAGCGCTCCGGGCGGTCCGATCCCGCGGGCCCGGCGACGACGCCGCACGCCTCGTCCGGGTGGTCCTTGCGGGCGTGGGCGACGATCTTGTCGTGCAGCTCCTTGGTGATGGTCAGCATGACCGGAAGGATATGCGGGCCCTTCCACGCGCAGACCGGCCGGTCAGGGCTCGTCCGTGCCCCTCGCGGGCGCCGGCTCGCGCACGAAGGTGCCGGGGTCGCGCGCCTTGAGCACGAAGTACGCGACGACGAGACCGGCGGCCCATACCGGCGCCCCGTACAGCGAGACGCGCGAATCGGGGTCGAAACCCATCAGCACGATCACCGCGCCGATGAAGCCCAGGGAGAGCCAGCTGGCGTACGGCGCGCAGGGCGCCCGGAACGACGAGCGCGGCAGCAGCCCGCGGTCCGAGGCGCGGCGGTAGCGGATGTGCGCGGCGAGGATCATGATCCACGCCCACATGCCGGAGATGGTGGCGAAGGAGACGACGTAGTCGAACGCCTTCGACGGCCACTGGTAGTTGATCCACACGCCGGCCGTCATCAGCACCGCGGAGACGGTGGTGCCCAGCAGGGGAAGGCCGTTGCCGGCGAGGCGGGTGAAGTGCCTCGGCCCCTGCCTGTTGAGCGCGAGGTCGCGCAGCATCCGGCCCGTGGAGTACATGCCGGAGTTGCAGGACGACAGGGCGGCGGTGAGCACGACGAAGTTGACGATCGCGGCGCCCGCGGGCAGGCCGATCTTGCCGAACGCCGCCACGAAGGGGCTGGTGCCCGGCTCGAACGCGGTCCAGGACACGACGGACAGGATCACGGTGAGGGCGCCGATGTAGAACAGCGCGATCCGCCAGGGCACGGTGTTTACGGCGCGGGGCAGCGCCTTCTCCGGGTTCACGGACTCCCCCGCCGTGACCCCGACGAGCTCCACCGCGAGGAAGGAGAACATCACGATCTGAAGCGTCATCAGCGTCCCGCCGACGCCCTCCGGGAAGAAGCCGCCGTCCGCCCACAGATGCGCCATGGACGCGCTGTCCCCGGCGTCGGAGAAGCCGAGGGTGAGGACGCCGACGCCGATGAGGATCATGCCGATGATCGCCGTGACCTTGATCATCGAGAACCAGAACTCCAGCTCGCCGAAGATCTTCACGGAGATCAGATTCGCCCCGTACAGCACGAGCGTGAAGACCAGCGCCGAGACCCACTGCGGTACGGACGGCCACCAGAACTGCACGTACGTCGCCGCCGCGGTGACCTCGGTGATGCCGGTGACGACCCAGAAGAGCCAGTACGTCCAGCCCGTCGCGAAGCCGAAGAAGGGGCCGAGGAACTCGCGCGCGTACTCGGAGAAGGAGCCGGAGACCGGCCGGTACATCAGCAGTTCGCCCAGCGCCCGCATGATGAAGTAGATGACGGTGCCCGCCACGGCGTAGGCGAGGATCAGGCTGGGACCGGCCTTGGTGATGGCCTTGCCCGCACCGAGGAAGAGGCCCGTGCCGATCGCGCCGCCGATGGCGATCATCTGGATCTGGCGGCCGCCGAGGCCGCGCCGGTAGCCCTCCTCGGGAGGGGCGCCGCCGCCCGCCGTCTTCGTGGTGCCGCTGCCGGGGCGGGGAGCGCCGCGGTCGTCGACCTGCTCGGAGGCCATGGGTGCGCCTTTCTCCGGGACTTCGGGACTTCCGGTCACCGGGACATCGGACTTCCGGTCTCCGGGACTTCCGGTCAGGGCCGGAGCCAACATCATGTCCACGGCCGGTCGCGGGGCCGGGGCATGGAGAGACGGCGGGCGGCGGATGCCATCCGTTCAGGGGACGGCACGCACGCACCGGCGGCACGGCCCGTGCGTACGGACCGAAGGAGACCGAAGGAGGGGACGGCGCACGGCCGTTGCCGGGCGCGGACCTCAGGGCGCGGGACTCACACTCGCCCGCACCGCGCAGGCATCACCGCGCGGGCGTCACGCGCGGGATTCACACTCGCCCGCACCGCCAGGTGTCAGGGCGTCAGGACGTCAGCGTCTCGACGAGGCTCTCCTGAAGGCCGCCCAGCCACAGATACGCCATCACCATGGGCTTGCGCGGGTCCTCGTCGGGCAGCGCGTACAGCTCGCTGCTGTCGTCGTCCCTGACCTCCAGCCGCGTACCGATCGCCAGCCGCAGGTCGTTGAGGGCGCCGAGCCACTGCTTGGACTCCTCGGGCTTGAGCGTGAGCACCGCGCCCGAGGTGCCGCCCGCCCCTTCGGGCCCGGAGGGCCCAGGGTCGGGGCTGAGGGAGTCCAGGGCGCGCACGACGGCGAGTCCGTCCTCGCGCTTGCGTGCGCGCAGGTCGTTCTCCGTGAAGCGGCGGAACTCGGCGGACGCACGGTGCTCTTCCTCGCCGTTCTCGCCCGGTTCGGCGTTGGGGCCGCCGCCGTAGGCGTCGGGGAAGAGCCGGGCCAGCGCCGCGTCGGACGGCGGCTCGCTGGGGCCCTCGGCGAGAAGGGCGCTCAGCGGGTCCTCGCCGTCGGCGGGTTCGTCGCCCGGCCCGATCAGCTCCAGCAGCTGCACGGCCAAGCTGCGCAGGATCGAGATCTCGACCTCGTCGAGGGCGATGGCGGCGCCCCCGTCGCCGGTGGCCTCGAAGTGACCCGCCATCAGCGGTCCTGCTGAAGGGTGGCCCACAGGCCATAGCCGTGCATCGCCTGCACGTCGCGCTCCATCTCTTCGCGGCTGCCGGTGGAGACGACAGCCCTGCCCTTGTGGTGGACGTCCATCATCAGCTTCTTCGCCTTGTCCTTGGGATAGCCGAAGTAGCTCTGGAAGACGTAGGTCACGTAGCTCATGAGGTTGACCGGGTCGTTGTGCACGATCGTCGCCCAGGGCACGTCGGGCTCGGGCACCTCCAGGGGCGCCTCGGACGACTCGGGCTTCTCGATCTCCGTAGGGGCAACACTCACGGGTCCCATGCTGCCACTCAGAGGCGTCGGGAGGCCAAACGGCGACGACCGATATCGTCACACTGACGAGATCTGTTGTACGCTCGTTGACCGCACCGCCCCTGCCCCAGGGGCTCTCCGAAGCGAGGAGTCAGTAGAAGTGAACCGACAGGGGACCTCGGACGGGGGGCTGCCGGTCAACGTGCCGTCGACGGCCCTCTTCACCGACCAGTACGAACTGACCATGCTCCAGGCCGCGTTGCGTGCCGGCACGGCCGAACGGCGGTGCGCCTTCGAGGTGTTCGCGCGTCGGCTGCCGGAGGGCCGGCGCTACGGGGTCGTCGCCGGGACGGGCCGCGTGCTGGACGCGGTGGAGAACTTCCACTTCGACGACCGGGTGCTCCAGTACCTGCGCGAGCGGCACATAGTCGACGGGCCGACCCTGGAATGGCTCGCGGACTACCGCTTCCGCGGCGACATCCTCGGCTACCCCGAGGGCGAGGTGTACTTCCCCGGCTCCCCCGTGATGCGGGTCGAGGGCAGCTTCGCCGAGTGCGTGCTGCTGGAGACGGTGATCCTCTCGATCCTCAACCACGACTCGGCGGTCGCCGCGGCGGCCTCCCGCATGGCCGTCGCCGCGGGCGGACGGCCGCTGATGGAGATGGGCGCGCGCCGCACCCACGAACTGTCGGCCGTGGCCGCCTCCCGCGCCGCCTACCTCGGCGGCTTCGCCTCCACATCCGACCTCGCGGCCGGCTTCCGCTACGACATCCCCACCGTCGGCACCAGCGCGCACTCCTTCACGCTGCTGCACGACAGCGAGCGCGACGCCTTCACCGCGCAGGTCGACTCGCTCGGCAGCGGCACGACCCTGCTCGTCGACACCTACGACGTGACCGAGGCGGTGCGCAGCGCCGTCGACATCGCCGGGCCTGAACTGGGCGCCGTACGCATCGACTCCGGCGATCTGCTGCTGCTCGCCCACCGGGTGCGGCAGCAGCTGGACGAACTGGGCGCGACCGCCACGAAGATCGTGGTCACCAGCGACCTCGACGAGTACGCCATCGCCTCGCTCGCGGCGGCGCCCGTCGACGCGTACGGGGTCGGCACCCAGCTGGTCACCGGCAGCGGCCACCCCACCTGCGCGATGGTCTACAAGCTGGTCGCGCGCGCCACGTCGGCGGAACGGGACGCGCCGCTCGTGCCCGTGGCGAAGAGGTCGATGGGCGGCAAGACCTCGGCGGGCGGGGCGAAATGGGCCGCGCGCAGGCCCGACGAGGACGGCGTCGCCGCGGCCGAGGTCGTCGGCACGGGGCCGGTGCCGGAGGAGCTGAGGGAGCACCGGCTCCAGGTGCCGCTCGTGCGCGGCGGCGAGACCGTCGCCCGCGAGCCGCTCGACACCGCACGCGAGCGGCACACGCAGGCGCTCGCCGGACTGCCGATGTCGGCGATGCAACTCTCGCGCGGCGAGCCGGTGTTGCCGACGGAGTACGCATGACCGGGGTACGGGCGGCGGCGGTGACGGCGGCGGTCCCGGCGGCCGTGTCGCCGGGGCGCGTGAGGGCCGTGCGCGCGCCGCACGGCCGGGTGCGCGTGGGACCTCCCACGGAAGCGGCTGATTCTCTAGGGTCGTGCCGACCGCGCATCCCCCGACCCGCCGTCCCCCGAAAGGCATCCTCATGCACCGGGCACTGATCGTCGTAGACGTGCAGAACGACTTCTGTGAAGGGGGCAGCCTCGGGGTGAACGGGGGCGCGGACGTGGCCGCCGCCATCACCGATCTCATCGGCGACGCCTCCGCCGGCTACAACCACGTGGTCGCCACCCGGGACCATCACATCGAGCCCGGCGGCCACTTCGCCGAGAACCCCGACTTCGAGCACTCCTGGCCGCCGCACTGCGTCGCCGGGACGGAAGGCATCGGATTCCACCCGAACTTCGCGCCCGCCGTCGCCGCCGGAGCGATCGACGCGGTCTTCAGCAAGGGCTCGTACTCGGCCGCCTACAGCGGCTTCGAGGGCGCGGACGAGAACGGCACGCCGCTCAACGACTGGCTGAAGCAGCGGAACGTGGACCAGGTCGACGTCGTCGGCATCGCCACCGACCACTGCGTACGGGCGACCGCCCTCGACGCGGCCTCCGAGGGCTTCCGCACCCAGGTGCTGCTGAACCTCACGGCGGGTGTCGCACCCGTCACGACTCAGCACGCGCTCGACGAGATGCGCGACGCGGGCATCGAGCTCTCCGGTACGCCGGTCCTGCGGTAGGCGGCCTGCGGTAGCCGGGCCGGCGCCCGGCCCCGGCCCACGCGGGCTCGAGCCCGCGCCGCGTCCCGGCGCGGTCGGACACGACAGCGACAGCCCGGCGGCGAGAGCACGGCGGCCCGACGGCACGAGACGGCCACGCCCGGGACGCCCGCGGCACACCCCCGGCGGCGCCGCACGCGCCCCGCGGGCGCACGCCCGTGGCGCACGCCCGGCAGGGCTCTCCGCGGGGCTACCCCGTGCGGACCCCGCGGTCCGAGGGGCGCAGCAGGGACTCGATCGGGTGCCAGGACTCGCGGTCGTCGCCCGGGCTCGTGCGCCACACCAGCCCGTCGGGATGGTGCAGCACGGCCGTGATCTCGTCGGCGGACGGCGGCTCCGCGTTGCCCCGCAGGTAGACCGCCCGCATGCCCAGGTTCCGCAGCCGGGTCAGGGCGCGGGCCCGGTTGAGCGAGTGCACGAGCACGCGTACGCGCGGCTCGTCGCCGTACCGCCTGGCGGTCACGGCACGCACCGTATGGGCCTCGTCCGCGTGCGCGGACCAGCTCCGCCGCTCCGGCATGAGGCCGTCGTGCGGGCCGCCCCTGCGGCCCTGCCGTACGGGGCCGGGCTGCCGGTCCTCAGCGACCGGTTCCGGGCCCGCGTCCGGGGTCGCCCCCGTGTCCGGCTCCGCGTGCCTGGCTGCGCGCTGGGCCGGGACCGGAAGGGTGAGCGCGACGATCACGCTCCCGTCCGGCAGCTGGACGAATCCGCCTCCAGCCATGATCAACAACACCCCCGCGAGACTGTTCCGGTGGACCTCCGAGGAGGCCCGTCACAGGCATCTAAACGCGATCGGCCGCTGCCCGCCAGGGGGGCAACGGCCGATCATGTTTTGACCTGCAACGATGCAAATTAATTTGTGGAAGGTCTCACTTGGAGGGTGATCGTCTTACCCGAGCGGGGCTGCTTGACGATCTTGAGCTGGGTTCCGGTGTCCGGAACCTTCACTCCCTGTGTCGGGTTCGACTTGTACCAGTACGTCCCGTTGTGATCGTCGAAGACCGATACGGCCTTCTTGGGGCCGACCGTCACCGCTTCTCCGTCGTTGTGAAGCTCGATCCCGCCTGTGGAGTATTTTCCGAAGGGCGAGTCGTACGCCTGCATCCGGTTGCGCAGCGGCTTGCCGTCCGCCCACACCGCCGGTTTCGCATGCGCGTCCACCGGCAGGATCAGGCCCTTGCCCGGGTGGGCCGAGACGTTGTTGTCCAGCTGAGACGTGTCCCAGAGCCAGACGAGCAGACCCTTCTCGTACGCGTAGCGCTCGACCCAGTCGGGCTTCGTGGAGGCCCAACCGAAGTTGTACGGGCCGTAGTTGAGCGCCTTGTCGTACGAGACGTGGTTGCGGTTCTCGGCGATGTAGAACTGCGCGTAGGGCTTCGTGAAGGACTCCCCGATGCGCGAGAACCCCTTCTTCTCCCAGCCGTTGTCGCTGTCGCCCTCGGCGCCGTCCTCGAAGAGCTTCTTACCGTCCGCGGTGACGCTGATCGCGTCCGCGGCAAAGCCCTTCTGAGCCACTCCACCATCCGTCAGATAACGGAAGCGAACATCAATCTTCTTCCCTGCGAACTTGTCGAGAGGGAAGGAGAGATCGCGGTAGGACTTCGAGACACCGGTCAGCCCGGGCTGGTCGCTGCCGTCGTGCGGGAGGGGCTTTCCGTCGGCCGTGCCGTCGATCGGCGTCCAGTTCTCGCCGTCCGTGGAGACCTCGGTGTAGAGGAAGTCGTAGTTCTCCTCGATGTCCCACCAACCCTGAAGGTCCAGCGAGGCCTTGGACTTGCCCGTCAGATCCACGCTGCGGGTCAGGGTGTTGCGCAGGTCGTCGCCGCTGCCGCTCCACCACTGCTTCTCGCCCTCCGCGGGCTTGGTGATGGTGGTGGTGACGTCCTTCTCCGGCAACTCCACGACCAGCGCCTGCTTGTTCTTCGTCTGGTAGGAGTGCGTGCCCAGCGTGTGCTGCGACTTGGTGGCCGCCTTCGCCTTGTCGTAGTCCAGCCAGCCGAGTTGGAGCTTGTCCCACGCGCTCATGTCGCCCGCGGAGTCGCCGATGGCGTCCTTGCCCTTGTTGAGCCAGGAGCCCACGGACATGATCGACCAGAAGCCGACGGAGTTCTCGCCCTCGCCGGTGGTGTCGTAGTGGTCCGGCAGACCGAGGTCGTGGCCGTATTCGTGGACGAAGACGCCGAGTCCGCCGTTCTCGGGCTGCGCGGTGTAGTCGCCGACCCAGATGCCGCTCTTGCCGATCTCGGTGCCGCCGGCCTTGTTGTCCTCGGGGCCGGTCTTGCCGGCGTCGCTGCCGTACGCGTACCAGCGGTGCGCCCAGATGGCGTTCTCGCCCTCGGCTCCGCCGCCCGCCGACTCGTCCTCACCGGCGTGGACGAACTGGAAGTGGTCGATGTAGCCGTCGGGTTCGTTGAAGTTCCCGTCCTCGTCGAAGTCGTAGCGGTCCCACTTGTCGTACTCCGCGACCGCGTCGGCGATCTCCTTGTCGCTCTTGCCGGCCGCCTTCTGGTCCTCGACCCACTTCTCGACACCGTCGCGTATGGCGTCCCACACGGTGGGGCAGTTGGTGTCGCCGCAGTAGTTGGAGCCGTAACGGGCCTCGTTGTAGTCGACCTTGACCCAGTCGGAGACCGTGCCGTCGACGGAGTAGCGGCCGGAGGACTGCTTCTCGTAGTAGCTCTTGACCGAGTCCTCGGTGTCGCCCGAGAAGTAGGTCTTCTGGAAGTGCTCCTTGTCGAAGTCCTTCTTCCAGTAAGTGGAGTTGTCCTTGTCGCGGTCCGGCGCCGGGATCTTGTTGTGCAGGGGGCCGGGGTCGCCGCCGTACTCGTCGTCCACCTTGTCGCCGAACTCGACGAGGATGGTGAATATCTTGTCCGTCTTCTGACGTGCCAGCTCGACGTACTTGCCGTCGTCGAGCTTCACCACCTCGGAGCCCTTGCGCTGGACCTTCTCGGCGTCACCCCGTGCCAACTGCTCCAGGGCCGCCTGGCGTTGGGCATCCTGCTTCTTGTCGAACGGGCCCCTGAGGTTGTCCTCGCTGTGCCCGTCCCGGGCGCCGCCGGGCGCTCCGGGCTGCGCCGCCGCGGACTGCGGCGCAGGGTGTGCCGCCTTCGCCGCGGAACCGGGCGCCTGCTGGGCCTGTGCCGCACTCGCGGGTATCAGTGCGGTCGCGCCGATCGCCGCGACGGCTACCGTCAGCGCCCCCAGCCTCGGTCTTTTGGATCTCCGTCTGCCGTTCACCTCTGCGGTGCCCTCCCCTGTGGAGTGTGATGGACAGAGGTATTGGACAGCAGCGGAGTGAGAAAAGACAGACCCTGATACCACCTCGACACGTGGATTCGCGAACTGGTCCCGTGCCGCCGGACGGGCCGCCCGGCGCACCGCCCAACCGGCCGCCGGTGTCCGCCAGTCGGGACGGACGGGCCGCCGTGCGACTGTGCGCCCCCTGTGCGACTTCGACGTGTGCGGGCTCACGCTTACCGTGGTGTCCGTCCGGGAATCCCGGACCGTAGAGTCGGATGACGGGCACTGCGTGCCTTGTTCGTTCCGGCCCGACCGACGGCCCAACTCCCGACACGTCTCCCCGAGGACGGATCACGCCATGCCGCGTCCGACCCCCGCACAGCTCGCTTATGGTTCGGTCACCGTCGTCTGCTCGACCCTCGCGATGCTCCTGCTCTCCCGGACTCCATCGGGGCCGGGAGTCGCGCTGATCGCCGTGGTCGCACTCGCCGTCGGTGTGCTGGTGGCACTCACCGCTCCGGGAGTGCGGACGGCCCGCCGCGTGCGTACGGACTCGCCGTCGCGCGCCAAGTCCGCGGTCAGGACCGCCCGTACGGCCACGGCCTCCCGCATCCACGCGCGCCACGACGCCGCTTCGGCGGCCGCACGGGCACGGGCGGCACGGCGCGTGGCGGAGCCTTCGCTGCGCTCCTGAAACCGGCACCTGTTCGGGCACGGGCCGACGGGACCGGGACCGGCGGAGTCCCATCGGCCGTCCGGCGTCCGCGCCTTCCCGTGCCGCGGGTCAATCGGCCGCCACGACCACCGTCTTGGCCGCCTTGTCATGCAGGCACTGCTGATACGGCTTGTCCCAGGTGCAGAAGAGCACGTTCGCGAGCCAGAAGACGAAGCCGACGCACGGCACCAGCGGCGGCACGTGGTAGACGAGGGAGCGCAGCCAGCCGGGGGCTCCTCGCGGCACGCTGCCGTCGGCGAGCACCGCGACCCTGATGCGCATCAGCTTCTTGCCCACGGTCTGGCCGGAGTTGGTGAGCATCAGCCCCTCGTAGATCAGGTAGACGAGCGTGTAGACGGCCTGCTGGCCGTAGGCGCGCCCGTCGTCGCCCGTGGCCCAACCCCCTTGCGCGAACGTCATGATGAGGCCGACCGGGATCCCGATGAGCAGGGCGTCGATGATGCGCGCGAGCAGGCGCCTGCCGCGTGAGGCGAGGGGCGGCATGCCGGCGAAGGGGTCGGCGGCTCCGTTGATGTCGCCGTACGGGTTGGAGGCGTAGGGGCCGCGGTCGTACGGGCCGCCGCCCGCGGAGTCGCCGTACCTCGGCGGCTCGCGGCGCTGCCCGGGGGCCTGGCCCCAGGCCCCGTCCGGGTCCTGGTCCTGGCCGGGCGGCTCCTTCTTGCGGAACGGGTCGTCGCCGGGCTGATCCGTACTCATGCGCCGAGTGGACCGCGGCACGGGCCGCCTCGCACCCGGCGTGCGTCATCGGGGTGACGAGGGGTGGGGTGCGCGAGAGCCCCGGGCACAGGGTGTGCGCCGCCCGTGCTCCTGCCGTACGCCTACGGTCATACGGGCTCAGCGGCGGGCCGCGGTCGGAGATCGATCTCGCTCAGCGGCGGACCGCTCCAAGGCCGACCTCCCTCAGCGGCGGGGCTCCCTCAGAGCCGGATCTCGCCCGAGTCCTTGGAGACGAAGGTGCCCGCGAGCTTGTCGTGCCAGCACTGGCGCCAGGGGCGGTCGAAGACGCACCACAGGACGTTGACCACGCCGACCACCAGGGCGGACAGCACACCGTAGGTCAGCCAGCGCGTCAGCGCGCTGCCGAAGCCGGGCTTGTCCTGCTGCTCCATGGTCAGCACCCGCAGCCCGAACAGCTTCTTGCCGAGGGTGCGGCCCCAGCGGCTGGTCGGCAGCACCTCGTAGAGCAGGCCGAACAGGAGGAGGGCGCCGAGGACGAGGGCGAGATAGCCGCCCGTCGTGCCGTCGATCAGCCAGACGGTCCGGGTCTCGCCCGCGTTGCGCACCGCGTCGATCTTCCCCTGCACGTGGTCCACGGCCTCGCCGACGAACGGGAACGCGACTGCTGCGGCCACGGCGCCGGTGAGGACGCCGTCGACGAGGCGGGCGGCGAAGCGCTTGCCGAGCGCGGCGGGACGCGCCTCCATCTGTGCGGACTGGAAGGGGTCCGCGACCGGCGGGCGCCACGGCACCACGCCTTCCTGACCGTGGGCGCCCTGCGGGTCGGGGCCGGCGCCCGGAACGCCGCCGGGACCGCCCTGGCCGCCCTGGCCGCCCGCCAGGTCGTGAACCTGCTGGGCCCACGACGGCTGTGCGGGGCCGGGAGACGGGACGCCGCCCTGCTGCGGTACGGCGGGCGGGGCCTGCGGAGGGGCCGCCTGCTGAGGGGCCTGCTGCTGGGCGGGGGGCTGCTGCGCGGGTGCGCCCTGGTGCGGGACGGAGGGAGCCGAAGGTGCCGAGGGCGTGGAGGGTGCCGCGGCGGACTGCGCCGGGGACGCGGGCGCGGACTGTGACGGTGACTGCGACGGTGGCTGCGACGCGGACGGTCCGGACTGGGCGACCTCCGAGCGCCGCAGGCCGACAGTGTGCTCGGGCTGACAGCTGCCGCCCTGCGCGGCGACGCCGCCGCTCGCGTCGCGGGCCTCCTGCGCCGCCTGCCCGAGCGCCTCGGGGCTCATCGCGCGCATCTGGAACGTGCCGTCACGCTGCGGCGTGCCCGCCGGTCCCGCAGCACCCGCGGGGCCCTGGGGATCCGCCGCGGGAGCCGCCGGGGCAGCGGGGTCCGCGGGCGCGTCCCCGCCGGTGCCCACCTCGTCCCCCGTACGTCCCCAGCCGCCGCGGGGATCGGCCGCCGCGAAACCGGCACCGGCAGCGGGGTCGGCCGCGGGCTCGGCGCCGCTCTCGCCGCGCCCCCACGAGACGCGCTCCTCGCTCTGCCCTGTGAAGCCCGCCTGGTGCGAGGCGTCGGCCTGCCACGCCGACGCCGGCTCGGGACGCTGCCCGTACAGCCGGCTCGGGTCCTCCCAGTCGATGGCTCCGGCTCCGGCCTGTGCGACCTCGCCCCGCGGACGTACTTCGAGCTGTGAGAGGCCGCCGGTGTCCTCGTCGAGGAAGACGGGACCGGTCTCCTCCGCGGGAGCCGGCTCCTCGCGGGTGGGCGGCGCGACCGCCGAGGACGACACCGCCGCCGACGGGGGCGTGGGCATCGCGTCGCCCTCCTGCGGTTCGGGGCGGCTGGTGCCGGGAACCCACGAAGTGCCGTTCCAGTAGCGGATGTAGCCGGGGATGGACGGGTCCGGATAGAAGCCAGGGGCAGGGTTGCCGCCGGACGATCCTGAGAGGGGCGAGCTCATAGTGTCCAGGTCCCGTATCTGTTCGACCGTCGTGTCGTCTTGTGGCTTGTACTTGCTACGCAGTTGACCGGCGCGGCGCAACCGTGAAGCGTAGTGTCCACATCTACCAGACAGGGTCGGCAACTTGCCCACCCGAGCCGGACGCGTACGCCGTTCCCGGAGGAAGTATGACGCCAACACGCGAAACCGGCACGGACTGGGCCCTCTTCAGTGCATGCCAGGACAGGCTGCGCGACTGATCGCGGGATCACGAAAGGGCGGTCCGATGAACGTCGTCGTCGAATGCGAACTCGAGATCCGGTTGGTGCTCTCGCCGGAGCACGGCCTTCCCGTACAAGCGCGCCTCACCTACCGGGCGGACGATCCGTACGCCGCACACATCGCCTTCCACGTCGGCTCCGGCGCCCCCGTCACGTGGACGTTCGCACGTGAACTGCTGGTCGAGGGCGTCTTCCGCCCCTGCGGCGAAGGCGACGTACGGGTGTGGCCCACGAAGGTGCAGGGGCGCGACGTGATCTGTGTGGCGCTCTCCTCACCGGACGGCGACGCCCTGCTGGAGACGCCCGCGGGAGTGGTGTCCGGGTGGCTGGAGCGGACTCTCCGTGCCGTGCCGGCGGGTGCGGAGGGCGAAGTGCTGGGCCTGGAGAGCGCGTTGGCGGAGCTGTTGCGCGGGCAGCACGGCGACGGCGTGTGTCTGACCGACCCGTCACCGTCGGACGAGGCAGTCGACGGCGATGTGTGAGGCTGATTTTCCCTGCGACTTTCACTCGATCCGATGAATCCACGTCGAGCGTGAAAGTCCCACGCACGGAAGGAAGTTGGGAGCGGCCGAGCGCGGGCCGCCCGTCCCTCACGGCCCCGACGTCCACGGAGCCGTCCCCGGGACTGCGCGGGTACCCGAAAGGCGTCAGAGGACCTTGCCGGGGTTGAGCAGGCCCAGCGGATCGAAGACCTGCTTGATGCTGCGCTGCAACTCCAGCTGTTCCGGGCCCAGTTCGCGGGCCAGCCACTCCTTCTTCAGTACGCCCACGCCGTGTTCGCCGGTGATGGTGCCGCCCAGCTCCAGGCCGAGCGCCATCACGGCGTCGAAGGCCTCGTGCGCGCGGCGCGTCTCGTCCTCGTCGTCCGGGTCGAAGCAGACGGTCGGGTGGGTGTTGCCGTCGCCGGCGTGGGCGCACACGCCGATGGTCAGGCCGTACTTCTCGCTGACGGCGGCGGTGCCCTCCAGCATGTCGGCCAGCCTCGTACGGGGCACGCACACGTCGTCGATCATCGTCGTGCCCGGCAGCGCCTCCAGCGCCCAGTGCACGCTGCGCCGGGCCTGCAACAGCAGCTCCGACTCGGCGGGGGTGTCGGCCGGTACGACCTGGCTCGCGCCCGCCGCCTCGCACAGCGCGCCGACCGCCGCGAGGTCGGCGGCGGGATCGTGGGTGTCGAACGCGACGAGCAGCAGCGCCTCGGTGGAGTCGGGAAGTCCCATGTGGGTCAGGTCGTTGACGGCGCGCAGCGTGGTGCGGTCCATCAGCTCCATCAGCGACGGCACATGACCGCTCTCCATGACCCGGGCGACCGCGTCTCCCGCGGCCCGCGCCGAGGGGAACTCGGCCGCCAGCGCCAGCTGTTGCGGCGGCCGCGGCTTCAGCGCGAGCGCGGCGCCCACGACCACGCCGAGACTGCCCTCGGAGCCCACGAACAGCCGCGTCAGGTCGTACCCCGCGACGCCCTTCGCGGTGCGGCGGCCCGTGGAGATCAACCGGCCGTCGGCCAGCACGACGTCGAGGCCCAGCACGTACTCGGCCGTGACCCCGTACTTCACGCAGCACAGTCCGCCCGCGGCCGTGCCGATGTTGCCACCGATGGTGCACTGCTCCCAACTGCTGGGGTCCGGCGGGTAGTTCAGGCCGTATTCGCCGACCGCACGGGAGAGCGCGGCGTTGACCACGCCGGGCTCGACGACGGCGACGCGGTCGGCGGGGCTGATCTCCAGGATGCGGTCCATGCGGAGCAGGGAGAGCACGATGCAGCCGTCGGAGGCGTTCGCCGCCCCGGAGAGTCCGGTCCGGGCGCCCTGCGGTACGACGGGGACGCGAAGAGCCGTCGCCGTAAGCATCACGTGCTGCACCTGCTCGACCGTGCGCGGCAGCACGACGACGGCGGGGGTGCCCGCCTCGCAGAAGTCGGCCATGTCGCGGGCGTAGGAGCCGGTCACGTCGGGGTCGGTGAGTACGGCGTCCTCGGGCAGGCCGTCCCTGAGCCGCTGGGTCAACTCGCTCATGGACAAAGCGTCGCACCTGCTCGCGGCGCCGGGAAGGGCCGGCTGCCGGGCCCTGCGCGGGCGGCGCAGGGGCGGGACCCTCCGGGGGCGCGCCGTGTGCGGTGGCGCGGGTTTCATGTGGGCGATGACGGTCGTCAGGTGTCAGCGGTCAGCGGTCAGCGGTCAGATGACAGGTGACGGATGGCAGACGACGGATGACGGATGACAGGTGACAGGTGACAGATGGCAGTCGTCAGGTGACGGATGACAGATAACGGATGACGGCTGGCAGATAACAGCTGACAGATGACAGATTTCAGAAATTGTCAGCTGCCAGGCGCCTTGGCCCCCGGAGCCAGGACCCCGGACGCGGGGCGCGCCCGCCAGGCCCCGGGGCAGGACTCCGGGGCGGGGTTCCCGGGCGCACCCCGGAGCCCCACCCCGCCAAGGCACGCCCCGCCAAGGCACGCCCCGTCAACGCACGCCCCGCCGGTCGGCACACGTCACCGGCACACGTCAGAGGTTGCCGCGACGCTCCTGCTCCCGCTCGATCGCCTCGAAGAGCGCCTTGAAGTTGCCCTTGCCGAAGCCCATCGAGCCGTGCCGCTCGATCATCTCGAAGAAGACCGTCGGACGGTCCTGAACGGGCTTGGTGAAGATCTGGAGCAGGTAGCCGTCCTCGTCGCGGTCGGCGAGGATCTTCAGCTCGCGCAGCGTCTCCAGCGGCACCCGGGTCTCGCCGACCCACTCGCCGAGGGTGTCGTAGTACGAGTCCGGGGTGTCCAGGAACTGAACACCGGCCTCGCGCATGGCCCGTACGGTCGCGACGATGTCGTTCGTGGCGAGCGCGATGTGCTGCACGCCGGCGCCGCCGAAGAACTCCAGGTACTCGTCGATCTGGGACTTCTTCTTGCCCACCGCGGGCTCGTTGAGCGGGAACTTCACCTTGCGGTGGCCGTCGGCGACGACCTTCGACATCAGCGCGCTGTACTCGGTGGCGATGTCGTCGCCCACGAACTCCTTCATGTTCGTGAAGCCCATGACCTTGTTGTAGAAGGCCACCCACTCGTTCATCCTGCCGAGTTCGACGTTGCCCACGCAGTGGTCGATGGCCTGGAAGTTGCGCTTCCGCGGCTCGACGAGGGGCTTCGCCGCGGCGTAGCCCGGCAGGTAGGCGCCCGAGTAGTCGGAGCGCTCGACGAGGGTGTGGCGGGTCTCGCCGTACGTGGCGATGGCGGCGAGCACCGCGGTGCCGTGCTCGTCCTTCTCCTCGTGCGGCTCGACGAGGCCGGTGGCGCCCTGGGCGACCGCGTGCTCGTACGCGGCGCGCGCGTCGGGGACCTCGATGGCCAGGTCGATGACTCCGTCGCCGTGTGCGGCGACGTGCTCCGTCAGGAAGCGGCCCCAGTCGGTGGAGACCTTGACGACGGAGGTGAAGACGAAGCGGGCGCCGCCGGATTCGAGGACGTAACTGGCGGTCTCGCGGCTGCCGTTCTCCGGTCCGGAGTAGGCGACGAGCTTCATGCCGAACGCCGTGGAGTAGTAGTGGGCCGCCTGCTTGGCGTTGCCGACGGCGAAGACGACCGCGTCCATGCCCTTCACCGGGAAGGGGTCGGCCTGCCGGGCGCCCTCTTGAGGTGTCGCAGCGGGAGTTGCGTGGGTGGTCTCAGTCATGCCTCAAGGCTCCCCCCGTACCACAAGGTGCGCAATACTTTGCGTAATCACTGGTCATGCTGTGCAGTCGTACCCGGCATAGGCCCGACGATCTGTACAAGGTGCTCAGGAAACCGGCCACGGGTCACGGAAACGGCGTCGGGTCAAGGCCCCGGACGGGGGCAGGACAAGCCCCCGGGGACGGGCCAGGGAAGGGCCGGACACGGCCGGGACCGGAAGGGAAGGGGAGGAAAGCTGTGGGGATCGACCGGCTCGACGGACGGCTGCTCGAACTGCTCGCGGAGGAGCCGAGGATCGGCGTGCTGGAGGCGTCGCGGCGGCTCGGCGTCGCGCGCGGCACCGTGCAGGCACGGCTGGAGCGGCTGCGGACCGCGGGCGTGATCCGCGGTTTCGGCCCCGACGTGGACCCGGCCGCGATCGGCTATCCCGTGACCGCCTTCGCCACCCTGGAGATCAAGCAGGGCCAAGGCGCGGACGTACGGGCCCACTTGGACTCCGTCCCCGAAGTGCTGGAGCTGCATACGACGACGGGGCACGGGGATATGCTCTGCCGCCTCGTCGCACGGTCCAACGCTGATCTCCAGCGGGTGATCGACCGCGTCGTGGGCTTCGAGGGCATCGTGCGGGCGTCGACGGCCATCGTCATGGAGAACCCGGTTCCGCTGCGGATCGTGCCGCTGGTCCGCCAGGCTGCGGGGGCCGACGGCCTCGGTCCGCCCCGGTGACCGGAATGCCCGGGCGGGACGGAACGGGACGGTCGGGGCGGAACGGCGGGCCGGGACGGGGCTTCACCGAGTCGTAACGCGTCGTTCAGCGCTCACGGGGCAGAAGAGCCCGCGGTCGCCGTGTGCGGCGGCGATGACCGTACGGAAGCGGCCGCGGACGCAGAGGGACCGTGACGCAGAGGGACTGTGACGCAGAGGGACTGTGACGCAAAGGGACCGTATGGAGCGGAACGGAATGGAACGACGGAAACGGAACGACGGAGAGGCTTCGGTGACGTGACGACGCGAGGGGGAGCGGAGTGAGCTTCTGGGAGTATGTCGGCAACCGCCACATCCAGCTGCTGGCGGATTCCCTCCAGCATGCGAGCGCGGTGTTCCAGTGCATGGTGGTCGCGACGGTGCTCGGCGTCGCGATCGGTGTGCTGACGTACCGCAGCGAGTGGGCTGCGGACCTCGCCAACACGGCCGGGGCGACGATCCTCACGGTGCCGTCGCTGGCCCTGATCGGTCTGCTGATCCCCCTCGTCGGGCTCGGTGTGGCGCCCACGGTCATCGCGCTGGTGCTGTACGGGCTGCTGCCGATCGTCCGTAACGCGATCGTGGGACTGCGCGGCGTCGACCCCGCACTGATCGACGCCGCCCGCGGCATCGGGATGTCACGCACCCGGCAGCTGCTGAAGGTCGAACTGCCGCTGGCCTGGCCGCCGATCCTCACCGGTATCCGCGTCTCCACGCAGATGCTGATGGGCATCGCCGCGATCGCCGCCTTCGCGTCCGGGCCCGGCCTGGGCAACTCCATCTTCCGCGGCGTGGCCTCGCTCGGCAGCGCCAACGCCCTCAACCAAGTGCTCGCCGGGACTCTCGGCATCGTCGTGCTCGCCCTGCTCTTCGACGGCGCGTACGTCGTCGTCGGGCGCCTTACCACCCCGAGGGGGATACGTGCCTGAGACCGCCCCGCAGAGCCCTGGCGCCGAGACGTCCGCCCCGGAGACGTCGGCGTCCGAATCGTCCGCGCCCGAATCGACAGGACCCGAATCGACCGCGGCATCCGCCGGAGCCGCCAGGGCTGCCGGGTCCGCCGGCGCCGGCGGCACCACCGGCGCGACCATCCGCCTGGAGGGCCTCACCAAGCGCTACTCCGGCGCCTCCGCGGCCGCCGTGGACGACGTCAGCCTGGAGATCAAGGCCGGCGAGACCGTCGTACTGGTCGGGCCGTCCGGCTGCGGCAAGTCCACGCTGCTGAAGATGATCAACCGGCTGATCGAGCCCACCTCGGGCCGTATCCGCATCGACGACGAGGACGTCACCGGCATCGACGCGGTCAAGCTGCGCCGCAAGATCGGTTACGCGATCCAGTCGTCGGGCCTCTTCCCGCACATGACGGTCGCGCAGAACATCGCCCAGGTCCCCAGGATGCTCGGCTGGCCGAAGGCGAGGATCCAGGCGCGCGTGGCGGAGATGCTGGACCTGGTCGGCCTCGACCCGGCCGAGTTCCAGGGCCGCTATCCGCGGCGCCTGTCCGGCGGACAGCAGCAACGCGTCGGCGTGGCAAGGGCGTTGGCGGCCGATCCGCCCGTGCTGCTGATGGATGAGCCGTTCGGCGCGGTCGACCCCATAACGCGCGACCACCTTCAGGACGAACTGATCAGGCTCCAGCACGAGTTGCGCAAGACCATCGTCTTCGTCACCCACGACTTCGACGAGGCGATCAAGCTGGGCGACCGCATCGCGGTGCTGCGAGAGCACTCGCACATCGCACAGTTCGACACCCCGGAGGCCATCCTCACCAACCCCGCCGACGACTTCGTCTCCGGCTTCGTCGGGGCGGGCGCGGCGCTGAAGCGGCTCAACCTCACCCGCGTACGGGACGTCGCGGTCGTCGACTTCCCCACCGCGACCGTCGAGGAGCCGGTGGAGCGGATCTCGGAGATGCTCGGCACCGGCACGACCAACGAGGTGCTGCTGCTCGACCCGAAGCAGCGCCCGTACAAGTGGCTGCGGCGCGGCGATCTCACCCACGCCAAGGGCTCGTTGGCGCGTGCGGGCACCCTCGTGCACGACACCGTCACTCGGGACGCGACGCTGCGGGACGCGCTGGAGGCGGTGCTCACCGACAGCGGCGGGCGGGTCGCGGTGACGGGCAGGCGCGGCGAGTACACGGGCGTCGTGGACCTGGAGACCCTGATGAACTGCGTGCACGAACTCCTCGACGCCGACCGGCTGGAGGCCATCGAGCACCGGCACAGCCGCAGCGACGCGGAGGCCAGGCGCACCTACGCGGCGCAGGAGGGCCTCACATCGTGAGCGGCACGCCGACACCGACACACGCAGCGGAAGGGCACGGGCAGCCGGAATCCGACGCTCAGGACGCACGGCCTGACGGCGGCGGCGCCGAACCGGCCCCGGCGGCAGGGCTGTTCGCCGACGAACGGCGCCGCGACCGGCTCACGTGGCAGAAGCTGACGGTGCTGCCGGGCGTGCTCGCGCTCGTACTGCTCGGCACATGGCTGTGGTTCCAGAGCGCCGAACTCGACACCATCGCCCGCAACGCCCTCGCCGGCGGCAACGTCACCCTGCGCCTGCGCGAGCACATCGAGATGACCGTGATCTCCACGTTCTTCGTGCTGATCATCGCCATACCGCTGGGCATCGCCCTCACCCGCCCGAGGCTGCGCAAGGCGACACCCTTCGCCATGGCGGTGGCCAACCTGGGGCAGGCGGTGCCCTCGCTCGGGCTGCTGGTGCTGCTGGTGTTCTGGCTCAGCATCGGGCAGACCACGGCCGTCGTCGGCATGGTCGTCTACGCCGTGCTGCCCGTGCTCGCCAACACCATCACGGGGCTGCGCAACATCGACCCCGGGCTCACGGAGGCCGCCAAGGGCATCGGCATGTCCCCGCTGGGCGTGCTGTCGAAGGTCGAACTGCCCCTGGCCGTACCGCTGATCCTCGCGGGCGTGCGCAACGCCCTCGTGCTCAACGTCGGTACGGCCACGCTCGCCACCTTCATCGGCGGCGGCGGCCTCGGCGACCTCATCTCCTCCGGCATCACCAACCAGCGGATGCCGGTGCTGATGCTCGGCTCGGTACTCACCGTCGCACTGGCCCTGCTGGTCGACTGGATCGCCTCACTCGTCGAACTGCTGCTGCGCCCGCGCGGCCTGGAGGGATCGGACTGATGCTGCGCAGGCACGGGCGTACGCACGCACTAGCCGCCGGGCTCACGTCGCTGGCGCTCACCGGCACGCTCAGCGGCTGCGGACTGGTCAGCGGCAGCCCCATGAGCGACCGGGTGCAGCCGGGGAGCGTGGGAGCCGGGCAGCCCCTCAAGGGTGCCCAACTGACCGTCACCTCCAAGGAGTTCACCGAGCAGATCATCCTCGGCAAGGTCATGGGGCTGGTCTTCCGCGCCGCCGGCGCCGACGTCGTGGACCGCACCGCCGTGCAGGGCTCCATCGGCGCGCGCTCCGCCGTGGAGTCCGGCACGGCAGACGGCATGTACGAGTACACGGGCACCTCCTGGATCACCTACCTCGGCCACACCAAGCCGGTGCCCGATCCGCTGGAGCAGTGGAAGGCCGTGCGGAAGGAGGACCGGGCCAAGGGAGTCGAATGGCTCGCGCCCTCGAAGCTCGACAACACCTACGCGCTCGTCGTCAGCGACAAGCTCCAGAAGAAGTACGGCACGAAGAACCTCTCCGACGTCGCCGAACTGACCCGCAAGAACCCGAACTCGGCGAGCATCTGCGTCGAGAACGAGTTCGCATCCCGCCAGGACGGCCTGAAGGGCATGGCGAAGAAGTACGGCATGCGCTTCCCCACCGGCCAGGTGCACAAGATGGCCGGAGGCGTCGTCTACACCCAGACCGCACGCGGCAAGCCGTGCGTCTTCGGCGCGATCGCCGCGACCGACGGCCGCATACCGGCGCTGAAGCTGAAGATCCTCGGGGACGACAGGAAGTTCTTCCCCAACTACAACGTCGCGCCCGAGATGAACAGCGAGACGATGAAGCAGCACCCGCAGATCGCGAAACTGCTCGCCCCCATCACGAAGGCGCTGGACAACAAGACGGCGCAGAAGCTCAACGCGAAGGTCGACGTGGACGGCCAGGATCCGCACGACGTCGCGAAGGACTGGCTGGTGCGGGAGGGCTTCATCAAGGCGGGCTGAGCGGGGCCGCGACCGCGGCGGGACGGCGGCTGCGGCGGGGCGGCGGCACGGTGGCTGCGGCGGGACGGCGGCTGCGGCGGGACGGCGGCTGCGGCGGGGCGGCGGCTGCGGCGGGGCGGCGGCACGGTGGCTGCGCGGCGCGCGGCGCCGGGGCGGCTGCGCGACGGCTTCGGCGGGGTGACCCGCGGCAGTCGGCGCGCTGGGCGGGGCGCTTCCTCAAGCGGTCGGCAGGCCCTCAGCAGGCGGGCACCCGGCCTCCGCCCTTCAGCGCCCGCAGGGCCTTCACCGCACCGCCGAGCGTGTCGACCGGCACGAGCCGCAGCCCCTTCGGCCGCTCCGCCACGGCGTCGGCGCACTCGGCACGCGGTACGAGGAAGACGCTCGCGCCGTCCCGCTTCGCGGCCTTCGTCTTCAGCGGCACCCCGCCCACGGGGCCCACCGTGCCGTCCGCCTTGATCGTGCCCGTACCGGCGATGACGCGCCCGCCGGTGAGACCGCCACCGGTGCCGCCCCGGCCGCCGTCGCCGCCGCCCAGTTTGTCGATGACGCCGAGCGAGAAGAACAGCCCGGCGCTGGGGCCGCCGACGTCCGCGAGGCGCAGCGTGACCCGTACGTCCCGGGGCGACTTGTGCAGATAGCGAAGGGCCGCCTTGACCGCCGCGTTCTGCGACTCGCGCATCTCGCCCCTGTTGTGCTTCTCGATCTCCTTGAGGTTGTCGCCGACCGGATAGACCGCATCAACCGGCATCGCCGCCCTGTCCGTACGGAACCAGGCCTCCGCGACCTCCGGCAGCCGCACCGTCGCGCCGGGCTGCGTCGCGGCGATCGTCGTCATCAGCAGCTTCCCCTCGCCCGGTCCGGTCTTGCGGCCCTTCTCACCGGAGAGCGTGATGACGGGCTTGTGCTTGCTGTCGCCGATCACGTCGGCCGTCAGGCCCGGCTGCGCGAGCGCGAACGGCAGCGGCGCGAGAGCCACCACCGCGAACAGCGCCGCCAGCGGTACGGCACAGACGAGAAGCGTGCGCTGCCGCCCCGTGAGCCGCCGCGGGCTCAGCCGGCCGAGTACGGCACCGAAGCGGGAGGGCGACGAAGGACCAGGGACCGGTGTGTTCACCCCGGCAACCTAACAACAGCGGGGCCCGGCGGCGGCCGGGCCCCTGAGCCGGAGCGGACGGGCCCCTGAGCCGGAGCGGACGGGCCGCGGGCTCAGCGCAGCGCGTCGGAGACTTCCCGGGCGGCACGCACCACGCGCTCCCCCACCTGCGGCGGCACCGCGTCCGTCAGCATCACCACGCCCACGCTGCCCTCGATGCCCGTCACGCCCCGCACGGGCGCGGCGGCACCTCCGGCTCCGGTCTCCAACTCGCCGTGCGTGAGCACGAATCCGGGCCCCGGCTCGCTGTCGTGCCCGCGCCCCGCGAGGATCGCGCGCCCGGCGGCGCCCTTGTCGAGGGGATGGCGGAAGCCGGTGCGGTACGCGACGTGGTAGTCCGTCCAGCTCGGCTCGACGACCGCCACCGCGAGCGCCTCCGTACCGTCGGCCAGGGTGAGATGCGCGGTCGCCCCGACCTCCTCGGCCAGCGACCGCAGCGCGGGCAGCGCCGCCTCGCGTACGAGCGGATGCACCTGCCGCCCCAGTCTCAGCACACCCAGCCCGACGCGGGCACGTCCGCCCAGGTCACGCCGTACGAGAGCATGCTGTTCGAGCGTGGCGAGCAGCCGGTAGACGACGGTGCGGTTGACGCCCAGCTTGTTCGACAGCTCCGTGACGGTCAGGCCGTGATCGGTGTCGGCGAGCAGCTTGAGGACGCGCAGTCCCCGGTCCAGCGTCTGAGAGGTCTCCGCAGTCACGGACGCGCTCCTCTCCTATGGGTCGGTGGGGGCGGCGGCGCCGGGCAGGAGCGGAGCCAGGGGCGTCGCCAGGGGGCGGCTCGTGGGGGGATCCGGCGTGGGCCGCACCGCAGCCGGTCGGGGGTCCGGCCATGGCGGGGATCACGCTCTGGCCTTGCAACTTAGCGACCGTCTCCGCTGACCGGAAGAGTGCGTCCAGAATCCGGTCACTTCTTCTTTGTGCTCGGCGCTGGGCGCTTCGCGCTTGGCGATTGGCGATTGGCGCGCTGGGTTCCGCTCGGCGCTGGGCGCTGGGCGCTCGACGCTATGCGCTATGCGATTGGCGCTGGGCGCTGGGCGCTGGGCGCTCGATGCTGGGCGCTTGGTGCTTGCTGCTCGGCGCTGTGGGGGTTCGGTTCCGCTCGGCGCTCGGCGCGTTCGGTTCCGCTTGGCGCTCGGCGCTGTACGCGTTCGGTTTCGCTTGTACCTGGGCCTGGGCTTGCGCTGAACGGCGCGCTCGCCACCCGGCCCTCAGGGCCCGGCGCAGCGTTACCGCATGCGCGTGGCCCACTCCCGCACCTTCGCGATGCGCTGCTCGATCTGGCCCGCCGTCGCCTCCGCGCTCGGCGGCCCCCCGCACACCCGCCGCAGCTCGTTGTGGATCACGCCGTGCGGCTTGCCGCTCTGATGGACGTACGCGCCGACGAGGCCGTTCAACTGCTTGCGCAACTCCAGCAGTTCCTTGTGCGTGACGACGGGCCGCCGGTCCGCGGGCAGCTCCAGCAGGTCCGCCTCGTCGTCGGGCTTCTTCCTGCTGTGCGCGATCTGCTTGGCCTGCCGCTTCTGCAACAGCGCCTGCACCTGGTCGGGTTCGAGCAGCCCGGGGATTCCGAGGTAGTCCTGTTCCTCGTCGCTGCCGGGGTGCGCCTGCATGCCGAACTCGGCGCCGTCGTACATGACCCGGTCGAAGACCGCGTCCGACTCCAGCGCCTCGAAGGGGAGTTGGTCCTGCTCGCCGGTGTCCTCGTCCTCTTCGCGTTCGGCTTCCTTGAGGAGGGCGTCCTCCTCCGCGTACGGATCGTCCTCCTCGGCCTTCTTCGGCTTGTCGAGCACATGGTCGCGTTCGACTTCCATCTCGTGCGCGAAGGTCATCAGCATCGGGATGGTCGGCAGGAAGACCGACGCCGTCTCGCCGCGCCGCCGCGACCGTACGAAACGGCCCACCGCCTGCGCGAAGAACAGCGGCGTGGAGATCGTCGTCGCATAGACGCCGACGGCGAGACGCGGCACGTCCACGCCCTCGGAGACCATGCGGACGGCGACCATCCAGCGGTCGTCCGAGGCGCGGAAGTCCTCGATGCGCTGCGAGGCGCCGCTGTCGTCGGACAGCACCACGGTGGGATCGGCGCCCGTGACCTCGCGCAGCAGCCTCGCGTACGCACGCGCGGAATCCTGGTCGCTGGCTATGACCAGCCCGCCCGCGTCCGGCACTGCCCGGCGCACCTCGCTCAGGCGGCGGTCCGCGGCGCCCAGCACGGACGGCATCCACTCGCCGTGCGGGTCGAGGGCGGTGCGCCACGCCTGGGAGACGGCGTCCTTGGTCATGGGCTCGCCGAGGCGCGCCTCGATCTCGTCGCCCGCCTTGGTGCGCCAGCGCATGTTGCCGCTGTAGGAGAGGAAGATGACGGGGCGCACGACGCCGTCGCCGAGGGCGTTCCCGTATCCGTAGGTGTAGTCGGCGACGGAGCGGCGCACGCCGTCGGCGTCCTCCGCGTAGTCCACGAACGGGATCGGGTTGGTGTCGGAGCGGAACGGCGTGCCCGTGAGCGCTAGCCGCCGCGTCGCCGGCTCGAACGCCTCCTGGCACGCCTCGCCCCAGGAGCGGCTGTCGCCGGCGTGGTGGATCTCGTCGAGGATGACGAGGGTCTTGCGCTGCTCGACGCGGTTGCGGTGCAGCATCGGGCGCACGCCGACGCCCGCGTACGTCACCGCGACCCCGTGGTACTCCTTGCTCAGCGGACCCGCGCTGTAGTCCGGGTCGAGCTTGATGCCGATCCGCGAAGCCGCCTCCGCCCACTGCTTCTTGAGGTGCTCCGTCGGCGCCACGACGGTCACCTGCTGCACGACGTGGTGGTGCAGCAGCCAGGAGGCGAGGGTCAGCGCGAAGGTCGTCTTGCCCGCGCCGGGGGTGGCGACCGCGAGGAAGTCCCTCGGCTGCTGCTGGAGATACGCGTCCATCGCCCCTTGCTGCCAGGCGCGCAGCTTGCCGGCCGTGCCCCAGGGGGCGCGGCCGGGGAAGGCGGGCGACAGGTGGTGGCTGGAGGAGGAGGTGCTGGTAGTCACGGTCTCCGGAGGGGTC
The DNA here is from genome assembly GCF_012726265.1 of Streptomyces sp. HNM0575. GTDB lineage: Bacteria > Actinomycetota > Actinomycetes > Streptomycetales > Streptomycetaceae > Streptomyces. The sequence goes on along the minus strand of NZ_JAASAG010000001.1, from coordinate 95,243 downwards.
GGGTGCGTGGTCCTACGCGGGATCGTGCGCATGGTCGTCGTCGTACGCGTCGTACGGGTGCTCGTGGTCGTGCGCGCGATCGTCCGCGGGGCCGCGCGTCGGCGCGAGGCCGTTTCACCCTACCGGCGGCCGGTGACAGCCTCCGCGGGGAGTCCGGTTCCGTACGTATTGCCGCGTACGGAAGGGGAGTTGCGGGGGCGGGGCGGGGCGCGCGGGCGCGGACTAGGTGGGAGGCCCGGACGGGGCGGGGCGCGGGCTTCGCGGCCGCGGGGCTCACGGCCCGAGCGGCTCACGCCTCTCAGGAGGTCAGCAGCACGCCCCCGTACGACACTCCCGCGATGACGATCCACGAGCACAGACCGAGTGCCGCGACCCTGCCCCCCGTACGGGCCAGGGTCGGCAGGTGCACGGCGCTGCCGAGGCCGAACAGGGCTGCGGCGAGCAGCAGTTCCTGAAGCGTGTCGGCCAGGGAGAGGGCGCTCACAGGCAGCACGCCGGTGGTACGTACGGCGACCATCAGCAGGAACCCGGCGACGAACAGCGGGACGAGCGGCGGACGCGAGGTCCGCGCGGCGGCGCCGCCTCCGTTCGCGCTTCTGGTCGCCGTTCCGGTTCCGGTCCCGTTCTCAGTCGCGCTTCCGTTTGCGGTAGCGGTCCCGGTCGTGGCCGTGGTTCCGGGCGTGGCCGTGGTTCCGGGCGTCCCGGGTGCGCCCGCTTGCCGCCGCGCCCGTACGGACAGCACCACCGCCGCCACCAGCGGGGCGAGCAGCGCGACGCGCATCAGCTTCACCAGCACCGCCTGCCCCAGCGCGTGCCCTCCGGCGGTCTGCGCGGTGGCGACGACCTGCCCGACGTCGTGCACTCCGGCGCCGACCCAGCGTCCGAACTGCCCCGCGTCCAGGCCCAACGGGTGGTGCAGCAACGGCAGTACGGCGATGGCGAGCGTTCCGCACAGCGTGACGAGGGCGACTGACGTGGCGACGTCGCGCTCCTCGCTCTCCCGTACCTCGCTGACCGCGCAGATCGCGGACGCGCCGCAGATCGAGTAACCGGTGGCGATGAGGAGCGGCTGATCGCCGGGGAGCCCGAGTCGCTTGCCGAGCCACAGCGTCCCGGAGAAGGTCGCCGCGACGACGACGAGCACCATGGCGACGGTCGCCCAGCCCAGGCCGAGTACGTCGCCGACGCTCAACTTCAGCCCGAGCAGTACGACTCCGAGCCGCATCAGCCGCTTACCGGCCAGCGACAGACCGGGGCGCGCCGCCCCGTTCACCAGAGCGCGCACTCCCGGCAGATGGGCGGCGAGGATGCCCAGCACGACGGCGGCCGTCAGCTTCGGCACGGCGGGGACCGCGAGGTGCACGGCACCGGCCGCGGCGACGCCGAGCGCGGCGAGGGCGAGGCCGGGCAGCTTGCTGACGGGGCGGGCGGACCGGGTGGGCGGAGCCTGCGGAGCGGACCGTGCCCCGGCCCCGGCCACTGAGGCGGCCGCGGAGGCGGGTTGGGGCGCGGGCGCGGATTCGGGCGCGGGTACGGACGGGCGGTGATCAACCGGTGCCGACCGGCGGTGGCCAGCCGACGCGGACGGGCGGTGGTCCCCCAGCAGCGCCATCAGCGGTCCGCCGGCAGCTCGTACACGCGGCGCACGCTGCTGCCGAGGCGTGAGACGTCCGCCCCGTAGATGTGGATCGAAACGGCCTTCTCCTCGCAGCCGTTCCACACCTTGTGTATGTCGCCGGGCGGCGCGAATCCGCAGACCGCGCCCACCGGGTTGATCACGTCCTCGGTGGCGACGAGCCGTGCGCTGCCGCCGGGCTCCTCGGCGGGCAGCAGCCGGTAGCGCCGTTCGTGCTCCTCGCCGCGGTGCACTCCGGTGACGCACCACGAGACGTGGTCGTGCACGGGCGTGCACTGGCCGGGCAGCCAGACCAGCGCGACGAGGGAGAAGCTGCCGTCGGGCTCGGCGTGCAGCAGATGCTGCCGGTAGCGCTCGGGATCGCCCTCGTACTGCTCGGGCGTGAGCAGCGCGTCCGGACCGCCCGCGGTCCCGATCCCGGTCCCGGCGTCGTCGCCGCCCGCGGCGGCACCCGCACCGAGGTGCGGTGCGAGCTTCTCGCCGACGAGATAGGCCGTCACGTCCGGCGCCATGCCACGCGCGACCACTTCACGTACGTCCCGTACGAGCGCGTCGATCCGCGCCGTCGTACGCGGCGCGGCGGTGGCGGCGGGTACGGCGGCGCCCGCAGCGGCGTGCGCGGTGTGATGCTGCGTCGAAGTGGCCATGTCCGCAGCGTGCCGCCGCCGACACATCACGTCCAACGACGGTTTGTTGGCCGCACGCCAACTACTGCTTATGGACGGGAGCCGGGCCGGACCGTCCGGGGCGGTCTCTGGATCAGATGTCAGGTGACCGGACTTCAGGTGACGGAGGTCAAGTGACGGACTTCAGGTGACGGATATCGGCTGGCAGATGTCAGATTTCAGCTGACAGATACCAGCTGACGGATTTCAACTGGCAGGTTTCAGCTGACAGATATCAATGACTGTCAGCTGCCCCCGGCCACCGGCCCCCGGGTCCGACCCCGGACCCACCCCCGGGGGCCGCCGCGCGAACGCGCCTAGCAGCCCACCCTGTTGCCGGCCGCCGTCCTCAACTCGTCCAGCACCAGCGCCGTCGCGGGGATGTCGAGATGCTCGCGCAGCACGTACGCGGAGACCTGCCGCCGCGAGGCCGGGTCCAGCGCCCGCCCCGTGACCTTCTGGTGCACGAGGAACGAGAGCACCAGCCCCGGCATCATCGCGATGCCGAGCCCTTCGGCGACGAGGCTCTGCACGACGAGGATGTCGTCGGTGGTGAAGGCCACGTCCGGCGCGAAGCCCAACTCGGCGCATTCGTGCAGGAAGTTGGCGCGGCAGCGCAGACATCCCGCGATCCACCGCTCGTCCGCCAGCTCCGCGAGCCGCACCGCACGCCGCCGCGCCATGGGATGCCCGGCGGGCAGCAGCACGGTCAACTGGTCCTCCATCAGCGGGATCTCGACCAGTTCGTCCGGCACCTGCTCATGGAGCCCGGGATAGGTGAAGGCGAGGGTGATGTCGCACTCGCCGTCGGCGACGCGGCGCATCGAGTCCGGCGGCTCCGCCTCCTGCAACTCGACCCGTATGCCCGGGTGTTCGGCCGCCAGCCGGGCCAGCGCCTCCGGTACGAGGGTGGCCCCGGCGCTGGGGAAGGCGCACATCCGTACGCGGCCGGACCGCAGTCCGGTGATCGCCGACATCTGCTGCTGCGCCGCGGAGATCCGGTCGAGGATCACGCCCGCGTGCCGTTCCAGGGCCTCCCCGGCCTCGGTGAGCCGCATCCGCCGCCCGACGCGTACGAACAGGGGCGTGCCGACGGACCGTTCGAGCGCCTTCATCTGCTGCGTGATCGCGGGCTGTGTGTAGCCGAGCGCCCGCGCCGCCGCCGAGTACGAACCGGCCCGCACCACTTCGTGGAACGTCCGTATGTGCCGCGAGTCGAACATGGCCGAACCATAAGCGGATTTTGGGTCCCGGCGACATCCCGGCACCGGCGCTTGGAGAACGGCGGGCAGGGCAGGACCGGCGCGCGGCGACAGCTTGCGGGCGGGAGCGGCGGTGGCCTCAGCCGCGCTCCCGCAGCCGCCCCGCGACGCCCACGCCCACCGCGCACACCAGCGCCGACGCCGCGTAGACCGCGACGAAGGCGAGCGGGCGCCCGTCCGTCGCGGACGCCGCAGACGCCGCGACTCCGCCCGCACCACCCGCACCACCCGCTCCGCCAGAACCACCCGCACCGCCGCCCGCAGCGCCACCCGCGCCCACGTGCACCGATCCGCCCCCGCACAGCGCGAACGCGGCGCCCGTGACCGCCAGCAGCACCACGTTCGAGAGGCTGTCGGACATCTGGAGCGCCGCCGAGTTCTTCCCCGCCTCCTCCGGTGCGGACAGCTGGAGCAGCAGCACGCTCGTGGAGGAGATCACCAGACCCATGCCGTAACAGGACACCGCCATCGCGACGGCCAGCGTCCACACCGGCACGGCGGGCGCGAGCGCCAGCGGCGCGTACGCGATGCCGCCCGTCACCAGCACCATCCCCGCCCGCATCAGCCGTTCACGGTACGGGCGGACCCGCGGCCGTGACTGCGTGAAGGAGCCCAGCGCCCAGGTGCCGCCGCCCGCCGCCATCGCCAGCCCGGCCATGGTGACCGACAGCCCGCGCTGGCTGACGAGCATGAGCGGTACGAAGCTCTCCGCGACCACGAAGCCGCCCGCCGCGATGCCGCGCAGCAGCACCACCGCGGGCAGTCCGCGCGCCGCCCGGTACGTCCCGGGGGGCAGCAGCCGCAGCGCCGCCGGTACGAGCAGCGCGGCGCCCGCGACGGCGGGCAGCACCGCGACGAGGGTCAGCCGCTGCCCCGCGTACTGCAACAGCCCGGCGCCGGCGGCCAGCAGCACCGCGTACCGCAGCCGCCGCCGGTCCTCAGGCCCTCCCGCCGTCTTACGGCCGGGCGGCGGACCGGACGCGGAACGCCGCAGCGCAGGCATCATCACCGCGAGCGGCACCGCCACCAGTACGGGAATCCCGAGGAACACCCAGCGCCAGCCCAGGTGCTGCGTCACGGAGCCCGCGATCAGCGGCCCGACCACGGCGGGCACCACCCACGCCGCGGCGAACGACGCCATCACCGTGGGCCGCAACCGCTCCGGATAGGCGCGGCTGACGGTGACGTACAGCGCGACGATGACGAGTCCGCCGCCGACGCCCTGAAGTGCCCGCCCCAGCACGAAGATCCACATGCTGACGGCCGTACCGGAGGCCACGAGTCCCGCCGCGAAGGCCCCGATGCCCGCCGCCACCGGCGGCAGCGGGCCGCGCCGGTCGGACCACTGGCCCGAGACGACCATGCCGAGCAGGGACGTGGTGAAGAGGGCGGAGAAGGCGAAGGCGTAGGCGGACACTCCGTGCAGCTCGTCGGCGGCCACGGGCATCGCCGTGCCGACGGCGGTCGCCTCGAAGGCGATGAGGAAGATCACGGAGACGATGCCGAGGGTCAACGCCCGGTATCCGCAGCTGAGTACCGTCTTCTCGCGGGTACGGGGCGACGGCGACGGCGACGGCGCCCCGAGGGTGGTCTCGGGTGCCGTGGCGGTCAGACCCGTACCGGCTGGGCCCGGAGCGGCGGGCACGGGTTCCGGGTCCGGGACCCGCGCGGGGGCTCCGGCCGTGGCGGGGCCCTGGGCCGGAGCATGGACGGCGGCGGCTGCCGCCGCGTGCGCGGAGGCAGCCGAACGGCCCCCGGGCGGGGGCGAGTTGCCCGACGAGGACGAGTCGTCCGACGAGGGCGAGTTGCCCGACAAGGACGAGTCGGCGGACGAGGGCGAGTCGGCGGACGAGGGCGAGTTGCCGGACGACGGCAGGCCGGCGGTCCCGTCCACCCGGGAGCGGTCCGTCCCGCCGCCCAGCGGGCCGCCGAACGGGCCGTCCACCGGCCCGCGCACCGGCCCGTCGCCGGGGCTGCCCGCCGGGCTCTCCCGCGGCCCGTCCGCCGGTCCCCCGCCCGGCTCGTCCCCTGATGAAGTCATACGGGGCACGCTAAGCCGCAGGGGCCGCCGCGGCACCTGGCTTTCGGCGCTGACGGAGTCGGCCTTTCGCCCTAGGGCACGTCCGGACGTTCACGAGCGAGGCCGGATCGTCAGCGGGCTGCCGAAGGTCCCGCGATGCTCGGCACCGACCGCCGAACTCGGCGGAGGGCTCGGTCGACTGAGAGGACACGAAGACGTGGATGTGTATGACGCCGTGGACAGTCGCAGAGCCGTGCGGGCGTTCAGCGACAAGCCGGTGCCCCGAGAAGTGCTGGAACGAGTGCTGACCGCGGCCACGCGGGCCCCGTCGAGCGGGAACCTCCAGCCGTGGCATGTGTACGTCGTGACCGGCGAGCCCTTGGCCGAACTGAAGGAACGCGCGACGGCCAGGGCGCTGGCGGGAGATCCGGGCGACGAACGGGAGTATCCGATGTATCCGGCCGTGCTGGCGTCGCCGTATCGGGACCGCTTCTCCGCTGCCGCCGCCCAGCGCTACGAGGCGCTGGGAATCGAGCGCGACGCCCAGGACAGGCCCAGGAGGATCGCCGCGTTGAACTCGGAGGCGTTCGGGGCGCCGGTCGTCCTGTTCTGCTATCTCGACCGGAGGATGGGGCCCGGACAGTGGGCCGACGCGGGGATGTACCTACAGACGGTGATGCTGCTGCTGAGGGCGGAAGGGCTGCACAGCTGCCCCCAGGTCATGTGGACCATGTATCGCGAGACCGTCAGCGAGGCGGTCGGAGCGGACGACGGGCTCGTGCTGCTCTGCGGTGTCTCGCTGGGCTTCGAGAAGGAAGGCGTGCCACCGCTGCGTACCGGGCGGGCGGAGATGAAGGAGACGGTGACCTTCCTCGGAATCTGACCGCCGAGCGGTCAGGACCGCCCGGACGCGCACCGCCGGGCCGCACCACCGGGCCGCACCACCGGGCCGCACCGCCGGGCCGAGTGCGAGCGCCCCATGGCACCGGCGCCGAGTCCCGTCCACCCGAACTCCCCACTCCCCGTCGCGCGAACTCCCCGCCATGCCCGAACTCCCCGTCACGGCAGTGCCGTTCCGCTCCGCGGCGGCCCGGCACGTGGCGACGGCCCGACCGTACGCCGACGGCCGTGACCTGCACATACGGCGGCCCTCCTCACTCGGCCCACGGCTCCACATCCCCGGTGGCCGCACGTCCTGACGGCTGCACGCCCCCACTTGGGGCACGCTGAGGGGTATGCCGCACTTCTCCTCGTACGACGGCGCAGAACTGAGCTACCGCCTGCTCGGCGGCGATCCCCCGGGCCGCGAGCGCCCGCCCGTGGTGTGCCTCGCGGGAGGCCCGGCGCGTGACGCGGCGTACCTCGGCGACCTCGGCGGCCTCGGCGCGTACCGGCGTCTGGTGCTGCCCGACGCGCGCGGCACCGGAGACTCCCCGGCCGCCGCCGACCCCGGCGAGTACTCCTTCCCCCGCCTCTCCGAGGACGTCGAAGCCCTCCGCGCCCACCTCGGCCTCGACCGCTTCGCCCTCCTGGCGCACGACGCGGCGACGGCCACCGCCCAGACGTACGCGGCGGCCCACCCGGACCGCCTCACCCACCTCGTGCTGCTCAATCCGGGCTCCCGCCTCCAGGGCGAACTCCCCGACGACGCACGGGAGATCTTCAACTCCCGTGCCCAGGAGGGCGACTGGTGGGCGGAGGCGCACACCGCCGTCCAACTCCTCGACCAAGCGGCCGACTTCGACGAGGTCCGTTCGCTCCTGTTCCGCGCCGCGCCCATGGCGTACGCACGCTGGGACGAGCCCCAGCGCGCCCACGCCGCCGCCGAGGGCGACCAGCTCAACCCGGTTCCACGAGCGGGCTTCTGGCAGGGCGTGGACGAACCTGCCCGCCTCACCGTCCTGGATGCGCTGCGCGACGTCGACGCCCCCGTCCTCGTCGTCACGGGCGACCTCGACGCGGTGACGGGCATGCGCGCGGGCGAGGCGGTCGCGGAGTCCTTCCCGAACGCCCGCCTCCACACCCTGAAGGACACCGGCCACTACCCCTGGATCGACTCCCCGGGCTCTTTGGTCCGCCTCCTCCAGGACTTCCTCCCGGCCTGACTCCCGCCGGGAGAGACGACGCGATCGGAGAGGACAGAGCGATCGGAAAGGACGAAGGCCGGACCTCAAAGACCGGCCGGGTCGGCCGTCAGATCGCGCGCGATGCCCGTGACCGCCGCGGAGATCGCCGCCACCCACACCGGGAGTACGTCCTGGCCGAAGCGTGCCGTAGGGGCGGCGAGGGAGACCGCCGCCACCGGATTGCCGTCCGGGGCGTGCACCGCCATGCCGACGGCCGTCAGACCGGTCTCCGTCAGGCCGTTGTTGACGGCGAAGCCGCGCTTGCGCACGAGGGCCAGTTCGCGGCGCAGCCGCCGGAGACCGCCCTGTGCGGCCGGGAGTTCCGTGGGCTCAGGGGACTCAGGGGACTTCGTCGACTCAGGGGCCGCGGGCTCCGGGGCCGTAGACGCCGCGGAGTCCGGGGCCGCGGAATTTGGGACCGGAGAATCCGGGGCCGTAGAGGCCGGAGAATCCGTGCCCGCGTCGGCCCCGTACAGCCGCTCCAACTCCCCCTCCTCCAGGGCCGCCAGCAGCACCTTCCCCCCGGAGGCCAGGTGTGCGGGCAGTGCGAGGCCCGCGCGGTCGCCGACGCGCAGCACGCGGTCGCATTCGACGGTGGCGAGGAACCGTACTTCCGTGCCGGCGAGCACGACGAGGTTCGCCGTCTCGCCCGTGCGCTCCACCAGCGCGTGCAGGTGCGGCTGGGCGACGCGGCGCAGCAGTGCGACCGGCGCCTCGGAGACCTCGGTGGGGCGCAGCACCGGTCCCGCGCGGTAGCGGCGGTCGTCGATCTGTTCCGCGAAGTCGCGGTAGACGAGCATCGCGAGGAGCCGGTGGGCCGTCGAGCGTGAGACGCCGAGCTGCTCCGCGGCGTCGGTGACGCGCAGCGGGCCCTCCTGCTGGAGCACCTGCGCGAGGTGCAGCGCGTGGTCGACGGAGCCGATGGCGTACGGTGGCTTGTTCTTCACAACAGAAAAGGCTATCCCGCAGAAGAGAACGCCGGGCAGTCTGCCTGGATATGAGCCGCTTCACATCCGGGGCGACCGCTCCCGCTCCCCCGCCCGACGGCCGGCCCGACGCCACGCCCGACGCCGTGCCCGACGCTGTGCCCGCGGCCACCCGCAACGGCGCCGCGCTCGTCACCGTCCTGTGCTGGGTCATCGTCGTCTTCGACGGCTACGACCTGATCGTCTACGGAACGGTGCTGCCCCGTCTCCTCCAGGAGCCGGGCTGGGAGCTGTCCAAGTCCGCCGCGGGGCTGCTTGGTTCGCTCGCCTTCGCGGGGATGCTCGTCGGAGCGGTGCTCGCGGGAAGGTTCGCCGACCAGTACGGAAGGCGCCGCACGATCCTGGCCTGCACCGTGTGGTTCTCCGTGTTCACCGCGCTGTGCGCCCTCGCGCCGGGGCCCGGTGCCTTCGGCGCGCTGCGGCTGCTCGCCGGTGTCGGCCTGGGCGGGCTGGTGCCCAGCGCCAATGCGCTCGCCGCCGAGTACGTACGGGCCCGCAACCGCTCCGTCGCCTCCACGCTGATGATGTCGGGCGTGCCGATCGGCGGGGTCCTCGCGTCGGTCACCGGAATCTTCGTGATGCCGCGCTTCGGCTGGCAGGCGATGTTCCTGATCGCGCTGCTGGGGCTGGCGGTGGTGGTGCCGGTGTGCGTGAGGCTGCTGCCGGAGTCGGCCGTGTGGCTGCGGACGGAGGGCCGTGACGAGGAGGCCCGGGCGCTGGAGAGGCGGTTCGCGCTCCCGCGGGGAGAGGGTCCCGCCCCCGCCGCCGGTCTCCCTGCCGACTCCCCCGCCGGGCCCGCTGCCGACTCTCCTGCCGGACCCGCCACCGACCCCGCCACCGACCCCGCCTCCGACCCCGCGTCCCGGCCGGGGTCCGAACCCGTCTCCGGACCCGCCGCCGGGCGGCCCGGACTCCCGGGCCGCAGGCGCCCGTTGAGGGCGCTGCTGCGCGCCCCGTACACCGCCGCCACGATCGTCTTCTCCCTCGCGACGGTCACCACGCTCTTCGCCTGGTACGGGCTGGCGACCTGGCTTCCGCAGCTGATGGTCGAGTCGGGGTTCGACCTCGGCTCGTCCCTGACCTTCCTCCTCGCGCTCAACCTCGGCGCGGTCACCGGCTCGCTGCTCACCGCCTGGGCGGGCACGCGCCTCGGCCCCGTGCCGACGGCCGTGACCGCGGCCGGGCTCGCGGCGGCCGGGCTCGCCGTGCTGCTGCTTCATCCGGCCACGTGGATCTCGTACGGGGCGCTCGTGCTCGCCGGTGTCGGCACGCACGGAACGCAGTGCCTGATCATCGCCGCGGTCGCCGACCACTATCCGCCGCGGCTGCGCGGCAGCGCCCTCGGGTTCTCGCTGGGCTTCGGCCGCATCGGGGCCGTGCTCGCGCCGCAGACCGGCGGCTGGCTGCTGGCCGCCGGACTCGGCGTCGACTCCGACTTCCTGGTCTTCGCGCTCGGCGCGGCCGTGGCGGCCCTGCTGCTGACCCTGCCGCGCGGTACGGGCGCGACCACCCCAGGCCCCCTGACCGCACCCGCGAACTCCCCGGCCTCATCCCGTACGGCACCCGCACCCGCAACCGCGCCCGCGACCCCGTCGCCCGACGACAGCGAAGGAGCACCGCAATGACCACCGCACCGGTGCGCATCACCGCGACCGAAGGACCCGGCCAGCCCGAACGCACCCCGGAGCTGGAGGAGTTGTACAGCGGCTTCGAGTCGGAGCTGCTCGTGCCGCTGTGGACCGAGATCGGCGACCTGATGCCGAAGGAGCCCAACCCCCGTGCGCTGCCGCACACTTGGCGGTGGCAGAAGCTGCTGCCGCTGGCGGAGCGCGCCGGGCGGCTCGTGCCCGTGGGCCGTGGCGGCGAGCGGCGCGCCATCGCGCTCGCCAATCCGGGCCTGGGCGGCTCCCCGTTCGTCACGCCCACCCTGTGGGCCGCGATCCAGTACCTCGGCCCGCGTGAGGACGCCCCCGTGCACCGGCACACCCAGCACGCCTTCCGCTTCGTCGTCGAGGGCGAGGGGGTCTGGACGGTCGTCGACGGCGACCCGGTGGCCATGCGCCGGGGCGACTTCCTGCTCACGCCGGGCTGGCACTTCCACGGCCACCACAACCAGAGCGACGCCCCGATGGCGTGGCTCGACGGCCTGGACATTCCGCTCTCGCACTACACCGGGTCCACCTTCTTCGAGTTCGGGCCGGACGAGGTCGGCGACCGCGGTACGCCCGAGCGCTCGCGCTCCGAGCATCTGTGGGCGCATCCGGGGCTCACTCCGGTCTCGGCGGCCGGTTCCCCGCAGCCCAGTTCGCCCATCGCGGCGTACCGCTGGGAGCACACCGACCGGGCGCTCAACGACCAACTCGCCCTGGAGAAGGAGGGGTTCGCGGGCGTCGTCGAACCGGGCCACGCCGCCGTCCGCTTCACCAACCCCACCACCGGCGGCGATGTGATGCCCACGATCCGCGCCGAGTTCCACCGGCTGCGCCCCGGCACGGTGACGGCGACGAGGCGCGAGGTGGGTTCGTCCGTCTACCAGGTGTTCGACGGCGGCGGCACGGTACGCGTCGGGGAGCGCGAATGGGACGTCGCACACGGCGACTTGTTCGTGGTGCCGTCCTGGCAGCCGCTGACCGTGGCCGCGGGGACGGGCGGCGACGGGTCGGACGGCGGCGGGCTGGACCTCTTCCGCTTCAGCGACACCCCGGTGTTCGACCGGCTCCACCAGTCCCGGACCCGCATAGAGGACGCACCCGCGTAGCGGCGCGCGCCCCGCACAGAACAGCTCGGGACGCCACGGCCGGTCCGCGTCGGACCGTACGAGTACGGACACCGGCACCCGCACCCGCACCCGCACCCGCACCCGGGACGCGGACGACCACGAGCGAACGAACGCACGGACACCCAGAACGCACGCACACCCGGCAGGAAAAGGAACCACCCTTGAAGCTCGCCACTCTCCGCACAGCGGACCGCCGCACCGAAGCCGTACGCGTCGACGACGACGGCAACTGCACGGGCCTCGGCTTCGCCGACGTCGGCGAACTCCTCGCCGAGGAAGGCTGGCTGGACACCGCGGCGACCGCCGCACCCGCCTCCGGCACGGCGCGCCCCGTACACGAGGCCGACCTGGCACCCGTGGTGCCGCGTCCCGGCAAGGTGATCTGCGTCGGGCTCAACTACCGCAATCACATCCTGGAGATGGGACGCGAACTGCCCGACCACCCCACGCTGTTCGCCAAGTACGCGGACGCCCTCATCGGCCCGCGCGATCCTGTGGAGCTGGCGGAGGAGTCGGAACAGACCGACTGGGAGGCGGAGTTGGCGCTGGTCGTCGGCCGGACGGTGCGCCGCGCGGACGACGCCCGAGCCCGGCGGGCGATAGCCGGGTTCACGGTGCTCAACGACGTCACCATGCGCGACTGGCAGTACCGCACCAAGCAGTGGCTCCAGGGCAAGACCTTCGACAGCACGACGCCGGTGGGCCCGTACCTGGTGACGCCCGACGAACTCCCGGGCGGTACCGCGCCCGCCCTCACCATGACCTGCTCCGTCGACGACGAGCCGATGCAGAAGGCCGACACGTCCGATCTGGTCTTCGGCCCGGTGGAGTTGGTGCGCTACATCTCCACGGTCGTCACCCTGCGCCCCGGCGACATCATCGCCACCGGAACGCCGGGCGGCGTGGGGCACGCACGTAAACCCCCGCGGTATCTCACCGACGGCTCGCGCCTGGTCACGGAGATCAGCGGCATCGGGCGGCTGGACAACACGGCACGGAGGGCCGCGAGTTGAGCGGGCTCCGCACGCCGCCGCAGACACCGCCGGACGCCGTGCGGCGCTGGATGGACGACGGCACGGCGCGCTTCCTCGCCGCCGTCGACGCCCTGCCCGACGCGGAGTTCGCGGCGGCGACGGCCCTTCCCGGCTGGAGCCGCGCCCATCTCGTCGCGCACGTCCACTTCAACGCGGAGGCGCTGCTGCGGCTGCTGCACTGGGCCCGTACGGGCGAGCGCACCCCGATGTACGGGAGTGCCGGTCAGCGCGGCGCCGAGATCGAGGAGGGCGCGGCCCGCTCCCCGTCCCGGCTGCGGGAGCTGGTGCACGCCTCCGCACGCGAACTGGCCGGCGGCGTCGACGGGTTGCCGGACGAGGCGTGGGACAACGAGGTCGTCACCGCTCAGGGCCGCACCGTGCCGGCCCGCGAGGTGCTGTGGATGCGCACACGTGAAGTGGCCGTGCACACCGTCGACTTGGACGTGGGCACGGGCTTCGCGGACCTCCCGGAAGACCTCAACACCGCTCTCGTGGCGGACGCGGCACGCAAGCACAGCACCGCCGGCAGCGAGGCCGCGGCGCTGGCGGCCTGGCTCACGGGCCGTGCGGCGAAGGCGCCTCGCCTGGGGCCGTGGCTGTAGCGGCGGCCGTCGCCGGAGCCGGGGACGGGCGCAGGACCGGCCGCGGCACCGGGCGAAGAGGGCGGGACGAGAGCGGCGAGAGGGCGGGGCAGGCGGAAGAGGTACGGCACATGACGGACGCGGAACACACGGCGGACGCACGTGAGATGGACGCCGGGGACAGGGACGAAGCCGACGTGAACGCGGAGGACCTGGACGTGAACGTGAACGCGCAGGACATCGGCGCCGTGAACGCCGAAGGCGCCGAGGACGTGAACCTGGATGTGGACGCCGAGCACGTGGACGTGAACGTGAACGCCGAAGGCGCCGAGGACGTGGACGTCGTCGTCGCCGGCGGCGGCATCGCCGGCCTGGCCGGCGCCTACGCCCTCGCCACCGCCGGGGACGGCCTCCGCGTACGGGTGCTGGAGCGTGCGCCCGACTTCACCGAGATCGGCGCCGGACTGCAACTCGCCCCCAACGCGACCCGTGTGCTGCGCCGTTGGGGTCTGCTGGACGAGGTCGTCGGACTCGGCGTGCTGCCGCGCCGGCTGGTCTTCCGCGACATGCTCGACGGCACCGAGCTGACCCGTCTCGACCTCGACGACCGCTTCGAGGCCCGCTACGGAGCGCCGTATGTGCTGATCCACCGCAGCGACCTGCTCCAGGTCCTCGTCACGGCCTGCGAACGGGCCGGCGTCGACCTCGTACCCGATCACGACGTGCGGAGCGTGCGTACCGAAGGCGACCGTGCAGTCGTGCACGCGGCCGGTGCCCGCACCCTCCACCGTGCCCAAGTGGCCCTGGCCGCCGACGGGTTGCGCTCCCGTCTGCGCTCCCGCATCAGCGACGACGAGCCGGTGCCCTCCGGCTATGCCGCCTACCGCGGGGCGTTCCCCGTCGCCGAGGTCGCCGACCGGCTCGGCGAGGACGCGCTCCGCGACGTCGTCGTCCACATCGGTCCCGGCTGCCACCTCGTGCAGTACCCGCTGCGCGCCGGGGAGATCTTCAACACCGTCGCCGTCTTCGCCTCGCCCGCCTTCCGCCGCGGCGAGAGCGAATGGGGCGGCCCCGACGAACTCGACGCGGTGTTCGCCGGTGCCTGCGAGGGGGCGCAGCGCGGCGTGAAGTCCCTGTGGCGCGACCGGCGTTGGCCCATGTACGACCGTGAGCCCATCCCGGAGTGGACCGCGGGCCGCCTCGCCCTCACCGGCGACGCGGCGCACCCCATGCTCCAGTACCTCGCCCAGGGTGCGTGCCAGGCGCTGGAGGACGCGGCGTGCCTGGCCGCGGAGACCGTCCGGCACCGTGCGCCCGGGGGCGGCTGCGACTGGCCGCGCGCGCTGCGCTCGTACGAGGCCGCCCGTACGGTCCGTACCGCCGAAGTGCAGTCCGCGGCCCGGGCGTGGGGCGAGACCTGGCACGTCGACGGCTTCGCCCGCACCCTCCGCAACACCCTCTTCCGCGACCGGGATCCGGCCGACTTCCGCCACATCGACTGGCTGTACGGGGCCCAATAGAATCCGCGCATGGCGTTGAACGGGGAGCAACGGCGGATCGAACTGTCCGAGCTGGTACGGCAGTTGCGTACGGAGTTGAAGGCCGCGGCGGCGGAGGGCGCTGAGGCGGGCGAGCGGCTCCAGTTCGAACTGGGCCCGGTGGAGGTCGAGGTGACCGTCGCCGCGGGCCGCGACCGGACGGCGAACGGCAAGGTGCGCTTCTGGGTCGTCGAGGCGGGCGGCGACGCCAGGTTCACCGGCTCGCAGACCCAGCGGATCACGCTCACCCTGCACCCCAGGGACGTAGGACCGGACGGCACGACCCGCTCGCCGCTGATCGGCGGCGACGAGCTCCATGGCGAGCTCTGACGCGGAGAGCGCCGGCGCCACCGCATGGACGGCGCTGCCCAACGGCCGGGTCGCCGAGATCATCGCCGGCAGGCGGGACGCCCCCGGCGGCCGTGGCTCCGGGTATCTGATCGCGCCCGGCCTGGTGTTGACGTGCTCGCACGTCGTCGAGGACGCCTCGGAATTGCGCGTGCGGTTCAACGCCGGCGGGCCGCAGCAGCGGGAGTTCGAAGCGGCGACGGCCTGGCGCCACGAGGGCATCGACGTCGCCGTACTCACCCTCGACGACTCGTGCAGGCAGGAGGTCCGCCCCGAGTCCTTCGCCCGCATCGGCGACCGTACGGAGCGACTGGACTGCGACGCGAAGGGCTTCCCCCTGTTCAAGCTGCGCCGCGACGAGGCGGGCGGGGGACGGTACCGCAACGTCGACCACATGCAGGCCAGGTGCGCACCGCACGCCAACTGGCGTGACCGCACACTGGAGTTGAGGGTGAGCGAGCCGCCCGACCCGTACGCGGACCCGCGCGAGCCGGGCGAGCGGGGCGGCCGGTACGAGCCCTGGGCCGGCATGTCCGGTGCCGTGGTCTTCAGCGCGGGCCGTGTCGTCGGCGTGGTCACCCGGCACCACGCCGCCGAGGGAGGCCGCCTCACGGCCAGCCGCGTCGACAGCTGGCACGAACTCGTCCCCCGTGACCGGCTCCGGCGCCTGGAGACGCTGCTGGGCTGCGGCAGCCTGGACCCCGCCGCCCTGCCGGCCGTGGTGACCGGCGACGACGCCGAGGGCGCCCCGCAGCTCCCCGAGGGCGTCCACACCCACTCGCAGGAGCTGGCCAGGGGCACCAACCAGCGCAAGTACCTGACCAGCGAGCAGGTTCCGTTCGTCAGCCCGGGGACGGACCACCGCGCCGACCCGGACAATCTCCTGGACGACCTGGCCGCACTGTCCGCTGCGGGTTCGAGGCCCGGGGACCTCGGAGTGGTGCTGGTGGGCGCGGCGGGCAGCGGCAAGACGCGCACCTGCTTCGAGGTGGCGGAGAAGGCGGCCGAGGACGGCTGGACCGTGCTGCACCTCGGGCGGGACGCCGCCGTTCCGGCCGAGGAACTGGCCGACGCCGTCGGCGCGTTCCATTCGGCCGGCCGTGACGTCCTGCTCGTCCTGGACTACCTCGACCGCTACACCCCGCTCGACGCCGGCTTCACCGACATGGTCGAGGAACGGCGC
Source organism: Streptomyces sp. HNM0575 (assembly GCF_012726265.1). Taxonomy (GTDB): domain Bacteria; phylum Actinomycetota; class Actinomycetes; order Streptomycetales; family Streptomycetaceae; genus Streptomyces. The sequence goes on along the minus strand of NZ_JAASAG010000001.1, from coordinate 79,085 downwards.
ACCCGCCGCGCCCGGTTGGCGTGCATCGCCTCCCTCCGCCCGGGCGCGGTGCAGTACGCCGAGGACCGCGAACAGCTGCGGCTCTTCGAGCGGATCGAGGTCTGCCAGGAGGAGTCCCATCAGGAGGCGGTGACCCGCGGCATCGTCGAGAACGCCGCGCCGGCGGCCGTCAAGGCGCTCGGCGCAGCCGAGGTCGCCGCGGTGTGCGGGCCCCGTCCCGTGCTCGCCCTGCTGATCGCGAGAGCGATCGAGTACCGGTTCCTCGACGGCGAGCGGGACGTGCTGCGCCTCGCGGGGCTGCGCAACGACCGTGATCTGTCGTACTGGCTGCGGCAGCGCACCCGCGAGGACTTCTCCGACGGCCGCACGCGGCTGCTGGCCTCCGCCGTCGCCGCCACCGCCTGCCCGCAGGGACGGGACGCCGTGGAGGACGCCGTCGCCGCCTTCCTGGAGCACCACGACGACCGGGGCTTCGAGGACGGCGAGGTCGGCGTCGTCGGGCATCTGAAGGACCTGAGCTGGCTGGTCGGCCCGGACCGCGAACTCGACGTCATGCACGACTTCGTGGCCGACGAGCTGCTTCAGCAGGCGCTGCTGCCGAACAAGACCCGGCTCGAAGGCAACACGGCCGCCAGGATGTTCTCCGCCCTGCTCGTCTCCGTGCGCACCTTCGGCCTCGCCGCCGACCACATACGGCGGTGGAGCACGGACCTCGATCCGGGCAAGCGGGAAGACGTCCGGCGCGTCTGCGACAACTGGCTCACGAGGAAGGGAGCGACCGGACTCGCGGAGCGCCTGGCCGCCGAGGCGGACCCGTCGGAGAGCGCCCGTACGCTGCTGGCTCTGCTGGCGGGCGCGCCATGGCAGTCGGGCGCCGTCGAGGCGTGGGACACGCTCGTGGAACCCTGGCTGGCCAGGGCCGCGGACGAGGCGCCGCATCTCACGCACTCGTTCCTAGCCGCCGCCGTGCGCGACACCTCCGACGCGGTCCCCGAGCGCCTGTCCGCCACGGCCCTCGCCTGGGTCGAGGCGAACCCGGGCATGCGGTACGAGGCCCGGGCGGTGCTCGAAGCGCTGCTGCGGGCGACGGGTCTCTGCGAAGCGCACCGTTCCGCAGCCGCTCGGCTGGCGGCCGGCTGGCTCGGCGAGCACGGCACCGTCCGGGGCAGCCGCCCCCTCGCCCTCACCGAGTCACTGCTCGGCCGCGACGACCTGCCGGCGGACATCGCTCAACAGGCCGTCACGAAGGGCCTGTCCGTGGCCGACTCGCACCTCGCGGTGCCCGCGTCGGCGCATGTGCTCGACGCGCTGCTGCGCCCGTCGCGGCTCGTCCCTCTGGAACCCGGCCCGTATGAGGCGGCGTTGACGCTCGCGTTCAGCTGGCTGAGGCGCCATCCCGATTCGGACGCGGCCTCGTTCGTGCTCGCGCCGCTGCTCCAGCAGACCGGACTGGAGGAGGGGCGGTTGCGGCGGGTCTTCGACCGTTCCCTCAACTGGCTCGCCGGGCGCCGGACTTCGCCGCTCGCCACCTTCGTGCTGCGGCACCTGCTCAAACACCCCGAACTCGACCGGCAGCGCGCCGAGGACGCGGCCCGCATCGCCATGGACTGGCTCGGCACGCGCGGCGACGGCCCGGACGCCACCTATGTGCTGGCCCCCCTACTCCTGCGCCCCGATCACGGGCAGGACCCGGAGCACATCGCCGGCCTCGCACTGCGCTGGCTGGAGGACCATCACCCGTGGCAGGAGGCGCACTTCGTGCTCCGCGGCGTACTGGAGCAGCCCCGCCTCCCGGCAGGGGCACCCGAGCGGATCGCACAGTACGCGCTGTCGTGGCTGCGCACCGGCGCCCACGGCACGGCGGACAGCGCCAAGTCGGCGCTCGCACCGCTGCTCATGCGCCGCGGCCTCCCCCACGGCGACGACTTCTGCTCGGCCGCGGTCCGCTGGCTCGGAGCCGAGTCCAACCTCGGCTCCGAGGAGGCGAGTTTCGTACTGAAGCCGTTGCTGAGGCATCCGGCGCTGGGCCCGCACACGAAGGACGCGGGCGAACTCGCCCTCCGCTGGCTGGAGACGCACCCCCGATCGGAGAACGTGTCGTACGTCCTCGAACCGCTGCTCCTGCTGCGGGACTTCGAGGGCGTGCCCGGCGCCCCGGAGGCCGACGGCCCGGTCGGCATCGCCTTCGAATGGCTGGCGGAGCACGGCACTTCCCGGACGGCACGCTTCGTGCTGGCCCCGCTGCTGCACCCGGCGAGGGCAGGGGTGCGGGCCGTGCCGCAGGCCCTCGCCTGGCTCGGCCCGGCCGGCGGCGGCACGCTCCGCGAGGCGTCGCACGTGCTGGAACCCCTGCTGAAGTGCCCCGGTCTCGACGAGGCGTCCACCGCCGAAGCGGCCGAACGTGCCCTCGAATGGCTGGAGATCCACCACTCGTCGAGCAACGCGGAACATGTCGCCGCGCCGCTGCTCCACGTCCCCCTGCCCGAGGGGACGCTGCGCGCCCGAGTCGTCGGGCGGGTGCTGGAGTGGGCCGACGACGGCCACTTCGCCCTGTCGCACGACATGCTCCGCGCCCTGTGCAGACAGGGGCCGCTGCCCGTCGAGCAGGGCTCGCGCATCGCCGAGCACGTGGCCGAGCAGAGCAGGCAAGCGCCGGGCGTCAGCAACGGCGCCGTCGAACGGCTGGGGGTCGCCCTGCGCCGCCAGGACATCGGGGAGCGGCAACTCGCCCCGCTCGTGGACCTGGCGGACGAGTGGCTGGGCATCGAGCGGCACATGCACTCACGCGGCTCCACGCTGCTCAAGCCCCTGCTGAGCCGCACGGATCTGGACGCCGCGCAGGCCCGCAGGGTCACCGACCGCGCCCTGGAGTGGCTCGGCAAGCGCGGCGACACCACCTTCGCGGGCGTGATCCTCGGGCTGCTGCTCCGCCGCCGGGAGACTCCCGCGCCTGCGAACGACCGTGCTCCGGGGGAGACTTCGGCCTCCGAGCCGGTACAGGCGGCTTTCGCCTGGCTCGCCGCCCACCCGTCGCACGCATACGCCGGCGCCGTGCTGTCGGCGCTTCTTGAACGGCCCGGTCTCCTGACGCGAGCGCAGCAGGAGGAGTGCGCACGCCTGGCCGCCGACTGGCTCCGCACGACGGACCACCCCGACGCGGCTCCCGCCCGTGATCTGGCGGCGCTGCTGGAGGGGCTGCCGGAGGACGCCCGTAGCACGGTCCCGGGGGAACGCGGGACCTGAACCGACGCCGGATCCGGGGCCGGATCCGGGGCCGGATCGGGACTGCCCGCACGGCCGGGACGCGTGGTCGGGACGCGTGGTCAGATCCCCGGGTCGTAGTCGCTCACCAGCCCGCGCGCACGCGTCAGCCGCTCCTCGTCCATCGGGCACGAACGACGCGCCGCAGTGTCGAAGTGGACGCCCGTCAGCACGGTGACGGCCGCGGTCTCGCCCGTGACGACGTTCTCCATCCGGTGGCAGAAGCGGATCACCTTCTCCCGCACCTCCAGCAGCGCCGAACGCACCACGACCACGTCCCCGGCCAGCAACTCCCGCTGATAGCTGATGCGTTGGTCGACGGCGACCATGCCGCGGCCGCTGTCGCGCAGATACCCGGGGGTGACGCCGAAGCTCGCGAAGAGCTGCCAGGTGGCCTCGTCGAACTTCCCGACGTACCACATGACGTTCATGTGCCCCATCTGGTCGCAGTGCCACGGGTAGACCGTCCCGCGGTACGTCTCCGCCCACCCGGCTGCGGCATCGGCGCCCTCGTCGGCGGCCATGGCCTCGTCTCCCTCGCTCGCTCCCGGTGCGCCGTACTCCGCCGCGCCCGTACGTCCGGACACCCGTACGCGGGCACGTCCACGTCCACGTTCCGCACCCGCACCCGCACCCGCACCCGGAACGGAACGCACGGCACGTTAGCCGACGTTAACCGTGCAGGCGAGGCCGCCCGCCCCGGGCCCCGCACGGTGGCCCCGCACGGTGGCCCCGCACGGTGGCCGCGACTCGCAACGCGCCTTGGGCGAGGGGGCGGGTGACGGCCCGTAAAGTCGGGCGCATCCGTCGCCGGCGACGCGGCCCGGCCTCCTCCGCCGCCGCTCCCGGACGGCCTTCTCCAGTGACACGGGACGCGGTGTCCCGGAGCACGGACCGCCGCTGCCGCCGCGGGATCGGAGCGAGAGATGAGACGGTCCCGCGCCCGGGTGCCGGCAGGAGCGACCGCGCGGAGCGACGCCTCCCGTCCGGCCGCTGCCGGCGGCGGCGACCGGGTACGGGGATACGTCGGGACTCCCCCGCTGCCGGACCGTCCCGCCCTGCACGAATCGGACCGGTCCCAGGCCCAGAGGACGCTCGCCCCCTCCCCCGTCCTCGGCCGCGGCCAGCCCCTGGCGGGTCTCGCGGGGCTGACGTTCCTCGTGCCGGTGTTCTTCGTCCTGTCCTTCGGCACGGGCGGGCCCGAGGCGTCGCTCGAAGTCCTCGCTCCCCTCTCCACCTTCGCCCTTCCGGCCATGGCCACCATCGCCTTCTGGTGGGAGGACTGGCCGGGCAGCACGCTGCGGGCGGGCTGGTCGGGCCTGACGGACACCTTGATCGTCATCGCCGCCGGGGTGGGCCTCACCCTCGTCGGCCAGGCCGTCGTCGCGGGAGTCGACACCCGCAGCCTCTTCGACCCGGAACCGGGCGCCGACCATGTGGAGACCTTCCCCCACACCATGAACGTCGCAGCGGGCGTCTTCACCGTGCTGCTCCAGCTGACCCTGGTGTGCGAGGGGTGGCCGTTCCGCCGACTCGGCCGCCTCGCCTCGGGGTTCGCGGCGTTCGTCGTGGCGTGCGTCGCGGGGGCGGGCGCCTACCTGCTGCTGGTGCACCTCGAGACCCCACCGAAGGACGGCCTCCGCGATCCGGGCGGCCCCGTCGCATCCGTCGCCTACGGGGCGTGGCTCACCGCGCTGGGCGCCTGGCAGCTGGTGTTCTACGTGGTGCTGCGCGGATGGCCCTTCACCGCCGTACGCCGCAGAGCCGTACGCCTTCCGGTTGCCAACGCGGCGGTGATCGCCTGCGCCTGGGCCTGCTACCTGCTGATGCGGCACGCGCTGGACATGCCCGACCCGCAGGTGACCGCGGCCTGCGGCTGCGGCGTCGCGGCCGTCCTGCTCGTGGCGATGCTCTTCGACCGCTGGCCGTGGACCCGGCTGAGCATGGTGCCCGGCCGCACCGGCGTGGTGATCACCTCGATCGCCGTGGCGGGGCTGATGTATTGGTCTCTGCGCTCCTACGCGGCGACGTTGGACTGGGGGCGCGCCCACCCGGAGGACTGGGTCGCCTTCAGCGCCCTCAACGCCGTGGCCGTGGGAGTCATCCTGCACGTGGCCGTCTGGAAGCGATGGCCGGTGGCCGTGGAATCCGGTGCGGGAGCGCGCCCGGGCGGCGGCACCCGACCCGCCCTCTGATTCGTGATCCGACTTCTGAGAGGAACGACCTGATGGACATGGAGATCAGGCTCCGGGTGGACGGGGACGAGCACCGGCTCACCGTGGACACCCGCACCACCCTGCTGGACGCCCTGCGCGAACGGCTGCACAACAACAGTCCCAAGAAGGGCTGCGACCACGGGCAGTGCGGCGCCTGCACCGTCCTGCTCGACGGGGAGCGCGCGCTGAGCTGCCTCGCGTTGGCCGTAGCCCACCAGGACGCGGAGATCGTGACGGCGGCGGGCCTCGCCGACGGCGACGAACTGCACCCGTTGCAGCGCGCGTTCATCGACCACGACGCCTTCCAGTGCGGCTACTGCACCCCGGGCCAGATCGTCTCCGCGGTGGGCATGCTCGCCGAGGCCGACGCCGGCTGGCCCAGCGCCGTGACCGGGGACACCGGCGCCGGCAAGGTCACGCTGGACGACGAGGAGATCGCCGAGCGCATGAGCGGCAACCTCTGCCGCTGCGCCGCCTACGCCAACATCCGGCCCGCGATCAAGGAGGTGGCGCAGTGATCCCCTTCCGCTACGAGAGACCGGACGACACGGCCGCGGCCGTCGATGTGCTGTCGAGCGAACCGGGCGCCGCCTACCTGGGCGGCGGCACCAACCTCGTCGACCTCATGAAGCTCGAAGTGGCCAGGCACGACGTCCTCGTGGACGTGCGAGGGCTCACCCCGGCCACGATCGACGACCTGCCCGGCGGCGGCCTGCGGATCGGGGCGTCCGTCTCCAACAGCCGGCTCGCCGCCGACCCGCGCGTACGGCGCCGGTATCCGATGCTGTCGCAGGCCGTGCTCGCGGGAGCCTCCGGGCAGCTGCGCAACATGGCGACGTGCGGGGGCAACCTCATGCAGCGCACCCGATGCGTCTACTTCCAGGACCTCACCACGCCCTGCAACAAGCGCGAGCCCGGAACGGGCTGTTCGGCCGCCGAAGGCCACAACAGGGACCACGCGATCCTCGGCGCCTCGCCGCAGTGCGTCGCCACTCACCCCTCGGACATGGGGGTGGCGCTCACCGCGCTGGACGCCGTGGTGCGGGTGCAGGGACCCGACGGCGAGCGGGCCGTGCCGTTCGGCGACTTCCACCGCCTGCCCGGAGACACCCCGCAGCGCGACACCCTGCTCGGACACGGCGAGCTGATCACCGCCATCGACCTGCCGCACCTGCCGTCGGCGTCCCGGTGCCGCTACCGCAAGATCCGTGACCGTGCGTCATACGCCTTCGCCCTCGTCTCCGCAGCCGTGGCCCTGGAGGTACGGGACGGCGCCGTGCACGAGGTCCGCATCGGCCTCGGCGGCGTCGCGCACAAGCCGTGGCGGGCGAGTACGGCCGAGGAGACGCTCCTGGGACGGCCCGCCACCGCGGCCTCCTTCCTGGCGGCAGCCGAGGCCGAACTCGCCGGCGCGCGCCCCCTGCCGGGCAACCGCTTCAAGGTGCCGCTGGCCCGCAACGTCGTCGTAGGCATGCTGAACGACCTGGCCGAGGAGCAGCTGTGACCACCACCCGCACCCCCGCAGTCGGCACTCCCCTGAGCCGTCTCGACGGCCCGCTCAAGGTACGGGGCATGGCCACGTACGCGTACGAGCACGAGGTGGACGACCCGGCCTACCTGGCCCTGGTGCTCTCCTCCGTCGCGAGGGGCCGCGTCACCGCCGTGGACGACTCGGCCGCTCTGGCCGAGCCGGGCGTCCTCACCGTGCTCACCCACGCGAACGCGCTCCGGCTCGCCGACGACGACCCGGAGCTGGCGGTCCTTCAGTCCGCCGAGGTGTCGTGGCGCAACCAGGTCGTCGCCGCGGTGGTCGCCGAGACCGTCGAAGTCGCCCAGCACGCCGCGGGACTCGTGCGCGTCACCTACGAGGAGCTGCCGCACGACACGGAGATGCGCTACGACGAGGACGCCCTGGAGAAGCCGGGCTCCCACGTCGGCCTCTTCGGCACCGCCGAGGGAGAGCTCAACAACGGCATGCCCAATGCCGACAGCGCCTTCGGCGACGTCGAGACCGCGCTCGCCGAGGCCCCCGTCGCCGTGGACGCGACGTACACGCTGCCGCACGAGTTCCAGAACGCGATGGAGCCGCACGCCGCGATCGCGCAGTGGACGGGGGAGGACACCGTCACCATCCACTGCGGTTCGCAGGGCGTCACCGACGCGCGCCGCTGGATCGCCATGACGCTCGGGCTGCCGCCGGAGCACATCCGGCTCGTCTCCCCGCACGTCGGCGGCGCTTTCGGCTCGAAGACGTTCCCGCAGTCGTACGCCGTACTGACCGCGATGGCCGCGAAGATCGCCGGCCGCACGGTCAAGCTCGCGCTCACCCGCCGGCAGATGTTCTTCATGACCGGCTACCGGGCGCCCTGCCGGCACCGGGTTCAGCTGGGTGCCGGCCGGGACGGACGGCTCACGGCGATCGCCCACGACTCGGTGCAGCAGACCGCCCGCACCAAGAAGTACGCGGAGCAGATCGCCGTCGTGTCGCGCACGATGTGGGCCGCGCCGAACCGGCGCACCACCCACCGGCTCCTGCCGCTCGACGTCTCCGTGCCGACGATCATGCGGGGTCCCGGCGAGACACAGGGCACGTTCGCGCTGGAGTCCGCGATGGACGAGATGGCGATCGAACTCGGCATGGACCCCGTGGAGTTCAGGATCCTCAACGAGCCCGACGCGCACCCCGAGTCCGGCCTGCCCTTCTCCAGCCGGCACGTCGTGGAGTGCCTGCGCGAGGGCGCCCGGCTCACCGGCTGGGAGCGGCGCGACCCCACACCGAGGTCCCGTCGCGAGGACGGCTGGCTCGTCGGCACCGGAGTGGCGGCCGGGCAGCACGTGGCGCCCCAACTGCCGGGCAACTCCACCCGGATCCGCGCTTCCCGCGACGGCGGCTACACGGTGTCGATCGCGGCGGCCGACCTGGGCACCGGCACCTGGACGTCCCTCGCCCAGATCGCCGCCGACGGCCTCGGCGTCGACGTCGGCGCGGTGACGATGCAGATCGGCGACACCGACCAGCCGCCGGCCTCGGCCGCCGGATTCTCCTCCGGGACCAGCAGCTGGGGCGCGTCCGTCGTCGCGGCGACGCGGGAGATGCGGCGCCTCGTCGAGGAGGAGCACGGCGGCACGATCCCGGCCGACGGGCTCGACATCACGGTGGACGCGCCTGCCAACCCCTACGCCTCGCAGTACGAGATGTACTCGTTCGGGGCCCAGTTCGCGGAGGTGCGGGTCCACGAGGAGACGGGGACCGTGCGCGTCCCGCGGCTGGTCGGCGTCTTCGACGCGGGCCGCATCGTGAACCCCAGGACGGCCAGGTCGCAGCTCATCGGCGGCATGACCCAGGGCATCTCGATGACGCTGCACGAAGCTGGCGTGGTCGACGACCGCTTCGGCCAGGTCGTCAACCACGACCTGGCGGGCTATCACGTCGCCGCCAACGCCGACGTCGGATCCGTCGAGGCGCACTGGATCGACTCGGCCGATCCCTACACCAATCCGCTCAGCACCAAGGGACTCGGCGAGGTCTGCGTCGTGGGCACGGCCGCCGCCATCGCCAACGCCGTCCACCACGCCACGGGCCTGCGCATCCGCGACCTCCCCATCACGCTGGAGAAGCTTCTGCGGCAGGAGCCGCGACGCCTTCCGTAAAAGACAGGTGCACAAAAAGAAAAGCCCCGGATGAATTGACATCCGGGGCTTGATTCTGCGTATATTCGAGTCTTAATGCCTTCGCCAGAAATGGCATTAAACGAAATCATCTACGGGCACCATATCGCGTCGGGAGCGGAATTGTCAACCGAGGAAATGCGGAATGAACAGCAATTCGTCACCGGCCTCTACGACCGGCTCGATCAACTCAGGGAGCAGGCCGAGGAGTCGGTGCGCGGCGCGCTCGTGCAGGCCGGGAACAATTTCCAGGCCAGGCTGGAACGGGACGTGCTGGTGGCCGAGCAGTCCGGGCTGCTGAGCGCGATCAACGCGGGAGAGAACGGACTCTGTTTCGGACGCCTCGACTTCCGGGACGGCCGCAAGTACCACATCGGGAGAATCGGGATCCGGCAGGACGACGAGTCCCGTACGCCGCTGGTGATCGACTGGCGGGCCGAGGTGGCACGCCCCTTCTATCTGGCCACCGGGCACTCCCCGATGGGCCTGCGGCGCAGGCGGCACATCACCACCGAGGGCCGCACCGTCACCGCGCTCCACGACGAGCTGATGGACCTCGGCGACCCGACCCGCACCGGACACGAGGGCGCGGACGCCGACGAGGTGCTGCTGGCCGCGCTGGACGCCGCCCGCACCGGCCGCATGCACGACATCGTCCGCACCATCCAGGCCGAACAGGACGGCATCATCCGCGCCCCGCACCGCGGCGTCATGGTCGTGGAGGGCGGCCCCGGCACCGGGAAGACCGCCGTCGCGCTGCACCGCGCGGCGTACCTGCTCTACGAGCACCGCGAACTCCTCGCCCGCCGCGCCGTGTTGATCGTCGGCCCGAACCCGGCCTTCCTCGGCTACATCGGCGACGTGCTGCCCTCCCTCGGCGAGACCGGAGTGCTGACGGCCACCGTGGGCGAGCTGTTCCCCGGCGTACGCGCCACCGGCACCGACAGCCCGGCCGCCGCCGAGGTCAAGGGCCGCGCCGGGATGGCGGACGTACTGGCGAAGGCGCTGCGGGACCGGCAGACCGTGCCCGAGTGGGCCACGGACATCGACCACGACCAGTACGGGACGCTCCAGCTGGAGCGCGCCATGGCCGAGGACGCGCGCTGGCGTGCACGCGAGAGCGGGCTGCCGCACAACCTGGCCAGGCCCGTCTTCTCGTTCCACGTCATCGACGCGCTCACCGCGCAGCTGACGGAGCGCATCGGCGCCGACCCGTTCGGCGGGCCCAATCTGCTCGGGCCGGACGACATCGCCGAGCTGGGCAAGGACATCGCGAGGAGCCCCGAAGTGCACGCCGCCATCGACGAGTTGTGGCCGCAGCTGACTCCGCAGGAGTTCGTCGCGGACTTCCTCGCCGAACCCGTACACCTCGACGACGAGTCGGCCGCGCTGATCCGTCACGAGGGCGGCGCCGCCCGGGACCGGGCGTGGACCGCGGCCGACGTGCCGCTGCTCGACGAGGCCGCCGAGCTGCTGGGCGAGGACGACAGCGCCGCCCGCGCCGCGGCCGCGGCCGAGCGGCAGGAGCAGATCGCCTACGCGCAGGGGGTGTTGGAGCTCTCCCGCGGCTCGGAGACCTACGAGTACGAGGACGAGGAGTCGGAGGTGCTCGCGGCGCACGACATCATCGACGCCGAGCGCATGGCCGAACGGCACGAGGAGGCCGACCTGCGCAGCGCGGCCGAGCGTGCGGCGGCCGACCGCACCTGGGCGTTCGGCCACATCATCGTCGACGAGGCGCAGGAACTGTCCGCCATGGCCTGGCGGTTGCTGATGCGGCGCGTCCCCACGCGCTCCATGACGCTCGTCGGAGACCCGGCGCAGACCGCGGAGACGGCCGGGCTCGGCTCCTGGGAGGCGATCCTGGAGCCGTACGCCGGGGACCGCTGGACGCACGTACGGCTGAAGGTCAACTACCGTACGCCCGCCGAGATCATGGACGTGGCGGCCGGGTTCATGCGTGCGCACGACCCGTCGTTCGCCCCGCCCGACTCGGTGCGGTCGACCGGCGTGCGTCCCTGGGCGCTGCGGGCCGGCGAGGACGCTCTCGCCGCCGCGGTGGGGCGGGAGGCCGCCGCGGCACGGGAGCACGCGGACGGCGGGCGGGTGGCCGTCGTCGCGCCGGCGGTGCTGCACGCGTCGCTCCTCGCGGAGCTGCCGCAGGACACGGGTCACGGGCCCGCGATCGACCTCACCCGGGACGTGGTGCTGCTGGACGCGCGGCAGGCGAAGGGGCTGGAGTTCGACACGGTGCTGGTCGTGGAACCGGCCGAGTACGGGGTGAGCGATCTGTACGTCGCGCTGACCCGCGCCACACAGGGCCTCGGCGTGCTGTACACCGGTGAACTGCCCAAGGGGCTGGGGGAGTTGGCGGAGCGGTGAGCGGCGGGGTCCGGCCGGCGCGCCGGGCCGGGGCCGGGGTCGGGGTCTGTCGTGGCCGGGGCCGGGGCGCGGCCAAGGGGCGTGGCCGGGCCCGGAGCCGGGGCCGGGGTGCGGCCACAGCCGGGGTGCGGCCACGGCCCGCCTGGCGGAGTCCGTCCGATACGCCGCGACGGCAGCGGCACGCCTCGCCTGAAAAACCCCTCGCAGGCAGGGCCGTGTCCGGATTACCGTCCGGACAGCGACGTACTGGGCAGGGGGCGCGGGTGAGGCACAGCCGGCAGGTGCTCGTCTTCGACGCGGACGACACGTTGTGGGAGAACAACGTCCTCTTCGAGCGCGTCATCGAGGACTTCCTGGACTGGCTGGCGCATCCCACGCTCGACAGGCGCGAACTCCGCGCCGTACTCGACGACATCGAGCGGGCGAACACCGTCGCCCACGGCTACGGCACGCAGTCGCTGCTGCGCAGTCTCGCCGACTGCGTGACGCGGCTGCGCAGCCGCCCGGCCACGGCGCGCGAGCACGCCGAGATCAAGGAGCTCGCCGCGGCGCTCGTCGACGACCAGGTGGAGCTGATCCCGGGAGTCGCCGAGACCCTCACCGCGCTGGGCGAGCGCCACGACCTCCTGCTGCTCACCAAGGGCGACCCGGACGAGCAGCAACGCAAGATCGAGATGTCCCAACTGGCCCACTACTTCCGGGAGATCGGCATCGTCCCGGAGAAGAACGACGCGACGTACCGCGGCCTCATCGAGACCCACGGCCTCACCCCGGCCACGAGCTGGATGATCGGCAACTCCCCGAAGTCGGACATCCTCCCCGCCCGCCAGGCGGGCATGAACGCGGTCTTCATCCCCAACCCCCACACGTGGGTACTGGAGCACGGCGAGCTCGACCACTCCGACGCCCAGGTCCTGCACCTGAAATCCTTCCACGAACTGACGCGGCACTTCTGAGCCCCGCCCGAAGGGGAGGAATGAACGCCACACCACCAGGCACACCGCCAGGCACGCTCCCAGGCACTCCGCCAGGCGCACCGCCCGCGCTGCCCCGCGACCGTGCGCTCACCGCGCCCACCGTCTCCTGCGTCTTCGTCTGCCACGACGCCGCGGGCCGCGTCCTGCTGGCCCGTCGCGGCGCGGGTGCGCGGGACGAGCCGGGCACCTGGGACACGGGCGCGGGTGCGCTGGAGCACGGCGAGACGTTCGAGGAGGCCGTCACCCGCGAGGTGCGCGAGGAGTATTCGGCGACCGCGCTGTCCGTCGAGCCCATCGGCGTACGCAACATCCTGCGGGGCAGCCCCGTATCGCACTGGGTGGCGGTCGTCTTCGCCGTCGAGGTCGACCCCGCGGAGGTGGCCGTGGGCGAACCGCACAAGTTCGACGCCCTGAACTGGTTCGCCGCGGACCAGCCGCCCAGCCCGCACCACTCCCAACTCCCGGCGACCCTGGGCCTCTTCGGCGATCACGTACGTGCACGTGCGGCACGTACCGCAGGGGCACATACGCGCGCCGCGGAGACCGGCCGGATCTGAAAGGCAGGACCATGTTCGCTGTGCCCCTGGGCGAAGACGGCGCCGAACTGCGCCCGCTCGAACCGTGGCAGGCCGAGGAGTTCCTCCACCACATGGACCGCGGACGGGAGTTCGTCGGACAGCACATCGGACTGGCCGACGCCGTAGCGGACTTGGAGTCCAGCCGCGCCTACCTCCAGTCGTACGCCGACAAGACCGCCGCCGACACCGGCCGGATCTACGGCATATGGACACCCGGCCAACACCACGGCGCGGGCACGCTCGTCGGCGGAGTCCTCTTCCGCATCATGGACGTCCCCAAGGGCTGCGCCGAGGTGGGCTGCTGGCTGGAGCCCGCGGCGGCGGGCAAGGGCCTGGCGACCAGGGCCGCGCGCGTGATCATCGACTGGGCGGTGGAGCAGCGCGGCATCCACCGCGTCGAATGGGTCGTCTCCACGGCGAACTTCCCCAGCATCGCCGTGGCCCGCCGCCTGGGCATGACGAAGGACGGCGTGCTCCGCGAAATCTCCCCTTACCGAGGCAAGCGCCTCGACCTGGAGGTCTGGTCCATCCTCGCCCCGGAATGGCGCGAGGTCCGCCAAGGAGCGACCGCTCCCCGTTCCAGCGATGGGTAAAGCACCTGAGCATGCCGGCCTCCGGTAGGCACCAGGAATTCACCCACCCCGTAGCATGCAGGCCATGGACGAACCACAGATGGAGCCCATCAGCCGCGAAGAGATGCAAGACCGTTGGCAGTCCGCAACGCCGCGGGAGCGACGCGACATGATGCGTCGCGTGCTCGCTTCGGAGAAGAACACCCCGGAGGGCGCAGCTCGTGACCGCCGTAGGAAGTTGATCGTCTATACAGTCGTCGGGCTCGTCATCGCCTGCTCGTTCGCATACCAGCTCCTGACCAAGTAGGTCACGGCCGGAGGTGACCTCAGCCGCTTACGTAGCGACTTAGCGCCAACGCAGCGAGCAGCAGCACGATCGCGGTCCACGAGTAGGCAACTTGCTGCCGACGCCATCCGAGGAAGCCGGCCCAAGCGGCCCCCGAAACCAGCACGGTGATGAGCAGACCACCGACAGTGAAGTCACCTGTGAACAACGAGACGACCAGAATCGCCCAGTACCCGAGAGCGAACAAGCTCCCGGCGATCAGCCCGGTTATGTAGAGAAATCGGTTCGGATCGGCTTCGTTGTCCATGCGCTGGTTCCTCCGGTCGGGGGCGTAGGTAGGGTCTACCTTAGACCGTTGGCTGAAGCGGTCAGTCGTGCCCGAGGACGGGGGACCAATGGGATTCAAGGTAAGCGCTGACGACCTGGAGTTGTACCGGTGGATGATCAGCCGGGCCGGGCAGGATGCGATGGCAGCCAAGCAATATCTCGACCAGCACGGGAAGATCTCATCCCCGGACCAGGGGTTGTTCACGCGGCCGTTTCAGTTCCACGATTCGCTGCACAGCGACGTCGCGAAGGTCCTGAACCGACTCCACACGCTCCTCGAGAGTTCATCACGCGAACTTGCTAAATCTGCCGACTACTACCGCAGAACTGACACTCAGGAGGCCACAAAGATGGATGGTCTCCAGCCTCCCGCCAAGCGCTGAGGTGGTGGCATCATGGCCTTTACAGACGTTGCAGAGCCGACTAGCCATCTCAAGCCCCCCCAAGAACCCGCCGAGTTTCATAGCCCGTTGGAGCTTCTGAACAAGGCGAGCGACCTCATCAGCCCTACCTACTGGGTGACGGAGGTTCTGGAAGCATCCACCGGCTTCAATCCTATGGACAAGGCCAAGGAGTACTTTGCCGGGGATTGGGAGGCCTACGCAAAGTGCAGCGAAGTGTGGGGCAACCTTGGGAAATTGTCCAAAGACATTGCCAGGAACATCGATGCGGGAAATGGCGAGCTCGATGGCACCTGGGACGGCAATGCAGCCGACGCCGCGTTCAACTACTTCAAGCGCCTAGCCGATCGTTGTGACGAACTAGAGTCAGACCTCAGCACACTGAAGACTCAGTACTACGTCGTCTCGCATGGCGTGTGGTCTACAGCAGAAGCAGTCGGCGCGATCCTTGGACAGATCGGCGACACGGCCGCCACAGCAGCCATCTCCTTCGCGGCCGGAACACTGACATCTTGGACCGGTTGGGGCGCTGCGGTCGGCTACGGTGTTGCCGCCTACGAGATTCTGCGAATCATCGACTTGTGGGGTGATGCGACCAAACAAATCAACAATACTCAGTTGATAGTCAACAGCGCTGTGGGGGTCCTTGAATCGGTCGGTGGTGAGCTGTCCGGCAAGCTACATGACTTCCCACTTCCGGGATCCGCATATGACAACCCTGTGGTCTAACCAAACTGGACCGAGGACTGATTACGTATGAGCGGCTCAAGTGAGCGAGCAAACCCTAACGCCGAAGTAGGGGACGAGGACTTCGTAAGCGCTGCCCGTGACCGAGTTCAGGCCCGGGCCCTACGAAAGCAGTTGCAGCAGCTCGCTGGTGGCGGGGCAGGTGACACGCTCCAGGAAATGGCTAAAGAGGTCCTGTCCGGTCGTGTAGGCCTGCGAGAAGCGCTTCGAGTCCCTGCCTACTCGGAAGCTCTCGGTGAACGAGTGCGCGCTGCTAGGGAGGAATGGGAAAGCATGAGTCCTGATGAGCAGAAGGCGCAGCAGGACGAGGCTCAGCGCTTCCTCGATGCTCAACGCGATGAGATCGAAAGCGAAGAACAGGGACAGCAGAAGGGGACCGGTCGGCCACCGAAGCACAGTAGCCGCGGCTGGGAGCTTTGACCCATCGGGCGTGACGCTGAGGTCCGATTGCCGCCAGCGGGACGGCCGCGCCCGGACCAGGCTGAACTCATGACCCCAGAGACCCCGTACATCCCTCAGCCCATCCCCGAGCCCGCGCTCAAGGAACTCCGGCACATGGACGACGCGGGCCGTCCGCTGCGTCCGTACACCGCGCGGGAGGACGGCATCCCGCTCAACTGCGTTGGCAGCCCCCTGCGTTGCTGCCTGCGCGCCATCGAGCCCGGCGAGCGGGTCGCGCTCGTCTCGTACGCGCCGCTCCGCCGCTGGGCGGCGGCGACCGGCGCCGACCCCGGCGCCTACGACGAGTCGGGCCCCGTGTTCATCCACGCCGAGGAGTGCGAGGGCCCGCGCGACGACGCGGGCTACCCCTTCGCACGCCCGGGCGCCCTGCGCACCCTCCGCCGCTACAACGCGGCAGGCCACATCGTCGGGGGCGCCCTGTTCGAGATCCCCCATGACACCGCTCGCGGCTTCAAGCGGGCCCTGGCGGAGGCCTTCGCCAACCCGGAAGTGGCGCTGGTGCACGTGCGGGCCGTGGAGTACGGATGCTTCCACTTCGAGGTACGCAGGCCGTAGTCCCGGCGAGCCGATAGCAGCCGTGGGAGCAGCTTGAACAGCTCAATCAGCCAGATCGTGATCAAGATCCTGGATATCGGCGGCACGCTCGCAGCCGCGGTGGTCGCCCACGGGAGACTGCTCCGCGGGCTTGTCACCCGTCACTCGAAGATCACCCGAAGTCACGCTGAACTTTGTGCGCTGCACTCGATGAACTGCCAGGTGGAGCTGCCACGCCTGATTCTGAAGGTCGAGGGACATCGACGCTGACGGTGTCGACTATGTCACCGAGTTTGTACACATACCAAGGGAACTCCTGCGGGGTCGGAGTGCTGAGGTTGAAGATCAATATGCGCCCGGCTCTTGGCAAGGGGCAATAAGCCTCAGCCACTGCGAACTCAAGTAATGTGCCGCCCGCGGGACCTGACTCCTCATTCGATGCAACTGCTCCGTCGACAGGCAATCTCGTAGTCACACCCGAGAAGGCTGTTACGACTGGACCGCAGTTCGACGCGACCTGATGCACGTCCTTGCTGGAGTCCTGCGAGACGATCTCCTGGATTCCGTCCGCAGCAACTTGGGCATCAGCAGTGCCGAGAGGCTCACTGCGAACCACCAGTGACGCGCTGCTCACCCGGTCGTCTTCGGTGGCCAGCACGCAGAAGTGGGCGAAGACAGCGCCGTCGTTCTCCGCGTCTTCAGCGATCTTCTTGTACCAGGAACCCATCAGGGCGCGACGTTCTTCCCCACCGCCGGGGAAGATTTCTTGACCAAGCTGTCGCAGATACTCTTCGCGCTCTTCGTCAAGGTATTCGAGGCCGATGGACCAGAACTCCTCCGGGACCTCCCACGTGATCTGAGGTCCGTCTTCAACGAGGGCCTGCTCCCCATCAGTCATGGGCCGCTGCACCCCCTCCTGCACGCCTCATCCGACCTTCCTCAGCAAGGTCTGTGCAAAGGCGATGCGACGATCGATCAACTCACCCGCGTACCAGTGAGATCCCGACGATTTGTATTCCAAAGCCTTCGGGCCCAATCCACGGCGGCGCCACACGGTTCGCCTGGGCGGCTGCCACGTCAGGCTGTCCCACGTACCGGAATCCATGAACCCCACCACGACGCTGATCAGGGTCAGTGGAATCCATAGCGGAAGAAACAGGATGAAGAGCGCCCACCCGAGGAACGTTCCGCGGCAGCCGGTGAAGACCTCCCCGGAGGAAGACACTTCGAGATGCCATGCACGGCGAAGGCCCGAAGCAGACCTCCCCTTCCGGATCCGGCACAGGTTCTGCCGCTGAGCGTCGTCCACGACGTAGGAGCGGCTGTCGCCTTCGACGCTCGGATCGGGGCGGATCACGCAGAGCAGTTCCTGTCCCTGCGTGGCCGCGTGAAGTGCGAACTTCCCCTGTTTCCCCGGGGCATATCCGCCTGCTTTCCGTGCGGCCACGGAAGCGGCGACGTCCCTGGACGTCACCTGTGAGCCACCGTCAGGCTTCGCCGATCCCACGGCAGCAGCGCTAGAACGCGGAGAGGAAGGATCACCCGCGACGATCCAGGCCGCGGGACGCCGGCTGCGGTCGCTCCCGATTTCCACAAACGTCTGCCACGTACGTTTGGGTCCTTGTTCGATGTCTCGTAGTTCGATTGCGAATTGGTTCTGCTGCATGTGCCTTCCTCAACCGGTTCCAGCCGCAGGGGCATCATTCTGCAAGGACTCGTACCCCCTCACGATCGATGTCCGAGCACCAAGGGCTGCTTGCGGCCCACGTGACCACCAGGACATCGGATCGAGGGTGCCATCCGCACGAATCGCCGCTTTGATACTGGGCAGTTCACTCAACGGGCCTTTGGTGAGTGGCATGCCGAGGAGCTGCCCCTTGAGGGATGTCTCCGACCCCTGGGCGACATGAGCCGTCCAGGCGAGTTTCGCCCGATCT
Source organism: Streptomyces sp. HNM0575 (assembly GCF_012726265.1). Taxonomy (GTDB): domain Bacteria; phylum Actinomycetota; class Actinomycetes; order Streptomycetales; family Streptomycetaceae; genus Streptomyces. The sequence goes on along the minus strand of NZ_JAASAG010000001.1, from coordinate 60,736 downwards.
GCAATCCCGGTCGGCTTGAAGTGCGCGACATCGTCCGCGCCTCCGAACCTGGCGAACTTTCCAGCAGTCAGCGTCGGCCTGACGCCTCCCGACGCATCCGCGACCTTGTTGAAGACGTTGGCACCCTTCATCATCAGGTCGCCATGTGGCCCGACCTTCACGCCCTTCGACGCTGCCGAGGCGAACTTCCCGAAGGGCAGAGCCCCGACACCGTCGAGAACGAGTGTGGATGCGGAAACATTCGCTCCACCTACCTTGGCGGCGCCATGGGCCGCCATGGCACCAAGTGACGTGGCGCCAACGGCTTTCGCCGCACCGTACGGGGTCACCGGATCGGGCAGGCACGTCTCGTCGTAGTGGACCCGCGCACCGGAGAACACGGCGTCGCTGGAGACGTGGACCAGGCGGCAACCGCGTGCCACCGCCGCGATCGCCAAGCGGATGGAGCCGTCGGCGGTCACCGACCAATCGCTGTAACCGCTCGTCGCGTCGATGACGGCAGCGGGAGCGACCTCGGCCAGCAGTTCGTCCACGAACTCGGCGCTGCGGAGGTCCAGTTCGTACCACGAGGCTCCGGAATCGCCGCCGGGCCGCGACCAGTACGTCGCAGCCGTCTCCCAGCCCGCACCCACCGCCTGCCGCACGAGCTCCGCCCCAAGGAACCCGCTTCCACCGACGATCAACACCTTCATCGCTTCACGGTAGGACAGCACAGGACAGCGCTTCGCTGCGAACGCCCGTGGCGCGAAGGGGTCTTGATAACGCGACACCCACCTCATGTAGCGTCGCGAGCCAGGCCCTCGACCACTGGGGCAGCGACAACGGGGAGAGCAAAGCTGTGGGTGGAGAGTTCCGAATCGACATCCCGCGCGTCGAGAAGATGGTGGACAAACTCGGCGAGTCCACCGAGCGGATGCAACAGGCGCGTACCCGGCTGAAGAAGGTCGGACCGAAGACGCTCGGCACCGACGGCCTCGACGAAGCGTGCGACACCTTCCAGTCGGAGTGGGAGGACGGCATCAAGCGCATCGAGGACAGCGCTAAGGACATCAAGGACCGGCTGAAGACGACCGTCGACGCGTACAAGGCCGGCGAGGAAAAGGAAACCAAGACCTACGGGCAAGGCTGAGCGGGAACGGGGGAGACATGTCCTACCGCAGCATGTTCATCGAGGACGACAGCAGTTGGCCCGGTCTAGGGTTCAACCCGGCCAAGGGCGACACGGAGGCGATCGACCTCCTCGCCTCGGACGTAAAGGCCGTCGGCGACGAGCTCGAAGAGCTGGACAACCTGATCAAGTCGGTGGGCGAGCGCGGCGGTGCCTGGGAGGGCGAGGCCGCCGAACGGTTCACCAAGAAGCTCGGGGAACTGCCCAAGTACCTGAAGCAGGGCACCGATTCCATGCACGACTGCGCGAAGGCGCTGCGCAGCTGGCACGGAAAGCTGCAAGAGTTCCAACGGCGCGCGGAGCGCACCGAGGCGGACGCGGTCGAAGCACGCAAGCAGGCCGATCGTGAAGCGAAGGAATACACGGCGCTTTCCCAGAAGTACGCGGGCAAGGTGATGCCCGCGGAGCAAGTGGAGCGGGCCAACGCCGAGTTGGACGGTGCCAAACAGGCAGCGGACAAGGCCAACGACCGCCTGGACGAACTCATCCGTGAAGGCGAGAGAATCCTCTCGAACTGGAAGGACCGGGCTGGTGAGGCCGAGCGCGCGATCCTGAAGGCCTCCGAGAACCACCCCCCGGACCTCAGCCTCTGGGGCCGTATCACCGACGCCCTTTCAGAAGGCTGGCGGGACTTCAAGGACTGGCTGGTCGACAACGCGGACCTGCTCTCCAACATCTCCGCAGGGCTGGGAGCGGCAGCGCTGGCGCTCCAGTGCATCCCGGTGGTGGGGAACGTCGCGGGAGGCATCGTGGGTGTGGCGGCCGGCATCTGCGCGGCGGGCGCCATGGCGGGACATTGGATGGGCAACGCACGGGGGAACGGCACCCCGGGCTGGAAGGTCGGCCTGGACGCCTTGGGAGTCCTTCCGATGGGCAAGGGCCTGGGCCAGGTCATAAGCCCTGCCGTGAAGGGAGGCGGGCGGCTCGCACAGGGCGCGAAGGGAGTCGGCGACGGTCTTCGGGAGTCCTTCAGCCAGGCGAAGATCATCCGGCCTGCGGAGCAGCAGGTCGCCAAGATGTTCGGGAAGCCCTTCGATCCGAAGACCGCGCCGAAGGTCACCGCCGCCGTCGACCGGGCCAGTCAGATCACCGTGAAGAGCGGCACGTTCGTCCACGGTGCCGCGACCGGAGCCTGGGACAGCCTGACCGGGAACGACTCCGGCAAGACGGCTGCCGCCCCGACTTCCGCGAACGGCAAGCAGTTCCACAGCGCCCTCGCAAAATGAGGTATCGAAGATGTCGAAAGAAGCCCAGGCCACCAAGTTGCGGGACCTGACAGGGCAGTTCACCGGAGGGCGAGCCGTCCGCGGTCTCTTTGCCATCCAGAAGGACGACTCGCTGGGCCCGGAGACTCCATGGCCCCGACGCCCCCGGATCCTGGAGGGGAAGCAGCGTCCAGGTTCGATACTGCGGCGTCCACTCGCCGCCGTCGGCACACTGCTCGGCCGTGCGGGGAACTGGCCGAGTCTCACCGATTCGGGCTCCTTGCAGCCCTGGACGAACGAGCGGCGAGAGGAACTGCGCCGGCAGTCCACGTCGGCGAGCGGCGACGGCCAGGAATCCTGCCAGCAGTTCGGACCGTGGGAGAGCATCAGCGGCACCCTCGTACGGGCGGTCCAGCCCAGGTCGAAGACTCGTTTCCGCAACTTCCTGGTGGTGACGGACGACAGCCTCTTCGTTCTGCACGTGCAATCCGGGCTCCGTTTGAAGAGCTTCGCGAACGTCGGGGAAGTGGGGTGGCGCATCGACCGCCGTCAGCTCGCCTGGACGAGGGACGCGAACGCGAAACTGGCTGCCAACGGCTTCCAACTCGGCTTCACAGACGGCAGTTGGATGTCGGTGGGCGCTGACCCGGTGCCGGGGTTTCCACAGTTCACCGGCCTGTTCCCGGAGACTCTGCCTCAGACGGAGCAGATCCCTGCTTTCCACATCACGGAGGAGAACGCACCCGCACGATGAGGACGGAGACTCTGGAAACCCGGGGCCGTCTGCGGGTCGGCTGGATCATGCCGCCCTTCTTTCTGGACCTCCCTGTGCAGGCCACCGACGCAGACGATGTGGCTCGGCGGGTGCACTCGCTGGCCACCGAAATCCTGGCCGACCGCAGCACGGAAGAGCAGTACCGATTCGCCCGGATGCTGCTCGGCGAGACCGGCCAACTGATGGACGCACAGGCGGAGTACGCCGGGCTCTGCTTCCTCGACCAGGACGGGCGTACGAGCATGGCGACCGTCATCGCGAACCGCATTCCGCAGGAAAGCGGCACGCCTGAGGAGATCTGCGCCCTGACGGTCACCACGCTGCGCGGCACATATCCCGAGGACGACGTACAGGCCGTCCAGCTGCCGAAGGGGGACGCGGCGATCCGCGTCGGTTCCTCGCCCTTCCTGCTGCCCGCGGACGCAGCGCCCGACGGCCAGTCCCACGTGATTCCAAGGAACCTGATCCAGGCCTACGTTCCGCTTCCCGGCGAGCCGGAAATGCTTGTCTTCGAGATGAGCACGACGTCACTCGAAGACTGGGATCTCTACTCGGAGATGTTCGCCGAGATCCTCAAGACGCTCGACTGGACCACCGACCAGGAGGTCGAAAAGGCGGCGACGCTCGCGCAGCAGAGCAGCTTCCAGCGGGCCGGCAACGAGGGACATGACGAGTCGGCCAGGCGACAACTCACCCGAATATCGGCCCGGTTGCTGGATACGTTGGCTGTGGCGAACGGTCTCTCCGGCCTCGCCCCGGAAGCCGAGCGGCTGTCCGACACCACATGTTCGAACTGCTCGGCCAAGGGACACCGTTCGCCGTGCGAGACCACGCACGAATGGCAGGTCAGCGGCGAGGCGGAAGAGGACCTCGCTACGTCACTGGCAGAGACGGCGAGTCGCTTCGCCGAACTCGGCTGGCAGGTCGAAGAGTTGGGAGCGCCAACAGTCCTCACTCTCGGCAAGGGCACCCACAGGATCGTGGTGTCGACCGCGCTGAACACGGACAACGGCTTGCACGCCGAAGTCACGGCTCTGTGCACAAGGATGTCCAGCACGGCCGTGGCAGACGATTTCGGATGACTGGCCACAACGAGACGAAGCGAAGCGAGGTGTATGGCTGACGCATCGGTCGAAGAACGCGTCAGCCACGCCCTGGCGGGGGTGCTGCGTCCGGAGCACCGGCGCCGTGCGGAGCTTCCTCTGGCCATCAATACTGCTCGCGCAAGCAACCACGCGAGCCGTCTTGATGCCGGTCAGTCGCGTCAGTGGTACGGCGGCTGCTGCGGCGGAGCCGTCGGCTGGGCGTACGGCCCCTGCTGCTGCGGGAACTGCCCGGGCGGGTACGCGTAGCCCCCACCGGCTCCGGGGCCTCCGGGGCCTCCTGGGCCGTTGTTGCGGTTCCTCTTGCGGCGCCGAACAACGACGACGATCAGGACGATGCCGCCGACGAAGAGGACGGCGAGGATGCCCGTGATGGTCCAAAGAATCACGAACTGCCGGTCTGCCTCCGCCTGTTGGGCCTTGGATTCCCGCTCCTTCTCGGCGACCTTTGCGTCGTTCTTGAGCTCCTCGGGGAGAGAGAGCGGACCGTACTTGGAGCCCTTCGGGACGTCCTTCTGGAGCGCTGCGAGCGGGCGGATGGCGCCGTAACCGTATCGCTCGTCGGGGAGCTTCGCCCCCTTCTCGGAGGCGGGCATCTCAGCGGTCTTCGTCAGGCGGTTGACGACCTGGCCGGCGGTGAGATGGGGGTACTTCGAGCGGACGAGGGCTGCGGCGGCGGACGCAAGAGCGGTCGAGTCGGACGTGCCCGTGCCACTGCGGTAGGAGCCGCTCTTCCCGCCGGCCGAGAAGATCCGCGTGGCAGGCGCTGTCAGGAGCGTCTGGGGGCCCTTGTTGGAGTTCCGCCAAATGGTTCCGTCTTGGTTCACGCCGCCGACCGCGACCGCGCCCGGATTCACGGCCGGATACTCAATTTCCCCACCTGAGTTTCCAGTTGAGGCGAAAACCGGCACGTCCTTCTTCAGGGCATAAGAAATCGCCGAAGCCTCGTCAAGGGAGTTGGAACTGGTCCCTCCGCGAGAGATATTGATGACCGAAGCGCCTTGATCCACTGCGTACTTGATCGCCTCGGCAAAGCCGTTCTTGCCGCCGGCGTCGTCGCGGATCGGCAAGATTTTCGCCTCAGGAGCGAGGCCCATGATCCCACTCGCGCTCCCGGGGCCATGACCGTGTCCTGCAATGAGCGCCGCCATCGCCGTACCGTGGTCGTCTCCGCCCTCGGGAGTCGCGGGACCGCCGTCGATGAAGTCCTTGCCCTTGAGTACGTTGCCCTTGAGGTCGGGATGCTGGGCGTTGACACCGTCATCGATGACAGCGACCGTCTCACCGTTGCCTTTAGTCACCTTCCCGATGGATTCGGCATCGAGCGCGTCAAGCACCCACTGCTTGTCTCTGACGTCGTCTGCCGCGGTGTTCGGTGCTGAAGCGAAAACGAGCGCACTTGCCAGCGCCGCGCTGCTCATGACGCGCAGAGTCCGCGTGATGCCCATCTGTGAGTCCTCTGTTCCGGCGGAAGGGGTGCGGCCTGATGGCCGCACCCCCCGAGCTTGCGGTAATTCGTAGTCTGCCGGTACTTCGTCAGCCGATCGTGGGCGGGGCCACGTCGCGCCGCTCGGGCATCCACGTCTCCTCGTCCTCGACAAGGTAGTCCGGACGCTCTCCCTGGCTCGTTTCACCCTGCTTGCGCCGGGAGTTGTTGCCGGCGGCACCCGCGCCCAGCGCGCCCCGCCCGGCGTTGCCGCGGGCACCCGCCTGTGTGCCGCCACGGCTGGAGTGCAGACCCTGACCGCCCTGCTTGGCAGCGCCCTTCCCCTGCTGCGGGGTGTCGAGGACACCGCCTCGCGAACGCGCGAGCGGTCCCCGGCCTGCCGCGCCGGCCGCGCCCTTGCCCGCGGCTCCGCCTGCTCCTCCGGCACCGAGGCCGCCGGGAACACGCCCGGCGGCGCCTCGACCGGCACGAGCACCGAGACCGGCAGCACCGCGACCGGCTCCGGCCTGGCCGACATAACCCGGACCTCCGGGCACGCCACCCATGCCACCGGCGCCTGCTCCCGCGGCACCGCCAGCGCCTGCAACGCCTCCGGCGGGTGCTCCCGAACCCGCGCCTCCGGGGCGAGGAGTCGTGGCGGTACCGCCAGAGACTCCGTCCACCTTCGTGGCCGCGGCGGGCGTGCCAGAAGCACCAGGCGACGTCGACTTGGGCGTGCCCTTTCCGACAGCGCCGCCAGTCCTGGACGCACCGGGGACCGCTGCACCGAACCCGCCGTCGTCAGGAGTCACGCCGATCGGGACCGGAGCCACTCCACCGGGATCGCCCGGGTAGTCCTCCCCCGGGTCATCTCGCCGCGGCTTTCTCCACGACCCCATCGTCTTCGCCTGAGACGTATACGTCAGAGCCAGGTTCTCCATGTGCGCGGCGGCCTTGAGCTGCTCTTCCTTGCCCGCCGAGAGACCGCCGTCGTGGTTGTCCAGGGCCTTCTGCGCGCCCTGGTTGCCATGGATCTCGCCCCGCCAGTCCTCGTCACGCGAGAAGCCGTCGCCGATCTTGTCCATGGCCTTGCCGAAGCCGCTCGGCTTCTCGATCGCGTCGACCTTCGGCTTGATGTCGCTCAGCTTGTGGCCGACGTTCCGCATCACGGTGGAGGTGCGGGTGGCGTACGTGGCGCAGTCGGTGATCGACTTGCTGATCTGCTTCGCCCTCTTGGCGAACTCGTCGGCGGACTCACCCTCCCAGTGCTGAAGGATGTGGTCGACGGCCTTGTCGAAGTCGCCCTTGACGCTGCCGCTGCCCCCGGCCAGATGTTCGTGGATGTTCTGCCACGCGTCGGCCACGTCGAGGACCTGTCCCGGGTTGGCGTCCGCGAGCATCGCCTTCATCGAGTCGAGGTCTTCCCCGGTCGCGAACGGGGTCTTGACCTCCCCCATGTAGCACATGTTGCCGGTGTCGTTGAACTCCGGCAGCCCAGCGTTGTCGCCCATGTCGTCCTCGCCCCCTGACCGTTAGTTCCCGGACCCTGAACGGCCGCCGTCCATGCCGTACTTCGCGTCGTGCTCAGCGTTCTGATACCGGCCGTGCGCGTGCTTCGTCTTCGTGCCGAAGTCGTCGATCATCTCGTGGATGGCCTTGACGACCTGCTCGATGTGCGACTTCATCTCCGCGTGCGCGTTGTCGATGTCTGTCTGCTCGGCGAAGCCCTTGCCCAGCGCATTCTTGGGAAGGAAGGTGTTGTACTCGCTCTTGGTCACCGACTCGCCCATGGCGGTCGTCACCCGACCGAGTTTGCGTACCGTCTCCTCTAGTTCACTGAGGTCGACTCGCATCTCACCCACGACTGCGCCTCCCCGTTCCCGTCTCCGTCATGCGGCTGCGCCGCTCCACCCTGCGCTTTGCAGGTGCGTGCCGGCCGTCCAAGTCGCCGCGGGGCGAACAGCCGTACACCATGGTGCCTTACGCGCGTATCAGGTACACCCTAGTAAGTGCCACTGACAGTCTGTCATCGGCCCAGAGTGACCTGCACTACCGTGCACGGAATCCGGCCGCCGGGACGGGTACTGCCCGCACCGTGCGGGAACCCGCTGGCAGCAGCCGAAGCGGACTCCGGGCACCCCGGAGCAAAGGGTGCAAATGCCGCACGGCGGCGGCCAGTTGCACGGGATCAGCGATACCGGATCGTGATGCTGCTCTTGTCACACACGTCAGCGGCCCTCATCGAGTCCTCACTTAGGGACTGCGCCGGTGGCGAGTAGAGGATGTCGGGAGCGTTATCGGGTCTTGTTCATGCCGACCGAGGGCGGTTCGGATACAGCCTCGTCCAGGTACATCCCGCGGGCGATGTACACGGCGAAGGAGGCCAGCGGCAGCATTGCCCAAGCCACGGTGAGGGCGATCCATGAGCCGAGGTACGCGTAGGCCAGGAGGGCGGCCACGGCAGTGGTGATGAAAGGGACAGCTGCGGCTTGGACCCGGGGTTGCCAGGTGATCGGGTGGATGACTGGGCGACGTTCCAGCGGCCGGGGGTCGGCACGGTCGACCTGCGTGCCGGCGATCTGCCAGGCGAAGGCATCGGAGCGCTGTATGACACCGTCGATCTCCTCGCCCGAGTCCAGGACGAACAGCGCCCAGGTCGAGTCGGCACCGCGGACAGGTGGCGTGGCGTCCCAGTAAAGGGTGCCGTGCCCTTCCCTCAACTGCCGTGCCAGTGTGTCCGGTTCGATGGACTTGGTGACGAACAGCCGGACGGCCGTTCCGTCGAGCAGGGCGAGTTCCACGTACGGGCCGGCTTTTTCGGGGAGTTCGGAGCGGTCCTTGCGGTTATTGGTCCGCTCCGGCGCCCGGTGGCGGGCGATTCCCGTACGGCCCGCATTGGCTGAAGCGGACCGGAGCGATCCCCGCCGACTGCCGTCCCTCACCGACTTGTTGCCGGCGAACAGGCCAAGTGCGACGAACATCCCGGCAAGGCCGAGGTTCCCGACCGTGATCAGCTTCCACCAGAAGTCGGCGACCCCGCCCCGCAGGGCTTCGAGCTGGTCCCTGCTCTCTTCCGTGTGCCCGCCGATGTCGGGCTTGCCGGGGTCGTAGAGGACCCAGACCGTGCTGCCGGGCGAGATCTTCTGGAAGGAGTCGACTGTGCTCTCGACCGTCTCCGTCCCGGAGTCGAATCGGACCCGATGGTGGATGGTGTACGAGAGCTGGTCCGGGCCTCGTCCGCTGTCGTCGCCGGTGACCCTGGTCACTTCGGTCACCTGCGACGAGCGGATCACCGGATCGGCATCGAGGATGCGCTGGACCTTGGGAGTGAGATCAGAGACCCCCGATCCGAGAAAGAGACCGACCACCGCGGCTGCAAAGGCGCCGGCGAAAACCATCATGGGCCGCCCGTAGTGCCACCGTGAGGAACGCACCTCGCGCCCCACCGGGCCAGAAGCCCTGCGCACGCGCCACACCACCAGTGCCGCGACGGCCAGGACGGCGGTCCAGGCGATCATGTCCCAACGGGGCGCCGAGGCCACGTACTTCACCATTCCCTGGACGAGCAGTCCCACCAGGGCGAGGACACACAGCCACGGGCCGTGGCGGCGCAAGGCACGCTGCATTATCCGAAGTCCTTCCTGACCTGGCAGCGTGGAGTCTCCGGCCATGCCGCCGACCGCGCTGGCCGGGCGAAGCCGAGACGCGCGAAGAACCTCTCGCGCCACAAGTCGGGGGGCCCTGATCTTGCCGTGGTCCCGCCCCTCAGCCCCCCACCGCCGTCTGCGGGCGGATCGGGAGGCGGTTGACCGGCATGCCCGTGGCCGCGCGGACCGCTGCCGCTACCGCCGCCGGGGAGACGACCACCGGGATCGCCGAGGCGGCCTTGGCGCCGAAGGGGGCCACCACGTCCTGTTCCTCGATGAGTTGGACGATGCGGATGTCCGGTGCGTCCAGTGCCGTCGGCAGGGCGTAGCCCGTGAAGTCGGGCTGGCGGACCACTCCGCGGTTGATGCGGAGGTGTTCGGTGAGGGCCGCGCCGACGCCCTGGGTGACGCCCGCCTCGATGCGGGCGATGAGCTGACGCGGGTTCAGCACGCGGCCGACGTCCTGCGCGATGGCCATCTCCACGACCCGGATGGAGCCGAGTTCGACGTCGACGTCGACCACCGCCCGTACGGCGGCGAAGGCCAGTCCGACGAAGGCGTCGCCCTGCCCGGTCTCGTCGAGCGGTTCCGTGGGGTGCGGGCGGCACTGGGCGGTGGCCCAGAGCTCCTTGTCCTCCAGTGCCTCGGCGACCGTCGTGGACAGGACGCCGTCGTAGGAGGTGATCTTCCCGTCGGCGATGGTCAGCAGCTCCGTCGACATTCCGAACTTCGCGGCCAGCGGCTGGAGAAGCTGCGTACGCACCATCTTCGCCGCCCGCTCGACCGCGCCGCCCGACACCCACGTGTGTCTGCTGTGCGAGCCCGCGCCCGCAGGCGGCTGGTCGGTGTCGACGGGCGCGACGTACACCTCGTCGATGCCGAGGGTCTCCTGCACGATCTGCCGGGCGAGCGTCGTGAAGCCCTGACCGCTCTCGACGGCGGCGCACATCACCGTCGCCACGGGTCCGTTGACCTTCACGGTGGCCGTCGAGACCTCGTCGGCGCCCTCCGCGCCGAGCATGTGCACCATGCCGAGCGCGTAGCCGACGCCGCGCCGCACGGCGCCCGGTTCGCCTGCTCCTTCGGGCCCGCCGGGCAGCAGCCAGTCGCGTTCGGGGCTGTCCTTCGGCAGGGCGGGCAGGGGCGTCTCCCGTACGGCGCGCAGGAGTTCGGCCACGGGCGCCGGGCAGGTGACGGTCTGGCCGATGGGCAGCAGGTCGCCGGTGGCCAGTACGTTGCGCATGCGCAGATCGGCCGGGTCCATCTGCAACTGGGCGGCCAGCTTGTCCATTTGGCCCTCGTAGGCGGCGCACACCTGCATCGCGCCCTCGCCGCGCACATGCCCGGACGGCGGGTTGTTCGTGCGTACGGCCCAGCCGTCGATCGTCGCGTGCGGCACGACGTACGGACCGGCCGCGAAGGAGACGGCGGCGGCGAGCGCGTCGGCGGTGGTGTCGGCGTAGGCGCCCGCGTCGAGGAGGATCTGGGCCTCGACCCGCACCAACCGGCCCTCGCTGTCGGCGTGATGGCGGTAGCGCAGCAGCGTCGGATGGCGGTGCGCGTGGCCGAGGAAGGACTCCTCACGGGTCGCGGCGAGCTTCACGGGGCTGCCGGTCTTCATCGCGAGCAGGCCCAACGGCACCTGGAGCGCGGTGTCTTCGCGGTCGCCCATCGCCCCCGGCACGCCCGTGACGACGATCTTGACCTGCTCGGGCGGCAGTCCGAAGCACGCGGCGGCCAGGTCGCGGTCGGTGTGCGGGTCGGTGGAGGCGGTGTAGATCTCCACGCCGCCGTCGGGGCGCGGCACCGCCAGGCCCGCCTCGGCGCCGATGGGTGCCGGGTCCTGGCGGCCGATGCGGTAGAGGCCCTCGACGACGACGTCGCCCGTGACCTCCTGGTCGCCGAAGCGCAGCGGGATGTGGCGGATCAAGTTGCCGTCAGGGTGCAGCGGTTCGGCCTCGAAGGACTTCTCCGGGTCGGTGACCGCCTCCAGCGGCTCGTACTCCACGGCGATGGCCGCCGCCGCCAGGCGCGCGGTGTCCGGGTGGTCGGCGGCCACCGCGGCGACGGGCTCTCCGTAGTAGCGCACCATGTCGCGGGCGAAGGCCGGCTGGTCGGCGACCCTGCGGCCGTGGCCCGCGTCGCCCGGAACGTCCTCGTGGGTGACGACGGCGTGCACGCCGGTGAGCGCGGCCGCGGCTTCGGTGTCGATGGAGACGATTCGGGCGTGCGGGTGCGGTGCGCGCAGCACGGCGGCCCACAGCAGGCCCTCGGCCCACAGGTCGGCGGCGTAGGGGAAGGTGCCCTCGGCCTTGGAGGGCGCGTCGGCGGAGGGGAGGGACGCGCCGATTCCGTGGGTGACGGGGCCGCCTTCGGGGCCGTCGGGCAGCGGCGTGCCCTGCGCCGGTGTCGCTGTGACGGCGCCGGGGCCGTCGGCCGTGCTGGTCATGCCGCTGCTGCCTTCCCGCGTCGGCCGCCGGCGCGTCGTCCCCGCACGCGGTGCTCCTGCTCCTGTTCCTGTGGCTGTCGCCGTGCCTGTGCCTGTGTCTGTGCTTGTACGTGGTCACGCGCTCGTACGTCGTCACGTGCTCGTACGTCGTCACGCGCCCGTACGTGGTCACGCGCTCGTACGTGGTCAAGTGCCCGTGCCTGTACGTGATCCCGTGCCCGTGCGTCCCGTGCCGGTGCCCGGGCCGGCAGCGCCGCCGGGGTGTCCCCGTGCCTCATGCGCCGCCTCCCCCCGGGTACTGCCCGGTGCCGCCGGGGGACGCCTGGTGCGGGATGCGTGCCGACGCCTCCGCCAACTCCCGTTCGTACGCCTCCGCTTCGGCCTCCGCCTCGGCTTCCTCGCGGGCGGCCTGCTCGGCGCGCTCGGCCACGACCGTACGTACGGCGTCGAGCACCCCGCGGTAGCCGGAGCAGCGGCACAGGTTGCCGCAGATCGCCTTGCGGGTCTCCAGCTCGCTGGGCGCGTGGTTGCCCTCCAGCAGGTCGTGGACCGTCATGGCGAGTCCGGGCACGCAGAAGCCGCACTGCACGGCGCCCGATTCGGTGAGCGCACGCTGCACGTCGGAGGGGACGCCTTCGGCGGCGAGGCCCTCGACCGTACGGATCTCGCTGCCCGCGGCGGTCGCGGCCGGTACGAGGCACGAGGCGACGAGACGGCCGTCGACCTGCACCGAGCACGCGCCGCACTCGCCCTGCGAGCAGCCGTCCTTGGCGCCGGCCAGGCCGAGGCGCTCGCGCAGTACGTAGAGGAGGGATTCGCCGATCCAGGCGTCGGTGACCGGGCGGTCGACGCCGTTGACGTGCAGGACGTAGGAGACGTGGGGGTGTTCGCCGCCGAGTTCGGGGGCGAGTTCCAGAGGGGGTTCCTCGGAGACCTCGGCGTCGGTGGCGCTCTCGCCCTGGCCGCGCTCCCCGGGCTCCGGGGCGGGCTCACGGGTAGCTGCGTCCGGGGCCCGGGTCTGCGCCGGGTCGGGGCCGACGCCCGTACCGGCACCGGGGCCGGTCCCGGTGCCGATGTGGGCTTCGGGCCCGTGGTCCTGAGCGCCCGCGTCGAAGCGGGCGGCGTCCGGCGGGGACCCGGCGTCCGCGACGGCGCTGCCCGCCGCGCTGCTTCCGGCGGTGTCGGCGACGTCGCCGGCGGCGCCCGCGTCTCCGAGGTCCGGGACCGTCACGCTGCCGGTGCCCGACGACGGCGTGAACGGAAGCCCGGAGCGCACGGTCCCCATCGGGCGGGCCTCGCCCTCCCCGGTGTCTCCGTCGTCCTCGGTACGGCCGTCCTGAACTCCGCCGTCGTCGAAGGGCGCGGCGCCCGCGCCGAGGCCGACGCCGCCGAGTCCGGTACCCGTGCCGGCACCGGGGGTCGCGTCGCTCTCGTGCGGCCGGGCCGTGTAAGCGTCCGGGCCGTCACCGGGCGCCGGGAACGCGCCGGGACCCGCGGCGGTGCCGGGGGTGCCGGGGGTGGTGCCAGCGGTGGGCACGGCCTCGTGCTCATGCCCGTCGAACGGCACCTGCCGCCGGGCGTGCGCCTCCGCTTCGGCCTCCGCGAAGTGGGCGCCCGCGGGGTTCGGCGCACCCGCCCCACCCGCCGCGCCTCCCCCGGGAGACTGCTGTGCCGCGGGCCGCTGCGGAGCGGCGGGACCGCCCGGCTGCGGGCCGGGTCCTATCGCTTCCGCTTCGTCGGTGGCCGCGCCGCCGCCCGTGCCGAGCGGCCGGCGCGTACGTGCCTCGTGCGAGCCCGCGAGTGCCGCGGCGGCGCCCTGTCCGGTGGGACCGGCACCGCCCTGGCCTCCCTGATCACCCGGACCGCCCTGACCACCCGGGTCGCCCTGGTCGCCGAACGCCGAAGGCATGCCCGGCTGTTGGTCGTGCTGCCCGGGGTGCTGCGGGTGCTGTTCGTACTGCCCGCCGTACTGCTGCTGACCGTATGCCGCCGGGTCCTCGCCGAACGGCATCGCCCACTGCCCGCCGGACGCGGGGCCGCCCTCCGCGGGCGGCGGCACGGCCTGCCCGCCCGGGTCCTGACCCGCGACCTCCGCCGGGTCGAGCGGCGGCGGCGTGTAGCCGCCCTGACCCGTGCCGGGCGCGGCCAGCGGACCCCAGGCGTCCACTCCGGCGCCGGGCGGCGGCAGCGGACCGGCGGGCAACTGCACGAAGGCGGTGGCGTCCTGGTCGGACTCGCCGCCCCAGCCCTCCTGCGGGTACGAGACGTCCTGCGGGTACGAGGCGTACTGCTGCTGCCCCGCCTGCGGGTGCCCGTGCTGCTGATGCGGGTGCTGTTGATGCGGGTGCTGCTGATGCTGTTGCAGGTGGTGCTGCCGCTGTTCTCCGTAGTCCCCGTAATCGCCGTATTCGGAGCCGTACTCCGGTCCGTATTCCGGGTATTCGCCGTAGCCCCCGTACTCGGAGTACTCGCCGTATCCGCCGCCGTAGGCGTCCGCGTACCCCTGCCCGTACCCGTCGCTGTGGGCGTTGGGATCGTGCGGGCTGCCGTTGCTCATGCGAGCGCCCTCCCGAGTCCTCGGCGGGCCAGTGTCGCCACGGTACGCCGCAAGTGGAAGGCCGCGGGCGGAAGTGCGGGAGCCTCTCCGCCGTCCTCGGCGGGGGCGGGGTCGGGGATGCAGGCCATGGCCACGTAGTCGCCGAACGCGGCGAGCGCCTCGGGGGCCAGCCCGCGCTGCCCGTCCCAGTCGATCAGCGACGCGATCCAGCGCTCGGCCTCCAGCGGACGCAGCGGCATCGGGGCCACCGCGCCGACCGCACAGCGCACCCCGCGCCGCACCGGGTCGAGCACGACCGCGACGGAGGCCATGGCACGGCCGGGTCCCGTACGCCCCGTGGCCTTCAGGAAGGTCTGCGGCGCGTGCAGCAGCGGCACCCTGACATGCCCGACGACCTCGCTGGGCCGCAGCATGTCCACGTTCGCGAGCAGGTGGCTCACCGGGATCTCCCGCCGCTCGCCCTCCGGGCCCGCGACGACGAGCGTGGCCTCCAGCGCGGCCAGCACCGGCAGGGTGTCGCCGGTCGGGTGGGCGCTGACGACGTTGCCGCCGAGCGTGCCGGCGTTACGGATCTGGGGCGGCCCGGCGGCGCGTGCGCTCGCCGCCAGCGCGGGGATGAGGGCGGAGAAGTCGGGGCGTCCCATGCGGGCGTGGGTGAGGCCGGCGCCGAGCAGCGCCTCCCCGTCCAGGTACTGCCAGCCGCGGATCTCGCTGATGCGTCCGAGGCCCACGAGCGCGGCGGGGCGCAGATGCCCGGCGTTGACCCCGGTCATCAGGTCCGTGCCGCCGGCTACGGGCACCGCCGCGGGCACCGCGGTGAGCGCGGCCACGGCCTCGTCGAGTGTGGTGGGCAGCATGACCGACGGCACAGCCTGTGGCGCATGTTGTTCATGCTGTGCTTGCGTGCTCAATCCAGCCGCCCCTTCCCCGGTCGACCCGGCTGCCGTGCCCGTACGGTACGTGCTCACCGGTCGGACGAGGCAACTCTGGCACATCTCGGCGGGCAGTCGGAGCGGGGGCCCGGTATGGGCTGTTCCGTCAGCTGACATCACTCTCGTCCCATGTCCGGAACGAGAACCGGTAATCCCCAGCTCACAAGGGACGGCCCGGAATCAGCACTCTCGGGGACTCTTGTGCGGATCGCCGCTGCCGTGCGGACTTTCGTGCTACGGACCATGGTGGCCACTCCCGGTTACACGGCGGTTCACGCGGGAGGCCGGGCGGGCGCCCGTGCCGGAGATCACGCGGGACGTCCCGCGGGGGCTCGTACGGCTCGTACGGCTCGTACGGAAGGCCGTGCACGGCTTTCCGCGGGAGGCCGTGCGGGGTGTCATGGGGAAGGTCATGCGGGCCCGCCCTCCGGTCCGGCGCGCGGCGCAGCTTCCTCCGGTCCGGAGCGCGGCCGTCCCACGATGCCCGGCCGTCGCTGCCACGGGTGCGGGCCCCCTGGCGGGCGGAAGTCCACGCCCATCGCGTCCAGTCGTGCGTAGTGGGCGTCCGTCATGCGCCGCTCGAAGTCCGCGAAGTCCCGCCCGGCCAGGGCCTCGTGACCGGCGTCACCGGCAGGACCGGCGTCACCGGCAGGACCGGCAGGACCGGAGCCGCCGTGCGCCGGCGGCGACCAGACGGTCTCCGCGAAGGCGGCCAGCCGCGGAAAGGTCTGGTAGTCGACGCGCTGCTGGTTCTCGGCGCACTCGGTCCACATGTTGGCCTGCGCGCCCAGCACATGACGTTCGTACGAAGTTCCCGCCAACTCCGGGGGCACGGGCTCGAATTCGTAGACGTCGCGGAGCGTGCGCACGTACCCGAGCGGCACCGGCTCGCTCTCTCCCGCGTCCTGCCGGTGGTCCAGGTACACCTGCTGCTCGGGGCACATCACCACGTCGTGCCCGGCCAGCGCGGCCGCGATACCGCCGGTCCGGCCGCGCCAGGAGGAGACGGCGGCGCCCTCGGCGAGGCCGCCCTCGAGGATCTCGTCCCAGCCGATGAGGCGGCGACCGCGTGCGGTCAGCCAACGGTCGAAGTGCCCCATGAACCAGGCCTGGAGCCCTTCCTCGCCGTCGAGTCCCAGCTCCCGTATGCGGGCCTGCGCGGCGGCCGAAGCACGCCACTGGTCCTTGGGGCACTCGTCGCCGCCGAGGTGGACGAAGCGGGAGGGGAAGATCTCCAGCACCTCCTCCAGCACGCCCTCGTAGAAGCGCAGCACGTGGTCGCCGGGGGCCAGCACGTTGGGGCTCACGCCCCACTCCGTCCACACCCCGAGAGCAGCGGTGTCGACGACGTCGGTGTTGCCGAGCTCCGGGTACGCGGCGATCGCGGCCTGCGAGTGCCCGGGTACGTCGATCTCGGGTACGACGGTGATGTGCCGCTCGGCGGCGTAGGCGACGATCTCCCGCAGGTCGTCCTGGCTGTACCGGCCGCCGTGCGCCCGCTCGTCCCACAGCGGCGCCGTCCCCGGCCGGCGGCCGCCGTGCCCGACGCGGCTGCGGTCCCGTGCGCCGCCCACCCCGGTCAGCCGTGGCCGTCCGCGGATCTCGACGCGCCAGCCCTGGTCGTCGGTGAGGTGCAGGTGCAGGACGTTGAGCTTGTGCGCGGCGAGCAGGTCGAGGGTGCGCAGGACGCCGTCCTTCGGCATGAAGTGCCGTGCCACGTCGAGGAGATGACCGCGCCAGGGGAAGCGGGGAGCGTCCTCGATGTGCACAGCGGGGATCCGCCGGGTCCGCGGCTCCCCCGTGTGCGCTCGCCGGTACGCGTCCGGGCCGAGCAGCTGCCGCAGCGTCTGCGCGCCCCAGAAGACCCCGGCCGGGCCGCCTCCGGTGATGCGCAACGCGCCCTGGGCGGCGTGGAGTTCATAGCCCTCCGGGCCGAGCCGTGCGGCGACGTCCTCGTCCGTACGGAGCACGATCACGCGGTGGCCGGAGTCGTCACCGGCATCGTGGGCGCCCGCGGACGGCATCGAGTGCGGCGTCGCGTACGGCGTCGAATACGGCACCGCGTACGGCGGCAGCAGCGGCAGGCCCGTCGCCGGGGTGAGCACGGTACGCAGCCAGCGTGCGGTGCCGGACGTGCCGGGCCCCTCGTCGAGCGCCGTATGCGGACCGAGCACGAACTCCCGGCCGTCGCCGCGGTCGCCGCCGTCGCCGCCGGGCCGGCGCCCGGCGGCCACGGAACGGGGTGCGGGTACGAGGTCCCGGTACGGCTCGCGCGGCACTCGCAATCACCTTTCGTCGAGCGGCCGTTGCGGCCGCCTCAGTCCTTCACCGCGCCCCCGAGCCCGGAGACCAGGCGGCGCTGCACGAGGACGAAGAAGACCAGCACGGGCAGGGTCATCACCGTCGAGGCGGCCATCACCCCGCCCCAGTCGGGGGTTTCGGTGTCGAAGAAGACCAGCAGGGCCATGGGGAGGGTTGAGTTCTCGGTGGCGGAGATGATGAACGACTTGGCGAAGAGGAAGTCGTTCCACGTGGAGATGAACGAGAAGACGCTGGTGGCGACGAGCCCTGGAAAGACCAGCGGGAAGAGGATCTGCCACAGGAACCGCGCGCGGCTCGCACCGTCGATCACGGCCTGTTCCTCCAGCGCGTCCGGCACCGCCTTCACAAAGCCCCGCAGCATCCACACCGCGAACGGCAGCGAGAAGGCGAGATGCGGAAGCACCAGCGACACAAGGGAGTTGAGGGCGCCGAAATCCCGCATGAGGAAGAACATGGGAATGGTCAGCGCCTCGACCGGCACCATCTGCGCCACGAGGAAAAGGATCAGCAGCGTCGTACGGAAGCGGAAACGGAAACGCGTCACCGCCGTCGCCGCGAGAAACGCGATGAGGGCGGAGGCCGCCACCACCGTGCCCGCGACCAGCAGGCTGTTGAGGAAGTAGCGGCCGAAGTCCTGCTGCCCCAAGACGCGCCGGAACGACTCCAGCGAGGGATTCAGCGTCCACGGAACGGGGTGTGCGGAGCGCACTTCCCCGGCCGGTTTGAAGGCCGAAAGCACCATCCAGTAAAGGGGAAAGGCGACGACGAGCGCGACGGCGACCGCCGAGATCTCCGCCGCCGCCCGCCACAGCCTCGTCGAGGGCCTGCCCCGCCGTATGCCCGGCCGTATGCCGCCGGTCCGCACGCGCCGCCCGGCCCGTGCACGACGTACCGCGACCGCCGTTCTCACAACTCACCGCCCCTGCGCCGCAGCAGCCGCAGATAGACCAGCGTGACGGCGAGAAGAAGCAGCAGCATCACGACGCCGATCGCCGAGCCGAGGCTGTACTGCGAGGACGCGAACGCCTTCTGGTACGCGTACACATTGAGCACGAGATTCTGTCCCGCGATGCCTCCGCCGCCCGTCATCACATAGATCTGCGTGAAGATCTTGAAGTCCCAGATCACCGACTGGATCGTCACGACGAGCAGCACCGGCCGCAGCATCGGCGCGGTCACGCTGCGCCAAGTGCGCCACTGCGAGGCCCCGTCGAGCGCCGCCGCCTCCAGCACCTCCTCGGGCACGGCCCTGATGCCCGCGTAGACCGTCACCATCACCAGCGGGAACGAGCACCACACCACCTCCAGGAAGACCAGCGCGAAGGCGCTCATCCGCCCGTACGTCCAGGAGAAGTCGCCCAGCCCCAGCACCCTGTTGACGGGCCCGAAGTCGGCGTCGAAGAGGAACACCCACACCGTGGAGCCCGTGACGGCGGGCGTCGCCCACGCACCCAGCGCCGCCAGCATCAGCAGCAGCCGCGGCGCCGCCCGTACGCGCGTGAGCAGCACCGCGAGCGCACAGCCCGCCGTGAGGGTGCCCGCCACGCAGGCGGCGGCGAAGAGCACCGTCGCCAGCAGCACCTGCCAGAACTGTCCGTCCGAGAACAGCTCCGCGTAGTTGCCCAGGCCCTGGAACGAGGTCGGTTCGCCGCCGCTGACCTGCGCCTGGGTGTATTCGAGCAGCGAGATCAGCCCGAGCTGGTAGACGGGGTAGACGAGCAGCGCGGCGAGCACCACGAGCGCGGGCGCCAGATACAGCCACGGCGTCCAGCGCCCTTGCCGTACCCGCGATCCGGACGCCTCGGGAGTACGGCCGGTCCACCAGCGCCCATATCGCGTGCGCGACGGCGGCCCGGACGGTGACCCGTGCGGGGACGCGGACGAGGAGGAGGACGGAGCGGGCCGGTGCACGGGCGCGAAGGCGCTCACTCCGCGAACGCCTCGTCCATCTTCCGCGCCGCCCGCTGCGCGGCCTCGTCCACGCCGCGCTTGCCGCCGGCGATCTCCTGGAACATCGTCGGCAGCACGAGGCCCGCGTCGATCTCCGTCCACGCGGGCGTCGCGGGCACGAACTCCGTTCCCGCGTCGAGGGTTTCGACGAACGGCCTGACGAACGGCTCCTTCTTCGCGGCCTGTTCACGTACGTCCGTGAACGTCGGAAGGAACCCCATGGCGTCGAACAGCCGCCGCTGCGTGTCCTTCCCCGCCAGCTCCCGCATCAGCGCGACGGCGAGCGTGCGGTGCGAAGTGCTCTTCAGCACGCCGACGTTGTTGCCGCCGGCGAAGGCGGGCGCGATGCTGCCGCGCCCGGTGCCGGGAAGCGGCACCACGTCGTAGTGGCCCTTCGCCTTGCCGTCCTCCATGGCCTGCCGGTTGAAGTCGCCCGCGACGGCCATTCCGGCCTTGCCCGCGGCGAAGGCCTCGACGTTGTCGTTGCCGCCCATCTGCGCGCACTTCGCGGCAGGACAGTTGTCGTCGCCGAACAGGTCCGTGTAGGCGGCGATTCCGCGCTTCGCGCGGGCACCGTCGACGGCCGCGGCGTAGGTGCCGTCCCGCTTCTTCGCGGCGAGCGCCCCGCCGTGCGCCCAGATGAAGGGCATCGCCGTGTAGGTCGCCGCGCCGCCCACGGCGAGGCCGTACATGCCGGGTCGCTTCGCGTGTATCCGCCGTGCGGCGCCCGCGACTTCGCCGAGCGTACGGGGCGTCTCGATGCCGAGGTCGTCGAAGACGTCGGTGCGGTAGTACAGCGCGCGGACGCCGACGAAGAGCGGCGCGCCGTAGACCTTGCCGTCGACGGTCACCGACCTCTTCGCCGTCGGGTCCAGGTCGCGCGCCTGCGGCCAGTCGGCGAACTCGTCGCTCACGTCGGCCAGTCCGCCGTTCTCGACGTACCCGGCCGTGTCGGTGTTGCCGTACTCGATCACGTCGGGCGCCGACGCCGGATCGTTGAAGGCGCCCTTGATCTTCTCGGCGCGGCTGTCGACGGGGATGTACTGCACATCGACGCGCACGCCGTCGTGGCGCTTCTCGAACTTCCGCACCACGCCGTCGACCACGCGCTTCTTCGGCTCGTTGCCGACCTCGCGGAAGAGCCACACCCGCAGCGTGCCGGTCTTCTCGTCCTTCTGCGGTCCGCCACCGGACGTGGACGGCGCACAGCCCGCGAGCAGCGTCCCGGTCAGCGCGAGCGGCAGCGCAAGTGCCGCCAGACGTGAGGCAGTTCGTACGGCCGACTTCACGGCGAGTCCCCCAACCCTCATAGGGCGTTGCAGAATTCGCAACGCAAGTTCCGCGTCGCACAACCGCTCAGGAGATTACGAGCCGCCGACCCGCCCGGCAATAGGTCTCAACCAATCCGTTCCCTGTGCGCGTCCCGAAGCACTCACGGAAGCGCACCGGCCACCGCCCGCCCCCGCACAAGCCGACGCGCCCCGCCCGTCCCGCTGAGGGGACGGACGGGGCGCGCCATGAGCCTTGCTGCGCGGTGAGCGGACGGGCCCGCGGACGGACACTCGCGGGACCGCGTCCGGCCGCCGGAGCCCGGCGACCGCACGACGGACCGAACGAGGAACTACGGGGATCGACGAAGCGCGGGAATCGGCGAACCGCGGAAACCGGCCGGGTGGCGAAGAACCGGGAACGGCGAGCCACGGAGGCCGCCGTGCTACCGGACCGCGGGCCCGTGAACGGCGAGGCGGCCCGGCGACCGGGCCGTCTCCGCGGCCGTTCCGCAGGCGGGGACGGCTACTTGCCGCCGCCCTTGCCGTTACCGTCCTTGCCGCCGCCGCCCTTGTCGCCGCCGGAGCTCATCGTCTCGTAGATCTCTTTGCACATGGGACAGACCGGGTACTTCTTCGGGTCACGCCCGGGGACCCAGACCTTCCCGCAGAGCGCGACGACGGGCGTGCCGTCCATGGCGCTCGCCATGATCTTGTCCTTCTGGACGTAATGGGCGAACCGCTCGTGATCGCCGTCTCCGTGCGACGTCTGCGGCGTCGGTTCGACGAGTGTGCCGGTGCCCGTACCGCGCTCAGGCTCAAGAGTGCTCATGCGGACCAAGCCTAATTCAGCGAGGCATCGTCCGGGTATGTGGCCACCATGGCCAGTTCGCTGCGCTGACGGCGCAGCACGGACCGCCACAGACGCTCCGGCGACGGCGACGAGACGTCGCCCGGCTCGGACTCCACCACGTACCACGCGCCCTCGGCCAGCTCCTTCTCCAGCTGCCCCGGACCCCAGCCGGCGTACCCGGCGAAGATGCGCAGCGAGCCCAGCTCGGCGGCGAGCAGCTCCGGCGGCGCCTCCAGGTCGACCAGGCCGATCGCGCCGTGGACACGGCGCCACCCCAGCGGTCCGTCGGCGCTCTCCTCGTCGTCCTCGTATCCCTCGTGCCCTTGATCGCGACGGTCCGCGGGCCCGCCGGCACCGTCCCGTACGGCACCGCGGTCCACCGTGGCCCGCCTGCCGTCCTGCGAGGCCGGCACGACGGCGACTCCGAGCGCCGCGTCGAGCGAGACGGGCCCGCCCTGGAAGACCACGCCGGGCTCCCCGGCGAGGGCCGCCCAGGGCTCCAGGATGTCGCCGACGTCCACGGGCGTCGGGCGGTTGAGCACCACACCGAGCGACCCCTCCGCGTCGTGGTCGAGCAGCAGCACCACGGCCCGGTCGAAGTTGGGGTCAGCCAGCACCGGAGTGGCGACCAGCAGCCGCCCGGTGAGCGAAGACACCTCGGTCATGTGGCAATGATCCCGCACCTGCGGCCTTCGTGTGAGCCAACGGCGGGATCGGTCCCCGTGGACCCGGCGTACGCCCAGGTCACCGCGTATGCACGGAATCTCCGCCGATCCGGCGCGAACCCTGTGCGAACCTCCCGCACAATCCGCCCACTTGTGCAACTCCTGTCACGCAACGGCACATTCAAGTCACACACCGTGAGATTTTCCGCGTGCCGGGACGCCGCGGTCCTCACTGTCCTTACGCGGGCGTGCGCGAGGACCATTACGATTGTGCTTCGTCCTTGCCCCGGGCTTCTCCAGGGGCACCCGAGGCGCACCGAGCCTCAAGTCACCTGCCCCGAACCGTCTTCAGGAACGCGGAGACCCATGACCGACGACGTCCTGCTTGTCCACGGCGGCACCCCGCTCGATGGCGAGATCCGTGTCCGTGGCGCCAAGAACCTCGTTCCGAAGGCGATGGTCGCAGCGCTGCTGGGAAGCGAGCCGAGCCGGCTGCGCAACGTCCCCGACATCCGCGACGTGCGGGTCGTGCGGGGCCTTCTGGAACTGCACGGCACGACCGTGACCACCGGTGAGGAGACGGACGAGCTCGTGCTCGACCCGTCCCACGTCGAGAGCGCCAACGTCGCCGACATCGACGCGCACGCCGGCTCCTCCCGCATCCCGATCCTCTTCTGCGGCCCGCTGCTGCACCGCCTGGGCCACGCCTTCATCCCGGGCCTCGGCGGCTGCGACATCGGGGGCCGTCCCGTCGACTTCCACTTCGACGTGCTGCGCCAGTTCGGCGCGACGATCGAGAAGCGCGCCGACGGCCAGTACCTGGAGGCGCCGCAGCGGCTGCGCGGCACGAAGATCCGGCTGCCCTACCCGTCCGTCGGCTCCACCGAGCAGGTGCTGCTCACGGCTGTCCTCGCCGAGGGCTCCACCGAGCTGAGCAACGCCGCCGTCGAGCCCGAGATCGAAGACCTCATCTGCGTCCTCCAGAAGATGGGCGCGATCATCTCGATGGACACGGACCGCACGATCCGCATCACGGGCGTCGACAAGCTCGGCGGCTACACCCACCGCGCGCTCCCCGACCGCCTGGAGGCCGCCTCGTGGGCCAGCGCGGCGCTCGCGACGGAGGGCAGCGTCTTCGTACGGGGCGCGAGCCAGCCCGAGATGATGACCTTCCTCAACACCTTCCGCAAGGTGGGCGGCGCCTTCGAGGTGATCGACGAGGGGATCCGCTTCTGGCACCCGGGCGGCCCGCTGAAGTCCATCGCGCTGGAGACCGACGTGCACCCCGGCTTCCAGACCGACTGGCAGCAGCCGCTCGTGGTCGCCCTCACGCAGGCGACGGGGCTGTCCATCGTCCACGAGACGGTCTACGAGTCCCGCCTCGGCTTCACCTCCGCGCTGAACCAGATGGGCGCCCACATCCAGCTCTACCGCGAGTGCCTCGGCGGCTCCGCCTGCCGCTTCGGGCAGCGCAACTTCCTTCACTCCGCGGTGGTTTCGGGCCCCACGAAGCTCCAGGGCTCGGACCTGATCATCCCCGACCTCCGCGGCGGCTTCTCGTACCTGATCGCGGCGCTGGCCGCCCAGGGCACCTCCCGCGTGCACGGCATCGACCTGATCAACCGCGGCTACGAGAACTTCATGAACAAACTCGCCGAACTCGGCGCCAAAGCCGAACGGCCCTGAACGGCCGGTGCGTTCGCCCGCAAGCCCCCGGCGAGTGCTGAATATCACGCGGAATTCACGCGGAAAACAACGTAGTTGAGCACACACGAAGGGCGGTCACCCTCACTGGGGTGACCGCCCTCGTGTTACGTGGCCCGGAGCGGCCGGCAGCCGTTCCCGGCCCCTTGGGCCGCTTACTTGCCCTTGGCGGATTCCTTGAGCTTCGAGCCGGCCGACACCTTCACGCTGTACCCGGCCGGAATCTCGATCGGGTCGCCGGTCTGCGGGTTCCGCGCCGTGCGGGCCGCACGGTGCGTGCGCTCGAAGGTGAGGAAACCGGGGATGGTGACCTTCTCGTCGCCCTTGGAGACGACCTCGCCGACGGTCTCGGCGAGGGCGGCCAGAACGGCGTCGGCGTCCTTACGGGTCACCTCGGCGCGCTCGGAGAGAGCGGCCACCAGCTCACTGCGGTTCATAACTCGTTACTCCCGTGTTCTTCTTGCCGATGAGGCGTGAGATCGAAGCCGATGCTGCCAGGGCCCTCGGACAGTCCCCTGACCAGGGTCTGCTTTGAGACCCTCCCGCCCCTTTGGGGAATCCCCAGGACGAAGTCCCCTGGGAACGAATCCTGCCCCTACGTGTGGCGGGAAAGCCAATCCGGAACGTGCTGACAGCTGCGGAGTCACACGAGCGGCGGCGACGGGCCGCGCTGTGCTGACGCCCCACAGGCTTGTGTCTGCCGCAACCCTAGAGGGGGCGTCGTAACCCTGCACCTCGCGACGCGCCGTGCCACCACGCGGTGAGCGGCCGGGACCCGGACCGCTTCGGGCATGAACTCACCGGGCGCGTGTACCCCTTCCGGTCCGCGCAAACCACCGGCGGGCGCGCGAGCGGGGCTTCCGCGGCCACGTGCAGAGCCACCCGAACGTGCTCAGCGCGCGGGCCCGTCCCCCACCGTGGCGGCGGCGGCCGTCGTCGCCGTGGCCGCGGTCGCGGATGTGATCGCCGCCTCGCCCGCGGCACGTGCGGCGTCCCGTACGGCGCCCGCCACGGCGCCGGAGACCTTCTCGTTGAAGACGCTGGGGATGATGTAGTTCGGGTTCAGCTCGTCCGCGAGCACGACGTCGGCGAGGGCGCGCGCCGCGGCGAGCATCATCTCGTCGTTGACGGAGCGCGACTGGGCGTCCAGCAGACCGCGGAAGACACCGGGGAAGACCAGCACGTTGTTGATCTGGTTCGGGAAGTCGGAACGGCCCGTGGCGACGACGGAGGCGGTCTCGCGCGCCACCGCCGGGTCGACCTCCGGGTCGGGATTGGCGAGAGCGAACACGATCGCGCCCTCCGCCATGCGCGCCACGTCCTCGCCGCCGAGCACGTTCGGCGCGGAGACGCCGATGAAGACGTCCGCGCCGACGACGGCGTCCTTCAACGTGCCCGTGACGCCTTCGGAGTTGGTGTTCTCCGCGATCCAACGCAGCGGCGAGCCCTCGGCCTCGCCCACGAGGTCCTCGCGGCCGTCGTGCACAACTCCGTGGATGTCGGCGACGATGGCGTGCTTGACGCCCGCCTCCAGCAGCAGCTTCAGAATGGCCGTGCCCGCGGCTCCCGCACCGGACATCACCACGCGGATGTCCTCGATGCGCTTGTCCACGACGCGCAGCGCGTTGTACAGCGCGGCGAGCACGACGATGGCCGTGCCGTGCTGGTCGTCGTGGAAGACGGGGATGTCGACGAGCTCACGCAGCCGCGCCTCGATCTCGAAGCAGCGCGGTGCGGAGATGTCCTCCAGATTGATCCCGGCGAAGCCCGGCGCCAGCGACCGCACGACCTCCACGATCGTGTCCGTGTCCTGGGTGTCGAGGCAGATCGGCCAGGCGTCGATGCCGGCGAAGCGTTTGAAGAGGGCCGCCTTGCCCTCCATCACGGGCAGCGCCGCCTGCGGCCCGATGTTGCCCAGGCCGAGGACCGCAGAGCCGTCGGTGACCACGGCGACGCTGTTCCGCTTGATCGTCAACCGCCGTGCGTCCTCCGGGTGTTCGGCGATCTGTGTGCACACGCGGGCCACGCCGGGCGTGTAGACCATCGACAGGTCGTCGCGATTGCGAATGGGATGCTTCGACGACATCTCGATCTTGCCGCCGAGATGCATCAGGAACGTACGGTCGGAGACCTTGCCGAGCACGACGCCCTCGATGCCGCGCAGCTCCGCCACGATCTCGTCGGCGTGCGCGGTGGACGACGCGGCGATCGTGACGTCGATACGGAGCCGCTCGTGCCCCGAGGCGGTGACATCGAGGCCGGTCACCGAACCGCCCGACGACTCCACGACCGTGGTGATCTGGCTGACCGCGGTCCCTCCTGCGGGAACCTCCAGGCGGACAGTCATCGAGTAGGAGACGCTGGGCGCGCTCATGGCCGACTTCCCTCTGCTTTCACTTGACGCGTGGTGCCGCACCGGACCGGGGCGCCGAAGTATCGGCGTCCGGGGGTGGGGCGCGTCAACAGATCGTCCCACCTACCCTCCGGTACGAGGTAACCCCTGAACCGGACGGGCCTCCAGCGCGGAAAGAGCCTTCCACAGTACGAGATACCGGCGCCCGAGTCGCCCCCGCCCCCGGCTTTCCGGGAGAGGCTTCCGCGGCCGCTTCGGCACGGGCGCGAAACTCTGTGTCTACGCCCCAAATCACCTCAAAGCGCCCCACTTCAGCCTAGGATCGGCCCGCAAACCCCATATGCATACAGGGAGACCAGGAATGGCTCAGGGCACCGTCAAGTGGTTCAACGCCGAGAAGGGCTACGGCTTCATCGCCCAGGAGAACGGCGGACCGGACGTCTTCGTCCACTACAGCTCGATCCACGGAGAGGGCTACCGCAGTCTGCAGGACACCCAGCGGGTCGAGTTCGAGATCGCGGAGGGCCGCAAGGGCCCGCAGGCGGAAGGGGTCCGCATCATCGGCTGAAGGCCGGAGACGCGAACCCCTGCGGAGAGCTTCAACGAATCGGAAGCACCGGAAGCTGAAGCTGGAGAAGTCTTTGGTGACACCGACCCGCCAGCTCGCCTCGCGGCAAGTGGTCGCTCGAAGCGACAATGGTTGGGCCCGGGGGCATGGATCGGGCCGGTGCCACATCCAGGCTAACAAACAGCCTCTGGAAGGGATTCCCTTCACCGGCGGCGATTCACATCGGCCGCCCGCGGCCCTCCCGGCGCCCGGCGCGTGCCCTTCCCAAGGCCCGTTCCCACGGCCCGTCGGCCGGCCCCTCGCCCGCCGTCCGCCGCTCTGCACGTCAGTCCCTGAGCAGCTCCGGGACGCCGTCCGCGTCCGGCAGATCCCGCTCCCCGGACAGCACAGTCAGCCGCTGCGTCGCCCGCGTCAGGGCCACGTACAGCACCCGTAGTCCGGCCGTCTCGGGGCCGCCGGTGCCGGGCCGCGCCTCGTCCGGCTCGCGCTCGGTGCCCGCCTCTCGTCCGGCGCCGGCGATCTCCGCGGGAGAGACCACGAGCGTCGCGTCGTACTCAAGTCCCTTGGCCTCCAGGCTCCCCAGCGCGACCACGCGCTCGCCGAGGCCCGCCAGCCACTGCCGTGCCTCCTCCCTGCGGTGCATCGGGACGAC
Organism: Streptomyces sp. HNM0575; assembly: GCF_012726265.1. GTDB lineage: Bacteria > Actinomycetota > Actinomycetes > Streptomycetales > Streptomycetaceae > Streptomyces. Next base: position 33,139 of record NZ_JAASAG010000001.1, on the reverse strand, counting down.
CACGCCGACCGTGCCGTCCACTCCGGCCAGCGCGCGCTGCGCCTCCTCGCGTACGGCGGCGCCCAACTCGCCCCGTACTGCGGTGAATCGGGGGCGCAGGCCCGTCGAGCGCACCGCCTTCGGGGGTGCCATGCCGGGCATGGCGAGGGCCAGCACCCGGTCGGCGAGTTCCGCGATCTCCGCCGGATTGCGGTAGTTGACGGTCAGTTCGAAGCGGCGGCGGGGACGGGAGCCCAGGGCCTCGGAGCGCGCCTCGTCCGCCTCCCGGGTGTCGGGCCAGGAGCTCTGGGCCGGGTCGCCGACGACCGTCCAGGTGGCGTGCCGTCCGCGGCGTCCGACCATGCGCCACTGCATGGGCGTCAGGTCCTGCGCCTCGTCGACGATGACGTGCGCGTAGTCGGTGCGCTCCTCGGTGTGCCGCTCGGCGCGGTCGCGGCGCGAGGTGGGGTCGCGGTCGGCGGCGGTGGTCAACTCCTCCAGGCCGGTGAGCTGTTCGAGCACCTCCGTGGGGGAGGCCTCCGCCTCGCGCCGGCTCGGCCTGGGCGGCGGGCCGAGCAGCACGCGCAGCTCGTCGAGGAGCGCCACGTCGTGCACGGACAGCGGGCCCTCGCCGTCGGCGCCGAGGCGGCGCAGGGACGCGGAGACGGCGGTCACCTCGTCCCGCTCCAGCAGACGGCGGGCACGGCCTCCGCCGCGGCCCGGTGCGCCGGAGGCCCCGGGCCTGCCCGGCCGTACGGGGACCCCGGCGGCGCGGGCGAGGGCGGCTTCGTCGGCGAGCGACGCCAGCACCAGACGGGGTGTCAGCTCCGGCCACCAGGCGTCGAGGAAGGCGGCGAACTCGTCCTCGGAGGAGATGTCCTCGTCGAACCCTTCGCGCGCCTCGGCCGCCAGCTCGGGATCGGTGTAGCGGCGTTCCGCGCCGGACTTCTCCCACAGCGCGTCCAGCAGGAACTTGCGGGCGCGTGGCCGCATCAGGTTCACGGGCGCGGTGCCGCCGAGCACCTGACGGCGCACCTGGCGCAGTTCGGCGGCGCCGAGTTCGACACGGCTGCGGAAGGCCACCACGCGCAGCGTCTCCGGCACCCGGCCGGCGGCCGGCGCGGCGCGCGCCGCGCGGTGCAGCACCTTCGCCATGCGCGGCGAGCCCTTGATCCGCGCGACGTGCTGCTCGTCGTACGCGGTCGCCTCGGCGCCCTCGACGAGCGAGCCGAGGGCGCGGATGGCGACCTGCCCCTCCTCGCCGAGCGAGGGCAGCACGCCCTCCGTGTACGAGACGAGCAGCGGAGTCGGGCTGACGACGAGGATGCCGCCCGCGTAACGGCGCCGGTCCTGGTAGAGGAGGTAGGCGGCGCGGTGCAGCGCCACGGCGGTCTTGCCCGTGCCGGGGCCGCCCTCGACCTCCGTGACGGACGCGGCGGGCGCGCGGATCACCATGTCCTGCTCGGCCTGGATGGACGAGACGATGTCGCGCATCACGTGCCCGCGGGCCCGCCCGAGCGCCGCCATCAGCGCGCCGTCGCCGACGACGGACAGTTCCTCGCCGCCGAGGCTGGCGGTGACCTCCGGGCGCAGCAGGTCGTCCTCCACGCCGAGGACCTTGCGGCCCTTGCTGCGGATGACCCGGCGGCGCACGACACGGCCGGGCGCGACCGGCGTCGCACGGTAGAAGGGCGCGGCGGCGGGGGCGCGCCAGTCGATGACGAGCGGGGTGTAGTCGGCGTCGAGCACGCCCATGCGGCCCACGTGCAGCGTCTCGGCGATGTCGGCGGTGCCGTCGGGACGTACGGCGCCCTCGGCGGGCTCGACCGAGGTGTACGCCCCGTCGGGGCCGCGCTCCGCGTCCGCGCCGTACAGCAGGTCGATGCGTCCGAAGAGGAAGTCCTCGAACTCGCGGTTCAGCCTGTTGAGATGCACACCCGCGCGGAAGACCTGGGCGTCGCGCTCGGCGAGCGCACCCGGGGTGCCGACCTGAGCCCGCTTCGAGGCGTCGTCCATCAGGAACTCGGCCTCGTGGATCTTCTCCTCGAGGCGGCGGTACACCCCGTCCAGGTGCTGCTGCTCCTCGCGGATCTCCCGGTCACGGACGGAATCGTGCTGCGCTGCCAACGACGCGGCCCCCTTCTGCTGGTTCAGGCCCCTGCCGGCCCGGGGCGAGGAGGCGAGGACGGATGGGACACGGGTGGGACTCGGGTGGGACACAGGCTGGAGCGGACGGGGGCGGGCGGGGACGGATGCCGCCGTGGCTGGTGCCGACGGCTGCGTCCGCCGGCTTCCGCATGCGTGCGTCCGGCTTCCTTCCGGCTTTCCCTCCGGCGTCCGTGGGCGTCCGCCGTGCGCATTTCACGGGCTCACCCAGGGGCAGCCGTCAACCGTACGCGAACGACGGCGCCCTGTGCATCCGCCCGGTGTCCGGGCCCGCAGGAGTAACCGGGCGGCAGCGGGGCAGGCAGCCGGGCAGGCGGCCGCACGGACGGCGGCCGGCCGGGACGGGTTACGCCGGAGGGCGCGCCATGACTTCACCGCAGAGCTGGGGAGAGGCACACGAGGGGAAGGGCGGTCCCGCGCCGGGCGGAGGACCGGGCGGGCCAAGCGGTCCCGGTGATCCCGGTGGTCCCGGCGGACCGACCGGACCCGGCGGCCCCGGTGGGCCCGCGATGTGGGACCCCGCGCTCTCCCGCCCGCCGCGCAACGGTCTCGGTGTCGCCGCGCTGACTCTCGGGCTGATCGGCGCGCTGCTGTTCTGGACGGTGCTGGGAGGTGTCGTACTCGGGCTGCTCGCGCTGATCTTCGGCATCGTCGGCTTCCGGCGCGGCAGGCGCGGCGAGGCCACGAACGGCACCCTCGCGGCGGTCGGAGCGGTCATCGGGACCCTCGCTCTCCTCGGTTCGACGGTCGTGCTCGTCTTCGCGGTGTCGCTGCTGAGTTCCGGGGACTACGACGAGCTGCGCAGCTGCGTGGAGAAGGCGACGACGCAGGCCGAACAGGAGCAGTGCCAGAAGGACTTCGTGGACAGCGTCAGCCCGTAGCCCCGGGCCGCGGCGCCGGGCCCCGGAGTGCGGAGCATGGTGCGTCGCCGATGTCTGCGGCCTTCCCGGCCGTACCGGCATCGCTGCCGATCCCCGCATCGCCGTCGGCCGCTGCTTCGCGGTCAGTCCGCGGCGGCGTCGTACTTGCCGCTGTCCGGTGCGGTGTCGAGTGCCAGCCGGTATCCCCTCTTGACGACGGTCTGGATCAGCTTCGCGTCGCCGAGGGCGGTCCGCAGCCGTGCCATGGCGGTCTCCACGGCGTGCTCGTCGGTTCCCGACCCCGGCAGTGCGCGCAGCAGTTCGGCCCGAGACACCACCCAGCCGGGGCGGCGGGCCAGCGCCCGCAGCAGCGCCATGCCCGCGGGCTGCACCGTACGCAGCTCGCCGTCGACGACGGCGGCGCTCCCCCGTATCGCGACCCGGTGACCCGCGACGGGCAGCGCCCGGACCCGGCCGGGCAGGCGGGTGCACAGCAGCTGTACGAGGGGGCCGAGGCGGAAGCGTTCCGGCTGCACGGTGGGCACGTCCTCGTTCTCCAGCGGTGCCGCCGTCACGGGGCCGACGCACGCGGCGAGCACCTCCGTACGCATGACTTGCAGCAGTTCGTCCCGTACGCCGCGGCGTGCAGCCCGCTCCAGCAGGGACGCGGCGGCCGGGGCGCTGGTGAAGGTGAGGGCGTCGACGCCGCGGGCGAGAGTCGCGTCGATGAGGCGGTCGACGGGGGCGATGTCCTCCGGCGGCATCCAGCGGTAGACCGGCACCCCGACGACCTCGGCGCCCGCCGCGCGCAGCGACTCGATGAACCCGGGCAGCGGCTCGCCGTGCAGCTGGAGCGCGATGCGGCGGCCGTCGACGCCCTGTGCGAGCAGCCGGTCCAGCACCTCCGCCATCGACTCCGACTCCGGCGACCACGTCTCCTTCAGGCCCGCCGCGCGTACGGCGCCGCGCACCTTCGGGCCGCGGGCCAGCACCTCCGTATCGCCGAGGCACTTCAGCAGCTCCTGGCCGAAGCCCCAGCCCTCGGCCGCCTCGACCCAGCCGCGGAATCCGATCGCCGTCGTCGCGATCACGGTGTCCGGTACGTGCTCGACGAGGGCCTTGGTGGCGTCGAGGAGTTCGCCGTCGTCCGCGAGCGGGACGATGCGCAGCGCGGGTGCGTGCTGGACCGCGGCGCCGCGCCGCTCCAGCAGCGCGCCCAGCTCCTCGGCCCGGCGCGCGGCGGTCACGCCGACGGTGAATCCGGCGAGGGGCTTGACCTGCTGCGGGGCGGTCCGCCGGGAGCTCCGGGCGCCGGGCGGCACGTCGCCCTGTTCGTGCCGGGCATCGTGCACAGCCTGCTCGCCGTCCGCGTCCGGCCCGCCCTGCGCGTCAGACTCGTCCTGCGCGTCCGGCCCGCCCTGCGCGTCCGGCGCCCCGTGCACGTCCCGCTCGTGCCGCCCGTCGTGCCGTTCTTGCATGTCCTTCTCGCTCCGCCCCTGCTCGTGCGAAGCACCGAGCCTGTCGACAGCCGATGACGGGCTCGGTACTCCGGGGTTTCCCGGCCGTTACGCCGGAACCGGCGCCGCCGGTTCCGGTGCTGCCGGGCGCCGCAGATACACGGCACGGGTGACCGCGCAGCACACCGCATAGAAGACCAGGAAGGTCAGATATGCCGCCGTCCCCGTCCCCACGGTCTCAAACGACTGCCGGAAGGCGAGGTTGATGCCCAGTCCGCCCAGCGCACCGACGGCGCCGATCAGGCCCATCGCCGCGCCGGAGCGCCGGCGGCCGTCGGCAGCGGCGGCCGCCGCGACGCCGGCGTCCGCCGTCTCCCCGGCCTGCGCCGCCTCCGCCAGCGCCCTCTCCTGGAAGACCGCCGGGATCATCTTGTACGTCGACCCGTTGCCGACTCCGCTCAGTACGAACAGCGCGGTGAACCCCACCAGGAAGACCGGAAGCGACTCCAGCACCGACGCCGCCACGACCACGAGCGTCGCCGCGCCCATGGCCGCGAAGTTCCACAGCGTGATCCGCGCGCCGCCGAACCGGTCGGCGAGCTGCCCGCCCACCGGCCGCACCAGCGAACCCAGCAGCGGCCCGAGGAAGGTGAGCGACGCCGCCTGGAGCGGCGTACGCGCGAACTGGGTCTGAAGCACCAGCCCGAACGCGAAGCTGTAGCCGATGAAGGAGCCGAACGTCCCGATGTAGAGGAACGACATGATCCAGGTGTGCCGGTCCCGCAGCGCCTCCCGGGCGGCGCCGGTGTCGTTGCGCACGGGCGCGAGGTTGTCCATCCAGCGTGCCGAGCACACGGCGGCGATCACGATCAGCGGGACGTATATCGCCAGCAGCACGCGCGGATGCCCGGCTCCCGCGGTGGCGATCACGGCGAGTCCCGCGAGCTGCACGACGGGCACGCCGATGTTGCCTCCGCCCGCGTTGACGCCGAGGGCCCAGCCCTTGCGGCGCAGCGGGAAGAAGGAGTTGATGTTGGTCATGGACGAGGCGAAGTTGCCGCCGCCCACGCCCGTGAGCAGCGCGACCACCATGAACGTCGCGAACGAGGTGCCGGGCCGCATCACCACCAGCGCCGCCACCGTCGGGATCAGCAGCAGACTCGCGCTGATCACCGTCCAGTTGCGGCCGCCGAAGCGGGCGACGGCGAAGGTGTACGGGACGCGGGCGACCGCCCCCACCAGCGTCGCGGCGGAGATCAGCAGGAACTTCCCGGCCGGGTCGACGCCGTACTCGGGGCCCATGAACAGCACCAGCACCGACCACAGCGTCCACACGGAGAATCCGATGTGTTCGGAGAAGACGGACAGCAGGAGGTTGCGGTGCGCGACGCGCTCACCGGTCTCCCGCCAGAAGGTCTCGTCCTCCGGCTGCCAGCTCTCGATCCAGCGGCCCTTGCCCGGCCCGCGGCCGGTGTGCGTACTGCGTGTGCCGTCGGGCTCAGTGCCGTCCGGCGCGGTGGTTGCAGCGGTCATGGCGCCTCGCCTCCCTGCTTGTCGGGTGCTGCGCCCGAAGCTAGGGACCTCTCGTTTCGGCGCCGTGCCGTGAGGTGTCGTACGGGAAACCTTGCGCTCACGTGGGGCGGCGGGCGCCGGTGAGCCGTGGCGCAGGAGGCCCGGCGTGCGTGGAGCCGGCTGCCTCCGTGCCGGGCGGCCGTCCCGGCGGTGTCTTCGTACGGGGCCACAGCCGGACCGGTCGCCGTGCCGCCAGGTCCTCCGCCCATCCGAACGCCGCGAGCAGCAGCCCCGCCAGCGGCCACACGGCCAGGAACATCAGCACGTCGTAGGAGCTCTCCACCGCTCGCGACACGGACTCCGAGTCGCCGACCGCGGGTATCCGCCACAGCAGATCCAGCAGCGGCACCGTCGCGATCAGTGCCGGCTGGTGCCACAGGTAGAGCGTGACGGCACGGGAGTTGGCCAGCGTGACGGGGCGCTCCAGCAGGCGCAGCGGCCCCGGCAGCCGGTGCCAGGACGGGCTGACGCGCAGCAGCACCGCACAGAACCCGAACGACCACAGGGCCTGTCCGAGCGGAATGCCGTTGAGGTCGAGACCGTCCTCGCCGGGGTGTGTGCACGCCCACCACGTGCCCGCCGCCATCGCCACGGGCGCCGCCACGGCCACCGCGCGGACGGGAAACCGCCGCAGCAGACCGTCGTGGTGGGCGAAGCCCAGCAGCCAGCAGGAGCCGTAGACCGCGAAGTCCGTCACCGCCTCGCCGGTCTCACCGGGCACGCGGACGAGGCCCGTGCCGATGACGGCGGTCAGCGCGAGCGGCGCGAGCAGCGTCGCCCACCGCAGCCGCCGGAAGGCGCGCAGCAGCAGCGGCGAGGCGAGCACGAACCACAGATAGGCCCGCAGGTACCACAGGGGACCGGCCGCCTCCATCGCCCAAGTGACGTCCAGCAGGCCGCCGTTGCCTCCGATCTCCTCGGGATAGGGCGGGCTGCCCAGCGGCACGAGCCAGCACAGCATCCGCAGCGCACCACCGGGCTCGTGCCAGGGCCGCCATCCCTGTACGAACAGCACGCCGAGCAGCGCGGCCCCGTACAGCCACATCGGCAGCAGGAGACGGCGCACCCTGCCGCGTACGACGCCGAGTGCGGGCCGGGCCAGCGAGCGGGCCGTCAGGGAACCGGCGAGCGCGAACATCACGCCCATGGACGGGAAGAGGAACGTCAGCCAGGCGAAGCCGAAGGTGTGGTAGACGACGACGCGCACCAGAGCGAGGGCGCGCAGCAGGTCGAGATAGCGGTCGCGCACGGGTGCCGGTCCGGCGGCGGGTGCGCCCACCGGCGCCTGCGGCCGCACGGGCTCCTTGGGCCGCACGGGCGCCTGCGGCTCCGCCGTCGCATGGACCCCTGGGCGCGGCTGCACCGGGTTCCCGCTCATCCGACGGCGCTCCTCTCGGGTGCACGCCGGTCGCCCGGCGCTGCTCCTGACGCTCCCGGCCCGGGTACCGCCGGCTCATCCGCCGGTCCCGCCCGTCCTCTCGGAGCCGCGCCCAGCAACCCCGTACGCCGCAGCTTCTGCCAGCTCAGCCGCCCGCCCGTGAGCGCCGTGATCCAGGACTGCATGAGCACGACGTACATCAACTGCCGGTAGAGCAACTGCTGGAGCGGAAGCGTCAGCAGAGGCGTCATCCGCTCCCGGTCCAGGCGGAACGCATACGCCGCGCACACCGCCTGCACCGCCAGCACGCCCAGCCACGCCGCCGCCGTGCGCAGCGTCGGCCCGAAGACCAGCCCATAGACGAGGAACACGTCGATCAGCGGCGCCAGCAGCGGCGCGACGACCGTGAACATCGTCACCAGAGGCAGCCCGACCCGTCCGAAGTGCCCCGACGGGCCGCGCTCCAGCACGGACCGCCGGTGCTTCCAGATCGCCTGCATGGTGCCGTAGCTCCAGCGGTAGCGCTGCGACCAGAGCTGTCTCACGCTCCCGGGCGCCTCTGTCCAGGCCCGCGCACGCTCCTCGTACACCACGCGCCAGCCGTCGCGTTGCAGCGCCATCGTGACGTCGGTGTCCTCGGCGAGCGTGTCGTCGCTCATTCCGCCCACCCGCAACAGCGCCTCCCGCCGGAACGCGCCGACGGCGCCGGGGATGGTGGGCATGCACCGCAGTACGTCGTACATGCGGCGGTCGAGGTTGAAGCCCATCACGTACTCGATGTGCTGCCATGCGCCGATGAGTCTGCCCCGGTTGCCCACCTTGGCGTTGCCGGCGACGGCGCCCACTCTCGCGGCCTTCCCGCCGGAGGCGGGGGAAGGCTCCGCGAAGGGCTGCACCAGTTCGCGCACCGTGGACGGCTCGAAGACGGTGTCGCCGTCCATCATCACGATCAGGTCGTAACAGGCGTGCCGCAGGCCGTTGTTGAGGGCCGCCGCCTTGCCCGCGTTGGCCTGGCGCAGCACGCGCACGCCGGGCAGACCGAGGGATTCGACGATGGCGGCGGTGCCGTCCGTCGAGCCGTCGTCGATGACGATCACTTCGAGCGGGTGGTCGCTCGCGACGAGCGAGCGCACGGTGTTCGCGATGCACTCGCGTTCGTTGTACGCGGGCACCAGCACGCTCACGGGCCGCGTCACCGGGGGGCGGGTGCCGTCGTGCCGGCGCCTTCGCCGATCGCGCCGCGCATGCACCGCCGACAGTACGAGCATCATCGCGAACCGGGCGACGACCAGGGACCCGACGACGATCAGCGCCACCACGAGCACGCCCATGACGCTTTCGGACACGCCGACCGCGCCGACGAAGGCGCGGCCCTTCCACAACTGCGGCCCGTGCACGGCGGTATGGGGGCTGGGGGCGCCCAACGCCTCGGTCAGCCGCGGGAATTCGTAACCACGCGCTCGCAGTTCGGGGATCAGCCGGTCCAGGGCGGCCACCGTCTGCGAACGGTCGCCGCCGGAGTCGTGCAGCAGCACGACCGCTCCCTTTCCGGGCTGCCGCGGCATCGCGCGCCGCACGATCTCGCCGACTCCGGGACGTGCCCAGTCCTCGCTGTCGGTGTCGATGAACGCGTTGATGTAGCCCCGCCCGGCGACCTCGCGGATCACGGGCCACGACTTGTCGTCGATGGCGTCGGCCGTCGAGGAGTAGGGCGGCCTGAACAGGGACGTACGTATTCCCGCCGCGCCCGCCAACGCGAGCTGGCTCTGGGCGAGTTCACGATCGACCCGGGAGGCCGGCTGGTAGGAGAGATCCGGGTGGTTGAAGGTGTGCAGCCCGACCTCGTGGCCCTCGTCGACCATCCGCCGCACCAGGTCCGGGTAGCGCGCCGTCATGGTGCCGGTGACGAAGAAGACGGCGTGCGCGTGGTGTTGGGCGAGCTTGTCGAGGATCTTCGGCGTCCACTCCGGGTCGGGGCCGTCGTCGAAGGTGAGCACGATCTTTCGGTCCGGCACGCGGTGGCTGACGGGCTTCTCACCGCGCGCGTCGAGCACCGGCCCGCCCGAGAGAACCTCCTCGGGCACGGTGCCGGTCGGGGCCGGTGGACGCACCCGGTGGTCGGCGAGGAATTCGCTGTGCACGTAGCCGCGCAGCAGCAGCATCACCACGACGACGACGAGCAGTACGGACGGCAGCAGGTAACGCAGGGGCAGCCGGGGGCGCCGGGGCCGGGCCGCCGCGTGCCTGTGCCTCATCCGGCACCTGCCGCGTCGGTGTCGCCTCCGGCACCGGACGCGCTGCCGGTGAGCTGGCCGAGGAGGCCGCCCAGCAGGCCGCCGCTCTCGGACGGGGACGGCGAGGGGGACGGGTCGTCCGGTGCCGTCCCCGGATCCTCGGGAACGCCGCCGGTGGAGCCGCCGGCCCCGCCGCTCGCGGGCTCGGCGGGCGGGTCTGCGGGCCCAAGGACCGAACCGCCGCCGCCCTGGCCGCCGTCGGCGCCCGCCGTACCGCCGTTGCCGCCCCCGCCGGCGGTGGCTGCCTGGCCGCTGCCGGCAGACTTCCTGCCGGCGGTCGCGGCGCCGGCTGCGTCCGCCTGCGCGTCCTTCGCGGACGAACCGCCCCGCGTACGCGCTCCGTCGGCGCCCGGCGCGCCCGCCGAGGCGGAGGCGCCGGAGCCCGGCTCGCCCGTACCCGTCGCCGGCCCCGGCGGCTGCTTCCGCGCCGCCCCGTCGTCTCCCTCCGGTATGACGCGCACAGCCGAGCCGTCGTCCGCTCCCGGAATCAGCACTCCCCAGGGGGCGTCGGAGCTTCCACCGATCATGCTCAGCGCCACGACGAGCGCGTAGCCGCCGCCGACGGCGCCCGCCGCCAGACCGAGACGGCGCCAAGTGCGCCGCCTGCCACCGCTGTTGTCCACGAAGACGGGGGCGGTGCCGCTGCCCGGCTGCCCCTCGGAGTTGTCTGCCATGTTCACTTCGCGCCCTCCCACCCTGGGTGAGCACGCCCCCTCCTGATCGAGGGAGAAAATGTATCGGAGATGTGAAGGGATAAAAGTGACTAGTAGGGTTTTTTGCCTATTCATTGGACAGTGCTGTGACAACACGGTGACAAGCCGAATCCAGCCCGCGTGATCCTTCCGGGGTCACGCCGCAACCACTGCCCGCTTGCCCGCCGGCTCCGCCCGCGCGAAAACCGGTTGGCCCCCGAGACGTTGACCGCGAGCCTGGTGGGCATGCCGCCGAGTCACGTCCACCGCAGTCATGGCCGGCGCGTTCCCCGCCCGGCCCGGGACGGCTCGCTCTTCCTGGGCGTGACCGGCCATACGCTCATCGCCCGGCCCGGGGCCACGGGCGGCCCCGCACGGGCAGCGCGCCGTCCGCGTCTCACGGCGGGCCGACTCGCGCCGTACGCAAGGCTGTTCGCCGTGCCCGGGGCCCGCGCGTTCACCGTCGGGAACATGCTCGCCCGGCTGCCCATGGGGATGCTCTCCGTCTCCGCCGTGATCATGATCGCGAGCACGCGTGGCTCGTACGCGCTGGCGGGCGCCGTCACCGCGACGGGACTCGCCGCGACCGCCGTCGTCGGTCCGCTCACCGCGCGGCTGGTCGACCGGCACGGGCAGGCGCGGATCGCCCTGCCCGCGGCCCTGATCGCGGCGGCGGGGGCGCTGGCGCTCGCCGCGTGCGTACGGTTCGGGGCGCCCGACTGGGCGCTGTTCGCCTCGTACTTGCCGACCGCGACCACGCCCAACACCGGTGGGATGTCGCGGGCGCGCTGGGCGCATCTCTTCCGTGCCGACCCGGCCGCCAGGCACACGGCGAACTCCTTCGAACAGGCCGCGGACGAGCTGTGCTTCGTGGCCGGTCCGCCGCTGGCGGCGCTGCTGTGCACCGGACTCTTCCCGGAATCGGGGACGTTGGCGGGGGCCGTGCTGCTGCTCGCGGGCATGGGGATCTTCACGGCGCAGCGCGCCACCGAACCGCCCGTGACGCGGGAGGCCGGTGACCGTTCCGCTCCTTCTCTCCGACTGCCCGCCCTCGCCCCGCTGTTGGGCGCCTTCCTGGGCATCGGCGTCGTCTTCGGGTCGATGGAGGTCGCCACGATCGCCTTCGCCGACGGGCGCGGGCAGCAGGGCGCGGCGGGCGTCGTGCTCGCCTTCCACGCCGCGGGCTCGGCGGTGGCGGGGCTCGTCGTCGGTGCGGTACGGCCGCCGGAGGGTTCGATGACGCGGCGGTTCGCGCTGTGCGTGGGCGTGGTGGCGGTGCTGGCGCTGGTGTCGTTCGCCGCCGCGAGCAGCGGGAGCCTCGTGCTGCTCGGTGCGGCGCTGCTGGTCGCCGGGATGGGGACGGCGCCCGCGATGGTGACCGGCATGACGCTGATCCAGTCGACCGTTCCGGCGGCGCGGTTGAACGAGGGCATGACCTGGGCGGTGACCGCGCTGCTGAGCGGCATCGCGACGGGGTCGGCCACGGCGGGCCGGGTGGCCGATCTCCTGCCGCCGCCGGCGGCGTTCACGGTGCCGCCGTGCGCCGCGGTTCTCGCCGCGGCCGCGGCGTCGTCGGCCGTCGTCCGACTCAAGTGGCGTGCCCGACGGGCGGGTTGACGACCCTCCCGGCGGGGGCTGGCCGTACCCGGCGAGCCGGCCGGACAGTTGAGTCGAGCAATAGTTACTTGTACGTAACCTACCGATGGGTTACCGGTGGTACGCGCTTGCGCTTAGCGTTCCCCCACTCCGTGAACGAGCACGGCGAGGGGAGAGAGCGATGGGACAGGTGTCCAGGAACCTCCGCGCCCGCACGGGCCTCGGCCGCACCGCACGGCTGGCGGCCGTCGCGGTCGCCGCCCTCGCCTGCCTGGGCGCGCAGGCCGTACCGGCGGGCGCGGCCGACGGGCCGGAACAGCCGTCCGTGCCGAGCGCCGACGTACCGGCGTTCTACGATCCACCTGCGCAACTGCCGCAGAGGAACGGCGACTTGGTCCGCTCCGAGCCGCTGCCTCTGCCGCTGAGCCTGCCCGGTCCGCGCGGTCCGCTGCCGGGCGAGGCGACCCGTCTGATGTACAAGTCCACCGATTCCAACGGGAATCCGGTCGCGGTGACCGGCGCCTATGTCGAGCCGTCCGCCGAGTGGAAGGGCGGCGGCCCCCGCCCGGTGATCGCGCTTGCACCGGGCACGATGGGACAGGGCGACCAGTGCGCCGCCTCGCTGGCGCTGGAGCATCCGCTCTCGTTCGACGGACGCTCCGTGTCCGTCGGTTACGAGGATCTGGCGATCTACCGGCTGCTGTCCGCCGGCGTCGCCGTGGTGCTCACCGACTACGCGGGCCTCGGCGCGACCGACCGGCTGCACACCTACGTCGACCGGCGCGACGAGGGGCATGCGGTGCTGGACGCGGTGCGCGCCGCCCGCAGGCTGGACGGGGCGTCGGTCGGCGCTGACTCGCGCGTCGGGCTGTACGGCTACAGCCAGGGCGGCGGGGCCAGCGCCGCCGCGGCCGAGCTCCAGCCCTCGTACGCGCCCGACGTCGAGCTCGCTGGCGCCTACGCCGGAGCGCCGCCCGCGGACCTGGCCGAGGTGGTGAAGGGCATCGACGGCAGCGCGCTGACGGGTGCCCTGGCGTGGTCCGTCAACGGCTTCCTCCAGTCCGACCCGTCGCTGAAGGAGGTCGCCGACAGGAACATCAACTCCGCGGGCAGGGCCGCCCTCAAGGACCTCTCCACGCGGTGCACGGGCGACGCGGTCTTCACCTACGGCTTCCAGCACAGCGAGGAGTGGACGACCAGCGGCAAGTCCCTCACCGAGATCATCGCCGACGAGCCGAAGCTCCGGGCGACGCTGGAAGAGCAGCGCCTCGGTTCGCTGAAGCCCGAGGCGCCCGTGCGTGTGGCGACCGGCACGCAGGACGACATCGTGGGGCACGAGCAGGCACGCCGGCTGGCGGTGGACTGGTGCAAGAAGGGCGCGGACGTGACGTACAAGCCCGTCCAGCTGCCCAACCTCGGGGACAAGCTGCTCACCAACCACCTCGCGCCGCTGCTGGTGGACCAGGGCGAGGCGATCTCCTGGCTCACGGACCGGCTCTCCGGGCAGAGCGCGGCCTCGGAGTGCTCGCAGCTGTCCGGGCAGCCGTGAGTTCCGAGTGGCCCTGAGGTCCGGGTGACCCTGAACTCCGGGCTGTCCGGGCAGCCTTGAACTCCGGGTGGCCCTGAGCACCCCCTGAACTCCGGCTGGTCGGCGGCGGCCCGCTGCGGCGGGCCGCCGCCGTCAGGCGACCTCGCGGAGGCGGCCGTCCGCGACGTCGAAGACGAAGCCGCGTACGGAGTCCTTGTGCGGCACGAACGGGTTCGCGGAGATGCGCTTCACCGACTGCCGTACGTCCGTGTCGAGTTCGGGGAAGGCCTCCGGCGACCACGGCGGGCGGAACCCGGCGTCCTCCTCGATCTGCCGTTTGAAGTCGTCGTCGGCGAAGGTGAGCATGCCGCAGTCGGTGTGGTGGATGAGGATGATCTCCCGCGTGCCGAGCAGCCGTTGGCTGATGGCGAGCGAGCGGATCACGTCGTCGGTGACGACTCCGCCCGCGTTGCGGATGACGTGCGCTTCGCCCTCTTGGAGGCCCAGCACGCCGTAGGGGTTGAGCCGGGCGTCCATGCATGCGACCACGGCGGTCTGCCGCGCGGGCGGCAGGGGCAGCGGGCCCTCGAAGGCGGCCGCGTAGGAGTCGTTGTTGGCGAGGAAGTCATCGGTGGCGCTCATGTCTGCTCCATCTCTTCCGTGATCCCCCGTGCGGTTCAGCCGATGCGGCTGACGGGGCTGATGCGTCCGGTTCGGCCGGTTCGGCCGGTTCGGCCGGTTCGGCCGGTTCGGCCGACGGGCGCGGTCAGCCGACGGGCACGGCGGCGGCGCTCCGCGGGGGCGCGTAGCGGCTCGACGGGCGGTCCAGTCCGTAGTGTTCGCGCAGCGTGCGGCCGGTGTACGCCTCCCGGAACAGGCCGCGCCGGCGCAGCAGCGGCACGACGTGGTCGGCGAACAGGCCGAAGCCGCCGGGCAGCCACGGCGGCATCACGTTGAAGCCGTCGGCCGCGCCCTCCTCGTACCACTGCTGAAGCTGGTCGGCGACCTGCTCGGGCGTGCCGGCGATGACGCGGTGGCCGCGTGCGCCCGCGAGACGGTGCAACAGCTCCCGCACGGTGGGCTGTTCGCGCTCGACGATGTCGAGTACGAGCTGGAAGCGGCTGCCGTTGCCGCGCTCGCCGTCAGTATCGATCAGCTCGCGCGGTACGGGGCCGTCCAACTCCTCCTGCGTCAGGCGGACTCCGAGGAGCCGGTGGAGGAGCTGAAGTGAATACTCGGGCTGCGTCAGTTCGTTGAACTCGTCGTGCAGCCGCCGCGCCCCGGCCTCGGTCGACGCGATGAACGGGCTGACGCCCGGCAGCACCAGCAGCCTCCCCGGGTCACGGCCGAGCCGGGCCGCACGCTTCTTGATGTCCGCGTAGAAGTCCTGGCCGCTGCGGAGCGTCTGGTGCGCGGTGAAGACCGCCTCGGCGTACCGCGCGGCGAAGGCCCGTCCGTCCTCCGACGAACCCGCCTGCACGTAGACGGGTCTGCCCTGCGGGGAGCGGGGGATGTTGAGCGGGCCGCGCACCTTCAGCAGCGGCCCCTCGTGGTCGACGGCGTGGATGCGGTCGGTGTCGGCGAAGAGGCCGCTGTGCCGGTCGGCGACGAGCGCGTCGTCCTCCCAGCTGTCCCAGAGCTTGCCCACGGCTTCGAGGAAGTCGCGGGCGCGCTCGTACCGTTCGGCGTGCACCGGGTGTGCGTCTAGGCCGAAGTTCCCGGCGGCCTGCGGTGCTCCCGTCGTGACGATGTTCCAGCCCGCCCGGCCTCCGCTGAGATGGTCGAGCGAGGCGAAGAGCCGCGCCAGGTTGTACGGCTCGGAGTAGGTGGTGGACGCGGTCCCGATGAGGCCGACGCGCTCGGTGGCGGCGGCGATCGCCGACAGCCACGTGAAGGGTTCGAGGCGGAAGCGGCTGGCGTAGCGGACGTTGTCGGCGAGCGCCGATCCGTCGGCGAAGAAGACGCCGTCGAAGGCGGCGGCCTCGGCGCTGCGGGCGAGGTCCTGGTAGAAGCGGACGTCCAGCAGCCGGTCGGGGGCGGCGGAGGCGCTGTGGCGCCAGGCGGCCTCGTGGTGACCGCCCGGGTAGACGAAGAGATTGAGGTGCAGCTGCCTGGACGGAGTCTCCGCGCTCATGCGGACACCTCTTCCTTTTTCTTCTGGTCCTCGCGGTCCCTGGCGCGTCCGTCCTCGGTGTCCTCGCCGGTTTCGCCGTCCTCGCCGTCCTCGCCGTCCTTCGTACGGTCCGACGCGTGTTCCGACTCGTGTTCCGACTCGTGTTCCGGCGCCCGCTCCTCGTCCCGCTCCTGCGAGCGCTCCGCGTCCACGCCGAGCCGTGCCAGCAGCGATTCGCGCAGCGCCGCGTACTCCCTGGTGCCGTGACCGCTCGCACCGTCCAGCTCCACGGGCACGTCCGCGGTGATGCGGCCGTCCTCCAGCACCGCGACGCGGTCGGCGAGTTCGATCGCCTCGTCCACGTCGTGCGTCACCAGCAGCACCGCGGGACGGTGCGCCGCGCACAGCTTCCGCAGCAGCTTGTGCATGCGGATGCGGGTGAGCGCGTCCAGCGCGCCGAACGGCTCGTCGGCCAGGAGGAGTTCGGGCTCCCGTACGAGGGAGCGGGCCAGCGACACACGCTGCTGCTCACCGCCGGACAGCTCCACCGGCCACGCCGACTCCCGGTCGGACAGGCCGACTTCGGCGAGCGCCGCACGCCCGCGCTCCCGCGCCCCCGGACCGGTCAGGCCCAGCAGCACGTTGTCCAGGACCCGCTTCCACGGCAGGAGCCGGGCGTCCTGGAAGACGACCGAGACGTTCGCGGGCGCGTTCAGCAGTCCCTTGCCCGCGACGTCGTGGTCGAGGCCCGCCAGCGCCCGCAGCAGCGTCGACTTGCCGGAGCCGCTGCGGCCGAGCAGCGCCACGAACTCGCCCGCCCGGATGTCGAGTTCGAGCCCGTCGAGGACCTTCCTGGCCCCGAAGGAACGCTCCAGGCCGTGGATGCGTACGGCCGTGTCCGCGGCGTGCGCGGGCTTCGTCCCGCCCTCGTCCCGTACGCCGGTATCCGTGCCGTCCACGCCGTCCACGTCAGTACCGACCGCGTCCGCGCCGTCCGGACTCGCGCTCGCACTTGTGCTCGCGCTCGTGCTCGTGCCGCCGTTCAGCCCGCGAGTGTCCGTCGCCATGACAGCACCCTCCTCTCCGCATATCGCACCAGCCCGTCGGAGAGGAGCCCCAGCAGCCCGTAGACGACCAGTCCGACGATGATGACCTCGGTCTGTCCGTACGTGCGTGCCAGCTCCATCATGTAGCCGAGTCCGCTGGTGGCATTGACCTGTTCGACGACGACGAGGGTCAGCCAGGCCGACGTCACCGCGAAGCGCATGCCGAGCAGGAAGCCGGGCAGCGCTCCGGGCAGCACGACATGGCGGATGAACTGGCGCCGCTTCAGCCGTACCGTCTCCGAGAGTTCGACGTAGCGGCTGTCGATCGTGCGCAGCCCGTTGTGCGTGTGGATGTAGACGGGGACGAAGACGGCGAGCGCGACGGTGATGACCTTCATCGACTCGCCGATCCCGAACCACAGCACCAGCAGCGGCACCAGTGCCAGCGAGGGCAGGGCCCGTTTGATCTGCACGGGGCCGTCGATCAGCGCCTCGCCGATGCGGCTCAGTCCGGAGGCGACCGCCAGCACCAGGCCGGCGAGGGTGCCGAACACCAGCCCCAGCACGACGCGTTGGGTGGAGCTCGCCAGATGCCCCTGGAGGCGGCCGTCGGCCACGAGGTCGCCCGCCGTGGTCACGACCGTCCACGGTGCCGACAGCAGCCGCGGCTCGATGAGCCCCGCCGCGGAACCGGCCGACCATACGGCGAGCAGCAGCAACGGGCCGAGGGCGGTGCCGAATCGGAGCGGGCGGCCCGGCGCGAGGCGTGGACCCGTTCTGGTGCGCGGGCGCCGGGCGGCGCCCGCCAGGCGCCCGAGGGTCTGCGTGGTCACGGCGCTCACGGCTTCTCCTTCCCCTGCGCCTCGGCACCCTCCGACTTGCCGCCGTTCGACTTGGCACCGTCCGACTTGCCGCCGTCCGACTTGGCACCGTCCGACTTGGCACCGTCCGACTTGCCGCCGTCCGACTTGGCGCCGCCGGACTTGAGGGCGTCGGCGGCGACGTGCTCGAAGCGCCGGTCGAAGAGCGTCGCCGCGTCGAACCTCTTCTTGCCGGTCTCCTTCGCGAGCAGGTCGACCGTCTTCTGATGCCGCCGGATCACCGGGCCCCAGTCGTCCGGGATCTCGGGCTCGCCGTTGTGCTTGTGCAGGTATTCGCCGTCCTCGCGGCTGAGCCCCTGGTCCTTCACGGCGTAACCCTCGACCCACTCCTTCGGGTGCTCGTATCCCCACACCTGCGCCCGCGCCCAGAGCTTGATGAACTCCCTTATGGCCGCGGCCTTCTGGGGATCCGCCACGGACTGCGTCGGCGCCCACAGATGGGAGGCGTCGTCGCGCAGACCGTGCGGGATGGTCTTGCCGCCCTGCTTGCCGTACTTGGCCGGATAGCGCTTGAGGTTGACGTCCCCGAGCGGGGCCGCGTCGACCTGGTGCTCGCCGAGCGCGGTCGAGTAGACGTCGCCGGTGCTGGGCATCTCGACGAGCTTCACGTCGCTCTTCTTCAGACCGGCCTTGTGCAGGATCCGCAGCACCAGCGCGCCCTGCGCCTGCCCGGGGCTGAAGGCGATCTTCTTGCCGCGCAGGTCCTTGAGGGAGTCGATGCCGGCGCCCGGGGCGATGCCCAGCCGGTAGATCGGGTTCTTCGCCGGATCCTTGCGGAATTCCGCCGCGACCAGCTTCGTGTCCAGACCCGTCCAATGGGCGTGTATGGACGGGACTTCGGCCGCCGCGCACAGATCCAGCGAATGCGCACGGAAGGCCTCCGAGCACTGCGGACCGCCGCTGATGTTCGCCCACTTCACCTTGAACGGCAGCTTCTTCGCCGCCCCGGAGAGCTTCAGCAGTACGCGGTCCTCCGGCGCCCCGATGGTGAGCGTCGTCTTCGGCGAGACCTTCGCGGGTATGTCCGTCTTCGCGAGCTTCGCGTCGGACGGACCGCCGGTGCCCTGCTGGGCGCAACCGACCAGCAGAGCGGGGGCCGTCGCAGCGGCGAGCAGCGCGAGCCCCCGGCTTTCGCGCCGTCGCCGGGCGCCGGTGCCGGAGCGGGTTCTTGGCTGATCAGGAGCGGGCCTGGGCATGTTCGTGTCCCGGTTCGTTCAGGTACTGCTGCGGTACGTACGGGCACACGCCACCGGGCCGCCCGCGGTCGGATACGCGGACAGGCGGCCGGAAGGCGTGGATGAGGAATGTGGGGGAGAAAGAGGTGGAGAGAAGGGACGCCGCAGGGGCGTCGCAGCACGGTGCGCGCAGCGCTCTGCCGCGCGCGGCGAGGGAATTCAGCTACACAGCGCGGAGGCGACGCGCCGTAGATCCACGGAGCGGCGCTGGGTGAAGCCGGGCGAATCGTGCATGCCGTCGAAGCTAATGACGCCCCGTACCCCGGTCAACAGCCCGCAGCCGCAAGGGAGAAAACGCAATACGCGGTTCGTGGCCCCGCCATTGCCGTGTTACACGGGGAAACGAGCCCGCGAGGGCGACTCCGGCGGAGAGGGCGGCACATAGTGCTTGGGCGAGTCACGCTCCTCCGGAGGCGGCGAATTCCGTACGGGGGACTCGACTTGGGGCGCGTCCGCCGCCCGCAGCCCCGCCTCGCGCGCCCAGCCGGCGCGCGCCCGCGGGTGATAGCGGTACCGGAACGGCACGAACCGCCACACGTGATGGACCAGCCGCCCGAGGAGCCGCAGCCTCCGCTCGTCGCGCACGGTCCACCGGTGGCCCAGCCGCTCACGCACCGGCGCGGGGAAGAGCCCCACCGTGAACCAGACGGTGAACCGCGCCTGCGGCCCGCGCAGCACACGCCACACCGGGTGCGGCAGCCAGGAGAGCGCGGGCGGCCTGGCGATGAAGCGGATGTCGAGCACGTCGCGCGTGGGCTGGTTGTCCTCCAGCACCTCGCGCGCCATCCGGTCCCAGTACGCCTGGAAGGCGGGCCAGCTCTCCGGCACGGGCCGCATGCTCATCCCGTACAGCCGCCACCAGCGCACGTGTTCGTCGAAGAGCTGCCGCTTCTCGTCCTCGCTCAGGCCCGGCCCGAAACGGTCGGCGACGAGCAGCGTGAGCATGAAGAACGTCGAATGCGCCCAGTAGAAGGTGTCGGGATCGAGCGCGTGGTACGGGCGGCCGTGCCGGTCGACGCCCTTGATCGTGTCGTGGTATCCGCGCACCTGGCGCGCGGTCGCGGCGGCGCACGGACCGTCGTACACGACGCCGCCGATCGGATACAGCGAACGGAACAGCCGCTCCCAGCGCTCCTCGAAGAAACGCGAGTGCTCGGCGACTCCGGCGCCCAGCCCGGGGTGCATGTTCTGCATGGCGCCCGCCCACGGGGCGAGCAGCACCCCGCGCCAGTCGCCGAAGAACTTCCAGGTGAGCGAGCCGGGGCCGAGCGGCTCCGTAGGGCGCCCGACGGGCACGTGCCGGGCGTGCGGCTGCTGCTTCATACACCCGATCCTTCCCCGCCCGGGCGCCGTTTGAGCCCGGCCCCGCCTTCCCCTACGAGCCGCTGGCCCCCGCGGACGCGACGGCGCCGACGATCGCCGCGTTCGCCATCTGCATCTCGTCCAGCGCCCTCTTCAGCGCGGGCCCGGCCTCACCGGCGCGCTCCGTCAGCTCCTTGATGCGCTTCTTGTGCTGGCGCCGGTCCTTGCCGGAGGTGACGGTCGGGAACCCGCCCACGGCGGCCAGCGCCGTCAACGCGGCCTGCCGCGTGGTGAATTCCTTGACGGGACGCCCGCCGGTCAGCGTCTCCTGAGCCTCCGCGTGCAGCCGCTTCACCTGGGCGGTGTCCTTCACGACGACCTTGTCGGAGAGCCACGTGCGCCGCTCGACGCCGATCACACGCTCCTTCTCCAACTGCCGCTCCACCGCCTGGAAGGTCTGCTTGCGCTCCCGCTGCACCAGCGCCTTCCACTTGCGCGGGCGCTTCTCCGCGGCTATCCCGCGCAGCGCCTCGTCGAGCAGCGGGTCTCCCGTACGCCTGTCGCCGACGGTACGCGCCTTGCCGTCGTCGTCGGTCAGACAGCCGCGGTCGGTCAACTCGACGAGCACAGCGGCCCGCAGCACACTGCCGAGCACGTCCCGCTTCGTGAGCTTCTCCCTCTCGGTGTCGCACGCGAGCAGATACAACTCGGCGGGGAGGCTGCGCCCGTCCCCCGGATTCTTGTCCTTACGGTCCATGCCCCCCATCACAGCACGGAAGCGGGGCCCGGCCGAAGGCCCGGTAACGGGCTTTGTCACCGGCCCCCGCGGTTCCTTGAGCCCGCTGCCCACCCGCTGCCTGCTTCGCCCCGCCGGGCAGTGGCTCGACGGGGCGAAGCGGGCACCGAGTCAGACGACAGCGCTCCGCGCCGTCCGTCGGGGCCAGGGGATCAGACCCCCAGCAGGGTCAACCCGCATGGGCTGCGGCCAACTCGCGTGCCTGCTCCTTGGTTTCCACCGAGGGCGGTGAGCCGGGCAGTGGCCTGCCCGACGACTCGCCGGCGAAGTAGCACGCGACCGCACCGATCACACCGGCGGCCATCAGGTAGTAGCCAGGAATATCGACGTTCCCGGTCCCCTCCACGAGCAACGCGTTGAAGAACGCCGTCGTACCGCCGAACAAGGAAACCGACAGGTTGTAGGCGACCGACAGCCCGCCGTACCGGATCTCGGTCGGGAAGAGCGCCGGCAGCGCGGAGGGCATGGTGCTGTTGAAGCACAACAGCATCAGGGCCATGAGAGCCAACCCGGCGAAGACCGAGGTCACGGTGTTCTGCTGGATCAGCAGAACGGAGGGCAGCCCCAGCACGACCAGCAACGCACACCCTGTGAAAATCACGGGCTTGCGTCCGACCCGGTCCGAGAACCGCCCGGCGAAGGTGATGAGCACCATACCGATCGCCAGGACGATGATCTCCAGGATCTGGGCCCAGGTCGAGCTGACCGCCGGCGCCTGGGAGCCGATGTACTCCAGCATGTACGTGGTGAGCATGTAGTTGGTCACGTTGAAGACCAGCACCATGCCCATGCACACCAGCACCGGACGCCAGTAGCGGACGAAGATCTCCCGGATCTCCCTGAGCGTCGTGGCCTCGCGGCCCTCCGACTTCTCGCTGAGCGCCCGGAACGCGGGCGTGTCCTCCAGCTTCATCCGCAGGTACAGCCCGATGATGCCGAGCGGCCCCGAGATCAGGAACGGGATGCGCCAGCCCCAACTCACCAGCGAGTCATGGGACATGACACCCGGCAGCGTCACCACCAGCGCGATGATCCCGCCGAACAGGTAGCCGGTCAGGGTGCCGAACTCCAGCCAGCTGCCCAGGAAGCCGCGCTTCTTGTCGGGTGCGTACTCCGAGATGAAGGTCATCGCCCCGCCGTACTCACCACCGGTGGAGAAGCCCTGAACCAGGCGGGCCACCAGCATCAGGATGGGCGCAGCCGCGCCCCATGTCGCGTAGCCGGGTATGAACGCGATGGCGAACGTCCCCAGCGCCATGAGGATCACGGTCAGCGAGAGCACCCGCTGACGCCCGATCCTGTCACCGAGCGGTCCGAAGAACATGCCGCCTATGGGACGCACGAGGAAGGCCACGGCGAAGAGTCCCAGCGTTCCGATCAGCCCGACGGTCTTGCTGGAACCGGTGAAGAAGACCTCGGTGATGACCGGGGTCAGGTTGGCGAATACGCCGAAGTCGAACCATTCAGTGACATTGCCGATGGCAGCGGCACCGATGGCGCGTTTGATCACGCCGGGTGTGGTGACCGAAATTTCCTCAACACGTAGTGGATTCCCTCCTGCGGGCTCGGCATCTGAAGCCGCCACAAGAATCTCTCCTCACATCGCTCCTGGCAGACGCAGCCAGAAGGGCTTTCGGCGCGGATCTGGGCTGTGCCGCCGATCCGCACCGCGTACGAGCCACAACGCTGTGGTTCCGGATGCCGGGGCCTGCTCGTCAAATCCTCCACGGGCCTGGACTATTGGTGATTCATTTACGGAATTGATTGTCCATTTACCGAGGAGCGGAGATCCGGCCTTCGGCTGTCCGAATGTGCAGCCTGCCCAGCTTCTCGCGCTTGATTACCCACGATTTCTTCGGAGCGGCGGGCGGCATGGATTGCACCTGACGGCAGGCGGGGCCCTGGCGGCGGTCTCGGCCGACGGGGCCGGTGTCTCGGCGCCGAGCGGCGGCAGGCAGCGGTCACGCACGCGCGAGCGGAGACGGTGGGCCCCACCAGCGGGGCGGGGGTGCGGAGTTGGGAGGCCCGCCAGGGGTGCGCCGGGGCGAAGCCCTACCCAGGGGACGCCAGGGAGCCCGGGGTCCCTGGCTCCGGGGCACAGCTTCGCCAGAGCGCGGGGGGCCGCAGCCAACCAGAGACACAGGGGGTCAGGGCGTTGGGGGCGAAGCCCCTGCCGGGGGTGCAAGGGGCTCAGGGGCACAGCCCTGCCGAGGGAGCCAGGGGGCCAGCCCAAGGGCGAAGCCCCGCCCGGGAAAGCCAGAATCAACGCCCAACCCCGGAGGGAACAACAGGGGCGAAGCCCCGCCCGGGAAAGTCGAAAACGATGCGCAGCCCCGAGGGGGACGGCAGGGGGCGGAGCCCCCGCCCAAGGGGGTGCCGGGGGGCGAAGCCCCCGCCGGGGGTGCGGGTGGCGGAGCCCCCGCCCCGCGCGGCGAAGCCGCGCAAAAACAACGAGGGCGGCCCGGTCCGCGCCTTCCGCGGACACACGTCGCCCTCGCACTCGTGGAGATGGCGGGAATCGAACCCGCGTCCAACGGAGCAGAAGAAGGGCTTCTCCGAGCGCAGTCCACTTCGATTTTCTCGGCCCCGGAGATCACGTGGACAAGTCTCCGACGGGCCCAGTCACTGTTTGATGTCCCGGCAGACCCCGTGACCGGGTCTACGCGGTGAGTTCCCTAGCTGATGCCAGGATCCGGGGCGGGAACGCACCCGGGCTGACACTTCACGCTCGCTGCTCAGGCAGCGAGGGCGAAGGAATCGCGCTTAGAATTGGCGATTATTTTTTTGCGGCACATGGTTAACGAGATCATTGCCGCGTTCCTCGGCTCGCTTCACCTGCTTCGACATCCGCTGTCGAAACCGATCATCCCCATGTTGAGTTGACAACCCGCGTCGCCCTCGCGGGCGGCGCTGTGACCATGGTACGGGACCTGCTCACACGGTGGCCAACCGATTCGGGGCTCTCCGGTATTCCCGCCCCGCCGCGGCACCGGCCGTGCACCGACAGCACACGTCACGGCACCCGACCGTAAGGTTCCGCACCGTGTGCAACGGGCCCCTCCCAGGCCCCCGGCCCCCGGTCGCGCCGCCCCGCCCCGACACTGAGAACTCCCGCTCAGACCTTCACCCGCTGCCGGCGCCGCGCCGCGGCCATCGCACGGTCCGACTCCCGCCGGTCCTGCCGCTCCCGCAGCGCGTGCCGCTTGTCGTACTCCTTCTTGCCCTTCGCGAGCGCGATCTCGACCTTCGCCCGGCCGTTGAAGAAGTACAGCTGGAGCGGCACCAGCGTGTGACCCGTCTCCTGGGTCTTGCCGATCAGCTTGTCGATCTCGTACCGGTGCAGCAGCAGCTTCCGCTTGCGCCGGGCGGTGTGGTTCGTCCACGTGCCCTGTGCGTATTCGGGGATGTGCACGTTGTGCAGCCAGACCTCGCCGCCGTCCAGCTGGGCGAAGCCGTCGACCAGCGAAGCACGGCCCTGCCGCAGCGACTTGACCTCGGTGCCGGTGAGCGCGATGCCGCACTCGTAGGTGTCGAGGATGTGGTAGTCGTGGCGGGCCTTCTTGTTCTGCGCGATGAGCTTACGGCCGCCCCGCGCGTCCTCGGCCTTCTTGGCCCTGCTCTTCTTCTTGTCGTCCTTCTTCGCCATAGCCCGGCCATTCTCCCACTACGACCGGGCCTCCAGGCCACTCAATACCGTACGGGCCCGCTCGGCGGCGTCCCCCTGGCCGTCTATCGGCAGGTCCGGCACGATGCCCTCGCCGTCGAGGGAGCGGCCCGAGGGCGTCGCGTAGCGGCCGACGGTCAGTTCCGCGACGGAGCCGTCCGGCAGCTGCCGCGGCATCTGCACGGACCCCTTGCCGAAGGTGCGGGAGCCGACCACGACGGCACGCCCGCGGTCCTGCAACGCTCCGGTCAGCAGCTCCGCGGCGCTCATCGTGCCGCCGTCGACGAGCACCACCAGCGGCGGCGCCGTCCTGACGCCGGCCGCCGCTCCCGGGCGGCTGTCGGCGTAGAGGGCGCGCTGGCGGCCGTGCTCCTCGTATGTGGCGACGAGCCCGCCGTCGAGGAAGACGGAGGCCGCCTCGACCGCCTCGTCGACCAGTCCACCGGAGTTGCCGCGCAGGTCGAGCAGGAGGCCGGAGCCGGCCCGTACCTCATGGGCGACGGCCTCGCGCACCTGCCGGGCGGAGCCCTTCGTGAAGGAGGAGACCTTGATGCGGGTGACGCCGTGGCCCATGCGGTGGACGGTCACGGCGTCGGCGCTGAGCCGCGACCGGCGCAGCGTCTCCTTCCACTGCCGCCCGTCGCGGTCGAGCCGGAGGTCCACGCTGCTGCCCAGCGGCGAGGGCTCCGCGGAACGGCCGCCGGTCTCGGCGCCGCGCAGCCGCGCAACGACATCGGTGACGGGATGGTCGGAGACGTCCTGGCCGTCGACGGCCCGCAGCCGGTCGCCGGGGCGCACGCCCGCACGGTCGGCGGGGCTGCCCGGCGAGACCCGGGCGACGGCGACGAACGGTGCGCCCTGCGCGTCCCGTTGACGTCGTACGGAGACGCCGACGCCCACGTATTCGCCGTCGAGTGTCTGTTGAAGTCCCTCGTACTCGCGGGCGGTGTAGGCGGAGGACCAGCGGTCGCCGCTGCGGCTGACCAGCTGTTCGGCGGCTTCGTCGCCGCCGGGGCCTCCCTCGCCCCGTACCCGCTCGGTGTCCTCGTGCAGTCCGGCTCTGCTCGCGGGGTCGCCGTACGCACCGCCGGCGAAGTCCGCCTCGGCGGGGGACTCCCCCGCCATGTCACGCGAGCCCGCGAAGGCCCGTACGCCGTCGCCCCATGCACCGGTCGCCGCGCCCGTCGCGAGTACGCCCGCGAAGACCAGTGCCAGACCCGCCCCGCGGCGCAACTGCCGGGAGCTTCCCCTGCGTTTGTCGGGGGATGGGGCGGAATACCACGAGTCCGACATGATTCGGAGTCTAAGCCAGAGGAGGGGCGCCGCACGGCCCGTTGGCCGTACGGCGCCAGCGTCGTGCGTCACACCTTCAAGTACTTGCGCAGCGTGAAGAACGCGGCCACCGCAGGCATCAGGACTCCCACCGCGACGAGCAGCGGCAGCACCTTGAACACGGCGTCCCAGCCGATGAAGTTGATGAGCGCGATCTTCTCCGCGAGCCAGCTGTCGATGAGGAAGAACTTGCCGCCGAGGAGGAGTACGCAGGCGAATCCCGCGCCGATGAGGCCCGCGATCGCCGCCTCCAGGATGAACGGCATCTGGATGTAGAAGCTGGATGCGCCCACCAGCCGCATGATGCCCGTCTCACGGCGGCGGCTGAACGCGGAGACCCTGACCGTGTTGACGATCAGCAGCAGCGCGACGACGAGCATCAGCCCCATCACGAACAGGGCAGCGATGTTCATGCCGTTGAGCAGATTGAAGAGGTTCTCCAGCAGGTTCCGCTGGTCCTGTACCTCCTGCACCCCTGGTCTGCCGGAGAACGCGGTCTGCAACACCCGGTACTTGGTGGGGTCCTTGAGCTTGACGCGGTAGGACTCCTGCATCTGGTCCGGTGTGAGGGAGTCGGCGAGGGGCGAGTCCTTGAACTGCTCCTTGTAGTGCTTGTAAGCCGCGTCCGCGGACTCGTGGTAGACCTTGTCGACCACGCGGAGCTTCTCCAACTCCCCGCGGATCTGGTCCTTCTGCTGCGCGGTGACCGCGCCCTTGGCGCAGTTCGGGTCGGAGTCGGCGTCGTTCTCGTTGCACAGGTAGACCGACACCTGGACCTTGTCGTACCAGTAGCCCTTCATCGTGCTGACCTGTTCGCGGGCGAGCAGGGAACCGCCCGCGAGGGCCAGAGACAGGGCTACCGAAACGATCACCGCGAAGGTCATCGTGAGATTGCGGCGGAGACCGACGCTGATCTCCGACAGTACGAACTGGGCGCGCATGGCGTCCTTTCAGTGTGTTGCCGTCTCAACTGCTCAGACTGCTCAGACTGTTCGACGGCGGCGCGGCCGTTCCGGTTCGCAGCACCGGCCGGCGCCCGCCGGCGGCTCAGTGCTGGTAGCCGTAGACACCGCGCGTCTGGTCACGCACGAGCCTGCCTCGCTCCAGCTCGACGACGCGCTTGCGCATCTGGTCGACGATCTGCTGGTCGTGCGTGGCCATCACGACCGTCGTGCCCGTCCGGTTGATCCGGTCCAGCAGCTTCATGATCCCGACGGAGGTCTGCGGGTCCAGGTTGCCTGTCGGCTCGTCCGCGATCAGCAGCATCGGACGGTTCGCGAACGCGCGGGCGATGGCCACCCGTTGCTGCTCGCCGCCGGACAGCTCGCCGGGCATGCGGTCGCCCTTGCCGCCGAGGCCCACCAGGTCGAGCACTTCCGGGACCGTCTTGCGGATCTGCACCCGGGACTTGCCGATGACTTCGAGCGCGAACGCGACGTTCTCACCGACCGTCTTGTTGGCCAGCAGCCGGAAGTCCTGGAAGACGGTGCCCAGTTGGCGGCGCATCTGCGGCACCTTCCAGTTGGACAGCCGGGCGAGATCCTTGCCCAGTACGTGCACCTGGCCGTTGCTCGCGCGCTCTTCGCGGAGGATCAGCCGCAGGAAGGTGGACTTGCCGGAGCCGGACGAGCCCACCAGGAAGACGAACTCGCCGCGCTCGATGTCCAGCGAGACATCGTGCAGCGCCGGGCGGTTCTGCTTGGGGTAGGACTTGGAGACGCTGTCGAATCGGATCACGGATACACCATGTCGGCCTGGGGTAGGGGCAGCGGAAGCCGGGTGGCGGCTTCCTGGGGTACTCAGGGGCGCACCCGGTGCGCCGGGGACCCCCCTCCCTTCCGGCGTTGGCCGGATGGGGGCGCTCCCCCTGGCTTCGCCGGGGGACCCCCACCCACCGTCAGCCGGGGGAGTGTGGCGACCCTACGCGAACCGGTGCGCGCCGCGCAGTCGGCGTCCGTTCGCAGTGGGCTTGGTCACGTGCCTTTTGGGACGAAGCGGAGCATTCCCGGTTCTTTCCTCCGCCGGTACGCGCCGAGGGGCGCCGTCGGCGGGCGGACGAGGCGGAGCATCTGCGCTCGCGCGCGGATGCTGGCACAGTGGAGTCGAGAGCGCAGCCCCCGGGGAACCGATCATTCCCCGGCGTCGTTGGCAGACTGAGAGGAGTTCGCATGACATGCGACCGACTGGTGTGTGCCAACTGCGCCGGCCCCGTCAGCGAGGGCCGCTGCGCCGTCTGCCGCGCACACCGTGAGCGCCTGCACCGGGAGTCGCCGCTCGCGAGCCTCTCCCCCACCGCCCTGTTCGCGCTGCTGCTCGGACTGCTGGCAGTGGCGCTCGTGGCACAGCGGATGGCCGTGGCGTAACGGGAGCGGTACGGGGTGTGATGCCCGTGCTGTGAGACCCGTGCCGTGAGGGCCGGTGCGCCCGTCGGCCTGCGATGGCGAGCGCCGGGGACATACGAGAGGACATACGAGGGGGCCCGGAGCGCTGTGTGCGCTCCGGGCCCCTCGCTTGCGCGTGATTACGCCCGCGGACCTCAGGCCACGTTACGGCGGTTGATCATGCGCGGCATGACGCGGAAGGCCACACCGCCCGCGATCATCGTCGCGGCGCCGACCAGCAGGAAGGTCGTCTCGGCGGAACCGGTGTCGGCCAGCTCCTCCTTCGGCGCCTGCGGCTGCTCGGGCTGGCTGCCGGTGCTGTCGGGCTGGGTGTTGCCGCCCTCGCAGTCGACGCTGTCGTCGTTCAGGTTGCAGGTGTCGTCGCCGCCGCCGGAGCCGCCGATGGTGGCGGGCTCCTCGCCGCCGCTGTCACCACCGTTGTCGCCGCCGGTGGTGCCCTGGGTGTCACCGCCGGTCGTGGTGGTCGAACCGCCGTTGGCGTCACCGCCGTTGTCGCCGCCGGTGGTGCCCTCGGTGTCGCCACCGGTCGTGGTGGTCGAACCGCCGTCGGTGTCACCGCCGTTGTCGCCCTCGGTGTCACCGCCGATACCGCCGTCGACGCCGCCGCTCACGGTGCCCTCGGTGTCGCCACCGTCGTCACCACCGGTGGTGCCCTCAGTGTCGCCGCCGGTGTCACCACCGCTGTCGCCACCACCGATCACACCGCCGAGGAGGCCGCCGACGAGACCGTCGTTCTGCGCCGCAGGAGCGCTGTCGGTGTCCGCGGCCTGCGCGGCGCCCGCAGCGGTGAGCGAGGCGCCGACGGCGAACACGGTGCCGGCAGCGACACGCGCCACGCGCAGCCGCGTCTTCGATTTGATCATTGGCCAACTACCCCCAGTAGTTTCATTCTTCGATGGAGCAGCTGTGTGACGGGCTGCGGAGCCTCTTGCCGGGACACGGATTCTGTCCGCCTCTTCACCCCCGCGCGCGCCCCTGACACAGGCATGCGAGCGAACAGCTTTCCCAGTTTCCACACCTCAGTCAAGCGAGAACGGTGTGAATTGGCCGTACTGCACGGGGAGTTCACGACTGCGGCCCGAATCGTTATGCGGCCGTGGCATGTTGGGCCTCACGCGGCCGTCGCGGACGGCTCGTTCAGCCCTGGTCCTGCTGCTCCTGCTGCTTGCGCCAGCGGATGCCCGCTTCGAGAAAGCCGTCGATATCCCCGTCGAGAACGGCCTGGGGATTGCCGACTTCATGCTCCGTCCGCAAGTCCTTCACCATCTGGTACGGGTGCAGGACGTACGAACGCATCTGGCTACCCCAGGAGTTGCCCCCGTCCCCCTTGAGCGCGTCCATCTTCGCCTGCTCCTCCTGACGGCGGTGTGCGAGCAGACGCGACTGCATGACGCGCATGGCGGCGGCGCGGTTCTGGATCTGGGACTTCTCGTTCTGACAGGAGACGACGATGCCCGTGGGGATGTGGGTCATACGCACCGCGGAATCGGTGGTGTTGACCGACTGGCCGCCGGGACCGGAAGAGCGGAATACATCGATCCGCAATTCGTTCTCGGGAATGTCGATGTGGTCGACCTGCTCTACGACGGGCAGCACCTCGACGCCCGCGAAGGACGTCTGCCGACGGCCCTGATTGTCGAACGGCGAGATGCGCACCATGCGGTGCGTGCCCTGCTCGACGGAGAGAGTGCCGTAGGCGTAGGGCGCCTTGACGGCGAAGGTCGCGGACTTGATGCCCGCCTCCTCCGCGTAGCTGGTGTCGTAGACCTCGGTGGGATAGCCCCTGCGCTCGCTCCAGCGCAGATACATGCGCATCAGCTGCTCGGCGAAGTCCGCGGCGTCGACGCCGCCCGCCTCCGCGCGCACGCTGACGACCGCCTCGCGCGGGTCGTACTCACCGGAGAGGAGGGTGCGCACCTCCAGCTCGTCGACCGACTTGCGCAGCGCCTCCAGCTCGGCCTCGGCCTCGCCACGTGCGTCCGCGTCGTCCTCGCTGCCGGCGAGCTCGAAGAGCACCTCCACGTCGTCGATGCGGGAGCGCAGCTCCTCGACCTTGCGCAGCTGGCCCTGGAGATAGGACAGCCTGCTGGTGATCTTCTGCGCGTTCTCCACGTCGTCCCACAGGTCGGGGGCCGCCGCTTCCTCCTCGAGGGAGGCGATGTCGCCCCTCATCCTGTCGAGGTCCATCACGGCCTCGATCGACTCCATAGTGGAGCGGAGGGACTTGAGCTCTTCGGGGAAATCGGGGATGGCCACACCTCCACCCTAACGGCTGGGGGACCGGGCCGTTCCTGCCCGGGGCGGGGGTACGGACGGGGTGCGGACGCAGCGCTCACGGGGCCGTCGCGGGTCGCCCGCGGGCGGGGCCCCTGCCGCGTACCGGGGTCCCGGGTTCAGGGTCCCGGGCGCCGGTCCGGGTCACGGACCGGCGCCGGTGAGCGCTGCGGACCGGGGCCGCCGGTCAGGGCTCCTGCGGGTGTTCCACGGCGGGCGCCGGCTGCGTGGTCTCACCGTCGTCGCCGGACGCCGCCAGCCAACCGCCCAGACCGGCGACCGCCGCGATCACGGCCGCCCCGGCGCCGAGTTTGATGCGCCGGCGCCGCGCCGCCGCGGCCGAGAGCCGGTTGCGCGCGGAGCCGGCACGCGGCTCCCCCACCGCGCGTGGGGTGCGGGCGGTGCCGTGCGCTCCGCCCGCGAGCTCGTCGGCGCCGGGCACGCGCATGCTCGTATGGGTGTCGCGGTTGGAGTCGGGGCTCGCGCCGCCGTGCACCAGGGGCACGGCGGCCCTGCGGCTGCGGCCCGTCCCCGACGTGCCGTGACCGGAGCGGCCCGGCTGACCCGAGTCGCCGGCGCCCGCGCTCTGCGGACGCCCCTCTCCTCCCGTGGAGGCGGACACGCCCTCCCGCTCCGCCACGGCACGGCCGCCGGAACGGGCTTCACGGGAGCCGTCCTCGGCGTACGCGTCCGGCCCGTACCGCCCGCCGGAGCCCGCGGAGCCCTCGGAGCCCGTGGCGCCGTCGGAGGTCCCGCCGTGGTCGTAGGAGCCGTACGGCTCGTAGGGCTCCTCGGGCTGTTCGTCGATGTCCAGCGGCGGCAGGCCCTCCAGATCGGGCAGCAGCTCCCGCAGCCGCCCCGCCACCTCGACCGCGCGCAGCCGCGAGGCGGGGGCCTTGGCGAGGCACTGGTGGATCAGCAGCCACAGCTCGTCGGGGATGCCGGGCAGCGGGGCCACCGACTCGGTGACGTGCCGGCGCAGCACCGCGCCGGGGTGCCCGCCGCCGAACGGCGTGAATCCGGCGAGGAGCTCGTAGAGCACGGTGGCCAGCGCGTATATGTCGACCGACGCACGGGGCGGCAGGCCCTCCACGATCTCCGGCGCCAGATAGTCGGGGGTGCCGATGATCGACGTGGCCCGCGTCGTACGGGGAGAGTCGATCAGCTTGGCGACGCCGAAGTCCGTGAGCAGCGCCGGCGGCGCACCGCCGGGGCCCGCGGGGGCCAGCGCGTCCAGCAGTACGTTCTCCGGCTTGACGTCCCTGTGGACGATGCCCGCCGCGTGCGCCGCCGCCAGGCCGTCCGCCACGTCCGCCGCGATCGAGACCGCGGGCTGCGGAGCGATGCGGCGGTCGTGCTCCAGGCGCGTACGCAGATCCGTACCGCGGACCAGCTGCATGACGAGTGCGAGGTCGTCGCCGTCCACGACGAGGTCGCGGACGCCCACCACGCTCGGGTGGTCGAGGCAGAGCAGGGCGCTGCGCTCCTGCACGAAGCGCTCCACCAACTCCCCGTCGGAGGCGAGGTCCTCGCGCAGCAGCTTGACCGCGACGGGGCCCTCGGGGCCTTCACCGAGCCACACCGTGCCGGCGCTGCCGCGGCCGAGGATCCGGTGAGCGGTGTAGCGACTGCCGATCTTCCGTGCCATAGCGACAAAACTACGCGGCGGAAGGGGGGTTGAGGGGCCCGGAGCGCACTAACCGTCACTTTCGAGGGGGAA
This sequence comes from Streptomyces sp. HNM0575, assembly GCF_012726265.1. GTDB lineage: Bacteria > Actinomycetota > Actinomycetes > Streptomycetales > Streptomycetaceae > Streptomyces. Next base: position 852 of record NZ_JAASAG010000001.1, on the reverse strand, counting down.
TTCCCTCCCAGGAAGTCGACAAATCTCTGAACTCGCTCCGAACTCACGTACGCAGAAGGCTATTTGGGAGCGCTGTCGATCAGATTCCCGATCTCGTCGAAGAGGTTCTGAACGGACTCCCAGAAACTCTTGCCCTGCTCCCACCACTCGGGAAGCGGCGTGAGATTCCACACCAGTACCGCCGCCACCACCAGAAGCAGGATCATGAACAGGCAGCCCTTGAGACAACCCAGGCCGGGAATGTGCATCGGATTCGCGCTGCGCTGCCTCGGCTCACGCCTCGGGCGCGGCTCGCGGCGCGGCGGCGGCTCCGGCTCGTAACGCCGCGGCGGCGGCTGGGCCGGGCGCTGCTGCTGCCGTCCGTAGTAGTCCTGCGGCGGCGCCTGGGAGCGGCGGCCCTGCGGCGGCTGCTGCGGGGGCGCCTGACGCTGCGGGCGGCGCCGCAGCGGGTCCATGCTCGGGTCGAGCGGCTGGACCTGCGTCTGCTCGTTGCGGTCGCGGGCCGCGCGCAGCTGGTTCTCCCAGGGGTGCGGTCCGTCGGGCATGCCCGCGTCCGGGGACTGCGCCGGCGGGGGCGGGGCCCCGGGCACGGGCGGCATGACCTGGGTCGGGTCGGCGTTGGGGCCCTGTCCGGGCCGGTCGCCGCCGGCACCGCCCGGCCCCTGCCCGGCACCGCCGGACTGCGGCATGTAGCTGGTCGCCGCGTTCGGGTCGTACTGGCCGCCGCCCGGACCCTGCTGGTGCTGGGCGGACGGGGAGTTGGGCAGCACCTGGGTGGGGTCGGCGTTCCCGGCGGCGGCACCCGCCGCCGCCCCGGCCGCCGCAGCCTTCGAACTCCCGCGCACAGACGCA